>NZ_JQNF01000001.1 GCF_000745125.1 Carnobacterium jeotgali MS3
AGGCATTGTTCCAGAAAATGTTATTTACCGTAAAAAATTAGGTTTTCCAGTTCCAATCCGTCATTGGTTAAAAGATGAAATGTATGATTGGGCATTGACGATTATACGGGAATCTCAAACAGAGCATTTATTAAATAAAGGTTATATTGAAGACCTCTTAATTAATCATCGCATAGGTAAGATAGATTATTCGCGTAAAATATGGACAGCTTTAACTTTTATGGTTTGGCACCGTATTTATGTCGAAGAATCACAAGAATTTTTAACAGAACCGCTACAATCTTCTGTACAGCAATAATTAATATATGAAATTAGATAAAAATTTGTATTGATAAATATAGACCATAAGTACACAAGTATCCTGTGTACTTATGGTCTAAAATACATTATTTTACATAGAAATATGTATCTAGAACCTTGTTAATACAGGGTTACTTTTTTACAATCATTATTTTTCTTATAGAAAGAAATAATAACTAAAATAGCAGTAGCAACCACTGGTTGCTACTATGGAAACCAATAAGTTCTATTAAATTAGGACTATTTGGTAGATAATAAGGTGTCGATTAGAAGGGGGTTAGAAAGGTTATTCTTGAATGGTACACATAATAGATAACTTATTTTCTTCGAAATAATATTTTATACCTACTATTATTTCAATCTAAACAGATAGGTAAAAACAAGTAGCGAGAGGAATGGTTTTTTGGAAAGATATAAGAGTCGAAAAGAATTAAAAGCGGAGGTGAAAGAGGTATTACGTGGCAGATGGAAAGAAGCCATTTTATTAAGTGCTATACCAATAATTTTAACAATAATAGGGGTAGCGATTACTTTATTATCCTATTCCTTTATTCAGCAAATAATCGGTTTATTTTCTGATATAGGGACTAATATTAACAGGTATGAGTCATCATATACTGAAGACTTTTGGTCTACCATCTTTGGAGCCTTATCTACGTTTATTGCTGTTGGTATTTCATATACTTTTTTAGATTGGTTAAGAAACCCAACTATGCGTATTGAACCAGTTAAACAAGCTTTTCAAATATTCACTAAAAAATACTTTTTAGGTACGTTTTTAATTTATATTTTCACCGGATTTTTTACCTTATTATGGGCATTTCTTTTTATCGTACCAGGAATTATAAAAACAATATCTTATTCTCAAGCCTATTTCATTTATAAAGATCAAAAAATACTAACTGAAAATGGAAAAGTATCTGCTCTCGATTGCATAACAGAAAGTAGAAAAATGATGGATGGCCATAAGTGGGAATACTTTGTATTACAGTTAAGCTTTATTGGCTGGGGCATTTTAAGCATTCTATCTCTAGGAATCGGATTTCTATGGTTAAAACCATATGTATATTGTACATATGCAGCATTTTATAATAATCTGACTGAAAATAGTCATTTTGACGAGTCATTAGATGACTTTTAATCTACTTAAGTTATGTATAAATAGCTAGACTAAAAAAAAGAGTAGTTCTAAATTGTTTATTATCAATAAATAAGTTTATTGAAGGGACAATTAATACAGAACTATAATAGAGTATGCTTACCATTTAAGGTGTCGACAATTGCGCTATATTAGCAAAAATAGTTTAACTTCAATAGACTATAAAGAAAGTACAATAGCAACTAAACTCACGTGTGACTATAATTAAGGAGCGATATTTTATGGGCAAAACAAAATGGTATTCCGGAGGAAATGAACGAGCAAAACAAGCAGCAAATATTATTACTGATCTATTAGATGATTTAAAAACAAACTTAGAAAACGAGTCGCTACAAAATGTATTAGAGAATTATTTTGAAGAATTAGAACAAAAGGGCGCTTCTATTCCTATGATTTTAAGTCGTATGAACTTAGATATTTCTAAAGCAATCAGAAATGATGGAGTTACTCTATCAGACTATCAATCTAAAAAACTAAAAGAATTGACTTCCATATCCAATATTAGATATGGATATTAACAGTGTACAAAAATAGATAAATTCAATTATTCCTAATTAAATTAATTTATAAGGTCACAGTAGTTATAGTGACCTTATTTTGTTTAGTCAATATGGAAAGATCAATTAAATTATATAGCCAATCGTTCCTTTAAGTTATCTAATGCTTTTTATAAATATTAAATACATGAAATTGGATAAAATCGTGTATCCGGAATCCTATTCCAATAGGGTTCTTTTTTTAGTTCGTCCTTCAACACACGATTATATGGTATACTAAACAAAATCATGTATCACTTTTGTGAGAGGAGAGGGCTTTTAAATGAGTTACAACGTCCAACCATTAAGAACGCAACAAGAAATAAACGACTTTTTATTCTGTTTGAGAAGAAATAAAAACGCGGATCGGGATGTTTTTCTGTTTTTGATCGGGATTAATAGCGGTTTACGCATGTCGGATATTGTAAAATTGAAGAAACAAGACCTGATTTCTTCCAAAAACCCTCGTATTGTAGAGAAAAAAACAGGGAAAACGCGTATTTTGTATTTGAGTAGTCTGCAGGACTTGATTTTAGAATACACGAAAGACTTAGCACCAGAGGATTATTTGTTTCCGAGCACCAAAGGTGGCCATGTGGAAGTGAATACGGTCTATCAGATGTTTCAAAAGGTCGCTAAGCTGTTAGGAAGAGACGATATTGGGACGCACACGCTACGTAAGACGTTTGGTTACCACTATTACAAGAAAACCAAAGACGTAGCTACACTGATGGAAATATTCGGTCATAGCAGCGAGAAAATTACCAAGCGCTATATTGGAATCAATGAAGATGAAATCAGCGAGACGTTATTGAATTTCAGACTAGGTTTTTAGTACTTTTAAACTAGAAAAAGCCGACAGATTAGGTTCACTGTCGACTTTTTTTAATCTTAACAAGCAAGAAAATTCATACTAATGTCATTATAAAGCTGTTTAGCTTCTTCTTGTTGTTGGATGAGATCTTGTTCCTTATCATGTGTTCCAAAAAAGACAATCTCAATGTCCGTTAGAACATTTCTAAGTAAGTCGTTCTTTCTACAATTACTTAATTTTTCTGACTGAATAATCGCTTTATAATTAGCCTGAGAATCTCCAAGTGTTCCTATCATAATAATCATTCCTTCTGGTTAATTTTCTCTTTTAAGTATAAATAAATTCAGTTATTATAGCTACCTCTTAATGAATAATTAATTTTTTTTCAATCGAATTAGATCTATTTTTTTAGGGCTTCTCTTTTAATAAATGGTCAATTGAAACTTGATAATAGGTACTTAATTTAACCAGGTTATCTAATTCAGGATAGCTGATGTCATTTTCCCATTTGGAAATAGATTGCCTTGAAATATGTAACTGTTCTGCTACATCATTTTGTGAATATTTTTTTTTAACTCTACTACTTTTTAGTTTTTTTCCCAATAACAATGTTATTCCTCCTTGCTTATTACTTATATCTATCATAATGAAAGTAAGGAAGTATGACTATAACGCAATGGTTTACATGGTAGCAACCATTGGTTGCTACCATGTAAACCATTGCGTTCTTTTCGTTTCATAAGATAAGATAGATAATTTAATTATGAACTACTAGGTTAGGAGAATGGTTATGGGAGATATCATAATGAAAAAAATAACTAAAAGAAGCTGCTATCAATTTTTGTCTCTTCTTATTTTTTGTTTAGCTATTGTTACTGTATTAAACAAAAAAATCAGCTTGGGATACGCTCTAATTATTATTGGTTATTATTTACTGAGAAAATCAGATCTAGTTGACTAAAAAAATAGAAATAGAAAGGTGATTTAATGCAACAAAAAAAATTGAAAATAATCCTAACTACACTAATAATAACGATGTTAATTTTTGCAATTATTGGAATAATAACCTTTTTACTTTAATCGAAATTTTCAGCTTCAGAAGAAAAACTAATTAAACAAAAGAGCTAACTATCCCAAATAAAGGATATACATATCAGTTTATCACTACCGGTATTATAAAAATTGGAGGAATTCACTTGAAAAAAATCATTTTTGCTCTAAGTTTTTTCACTATTTTTACTCTTAACAGTACAACAAAGGTACAAGCTGAAGAACTTTTAACTACCCCCGTGAACAGTGTAAGTTACGATATAGATCAAGGTGGACTACAAGAATTTGAAGTTGGAGATTCCCCTGATGAGACCTACACTATTACCATTGAAGAAGAACCTCAATTTTCTATTATGGCAAGAGGTATCAAAAATAATACCTATAAAGTCACAAAAGAACGAGCTCTGCAATGGAAAGTAAGCTATAAAATAGATATAAAAGGAAACTCTATTACTAAGGCGCACTCACCTTCTATAAACAATTACATAGGAAGTGTTCGTAATTCAAGTTTAAAAGTGGATAATTCTAAACAAGCTACTTACTACATAAATATGATTATGCTAAAACTGAACAGCCCGGTGAATGTTCGTGCAACACTTCAAAATAATAAAATTATTGTAACCTATTGAATTAATCAACTAATTCTACGGTAGTGGTCCCCCAACCTAAATAATTACCTATCGTAAAGTAGAGAGCATAAGCATTCATTATAATACAACAAACACACGCTAGATAAACAAACTTATAGAGTGTGTTTGTTTTTTTGTTTCTCTTAATAATAATAGGGGCTAGAATTAAACCAATTGGGGGGATTAAACTTCCTATAAAAGCAAGAATTAACAGGATTAAACCTTCGTCTTTATCTGTATTTCCACGAATAAAATCTAATTTTTGAACATTTTCTTCTATTTTGACTTCATTTTCTTCAATCTTTCTTTTAAGTTCCTGATTTTCTTTTAGTAATTCGTCAATCGAAACTTCGTAATAGGTACTTAGCTTTACTAGATTATCTAAATCAGGGTAACTATTGCCATTTTCCCATTTTGAAATGGACTGTCTTGAAATATGTAAATAATCGGCCACATCTCCTTGCGAATAGCCCTTATTAACTCTACTTGCCTTCAATCGTTCTCCTAAGGCCATAATTATTCCTCCTTCTGCTCTTCTTTATTCTATCATACCGAAAGTAAGGATCATTGACTATAATCTATTAGTTGCCTTTTAGCACCTAATGGTTGCTACTATGTAACTAATAGCGTTCTTTTAATTTTAGCCGAATATAAACATAATTAAGTTATAAAAAGAAAAAGGAGGGTATAGTGAATAATTGTAGTTTTGTAGTTCTAAATGATGAAAAATAAAAAGTTTTATACAAAATAGGAGGAAAATTATAATGAAAAAAATTGTACTTAGTTTACTAGCAGGAAGTATGTTAGCGAGTTATGCTTTACCTACATATGTAAGTGCTTCTGTTTTTTCTGAAGATGAGATTAGAGAAGTTAATGTTACAGAGGAAAGCATTTTAGAAAATGATATTCAAGCTGACGAACCTATAATAGTTGATAGTGGAGAAAATTCTGATGATACTATTAATTCTCAAAATTTTACAATTGAATATGAAGAAGATGGTCCAGTGGTTATAATCTACGAAGAAAATATTAAAACAGCAAGAGCTGCTGCTGGAAGCACTAGTGTTTCTAAATGGGGAGCTTGGACGAACACTCGCATATCAGTTAGTAGAGGAGTTTTAGCAGGCGCAATTAATACTACTTTTTACACTGGAATAGCTGGGGTAGCTGGAACAATTGGATTACCTGTACTTGCTGTAACAGGATTACTGAATTCAGCCCAATGGACTAAATTAGGAAATGCTCCAGGAACTGCAGTTGCAAAAAAATGGGATACAAGCGGGAATGGCTGGGTAGAATTTTATATGAGCAAAGGGTATAATGCAGCAGGAAAACATGTTGCAACTAAATACAAAACGAAGTAGCTATAAAGTAGCTATATAGGTTAGAGGTGATTTTATGTTTAAAAAGTATAAAGAATTTACAGAGAAACACCCATATGTTTATGTCATACTAATAATGGTATTTACTAGTTTTATTGGTATCTCAATAGAATATATAGTAAATAAAAGTTTTATCGGCGGAGGATTATATACAGCTATAGCACTTACTTTAATTGAACTTTTAAGAGTAAGAAGAAGAAATAATTTAAAAAATTAATATTTTAAATGTAAATTAAAACTTTGTTGACATAATCACCATTAAACAAAGAACTCCCACCATTTTATTATGGTGGGAGTTCTTTGTTTAAAAATTGGCAAAACATACTAAATTAATATAATTATTTTTTTTTGAATATACGATTAAATATACTTACTTTCTCTGGTGAACTTTGTTCTAGTTCCAGTAATTTTTTATCGTGATTTTCTAACTTTACAATAGCAACTTCTAATTGATCTGACAATTTTAGGTTACTTTCAATTAGTTGATTAATAAGTGACTCGTATTTTTTGATTTTATCATCTTGAATCGGTTGCATATCGTTAGATGTGTCGCTCTCAAAACGGATATCGGTATCTGATACGTCCGATACGTCGTTTTCTGATAATGCTTGTTTAATTGACTTTTCAAGGGAAAAATCAGGGCGTACTTTTAGCGCTACCACCCGTTTTAAAACCGATACGTCGCTATTTGTGTATAATCGACTATTATTGCTATCACGATTAAAATAAGACTTGTTTCCGCTCGTTTTCTCAATCAAACTAGAGTATTTTCGCAAGGTTGTTACTGCAATTCCTAATTTCTTCGCAGCGACATTAGGCGATATGTATTCTATAAAATTACTATCCTTATTCATAAATAAAACCACCTTAAATGTTGTTATAACAATAGTTTAAATGAATCTAACTAACGACACTAGTATTTAATTTTTCTTGTTTGGACTTTTCACTCTTATATCTTTCAGATTGTGTTTTTATCTCTTTATTATTAACCCAGTCATATAAGGGAACCTGTACTTGTTTTTTTTCCTCAAAAATAAAACTAATTCTTTCAATTTTGTTTCCTTTTTTAGCTTTTTCTTTTTTATAACTTAGACTTTTAAAGAATGGTTTTAACTCCTTAATACTTTTTTCTAGGATTCTTCTGTCTATATCATACATACGATAACTTTCAGGGATATCTAATAATCGTTTAAATTCTTCAATCGAGACTGTGTAGAAGCCTGTACCTTTAAATTGTTTTAATTTACGGTAAATCGTCTTTGTATAAGAACTATTAATTTCTGTAAATTCCCTTAACTCAAATTTAGTAAACATTTCAAAGTCATTCAAGAGAAATTCAAATTCATTATTGATACCAATTTTTACAGTTTGTGTATCTGCATTGATATCAAACTTTGTGAATAATACAAAACGTTTTATTCTTGTTTCTGTACGTTCCCCATATGTAAGACCTAGCATTTTAGTATACGTTTTATCTAAATCATTCATAAACCGTTTAACAGATGTCGGCGAATAATTGCTCAATTCTTTTAATTGTTCAAAACTAAATTCGATTTCTTGTGTGTATTTATCTTTTAATTTTGAGCATATTGAAAAAAATAGATCTAATTCATTAGGATTGAATTTTCTAAAACTTACATCGTTTAAACTATTTTCATATTTTACAATTTCATTCAACAAAAATGCCACCTTTCTTATGAGTGTTTATTTCATTATAAACACTCATAGACGACATGTAAACGATATGTCGTTCTTAAACAGACAAAGTGTCGTCTTTACTAAGACAAAATGTCGTCTATAGCCAGACAAAATGTCGTCCATACGCAGACAAAATGTCGTCTATAGTAAAGACAAAATGTCGTCTTTACTATAGTTGTATCCCTTGTGGGAGTAAGTCAAAACCGACCTCTAAAACTCTTTTATCTTTAAAACTCTTTTAAAACTTTATTAAAACTAATATAAAGAAATAGCATATATTAATATTAATAAATATCTCAACATCTAAACAACAAATAAGGACGCCTTGCTCCGCAGGCTAAAAAAATTTTAATAGTTCAAAACCATCTGCAGCGTTCAATGTCTCGACTTACGCTCGACGGTTCGAACCATTGCATGTGTTAAATCCAAAATAACAGCTCTAATTTCAACTTTAACTTTAAACCTTATAAAAGGCGGCTGATTAACTTTAAACGTATCTAACGTCGTTTTTAGTGGCTTTAAATTGATTTTAACTCTCTATTTCTAATAATTGTTTCATTTTTGTATTTTAAAACCACTAACTTTTCTCAATGGTACAAATTTTTACCATACATTAAAGGTATTTAGTAGCCACATAAGCGCTACAACAACGATACCGGTCGGGACACTCGCATATAAATTCGTTGCAACCGTTCGCATGGTGAGTTTTTGATTGGTCCGTTTGATTTCAGCGTTTAGTTTCTCAAAGACTTGGTCCATGGTCTTGGTGACGGTCTGGTTGAACTCGCTTAATTGGGCGTTGTTCTGGCTCATTTCTTGCTGAATCTTCGCGATCTCCGTCTTGTTTTTGTCTAACAGGTCGTTCAGGATTATTTTCAGGTGTTTCAAGGATTCGGTTGACTGCTTTTGAGCTGTCTCGTTGTAGTTGGTCTGTGTGGTTTCTAAGTCTTTCAAGTTGCTGTTGAAGCTGTTCAGGACTGTAGTCGTCACTTGTTGAATCTCTTGTAAGTTGTTCTCCAGATTGGCTTTCTCCAAACTTTTCTGTTGCAGCGTCGCTCCGCTGTAGTTCCGGATCTCGGTCAATACTTGAATCAATTGCTGCAGATCCTGGTTCAAGCTTGATTGGTTCGGTTGTTGGGTTGTCGTTTCGGGTGTTTGTTGGTTCAAATTGTCTCTCAAAGCCATTTATGATGGTCTCCTTTTCGTAATCTGCGCCTAATTTTTTAGCGCGGACTTTTTTATTTTCTGCTACATGTTGATACGTCACTGTTTTTCCTCGCTCAATCACGTTTACGCCATTGTCAGCCAGTTTTTCTTTAAATGCGTCAAAGTTAGGGGTTGTTTGTTTGGCCTGTTCGATCTTTTCTCGAATCTCATCTTTCCAACTGGTCTGTCCAGGACGTTCTAAAATGCTTTTTTCTGCGGCAGTGTAGCGAATTTGAGCGGGTTCTTCTGGAACGGTTAAGCCATGAGACAAACAAATTTCGTCGTTGATTTCTTTCACTTTTTCAATTGCCTCCACGCCATGTGCTTGAAACTTCAGACCCGTATCCAGATTGACGCTATTAATGACTAAATGATTATGGATATGGTCTTTATCCGTATGCGTGTAAATGGCCACCTGGTGACCGCTAGCAACTTTTTGCGCTAATTCGTAACCTAGTTCGTTTGCTTGTTCCGGAGTGACCTCACCGGGCTTAAATGACTGAATAAGGGTATGCGCTTGGACCTTATCGTCTTTTCCATAGATTATGCGGGTGGCTTTCATTTGGGTTTTGGCATAAGTGACATCACAATTTAAGCCGCTTTTGACGGTCGCACGCGGTTCAGCGTAGTTAATGCAGCGGGAGCAACTGGTGCTGCGGGCTAATTTAATTGTTGCCATACCTGATTCAACTCCTTTTGTACTTGTTGCAATTCAGCCGTTAGGTTGGTGGCTAAATTCGGATCGAGTTCTGCCGCATTTGTGGCTCGTGCCATCTGGTTGATATTGTTGCCGATCGCGCGTAATTGTTTGGCGATTTCAATCGCGCCTGCTCGGTCCACTTTTGGTGTCACGAGCTTAGCCCCTTGTGCCTTGCTTTTGACAAAAGCCGGCACACTCATTTGCAAACTTTCAGCGGAGCGCTTCAACTTTTCAAATTCGGGTTCGCTCACTCGAAAGCTGATTTGTTTCGGCTCTTTGCGCTTCGGGTTTCTCTCAGCTGAAGTGTCCTCAAAAATCTCTCGTTCGCTCAACGTCCCACCCCCTGTTTTTCTTCTCTGTCGTTCAGAAACCAATCATACCACTAAAACGCTTTCGGTTTCCAGTGGTATGATTGGTTGAAGGGGTTTGGCAAGCTCTATGTTTGCTAGCCACTTCGTGGCGCAAACGACCTTGTTGGGGGACGCGCTGCTCCCCCAATCCCCCTGTAAACCCGGTCAAAACGTGGCCGTTTTGAGCCAAAAAAAGAGACTGGAAATGTGTGCATTTCGGTCTCTTTTTTTGGCAAGATCAAGCCGTTTTTTTTCGGCGTTGGCGTCGAAAAAAATGGCCCTTTATGCGCTTGATTTTCCCGGTGTTTGATCCGGAAAAATGAGGCTTACAGAAAAAGTAAACCGTCAAAATCGATTGAGTTATGATAGTATATATGCTATCACATATCTATGAAGACGAATCCTATATTTGAGTATATTAAACGGCCAGATGGCACAAGTGAGTTTGAAGATTTTTTTGATTCTTTACCTGAAAAAGACGCTGTAAAATTGTTAGCGGTGATTGAGAAAACGGAAAAATATGGCCTGCCGATAGCAGCAAGAAATCAATGGATCAAAAAACTAGAAATGAATCTTTATGAGCTTCGCTCAAAAGTAAGTTCAAATATCCAACGGGTATTTTATTTTCATGTGGTTGATAACCGGTATGTTATTACGCATGGTTTTACGAATAAAACTGATAAAACACCCGAAAATGAGAAAAAACGGGCGCGTGAGATCCGAAAAAAATTTATGGAGGAATAACGAATGGAGACAAGTACAGTAAGTAGCTACATTTCTCGTCGACGTGCAAAAGATAAAAGTTTTGACGAAGCCTTTGTGGGTGAAAGTGAACGCTTAGAAGTCGCTGTTGCTTTAAGAACGTTGAGAGAAACCGAAGGATTGACCCAAAGACAATTGGCCGAAAAAGTTGAAAAGCCGCAATCTACGATTGCACGTATTGAAAACGGAAATATGAATGTGACGTTTAAGACGATGAATGATATCGCGAAAGCATTTGATAAAGTTATTGAAGTTAAATTTGTATAGTTAATAGAAAAAGTTCCTCACAATCTGTCTCTTTAGTCTGATTGTAGGAACTTTTCTATTTATTTAAGAATCACTTTCCAACAACTTTCGGGTAATGTAACGAATGACCATGGAGATAGCATGATAAGAGAAAAGACAAATCCATACTATGTTGGGAATACGATTTGATAAAGAGCCACCTAGCAAAATTAAAATAATTAAAATATGTAAAATTTCGTTTGAAATGACTAATGATTTAAATTTTTTCTCTTTTTCTTTATTTTCAGATAATTTTTTGAGTTGATCTTGAAAGGCAGAAGCCACAGTGAAATAACGCACAAAAACAGAAGTGTATTTTCCTGACAAAACTTTGAAAATACTAGCTAAATCCCAACTTATCATTAGTATAACAAGAAGATAAACTATGTAATTTATCAAAATAAACCCTCCTTTTCAATTTAAAACAGGTAATAATGATACTAGTATATAAATAATCCCTCCTATTACAAATCCTAGGAAAAAAATAATTAAATTCCTTCTATTTTTCATTTAAAAACCTCCCATAAATAAGGCTATAACAATAAAAAAAGTATTTATTAGAATGATAAAATCTTAATTCTATTATCAATAATTTTAATACATGCATAAATTTGCTTGAATGAATGTATTTAGAACCTGTATTACTAAGTTTTTTTGATAGTAGTATGCCTTAAGGAGCAAATCCATAATATAAAATTTCAAAAACAAGTTGTCCCAATATTAAAATTCCAACTAATGCACCTACATAAAAAAATTGGAATATTCTTTTCAATAAGAGGAATTGATCTTGAGCGCCTATTTTTTTTATTCCATACCATGCAAAAACAACTAACTGAGGTATAAACAATACAAAATAGGAAGTAGTCACAAATCTGGAAAAATGTTCATATGTTTGAAATCCTACATTTTGGGTAGTCATTAAAAAGATAGATTCTCTGAACCAGATAAACAAAAATGATAACTGAAGAATACATGCCAATATAGTAAGACTATAATTAATATACTTTTTTTCTTTTCTAACTAATAAATAAATACTTCCAACATAAAAAATCCCTAATAAAACCGCGTAAAATGGTTGATATAAAAACAATGATACCGCCTCTTTTCTTTATCTAGACACTATTAATGTTAACCCATTATAGTTAACACACATATTCTTAAAAGTTTGTCTGTTTTTTTATCCATAATCAGTTTGTCTCCTATCTGTAATTTAAATTAAAATATATTATCCCACTGATATTCGGACACGTATCTCTTTAATCAAGCCGTCCTCTAATGGGTATTTCTAATTATTTACTGAATTGACATATTAGAAAAGAACGGATTAGTTTACATAGCAGCAACCATTGGTTGCTATTATTTAAACTAATGCGGAAAATTAGAATATTTAAAAAAAAACACCATTTACAACACATGAAATTGCTTATAATAGTGTATACAGAACCTTTAAAAAATGGGCTTTTGTGTTTTTATTTTATGTAAATTATATTGATATAGAATATAAAGAGAAATGGTATAATATTTGATAACATATAATTGTTTTAAATTTGTTAAGGAGGTTATTTTTATGAATGGGAATGGTGTTTCATGTACTAAAACAAAATGTTCTGTCAATTGGGGGCAGGCTTTGACTGAAGGAACTAAACGTTGGGGAGATAATCTTTTTGGAAGTGTGAGTGGTTAAATATGAGTGATTCAGAAAAAAGTAAAGAGCTTATTCATGATTTATATAATAAACTATCAAAACGCACTAATTCCAGTCCTGAATTACTAGATATCATTGACGTTTTATACCAAGTGTATCTAAAAATCGATACTGTAAGTAACCCAGAAGCGCTTGTTCAACGTTTGGTTAATTATATATATAGCACTGGTCTTAAAGGGAAACTTTATTTTCCTAAGGATGAAAATAATTTAATTGCTGATCTTGGGGTTATTGGTCAAAGAGCTGGTTTGAATGGTTTATATAAAGCTAACTACGGTGATAAATCTCAGTTTTATAGTTACTTCGATGATAATAAAATGCCTAAAAATTAAATAATAAATGAAAAAGGACTGATTTCTAGTCCTTTTTTTGTTTGCTTATTATCGGAGTTTTATTTGTTGTCATTTCGTTAATTATGTTATTGCCAGGTAGTTCAGATATAATCGCTCAACTATTACAAATAAATTAATAAATAAAGAAAATAATACATGAGATTAGATAGAATCATGTATCTATAGCCTTTTCAAACTAGTTTTTATTTATCCCTTTAATTTCTTTTGTTATTTCTTTTTTGAACAATATGAAAATAATAGCTGTCCACACAATTTGAGAGAATATATTTGTTTCAAAAGAAAGAAATAGCTTAGGTATTAAAATAATACCTACAATTAATATTAATAGACCTAGTTTTATGTAATGGTTATTAGTATCAACAGCTTGGCTATAAGAAAAAACTATGAAAATCACTATAAAAATAAATAGAATTAAATCTAGTAATGGAGTTAATGATTTATAGAAAATCAAATAACTTATGCTTAATAGTGTAGATAGCCCAAAAGATAGGGTGTTTTTCACTTAATGACCTCCAATTTAATTATTTTAGTACTACTTTTCTAAGCATAAAACAAATGATCTGTTTTGTAAAAAGAGTATATTTTTCCATTATAAACTTTGATTATGATTATTAATTTGAGACATATAAACCATTTTAGTTAATTTAAAAATCAATACATGAAATTGGATAAATTAATGTATCTAGAGTCTTATTAAATCAATAGTTTAAAAATTAAATTATTTTTTAAATACAAAACCATCATAATATTTATCTATAATATTTTCTACAGTTGTCCCGATTTTTTCGATAAATGTTCTACTAAAAACTTCTGTAAAGTCATTTGCTCCAATTGAGTCTATAATTTCAAAATAATCTACGGTCAAAACAATACTACTTCGAATTGTTTCTCCATAACTATTATCATATTCTAGTGGTGGTATTTTTTCATTAAAGTATTTAATTAAATATTCTTGAGAATTATTTTCAAAAAATTCTTCTTCTGTTTCGAGTAATATTATACTTTCCTCAAATATTTTTGTATTATCCATATTTTTTTGTTCAAGGAGAGTAGACTCTTTCAGTAAAACTACAGAAAATAAACGATCTTTATTTATCATTTTTTACTCCTTTATTTGAGTTTTACTCAATTCTTATTGTGACAAACTCACCTTCATTTCAGGATACACTATTTTACATATAATCGTGTATCGAAAAGGAAAGGGTCACAAAACTCACATAAAACATATGTGAGTTTTATGACCCTTTTTATTGTGTTTATCTACTACTAGTCTTATTTAATTACATATCAGATTAAACTTTTTGTAGGTGTTATTTTAGGAATCGTGACAAAGTTAAACGACTACTTCCATTTTTAGTTTTCCGCCTACAGATTCCACGATGTCACTTAATGTTTGTACACTAATGTTTTGTGACCCTTTTTCTACTCGAGAAATATAAGATTGTTTTTTTCCAGTTAGAGTAGCTAATTCAGATTGAGTTAGATGTTTTTCTTCTCTAATTCTTAAAAGAATGTTTGCAGCTTGATAGCTAGCTTCAGTTTCTTTCCACGCTTCAGCAAACTCTGGTGTTTCCATTTGGGTGTCGAAGTAACTTTTTAGTTTATTTTCCATCATTTTCACCCTTTCTTTCTAGATAGTCTTTACGATACTCTTTGGATTTAGTAATTTCTCTTGAAGGAGTTTTTTGTGTTTTTTTCGTGAAACCATGTGTGATAATATATTTATTATGACTAAAATGAAAATATAAACACCTAAAAATGTTGCTTGAGAATTTTACTCGAAGTTCGTAAATGCCATCATCTAAGTGATCGATATATCCTGGTGGAGAATGGACTCCAAAATCTTCCACAATAGTTATTGCTCTTAATACTTTAGCTCTAGATTTTACATCTAAACTATCTAAATACTCCAAAAAGGGAGCTTCACCGTTTTCTTTTTCATAGACATCGAAATTATATTTTTTCATACTTTTATTATAACTTATAAGTGATAATGTGTAAACAATCTTATTTAGGAAATCGAATACTAGGTACTATTGATTTTATGAGAATACATAAAATTGTTTAAAAACGTGTATTGACCTGAATAATTCATAGCTTTAATTCTTTGGTACATTTTATTGAAATATGTATCACTAATATCCCTATCAACTGATTTTGACTAAAAAGTTACTTCAAACATTCACTGTTCAAAAATATTGAGGAATAAATTTTGGGTGTAAGGCATTTTGAGCATACTTCTCCCTGGATAACTTCCCAGTAAAAAAATCGTTAGATTGTTGGATTAGATCCATTGACTGGCTCGCCTCAGGCGAGCAAAGACCCTGTAGAATTCATTCTGATACACATGATAACTAGATAATTTGAGATAGACTCGTCTACCCGTTTGGACTAATTTCCCAGCAACTTTCAGAAACTTCAATCGAATAGAATGAATGGTCATTCCCTTTTGGACTTCTTCAAAGCCAATCGTTCTTAAGAAGTTGACTAAGTTGTAAGCTATCAAGCTGAGCATCATTCGGACATGATTCTCCAAAAAGCGAGGACTGTCTGTCTTGTCAAAGTAAAAGCCAGCTTTCGCTTCTTTAATGAAGTTCTCCATTGTGCCACGTTTGGCATAGAGAGAAAAGATGGTATCAGGAGAAACATTTTCTGATAGATTCGTCACGATAAACTCATGTCGAAAGAGTAGTTCGCCCGCTTCACGTGTTGAGCGTATACACACGCGACGACTTTGTGACCAGGTTTGTGCTTGATAAGTGGTGGAGAAGTACTGAACTTCTCGTTCTTCCCACTTTTGATTATCGCCATAAAGTACTGATTTCTCAGCTATTTGACCTAGTCTACGATTATTCTTCAGTCGAATAACATAATGACTCTTTTTTGATTCACACGAATCATACACACCAGGTGTAGCGAACCCGCTGTCTCCACGAACCAAGATGTCAGTGTTTGGTAGAGAGTGATTATAGTGCTCTAATAAAGGTGTGAGAAACTCCTTTACGCCTTTTGATGTATATTGATTTCCTGAACGTAGTTCAGCTTTTAAGAAGTCACCAGTCAATCCGTCAAAAGCTACCAATGGATGATAACCATAGGTTTGGTAGTGGGTATTATAATCCGTTTGTTCTTGGTGACCAAATGTATCTGAATGGGTCGAATCTAAATCAATGATTAATTCCGTATCATTACGGATGAGGCGTGCTTTATCAATAAGTTCTTGGTTCAAAGCTTGAAGTTCATGGATATTCTCCTCAGATAGTCGATCTAAAAATCGAGAAAGTGAAGATTGAGAAGCGAGTTCTTTCCTATCTAAAACAGCTTTAAACACAGGATCTTGTCTCAGGAGATTAGCTGCAGAATCAGCTGAGTAACCAGCAATTAATTGCATAATGAACTGCTCAAGTATGGATAAGTTGTCATGAGTAAAATATGCTCGTTCGTCTTCAATGTGAATGTGTTGCTTAGCCAGTTCAGAAAAACCGAAGGTGTTCATCAGCTCTTTCACTAGGACGAGACCCGAATCACTCGATAATTGACCACCTGTATGAGAAATAGTGATATTTGAATTGAATTTTACTTGGTTTTTGTGTAAGCTAGTCATTAGAAGAACTCCTTTCTTTTGGTTGGTTTAGTCACTTTAACCATAGCAGAAAGGGGTTCTTTTTTCATCACTTAACGGGTGAAGATGAAAAAGTAATTGTAAGCTGCCGTGAGGCAGTTTCACATGGTTTTAATTAAAAGTATGAATTATTCAGGATTGATAAAACTACAGTTTCATTTAAAAATTTATAACTGAAGTACTTTTTTATTTGATTTTTAGTGTATGTAAACCAATAGTTGCTAATTGTAAACGAATAGGTGCGTTACTTTTTAAGCGGAAATTGAGAGAATATAGTTATTAAGTTAAGGAGGATAGTAATGATTTAAACTTGTGTTTAAGAGTTAGACATCCAATTTCATGTTATGAATACATGAGATTCTATAAAATAATATATTGAAGAAAATAGGTAGCTGCTAAAAACAAGCGAGCGACTCTCTTAAAATTAGATCTGTAAAAGATTTTTTATTTCAATTTCAGAGATACTTTTTTTAGCGGTTAAAAATACTTTTTTTCTTCTCTTTTACCAATGGTAACAATCTCAATAATTTCTATCTGATTATCTGTTGGTGGTTTAAAGATGAGACAAATGCCTAATTTTTGGTTCTTTAACAAAAAATTAGGACTTAAAATATCAATCTGCAATCGCTTAAAGTGATTGCTATTCGAAGATAATAGCTGTACTCTCAATTGTGGAATTTAAAAATACTAGACTTTTAATAGTGCTTAATTAAAATCTATTTTTCACTAATCAAAATAAAAATACATAAATTCGAAAATGTCGCTAGTTTAAAAGTCTTTAAAAAATTTTAACTAGAAGAACTAATCAATAAAAAGGAACCCAAAAAGAGGAGAATTGATATGTGCGGATTTGTTGGGTATATTTCCAATGTGGAAAATGCAATACAAAAAACAATAGAGAACAATATTAATGAGATGAATAAAATGATTGTACATAGAGGACCAGATGAAGAGGGGTATTATAAAGATAATACGATTGCTTTAGGTTTTAGAAGATTAAGTATTATCGATATTGAAAAAGGGCACCAACCATTATCTTATGAAAATGAACGGTATTGGATTATTTTTAATGGGAAATTTATAATTATATAGAGTTAAGAAAAAAACTAAGTGGTCAAGGGTATTTATTTAAAACGGATAGTGATACCGAAGTTATCATTGCAGCTTATTCAGCCTATAAAGAAGAAGTAGTGGATAAATTAAGAGGAATGTTTGCATTTGTGATTTGGGACAAAGTAGAAAAAACATTCTTTGGAGCTCGTGATCATTTTGGGATTAAACCTTTTTATTATGCAGTAGAAGAACAAGGCCTATATGTGGCTTCTGAAAAGAAAGCTATTCTAAAAGTGGTTCAAGACCGACAATTAGATCAAATTGCTTTACAAAATTATTTAACTTTTCAATATGTTCCAGGATCAGAAACGATGCACCAATCAATTAAGGAACTACTTCCTGGTCATTTTATGACAAAGAAATTAAATGAGACAGTAAAAATTACGAGATATTGGCAGGCTGATTTTTCACCCATTAACAAATCAGAAGATTTTTTTACAAAAGAAATTCGAACAAGCTTATGGGATTCCGTTGAAAAACATATGAGGTCAGACGTTACAGTTGGTTCCTTCTTATCAGGAGGAATTGATTCGTCAATCATTGTAGCAATGGCACGCGAGTTTAATCCTAAGCTTAAGACATTATCCGTTGGATTTGAAAGAGACGGATACAATGAAATTAATTTAGCTGAAGAGACGGCAGAAGAGTTAAAAGTAGAAAACTTTAGTCATACGATTACTGTAGAAGAATTCATGGCTGAATTTCCACGTTTTGTTTGGCATATGGACGATCCTTTAGCTGACCCTGCAGCAATGCCGCAATTCTTTTTGTCAGCATTAGCTCGAAAGCATGTAAAAGTTGCGTTATCTGGTGAAGGAGCTGATGAATTATTTTGGAGGGTATGGTATTTATAATGAACCACATGCGTTGAGAATGTTTAATCTTACTGGTAAGTATACCAACCAAGCTATCCATCAGTTAGCTCAGCTGATGCCTGATGGAGTAAAAGGGAAGAGTTTTCTTCTTAGAGGAACCGTTCCTTTAGAACATCGGTACGTTGGAAATGCAAAGATTTTTGAAGAGCTTGAAAAGAAAAAATTGTTAACCAATTATAATGCTAACTACCCGTTCAAAAATGTGACTGATTCATTTTATCAGCAAACAGTAGGGCGTAATCCAGTGGATCGCATGCAATTAATTGATATTAATACTTGGCTAAATGGAGATCTACTTTTAAATGCAGATAGAACTACAATGGCTCATTCTTTAGAGTTGAGAACACCATTTTTAGATAAAGAAGTATTTAATATTGCTAAAGAAATACCAGCACATTTAAGGCTAGCTCATGGAACGACTAAATATATTTTAAGAAAGCCGTAGA
>NZ_JQNF01000002.1 GCF_000745125.1 Carnobacterium jeotgali MS3
ATCGTACCAGGAATTATAAAAACAATATCTTATTCTCAAGCCTATTTCATTTATAAAGATCAAAAAATACTAACTGAAAATGGAAAAGTATCTGCTCTCGATTGCATAACAGAAAGTAGAAAAATGATGGATGGCCATAAGTGGGAATACTTTGTATTACAGTTAAGCTTTATTGGCTGGGGCATTTTAAGCATTCTATCTCTAGGAATCGGATTTCTATGGTTAAAACCATATGTATATTGTACATATGCAGCATTTTATAATAATCTGACTGAAAATAGTCATTTTGACGAGTCATTAGATGACTTTTAATCTACTTAAGTTATGTATAAATAGCTAGACTAAAAAAAAGAGTAGTTCTAAATTGTTTATTATCAATAAATAAGTTTATTGAAGGGACAATTAATACAGAACTATAATAGAGTATGCTTACCATTTAAGGTGTCGACAATTGCGCTATATTAGCAAAAATAGTTTAACTTCAATAGACTATAAAGAAAGTACAATAGCAACTAAACTCACGTGTGACTATAATTAAGGAGCGATATTTTATGGGCAAAACAAAATGGTATTCCGGAGGAAATGAACGAGCAAAACAAGCAGCAAATATTATTACTGATCTATTAGATGATTTAAAAACAAACTTAGAAAACGAGTCGCTACAAAATGTATTAGAGAATTATTTTGAAGAATTAGAACAAAAGGGCGCTTCTATTCCTATGATTTTAAGTCGTATGAACTTAGATATTTCTAAAGCAATCAGAAATGATGGAGTTACTCTATCAGACTATCAATCTAAAAAACTAAAAGAATTGACTTCCATATCCAATATTAGATATGGATATTAACAGTGTACAAAAATAGATAAATTCAATTATTCCTAATTAAATTAATTTATAAGGTCACAGTAGTTATAGTGACCTTATTTTGTTTAGTCAATATGGAAAGATCAATTAAATTATATAGCCAATCGTTCCTTTAAGTTATCTAATGCTTTTTATAAATATTAAATACATGAAATTGGATAAAATCGTGTATCCGGAATCCTATTCCAATAGGGTTCTTTTTTTAGTTCGTCCTTCAACACACGATTATATGGTATACTAAACAAAATCATGTATCACTTTTGTGAGAGGAGAGGGCTTTTAAATGAGTTACAACGTCCAACCATTAAGAACGCAACAAGAAATAAACGACTTTTTATTCTGTTTGAGAAGAAATAAAAACGCGGATCGGGATGTTTTTCTGTTTTTGATCGGGATTAATAGCGGTTTACGCATGTCGGATATTGTAAAATTGAAGAAACAAGACCTGATTTCTTCCAAAAACCCTCGTATTGTAGAGAAAAAAACAGGGAAAACGCGTATTTTGTATTTGAGTAGTCTGCAGGACTTGATTTTAGAATACACGAAAGACTTAGCACCAGAGGATTATTTGTTTCCGAGCACCAAAGGTGGCCATGTGGAAGTGAATACGGTCTATCAGATGTTTCAAAAGGTCGCTAAGCTGTTAGGAAGAGACGATATTGGGACGCACACGCTACGTAAGACGTTTGGTTACCACTATTACAAGAAAACCAAAGACGTAGCTACACTGATGGAAATATTCGGTCATAGCAGCGAGAAAATTACCAAGCGCTATATTGGAATCAATGAAGATGAAATCAGCGAGACGTTATTGAATTTCAGACTAGGTTTTTAGTACTTTTAAACTAGAAAAAGCCGACAGATTAGGTTCACTGTCGACTTTTTTTAATCTTAACAAGCAAGAAAATTCATACTAATGTCATTATAAAGCTGTTTAGCTTCTTCTTGTTGTTGGATGAGATCTTGTTCCTTATCATGTGTTCCAAAAAAGACAATCTCAATGTCCGTTAGAACATTTCTAAGTAAGTCGTTCTTTCTACAATTACTTAATTTTTCTGACTGAATAATCGCTTTATAATTAGCCTGAGAATCTCCAAGTGTTCCTATCATAATAATCATTCCTTCTGGTTAATTTTCTCTTTTAAGTATAAATAAATTCAGTTATTATAGCTACCTCTTAATGAATAATTAATTTTTTTTCAATCGAATTAGATCTATTTTTTTAGGGCTTCTCTTTTAATAAATGGTCAATTGAAACTTGATAATAGGTACTTAATTTAACCAGGTTATCTAATTCAGGATAGCTGATGTCATTTTCCCATTTGGAAATAGATTGCCTTGAAATATGTAACTGTTCTGCTACATCATTTTGTGAATATTTTTTTTTAACTCTACTACTTTTTAGTTTTTTTCCCAATAACAATGTTATTCCTCCTTGCTTATTACTTATATCTATCATAATGAAAGTAAGGAAGTATGACTATAACGCAATGGTTTACATGGTAGCAACCATTGGTTGCTACCATGTAAACCATTGCGTTCTTTTCGTTTCATAAGATAAGATAGATAATTTAATTATGAACTACTAGGTTAGGAGAATGGTTATGGGAGATATCATAATGAAAAAAATAACTAAAAGAAGCTGCTATCAATTTTTGTCTCTTCTTATTTTTTGTTTAGCTATTGTTACTGTATTAAACAAAAAAATCAGCTTGGGATACGCTCTAATTATTATTGGTTATTATTTACTGAGAAAATCAGATCTAGTTGACTAAAAAAATAGAAATAGAAAGGTGATTTAATGCAACAAAAAAAATTGAAAATAATCCTAACTACACTAATAATAACGATGTTAATTTTTGCAATTATTGGAATAATAACCTTTTTACTTTAATCGAAATTTTCAGCTTCAGAAGAAAAACTAATTAAACAAAAGAGCTAACTATCCCAAATAAAGGATATACATATCAGTTTATCACTACCGGTATTATAAAAATTGGAGGAATTCACTTGAAAAAAATCATTTTTGCTCTAAGTTTTTTCACTATTTTTACTCTTAACAGTACAACAAAGGTACAAGCTGAAGAACTTTTAACTACCCCCGTGAACAGTGTAAGTTACGATATAGATCAAGGTGGACTACAAGAATTTGAAGTTGGAGATTCCCCTGATGAGACCTACACTATTACCATTGAAGAAGAACCTCAATTTTCTATTATGGCAAGAGGTATCAAAAATAATACCTATAAAGTCACAAAAGAACGAGCTCTGCAATGGAAAGTAAGCTATAAAATAGATATAAAAGGAAACTCTATTACTAAGGCGCACTCACCTTCTATAAACAATTACATAGGAAGTGTTCGTAATTCAAGTTTAAAAGTGGATAATTCTAAACAAGCTACTTACTACATAAATATGATTATGCTAAAACTGAACAGCCCGGTGAATGTTCGTGCAACACTTCAAAATAATAAAATTATTGTAACCTATTGAATTAATCAACTAATTCTACGGTAGTGGTCCCCCAACCTAAATAATTACCTATCGTAAAGTAGAGAGCATAAGCATTCATTATAATACAACAAACACACGCTAGATAAACAAACTTATAGAGTGTGTTTGTTTTTTTGTTTCTCTTAATAATAATAGGGGCTAGAATTAAACCAATTGGGGGGATTAAACTTCCTATAAAAGCAAGAATTAACAGGATTAAACCTTCGTCTTTATCTGTATTTCCACGAATAAAATCTAATTTTTGAACATTTTCTTCTATTTTGACTTCATTTTCTTCAATCTTTCTTTTAAGTTCCTGATTTTCTTTTAGTAATTCGTCAATCGAAACTTCGTAATAGGTACTTAGCTTTACTAGATTATCTAAATCAGGGTAACTATTGCCATTTTCCCATTTTGAAATGGACTGTCTTGAAATATGTAAATAATCGGCCACATCTCCTTGCGAATAGCCCTTATTAACTCTACTTGCCTTCAATCGTTCTCCTAAGGCCATAATTATTCCTCCTTCTGCTCTTCTTTATTCTATCATACCGAAAGTAAGGATCATTGACTATAATCTATTAGTTGCCTTTTAGCACCTAATGGTTGCTACTATGTAACTAATAGCGTTCTTTTAATTTTAGCCGAATATAAACATAATTAAGTTATAAAAAGAAAAAGGAGGGTATAGTGAATAATTGTAGTTTTGTAGTTCTAAATGATGAAAAATAAAAAGTTTTATACAAAATAGGAGGAAAATTATAATGAAAAAAATTGTACTTAGTTTACTAGCAGGAAGTATGTTAGCGAGTTATGCTTTACCTACATATGTAAGTGCTTCTGTTTTTTCTGAAGATGAGATTAGAGAAGTTAATGTTACAGAGGAAAGCATTTTAGAAAATGATATTCAAGCTGACGAACCTATAATAGTTGATAGTGGAGAAAATTCTGATGATACTATTAATTCTCAAAATTTTACAATTGAATATGAAGAAGATGGTCCAGTGGTTATAATCTACGAAGAAAATATTAAAACAGCAAGAGCTGCTGCTGGAAGCACTAGTGTTTCTAAATGGGGAGCTTGGACGAACACTCGCATATCAGTTAGTAGAGGAGTTTTAGCAGGCGCAATTAATACTACTTTTTACACTGGAATAGCTGGGGTAGCTGGAACAATTGGATTACCTGTACTTGCTGTAACAGGATTACTGAATTCAGCCCAATGGACTAAATTAGGAAATGCTCCAGGAACTGCAGTTGCAAAAAAATGGGATACAAGCGGGAATGGCTGGGTAGAATTTTATATGAGCAAAGGGTATAATGCAGCAGGAAAACATGTTGCAACTAAATACAAAACGAAGTAGCTATAAAGTAGCTATATAGGTTAGAGGTGATTTTATGTTTAAAAAGTATAAAGAATTTACAGAGAAACACCCATATGTTTATGTCATACTAATAATGGTATTTACTAGTTTTATTGGTATCTCAATAGAATATATAGTAAATAAAAGTTTTATCGGCGGAGGATTATATACAGCTATAGCACTTACTTTAATTGAACTTTTAAGAGTAAGAAGAAGAAATAATTTAAAAAATTAATATTTTAAATGTAAATTAAAACTTTGTTGACATAATCACCATTAAACAAAGAACTCCCACCATTTTATTATGGTGGGAGTTCTTTGTTTAATGGTGATTATGTCAACAAAGTTTTAATTTACATTTAAAATATTAATTTTTTAAATTATTTCTTCTTCTTACTCTTAAAAGTTCAATTAAAGTAAGTGCTATAGCTGTATATAATCCTCCGCCGATAAAACTTTTATTTACTATATATTCTATTGAGATACCAATAAAACTAGTAAATACCATTATTAGTATGACATAAACATATGGGTGTTTCTCTGTAAATTCTTTATACTTTTTAAACATAAAATCACCTCTAACCTATATAGCTACTTTATAGCTACTTCGTTTTGTATTTAGTTGCAACATGTTTTCCTGCTGCATTATACCCTTTGCTCATATAAAATTCTACCCAGCCATTCCCGCTTGTATCCCATTTTTTTGCAACTGCAGTTCCTGGAGCATTTCCTAATTTAGTCCATTGGGCTGAATTCAGTAATCCTGTTACAGCAAGTACAGGTAATCCAATTGTTCCAGCTACCCCAGCTATTCCAGTGTAAAAAGTAGTATTAATTGCGCCTGCTAAAACTCCTCTACTAACTGATATGCGAGTGTTCGTCCAAGCTCCCCATTTAGAAACACTAGTGCTTCCAGCAGCAGCTCTTGCTGTTTTAATATTTTCTTCGTAGATTATAACCACTGGACCATCTTCTTCATATTCAATTGTAAAATTTTGAGAATTAATAGTATCATCAGAATTTTCTCCACTATCAACTATTATAGGTTCGTCAGCTTGAATATCATTTTCTAAAATGCTTTCCTCTGTAACATTAACTTCTCTAATCTCATCTTCAGAAAAAACAGAAGCACTTACATATGTAGGTAAAGCATAACTCGCTAACATACTTCCTGCTAGTAAACTAAGTACAATTTTTTTCATTATAATTTTCCTCCTATTTTGTATAAAACTTTTTATTTTTCATCATTTAGAACTACAAAACTACAATTATTCACTATACCCTCCTTTTTCTTTTTATAACTTAATTATGTTTATATTCGGCTAAAATTAAAAGAACGCTATTAGTTACATAGTAGCAACCATTAGGTGCTAAAAGGCAACTAATAGATTATAGTCAATGATCCTTACTTTCGGTATGATAGAATAAAGAAGAGCAGAAGGAGGAATAATTATGGCCTTAGGAGAACGATTGAAGGCAAGTAGAGTTAATAAGGGCTATTCGCAAGGAGATGTGGCCGATTATTTACATATTTCAAGACAGTCCATTTCAAAATGGGAAAATGGCAATAGTTACCCTGATTTAGATAATCTAGTAAAGCTAAGTACCTATTACGAAGTTTCGATTGACGAATTACTAAAAGAAAATCAGGAACTTAAAAGAAAGATTGAAGAAAATGAAGTCAAAATAGAAGAAAATGTTCAAAAATTAGATTTTATTCGTGGAAATACAGATAAAGACGAAGGTTTAATCCTGTTAATTCTTGCTTTTATAGGAAGTTTAATCCCCCCAATTGGTTTAATTCTAGCCCCTATTATTATTAAGAGAAACAAAAAAACAAACACACTCTATAAGTTTGTTTATCTAGCGTGTGTTTGTTGTATTATAATGAATGCTTATGCTCTCTACTTTACGATAGGTAATTATTTAGGTTGGGGGACCACTACCGTAGAATTAGTTGATTAATTCAATAGGTTACAATAATTTTATTATTTTGAAGTGTTGCACGAACATTCACCGGGCTGTTCAGTTTTAGCATAATCATATTTATGTAGTAAGTAGCTTGTTTAGAATTATCCACTTTTAAACTTGAATTACGAACACTTCCTATGTAATTGTTTATAGAAGGTGAGTGCGCCTTAGTAATAGAGTTTCCTTTTATATCTATTTTATAGCTTACTTTCCATTGCAGAGCTCGTTCTTTTGTGACTTTATAGGTATTATTTTTGATACCTCTTGCCATAATAGAAAATTGAGGTTCTTCTTCAATGGTAATAGTGTAGGTCTCATCAGGGGAATCTCCAACTTCAAATTCTTGTAGTCCACCTTGATCTATATCGTAACTTACACTGTTCACGGGGGTAGTTAAAAGTTCTTCAGCTTGTACCTTTGTTGTA
>NZ_JQNF01000003.1 GCF_000745125.1 Carnobacterium jeotgali MS3
TTAATGCAAATTCTTCACGAATAGAACCAACAGAACTTGAACTTATAACGGAATTAAGTGAAAAAGTCCCGGTTGTGATCGTTTTGACCCAATCAATCGGTGAACCAGCAGCAACATTTAAAACCTATATTGAAAAACCTTAATTTACCGATTTATGGTGTTGTATCTTTGATGGCTGAAAGCTTCAAAATTGACGGAAGAAATGTCGATTCCAGCATTTGGATTAAAAGAATTGCTTGAATTAAGTTTTGAAATCATACCAGAAGAAGCAAAAAAGGCTTTTAACAATGCCCAACAAGTAGATATTGCCCGAAAAGCGAATTCTGCTCGCAGTTGGGCGACAAGATATATCGCTACTTCATTTGGCGTAGGTTTTTTACCGATTCCTTTTTCTGATGCATCCGTTCTTGTACCAATGCAAGTAACATTATTGGGCCCATATTACAGCGATTTTTGGTATATCAATGGATAAAGCCACTATTGCAAGTCTTGTAGCAGCAATAGGAGGGACTGGGGGAGCTACATTTGCGGGAAGGTACATCGTTTCAAATGTGATAAAAATGATTCCTGGAGCGGGTACAATTGTTGGAGGACTAATTAGCGGTACAACAGCTTCAATCATCACAACGGCGCTTTCTATGAGCTATATAGAAGTGTTAGCCATCATAGCTGCCGGAGAAAAAGATGGAAAATACCCGGATTTAAAAAATATTGAACAGTTAATGAAAGAAAAATTTCAAGAACGACTAAAAAAAGGCGCTAAAATCGATAAAAAACTTGATTTAACAACTGATTTATCAAAAGAAAACTTAGAATTAGACGATGCAAAAAAAGATCATTTTTTAAGTAAATTTAAAAGGTTTACTAAGCGAAAAAAATCTTAAAATGATTCATAAATACATTTTGTCCTAACTCAAAAAATAGCAAAAATACTTTAAAACCAAAATTAATTATTTTGGTTTTTTCTTTAATTATACTAATTCAGCAGTATATTGAACGGTATTTAAAATTTCCCAAAGCATTTTTATGCTTATTTTACGTAAACACAGTATAGATGTAGTTAACATAATTAGATTATGGTTAACTACATCGAACAATTTATCGCTAATTAATAAAATAATAAAGCTCACCCTTAAGATTCAGTCTTAGATGATTTTATACAAAGATTCATCTAAGACTGAATCTTATTGGTATAATCAAAAAAAGATGGTGATTAGATGACCAGACAAACTGTAAGGACTCCATATGCAGCCATTATAGGAGATATTAAAGACTCTCGTAAAATTGCGGATCGAAAAGAAGTGCAAGAACAATTTCATTCTATTTTGCAAATAATAAATGAGAAATATGCAGAAGACATTGCTTCTAATTTCATTATTACTTTAGGAGACAGCTTCCAAGGATTACTAAAAAATAAACAAGTGATTTTTAAGCATTATTTTTGAAATCGAATTGGCCATGGCTCCCATTGAATTGCGATTTGGCATTGGCTTAGGCAGTATCAGTACACCGATCCAACGAGATAATTCTATGGAGATGGATGGCACAGCCTACCACCGCGCAAGGCAAATGATTGAAACTATTGAAGAAAATGGAAAATAAATATACCACAAGCGAGACCAATATTGATGATTTGTTCCGGAGAAGGCTACCAACGAAACAGATCAGCTATTGAATACTATTCTGTCACTGGCCACAGCATTGAAATCAAAGTGGTCTGCTAGACAAAAAGAAATTATGTATGCTTATTTCACACATGGAGAAAATCAATATAAGACAGCTGAAGAATTAGGGATTGGCCAATCTAGTGTTAATAAAGCTCTGAATACAGCGAAATATTATACCTATAAAACAGCTTTGAGAGACGCTAGCCACTTTTTAATTCAGGATATAGAGGAGGATGAATAGTTGAATCAAGTCGTATGGATAGTATTATTTATCGGACATATCTTGGGAGACTTTTATTTCCAATCGTCCGCGTTAGCGAGAGAAAAGGATGTATTTGGTAAGAAATTAGTGCTCCATTGTTTTATCTATTTGATCACTATGGTAGGCGTGATCATTCCTATTTTTAGTTGGCCTTTATTAAAAGTGGTCATAGGGATTTCAGTGCTGCATTTCATGATAGATGGTCTAAAATTTTTGCTTGCGAATCGCTTTTTCATTCATAATAATAAAGATACGGTTATCTTTCTAGTAGATCAAGGGCTACACATCCTTGTATTACTTGCGGCAGTTGTCTATATCACAGTATCTAATATAGAGATTGACTATATGCCAGGATTAGAAACCTTGTCGAGTAGTTTAGGTTTGGATATGAAAAATAGTTTGTCATGGATACTGATTCTATTGGTGATGATCCGGCCATGCAGTGTAACGATAAAAAAAGTATTGAATCACTATCGCCCAATCAATGAAAATCAAATAGATGAGGGTATCCCAAGTGCGGGGGCGTTGATTGGTGTTTTTGAACGTTTCTTTATTTTGCTGATGCTGTATGCTAATCAATTTACGGCTATTGGATTTGTTCTGACAGCGAAGTCCATTGCTCGGTACAATAAAATTTCAGAAAATCCTCAGTTTGCAGAATACTATTTACTGGGAACCTTATTGAGCACTTTGTTGATTATCGTCAGTTACTTCTTTATTTTCTGATGATGCAGCTGTAAAAGAATCAATTGTTGAGATTCGCTTATTGTTGAATCTTTGGACTTTTGAATTGGTAGTTAAATAATCAAAGTAGCATTTGTTCCCTTAGGTATTATAAACTATAAGGACAAGGTGTAGAATAAAGTCATTACGCATAAGGAAAAGGAGAATTCTATGGCATTTAAGCAAATTGAGACACAAGAGTTACCGGATATTCAATCTGTGGGAACCGTTTATGAACACGTTGAGACAGGAGCCAAGGTTCTTTATCTAGCAAATGACGATTCCAATAAGGCGTTTACGATTGGGTTTAAGACACCTCCGTATAACGATAACGGAATTGCTCATATCATAGAGCATTCAGTTTTAAATGGATCTGAAAAATACCCTTCAAAAGAACCATTTGTTGAATTAGTCAAAGGGTCATTGAATACGTTCGTCAATGCAATGACTTTTTCAGATAAGACAATTTATCCAGTTGCTTCTACTAATAAAAAAGACTTTATGCATTTAATGAGTGTTTATTTAGATGCTGTGTTTAAGCCGAACTTTTACAGTAATGCACAAATATTAGCGCAAGAAGGTTGGCATCATCATTTAGAGTCAGCAGAAGATGACCTGATTTATAAAGGGGTTGTTTACAATGAAATGAAAGGGGCGACAGCCTCTCCTGAAAGACAAGTTCAACAGCATTTGACTCATCAGTTGTACCCCAACAGTATTTACCGGCACGAATCTGGTGGAAATCCAAAAGCCATCCCTAGTTTAACGCAAGAAGAATTTGTTGCGTTCCATCAAACTTATTACCACCCAAGTAATTCTCTGACTGTCTTATATGGAGACATTGATAAAAAAGAAACTTTTGCTGCATTAGAGGACTATTTCAGTGGCGCAGGCAAACATAGTGAAAAAGTCGACTTATCTTTTGAACCAGCTGTTCCTGATGATGCTGTATTTGAAGATACTTACTCAATAACTGCAGGAGATAACCCTGAAGGAAAAGATTATTTGGCTTTAGGGTGGCATGTATCTGAACCGAATGATGTACTGGATATGTATGGACTAGAAGTTTTGGAAGAGATTTTATTTGGCAATAATCAATCACCGCTTAAAAAAGCTTTATTGGATGCGGATATAGGTGGGGACATAATAGGTGGCGTTGCTGATTTTGGCTATCCAACGGGGTTTATGATCACTGCTAAATATTCTGATGCCTCTAAGATGACTCGATTCAAAGAAGTTGTTCAAGAGACTTTAAAACAGTTAATGACTGAAGGAATCGATGAAGGGCTGATTGATTCAGCGTTGAATAAAATTACTTTTCAAACGAAAGAAGCGGCTATTTCGGAAGACAACCCACGTGGAGTCATTTATGCCATTAATGCTTATCAATCCTGGTTGTATGACAAGAGTCCTTATGTGAACTTGCAATTTTCAGGTTATTTGAAAGAACTAGCAGAATTGGCAGGTAAGGGGTATTTTGAGCAACTGATCAAAGAAAAACTAGTATACAATCCTTTGCGTACTGCAGTGATTTTAAAAGCTGAACCGGGTAAAAGCGATCAATTTGAAGCGAAAACTCATCAGCAATTGCAAGAATATAAAGCTAATCTATCTAAAGAAGAAATCGACAAAATGATAGCTAAAACACAAGAGTTGATCAAGCGTCAAGAAGCGCCGGATAAACCGGAAGATCTAGCAAAGATTCCAACACTGACGAAAGAAGATTTAAGCACACAGGTAGAAGAGTATCCACTAACGGAAATTCCTTTTAATGAGGGAACTCATTTTTATCAGGCTGAACAATTCACTTCCGGCATTGACTACCTTAGTTTGTATATTGATTTGAAAGATGTTGCAGCTGAAGAATATCAGTGGTTGGGTTTATTGAGTCATCTTCTTGGGAAGCTAGACACTAAGAAATATGATGTCGCAACTTTGCAGCGTCAAAAAGATCTGTACACAGGCGGTATTTACGGAAAGATTGATATTTATGAAGATAAAGCAGGTCAACTAAAGCCTTATTTTATTTTACGCGGAAAATCTTTGGAATCTTCTTTTGAGGAACTGGTCTCATTAATGCAAGAAATCCTGTGCCACACGCAATTTGAAAATAAAGATGATATTTTGAAAATCACTCAACAGCTGATTTCTAATTTCGAACGACGCATTAATTCTAGTTCCCATGTTCTAGCTGCAAACCGGGCCTTGAGTCAAGTGAAATCTTCAGCCAAATTAAATGAACTGATTAGTGGAATGGATCAATTCCTTTTTTTGAAAGACATTCGTGCTGCTTTACAATCCGATAAGTCAAAAGAGGCAACAGAGCGTATCAAGCAGACAGTAAAGGGTTTGCTAAATAAAAATCGCTTGAACATTTTATACGTCGGTGAGAAAGATCGAGGAGTACTGGTCAAAGAAACATTACAAGTAGCATTTTCTGAGGTGCCTAGTGTTGAATTAGGTGAACCAGCCATCATTAAGCCTGGTGCGAAGCAACATGAAGCTTATGTCACTGCTCAAGACGTGAACTATGTAGCGGTTGCTTCAAATGCCAATGATAAATTTGACTACACTGGCGCAGCGAAAGTATTGGCAACAACTATTCGTTACAGTTACTTGTGGAATGAGATCCGTGTCAAAGGTGGTGCTTATGGTTCGCTTTATAACCATCGACGAACTGGTGAATTTGCCTTGAGTTCTTATCGTGACCCCAATATCCGTAAAACATTGGAAACCTATAAAGGTTTGCCTAACTACGTAGCACAAATGGAGTTGTCTGACAGCGAATTATTAAAATACATTATTGGCACGATCAGTCCCATGGAACAGCCAAAATCAGCTTTCAGCAAAGGTTTAACTGCATTCAATCGTCTAAAAACAGGCGTGACTCGTGAAGAGTTGGTTCATTTGAAGGAAGAGATTCTAGCGGTTGATTCAAAAGCCTTACAGATGCTTAATAAAGTTCTAGACAGTGTATTGGAAGAGAGCACGGTGGTCGTAATAGGGAATAAGAGCCAAGTTGAAACTGAAAAAGACTTGTTTGATAAGGTATACGAACTGTATTAATAAAAGAGTGTCTATTAGTTACTGAAATGGAAAAGGAAGATAAAACGATTTACGCTGCTTGTTCATTTGTTGTTCGGAAGTTTCAAGAGAACCCGGATAAATAAGATCATATTAATTACGAGAAATAAAAACAAGCATAAAAGTTAGATAAAAGTAAGGGGAGAGAGGAGAGAAGACTATTTCTCCTCTCTTTTTACGTTGAATAATAGGCGAGAGCATACTAATTAAGGAGTCTCATCGTTATTGCACAAACAGAAGACCGATTTTCAGATGTTCCATATCATCGTAGTAGAGGCGATCTTAATCATTTGGCTTTCCATACAGAATCACGGCATTAGATCGATAAAATGACAAAAAACTGGAAGAAAAAGGCATAATAATTCTGTATCCTAAAAAACACCCATTTGCAGGAGGAACAAATTATTAGGCTGTTTTCCTTGAAGATCCAGACAGAATCAAATTAGTCTTGGTAGCTCCTGAATAAAAAGCCATAAAGAAAGCTAAAAATAAATTGATATTTATGACTTTTTATAACAGTTTAATCTAGGTAAGCTTATCCAAAGAATAATTAGCCGTTTTAATATTTTTTGAAGTTCGTAAATCTATCAAAATTAATTTCAATACTAAAACGTAAACCTAAGTCAGCAAATTATAAAAAGATTTAAAAATACAGGAATTAGTCAGCAGCTAAATTGAAGTGAATTTAAATCTGTCTAAAATTTTAAGTAAAGAGAAAGTTATTTGCAACATTTTTCTCGTTAGCATAAGTTTGTTTGTCCAAGTATTATATAATCCGAATTCATTTTTGGACTAATTTAAATTCGGTTTATATAAAAAGAATTGTTTATGACTAAAAGAGAGAAGAATTAGAATAATTGGACTACTAATCATTTTGCTAATTTTACCTTTTTTTCTAGTTTACATAATATATATTATACAAAGTAGATTAAAAGTTGTTTTAAACCAATCGAGCACATTTTAGATCAATTTTGGACGATTTTAAGCTCAGTTAACTATTGTTTGTTTATGTTTACCCGTTAATTGCTTTTAAATGACTTTTAGTTCTTATCTAATGGATTCGTATTTGTTCTAAAGCATTATTTTTTCTTTACATACAAAAAAACCCAATCCAGAACAAATTAAGTTCTGGATTGGGTTTTGCTAACTTATTTTGTTAATGCTGCAGTTAATTGTGGCACAACTTGTTTCTTTCTAGAAACAACGCCTTTTAATAACGCACGGTTATTTTCTAATGTTACATTGAAAGCTTCTTCTACTGCATTGATTGGATTTCCTAATGCTAAGATCACTGAATCGCTATCTAAGATGTTTGTAACGATTAAGACAAATAAATCATAGTTTTTAGCATGATTTTCATTTTGCATCTCTTGTTCTAACTCAGTTTGGATAGAAAGTACATCATTTACGTCTACAACATTGATTTGTGCAACACGGACATTCTTATCTCCCATTGGGAAACTTTTAGCATCCATGTCTAATAATTCTGCAGCAGATTTATTGCTTAAGTCAGTTCCTGCTTTTAACATATCAAGGCCGTATGACTCAATGTCAACACCAGCAATTGCAGCTAGCTCTTTTGCAATTTTAACGTCTTCATCGGTGCAAGTTGGCGATTTGAATAATAAAGTATCTGCAACGATTGCTGATAACATTAATCCTGCAATATCTTTAGGAATTGCAACTTCTTTTTCTTTATATAATTTAGCAATAATTGTGTTTGTACATCCTACAGGTTCTGCACGGTAATACAATGGATTAGCTGTTTCAAAGTTAGAAATGCGGTGATGATCTACTACCGATAAAACTTCTACATCCGCAATGTCATTTACACTTTGTTGAAACTCATTGTGATCCACTAACATAACTTTATCTGTTTCATTAGCTACTGTTTCTACTACACGTGGTGCAGGAACGCTAAAGTAATCTAAAGCATATTGTGTTTCCTCTCCTACTTCTCCTAATGCAACAGCTTCAGCTTCGATTCCCAATTGGTTTTGCAAGTAAGCAAATGAAATAGCAGATGTGATAGCATCTGTGTCTGGATTCTTATGACCAAAAATTAATACTTTACTCATGATTATTATCTCTCCTTTTAAACTATAACTAACACTAAAATTTTATCTTAAATGAACGTGTTTAGCTAGTATTATGTTGTTTTTTATAGAAAATAGCTTAAAAAAATAAATACAGCTAGAAAAGTAAGAATCTACTCTTCCAACTGTGTTTATTATTCTGGACTAAATTGTTTGATAGCCTGTGTATTCTTCAATACGTAATAAGCGATTAGCATTGTCGATGCGTTCAATTGTAGGAGGTTCTATATCCTTTAATTTATAAGGAATATTTAGAGCTGCATATTTATAAACACCTAATTTATGGTACGGCAATATTTCAACTTTATAAACGTTTCCTAGCGATTGAATAAAATCACTTAAGCGTATTAAATCAGCATCATCATCCGAACGTTCTGGAACTAAAACATGACGAATCCAAACAGGTTTATTGATTGTGGCTAAATAAGTAGCCATATTCAAAATGTTTTCATTGCCGTGCATTGTTAAACGCTTATGCTTTTCATTATCAATGTGTTTGATATCGAATAAAAGCAAATCTGTATAGCTCATTAGTTCCTCAAACCGGCTGAAAAAAGGCTCATCATAAGTGAAAGGTTGACCACATGTATCTAATGTTGTGTGGACTCCCTGCTCTTTTGCTTTTCTAAAATACTCAATTAAAAAATCGATATGCAGTAGAGGTTCTCCTCCACTGACAGTAATTCCGCCTTTACTTCCCCAATACTCGCGGTAAGATAAAGCTTCTGCTAGTAATTGATCCGCTGTATAAGGAGTTCCACCACCCATATTCCATGTATCAGGGTTATGGCAGAACTCGCAACGCATACGGCACCCTTGCATAAATGTTACAAAACGAATACCTGGCCCATCGACCGAGCCAAAACTTTCAGTAGAATGCACGTATCCAATTGCTGGTTCCGTCATATTAGTCACTCCTTTATTTGTTTATACCTTACATACTGTCATGCATTGTACGATTAATAACGTCTAATTGTTGTTCACGTGTTAATTTAATAAAGTTGACAGCATAACCAGATACACGAATAGTCAATTGAGGATAGTTTTCAGGATGGTCCATTGCGTCAACCAATGTTTCGCGGTTAAAGACATTAACGTTCAAATGGTGACCGCCTTTTCTTACATAGCCGTCTAATAAACTAGCCAAATTTTCTTGTTGGATGTCATCTTCTTTCCCTAAAGCTTTTGGAATAATAGAGAATGTATTTGAGATTCCATCTAATGAATATTTGTATGGTATTTTAGCTACTGAAGTTAAACTAGCTAAAGCTCCATGAGTATCTCTGCCGTGCATTGGGTTAGCACCAGGTGCAAATGGTTCGCCAGAACGACGGCCATCAGGTGTATTCCCGGTCTTTTTACCATATACTACGTTAGATGTGATAGTTAAAATTGAAGTAGTGTGGACTGCATTGCGATAAGCTGGATGTTTTTTCACTTTTGACATAAATGATTTTAACAACCAAATTCCAATATCGTCCGCGCGATCATCATTGTTACCAAATTTAGGGTAATCGCCTTCTATTTCATAATCGACAACTAAGCCATTTTCATCACGAATCGTTTTCACTTTTGTATATTTAATGGCAGATAATGAATCAATTGCTACTGAGAATCCAGCGATTCCAGTTGCCATTGTTCTCATAATGTCACTATCGTGCAAAGCCATTTCAATGCGTTCATAAGAATACTTATCATGCATGAAATGAATAATGTTTAACGTATTTAAATATAAGCCTGCGATCCATTCCAACATAACATCATATTTTTCCATGACTTCATCATAATCCAAGTATTCAGAAGTAATTGGTTGATATTTTGGAGCAACTTGAGCTTTTGATTTTTCATCTACACCTCCATTAATGGCATATAAAAGAGCTTTAGCTACGTTAGCACGTGCTCCGAAGAATTGCATTTGTTTCCCAATACGCATAGCAGATACACAACAAGCGATTCCGTAGTCATCGCCCCATTCTAAGCGCATAATATCGTCATTTTCATATTGAATAGCACTTGAAGAAATAGATGCTTTAGCACAGAACTTCTTGAAGTTTTCTGGCAAACGTGTAGACCATAAAACGGTTAAGTTTGGTTCTGGAGCTGGTCCAAGGTTTGTTAAAGTGTGCAAGAAACGGTAGCTATTTTTTGTAACCATGTGACGTCCATCGTCACCTACACCTGCGATAGCTTCTGTTACCCAAGTTGGATCCCCTGAGAATAAATCATTGTATTCTGGTGTACGTGCAAATTTTACTAAGCGCAATTTCATAATAAAATGGTCTGTGATTTCTTGAGCTTCAACTTCAGTAAGAATGCCATTAGCTAAGTCACGCTCAATATAGATATCAAGAAATGTAGATGTACGTCCTAATGACATTGCTGCTCCATTTTGCTCTTTAACTGCTGCTAAATAGCCTAGATACAACCATTGGAAAGCTTCTTGAGCTGTTTGGGCTGGTTGAGAAATATCAAAGCCGTAAATTCTACCTAACTCAATTAATTCATTTAAAGCACGAATTTGTTCATTTAATTCTTCACGGTCGCGAATAATATCTTCGCTCATTGTGCCGTAACCCTTATTTGCTAAATCGTTTTTCTTTTCTTGAATTAAGCGATTGACACCATATAAGGCTACTCTTCTGTAATCTCCAATGATACGTCCACGTCCATAAGCATCTGGCAGACCTGTAATGATTCCACTACGTCTGGCAGCTCTAATTTCTGGCGTATAAGCATCAAATACTCCTTGATTGTGTGTTTTACGGTAGTCTCTAAAAATATGAGATACTTCTGGATCAATTTCGTAACCATATGATTCAGCAGCTAATTCACTCATGCGAATTCCACCAAAAGGTTGCAAACCACGTTTAAAAGGTTTCTCAGTTTGGAAACCGGCAATGCGTTCCAATTCTTTATTTAAGTAACCAGCATCATGAGATACGATTGTTGAAACTACTTTCGTATCCATATCTAGTACTCCGCCTGCTTCACGTTCCTCCGTATTTAATTCCATAACTTGTTTCCACAATGATTCGGTAGCGGGTGTAGGACCTTCTAAAAATTCATCCGTTCCATCATAAGGGGTATAGTTTTGTTGAATAAAATCGCGTACGTTAATTTCTTCTTGCCACATTTTTCCTTTAAAGCCTTTCCAATTTTCCATAAGTCATTTTCCTCCTTTTATATCTGTTAAACAATTCTAACAGATTCTTCATGCTCATTATAACACGAACTAAAAACAAATCAATTTATTTTCGTCAATAAAATAAAAATAATTATTTAAAAAGATTGATTTGTAGATATTTCAAGGTTTTCATTATTCTGTATTCAATGATATTTTTTGTACTATTTTTCACAAAAAATCAAACTGTACTAGTTTTTAATAAAACAGATAAAAAAAGATGTAGCTGTTAGGCTACACCTTTTTGGTCTTATCATGGTTAATACTAAGGGTATGTCTGTTTTAGCAAACATACCCTTAATTAAACAACATTATTTCTATTTAATCTCATTAGCTAATAAATCTTTTTTAAGCTCAATAGGTGTTCCGTCTGCCACTTCATCTAAAATAAATGATCCATTTGAATAACGGTCACTTATTGAATAGGATTGACTAGATAGTGAGATTTCTTGTCCTTTGGATGTTAGAATTCTATAGTTATCTTCCTTAGACGCTTCAAAAGCGAAAGCCACACGATGCGGATTCTTTTTCAATTCTCTTAAGAGCAGTAACCCTCTCTTAGCTCGTCCAAGCGGTTCGAAATCAAGAATATTCATTTTTTTAACAGAACCTCTTTGAGTTAAAATCATTAATTCGGCTTTGGAAGCTGTGGTATCGACCAACACACCATTTACAACATAGTCACCGTCTTTAAGATTAATTGATTTCACACCTGCAGCTTTTGCACCCACAGTAGGAACCTCATCTAAAGGATAACGTAATCCAAATCCTCTATTAGTGACTAAGAAAACATCTTTTGACAATGGTTTTTCTGTATAGACGATATTTAACAGTTCATCCGTCGTTGTTTTAAGTTTTATTGCTGAAAAAGATTTATTTTTGTAATTACGTCCAATAACGTATTCTGAAACTGCCGTTTGTTTAATGTACCCTTCTTTTGTAATGAAAGTAAAGGTCGCTGGCGGAAGCTGTTTCTCTAATCCGAATACTTTTACAACGGTTTCGTCTGTTTCAAAAGCAATATTTTGGGATAAGTGATCTCCCATATCTTTCCATCTCAAATCGGAAATTTCATGAATTGGACGATAAATAATATTACCTTTGCTAGTAAAGATCAAGAGATGATTCAATGTATTCAGTTGCTGAATATAAATTGGATAATCTCCTTCTTTAATGCCTATTTCAGTAGGTTTAGAAGCACTATATGAACGTAGACTGGTTCTCTTAATGTATCCTTCTTTTGTAACAGAAACCATAACCTCTTCAGATGCAATCAGAAGTTCCGTATCGATTTTTAATTCTTCAATTTCATCTTCAATAACGGTCAGTCTAGGAGAAGCGTACTTTTTCTTTACTTCTATTAATTCTTTTTTCATGACTTTATTCAGTTCTTGAGAACTACCTAGAATCTTGTTGTACGCCATAATATCTTTATTTAAAGCATCTGCTTCATTTTCTAGTGCAGTTATATCGGTATTGGTTAATCGATACAGTTGCAATGAAACAATGGCTTCAGCTTGGATCTCAGTAAAATCAAAACGCTCAATTAAGTTTTCTTTAGCATTTTTCTTATCTTTACTGCTGCGAATAGCTTCGATAACTTGATCTAAAATAGAAAGAGCTTTAATCAAGCCTGAAACAATGTGTTGTCTGCTTTCAGCTTTGCGCAAGTTATAATTCGTTCTTCTAGTGATAACTTCTTGTTTATGATCTAAGTAAGCTTGAAGCATTCTAACGATTCCGACTTGTTTGGGTCTTTTTTTATCAATCGCTACCATATTAAAATTATAAGCAACCTGTAAATCAGTATTTTTTAATAAATAATTTAAAATACCACCCGCATTAGCCTCTTTTTTTAATTCAACAACAATTTGTAGACCGTTACGGTCAGATTCATCACGGACTTCAGCAATTCCGTCAACTCGTTTATTCAACCGTATTTCATCCATTTTACGAACTAAAACGGCTTTATTGACTTCATAAGGAATTTCATTAATGACGATTTGTTCTTTACCGCCTCTAACTTCTTCTATTCTAGTTTTAGAACGGACAATGATTTTACCTTTTCCAGTTTCATAGGCCTTTTTGATACCATCGACCCCTTGTAAAATAGCGCCAGTGGGGAAATCAGGTCCTTTAACATACTGCATTAGATCCGTTACAGAAGCATCAGGATCATCAATCAAATGAACCGTTGCATCAATTACCTCTCCTAAATTATGTGAAGGGATATCGGTTGCATAACCTGCTGAAATCCCAGTCGCTCCATTAACAAGTAAGTTAGGGTAACTAGCAGGAAAGACAGTCGGTTCTTCATCTGTATCATCAAAGTTTAAGATGAAATCAACCGTTTCTTTATCGATATCTCTTACCAATTCAGCAGAAATTTTTGATAAACGTGCTTCCGTATATCGCATAGCTGCCGGAGGATCTCCATCCATACTCCCGTTATTCCCATGCATTTCAATCAAGACTTCACGTTGCTTCCAGTCTTGGCTTAGACGTACCATTGCTTCATAAACACTGCTGTCTCCATGTGGGTGATAATTCCCGATAACGTTTCCGACCGTTTTAGCAGACTTTCTAAATCCCTTATCTGCTGTATTGCCTTCTACGTTCATTGCATATAAGATCCGGCGTTGAACCGGTTTTAACCCGTCTCGAATGTCTGGCAATGCACGTTCTTGAATAATGTATTTTGAATAGCGTCCAAAACGATCTCCCATAACTTCTTCCAGGGTTAATTCCTGAATTTCCGCTCTATTCTCCATCTTCGACACTTCCTTCATCTACTGTTTCTATTTGATCCATAATTTGGCTGTTTTCCAAAATACTGCCGCCTTCTTCAAAAGTAAATTCAACATGTGATTCAATCCATCTACGTCTAGGTTCTACTTTATCACCCATTAAGACAGACACACGTTTTTCAGCTTGAGCAGCATCATCGATTTTAACGCGAATCAGTGTGCGCGTGTCCGGATTCATAGTTGTATCCCATAGTTGGTCTGCATTCATTTCACCCAGCCCTTTATACCGTTGCAAGATATAATTTTTGCCAAAGTCTTTTGTGACTTGAACCAATTCATCATCTGTCCACGCGTAGGCAATTTTTTCTTTTTTGCCGATGCCTCTTGAGAGTTTATACAACGGTGGCAAAGCTAAATAAACTTTCCCTGCTTCAAAAAGAGGTTTCATGTACCGATAAAAGAAGGTTAGCAATAATGTTTGAATATGCGCACCATCGGTATCCGCATCGGTCATAATAATGATTTTATCGTAGTTACAGTCGGCAATATCAAATTCTGGTCCGACACCTGCACCAATCGTATAGATCATAGTGCTGATTTCTTCATTTTTCATAACTTCTTGTAACTTAGCTTTTTCAGTATTGATTACTTTTCCGCGCAGGGGTAGGATAGCCTGAAACTTACGGTCTCGACCTTGTTTTGCGGAACCCCCAGCTGAATCTCCTTCGACCAAATACAATTCATTTCGTTTTGCATTTTTACTTTGAGCTGGAGTTAACTTTCCAGACAAAAGAGTGTCATTTTTTTTGCGTTTCTTCCCATTACGGCTTTCTTCACGCGCTTTTCTAGCTGCGTCACGTGCTTCGCGTGCTTTTAGCGCTTTGCGGATCAACTGTTGGCTTAAATCGCCATTTTCGATTAAATAATAACTTAACTGTTCACTAACAACTGTTTCAACAGCTGATCTAGCTTGTGGTGTTCCTAATTTACTTTTTGTTTGCCCTTCAAATTGCAAAAGGTTCTCAGGAATACGAATAGAAATAACGGCTGCCAAGCCTTCTCTAAAATCAGTTCCTTCTAAATTTTTGTCTTTTTCTTTTAATAAACTCACTTTTCGAGCATAATCATTAAATGTTTTTGTAATTGCTGTTTTCATTCCGGCTTCATGAGTCCCACCGTCTTTAGTGCGAACATTGTTAACGAAAGATAAAATCGTTTCTGAGTACCCATCATTGTATTGAAAAGCGAATTCAACTTCAATTTCGTTGTTTTCACCTTCAAAATAAGCAACAGGTGTCAAATGATCTTTATCTTCATTTAAATAGCTGACGAACTCTTTGATACCTTCTTCATAATAAAAAACTTCTGCTTGATCGTTTCGTTCATCCACTAAAGAGATGCGCAAGCCTTTTAATAAAAACGCCGATTCTCTTAAACGTTCTGCTAGTACATCATAAGACAAATTAACAGTCGTAAAGATCGTCGCATCTGGTTTGAAGTGCACAATGGTTCCATTTTTTTCATTAGATGTTTTGATTTTCTTCAAAGAACCTTTGGCTTTACCACCATCAACAAATTTTTGTTGGTAATGAACACCATCACGAATGATTGTAACTGTAAGCCACTCAGAAAGTGCATTAACGACACTTGCTCCAACACCGTGAAGTCCACCTGAGGTTTTATAACCCCCTTGGCCAAACTTACCACCCGCATGCAAAACAGTGAAGATTACTTGAACAGTGGGGATACCAGATGAATGCATTCCAGTAGGCATACCACGTCCATTATCTTTAACACTAATGCTATTGTCTTTATGCAACGTTACGTTAATTTCAGTCCCGAAACCAGATAAAGCTTCATCGACTGAATTATCCACTATTTCATAGACCAAATGGTGTAAACCACGTGTATCTGTAGATCCAATATACATACCCGGTCTTTTTCGTACAGCTTCTAGACCTTCTAATACTTGGATAGATTCATCATTATAATCTCTATTTAATTCTTTTGGCATACTAAAACTCCTTAATGCTTTAAAACAAAGGAAAGTATTCTTAGCTATTCAACAAAATAATGCAGTCATCTTTTAACTGAACACAAGAAGGTTTTTCTTTATTTTTAAAGTTTTCTCTGATCTCTTATTTTTATTAGGCAACCATGGTCAAGCCATAACCGCGTCTTTGAATTGCTTCGTTCTAAGAATTCTAAGAAGCACCTTTTCAATCATACTCTATATTTAAAGGAATTTAAAGCATTAAACAGTAGAGTTTTACAAAAAGGCGAAAATACGTTCGCCTAAAATGTAGAATTCTCTTTTCATTAAACTATTTTTTTTTTTGAATTGCAAGCTGAGGAGCAAATAAACTTTTTTTGTCTCTCTGTGGACTTTGTGAATTCTACACTTTTTTTGGTAGCCTTCCCATAAGATAAGTGCTAAAATAATGAGTACGTTAATGTATCTATGTATACTGCAAGTCAAGGAGAGAAGTTTGTTGATTAAAATCATACTCATGTTTATTATTGCTTATCTACTCGGTTCGATCCCATCAGGAGTTTGGATTGGAACAAAGTTTTATGGAAAAGACATTCGCCAATTTGGCAGTGGCAACTCTGGGACAACGAATACGTTCAGAGTATTAGGAAAGACTGCAGGCACATTGGTATTATTAGCTGATGTCTTAAAAGGAACACTCGCTGCAAGTTTGCCTTTACTGTTCCACTTACCGATCAATCCGATGGTTATGGGTTTAGCAGCCATACTTGGTCATACGTACCCTGTATTTGCTCAATTTAAAGGTGGTAAAGCCGTTGCTACAAGCGCAGGCGTCTTATTAGCGTATAATCCTCCGTTCTTTATCTATAGTGTGGCCATATTTTTAGTGTTATTATGGCTATCAAGAATGGTCAGCTTTTCAAGCATGATTGCTTTGCCTCTTATTACGCTATCTAGTTTAGTCATTGGGGATTGGATTTTAACAACTATTGCGTTTATCTTAACTATTTTTATCATCTACAGACATAGAGAAAACATCAAACGTATACGCAATGGTACCGAAAGTAAAGTTCCGTTTGGACTAGGATATAAAAAAGATTCTCACAAACCGCATAACTAATACAATAAAAGGATCTGAGGAAAATCTCAGATCCTTTTTCTATGCACTCCTTGTTGCTGGAAGAGCTCAACTTAGGGAGATAGTGTAATTAGCAGAAAAAGATTCGGTCCCTTTTAAATGTTGAATGCCAAGCTTTTCATTTAATTCACCCGTGAAATCAGTTGAATCTGCTATCCCAAACCACGGTTCAATACAAACAAAAGGGGATTCTTTCTTAGGCGGAGACCAAATACCTGTAAAAGGAAAATCTTCAAAGCTTAACGAAACAGAATGAGCTGTTTTCTCCGAACGAATTGAAAAAACATTCTTTCCTTTTGTTTCATAAATCAGAGCATCATTGTCAAACAAGGCTCTTTTTAAGGCGATTTCTGTATTCGTTTGACCCAATGTCTTACTTTCTAAATCTAAATAAGCACCTTTTAATGGGATTTGGCGACGTGTCCGTCTAGGTAAAAAGCTTAAATAGTAATCTTCAAACGTAGTATCGCTAGTCATAGGGACATTAAATCCTGGATGTCCCCCAATTGAGAAATACAATTCTTCTGATGGATGAGTATTTTTTACTAAGTAACTGACATTAACTGTATTCTCTTCTAAGGTATACGTTAGAGTCAATTGGAAATCAAAGGGGTAGTAAGTCTTTGTTTCAGGAGTAGAGTGAGTCGTTAAGCGAACCATATTCGCCGTTTGTTCTTCAACGTGAAATTCGCTATCTCTAGCAAAGCCGTGTTGATTCAATGGATAAGTTGTTCCATTATAGCTATACTGATCATTTTTTAAGCGCCCAACAATTGGAAACAAGACAGGTGCTTTTCTGCCCCAAAAAGCAGCATCTCCTTGCCATAAATATTCGATTCCCTCAGTAGGATTTTTAATACTTTGAAGTTCAGCGCCTTTTGTAGAAATAGACACGGTTAATAGGTTGTTTTGTAAGGTAATCATGAGTACATCCTCCTTAGTTGCTATTGCTTCTATCTAGATTTAGAACTGCTTAAAAAAATAATCCTTTAAGTATAATAAACTAAAGGATTATTTTTATAGCTATATAAGCCTTAATAAATGGATTCTTTTTCTAAAGCATCAATAAATTTCGTGTTTTGTACTTTGATATACGTACCTTTCATCCCTAGAGACCTAGATTCAATAATACCGCCGGACTCTAACTTACGTAATGCATTTACGATGACTGAACGCGTAATTCCCACTTTATCCGCAACATTAGAAGCTGTGATCCGTCCCTCAGTACCGTCTAATTCTTCAAAAATCGCCTTAATAGCCTTTAGTTCACTGTAAGACAATGTCTTGATAGCCATTTGAACAGTTGCCGTGTTACGAGCTGATTCTGCGATTTGAGTAGACTTTTTATACAAAATTTCTATACCGACTACAGTTGCTGCATGCTCGCTTAGAATTAAGTCAGGATCATCAAATGCGGGTTGTAAGCGGGCAAGTAGCAGTGTTCCTAGCCTTTCGCCTGCAACAAAAACAGGAATAACCGTTGTTAAGCCTTCTACAAACATATCCCGCGTTTCAATCGGAAAAACGGTATAATCACTTTCAATGTCGATGTTGGCTCTTGTTTCGTAAATTTCTAACATGCTTCGGGTATATTTTGCTGGGAATTTCCCATCCACTAGCATTTGTTTCACACGTTCATTATTGATTTCATGTTTTTCGTAATGACCCAATAAATTCCCCGTGTCATCAATCAAATAAGTGTTGGCATTAAGAATATCGCCTAATACTATTGCCATATCGGTAAAAGGCAATTTGCCCTCTATTAACGCATCTGACTTTACAACACCGCCTTTTGTTTGCAACAGGTGGTTAATTCTACGCATTTTTTGCAGTAAATCATTCATGAGAAGCCTCCATCATTCTTTATAAAATGTAGCGACTTAGATCTTTGTCTTCTACAATGTGTTCAATTTTTTCGTTTACGTAGTTTTCAGTGATCGTAATGTCGCCCATTTGCATATCAGGTGCCTCAAACAACAAGTCTTCTAATAGCTTTTCTAAAATCGTATGCAACCGTCTTGCTCCAATGTTATCTGTTTCTTGATTCACTCTATACGCAATTTCAGCTAAACGTTCAATCGATTCATACGTAAAAGTAATCTTAACGTTTTCGGTTCCTAACATAGCGATATATTGTTTTAAGAGCGCATTGTTCGGTTCAGTTAAAATTTTAACAAAATCTTCTTTAGTCAAATCATCCAACTCTACACGAATTGGAAATCTTCCTTGTAATTCAGGAATCAAATCACTTGGTTTAGAAACATGGAAAGCACCGGAAGCAATAAATAAGATATGATCCGTTTGAATAGGACCGTACTTGGTACTGACTTGTGACCCTTCAACAATCGGTAAAATATCGCGTTGGACACCTTCTCTAGACACCGTTCCGCTATTTTGATTTTTAGACGTGATCTTATCAAATTCATCAATGAAAATAATACCTGAATTTTGTGCTAAGTCAACAGCCATAGAATGAATGTCTTCTTGATTAACCAATTTTTCAGATTCCTCTTGGATAAAAAGGTCAATCGCTTTTTTAACGGTAACTGTCCGCTTGATTTTTGTCTTAGGACGTAAAGCCCCTAACGTTTCATTCAAATCAATACCCATTTGTTCTAGACCCGCACCCATAGGAGAATTCATCGCTTTTTTTTGACTTTCTACTTGAACAGTAATCTCTCTTTCATCTAAAAGTCCATTGCGAATTTGTTGTTTCATTTTTTCGCGATCGGTCGAAATAGCTTCCGTTACTTCTTCCTCTTCTTCAGCTTGTGGAGCTAATTGATTCGGATCTACCCCCATGTTTTTAAACATAGACTCGAATGGGTTAGTACTAGCAGCTTGTTTTTTTTCTTTTTTGATACCTGGTATTAGTATCTTAACGATTCGTTCAATGGCATTTCGTTCAGCTTGTGTATACACATTCGAATGTTGTTGTTTTTCGACAATTTGAATAGACGATTCTACTAAATCACGTACCATCGATTCGACATCGCGACCGATATACCCCACTTCGGTGAATTTTGTTGCTTCCACTTTTACAAATGGTGCTTGAACGATAGTTGCTAAGCGACGTGCAATTTCTGTCTTACCAACTCCGGTTGCACCAATCATCAACAAATTTTTAGGCGTGATTTCTTTTTGCATATCTTCTGATAGTTTCAAGCGTCTTTGACGATTGCGTAAGGCGATAGCAACTGATTTTTTTGCCATATTTTGCCCAATAATGTATTTATCTAATTCAGCAACGATCTCTCTGGGAGTCATATCTTCTTTAGTCATCATTCTTTTCACTCCTTATAATTCTTCAACAATAATATTGTGATTCGTGAATACACAGATATCAGCAGCGGTATTCAAACTTTCTTCTGCAATTTGAGCAGCTGTTAAACCTTTGCCAAGTTTTTTTAAAGCTCTGCCAGCCGCAAGTGCAAAGTTACCACCTGAACCGATAGCCAATATTCCGTCATCAGGCTGGATTACTTCTCCACCACCAGAGACCATTAACATTTCTTCTTTATTCATAACGATGAGCAAAGCTTCCAACTTTTGCATTGCACGGTCTGAACGCCATTCTTGAGCTAATTCGACAGCTGCACGCGTTAGGTTACCTTTGTATTCATGTAATTTAGCTTCAAATTTTTCTTCTAAAGTAAACGCGTCAGCGACACTTCCGGCAAACCCAACGAGCACTTCATCATTATAAATGCGGCGTACTTTTCGAGCAGTACCTTTCATGATCACTTGTTCACCCATTGTTACTTGACCATCTCCAGCCATTGCACATTTGCCATCGTGCTGAATAGCAAAAATAGTCGTTGCATGAAATTCTGTCATTGTTTTTTCCTCCAGTCAATTATCCAATTGTTAAGCTCTTGGATGAAATTGGCGATAATTTTTTTGAAGACGTTCTTTGGTTACGTGAGCATAGATTTGAGTCGAAGATAAACTGGCATGGCCTAATAATTCTTGGACCGTTCGCATATCTGCACCATTGTTTAATAAATGTGTCGCAAATGAATGACGCAACATATGCGGATGAATATCAGAGGTTAAACTGCTTTTTTTTATAACTTGATTTAAGACATATTCGATTCCAGTCGAAGTAATTGGATCCCCGTGATGGTTCACAAATAATAAGTCGTGACTCTTTTTGTATTTTGCCATCAATGGCGTGCGACTCTTCTCCATGTAATCGCGCATAGCTACGGCAGCATAATGACCAAAAGGAACATACCGTTCTTTATTGCCTTTTCCGTGAATCAATAAGACACTTAAATCGAAATCGATGTCTTTTAACTGAATACCGCTACATTCGCTTACACGAATACCGGTTCCATAAAGAATTTCTAAAATCGCTTCATTCCTAAAATCTAGCGGTTTTTCACCCTTTACAGCTTCAAAAAGAGCATCCATTTCTTTTTCATAAAAAAACTTAGGCAAGCGAAGCGTTTTCTTTTTCAAATGAATATAAGAAAACGGATTGTCTTCAACTAGTTGGTTTTTCAATAGAAATTGATAAAATGCTCGCATACTTGAAATTTTTCTTGAAATGCTATTTCGACTTAATCCTTGTTCATTTAATTCACCTAAATAGATGCGCACATCTTGCAGTGTTACATTACTAAAATTCGTATCACCCGTTTGATTTAAAAAGCTTTCAAAATGAGTGATATCTTCTTCATAAGCTTTCTTAGTCAGCTCAGAATAATGTCTTTCGGTAATCAAATACTGCAAAAAGATCGTTTTAGCTGTTTGATCCACCAAAAAGCATCCCTCCACTCTTACAACAAAGCTACTTTATCATACAAAATTTTAGATTACAATCGATTAAGATCTAAATTAATTGAATTTTAAAACAATTTAGTTATTTTCAAACAAATGTTATTGAATACCCAACAATACGAGTGTTCCTAGTGACTCCAAAATAAAAAAACTAGCTAAGTAAGAGGATTACCCCTTAAACTTCACTAGTTTTTCGATCAAGTTTAGTTCAACTTATTTTTGGACTTCTTCTTTGTAATCGCAATGGCTACACACGACTTGTTTGCTGCCTTTTGCTTTTTTCTCTACTAAATAATGATCACATTTCGGACAATTGCGTCCTACAGGTTTATCCCATGAAACAAATTCGCAAGTTGGGTAACGATCACAACCATAGAATAGACGGTTTTTCTTTGATTTTCGTTCAATAACATGGCCTTCACCACATACTGGGCAAGTTACACCTATTTCTTTCACGATTGGTTTTGTATTTCGGCAATCTGGGAAATTACTACACGCATAGAACTTTCCATAACGGCCCAATTTGATCACCATAGGATGACCGCAAAGTTCACAATCAAATCCAGCAGGTTCATCTTTGATTTGAATTTTTTCCATATTTTCTTCAGCTTTTTCGACTTCAATCGCAAATGGCTTATAGAATTGATCAATAACTTTTTCCCATTCTTTGTTGCCTTCTTCAACTTCATCTAAATCCTTTTCCATATCTGCTGTAAAGTGGACATCCACGATATGAGGGAAGAATTCATTGATTAGTCCATTGACGATACCACCTAATTCAGTCACTTCAAAACGTTTGTTTTGTAGTTTAACGTAATACCGCCGTTGAATAGTTTCTAAAGTGGGTGCATAAGTGGAAGGACGACCTACACCATTTTCTTCCAATACGCGAATCAATGTCGATTCTGAAAAACGAGCAGGTGGCTGCGTGAAATGTTGTTTAGGTTCAATATCAATAGATTTAACATTGTCGCCTTTTTCCATAACAGGCAAAATATTTTCTTTGTCTTCTTTACCTTCATCATTTCCTTCGATATATACTTTTTGATAACCAGGGAATTTGATGGTAGATCCATTTGCTCTAAAATAAATATCCTTTTGAGCAATATCAACTTTTATCGTGTCGAATACGGCAGGTGTCATTTGGCTAGCTACCAACCTTGACCAGATAAGATTATATAATTTGTATTGATCTTTTGTCAGATACTTTTCTATTTCTTTTGGTGTCCGCAACACACTCGATGGGCGAATACCTTCATGTGCATCTTGGTCGCCTTCCGCTTTTTTACCTGTCCGCGGTTTAGAAGCAGCATAGTCTGCTCCAAACTCCTTAATGATGTATTCAGCTACTTCATTTTTAGCAGAAAGAGCGATTCGAGTAGAATCGGTCCTCATATAAGTGATCAAACCAACAGTGCCACCTCGACCTAATGAGATGCCTTCATAAAGTTGTTGAGCAACCATCATCGTTTTACGGGTTCTGAAATTTAATTTTCTGGCAGCTTCTTGTTGTAAACTACTTGTCTTAAATGGCAGCGCTGGGTTTCTAATTCTTTCTTTTTTCGTAACAGACATCACTTCAAATTGGTCGCCATCCAATTCTTTGATAATTTTTTGGACATCTTCTGCAGTACCCAAAGCTTTTTTCTTTCCTTTTATGCCGTAAAAATTTGCTTTGAATTTCTTTTTGTCTTTTTTGAAATTGGCTCCGATTGACCAATATTCTTCAGGTTTGAATTGATTGATTTCTTCTTCTCGTTCACAGATCAATTTTAACGCAACCGATTGGACTCTTCCGGCACTTAATCCTTTTTTAACTTTCTTCCATAAAATAGGACTGATAGTGTACCCTACAAGTCGATCCAATATTCTTCGAGCTTGTTGTGAATTCACTAAATCCATATCAATAGAACGCGGTTCTTTAAATGCGTTTTTAACTGCTTCTTTAGTAATTTCATTAAATACAACACGATTTTTGTCTGTTACATCCAATCCTAATAAAAAACTCAAATGCCAAGCAATAGCTTCCCCTTCTCTATCCGGGTCAGCTGCGAGAAAAACTTTTTCAGCTTTTTTTGCATATTTTTTTAATTCCTTGATTAAAGGACCTTTACCTCTAATAGAAATGTACTCAGGTTGGTAATTATTTTCCACGTCAACGGCCATACGACTCTTTGGAAGATCGCGAATATGTCCGAGACTAGCCACCACTTTATAATTTCGACCTAAATATTTTTCAATTGTTTTTGCTTTAGCAGGTGATTCAACAATCACCAGGTATTTATATGCCAATGAAATGCTCCTCTCAAATGAGCGTATTTTTTACTAGTTCAATCATTTTCTAATCGGTAATAGAAATCGTTTATCATCTTATGCCATCTTTAGGTACTTTGTCAACTACCCTTATTTACTTTTCGTTTAAAAAACACCATATAATAGAAGGAAAACAACAGAAATTCCCCTTGAAACCCTTTACTTTTCCGTCCTTAAGCCATTTATATTTACACTACGAAAAAAACTTCAAAAAAACAGTTTAACTGTTTTTTTGAAGTTGATTTTTCCAAGTCTTTTACTTGGTGAACTCTTCTAAAATATGATCAGCCGTCAAGACACATTTTGCTCCATGTAAAATTAAATCATTCGTCCCTTCTGAATAAGGGTTCGTAATGTTTCCAGGTACGGCAAAAACCTCGCGTCCTTCTTGAAGTGCTATGTTTGCCGTAATTAAACTGCCACTACGATACTTAGCTTCAATGACTAGTGTACCTAACGAAAGGCCAGCAATTATGCGATTCCGCATAGGAAAATGTTGTTTTAAAGGCTTCGTTCCTAATGGATATTCTGAGATAAGCAAGTGATTCTTAGCAATTTCCTTTTGTAATTTCTCGTTTTCAAAAGGATAAAACTGATCTAGCCCCGTCCCAATAATAGCAATTGTCCGACCGCCTAGTTCAATTGTCTTTTCATGAACTAGACGGTCGATTCCTTTGGCTAAACCACTTACAGTAGTAATACCGTTAGTAATCAATTCTGGCAACAAAATAGTTAAAGCTTTTTCGCCATAGGAACTCGTTAAACGCGACCCTACAATAGCTAATAATTTTTGATTCAGCAAAGTAAGATCGCCTTGATAAAACAATAGAGCCGGCGGATTGTAAATGTGCTTTAAATATTCTGGATAGCTTTGATCTAAAATGGAGACCCATTTGATGTGTCTCTTCTTGTACTCATTCAAAGCTACTGCTCGATCAACAGCCGCATAACTATCCATAAACAATCTAGTATTTGCAGCATTTAATTGAGCACAAAATGCTAACTCATATGCAGATAAATGAGGGCTATCCATCAAAGATGAAAGCATCCGGATACGGCTTGTAGCACCGATTCCTTTGCATAAAGTTAAGTGAAATAAGGTCTGGTCAAGACTGGTCGATTGCATCTTACACGCTCCTCTTATTGTCATTGTAATATCAGTTGTGATGCTAAAACTAACTTACGCAAATAAACGAAGAACACACTAAAAAACTCTAGAAAAATCAATTTCTAGAGTTTTTTTATTTCGATGTGACAGACAAAGAAGCTTATTAGTACTCCATTAAAGCTAAGATGTCATAACCTTTGATTTTGTCACGTCCATTTAAATCTTTTAATTCAACTAGAAAAGCCGTACCAACAACTTCTCCACCTAATTTTTCAATTAATTCAATCGTTGCAGCAATCGTGCCACCTGTTGCCAATAAGTCATCACAAACAAGAACTTTTTGCCCAGGTTTAATAGCATCTTGATGGATCTGTAACGTATCTTTTCCATATTCTAAACCATACGTTACTTCGATTGTTTCGCGAGGCAATTTGCCTTTTTTACGTGCTGGTGCAAATCCAATACCCATTTCATAAGCTACAGGACATCCTACAATAAATCCACGTGCTTCAGGTCCAACAATCATTTCCACGCCTTTATCTTTTGCATATTTTACAATTTCATTTGTGGCAAAGCGGTAAGCTTCTCCATCAGCCATTAAAGGTGAAATGTCACGAAAGACGATGCCTTTTTCCGGGAAATCTGGGACATCAGCAATATATTTTTTTAAATCCATTGAAACTTTTCCTCCATTCAATTTTAAAGGGTTGCATTTGCTTGTTGTTTCATCCAACTTTCCAACTCAGAAAAGTGACTGTAAACAAAAAAGTTTTCTGATTCAATTTGTTTTAGTCGTTTTTTATAAGTTGTTGTTTGTTCTAACTCTTTTTTCTGAACATCTTTAACGACATTCATAACGCCATCTGTTATTGTAACAAATCCTATCTCTAAAAACACTGAAATAATAAAAATTAAGTTATTTTCTTTTATTTTCAAATGTGTTGCTAATAAAGTTAGTTTATTTCGAACATCAATATCAACATGTGTAGCTATATATTTAAAAACCTGTCCGAATTGATTTCGATTAGGGATTCCGTTTAAATACAACTCTTCACGGCTATAAAAACAAGCAATAATTTTTTCCGGATGATTTGCAATTAGTAATTCTTTGACCCATTCACTATCAGAAGGGCAGTCCACAAAAATTAATTGAGTGGTTTTCATCTCAAACTGATCAATTGCTGCTCCGTCCGTCAAATGATGACTAAAGCTAGTATCTGGTAAAAGATGACCATATTTTTCAAAATTTAGTTGATCAAAAAAGATGAAATCAGCTTGTTCTGTATTGCATAATGCTGCAGGAATTTGCGTGCTTCTTGAATCGAAAACTTGCACACCTTCAATAGCTAAATCTTCTAACATCAACTGTGTTTTGCGTGACCCATTCCATTCATTTATGGCTAGCTTTCCAACAACAGAAACATCTGAATATAAGCCTATTTCATCCGCAACAGAACCAAATTGAAAGCCAATAACATCTAGAAAAGTATTATCTTCAACAAGTTTCATTTTTAAATGAGCTTGATCGCCACCAATACGGCGCACATCCTGCGACTCTACATTTTTGAAGAGAAATAGAGGTTTAAGATTATCTGTTCCAAAAGGAGCCAATCGATTTAGTTCTTCAACAACTTCTACCGTAGCTTCTTGAATCTTCAGTTGACCATCTACTTGTATTTCTTCACCTAATTCTTCTGAAAGCCCTGTTTCAGCAGCATAGTGATTTAGGTTATCTTGAATCAGCGCAATATTTTCTATAGGAACAGTTAATCCAGCAGCCATATGGTGTCCACCAAAAGTAGTGGTCAGTTGACGGACACTATCCAAGGCGTTATACAAATGAAAGGCTGCTATACTTCTGCCAGACCCTTTTGCTAGACCTTTAGCGTTATCAATAGTCATAACAAGAGTTGGTTTGCCAGTTTTGCCCACGATTTTACTCGCAACAATTCCTAACACACCCTCATGCCAACCTTCTTTTGCTAAAACGTATACGTCAGAAGCTGTAGGCAATTTTTCAATCATCTCAAAAGCTTCATTGGTTATTGTAGAAACATATGCTTGCCGCTCAGTGTTTTTTTCTTGTACCAATTGTGCTAAAGCAAGGGCTGTTTCATCATCAAAGGTCGTCAATAATTCCACAGCAGGAGCTGCATCGCCTAAACGTCCTACTGCGTTCAAACGCGGTGCTATGATAAAGCCAATAGTTTCTTCATCAATTTCTTCTCGTTTGATTTTTGCTGATTTGAATAAGGCTGTTAACCCCATCCGTTGAGTATTTTTTAAAACCAATAACCCTTGCTTTACTAGAGCTCTATTTTCATTGGTTAATAAAACGAGGTCGGCTATCGTACCTAATGCGACCAAGTCCAATAACTCAATCGGTATTTCGCCTAATAAAGCCGTTGCTAGTTTGAAGGCTACGCCAACACCCGCTAGTTCTCCAAAAGGATAAGAACCTTTTGGATGCCTTGGATGGATCACTGCATAGGCATCAGGCAATGTGTCTGGCAACTCATGGTGATCTGTAATGATAACATCTATTCCTAAACTTTTTGCCCGGTCAATCGCAGTGTGTCCAGAAACACCGTTGTCGCACGTTAAAATAAGTTGCGTGCCTTGTTCAATTAAGCGTTCAAAAGCTGCTGTATTCGGTCCATATCCATCTGTAAAACGATTGGGAATGTAGTAGTTAACTTCTCCGCCTATCATTTCAATTGTTTCTTTTAAAACGGCCGTACTTGTGACACCATATAGTGATAGGTAATCTTTTGAAGCAATCGCCAGATTTTCCCCCACTCCACACCGTGCGTGAGACTTTCACCTCACACGGCGTTCCATCGTTCTATAAATTGCTTCATAAAACGACTTGAGCCCCTCCCTCAACTGCTTGTTATCACAGCTTCATTGGTACTATGGCTCTACTTTCACTTAGGTAAATTAGCTTATTGTACTCTTACGAGATTTTCGTCTAAACTGTTTCATTTGTCGGTAAAAACATCCACATCCTAAGTTTCATACGTTCCGATTAACTTATCTTGTTCTATAGATCCTTAGGTTTCTTCTATGGGCCGTTGCACTGGATCATCCCTGTAAGATGATAGGGTATTTCATAACGTCAGATTTTTACTCTACCACATGCAATAAGATTAGCTTTTGGCGCAATCTCAGTAGTGCATTTCTACACCATTTACGTATCGACTCGTACATTCGAAGATTCGTCAGCTCCTTTTAGGAACATTCTAACCATAGATCGTTTATAAGACCCCCAGCCTATCAAAAGCGAGATCCACCTCTGGATCTTTTTCGTATAAGAACTTGTCTTATTTACGGCTTTTTTCAGCTGACTTCACCGAGCTTTATACGATTAAATTTTCACCTATTTAAACGCATATCGGAGGATTAGGGAAGCCGTTTCAAGTCGTTACTCTCTCATTCCAGCTTTCAATTAATCAGTTCTCCATGTTTTTAGTTTACTAACAACATGGGCACAAGCTTTTCACTTATGAACGTATCGCACCTGCATCGTAATCGCCATAAATAGTGATTTGTTCCCCTTGCTCAACGGCTTCGGTAATCCGAGATACCGCACGCTCCATGTCATGCATCAAGTAAGGATCATAAATCCATGTTTCATCGGGTTGGATAAACTGCTCGATTTTTTCTTTAGAATCAAGCCCTCTTTGTAAACATAATTCAATAAATAAAGGAGATAAGCTTAAGGCTTTGCTTAAGTCCGTTACTTTTTCATGATCAACTATGGGTTCATTTAATTTCCATTTTGTACGTGATTTCAACAAATTCTATCACTCCTAACTGTATCATTATATCAAAATTAGACCTGTAGTTATAGCTTTAATTCCTCTTACACTATTAGCCAAAATAAAAAATAGGTGATTGCTTATCAAAACGGATAACTGTTTACACACAAAAAAGACTGGAACAATTAGCGTTCCAATCTCTCTTTTTTCTGCTATAGACAATCATTAATCTTCAATAATTTGAACGCCTATTCCAATCAATCCTGGACCCGTATGAACTCCTAAAGCTGGACTGACTTGATCTTCATAGATTTTAATAAAATTCGGCAATTTCTTTTTAAGTTCAACTCGAATATCATCTACTTGAACTTCAGCTGTTTTCCCACCAAAAGCAATCGCTAAATGGTATTTTTTTGCATTACCAGCAAACTCAGAAGCTAAATTAATCGCTCTTTGAATACTCTTTTTATTGCCGCGCACTTTTGCAACCGTGTGGTAAATGCCATTCTCATTACAAGAAATAACGGGTTTTAAGTTTAAAACATTCCCAAGGATAGAGGATACTAACCCAATACGACCACCTTTTTGTAAATACTCTAATGTCGGAACATGGAAAAAGATTTTAGATTTCTTAACGTCATCTAGTAATTTTTCTTTGATAACTTCCCATGCTAAACCTTTTTCAACATAATCAGTAGCTTTGATCGCTAAAAAGCCGCTACCGATACCAATGTTTTTAGTATCTAACGTGAATACTTCTAAATCATCAACATTTTCAGCCATTAAACGCACCATATTATTCGTTCCGCTTAATCCACTTGAAATGGTGATGGCAATCACTTTTTCATAGCCTTCATTTTTAAATTCCTGTAACATTTCACTTATCACTTCACCACTTGGCAAAGATGTTTTAGGAATCTCTTGATCTAAACGATCATAAACATCTTGTGCATGGATATCTACTTTATCAGTATATTCTTTATCTGAATAGATGATTTTTAAAGGAATTACCTTAATGTTTGCTTTTTCAATTGTTTCTAGAGGAACGTCCGATCCCGAATCAACTAAAAACCCTATTTTTTGTGTGTTCATGTTTATTCCTCCAACTTTTTGATTTTAGTTCTTTTCTTTTCTTTTTCCTTGTCTTCCTTTTGTTGTTCTACTAGAGAGAGAACTTTTTCAGTCACAATTTTTGTAGCAACTGCTATGGTAGCCGTTCGAACGATAAAAGTTGACGTATCTGTATCATCTGGCAGCAAGGGTTTCCTATCTACTTGTTTTACATGAGAAGCAATAGCTCTTAAAGCATACTCTTGCTCCGTACAAAACAAGTCATAAGCCTCTCTAATGCCACTTATTGCAGCTTGATGCAGAATTCCCTCTCTTACTTCCGAAATAGTCATCACTTGTTTTAAAATTGAAATAGCAATCAAATATGCTAAATGCCTCTTAGTGTATTTTTTCTTAACCGGAGGAGGAATCAATCCCAGCTTAACATAATTATTAATCATAGAAGAAGTGAGAATTTGTTTTTGATCATTTACTTTAAAAATAGACAAATAGCGTTCAATCAAATTTAAGACTTGATCCATATACAGATCAAAATCAGGTAGTTCTTCCCATCTGGGGAAAGTATACTGGCTTATTTCATTAGACCAAATTAATAAATCTTCTTCAACTTTATGCATATGATCACCTTTTATTCCATTTCTATTAATAATAGTTTAACACAATAGCAAGCACTAGACAATCTAGTTTTGTAAACTAGATTGCCAGATTGAAAAATAATTGTGGCTATTAAGAAAACGAATACATTCTAAATAAAAAAGAAGAATAAACCCTTAAAGTTTGTTCTTCTTTTTTTTGAATTTATAATGATGGATTTTGTTGGTTAGCAGAGTTAACAGTCGATTGAGTCATCCGACTAATCAATTCTTTTTCTAAGCTGTTAATTTTATCTGTCTGTTCACTGATAACAAGATCTTTTTGAGTAAGTTTTTCATCATATTCTGCTCGAGTTTGTGCTATTGCTTCTTCTTTTCTCTTTTCAGCATTCTCTAAGTCTTTTTTTCCTTGCTTTAAATCTTTTTTATTTTTATACGTAGTACCAATAGACATTAGAACAGTTGCTAAAGCACCAATTAATAAAGAACCTAGAATAATCATGATTAAAGGCCAAGCTACTACAGTAAAACCAAAATTAACTGGAACTGAATCAACATTTATAACAGCAAAGAATGCTACGATGACAATAAGAATGATGGCTGCTATCGTCCCCCATTGTTTTTTCATAACTTAAGAATCTCCTTTCACTATGAATTATTTTTTCCCTCTTTAACAGTGCTATTTTAACACACACTTACTAATGAACACTACGGAAATGCTTAACACTGTTATTTATTATTAAACAAGTTACCCGCCAAATAATCGCCAATTCGAGGAAAAATCGTATAAAACTTCCCAGCAACTTCTAGCAATGCAGGCAGATTTAATTCTCTTCTAGAGGTGCCCATTAAAGCAACGATACGATTAGCTACATCTTCAGCATTTAATACATAACGACCCACTTTGTCTAAATAAGTTCCGCTTTCGTCAGCGATATCAAAAAAGTTTGTTTCAATAGGTCCTGGATTTACAGTTGTCACAAAAATATTCAATGGTTTTAGTTCCAAACGCAAAGCATTTGAATAGCCAATTACTGCAAATTTGCTTGCAGAATAAATGGTTGATTTTGGTGTAGCCATTTTCCCAGCTTGAGAAGCAATATTGATAATATGACCTTGGCGTCTTTCAGCCATTTCAATAGCAACTAGTTGAGTCACATACATTAAACCTAACACATTTACACGAAACATTCTTTCAGCTAGATCCATATCAAAGGTTAACGCTTCTTCAAAGTGTCCAAAACCTGCATTATTTACAAGCACATCTACAACACCAACTGTTTGATAGATTTCTTCGATTACTTTTTTGACTTGTTCAGGATCTGAAACGTCTAAAGAAAATGCATAGGCTTTTTTACCTGAATATTCTTCACAAGTCGCCTTGACTTTTAAAAGCATGTCTTCTCTTCTAGCACTGACTATTACCACAGCACCTTTTTTTGCAGCTTCATAAGCTATTTTTTCTCCTAAACCAGTTGAAGCACCAGTAATAAAAACTACTTTATCATTAAGTGTATCGAAATTTTTCATAATAAGCTCCTTTAGTTGATTTATTTATCCGTTCTAATAAGCGGGATATCGATTTCATCAAAATCATTTACAATTCGCGTATTCGGGAAAACTTTTTTAGCTTCTTTTTCTAATAAATAAACATCTTTACCTAAATAACGAGCACTAATATGGGTTAACAATAACTTGTCGACACCCGCTTCTTTAGCTACTTGCGCCGCATCTATATTGGTAGAATGGTTATAATCTCTTGCCATTTTTTGATTCGCACCATCAAATGTACTTTCATGTACTAAAACTGAGGCATTTTTAGCAAGCAATACATTGTTTTCTGTTTTTTTTGTGTCGCCAAGAATGGTAACAATTCGGCCTTTTTGAGTTTCTCCAATAAAATCTTGTCCATTGAATACTCGTCCGTCTTCTAGGGTAATCGTTTTTCCTTGTTTTAGCTTTCCAAATAACGGACCAAAAGGTATTCCAGCTTCTTTTAACTTATCTGCTTGCAACATTCCTTGATGATCAGCTTCTTCAATCCGGTAACCAAAAGATTGGATGCCGTGTTTTAACTTACCACAACTTACCTTAAAGTGTGAGTCTTCAAATAGAATCCCATCTTCTACTATTTCGTGAAAGTTTAAAGAATACTTTAACGCTGTTCCAGATGTTTTTAGGCAAGTTAGCACATAATTTTTAATGCCAACAGGGCCATAGATGGTCAACGGTCCGTCCCCACCTTGAAAAGAGCGACTGCTTAAAAAACCAGGCAATCCAAAAATGTGATCTCCATGTAAATGAGTAATAAAAATCTTGTCTACTTTACGCGGTTTTAAAGTCGTGTGCAGTATTTGTTGTTGTGTCGCTTCTCCACAATCAAAAAGCCAAATTGTGTTGCGTTCTTCCAATAATTTTAAAGCAATACTGGTTACATTCCGATGTTTAGCCGGAACACCTGCACCTGTTCCTAAAAATAATAATTCCATTTCATCCTATCCTAACCGTTTAAGTATCAATCGTACGATAAAAAAAACCGTATTCATCTATGCTCTATATTTTAACAAATATTTCCCAAATAAGCGATAATGAGATAAATAAAAAAAAGCCAAGCAATCGATGAGTTGATTGCTTGGCTAAATTACTCTCTATTCAACAAATTCAAATTCGTATTTCATGATGCGGACTAAGTCGCCATCTTTAGCGCCACGTACGCGCATTTCTTCGTCTATTCCCATCGTTCTTAATTGACGGGCAAATCTTAAGACAGATGCATCATGATCAAAGTTCGTCATCTTGAATAATTTTTCAAGTTTCTCTCCACTCAATACCCATGTAGCATCAGGGTCTCTTGTAATTTCGTATCCTTTTTCTTCAGCAGTATGTTTATATAAAACAGTATCTTCTTCTTGATCCAATTCATATAACGGAAACTCTGAAGTTACATCTAGCACATCAGCTGTAGCATTCAATAAGTTTTGTGTTCCTTGATGTGTGATAGCTGAGATAGCAAAAATTTGAAGATCTTCTTCGTATTCGTCTTTTTTTAGCGCTTGTAATTTTTCTTTAAACGAAATTAAATTTTCTTCTGCTTCAGGCATGTCCATTTTATTGGCAACAATAATTTGAGGACGCTCCATCAAACGAAGATTGTGTGTTTCCAATTCTTTATTGATAGCTACGTAATCATCAAATGGATCGCGGCCTTCACTTCCACTCATATCTATAACATGTAAGATTACACGAGTGCGTTCAATATGACGCAAAAATTGTGTTCCCAGACCGATTCCTTGTGAAGCTCCTTCAATTAAGCCAGGCAAGTCGGCCATAACAAAACTACGTCCGTCTGGCGTTTGAACCATTCCTAAATTTGGTACTAATGTTGTAAAATGATAAGCGCCAATTTTAGGACGAGCAGCAGATACGACTGAAAGGATAGTCGATTTTCCAACAGATGGGAAACCAACTAAACCTACATCAGCTAATACCTTTAATTCCATATCAATTTTATATTCTTCTCCTGGTTCACCGTTTTCGGCGATTTCTGGAGCTGGATTTCTAGGAGTAGCGAAACGGCTATTGCCTCGACCACCTCGACCACCTTTAGCAACAACAAGACTGTGTCCATGATGCACTAAATCGCCTAAAAGTTTTCCAGTTTCTGCTTCTTTAATAGTTGTGCCAGGCGGAACTTTAATAACGTTGTCCCCTGCTCCTCGGCCATGCATGTTTTTACTCATGCCATTTTCACCGTGCTCTGCTTTAAAATGACGGTTAAATCGAAAATCCATTAATGTACGTAAACCTTCGTCTACGATAAAAACGACATCTCCACCTTTACCACCATCTCCACCAGCAGGGCCACCATCTGGTACGAATTTTTCGCGACGGAAAGCAACCATTCCGTTACCACCATCACCAGCTTTTACATTGATTGTTACTTGATCTAAAAACATTGACATTTTTATTTTCCTCCTCATTTTTAAGTGTATGAGATTTAGTTATTTTCTAGGTTACACAATGGATCTGGCGCATCATCTTAATATTACATTTGTTCCAAGATGTAAACAAGAAAGCCAATTATCACATATCCTCTAAAAATGAAATACGCTCAGTATACCCAATTTTAGTCCATTATCTATTGTACGTTTATTTTATGTATTTGTCTATTTTAAATGAGGATATTGTCACTTTTCTTACGGATAAAACAAAAAAACAGCCTGTTTTTTTCAATTACACTCATTGTTCCATCATTTCATTTTAACTATTTAATTCTTTTCTCATTTGTAGTATAATTTACAGGGAACTTTTTTATTCTTAAGCGAGTTCGCTTAAATATTATAAGGACGTGTAATGTGAAAAGAAAGAAAAGCTATATTATTGGAATTACCTTGTTCATGATTGCAATAGGGCTAATGATTTTCGGAGTCCACTCGTTGTCACAGAGTACCGGAGCAAGCTTCACAACAATGTTTTCCCCAGCAAGCTCACTGACTCAATCAACAGATCTAGCTGAAGAAAATATTGATTTTCCTCAGTTAACTAAAGAAGTGAACGAAAATGAGATAGAAATTAAAATCGCCACTACATTTGGTACAATACGAGCTAAAGTCTTCCCAGATTTAGCGCCAAAAGCCGTTGAAAATTTTATTACTCATAGCAAAGATGGCTATTATGATGAGACGACTTTTCACCGTATCTTATCAAACTTTATGATTCAAGGTGGTGATCCCAAAGGAGACGGTACTGGCGGCGAAAGTATTTGGGGTGAACCGTTTGAAACAGAAATTTCGTCTCAATTATTCCATATCCGTGGAGCCCTTGCTATGGCTAAAACAAATGCACCTGTTTCAATAGGAAGCCAATTTTATATCGTTCAAAACCCATCAGATGTCAGTAAATTGGCGAATCCATCAACTACACCAACTAAAATAATGGAGGCTTATGCATCTGGCGGTTATCCTTCCCTGGACCAAAATTACACCGTTTTTGGGCAAGTAATTGAAGGCATGAATGTTGTTGATGAGATAAGTAACGTTAAAACGGATTCGCTTGGGAAACCTTTGAAAGAAGTTAAAATCGAATCTATTGAAGTAATAGAACGTTAATATCAAAAATGCAGAATAGGAAAGAAATCATGTTGATTTCTTTCCTATTTTTGTATAATCAATTCCTTAAATTCCAACTAATTTATTTACGGAAATTAAAATTGGTCTACTATCTTTTTACACTAATGGAAAGAACAACTGTTTTTATAAGACTATCTGGTATACGTCACCCATTACTTTAAGGTTTGTTATTTTTTAAAATAAAGCGATTAAAAAATCATGAAATCGGTTTATATTTGATTGCTTTTGACTGTTTTTGGTGGTAAAGTAACGATATTGGAGGGATAAAATGATTACTGAAGAACGATACAACTTCATAATAGAAAAATTAAATCATTATGGAGTGATCAAGTCCCAAGAACTCATGTTAGAAATGAATTGTTCAGAGTCCACTATTCGACGTGATTTAGCTTTATTGGAAGAACAAGGAAAGCTTGTACGTGTGCACGGCGGCGCTAAAAGAGTTTACACTGTTGAAAAAGAACAAACACTTACAGAAAAATCAATCAAAAACGTTCAAAACAAAAAAAATATCGCAAAATTAGCTGCTTCTTTTGTCGAAGATGGAGATACTATTTTTTTGGATGCAGGATCAACTACATTTTTCATGGTTCCGTTTTTAAAAGAAAAAAGTATTCATATCGTAACAAATGCGGTGCAACATGCTCTTCTTCTTTCAGAACAAAATAATGACGTGTTACTAATTGGCGGAAAGTTAAAAAATACTACTCAAGCTATCATTGGAACTACTAGCATAGAACAATTATCACGTTATCGCTTCAATAAAGCTTTTTTAGGAATGAACGGGATTGATAAAGATTATGGGTTTACTACCCCAGATCCAGAAGAAGCTGCGGTCAAACAACAGGCTTTTAAGAACAGTTCAAAAGCATATGTTTTAGCTGATGAAACAAAATTTAATAAAGTTACTTTTGTAAAAGTCTGTAATATTGATGATGCATTAATCATTACAGATCATCTAACGGCTAAAAAATATGGAAGTTATTATACTACAACAACAATATTGGAGGCAAAATCATGATTTATACAGTAACGCTAAATCCATCAATTGACTACATTGTCCATGTCTCTGCTGTTCAATTAGGTGCATTAAATCGCATGGATAGAGATATCAAACTTCCCGGTGGTAAAGGTATTAACGTTTCTCGTGTGTTAAACCATATCGGCCAACCTTCTACTGCTTTAGGTTTTCTAGGTGGTTTTACTGGGAATTTCATTTCTGATTGGTTAGAAAAAGAAGGTGTGCATACTCAATTTGTTTCTATTAAAGGAGATACGCGCATCAATGTTAAATTAAAATCTGACACTGAAACAGAATTAAATGCTCAAGGTCCCTTAATTGAAAATGCTGAAGTTGAGCAATTAATGCAACAAATCGATTTATTAACTGCTCAAGATATTGTTATTCTCTCTGGAAACAAACCTCCTTCTCTGCCGGAAGATTTTTATCAAAATTTGATTGCGAAAGTTATTTCAAAACAAGCCAATTTTGTGATTGATACGACTGGAACAGAATTAATGAACGCTTTAGTGCATAAACCTTTGTTAGTAAAACCCAATCACCATGAGTTAGCTGATCTTTTCGGGACAACTTTCGAATCCGTTGAGGATGCAATCCCTTATGGGAAAAAACTGGTTGCTTTAGGCGCTAAACATGCACTCGTCTCAATGGCTGGTGATGGAGCTTTATTCTTTACAGGCGAAAAAGTTTATCAGGCTACTGTTCCTAAAGGCATCGTGAAAAATTCTGTCGGTGCTGGTGATTCTATGATTGCTGGTTTCATTGGAGCTCTTGTTGACACTAAAGACCCTCTAATAGCTTTCAAAAAAAGTGTCGCTACCGGAAGTGCAACAGCTTTTTCTGATGATTTAGCAACACGTTCTGAAATAGACGCGTTATTAGAAGAAGTTATACTAACAGAAATAACTTTATAAAATAGGAGGAAAAACAATGAATATTAATGATTTATTAATCAAAGAAGTCATGATTATGGATTTAAAATCAACAACTAAAGAAGGCGTTATTGATGAAATGGTTGCGAGTTTAAAAGCAAATAACCGTATTAACGATGCTGATCTATTCAAAGAAGGCATTATGCACCGTGAATCACTTACTTCTACAGGTTTAGGCGATGGAATTGCAATGCCACACGCTAAAACAACCGCGGTAAATGAAGCAACTGTTTTATTTGCTAAAAGTACAAATGGCGTTGATTACAATTCTTTAGATGGACAACCGGCGTTCCTATTCTTTATGATTGCGGCTCCAGAAGGCGCAAATGACACACATTTACAAGCATTGGCAAACCTATCTCGCCTATTGATCCATCCTGATTTCGTTTTATCTTTAAAAGAATCTAAAACACCTGAAGAAGTTCGCTCACTTTTTGCAGCTGCTCAAGACGTACAAGAAAAAGAAGCTGCCGCTGAACTAGAAGCAACTAAAGCTCCAAAATTAAATCAAGATGTTAAAAAACCATTTGTGATTGCAGTAACGGCTTGTCCGACAGGTATTGCGCACACTTACATGGCTGAGGATGCATTAAAGAAAAAAGCCGCTGAAATGGGCGTTGAGATTAAAGTAGAAACGAACGGTTCTGACGGTATCAAAAACCGTTTAACTGCTGAAGATATCAAAAGAGCTGATGGAGTTATCATAGCTGCTGACAAAAAAGTTGAATTAGCTCGTTTTGATGGAAAACCAATGTTGCAACGTCCAGTTAGTGACGGCATTCGTAAAACGGAAGAATTGATTACTAAAGCTATGAATAAACAAGCTCCTATCTACTCATCAGAAGGACAAAAAGACGAGTCTGTTGATAATGAAGAGTCTGGTTCATGGGTTAATCGTGTCTATAAAGATTTAATGAATGGAATCTCAACTATGCTACCTTTTGTTATCGGTGGCGGAATATTAATGGCTATTTCTTTCTTAGTAGAAAGCTTTTTAGGTGATTCTAATGCCCTCTTCTTATTCTTGAATACTGTTGGATCGAACGCCTTTAATTTCTTAATTCCTATTTTAGCTGGTTATATTGCTTTGAGTATTGCTGATCGCCCTGGTCTAATGCCTGGTATGGTTGGTGGATTGCTTGCTGTGAATAGTAACGCCGGTTTCCTTGGCGGCCTTGCAGCTGGTTTCATAGCTGGGTATACAGTTCTAGCTTTGAAAAAAGCCTTAAAAGGATTACCACAATCACTTAATGGTTTAAAAGCTATTCTCTTCTACCCAATTCTTGGATTATTAGTTACTGGTGCTCTTATGTTCTTTATTGTTGGACCTATCTTCGCCACAATTAATCTTGCAATGATTACTTTCTTAGAAAACTTAGGTACAGCTAACGCAGTCATTTTAGGTGCGTTATTAGGTGGAATGATGGCTATTGATATGGGTGGTCCCTTCAATAAAGCAGCTTATGCCTTTTCAATTGGAATTTTCACAGATTCTGGTGATGGTGCTTTGATGGCTGCAGTAATGGCCGGTGGTATGGTTCCACCTCTAGCAATTGCTTTAGCTAGCACTTTCTTTAAAAACAAATTTAATGAAGATGAAAGAAAATCGGCTCTTACAAATTATGTAATGGGACTATCATTTATTACTGAAGGAGCTATTCCTTTTGCAGCTGCTGATCCTCTTCGCACAATTGGCTCTTCTGTTATTGGAGCAGCGATTGCTGGTGGCTTAACTCAATTATGGGGTATTACAATTCCTGCACCACATGGTGGTATTTTCGTTGTAGCTCTTTCAAATCACTGGTTCCTATTTTTAGTAGCACTAATCATCGGAACAATTGTTTCAGCTGTTATTCTTGGTCTTTGGAGAAAACCTGTTACAACTGAAGGATTGCTTAAATAGAAAAATAAGGTTACTTAAGGCTGAGGTTAGGACAAAATATCCTAATCTCAGCCTTTTTGTATCTAATTGAAAACTAATTGCTATTCTTCTTAAGTTTAGGTAAAATAGATTCTATTACTTAATTTCAAGTTGAAGGGACGTCGAACGTTTTGACGATGATAAAAGATCGTTATGAAGAACTAAAAATTGCTGAGCGTGGAGCAGTACTCAGTATTGTGACTTATCTTTTTATTGCGACACTTAAATTAACGATTGCTAACTATTCTGGCTCAAGTGCTTTACGAGCAGATGGATTGAACAATACAACAGATACCATTGCTTCAATCGCTGTCCTTATTGGATTGCGCTTGGCAAGAAGACCTCCTGATGACGATCACCCGTATGGCCATTGGAAAGCTGAAACCGTTGCAAGCATGGTCACTTCTTTCATTATGTTAGCGGTTGGACTAGAAGTTCTTATCTCTGCAGTGGAACATTTTTTTGCTCCTGAAAGGAACTCCCCTGATTTAGTTGCAGGTTATGCTGGCTTATTTTCAAGTATTATCTTGCTAGGGGTTTATTTGTACAATAGCAAGTTAGCAAAAAAACAAAAAAGTCAGGCATTAAAAGCCGCTTCGAAAGATACTTTCAATGATAGTTTAATCAGTTTTTCAACTGCTATAGCCATATTTGCTTCTAATTTTAATATGGCCTGGATTGATAGTGTAATGGCAATTATTGTTTCATTGATTATATTAAAAACTGCATTTGAAATTTTCAGAGAAAGCGCATTTGAATTGTCTGATGGCTTTAACGAAGAAGACTTAAAAAAATACCAACAAACCATTCTAACATTACCTGAAGTTTTAGAAGTTGCATCGATTAAGGCCAGAACCTATGGAACCATTATCCATGTCGATGTTGTGATAAAAACCGATCCTGAAATGACTGTTAAAAGAAGCCACGAATTAACGGAGCAGGTTGAAATTCTATTAGCAGCTGATTTTGAAGTTTTTGATACAAAAGTTCATGTTGAACCAAGTACTATGACTATCGGCTAAAAACCTCTTGTGACTGATGTAGTGATTAATAAAAAAAGGATCTACGCCATTTATTTAGCGTAGATCCTTTTTTACGTTTCTTATTGATCAAATAGCTTAACACTAAATTATTACAGTATTTTAGCTAAAAAATCTTGAGTTCTTTCATGTTGCGGGTTATTAAATAGTTCTTCAGGTTTACCTTCTTCAACAATATAGCCGCCATCCATAAAAATCACACGATCAGCTACTTCTTTCGCAAAGCCCATTTCATGAGTCACAACTACCATGGTCATACCCACATCAGCTAAATCTTGCATAACTTTTAAGACTTCTCCTACCATTTCAGGATCTAAAGCAGACGTTGGTTCATCAAACAGCATCACCGCCGGATTCATAGCTAAAGCACGAGCGATGGCTACCCTTTGCTGTTGTCCACCTGATAAACTAGCAGGATAAGCATCGGCTTTGTCAGATAGTCCAACTTGTTCTAATAATTTAATTGCACTGGCCGTTGCTTCTTGATCTGATAGTCCTTTTACTTTTACAGGAGAAACTTTCAAATTTTCTAGAACAGTCATATGAGGAAATAAGTTAAAACTTTGAAAAACCATACCCATTTTTTCTCGCAATTGATTTATTTTCGTTTCATTTAGACCAGTTAAAGCCGTTCCTTCAAAAATTACTTCTCCACTTGTTGGTGTTTCTAATAAGTTTAAACAACGAAGTAATGTACTTTTTCCTGATCCAGAAGGGCCAATAATAACCACTACTTCACCTTTTTTTACTTCTTGATTGATATCTGTTAAGACTTCATTAGTGCCAAACGATTTTTTTAAATGATCTATTTTAATCATGATTCATCTTCCCTTCATAATGATTTAATAACTTAGTTAAACTAAATGTTAAGATAAAGTAGATAATCATCGTCACAACTAAAGGAGCGATTCCTCTATATGAAACGGATGTTACTACTCTTGTTTGGAAAATTAAATCACTAACCCCAATTATTGAGACAATCGAACTTTCTTTAATCACTGTGATAAATTCATTTCCTAATGCTGGCCAAATATTTTTAAGTGCTTGTGGGAAAATGATTTGACGCATCGCGATTTTTTTACTCATACCTAAACTTCTAGCAGCTTCAGATTGACCTTTTGGCACTGAATTTAAACCAGAACGGATGATTTCACAAATGTAAGCTGCACTGTTTAACGACACAGCAATGATTCCGGATGCTAATGCTGGAATGTTGACTAAATAACCAACAGCAAAATAGATAAACATTACTTGGATCATCATTGGCGTTCCACGTACAAATTCAACATAAGCTGTAGCTACGAAATGGACGATTTTATTCTTACTCATTCTCATAAATGATAAAACTACCCCTAGTATTGAACCAAAAAAGACACTTACAACTGAAATAAGAATCGTATATCCGGTACCTTTTAAGAAATAATTCCAATAATTCAAAATACTGTTGCTTTCAGCTGATTCTTCTTCTGTCCCACCTTGTGCCTCTTGTAAATGGGTTCCAGCTTCTTCTAGATAATCAGAAATTAAATCTTGTTCACTGATTTCTGTTAAAGAAGAATTCACAGCTGCTACTAAAGATTGTGTATCTTTTTTAAACGCGATTGCACTACCTTGTTCGCCTTCTTCTAATTGAAATCCACCATCAAATGTTAGGATTTGGTTATCATTTCCTACATATGCTTCTGCACTAGGTTTTTCCATTAGCACAGCTTCAACTTTATTTGTCTTTAAAGCTAAAAGCAAATCGGTCGTTTTTGTTAAACTCAATATTTCTGAATCCGGCATTTGCTCTTGAGCGAGTGTTTCTTGTAAAGAACCTGTTTGAACGCCAACTTTCAAGCCTTTTAAATCAGCCGTACTTTTATATATTTCTTTGTCGGCTTCTCTTACAACAATATTTTGTCCTCCTGTATAATATACCTCAGAGAAATCCACACTTTGTTTACGTTCTTCAGTAGGGCTCATACCCGAAATAACCATATCGACTTTTTCTGATTCTAATGCCGGTAACAAACTATCAAAACCGATATCCTCGATTTTTAATTCGACTCCTAAATCTTCGGCAATTTTTTGAGCAATTGATATATCCATTCCGACAATGGTATCTTTTCCATTCACTGTACTGTGAAATTCATATGGTGGAAAATCAGCACTCGTACCTATTACCAAAGTTCCTTTTTCTTGAATATCTTCTAATGCCGTATCAGCAGCAAATACTGTTTCAACGGGTATAAAAAAACTAAAAACAGCAATTAAACTCAATACAACTAAATATAATGATTTCTTTATCATAATTTTTCCTCTTTTCTACAATCTTCTACTTTTAACTTATAAATTATCATAACAGATAAAGGATATTTATACAATATATTTTAAAAATATTTACTTTTTTTCACTTTAATACTACTTTTATACATATATAAATGTATATATTAGTTTGAGCCGGAAATTATATAAAAACATTGTTTTATTTCAAATTTGGGATTACTATAAGGATACAAGAAAAAGGAGGCTGATTATGGGACTAATTCATAAATCAGAAACAAGCTTAGATGAGTTGTTTAGTAAATTTGCTATCGACCCCGAAGATGAACTTGATTTTTCTAAATCTGAAAAGGACTTGCCTTTAGATGAAGACGAAAAAACTAATTCTTTAGAAAAAAAAACTAAAAAAAGAAACGTTAAATGATAATCATCATTCAACGTTTCTTTTTTTGTTAGTCCATTCGCTTACGACTGCGTTCTTCAGAAAAGCCATCTGGATAACGTTTTTTTAGTTTTTCAATATTTTGTATTGCTGCTTCTTCAAAAGGAATGTCAGCCCATTCCGCAATTTGAGAGAGATACCATAAAACGTCTCCAAGTTCTTTAGTTAGTTCTTTTTTATCTAAATCATGACCATGGAAAGTATATTTTTTAACTAAATCAACCAATTCACCGGCTTCACTCGCAACGCCTAAAGCACAATTAGTCAAGACTTGTTCGTTTCCATATAAAGTACGATTGGCTAGCTTTTGATATTCATTAAATTCCATTTGAAAATAACTCCTTTAGTCTTTCTATTCTAAATTTTTCAATGCTTTAAAACTAGCTTCCATAGCATCTAAGGTTTGTTCAATGTCCTCAATAGTATGAGAAGTAGATAAGAAAATTCCTTCGAATTGAGAAGGAGGTAGTAAGATACCATGATTGATCATTTGTTTATAATAATCGGCAAAAAATTGTGTATCACTTGCTTTACTTTGCTCATAGTTGGTTACGGGTCCGTCATTAAAGAATAACCCTATCATACTTCCAGCTCGATTGATTGTAATAGGAACATCATATAGAGCACTTAATGAAAGGATGCCTTTTTCTAATGCATCGCCTAAAGACTCAAAATGATCATAATCTTTTTCCGTTAATTGAGATAATGTAGCAATGCCTGCAGACATCGCAATAGGGTTACCAGATAAGGTACCTGCTTGATAGACACTGCCCGCTGGTGCAATATGTTCCATTATGTCTCTTCTGCCACCATAGGCTCCTACTGGAACCCCTCCACCAATCACTTTGCCTAAACAAGTTATATCGGGCAATACATTATAGTACCCTTGTGCGCTGTAGTAACCAACTCTAAAGCCCGACATTACTTCATCAAAAATCAATAAAGCACCATCTTTTTCTGTTACAGACCGTAAGCCTTCTAAAAAACCTTTTAATGGGGGTATAACTCCCATATTTCCCGCTACAGGCTCAACAATAACTGCTGCAATTTCACCCGGATACGCTTCGAAGAGCACTTCAATCGCTTCTAAATCATTGTAAGGAGCTACTAGCGTATTCGAGGTAGTGCTTTTTGGAACTCCTGGTGAATCAGGCAATCCTAGTGTTGCAACTCCGGATCCAACTTTTACTAATAAGGCATCGTCATGTCCATGATAACTACCTTCTAGTTTCACTATTTTATCTCTATTTGTAAAACCACGTGCTAAACGCAATGCACTCATAGTTGCTTCTGTTCCGGAATTAACAAAACGAACCATTTCTACAGAAGGTACACGTTGAATCACAAGTTCAGCTAATTGATTTTCTAAGAGTGTTGGCATACCAAAACTGGTCCCAGAACTTGCTGTGTGTTGAATTTTATCTATGACTTGATCATTTGCATGACCTAGAATTAAAGGGCCCCAACCTAAGACATAGTCAATGTAGTCATTTCCGTCTATATCAACCACATGGCTTCCTTTACCTTTTTGAATAAATACAGGAGGTACATCTACCGATTTAAAGGCCCTTACAGGACTGTTTACTCCTCCTGGCATTAAATTAAGTGCTTTTTCAAAAGCTTGTTCAGATTGTTTCGTGACTCTCAATGCTGACCCCTCCACTTTCTACTACAAGTACTTCAGATGGTTGTTCCGAATTCTCCAATTCCACTGAAAGTCCTAATGATTTAGCGAATAATTTTAAGTCTTTTTTCGATTCTTTTGAAGCATTTTTTCTGGCAAATTCTTTTAAAGATTCAACTGGTATGCGCTTCATCTGATTAATCATACTTTGCATATGCTTATCAATTAAACGAATTTGATGTTGGGTTAATTCAGGCAATTTATTTTCTAAACTTGTTAATGTCAGTTCTTTTAAATTCAGCATTTGTTCGTTAAGCTCTTGTAAATAAGGAACGGCTTTTCTTTCTAGATACCATTGTTTAAATTCTGCTACCTCTTCACTTAGTTCAACTTTAATTTTTCTAACGACTTTATCTTTATCAAGATCGGCTTCTTCTAAACGAAAACTAATTTGGTCCATATCAAATACTTGAATACCTTCAATGTATTGAATACTAGGCTCGATATTTCGCGGAACCGAAAAGTCCATAAACAACTGTTTTTTCAAAGTTAAACGAATGGTCGCCATTTCTTCAATCGTTTTTCCGGTTATCAAATGATAGGGTGCTTTTGTAGCAGTGACCACTCCATCGGCCGCCGCTAAAGACATTGGCAGATGATTAAAATCAGCTGTAAAGAAATAACGTTTTAACACATCTGAATGCCGTGTTTTTTGTGCCCATAAATTCAATTCATGTGCTAAGTCATTTACTTTCTGTTCGTTACGACCAATTAGGGTTATATGAGTAGCGCCTTGATAAAATAACGTTTTAGCCGTTAAACGAATCATTTTTCCTGATCCAATCAAAAGGAAACGTTTGTCTGCTAAGCTATCCCATTCTTCTTTATATAATTTAACCGCGGCAGTTCCGGGATTGTACGATAACTTATCTAAGTTTGTTTTAGTATGCATTTTTTTAGAAAAAGAAATAGCCTTATTAAACAAAGAATTTAGAATTGGACCAGATGTTTTTAGTTCAACAGCCATAGCAAACGCTTGTTTCACTTGACTCAAAATCTGCGTTTCGCCAATGATCAATGAATCAAGCCCAGTTGCTACATTAAATAAGTGTTCAGCAGCTTCATGATTCGACTTTCCATAGCTTGTTGATATAACTTCAGAAATTTCATATCCTGTATGATTTGAAAGAAAACGAAGCATTTCTCCATGCATAAATTCATTTTGATCAATATAAAGATAGTATTCTGTTCGATTGCACGTTGAAAGAATGACAGCTTCTTTAACACCTGAAAAAGATTTTATCTCAGCGAGTTGTTCAGGTAACTGTTGTTCTTCAATTGTATAATGTTCTCTAATTTCTATCGGCGTCGTTTTGTGACTAACCCCGTATAATAAGATTTTCAATAGTACCATCCTCTAATTTTCCATCATTATAATTGATAAAAAACAGAAAAAGATAGAATGCTAATTACCGTTCTATCCCTTCTATTTTAGCTCATCAATTATTCTTGACTTGTTTAATTGCTACAAAAAGAAGTTAGTCTTTAATGTATGATTCAATCAAGCTCCAAGCCTGCTCTTTACCTTCTCCTGTTTCAGAAGAAAAAAGAACGAAATGGTCTTCTTCTCTTATGTTTAATTTATCTTTAACGATTTTTATATGTTTGTTCCATTTTCCCCTTGGAATCTTGTCCGCTTTTGTAGCAACTACGATAACAGGAATAGAATGGTACTTTAGAAACTCATACATTTGTACATCGTCTTCTGTCGGCGGATGTCTAAGGTCTACTACTGAAAGAGCTACTTTTAAAGTCTCTCTTTGAGTAAAGTAAACTTCAAGCATTTGTCCCCATTTTGCCCGTTCTGTTTTTGATACCTTAGCGTATCCGTAACCTGGAACATCTACGAAATAAAAACTATCTTCAATAATATAATAATTTAATGTTTGAGTTTTTCCTGGTTTTCCTGATGTTCTAGCAAGCCCTTTTCGATTAATCATTGTATTAATAAATGATGATTTCCCAACATTTGAACGACCGGCTAAGGCTATTTCAGGTAACCCTGTACTTGGATATTGAGCAGGCGAAACCGCACTGATGACAATATCAGCTTTATTTACTTTCATTTTCTAATCTCCATCTCTAATTATAAATTCTTTTATCATTTTAACATATTAATGTAATCAATGATATTTTAAATTTAAATCAACCTCGACTTTCCCCTTAGAAACTCATAGTTCAGATGAACAACTAAAGCAGCAACCGTGTTAACTTTAGATTTAAGACGATATCAAGATGCTTACAAATGAATTTTGGCTATTCATTAAGCCATTCTTTTTGAGACTCTCACTATTTGCCGAAAAATCTAAATAAAACGGAGTTAAGACAAAATAAATTGTCTCAACCCCGTTTAGTTGGTTTATTTGATGCCATAAAGCTATGATTCAAGCAAAATTAATTTACTTTTTTACCTTCACTATCATAAAACTCAGGAAGTCCAGAACCACTTACAGTATCTTTTGTAATCACACATTTAACGATTTCTGGTCGACTAGGTAAGTCAAACATAATTTCTAACATGATTGATTCAATAATGGAACGTAAACCACGTGCACCAGTATTGCGTTCAATTGCTTTTTTAGCAATTTCTGTTAAAGAATCTTCTTCAAATTCTAGTTCAACATCATCCAAACCTAATAATTTTTTGTATTGTTTTGCAAGTGCATTTTTAGGTTTTGTTAAAATATGGACTAAATCATCTTCAGTTAATTTTTCTAACGCAGCCATAACCGGCAAACGTCCGATAAATTCTGGAATCAATCCAAATTTCAATAAATCTTCTGGGATAATTTGTTGCATAACGCTTTGGCCTTCTTCTATTTTTTTCTTAGCAGAACCAAAACCAATAACTTTTTCTCCCATACGATTTTTAACAATCGTTTCAATTCCGTCAAAAGCTCCACCAACAATAAATAAAATATTGCTTGTGTCTAATTGAATGAACTCTTGATGAGGATGTTTTCTACCGCCTTGTGGAGGTACATTTGCAACAGTTCCTTCTAAGATTTTAAGCAAGGCTTGTTGAACACCTTCCCCACTTACATCACGTGTAATCGATACATTTTCGCCTTTACGCGCAATTTTATCAATTTCATCAATATAAATGATTCCTTTTTGAGCACGTTCTACATCATAATCAGCTGCTTGCATTAGTTTTAGAAGAATATTTTCAACGTCTTCACCAACATATCCAGCTTCTGTCAGACTTGTAGCATCCGCAATCGCAAATGGAACATTTAAAATACGAGCCAAACTTTGAGCCAGAAAAGTTTTTCCGGATCCTGTTGGTCCAATTAAACAAATATTACTCTTTTGCAATTCTACGCCATCTTTTTCGTCTCCACCAATTTGGTTTACACGTTTATAATGGTTATAAACAGCTACAGATAATGATTTTTTAGCCTGTTCTTGTCCAATAACATAATCATTTAAGATGCCTCTAATTTCTTGAGGTTTAGGCACTTCTAAAAATTCGCCATAACCTGCATCACTAAATTCTTCGTCAATAATTTCTTTACATAAATCGATACATTCATTACATATATATACACCTGGACCAGCAACAATTTTTTTCACTTGGTCTTGAGACTTGCCACAAAAAGAGCAGCTCACAGGTCCTTTTGTTTCTTCATCATTAAACATTCCTGTCCACCTCTATTCTCATTCGTACCACTTACAATAGTAGCAGATTTGCCGCTCATAATCCAATGAGAATCGTTCAAATCTTAAATAGCATAGCATAATTTAGGCTCTAAAGCTAGAATTTAACCTGCTTCTCTTTTAGGCAAAAAAAGACTCCAAAAAGAATAACTTTTGAAGTCCTTTTTTTGTTAGTTTTAATTTATGCTTAACGAATCAGCAATTATTTTTCTTTAGCTGTTTCAGTAATTAAATCAATTGCTTTTTTCATTGAAATGTCATGTTTCAACATTTCTGGAGTCAATGCAGCACGGACAGCTTTTTCATCCATACCATATTGTTCGCCTAAGTTCTTGATTTCTTCATTTACTTCTTCTTCAGAAGTTTCAAACGATTCAGCATCAACGATTGCTTCAAGAACTAAGTTTGTGCGAGTTCTTAAATCAGCATCTGCTTCCATTTGTTTGTGTAAGTCTTGTTCTGTAGTACCCGTAATTTGATAGTACATTTCAGGTGAAACACCTTGACGTTGCATATCGTTTAAAAATACATCCATTTGACGGTGAACTTCATCGTGAACCATTGCCCATGGAAGATCTTCAATTTTTGCATTGTCAACGGCTTGACGAATTGCAGCTTCTTCAATTGCTTCATCAGCAGCAGCATTTTTAGCTTCTGTTAATTGAGTTTTGATTTTTTCTTTCAAAGCTGCTAAAGTTTCAACTTCTTCGTCAACATCTTTAGCAAATTCATCATCTAACTCTGGTAATTCTTTTGCTTTAACTTCGTGTACTTTAACTTTAAATGTTACAGCAGCACCTTTTAAGTCTTCAGCATGGTAATCTTCAGGGAAAGTTAAATCAACGTCTAATTCATCTTCAGCTTTAACGCCAACAAGTTTTTCTTCAAAACCTGGGATGAATGAGTTTGAACCCAATTCTAATGAATGATTTTCGCCTTTGCCGCCTTCGAAAGCAACGCCGTCTTTAAATCCTTCATAATCAATAACAACTGTGTCGCCATCAACTGCAGCATCTTCTTTCAATACCAATTCAGCTTGTGCAGCACGTTTTTGTTCAATGTTTTCTTCAACGTCTTTGTCTGTTACTTCACGGTCTTGTTTTTCAACTGTTAAGCCTTTGTATTCACCTAATTCAACTTCAGGTTTCACAGTAACTTCAGCTTCAATAACCCAAGCTTCGCCTTTTTCCATAGATTTAACATCGATTTTTGGTTGAGCAACTGGATCAAGTCCAGCTTCTAATACTGCAGCATCATATGCTTCAGGTAATACAGCGTTCAAAGCATCTTCGTATAAAGCTTCTTCACCATATTGTTTGTTGAAGATTGTACGAGGAACTTTCCCTTTACGGAATCCTGGTACGCTTAAGGTAGATTTTACTTTGTTAAAAGCAGTATCTAGACCTTCTTTAATTTTTTCTTCTGAAATTTCAAATGTTAAGACACCATCATTTGTGCCTTTTTTTTCCCATTTAGCAGTCATGTTATATTTCCCTCCGAAACACTCTATTTTTCGCAATAAAAAAGCAATTGCATACTCATTAATAGTACACTAAAGGCATAAATTTGTAAATAAAAACAACGAATTAAGGGTAAAACAGCTTGACCGTCGTCACATACCAGCCAATATCATAAAAAGCTTAAGCTAAATCCTTTAGTTCTTCATCAATCTTGTGCATCCATTCTTCCATCTCTTTAGTATCAGATAGGGATTCATCAGATTCTTGGTAGAAGTTATCATATCGTTTTTGATACAGTTCAACCCATTTAAGCGGAGAAGTTATGACTTCATTAATGAATGGGTACAGCATGAAAAAGTGCAGGTACGCTTCTTGAATCATAGCTTGATACAAGGTAGGGTCATTTTGTTCCACACGTTCAGATAATAAAGCCATAACTTCCTGAACATTTGCATGATTTTTAATGGAAGTTAATGAAGCCGGCTGAATTGTTCTTTTTTCTTTCATCCAATAAACGTCAAATTCACCCGCTACTTGCTCTATAGCTAATCGTTCAATAGCAGTCGCTTTAATAATGCCATTAACATAAGGGTTTGATAATATCGGCTTAACTGCTTCAATAAAAGGTTCTAATGGAATTTCTTCCAATCCTTTCATAATAGTAGATTGTTCAGCAAACGATTTATTTCCTAAAGAATAAGCTTCTTTTAGCAAGTATTGGATTTTTTTCTGTTTTTCTAACTCAATTTGAGCTTGCTCTTCTTCCAACATCTCTTGAATAGCTAACCAATTTTCATTAGCCTTATTCGTTAGTGGGAATTTTTTTTTGCGAAATACTAGCGCTTGTTCAGCTTGAAGAAATAAATGGCACTTTATTAAAATAGCTGTATAAAAAATGGTTAAGGACTCTTCTTGTTCATAAAAAGAGTATTTATCATCTGCGATCTCTTTAGCTTTTTGATAGTCTCCCACTTGGTATAATGCAGTTGTATAATTTGTATTTAATAGCTCATCTTGTTCTAATTGATAGGCTTCTTCAAAGAACGGAAGAGCTTCTTCCATTCTTCCTGATAAAAAGCGCTCCATCGCTTCTTTTTTATACCACTCATAATTTTTTGGAAAGGGTACTGTTTCTCCCATTATGTCACACTCCTGCATTCATGTTGTTCAGTTTTTATTCTTCATTTCCCTTTTTTATTCAGTCTTTATTTTAGCATACATTTGTTTACTAAAGTGATAGAAAATAATCCTTTAATTAATTTTTATACTGATAGATTTATTTCATAAAGTATTATATACTGTACGGTGCGCACATTTGTCAAACGAATCTTTTGGCATTGTAAAACAATTAACTACCTACATTCTAAAGGAGGTTCCTAAGTGAATCAAGGCTATGTAAAAGATCTTATGGTCGAGGAACAAATTGAGTTGCAATCAATCTCAAATATTATCTTTGTAGAAACGATTGCTAGAGGTTTTTATGAGTTGAAGAAAGTAACTGTTGCTTTACCAGATGGTTTTCCTTTAGGACGAATCTATTCTAGAGAAATGCTAGGCAAATTACTTTTAGATGATCACCGCTATAGTATTTTAATTGAAACAAACGATGGCAAGTATCTTTATCAATCTTCTACAGTAAAAATACCAAAAATTGATTTACCCACCTAACTAGAGTCTAGCATTTAGAAATTGACCGTTCGCTGAGTATTGCTTTTGGGCTTCAAACAGTCAACAGGCTCTATGCAAGCAAAACGGTCTATGCAAAAAAAGATAGAAAAGCTTTTTACGGCTTTTCTATCTTTTTTTATTGATTAATTTTAGTATCGAACAGTCATCAATATTTTCTAAAACGTTGGTAACGTTCTTCAACAAGCTGATCAGGTGTTTTTGCAGAAAGTTCTTCCAATGTTGAACTAATCGTCTCACGCATAGCTTTAAGGATATCCTCGTGAGGCAATAAACCTTCTTCATTCGTTTCAGGTAAAATGGAATCAATTATATCAAGACCTAATAAATCTTGAGCCGTTAATTTCATCAGTTCAGCTGCTTCTTTCGCTCTTGATGCATCTTTCCATAATATAGAAGAAAACCCTTCAGGTGACAGGACAGAATACATCGTGTGTTCCATCATCCACACTTGGTTTCCCATAGCTAAAGCTAATGCTCCGCCACTACCACCTTCTCCAATAATAATAGAAAGAATAGGCACTTTTAACTTACTCATTTCGATTAAGTTACGAGCAATGGCTTCACCTTGTCCTCTATTTTCAGCTTCAACGCCACAATATGCACCAGAAGTATTAACAAAGGTAATCACAGGTCTATTAAATTTTTCCGCTTGTTTCATTAAACGTAAGGCCTTTCGATATCCTTCTGGATGAGGAGAACCAAAATTCCGCAGAATATTTTCTTGTACTTCGTGCCCTTTTTGATTCCCAATAACCGTTACAGGTTTTCCATTTAAGGTTGCTACTCCACCTACAATAGCTTTGTCATCATGAAAAGATCGATCGCCATGGAATTCAATAAAATCGTCAAATACCGATTCCATGATCTCTAAAGCAGATAATCGTGATGTTTTTCTTGATAAAGCAACGATTTCCATAGCTTCTTTCAACTATTTCACCTTCTTTATAAAAATACTTACTTGACTGTTCTTAGTAATGGATACGTAAGATCTGACTCAAAGTTGCTTTTAATTCTTTTCTTGGAACAATCTTATCGATAAAGCCATTTTCTAAAACAGACTCAGCAAGTTGGAAATCATCCGGCAGTTCTTCATTTATGGTTTGTTCAATCACTCGTCTGCCAGCAAAACCAACTAACGCTTGAGGTTCAGATAAAATGATATCTCCTTGCATCGCAAAACTGGCTGTTACGCCACCTGTAGTTGGGTCGGTTAATACTGTTACATACAGTAGACCTGCATCACTATGACGAGCAACGGCTCCACTAATTTTTGCCATCTGCATCAGCGATAAAATACTTTCTTGCATTCTCGCACCACCAGAGGCTGTAAAAACAATGACCGGTAGTCTTTCAGCAAGCGCTCTTTCAAATGTCCGCGTAATTTTTTCACCGACTACTTTCCCCATACTTCCCATTATAAAATGAGAATCCATTACACAAATAGCCGTTTCTAATCCATCAATTAGCCCTTTTCCAGTTAAAACAGCCTCATGGAGTTTAGTATTTTTTTGAGCTTTTTGAATTTTCGTATCGTATTCCGGAAAATCTAACGGGTTTTCAAATGGAATATCTTGATTCCATTCTTCAAAACTGTCTTCATCAATGGTTAATTCGATACGTTTTTGAGCTCGAATTCTGAAAGTATAGCCGCATTCCGGACAAATTTTTTGCGTGCCTAAATCTTTTGTATAGATGGCTTTTTTACAACTAGGACATTGTGCAAACATGCCATCTGGTACCATAGGCGTATCATTTTCTTCATTAATTTGCGTGTGTTTACTAATTGGTATATACGCTCTTTTTTTAAATAACTGCACATTGTCACCTCTTTTATTTACTGCTTATTAGTGAAATGTTTTTTGTTGATCCAAGACAAACTTATTCAACACGAGGTACCCATTCTTTCAGGAAAACGTCTTGCAAAAAGCTTGTATCGTATTCTCCATTAACAAATCGCTTATCCATTAACAAATCTTCTTGGAAAAATTGATTGCTGATAATCCCATCAATAACCATTTCACCTAAAGCACGTTGCATTTTTGCAATGGCTTCAGCACGATTTGCGCCTTTTGTAATGATTTTAGCAATCATTGCATCATAATAAGGCGGGATATCTGCTCCCGCAAACATCGCACTATCAACTCGTAATCCATTTCCACCACTAGGCATCAATAAATAATTGATTGTTCCTGGTGAAGGAGCAAAATTAAACGCAGGATTTTCAGCATTGATGCGGCATTCGATCGTATGTCCAGTTAAACGAACGTCACTTTGTTGAATAGACAGCTCTGCTCCACTTGCAATCAATAATTGTTCTTTTACAATATCAAATTCAGTGGCCATTTCTGTTACCGGATGTTCAACTTGGATACGCGTATTCATTTCCATGAAATAAAACTCACCATCTTGGTCCAGTAAAAATTCAATCGTACCTGCATTTTTATAACCAACATACTTTGCAGCACGAATAGCGGTTTCACCAAGTTTTTTTCGTTGTTCTTCATTGATAGCAACAGATGGAGACTCTTCAATCACTTTTTGATTATTCCGTTGCAATGAACAATCACGCTCACCTAAATGAATCACATTTCCATAGTGATCACCTAGTAATTGTACTTCAATGTGACGTGCATGTTCAATGATTTTTTCCATATACATTTGATCATCGCCAAAAGCAGCTTTCGCTTCATTTTTAGCACTATTGAATGCGGAAACTAACTCTTCACTAGATAGCACTTTTCGCATGCCTTTTCCGCCTCCGCCAGCTGCGGCTTTAACCATTACGGGGTATCCTAATTGATCTGCCAGTTGTTTAGCTTCATTAGTATCGGTAATAAAGCCTTCACTTCCTGGAATAACAGGTACATTTGCTTCAATCATAAGAGCACGCGCATTCGCTTTATTCCCCATTTGGTCAATAGTACTCGCATCTGGTCCAATAAATGTCACATTCATTTCCTGACACATGGTCGAAAATGTACTATTTTCAGATAGGAAACCAAAACCTGGATGAATGGCTTGTGCATTCGTCACAACGGCTGCACTTAAAATACTTTGCATATTCAAATACGAATCCGCAGCTTTTGCGGGTCCAATACAGATAGCTTCATCCGCTAACTGCATATGCAACGCATCACGGTCTGCTTCAGAATAGACAGCAACCGTTTTGATTCCCATCTCACGACAAGCTCGAATAATCCGAACAGCGATTTCTCCTCGATTGGCAATTAATATCTTATTAAACATCGTCTTATCTACCAATGATGAAAGTTAATTCAGCTTCACAAACTTTTTTTCCGTTTACGTAAGCTACGCCTTTTCCGATACCAGCATAATCTTTTAATTTAACAATATCAACTTGCAACATTAATTGATCACCAGGAACAACTTTTTTACGGAATTTAACTTTGTTCATTCCGCCTAAGTAAGCTGTTTGACCTTTAAAGCGGTCTAACGTAAGCAAAGGAATCGATCCTGCTTGAGCTAATGCTTCTAAAATATAAACTCCTGGCAATACCGGTTCACCTGGAAAGTGTCCTTGGAATACTTCTTCATTAATCGTAACATTCTTAAGTGCTACAACGTGTTCACCTGGTATCATTTCGTCAACACGGTCAATGAAGTAAATAGGGTAACGATTTGGGATCAGTTCTTGGATTTCTTTAATATTCATAGTTGTCATTTGTGTTTCCTCCTAGGCGATTCTGAACAACGGTTGATTAAATTCAACGACTTGTTCATCTTCTATTAATATCTCAGTAATGGTTCCTTCAATTTCACTTTTAATTTCATTCATTAATTTCATGGCTTCGACAATACAAAGCGTTTCTCCAACAGACACTTTATCGCCAACTTTTTTGAAAGCAGGTTGGTCTGGTGACGGTGATGTGTAGATAACGCCCACAATTGGCGAGTGAACTAGTGCGCCCTCGGCAATAGACTCAGCAATTGGAGCAGTTTCTTCGATAATAGAAGAAGTTTGTAAATTTTCTTTACGAACGGGTTCGCTAAATCTTGCTTCTGAATCAGTTGAAACCGATTGATGGCTGATTTGTTGAGTAGCTGTATTTTTACTCATTCTTAAATTCACATTGTCCATTTGCAAATCGAATTCAGTTAATTCTGATTTGTTCACTAGATCTAGAATTTCTTTTACTTGATTGAAATCCATTATTACTGACCCTCCCATTTCTTAAAGCATGTTACGGCATTGTGTCCGCCAAAGCCTAAAGAATTGTTTAGAGTGTATTTGATATCTGCTTCACGTCCAACATTTGGAATGAAATCTAGATCACAGGCTTCATCTGGTACTTGAAGGCCAATAGTAGGTGGTAAAAAGCCGTCTTGAAGAGCTTTCACACATGCTACTGCTTCAATAGCACCTGCAGCACCTAATAAGTGTCCAGTCATACTTTTCGTACTTGAAATAGCCACATTTTTTGCTTCTTCGCCAAAAGCATATTTGATTGCCATTGTTTCAGCTGAATCATTCGCTCCTGTACTAGTTCCATGAGCATTGATGTACCCAACGTCAGCAGGTGTAATGCCAGCTTCGGCCATTGCATCTTGCATTGCACGCCCAGCGCCACTTCCATCTGGTGTCGGAGCAGTCATATGGTAACCGTCTCCAGTTGAACCGTATCCAACGACTTCAGCATAAATTGTCGCACCGCGTTCTAATGCATGATCTAAACTTTCAAGCATCAAGACTGCCGCTCCTTCACCCATAACGAAACCATTGCGTTCTTTGTCAAAAGGAATAGATGCACGGTCAGGATCTGTACTTTTTGATAAAGCTGTCAATGCAGCAAAACCTGAAATACCGATTTCGTTGATTGTGCCTTCAGCTCCACCCGCAAGAATCACATCTGAATAACCATGTTTGATGTTGCGGAATGCTTCACCAATTGAGTTGTTACCAGACGCACAAGCTGTAACAATGGATGTATTAATTCCTCTTGTTCCAATTGCAATCGAAATATTTCCAGCAGCCATATTTCCAATCGCCATTGGTACGAAGAAAGGAGCTACACGTTGCGGCCCTTTTGTGTTCATTTTAATGATTTGTTCTTGCATAGCGTTTAATCCACCAATACCAGAACCCACGATGACACCAAAACGGTTCATATCTGTTTTTTCACGATCAATGCCGCTTTCTTCTACAGCTTGAACTGCAGCTGCAACACCGTATCTTGAAAATTCATCCATCCGTTTTGAAATTTTACGTTGCATATAGTTTGTTGCATCAAAATCTTTCAATTCACCAGCAACAGTGATTCCTGTTTCGGTGGCATCAAATTTTGTAATCGGTGCTATGCCGTTTTTTCCAGCTTTAAGTCCATCCCAAAATTCAGCTACTGTATTTCCTAAAGGTGTCACAGCACCCATTCCGGTAATTACTACACGATTTGTCATTTTTTTTCCTCCTTCTTAACCATTCATAACCATTCCGCCATCTACATTGATGACTTGACCTGTAATGTATTTATTTTCACTTAAGAATACTGCAGCTCTTGCAACATCTTCTACGTTACCTAAATGTTTCAAAGGTATCTGACTAACCGCTTGTTCTTTCATCTTGTCAGATAATACATCTGTCATTTCTGTATCAATAAAACCTGGAGCAATAGCATTTACAGTGATTCCTCTAGCAGATAGTTCTCTAGCGGCAGATTTTGTTAAACCAACAACGCCGGCTTTACTTGCTGCATAGTTTGCTTGTCCGACATTTCCTACAAGACCAACTACACTAGCCATATTAATGATAGTGCCGCTTTTTTGTTTTAGCATGACTTTTGATGCATGACGAATCGTATTAAAGGTTCCTTTTAAATTAACCGAAATTGTTTGATCGAAATCTTCCTCAGACATGCGCATTAAAAGCATATCATTTGTAATCCCAGCATTATTTACTAAAACATCGACACTTCCAAAAACTTCTTTTGATTCTTCAATTAATTGTTTAGCAAAGTCAAAATCACTAACGTCACCTAAAATCGTGTGCGTTTTAACGCCATAACCTTCTAATTCGCTAATAAGCTCCTCAGAAAAAGGTTTACGCGCATTTAAAACGATATTTGCACCAGCTTTTGCAAATGCTACAGCAACCGCTTTTCCAATACCTCTTGAACTCCCTGTGACAATAACCGTTTGATTTTTTAAAGTCATGTGCTCATTCCTTTTAATGTATTAGGCTAAGCTTCTAGCTCTGCCAGTTTTTTCATTGTCTTTTCTAACGTTTTTTCATTTTCAACATTTAAAATGGTAACTGTTTTATCAATTTTTTTGATAAAACTACTCAATGTTTTTCCGGGACCAACTTCAATAAATGTGTCCACACCTAAATCAATCATTGTTCTGACACTATCTTCCCAATAGACGGGAGACATCACTTGTTTAACCATCATGTCTTTGATTTTCTCTTTATCCTTAAAGACTTCAGCAATTGTATTACTGACAACAGGAAGAGTAGGCTCATGAACTGAAATGGCCGTGATGGCTTCTTTTAACTGGATTGAAGCAGGTTCCAACAATTGTGTATGAAAAGGTCCACTTACTTGCAAAGGAACAACGCGTTTAGCGCCTTTTTCAAGTAAAATTTCTCCTGCTTTTTCAACAGCTTCTTTGATACCTGCAATGGCGATTTGGCCAGGCATATTGTAATTAGCTGGAGAAACAACACCTAGTATACTCGCTTCTTCACACGCATCTTTAATGGTTTGACGATCAAGTCCCATGATGGCACTCATTGCGCCTTTACCTAGTGGAACAGCATCTGTCATGTATTGGCCTCTTTTTTTCACCAATTGGACAGCTTCTTTAAAAGAAAGAACATTGGCTTTAACGAAAGCACTGTACTCTCCTAGACTTAAACCCGCTACAACAGCTGGTTTAATCCCTTTTTCTTCTAGCAATGCATCAATAGCTAAACTTACTGTAAGGATTGCAGGTTGAGTGTACGTTGTTTGATTAAGAGAGTCATTTTCTTCAAAACATAGTTTTGCCATGTCCAAATCTAAAAATTCACTGGCTTGATCAAAAACGTCTCGGACCACACTGTACTTTTCATACAATTCTTGACCCATACCAAAGTATTGAGCTCCTTGTCCACTGTATACAAAGGCAATTTTCATGTAGCTCTTGTCTCCTCTATAACGGTAATTTGCCTATAAAAAAAACCATCCATTTATACATATCAATTAGAGAAATAATTAAAAAAACTAGAAAACTATTTGAAGCAAAAAGAACTCCTTTTAGCTTTCTAGTTTTTTCATTTAAGTTCACCTTATTATAAAATGAGGTTAGCTTGTTCTTTTATTACTTCTTGATATTCATGCATTAATTCTTGGATGATCTCATGACAACTTTGTTCTTTAAAAACTAAACCAGCACTCTGGCCAGACATAAATGACCCAGTATCTTTATCGCCATCTATAACAGCGCGTTTTAAAGCACCATTACCAAGTTCTTCTAAACGATTAAAGTCTGGTTTTTCATCACTTGTGATGTCTTTTTCAATTTTTAAGTATTGACGTGTTAATTTATTACGAAGGACACGTACTGGATGACCAGTAATTTGACCAGTAATAACGGTGTCGATATCTTTTGCTTTTAAAATAGCATCTTTAAAATTTTGGTGAACTGTACTTTCGTGAGCAACAACAAAACGTGTCCCTAATTGAGCAGCTGAAGCGCCTAACATAAATACAGCTGCAACACCGCGTCCATCAGCGATACCTCCTGCTGCAATCACTGGAACAGATACAGCATCGACAACTTGTGGCACTAAATTCATAGTAGTTGTTTTTCCGATGTGTCCGCCTGCTTCCATACCTTCACAAATAATCGCATCGGCGCCTTCATTTTCCATTCTTCGAGCTAATGCTACTGAAGCAACAACTGGAATAACGACTGTACCGACACTTTTAAATTGATTCATGAATCTTCCTGGACTACCTGCACCAGTTGTTACTACTTTTACTTTTTCTTCACAGACAATTTTCACAACTTCTTCAACATGTTGCGATGTTAATAAAACGTTGATCCCAAAAGGCTTGTCTGTTAATCTTTTTGTTTCTTTAATCAGTTCTCGTACAATTTCGCCCGAAGCATGTCCACAAGCTAATATTCCTAGACCACCAGCATTCGAAACTGCACTCACTAAACTAGGATTAGCAACCCAAGACATTGCGCCTTGTATAATCGGGTATTTAATTCCCAGTTTTTCGATTAATTCAGACTGCATATGGAAACCTGCTCTCTTATAAAAAATTATTTTTTAGCTAATTCAGCTTCAACAAACGTTACAATATTTTGAACGGTGATTAAACCTTCTTCAGATTCAATTTTAATATCAAATTCATCTTCAATATCGTTGATGATTTGGAATAAGTCTAAGCTGTCTGCTTCTAAATCTTCACGGAAGTTAGTTTCTAATTGTACTTCTGATTCCTCTTTGTCTAATTGGTCCACGATAATTGCTTGTATTTTTTCGAATGTCATTTGTAATTCCTCCATTATAGTTGTTTTATAGTTTTTTTTTGCTTATTTTTTTAAGCCTAAGCGGGCTGTTGTAACCACTTTAAAGTTGAATGAGCATGGAGCCCCATGTGAGTCCTCCACCAAATCCGGTTAGCACAATTTTTTTCTTGCTGCCTAATACGAGATCGCCATTTGTCAAGAGTTCATCTAACAAAATAGGTATACTAGCAGCAGAAGTGTTTCCATATTCAGCAATATTCGTTGCAAATTTTTCAACTGGAATTTTCAGTTTCTTTGCAATAGCTTTTAAAATACGGTAGTTCGCTTGATGAGCAACAATACAGTCAATGTCTTCAAGAGTGCTATTTGATGCTTCAACAACCGTTCGTATACTTTCAGGTACACTACGGATAGCAAAATCAAATATGGCTCTTCCTTCCATTTTAAGAAAACCATTTTCTGTAGCTTGTTCCAGTTGGAAATTTGAAACTGCGCGTTTGCCAGCTGTAAGAGAATCTCCACGGCTGCCATCAGAATGAATATCTTCTCCTAAGAAACTGTTTTCTGTTTCCGATGCACCTAACAAAACCCCACCTGCTCCATCGCCGAACAATACTGCTGTACTGCGATCTTGCCAATCAATGATTTTTGACATGACTTCTCCGCCAAGAACCAAACCATACTGATAAGCACCGCTTTGAATTAACTTCTCAGCAATTGATAAGGCATAAATAAAACCAGAACATGCTGCATTTACATCAAAAGCCATTACAGGTTTTGCTCCGATAAAATCTTGTACTAAACAAGCAGTTGAAGGACTTGATCCATCTGGAGTCATTGTCGCAACAATAATAAAATCAATTTCTTTAGCAGAAATGCCTGTCTTCCCAAGAATATCCAATGCAGCTTTGCCACAAAGAATTGAGGTATCTTCACCCTCACTAATGTGACGGTTTTCTATACCTGTACGACTTTTGATCCATTCATCGTTGGTATCCATTATTTCTTCTAGCATAGCGTTGGAAACTTTTTTTTGCGGAGTATAACTTCCAGCACCCATAATTTTTGCCTTCATTGCATTCAACCCTGTTCTTATAGATTATTTTTTGTACGGTATAAGAAAACATGAAGATTTTTTAAGCCTTTAATTAGCATTTCTGCCTCTTCTTGATTTAAACCTTCAAGCGTTTCTTTAACCATATCTCGATGAAACTTATCATGAAGACGATATAAGAGTCGGCCTTTTTTTGTTAACCCTAACTTCACAACTCGTCGATCATTATCGTTTCGAATACGTTCAACGTATCCTTTTTTCACTAAGTTGTTAACGGAAACAGTTAATGTCCCGACAGTGATGGCTAATTTTTTTGAAACCTCTGTTGTTGTATGAATACCATACATTCCAATAGCTTCAATAGTATGCATTTCTTTTATTGAAATATCTTTAAATGTGCTGCTTTGCAGAGCACCTTCTTCAATAGTCATAATTTCGTTAAAAATCGTTACTAAGTAAGAATTAATTTCAGGAATTAATTCGTCCACATCAACTCCTCCGTTCTTTCAAATTAGCAAACAAGTTAATTACTTTGAACATCAAATTGTTTGACCATCAAACTATATTATTTTTTGGTAGAAGTGTCAAGAAAAAAAACTCATTATTTTTAAAAAAAATAATGAAACTCTTTAGTATCAAGGATAAATCATTAAATAAATATTTTGACTATCAAAGTACTTTTCCTGAAATAAACTTTTTAAATTTCAAAAAAGCACTCCATTTCATTGATTATTCTTTACGAAAAAAAGAGTTGAGACAAAATTGTCTCAACTCTTTTTTTTATTATTCCGCTTCAACAGATACAAACTCTTCTATATCTTTAAAGTTAACAATAGTTTTACTTTCCATTATATCTTTCATTTTATCAGAAGACTTGTCCCAATAAATTTCAACAACGGCACTATTATTCAATAATTTGATAATTGTTCCAGCCATTTTTTCGTCTCTGAAAGAAAAAATAATTCTATCTCCTACATCAGGTCTAAAAGAAGCTTTAATTTCATCAATAATAACGATTGCTTCATCATATGGTACGCCTAAAAGGGTCGCAATTCTTGATTTGCTAGCACCTTTGCGAAGTTCAACCTCAACTAAAGACTGAATTTCTTCGGTAATAATTTTCCCCATGTAAATCCCCTCATTTCTTTGGTTCTTATTTGAGCGTATTTCAGTAAATTCTCTTAATAGAAACCATTATACCATATTTTAGCAATAAAATGAAGCACAAGAAATGAAGGATGGGCAATACTCTTGCTTTTAACGTTCTTAACCAGCTATTTTTTACTTAAATGTGCTCGCATGATACCCAACTTTTTTTAACAATGCTATTAAGGTTGTTTTTTCTTCTTCACTAAGGACATGAAATAAATTTGAAATCAATTTTTCATGTTGTGGAAAAGTAGCTTGCATAAAAGCTGTTCCTTTTTCAGAGATTGAAATATTTGTCACGCGGCGATCTGTAGCTGAGGGCGTACGCTTAATGAATTCTTTCTTTTCTAATTTATCTACTACATAAGTAATGCTGCTGCTGGCTAATAATATTTTTTTGCCAATATATTGAATAGGTTGATCTCCTTTATTATAAAGAAGTTCTAAAACTGAAAATTCGGTAGGGTTTACGCCATATTTAGTCATATCTTTTTTTACAACATCTTGTACACTTGAAGAAGATTTTAGCAATACTGTTAATGTTTTTAGCGCTTTTTCTGTATCATTCATCTACTTATTCACCCTTCTGATTTTGCATAATTAATAAATTACTTCAAAAAAAAACATCTTCATTTCGAGATAAATATACCATTAAGACTAGTTGACTGTCAACTGTTCTGCTATACAGGTGTTTATAATCGTTGGGCTATTTTGGATCTTCGTCAAATAGTGTGGCTGCTTCTAAAAATTCTTTCGGAATAGACGGATTTGCTTGTAAGAGCCCTGGTAAGTTCTTAAGTCTCAAACACCGCTTAATCGCTAAAGCGCTAATGCTGTATAATTCGCATTGAATACTTCACAGGGCTACAAGCAATCCTATTCCTCCAGAATGTTAAGCATGTACTACATTCATCTATCAACACTAAAAAGTATAGAGCCGCTATTTTAGACAATTTCAAAAAAAGAAAGACACTCTAGAAATCAGAACGTCTTTCTTTTAAAACAAATAGCATGGCTCTAATCAATCTTTGATATCAACATCTACATAGGCTGATCATTTTGATAACTAGAGCTACATGCTAGTATATATGTGCTCAAACATTTAGTCTTTCTGATTGATCTTCATTTAGAATGGGGACAGCATTGCAATCAACTAAATGATTGAGCTTAGACAATATAGCTTTACTCGGCTACTTGTCTTAGAAGCTACTTTCACTAGCTTCCACTAAAGAGCGTCATGCTCTCTTACCGTGTGCATGTCTCTCTTTATAGATACAATATACCATGTAAGCGCAAACAAGTCAAAAGATAAGCTTATCTTTAGGGAAACAATTAATAACTTACCTGACTGCTTAATGACATTATGGATTGGACTCCTTTATGCAGGATCTTCGTCAAATAGTGTAGCTGCTTCTAAAAATTCTTTCGGAATAGACGGATTTGCTTGTAAGAGCCCGGGTACCGTCTTAAGCCTAAAGTCTTAAGATTTTTCAAGCCTCAAACACCGCTTAACCGCTAAAGTGTTAAGCATTATCTAAATTCATCTATCAACATTAAAAAGTATAGTGCTTTTATGCATCCAAATAATTCGAGACAAAAAAAGAGTCTCTTATCTTAACAGAGACTCTCTTTTTCATTTTGTAGCTAGTTTCTATTTTTCAACTCTATTCTAACAGCTCACATCTTGTTCTTGCTCTGCTAGATTACTTTAATTTTGCCCATGATTTTCTTCATCGTATGGGCTTTGGATACTTCAAACTCGACTGATTCTATTTTAGAAACTTAGCCACTCTATGAAGTTTTGACTTTCATAAAGAAGACATTTTACCTTGTCCTTCTTTACATGTTTATTATAACAATAAAGCGTTATCATTTCCAATTTAACGATTGGAACTTCATTAGTTAAAAGCTGTAGATTTTGATTTAAAGTTACCCATTATTTCTTAACGGTTTTAGTACTGTTGACCATGCAACAACTTGATCTAATAAAGTTGTTACTGAAGCTGCATGTAAGTCTGCAGGTTTGAATTCATTCATATTTACAAAATCTGTAAATAAAGACATTGCAGGATGAGTCCGCACGCTGGCAATTTGTAATTCAGCAAGAACAACTCGCAAAGCTTCTGCAGCTCTAACTCCACCAGACGAACCATAACTAATAATTCCTGCTGCTTTATTGTTCCATTCAGGATATAGATAATCGATTGCATTTTTTAAAGCGGATGTAATACCATGATTGTATTCAGGAGTTATAAAGACATAGCCATCTAACTCAGCTATTTTTTTTGACCATGGAATAGCTTCTGGTGTAACATAGTTTTGACTATAAGCTGCTGAAATTGGTTCATTGTATAAAGGCAGATTAAACTCTGCAATATCTACAATTTCGTATTCTGCATCTCCGCGCTGGTCCGCTAATCCTTTTACCCATTGTGCTACTTGCAAGCTGTTACGTCCTGGACGTGTACTACCTGTAATAATTCCGATTTTTGTCATTTACTTCTTCCTCCTTGTGATTCAGCTATTAGCTGAAAAATTGGTTAAGCAGCTAATGAATCCGCTTCATCCGCTAACTTAAAGTAACTATAACGCATTAATTTTTAAGTAGCAACTAATAGCCATTGCTTAAATCTATTCAGTTAACCTTACACATCTGATGGAGTAATAATGCCTAGTGGTGGTTCTGAGACTTTTCCGTTTTCTGTTATCAATAAAGCATCCAATCGGCGATCCTTTTTCAATAAATCTGCGGCAACCTCAATAGACATATTTTTTTTTATAAATAGATAATTATTTTTATTTTTATCTTCTAAGACAATCTCTTCTACCAGAGTTTCTTTTAAAAAAATGGTTTCATCTTGCAGCTGCTGTGCTAACCACAATGTGATTCCTTTTTCGGTTAATAATCCAATCAGTTCTTTATCTTTATAAATAGGAAAATGAGTGAATCTTTTTTCGTTAATCGTTTTTAATACGTCTGTAAATTGAGCATCAAAATTGAATCGAACCACGTCTCGTTTAAATAAAGGATAAACCTTCGCTGGACTTTTTATTTCTTCTTCAATTTGTTCAATGTGTTTGACTACTTCATCTGTCGGCTGAGCAATGTAAGTAGTAGGAACTAATTTTTTGTGTACCATAACATTTCTGAGATCTGCAAAAATTTGCAAATCATTTTTATATTTTTTTACTGCAGTATTTCGATGTTCATTATCATCTAATAACCGATAAAAGGGTTTCTTATGCTCCTGTTCATTTTCTAAAAAGCTTAAATAATTTTGAATTCGATTGAAACTGGCAATAAAGCGTTCTGCATTAGTCATTAAATTCCCCTTCCAGAATAGCTTAGTTTATTTTTGATACATCTTAAAAAATTCACGTCCATACAATACAAAAGACAATGTCAAGAAAAAGCCCGTAATAATCATTAGACTAGCTGCAGTAGTTGTTTGAATAGATGGAAAAGCTACCAAAAAGGTCATACATGCATAAAAGACAGCAGTAGCTATTTTACCAAACCACTTAGCTCCATCGAGTTTTTTCCCTTGTCGATAGAGTATAATATCGTTTATTGCCATGAATAGTTCTTTAGCTATAAATAATAAAACAATGAGCCACATCATTTCGTATCGGGACATCAAACAAATGATAACGGCCACTTGAGTAAGCTTGTCAGCGACAGGGTCGAGTAATTTGCCTAACTCGGTTATTTGATTTAACTTACGCGCAATTATACCATCTAATAAATCTGTGAGCCCTGAAAAAACAATGATTATGCCTGCTAAATAATAATCTTTGGTTTCTACTGCTGTAAGGTATTGAATCATAAAAACTGGAATTAGAAGCAGACGAATGTAAGATAGACTATTTGGAACAGTAAAAAAATCTCTTGCGGTAATCTTCAATGTGCATCACCTCTCAAATAAATTGACTTCTTAAACTAATCCTACCATTTTTAGTGTATTTTTGATTCCATTAAGCCTTTTTTCAACCCATTTTTTTAACAAAAAAAACCATTGAATGCTGTATCTCTGCATTCAATGGTTTTTCCTTCTAGTTTAAATGACAATTGGGTTCTTATCTTTCATCAAAATCAAATTCATCAATAGTATAAATTAAATCTTCCATATTTGAAGTACTGAAGAAAGCTTCTTCATTTTCAGGTGGAATGTCCAGATAAATTGGCATTGCTGTGTCTGGTTCCAACACGCCAAAAGAGTCTTCTGTTAAACTATACTTTGATTTATCTAAAATTACATCGCCATTGACTGTGCTAAAACTAATTGTAATGTCAATATTCGTCATCGCCATATCCATTCTATTCACGATAATAAAAATAGCTTGCATAGCGCCTGTTTCACCTAAATACATTCCAGTAAAGTGAATGGCTACATCATTTTCTATTCCAAGTTCAGCTGTTTCAGACATTCTCATTTCTATTTCTTGTAATACTGAATCACTTTCTAACGTTAAACCTTGATCTAATTCCATCTTTTGAGGTACAAGAGGAATGGCCATATCTGTTGTGGTTTCACTTGTCTTATCTGAACTTGTCATGGACTCTTCTGTACCAAACATACTAGATTCAGAAGACATTTTTGAGCTCATTTCTGAACTCATCATTGTCTCACTTGATACAACTGTCGAACTTGATTCATTAGAAGATGTTTTTTCTTCTCCTCCTCCAATTAAATCACAACCTGCCAACACAACAACTGCTCCTAAAAGCGTTAATATTTTTTTCATTTTAATCACCCTTCCCCTTTTTTTCTAAACACAAACCCTTATTCTGAGCATTTTCCATTTAGTTTAGCTTTTCATATTTAAATTCATCAAGCCGGATAGCTGCATCATCTTTCATAATAGAAAAGAACAGATCTGTTTTTTCCTTTGGAACCGTCATCGTAAGAGGAAGAACTGCATTGGGTTCTAATGGACCAAATACTTCTTCTTCCAAAATAGAATACTTCTGATCCCATACCATTTCACCATTTTTATTGCCGTAACTCAATTTATACTGAATATTCTTCATTGCGATATCCGTTTTATTAATCACAAAAAAGTAAGCAAGTGTATTTGTATCATTCTCATCATATAACCCAGAGTACATCACTGTAACATCATTATCGAATCCCATATACGGACTGTCTAAGACTAGTTGCTTAAATTGAGCCATTAGAGGGTTGTTATCGAATGTTTGTCCTTTATCGGCATTTTGTTTAGGAATAACAAGCGACAAATTCGCTTCATTGGGTTCTGTTGCTGATTCATTAGTCGAATCTGGTTGTTCTAAACTAGTAGCAGTCGTATAATCAAAGCTTTCAATCTTTTCCACTACTTGATTTATATTTATTTCTTCTAAAAGAGGTTCTTTAGACGGATCGACCAATAAGTACAAAGGCATGACTGTATTTGGCTCTAATACACCAAAACTATCTGCGGCTAATTTAAAAGATTGTTTATCAAAAATCAATTCACTATCTGATTTTCCGAATGTATAAGTAAATTGAATATCTTCCATTGCAGTATCTGTTCGGTTAATAATAAAAAATATTCCTGCAAGATTTGGAGTTTCACCATAGGTTTCTCCGGTGTAAACAATCGTCACATCATTCTCATAACCCATATCAGGATTCTGTTTGACATACCTTTCCAACAACGCTAACGTTTCGTCTGTTTCAACGGTCAAACCTTTTTTTATTTCATCGGCTTGCGGAACTAACAGCAACTCTTCAAGATTTTCATTATCAGATGCTTTTTGTGTTGATGAAAACAGTTCGTTGTTCTCAATAACGCTTTCACTCTCAACTGACTCTTCTCCACTAGAATCAGTTGAACGTTTACTCGTTTCTTCGCTAGTAGACGACGATAAAAGTTCTTTAGTTAGTTTGTCTGATAAACCTCCAATATCACACCCGGCTAGTAAAAACACAAAAATGAGTAGAAATCCCAACTTTTTCATATTTCTCTACTCCCTTCTTAAGCCACTCTTAGCAGTAAGAAATAATCTTTTTCTAAAGAAACTTACCCTCCATTCATGATAGATTTTAAAACGAATAACGATACTTTTATAAGTAAATCTTTGTACTGTTTTGTACTTAGATTAATTGTAGCGCATAACACAGTAATAACAAAAAGATATACACTACAAATCGTTATTTAATCTTTCGACTAAAAAAAGAGCTAAAACATCCTAAACGTGTTAACCACATTTGTTATGTTCTAGCTCTTTTTTTATTACTGGTTATTTTTAAAAGTCAGTATCATTTAACTGATTGCCTTCATACTCATCGTTATAAGGATTGTTACTTTCAGCGTAATCCGTTGGATGGGTAGGATCATAAGTATCCCCATCCGTTAGCGTACGATAGAAAATTTGTTGTGCTGTCGTACGATAAGGTTCAATGTAAAAAGAAATCACAATGACGAACAACACGATTGCTAAAAATAATAAAAGAAAGCCTATAATAAGAGCGATACTTTCAGTTGGACCAGCTTTTACACTGGCATCAATGGTCCGCATGCTTCCTAGCAGAATCAAAGAAAAAATAATAAAAGGTATGATATACCACCAAACAAATGAAAGTTGCAGTAGGAAATACTTCCATTTGTTTCCTTTCATCAGTTTGCGGCTTTGGTCTAATGCATCCATAATACTGATTGAAGGGTCATCTTTCATTAAGTTCAATGCTTGGCTGTAACTATAGCTTTTAATAATACCTGGTATAATCAATAATAGAGACCATAGTGTAATTAAAATAGACTTCACAATAATCAATCCCGTTGTTTTAAAGATGCGGTCTCGCTTAAATGTTTGAAACATGCCTTCGATAGACAACTTAGCACCATCTATCATATCTAACATATTCCAAGCATATCCTGCATACAATAGGCTTGAAATAAATCCTACAAGGATGCTGACGAGCGAAGTCTGTATGCTAGCTGTAACGGATGGTTCAGTCACAATTGCAGTCTCATTCATATTTCCTTGTATAACGGATTCGAACATCGTAAGAGAGCTACCTGTTCCTAAAATAGTTAGTATGATCTGACTGATTGACCCAGTTAAAACAGAAATAATAATTAAATTTAAAATAGCTACTTTCCAATTTCCTTTTAACATTTTTTTTGCCGTACGCTTTATTTCGCGTCTTTCCATTTGGTTCATCTCCTTTTTTAACTTAATCTTATCATAACTGAAACCAAAACGCCGCACAATTATAATCCCCCTGCTAATCGATTTTTCCATTTATATTTATAGTCGTTTTCATTTCGCAACTAACGAGTCACAAAAAAAAGAGTGATCGGCATTTAGCCAATCACTCTTTTTTAACCGTTTAAACGGTCCATTTTTCATAATCATCTGTTTCCATAGATTCAACCATTCCCAGTAAATAGCCATTTCCTACTTGTGAGAAAAAGTCATGATTAGATGTACCGGTAGAAATACCGTTCATAATAACAGGGTCTACATCATTGGCTGTATCTGGAAATAAAGGATCAAACCCTAGATTTTGCAAAGCTTTATTTGCATTGTATCTAAGAAAAACTTTAACCCTTTCAGTCCAACCAATTTCATCATATAAATATTCTGCGTATTTCACTTCATTTTGATACAATTTAAAAAGCAATTCGTACGTCCAATTCTTCATTTCTTCTTTTTCATTATCAGGCAATTGGTTATAAGCAATTTGAAATTTATATCCAATGTATGTGCCATGAACGGATTCATCGCGTAAAATCAATTTAATAATTTCAGCTACGTTTGGCAGTTTATTGTTTCCTAAATAGTGCAATGGAGCAAAAAATCCTGAGTAAAATAAAAAAGATTCTAGCATGACACTAGCCACTTTTCGTTGCAATTCAGTTCCATTTTGGTAAATGTCATTGATTGTTGAGGCTTTTATTTGCAACAAGTCATTTGTATTTGTCCATTGAAAAATTTCATCAATTTCAACTTTGCTATTTAACGTACTGAAAATCGCACTGTAACTTTTTGCATGCATAGATTCCATAAATTGGATATTATTGTACACGGCTTCTTCATGTTGTGTGCGAATAAAAGGTTTCAAAGCTTGGACACCATCTTGTGATTGAAGCGTATCTAATAGCGTTAAGCCTCCAAAAACTTTTCCGACCATATCTTTTTCCGCTTTTGGCAGACGTGCCCAATCATCTAGATCATTCGATACCGGAATACGTGTATCTGTCCAAAATTGTTCAACTAATTTTTCCCATGTCAGCTTGTCAATCATATCTTCAATGTTATTCCAGTTAATAGCTTTATAGTTCGTTGTCATTCTTGTTCTCTCCTTTTAAATGGTGCAGCTTTCGCAAGCATTTGAACCAATTTCTTCTGAATTTTCCGTAAACGTACGAACGTAATAAATTGACTTCACACCTTTTTTCCAAGCGTAATGACGTAAAATATTTAAGTCACGTGTTGTTTGTTTGGTCGTGCGTCCATTTTTCCATTCATATAAACCTTCAGGAATTTCAGAACGTAAGAAGAGCGTTAAACTCATGCCTTGATCGATATGTTTTTGAGCTGCTGCATACACATCAATGACTTTGCGCATATCCATATCATAAGCAGATGTATAGTAAGCCATTGTTTCATTGGACAAGAAAGGTGCAGGATAATAGGTTTTCCCTGTTTTCTTCTCTTGACGTTCTTCTATTAAACGGGTGATTGGATGCAAACTAGATGACGTTTCATTTACATAGCTAATTGAACCTGTCGGAGCCACCGCTAAACGATTTTGATGGTACAATCCATCCTTCATAATGGCCTCTCTTAAAACAGTCCAATCTTCTTGAGTAGGCACATGGATTCCCTCAAATAATTGTTGAACTTTCTCGCTGCTGAAGGCAGAAGCTTCATTAATGTATTTATCAAAATAGGTTCCCGTAGCATAAGTGGATTTTTCAAAGTTATAAAAAGTCGTTTTTCTTTCACGAGCGACTTCGTTACTAGAAACTAACGTATAATAATTTAACAACTTAAAATATACATCTGTAAATTCAACAGATTCTGGCGAACCGTAATGGATTTGATTCAAGGCTAAGAAAGTATGCAAACCCATAGCGCCTAATCCAATTGTGTGGTATCTGTCATTTCCGTTTTTAATCGATGGAACGGCATCAATACTTGATTGATCGGTAACCATTGTTAATGCACGAACCATTGTATCAATCGATTGACCAAAGTTAGGAGATTTCATTAAATTCACAATATTAGTTGAACCAAGATTACAGCTAATATCCGTTCCTAAATGTTCATAAGTTTGGTCATTATTAATTAAAGAAGGTTCTTGAACTTGTAAAATTTCACTACACAAGTTGCTCATTGTAATCGTCCCATAAACCGGATTTTCACGATTAGCTGTATCAACGTTAATAATATAGGGATAACCAGACTCTTGTTGCAATTTAGAAATTTCATTTTCTAATTCGCGAGCACTGATTTTTGATTTCCGTATATCTTCGTTGTTTACCATGTTGTCGTATTCTTTAGTGATATCGATGTACGCAAATGGTTCTCCGTAAATACGTTCAACATCATAAGGACTAAATAAATACATTTGTTCATCATGAGCAGCCAATTCATAAAACTTATCTGGCACCACTAAACCTAGAGAAAGTGTTTTTACACGAATTTTTTCATCCGCGTTCTCTTTCTTTGTTGAAAGAAATGAGACAATATCTGGATGGAACACATTTAAATAAACTGCCCCGGCTCCATTACGTTGTCCAAGTTGGTTAGAATAACTGAAGCTATCTTCTAACAATTTCATCACAGGTACAACTCCGCTTGACGCATTGTCGATTTTTTTGATGGGATCTCCAGATGCACGTAAATTAGACAAATTCACACCAACTCCTCCACCAATACGAGACAATTGTAGGGCACTGTTTACCACACGCCCAATGCTGTTCATATCATCCGTTGCTTGGATCAAGAAACAAGAAACCAATTCTCCTCGTCTTTTGCGTCCAGCATTTAAAAACGTTGGTGTAGCGGGCTGATAACGTTGATTCACGATTTCATCGGCAAGTCTACTTGCCAATTCAGTATCTCCATCTGCTAAATATAATGCATTAAAAACAATCCGATCTTCATAGCGCTCTAAGAAACGTTGTCCATCATTCGTTTTCAAGGCATATTGAGTATAAAATTTAAAAGCAGACATAAATGAACGGAATCTAAATTTACGGCTATAGATATCATCAAATAAAGCACGCACAAATTCTCTATCGTACTTTAATAAAAATTCTTCTTCGATATAATCTTCTTCAATTAAATAATTCAATTTTTCATCTAGTGTATAGAAGAAAACTGTATTCGGATTTACATGTTCTAAGAAATAAGCTCGTACAGCTTCGCGATCCTTGTTCAAAGGAATTTTTCCATCTACAGGTCTATTCAGTTCATTGTTTAACTTAAAATACGTAACTTCTTTTGGCTTTGATGCTAATTTAGGTTTATCCAATTTCATTCACCGCTTTCTTTAATTGTGCCACGTCTTCTTCGTTTCCTTGGAATTCAAAGGTATGTAGCAATGGAACTTGATAATCACGTGCTAGATCTTTGGCTGTAAAAGCGAAAAGCTTACCAAAATTTAAATTCCCACCACCTGCGACTCCTTTAAAATACGTTTTATTATCAGCCGTTTCAATAAAATCATTTAATAGGTCCGTTGCTTCTTTATCATAGGTAGGGGTGATGATGATAAAAGGTTCATTTAAAGCAAGATATGGATTCGTTGGCGTCAATTCCAGCGAATCCATATCTAATTTTTTGACAAACTTTCTTGTTTGGCCTGTCAAGCTGATGTAAACAATTTTCATACTAATTGATCAAGGAGATCTGGGCGAAAGCCATTAAATGCTTCTTGTCCTTCAACTGAAATAACCGGAACAGAACTGAAACCAAGGTCCTTCACTTCATTTAATGCTTCTTCTGATTCAAAGATATCTTTTACTTCATAAGAGACACCTTTGTCTTCTAAATACCTTTTAGTGAAGTTACATTGCATACAATTTGGTTTAGAGTAAACAATAATCGTTTTTTGAGCCATTCTACATTCTCCTCTGTGCATCTTTTTTAATCATCTTGCTTCTATTTCTCTATCTGTTATTCTACACTCATTCTTCCTTACTGGCAAATAAATAAACCACTATATATAGTGGTTTACCTATTGACATATTCATTTCCTTCTATATATAGTGTTGCCAACAAAAGATTGTGAACAAATATACGTAGAGAAATGCGACGAGTATTTGTATTCAAAATCGCCTTAGTGTATTTTTCACATTTCAAAAAAAAAAAAATTAGTTTTTTCTTTTTATTATTTTTTTTAAATCCATAAATAAATCATTATGTAAAATAATAGAATATTTTTACATTTTTTTGAATAAATCTTTACACTATTTTCAAGCTAGTTACAGAAGGACTTATTTAATTTTATTTTTATTCTTTTTTTTTTAAATTTAAACAGTTAACGAAAAAAAGTTAGGAAAGCTTTATATCCAGCTTTCCTAACTTTTTAATTGATGTCTCAGGAGAGATTCGAACTCCCGACCGTCCGCTTAGAAGGCGGATGCTCTATCCAACTGAGCTACTGAGACATGTCCTAGCAACAAAATTAATTATATGCAATAATGAATAAAAAGTCAACACTTTTTGTTAATAAATTTCAAATTTAAGAAAGAACGTTATTTTAATCAGTTGTATTTAGTAACTATACCCTTTACAATAACGATTAAAGAATTTAAGGAGGTTTTAAAATGGGATTAATTGGTGGTCTTTTAGGAAACGCTGGGAATATCAGCGAGAACGAAGCTCGAAAAAAATTAGTGGGCGTTATTTTAGAAACCGAAACAATTGATTTAGCATTCAAGTTAGTCCGTGATTTAATTATCTTCACTGACAAACGATTAATCGTAATCGATAAACAAGGAGTTACTGGCAAAAAAACAACCTATCACTCTCTACCCTATAAATCGATCAGCCGCTTTTTAGTTGAAACAACTGGACACTTCGATTTAGATGCTGAATTGCAACTATTCATTTCTAGCGCTACCGAACCAGCTATCACTTTACAATTCACGAATGATAAGCACATCACTGCCATTCAACAAGCATTGGCCTTAGCTGTTCTTTAATAAACTAAGAAGGTTAGAGACATTTTATACTCTCTCTAGCCTTTGTTCGGGCAAAGCAATAGGACCTTTTAGTTTCTGTAAAAGAGAGGTACGAGACCTATGCTCTGTAAATAACTGCAACATCTGCTAAAAAGCAGTTTAAAAAAATGGACAGAGAATTTTTTCACTTCTCTGTCCATTTTTTTAATTGTTGAAAATTTTTCCTATTTCTTTATTTTTAATACATTTTTAAATATTGGTCTCTTTCCCACTCCGTAACTTGTTCACGGAACGCAGCCCATTCAATTCTCTTAGCATTGGCAAAGTTTTCATAAATGTGTTCCCCTAACCCATTCTTGATTGTGCTATCTTCTGCTAGATATTTTAAGGCATCATGCAATGTTCCTGGCAAATCATAAATGCCATTCTCATGACGATCTTTTTCGCTCATCGCATAGATATTACGATTGATTGGTTCTGGTGCTTTCATTTCATTCTTAATACCATCTAAACCAGCTTTTAATAGAACAGCCATAGCTAAATAAGGATTTGCACTAGGATCTACACTGCGTAATTCCACACGTGTAGACATCCCTCTTGATTGCGGAACGCGAATCAGTGGTGAACGGTTGCGGCCGCTCCAAGCAATATATACTGGCGCTTCGTAACCAGGTACCAGACGTTTGTATGAATTTACTGTAGGATTCACAATGGCTGTAAAAGCTTTAGCATGATCCAAAATTCCAGCTAAGAAGTGACGTGCAGTATCACTTAATTCCATATCCCCATCCTTATCATAAAACGCATTTCCATCTTTAGTAAATAAAGATAGATTAAAATGCATACCCGATCCATTTACACCATATAACGGTTTAGGCATAAACGTAGCATGCAAGCCATGTTTACGAGCCACTGTTTTAACGATTAGTTTAAAGGTTTGAATATTGTCACATGCTTCTAGTGCACTAGCGTATTTCCAATCGATCTCATGTTGCCCTGGTGCAACTTCATGATGACTGGCTTCAATTTCAAACCCAAGATCCTCTAATTGCAATACGATATCGCGACGGCAATTTTCACCTAAATCTGTGGGCGCTAAGTCAAAATAACCACCGTCATCGTTCAATTCTAATGTTGGTTCATTTCTTTCATCCAGTTTAAAAAGAAAGAATTCAGGTTCAGGTCCTAAGTTAAAATCAGTAAAACCAAATTCTGTCATTTCTTTTAATGCACGCTTCAAATTAGAACGAGGATCTCCAGCAAAAGGAGTACCATCCGGATTGTAAACATCACAGATCAATCGAGCGACTTTGCCAGATCCTTCATTGGTTTCCCATGGGAAAATTAACCAAGTATCCAAATCAGGTCTTAAATACATATCACTTTCTTCAATCCGAACAAATCCTTCAATAGAAGATCCGTCAAACATCATCTCATTATCCAATACTTTTTCCAACTGACTAATAGGTACCTCAACATTTTTAATGACTCCTAAGATATCAGTAAACATTAGTCTCAAAAAACGGACATTCTCTTTTTTTGATGTTGCTTCTATTTCTTTTCTCGTAAACTTAGCCATGCATTTTTTCTCCCCTTTGATTAGCATTTTTGCTATCTATTTTTATTCTATGCGATTTTGATCAAGAAATGAATGGGTCGTTTTAGCACTCAATCCACTCACGGTTAAAAATTCATCGTGGAGTATTTTGCGCACATCATCGTCGGTCATTATTTTAGCCATTTCTTGTTCGTAATCTTTTTCTTTGTTTTCTTGCAACTCATAAATCCGTTTTATACCAGCCATATTTATTCCATCAGATAAATAATCTTTAATCTCAAGCAGAATATCAATATCATTTAAAGAATACATTCGCCGATTTCCTTCATTGCGCATTGGATTGATCAAATCTTGTTCTTCGTAATAGCGAATCTGTCGAGCAGATAAATCAGTCAACTTCATAACTGTACCAATCGGAAATACCGATTTAGAACGTCTAAGCTCTTTTTCACTCATTTAAGTCCCCCATTCGATTACTTTTATAGAATATCAGTCTTTTTTTCCATTGTCAACAAAAAAATGCATCGAATGTAAGGAAATCTAACATAACAAAATGAACATTACTAGTTTCTATTGGTTAACTGTTCCGATTATAAACACTAAATTGAACTATACCAATTTTAAAAAATCAAAAAAAAGAACCAGTGGATATTTTTCCCACTGGTTCTTTTAGTTCCTACTTACTCTTTTAATACAACGTTAAATACTTTTCTTTTTCCCACTCAGAGACTTGTTCGCGGTAAGCTGCCCATTCAATCTGTTTGGCACTTACAAAACTTTTATAAATATGGTTTCCTAAAGCATCTTGTACAACTTTATCTTGTTGCAAGTATTTAACAGCATTGTGCAACGTAGAAGGAAGATCCTTAATTCCTTTTTTGTATCTTTCTTCTGAAGACATGCGGTAAATATTACGATCAATCGGTTTAGGAGCGATACTTTCCTTTTTCACTCCGTCTAATCCAGATTGCAACAATACTGCAACTGCTAAATAAGGATTTGCACTAGGATCAACACTACGTAATTCTATTCTTGTAGATATTCCTCTCGAACTAGGGATGCGTACCAAAGGAGAACGGTTACGTGCACTCCATGCAATATAAACAGGCGCTTCATAGCCCGGAATCAATCGTTTATAAGAATTTACCGTTGGATTACAAATCGCTGTGTACCCTAAAGCATGATCCAATATACCAGCTAAGAAATGATAAGCTGTCTTACTCAAACCAAGCTCATTTTCTTCATCATACAATACGTTTCCATCTTTGTTGAATAACGACATATTAAAGTGCATACCAGAGCCGCTAACTCCGTATAACGGTTTAGGCATAAAGGTCGCATGCAACCCATGCTTACGAGCAACTGTTTTAACAATCAGTTTAAAGGTTTGAATGTTATCACATGCTTCTACTGCACCGGCATACTTCCAATCAATTTCATGTTGTCCTGGTGCTGTTTCATGATGACTAGCTTCAATCTCAAAGCCTAATTCTTCAAGTTGCAACACAATATCACGACGACAGTTTTCGCCTAAGTCAGTGGGCGCAAAATCAAAATAGCCACCATTATCATTTAATTCAGTTGTTGGTTTTCCATTTTCATCTAATTTAAACAAGAAAAATTCTGGCTCAGGTCCTAAGTTGAATTCTGTATAGCCTTCTTTTTTCATTTCAGTTAGAACACGTTTCAAATTCGTTCTAGGGTCTCCAGAAAAAGGGGTTCCATCTGGATTATAAATATCACAAATTAAACGTGCAACTTTTCCATTTACTTCTTCCCAAGGGAATACTAACCAAGTTGATAAATCGGGGCGCAAAATCATGTCACTTTCTTCAATCCTAACGAATCCATCAATAGATGAGCCGTCAAACATCATTTTATTTTCCATTACTTTTTCTAATTGACTGATTGGCACCTCAACATTTTTTATTGTTCCATCTATATCGGTAAACATTAATCTTAAATAACGAACATTTTGTTCTTTTACACTCATTTCGATTTCTTCTTTTGTAAAATTCTTCATTTTAGTTGTATTTTCTCCCTTTTATTAAATATTTTATAGCCAATGATCTTCAATCTTATCTACTCTAAAAGAACCGTGAAGTCCTTTTTGGATCCATACCTCGCAAAGCTAGAAATTCATCTTGCAAAATTCGGCGAACATCTTCATCCGTTAAAATGGACTTTTCTTCATTTTCCACTTCTTTTTCTTTCAATTCATAGATACGCTTGATACCCGCCATGTTGATTCCATCTGCCAAGTAATCCTTTATCTCAAGAAGTACATCTATATCATTCAAAGAATACATCCGTCTATTTCCTTCGCTGCGTTTAGGACAAATCAACTCTTGTTCTTCGTAATAACGAATTTGACGCGCGGATAAATCGGTCAGCGTCATTACAGTCCCAATTGGAAATACAGACATGGAACGCCTAAGCTCTTTCTCGTTCATGAGGTCCTCCCATCTAGCTTATTACTACAGTAACAATGTCTTTTTAAATTGTCAAAAATTTTACGTGAAATAATCTTTATTACCGAAAAAACAATTCTTCTACAGCTGAGCTGACGGCTAATTTAACATGTTCATACGTCAAGCCACCTTGGACATAAAGTGTATAAGGCGGACGAATTGGACCATCTGCTGTTAATTCCATACTGGAACCTTGGATAAATGTTCCTGCTGCCATAATGACATCATCTTCATAACCCGGCATGTAAGCTCCAATAGGAGAGACGTGCGCGTTTACAGGAGAATATTTTTGGATTGTCTGTGCAAATCTAATCATTTTTTCTTTATTGTTTAAGGAAATCATTTGAATCAGATCTGTTCGTGGTTCATCCCATTTTGGTGTACTTTCAATTCCACAAGCATCTAAAAGTGCAGCTGTATAAACAGCGCCTTTTACTGCTTCTCCAACAGTATGAGGAGACATGAAAAAACCTTGGTACATTTCTTGCAGACTGTATAAAGAAGCACCCGCTTCTCTTCCTATACCAGGAGTAGTTAAACGGTAACCGCACGCTTCAATTAGCTCTGTTTTACCCACAATGTATCCGCCAGTTTTAGCTAATCCACCACCAGGATTCTTGATTAAAGATCCAGCCATCAAATCTGCTCCCACTTCGATTGGCTCTCTTTCTTCAACAAATTCTCCATAACAATTATCAACAAAAACAATCACTTCAGGGTCGATCCCTTTGACAAATCGAATCATTTCTTCAATTTGCTTTATCGTGAACGAAGGTCGGCTGGCATACCCTCTAGAACGTTGAATAGCGACCATTTTTGTTTTTGACGTCATTTTTTCTTTTACTGTTTCAAAATCTATTTGTCCATCCGGCAACAAATCTACTTGATCAAAGCCCATTTGGTATTCCTTGAAGGATCCAATCCCATTTCCTGTAACACCGACAATCTCAAGTAAGGTGTCATAAGGAGATCCAGAAATGTACAACAAGTCATCTCCAGGGCGCATAACACCAAACAAAGCGGTCGAAATAGCATGTGTGCCAGAAATGATTTGTGGTCGAACTAAACCTGCTTCAGCTCCGAAAACTTCAGCATAAACCTCTTCTAATGTATCTCTTCCAAAATCATCGTACCCATAACCGGTCGTTGGATTAAAATGCTGTTCCGTAACTTTTTTGTTTCTAAAACTTTGCAAAACTTTATTTTGATTAAATAAAGCTACTTCATGAATGTAGTCATGGACCGGTTTGATTTTTTCTTCTACTTCTTTAATTTTTACAATTAATTCAGGTGCATAGTGATCGTTCCAACTCATGATATTTGATTCTCTCCATTCCATTTCGACGCTGCTTTCGCATACCCCTTAATGACGTATACATTTTTTTCTTCATCGTATTCTTCTGAAATAACTAGCGTTTCTCTTTTTAAACGGACTAACTTATCTCCTTGACTAACGGCTATTTCGATCCGGTAAGGGACCATCAACTCTTGCATTTTTTGCATTATAGCTGTTAGCAATTGCTCGATATCTTCTGGATCATTAGCTGAAATAAATACATTCGGGAAAAGGGATGGATAAAATGAATCTTCGACTAAATCCTTTTTATTATAAACCGTAATCATCGGTATTTTTTCCATACCAAGTTCTTTTAATAACTGAACAACGGTTTGTTCATGTCCGGCCATATTTTCAGCAGAAGCATCTACTACATGCAACAGCAAATCTACACCTTTGGTTTCTTCTAAAGTTGATTTAAAAGACTCAATTAACTGTGTCGGCAAATCTTGAATAAACCCAACCGTATCGGTAAGTGTGACATTCATTCCACTTGGCAACATCAATTGACGTGTCAAAGGATCTAATGTCGCAAACAATTGATTTTCTTCATACGTATCTGCTTGAGTCAACTTATTTAGCAACGTTGATTTACCCGCATTCGTATACCCCATCAAACCAATTTGAAAGGTTCCACTTTCTTTGCGTTGCTCCCGAGTACGACTGCGGTGTTTTTCCGTTTCTGCTAAATCACGCTTGATATCGGTAATTTGGTCACGAATGTGTCGGCGATCTGTTTCTAGTTTTGTTTCCCCTGGTCCACGTGTTCCAATTCCTCCGCCTAATCGAGACAAATTAATACCTTGTCCAGCTAATCGAGGCAACAAATATTGTAATTGTGCCAACTCAACTTGTAATTTACCTTCTTTGCTTTTAGCTCGCATTGCAAAAATGTCTAAAATCAATTGAATCCGATCAATGACCTTTACTTCGTCTAGTAAAACCTTTTGGATATTTCTCGTTTGACCCGGTGTCAATCCTTGATTGAAGATAACCGTATCTACTTCTAGTTCATCCACTAAAGAAACCAATTCTTCCATTTTTCCTTTACCTAAAAAAGTACGAGAATCTACTCGATCTCTTTTTTGAGTCAGTTCGCCCACTACTTCTCCAAGAGCTGTTTCGGTTAATTGTGCCAACTCTGTCAATGAATATTGGAAATCTTGATTGCTTTCTCTTGTTTGTACACCTACAAGGATAACGCGTTCAGCTGTTTCAGCAGTTTCTTTTGTTTCCATTCCGTTCACCTTCTATTCTAATATTTTAAATACAACAGGAAAGTTTATTCCTTTAGAAATCTTTCCACTTCAATTTCTACTTTTTTTCCGTCTTCAGGAAAGGCTACTAAATCCCACCACTCAACGTGTTCTAAACGATTTTTAAACCACGTCAATTGACGCTTGGCATATCTTCTTGAGTTTTGTTGGATGGCTTCTTTAGCTTCTTGCAACGTCACTTTTTTTTCAAAGTAAGGAAACAATTCTTTGTAGCCAATTCCTCTTGAGGCTTGTGCATCGGGTAACTGTTGTTGATACAACCACTCAGCTTCCTCTATCAATCCTACTTTAAACATCTGCTCTACACGTAAATTGATACGCTGATAAAGTTCTTCACGTTCAGTCGTTAAGCCGATAATTTTAGCTTCATAAAGAAGCTCATTTTCTTTGCGCTCACTTTGATAACTGGAAAAAGGTTGTCCCGTTACGTGGTACACTTCAAGCGCTCGAATAATCCGTCTGCGATTGTTAAAATGAATTTTTTCAGCAGCGACAGGATCGACGTTCGTTAATTGTTCCCATAAATAGAGATTCCCTTTTTCGTTAGCAATTGCTTCTTGGGCTTCTCGAAAAGCCAGATCATTTTCACCGCTGCCACCAAAAGTCACATCATACAGTAAGGATTCGATATACAGCCCTGTACCTCCTACAATGATGGGTACTTTCCCCCTAGCTGATATATCTTCAATTAAAAAGCGCGCTCGCTTTTGGAAATCAGATACCGCATAACTCGTTGTGACATCTACTTCATCAATCAAATAATGTGGGATTTCTTTTTGCTCCTCTTTGGACACTTTAGCTGTTCCAATGTTGAGATTGCGGTAAATTTGCATAGAGTCGCCACTAATAATTTCTCCATCAACCGCCTTAGCTAACGACAAACTTAAACTGGTTTTCCCAACAGCAGTGGGGCCTACAATAATAATAATTTTTTTCTTTTTCACACTATTCTCCTTCACCCTGCCACTTATTTCTTATTTCAAGAGCTTTCTGGGGATAATCCGTAATGATACCCGCTAAATTTTTACGAAAACAAAATTGAAGATCATTACTTTTATTAACAGTCCAGACCCGTACTGGCATTTCCGGTATTCGAAAAAGACTAACACTTCTGAACCAACTCAATTTTGGATGCCACATGTTGACTGGAATGTCTGGCGTTAAAAAATGAACATTTTTGCCAGTTTTTTTAAATAATAAGGCAATTTTACAAGTAGCATCAAGTCTTTTTAGCTCAATCAAAGTTTGGTAATTAAAACTGGAATATTCAATAGTGAACGGCCAATTCTTTTCAGCTGCAAAAGCAACTACTTTTTCCTCGATTCCTGGATACAAAACTTTATCTGTTTTTAGCTCGATATTGACTAATCCTTGATAGTCAGCTGCGTCTAACAAATAGAAAACTTCTTGTAACGTTGGAATACGAGAAGTGCTGTACTCAGAAGAATACCAGCTTCCGGCATCGAATTGTTTTAATTGGTTTAACGTTAAGTTTTGAACACGGCCTTTTCCATTTGTGGTACGATCAATTGTTTCATCATGGATAACGATCAATTCTTGATCTAAACTTAAATGAACATCTATCTCAATACCATCGCTTCCCACTCGAACAGCTTCTGTGATTGCTTCTATGGTATTCTCCGGATGCGTTCCTTTACTTCCTCGGTGAGCAATAATTTTTGTTTGATTCATGACCGTTGTCCCTCCATTGCTTACGTTCTTAATAATTATAGCATATTTCTATTCTTTGCCCTATAGATTGCTTTTTTTCCATAACAGGAAACAATCGTTTTTTTCTCCAAAGTAACGTACAATAGAACATGTATTAAGGAGGAAGGCATATGTATTTAACAATCGAAGAAACAGCCCTTTATTTAGAAATTTCTACAACTGATATTATGCGTCTGATTCGTGAAAAACAAATTCGTACTTTATCAGATGGAGAAACTATTTTAATTTATAAAGAGCAATTCAATTTATATTTACGCGAAATTGAGAAGTACAAAAGAGAAGTACAAGAGTATTTAAACGAACCTATCCCAGAAGACATTGATATAAAAGATGAAGATTAACATATGAGCATAATGAAGTAGACTGTCAGGTCCGTTTCATTATGCTTATGTTATTCTCATTCCTACTGTTCCCCTTCACTTATCGAACATACGTTCTTGCAATAGAACTAGCTACTATAAGAAAGGGACCGATTGATGATTAAGATGGATTATTCAAATGAACCTAACCAAGATGGTTGCTTAGTTTTAGCAGCTTCTACTAGAGTGAAAAAAGAATATGGCATTAAAACAGGCTCCAGACGATATGAAATTCCTCGTCATTCGTTTATTCAAATTGTTGAACCGCGAATGACCTTATATTTGCGCATCAATGAAATCATCAATGCTATTTTTCTTGAATTTGTATCGGAAAACGATTTGCACCTTTACAGTATTGATGAATCTTTTTTAGATGTAACAGCTTCAAACACTCTTTATGGATCCACAAAAGAAATTGCATTGAAAATACAAGCGACCATTTGGTAACGGCTTCGTTTAGTTGTAACAATTGGCATCGGCGATAACCCACTTATGGAAAAACTAGCTTTGGATAACGCTGCTAAAAAAACACCCAATGGCATAGCAGAATGTCATTATGAAATGGTATCAGAAACCATTTGGAATATCCATCCTATCAACGAAATGTGGGGTATCGGACAACGAACCGCAGCGAATATTTACCGTTTAGGAATTGATTCGGTCTACAGCTTATCAACGAATTCTGCCCAATCCTTAAAACGGACTCATAGGATTATTGGAGAGCAACTATTTTATTATGCTCACGGGATTGACCAAAGCATTATTGCTCAAAATTATATTCCTCTATCAAATTCCTTTAGCAAAAGCCAAATATTAGATAGGGATTACATAGATCAATATGAGATTGAGGTTGTTATTCGGGAGATGGCTGACCAAGTAGCTATAAAACGAAGTGGGCTAGTAGATGGCATCAAGGATAAAAAAAGACACATCACAATTTAATTTAGTGACGTGTCTTTTTATTAGAAACATTTTTAGCCTATTCAATTAATTAATTAATTAATTAATTAATTAGAAACTTTTGTTTTTCCAGTCCAATCACGGTAGCCGCCTTTAAGATGATGAATATCCGTGTGGCCTTCTTTACGTAAGCGAACTGCTGATCGTAAACTTACCGCTTTGTTGTGATCATACAAATAAACTGGTTGATCTTTTCTGATTTCACCACTACGTGTTTTCAAAGTAGAATAAGGAATGTTTCTAGCTCCTAATATATGCCCCGCATCAAAATCTTTTTTCTCGCGGACATCAATTAACTGAACTTTACGCATCTCTTTTTTAAATTCTTCTTCTGTTAATTCAATAGAAGCATTTTTGCGTTTGAAATAACTGTAGACTTCATAACCTGCCCACACTATGATGATAATCCATAAAACTGTATTAATAATCTGACCTGTATTCAATTCTTGTATACCCCTTTCAACTCGTTCTACAGGGATAATTGTACACAAGAATGAGCTGTTTTACTAGCTTTTTTTATTACTACCGTTTTTTCCAATCTTACAACTATACTTACTATGGCATATCGATCAATGAATAAATTGTTTGTTGTTCGATATCTATGATACTTTCATAGCGCCAACCATACAAACTGTATTTGCCATTCTTCGCTATCGAAATAGGCGCATTATCTGGTAGGTCCAAAATAGGTTCAATCGTTTTATGATCAAAATTCAACTTGCCAAATTCAAAATCTCCCGTTTTAAGTTCTAACTGCACCGCTTCTTTTGCAAAAACACCATAAACCGGTGTGTTTCTTGCAGCTTGACTTAAGTAAGGAAAAACTAACCGATCATTCATCGTTACTTTAGGTATAGCCATAAACGATTGATCAACCATGAAAGGGTATTGGTAATTTAATAACAATTCATCATCTGCAAAATCAGAAGGAGTATAGGTTATAAATGTATCTTCATGTACAAAAAAATCTGACACTTGGCTTTTTAATCTCAGCGAATCATTTGTACGGATATCTCCCATATAAAGGTCGCCAGTTTCAAGGGAAAAGTCATCATTATTGTCTACATACAAATACAAATTAGCTGAATACCACATAGGAGTCAACGAAGCTGAAGGTATAGATACGACTTCATTGGTTTCAAGATTCCAATTGCCAACAACTATTTCTGTATCTGATTGATAATAAGAAATAAAAATATGATTTTTATTCGCCGGATTCCAATTCACATTAACGAAACCTTTTGTTTCTAATGGCAACATTTGCATAACGGACCCGCTTTTATCAATTATTCTTAATTCTCCGCCGTTTTCACCGACAACTTGAATCAATACTTGTTGTTTATCTTCTGAAATAATAGCTGTTAAAATAATCGATTCTGCTTCATAAATAGGCGTGATTTCCCCAGTAAAAATGTTAAACAAAGATAAATTATCATTATTTATCTCACCAGTATGCACCAAAACTTCTTCATCAGACATCCAACCGATTACTTTTCTAAAACTTTCATAGTCAATCGGAATTTCTTTATAAGATAATGCCTTTTTTTCTGGCTCAGGAACTTCCGTTGGTTGTTTTTTAGTGCAACTTATTAAAAATAAGGTCGCGGAAAAAAGTAAAATAACTAAGTTGAGGATTTTCACTTTTTTCTTTTTACTTTCCATTCTAATCACCTTATTTTTTTTGATTTGTTTACGCGGTTTTATAATGGGATTCTCCTTTGCAAAATCTTTCTCATTAAACTATAACATATACAGCGCCATTTCACACTTTATTAGTCTGTTTTATAGCTAACGAATCCATAAGACGATTTCCATTGCAATACCAAATGAAATAAAAAAAGATGATTTCGGTAAACTGCCGAAATCATCTTTTAGGAATAACATAAGAGGATTATTTTTTTAGGTTATCTCATTTTTAATGTTGATAGACGATTTAATTCGATTACCCAAATTCTGAAGGAATAGGATTGCTTATGACCCAATTGTGGCTTGAAAGTTTTGAATGTTCTAGGATTCAGACAGTCTCAGGGCTCTTACAAGCATATTCATTTATTCCATAAGAGTTTTTTGAAGCATCCACACCAGTTGTTAAACAACCATTTTTAAAATAAACGATTTATTTTATAATGTACCATTGATGTGTTCTTTGATTAATGAACTTGCGCCGATTACGCCGGCATTATTTCCTAATTGAGCTAATCGAATCTTTGTTGTTTCACGAATAGTTGGGTAGGTAAACTTGTCAAAATATGCTTTGATTTGATCTATTAAAAATTCTCCTGCATGAGAAACTCCTCCACCAATCACAATTGTTGATGGATTTAAAACATTTGCAACACTTCCACAAGCCAAGCCTAAGTAATAAGAAACTTTATCGACAACTTTAACCGCTAATTCATCATTTTCTTTCGCCAAATCAAAAACATCTTTAGCTGTTATCAATTGACCGTCATCAATGATGGTTTTTAAATTTGAATCACCAGCATATTCTTCAGAAAAATCTCTCGCTAAACGTACTACTCCTGTAGCACTTGCAACCGTTTCAAGACAGCCCTTTTTGCCACATGTACAATCGTACCCTTCTGGATTAACGGTGATATGTCCTAACTCACCAGCAGCACCGGCAACACCGTGAATCAAACGCCCACCAGCAATAATTCCGCCGCCAACACCCGTGCCTAAAGTAACAAACACAACATCTTCTTCATTTTCTCCAGCACCTCTCCATCGTTCACCAAGAGCCGCTACGTTTGCATCATTATCAATTGCAAAAGCAATGCCTGTACCTTCTTCAATTAATTGTTTGACTGGTTGAATCATTGTCCAATTTAAATTGTAGGCACCCACAACCGTTCCTTCTTTGCGATTAACTGTACCAGGAGACCCCATTCCAATACCAATAAAGTCACTAGGTGATAATTGATATCTTTCAAGATGTTCATTGATAGATTCAACTATAGAGGGAACGATATGCGAGCCTTTATCTGTTATATCCGTTACAACACTCCATTTTTGTTGAATTTCTCCTTCACTTGTTAAAATAGCAAATTTTATAGTTGTTCCACCTAAATCAATTCCAATAATTTTTTTTGACATGACAATTCCTCCAAATTCAGCATTGTTACTCTTCTAATTTTTCTTCTTCTTTTCGATGCTCTTGTTTTAAAACGAGTAAAGCAGGCAAGTATTCAGTTCTTTCAATTAAACCATTCTCATGTAGTTTCTTTAACTCAATCATCATTAATTCAATATCCCAAGACCGTTTTCCAAGATAAACGTAAATACCAAATCTTTTTAGCAACTGTTGTACATCATACAAATTTATCATGGCTTCACTCCCTAAAGTCTAAAAGACGAAATAGGTGTATTAAGGTATCCTAGATAGGCTAATACGACAACCAGGATAGCAAAAAGGCCCCCATAGATCAATCGCTTATTGCGCCATTGTTTTACTGGATTAGGCACACTAATCGCTGTCGCAATTAAGAAACCTCCAAGTAAGCCTCCTAAATGTCCTGCCATATCAATTGACGAACTAAATACGCCAAAAACAATATTAATAATGATCAATGTTCCAAAGCTTTTAGCCATCTGTTGAATGGCTGGATTATGTTTAAAAGTCTGGCCAAGCATAATGGTTGATCCGAATAATCCAAATAAAGCTGTACTAGCTCCTGCAGATAGACTGTCACTAAATGCAAAACTCGCAAGATTTCCCGCTATACCGCTGAGTAAGTAGATACCGGCAAACCGCAAATGGCCAAACATACCCTCCAATTGTTCTCCTAAATAATAAAGAATGACCGAATTCATCAATAAATGAATAAATCCAATATGCAAGAACATTGGTGTAATCAATCTCCACCATTCTCCCAAAACAATATACGGATTAAATTTAGCCCCATACTTTAGCAAGGTAACCATATTCGTACTTCCACCATCTAAAGTCATTAGGATAAACGCTAGAATCTGAATGGCTAAAAACAGGTAGGTTACGACTGGTTTTCTAAGAAATCGTTTTATTTTCATTTGAGTTCCATACTCCAAACTGTCAACTCCATTCTATTTACTAAACTATTTATTTAACCGTTCTTACTTATCAAACAATCTTCACTAGTTATTATAGCACAAAGCCTACTGTTCCTGCTTTAAAATTTCGCATAAAAATACTGCTGAAATTTAGATTGTTGATTCAAATTTCAGCAGCATTTCTCTTATCATTAACAGACGTTCGACCTTCTATTCCATATTTTCAATGTCTTTACTTAAATTCTTTACAGCGTCTAAGTTTCCTTTTGTGTGTTTCCCTTCAAAATCAACTTCAGTTTTGTCTGTATCTTCTTTTGCATCCGTTCTAAAAATTGAAACGGTTACAATTTGATTCGGATTTAAATAATAGGAAGCTCCAGATTCATCTTCTAGTAAAATAAAATTTTCTAACAATTCACCATCTTCATCTGTTGCTTTATTTAGTACTTGTTCAATGGAACTAGTTACTACCAATGATTTTCCATTGCTTAACGCTATTTCACATTTATCCATTTTCAAAACCACCTTCTGTTTTAGTACTATTAGTATAGCAAATACAAATCATTGAACCTAATTCTATGCCTTTTAACTTATTTTTTCCCATATAAAAAAGCTGAAAGAAAATCTTCCAGCTTAATCTATAAAACGATTCTATTTGCGAATTGAAATAACAAAAATGTTATTTTGTTTCACGATGTAAAGTTACAACGCGTTCGCGCGGGCAGTATTTTTTAAATTCAACACGGTCCGGACTGTTACGTTTATTTTTCTTTGAGATGTAATTACGTTCTTTACATTCTGTACATTCCAATGTGATATTTACACGCATGATTTTCCCTCCAAGCATTAAACAGTATTTATTTGAAGACATATTTCGTTGTCTTCTGACTTAAATATCATATCACTTTTTGTATAAACATGCTAGTATTTTTTTAGAGGTTGTAAAGTTTTTTTACTTTACGCTCATGTTTCGTTTCACTTTCAGTCTAATTATTCCCCATCAACACATTAGCCAACTGTTCATAATCCATCTCACTAGATACTTCATATGAACCTGGGCGAATTAGCGCAGCATAATTATTATTTTCTAAAAATCCATCAAAATCAAAAGCATCTTCAATCAATCCTTGCGCTTGTAATTGTTGGCTAGCAACACTACTCGGATCCCCATCATTGATGGTAACAGTAATTTTTTTCTCACTAGGTTCAGAAGATTCAGCTTCAGCACTTTCCGTTGACTCACTTGTCGCTTCTTCTTTAACCGCTTCTGACTCACTTGTTGCCGTTTCTTTTTCTAAATTAGCGATTTCTGTTTCAGCTAGTAAAGCTTCATATTTTTCTTTGTAAGATACTTCTTCTTTCGTTAATGCTGATTCTTCAACCACTGTATCTTCAGAGGCTATAGTTTGAACATCATAGAAGAACAGTCGATAGCCTGCAAGAACAATAGCAGATACTAGAAATCCTAATGCTAAATAACGTAAAGCGGGTTTACTCATTCTGTCATTCTCCTTTACCAGGGATTAATTATTTTTCACATACTCATCGATAACAACTTTTACAGTTGCCTCAGATAAACGGGTTTGCATCACAATATCTTCGATTGCAACACCTTGTGTATACAAACTAACCACATGTTTCTTTAAAACATTATGAATCTTAGCTGAGGTAGGTGTTTCCTTTGTTTGTATATTTAATTCTTCTTCTAAAACTGAAACACGTTTTTTCAAACTATAAATGTCTTGTAACAGTTGCAAAGATAACTCTTCAAATTCTTCTTTAATTTTTTCGCCATTGTCTTTTCTATAAAATGACCAGCCAATCAATGCAATTGCAATGACTAATAAGATAATGACAATTATCCATAAGTCCATTAAATTCACCTCTTCTTTTTATTCTCAAAGCTCAGTTTAACATACCTCCGTTTAAAAAAGTACTTTGTAAAATAAATTTAATAATTTAATCTAGCTTTAAAAAAGTTTGAAACAACCTATTACATTAATTTGTAATGCATAAAAAAAAGATTTTGCCCACTCTGTGGCAAAATCTTTTTTCTCTATTGTTACTCTTCAGTTGTTGGTTTATTTTCTTCAGCAATATCTTTTGAAAGATCAGCGTAATCGCCAACTTGGAAATAAGCATCAAGAACTTTACGAGCAATACCTGTATTTTCATGATTCGTATTTGTATTTGGCAAATAAGGAATAATGACAAAGACCGCAATCTCAGGATTATCATACGGAGCATATCCTACAAAGGTCCGGTTGGTTACACTTTCGCCTTTTCTATTTTTGTTGACCCCATCATAAAAAGCTTCAGCAGTTCCTGTTTTACCGGCCACGGTATAATCAGCGCCCACAAAGGCACTTCTAGCAGATCCATTAGCTCCATTAGCTACTTGGTACATTCCTTGTTGAACGCGGTCCATCTCAGTTTCTCCAACATCAACGATATTCAACACGTCTGATTCTATTTGTGTTTGAACAGCACCTAAATTCCCTTTAGCATCTGTTGCACGAATTTCGTCAACAAGACGAGGAGCAATCCGTTTCCCACCATTTGCAATCGTTGAAACATATTGCAGCATTTGAATCGGTGTATAAGTATCGTACTGTCCAAATGCAAAAGTCAATGCTAAACCGGGATTTTCAGCTGTTCCTATAAAACCAGAGCCTTCACCGGGTAAATCAATTCCCGTTTTCACACCCAGCCCAAATTGAGCATAATAGCTTCTTAATTTTTTAATGACATTTTTATAATCAATATTTAAAGCCATTTTGTTATAATAATCGTATTCCCCACCCATACGCATGGCAATTTTGGACATATACACATTGGAAGAGCGTTCTAAAGCCGTAATATCATTCACTGTAACTCTTCCCGAACGGTTGAAAACAGAACTAATCTTAGTCCCATCAACAAATAATAATGGTTCATCCGCTAATGTATTATCCGCTAGTGTGATGGCACCATCCATATACCCAGCTAATACAGTTGCTGGTTTGACCACGGAACCCATTTGATAAGTATTGTTGAGGAGACCTAGTGTGTCATCTTCAATCTCACCCGTTTTCGCATTTCTTTTTTGACCAGTCATTGCTAAAATTTTACCGTTATTAGGATTAGCTGCAATAACATAAGCACTATCGTTCAGCCCTTCGCTTTCAGTAGCTACGGAATTTTTAGCAATATCTTGAACAATCTTTTGGAAATCCATATCAATGGTTAAAACAAGATTATTGCCTTTTTCACCGGCATAACTTTGGATTGTATTAACAATATCACCATTTTGATTGGTTTCAGTTTCTGATTTTGACTTCGATCCACTTAAAACTTGTTCATATTGTAATTCTAAGTCACTTTTTCCCACACGGTCATTACGTGCATATCCTCGTGCGAGGTAAGTAGCTGCTTTATTCTCTGGTAATCCTTCAGACTCGCTGGTAACATTTCCAAGGATACTTTTAAGCATATCGCCTTCTGGATACGTTCTGACCCAGTCCGTCCCGGTATCCACTCCTGGTAAGGTTAAAAGATTTTCACTGACCTTTGCGATTTCGTCATTGGTTACATCTTCACTTTTGATATTGATGGTGGATAGAGAATAGGCACCATTCATTCGTTTAAAAATAGCTGCTGCTTCTTGTTCTTCTTCATCGAACTGGATATCCTCATCAGTAACTTTATCCACTTGTAGTTGATAAAGTTTTGATCCGTCTAATGTCTCTTTTTGTTTATCCGAGATCCGTTTATTTACTTTGTCTTCATTCAAAGCAATCCAAAAATCTTTTAAGTCTCTTCTGGATAAATCAAAATCGCTCTCTTGCTCAAGCTCAGTAATATTTGGCATCTTGATATATTTCGCCAAATCAACAGCAATCTTTGCCATATCTTTACTAGAAACGCCGGTACCTCTTGTATATGTGATTGCTTGAAGTGCATCATTTCCAACTAATTTACGCTGTAGTTTGTCGTAAATTTCACCTCTAGGCACGGTTCCTGTTGCTAAAGTCGTTTCTGTTCGTTGAACCTCTGTTTCAAATTCTTCACCTTTTACAATTTGCAGATAGCCTAATCTAACGATTAACATAGCGAATAATAGAAAGACAGTAAAGAATAAAAAATTCAGCCGAAATGGAATATGTGATTTTTTCTTCTTATTATGATTTTTATTATTTGTTTTCAAAAAACGACACCTTCCTGTTCAAATTAACTTGTCTCATTGTATCAAATTTGATTTGAATTAACTACTGATTAAAGAAAACTTTAATTATTTCGTTCCATTCTATGCTATTCTAATACTTGTAAGAATTACAAGTTTGTTAATGGAGTTGAACCTTATGCAAAAAACAATGCAGACCTTTATTCAAAAACAATGGCCCTTATTGTTAGCTTTTTTCGTCCCATTCCTTACGATGTCACTCATTTATATTTTCCAAGGAGTTTACCCTTTTGGGAATGATTCTCTTTTAACAGTTGATTTGGGTCAACAGTATGTTGATTTTTATGCGTATTATAGACAAACTTTTTTTGAAGATCCAACCACTTTCTTTTATTCTTTTTCTAAAGCTATTGGCGGAGATATGGTGGGATTATGGGCTTATTACTTGACTAGTCCTTTTAATTTACTCTTTTTGCTGTTTCCGCATACTCAAATCGTTTTAGCAGTAACCTGCTTGACCTTATTAAAAATTAGCCTAGCAGGACTGAGCTTTGGTTACTTATTAAAAAAAGCTTTCAATGGAACAGGTTTTATTTTAGCCGCCTTTTCCATCAGTTATGCTTTAATGGGGTATACGATTGTCAACCAATTAAATATTATGTGGTTAGATGCCCTTATCTTTCTACCGCTCATTGTATTAGGTCTTGAGCGCTTAGTCGATAAAAAATCCGGCTTAGGATACTCTGTTTTTCTGGGCATTATGCTATTCTCAAACTATTACATGGCGTATATGATTTGTTTATTTTTAATTTGTTATTTTATTTTTCGCTTAATCGGTGTTTCTTATCCAAAAGGAACTCTGTGGCGGATAAAAGCAAGAAAAACGCTTAGTACAATTGGTTTATTCATTTGGCATTCTTTATTAGGTGCAGGTCTGGCAGGAATCTTACTGCTTCCCACATTTCATTCTCTTATGGAAAGTAAAGCTAGCTATACAGAATTCGAACTAGATTGGAAGTTAGCCTATCCTTTCTTAGAAATATTATCAAAATTATTTATTGGTGCTTTTAACTTTGATCAAATGCCTTCTGGTTATCCTAACTTATTTATTGGCAGTTTAGCGCTGGTCTCATTCTTATGTTATTTCTTTAACCGATTTTTTTCAAAAAGAGAACGACTAACAGCCTTAGCCATCATGATTCTATTTGTTGTTTCAATGAATCTTGAAGCTTTTAATAAAATCTGGCACGCTATGCAGTACCCTATTTGGTATCCGTATCGTTTTTCTTTTGTAGTCTGTTTCTTCATGCTCGTGAATGGTTTCCGGAGTTTCATGCATTATGAGGGTATGAGACCTGTCAGCACTTTTGTCAGCATGCTGGTAACAGCTTTGGTGAGTGTTTATGTTTACCAGGGTGATTTTGAATTTATTTACATCGAACAAATTATTTTAACAGTATTATTCACGTGTATTGTTATCTTTTTACTCATTATCAAACCACAAAAATATACTTGGTTACCTGTTGCTTTTTTCATTCTCACTACAGTAGAAATGGGGCTAAATGCCCAGATTGATTTATCCCGTTTAAGTTATGTCGACCAAGATAGTTTTACTGTTTACCAAACTGGACTAGATGATAGCATTGATGCTATCCAAGAAGCGGATGACAATTTTTACCGAATCGAAAAAACCTTTTTACGGACAAAAAATGATAGCTTTCAAGCGAATTACCCAAGTATAACTCATTTCAGTTCTACTTTTGAACGGACGATTCCTGCTTTATTCGGTAGTCTTGGTTTTCCAGTTGGGGATGGTTTTCTTGCCTATTCTAACGGAACCTTGTTAACGGATGCTTTATTTGATATTCAATACTACATGAGTGAAAAAGAACCCCTTTATTTTACAGATGATGCCGATTTTTCAGGAACTGAAAATGCACCACTAAAAAAAGCTCTTAACCAAACTACCCAATCGGCTTCATTGATGGAATCGCTATTGACTCCACCTGTTTCAGATGAAAAAAAAGCCACCTTTGAATTGAATGCCATGCAGACAAAACCTGATTTGCGTTCTTATACAAAAATTGCCGAAACTGATAAAACGTTTATTTATGAAAATCCAAATGCTCTACCTCTTGCTTTTAGCAGCTCAGATGCTATTTTAGCTGTTTCTTTACTAGAAGATAAACCTATCCAATTGCAAGAAAACATCTTGCGAGCTTTAACCGGTAATCAACCAGTAGAAAGATTCTTTATTCCAACTGATTTTGATAGTACCGTATACCAAAACGTGACCACCTCTGATACGCTTAATGAGACAATCTATCAAAAACAAGTTCTAAATAATGATGCTTCAGTGAGTTTTCAATTTACACCGGAAACAAACGATTCATTTTATTTAACACTTAGTCCAAATATTAAAGATGAAGATGTTGAATTGTTTTTAAACGGAGAGCCCTTTACTCAGTACGAAACGTATCGTGACCAGTTAGTTTTAAATATTGCCAGTCAGAATAAAGGCAATACCATCACTTTTAAAATCAATTTAAAAGAATCAACGATCCGTTTAAAAGAGTTCAATTTGTACCGCTTAGATTCAACCGCATTTGATCAAGCTATTCATTCTTTGAAGACTGGCGGTATGACGATTGAAGAATACGACAGCAACTCATTTAAAGGCACTGTAGACATCCAGAAAGGGCAAAAAGTCTTAATGACAACCATTCCTTATAGTGAAGGATGGGCAGTCAAGATTGATGGTGTTCCTGTCCAAACGAAACAAGCATTAGAAAGTTTATTAGTCGTTCCAATCACCGAAGGAAAACACGTTATTGAATTAGACTATACAGCACCACTATTTTTTGAAGGAGTAGTTCTGACCGTTATATCGGCATTGCTCCTTTTAGTAACAACTTTTTTTCTAAAAAAACCCATTAAAGGTGGATATTTATGAATTCGTTAATAAAAATTGCTCAACCGAGAATACCCAACCAATTAAGTACCGCTAACTTTGATGACATTGGCCATGAATCTTTTTATACCAATTGTCAATTTAAAGATTGCACCCTTTCCAATAGGCAGCTAGAAAATGTTTGTTTTCAACACGTTTCTTTTGTTAACGTCACATTCGAACAATGCCAGTTTACTCGTTTTGAATGTTTAGATGTTACCTTTGAAGGATGCAATATCAGCAATAGCGAATGGATTGGATCAACTTTTCATCGGACTTCTTTTAAAGACACGAAAATGTTAGGTACCAATTTCGCAGAAGCTTCAATCGTTGACGTTCATTTTGATCATTGTATTTTAAATTATAGTTCTTTCAATTATGCTTCTATGAAACAAATCCGTTTCCAGAATTGTTCCCTTCTTGAAAGTGAATTTTTTGAAGTCAAATGGAAAAAGTTAGATTTTGTTACATGTCAATTGAATCGCATGTCTATCATGCAAACGAATCTCAATGGCTTAAATTTAAGTGACTCTGAATTTGAAAGTCTAGCAGTATCCACTGACTTGGTAAAAGGATGTAAATTAAACGCGGGCCAGGCTCTAATTATTGCGAATATGCTAGGTATTGTTATTGTCTAAAGTTGATTCAGTCTCTCATAACTAATTTCTCACATAAAAAGAACGTATAGAGCAATTAATGCTCTATACGTTCTTTTTTTATCGTCTAGTTGTATTCCTATCCGAATTAGGCTCCATCCAAGCTTGATTGTTGTAACTTCCATTAAACCTCGGACTGCTAATATCGCTATTAGCTGAGCCGGAGTTGATAAAATCTGATTGATGATTAAATTCTTTATTTCCTTCAAGATCTGTCAGGGGTCTACCCAACCTTTTCTTTGGGTACCAATAATCATTATCTGACGATTCACCTAAAAACAAAACATAGTTTAAGTCAAACATAGCTTGATTATACTGGTCTTTTTCAGTTTCTTTTGTTAATCCGTATTTTTCCAAAGAAAAAATATCATCGGATTCAGCATGTTGAATCATCCAAGTTATTTTTTCCAAAAGGATGGGGTCTTTTTCATAATGTGCAATAGCCGTTTTGTACTCATGCTTAACGTCTTCTTTGTCTTCATTGGTTACTAGTGTTATTTGGTCAACCGTTTGACCGCTTTCTAGCAAATGCGTTACTTTTCCTATCAATGAATCCATTGATTGAATGACACCTTCGAATTGTTTATCCATTCTACCCACTCCCAACTGATCAACCTATACATTACTTTCCATCCATAAGCTAATTTTACCACAAAAAGAAAACGTTTACAAAATAGTGGTACCCTACGATTACATACAAAAAAAACAATCCTAAAAGGATTGCTTTCTTGATTATAATTTATTTAGCTGCTTCGTAATGTTTAGCTACTTCTTCCCAATTAACAACATTCCATACTGCTTTCAAATAAGCAGGACGTTTGTTTTGGTAGTTCAAGTAGTAAGCATGTTCCCAAACATCTACTCCAAAAAGAGGTGTTTTTCCATCAGTTAATGGAGAATCTTGATTTGCTGTTGCAGTTACTTCTAATTTACCGTTGTTAAGAACTAACCAAGCCCAACCTGAACCAAATTGTCCAGCTCCAGCAGTTTCAATAGCTTCTTTTAATTTATCAAAGCTACCAAAAGTTGCATCAATATCTTCTTTTAAAGCTCCAGTTGGTTCTCCGCCACCATTTGGTGAAAGAATTTCCCAGAAGAAGCTATGGTTAGCATGTCCGCCACCATTGTTACGAATAGCTGTACGAATTTCTTCAGGAACTGATTTTAAATCAGCTACTAATTCTTCAATTGATTTTGCAGCTAGCTCAGGGTGTTTTTCAAGAGCAGCATTTGTTTTTTCAACATATGTTGCGTGATGTTTGTCATGATGAAACTCCATAGTTGCTTGATCAATATGTGGTTCTAATGCATCATATGCATAAGGTAATTTTGGTAATTCGTAGGTCATAATTAATTCCTCCAGATAATTTTTTAAGTTTCACATAATAAATGTAACACCTTTCACTAAAAAATACAAAGCATTAGGTTATCTTTATGGTTGAAAAATAACACATTTGTTTTTACGTTTATTTTAACCTATTGAGTTTATTAAATTTAACCGCTACAATAAAACAAAGCAACCTATGCTTATCGTTCATTTAAAAAAATATTTTTGTTTTATAAAGTCAGGAGAGATCACTATCCAATTAATAAATATATTTAAAAACTCGCTGCTTCATCCAGAAAAACTCGTTCAAGCGATTACTTTGAAAAAAGGCAAAACATTTCTCTATTTTCTATTTATCGCTTTTATCGCGACTATCCCGCTTTGGATACAAAGTAACAACACAATTGATGATTTTAGTCGTGATGGACAAATTATTTCTAAAAGTATTCCATCATTTAAGATAGAAAATAATCAGCTTGTTACAAATGAACCGGTAAAAAGTTATATTTATCAAACGGATTCAATTATTTTTACCTTTGACCCAAATGGCGAAAGAACGATTGAAGATGTGAAACAAGATCTGATTGGAGACCTAGTAGGTATTGCATTTTTAGAAAATGGCCTTTATTTTAGTATTCCTGGTTATCCTATTCATTTCCCATATACTCAGCTAAACGGTTTAACAAGTACTTCATTCATCGACCTTATACTGAGTGTTCAATCATTTGGTAGCACTCTACAGATTCTAACCTTTGGCATGGTTTTTTTGATTAGTTTAATTCTTACGTTTATCTATACTTTATTATCGACTTTATTTGCAAATGTTCTCTCTATGATTACAGGAAAGCAGTTGAAAATTGGTGAAAACTTTAAAATTGTTTTAGTTGCTTCCACTTTGCCAACTCTCTTTATTGCTTTTCTAAATAGTGTTGGCCTTGTTCCCACTTTCCAAATAGAGATTAAAACAATGGTAACCTTATTCATTTATTATCTAGCCATTCGAGCCATTCCTAAAGGGAAGAAATAAAATAAAAAAGAGTGGAGAAATTTAATTTCTCCACTCTTTTTTATTTATTTTTTCTTATTTGCTTTTTTGATTGCGTTAGCTTGACTACGACGTTCAACACGACGTTTTTTGTCGCTACTTTCTTTGATCGCACGTGACATTTTTTTCTTGTAGCCTGGTTTTACTTTTTTCTTTGTTTGACTGATCATACTTTTCAGTCTAGGATCAACGGTATCAGTAGACGTGTTTTCACGAGTTTTACGGCGTTTACGGTCATACGTATCTACTATTTCACCTTTTTGAATTGTTTTTGGATCAAAAGTAATGCCTAACTTTTCAATGTCGATAATTAGATTTTCATCGCTTGGCGCATAAAGGGTAATAGCTGTTCCTTTAAGATTGTTTCTTCCGGTTCTACCAACACGGTGAATAAAGAAACTAAGGTCTCTTGGAATTTCAGCATTGATAACATGTGACACACCTTCAATGTCAATCCCGCGTGCAGCTAAATCAGTTGCCACGACAAATTGATATTCAAGATTTTGTACTTGTTTCATCACACGTTTTCTTTCACGTGGAGGAATATCTCCATGAATTTTAGCTACTTTAAGTCCTCTAGATTTAAGACCATCAGCTAATTCATCAACTTTAGATTTAGTATTCGCAAAGATCATGACTAAATAAGGTTGACCAATTGTTAATAGCTCATAAATAACATCAATTCTGTCTTTCCCTTTTGTAGAAATAAGCCAGTTTTCAATCGTTGGAGAAATAATCGCTTTAGGCTGAATTTGTTCAAATAATGGATTAGACATATACTTTTTCAAGAACGGTTGTAACTTGATCGGTATAGTAGCTGAGAATACCAACATTTGTAATTTTTCCGGCAACTTGCTTGCAATTTGATCAACATCCGTTAAAAATCCCATGTCTAAAGTCATATCAGCTTCATCAATAACCAATACAGGAGATGTATGAATCAATAAAGATTTTTCAGTGACTAAATCTAAAATTCTTCCAGGCGTTCCAATAACAATATGCGGTTGTGTACCTGACAATTTAGTCATTTGTCGTTTTTTATCTGTTCCACCTACGAAATTTTGTACAATAATCTTTGTAGGTGCTTTTTCGACTAGTTGAAGTGCTGCTTGATAAATTTGTTCTGCTAGTTCTCTACTTGGAGTAGTGATCACCACTTGCACTTCTTTGCGTGATGGATCAATTTTATTTACTAATGGAAGTAAAAATGTATGAGTTTTTCCTGAACCCGTTTGTGATTGACCAATAACACTTTTCCCATTTTGGATAGCTGGTATAAGTTTTTGTTGAACTTCAGTTGGTTGTGTAAACCCAATTTCTGTTATTGCGTCAATTAAAAAAGGTTGTAACCCAAACTTTTCAAATGTCTGTTCCATTTTATCGCCTCATTTCTCTTGATACTCTTTTGCATCTTTTGTATTATAACACAAAACAGAGCGATTCGTTACTTAAATATATTCCATCTTTAAAACACTTTAAAATGGCATCACAAGGAAGAGCACCGAAGAAAACAAATTCTCCGGTAGTTGCTAGGAAAACACTTCCCATACATTTGCTAATCCAATCCATCCAATCATTAAGATCCAAAGGAACATTAACGGGCCGAAGAACTTCCCAATTACTTCTGTTCCAAATCTTTGAATTAAAAACAAAAGAGAAATGATCACAAGAGTGATTAGAATAACCGTTCCTTGTCCAGTTCCGAAGACGGAAACATACGAAGGAAGGGTCCTTAATCCCTCAACTGCGGTCGTAACTGTAACCGCGGGAGTCAATATCCCATCCGCTAATAGAGCGGCTCCTCCGATTATTGCTGGAATAATGAGCCAACCTGCTTTTTTTCTAATTAAGGCATATAGAGAAAAAATACCGCCTTCTCCGTGATTGTCTGCTCTTAAAGCAATCAATACATACTTGATTGATGTCAATAATGTGAGTGTCCAGTTTACTAAAGAAAGAGCTCCGTAAATAAATTCATTTGTAACAGAAGCTAACCCCCCATTTCCTTCTATCAAAGCTTTCATGACATATAGTGGAGAAGTTCCGATATCTCCGTAAACAACGCCTAATGTTACTAATAGTCCAGCAACTGAAATACTCTTTTTTTGCTTTTGCGTCAACTTATTTTCCAAGTGAAAGCTCCTCTCGTGTATCTTGTATCCCTCTCATAAAACGGAAAAAAGCAAGACCTATGCATAATTTTATCCATTATACATAGGTCTTGCTTTCTAAGTTTAAACCAGTGTTACATTAACACTTATTAGTTGATTTAAACACATGAAACATGTTAGCTACTCCACTATTTAGAAGGCTTATTTAATTTTTCCGGTTGATGAACCTTCTTTATTATAATAATTAAAAAACCATTGTTAATACCTTTATTTAAGCAAACAGAATCAGCGTTATTTTATCTGTTTAAAGTCTTTAATCTAATGCCGTCTAATTGGCTACTATTTAGTGATTAGACGAAGAATATACAGTCAAGATTCTTACTTTTTAAAAGAAAGAAGCACTGAAAGATTGATTCTATATGCATAAACCAGTACAATAGTTTTAGAAAAGATGAACGTCTTTGTTCTAGAAAAGGGGTATTAAGATAGATGACAACTGAACAGAATGTTTTATTTACAATCTTTGGTGGAACCGGAGATTTGGCAAAGAGAAAATTGTATCCATCTCTTTATCGCTTATATAAAAAAGGACTTCTTAAAGAACAATTTGCTGTAATTGGAACTGCTAGAAGAGAATGGACGGACGATTATTATCGTGAAATAGTAAAGGAGACAATCAAAGATTTGACCCTTTCAGAAGAACATGCTGCTGAATTTGCCAGTCATTTCTACTATCAATCACATAACGTAAACGATTCAGAACATTATGTTAACTTAAAAGAACTCGCTGAAAAATTAGATGTTCGCTATCACATCAATGGCAATCGTTTATTTTATTTAGCCATGTCCCCTAACTTTTTTGGCACGATCACTCAGCAATTAAATGAACAAGGTTTAGTATCGGATAATGGCTTTAATCGTTTGATTATTGAAAAACCATTTGGCCACGATTACGAAAGTGCCTCTATTTTAAACGAACAAATCCGAGAAGTATTTGATGAAAGCCAAATTTTTCGTATTGATCATTACCTTGGTAAAGAAATGGTACAAAATATTTCTACTGTACGTTTCGCCAATAACATGATCGAATCAATGTGGAACAATCGCTACATTGATAATATCCAAATTACTTTAAGCGAATCTCTTGGCGTCGAAGAACGTGGCGGTTATTATGACAAAAGTGGTGCGTTAAGAGATATGGTTCAAAATCATATTCTGCAAATCGTTTCTCTTTTGGCAATGGAACCCCCAACAAAATTAAAAGATAAAGATATTCGAAACGAAAAAATCAAAGCTTTACGCGCTGTACGTTTGTATAAACCTGAAGAAGTGAAAGATAATTTTGTGCGTGCACAATATGGCGTAGATTCTAGCAAAGGTAATCAACTAAATAACTACCAAAATGAAATGAACGTTGCCGAAGATTCTCAAACAGAAACGTTTGTGGCAGGTAAAATACTAATTGATACATTCCGTTGGAAAGGTGTACCCTTCTATATTCGTACAGGTAAACGCCTAGCAGAGAAAGGCACACAAATTAACGTTGTCTTTAAAAATGTTCCCTTAAATCTATTTAGTGAAGATGTAGACGAAGACTTGCCACCAAATGTATTGAGTATTTACATTCAACCGACTGAAGGCTTCTCTTTACAGTTAAATACAAAAAAAGCTGGTATTGGTTTAGAAACAGATACACTAAATCTTAAACATAAGCATTCCGCTGAAACAGTCGCTAATAGTCCAGAAGCTTATGAAAAATTGATTTTTGACTGTTTAAATGGCGATGCAACAAACTTTACGCATTGGGATGAAGTAGCCTCTTCTTGGAAATTCGTTGACGTTATCCGTCAAGCTTGGGACCAAGATCATTCAGAACTTCCTAGCTATCAAAGCGGTTCTATGGGACCTGCAGAAAGCGATAATTTGTTAGCAAAAGATGGTTTCAAATGGCACTGGAACCCAATTAATCCTGACGAAGAAAACTAAAAACAAAAAGAGGAAAAGCATAAAAATGCTTTTCCTCTTTTTGTTTTGTCTATTTAAGCTCGTTTGATTAGTTAAACTAGTTTAAACGGGTCTAATAGATGTTTCTGCTAGTCTTTCTTGATCATCAGGATGGCTACCATATCTTGTTCCTGTTTCTAAGGAATCAATTTGTTTGATTTCTTCCTCAGTTAAAGAAAAATTGAAAACATCGCTATTTTCTAAAATACGATTCTCATGAACTGATTTAGGAATAACCACTTCTCCTCTTTCTAAATGCCAACGGATAATGACTTGTGCAGGAGTTTTAAAGTACTTTTGCCCAATTTCCATTAATACAGGGTGGTTCAATAGCTCAGATTTCCCTTGTCCTAAAGGACCCCATGCTTCATGAATAATCCCATTTTGTTTCATATAGTCATGCAATTCATTTTGTGGAAATTCAGGATGTGTTTCAATTTGATTAATCATAGGTTGCATCAATTCTTGATTTTTAAGCTCTTCAAGATGATGAATTTGGAAGTTAGAAACCCCAATAGCTTTAATTTTTCCTTCTTCATATAATTCTACAATGGCTTTCCATGTTTCAATATATTTAGGAGCAGCCCAATGAATTAGATATAAATCTAAGTAATCTGTGTTTAAACGATCTAAACTCTCTTGAAACGCAATCTTCGTTTGTTCATACCCTTGGTCATAATTCCAGACTTTAGACGTGATAAATACGTCTTCTCTGTTGATTCCAGCTTCCTTTAAACCACGAGCTAGGTATTCTTCATTCCCATATATCTTAGCTGTATCAAAATGACGATAGCCTACTTCAACTGCGTACTTAACTGCATTAACCAGTTCAGCTTCATCTTTCATCAAAAATACGCCAAGACCTAATTTAGGAATCTTAACTCCATTATACAATTCAATACTTTCTACTAATGGTTCACCCATTTAAGACACTTCCTTTAATTCATTTTAACACCTACTAGTCTAAACCATTTGATTTGGTTTTTACAAGCGAGACGAATCTAAATCAACTTGATTGTAAAAAAAATCTTTGATTGTCTCTCTTAATAATTGGATTGAGCCTGCTTGATCGCTCTCTAAGTTCAACACAAGTAACGGTTCATGTAAACTCATTCGCAACAACATCCAGCCTGTACCATAATGACCAGTAGTATTTACGCGGACACCTTCTAAATTAGCCGGCTCAATAGAAAGATCGCTCGTTTTCTCGATAAATAATGTGAAAGCTTCCATCACTTTAGCGCCAGTTGCACGAGTGTCCTCTGACAAGATTTTAAACCGGACTTCATCTGTTTCAATGGGTTGTTTTAAAGAAGTAATCAAATCTGAAAAATCTTTTCCAGCTTTTTGTAAGGTAGCATCGGCCATAAGTATTTTTGCTACTAAATAAGCTCCATCATCTAAAAAGTAATTTTCCTCTAGAGCTGCGTGACCACTTGTTTCGATAGCTAAACTGGTAAGAATGCCTTCATTATTTAATTGGATACCACGGTTAATTACATTGCGATAGCCTGTAATGTAGCGGTCTTGCTTGCCCCCTAAAGATGTAATGAAGGTTTTCAAATGTTCTGAAGTTGCTGAACTCGTAACGATCGTGGTACCTGGATTTTCTTTAATCAAAATAGCCGAGATAACCGCAATTAGATTGTTTCGATTTAGCGTGTCTCCTTTTCTATCTACTAATGCGGAACGATCCACATCTGTATCAAAAATAACCCCCATATCCGCTTTATTCATCAAGACAGCTTCTTGAATACTCTTCATAGCTTCTTTATTGTCAGGATTTGGAATATGGTTAGGAAAATTGCCATCTGGTTCTAAAAACTGGCTTCCACTAATGTTAGCACCTAATGGAAGCAGTACTTTCTCAGCAAAAAAACCTCCTGCACCATTGCCGGCATCAACAACAATATGCCGACTTGCTAAAGGCTGTTCATAATAGTCTTTGTCATTGATACCAACCCGGATTTTAGTTACAAGATCTTTTGCATATTCATCCAATAGTGAACCAGTAGTAATTTTTCCTTGATTATTGTCCCACGTAATCGTTTCCCAACTTGCGTGATTTAAAATATAATCAATATCTTCATGTTCTGCTCCACCGTCTTTTGTGAAAAACTTTAAGCCATTGTATTCAAAAGGCAAATGACTAGCTGTCACCATAACAGCACCATCACATTTGTAAGCATCGTATTTAGTAGACATAAACATAGCTGGAGTAGTCGAAAGGCCGACATCTATCACATCTATACCTGCATTCGTTAACCCTTTGATGAAAGCAGTCTTTATGCGCTCAGCTGACAATCGGCTATCATGTCCCACCGAAACCGTTAACGGTTTATTTTCATTTTCCACACCAAGTTGTTTTACTTCTTTCAACCAGGCAGCAAATCCATAAGCAATGTTTTCGATTCTTTCATCTGTCAACGTTAGTTTGTGTTCTGCCGTTTCAATGGCTATCCCACGAATATCAGATCCATTTTGTAACGATGCTAATTTAAATTCAGGCATAACAGTCTTATTCCCTCCTTTTAAACAGTTAAAAGTTTATAATTCAATCCATTTTTTTAGGTAATCGTGCATTTTTTTTGCATCTTCTTCGTCTTTCGAAATAATTAAACAAGTATCATTCCCGCCCACAGTACCAACCATTTCCGGGAAATCAATGGCATCTAACAATGCAGCCACAACATGAGCATTACCTGGTATAGTCATCAATACGTTTGTAAACTGTACTTGCGTCAGCCGAATCACAACATCGCCTAATGTAGACTGTAATTTTTCTTCATTAGTCATACGATTATTTTGGAATATCGTATACTTGACATTGCCATTAGATGAAGTTGTTTTCACTAAATGCATCTCTTTGATATCTCTTGAAATGGTTGCTTGTGTAGCCTCAACCCCTTCTTGCTTGAGATGATGCAACAACTCTTCTTGTGTAGCAATATCATGATTTGTAATAATTTGTTTGATTGCCAATTGTCGGTTTGATTTTTTCATACTGCAAGGCCTCCTTCTAATTAAACGATTATTCCTTTTTAGTATACCAAACAATTGATGTATACGCTTATATTTTGCAATATTTTTACAAAAGTGTGAATAATAATTCTATTCTTAAAAAACATTGGTATTCTCTTAGGCAATTTGCTATAATGACTAAAGTTCAATTATATTGACTCTATGATGAAGAGAGTACTGATAGGAAACATTTTTAGCGAGTTGGAATGGTGTAAGCCAACAATGGATACTTTCAGGAACCGCACTTCGGAGAGATTTAAGCTATGATTATCGTTTATCTAAATTTAGTGGACGCTAGCTTATTCGGTTTTGTTTGCCGTTATCTAAAAACAAGTGGTTTCGTCAATTGACAAAACAACAAGAGTGGTACCGCGGGAAAACCTCGTCTCTTTTTTGATTAGCATAGAATCAAAAATGGGCGTTTTTTTTATGCCCAAATTATAAAAAAATTAAAAATTAAGCGTCAAAAGACGTTTATATAGGAGGAAAAATAATGGATTACAAATTAACAGTTGCTCAGGCTTTAAACGAGCAAATCGGTGACGCTTTATCGATAGACCAAATCGTTAACTTATTGGAAAAACCAAAATCAGTTGAACACGGAGATATCGCTTTTCCAGCATTCGCTCTAGCAAAGACTTACCGTAAAGCGCCACAACAAATTGCAATCGAACTTGGAGAAACGGTTAACTCTCCTATTGTAGAAAAAATAGAAGTTGTTGGACCTTACCTTAACTTCTTTTTAAACAAACAAGAAGTAAGTGCTGCTGTCTTAAAAGAAGTTTTAGAACAAGGCGCTCACTACGGAGACTCTAATATCGGTAAAAACAGAAATGTTCCTATTGATATGTCTTCTCCCAATATTGCAAAACCGATTTCAATGGGCCACTTGCGTTCAACAGTCATCGGAAATGCTTTAGCAAATATTTTAACAAAAGTTGGCTTTAATCCAATTAAAATCAATCATCTTGGCGACTGGGGAACACAATTTGGTAAATTGATTGTGGGCTATAAACTTTGGGGCAGTGAAGAAGCTGTAAAAGAAAATCCAATTGGCGAACTTTTACGTCTTTATGTTAAATTCCATGAAGAAGCAGAAGAAAAACCTGAGTTAGATGATAACGCTCGTGAGTGGTTTAAGAAATTAGAAGACGGCGATGAAGAAGCTCAAAATCTTTGGAAATGGTTTCGTGAAGAATCTTTGAAAGAATTTAATCATGTATACGATCGTTTAAACATTACATTTGATTCTTTCAATGGAGAAGCTTTCTATAACGATAAAATGCAAGAAGTTGTTGATTTACTAGAAGAAAAAAATGTTTTGACTGTAAATGATGGAGCTACACTGGTAGATTTAGAAAAATACAATCTAAACCCTGCACTGATCAAAAAAACTGATGGTGCTACTCTCTACATTACGCGTGATTTAGCAGCAGCCATCTATCGTAAACGCACGTATGATTTTGCTCTATCTTTATACGCTGTAGGAAATGAACAAAGCAATCACTTTAAACAATTGAAAGCCGTATTAAAAGAAATGGGCTTCGACTGGGCTGACGATATGTACCACGTTCCATTCGGTTTAATCACACAAGGTGGTAAAAAACTGTCTACTCGTAAAGGGAAAATTGTTTTACTTGAAGAAGTTTTAGATGATGCAGTTGCTTCTGCACTGGAACAAATTGAAGAAAAAAATAGTGAGTTACCTAATAAGGAAATTATCGCTGATCAAGTTGGTATTGGCGCCGTTATCTTCCACGATTTGAAAAATGATCGGTTAAATAACTTTGACTTTACTATTGAAGAAGTTGTTCGTTTTGAAGGAGAAACCGGTCCTTACGTTCAATACACAAGAGCTCGTGCAATGAGTATCATAAGAAAATCTGGTTTAGCTGGTATTGACACAACGGTCAATTATCCTTTAGATGATGCTTACAGCTGGGAAATTATCAAATTATTGCAAAACTACCCTGCTGATGTTCAACGTGCTTATGAAAAATTCGAACCTTCTGTTATCGCTAAACATGCGATTCACTTAGCTCAAGCTTTCAACAAATACTACGCAAACAGTAAAGTCCTTGCAGATGATGCTCAAAGACCTGCTCGTTTAGCATTAGTTCAATCTGTTGCGACTATTTTAAAAGAAGATTTAAGATTACTAGGTGTCCAAGCTCCAGACCAAATGTAAGCAAACAAAAAACCTCCGACAGATTAATTTCTGTTGAAGGTTTTTTTGTTTCTAACGGTATTATTCATTAAATGAAGATGTCTAAAAAGATTTGAGACTTTTAACTAAGCCTTCTTTTTTTGATCAATCTTCATCCATCCAAGAATTCGTTAACGTAATTTTTCGAGCAAATTGTTTATTGAATTCTCGCTTGATAAAACGGTTCTTTTTACGTTCTTCAAACCCACTGCAGACAAAATGTTCTTCTTCTGTCTCAGGTTCAATCATTGGAACAATAGCTTTACTTTTATCTTCATTAAATGCAACAAATGTTAAAAAGGCTGTGACAGCTAAATATTGCTCTCCCGTCAATAGGTTTTCACCAATGCCTTTACAAAATACTTCTACAGAAGAACTTCCGACACCTGAAACATACGTTTCAATAGTGATTGCATCATTTCGTTGTATCGGGTGTAAAAAATCAACTGAGTCCGTTGAAGCTGTGACTGATTGTGTCCGAGCATGTCTCGTGACAGCTATTGAAGCTGCTACATCCAACATACTCATTAGCTCTCCACCGAATAATGTTCCGTGATTATTTAATTGATTTGGAAAAATAACATGAGTTTGAATCACTAATGATTCACGACATTTTTTTATAAGTCTTTTTTCATTCATTCTTTAACAGATCCATTCTCTAATAGTAAAGCGATCCCTTGACCGCCGCCAATACATGCGGATGCAATGGCGTATTTTTTCTCTGGGTGATTTTTAAATTCATAACATAGCGAAGTAATAATACGTGCTCCAGACATTCCTAAAGGATGTCCTAACGCAATTGCTCCACCATTTGGATTCAATCGATTGTACAAATCTGAACCGGGTTCAATCCCTAATTCTCTCATGCAACCTAATGTTTGAGCTGCAAAAGCTTCATTAATTTCTAAAATAGCAATGTCTTCAAGTTTTAAATCATTTTGTACCAATACTTTATTGATTGCATAGACAGGACCTAACCCCATGACATTTGGATCACAACCTGCTACAGCAAAGTCAACAATTTTAGCCATGACAGTTAATCCCCGCTCTTTTGCAACAGAAGCTTTAGTGAAAATTTCAAAAGCTGCCCCATCGTTTAATCCAGAAGCGTTTCCAGCAGTAATCGTTCCTTTTCCGTCTTTACGAAATGCAGGTTTTAGTCTTGCCAAACCAGCCATATCTGTTCCAGGTCTAGGGTGTTCGTCTGCTTCAACTAGCGTTAGACTGCCTTTACGACCTTTCACTTCAACCGGGACGATTTCTTGAGCAAGTCGGCCACTTTCGATTGCTTGAGCGGCTTTTCGCTGACTATCTACAGCAAATGCATCTTGTTCTTCTCTAGTAATCTTATATCTTTCAGCAACTTTCTCTGCTGTATCTCCCATATGGTGGATTTCAGGATATTCCTCAGTCGGTTGAGCATGTATATGTAATGCTAAATTTGCATCAATGACTTGGAAATTTCCTGATTTAAACCCTTCCCATCTCGATTCTAATGGCAAATAATATTCTGAACGAGACAAACTTTCAACTCCACCAGCTGCAACAAAGTCCATATCCATCGTCAACAATTCTTGCACAGCTGTGATAGCTGATTGAATTCCAGAACCACATACCCGGTTAATAGTCATCCCAGTAGATTGTTGTTTTAATCCGGCTTTTAATCCAATGATACGGCCAATATTGCTTTCCTCTTGCGTTCCCATAGCTTGACCTACAATGACTTCTTCTATCTCTTCAGTCGTTAAACCAGCCCGCTTGACGGCCTCTTTTAACGCGATAGCACCTAGCTCTCCTGTAGGAACGGTTTTTAATCCTCCTAAATAAGCTCCAATCGGTGTACGAGCTGCACCAACAATAACAATTGGATCATCAGTTCTTAATCTTGGCATATACTAAACCTCTCCTTAATTTATAGGAATGCATTCTTGTTTATTATAATTCTTGTAAATAAGAATATCAAATCACATTTACCCGTTTAAGCAATTTTAAGAAAAGCTTTACTTTTAAGATAATAACCGTCATTTATTTAGCAAAAAAATAAACCAACGTTAGGCACACGCTAGTTTATTTTTAAACTCAATCTAATTTATCATTTTCATAGTGGTGCGTTAATTCTAATTCTTTAAAATTTTGTTGACGAAGAGCTTCAAAAATTAAAATAGCTGCCGTATTTGATAAATTTAATGAACGCACGTGTTCGTCATTCATAGGGATACGCAAGCAATCTTCTTCATGTTCGCGCATGAACTCCTCTGGCAACCCAGTCGTTTCTTTCCCAAAAAGAAAATAATGATCTTCTTCAATTGCTGCATAGTCAACATCACTATAAACACGGTTACCAAATTTAGTAATCAAATGCAATTGTCCATTTTTTGCAACTTCCATAAAAGCAGCTAAACTTTTGTGATACGTGATATGAACTTCATTCCAGTAATCCAAACCTGCTCTTTTCAAATGTTTGTCATCTGTTTGAAAGCCTAATGGTTCAATTAAATGCAAATGTGTATTCGTTGCTGCACACGTGCGTGCTATGTTTCCTGTATTGGCAGGGATTTGTGGTTCAAATAAAGCAATATGATTTGTCATGTTAACTAAGTTCCTCCTAAAATAATTCAATCAATGAACTATCTTTTTTTCTCTCTTTTGTTCTTGATTGCTTCGATTGCTTGATCGATTTCTCGGTAAGCTTCTGGGTCTTCTTCTTTTGCCAAAGCCTCAGTTAAAAAATCAATAACCATTTCATCTCTAGCAGAAACGATTTTTGCGATAGACCACGCAGCCGTCCCTCTGATAACCGGCCTGACATCTTCTTCAATACAACGCAACAAATCTGGCAAAACCGATTTATCACGGTAGTTGCCTAAAGCAATAATGGCATTGCGCTGCAAAGGTTTCTTACCACGCCAAGATCCCGACATATGACCGAATTGTTCTTTAAAGTCTCGGTTACTGATGGTCAGCATGGGTCTTAACTTTGGCATGATACTTTCAGGTTCAGGCTCCATCTCAGGATGAAAATGGGCATTTTTCCCTTTGTTGTATGGACAGACGATTTGACAAATGTCACATCCGTAAATAACGTGTCCCATTTTCCGTCTAAATGGTTCTGCCATCATTCCTTTAGTTTGAGTTTGATAAGACAAGCACTGTTTGGCATTAATTCGTCCGTCTCCCAGTAAAGCACCGGTTGGACAAGCGTCGACACAACGAGTACATTCGCCACACCCAAAAGGGACGGACGGGTCTGTTGCAAAATCAAGATTAGTAATAATTTCTGCTAAATAAACATATGAACCAAATTCTTCGGTAATCAGCAAGCCATTTCTTCCAATGAAGCCCAATCCTGCACGCTGTGCTACTGCAACATCAACCAGTTCTCCAGTGTCTACCATTGGCTTGTATGTCACTGATTCGCCAGCTTCATGACGAATGTACTCAATCAATCGATTCATTTTATCTCTTAAAATATCATGATAATCCGTTCCCCAAGATGCCCGTGCAAATTCACCACGGCGCTCCCCTTTTACCCTAGGCGGCGGATCAGCAATTTTAGTTGGATAAGCCAAAGCAATTGAAATGATTGAACGTGGGCTTTGAAATATCAATTCGGGATAAATACGTTCTTCGATCACTTTATGCTCAAAGCCAGAATGATGCCCTAGTTCTTGCTGCGCTCTTAGTTTATCTTCTAGTTCAGTAAATGGCTCTGCCGTTGTAAAGCCAATTTTATCTATCCCAATACGCTTACTTTCTATAATGATTTTTTCCTTTAATGAAGTTGCTTCTTTGACCATAAGCTTCACTCCCATAAGATAACTCTTCACTATTATTCTATCGCAAATTAGCCCTAAAAACAAAAAAATTAGTAAAGTATTAAAATAAGCACAAAAAAAACGCATCGCTTCGGTGTCCAGCACTGCGAAACAATACGTTATTAAGCCTATTACAATTCACTAACTTTTATCAAAATCTGATGGATTCCTGATAAAAACGAATGACGTTTAAGAACTTATAGGTAATATAACATCGCTGTGGTATTGTTGCAAGGTTATTGGGCTGATATTTTCAATGAAACCGGTATATATTAGAAAAACAGTTCACAATTCGTTCACACATCTGCTTATTTTTGTCCAACCAATACACAAACATCAATTGTTACACTTTGCAGAGGATGAGCCAAAGCGTATTCTTTCGAAGCAGGACTAGCACCCCAACTTAGCGGTGTCATCTTCATTAAGTCTTCAAATAATGATTGAGTCAGTTCGAATGAATAATTTACACGTTTCATTTCCATTGAGGGAAAGTGCTCTTTAAATTTTTCAATCACAACTTCATTTGAGTAAGTCTGTTTTTCTGCTTGATCACGATAAAATAATTTTCTCAATTCGATTAAATAATCTTTTTCAGGAACAACTTTTATCACTTGACCGCCTTTTTTTAGTAGACGATCAAACTCTTTATAATTTGAAGGCGAAAAAATATTCAAAATCGTATCATACTGCTGTGAAGCAAAAGGAGACTGAGCTAAATCAGCTACACACCAAAATGCCGTTGAAAAATGATTTGCGGCTAATTGAATCGCATCTTTTGAAATATCAAAACCAATTTTTTGACCCTTCAACCCTAGTGTTGTTAAATAATCCAGTTGAGAACCTTCACCACAGCCGACATCTAATGTATGACCGTCTTCTTTTTCAATAATACATTTATAAAGCTCGTCTAATAAAGGATGAAATAATCCGGCAGTTGCAATATTGAATCTAGAAGACAACATTTCTTTATCGTATTCGTTTTTTGTCCCCTTTAATAAGAAATAAAGAGTCCCTTTTTTTGAGATATCAAAAAGATGCCCGTTTAGACAACTCAAACTATTGCCTTCTAATTGATCAAACGTATCTTTACAAATAGGACATTGAAACAATTCCCTATTCTCTTGCATAAACAATGCGGCCTTTTCTATTTTTTTCATAAACAACCTTCTTTCATCCAACTTAGTTCATTGTTCATTATTCATTATTCATTATCTATCATGTACAACGTTCATTTACCCGTTTACCAATATACCATTATTCCTAAATAATTTCATAGTTTCCAGCTAAAATGCTCTCCAAATTCATTCTATTTGTCTAATTAAATTAAAAATGGTATAACAAAGTTAATATAGCTTTCAGAAAGGATGACAATGATTATGCCATGGGATGTCAATGATTACCCTAACTCATTAAAGAATTTCGACCCGCTTTTACGAAAGAAAACGATTGAGATTGCAAATGCTCTTCTAGCAAATGGATACGAAGATGAACGTGCTATTCCAATTGCTATCTCTCAAGCTAAAGAATGGCTGAAAGATGCTTCTAAAGAAGAAAAGAAATCTTTTGAAAAAGAACAAAACCCAAAAAAATCCGATCAACATGACACTTCAAGTTCAAATCCTAAATTATTAGATAATGCTGTCGAAGTTTTCTATGAAGAAAATCACTGGGTCGTAAAAACGAAAGAAGCTAAACGGGCAAGTGACACATTTGATAAAAAAATAGCTGCTGTAAAACGTGCACATGAAATTGCTGCTAACAAAGAGTCAAATGTAATTATTTATAAAAAAGACGGTTCACGGCAAAACTAAATTAATAACAAAAAAAGGTTAGAACAGAATCGCTTATTCATAAAATAGACATTGGTTCTGTTTTTTGGAGTATATTTTAGAATAAACAGTCATATATAAAAAAGAGGCTAGGATTTTTATCCCAGCCTCTTTTTTTGATTAATGAATGTTTAAAAGTTATTTACTGGATGATTTACAGCTTTCGCTTCATCCATTTCCATTTTTGCCTCATCAACTACAGCTAATGAGATATCTTTTGCTTCTGAAGCTGTTTGACTTACTTGGTCTTTTAAACTTCCAGCTGTGTAAGTTGCTTCCTTTACAGCATCATTTAAGTTTGCTTTCAAATTTTCTTTGCTGCCTGGTACACCATCTTTGACATCTTTTAAATCAGATTTCAAGATTTGAGAATCCATTTTAATTTGTTCTGCTAATTGTTTTGAAACTAATTGTATATCTGTTTTCAGCCCGATTGCAGCATCTGTTGCAATAGCTTTAAAATCTCCACCACGTTCTTTAGCGATAGATAAGTAGTCGGTAGATGTTTCTTTCATCATTTCCGTTTTTTCTTTTAACTCTCTTTGGTACTCTTCACCAGATTTAGGCGCAAATAAGTAAGCTGCCACATAAGCTGCTGCTCCACCAATTGCTGCTCCTAACAAAAATGTTCCTTTTGACATTGATACATCGCCCTCTCTGTAATAAATAGTAGAATCAACCATGGTAAGCACCTAGTGATTCTTCGTTATTTCTAAAGCTAACGTTACTTCTATACTTATTTTACACTGTATTGCTCCATTATAACAAAAGTTATCCCTTATTTTTTATGAAGTTAAGCGTTTTTGTACACTAATGTAGTCGATGCACAAACAAATAGCATCCATTGCAGCATCTAAATCAACTAGTGAAACCGGTGTTGGTGCTAAACGAATGCTGTTATCATTTGGATTATGGCCATACGGGTAAGTCGCACTCGCTTCTGTCACAGCAACTCCTATTTTAGCTAAAGCTGCAACAATTTCAGTTGCACATCCATTTTCCGTAGTCAAATGGACAAAATATCCACCTTTAGGTTCTGTCCATTCCACTACATCTTTACCAGCAAAGTAATCCGTTAATTTCTGATGAATCAATTCAAATTTTGGTTTCAAAATCTCTGCATGTTTTTCCATATGCTGAGCAACCTGATTCTTATCTTTTAAAAACTTCACATGACGCATTTGATTTAGTTTATCAAATCCAATTGTTTGATAAGAAAGTTCTTTTGCAACTAAATCAATGTTTTTCTTACTCGCTCCTAAAGCGGCTACACCTGCTCCAGGAAAAGTAATTTTTGATGTTGAACAAAACATCAAAGCACGATCAGGATTTTTAGCTTTTTTACAAGCTGTTAACAAATTTTTTGCACTTTGTTTATCTTCACCCAAATGATGGACAAGATAAGCATTGTCCCAAAGAATCATAAAGTCCTCAGATTTTGTTTCCATACTAGCCAATTGATCGACCACATCATCTGAATAGGTTATACCTGTTGGATTACTATACGTTGGCACACACCATATCCCTTTGATAGCAGAATCATTTGCTACTAATTTTTTAACTTCATCCATATCAGGACCAGTCTCGTTTAATTCAATTGGTATCATTTCAATGCCTAAATTCTCAGTCATTGCAAAGTGTCGATCATACCCTGGACTTGGACATAAAAATTTAATTGATTCCTTAGAAGAACTCTCTGCCTTTCTGTTCAATAACTTAGAAACGATAACGAGGTGCATCAAACTCAGACTAGAATTTCCACCAATCAAAATTTCATCCATTTCAGTTTCTAAAAGTTCTGAAAAAAGCTTTTTAGCTTCGTAAATACCCGTTAATTCCCCATAATTGCGAATGTCGATCGTACCCTGACTCAAAAAATCTTCCGGAGTAGAAAGTAAACCAAGCATTGGTTCAGACAACTGCAATTGTTCTTTACTTGGTATACCTCTTTTTATATTTAAGTTTAAAGGATGTTCTGTAAAATCAACGTATTTTGTTTTTAATCGATCGTAATAGTCGCTTAATTCATTTGCCGTTTGTGTCATTTTCATAACTCCCTTCTCTTTTACTCTTCTCAAAAAAGTATAGCGAAGAACAATTAAGAAAGCAAAACAAACTTATTTATTCCTCTTATTCCGAAAACCATTTGACTAAACCCTTACAAGCTAAGAAAAGAATACCTAACACAATAAAAATACCCAACATGCCATATCCCATCAATTCCAGACCTTGCTGTAAAGCTGTATAATCAACATCAAACATCTTTTCACCACTTTCTCTTCTCGATTTAAGCAAAATAACCAAGTAATAAACCGCCAGCAATAACGGAAGCAATCTGACCAGAGACATTTGCTCCGGCTGCATGCATCAAGATAAAGTTTTCTTTATCTTCTGCTTGAGCCATTTTTTGAATGACTCGAGCAGACATGGGAAATGCAGAGATGCCAGCTGCACCAATCATTGGATTGATTTTTTCATTCCGGAAAAGATTAATAAATTTTGCAAATAAAACTCCGCCAACTGTATCCATAATAAAAGCAATTAGCCCAAACCCAATGATTAATAAACTATCTACCGTTAAGAATAGTTCAGCAGTCATTTTTATAGAAATAGTCAAGCCTAGTAAAATGCTGATAATGTTTACTAGCTCATTTTGAGCAGTATAACTTAATCGATCTAAGACACCACATTCCCTTAACAGATTACCAAACATTAAAAACCCGACTAATGGCAAGGAGACAGGCGCAATAAATCCTGCTACAATAATCACAATAATTGGAAAAAGAATGCGGTTTTTTTTTGAAATAGTTGTTGATGTATATTCCATACGAATCATTCGTTCTTTTTTTGTCGTTACAGCTTTAATAGCTATCGGCTGGACGATTGGGACTAAAGCCATATAGGAGTAAGCAGCAACCGTTATAGGACCTAATAGCTGAGGCGCTAGTTGCAAGGCTACAAAAATAGATGTTGGGCCATCGGCAGCACCAATAATGCCAATCGAGGCTGCTTCTAAAATATCAAATCCAAAAATAACTGCAACTAAAATAGTGAAGAAAATACCGAATTGAGCGGAAGCTCCATATAATAAAAGAACGGGATTTTGTAGCAAAGGACCAAAATCAATCATTGCGCCGATTCCAATAAAAATTAGCAACGGAAATAATTCGGTCGCAATACCAAAGTCAAACAACACATTTAGAATGCCTTCTTGTTCTTGATTATTAATAACTTGATTGACTAAGCCAGATTGAGGAAAATTCACCAATAGTGTTCCAAGACCCATTGGCACTAGCAATGTTGGTTCATATTTTTTCTTGATACCTAGGTAGATTAAACATCCACCTATCCCCATCATAATGACCTGTCCAAGTGAAATGGATAGCAACCCTGAAAAAAAAGTGTCCAAAAAATCTCCTCCCTTACCAAGAATCTAAAATTGTAATATAAGAACCATTAAGTTGGATCTATGACAATTAAAGACTCTCCTGCTTCTACCGCTTGACTAGGTTGCACATTCACCTTAGATACAACGCCACTAACAGGAGCTACAATTTCGTTTTCCATTTTCATTGCTTCCAGCAAGCACACGGTTTCTCCAGCATGTACATCTTGATTTTCTTCTACCTTAACAGCTAGTATTCTTCCAGGCATAGGAGCTGTGATCATTACTTCTTCTTGAGAAAATGTTTTTAATTGCTTCGTGCTCGTCTTTTCTTTATCGGTGATTGAAGTAAGAGATGGTGTTTTTTTGTTCACTTCATCTAGTAGTTCTTTTACGGTAACTTGATAAATTTTCCCATTTACTGTAATCTCATAATTTTTCATTTAGCGCACTCCCTTACCGAATTCGCTCAATTTTTGTTACGCAATAGGTTTTGTCTTGTTGCTCATCATTAGCTAAAATCAACGCCATTAAGACTGCAACCATTCGTGTCTCTTCATCTTCATCTACTGCTAAATCATTTTGTTTTTCAGGAGAAAAGGATTCTATTTCTTGGTATTTTTTCGGTCTAAATTTCATCATTTGGTGAATGAGTTGCCAGCCAATAAGCACTAAAAAAAAAACTAGGAGTCCAATAACGGTGATTACTACTATATCTAAATAAGAAAATTTTTCCATTTATTCACCTCATTTTATATAGGCTGATATTCTGATCGTTTCTTCCATTTCTACCGCAGCTTTTTTTTGCTCTACTTTTGGAAACTCGTATTTTTTTTGTAAAAACGCTTTGCCAACTTGCGGAAAAAGGGCATAGGTTAAAACATCTTCATCTGTTTTTGCTAAAGTTCCTATTTCTTCTTTCAATCGTTCAAATTCTGGTTGAATATGGTCAGCTGGTCGATCTGTAATTACTGTATCTTCATCAATAATCTGTTTTCTAAAATCTTCACTGATAGGCATTGGCGGACGGCCATATGAACCATGTAAATATTCTTTGATTTCATTTGGAACCATCTTGTACCTTTCTCCGGCTAATACATTAAAGACCGCTTGGGTTCCCACCATTTGACTCATAGGGGTTACCAATGGTGGGAACCCCATGTCTTTTCGAACTTGTGGAACCTCTTTCAAAACAGCTTCATACTTTTCAGTTGCATTCGCTTGTTTTAATTGCGAGTATAAATTTGACAACATCCCTCCAGGAACTTGATACAATAGTGCTTTTGGATCAACACCCATCATTTTAGGGTCCAACAGCCGATTAGCCAAATACTTGTCTCGAATAGGTTTAAAGTATTCAGCAATTTCTTCTAGTAACTGAAGATTTAGCTTTGTCGCAACCAACCCTTCATTTAATGCAATAGCCATTGATTCAGTAGGCGGCTGACTCGTTCCCTCCGAAAATGGTGAAATAGCTGTGTCAATCATATCTACACCTGCTTCTACAGCCATTAAATAAGTCATTTGTGAAACACCACTCGTTGCATGTGTGTGTAAGCTCAGCGGAATAGTTAACACTTCTTTCAGTGAGCCCACAAGTTTTTTTGCGATGTAAGGTGTAAGAATTCCTGCCATATCTTTAATGCAAATAGAATCGGCTCCCATATTTTCCAACTCTTTGGCTAGCTGGGTATAATAGTCAATAGTGTGCACTTCACTTATGGTATAACATATGGTCAACTGGGCATGCTTGCCGTATTTTTTAACTGCTCTTAAAGACGCTTCCAAATTTCTAATGTCATTTAGGGCATCAAAAATTCTAAAAACATCTATTCCATTTTCACTAGCTTTTTGAACAAATTTTTCGACAATGTCATCTGCATAATGCCGATACCCAAGCAAATTTTGTCCTCTTAATAGCATTTGTAATTTTGTGTGCGGTGCCCGCTCTTTTATCGCCCTTAACCTTTCCCATGGATCTTCATTTAGAAACCGAATAGCTGCGTCAAATGTAGCTCCTCCCCAACATTCAAGCGAATAGTATCCAACTTGATCCATCTTTTCAATAATAGGCAACATTTCTTGTGTTGTCATTCTTGTCGCCATCAAACTCTGATGAGCATCTCTAAGAACCGTTTCAGTAATTTCAACCGTACGTTCTGTCATATTTCCATACTCCTCTCTACTGACGGAAAGAGAACAACCAAAATCTATTTTTATTAAAAGACATTAGTTTAGTCAAGAAGTGATTGCATCGCTTCAAGAGCTTCATCTGGTAAAAGATTCATTTTGTTCGTTTTATTCTGCTCTTGAATATAAGCTACACGCATTTGCAACCTTTCTTGAACCAATTTACGGTACTCTGGATTGTTAAAGTCGGGCTCATAATCCTCTACTACAAGGTAACTTAGCTCATTGCTTGTTCCAAATGATCTGAACTCGGCTCTCCCCTCAACAATTGATTCAATACTACTTAAAGTAACAGCAGCTGTCACTTTCTTGTCTAAAAAATAACCCGTATTTAAAATGTAGCAGTCGATACTTTGATTCGTAAATAATGCCTTAAAATGATTGTAATCTTCTTTAAGTGGATAAATACGAAATGGATTTGCATACGGCTCGATTACTAATTTATTGATATCGATTCCTTTTTTTAAACGTTCAGCTGTTGAACGTTTAGTAGCCAAAGTTGCCCCAAACGTTGCAGCAAGAACTGGATCCGTCACTTTAATGACAGGAGGGAGACTTTCATCCTTCATAATCCAATAAATTGCGTCGATGGGTTCATTGAATTTATCTACTCGATTTGAAGTAGAATAACGTGATTTTATCGTTCTACCATTTCCATTCCTCAAATCTTCTGTCAAGAGAACCTTATCCCCGTTTTCATCTAGCGTGACTGCGACATTTTGTACCGTTACAAAATAATCGATTTCTGGATGATTTGAAGGATAGTCTTGCGTCTTATCAAAATAAGCTGGTTCTAAAGCAATAGAAGAACCATCCTCTAAAGAAACAATAAATGCATCATCATGCAAAACTTCAACTGCATATTTATTTTCGTGTTTTGCATGTGTCAGTGTTGATTTACCTGAACCAGATAGCCCAAAAAAAGCCGATACATAATTTTTTCCATTGGTTAATGTAAATTTCTTTTGCCCACCATGACAAGCGACATAACCCAACCTATGTGCTGTACCCCAAGCCAATGTTAACGTTGCTTTCTTTAACTCACCAAAATAATTCATTCCTAAAATGATGGCTGCATTATGCTTTGAATCAAAATAAGCTAGCCCCATGGGGTAATCGGGATGATGCCATTCAGGATTTTGATAGATTAAAATATCACCCTCATTTATTGCTCTAGATTGCACATATAATTCATCGTATACTTCATTGCAAATTTGGAAATTCAACAACCAGGAATACAAATTATTTTCTTGACCAACAGGTACGCTCAAATGTGCTTTCACCATGAAATCAGGATCTAATCCAACATAAGCAGTAGCTTTATAACGCATTTTATTTTCACCTTGATAAATAGCTTCACGGATAATTGGGGCCAGTTTAGCATCTTCCTCAGGATTTTCTCCCAAAATACGTTTTGCTGCAGCTGTTCTCCCGACCACCGCTCCTCCATTCTCAACTAATACATTTGCTCCATAAGGCAAACCTAATTTTTCCGGATGCTTAACTATTAGGTCTGTTACAATGGTGTGCATGGAATCTTTAGCCAGTAAATAAGCTTCTTCAGTCGTTTTTATTTCTGTAGTATTGTTACCGTACATGGACGTTTCCACGACTGAGCGAAATGATGAAAAAATAGGATTGTCTTTTCTAATTTCTGATTTTGAAAAAGTTGACTTTGTTGCCATTTAAATCCCTCCAATTTTTTTAAAATAGAATGTATTTAAATTCATAAATCAAGTTTAAAGGCTAAAAACAAAGCGGATACATTTTCTTTATATATAGATAAAAATTTCTGTTAATTCACCTCTACATCATAACAGATTAAACAAAAAAAAGCCCTTAAGAACAAGAACATTCTTAAGAGCTTTTTATTATACCGGCGGCCGGAATCGAACCGGCACGCCCTCGCGGGCACAGGATTTTGAGTCCAGCGCGTCTACCAGTTCCGCCACGCCGGCATATGGACTACTTTTTTTCATCTTTTCGAACATAAGGCGGTAACCGGATTTGAACCGGTGATGAAGGTTTTGCAGACCTCTGCCTTACCACTTGGCTATACCGCCATCTTTTTAGTTGAATGGTTCATTCAATTAAACTGGGCTAGCTGGATTCGAACCAACGCATGAGGGAGTCAAAGTCCCTTGCCTTACCGCTTGGCTATAGCCCATGAAAAAAAAAGGCGACTGATGGGGATCGAACCCACGCATGCCGGAACCACAATCCGGTGTGTTAACCACTTCACCACAATCGCCATGGTAATTATTTTTTTGCCCATCTTACATTAAAAATGGCAGGGGTAGTAGGAATTGAACCCACACTGATGGTGTTGGAGACCATAGTTCTACCTTTAAACTATACCCCTATCTTATAAAGGTTATTTCTTTTAAAAAATGGTGGAGGGGGGCAGATTCGAACTGCCGAACCCGAAGGAGCGGATTTACAGTCCGCCGCGTTTAGCCACTTCGCTACCCCTCCAATAATGGTGGCCTGGGACAGAATCGAACTGCCGACACCTTGAGCTTCAATCAAGTGCTCTACCAACTGAGCTACCAGGCCATTATATAAATGGTTTATTTAATTTTTCAAACCAACGGTCTCGACGGGAATCGAACCCGCGATCTTCTGCGTGACAGGCAGACATGTTAACCCCTACACCACGAGACCTTTTTATAACTTAAACCAATGGAGGTTGACGGGATCGAACCGCCGACCCTCTGCTTGTAAGGCAGATGCTCTCCCAGCTGAGCTAAACCTCCGAAGAATCTTACTACTGCTTTTTTTAACCAGTAACGTCGTTACTGATGACCCGTACGGGAATCGAACCCGTGATACCGCCGTGAAAGGGCGGTGTCTTAACCGCTTGACCAACGGGCCGTTTTTTCAAACGGAGAGTAAGGGATTCGAACCCTTGAGACAGTGTTCACCGCCTACATGATTTCCAATCATGCTCCTTCGGCCACTCGGACAACTCTCCAGGTGGGGTTCACTTAAACTAATCTCGTTTATATTTACATAGTTTGACTATGGAACTCCGCAAGTAGGACTCGAACCTACGACATCATGATTAACAGTCATGCGCTACTACCAACTGAGCTATTGCGGAATAATTGAATGTGCGTGGCAACGTCCTACTCTCACAAAGGGAAACCCTTCACTACCATCGGCGCTAAGAAGCTTAACTTCTGTGTTCGGCATGGGAACAGGTGTGACCTTCTTGCCATCATCACCACACAATTTCAATCAAGAGAACGTTGTTCTCTCAAAACTGGATAAGTTAACCATCATTTTTCGTTCTGAAACCGTCTTACACCGTTTTAAAAATTTGGTTAAGTCCTCGACCGATTAGTATTGGTCCGCTCCATCTATCGCTAGACTTCCACTTCCAACCTATCTACCTGATCATCTCTCAGGGGTCTTACTCACTTACGTGATGGGAAATCTCATCTTGAGGGGGGCTTCACGCTTAGATGCTTTCAGCGTTTATCCCGTCCACACATAGCTACCCAGCAATGCCCTTGGCAGAACAACTGGTACACCAGAGGTGTGTCCATCCCGGTCCTCTCGTACTAAGGACAGCTCCTCTCAAATTTCCTACGCCCGCGACGGATAGGGACCGAACTGTCTCACGACGTTCTGAACCCAGCTCGCGTACCGCTTTAATGGGCGAACAGCCCAACCCTTGGGACCGACTACAGCCCCAGGATGCGATGAGCCGACATCGAGGTGCCAAACCTCCCCGTCGATGTGGACTCTTGGGGGAGATAAGCCTGTTATCCCCAGGGTAGCTTTTATCCGTTGAGCGATGGCCCTTCCATGCGGAACCACCGGATCACTAAGCCCGACTTTCGTCCCTGCTCGACTTGTAGGTCTCGCAGTCAAGCTCCCTTATGCCTTTACACTCTGCGAATGATTTCCAACCATTCTGAGGGAACCTTTGGGCGCCTCCGTTACACTTTAGGAGGCGACCGCCCCAGTCAAACTGCCCGTCAGACACTGTCTCCCAGCCCGATAAGGGCTGTGGGTTAGAGTGGTCATACAGCAAGGGTAGTATCCCACCAACGCCTCCACCAAGACTGGCGTCCTGGCTTCATTGGCTCCTACCTATCCTGTACAAGCTGTACAAACACTCAATATCAAACTGCAGTAAAGCTCCATGGGGTCTTTCCGTCCTGTCGCGGGTAACCTGCATCTTCACAGGTACTATAATTTCACCGAGTCTCTCGTTGAGACAGTGCCCAGATCGTTACGCCTTTCGTGCGGGTCGGAACTTACCCGACAAGGAATTTCGCTACCTTAGGACCGTTATAGTTACGGCCGCCGTTTACTGGGGCTTCAATTCTGAGCTTCGCCCGAGAGCTAACCCATCCTCTTAACCTTCCAGCACCGGGCAGGCGTCAGCCCCTATACGTCATCTTACGATTTTGCAGAGACCTGTGTTTTTGATAAACAGTCGCCTGGGCCTATTCACTGCGGCTGACCAATTGGTCAGCACCCCTTCTCCCGAAGTTACGGGGTCATTTTGCCGAGTTCCTTAACGAGAGTTCTCTCGCACACCTTAGGATTCTCTCCTCGACTACCTGTGTCGGTTTGCGGTACGGGCAGTTTGTTTCTAACTAGAAGCTTTTCTTGACAGTGTGACATCGGGAACTTCGGTACTTAATTTCCCTCCCCATCACAACTTGTTCTTAAAGAAGCAAGCATTTGACTCACTTCAAAACTTGTTGCTTGGACGCGCATATCCAACAGCGCGTATTCCTTAGCCTACTGTGTCCCTCCATTGTTCAAACAAAACAAACTGGTACAGGAATCTCAACCTGTTGTCCATCGTCTACGCCATTCGGCCTCGACTTAGGTCCCGACTAACCCTGGGAGGACGAGCCTTCCCCAGGAAACCTTAGTCATTCGGTGGACGGGATTCTCACCCGTCTTTCGCTACTCATACCGGCATTCTCACTTCTAAGCGCTCCACTAGTCCTCACGATCTAGCTTCAACGCCCTTAGAACGCTCTCCTACCATAGAACCAATGGTTCTATCCACAGCTTCGGTGTTATGTTTAGCCCCGGTAAATTTTCGGCGCAGGGTCACTCGACTAGTGAGCTATTACGCACTCTTTAAATGATGGCTGCTTCTGAGCCAACATCCTAGTTGTCTAAGCAACTCCACATCCTTTTCCACTTAACATAAACTTTGGGACCTTAGCTGGTGGTCTGGGCTGTTTCCCTTTCGACTACGGATCTTATCACTCGCAGTCTGACTCCCGGATATAAATCAATGGCATTCGGAGTTTATCTGAATTCGGTAACCCGAGAAGGGCCCCTAGTCCAAACAGTTGCTCTACCTCCATGATTCTAATTCCGAGGCTAGCCCTAAAGCTATTTCGGAGAGAACCAGCTATCTCCAAGTTCGATTGGAATTTCTCCGCTACCCACACCTCATCCCCGCATTTTTCAACATACGTGGGTTCGGTCCTCCAGTGCGTATTACCGCACCTTCAACCTGGACATGGGTAGATCACTTGGTTTCGGGTCTACGACCACATACTCATTCGCCCTATTCAGACTCGCTTTCGCTGCGGCTCCGTCTCATCAACTTAACCTCGCATGGGATCGTAACTCGCCGGTTCATTCTACAAAAGGCACGCTATCACCCATTAACGGGCTTTAACTATTTGTAGGCACACGGTTTCAGGGGCTATTTCACTCCTCTTCCGAGGTTCTTTTCACCTTTCCCTCACGGTACTGGTTCACTATCGGTCACTAGGGAGTATTTAGCCTTGGGAGATGGTCCTCCCGGATTCCGACGGAATTTCTCGTGTTCCGCCGTACTCAGGATACTGATCAGAGTGAATTTGGTTTCGGATACAGGGCTTTTACCTTCTTCGGCAGACCTTTCCAGGTCGCTTCTCCTACCAAAATCATTTATGACTCTATGTGTTCAGTCCTACAACCCCAGAAAGCAAGCTTTCTGGTTTGGGCTATTCCCGTTTCGCTCGCCGCTACTCAGGGAATCGATTTTTCTTTCTCTTCCTGCAGGTACTTAGATGTTTCAGTTCTCTGCGTCTACCTCTACTGACCTATGTATTCAGTCAGCAGTAACATCCTATAAAAGATGCTGGGTTCCCCCATTCGGAAATCTTTGGATCAAAGCTCACTTACAGCTCCCCAAAGCATATCGGCGTTAGTCCCGTCCTTCATCGGCTCCTAGTGCCAAGGCATTCACCGTGCGCCCTTATTAACTTAACCTATGGTTAATCGTTAATTTTCAATACTCATCTTTCGATGAGAACCTTAAAAACTTACTTTTAAAAATTTTCGGTGTGTTTCTGGTTTCTTACTTGAATTACAATTTTTAACTTTATCCAGTTTTCAAAGAACAAGGTGTTACGATTTAAAAGATTGAGAAGATTAGACCTCTCAAAACTAAACAAAGTAAGTACGAATGTGTGGGTTTCCGTTAGTTTCCTTAGAAAGGAGGTGATCCAGCCGCACCTTCCGATACGGCTACCTTGTTACGACTTCACCCCAATTATCTGTCCCACCTTAGGCGGCTGGCTCCCAAAAGGGTTACCTCACCGACTTCGGGTGTTACAAACTCTCGTGGTGTGACGGGCGGTGTGTACAAGACCCGGGAACGTATTCACCGCGGCGTGCTGATCCGCGATTACTAGCGATTCCGGCTTCATGCAGGCGAGTTGCAGCCTGCAATCCGAACTGAGAATGGCTTTAAGAGATTAGCTTGGCCTCGCGACCTTGCGACTCGTTGTACCATCCATTGTAGCACGTGTGTAGCCCAGGTCATAAGGGGCATGATGATTTGACGTCATCCCCACCTTCCTCCGGTTTATCACCGGCAGTCTCACTAGAGTGCCCAACTGAATGCTGGCAACTAATAATAGGGGTTGCGCTCGTTGCGGGACTTAACCCAACATCTCACGACACGAGCTGACGACAACCATGCACCACCTGTCACTTTGTCCCCGAAGGGAAAGTCCTATCTCTAGGATTGTCAAAGGATGTCAAGACCTGGTAAGGTTCTTCGCGTTGCTTCGAATTAAACCACATGCTCCACCGCTTGTGCGGGTCCCCGTCAATTCCTTTGAGTTTCAACCTTGCGGTCGTACTCCCCAGGCGGAGTGCTTAATGCGTTAGCTGCAGCACTGAAGGGCGGAAACCCTCCAACACTTAGCACTCATCGTTTACGGCGTGGACTACCAGGGTATCTAATCCTGTTTGCTCCCCACGCTTTCGAGCCTCAGCGTCAGTTACAGACCAGAGAGTCGCCTTCGCCACTGGTGTTCCTCCACATATCTACGCATTTCACCGCTACACGTGGAATTCCACTCTCCTCTTCTGCACTCAAGTTCTCCAGTTTCCAATGACCCTCCCCGGTTGAGCCGGGGGCTTTCACATCAGACTTAAAGAACCGCCTGCGCTCGCTTTACGCCCAATAAATCCGGACAACGCTTGCCACCTACGTATTACCGCGGCTGCTGGCACGTAGTTAGCCGTGGCTTTCTGGTTAGATACCGTCAGGGGATGAGCAGTTACTCTCATCCTTGTTCTTCTCTAACAACAGAGTTTTACGATCCGAAAACCTTCTTCACTCACGCGGCATTGCTCCGTCAGACTTTCGTCCATTGCGGAAGATTCCCTACTGCTGCCTCCCGTAGGAGTCTGGGCCGTGTCTCAGTCCCAGTGTGGCCGATCACCCTCTCAGGTCGGCTACGTATCATCGCCTTGGTGAGCCATTACCTCACCAACTAGCTAATACGCCGCGGGTCCATCCATAAGCGGTAGCCGAAGCCACCTTTCTTCCATTCGTCAGGAGACGATTAGAAATATGCGGTATTAGCATCCGTTTCCGAATGTTATCCCCCTCTTATGGGCAGGTTACCCACGTGTTACTCACCCGTCCGCCACTCCTTAACTTCGATGGGTGCAAGCACCCGGTGAAGTTAAAGCGTTCGACTTGCATGTATTAGGCATGCCGCCAGCGTTCGTCCTGAGCCAGGATCAAACTCTCATATAAAATGATGCTTGAAGCTCATTATTGAATTGCTAGCGAATAATTATTCACTATTTTGTTACTGTTGACTCAGCACTGCTGAGTCACCCTCACATTTGGTTCGTCTTACTTTGTTTAGTTTTCAAAGGTCTAAAGCGCGTTGTAACAGTCCGTTACAACTTCTATATAATAACAAGTTATTTTTAAATTGTCAATAACTTTTTGTGAAAAATATTTGTTATAGAATTTTTATTCACTTTTCTTGCAAGTTGTTTGTTCTAACAACTCCTATTACTTTACATGGTTTACACAAACTTGTCAACTGTTTTACAAGTCAATTATTTAAAAAAAGCAATAATAGTTATTTAATACTTTATCACTCTTCTTGCACCCTTATTAATTAGCTTATTTCTAATGAAAAGACTTTTTTCTCTCATTAAAAGTTTCGAGTCTATGTTTATTCATGTTGAGTATCATTAAAACACATTTCAACCATATCATAGCGGTGTCTTACTTTTGAATATTCAAAAGGTCGACCATTTTCAAGAAACATTATTTTTGTAACCTCAAGAACCGGCTCATTATCTTTACAACTTAAATACTGACGATCCTCATCATTAGGCGGGGCAGCTTTTATAAATTGTTGGTTTCCTCCAAAAATTAGTCCTACATCCTGACGAATATAGTCATACACTGAGTGCTCTAAGATACCTAAGGTAATATTAGGGACAAGTTCTACTGGTAGTAATGAATATTCTACTGAATAAGGTTTATTATTGATAACTCTTAATCGTTTGATCTCATATACCGGAGATTCCTTTTTAATCATCAGGTATTTACATTCTTCATCTCTAGGGAAACGAACATTAAATGCTAGCACTTTATTAACTAATTCAGTCTGCTCTCCTATTTGATGAGTTAATCCGATATTTTGACCTATTTTAATTCCTGTCTCAGATAGTTGTCTAATATTTTTTTTGACGTATGTACCAGAACCTTGAATTGAGAAAACCAGTCCTTCAATAGACAATAAATCTAATGCTTTTTTTATTGTCACTCTACTTGTAACAAATTTTTCGGCTAATTCATTTTGATTGGGCAATTGACCTCCCTTAGGATAATCTCCCCGTGTAATTTGTTTTCGTAACGCATCTGCGACAGTTTTGTATTTTGCCATTACTCTCACTCACTTTACTGATATAATTTATGTCCATTATTAGAATCAATTTAGTATACCATAACCACAAAATTAGAAAACTAGAAAGATCCTTTCGTAAAATCACAGGAACTTTCTAGTTTAACACAATTTCATTTACTTTTAATTTAGTACATTAGTTCGACTTAATTAAATTTAAATGAGTACAATTTTTACATTTGATTTAATTTTAGTCGTGAACAGTGACTTCAGTTAACTCTTTATTTTCTACAGTTTGACTTGGTTCTTCAACTAATTGACGGCTATTAGAGATTTTAACAAACGGTAAGTAAATTAATGTTGAAACAACAATACATATCAACTGAGTTACTACTGCTCCGATACTACCAGCTGTGGCTAAATAAGCACTAATAAATGGTGGAGTAGTCCACGGAATCATGACAACTGCTTTTCCTGCAAAACCAATATATGTTGCGACATAACCAATCACACCAGTAACTAATGGTGTCACGATGAATGGGATAGCTAAGATAGGATTTAACATAATTGGCATTCCAAATATTACAGGTTCATTAATGTTAAATATACTTGGCCCCATAGATAACTTAGCAATTTCTTTCATGTCATCACGTTTACCAACTATAAAGATTGCAAATAGCAAACCAATAGTCACACCAGAACCACCAATATTCATGTACATGTCCCAGAAAGGCATATTAATGATATTAGGAATTTCTTTTCCTGCATTAAAAGCATCCGTATTGACTGCTATTGAAGCTAGTAGTAAAGGTTCGCGAATCGGTTTTATCATTTGATTTCCATGGATTCCGATAACCCAAAAGAATTGGGCTACGAACATTAAAATTAACACACCAGGTAATCCTTGCATCACACTTTCTAACGGTGCTTGTACGATCGTATAAATAATGTCATATAAATACATACCTGTTATACGGAATATTGCAAAACCAGCTGAAGCAATAATTGTAATCGTTAATATTGTTGGAATTAAAGCTGAAAAACTTCTTGATACATTTGGCGGAACGCTATCAGGCATTTTTATATTCAGTTTATCTTGTCTTCCTAACCAGGTAAACAACTCAACTGAAGCAATCGCGATAAACATTCCTAAAAATAGTCCTTTTGTATCCGTATAGTTACGAGACAATACGTTTTCTACGACTTGCATTTTATCATTAACTAACAATTCAAGTGTTGTGGGGTTAACGGTTATGTAACTAATAACTGCTAGTAATCCAGGGAAATACCCGCTCTCTTTATTTAGATTTCCTATTTCCATTCCTATTAAAAAGACTGCACTAATTGTTAACATATTCATCGTAGCGTAGTTAATAGCTTGAGAAATTGGTTTTAAACCTTCCAGAAATGCTAACGCATCTATTTGTGCTAATCCATTAGTTGAATCAAATACCATATTAGAGAATAGTGTTGCAAAAGCCCCTGTAATGATTACTGGTATTAAAGCGGTAAAAGCGTTTTTGATTGCTATGATATACTTGTAGCCGTTGATCTTAGTAGCCATATTCCCTAACATTATAATCCATTTGTTATTTTCCATCTATTTTTCCTCCTTTTAATATCTTTTCACAAGCTATTGTAACCCTTTTCATAAAAAATGTAAAGTCATAACATTTATTTGTATTTACAAATTTTTAACTGTAAAAAAAGCTTAACTTCAATTTACTATCGAAGTTAAGCTTTTTAAACATCTATTATTTATCTCACACTCTAGTTCACTTATTTTTATTCTTGCGCCATTGATTCTCCCAATTCTTCAGCTTTGAATCCTTTTTCAACAGCTAAGAAAAATGGCAAGTATAACAATACATCTACTATGATTAATACAATTTGTAAGATCGAACCACTAATGCTTCCAGTTACTAAAAAGCCACTTATGATTGGCGGCATTGTCCATGAGGCAACTGTTCGAGTCAATGGAACTAACCCTGATGCCATTGCAAGGTAGGCAATCACCACATTGACCATTGGTGCAAGAATAAACGGAACCAACAACATAACATTTAATACTACAGGTAGTCCGAACATAGTTGGTTCGTTAATGTTAAAAATCCCTGGGACTACGGTAATAGGAGCTAAAACTTTTGTTTGTTTACTTGTTTTTTTCTTACGAGCTAAATACCCTAACACTAAAACCAAACCAAGTGTTGCACCACCACCACCAATATAGACAAGATTATCCATAAAAGAGATCGTGAAAATATGTTGAAGTTCGGTACCCGCTTGGTAAGCAGCGCGGTTTTCATCTAGATTAGCAATCCATAACGGTTGCATAACTGAATTAACCACGTTTCCTCCATGAATACCCACAAACCAGAACAAACTATTCAAACCTACAATTATAACTGTACCAAATACATTATTTCCTAGTAATCCTAGAGGGCCTCCTAAAACTACTTGAGCAATATCATGTAAGTTGGGTAAATTTAACTTCATTAAAATTGCATAGATAATCAACCAAAATGTAACAATAAATGCACCTGGTATAATTGCACTAAAACTTTTTGCAACTGCTGGTGGCACAGTTTCTGGTAATTTAATTTGAATATTGTGGTTTATAAACCACTGATAGATATAACCACTAATTAACCCGACAATAATAGCCACGAATAAACCTTTTGCTGCCATATATGTTGTGGGCATTCCAGCACCAGCGTCAGAAGTAACAAAAGGTGTTACTACAATGAAAGATGACAATGAAATAATACCGGATGGAACCCCATCTACTCCAAATTGATTTGTTAAACTATATGCGATACCAAAGCTTGCTATTAAGCCAATCAGTCCAAAACTACTATCTGTTCCTTTCCATAGAAAATCGGCAACACCTACTTTACCAAGCCATTCTTCCCAACCCGGAATTGGAAAACTTGCTACGACCATAAATAAAGAACCAATAATAATCAACGGCATTGCCAATGTGATACCATCACGTATCGCAACAAGGAACTTATTATTTCCTATTTTTGAAGCAACTGGCATTAATTTTCGTTCTAAAAAATCATTAATATTACTCAATAAAATCTCCTCCTCTACTACTTATCTGTGTACCGATCTTGCCATCATTGAAGCAGTATGACGCATACCTCGTAAAGCTTTACTTAAAGCAAAAATATTTTCTACTGGAGCAATTCCACCATAGCCTGCATCTCCAATGTGTTGGATATCAACACCACAAATTTTATTACGAATAGCAATTTGCTTAATTGTATCTTCATCTGAACTTTCTTGGCTTGTTCCAATAGCTGACAACACTAATGCACCTTCTTTGTGAACAGCTTTAACGATTTCTTTCAATTCGTGTTCATCAAATCCAGGTACGGTACCCACTGCAGGAACTAAAATAATATCTGCCCCAGCTTCAATAAATGATTTTACCGTTTCTAAATCAACTATGCTCTCTGAAACACCAGCGCCATGCATTTTACCAGCAATAATTAACCCTGAAAACACTTCTTTTGTAGTACGGATTGTTTTCTCAATTTGAGTATTTGTAACACCCGTTCCTGGATTTCCTGTTAAACAAACAAAATCTAATCCCAATGATTCAATCTCATTGATTGTTTTTAAATTTGCTTGTCTACCTTCAGCAATCGTTAAACGATCTTCTGCCATAGATGCTTCTTCATCAACCGGTTCCAAGTTAACACCGATTGGACGACCGACCAAATTATGAAGCTGATCCACAAATGATCCATCCTGATTACTTAAACCTGAAATTTTAGGATTCAACACATCTATCCCATTTAACAAGATTAAATCTGCCCCAAATGCTCTAGCAATTTCTGCATTTGTAATGTCCTCAATAAACGGTTCTCTCTCCACGACATTTTCAGACATCACAATTCTTCCTTCACTTGCTTTAATACTTTGTTTCAGCTCATCAGCGGTCATATTCATAATTTCTGAAGCGTTAGCACTTATAAATCTTTTTGTCATAATACAACTCCCTATCATTTTTTTATTTATCTTTCTTTTACTCACTTATTTGTTACCGTTATCATTCTAATTCAATCTAATAACGTTAAATACTTAGCGTTAGCCAAGTTACTAGGCATATCCCTTTCCATAATTTTTTATTGGTTATAAATTATAAATAACAAACCAGGAAAACTCTGTTCAAAACCATATTTGTTAATATTTTGTTATCAACAACCTTATGTTAATCGATAAATAGCCCCCTGTCAACCTAAATCGTTCCAATAGTTGTTTATAAAAAATAATTAATGTTGTATACTAATTTTGTGATATTAAGGAGGATTCTATGAAGATTACTAAAAGACAGAAGGAATTACAAACCAAAATATTAGATATCATTTATACAAAGGGGCCTTTATCAAGGATTGATATTTCTCAAGCAACTGGGATCACACCAGCAACAGTAAGTGATATTGTTGGAAACTTAATTGTGGAACAGTTGATTCACGAGACTGGTGAAATCGTTTCTGATACAAATAAATCCGGTAGAAAAAAAATTTCTTTAGACATTTCACCTAATCATAGTTTTTACATTGGGGTAGAACTATCAGAAAAATTCTTTGCCTATTGTCTTATTGACAATAAACAAAATTTATTTGAAAAAAAGATTCTAACAAATGATCCTTCCACTCCCGAAAGAAATCTTACTGCATCTTTATTCGTTACTGAATTGCACTCGTTTCTTTTACACTGCTCTAATTACCATCCTCAATCTATTGGGATTGCATTACCTGGACATTTCGATGAGGAAAACCAATCAATTTTAACAAATAATTCATTTTGGACTAATTTCAACTTTAAACAATTACTCTCTACAATAAACTTACCAGTGTATTTCAAAAATAATGTTCACTGTATGACTTTATCAGAACGGTTATTTGGTCACGATAGCACCGATAATAATTTTACTTTTGTGCACGTAGGTCGAGGAATGTTTTGTTCATCAATCTATCAAAGTAATCTCTATGGGGATAATAATAATTTAGTCGGAGAAATTGGTCATATAGTTGTTCATCCTGATGGTGAGCTTTGTGAATGTGGCAAAAGAGGATGCTTGCAAACTTATGCTAGCGAATCTTGGATCATTAAAAAATCTCAAATTCTTTTTGATAAATCTGATAGTACTTATCTGAGGCAGTTAGCGACAGATCGAGCTCATCTCACAATTGAAGTGATCCTACAAGCCTATAAGTTGGGTGATGAGGGCGTCATAAATATCTTGCACAATGCTATTAAGTACCTTTCGATTACCCTAAATAATCTTTCAATGATGATTGACGCAGATAAAATGATTATTCATGGTGAACTCTTTTCAGAAAAACAACTTTTAGATTTAATAAAAGATTATTTAGAAAAAAACATTGCTCTATTAGCAACAAAGAAAAAAACACTTATAGAAATTAAAAATTATTCAGCTATAAATGGAGCTTTATCAGCTGCTGGTCTTTGTGTGGCAAAGCAACTCCTTAGTTAGTCCATTATTTTTTGGATTTAAACTAGTTTCTTTAAATAAATTTTACAGATTATTCAACAATGGGTATGACTGCTCCAAAAGAAACTTCATAGATAATACATGAAGTTTCTTTTTAGACCCCTATAGAACTACAGTCTTCCAGAAATTTTGGCTCTATATTTTTAGTTTAGATAAATGAATTTAGTTCATACTTAATATTCTGGAGGGATTGGGTTGTTTGTAGTCCTGTAGAATGTTTAAGACTTGAAAGATCTTACGAGCCAATCCGACTATTCAGGCTGTATAATTTTTGGTGTGGATGAAGAAATTCATTCACACCTATTTTTGTGCAAAAAAATAGAAACATATGAAATTTCCAGTTAGAATAAAGTCACCACAACTCACTAGAAAGGAAAATTCATATGCCTCGTAATAATTGTATCCGAATTGCACTCGATTTAAAAGATAAAAACATTCTTTTTGATGAAAAATTTTGTAAGGAGAAGAGAATCAAAGGATTCAGATCAAAAGTTTACTATGCCACTTTAACGTATCAGCCTTCTCACTGCGAGTGTTTCGGGATGAAAAATCACTCCTACTCTATTGTTAAGAATGGGTATTTAACCTCTAGGGTTAAATGGGTCAGCTCTACTCACTATCCAACTTATATTCAGTTAAAGAAACAACGATTTCTTTGTAGAGAATGCGGTGTGACCTTTGTTGCTCAGTCTCCTGAGATCGAACAAGGCTGTTTTATCGCTAAGCGGGTCAAACAGTCTATTGCAGTTGAATTAGCCGACACTACTTCTGTAAAAGACCTGTCTAAACGGCATTTTGTTTCTCCTACCACTACAGACAGAGTCTTGAAACAACTCAATCAGTCTGTTAAAAACAATTTCAAATCCTTGCCGCAACACCTTTCTTTTGATGAATTTAAATCCGTTAAAAACGTCGAAGGCAAAATGAGCTTTATTTATTCCGATGCAGATACACATGAACCGATTGATATCTTGCCAACTCGGCTCTTAACCGCTTTACACAAGCACTTTCTGCGCTATCCCTATAAAACGAGGATGACTGTAAAAACGATTGTCGTAGACATGAACGCGGCCTACTTTACATTAGTTAAAGACCTCTTTCCTAATGCTAAAGTAATCATTGACCGTTTCCATATCATTCAGTTGCTCTCACGTTCGTTGAATCAAACCAGAGTTCAACTAATGAAACGATTCAATACCTCTAATTCAGAAGATTTAAAGAACTACAGAAAATTTAAAAGGTACTGGCAACTTCTATTAAAAGACTCAGATGACTTGAATTTTAAGGATTACCGCTATCAACGACTCTTTAAAAAGCCTTTACCGAATACAGAAATCATTGACTACCTACTCACGCTCGACGAGACCCTTAAAGCGACATATGATCTGTATCAAAATCTTCTTTATTATTCTAAAAAAAATGACTATAAAGGATTTAAAGACCTTATACTGAAGACTTCTCCAAAGGAGTTGTCTCCTTTTATGCAGACTGCCCTTAAAACCCTGCGTAAACACTTGCCTAGGATCAAACATACTTTTATGTATCCCTATTCCAACGGTGCTTTAGAGGGGTCAAACAATAAAATAAAAGTCATTAAACGGGTTGCTTATGGTTATCGGAATTTCCAGAATTTTAGATGCCGTATTTTGATTAGTTTTAAAGCGAAAAAAAACAGCATGAGTCAGTTACCTCACGCTGCCTAAATTAGATTTTATTTTAACTAAATTTTGCTCATCCACACCATTTGACGAAGAGCCACTATTCATAAGAATCTTTGAAGCATCCACACCATTTGACGACGATTCCAAAGAGACTGATTAAAGAAATGAACAAAAAAATACACCTAGCATCTTATAGATGTGAGGTGTATTTAGTATACCGGCGGCCGGAATCGAACCGGCACGCCCTCGCGGGCACAGGATTTTGAGTCCAGCGCGTCTACCAGTTCCGCCACGCCGGCATATGGACTACTTTTTTTCATCTTTTCGAACATAAGGCGGTAACCGGATTTGAACCGGTGATGAAGGTTTTGCAGACCTCTGCCTTACCACTTGGCTATACCGCCATCTTTTTAGTTGAATGGTTCATTCAATTAAACTGGGCTAGCTGGATTCGAACCAACGCATGAGGGAGTCAAAGTCCCTTGCCTTACCGCTTGGCTATAGCCCATGAAAAAAAAAGGCGACTGATGGGGATCGAACCCACGCATGCCGGAACCACAATCCGGTGTGTTAACCACTTCACCACAATCGCCATGGTAATTATTTTTTTGCCCATCTTACATTAAAAATGGCAGGGGTAGTAGGAATTGAACCCACACTGATGGTGTTGGAGACCATAGTTCTACCTTTAAACTATACCCCTATCTTATAAAGGTTATTTCTTTTAAAAAATGGTGGAGGGGGGCAGATTCGAACTGCCGAACCCGAAGGAGCGGATTTACAGTCCGCCGCGTTTAGCCACTTCGCTACCCCTCCAATAATGGTGGCCTGGGACAGAATCGAACTGCCGACACCTTGAGCTTCAATCAAGTGCTCTACCAACTGAGCTACCAGGCCATTATATAAATGGTTTATTTAATTTTTCAAACCAACGGTCTCGACGGGAATCGAACCCGCGATCTTCTGCGTGACAGGCAGACATGTTAACCCCTACACCACGAGACCTTTTTATAACTTAAACCAATGGAGGTTGACGGGATCGAACCGCCGACCCTCTGCTTGTAAGGCAGATGCTCTCCCAGCTGAGCTAAACCTCCGAAGAATCTTACTACTGCTTTTTTTAACCAGTAACGTCGTTACTGATGACCCGTACGGGAATCGAACCCGTGATACCGCCGTGAAAGGGCGGTGTCTTAACCGCTTGACCAACGGGCCGTTTTTTCAAACGGAGAGTAAGGGATTCGAACCCTTGAGACAGTGTTCACCGCCTACATGATTTCCAATCATGCTCCTTCGGCCACTCGGACAACTCTCCAGGTGGGGTTCACTTAAACTAATCTCGTTTATATTTACATAGTTTGACTATGGAACTCCGCAAGTAGGACTCGAACCTACGACATCATGATTAACAGTCATGCGCTACTACCAACTGAGCTATTGCGGAATAATTGAATGTGCGTGGCAACGTCCTACTCTCACAAAGGGAAACCCTTCACTACCATCGGCGCTAAGAAGCTTAACTTCTGTGTTCGGCATGGGAACAGGTGTGACCTTCTTGCCATCATCACCACACAATTTCAATCAAGAGAACGTTGTTCTCTCAAAACTGGATAAGTTAACCATCATTTTTCGTTCTGAAACCGTCTTACACCGTTTTAAAAATTTGGTTAAGTCCTCGACCGATTAGTATTGGTCCGCTCCATCTATCGCTAGACTTCCACTTCCAACCTATCTACCTGATCATCTCTCAGGGGTCTTACTCACTTACGTGATGGGAAATCTCATCTTGAGGGGGGCTTCACGCTTAGATGCTTTCAGCGTTTATCCCGTCCACACATAGCTACCCAGCAATGCCCTTGGCAGAACAACTGGTACACCAGAGGTGTGTCCATCCCGGTCCTCTCGTACTAAGGACAGCTCCTCTCAAATTTCCTACGCCCGCGACGGATAGGGACCGAACTGTCTCACGACGTTCTGAACCCAGCTCGCGTACCGCTTTAATGGGCGAACAGCCCAACCCTTGGGACCGACTACAGCCCCAGGATGCGATGAGCCGACATCGAGGTGCCAAACCTCCCCGTCGATGTGGACTCTTGGGGGAGATAAGCCTGTTATCCCCAGGGTAGCTTTTATCCGTTGAGCGATGGCCCTTCCATGCGGAACCACCGGATCACTAAGCCCGACTTTCGTCCCTGCTCGACTTGTAGGTCTCGCAGTCAAGCTCCCTTATGCCTTTACACTCTGCGAATGATTTCCAACCATTCTGAGGGAACCTTTGGGCGCCTCCGTTACACTTTAGGAGGCGACCGCCCCAGTCAAACTGCCCGTCAGACACTGTCTCCCAGCCCGATAAGGGCTGTGGGTTAGAGTGGTCATACAGCAAGGGTAGTATCCCACCAACGCCTCCACCAAGACTGGCGTCCTGGCTTCATTGGCTCCTACCTATCCTGTACAAGCTGTACAAACACTCAATATCAAACTGCAGTAAAGCTCCATGGGGTCTTTCCGTCCTGTCGCGGGTAACCTGCATCTTCACAGGTACTATAATTTCACCGAGTCTCTCGTTGAGACAGTGCCCAGATCGTTACGCCTTTCGTGCGGGTCGGAACTTACCCGACAAGGAATTTCGCTACCTTAGGACCGTTATAGTTACGGCCGCCGTTTACTGGGGCTTCAATTCTGAGCTTCGCCCGAGAGCTAACCCATCCTCTTAACCTTCCAGCACCGGGCAGGCGTCAGCCCCTATACGTCATCTTACGATTTTGCAGAGACCTGTGTTTTTGATAAACAGTCGCCTGGGCCTATTCACTGCGGCTGACCAATTGGTCAGCACCCCTTCTCCCGAAGTTACGGGGTCATTTTGCCGAGTTCCTTAACGAGAGTTCTCTCGCACACCTTAGGATTCTCTCCTCGACTACCTGTGTCGGTTTGCGGTACGGGCAGTTTGTTTCTAACTAGAAGCTTTTCTTGACAGTGTGACATCGGGAACTTCGGTACTTAATTTCCCTCCCCATCACAACTTGTTCTTAAAGAAGCAAGCATTTGACTCACTTCAAAACTTGTTGCTTGGACGCGCATATCCAACAGCGCGTATTCCTTAGCCTACTGTGTCCCTCCATTGTTCAAACAAAACAAACTGGTACAGGAATCTCAACCTGTTGTCCATCGTCTACGCCATTCGGCCTCGACTTAGGTCCCGACTAACCCTGGGAGGACGAGCCTTCCCCAGGAAACCTTAGTCATTCGGTGGACGGGATTCTCACCCGTCTTTCGCTACTCATACCGGCATTCTCACTTCTAAGCGCTCCACTAGTCCTCACGATCTAGCTTCAACGCCCTTAGAACGCTCTCCTACCATAGAACCAATGGTTCTATCCACAGCTTCGGTGTTATGTTTAGCCCCGGTAAATTTTCGGCGCAGGGTCACTCGACTAGTGAGCTATTACGCACTCTTTAAATGATGGCTGCTTCTGAGCCAACATCCTAGTTGTCTAAGCAACTCCACATCCTTTTCCACTTAACATAAACTTTGGGACCTTAGCTGGTGGTCTGGGCTGTTTCCCTTTCGACTACGGATCTTATCACTCGCAGTCTGACTCCCGGATATAAATCAATGGCATTCGGAGTTTATCTGAATTCGGTAACCCGAGAAGGGCCCCTAGTCCAAACAGTTGCTCTACCTCCATGATTCTAATTCCGAGGCTAGCCCTAAAGCTATTTCGGAGAGAACCAGCTATCTCCAAGTTCGATTGGAATTTCTCCGCTACCCACACCTCATCCCCGCATTTTTCAACATACGTGGGTTCGGTCCTCCAGTGCGTATTACCGCACCTTCAACCTGGACATGGGTAGATCACTTGGTTTCGGGTCTACGACCACATACTCATTCGCCCTATTCAGACTCGCTTTCGCTGCGGCTCCGTCTCATCAACTTAACCTCGCATGGGATCGTAACTCGCCGGTTCATTCTACAAAAGGCACGCTATCACCCATTAACGGGCTTTAACTATTTGTAGGCACACGGTTTCAGGGGCTATTTCACTCCTCTTCCGAGGTTCTTTTCACCTTTCCCTCACGGTACTGGTTCACTATCGGTCACTAGGGAGTATTTAGCCTTGGGAGATGGTCCTCCCGGATTCCGACGGAATTTCTCGTGTTCCGCCGTACTCAGGATACTGATCAGAGTGAATTTGGTTTCGGATACAGGGCTTTTACCTTCTTCGGCAGACCTTTCCAGGTCGCTTCTCCTACCAAAATCATTTATGACTCTATGTGTTCAGTCCTACAACCCCAGAAAGCAAGCTTTCTGGTTTGGGCTATTCCCGTTTCGCTCGCCGCTACTCAGGGAATCGATTTTTCTTTCTCTTCCTGCAGGTACTTAGATGTTTCAGTTCTCTGCGTCTACCTCTACTGACCTATGTATTCAGTCAGCAGTAACATCCTATAAAAGATGCTGGGTTCCCCCATTCGGAAATCTTTGGATCAAAGCTCACTTACAGCTCCCCAAAGCATATCGGCGTTAGTCCCGTCCTTCATCGGCTCCTAGTGCCAAGGCATTCACCGTGCGCCCTTATTAACTTAACCTATGGTTAATCGTTAATTTTCAATACTCATCTTTCGATGAGAACCTTAAAAACTTACTTTTAAAAATTTTCGGTGTGTTTCTGGTTTCTTACTTGAATTACAATTTTTAACTTTATCCAGTTTTCAAAGAACAAGGTGTTACGATTTAAAAGATTGAGAAGATTAGACCTCTCAAAACTAAACAAAGTAAGTACGAATGTGTGGGTTTCCGTTAGTTTCCTTAGAAAGGAGGTGATCCAGCCGCACCTTCCGATACGGCTACCTTGTTACGACTTCACCCCAATTATCTGTCCCACCTTAGGCGGCTGGCTCCCAAAAGGGTTACCTCACCGACTTCGGGTGTTACAAACTCTCGTGGTGTGACGGGCGGTGTGTACAAGACCCGGGAACGTATTCACCGCGGCGTGCTGATCCGCGATTACTAGCGATTCCGGCTTCATGCAGGCGAGTTGCAGCCTGCAATCCGAACTGAGAATGGCTTTAAGAGATTAGCTTGGCCTCGCGACCTTGCGACTCGTTGTACCATCCATTGTAGCACGTGTGTAGCCCAGGTCATAAGGGGCATGATGATTTGACGTCATCCCCACCTTCCTCCGGTTTATCACCGGCAGTCTCACTAGAGTGCCCAACTGAATGCTGGCAACTAATAATAGGGGTTGCGCTCGTTGCGGGACTTAACCCAACATCTCACGACACGAGCTGACGACAACCATGCACCACCTGTCACTTTGTCCCCGAAGGGAAAGTCCTATCTCTAGGATTGTCAAAGGATGTCAAGACCTGGTAAGGTTCTTCGCGTTGCTTCGAATTAAACCACATGCTCCACCGCTTGTGCGGGTCCCCGTCAATTCCTTTGAGTTTCAACCTTGCGGTCGTACTCCCCAGGCGGAGTGCTTAATGCGTTAGCTGCAGCACTGAAGGGCGGAAACCCTCCAACACTTAGCACTCATCGTTTACGGCGTGGACTACCAGGGTATCTAATCCTGTTTGCTCCCCACGCTTTCGAGCCTCAGCGTCAGTTACAGACCAGAGAGTCGCCTTCGCCACTGGTGTTCCTCCACATATCTACGCATTTCACCGCTACACGTGGAATTCCACTCTCCTCTTCTGCACTCAAGTTCTCCAGTTTCCAATGACCCTCCCCGGTTGAGCCGGGGGCTTTCACATCAGACTTAAAGAACCGCCTGCGCTCGCTTTACGCCCAATAAATCCGGACAACGCTTGCCACCTACGTATTACCGCGGCTGCTGGCACGTAGTTAGCCGTGGCTTTCTGGTTAGATACCGTCAGGGGATGAGCAGTTACTCTCATCCTTGTTCTTCTCTAACAACAGAGTTTTACGATCCGAAAACCTTCTTCACTCACGCGGCATTGCTCCGTCAGACTTTCGTCCATTGCGGAAGATTCCCTACTGCTGCCTCCCGTAGGAGTCTGGGCCGTGTCTCAGTCCCAGTGTGGCCGATCACCCTCTCAGGTCGGCTACGTATCATCGCCTTGGTGAGCCATTACCTCACCAACTAGCTAATACGCCGCGGGTCCATCCATAAGCGGTAGCCGAAGCCACCTTTCTTCCATTCGTCAGGAGACGATTAGAAATATGCGGTATTAGCATCCGTTTCCGAATGTTATCCCCCTCTTATGGGCAGGTTACCCACGTGTTACTCACCCGTCCGCCACTCCTTAACTTCTATGGGTGCAAGCACCCGGTGAAGTTAAAGCGTTCGACTTGCATGTATTAGGCATGCCGCCAGCGTTCGTCCTGAGCCAGGATCAAACTCTCATATAAAATGATGCTTGAAGCTCATTATTGAATTGCTAGCGAATAATTATTCACTATTTTGTTACTGTTGACTCAGCACTGCTGAGTCACCCTCACATTTGGTTCGTCTTACTTTGTTTAGTTTTCAAAGGTCTAAAGTGCGTTGCTTGTTTGTGACAACTTCTATATGATACAACAGCTTTTTTATTTCGTCAAGCTTTTTTTATTTTTATTTTGAATAATTATTCAAAATAAAATATTGGTTTAGCTCAGCGACATAAATTAGAATACCATATTTTGCATAACATTGTCAATCAAAAATATTTCCTTATTAACAAGAAATCTTTTCGGTATCGCTAGTGTTAAACTACTTACGACATCAATTACTATAACAAGTATCGTTCTTATGGTCAACCATAAACGTTACATTATTTATAAAAAAATAAAAAAGCGAACATTTTTTTATCTGCATAAAGAGAAAAGACGTATATATATTCAAAATACTTTTCACTTCGGAACTATCACAAATAAAACAAGCTTTTCGTTCGCTTTTTTATTTTCCACTTAAACTTTATTTCAGTTTATAAACGATTGATTCAAATGGACGCAATGCTAAATCCGTTAGTTTTATACTGCTATCTTTATAATTACTGATAATAATTGTCTCTACTTTTCTATTATCATCTTTATAAAAAGTTGCTTTTTGATAGAAATTAATTACAATCAACCACGTTTCCCCTTTATAACTTCTTTCATAAACGAATAACTGTGGATCATGTGGCAGCAATTCTTTATAATCGCCCCATACGATAAGCTCGTGTTCTTTTCTTAAACGAATCAATGTCTTATAGTAATTAAAAACTGATTCTTTATCTTGCTGGTCTTTTTTCACATTCAATTCTCTATAATTAGGATTCAGTTTCAACCATGGTGTTCCTGTTGTGAACCCCCCATTTAATGAATCATCCCAAGGAATCGGACGTCTAGCATTATCTCGGCCCTTTTTATTAATAGCTTGAATAATCTCTTTTTCATCATACCCTTGCTGAATTCTTTCATTATACATATTGATACTTTCTATATCATCGATTTCATCAATTGAAGAGACTGGTGTATTTGTTAACCCAATTTCTTCTCCTTGATAAATGTAAGGTGTCCCTTTTAGAAAATGTAAAAACGTTGCAAACATTTCGGCAGATACTTTACGGTACTGAGAACTATCATTACCCCAATTTGAAACGATACGAGGGATATCATGATTGTTCCAAAACAAACTATTCCAACCATCTCCGTCAAAAGCTATCTGCCATTTCGTAAAGACTTGTTTTAATTTAATGAAATCCAATTTTTGGGTATCCCACTTTGGCTTGCCAGGTTGCTCATCAAGTCCAATATGTTCAAATTGAAATACCATCGATAGCTCATTGCGCTCTGGTGCTGAGTACAGTTTAGCATCTTCAGTTGTTACTCCCCATGTTTCACCTACTGTTAAAACATCTAATTTCCCAAAAGTTTCTTGATGCATCTCTTGAAGATACTTATGGAGCATAGGACCATTCCCTGTAATCAATTTATCGGGAACTTTTCCGATCAAATCGATAACGTCCATTCGAAAGCCTCCAATGCCTTTGTCTAACCAGAAGTTCATCATTTGCCATATTTCTTTACGGACGTTTGGATTTTCCCAGTTTAAATCAGGTTGTTTTTTACTGTACAAGTGTAAATAATATTGATTGGTTTGTTCATCTAATTCCCAAGCTGTTCCGCTGAAAATTGATCCCAATTCATTCGGCACATTGTTATTTTGTCCATCACGCCAAATATAATAATCTCGGTATTCGTTGTTCTTGCTTTTTCTTGATTCGATAAACCACGCGTGCTCATCAGAAGTGTGATTCACTACTAAATCCATCACAATACGAATTCCCACTTGCTTAGCTTTTTTGATAAGCTCATCCATATCTTCCATCGTTCCAAATTCTGGTGATATTGCTTGATAATCGCTAATGTCATAGCCATTATCGTCGTTAGGAGAACAATAAACTGGACTTAACCAAATCGCATCAATGCCTAAATCTGCTAAATAGTCTAAACGTTGAATAATACCTTGAATATCGCCTATGCCGTCTCCGTTGCTATCTTGAAAACTTCTAGGGTAAATTTGATAAACGACCGAACTATGCCACCATTTTTTTTCCAAACTAAACCTCTCCTCAGTTAGTTGCTTTTTTTAGAATATCCGCTAATTTTAATTCGCTGGTTTCTGCTACTGCATAATCTGCTTTTTCCATCATTTCTTTCGTCCCTACACCGACAGAAAAAATTCCAGCTGCATTGATAGATTCTATCCCAGCTTTAGCATCCTCAACTCCAACACATTCTTTCGGTGTTAAATTTAATTGTTTTGCTCCTTTAATAAATATCTCAGGATCGGGTTTTCCGTTTTCCAGCTCAGCAGGGTCTACGACTGTGTCAAACAAATCAGCAATACCTAGTCTCTCCATTATAACAGGACCGTTTTTACTAGCAGATGCCAAAGCTAATCGAATACCCGCTGCTTTTAAATCCGCTAACAAGTCAGCTATTCCAGGTAATAAATCAGCTGGCGTTACAGTTAAAATCAATTTTTTATAGTCTTCATTCTTTTCATCTGCTAATTGTTCTTTTTCTTCAATAGAATACACTTCAGTTCGATTTCCTATAGCCAGAATACGATCAAGCGAATCCATACGACTGATCCCTTTTAATTGTTCATTCATTTCTCGGTCAATTGGAATCGTCAATTTATCTGCCAATCTTTTCCAAGCTTTATAGTGATACTCTGCCGTATCTGTCAGAACTCCATCTAAATCAAAAATAAATCCTTTAATCATTTTTGCCTACCCCTTTTTTTCAATAGTAAAAGCTATCAAATGGATGTATCGATTTGATAGCTCCCTATTGATAGCTTTTTTAAATTTTTTTAAACATTCAACTGACTACGAATGATGAATTGGGCATTTAACTACATCTGTTAACAGCATTTTTTGATCGTATAGCGTTAGTTCAATTGGTGCACCTTCTTGTAAACGTACGCTTACAGCTTCTTGTGTAACCGCAATATGCAACAAACGTCCACGATATTTGATCATAAAACTATATTCTGTCCAGTTTTCAGGACAAAATGGTTTAAATGTCAATGTATTATCAAAAGTACGCATGCCAGCAAATCCTTGGACAATGGCTAACCAACCACCGCTCATAGAAGTGATATGCAATCCATCTTCAGTATCATTGTTGTAATTATCTAAATCTAATCGAGCTGTACGCGCATAAAACTCAACAGCTTTTTCTGTCTTGCCAAGCTCTGCAGCTAAAATTGCATGAATAGAAGCAGAAAGAGAGGACTCATGAACAGTCATTGGTTCATAAAAATCAAAATTAGCTTCTTTTTCTTCAAGCGTGTATTCATTATTCAGGTAATAGATACCTTGCAACACGTCTGCTTGTTTAATGTAGCAAGACCGTAAAATTTTATCCCAAGACCAATTTTGATTGATGGGTCTTTCAGTAGGATCAAGGTCATCTGTTGTCAAAAGTTCTTTGTCTAAAAATGTATCGTGCTGCACAAAAACATTTAAGTCTTTATCATGAGGGTAATACATTTTTTGAACAATATTTTCCCATAGTTTCTTCTCTTCAGCAGTCACATGCAATTCATTCACTATTATAGAAGAAACTTTCATTAGACTTTCTAATGTATAACGTAAAGTCCAAGCAGCCATAGTGTTTGTGTACCAGTTATTATTAATATTATTTTCGTATTCATTTGGTCCAGTAACGCCATGGATCATATACTGGTCATTCCGTTTAGAATAATGCACACGGTCTGCCCAAAAACGCGAAATGGCTACCAACATTTCGATACCTTTCGTACTTAAAAAAGTTTCATCGCCAGTATAATTTGTATAATTGTAAATAGCGTAAGCAATCGTACTATTGCGATGAATCTCTTCAAATGTGATTTCCCATTCATTATGACTTTCGATACCATTAAAGGTTACCATAGGATACAAAGCTCCTTGTAGCCCTTGTTGTTTAGCATTGTGAAAGGCACCTGACAGTTGATTATGACGGTAAGTTAATAATTGTTCTGAAACTGAATCATCCGCTACTGATAGATACATTGGCAAAATAAAGGCTTCGGTATCCCAATAAGTGGCTCCGCCGTATTTCTCGCCGGTAAACCCTTTTGGTCCGATATTCAAACGATTATCTTCTCCATAGTACGTAGAAAACAGTTGGAATATATTAAAGCGAATTCCTTGTTGGCTTTCCGCATCGCCTTTGATGACTACATCAGCTTTGTGCCAACGCTCTTGCCAGACAGCAATGTGTTGCGCTTTTATTTCTTCTTCACCTAAATCAATAGCCTGGTCTAAAATTTCAGCAGCTCTTGCTAACTGATCATTAGGCGCTACGTCCCGGCTTGTCAGTACACTAACAAATTTAGTCACTTTAGCTTTTTCACCAGCCGCTAATGTGTATGTGATTTTTTCTTCAACTTGCATGAATTCTTCCGCATACGTTCTTTTTTCATGATTTTCTGCTACGTTTTCCATCATCGTTGTTACAGTAAATTGTTCTATACCAAAAGGATTTTCAATCGTCTTAGTGGTCAAACTACTTTTTTTACCAGAAATACGGTTCATTTCCAACCAGAATTTTTCATCATAGTTGCTGTCTTCATTGACCATATTTCCATCCATTTTAGGCGTAAACACAATTGTAGCATTGCCTTTTAGTACTTCAGCTGTCACTTCAATAACCGCTAACTCTTTTAACGCTACACTAACATAACGTTTGAAAGTAAAACGAACTTCTTGTTGCCCATTAATCCAAGTATAAGCTCGCTTTAGAATACCTGTTTTCATATCTAACTCAATTTCATAATCTTTAACTTCATCAATAGCCAAATCAACTTTATGGTCATTTACCATTAATTCAACAGGGATAAAATTTGTAGCATTGATAACTTTCCCAAAATATTCTGGGTAGCCATTTTTCCACCAACCAACCCTCGTTTTATCCGGATACCAGACACCAGCCAAGTAAGTCCCAATATGTGAATCGCCAGAATAGCCTTCTTCAAAGTTGCCCCGCATACCCATATAGCCATTTCCAATAGCGGTTAAGCTTTCTTGCAACCTTTTATCAGTTCTGTCTAATTTTGTTGACTTTACTCTCCATGGATCAACATCAAACAAACGTTTAATCATGAACTTTTACCCCCAAATGCTTTTTTCACTTCTTTTCCACTCGTTTTATCATTAAATCTTGTTTGGTAAAAAACAATTAGCAACATCATTACTAACCCAACAGATTGAATCATCAACATAATAATGATATCGAATTGGATTAATCCAAGCAATAATGCCACAAACGATGGCAAACCAATGCAATTCGTTAAAAGATTGACCGATTCTTTATAGCTATTGATAGAAGAAAACTTACTCTTTTTGGTTAAGTATAAGAAAATTGCTGAACCAAATGTTAGAAAAAGTGTGCTGACTAAAGTAATGCTGAATACTAGAGACATCAGTGTTGCTACAGTATATGCTTTGTTTTTAATAAACCATTGGCGAGAAAGTGCTTCTTTTAATTCAGCAACCGTCGTCACTTTTGATAAATCAAAATCTTTTGTATAAGGAATAGTTTCTAGCGATTGATCGCCTTCTTTAATTACAAATTCAGTTTCTTGAAATAGCAGTGCATTATCCGCTGATAAAGCTTCATCTGTCTCACTTTCTGTCAACAACCCACTGACCATTCCATTTTCGGTAGATAAAACAAACGATTCCGGCAACTTTAGTGTACCGTTTTCGTAGTTACCTGCTTGTAATTTTAAAACGACTGCTTCATCGATTAGGCCAAATGATCCAGGTAGTGTATCTTCTACCGGAAAAGTGTCCATTTTTACATAATTCAATGCTACAGGAATCATTAATAAGCTGTTAACAAAAAGCAAAACAACAAAAATTTGAAACCAGTTTAATTGATGACGATTTTTAAAAATTTGTTTTGGAGACCAAATACTTTTAAAATAATTTAATGGAAAAACATCGGATTTCATTGTTTCACTTCTTTTCTTTCAATATTCTTGTTTATCCTTTTGTTCCACCAGTTGTTAACCCTGATACAAAGTTCTTTTGTAGTAAGAAGAAGAGTACAGAGATTGGAACAGCAATCAGAATCGCACCAGCTGCGAATAAAGCAACTTTTTGATCTTGCGGATTACTGATAAACGTTTGCAATCCAACTGCTACAGTAATTTTTTCTGGACTTCTTAATAAGAATCTCGCTAACATGTAGTCGCCAAACGGAGTCATAAATGCCCATAATGCTTGTACTGCGATCATTGGTCGCACAAGTGGCAGAACGATTTGCCAAAAGATTCTAAAATGTCCTGCTCCATCTAATTTGGCCGATTCGTCCAAATCTTTTGGAACGGTATCAAAGTATCCTTTCATTAACCACGTATTCATTGGAATACCTCCACCAATGTATAACATCGTCAAGAACCAGAATTGATCTAATGCGCCTAGCAATAATGCCATAACATAGAAAGCAGTCAAGGCAGCCATTGTTGGCACCATTTGAATGACTAAGAAAAACATCAAGCTTTTTTTGCGTCCCATAAAGTTGTAACGACTGTATGCATAACCAGCGATTGTAACAATGGCAACTTGAATCACCATAGTAGCTACAGCTACAATTAACGTGTTTTTATACCATGTTCCATAAAGAGTCTCTTGGAATAAACGCGTAAAGTTAGACAATGTCCACTCTGAATTTAAATCTAACGAAAAAGCTGTTATGTTTCCTGATTTAAAGGCTGAGCTAGCTGTGATTAACAATGGGTAAATGATGATGATCGATAATACGATCATGTAGAGATACGTAAAAAATTGACTAAAGAAACGACTAGTTTTTTGTGATTTACCTAATTTACCCATACTATGCATCCTCCATATTAAATGCATTTGTTTTCTTGAAGACGATCAAGGAAACAGCGATAACTAAAGCCGAAATAATCAACGTAATGGCCGCTGCCATAGAATACTGTGGTGACGTTCCGGTTGTTAATTTGTAGATCCATGAAATCAAGATATCTGTCGCTCCTGCACCGCCACCGACACTTCCTGGTCCACCATTGTTAAAGAGATAGATCATTGAAAAGTTATTGAAGTTTCCAGTGTATTGCGTAATAAAGGTTGGAGCTGCTACCAAGAATACCATTGGCATAGTAATTTCTTTGAATCGATGAAATGCACTAGCACCATCGATTTTTGCAGCTTCATATAAATCTTCAGGAATAGACTGTAAGATACTGGTTGTCATAACGTAGATATAAGGGAATCCTAACCATCCTTGAATCATAATGATAGCTGCTTTAGACCAAAAAGCATTTGTTTTCCAAGCAATCCGGCCAATTTCCACAAAGGGAAGATTGTTTAATAACGGAATAACTTGAGTGTTGATTGCTCCAATACTATCGTTAAAGATATTTGAAAAGGATAGAATCGTGATAAATGCCGGCACAGCCCAGGGAAGTAAGAAAATAACACCAAAGAAACGTTTTCCTTTAATAAAGGGTTGATTAGCAATCACTGCTGTAAAAATTCCGATAACAATTTGTAGTGTTGTCGCACTGAATGTCCAAATGATTGTCCAACTGAATACAGATGTAAAAGCATCTCGGTAAGTACTTAAGAAAAAGATGTTTACAAAGTTTTTTAATCCAACCCAGTCAATTAAATTTGCTGGTGGAATATGATAAAAGTCGTAATTTGTAAAAGCCATAAATAATGTGACCAACACTGGGAAGATAATTGTAAAAGCCATCATTAAGTATGCAGGTACGATTAGCAGATAAGGGAATCCTGCATTATATACATTCCACATCACTTCTTTAACGGTTACGTTAACTTTTTGTCCGTTATTCCAAATGGACGCCACGCGTTTTGCATCATAAATATTTAACGCATAGAAAGCTAAAAAAATGATTGTGATGATTAATTGAAGAGTTCCTTCAATCATAATAAATAATGAATGATCTTCTACCGGAGTACTTCCTAAAGTAACAAGTCCGTTAAATGCATCAAAACCAGAAACAATCATCTCGACAATAAATGCGACTAAAATAGCTAAAAATACAATTCCTTTAAATAATTGTCCGTTGTAAATTTGTCCTAAACCAGGAATAACCGAATACAGCATTGCTTTTTTTTCACTTTTAACATTTTGAGGTTTTGTCTGAGAAGACATTTTTAATTCCTCCCTTTTCTTTTAACATTTTTCGGCAGAGAACAACTACGTCCTCTGCCGAAACCTGTTCATTTTTATTTGTGATTATTTAGTATATTTTTGTTCGATTGATTCTTTAATTAATTTAACAGAATCATCAGCTGATTCTTTAGGTGTTTTGTTACCAGATGCTGCATCAAACAACATGTTTTCAGCACCAGTCCAAACTTCAGCCATTTCTGGAATATTTGGCATTGGTTGAGCATCTTTATATTGGTTGATTACTGCAGTTGTTAATTCGTCATTTTTATCTGTAGCATAAACGCGTGATTCTTGATTTGCTGGAACTTCATTTGTTGCGTCATAGAATTTGTTTTGATTTTCAGTGTTTGTAACATAGTCTAACCAAGCTTGAGCAACATCTTTATTTTCAGAGTAGTTGCTGACAACCCATCCTTTTCCACCGCCGAATGCTTCATAAGCTTCGCCATTGTTTAATGTAGGAATTGTAGAAACTGCATAATTTACTCCAGCATCTTTCAAGCTAGCAGCTTGCCAAGGTCCTCCAATAAATGCTCCAACTTTACCATTTAAATATTGGTCTGTAATAAATGCATCAGAACTTGTTACGTCTTGCATACCTTGTGGCCAAGTATTTTTGAACCAGTCAGTAGCATATTCGATAGCTTCAACTGCACCTTCATTATTTAAACCAACATCTGATGGGTCAGTTCCGTTTTCACCAAAAACGTATCCGCCGTAACCAGCAACTAAACCGTAAGTGAAGTAGAAGTCAGTCCATTTAGCTAAAAATCCTGTATTTTTTCCTTCTTCTCCTTCAAAAGCGAAACGATCGTCTTTTGCTAGTTCTTCTAAGTCAGCAAATGTTTTTGGTGCTTCATCTAATAGATCTGTATTGTAGTATAATACTAATGTTTCAATTACTGAAGGCGCTCCATAAATTTTGCCATCTAAAGTAACTTGCGCTCTATCTGTATCATCATATTGATCATCATTACCTAATGTTATTTCAGCAATGTGTCCTTGTTGTCCTAGTGATCCCATACGGTCATACGCCGACATCATAATGTCAGGTGCATTTCCAGATGGACCATCTAATGGTAAAGCTTCTAATTGTTCAAACATATCGCGTTCAGTTACTTCAATCTTAACTCCGTTTTCTTCTTCAAAAGCTCCTTTGATATCTTCAACATAGTCAACATAACCTTTATCAACCGAAATTTCTAAGGTAGTATCTCCGCCTGCTTCTTCTCCACCAGATTTTGAACCCGCATCTTTAGATTCTTCTCCGCCTCCACATGCCGCAAGTACTAAAGCACTAGCAGATACTAAACCTAAAACATATTTTTTCCAACCTGTCTTCTTCATCTTGTATTTCCCCCTCATATATATAAGCTTTTTGATTACATACTTATTATCAGTCATTAAAGCCCTTTATGCAAACGTTTTCTTGATGTTACCGGTAACAGAATAGATTGTCTGCTTTTTCTGGAGTAAATCTCTCTATAAAAAAGTGCTCTAGCTTTCTTTAGTGTGGATAGATGAATTTAGTTCATGCTTAACATTCTGGAGGAGCAGGATTGCTTGTAAATCAGTAAAGTAGTCAATGCAAATCCGGCTATTCCATAAATTTTTTTAGAAGCATCCACACTATTTGATGAGGGTCTTAAAAAAAGAAGATGAGATTTTTTATCCCATCTTCTTTTTGTTGCTATCTACTAGTCTTGGTATTTTTGTGCAATATTTTCTTCGATAATTTGAACGGCATCATCTGCGGCTTGTTGAGGCGTTTTATTGCCTGAAGCTGCATCAAAAATCAATGTTTCTGCGCCAGTCCATACTTCACTCATTTCAGGTATGTTTGGCATTGGAACGGCAGAATCAAATTGTTCAATGACCGCTTTTGTCAACTCATTTCCTGATTCACTGACAACTGTTCTGGCTTCTTGATTGGCTGGTATTTCTGAAGTTAACTCATACAATGTTTCACTATTTTCTGCATTTGTTACATAATCCAGCCATTCTTGAGCTAGTTCCGGATTTTTTGAATACTTACTAACAGCCCATGCAACTCCACCGGCAAACGGTTTATACTCTTCACCATTTGGGAGTGTTGGTATGGTTGAAACTCCATAATTTACACCTGCATCATCGTAACCGCTCGCACCCCACGGACCATTGATGACAGCTGCCGTTTTTCCAGAGGTAAACAATTCATTCATAAAATTTTCGGAGCTAGTCGCATCTTGCATCCCTTGTGGCCAAATAGTTTGATACCAATCGGTTATATACGCAATTCCTTCAACAGCTTCAGGCGAGTTCAACCCAATATCGGTTGGATCTGTTCCATTTTCTCCAAAGACATATCCGCCATATCCTGAAAGTAGTCCAATATATTGGTATGCTGTCATCCAGTTTGCTAAGAAAGCCGTATTCTTTCCTTTTTCGTTTTCAAAGGCATATTGATCATCTTGAGACAATTTTTCTAAATCTTCAAATGTTTCAGGTGCTTGTTCAATCAAATCTTTATTATAAAATAATACCAATGACTCAATCACAAATGGTGCGCCATATATTTTCCCATCTAACGTAACTTGTTTTTGGTCCAATTCATCATAGCGATCATCATTAGGCAAGGTTATCTCAGCTAAGTGTCCCTGCTGACCTAATACACCTACTCTATCATACGGAGCTATTAGAACATCTGAACCAATTTCGGCTGGTCCATCTAATGGTAAAGCTTCCAGTCCATCAAACATATCCCGCTCTGAAATTTCAATTCTCACATTATGTTCTTCTTCAAAAGCTGGAATGATTTCATCAACATAATCACTATACCGCGGGTCTACATCTATTTTTAAAGTCGTCGATTCCCCTTCTCCACCAGATGAATTTGTTTCTGTTGTCTCTTCGCCACTTCCACAAGCAGCCAATAATACCGTACTGACAGATACCAAACCTAAAAGAATCTTTTTCCACTCTTTCTTCTCCACCATGAATTCCTCCTCCTTTTTAGATAGGTCAATTATCTTACTTCTATTATTTTTTTGCAAACGTTACCATCTAGTTGCAAAAAAAGGAACTGAGAATTGCTCCTCAGCTCCTTTTTTTGGCTCTATACTTTTTAGTGTGGATAGATAAGTCGATTTGATTACTCTACTTTATAAATAGCAAAGCCATTTTGTTTAACTGACAATAATTTATTGTCTAAGAATGCTAAATTCCAAAATAAGACTTCAGGTATTTGATCTAAGCTCAATTCTAAGTCTTCTTCACCTTGATTAAAATAGCAAATAAACTCTTCATCGCCAAATTTCTTTTTGAATCCAATAACTTTTTCATCATCTCGAACATCAAACCACTCTACTTCTCCATAACTTAACAATTCTTGATTAGTTTTTCTGAAGGCAATCAATTCTTTTGTAAATGAAAGCATAGTGCTGTCTTGTTTTTCTTCATCCCAAATCATACATTTGCGGCAGTCAGGATCATTAAAACCATCCATTCCAATCTCTGTCCCGTAATAAATACAAGGTGAGCCATGTTGTGTAAACATAAACGCCAATCCCGCTTTTGCAAGTTGTTTATTATCCTTACTGACAGTCAACAAACGTGCTGTATCATGAGAATCCAGTACATTGAACATCACTTCATTGGTTTGGTTACGGTAAAGCATCAATTGTTCATTTAGCCCAGCAACCATTTTATTTGCTGAGATTGTTTCTTTCATAAAGAAACTTTGAATGGTCTCTGTATAGGCATAATTCATTACCCCATGAAATTCATCGCCTTGCAACCAACTTTGCGAAGAATGCCAAATTTCACCTAAAATATAAAAATCTTCTTTTAATGCTACAGAAGCTTGGTAGAATTTCTTCCAAAAATGATGGTCGACTTCATTGGCAACATCTAAACGCCAAGCATCTATATCAAATTCTTTAATCCAGTAAGTTGTCACATCCAGTAAAAATTCTTGCACTTCGGGGTTGGCTGTATTTAATTTTGGCATGTGGCCGGTAAAAGCAAATGTATCATAACTTAAATCACCAACATTCTCCAATTCTTCCACCGATAAATCAGCTAGTGATTCTACAGGAAATTGATTGATATGGAACCAATCTTTATAGCGAGAATGTTCTTGATTTTCTAACACATCTTGCCATTGCATTGAATCCATTCCTAAATGATTAAACACAGCATCTAGCATGACACGAATTCCACGTTTATGCGCTTCTTGTACAACTTTTTTAAAGAGTTCTTTGTCTCCAAAATCAGGATCAATTTCATAGTAATCAATCGTATCGTATTTATGATTTGATTTAGCTTTAAACAATGGACAGAAGTAAATACCATTGATTCCTAATTCAACTAAATAATCTAAGTGATCCAACACCCCTTGAAGATCGCCACCATAAAAATCATCGCGTCCAGGATGTTTTTTACTTCCCCAAGGCAGTGTTCCCGCTGGATCATTTGTTTTATCTCCATTAGCAAACCGTTCTGGGAAAATTTGATACCAAACCGTTTCTTTTACCCACTCAGGTGTTTTCACTTGGTCAACGTCATGTAAGTAAGGCATTCTAAAGAACGTATTTGCATCTTCTAAGTACTCATCTGTAAAAGGAAAAACGCCACGATCCCCGTAGAGTACTTCAAGACCATCTACTCCTTCAATATGAAAACAGTAAGCAATACGCTTTGTTTTTTCATATGTTTCAATCATCCAATAATCATGAATATCGGTACTCATTGCCAATTTCATTGGTTTATCTTTTTTATACCATTTTTGTGTGCCATGTGAATAAGGATCGCCACTAATCAAATTAACTTTGTTAGCATCTCCTTTTTTTGTTCTTAGACGAATATGAAATTTATCAGTTTTGTATAAATAAGCGTACTCACTATCTGGTCTATGGTAAATTGCAGCTGTTTCCATTAACTATTTCCTCTTTTCTTAACTTAGTTTTATTTCGACTGTTTAACAAATCATTTTTATAATAAAATAACCATTGCACCATAAGGGCTTAACGTCAATTTATCTTCTTGTAGCGTATTTCCTTCATTGCTCAAACGAATTGTGTACGGTTGTTTGATTAACCCAACTAGCGATACGACTTGAGTTTCGTCCGACATATTACAGCACACCAAAACGGTCGTGGAATCCCAGCTGCGTTTATAACAATACGTTTCCAAACTAGTTTCGAGCAGTTGAAAGCCCCCTTCGCTAAATACAGGTTCTTGCTTCAGTTTCAATACCGCTCTATAGTACTGTAGTATACTATTTTCTACCGCTTCTTGATCCGCTACGTTATATTTTTCTTCGCGATTTACTCCGCTCCACGGAACATGGGACGAAAACCCAGCATAGTTTGAGTCATTCCATTGCATAACCCCTCGGCTAACGTCTTTACTTCGAGCATTCAACTGTTCTATGGCAAACTCTTTTGAATGCCCTAAGTCTAAAGCTGTTTGATAAAAAAGATCAGCTCCTGGCAATGAGAAATCTTCAATTGTTTCAATCGTTAAATTTTTCATCCCTAATTCTTCACCATACAATAAAAAAGGGATGCCTTTTTGAAGATACATTAACGTCGCCAACATCTTACTGCTGTTATCACGGTACTGTTCATCATCGCCAAAACGTGAGACGGCTCGTGCCATATCATGATTATTCCAATACAACACCGGTCCGCCAACTGAAGCCAATTCACTTTGCCATTCAACCATCGTTTGTTTGAATTCTTTCAAATCTAATTTACCATGCTGCATATCTAGTGGCAGTCTTTCATCTTTTGACTGTTCGTCTTCTGGGAAGTACCGAAACGTTATGACACTGTCACACACTTCATTGACTGGATCTGTATAAATTTTTGCTAATTCAATACTCGCAGAAGCCGCTTCTCCAACTAAAAAAACCATCGGATGATTTTTACGGATTCGTTGGCTGAACTCTTGCATGTAGTCTGTTACTTTTGGCAAATTAGCATAGTAGTTCTCTGCTAACTCTGTTTCAGCACCGTTTGTTATCTCAACATCTGGAAAGCCTTCTTCTTTGTCGACATGAATAAAAGCATCCAATCTCAATGCATCAATTCCTTTGTCCAACCAAAAATTTGCGCAATCTGCCATTGCCATTCGCACTTCAGGATTTTCCCAATTCAAATCTGGCATTTCTTTTGCGAACAAATGAAAATAAAAGGATTCACCAAGAGGTTCTTTTTCCCAAACAGATCCGCCAAAAAACGATCCCCAATTGTTTGGTACTGACCGTTTGCCTGTTGCCTTCTGCCAGATATAATAATCACGATACAAATTTCCTGGACCTTTCAAGGCTTCTTGAAACCAAGGGTGTTGATCAGACGTATGATTCAACACAAAATCCATCATGACCTTAATGCCACGTTTGTGGGCTTCTTCAATCACTTTTTCCATATCTGCCATTGTCCCAAAGCTATCATCAATTGCATAATAATTAGCAACATCATAACCATTATCAATCTGAGGCGAAACGAAAACGGGATTCAGCCAAATCATGTTCACTCCAATGGATTGAATGTAATCCATTTGTTTAATAATGCCTTTTAAATCACCGATTCCATCATCATTCGTATCTTGAAAACTTTTAGGGTATATTTGATACACCACTGCGTTCTTCCACCATTTATCATGCATGGTATTCATATCACAACACCTCAACTTCGCTAAATTCCAATGCAACTATTAGCTTACAGAATTTAGAAAGCACTTACAATCAGAAATAGATTGTTACCGGTAACAACTTAATTTTCTAGGTGTTCATCTTCTATTGGTATTGTGTCAGCTGGATCATCTTGATACATAAAAACGACTGTTCCATAAGGAGCAAATGTGACAGCATCTTTATCGATTATATTGCCTTCATTTTGCAAAATAATCTGCCAGCCAACGGTTGAAACCCCGTCTTCTTGAACGTGTTCTTCCGCATCTGATAAATTGCAGCAAACAATTGCACGCTGCCCTTCAAAATTCCTTTCATAAACATATAATGTGTCTTTTGTATCATGCAGTTTGAAAGATCCTTTGTTAAAGATAGCCGTTTTTTTTAAAGCGATAACTTTTTTGTAATACGATAAGATACTATTAGGATCGCTTTGCTGATCTGCTACATTATATTTTTCCTCAACATTTACCCCACTCCAAGGTTTGACTGTTGAAAAACCGGCAAATTCAGAACGATCCCATTGCATTGCTCCTCGACTGACATCTCGTCCCGTGTGGTTTAATTCTTTCAGAATGTGTTCTTCCGAATACCCCAATTGTTTAGCTTTTTCGTAAAATGGAATGGCACCAGGTGTATCAAATTGAGTACGATCACTATAATACAAATTACGCATGCCAATTTCTTCTCCATTGAAAATAAAAGGCATACCTTGTTGCAGGTACATCAACGTAGCGAGCATCTTACTACTGTTGTCTCTGTAATGCTCCACATCCCCAAAACGAGAAACGACTCGAGCCATGTCGTGATTATTCCAATATAAAACGGGGCCACCATATGGATCCATTTTTGTCTGCCAGTCGACCATGACTTCTTTAAACGCTTTTTTATTTAATCTACTCGATTGCATATTAAGCGGCAACCGTGGATCTTTCATCGTTTCATCTTCAGGGAAAATTAAAAAGGACACAACCGCATTGCACATATTGCTCTCAGGTTTTGTGTACTCAAACGCCAAATCTACATTTGCTGAAGCTGCTTCTCCTAAGATAAAAATGTCTTCTTTAACTTTGCGTAAATCATTTGATAGATTTTGGACATAATTCTTGATATTAGGCAAAAACGCATTAATTTTTTGAGCTGAAACCAACTCTTGACCATTCTCTATTTCGACTTCATTAAAATCGTCCAACTTATCCATATGAATAAATGCATCTAATCGAAACCCATCGACACCATGATTCAGCCAAAATTTACCAATATCCAGGATAGCTTTTTCAACTTCTGGATTGTCCCAATTTAAATCCGGCATTTCTTTTTTGAACAAATGAAAATAATATTGACCGCCAACTGGTTCTTTTTCCCAGACTGATCCACCGAATACAGCAACCCAGTTATTGGGCAAGTGTCCTCCTTTTTTTGCGTCTTCCCAAATATAAAAATCACGGTACGGGTTGTCTGGTCCTTTTAAGGCTTCTTGGAACCAAACATGTTGATCCGAAGTATGATTCACAACCAAATCAAAAATAACTTTCAACTTACGTTTATGCGCTTCTTCAATCAATTCGACTGCATCACTAACCGTTCCGAAGATATGATCAATCGTATAATAATCTGACACATCATAACCATTATCTACTTGTGGTGAGGAAAAAATTGGATTGAGCCAAATAGCTGTGACGCCTAATTGCTGAATATAATCTAAGCGAGAAATAATCCCCTTAAGATCTCCAATGCCATCGCCATTCGTATCTTTGAAACTTCTTGGGTAGACTTGATAAAAAATTGCTTCTTTCCACCAAGCTTGTTCTTCCATTACTAATCACCCCAGTCTTTTTTATAAAAAGCTATTTGTAGTCATTGTATGAAAACCAAGAAAAGATTGCTAATTTTTTGATTGTTGCTTTGCTCTTAAATAAAAGTTGTTCAGACACTCCTTATCAAATGGACCATATTTCTAATAACTCCCTTAGAAACTGGATTATTCCTAGATTTATAACGTTAAAAATGGTAATCTTTCATTAATTACAGTCGGCAAAATTAAGGCTGTAAAGAATTTCTTTTCACTAATAGAAAGAGGTAAAATAATGACTAGTACACGTATTGCAGGTAAAACTGTAGATGCTTGGGAAAAAGAACTCCCTCAATTAGCAGAACTGTTTTCATTAAAAGAAATTTTTTGGTCGAATCCAGCTAAATTACCTTTTGTAGAAGCTTCAAATTTAGTTGCCTATACAAAAGACGACATTAACGCTGCTGAAGAACGCTTAAATCGCTTTGCCGCATACTTAAGAATTGATTTTCCAGAAACAGAAGCAGCAAAAGGCATCATTGAATCGCCTATAACATCGATTCCTTCTATGAAAGAGTATCTTGAAACCGTTTATCACTCTTCTATTCCAGGTACTTTTTTATTAAAACGAGATGATTTACTTCCAATTGCAGGAACGATAAAAGCACGAGGTGCCATTTATGAAGTGTTGAAACACGCTGAAACATTAGCCATAGAACACGGATTACTAAAAAGCTACGATGATGATTACGCTCTTTTCGCAAGTGAGACTTTTAAAAAATTCTTTTCAACCTATAAAATTGCTGTAGGAACTACAGGAAATCTTGGTATCAGTGTCGGAACTGTCGGTGCTATGTTAGGCTTTGACGTAACAGTCCATATGTCTGTGGAAGCAAAACAATGGAAAAAAGATTTACTGCGTTTTCGTGGTGTGACAGTTATTGAACATGAATCTGACTTTACAAATGCCGTTAAAAAAGGTCGTCAACAATCCAATTTAGATCCCATGAGTTATTTCGTCGACGATGAACACTCGATTGAGTTATTTTTAGGCTATACCGTTGCAGCTAATCGTCTACAAAAACAATTGGCTCAAGAAAACATTCTAGTAGATAAAGATCATCCATTATTTGTTTATTTGCCTTGCGGGATTGGTGGCTCACCAGGTGGCATTTCTTTTGGATTGAAACAAATTTATGGCGATCATGTGCATTGTTTCTTTGCTGAACCGACCCATGTACCTTCAATGACAGTCGGTTTGATGACTCAAAAATTCGACCAAGTGTCTGTAAAAGATTTTGGTTTAGATGGATTAACCGTCGCTGATGGCCTAGCTGTCCCACGTACATCGAAATTAGTTGCTACTATCATGCAGCATTTTTTTAGTGGATCCTATACTATTGACGATATTGAAACAAAAAGATTATTGAGTGCACTTATTGATAAAGAAAAAATTTATCTAGAACCTGCAGCTTTGGCTGGAGTACCAGGTGCTTTAAGACTGTGTCAATCTGAAGAAGGTAAAAAATATTTAGAAAAACACGGTCTACTAAATAAAATGAATCAAAGTACACATATTGCTTGGGCAACAGGCGGCAGTATGGTTCCAAAAGTAGATATGGATCAATTTTACGAAGCTGGATTGAATGCTCATTTAACAGAAACCGTTCGTTAGAATTGTTTAGTTTCTCTGAATAATAAGGAATAAAAACCCTCCCGAATTAACATTCGAGAGGGTTTTTATTCTTCGTCAAATAGTATGGATACTTCAAAAAATTCTTATGGAATAGACCGATTTGCTTGTAAGAGCCCTATGATAGTTAGAAGATACCTTTATTCCCATTATCTACTACAAGTACAAGGTCATTAAGTAACGATTAAGCGAAAACGGATAACGCATGTGGCAATACGTTTATTTCTAAAGGGAAAGTTTGACCTTTATCGCCGTCAACGGTGCAACTTATTGACTTATCTTTATCTTCTAATAAACGAATTTTTGCTTTTTTGAAAGTACGATATTCCAGTTGATCATTGGTGTACTCTTTATCTTGAAACAATTCTGGTACTAAACTTAATTTTTCTTTAGTCGTTGTTTCTTTTAAAGTGACCATATGAATTAACCCATCATCGATGGCTGCTTCAGGAATAGCCGTGCCTACTCCACCAACAAAATTACTCATAGCAATCAAGAGCATACTGTAATCTGCGCTCCATTTTTCTCCTTCAATCTCTATTTCAAATGTGTAGGTATGTTCATCTCTTAAAGCCTGAATTCCTTTCATCACATAAGCAAACACGCCGAATTTAGTTTTCATATCCACATCTACTTCTTGAACAGATTCTGGTATTGGACCAACTGAAGTTGAACTAATGAAAAAGCGCTCATTAATTTTACCTACATCAATTTGTTTAATCGTTGCTTCTTGCAAAGCTTCGATAGCTTTTATAGGATTCATAGAAATCCCTAATGCTCTAGCAACATTATTAACCGTTCCGAGTGGAATGATTCCTAAAGCGATTTTAGACTCATGCAACAGTAGACCATTAACAGCTTCACTGACAGATCCATCTCCTCCCAATACAAAAAAGGCTTTGTACTCATTAGAAGCAGCTTCTTCTGAAAATAAACGAGCATCCCCTGATTTCTTTGTTTTTTTAATGGTTAATTCAGTATAAGTAGTTCCAATCTGTTTTTTCAGCTGTTCAATATAGTCTTCTGATTTTTCTCCACCTGAAGAAGGATTGACAATGATCATAGCTTTAGTCATATTTTCAGCTCTCCCTTTTACCACTTTTTTAATCATCTGTGCCCTTAATTTTTATTTAGTAGTCCCTCTAATGACAAGTTCAGGAATGAATAATATTTCTCCTTGTGAGGCATTTTTTTGTTCAATTTTATTTAATACCATTTTAGCACAAGCTTCACCCATCTTGATAACAGGTTGCTTTACAGTTGTTAATTGTGGAAAAGCGATTTGATCAAGAAAAACGCCATCGTACCCAATGACCCCAAAATCAGATGGAATAGTGCCACCCATATTAACTATCCCTCTTTGTATGCCAATTGCTAAACGATCTGAGCTACAAATAAAAAGGGTATTAGGCTTGATAATTTTCCAGTTTTCTTCAATAAATTCCGCCGCATAACGTGATCGGTTCTCGAATCGATGAATCTCAGGTTCTCGTTTATTCTTTTGTAATGTTGTGATATAGCCACTTTCTCTTGAATATTCAAACGGCTCTTTTACATCAATTCCAATAAAAATGATGTTTTCATAGCCCGCATCAATTCCGTATTGTGTGGCTTTCGCAACACCTTCTTTATTATCTGAATCAACAAAATCATAACCGTGTCGATTTTCACCAAATAAAACGACTGGTTTTGTCGCACCACTGATCCAACCATAATCACTTTCGCGCATGCCACAAATAATGTACCCATCACACGATCCAATATCAAAACTATTCTTGGTCACCAACTGCAAAGAATAGTGACGACTGTCTAATTCTTGCGCAATACCCATCAATAAATTCATATAATAAGGTTCAGTCGTATCCATTTCTTCAAGAATAAATAATTTGATAATTTGCGTGCGATTATTAACTAATGCTTTCGCAGCAACATTTGGACGGTAACTTAATTCTTCCATCGCCCTAAATACCAGTTCTTTCAGCTCATCCGTAACTTGTTCGGGATGATTGATCACCCTTGAGACCGTCATTTTTGATACATTTGCTTTTTTTGCAACATCATTGAGTGTTGACATTAAATGTCCCCCTCCTCTTATTATGTATCTAATTCCTATTCTGTTCAAAACTTATACAGTAAAATCAATAGTATAGATAATCCATTTTTGTGTCAATATTCCTTCATTTCTTCCATCTATTTCAAATAAAAAAGCACCTTTTAAATAAGGTGTCTTTTTATTTGAATGTGTACTTAGCTAGTATTGCTTAGCATTTTCGGATTGCTCTTGTTTAACTTGGCATTCAGGGCAAATTCCATAAATTTCCAAACGATGTCGTCTTATTTTAAAACCGGTTAAGTTAGTTGTTACTTCTCCAATATCTTCTAATCCTGGATAATAGAGATCTTCAATTCGACCACAAACTTCACAAATTGCATGATAATGTTGTGCCGAAGTAAAATCAAATCGACTTGAAGCATCGCCATAGTTCATCTCATCTACAAAACCAACCTTAGTGAATAAACGCAAATTATTATAAACGGTTGCGACACTCATATTTGGAAATCGTTCAGCTAAAGCTTGATAAATTTCATCGGCTGTTGGATGATTATCATTTTCAATTAAATACTCTAAAATACCGTAACGTTGCGGCGTAATACGAATGTGTGCTCGCTTCAATTTATCAATTGACTGAGCTACTAAATGATTTGAAGTCATTTTGTTCCTCCTTTCAAAATCAGTTCATTACCCTTATTTCCATAAATTGATTCTATCTAATTATCATTTGATAGTGATTATTATCTTGTAATAAGTGTTTATTATTTAATAATAACTATTTTTGTCAAAATTTGCAAATAAATATACATCCTCTTACGGCATTGAAAGATTGCACTTATAAGATAAGAGCTTTACAATAGTAATGATTTTACTTTTTAAGGAGGCAATTTATTTATGTTAAACCATAGTCAAAGTGACCGCTTAGCTTTAGAAGCAAATAAAGTCATTGTAGGAGGAGTCAATAGTCCCAGTCGTTCATTTAAAGGAGTTGGTGGTGGAAATCCCGTTACCATGACTCGTGGTGATGGTGCTTATTTATACGATGTTGATGGAAATCGTTACATTGATTACTTAGCTGCTTACGGTCCAATTATAACTGGATTTAATCATCCACATATTGTAAAAGCAATTAAACAGGCTGCAGATACAGGTGTTTTATTTGGCACGCCATCCGAGCATGAAATCACATTTGCCAAGATGTTAACGGATGCTATTCCTTCAATGGATAAAGTACGTTTTACTAATTCAGGAACCGAAGCTGTAATGACGACCGTCCGTGTTGCACGAGCGTATACAGAACGTGAACTGATTGTAAAATTTACTGGTCAATACCATGGTCACTTTGACCTTGTATTAGTTGAAGCAGGAAGTGGCCCAGCTACTTTAGGAACCACTGATTCTGGTGGTATCACAAAAGGGACGTCTAAAGAAGTGATTACTGTACCGTACAATGATGTAGAATCCTATCGAGCAGTAATGAATAAATGGGGCGATCAAGTAGCAGCTGTTTTGGTTGAACCAATTGTCGGAAACTTCGGAATGGTTGCACCAAAACCAGGCTTTTTGGAAGCAGTCAATGAAATCACACATGAACATGGTGCTTTAGTCATCTATGATGAAGTCATTACAAATTTCCGATTCCAGTATGGTGCGGCTCAAGATATGTTAGGTGTAATTCCTGATTTAACAGCTTTTGGAAAATCAATTGGTGGAGGATTACCTATTGGAGCATATGGTGGACCCACACGAATTATGGATACTGTAGCTCCTCTTGGACCCGCTTATCAAGCCGGCACAATGGCTGGAAATCCTCTTTCTATGCAAGCTGGAATTGCCTGTTTAGAAGTTTTACAAGAACCAGGTATTTATGAAAGGATGGCAGATTTTGCTGTTCAGTTAAAAGAAGCTTTATTAGAAGCAGGAGAAAAATACGGTATTCCTACTGTCGTTAACCAAATTGGCGGATCACTGACTGTTTACTTTTCAACTCATCCAATTGAAGATTATGCCGATGCAGAAAATACAGACACTGTACGTTTCGGAAAATTCTTTAAAGCAATGTTAGATGAAGGCATCAATCTAGCTCCAAGTAAATATGAAGCTTGGTTTTTGACTATCATGCACACTCAAGCAGATATTGATGAAACCAAACTAGCGATTGATAAAGCTTTTTCTAATTTAATTTAAAAATTAAAGTCATTTCTAATCTTATTATTTCAATTTTCAAACTATTTACTAAAATTCTTTGCTTAATCACTCTAAGTAGCTTATCATACAACTATACAAACAATAAAACGGAGTGATTTTATTTTATGAAAATAGGAGCACGAACGCTCAAAACAGGAATAGCTGTGGCTCTTTCCTTGGCCATACCAGCATTTTTAAATTTTCCATCTGGCAGTGTTTTAGCCGCAATCTCTGCTATCTTCGCCTTACAACCTTCAGTTAAACGATCAATCAATACGCTTAAAGATCGTATTATTGCTAACTTAATAGGTGCGTTAGTTGCTATTTTTATTACGTTATCTATCGGAAATCATTTTATCGTAGTTGGTCTGGCAGCTTGTCTTTTGATTGCCATTTTAAACCAGTTGAATCTTAGTAATGTGATTGGTTTGGCAACAGTAACGTTGATTGTTATTATGCAGACAAGTGAAGATAACTTTATTCTTTATGCTTCAATTCGAGTTGCAGCTACCATTATGGGTGTCTTTATTGCTTTCTTAGTAAATACTATTTTATTCCCACCAAAATATGAAGAAAAGTTGTATCATGTTACAGATTATTCCACAACTGAAATCATGAAATTTTTACGTGCAAGTGTGCGAAAAAACAGCCAGTATCCTGTTTTGAAAAAAGATTTAAAATGGATCAAATCCGAACTAAACCGTATGGACATTTATTTATCATTATTCAAAGATGAAGGAATGGTCACTAGAAAAAAAGACCGTTTTCAAAAAATGCGTAAAGTAGTGGTGTATAGACAGATCATTGCTACTACAAAAGAAGCCTATAATCTATCTTGTACCTTTCATAAATATGAAAATTCCTTTAATCACTTTCCAAAAGACTTGAGAATCTTAATACGTGAGCGTCTTGAGACGTTACTAACCGCTCATGAACAAATATTATTAAAATTTAATGGACGTGTGTCGCCAGACAGTGTAAATTTTATTGCTTATAAAGCACCACTTAGAAAAGAATTTATGCAATCTTTCTTCGATGAAGCAAGTTTAGAAGAATACATGCATGATGACTACGGTCAAAGTAATGCCGTAATTCATATTATGTCTAGTATTTTAAAATACGAAGAATACCTTGAACATTTAAATACTCTAGTCAGCAGTTACAAAAGAAATGACTGGAACCCTGATACAGAAATCTCAAATATTGAGCACATCGAACAATAAAGAGGACATTAAAAAAACAGTTGAGCAAAATTTGCTCAACTGTTTTTTAGTTTTATTTTTTATAAAAGTGCTACTAATTCTTTATTCTCGCTTAAATACCGCTAGTAGTGTCTACTTTTTTATTAAGAGCTTCTTCAAATAAAGTGCTGTAAATAGCTGTTCCTTCATCATTCAATGATTTGCCATTTTCAGTTAACGTATTTTCCAACTTTTTGCTGTCCATTTCAAGTTTATCTAGGTAACTGTCATGAAGATTGAAACCAATCCACTTGTTCTCTTCAACCGTTGCAACCATTTCTTTTAAATAAGAAGTGTAATCAAGTGTTCTTGAATTATTATTTCCTTTTTCGCTGCTACTAGGATTAGGTGCTACAAAAACAATTAATGCTTCAGGCAAAACATTTTTAATTGCATCGTAATTCATCGTTAAATAATCGCTTGAATCAGCTAAACCAATATCTAGTTTTTGATCAGCATAAGGCGTTAATTGAAAAAAAACCACATCTGGATTTGTTGCTGCTAACTCTTTACCTTTAATTTCACTTATCAATTGATAAGAATTATAATCCGGGTAGGCCAAACGATTAGACTTAATTTTACTGCCAGTTTGTTCATTTATGTACTTTTCTGTTACAGAGATCCACGGCTCTTCTTGGGCTAAATCCCCATAAAAACTAATAGCGACTTCTTCTTTTAACAAACTGAGATAGTTTAAATAATCTAGCACTGAAAGCTCTTTACGACTTTCTTCATAACTAGCAATTTGTTGAGAGGTATCCACTTGAGTTGCTACCTCATCTTTTTGATCTGTTTTTTCCGCTATTGTCACTAACTCTTGTTGCTGTTTTTTTGAGTAATTCATACCAAAAAAGACAACTGCAACAGCTAAAACTACTAGAAGAAAAACAGCAAATCCGCTTTTTTTAGACAACTTGCTCACTCCTTAAGATATCCTATGATTTTTTTGAATAATTTCATTTGTTATTCAATCCTTAATTATTTTACCATACATTCGCTAGAACTCACTACCCTTTTCTTTAAAAGGTTCTTCGTCAAATAGTGTGATCCTTCAGAAATAGTCGTTCATCAACACTAGAAAGGAGGGTTCCCTGTAAAACAGTAAAAAGACTCCAATAAATTGGAACCTTTTTACTGTTTTAGTATTTTTCTATCTTTTGTGGAGAATTAACTTTCATCTTATCCAGTAGAAGGTCATTACTTATGTGATAACTGCTGATAGCGTTTATACCATACGTCAACATAATCTTGTGAAAAAGGGCCTTTTTCTTCATTGATCCAGTCCACTAAAATTTTCACGTTTTCTTTTAAAATATGGTCAATATCATCAGGATAATTCCACTTTTTGCTATGATCTTCATACTCATCTACATCCAATAAGCGTTTTTCGCCATCTGGAAAGACTTTGATATCTAAATCATAATCAATATACTTCAACCCTTCATCATCTAATGCATAAGGCGAAGCAAGATTACAATAGTAAGAAACACCATTATCTCTTATCATTGCAATGATATTGAACCAATAATGCTTATGAAAGTAAACAATCGCTGGTTCTCGAGTTAACCATCTGCGACCATCCGATTCCGTTACAAGAGTGTGATCATTCACTCCTATTAACGATTGATCACTTGTCTTAAGTACCATTGTATCTCTCCAAGTGCGATGCAAACTGCCATCATGTTTATAGCTTTGGATTGTGATGTATTCTCCTTCTTTTGGAATATGCATCCCTAACCCAACTTTCTTTTTCTCACATAGGTATCGCAAGAAATTAGTAAATAATAAACCAGAGAGTGATTGAACACTCGACTCGTATTTATTATATCACAACTCTTAATCTTTATAGTATAAAACCAAATAAATAATGAAATAAAAATGAGAAAACTACAATCTACCATCTATTTTTCAAAAAAAAAACAAACAAACACCCCTTCTTTTCAGTATGTTCTGAAAAAAGAGCTGTTTGATTTTTAAACTTATTATTTTATTTTTTAAATTTAGATAAGTAACTTTGCCACATTTTTGTTTGAGGCCCCGGGAACACATATTGATCAAAGTCATCAGGTTGTACCCAATAACAGTTTTCAGGGATGACCATTGAATCTTCCACTATTAATTGTCCATAATAAACAGCGATGAACCATTTTAAATGACTAAAAATATGCTGAACTTCATCAAATGGAACTTCCATTAAAGTAGGTTTAATCCCGTAGTTGCTTTCTAATTCGGTTGTGATTTTTTTTATGACTTTTTCAGTAAGGTCTTCATCCTCTAAATGAATCAATGTTCCTTTTTCAATACCCGTTTCTGGAATCACTAATTCTTCTTCAATTAACGGAAAAGTCCACATATTTGCCAGCAAGCCATTTACAGGACGCTTTTCTAACAAAAAGGCACCTGTAGCATTTTTAATAATCGTTCCTACATAGTAAACGGGTTTAGCTTTTTTCTTTTTACTTTTCACGGGATACTTATCCCATGTGCCGTTTTGATACGATTGATTAAATTCTTTAATGGGGCTCAACTCTGGATGGTAATTTTTAGGTGTGCAGATGCTTGAACCTAAATCCATAAAAGCTTGATTAAAATCTCCTGGTTTATAGGGATCTATTAGTTCTCGCATAATAGCTTCAAAAATTTTGCGATTACCTGGTTTAGCAATATCGGCATCAATTTCAAACAATCGACTCAACACGCGCATCACATTTCCGTCAACTGCTGGTTCTGGTAATCCAAATGCCATACTAGCAATCGCTCCAGTTGTATAAGGACCAATCCCTTTTAGTTTGGTGATTTCTTTAGGATCACTGGGCATTTCGCCATCATACGTTTCCATGATTTGTTGGGCAGCTGTTTGCAAATTCCGAACTCGTGAATAGTATCCAAGCCCTTCCCAAGCTTTTAGCAAGGTATCTTCATCTGCATGTGCTAAAGCTTCAATCGTTGGGAAAGTTTTCATGAAATTCAAATAGTACGGTATAACCGTATCCACTCTTGTCTGTTGCAACATGATTTCTGAAACCCATATACGATAAGGATCATTGTTTTTCCGCCAAGGTAAATCTCTTTTTTCTAAATCGTACCAGCTAAGAAGCGTTTCTCTGAATCGTTCAATTTTTTCTTGTGGCCACATCGGTATATCAAAAATCAGTTTTTGTTTTTTTTCAACTAAATTGATTTCAGTTTGTGTCATTAATCTTCGTCTTCCATTTCTTTTTCATTAATATATTGTGTAATCAAATCACCAGCAAACCCTTTTTGGAACAAACCACTTTTAACTTTTTGACTTTTTTTAGCTCCAGTTAATTTAGTTTGTTTGCGCCAAATTTTGTCTCCTTGTGTTTTTAAAGCTTCATATTCATCGTCATCTTCTTTTACTGAATCTATCTGTTCCAAAACTTGAGTAATTACATCAGATTGAAATCCTTTTTGCATCAAATTTTGACGAATTTTATTACTCGTTTCTCTCGAAGAATGTTGCGAAGAACGACGCATAACTTTTTCTGCTAATGCAACACCATTTTCTACCATTTGATCAAACGGGTACTGCTCCATTGCTTCTTCAATGGTCTCTTCATTAACTCCACGTTTTTTCAATTCTCTTTTTATCACGTAAGGCCCCTTTCCGCTAACATTTGCAGCGGTTCTTGTATAACTTTCAGCATACATCAAATCATTTAAGTAGCCTTGTTCTTTTAATTGTTCAATCACCTGATCAGCTGTCTCACCCGTAAACTCATGGGCAATTAAATCATCTTTAATCTCTTTTATTGAGCGCAAAGAATAGTTCAAATAAACTAATGCTCTCGTATATGCTTTACGGTAGCCATCTTCGATTTCTAGTTGCTGACGGAAGCTCTTTGAAATTTCCATACCCTTATGCAAAATATGTTTAATTAAAATAGCTTCATCAACAGGAAAAGCATATTCTTCATCTAAATAAATATTGTAACGCCCTTTTCTTTTTTGCGCTTCAATTTTTGTGATTTTAGGCAATGCTGATGGTGAAGTATTTTGTTTTTCACTATCTAATTTATATATCATAGCCTCACACTCCTACTTCAGTTCTACTATTATAGCATAAACCATTAACAAACACATGTTCGAAAGTTTAAATTTAATCATTTGCAAAGAAAACGACACTGACCTAAGTCAGAGTCGTTTTGACTACTATTTATTTATTTATTTGGAAAATCTCTTTTTGGATCATTTCTTGGCTGACCAGATAAGGTGCTGCCGTCAAAATGAGGCAGATCTAACTCTTCTTGGTTTTGTGAACTAAGTCCAGAAGGTTCATCATTTGGTACTGAACCTGTTGGTGGCGTTCCCTGTAATGGATTGTCATTAGGATTGTATTCTTGATGATTTAATGAGTCAACTGATGGAGTTACCACGTCTCTAGTATCATCTCTTCGATCTTGCTCTTTGCTAAAAGGACCATTCGATAAATCATCCTCTTGATTGTCTTGCAATCTAGGATTCTCTTCATTCCAAATTGAATCAATCATTAAATCATCTTCTTCAATCGTTTCAGGAACAGTCGTTTCTGTTAAACCGGGTTGTACTGTTGTATTATCAGCTGGACCTTTTTCAGCTGTAAAATTAGTTTCTAATGGTACTTCTGCATTATTCAAACGATCATCGCCATCATTTGCTAAAATATCATCATCTGTTGGTTGAGAAGCATTTCTTACTACACGCACTCCTTCACCAGCTTGTCCCACGATAAGATTTGATGATTCTGTTGATTCCTGAGTCTCTTGATTGCTTGGATTTAATCCGGTAGTTTCATCTGAAAGGACGATATATTCTCCTGCTTTTAAGGAATCAGCATAGTGAGCTGCAGTCGCCGAATCAACGCCAAATTTTTCTAATTGAGCATTATCGTCTGCATCTGTATCAGTAAACAGATCTTTTAGTTTGTCCCAAGTAGATTTTTCATCCTCTTGTTCAGTTAAAACTTTACTAACTTCTACACCTGATTGTTCTTTAATTGCTGAAGAATCTTGTTTAGTTGTCACAATTTTTATGCTGTCTCTAGAATGACCTTCCGCTAATAATTGTTCTACACATGCTGATGTTTCTTGTACATTTGAAAATGAACCAACAACTACTTTACTCATACTTAACACTCCCTTTTAAGATTATCGACTTTACTTAACGATTTGTTCCTTCTTTTCTTTATAAACTCACCTTAACAAATGAAGAATAAGTTATCAAAATAGACGACTTGAATTGAACGTTAAAGCTCATTTAGTTGCACTTTAATAAAAGTTAAGAATCACTCATCAACCATTTATGACGACTCCGCCATTAACGTGTAAAACTTGACCAGAAACATAACTAGAATCGGTACTTGCTAAATAGACATAGGTTGGTGCCAACTCAAAAGCTTGCCCAGCACGATCAATTGCTCCACCTTTTCCCCAGTCTTTCAATTGTTCTTCAGTAAAAGTAGCAGGAATCAATGGAGTCCATATTGGACCTGGCGCTACACCGTTAACACGGATTTCCTTCTCAATCACTTCGTCATTTTGAGAAAGCGATCTAGTAAAGGAAGTAATGGCCCCTTTAGTAGCCGAATAATCTAGCAAATGTTCACTGCCGCGGTAAGCAGTAATTGACGTTGTGTTGATAATTGACGCTCCTTTTGACAAATGAGGCATTGCAGCTTTCACAAAGTAAAATTGACTAAAGATATTGGTTCTAAATGTACGCTCTAATTGTTCTGCCGTGATATCACCAATTTTTTCTTGAACATGTTGCTCACCAGCATTATTGACCAGAATATCTAAATGACCCCATTCTTTCATAACTTTAGCAGTAACTTCTTGGGCATATGATTCTTGACCTACATCACCTTTGAATATTAAAGCTTTGCGCCCGATCTTTTCAATTCGATTTTTCGTGTAGTTCGCATCGTCATCAGATTCCAAATAGCCGATAGCTACATCTGCTCCTTCTTTTGCAAAAGCAATCGCTACCGCTTGACCAATACCACTGTCTCCACCCGTAATAATAGCGGTTTTCCCTTCCAGTTTTCCAGCAGCCTTATAATTAGGATCTTCTGTTTGCGGTTCAGGGTTAACATTTTTACTTTCGTCATCTATCAAATAATTAGCTTTAGGTTTTTGTGTTTCTTTTTCATTAATTGTCATTGTTATTCCCTCCTCGGTTTCTTTTCACAACTAGCATATCAACTTCAGAAAACGAATTCAAATAAGAGGACTTCTTTGACTAAAATAATTTTCTAGCGATTTGGCTAATTTTTTTTGTTCAGGTAACTCGCTATAAATTACCTCTACGACAGTTCTGATACGCATAAAAAAAGGGCGATAAAAAACTCACCCTTTTTGCTTAACTATTTAGTTCGTTTTATCATCTTTTTTTATCGATTTCCCACCAGCATTTTCAAATTCATCGCTATAATAAGCATCACTTTCTGGTTGTTTAACCTGTTGGTCTGGTTTTGCTTCTTCCAATTTTCCAGCTCCGTTTACATGAACAGAATTAGCAGCAGAATCACCTCCATCTACTACACCTTTACTAATATTACTAGGATAAACATGGTCTTCATTTTCAGCCACTACAGTAGACTCGTCTCCAGTTAACTGGGGAACTTTGTCAAATGAAGAATCTTTTACATCTTTCGTTTCTGCGATTGGACTGCTTGATTCCTCTTTAGTAAAAGATGATACTTGTTTGTCAGGAGCTGTAACCGGATTGCCAGCAATATCTTCTCTGGAAGATTGAGCTTTAGTCGGATCAAATTGTTCTCCATCACCAGGAGTTGCTTCCATTTCTTCTTTTGTAGATGTTTCAGAAGGAGTAGAGGCTACATTTCCATTATTACTAGTGTCTGTTACATTCAATACTGCTTCATTTACTTGTGATAAATGATTTAAATTAGACGGTCCCGCGCTATTGACCAGTATCACGATTTCGTCATTTTCTAAAGCTTCTGTAAAATGGTCACCAGAACCTTCTTCAACACCATAATCTTCTAAAGGATTAGACGGCTCATCAGAATTGTATCGGCCAAAACTAAAAGATTGTTTTAACTTTTCCCATAACGATAACCCTTCACCCGGATTTACTGCATCCACTTCAACCAAGGTTAGATCTTCTAACTGACTTTCTGTCTTTTCATTTGTTACGATAATGATTTCATCAGCCAAATAGCCTTCGTTGATTAATCGTTCTACTGCACTGACTGTTTCTTCTTTTGACATATATGTTCCTTCAACTCTTCTATCCATTAAAAATCACGCTCCATTTCATATTAGTAATACTGAAATCTTTACTATAATGATGCACTGTTTTCATTTATAAAAGCTGTTTCAGACATCCTTAATTTATCTTTATGATAGCAAAATTCCACATTACTAGCAAAGAAGAAGCCTTTGTTTGTAGTATAAACTGTAACTAATTTAGTTAAGCATAAAAAAAGCCAGTAGGATTCTACCGACTTTTTATCTCTATAGCCTAACTGGTGGTTTACTCATTTTCATAAGAATCGCTTCTATTCGTTTTATTGACTTCATTTTGCTTTTTAGAACCTATTGTAATAATGATTTCGTCTTTTTGTTCTTCCAGATAGACCTTGTTTTTAATAAATTCAGCAGCTCTAAGAACAACTTTTTGACTGTAAAAATCAACTGCAAATGCTATAAGCTTAGCTGCTTCTAAATGGTGATTATTCATGTAATGAGTCAGTGCATAATTGTATTGCAGTGTATCTCCTTTTATCAAGTCATTTTTTATTAGATCTAATATTTGCAGATACCGATAATTTTTATTGGTTACTATTGTTGGAGGACTCATCAGCTTAAAGTTTACATCAGTTGTTTCAATGTTTCCCTTCCTTTTTTCATTTGTTGCAACAATGATTTCGCTTGGATTATTGCTGATTAATCCAAGCTTATACAAGTAAGTTTCCCCCGTCAAATATCCAAAGACGTTTCCTCTTTTATCTTTTATATACGTTCTTTCAATCAACTCAGTACTATCAATACCCGATTCATCTGCTTGCTCTATTTCATCCCTGTAATAGACACCCGTTCCAAAACGCTTTAAACACTTATCTTCTTTCATTATTCTCATTAATATTACATTCACATTTTTTCGTACTTGATGACTCTCTTTATCCTCGTCAGTATATTTCTCTATGTAATGCATAATATCAGAAATAAAAATTGGACTACCTATTTTTTGACTCAAAATATATGTTTGGACAAGCTTTGTTAAATTCATAAAGACCTCCTTATTTAGTTGTTCAATCGAAAAAACAGACTTTTCATTCTATAAAATTAAGCGGTAATCTGCAAGAAAAGCAGTCATTAGTCGTTTGCTTCATTCATAAATGTAAGTAATATATCATTTAGATTAGGATGGTCATCTCCTAAAAGAACTGTTAAAGACTGCTTTCTTATGGCTATTTTAAGTTCATTGCACATGTTCTGAATAAAAAACACGTATCGTTCTAAGGTTAAATGATCTATCTGATTAGGAATTAAGATTCCTTTGAAATGGGACTCTTCAAGATGATTTCTATATTGGACAGTTTGCAGATTATAGTGAGTGAGCAACATTTCTTTTGCAAATAGCTGCTGACAGAAACTTAGCACCGCTCCTTTTTCTACTTGTTTCAAAAAACGCCTTTGTTCAGTCACTACACTATTTATTGACTGGTTTTTAAAGTGTAAACGAACCTTGTTTGATTGCTCAATCAACTCATACTGACTAACATGATGGAGAGCAAACCAACTACTAGTCCCTTTCAGTGAACTTTTTTCAGGTATAAAAACTAATTCACCTAGAACATAAGGAATTTTGTAATAAAAACCTAACAGTTGACTTGACGACCGTATTTTTTCATAGGGAATTCCTTTATGATCTATGAAACGCTTCATTAAGTCTTTTGACGTTTCTTTCGTTTTAAGCGGGTATAAATTGGACTGAAAAACGATCGTATTGAACGGCGTTGAAGAATGGTGACTAATATCCATCACATAAAAGGTCTGGTAATTGAGTAAAATCTGATTTTGTTCGATACTTCTTTTCAACCACTCGTCTATTGTATAGGTTGTGGAACTTATTTTATCAGCTGTGCTTGTCACACTTGTATGAATGTATTCTTCTTCATCATAACACTCTTCTTGCAAATGATTCTCTTTTTGATAGTTTAATTCTTCTAAAAAAATACATAATATACTTTCTAATTCACAATCCAATTTCATTTTGTTGAAAAGGGGTTTATTTTGACTAAAAGAATCTTTCAATCTGGTATCCTCATTTCCCTCAACCTATTACATATATATAACAATTGTAATCGTTATCAAGTGAAATAGCACGAAAAATTTAATTTATCTGTAGGAATTTTATAAGCTTGTGTTTTATTTCGCATTCTTCGACACAATAGGTAACACTATTTTTATTCTAGCCGTTATTAGAAGTGTAAGATGTCATGACAAATAGCTTACACAGCAACTTATCTCAAGAGGAGGAAGCAATTATGCAAAAAGAATGGACAAAAGGAGCAATCGAAGTACATTTTGAGGATGCAGCAAATGAGAAAGTATTATCACGCAGCTATTCAAACACAATCAAAAATGTCACACCGGAACAAGTTGAAGGGTTTACTGCTGCTTTAGAAGCTTTGACTAGTTTCCCATATTTAGAAACCGTCATGGTTGAAGAATATACGTATACCCGCTAAACGGTAACAAACTTTATATTCAATTAGTTTACCCACAAAAGGAGGAAGTAAGACATGGCAAAATCACTTGAATTAAGATTTGGGACAAGCTTAGGAAAAACTAAAGCAATGAGCGTAAAAGATCCTATTCTCAACCTAACAAAAGAACAGGCCCTACAAGCAATGAACTCTATTATCTCATTAAATATGTTTCAAATTGAAGGTACAAACCCTTATGCTACTACGGTTGGAGCACGCTACGTTGAACGGGTCGTAAATGATATTTTCGAAGTAGAATAAAACGTGTCAAAAATCGGTTAGACTAACTATTCAGATATGCAAGTGAGATGAGACCTTTTGTCTCATCTCACTTTTTTTTCAAAGGAGGAATTCAAATGACGTATACGATCGAACAACAACTTTTACCCATCACTCAAAAAAAGCTAATCAGCAGCAGCTTGATTATTGCTCATGAATCAGGGAATGCCAAAAATAGTGGTCCATTAGCTTTAGAAAATGAGATTGCTTTTATGAAACAACAGGCTCAGTCTAACGGTGCTTTCACGAGTCATTGGGTTGGCGGCGGTGGCAGAATCATTCAAATTGCTGAAACAGGGAAAGTACAGTTTGGTGCGGGAAAATATGCAAATCCTCATGCCTATGCACAAGTAGAACTGGCTCGAACATCAAATTCGGACTGGTTTAAAAAAGATTATCAAGCTTATATATGGCTCTTGCGAAACCTTGCAACTGAATCAAGTATCCCAATAACTTTAGATTCTGGTACTACTATTGCTTCTAAAGGTATTAAAACGCATCATTGGGTCTCTAGCAATTTAGGCGGAACAACTCATAAAGATCCCGCTGCCTACCTTTTACAGCACTCTATTACGCTTGAACAATTTGCTAAAGATTTGACTACGACTAGTCAAACTGTTCTTATACCTATTCTTTCACCATCTAAACCAAATCATTTATATCATCTTGTTTTAAAAAAGGATTCTTTATGGAGCATTGCTAAAAAATACCATACAACGCTTACCTGGCTGAAAAAAATAAACAACATATCTTCTGAAACCCTATCGATTGGTCAAACGTTACTTATATCCATTGACCAACAACCATCCCTTACCTTCTCACAAACTGAGGCAATCAAAATGGTTCAAAAAATGTTGGGCATTAAACAAGACGGCTTATTTGGATCACTAACAAAGCAAGGCTTAATAAAATTGATCCAAAAAACGGTTGGTTCTGCTATAGACGGCTATTGGGGACCTAAAACTGCTGCAAACATGAGAACCTTAAAAAGTGGTTCAACCGGTTGGGATGTTTACGCAATCCAAGCCTTCTTATTAGGCAATAACTTTCAAATTGTTGGGATGCCAGATAACACTTTTGGGCCAAACACAGTACGTGCAGTAAAAGAATTCCAAATCGTTTCTGGCCTTCAATCTGACGGGATTGTTGGCCCAAAAACGTGTCAAAAATTAGTTGTCTAACGTAGTTTATTTCGCCTATGTTTCAAAATTCACCGAACGAATACCCCAAAATATGGTATACTAGAACTCGCAAAAGAATGTAGAAGAAGACATCGGTCTTTGATAGGAGTGTGGCCGTTATATGAGGGGAGAAAATAAAGCTGTGATTGTTTTAGCTGGTATGATTGGTGCTGGTAAGAGCACCTACACAAAATTTATTTCAGAAGCATTAGGAAGTGAAGCTTTCTATGAAAGTGTGGATGATAATCGTATTTTAGAAAAATTTTATGAAAATCCTGAGCGCTGGGCTTTTTCATTGCAAATTTATTTTTTAAATACGCGTTTTAGAAGCATCAAAGAGGCTTTTAAGCACGAAAACAATGTATTAGATCGCTCTATTTATGAAGATGCTTTATTTACTCGTATTAATTACGAAGAAGGCAATATGAGTGATGCTGAGATGGATACTTACTTGGATTTATTAGACAACATGATGGAAGAACTTGATAACATGCCTAAAAAATCTCCAGATCTTTTAATTTACTTACGCGGATCTTTAGATACTGTTTTGAGCAGAATTGAAAAACGTGGTCGTACCTTTGAACAAGTTGAAGGAAATGATGGTTTATTAGACTATTATACTCATCTTCACAGTCAATATGATGATTGGTTTAGCGATTACGATAAAAGTGCCACTCTAGTCATCGATATCAATCAGTATGACTTAGAAAAAGTAACAGATGCTGAAAAAGTACTCTCTATGGTAAACGAAAAATTAGCAACCGTAAGAAACGAAGCCCGTGTTGGGTAGAAAAAAATTTGGAAGATAAAAAAGAGTTGAGCAAATTGCTCAACTCTTTTTTATCTTCCATTGCTGTTCTTCATTCTGCCTTTTAGTTTGACAATGCAGCATATTCACTAGCAATTTTCCCAATTAATGCTTCATCTTTTAATTGAGTGACTTCGCGAATGACCGCTTCAACAGATTGATTAGTCAATAATTTTTCCATTTGTTGACTTTCTTCATCATTAACATCACGATACATCAGTGCTTTAGCAACTGTTTGAATCAAATGCTCCGTTTCAAGACCTCTTTCATTTGCTTCTCGAATCGGACGAATAAAGCGCTCGTCATAGCCTAATTTACGCATTGGTGTTCTAGCTACACGCGTTATATCATCTGAAATGTATGGATTAACAAATCGAGAAAGAATTTTAGCAATGTACGCTTTATGCTCTTCAGCATCAAACTGCCATTTTTCAATCATTAAAGCGCCCGTTTCAGCTAGTACAGCTTCAACTTGTTGTTTCACTTTTTCATCTTTTAACGCTTCATCGATAGTCTTATATCCTTCATATTTGCCAACATAAGCGGTCGTTGCATGCCCAGTATTTACGGTAAATAATTTCCTTTCAATAAACGGTTCTAAATCAGGTGCGTAATGTACACCTTCTAAATGCAGCTCAGTATTCTTTAATTTAGACTCATCAATGACCCATTCTTTATATCCTTCAACAGACACGAATAATTTATCTTCATGAGATTGGAGTGGAACGATACGGTCAACTGCTGCATCTGGAAAACCAATGTATTGTTCCACATAGCTTATGTCTTCATTATCTAAATGTTTTAGCACTTCTTCTTTAAGAAATGTACTACCACCAATCATATTTTCACAAGCAATCACGTCCATTGGTTGCATCGATTGTCTCGCTCTTCTTTTTTGAATCCCTTTAGCAATCAATGGAGCAATGTATGGTAAAATTTTCGGACCAATTGCCGTTGTTACGATATCTGCTTCTTCAAACGCTGCAATGACTTCTTCTGGGTGAGTTCCGTTGTTGATGCCATAAACATTATTGACAGTGAGTTGCGGTGTCCCTTCTTGAGCCAATTCGATTATATATTCATTTTTATCATTTAAAGCATCGATGATTTCTTTATTCACATCAACAAAAGCAATCTTAAAACCATTTTTATTCAAGACTTCTCCTATAAATCCACGACCAATATTTCCTCCACCAAAATGAATCGCTAACATATTATTCAATCCCCTCTAGTAATTCTTTTATTTCTTGCTCAGATGATGCGTCTGCCAATTTAACAACATTCTCGACTTCTGAACAATAGACAGCGATTTGTGAAAGGATATCTAAATGCTCGTTACCCACACCAGCTATTCCGAAAACAACTGTTACTAATTTTTCTTCCTCAGGAGTCCCAAAATCTACTCCTCCTGGAATTTGAACAATTGAAATACCTGATTGATTGATTAAGTCTTTTGAATTTTCCGTTCCGTGTGGAATAGCAATAAAGTTGCCCATATACGTTGTTACATTTTCTTCGCGTTTCAGCATTTCTTCAATGTATCCTGCTTTTACGTATTCATTTTCTACTAAAATTTCACCCGCTGCACGTATAGCCTCTTCTTTTGTGTTAAATGATTGGTTTAATTTAATGCTCGTTAATTCTAAAATATCCATAATTGATTCTCTCCTTGAGTTTTATTTTTTTAATTTTTCTAAAAAGATACTGCTTAAATAGTTGTTTAACAATTGCTTAGAACCTGAATTAAAGATTTCCATTGTTAAATCACTCTCAACAATTGCTGAACTAATCGAACCCAAGATTTCTTGTGAACTCTCGCTTAATGGATCTGGGCCCAGCATCATCAGAATTCGCTGCATCTGGATTGGATTCCGATCGATTCCGAGTACTTCAAGCGCTTTTGGTAATTCGTAAATCGAAAAAAATGGTTGTTTAATGGTTGAATCAATACAGTGAAATAATGCCATATTTGTATTAGGAAGTCCAATAGGAGCTAACTCCATTCGATCCATTAATTTATGAACAATACGGTCACTATCTGTTAAAACACGGTCTTCCAAATTTTTACAAATGGCTGAAATAACGGGTCTTAATTCTTGCGACACAACCGTTTGTTGCACATCAAAACTTTCCAAAATCTCATTGGCAATTGACATCTTTTGATAGTATTCTTTAAATTCTGATTCATCTTTTTGATTGGTAAGAATGATTTTCTCGTTTTTTTCTTTACTTTTTTTCTTTTCAGAAATAATTTGACGAATATACAATTGGATACTTTTGATTTCGTTATCCATTAACAATGGAGTCACAACTTTGTATTCCGTTTCAAATCCTTGTAAAAAAATCGTTGATAAAATCAAATCGTATTCATCAAAATCAATCCGGTGTAGTTTAGATATTCTAGAAATTTCAATAGTGGTTATTTCTGGAATGTATTTACGAATGCGACTTTCCAATATTTTAGCTGTTCCCACCCCACTTGAGCAAATAACCAGAGCCTTTAATTCTTGTACTTTAGGTTGTCTTTCAAATGCGGAAGCAAAATGAATGACAATATAAACAATTTCATTCGGCAAAAAATGAATCATTGGAAAAATATGCGTTAGCTTTTCTTTAACAGAAGAACTCAAATCGCTATACTGCATTAGAATTTTTTCTAGTAAAGGGTTGTTACTCTCTGGCATTGGGGCAATCGCTCGTTTAATGGCAGCTGAAATATGTGCTAATAAGTCATGAAAAAGAGTTTCGTCTTGGTTGAAGTTCCAATCCAATTCATTCGAAACTAGCCGAATCAATTCCCTCACTTTATAACCTAGGTCTGTATCGTACTCTTCTGAGAGAAAGTCATTACGCAGCGGAACATTCAACCCTTGAATTTGGAGACCTAAAAATTGAATTTCTTCCTTTGTAATGGCTATGCCATATAATTTTTGCATAAAATCATAAACAGCCGTTGCTGTTTCAATACTTTTCGTTTGATCACTGTCCGCTAATAAAGTTGTGGCTCCAAAAGAATGAATCTGGTGCCCTTCACGTAACCTCATAATCGAGATACATAGCAATATGACTAAACGCTGCAATTGACTATCGGTGACTTCATCAAAATAATGTTGACCAAATTGTTTAACCACTGCGTATACATGGTAAAGGTCTTCTTTACTTAATTGTTTTAAAAATGGATTTTGGCTAACCTCCCACTCTTTGGCGTCACCTTTAGTTTCATTTTCCATTAATTGAAAGAAATCATATTCATTGATTTCACTATGGATTAAACCACTAATAATCAAACGACGACTGCTTTCTGATGCAACTGCTTGAATACCTTTAGCTTTTTTACGCTCGATATCAATTTTGTACGCTTTAAATACTTCCTCAATTGAAATCAAATCTGCTTGAATCGTACTAATACTGACTTGAAGATCCATGGCAAGGGATTCCATCTTCACTTCTTTTTCTTGCATCAATAGCTTAATCACTAACATACTTTGCCGTTGTTGAGCTGTTAATTCTTCTGGAGAAGCAGACAAGTGTTGCTGTAATTCTTTAAATAAAGCCGGTTTTCCAACAAGTCGGTAACCAATATCTGACTCTCGTATCAATTTAATTTGATACTTAGCCAACGTACTCTCCAGGCTAGAAAGTTCCCTGTAGATTGTTCGATTACTGACTTTTAATTCATCACTTAAGTAATTTACTGTGACGCCATTCTTTTGTTCAAGTAAGACTTCAATGATCTCTTTTTCTCTTTTAGAAATGTACAATTTTTCCATCTCGTTTCTAGACAAAGTTTAAACAGATAAAAGCAGTGAATACGCACTCACCGCTTTTATCCCTTACTTATTTGCATCTTATTGTCTAGATAAAATGCTTATGATTGTTTTTTTAATGTTTCAACAATTTCTTCATATTTAGGACTGTTCAAGAAATTATCAACTGAAACTTGAGTTGCTGTTGGTGTTTTTTGTGTAGCACGTGGTGTTAATTCTTTTTGAGTAATCACCAATAAACCGTCTTCATCTTTTAAATTACTGATTGCTGAATTGGTTACCGAAATATCTAAACCAGCATCTTTCACTTTCTTACGCATAATAGAAGCTCCCATTGCGCTTGATCCCATACCAGCATCACAAGCAAAGATAATGCGTTTGATCTCTTTTTGTCCGACAACTGCAGTATCATCTGCAACCACTGCTTGAGTTGTTGGAGCTGTTGTTCTGTTGTTTGCTCCCTTTGATTCAGCTTTTAATGATTGTGATTCTTGAACTTTTGCTGAGAAATTGTCTTCTTCAATTGTTTCTGTTGATTTATCAGATTTAAGAATGACCATAGCCACTAAGAATGAAACAGCTGCCGCTACGATGACACCTAGAAGAACTCCGATGTATCCACCTCTTGGAGTCATTGCTAATACAGCAATGATAGATCCTGGAGATGCCGCTGCTACTAAACCTGAATTGAAGATTGTATTTGTGAATGTACCCGCAACACCACCTGCAATTACAGATAAGAATAATGCCGGTTTCATTAATACATACGGGAAGTAGATTTCGTGAATCCCACCGATTAAGTGAATTAGAATAGCTCCTGGTGCAGAAGCTTTAGCAGCACCTTTTCCAAAGATTGAGTAAGCTAACAATAATCCTAAACCAGGTCCTGGATTAGCTTCTAATAGGAATAGAATTGATTTTCCAGTCTCTGCAGCTTGCTCAATTCCTAATGGTGTCAATATACCATGATTAATTGCATTATTCAAAAATAGGATTTTTGCGGGTTCAATAAAAATATTTGCTAGCGGTAATAGTCCTGCATTAACAACCCAGTCAACTCCACTTGCAAGTGCATTTGTTAACGCTGTTACAAAAGGTCCGACAGCATAAAATGCGATAACAGATAAAATAAATCCAATAATTCCACTTGAAAAGTTATTAACTAACATCTCAAATCCAGCTCTGATTTTATCTTTAAAGATATCATCAAATTTCTTGACTAAGAATCCACCCAAAGGTCCTAAGGCCATAGCACCAATAAACATTGGAACTCCTGATCCTACGATAACTCCCATCGTTGCAATCGCTCCAACAACAGCTCCACGTTGACCATATACCATGCTTCCACCTGTGTATCCAATTAATAATGGCAATAAATATTTCAGCATCGGATCAACCATAGTTGCTAAATCAGCATTTGGAAGCCAACCTGCCTCAATAAATAAGGCTGTAATAATACCCCATGCAATAAATGCACCTATATTCGGCATAACCATACTGCTTAGGTAACTCCCAAAACGTTGGACAGTAGCTTTTGTTCCTTTTTTCTGTGTTTGTTCCACGGTAATTCCTCCTTTAATCTTTTTTTGTTAACCTAAGTTTATCTTCGTTTGTATCCGATTACAACGGAATCTAGTGTTGAGTTTGGCAACAATGAGTTTGTCAAATGTACCGTTAACAGTAAGTTATCATTTTATAATGCTTACCGTTAACGCTCTAATGTTGTTTCCTAAACTGATATAGACCATTATACCACTTTATAAATAAATGTTGACATTCTATTTTCATTCCTTTATTATTAACCTACTTGACAGATTAATAACTTTTTTAGTGTATATACCAATTTAAATTAATTATAAAAAAACACTACAAGAATAACTTTGATAACCCAATAATAAAACTAAAAAAGTTGCTTTCACCAAGGAAGATTACTAAGAAAAAGAAAGTAGGAATTTAGACATGTGCGGAATCGTTGGCTATATTGGAAGACAAGATGCAAAAGATATTTTATTACAAGGACTTGAAATGTTAGAATACCGTGGTTATGATTCAGCTGGTATTTATGTAATGGATGACCAAGATCAAGGGCATTTATTTAAAGAAAAAGGACGGATTGCTGCTTTAAGAGAAAAAGTGGATCATAATGTTCCTGCAAAAACGGGTATCGGACATACACGTTGGGCAACTCATGGAGTTCCTAGTGTTGAAAACGCTCATCCTCACCAATCAAATAGCGGTCGTTTTAACCTTGTTCATAACGGAGTAATTGAAAACTACAAAGCAGTAAGAGATGCTTTCCTGACAGATACAACATTGCATAGCGATACAGATACAGAAATTATTGTACAATTGATTGCATGGTATGTTGAAGAAGAAGGATTAGAAACGATTGATGCTTTCAAAAAAGCAATCGTAGCGTTAAAAGGTTCTTACGCTTTAGCATTGATTGACAACGAAAACCCTGATGTTGTTTATGCAGCTAAAAATAAAAGTCCTTTGCTTTTAGGTAGAGGAGATGGATTCAACGTTATTTGTAGCGATGCTATGGCGATGATTCAAGAGACGAATCAATTTGTCGAACTGATGGATGGCGAAATTGCTACTTTGACCGTTGATGATATCAAGATTGAAACACTTGCTGGTGATGTGATCACCCGTGCTTCATATACTGCGTTATTAGATGCAAATGATTTAAGCAAAGGTACTTATCCTCACTACATGGCTAAAGAGATTGATGAGCAACCTGCCGTTATGCGTAAAATTGTGCAAAACTACCAAAATGACAAAGGTGAGTTAGAAATTGATTCAGCTATTCTTGAAGAATTGACAGCCAGCGACCGTATTTACATTATTGCTTGTGGCACAAGTTACAATGCGGGTTGGGTCGGCAAACAAATTCTTGAAAACTTAACAAATATTCCAACAGAAGTTCATTTATCAAGCGAATTCGGCTACAATACACCATTGCTAACTGAGAAACCATTCTTTATTTTCTTATCTCAAAGTGGTGAAACTGCTGATAGTCGTCAAGTATTAGTGAAAATCAATGATTTAAACTACCCTTCACTAACTTTAACAAATGTTCATGGATCTACTCTTTCTAGAGAAGCAAAATATACATTATTATTGCATGCCGGTCCTGAAATCGCAGTTGCTTCAACTAAAGCCTATACAGCACAAATTGCCGTACTTGCTATTCTTGGAGAACTTGCAGGTCGCAAAAAAGGACTTGATTTGGACTTAGATATTGCTCATGAATTAGGAATTGCCGCTACAGCTATCGAATCAATCATTGACGAAAAAGAAATTTTTGAACAACTATCTGTTACACACTTAAGCATCAGCCGTAATGCCTTTTACATTGGACGCGGTATTGATTACTATGTTGTAATGGAAGCTGCACTTAAATTGAAAGAAGTTTCATATGTTCAAACTGAAGGCTTTGCAGCCGGAGAATTAAAACATGGAACAATCGCATTAATCGAAGAAGGCACTCCTGTTATCTCAATCATTACTGACGAAATCACTGCTGGACATACGCGTGGAAACGCTCAAGAAGTTATTTCTCGTGGAGCACACAGCATGATTATTTCTTTAGATGGTTTAGATCAACCAGAAGATGCATATGTCTTGCCAAAAGTGCATCATTTATTAACACCTTTAGTAAGTGTTATTCCAACTCAATTGATCGCTTACTATACTAGCTTACACCGTGGAAACGATGTTGATAAACCAAGAAACTTAGCTAAAAGCGTAACTGTTGAATAAACAGTACATTTCAGTACCAAAAAAGGTTCATTGCAAATAATTGCAATGAACCTTATTTGGCTTTACACCTAAGCACTCTTTGATCATTTACGGTTACTAAAACAGTTGCACGGTTAAGTGATGTGTAAGTGCAACTTCACTTTATCGTGCAACGGACTTGGATGATACAGTGAGAACCAAACCAAGCTCCACTGTATCCTCCATAACGGTTTCACGATACAGTAAAACCCCTAATTGAACTCACTCTATCATGCAAAAAAATAAATTTACAGTTCGATTAGGCTTTTTGATTCCATTGTCTTATTTCGTACTAATTTCCGTCAAAAAAGCGCATAGACGACTTAAAAACCGTTCATCTCTGCACTATTTTCTAAATTTAATTAATCTATATAAAAAATTTATTTATTAAGACGACTCATTTCTTATCAAACCTTTTAAAGCTACCAATAAACTAAACGGGTTCTATCCACACACAGCCAATTGTTTGAGAGGCCGGTAAAATAGCGGTATATCGTCCATGATTATCATAGGCTTTAAAAAATAGTTTATTTTCTTCATTATATCCGTAAGCGTAAACCACTACCCAATGATTCTTATAAGGACTTCCAAATAAAGTTGCTGTACCCACTGCCACCGGTATGGGGTGTTCTCTACTTAACAAAGAGACTACTTTCTTTTCAGCAACAATGCGCATTTTAACTGCAAAATCGTCATTTTCTTTTAGCATCCAGTTCAATCCATGCCATACATCCCAAGGAAAAGTACCTTTGTAAGCAAAAGTATCATCAATAACCGTCTTTAAACCAGCAATCAATTTTTCTTTTTCTAAATCGATGCCATATTTCTGATTAAAAGCATCATGCAAAATTACTGCTCCTACATATGTACCACAAATTCCTGGTTTAACAGCATTGATCCAATTTTTGTACTTTCTGAAACGGGCAGGTTTCAACCCAATCCATTTTTTAGGATAAGTCTGTTTTAGTTGCTTAGTCATTATATCCTCCTTAGACTTCTACCATTTTTCTCTTTAACGTTATTTAAATACAAAAGAGCTTGAAAGTAAAGAAAATCCTTTACTTTCAAGCCCTTAGTTTATCCTTTACATATGAATAGGTAATCCCATAGCTAATTCAGCTGTATCCATTACTGATTCAGCAAGCGATGGATGCGCATGTATGGTTAATGAAATATCTTCAGCAACCATTTCTAATTCAATTGCTAGCGCTAATTCTGCAATAACATCTCCAGCACTTACCCCAATAACTTGTGCTCCAACAATTTTGTTTGTGTTTTCTTCAGTGATCATACGGACAAACCCTTCAGTCGCATTTAATGATAATGCTCGTCCATTCCCTGCTAATGAGAATTTACTGACTTTGTATTCTTTGTTGCCTTTTACTTCATCAGCAGCTAATCCTACTGTGGCGATTTCAGGTTCTGTATAAGCCGCAATCGGCATCGTTTTATAATTCACCACTGAATCTTTACCAGAAATAACTTCTGCTACGATCTTTGCATCATGACTTGCTTTGTGCGCAAACGCAGGTCCTGGAGTAATGTCTCCAATTGCATAAACACCTTCAACCCCCGTTCTTAAAGAGTCATCAACATCAATTCTGCCAGTTTCTAACAATTTAACACCAACAGCTTCTAAATTCAATTTAGCTGTATTAGGCACTCGACCAGCAGAAACCAATACATAATCTGATTCAATTGTTTCTTCTTTCCCATTTTTTTCATAAGTGACGGTTACTACGTCATTTATTTGTGAAGATTTAGTAATATTTACGCCTTCGATAACGTCAACGCCTTTTTCAGCGTAACTTTTCTTAACTAATTTAACCATATCTTTGTCAAAGAAGTTGATGATACTGTCTTCTTTTTCAAGAATTGTTACTTTAGAACCAAAATTATTAAACGCAAATGCTAATTGAGTCGCAACATATCCGCCACCCACAATGACTAAACGTTTAGGAAGTTCAGTAATGTTCAATCCGCCCGTTGTATCCACAATACGTCCGCCAAATGGGACTTCTGAGACTGCTAAAGGTGAACTCCCTGTAGCAATGACAACATTTTTAAATTCAAGTTTTTGAGATCCGTCTTTAGTTTCAACGGTTAACTGATTTTTATCTGTGAAGATAGCTGTTCCACGAATAATTTCCACTTTATTTTTTTTCAATAAGGCCTCAACACCCTGTGTTAACCTGTTTACTACTTTTGTATCTTTCCAATTTTGCATTTTAGTAATATCCAATGTAACATTTGCTGTTGTAATTCCAAATGTTTCTGAATGTTTCGCATTGTGAAAATGATGTCCAGCAGTAATCAATGCTTTTGAAGGGATGCAACCAACGTTTAAACAAACCCCACCAATAGACTCTTTTTCAATAATAGTGACCTTCTGCCCTAGTTGCGCTGCTCTTATTGCTGCAACATAGCCTCCTGGTCCTGCTCCAATAATCACGGTTTCTTTTTGAATAGTTGCCAAATTAGGTCAACTCCTTCTTAGTATTTATCTATACTATTTCAACAAGTTAATAGCTAGATTCACATCTCTATTTTACTCGAAACAGTAGAATAATCCAAGAAAAACAACTAAGTATGTGAAGAAATATTCAAAAAAACCTAAAATTATTTCTTTTATAGTGCACTTGAATGTGAAGAACGCATCTACATTTGGTTAATCTAATGATTCACTTCTTATTTTCCAAATATTAAAATAGATATAGGTCATTTTCCTAGCTAAAACACAGGATTTTTTAACCTTTTGACTACTGAGCTCATTTAATGAAAAATGATACAAATTTTGTTTAGCTTCTTTAATTTGCTGCCAATTTTTACTTTCTTCATTTAAAAGATGCATCAATAATTGAATGGAATAATTTACATACTGTTCTTTTATAATCGAAACATCAAATTTTTCCACTTTCTTGGTTAATTCGATGATTTTCAATAGTGTTTTCGGACCAGATAGTTTTTCTTTTGTGAGTTCATTAAAAAAAGGCGCATGTTTATAAGCAATATAGTGATAATGCAAATTAGGATCATAGATAATTTTGTTACTCTTCAAAATACAATGAATGGACATCAACAAATCTCCAAAAATATCCGCTGTTAAATCAAACTCAAGAGCAGGATCAGAACGAAATAAATCAATTGCGAATAGCTTGTTACACAAAAAACTTTGAAGTCTAAATTGTTCCGTTATTTTATTTAGCGCTTCTTCTTTTGTCCAAATCACTGTACTTGAAGCTTCAATTGCCATGTGGTCAGCTTTACCTAGTTCTTCTCCATAATTGGCTATGACTATATCGGCTTGATTCTTAATAATCGTTAATAAGAGCTTTTCAATCATAAGGTCATCTATTCGGTCAACAGGGTTAATAAAACTAACAAATTCACCTTTAGCCATATGCAAACCCTTATCTAATGCCTCTGAAAGATTCTTCACCTTTTTATGAAAAACTTTAAAACGAGGATCCACTCGTGCAAAACGATCACATATCGCACCACTCAAGTCTGTGGATCCTTCATCAATTAAAATAATTTCAATATTTCGGTAGGATTGAAACCGCAAACTATTTAAACAATGCCGCAATACTTTATCAACGTTGTAAACGGGAACAATGATTGACAACATAACTGCTCCTCCTTTCTCACTCCATCATGGATAATCAGTCTTGTCCATGTTCCCTTCCTAGATGTCACTATCCAACTAGTTGTTTTTACGCTGCTGCTTGATGCATTTTAGCAAAATAAATCAATTGTTCTTTTAAAGATGCTTCGCTACAACCTTCTAACGTTTTCAAAAACACCATCACTTCTTCTAATGAACGCATCACTGCTTTTCCCACGAATATCTTATCGTATACTTTTTCACCAGTGTTTTCACTAGCAATCAACAATTCTTCATAAAGCTTTTCTCCAGGACGAATGCCTGTTTCAATAACAGGTATTTCATCATCACTAAATCCGCTTAATTTGATTACTTTCTTAGCTAAATCAACGATTTTAACAGGGCTACCCATATCTAACACAAATATCTCTCCACCTTTTGCTAAAGTACCTGCTTGAATGACTAAACGACTGGCTTCTGGAATGGTCATAAAGTAACGTGTCATTCGAAAATCAGTCACAGTCACTGGACCTCCAGCTTTAATCTGTTCTTTGAATAATGGAACCACACTGCCACGACTGCCTAACACATTTCCAAAACGGACAGCTGCAAAATTTGTTTGGCCTTTTTCATTCAAACTAGTCACGATCATTTCAGCGATCCGCTTTGTTGCACCCATGACATTCGGTGGATTAACAGCTTTATCAGTAGAAATCATAATGAACGTTCCTACTTTAGCTGCTTTAGATGCTTCAGCAATATTTTTCGTGCCATACACGTTGTTTCTTAAGGCTTCAAATGTATTTGATTCCATCATTGGGACATGTTTGTGAGCAGCCGCATGATAAACAATGTCTGGTTTATACATTTCCATAATATCAAACATTCTTTGGCGATTTTGTACGTCTGCTATAACAGGCACAATCTCTATTTTGCCAACATATTTTTTGTTCAATTCGCGATGGATCTGATAGATAGAATTTTCACCATGTCCTAATAAAATGATTTTTTTTGGAGAAAAAATAGAGATAATGCGGCAAATTTCTGAGCCAATCGAGCCTCCAGCACCACTGACTAAAATCGTTTTACCAAATAAATCTGCTGAAATTTGTTTAGTATCTAGAGTTACTTCTTCTCTGCCCAATAAATCGACAACATCAATTTCTCTGAAGCGGCTAACCGTTAACTTCCCATTCATCACATCTTCGATTGAAGGCATTAAATTTACCGGAAGATTGATTTTGTTACAAATTTCTAAAATTTGCTCTAGCTGTTTCGGCTTTAATGAAGGAATAGCTATCGTAATCTGCTCAACGCCTAATTTTTTTGTGTACATTGGAATGTCGGTTGCTTTTCCTAAAATTGGGATACCATATAGCCGCATACCGTGTTTAGTTTTATTATCATCTACAATACCTACTACTTTTATATCTGTTGACGTTTTCAAAATATTCTTGATAAACAAATTTCCGCCATCTCCTGCACCAACGACTAACGTACGAATTTTTTTAGCCGTCTTTTTCTCAGGCGATAGACCTGTTTTATAGTCATGGAAAATTCTAAAAACGATATGTCCTCCACTGACTAATAATAAAGAGATCAGGTAAATCAATAAAATATACCTATAACTCATTTCAGCTAACAGTAAGATAGCAAGGGTCGTCGTTACTCCAAATGATACTGTTATGGAAATAAAAATAATCAGCATGTCTTTGATACTGGTGTAGCGATAGAGAGTAGCACAGATACCAGAATAGCCCGCTAAAATGCTGTAACCCGCTATTCCAAAAGCAACCATAAATACGTAAGAGGTCGTCGGGAGTGCTACATAAGGGTTTAAAAAGAAATAAGCTATCACGCCTGCTAAAAGGATTACAGAACTATCTAATAACAGATACAGACTTTTTTTATTTAGAACCGTTCGAATCATTTTAATCACCCCTAGTATTTTTTAAGTAAGAAATCGTTCACTTGATTTAAAACCGTTAGCTAGTGCTTTCTAATTTTTGTCTTTAGCGTAATAACCTGCATTTATCCCTTTTATACGCTCTTTACTATTGAATATTGCTCCTATAATATTGGCTTGCACTAAGTTTAAAAGTTCTTTAGCTTTTAAAATATCGCTTAGATCAGCTACTTCTTTTCGGATGACAAATACCGTACCGTCTGCTTTGTTTCCCATAACTTGTGCATCGGTTACGATATTGACAGGTGGCAAATCAAAAACAATCAAATCATACTCTTTTTTGACTAAGGCAATAAATTGCGTCATTCGTTGTGAAGCCAACAACTCTGAAGGATTAGGAGGTAAAACACCACTTGTCAGTAAACTTAAATTCTCCTGCCTTGTTTGGTGAACAAGATGGATTAGTTGGCTACCTTTAGTTGTTAAGATTTTCGTTAACCCCAGTTGATTTTTCACTTTAAATAACTTATGGAGTGAAGGATTTCGCATATCGGCATCTACAAGCAACACTTTTTTCCCTTGTGAAGCAAAGACAATAGCCAAATTAGCAGCAATCATTGATTTCCCTTCACCTTGTCTTGAAGAAGTTACCATCAATGTCTTTAATTCTTTATCAATCATTGAGAACTGAATATTGGTTCGAAGTGTTCTAAATTCTTCTGAAATAAATGAAGAAGGATTCGTTAAGGTAATTAAGTTTTTTCCTTCGTACGAATCATTATTTTTTCTGTTTTTAAACATGATTAATCTCCTCCTAAAACTTTTTTAGAATGATTCGCTGGTACAGTGAATACGGGTTGTTTTTCTCCAACGAATCCTTCTTCTTTTGTCATCTCAGTAATGTTACCTAAATGTATCCAACCAAGTTTTTCAGTAATCATTCGTTCATCATGCACTTTTTTATCCATCGTTTCTAGAATTATGGCTAGAATCAGCCCTACTAAAAACCCAACCAAGGCCCCTACGATTTGGTTTAACGTTAAATTAGGTGAAATCGAATCTGAATTCACTTTTGCTTTTGAAAGAATCGCTACGTTTTCAACATTGATAATGTCGTTTATATTTTCTTGAAAGGTCGCAGCTACAAGATTAGCTATCTCTGCCGCACGAGTTGGATCTGAATCCGTGACTTTTATACCAAATATTTGGGAATCATCTTGAGTGATGATATCAATTTTACTTTGCAGCTCAATTTCAGATAAATCAGTTCCTAGTTCATTGATCACCCTGTCAATTACAACAGGGTCTTCTATGATGTCTCGGTAAGTATTGATCATTTGAATATTCTTTTCGATTTCCCCTAACTCTATAGATTGTGTGTTTGTATTTTTTCTACTAACTAGTAGCTGCGTTGTAGAAGTGTATTGAGGAATAAGTAAATAGTTTGTTAAGAGCGTTGTGAGTGCAATTCCCATTAAAATTAACAGTGTAATTACCCACCAGCGTTTCTTTAATATTTTAAACAAGTCTACCATTCCAATCATCTTCATCATCTTATGTTCCTCCTCATAATCGTTCATTTCAAAAAGTGACTAGTTCTAATTTTTGACTTTATATCTTTTTGAATGATAAAATTTCTCTTTTAACACTACAAAAAGATCCTTTAAGTAGGGGATTTTCAAAGCGACTGAGCAGCTGCCATACGTTACAGCTCCGATTACAATTTGGACTAATGTTGTTACAAAATTATCATCCATTCCATTGGTAGTCAGTTTGATCGTTCCGGCCATCGCTGCTGCCGAAACCACCATCTTAAAAATCAAACGACTATCAAATGTGAACTTATTCTGTTTGTTTAAATAAATCAGCCGGAATACCGTAACAAATGTTTCTACTATTAAACTTGTGATAACAGATCCTAAGACACCTAATAGTGGAATCAAGGTAAAATTCAACAAAATACTGATTGCTGCACCGCCAAAGGTAGAAAAAGCATAAATTTTTGTGTTTCCTCTAGGCAATAAATATTGATTACTAATAGCGATTCCAATCGGCATAATGATAATAACGGGTGCGATAATAGGAACGAAAACCTTCAACACCTCGAAATCATTTCCAAAAAACCAAGGAACCAGCGTTGCTGCTAAGGCACTTACACCAAATGCTGCTGGTATAGAGATAAATAATTGAGCATGAATCAAGCTATGAAGGGTTTTATTTATTTCATCAATCTTATTTTTTGAAAACAAATTACTCATTTTTGGAAGCATAACCAAATTAATGGTTGAGATCATTGTAATGATAATCGTGCTTAGATTAAGCGTATTTGTATAGATCCCAACAGCAGTTTGACTCTCTAAGACTCCTAAAATCGTTTTACTTAATGTCGTGTAAAAAATAACCGCTATTTGAGGGAAGAAATAAGCCACCATTGGGAACAAATGCCTCATCATTTGTTTAATAGGAACAAACCTGAACGAGATTTTTTTATAGATAAATCCCCACATCACTAATTGTGAAAAAAGATTCCCTAAAGCTTGTAATAATAGATAGAGCGGTAGATCACTATAATCTTTAATAAAAAAGACAATTCCAAAAAAGACAACTGTTTGAACAGCTAAATTGCTTAAACTGACTTTTTTAAAATCTTCCATTCCCATAAAGAACCACGAGATATCAAACAATACAGCGATAATATGCAACGACTGAATAATGTAATATAGGAAGTCTCTGTGAAGAAAAACTACTACCACAACTGAATAAAGGATGAACGAAATCGCAGTTGTCACTAATTTCAAACTAATTAATTCAGAAAACGTTTTGTTTAATTTTTCTTTATCTTCTCGAACCATTGCAATCTCGCGATTTCCATACAATGTGATACCTAAACCAGATAGTAAGATAAAATATTCGGCTATCGAATTGGTAAAGGAATAGATTCCGATACCATGAGCGCCCAACGCTTTAGAAATAATTGGAATGGTTACAATGGGCATTAAAATTCTGATACCTTGAAATAATGACTGATAAAATAAATTTTTCCCAACACTTGATGTCATTTTTAAGCACCTCAGTTTTATTGACTTAGCCTTATTGAATAAAGACCCCTTTCATTAAATAATATCGTTTTTTTTGCCTGTTCAATCTCCTGTTATCTTTTTTAAGGCAAGAAATGTATGATGATAATTCTTACTGAATTGTATTTTAGCTCGCATAACTCTTAAGGCTAGATGGTATCTTGCATTTTTTAGCAAGAGAATCAATAACTGGATATGGTATTTTCTTTCCAATCCTGAATTTTCAGAAAATAACATTTCATGAATTTTGGGGTGTTGTATGATGAAGGCTACGTGTTGTTCTTTCTGATGATTATCAAGGGGGCAATCTTCTAAAACTAAATTATTTAATTCTACATACAGTGTTCTCCAGTAAGCTAAACTAATTAAATCATGGTAAGTTTTATCCAGTTGCCAATACACCACTAATTTTTCAAAGTGTTCTGCAATATTGTATTCTAAAAGAAAGCGGTCTGGATGGTAACGATTGATTGCTGAACCCATTCGCGAAACGTAATGATAATAAGGTATTTGATTAAAGTAAACGGACTCTAAATTTCGATAAACCAAATGATTGAACAACGCATCCTGACCGACTCTTTGGTCCGTAAAACGGCAATTATTTTCAAGTAAATAAAGGTGTTTATACAGTTTGTTCCACAACACATTGGAATCTAAACCTTGAAATGCTCTGAAACTTTTTCTAAAATCCTCTTTTGTAGTTCCGACAGATAACGTTGGAAGCTGAGTAGTCCTTTTAATTTTTTTTCTTGAATTCATTTCTTCAAAATAATAACCAAATACGACCATATTGGCTTGATTTTCCAATGCAATTTTCAAATTTTCTTCAATCAATTCAGCTTCTACGTAATCATCAGGATCAGAAAAATAAATGTACTCTCCAGTTGCTTGGTCAAGTCCAGCATTTCGAGCAAATCCAGAACCAGCATTTTCTTGATGAACGACTAATATACGGCTGTCTTTTCTTTGGAATTCATCACAAATACGGCCCGAACTATCTGTTGATCCGTCATTGACTAAAATTAATTCAAAGTCTTGATAAGTTTGGTCCAATAAACTTTGAATCGATTTCCCTAATGCATCAGCGACATTGTAGATTGGCATAATAATAGACACAGCAACCATAGTAGTACTCCTTTCTTAAAAAAGATAATTTGTTTAAACAGTTGGGTGATTTGTTTCATCAAACTGGTTGCTTTCTAAACTTTCATGCCGGAACAACATGAGTACTTTTTGAGGGATCAAGCCTACAATTAATGGTTTGAGAACATACAGTAATCCTAGAGGCAGCAGTTTCATTTTTTTGAAACCGTCATACCGTACCTTAGCTTCATCCAATCTGTATTTGAATGCTCTCTTTTTAAAGGTTGTGCCATCTTCTCTGTAATTGAGTAAGATGTCTTGCATATTGTGGCCTTCATATCCCGCAGCGTATAATCGCATAAATAAGTCGTAATCTTCTGCTCTTAATGTCGCTTTTGAAACAGCATAATTTCCAATTTGATTAAGAATTGCTTTTTTGATGATGATTGTTGGGTGAATAAACTGTGAACCAAACAAAAAATCTTTTTTAAACGGGTCACTTTTTGTTTTTCGTATTCCCCAAATGCCATTATCGTTAAATAGAAAAGCTTGGCTACCCACTAAAGCACATTCTGGATGTGATTCTAAATAACTCATTTGTTTTTCAAATCTGTCTTTATGAGAAATATCATCTGCATCCATCCGTGCAATGTATTCGCCTTTTGAAATGGCGATACATCTATTTAAAGAGTAAGCTAGACCTTTATTCGTTTCATTTTGGATCAATCTTATTTTTTTCGGATAGTTTCGTACATATTCTTTTGCAATTTGTAAGGTGTTATCTTTTGAACCATCTTCACATAATATAATTTCAAAAAATTCATATGATTGGTTTAGCAGTGAATCGATACTTTCTTTTAATGTTTTTTCACAGTTATAAATGCCCATTACAACGGATACTTTCATGTTAATCTTCTCCTTTAAATGATTGTTTCAATGGACGGTTATATTTCGTTTGGAAGACGCTCATTCCTAGTACTAACCAAAAGATCCGGGCATTGTTTAATGATATCGATACAGAAGCAATTAAAAAGATAATTAGAATATCTCGAATCATTTGTCTATTTTGATTCTCTTGGTCATTTTCAAAACTATTTTTCCTATTGTTGAGTAGAGTTGAACCGACATATAAAAAGAATAAAGCAGTCAACACAATTCCCCATTCTGCAGCAAGCTGAAGATAGGTGTTATGAGCAACATTTGGATTGTGAACAAATTGATTGGCAATTGGAATATAATTGCCTAATCCAATTCCTAGTAATGGAGCAGAATCTATCATGTGCATTGCCGTTTCCCAAACTTGCGTTCTTCCTGATCCGCCATCAGAAACGGCTGAAGAAAAATCAGTAAACAACAATTCTACTCTTGAAAAAATTGGGAATCGACTGACAATCAATGCCATCAATTCATCCGTGTAGGTCAAAAGATTTCGAATGATCGCTGACACCCCTAAAACCAAAAAGAGTGAACTTACTACTTTTAAAGGAGTTGTTTTTTCCATTTTCACGAGTTTCCCTACCAAAAAGTATCCACTGTAAAGAGCGACTAAGATAATCGCTGACTTTGATCCAGAACTAATGATTGATAGAAGAATGATTCCGATTGCACCAATTCGAATGACACTGTTTAGTGGTTTCATTCTTAACAAAATACTTAATGCACAACATTGAATCACTGCGAAAAAATTTGGATCATTCATAAAACCGATCAACCGGCTTTCTCCAAATAACATGATTGAAGATAAATAAGGAATTGGAATAAACGAAATTAAAATACCAATGAAGCCAATTCCAACGGATCCGACTACAAACCCTTTTAGAAAAACTGCTGTTAATTTTAAGCGGGAAAGGTTAAAACCAATGGTGTAGTATAGGAAGACGACTAGCAGCTTGGTATAATCGATTAGAGTGGCTAATGGATCGGCTGCAATCATATATTGATTAGGAATGATGAATAAGGAGTGAAATAAAATAAGAATTGAAAAAGCGCTAAACACTATAATGTGCATAAGAGGTAAACTTAGTTCTTGCTTCATAATCAAACTGATTACTAATCCTAGAACTAAAAAATCAGATAACGATAGGTTGATTCCAAATAACACATTTGATTGATTTAAAAAGACAGACATCAAAAATACCGTCACCATTACTGTTGATGTCACTCGTTTTTTTTCTAACGTTAAAGAGTTTGCGACCACACTTTTCACCTCCAATAAGACCCACTTTTTATAGGAAACTCATTTGATCAATGCTTTTACTGTTTCTTTACTGTTGATGAGTGATGAATCTGGTGTGTAATTTACAATTTGATAGATTTGAGTCATTTGGCTCATAACAGACTGAATGGAATACTTCTCAAGATAGTCTAAACTTTTCAGACCAAAGTCATCTCTTAAGCTATTAGAATGGTAAAGTATGTCTACATAACTAGCCAAACGTTCTTCATCTTCTAACCCTACTAGATAACCATTTTTACCGTGATGGATTAAATCACGATTTCCTCTGCAATCAGTGGCTATGATTGGCAATCCTGTTCCCATAGCTTCTAGAATGTTTACCGGCAAGCCTTCTTGTTTAGAAGTAGAAAGGACGAGATCAGAGATACTCATCAACTTATCAACATCTGACCTAAACCCAAGTAAAAATACATTTTTTTCTAAGTGTAAGTCTTTAATTTGTTGAGCATATTGCTCTCTTAATTCACCATCTCCAACCAACAATAACTTAACTTGTGGTAACGTTTGAACGACTCTTCCCATCATAGAGATAGCTAACTGTTGGTTTTTTCTTTTGCTCAATTCGCCAACATATATCAAAAGGAAATCTTCTTTCTCATACCCTTGTAAACTTCTTCGCTGATTTTTTAATTCTGTATCAATTGGCTTAAATATCGTTTTATTGATTCCTACTCCATTAATTTTTTCAATTTTCTTAGCTCTAAAATGTTTATTTTGAGCTACATGATAATCTTCATCGTTGATTGTTATTAAACAATCGGTATACTTAGATAACCACTTTTCAACTGAATAATACATCATCCAATTTTTCAATGGTGCCCCTTTGAAAAAATGAAACCCATGTGCAGTATAGATAATTTTAGTCGTTCTTTTTTGTGCTTCTCTGGCAGCAAGTCTGGCAAGAACTCCTCCAATTGGTGAATGACAATGAATAAACGCATAAGCTTCTCGATCAATAATTTGCTTGATTTCTTTATAGGCTTTATAGTTCATTACTTTAAAGGGATTACGATTTATAGCGATATCAAATACGGTTACACCTTGAAGTTGTAATTGATTTCTAAAACGATTATTTCGTTCATTCGCTTCACTATTTTCATCTTTAAAATTTGCTAAAACATGAACTTCATACCCTTCTTTTTGCAACAAAGCTATATTCGGTCGATTAAAGCCTTCTATCATTGGAGAAATTGATGCTAAAATCAATACTTTATCCATAATTGAATCCTCCAAACCGTTAATTTACTAAAATCCTTTTATATTTTTATAGATTTAAACTTGACTAGCAGGCACTTTATTCCGTAAAACGGGTGCTTGATCAACTGGTGAAAGGATTTTTTTCATCTGGTCGATAACTCTAAATTGATTTTCTTCCGTCATATTAGAGCCGGAAGGAATACAGATGCCCATCGCAAATAGTAATTCAGATACAGCAGGTGTTCTTTCATTATGTTTATAAAATTTCGTGCGTCTAAATAATGGTTGCATATGAAGAGGCTTCCATAAAAGACGCGTTTCAATATTTGCCTGGTTCATTTTGTCCATAAATTCAAAAGGAGTAACGTTCGTCATAAATGGATCAATCACTAATGTTGTCAACCAGCGATTGGATTTCGATTGTTTGAGTTCAGGCATAAAATGAACTTCTTCAATGGAATTTAATTCACTGTAGTAGTTTTGAAAAATTTCTCTCCTTTTTTCAACTCGTTTATCCAAGACCTGTAATTGAGCTCTTCCAATTCCAGCCAACACATTGCTCATGCGGTAATTGTAGCCGACCAGTGAATGTTGGTAATAGGGTGCTGCATCTTTTGCTTGAGTTGCTAAGAAGAAAGCTTTATCTAACAATTCTTCATCATCACTAACAATTGCTCCTCCGCCAGAAGTAGTAATAATTTTATTGCCATTAAAAGAATAGATTCCAATTTTCCCAAATGTTCCACTTTTTTTATTTTTATACTCTGCACCTAACGATTCTGCTGCATCCTCAATAATGGGAACACCAAACAAATCTGCAACGTTCAGTAATAGTTCCATATCAGCACTTTGTCCATAAAGATTTACAACAATAATCGCTTTTGGCAAATGGTTGGCTTTACTTGCATCAAACAATGCACGTTCTAATGCTTGCGGTGACATGTTCCAACTGCTAGGTTCAGAATCGATAAACGTTAATTCAGCTCCTAAATACAATGCTGGATTAGCACTTGCAATAAAAGTAAAACTTGAACAGAACACGCTGTCTCCTGTTTCTATCCCTAAACAAGCAAGAGCTAAATGAATAGCTGCAGTACCAGAACTTGTTAACGAAGCTCCTTTTTTATTGGTATACCGAGCCAGTTCTAGTTCGAAATTAGTGACATTCGGACCTAAAGGAGCGATCCAGTTAGAATCAAACGCCTCTTTAATGTATAGTTGTTCCTTTCCAGACATATGTGGTGAAGATAATAAAATCCGCTCATGATTTATCATAGACTTCCCTTCTTCCTATCGCTTATTCCCATCAGATTTCATTTGAACCAGCGATGATTGTTTTTCAACTTATTAGACTTTGAATTCTCTATTTTCTACTATTGAACTAACTTCTAAAGGAATAGCATCAGGAAATAGTGGAGTGACGTTATCCAACACCTCCTCCTGTTTCCATTGCATTTTCCGGTATTCATCAAATGCGATAATATAATCAACTTCTTTTTCAACGATATCTGCTTTCATTAACACTTTTTTAATTGTTATCAAAACAATTTTTACATCAAAAAGAAATGAGCATTTTTCAACATACTCCACATCTAAAGCAAATCGCTCTTCCCAACTTAAGTTGTTGCGACCGTTAACTTGTGCCCATCCGCTGATACCGGGTTTAACATCATGACGATGCAATTCTGTTTCGTTGTAACAAGGTAAATAATAAACAAGCAATGGTCTAGGACCGATAAAACTCATATCTCCTTTTAGAATATTGATGAGCTGAGGCAATTCATCTAGACTTAATTTCCGAATAAATTGTCCGATTTTTAACATGCGCTCATCATAAGATAGTTCTTTATTACCAATAGCTGTTGGGTTTTTCATGCTTCGCAACTTATACATATTGAATATTTCATTGTCTTTTCCTACACGTTCTTGGATAAAGAAGATAGGGCCAGTAGGATCTTCTAGTTTTATTAAAATCCCTAAAATGAATAGAATGGGTAGAACCAATAGAAATAACATACCGGCAAAAATCCATTCAATAATTGACTTAACTGGATAATAATTTTTCATAGTGTTCTCACCTCTATTGTATTTTTAGTTATGTGTTAACTGCTTGTCAAAAATGAGAGAGGGTAGGACCTAAACTGTATTGAGGGAGGATTTTGCGAGGTTGAATGAGAGGCTCATTTTACGAGGGTGAATCATTTAGAAGTAAATTTTTTTACAAATAAACTCAATAAAGAAAATGGATTTTTTATAAGGATGACGCTTTAGAGGGATAAAACTGAGGAATATTTAGCGAAAAAAGAGGTGTGAATCGTTTAAAATGAATTAACCTTTTTAATTTCTGTGATAGTGCGAGGATGGTGATACTTAAATATAGTTCATTTCATTAGATCATCTTATTATCAAGTTCTATACTTTGGAAAAAAGCTGGTTTCCATATCAAAATTGCCAAATACCTTTCGCAGTTGAATCAACTTTTCATAAATAATAGGATCATGTACTTTTTTTCCCACATAAAAAGGGTGCTCTCCGTGTCGTGCATAAGCTTTTTTATGCATATATATTCCATCTTCTCCTTTATGCCCACCGCCTAAAATATATTTTTCAATGCCTTTATCTTTTAACCACTCCATAACGGTTAATTGAATCAAAACTTCGGGATGATGATTGAAGAATTCTTTTAGAGTTCCTGCTAAGAAACCAAAAGCCCTTTCTTTGCCGAATAATACCAACGTTGCTGCAATAAGTTTTCCATCAATTGTAGCAAATACATATAAAAATTGACCTTTCATCGTTTCGTGAATCTGTTCAAAGAAAGACTTTTTGAAATAATAATAAGCATCCGCCCCATTACGGTCCATCGTTGAATAATACATTTCTAGAAAATCATCAACACGTTCACCCGTCTGATCTAAACTGATTTCAACCCCTTTTTCTCTAGCTACTCTAGCATCTCGAAAAATCTTTTTACGTACATCTTCTTCTATCGGCAATTCTAAGTTTTTCACAATGGTATTGCCCACAAGTGAGACATCTCCATAAAAACAATCTCGTACTTGAGTATTTTCAAAAAGATCAAATCGAATAAATTCAGTGATGATATCATTTTTTTGACAATAATTGGAAAATGCCTCAAAATATCCTGCCAATAATCTTTCCTCATCTGTCGTTTCTTGAATAACCGGTCCGCCATAGCCGTAAGGTGTTACGATGTCAAAGAACTTTTTATTTTCTAGTTGAAAAGGAATCTCTCTTTTAATAAACATATTCTTTACTTTTCCATACTCATTTTCGAAGTCAAAAATAATTAATTCTCCATCTTCTATTGTTTCGTATAGCCTTCCATAAGGTTCAGTGAAATTAATTTCCATATAACATTCTCCTTCATATTTTTATAATTTTCTAAAAAAAGGCGACTTAAATAAACCTAAAACAATTCATTTTTTCTAAAAAAGTTTACAGCTTAATATGAAAAATGGGTACGGATAAATAGGATAAGTAACTACTATGGAGTGATACTGAAGGTGAGTGGGTAAAATTGGGTAAATTAAATAAAGATGTCTGGATATACTACTTGAAAATTTGTCAAAACTAAAAGTGTATTGGCGGTCAGGATGACCTAGGATGAAACTGAGGGTCTTGCTTCAAGGAGGAAAAATAAGTACTATGTGAAAGCAGATTGTTTAAAAAATCCTGCTATTAATTGATACTCGAAGTATAACAACTATTAGTTGTAAGGGCTATCTTTTAGTTTAAAAAAAATTTTTTAAGTTTGGTTTGTGACGAAAATATGTACAACTCTATTAGAAAAGCCTAATAATAGGCAACCAGAGCTGTACATATAAATATAGTTGTTTTGAAATTTAAGCGTAATTACGACAAAGTTCTGCACATTCCAAACATACTTTAGCACATCTTTGACAGTGATCATGATCATGTTTCTCGCATTCTTTTCCGCAAGCTTGACAAATAGTGGCACATAAAGCAATAAGGTCAGCGGATAAAGAACTTTCTCTAGTAATAGCAGTTGAAGCAAAAGCACAAATGTCCGCACATTCTCGGTCTAATCGAATACATTCTGCCATCATCTGAACATGATCTTCTTTTAGACAAGCATAAAAACATTCGTTGCACACACGCTGACACTCAAACATCTTTTCCGAAATCTTTACTAATTGTTCTTGCATACCATCCCTCCTCGATTTTTAACACATCTATAGTATAAGACTTTTAGAAAGTCCTATCAAATGATAAGGCTCTCTAACTCAACTACATTTCTCGCCATAAAAAAAAGGTCCATTACTTTTTTGCAATGAACCCTTTTTTGGTCTTTATACTGAGTATTGAAGTAGATTCCCTTGTCAAACCCCTTTAATTTAACTAGTTACCTACAGTTAAATACACCTTAAGAAAAAGTTAATTCAATGCCCATTCATAAATTGCATGTGCAACTCCATCTTCTTGATTTGATTTAGATACATATTTTGCCGTTAATTTAATAGAGTCAACAGCATTACCCATCGCTACGCTCGTACCCGCCACTTTCATCATATCTAAATCATTTTCTCCATCGCCGATAGCCATCACTTCATCCATTGAAAATCCGAGTTTCGTTGCTAATCCTGTCAATGCCTCACCTTTATTAGCACCTTGAGGTAACAATTCTAAAACATAAGACAAACTTCGAATAGGGTAAAAATTTTCAGAAATAAATGCTGGCATAGAAGCCGCTAAATGATCTAGTTCTGTTTCTTCTGCAACATACATCGCTTTAAATATTGTCAATTCCTCAGGTAGTTCTTCTAATGGCAAATGCACAGCATCCATTCCCAATAAATCAGCATCGAATTGCAACATTTCAGTTTTTTTACCTGTATAATAGTAAGCTTTCTCGTCGAAATATGTAAAATTCATTTCGAACGGTTCAATGAGTTGTTCTGCTTTTTTCAATTGGCTATGGTCTAATTGGTGCGAATAAACAATTTCCCAATTGGTCGTTTTTTGAACAACTGTCCCATTTAAAGAAATCACATAATCTTCTTCATCTTTAGGCAAATCCAATTCTTCAAAATAATCATAGACCGCATGTACTGGTCTGCCTGTACATAAAACAATCTTAATCCCTGCATTACTTGCTTCTTTGATTGCTTTTTTCACCTTATCCGTTACTAAATGGTGTTCATTTAATAATGTTCCGTCCATATCAATTGCAATTAATTTGATCAATTTTTTTACTCCTCCACTTACTTATTCATTATTCTAAACTTCGATCTTTTTTCATTGGTATTCTGTGTACTCAAAATCTACACCACTCAATGTTTGTTTCACCCACTGATTATGGGTCACTTCTTTTTTAGGCCCTGACAAATTTTCAATTGATTTTTCAATATCTAAACACGCATGATAAAAACGCTGAGCATCCTCTTCCAGTTTAAATTGAAACTCTTGAGCCAGCTCTTTTGAGTTTGCATAGTGCAGAACAACTTCGTTTTCATTTATATAAACACTAAAATAAGTGGAAATAATTCTTTTTTTCACTATAAGCCAACTCCTAACCTGCCTGAATTAATAGATGATTGATTTACATTTATCATACCATTAATTCAAAAAAATCAGTAGGCTTGTTTCAAAGCTTCAGTCAAACGAACTAAAAAAGAATGGAAATCAAGCTACGAAAGGCTGTTTTCCATTCTTTTTAGTTGACACTTTTCAATCAAATTTTTGGTTATACCGCTGAATGGCTGCTTTAGATTTCTCTAAATTGGTTACGGTCAAGTCGTAGTTTTTAGACGCATAGTCATAAAACAGAATATCGACAGCATACATCTGAGTCAATAACGAAATTGTCGCTCCACTTCTTAGAGGAGCTTCATGAGCAAAAGCTGTTTTTAAGGCAATATCCGCTTCAAGACTTAGCGCATTCTCAGTATTATTTGTGAGTGCTACTGTTTTCAATCCAAGTTCTTTTGCCATAATCATTAAAGCAAGAACTTCTTTCTTTTCACCGCTGTTTGAAACTCCAAAAAACACCGCATTCTCTCCGGCAACTGCCATTGATGTGACTAGCAAATGTTGATCAAGCGAACAAACAACTATTTTTCCCATTCGACTAAACTTTTGTTGAATATCAGAAGCAACAATATGAGAAGCCCCTAAACCATATAGATAAATAATTGAACTCTCATGAAGCAATTCCGAAACACGCTCAATTTGTTTCGTATCCAATACGTTATTGGTTTCTTTAAAAAGATGATTCGTATTGATGAGCATTTTCTTTTTAACTTGTTCTAAATTCTCATCAGCTAAAATATCCGTGTATAAATTATCCTTGATGCCTTGGGAATCTGCCGACAATTGAAGTTTCAACTCCGTAAATCCTTTAATGCCAATCGAACGGCAAAAGCGAATCACTGCAGCCGAACTAGAACCAGCTTCAGTCGCTAGATCTGTTGCACTCATTTGAATAACCTTTACTGGATCTCTAAGAATTGTTTCAGCTATCTTTTTTTCAGATTGTGGCAACGTAATTTTTTTCTCTCTAATCGTCAATAAGACATTATTCTGCATAACCTGCGACCTCCGACTATTTGCATTCATTTATAAACTGAAAAAGGCATGCAAATCGCTAGACTCACATGCCTTTTAAACGCTACTGTTATTTTACAATGTACAAATCAGATTAGTCAACAATAGTTTCTGCGTCGAATTCGTCTGCATCATAAGAAACTAGTTCAGTTGGTTCCATTGCTGATTTTGGAACTCCAAAGAAGTAAGTAGCTAAGAATCCACCAGCATAAGCAGCTAATAATCCAACTACATAACCCCACCATTTGCCGTTAGCAATTAATGGAATTAACGCTACTCCACTTGGTCCAATTGCAGTTGCACCAATTCCACCAAATAATCCGATAACAGCTCCACCGATACCGCCTCCAATACAAGCAGTGATGAATGGACGACCTAAAGGCAATGTTACCGCATAGATTAATGGTTCACCGATTCCTAAGATACCTACAGGCAATGAACCTTTGATCATGTTTGTTAATTGTTTGTTTTTACGACATTTTATCCATAATGCGATTGAAGCTCCAACTTGCCCAGCTCCAGCCATAGCTAAGATCGGCAATAATAATGTCATTCCTTGAGTAGAGATCATTTCAATATGGATTGGTGTTAATACTTGGTGTAAACCAAACATAACCATTGGTAAGAACAATGCGCCTAATACGAAACCGGCGAAAGCTCCACCAACATTTAATACCCAAGTGATTGCTCCAACTAAGCTAGATGAAATGGCACCTGCGATTGGCATAATCAAGAAAATGGTTACTAAACCAATAGCCAATAAAGAAATGGTTGGTGTTACGATAATATCGATTGAATCTGGAACAACTTTACGCATGCTTTTTTCTACGATTGACAATAAGTAGACCGCTAAGATAACACCAATGATTCCACCTTGTCCAGCAGCCATAGGGTCACCAGTAAAGATATTTGTTAAAGGTGCATCGACCAACATACCTGGAAGATAAATAATACCAGCAACAACCCCACCTAAACCTTCTGTAGCGCCAAATACCTTAGCAGCATTGATCCCTACATAGACGTTCAAGTAAGCAAATAATCCACTTTTAATAATGTTTAGGACTAAAACGATTGTTAGCCAATTTTCTCCAGTAAGTGTCTCAGCTGTAATCATGTTTTGGAAAATAGAAGCAATCCCACCAATGATCCCAGCTCCAACGAATGCTGGAATTAATGGAACAAAGATATTTGCAATGTCTTTCAACACACGTTTAAAAGGTGTGTTATTTTTCTTTTTCAGTTCAGCTTTTTTTATAGCCGCTTGTTTTTCAGCTTCAGAACGACCAGAGTTTGTTGCAGTTGATTTTCCGGCTGGAATTTTATCGCCTAAACGAACACCTGCCATGCTTACCATTTCGTTCGCTACTTTGTTTACGGTACCAGGTCCTACAACAACTTGTAAGGTATCATCTTCTACAACACCCATAACTCCATCGATTTTTTTCAAACCATCAAAGTTTACTTTACCGTTATCCTTGATATCCATACGAACACGAGTCATACAGTGAATAACAGAATCAACGTTCCCCATACCTCCAACTTGCTCATATATCTGTCTAGCCATGCGTTGCTCTTTTGTTTCAGCCATCTTTTTACCCTCCTAGTTTTATGCTAAGGTTTCACGAATGAACCCTTTCGCTTCTGTTAATTTTTGAGTTGCTGTTTCTTTATCTGAATGCGTTAAGATCATAACAATTGCCAATTTCACTTGGTGGTCAGCAGCTGCAAATGTTTCGCTTGCTGTTTCATACGTACATTCTGTAGCTTGCATAATAATGCGTTTTGAACGTTCTTCTAATTTTTCATTAGAGGGTTTTACGTCTACCATTAGATTTTGGTAAACTTTTCCAGAACCGATCATTGCGCCAGTTGACAACATATTTAAAATCAATTTTTGAGCAGTTCCCGCTTTTAATCGTGTAGAACCCGTTAAGATTTCAGGACCAGCATCTACTTCAATCGGCATTTGAGCATATTGACTAATTTTAGCATCTTTGTTGCATGAGATTGTCGCTGTTTTTGCTCCAACTTTTGTTGCATATTCTAACCCACCGATAACATAAGGTGTACGTCCGCTTGCTGCGATTCCTACAACTACATCTTTATCAGTTAATTGAATAGCTTCTAAATCTTCAGCTCCAAGTGTTTTTGAATCTTCTGCCCCTTCAACTGCAACGGTCATAGCTTTCATTCCGCCTGCAATCAATCCTTGTACCATGCTTGGATCTACACTAAATGTTGGAACACACTCAGCTGCATCCAAGACACCTAAACGTCCGCTTGTTCCAGCACCCATATAAATTAAACGGCCGCCTTTACTGAATGAATCCGTGATTGTTTCTACAACTTTTGTGATCATTGGCAATGCTTCTTCAACGGCTAAAGCAACTTTTTGATCTTCTTGATTCATTAGAGTCATTACTTCGCTTGTTGAAAGCTCATCTAAGTTCATCGTTTGTGTATTTCTCGTTTCGGTTGTTAATTTGTCTAAATTCATTTTCTTAACCTCTTTCATTGTCTTGTATCGGTTGGAGTTCAAATAATTGGCCTTCTTGACAACAGTCGATCAAAGCTAGATCTTCTGGAATAACGTGAGCCACAACATTTACCTTTTCATCTTTAGCTAAAGGGTGTTGTACTAGTTGAATTTCTCCCATATAGCGTCCATATAAACGGTTGTCTACTGTAACGCTTCCTTTTATTCGTTCTTGGCTGTATTGCGGTTCAATGTTCGGGATGGTTCTAAAGCGAGCATCAGCACTACGGATTACATCTCTTGCTGCGTCCCAACGATTTTGGTGTTTTCCTACGATGACAGATAAATAATCAGAACCTTCGATTCCCTTAATTGAAAATAATAACGTTTTCTTTTTAATGTAATAAAAAAATTGCTTTTTCGTTCTGTCATCGATTGTTGGATCTCCAATGTAAACATCATCTACTTCGCACTCGTTTAACAATTCAATTGCACTAGCTAAAGGATGAACTCCACGTTGCTTTTCTAACGTTGGCAACTGACAAAATAATGGGCCTCGTAATGTTTCATTTCCTGGAACAAAAGCCATTACGTTAAATCCTAGTGATTTTAACCAGTGATTTTTGTGTATAAACAACTTTTTATCTAATCCCGTTTCAGGACGCGGATAATAATTGTGCCACGCTTCCATTTGTTGGAAATTCGCATTGTATTGCTTTAGTTCATCAATATCTGCTTGCGTAATCGTACTCGCATTAAGGGCCACTGTCATTGAACGGCTAACTTTAGCACTCACTTGATTCGTTATATGATAATCCATTCTTAAACCAGTAATCCCGATAGCTAGCATTTCCTCAGGACGATCAAATGAAAAACCAATTTTATTCAAAGCTTCCCCTGAAATATCAATCATCAACTGCATATCTAATTCTTGCGTCCATTGGCCTAACGTCTTCACTCTTGTTACATATTGTGAAACATCGTCTTCTGGAATATGCATAGAAGAAAATACTCCTTCAAATCCGCTGTCTTTCATTGTCTGCAGATAGTTTTTTGTTTCACTTGTTAACTCATCTCCAAGAAAGACAGATACACCAAACATAGCACCACTCCTTTGAAATCGTTTTAATGACATGATTAATCATAACATGTTAAAATAAAATTTCAATAACTTTTTCTACTTTTTATAAAATTAGACCAATTATACATAAATAAACGTTACATCAATATGTAAATTCACTTTTCAAATGTATACCTTTACATTACAGGCTATTTTCGTTATCTTTTTCTATTCTTTTTCGCTTTAAACCATCTTAAAACAGCCCTTTTTCATTGCTCATTTTATGTTAGAATGAAATTATATTTCAACATAGGAGGAGTTTTTATGCAACGACTATTTTTTGTACGCCACGGAATGACTGAATACAATTTAGCAGATCGCGTTCAAGGTGGAGATATCGATTCCCCCTTACTGCCCCAAAGTTTGGAAGATGCAAAAAAAACGGGTATCTGTCTGAAAGATTATGGACTTCAGCAGATTATTGCTAGTCCGCAGAAACGAGCCGTCGAAACTGCTCATTTAATTACTTCACAATTTGACCAAGATTTTACTACACATTACACAGATGATTTAAAGGAATTCGGTTATGGCTCATGGGAAGGATCCTCCATTCCACTTTGGCGTGAAACTTCACCAGATAGTTTTTATAATTTACGTAATCGTCCTGATTTGTATGACCCTAGTAAATTTGGCGGAGAAACTTATCCGGAATTGATTGCTAGAGGAAGCCGAGCAATCCACCGCTCTATTGAGCAATTCCCTGAAAATGACTTGTTATTTGTTGGACATAGCATCACTTGGACAACAACACTTTTATCTTTAGTTGGAATGGATTTAAAAGACCTTCGTTCGCAAGAACCTCTGGCCAATACTAGCATTTCTGAATTAGGTTATGCTAAAGGAAAATTCATTTTAAATGCCTGGAATCAAACGGATCATTTACGGTAAAACAACTCCAAAAAAAGAAGCTTAGCAATTATGCCAAGCTTCTTTTTTGAATAGTTCAATTTTCAACTATTTTCTACAACCTTATTTTTATTTCTATTTGACCGGAAAGCAACGAATAAAGTCTGCAACAAAATCCCTATCCCTGCACCGGAACTGTCAATGACCACATCACTTAACTGACCGCCTCTCCCGGGCACAACTAATTGATGAATTTCATCTGAAAAAGCATAGCCCACACAAATCAGTAACCCAATTCCAAATGCTTTGACGCCTTTCAATCAACTGCTATTCAAAGCATTTTTTACAAACACACCTAAAATTAAATAGATTAAAAAATGTGCGTTTTTACGTATAAAGTGATGTAGATCTACCGGAACAAGAGCATGACGCACATTAAGGGACAAGCTATACAATATAGCGGCTACAACGAGAATAAGGACTACTTCTTTTAATCCAATCCTGATTCCAAAACTTTTTAACTTAAAAATAACAACTCCAGCTAAACCCATAAACAAAACAACCTGAACCACTTTAATGGCTTGAACACTGATTTCTAATATGCTATAGCTCAAATTCCAAGACTGTTGCTGAACTTGGTGAGAGAAATAAAAAATTAACCCCATCCATAACAGCACCACTAACCAAGACAAATATTTTGTTACTGTTTTATTTTTAAGAGTCATTTTCTCACCTCCCTCATAACCAATTATTTTTAATACTCTTATTCACTTTATATGATTTTTTTAGTATACCCTTAAGATCTTGACAGTTCAATGGAAGTCTTTTAGGTTAACAGAAATTCGAGCTAAAAAAAGAAGCTGAAAAAATCAGCTTCTTTTTTTAGTTAAGATTTCCTGCATCCATTTTAATACATATTGGATTTCTTGGTCCCAAAATGCCCAGTTATGGTCTCCAGGCTTTTCAATAAATGTGCAATCGATAGAGGTCTCTTGGAGAGCCTCTTTAAACTTCAGGTTATCTTCATAAAGAAAATCTTCAGTACCGCAAATTTGTAACATTACCGGTGTAACAGTCTCTTTTTCGATTTGTTTTAGCACAGCGTACATGTCATTTTCCGATCCTATAAAAGATTCTTTTGATTTAAATGCTGACTTAAAAAGCGTGTCTCTGATTGGCTCATCTTGCCATAATCTATAAGGATCTACAGCAGCTGACAAAGCAGCAACTCCCGCGATTTCAGTCGGATACGTTAACCCCCATTTTATTGCGCCATATCCACCCATAGATAGACCAGCCACAAAGGTCTCTTCACTATTATGAGAAATGTTAAATAAATTTTTCATTTTCATAGGGAATTCTTTTGTTAAAAAGCTCCAATAATTTGCCCCCATGTACATATCTGAATAATAACTTATGTGCACTTGCGGCATAAAAATAGCTATATTATATTGTGACGCATACCGTACTATTGAAGAGTTATACACCCAACTAGAATCATCATCTGATAATCCATGTAAGAGGTACAAAACGGGATAAGGTCCTGTTCGTTCCTCTGGCAAAATAGCCTTATAAGAAATTGTAAATCCTAATTCTGAAGAATTGATTTGACCAGAAATAACACCCATCATTGTACCTCCTATTATTTAGTAAGAGTGGTTTTTTACTAAAGTTGTTTTAAGAATTTGATCATTTACCGGTTTGTTTTTGATCAGATTAATTAATGACTGCGCTGCGATGGAACCCCATTTATGTTTTGAATAAGCAATCGTTGCTAACTTTGGTGTCATATAACGACTAACCAGTATGTTATCAAATCCAATCAGACGAATGTCTTTCCCAATTTCTAAATTAGTGTCTTTAAAATAATTGTACATTCCAATAGCCATCTCATCGTTAAAAGAAAATACAGAAACCGTTTCAGTCCATTTTTCATGAATGATTTTACCGATTCTCCGGCCTGATACCTCAGAAAAATCACCTTCTATTATTTCATAGCCTTGCTTATTTTTAGTCAATATCTCTATCGAAGCTTCCAAACGCTCATGATTATCAAATGAATCAGACGGACCGGTAATTAAATAGACTAGCGTATTGTTTTTTTCTAATAAGGCTTCGATTGCTTGTTTAGCTCCAATTCGGTTATCCACCAATACTCTGCGAATATTTTCATGCTTAATTTTACGGTCCAGTACCACCATTTTATGACCACGATTGGCGTACTCAATTAACTCATTATCTGGAAATCCAGCATCTAAGATAATCGCTCCATCAATCATTCGCTCTGGTAAAAATAACCGAGAACGATCTCCCGAACAAACAATCATATCATAATTATTTTCTTTAGCTGTTCCCATAATGCCTTCCAACAAATCTCCATAGAAAGTACCGCCATAAGTTGCAAGATAAACGCCAATAATTTGAGTTTCTTTTTTACGAAGATTCCGACCTGCTCTATTTGGAATATAATTCATTTCGTTGGCAATTTTAATAATTTTTGCACGTGTTTTTTCAGTTACTTTAGAACTCCCATTTAGAGCATAAGACACTGTGGAAATGGAGACATTTGCTGCTTTCGCGATATCTTTAATTCCTGCCATTTCTTTTCCCTACTCTCCACTCTTTAGCTATTTAATAGTATCAATCATTTAGCAAAAAGACTAGTCTTATCTTTCACTATAAATAAATATCCATACGGTTATTTGTTTCGTTCAATTTTTTTTCAACTTCTTCTTTAGTTACTACATATCCTCCTGAACGGTATCGATTCGAGTAACCATCTGTGAACACTGTTTTTTGATTAATTTCTAAATGAGGTGTTTCGTTTTTAAGATGGTAATAAATTTTTACAGGCTTATTGTAAAGTTCAAATGTAAAGACTAATCCATTTAATGAATCCGGCAATACAGGATCAATTGTTAAGCTTGTTTCAGTTGCACGAATACCCAGAATATTCGAAATCAACTGGTTCATATAAATCCCTGGACCACTTGAATATATTCGCCATCCTCCTTTAACTTCAACTTCTCCATTTTTCAGCTTACTGAAATTTTCAGCTGCTTCATAACGTGTTTTGAAGTCTCCATCGGAACTGCTAAAATAAGCATTGCTTTGACGCAATTGCGCATTAGGAACAACTTTTTTTATATTAATAGGGTTCACAATAGATAAGGCATCCCAAGCTTCATTTATTTTTCCAATGGTCGCCATCGCTTCAGCAAAACGGATGTGAGCATGAACGTACTGTAGTCCAACTTCACGACCAAAGTTCGCAGCTTGCTCAGCTCGTTTGAAGTACGTACTGACGCCTCCTTCATAGCGCGCAGGCTCACTCATAAGACGTACACCATCTGGATAGCTCAACTCATTTTTAATCAATTGATAATGTCGTTCAGCTTCTTCAGGAGTGAACAGCTCAGCAATCATGGATTGTTGCATAGGCAATAAGCGATAATCAATACCCGTTCGTGTATCCGTTGGATGGACCATGAGTTCAACTTTATCTGGATTTTCCATAAATACAAAACCAGGAATCACATCTGTCGAAAGCATATATTTTTTGTAATCTGCTTCAAGGTCTTGATGCATCTCTTTCAACTCATTAGAAAAGTCTAAATCGTACGAATTTAAAACTTCAGCTAACTGTTTCAATGATTGATACATCAACGCAACAGTCCAGCTGCTGGCCATATGACTCTTCAAACGCTGATCATACGGTTGAAGAGTATCATCCCAATCACCATCACCGTAACCGGGTAAACTTGTTCCCTCTAGTAAATGTTTTTGAATATAATCAATTGTTTTAACAATGTGTTCAAATACAGTAACAGACTGTTTAGTTTTATCAAATGTCTTGCGGTCAGTATATGCAATTCGTTCATCTAAAAAGGCATAGTCATTTGAAGCTATTAAATAATCTCCTATTACTTTAAGCGGCCAGACAATGATATCGCCATGACTTTCTTCTGCTTTCAAATGAGTGTATCGATCAAACATAAACCATTGTGGCCAATTTCCATCATCCGCAAATTGATTTGCAAACAATATTCGCAATAGTTCTTTAATACTAGCATAATTTTGAGTCGCCATGAAATATTCTGTTGGACCTTGCATAACGTCTCTAGTTCCCCAAGCGGCACCACCATATTGTTCTAGTCCATGAGGTACAAGATAGTGAACCAACATATTGTGCGTGTACCACCAAGCGAGTAAATTCACTCTATCCAACGAATGATTTTCAGTATCGATCGACAACTCAAATCCGTTCATTACTTGTTTAAAATAGTTCGTGTATTTTGAAACTTCCTCTTGAAAAGAACGACTAACAAATTCACTTTTTTCATTTTCTAAACTGCCTTGAATCGCAACTGTAAATTGAGAAGTTTTATCCATCTTTATTACAACTAGAGGACTCTCAGCATCTGATCCATTCTCCAAGAAAAAACACTCATCAGTAAGAGAAAAATCCACACCCTTAATCGTCATTGTATAGTTCAAATCAGGGTATAGGTCGTACATAGTCGATTGATTTTCAGGACGAAACTGTAGCTGATTTCCTTGCTTAGATAATGAATATGGTACTGTATTTTCACTTTCATTCATTGTTACTTGAGTGGTTAAAATGAAATCATAAGCTTTTCCTTTTTCACTCTCCACTTCTAAAAAGAGTTCAGGTCCTTCAACAGTTGTATAATTCTTAATTTTCAATACATCATCATGGATTTTGTAGTACCATATAGCATAATTAAACCCCATTTCAAATGCACTTGGCATGGTTAAGAGAGAATAAACGCCTTCTGTTTCTACGTACAATCTTTGTCCAGCAGTTTTAGCACTATTTAATCCATTCCGTACATTACTAATAAATTTGTTATTCGATGTATTTCCCATCACTACTTGAGAATTGAAAATACCATACATATAAGAAGTTGTTGTCAAAATACTTTCATCAACCGTTAATTGATTGCCACTAAACAAAATATGTCCATGAGGACGTTCCATCAATTCTTCTTTTTCTTTTAACACAACATGAGTTTTCTCCTGAGTGAAAAAGGATAACAACTTTCCTTCTTCATACTCTTCTTCTATTCGTTCTGGAAAATAGCTTTCAGTTTCTATTTTGGAAAAAGCTTTAGTCTGTAAAGGTTCACCGATAACAGCTGCTTTTTTCACCATTTCTACATCCGTAAATACTTCTTTTGATTGCTTAGCTTTTTCCCATAGTTGCTGGATTGTTTTTAATGCCACCGGTTTTTTAATAGCTTCTGGGTGATCAAATGCTGTATAGCCATAAAATACAATAGATTGCTTACCGTTTAATACAAGTTGCTCAGATTGCAGAGCACTATACGCCATTTCATATTGATAGACCTCATTTGCTAACTGCTTTTGGCTCAATATGGCAGGTTCATTTGTTGTTTTATAACTTTTTCCAAAAAATTGAAACCCATCTGTTGAGTAACCCACTGTTTTACTCAATGCACCTTGTTGCAGATAAGGGTAGTTCCCTTTACTCTGTACTTGATTTTGACGGCTGCAAATCGTGTAACCCATTTCTTCTGATTCAAATACAGCATGGTCCAAGTATTGCGAGTTATAGGCTTCATTAGATTGAACAGTCCCTTTATCAGCTAAACCAATATCTTGACCGTAAACAAAATCTACTGTGACACCTAGTCCGTCCACTTCAACTTCCCAAAACCAAGCTTGTTTGACTAAAGAAAACGTAACGCTATAAGCAATGTCTTTCCAGTTCCCAGTCCAACGAATCTTATTTTCAGATTGTGAAAGTTGGCTAGTCGATTGTAAGCCAATCAATGGTGTGTAGGACACTTTATCCGCTTCGAATTTACGCAAATACAAATTCATAATAGAAGCGTCAATGGCACCAAGATTTAACTGATTCAACATAGTCCCATTTGCATTTAGTTCAAATAAATCACCGCTCATTTTAAACTGAGCGGTTAGTTCACCTTCATTTATACTGATCAATTGATTTTTAGTCATATTTATCCCTCATCTTTACCTATTTAGTCATTAATCTAATGGTTTCACTTTGGACATTCTCACTGTCTGTACCCACCATGACTTTAAATGTCCCACTGTCGGTAGAAAAAGTGAGGTCAGAATGTACATAGCCTAATTCTTTAGCTGTTAACGTAAAGTTCACTTTTTTTTCTTCCTGTGGTTCTAAAGTAATTTTTTCAAAACCTTTTAATTCTTTTACCGGTCTGACAACTTTTCCGACTTCATCTTGAACATACAATTGAACAATTTCAGATCCGGAAATCGTTCCGTCATTTTTAACAGTAACTCTCACCGTTACACTATCCTCTTTAGTGAATGTTGTGTGAGAAAGGCTAAGAGCAGAGTAAGAAAAATTCGTATAACTCAATCCAAATCCAAAAGGGAATAAAGGAGAATTTTCTACATCTAAATATTTGGATAAGTATTTTTCAGCTTTATTTTCTTCGTTCATAGGTCTGCCGGTTTTGTCTTGGTTGTAGTAAATGGGAACTTGTCCTATGTTTCTTGGAAATGACATCGTTAATTTCCCAGAAGGATTTACTTCGCCAAATAATACATTTGCTAAAGCTGCTCCGCCTTCTGTTCCAGGGAACCAAGCTTCTATTAAAGCATCTACATCATCCACTATGTCGGATAAATCTAAAGGTCTTCCATTAAATAAAGTTGCTACAACTGGTTTAGATAATTTACGAACCTCTTTTACTAATTCAATTTGGTTTCCTGGCAAAGTAACGGACGTTCGACTAGCTGCTTCCCCGCTCATTTCAGAAGTTTCACCAAGTGCGAGCACGAGCACATCTACATCCGCTAATTTTGCATCAGCTGAATGATTTAGGATATCTGTTTCTTCTATTACAACTAACTGATCAGAAGAAACATGTTCCATCATACCTTCATAAAGTGAACGTGTTTCTGAAGTATCCCCTTTCCAAGACCATGATCCTAACAAGTCATTTGTTTGACTGTTTGGTCCGATCAAGGCGACTTTCATCTCTTTTTTCAAAGGCAAAATATCTTCATTTTTTAACAATACCATCGATTGCTCTGCACTGATTCGTGCAACCTCACGATTTTCTTGACTGAAGACTTCTTGTTCTTCCTTTTGAGCATCTGCTCCGCGATAAGGATTTTCAAATAGACCTAAATCATTTTTCAACTCTAAAATACGTAAAACAGCTTCATCCAATTTTTGTTCATCCAATGTGCCACTTTCGATCAAACCATGCAACTCACTTGAGTAAGCAGCTGACATCATTTCAATATCAACTCCAGCTTCAAAAGCTAGTGTTCCGGCTTCTTTTAAATTCTCAGCAACTCCATGTGCGATCAATTCGCCAATCGCGCCCCAGTCAGAAATGAGTACACCATCGAATCCCATTTCTTTACGCAGTACTTCATTCATTAACCAACTATTTCCCGTAGCAGGTATACCATCTACTGTGTTAAAAGCTGTCATGACCAAACGACTACCTTCATCAATAGCCGCTTTGTATGCTGGTAGATAATTTTCACGTAATTGACGTTCTGACATGTTGACCGTGTTGTATTCTCTTCCAGCAATAGGTGCTCCATATGCCGCGAAATGTTTCACACAAGCTGCCATCTTCGTCATATCCTCTTTAAGATTTGATCCTTGGTACCCTCGAACAAAAGCTCGTGCCATTTGTTGATTTAAATAAGCATCTTCTCCTGTTGACTCCATTACTCTTCCCCATCTTGCGTCCCTTACTAGGTCAACCATTGGTGAAAAAGTTACATGTAATCCTGATACAGACGATTCTCTTGCTGCAATTGAAGCTGTTTGTTCGACTAACTTAGAATCCCAAGAACTAGCCAAACCTAAAGGAATAGGAAAAATAGTCCGATAGCCGTGTACAATATCAGCCATGAATAACAAAGGTATTCCTAATCGGTTAGATTGTAAATGCGACTGTTGAATAGCCTTTACTTGCTCAGCACCAGAAATTCCTAAAACGGAACCCACCGTCGTCATTTTTTCAGTTGTTAAACGCATATCGTTCATGGGACCTGTAATTTCATTTTCTGTTGTATTGTAAAAATCTGCTGATAGCTGAATCATTTGACCGATTTTTTCCTCAATTGTCATTTCGTTTACTAATTCTTTTAATTTTATTGATTTCATAATATCCTCCTTAGAATGGTGTTATTTCAAACCTGAAACATTAAAGCCTTGTAAAATGTATTTCTGGAACGTTAAGAAAATAATGATAATCGGAACAACCATAAATGTTGCGCCAGCCATTTGTAACGCATAGTTATTGCCGTATTGGCCTTGTAGCAACTGCAAACCTACAGAAAGAGTATAGTATTTTTCGTCATTGGCAATAATTAATGGCCACATAAATGAATTCCAACCAGCAATAAATGTTAAAATACCTTGTACAGCTAAGATAGGTTTTGATAACGGAATAATAATGCGAGTGAAAATATAAAATTCGCTTGCCCCATCTAATCGAGCTGCTTCTAATAACTCATCCGAAATGGTAGACATAAATTGTCGGAATAGAAAAATACCATATGCTCCTACTAAACCTGGCAATACGATTCCGGCCAAGGTATTCGTCAATCCTAAGTTATTTAGAATCAAATATACGGGTATCATGGTTACTTGACCCGGAATCATCATCGTTGCTAATATCATAATAAAAAGACTATTTCTTCCTTTAAAACGGTATTTGGCAAATCCATACCCTGCCATAGCATTTAAAAACATCCCCCCGAAAGAAAAGGCTGTAATAATCAATGTATTTTTTAAATACACTCCAAAATTCATTTTTTCAAATAAATCAATAAAGTTTTGGAAAGTCCATTCTTTAGGTAGTAATCCTGATTCCATCGAAACGATTTCAGCATTTGTTTTAAATGAAGAAAGCATCATCCAAATAAACGGCGTAACCGCAATAATCCCACCTATAATTAAAATAACGCCCACAATCACTTTATTTCTCTTTTGTGCTTTTTTATAAGAATTCATTTATTGTCTTCTCCTTTCACTTACATTTCATTTTCGTTATTCTTCAATTGCCCTCTAAGTTGGAATAAGGTAATTATGATAATGACAACAAACAAAATCAGTGATCCGGCAGCTGCATATCCAAACTCATTCAATTGGAACCCATTTCGGTATAAGAAGAGGGAAATACTTGTGGTGCTGTTTAATGGTCCACCTTCCGTCATAACAAATGGTTCTTCGAAGAATTGTAACCAGCCGATAATAGTTGTCACACTGACAAAGAAGATAGAGAATTTAAGCATTGGTACGGTGATGTACCGTAATTGATTCCATTTTGAAGCACCATCTAATTCAGCTGCTTCATAATATTCTGGTGGAATGCCCTGCAAAGCGGCTAAGAAAATCAACATATTGATTCCCGTCCCTCTCCATAGCGCCAAGATAATCAATGAAAGTTTTGCCACAGCAGGATCTAGTAACCAAGAGACAGGTGCGATTCCGACCAAATCTAATATTTGGTTAAACAGTCCTATTGCAATATTGGGATTGTACAAAAAAGTCCATACAACTGATACTGCGACAATATTGGTTATAGAAGGAGAATAAAAAACTAATCTCATGAAAGAGAAAAATCTTCCATCTCCAACATTTATTAAAATTGCCAGTCCTAATGAGATAATCACGACTAAAGGAACGCCAATCACAACATAATATATAGTATTTCCAGCAGCTTTAATAAAAATTGGATCAGCTAAAATATTTTTATAGTTATCTATCCCAATGAAATTGACTCTGGACCAATCTGCTAATCCAGCTAGACTCAAATCTGTAAAGCTAATAAACAAAGCGATAAAAATTGGAAGAATAGAAAAGACTAAAAGCAAAATAATTGCGGGTGAAATAAAAAAATATGGAGCTTTTTTGTTTGCTGACTTCATAACATTCTTCATCCTTTCTAAAACTAACTTATGTTACATAAAACCTGTTTGATATCATCCTGTGCGTTTTTATCAACAAAAACCCAGAAAAATAAATCAAGAACTAATTCGTTTTTGATTATTTTTCTGAATTTCTACATTGACTAACTGCTATATAAATAAACAGCTTATTTATTGAAGCAGATTTTCTGTTTCGGCATTGAGTTCATCCATTTTGTCTTGAATGTCAGCTCCACCTAGGTAAATTTCTTCCCAATCTTCTAAATAACTTGCTGAGATTCTTTCGAATTCTGGAATCAAAGGCATTGCTTCAGAATTTTCGAGTTGTTCACCAAATGTTGCAATGATTGGGTCTAATAATGCTTCATCTTCCCAAGCAACAGTAGCGGCTGGCAATGAGTTAGAATTTTCAAAGAATGCCAATTGATTTTCAGGACGAGACAAGAACTCAATCAAAGCAACTGCATTCTCTTCATTTTCTGTTCCATTGAATACAGCTAAGTTAGCTCCACCAGTATTTGAAAGATTGTTTTCAGATCCTGCTGGCAATAAAGCTGTTGCCCATTTGCCTTCAATATCCGTTGTACTATCATTAATTGAATTGATCATCCAAGGGCCACTGATAAACATGGGTACGATTCCATCGCCACCAAAAGTTTGTGAAATATCTAAGCCCAAGTCTTGTTTAGGAGATGAACCATTTTGCATAAACGTATTTAAATAGTCAACTGTTTCTACAAAAGGTGCTTCATTAAAAACAGGTTTTCCATCTTCATCAAACAGCTCTGATCCATTTTGACGAGCAAACATAAATGCAAATGATGGATCATTAGACTCTACTTGGAAACCATACATATCATCTCCACGTTTAGATAATTTTATAGCAGCATCTTCTAATTCTTCCCAATCTTTTGGAGCTTCAGAATAGCCGACTTCTTCTAATAAGTCTGTCCGGTAATAAAGAGCTCTGGTTTCTGTATACCAAGGCACTCCGTAGTAAGCGTCATCAAATTTTGTTGTAGCAACCGAACCTTCAAAAAAGTTTTCTGTTTTCAATGAATCTTCTGATTCAACATAAGAAGATATATCTTGCAAAGCTCCCGCATCAACAAATTCAGCCATCCATGTTGTACCCATTTGAACAACATCTGGTCCATCACCTGAAGCAACTGCCGTTAATAATTTATCATGAGAGCTAGACCAAGGAATACTTTGAATATCAACTGTAATACCAGTTTCTTCAGTAAAATCATCTAAAATTGGTTGGATATGTTCATTTCCATCCCCCATGTACCAAAAAGTTACTGAATCACTTGATGCACTATCCTCCGATTCGTTGCTGCCACCTGAACAAGCCATCAATAAACCTGCTGAAGCTAACGTTAATGCCCCTAAAGCTGTTTTCTTATGCCATTTCTTCATTCTTTTATTCCTCCCTTTTTTTATTGGTGAAACGTTTCTATAACTAATATAAATCTCTTTTTAAAAAAATGCAAGCGTTTTATCGAAACGTTTCTATTTGTTGAATAATATCCTATACACACTAGTAACAGTCCTAAGTTTCTATTCATTGTACTCTTTTTAAATAACGAATATTTTCCTATTTATTTTTAAATCCCGCCGATTGTAAAATTAAGCTAGACAAATAAAAAAGCCATTCGTGGTACACTCAAAATGTATTTCCGACCAAAGAAAACATAGGAGTGATCACGAATGACCTACACCCATCTTACCACTGAAGAACTTGTAATGATAGAAGCTTATTTCCATCAAAAAATTTCTGTTTTGAAAATTGCCACCTACATTGGCCGTTCACGTCAGACGATTCATAACGTAGTTACTTTCCTAAGGAAAGGTTACACGGCTCTTGATTACTTTAAACAATACAAAGAAAATAAGAAGCGCTGCGGTAGACATCCTATTACCTTACCCAATGACCAACAAGAATATATTCAAAAGATGGTTGCTCAAGGATGGACTCCAGATGTGATTATTGGTCGTGCAGAAAGGTTCATCGCTTGTTCCTCACGCACCTTGTACCGACAGTTCAAACAAGGGCTCTTTGATCAAACAACTCTTCCTATGAAAGGAAAACGTAAACCAAACGGTCATAAAGAAAAACGAGGGAAACAAGCTTTCAAAAGAAATATATCTGAAAGATTAACGGATTATCCTCAATTTGAAGACGAGTTTGGTCATCTAGAAGGAGACACTATTGTTGGCATTCATCATAAAAGTGCTGTAATCACATTGGTTGAACGGATTTCAAAAGCCATTATTACTTTGAAGCCCAATGGGCGTAAAGCACAAGATGTTGAAGAAGCTATAAACAACTGGTTCCAATGTATTCCAAGAAATCTCTTCAAATCCATTACGTTTGATTGTGGAAAAGAGTTTTCCAACTGGAAAACCATTAGTAATCTAAATGATGTTGCTATTTACTTTGCTGATCCAGGAACTCCATCCCAGCGAGCTTTAAACGAGCATTCTAATGGACTGCTTCGAAAAGACGGTTTACCGAAAGAAATGGATTTTAACCAAGTTGATCAATCTTTTGTCTCTGCAGTCGCTTCAGTAAGAAATCAGATCCCAAGAAAATCTTTACAGTATCTGACACCGTTAGAAGTATTTTTAAATTACATTAATGAGTGGGAACTGTCTAACTTAATTTGACAAACGAAATCCGTTAATAGTAGAATGAAGGTGTTGAAACTTTATGAGCAATTTTACATTTTTCTTAATCATTCCCCACTATTAAAGAATTGAAAACTCTAAAAAAAAAAGAGGGATTATTATGTATGAAGTATTAGAAGCAAATGAACGTAGACGATTAAAGGTCCTTGAGTATCTTTATAGCCGTGATGATTGGATTCCTTTAAGAGAACTAGCCCAAAAGACAGGTAGTTCTGAGCGAATTTTAAAACAGGATATGATTCAATTGCGCGAATACTATTCTATTGAAGTTCTACAAACTTCTCATCGCGGTATCCGTTTTGTTTTTCCTCCCTATCAAAGTATTGATGGTATTTACCGTGCCATTTTAAAGGACAGTATTGCTTTTAATTTTATTGAAAAATTGTTTTATGATGATACCAAAACAGTTTTCGAATTAGCAGAAGAACTGTTCATTAGCTCGTCTACTTTATTTCGCATAATAAAAAAATTAAATGGTTCATTAAAAAAGTATTATGTCCAAATTCAAACACATCCTTGTAAAATGATTAGCGAAAACGAAGATACGATTCGTTACTTTTATCTTAATTACTTTTCAGAACGATATAGTAATCTTGAATGGCCACATAAGGCAATTAATCAAGAAATTTATGAACAATTGTTGTTTCTGATAATGAAAGAAAATAACATTAATATAGACCTAGCTGACTTTAGCCGCCTAAAACTATGGACTGTTATTTCTTTTGTACGTACTCAGCAAGGAAACTATACACAAATCGCCTCTTCAAATTATACAAAAATGATTCCAGATTTTTCTAAGTTCCACCCTGCCGTAGCTACGATTGAAAAGACATTAGGAATTTCATTAGACAAAGATTTTCTTGAGCAAGTATTTTCAGTCTTTATCAATAATGATTTTGTACTAACGTATGATTCTTTACTGGAAGATGCACAAACTAATCCATTTATCGAAAAAAACATTTCTGTCCATCGTGATTTGCTTACTAACCTGTCTAATCACCTAAGGATTCCGATACCAAATTTAAATCAGTTAATTAAAGAAATGTATAACATTACACATCTTGTTTTCAAGTCAAAATCAGGTCACTATTTGCCTTCTTTTATTTTATTTGACCAAAAAAAATTCTTCATTCAATCGATTGAAGAGCTTTTTCCTGATTTTGTAAAAGAAGTTCTTACTACTTTAAAACGATATGAAAAAATAATGGAACTAACCTATAACGAATCAGCACGATACGAAATAATGTATACTTTGATTATCCATTGGGAACATCTGATACCAGAATTGTATAAACGAAAAGAAAAAGTTCATCTTCTAATCGTAAGCAGTTTTGATCTTGAACATGCTAAAATGATCCAAGATTTGTTGCATCACTATTTCAAAGAAGACATTTACACTGAAATATATGAAGAGCCCATTTTTTCACTGAAAGACGTGAAAAAAAGGCCATACGATATTCTGGTGACAACATTCCCTATCCCATTAAAAAATATAGGTGAAGTAGGAAACTACATTTGTATTCAAATCATGCCTACAAAACGAAATATGTATGCGCTTAGCGAAGAAATCGCACTGCGCTCCAAATTGAAGCATCATCCCACTAAAAAATCATCAAAAAAATTCCGCTTAGTTTTAGAAGGGAAACCATTTACTCATTAATTTTTTTGAACGATACTTTTTAGTGTGGATAGATGAATTTAGTTCTTGCTTAACATTCTGGAGGAATAGGAATACTTGTAGTCCTGTAAAATAGTCAACCCTATTTGATAAAGAGCTACTTTTTTTGGTCCAGTTACTTTCTTTGATAAAGCAAAAAAAGCTTGGACAAATTTGTCCAAGCTTTTTTTTTGCGTTTTATTACTCTTCACTTTTAACCAATTCTAATGGTGAAGCAATGTATTCTTCAATTGTTTCGCCAGAGAAGTAATCAAAGGCTGCTTGCATAGCAAGTTTACCCATTTCTTCTGGTTGTTGTGCAACAGTTGCACTTAATCTGCCATCTTCAACAGCTTTGATCCCATCTTCTGTGCCATCAAAACCAACAACTTGAATTTCGCCTGTTTTTCCAGCAGATTGAATCGCTTCAATTGCCCCTAATGCCATTTCATCATTTTGAGCAAAAACGGCTTGGATATCAGGGTTTGCTTGTAACATGTTTTCCATAACGGTTAATCCTTCAGCACGGTCAAAGTTAGCTGTTTGGCTATCTAAGACGTTTAATGATTTTTCAGCAACATTTGTGAATCCTTCGCCACGTTCTCGCGTTGCAGATGCTCCTGGGACACCTTCTAATTGAACGGTATTTACGTCTGTTCCTGAAATTTCTTCAATGTATTTAGCAGCCATTTCGCCACCTTCAACGTTATCAGAAGCCACTAAAGTTAAAACTTCTCCGCCATCACTTGAACGGTCAATTGTAATTACCGGTATACCTGCTGCATTTGCAGACTCAACAGCAGGTGTAATAGCTGCTGAATCAACTGGGTTGATTAATAGAATATCTACCCCTTGTTGAATCAAGTCGTCAATATCATTTGTTTGTTTAGCTGTGTCATCTTGAGCATCAACACTTTTCACTTTAGTGCCTTGTTCATCTGCTAAATCAGTAATCCCTTGTTCAAGTGAAACGAAAAACGGATTGTTCAATGTTGAAATTGAAACGCCCACAACCAATTCAGATGTATCTTTTTCTTCAACTGGGCCACTCTCTGTTTTGTTTTCCCCTTCCAAAGTTGCCGCCCCACATCCTGCAATAAATAAAGCTGCTGCTGTTGCTAATCCAATTAATTTTTTCATCTTCTTATTCCTCCTATTTTTTGTTTTTTCTGTCTAATAACACTGCGATGATAATAACAATACCCTTAACAACTTGTTGATAGAAACTTGAAATGCCCAACAAATTCATACCGTTGTTCAATGTTCCAATGATTAATGCCCCAATCAATGTCCCAACTAATCTTCCACGTCCACCTGATAAACTTGTTCCACCTAATACTACAGAAGCAATTGCATCCATTTCATAAGATGTACCAGCAGTTGGTTGTGCAGAATCCAATCGAGAAGTAATAATGATACCTGCTAAAGAAGCCATTAATCCGGATAAAGCGTAAATGCCTGTTTTGATGCGGTCGTTTTTAATACCTGCAATAAATGAAGCTTTTTCATTCCCTCCTATCGCAAATGTTTTTCTACCAAAAGTCATTTTGTGTAACAGGATATACAATAAGATAAAACTGATAATCATCAACACTACTGGGAACGGAATACCTAATAAATAGCCACGTCCGACAAATTTGAAAATAAAGCTGTCACCAATTCCCGTAATTGGATTTCCATCCGTATAAACCAGTGTTAACCCTCTATAAATAGTCATTGTTGCAAGAGTCGCAATAAAAGGAGCCATTTTACCTTTAGTAATTAACAATCCATTGACTGCTCCAAAAATTGTTCCCGTTAGTAAACTTAATACCATAGCTAGTATCGGATCTAAACCGGATGCAATTGCTCCAGCCATTAAAGCACTGCTTAACGCTAACGTTGATCCGACTGATAAATCGATTCCGCCTGTAATAATGACAAAGGTCATCCCAAAAGCGATTAACGCATTTGTTGAGACTTGTCTCAGCAGATTTAGTAGATTTGTTGGTGCAATAAAACTAGGGTTCACAATAGTTACCAAGATAATCAGCACGATAAGCGCTAGAAATGGACCAAGTTTTCCAATATAATCTTTGGGACTTCCTTTTTTCTTTTCTGTTTTTACTGTATTTGTTTCTACCATCTTAGTACCCTCCCGTTGCGAGTTTCATTATTTTTTCTTCTGTTGCTTCTGTTTTGCTCAGTTCTCCGGCGACGTGACCTTCATGAATCACAATCACACGGTCGCTCACACCTAAGATTTCTGGTAAATCACTGGATACCATAATGATGGCAACGCCTCTGTCGGCTAATTCATTCATCAATTGATAAATTTCACGTTTTGCTCCAACGTCGACTCCTCGTGTCGGTTCATCTAAAATCAAGACTTTTGAACCAATTCCGATCCATTTAGCTAATACGACTTTTTGCTGATTTCCACCTGATAAACTAGAAACGCTGTCAAATTGGTTTTCTGCTTTAACATGCAACCGTTCCATCAATAATTGTGCAAAATCAATTTCGGCTTTTGTATCAATCAAACCTTTTTTACTAAACCCGTCAATCGATGGCAAACTGATATTGTCACGAATAGAGTAATCTAAGATTAATCCTTCTTCTTTACGGTTTTCAGTTAAAAAACCGATGCCTTTTGAAATAGCTGTACTTGGACTCTTGATCGTTATTTTTTCACCTTCAAGGTAAATATCACCTTGATCCAGTTCATCGATTCCAAATATACTGCGCATGATTTCTGTTCTTCCTGCACCCATTAACCCTGAAAAACCAACAATTTCACCAGATTTAACCGTAAAAGAAATATCTTTAAAACGATTTGCTTGCGTCAATCCTTTTGTTTCAAATACGACTTCTCCTATTTTTGAATGTTTCTTTGGATAATAGTCTTCCAAATCACGCCCAACCATTTTGCGCACCACTTCGTCATTTGTGGTTTCTTTTGTTAATGCTGTATCAATCGATACGCCATCGCGCATAACCGTGATCCGGTCGCTGATTTTAAAAATTTCTTCCATTCGATGAGAGATATAAATAATAGCAACTTTTTTACTTTTTAACGTATGAATGATTTTAAACAATACATCAATTTCTCTTTCAGTCAAAGCAGCTGTCGGCTCATCCATAATAATTACTTGAGCATTAGTCATTAAAGATTTGGCAATTTCAATCATTTGCTGTTGTCCTACAGAAAGTTGTTTAACGTCTTGATCCAAATCAATTTTGACACCTAAATCATCAAATGTCGCTTCAGCAAGCGTTCTCATTTCTTTTGTTTTGACCCAACCTAATGACGTTTTCAATTCTTTTCCGATAAACAAATTTTCTAGTACCGTCATTTCCGGCCACGTATTCATTTCTTGATGAATGAAACTGACCCCATGTTCTTCCGCTTCTTTTGGATTATCAAACCGTTTGTTTTCACCATTGATACTAATCTCGCCAGCGTCCGCTTTATGCAGCCCGGTCAAAATATTCATCAAAGTCGATTTTCCAGCGCCATTTTCGCCCATCAACGCATGAACTTCTCCAGCTTGAATATCAAAGTCAACTCCTCGAAGGACAGAGTTGCTGCCAAAACTTTTTCTAATGCCAGTCATTTTTACTTCCATCTGATACACCTCCTAAAATAGAACACCTGATTGCAATATGATGTTGGAATACGGTGTTGCTTCACCTGTTCGAATAACAACTTTCACGTCTTTTAACTGTTGCTTAAATGCTTCATGACTTACATATGTGATGGCTTCATTGTCTTTCAATTCTGCTTTAACTGCTGCTAATTGTTTGGGATTTTGGTCTTTGATTTCTTCTGCTAAAACAACTGTTTCAACCTTCATATCACTTAAGACAACTTGTAAAACAGATAAGAAAGAAGGTTCAGATAAAAACAATGCTAAGTCGATCTTTTTCACTCCATCTGGTACAGGCAACCCTGCATCTCCAATCGCAATTTTATCTGTATGCCCTAAATCTACTAATACTTTTGCAATGTCGCTATTTAATATTCCATGTTTTTTCATAATGTTCACTCTCTTTCATTTCTGCTAGCGTCGGCATTCCACCTTGAGCGCCAAATTTTTGAATCGATAATGAAGCAGCTAAGTTTCCAAAACGAATACTAGCTTCCATATCCAAACCAGCCGTAAGGGCTACTGCAAAGGCTCCATTAAAGGTATCTCCTGCGCCTGTTGTGTCTATTGGATTTACCTTATAAGAAGAAATGTGTTTTTCACTCGTTCCATCATGGTAGTAAACCCCTTTAGAACCCATGGTCACAATCAATTGATTGGGGAATTTTGCTAATCCTTCAGAAATAGTCATTTCTGGAAAGAGTAAGTTAAACTCACTTTCATTGGGTGTCAAATACGTTGCTTTTTCTAAAACACTTTGGTTAACCTCTCTAGCAGGTGCTGGGTTATAGATGACTTTGATCTGTTGAGCAAAACAGAAGTCGATAATTTTTTCAACGACTGCTTGCGGCAATTCGTTTTGCACAACCACAATGTCACTAGACTCGATTAATTCATTCAATTTTTCCATTCGATTGTTGTCGATTGCGTTGTTCGCACCTGGTATATAAACAATGGCATTATCTCCATCCACGATAGTGATATGAGCAGATCCAGATGGCACGTGTGTAACGGGTTCCACATAGTCCGTATGAATCTTATTTTTGGTCAAATTATGAATCAATTCTTTTCCGAATAGATCCGTTCCAACCGTTCCCGCCATATAAACCTCTCCACCTAAACGAGCACTGGCTACAGCTTGATTGGCTCCTTTCCCGCCAAATGTAGTACTAAAATCATTCCCAGTAATGGTTTCTCCCACTTCAGGTCTTTTATCAGCAGTCACTACAAAGTCTGTTGAAATGCTGCCTATCACTGCTATTTTACTCATCTTCATCCTTCTCTCTGACTGATTCTCTAATTTTTAACGTTACAGGCAATTGAATGCGACTGTTTGCAACAAACCCTTTTTCAAGAATGTCACATAATAATAGTGCTCCCTTGAAGCCTATTTCATAGGCAGGTTGAGCGATAGTCGACAATCCAGGATACATCATTCTGCTAAACGGCATATCATCATAACCGATAATCTGAAATTCTTCTGGAATGCGGCGTCCTCTTTTAATCGCTTCTTTCATTACCGCTAGTGCGTAAACATCATTTGAAGCGATGACACTATCTGCCAAAGGAAAAGCTTCGAAGAATTGTTCCGCCGTTTGTTCTGCTAATTCAAATTTAAAACTTGGCGTTTGAAATAGTCCATATGCCAATTGATACTCTTTTAAAACTTTCTCGTTCCCAGCTAAGCGAATCGCAGAACTTGGAACTTCTTTTGGTCCTACCATGATCACAATCTCTTTTGGATTTCTTTTTGCAATTGCTTCTGCAGCTAACATGCCACCAGTGTAATCATCGGAATGTACCGCAAAATCTCGATTACTTTCAACCCGATCGAGCATAACAAAAGGCATATTTCTTAAGTCTTTTCCATCCCCTTTAACAGCAGAGATCACACCAGCTATGTTATTTTGTGCGAAAATCTTTAGGTATTCTTTTCCTTTTTCTTCATCATCTTCTACGTTACCTAACAACAGACTATATCCTCGTTGATTCACACCGTCTTCTACGCCTTTAGCCATCAAAGGGAAAAACGGGTTCGCAATATCGGGCAATAATAAACCAATCAACTTTGATTTCTTTTGATACAAAGAACGAGCCACTTCATTAGGATAAAAATTTAACTCTTTAACGGCTGCTTCTACTTTTATGCGCGTTGCTTCACTGACATAACCGCTATTGTTAAGCGCCCTAGATACAGTAGCAACTGATACACCTGCTAATTTTGCTACTTCTTTTATTGTTGTCATGTTATTCCTCGCTTATTTTCAAAGTAATGTGGAACCGATTACACACATAGCTTAACACGTTAAAAAAATATATGCAAGCGTTTTCTAAATCTTTTTTTAAGCGCTATAACGTTTAAAAAATAGAGGTTACTAGAGTCTCCTTAGACCACATTGCAGCAAAAAAGCATTCAAAGAAAGAATTGAATGCTTTTTTAACACGTATGAACTTATCGCTTACTATACTTCAAAATTACGATTCCGTTGTCTACTATATTTTCTTCCAGTCTCAATTCAATAGGGGGATGACCACCGTAAAACAATGGTCTCCCTTCTCCTAAAATCACCGGAATTAATCCAATAATGTACTCATCAATACAATTTTCTTTTAAAAATGCATTCACTAATTGGCCGCCGCCGAAAAGCATGATATCTTTTCCTGGCTTTTGCTGTTCTGCTTTAATCACTTCAACGATGTCATTTCCACAAAATTTAATGTTATCATAATCATTAATGGTTGAATGAGTAGCTACATAGACAGTCTGATTTTTAAATTCTAAATGCATATCTTGCTCGTAGCATTTTTTCCCCATCACCACTATATCAATTTTTTCCAAGAGCGTTTCATAGTTGTACTCATTATCTGTATTTAAAGAACTGTCTTCATACCCTTTAATCAACTCATAACTGCCATCTTCATTGGCAATAAAGCCATCTAAACTCATCGCTAAATTCATAATAATTTTTCTCATTGTACCAACTCCTTTTTAATAAAAAGCCGAACCTTATTAAATCCGATTAAGCATTTAACTTACCCTTTATAGGCTTTATCCAATTCAGCAAGATTAAATTTTTTCATTTTAAGAAACGCTTGCGTTACCCGTTGTAACTTTTCAGAATCTTTAGTTGTCATCAGCTCTTTCATCCGTGTAGGAACAATTTGCCACGACAGACCGTATTTATCTTTCAACCAGCCACACTGTTCCGCTTCAGGTACAAAAGACAGCTTATCCCAGTAGTAATCGATTTCTTCTTGCGTATCACAATTCACCACAAAAGAAACGGCTTCGTTAAACGTAAATCCGTGTGCCATACCGCTGTCCATTGCTACAAAGTTCTGACCTTCGAGATTAAACAGCCCATATTGAACCGTTCCAACCTGACTATTCTCATTACTCTCGCTATAATAATTGAGACCGTCAATAGCCCCATTCGCAAATACAGACGTATAAAATTCCATCGCTTCTTTTGCTTTGCCGTATTGTTTATCTGTAAACAACAATGTTGGGGTAATTTTTTGCGAAATCAATTGATCAGGCACATACAAAATTTGCCAAGAAAGGCCGTACCTATCTTCTGTCCAGCCATATCTCTCACTAAATGGATAGGCATCAAGTGGCATCAGAACGGAACCCTCATTTGACAATTCTTTCCATAGATGATCGACTTCTGCTATCGTGCTACAAATAACTTGGAGCGAAACGGCCGGTGTAAACTGAAATATAGGACCGGCAGAAATAGACATGAACGATTGACCCGCCAGCGTAAACGTAACCGTTTCTGCCGTTCCTGAAGGAGTATCGTAAATTTTCACCTTACTGTCAATAGAAGAATCTTCAAATAACGATGTGTAAAACTCAGCTGCTTCTCCTGCTGCTTGATCGTACCAAAAATGCGGAACAATTTTTTGCATGAACGTACCTCCTAATTACTTTTATTTAATTGAGTATACGTCACATATAGGTAAATGTAAAAGCATCTTACCCGTCATTTTCCAAGCTTAAAATCATTCTTTCAAGTAACGTAACGAGCCTTAGTTCGAGTAACTCAAAGTTACTTTTCATTTGAGTAGACGCAACAAGGCTCTGTTCAGGTAACTCAACATTACTTTTCATTTGAGTAGACGCAACAAGGCTCTGTTCAGGTAACTCAACATTACTTTTCATTTGAGTAGACGCAACAAAGCTCTGTTCAGGTAACTCAAAGTTACTTTTCATTTGAGTAGACGCAACGAGCCTCTGTTCGGGTAACTCAACATTACTTTTCATTTGAGTAGACGCAACGAGCCTTAGTTCAGGTAACTCAAAGTTACTTTTCATTTGAGTAGACGCAACAAGGCTCTCCTGATAAGACAACCTTTTTACCAAATAGGAATGAGTGCTCCTTTGAATTCATTTTCAATAAATTGCTTGATTTTATCTTATTGAAAAAATATTAATAAAGATTATATATTACCTCTAGCACACTATCTTTATTCATAAATCGTTGGAATTAAAGGAAACAAATTAAAAAACAATTATAATTTAATTACAAACACAAATTAATGGATGCCGCGTTAAATGATAACGTTTACAATGTTGATAGATTAACTTTTTACAATGAAGATTGGGAATGGAGACTGAAAAATGAGAGAAAATTTTGAACGTAACCAGAATCTAGAATACTATGTTAATTGGAAAAATAATTATTATCAATTTAATGAAAAAAATTTCATTAAACAATCTGTTTCACATTTAAATGAAGTTTGTGAATCCCCTTATTATTATGAGACAACTTTCATTCGAAAAAGGCTTGACCCGATGTCAATTACAGATGATACTCTTTCTTCATTGCTTGCAGCTAGTTTCGAACAAAAGCATATTTTACTGGATTCAAAAACATTTTACATCAAAGATATTCGTGATGTTACAGATACACCTTTTAATACTATCGTTTTTCAATTAGATGCACCGTCATTAAAAACAGAAGAAAGTTCACGCACCATCATGAATCGTTATTTCGCTCAACGGCCATTAGATTACAACACTATTCAATATTTTGGTAAGTGTCTAGGGTTTTATCATCGTTGTCCATTTGTTTCTGGGGATGAGATATTTGTACCTGAAAAAGGATCTGCCAATGATTCTACCAGTTGGTATGGAATTCATCACATCCTTTATGCTAATGAAGATAAAAAAACAAAATGTATGCACGTGCATTTTCGTGGACACCATGAATTACAACTAAATATATCCGCTCGTAGCTTTAACGAACAAGTCGATCGTTCAGCTATTCTTTTCGTTTATCAGCAATTTATTATTGATGAATTGGTTGGCCTTGGACACTATGTACCAGAACCTTCCGTTATGACTGAACTAAATATCGTTCAACAACATCTAAAAAAATTTACTTTTACTATGGTCCTACACCCATTAGAAAAAATTCTATCTTACATTTCACATTATCGCGTGCAAGAAACGCTTGAAAAGGTCCTTGGAGAAGCGAATCCCTATATCGGAGAAATCAGAGATAACTTCAATTCAAACTTTAAAAAATGATTCTTGCCCTTTCAAATGGTTGGATAACAAAAAAGATTAAGCTAGTTGATTTAGCTTAATCTTTTTTGTTGGCTTCTTTTATTGGATGAAATCTTTAATCTTTCAAAATAAGTAGGAAATGATTTAACTTTTCAGCAACTCTTTTTTTCCATTGGTAAACCGTTTTACGACTTACCCCTTGTTTTGTAGCAATTTCCGTAACCGATAACTGCTTAACAACCGCATCTAATAAATAAGCTTGTTCATTTTTAGTTAAAAGAGGCAACATTTCTTTTAATAAATCCATGTCTTGATAAGATTGTTCAAATGACAACTGCGTATCAGGCTGCTCCGTTGCCACCTCATCTGGCCAGGGCATTTCATAGTTCCATTTGCGCTGCTGTTTTCGTAATAAATCAAGCATATGCCACCGAACTTTTTTATAGGCGTAACCCGTAAATTGATAGAGAAAGGCCTCTTGCTCCAAATCTTCAGGAAATGTTTCGTAAGCTTCTACCAACTTTAACAATCCTTGTTGCACAAAATCATCGTAATCTGGATGTGATCGGTATACACCCAATTTTTTCAATGCTCCATGGACGATTCCTGCATGCTGATCAAAAAATGCTCGTTCTTTTTCTTCGCTCAATAATCTTATCATCTGTTTTCAAATCCTTCGTTTTGTTGTTACAAGGCCTTGTACTCTTACAGCATACCCACTTATCGCACACCCGACAACAAACCAAACAATGCAAAAAAGCTTCCAAACCCTCCCAATTCTGAGAGTTTGAAAGCAAAAGCTACTCGTTTAAAATTTGAATATAAAACCATTAATGATAATAAAAGCCGCAAGAACAATTAACAATGACCCTTTTGAAAGTTTCATTACATCTGTTTTTTCATCAATTACTGGTTCATCACCAATTGAGGTCTTGTTGACTAGTTGGTTAGACTCTTCATTTGCTGACTTGCTCTCACTTGCCGTGCTGGATGAGCCTGCTTCATTTTTTTGCTTATCAGCCAAATCCGTTACTGCCTCTTCTTTATTTACAGCTGGATTAGGGTTTGTTAACGAATTAGTTGATTCTGTTTCTGCTAGGCTTTCTTCATTTTCCGCAGGAATCTCTTCATCAATAATTGGATCAATTTCCTCTTCCACCAAATTTTCTTCAATAGTAAAGTTTCCAATTGAAAGATTTTCTTGGAGCAGTTTTTCTTTTGCTGCTATTGTTGCTTCTAACTTTTTAATAGTTTCTTTCAATACAGCATTTTTTTCCTGTATGGCTGTAACTTCTAATTCTTCAACTGATTGTTCTTTGATTAGTTGTGCATTTAGTTCATTGATTTGTTTTTGCACCTTTTCTTTGTCCCATTCAATTACAAATTGGTTAAACAATTTATACGGGTTCCCGTTAGCATCTGAAGCACTGATGTACTCAATCACCCAATCGCCTATTAAATCAGGTGCTATCGCAGCAAATTTCTCTTCATACTCTTTTGTTTCTTCATTATATGTTAAGGATAGTGTTAGCCGCTGGTCGGTTTTCTCATTATTTTCAATCGAAGAGCGGTAAACAACCGTTACATTAGTCAAGGCGACATTTTTGATAGATTTCATACTAAATTGAAGTGTTTCACCAATCTTAACCGGTTTTGGTTCAACTTTGATTGATGGAAGATCTAGTACAGACGTTGGATGCGGAATTACTTCAAAATCCCCTTGTTTTAGTTCTTCAATTTCGCTCGTTAAAGGAGTCGTTTCCAATACGTTTACACCTTTATTTTTATCGATTCCCACTGCTTTGGTGAACTGCCAAATGCCAACATTTGTGTCATTACCTGTTTTTAGTATGCCTTCGTAAAGTTTTTTTTCGCTATCATACGTTAAAGTAACGTCTACCTCTGTCTTTGTTTCACTAGAAAGATAGCTTAGAATAATTGTTTCATAATCATTCTCTTCCGGCAATGCTAACTTGAAAGAGACTTGCTCTCCAGCATGCACTTTTTTAGGTTCAATCATCAACTTATCGCTCACAACAATTTTATCCGCTGGAACCTCTTCTGTTGCTTCATTAGAAAAATCCGCGGCCGTAACGGATGGACTTTCCACGTTAACAAAGAGCATTACACTTATAGCTATCAGCAATCGGATTAACTTCATTTTCATTTTATTTGTGTCTTCCATTCTTTTATGTACTCAATTTAAGCTCTTTAGTTAGTCTAACGCAATTATAAAGTTAATCAATCTTTTTAGGCTGTTTGACACCAAATAGACAAAATTAACCTACCAAGCTAGTACTCGTTAGGTTAATAAACCGTTTTTTAGACAAGCTAAAAGGGACCGAGCGATCCTTGAACCCCTTAGGCTATTAACTAAATTGTCCATCCTCTTCTAATGCCTGGCCTATCAGCAATAACCAATCTTCTCTGCCTTTTGGGGCGGTAAATTGTACTCCTAAAGGTAATCCACTGTCTGTTAAATGAACAGGCAAACTAATTGAAGGCTGACCAGTTAAATTAGCTTGCATCCCAAATGGCGTTATCGCTAGGCTTTTATCAAACATATCCCAAATAATTTGCTGTTGCTGAGCCATCGAAAACTCCCCGATATGGCGCATTTGGTCAAGAACGAACTCGTCTTGCCATTGAACACCGACTTCTGGAGCAGCATCTGCAGTAGCTGGCGTCAAATACAAATCATAGGTTTCATTAAAGTCCGCCATCACTTCAGCTGCTTGGTCCCATGTCGCTAGCGTGTTGGAATAATTGGCAGCTGACGTAGATTTCCCAGCATTATACAGTACCCAAGTGCCCAATTCCATATCATCGATCGTCAAGGGTCGTTTCAGACTTTCTTCAATGCCTACCATCATAGCTGCCGTCTCACCAGAGTTCATCACATAGTACGACTTCATTAATTTGATTCCATCAATGTCTGGCTTTTTCTCGGTCACTTGATGCCCATTCGCTTCAAGCCACTTGACCGTTTTCAATACCGCTCTTTTGGCTTCTTCGCTTACAGCTGTGCCAATTGGCGATTCAAGTGAGAACGCAACACGAAAAGTCTTTGGTTGCGCATAAAGGAGTGTCTTTAAATAACCTGGCTCAAATAAAGGTGTTTGAAAGGCCGCAGCCGGTTGCAAAACTTGTAACGTATCTAACATCGCAGCTGTATCCCGCATCGATTTGGTTAACGCAAAGCTTACAGATGCTCCCTGCCAACTTCTCCCAACACCAGGACCAATTGGCGTACGCCCGCGAGTCGGTTTTAAACCCACTAATCCCGTAAAAGAAGCAGGAATACGAATCGATCCACCACCATCACTTGCTCCAGCAATTGGCACCATTCCAGCCGCTACACTTGCTGAAGCTCCGCCACTCGAACCACCTGGTGTATGAGTTAGATTCCAAGGATTGCGTGCTGGTCCATAAAGTTCTGGTTCAGTAATATTTTTAAAGGCAAATTCGGGGACATTTGTCTGTCCAATTACTACAAAACCGGCTCTTTCCAAAGCTCTTACATAATGACTTGTTGTTTGAGCAACTGCCTCTTTTAACAAATAAGATCCCGAAGTATTAGGCTCTCCTGCTAAAGTTTGGCCTATCCCTTTTAGTAAAATCGGCACGCCTCCAAATACTTGATTAGAAAAATCACGTGTCTCCGCTTCAGCCAGTGCCTTTTCTTTTCGTATATGTGTCACTGCATTAAGTACTGGATTCTCTTTTTCAATGATTCGAAACGATTCTTCTATTAAATCTTTGACTGAGATTTTTTTATCTTGTACTTGCTTTGCATAATATAAGCCGTCTTTTGTTCGATCTAAACTTTCCACGTTATTCCCTCTTTTCATTCATCTCTCTTTTTCTTAGTGTAGCACTGAAAAAAGAGAAACAGAACAATTCCGGGAGCAAATAGTTAAAAAAAAGATCTGTTGCTATCTTTCTTTTAAATTAAGTTGTTTATAAAAAACAATAATGTATTCAATAAAAAAACGATTCCTAAAAATGGAGTCGTTCACTTTTCAGCAATCATTCTTTTTGATGCAGTTCTCACTTAATAGCACTTGTTGTTCTTGTATAATTATTCTTTTTATACACTTAAAAAAGTACTACAACCACTTACTTCTCCAAACGAAATGACCTTCTTTTGTCTTTGATTTAAAAAGATATTTTGATTTGTCATTTTTTGTTCATAATTCAATTACAGCTATTACTTTTTATGAATTTTTAATCTTTTTTTTGATTTTTCATGCTAAACTAATATGAATCATTTAAAGATTTACATTTAAATGAATCGTGTGAAGGATGTGGTCAACACCATTCTTCACAACAATGAACTGAATTTCTTTCGCTATCCAACTATTTAAATCATCAAATGCATAGTTGTTCTTACGCAATACCGTATCAATTGGACAATCTAGTACACCATCGGCATTTATTAATACGTCGGAATTTTCTATCTCCAGTCGAATTGTCCTGTCTTTTCCCTTAACGATATAAAAATATTGTTTTTGTTGAAGAGATGTTGGTTTGGTTGATTCTTCTATGTTCGAAATACGTCATCCCTACTTCCTATAAACAATTTAATCGTTGGATTCGTTGGCTGATCTCAACTTGAATCCTTTTCTTCAATAAGTATACCTAGTACACCTTGTTTTTTTACAAAAGGTTACAATAATAACAGGACTATTTTAGGAGGCTTTCAAATGTTAGACATAAACGTTCCCATCGGCTCAACACTTAAGAAAATCAGAGAAAATAAAGGCTATACACAACAAGAAATTTCGGATCATAAAATGGCTCGTTCAACTTACACCAAAGTTGAAAGTAATGATATTACCCCTACTCTTTCTAAATATCTTGCTATATTGGATCACATGGATATGTCTCATGAAGAGTTCATTTTCATTTTAAATGACCGTAAATTAGGCGAAAAAGAAACGATTCTCCATTTATTTAAGCAATTAGAAAAAAATCTAACGCGTGAATCGGTCAACCAGATTATTGTTATGGGAGAAAAATTAGCCCAAGAACGTTACGATCAATTGACCTTAGATATTCTAAATGCTTGTCGCGGGTATGCGGTCTTATTAGCTGAACAAGATTTGACTAAGGCTAAAGGTTATGCTCAAAACGTTTGGAAACGTATGGAAAATTTAGACAGCTGGTACTTAGCTGAATTGCATATTATCAATAGTATTTTGTACTTATTTGACAGTAATACAGCTGCTCTATTTACCGACCGAGCCTTAGAAACTTTAGCTCAATACCCCCATTTTGAAGAAGCAACAACGTTAAAAATCAATTTTCTGCTGCACGTAACGAACTTGCTTCTACTTGATAAAAAATACGAACAAGCGTTGTTTTACATCAAGCAACTGGAAGAAGAAAGTGTGCGCACAGAATCTCACATCATGTGGGCTATTGCATTGGTCCGCAAAGAAGTCTGTATGACAAAAACCGGTGACGTTTCTGAACCTGGGCTTATCAATCGCGCAATCGCCATTTTTGATAGTTTGAATAAACAAAACTTAAAAGAATTAGTTATCAAAGATCCTGAAAACTTTTTTAACCTTTACTCGAATTACCCTATTGATAAAATAGAAGCTGAAATCTTAGCGCATTAAACAGTAAGCTAGACTCAAAAAAACTGCCAATGAAAATTTATTGGCAGTTTTTTTGTATTTAGTTACATCGATGTACTTTATCGTTCACTTTCCATTTATCCCTTAATACGTAATTATTTCCTCAATGAATCTAATGTCAATTCCTTCTGTTTTTGTTGTTCAAAAACCGTCACCTTAGAAATGTTATACTTTTCCAACAATGTCATGGTCTCACCAAAATAAAACCCATAATAGTCGATCGAGTGTGCATCCGAGCCTAGCGAAAAAGAGGATCCGCCTAATGCTAGATACCAGCTGATCATCTGCTCATAAAGAGCGACATTTCCGTATTGGTACATGCTGCGTGTATTTAATTCAAAAGCCATTTTGTTGTCAATGACTTTTTGCAAGACCGCTTTTAACACCTCTTGATAGTCTTGCAAGTCTTCTACCGAAACATCAAATAAGCGGATGCCATAGTCAAAATGACTGAGTACATTGGCTGTGGGAAAGTTCTCAAGTGCTTCCAGTAACAACGAAAAATACTCGTCCATCACGTCTTGAGCTTCTTTTTCTTTTACAACGGGCTGTAAAAAATCATATTCACCATTCTGATGCACACTTAGCAACTGCACATCAAACTTTTTCCCCTTCAAGTAATCAGTAATCTGTTGATGGGAATCTTTGGTGTACCCAATTTCAATACCTTTTCGGATCCGGTTGTCGTATTTAGTATTCAGCTGATCGATTCTATTGCTGTAGTCATCATAATTCAATACCGTATCTTGTCCGCCATTGTAGCAATCATTGAAATCTAAGTGCTCGGTTGTCACAATTGGGCCAGTTGTTTGCTTCAAATACGCCTCAAAGGTTTCAGACGCATCTGGTGAAAAATACGTGTGCATATGCTGATCATACATAACCATTACTTGCTCTCCTCCTCTTTAACTAAAAAAGTATCCGTAAAAAACAGCTCGTGCAGCTGCTTTCACGAATACACGTTGCTTGTTTTATTCATTATACTTCAAGGCAGTTGCGTTTTTCAAAGCTTAAATGAACCTCTTCGCCAACTTTAAATAAATTAAACGAGCGGTACAGTTCGTCGACTCGAAGGTTTACGCCTGAACAATCCACATAATAGCTTAAAATATTGCCGCTAGTCGATTGATCGACTACTTTACCAGCTAATGTATAGCGTTCTTCATCCTGTTCAAAAGGTGTTTTAGATGAATCAATCACTTCCGGACGAATCGCTATGTTAGCATCCTTTTTCATTCCAGAAAGTTGCTCAAATTGTTGCGGTGCCAAGACATTGTAGTTGCCCATAAAAGAAGCGACAAAATGCGTTTTGGGGTGTGTGTAAATTTCCGTTGGTTTACCCGACTGTTCCACTTTTCCTTGGTTCATAACATGAACCACATCAGATAGAATCATGGCTTCATCTTGATCGTGTGTAACAAAAATTGTTGTAATGTTCAGTTCTTTTTGGATCCGACGAATTTGTTTTTGCAGCGTCTTGCGTAACTGAGCATCGATAGCCGATAAAGGTTCATCTAGCAACAATACTTTAGGTTCATTCACAATCGCACGTGCTAAAGCTACGCGTTGTTTTTGTCCACCAGATAATTCTTTTGGGTAAGTCGCTTCTTTCCCTTTCAAATCCACTATATCGATCATCCGGGCTACTTTTTCTTTAATGATCGTCTTATCTAGTTTTTTCATTTTCAGGCCAAAAGCAATGTTTTCTGATACCGTCATATTTGGAAAAAGCGAGTACTGCTGAAAGACCATGCCAATCTCACGTTTTCCGGGTGGCAAATTAGTGATGTCTTTTCCATTGATGGTAATGGTGCCACTGTCCAAGCTTTCAAACCCGGCTAGCGAACGGAGCAAAGTCGATTTTCCACAGCCAGATGGACCTAGCAAGGTAACTAAATGCCCTTCTTCTATCGATAAGGTTAAATCTTTTAAAACTAAGTTTTCTCCGTCATAGGACTTCTTAATATTTTTAAACTCGATATAACTCATGATTCGTGTGCTCCTTTACTTTTGAATGACTGGTTTTGATTGCTTTAGCTGATTTTCGTTTGGATTTAGTATCTTTATTTAATTTGTTCACACCAAAAGACAAGATCAGCATCACAACGAACATGATTACGGATACTGCGCTAGCTGCATGCCCAGAAGATCCTCGAATCTCATTCAAGAAAATCCCCATCGTTTTGTAGTAACTTCCTGCTAAAATATTGACTAATACAAAATCACCAAAAAGAATGCCTGTTGATAAGAGCATCGTAGCAAGCAGCCCTTTTGTGATACTTGGAACAACAATTCGAAAATACGCATACACTTTATTGGCACCTAAGATCTCAGCTGCTTCTAGAATAGGCATTACTTCAATCGTTACTAAAGCATTTTTGATGCCTTGGTACATGTAAGGCAATATAATGATGCAATACGCACTTGTTAAAAGCAAAATCCGATTAGATAAAATTCCGCCTCCGCCAGAGTAAAGCGATAGAATACTGACAGCCAGAATAACACCTTGGATGCCATAAGGAATTTTAGATAAAATATCTAAGTATTTATCTAGTTTTGGAAAATAAACTTGGATGGCATACATAGCCAGCAACAATAAAATTAACAGAATAATAGTCGGTATAACGGCTATGACTACTGTCCGTAACAATACGGGCAAAATTTGATTCTCTCCAGTAAACAGTTCAGCGTAAAACGAGAACGTGAACCCTTTTGGGATGATACTAGTAAAGTCTCTGAACAGAGAATTCACCAATGTAGCAATGAGTGGCAATACTAACACCAATGAGAGGACGAATAAGAGGACATTGTTAAACCAAGCGTGTTTTTTTTGCATGTTAGCCTTCCTTTCTCATTTTTTTCAATAGATTGGTGCTGATGAGTGTCATCACACTCATCAAAAGCAATAAGATCACAGATAATGCACTGCCTAATTCGACTTGCTGCACAACATCTCCCGTAAACATCGCCGAAATACGAATCGGTAGCAACGCATAATTATTGCCCATTAACGCGTATGGTGTGGCATAAGCGGCTAATGCATTTGAAAATAGCACTGAAAACGTCCCAAAAATACTTGGCAGAACAATTGGAATGCCGACACGCATCCAAAAGCTGAAATTCGATGCATTTAACAACATTGCGGCTTCTTTATATTCCTGATGAATCGCATCAAATGAGGGATACATTAACAAAGTTGCCAAAGGAATTTGAAAATAAATAAAGGTCAATAGAATACCTGTGCTGGAATACACATCAAAGTCAGCCAAGAAATCCACACCCATTTGCTGGCCAATCAAGACCAGTACGCCGGAATTTCCCAGTAGAATAATAAAAGCAAAAGCTAATTGAATGCCTTGAAAATTAGATGTCATATTGATTAAGTTGATAAAAAATCGTTTTACTTTAGGTGTCGCATGATGAATGGCATAAGCTCCTATAACCGCAACGGCTAAACCAATCAGTGAAGAAAACACGGCAATCATCAAGCTGTTGCGAATCGACATCATGTAGTACTCGCTAGTAAAAATACTTGTAAAATGCTCAAGTGTAAAACCGGCCGTTTCAACGGGTTTCACACTATTGATCAAAATGCTGACCAATGGGAAGATCTCAAATAAAACGATCAATACCAGAAACGGCAGTAAAAAGACTAAATAACTTAAATTTTTTCTTTTGCTAGCCACGACCTTGTTCCTCCTTAAATAAATGTCAATTCTTGCATCGCGTCACTTTTCTCGATGCCCAATAAATGGCACAGTAAAGGAGCTAGCTGCAATTGAGGGACAAGCGTTTCTCGGAAATCACCAGCAGTGACTTTAGTAGAAAAGACGTATAAAGGAACCTTTCTTTCATCATCCGTTACACCATTATGGGTAAAGTATTCATTCATACCATGATCAGCCGTCACAACGACTTGATACCCTTTTCCCAGCCAATCCATCAGATAATTGGACAAGATAGCATCCATTGTGACTGCTTTTTGCACGTACTCTTTACTTTGCGAACCAAATTTATGACCGGTATCGTCAATATTCATTGAATGGAGTAATGTATAATCCGTTTGTTTGTCCCGAATTAAAAAAGCACCATCCGCAATCAAATGACTGTCGGGGTAATGATCTTCATAATAAAACAACCCATTTTGAATGATGCGGTCCATGTCTAACTGAATGCGGTCAGTCATTGGATCAAATGGAGCCTTATTGTACAATTCACTCACCCAATGGTAACTTGCGGCTCCAGTCTTCAGCCCCGCTTCTTTTGCCAATTGGAACACGCTTTTTTCTGTCGAGCGACGAACAGTCCCATTTGAAACAATCCCATTTAAGTGTGCTGGCACACCCGTTTGGATCACTTCATATAACGGTCGAGATTGTGCCGGCAATTCAGCTCTCACCGTATATGCCGCACATTGCTGGTTTTCAATCAAGTGTTCTAGAAAACCCATATACGTATGAGCTGTCCGCGCATTTAATCCATCTAGTACTACCAAAATTACCTTGTTCATTTTCTAACACTCCAAACTTGTCGACTACTGAATTTTTGTCAATACTTCTTCTTGCCATTTTTGGCCTAAACTAGCTGCCGCTTCATCCCAAGCTGCTTTGTCTTCGATTGGTTGAGCTGCACTGTATTGATCTGGATTGATCAATTTTTCTTGTACTTCTGCAGGCAGTTCTACTGATTCACGAATTGGACGAGCATAGCCTTTTGCTAAGTTGACTTGTCCTTCATCCGATAAAATGTATTCTCTTGCTAAAGCTGCCGCATGCGGGTTTGGCGCATAAGCATTGATAATCGTTGCATAGCCACTTTGAACCGTTCCGTCTTGTGGAATCGTTACGTCAAATGAAGCATTGGGATTGCTTGCTTCAATCGAATCCGCATAATTTAATGCGTTAAAGTCCCAGTAAATCCCGACTTCGATTTCTCCTGCTTCTAAACGTGCTAAATCCGTGTCTCCCATATCTAATCGACCTTGACTAGCTAATTCTGCAAAGAAAGCAATCCCTGAATCAAGATTGGTTTCATCTCCGCCATTTGCAATTGCTGCAGCTAATACCGCATTTTGAGCTTGAGTCGCTGCATTCACATCCCCTACACTTACTTTATAATCGCCTTCTAAGATATCCGCAAATGAAGTTGGTGCCTCTTTTACAGCATCTGTATTCGTGATGAATGAAATCGTTCCGGTATAACCAACGACCCAATCGCCATCATCGTCTTTTGCCCACTCAGGAACTTCATCCCAATAAGACGTTTTATATGGAATCGTTACCCCTTTTTCTTCCGCAATCGGACCAAACGATTGGCCTACGTCACCAATATCTTTCGTTGGATCATCTTTTTCAGCTTCAAACAAAGCAATTTCTTCTGCTGAACTCATATCCGTATCTGCTTGAGTGATTTGATACTCTTCTTCGATTTCAGTCCACGTTTCGCCCCAGTTTGCCCACGTATCAGGCATCCCAACAGACTGAATTTCACCTTCTTCAGTTGCTTTTGTTTGGATTTCTTCCATTGTTAATCCATTCAAATCGACTGCTTTTGTGTCGGTTGCTTCTCCTTCTGCTCCACATCCGGCAAGTAACGCTCCCGCTAATAATGTTGATACTAATCCTTTTTTAAATTGACTCATGTTTGTTTCCTCCTCAGTTAGATAGGGATTTTATTGCCCTTTTTTGAAGTTGCATGTTTCTTTCAACAAAGATAGCTTAACAAGTTCATATGGATTTCAAATCAACTTCTTGTTAAATATGTGTAAACGACTAATGAGATTTGTAAAGCTTTTCCAAATTGGGAAGTTATCCGGCTAGGAATAATCTTTTTTAACCCTTCCAATAATTGAGTTGCGTCCTTTTTTGTGCTAGACTATAGGCGTTAAAGAAAACGTTTTCATTTATTTGTTTTTGTTCGTTTTTTCACAAAAAATATTAAGGAGGAAGTCACTATGTCAAGTTTTGTTGAATGGAAATTTTTGACCGAGTTTGTTGAGAAAGCTTTTATGGCCTATGGAATACCTGAAGCAGATGCAAAAATCTGTACCGATGTTTTATTGCAGTCAGATAAAAAAGGAATTGAAAGTCATGGGGTAAATCGTTTTAAACCCATCTATATCGATCGAATCAAAGAAGGAATCCAGAATCCAATCACTGAATTTGAAATTGTACGTGAAACACCTACAACTGCTGTAGTCGATGGACATGACGGCATGGGACAAGTCATTGCCCACCGTTCGATGCAAATGGCCATTGATAAAGCTAAACAATATGGCATGGGCATGGTCGCAGTAAGGAATTCGACTCATTTTGGGATTGCCGGTTATTATACCGATATGGCGGCTGAAGCTGGCTGTATTGGCATGAGCGGAACGAACGCCAGACCTTCAATTGCTCCAACATTCAGTGTGCAAAATAAATTGGGTACGAATCCATTGACTGTCAGCTTTCCAACAGATGAAGCTTTTCCATTCACCTTAGACTGTGCTACTTCCATCATTCAACGAGGCAAAATCGAACTTTATGAACGTGAAGGCAAAGATACTCCTGCCGGTACAGTTATTGCTCATGACGGCTCTACTATGACCGATTCTCCAACAATCTTGAAAGCTCTTCAATCTGGTGAAGCTGCTCTTGCTCCATTGGGTGGTATTGGAGAAAATCTTTCCGGCTATAAAGGTTATGGCTACGCTACGATTGTGGAAGTTCTTTCGGCTGCTTTACAACAAGGTAATTTTTTGAGTATGCTGTCCGGAATTGGAGAAAACGGTGAAAAAATAAAATTCCATTTAGGTCACTTTTTCATTGCCATTGATACGGAAGCCTTTATGGGGCTAGAAAGCTTCAAGAAAACGACCGGCGATATTATGCGTGAACTGCGAGCTGCCGAAAAAGCTCCCGGTGCTGAACGAATCTATACAGCTGGTGAAAAAGAATACTTGATTTGGCAAGAACGCAAAAAAACGGGTCTACCCGTTAGTGAACCCGTTCAAAAAGAACTGATTGCGATCCGCGATGATGCTGGATTGACCGATTACCGCTTCCCATTTGAACAGTAAGGGGGATAACCATGGATAATAAAAAAGAAGCTCTAGCAAAACACTACGAATGGAATGGAAAAATTGAAATTACTAGCCGTGTCCCTCTCAATAGCCGAGAAGATCTGGCCCTCGCGTATACTCCTGGAGTAGCCGAAGCTTGCTTAGCCATTGAAGATAACCCTGATAAAGCTTATGAACTGACACGTAAAAATAATCTAGTAGCGGTCATTACTAACGGAACTGCCGTGCTTGGATTGGGCGCCATTGGTCCGGCGGCGGCTATGCCGGTGATGGAAGGCAAATGCGTTTTGTTTAAATCCTTCGCCGATATCGATGCTTTTCCCATTTCCATCCAATCAAAAGACGTCGATACCATTGTGCAAACGATCGAACAAATCAGTGGGAGTTTTGGCGGCATCAACCTCGAAGATATCGCAGCTCCTGAATGTTTTGAAGTTGAACGCCGCTTGAAAGCCTCACTGGATATCCCTGTTTTCCATGATGACCAACATGGAACTGCCATCGTCGTTGCGGCCGGATTGATCAATGCCTTAAAATTAGTTGGCAAATCCTTTACCAGCATAAAAGTCGTTGTAAACGGAGCTGGTTCAGCCGGAATCGCTGTCGCAAAACACCTGTTAAATTTTGGTGTTAGGAACCTGATTTTGGCTGATAAACACGGTATTATTGCTAATGACACACCTAATCTAAACAATGAACAACAACATATGACCAATGTAACCAACTTGACGAATCAGCATGGGGACTTGACCTTAGCTTTAAAAGATGCCGATGTCTTCATTGGCGTATCCGCTGCCCATATTCTCAAACCAGAGATGATTCAAAACATGAAAACTGATCCTATTATTTTTGCCATGGCCAATCCCGTTCCAGAAATTATGCCTGAACTGGCGGCTAAAGCTGGCGTTGCTGTCATAGGAACTGGGCGCAGTGATTTTCCTAATCAAGTCAATAACGTCTTAGCGTTTCCTGGAATTTTTAAAGGGGCTCTCAGCGTCCGAGCATCTGATATCAACGAAGCTATGAAAGTCGCAGCTTCTCATGCGATTGCTTCCTTGATTACTCCAGAAGAACTAAAAGCGGATTATGTGATTCCAGATGCTTTAGACCCGCGAGTCTGCCCTGCCGTTGCTAAATCCGTACAAGAAGCTGCTATCAAGACCAGAGTCAATCGAATTTAACCAACTGTGAGCCATCAATGAATTAGATTACTTTCCAAATAAATAGACTGCTAACTGCCGCATATTAAATGGCCGTTAGCAGTCTATTCTTTTTTTAATAAGTATCGCTTGTCCAGCCGTTTTCTTTATACGCATTGACCATATTTTTATTGTGTTCATCTGTCGCATAACTAATTTCTAGCGGTCTTAAATGAACACTATACGTATCTCCATTTTTTGTAACCTCGATTACTTCAATTTCATCAGGATCAACAAACATTGAATCTTTAATAAAATCGCCTTTTTGCGGAACTTCATTTGATTCATAAGCTTTTTGTAAAGTAATAGTCATTTCTTCTGGGCTTTTCACATTGATCTTTCGATAAAGGTTCATAGTCATTCTCTTTCCTCCAAATGTTCTGTCTTTAAGTGAATCATAACATACCTTTAGAAACTCGACGAATAGAACGCCCAGGTTTCACACTAGAGATTTTAACCAATCCCTTCTTAAGTTTATTAGAAATGGTAATACTATTTTTATGCGTACTCTAATAAAAAGGAGACAGAAATTATGCTAGTCGTTAAAAATCGTAGCAAATCGAACTATTTATGTGCCATGGAAGCTTTAGATAAACGGATGACACTTCCTAATGACGAAATTCCACATTACTCTTTCCCAAAAGAAAAACCTTTATAAGCTAGTCGAATTAAAGCTTATTGCGTCCACTCAAAATCAAAAACCAGCTTGAGTTAATTTAACTAAGACTAACTAAGACTAACTAAGACTAAAAAATACTGCTAATTGCTATTCACTATCTCTTCTTATACTGATTCATTTCTTCTCTTGATTGTTTGATTCTTTCTGTCCCGGCTACATAGTTCTTAGACAAGAATGAGTAAAATAAAACATCAATTGCAATCAATTGTGCATGCAACGAACTTGAGATGAATTGATTGTCAGATTCAATGGTTTTTACTGTTTGGATCGTATAGTCAGCTTTATTAGTTAAACTATTTTGGCCAAACTGTGTCAAACCAACAGTTTTAAGAGCGTATTTTTTCGCTAATTTGATGAGCTCAATAATTTCCCTAGTTTCTCCTGAGTTAGAAATGCCAAAAAAGAGCGCATTTTTCGGAGCTGCGCCTAACATAGAGACCAATTGGTGATTATCGGTGGGACAAATAACAATTTTCCCTACTCTACTCCACTTCTGAACCATATTTTCAGCGATGATGCGCGAATTGCCAACTCCATAAACATAAACCATCGAAGCTGACTCAATCAATTCAATGACTCGTTCAATGTCAAATTCATTCATCAATGAAATGGTTTCTTCCATTGACTTAAAAGCATTCGTCAGTAATTTGTTTTTAATTGTGCCAATCGTTTCTTCAGCTTCTATTTCTGCATAGCCAGATTCATCCACCGAAACAATTTCTGCAGATAAATTTACTTTTAATTTTGTAAAACCATTAACACCAATCCGATTGCACAACCGAATAACCGCCGTCGAATTCGACTCTGCAGCTATTCCTAACTGTGAAGTTGTCATTTTTATCGTTTCTTCTGGATAAGTTAATATGTACTCGCCGATTTTCCGTTCAGAATTAGGAAGATCATCAAGAACGCTTTTTATCCGGCCTAGAATATTATTTCCTACCATGCTCTTTCACCTCGTATAATCAAAAGATACAGGAAAATTCCAAAGAAATCAATCTAATGATAATACGTTATCTTTCCTAATATAACGGGTTTTCTTGCACCTGTCGCGCTCGGCACATTGCTTGGCAAATGATGAATGGTCTGGTGCGCTAAAATGGTCATCGCAATGGCTTCTTTTGCTTCAGAAGAAAAACCGACTTCTTCTTGAATAAGCACGTTAACATGAGGCAATTGCTCTTTGATCATTTGAACCAAAACAGCGTTATAACTTCCGCCACCCCCAATAATCAAATCTGATTGGTCATCGACAAAGTCACAGATGTTTACCGCAATGGACTGCGCAGTAAATTGAGTAGCCGTTGCAATAAAATCATTTGGCGTTACCCTAGTCCCCCACTTTTTAATCAAAGCAGCCGTATACTCCACACCAAAATCTTCTCGTCCAGTTGTTTTAGGATACGGTCTTTCAATATATGGATGAGCCATCATTTCACTTAACAAGCCTTGATTGACTTTGCCTTTAGCAGCGTATGCCCCACTTTCATCATACGCTTCTTGGTAAAAGTGTTGGCACAATTCATCAATGATCATATTTCCAGGTCCTGTATCAAACGCTAGAACATCTTCCATCTGTGCTCCAGCAGGTATCACCGTCACATTTCCGATTCCACCGATATTTTGCAATAAGCGCGTGCGCTTTGTATCGCGGTATAAGACAAATTCAGAATACGGTACGATTGGCGCACCTTGTCCTTTTACTGCCATATCACGGGTCCTGAAATCAGAAACGACCATGGACTTGGTTTCTTCTGCAATAACCGCTGATTCTCCAATTTGCAACGTTGAAGCTACTTGATGAGCCCCAGGTACCGGCAAATGGTAGATTGTTTGACCATGTGAGGCTACAAAATCAACTTGTTCAAGTGGAAAAGCCGCTTTTTCACAAACGGCTTTAACGGCTTCACTAAAAACATACCCTAATTCTACATTCAAACTGCAGATTTTGTCGACTGAAGATGTTTCAACCGACAAGACCTCTTTAATTTTTTTAATGATGTCTTTTCCTAATGGATAAGTCGTAAATTCGACTAGCTTAACGGTTGTATCCGTATTGGTTCCATGAATCTCTACAAGCGCTGCATCGACGCCATCTAATGATGTACCCGACATAATTCCAACTGCAAAGGTCATTCTCTCACCTCATTTATTTTTTTAAAGCGTTCAATTCTTTTTGCATTTCAATCATTTGCATAATCAAGGTTTGTTCCGCCATTGACGTCATCAATTGGTCTTGCGCATGGATCAACAATAAGCTGATTTTGATGTCTTCTCCACGAATTTCATCTTGCACCAATTTCGTTTGAGTATTGTGAGCCAAGTTCATTTCTTTTTTGCACTCTTCCATCAATTGGTCACACTCTTCGTATAAACCAGCACGTGCTTTTTCTAGGGCTTCATACGCTAACGCACGCGCGTTTCCGCCATGCCCGATAATATCAAAAATAATCATTTCTAACTCTTCCATTTACTTCGTCTCCCTTAATTGCTTGTTTTTAGTTTGAATTGAAATTTTTGCCATGGTTTCAAATAATCCAATAAGAATTGCTCTTCTTCCACTACATGTCCCACAATATTCGATTTGCCAGAGTTTTTCATTGGCTGCAAGGCGACTTGCAATTCACCAGCATAATGCGCATATAAAGACGTTTCGATAATAATATCGCCTTTTTTCATGTCTGGTGTGTGGAATGGCACGAATTCATGGCCTTTATATTTCACACGGCTTTGCGTTGAACGAATCACGTAATCTGATACGTCTCCACGGTTAAAGTGAAATTCTTCTGTAACGATTTTTGCTTCCAATTCAGGAACGTCTGCTTCTAATTCGCATGTTAAGGTTAATTGGTAAGGATTCAATTCGCTCAAGGCTTTCAATTCGGCTTCACTGGCAAAAGCATTAGCAATGATCACATCATCGATTACTTCGGTAGCCCATAGATGCTTCGCTTGTACCTCAATTGGCCATTCACGGTGCATTTCTAACGTACACAACCCTTCATCAACCGGCCATGGACCAATATGAGCAGATGGCGAATTCACAAAAGCAGCCGTTACCAAGCCATGTGCTTTGTATTGCTTGCTTGTCTCGATGAAATGATCGTAACTCAACCCAGTGTAGCGGTGGGGATAAAAGTTGTGGCATCCCATTAAATTAGCTGCATTCGCTTGGTAGCTCATGATATTATCTAAGTATTTGGTCCCACTGCTGATATTCAACTCAATTTTCAAGTCTTGCGGATTAAACGTCATAATCGATTCTTCATTCCCAGTAAAGCCCATGTCTAAACGGATGCCGTCTGCGCCGATTTCTTTAAAGAATGTCAAATCGTTGTAACTGATGCCGAGTTCGCCAAATACTTTTGGACTAACATCTGCGATAACTTCCATTCCTTTTTCTTTTGCATACGTGATCACATCGGTAAATTCTTGGACGATTGTTTCTTTATCTCCTTCGACCGATAATAAACAAGTGAACACTCGTTTGAAATTGTACCCTGCTGCCAAATCGATGTAGTCTCTGATTTCTGAAACGGAACTATGATTTGGATAAACTGAAATGCCTAATCTTCTCATTCTTATTTCCTCTTTTCTTTAAACTTAAAAATGCCCATAAAATTGTGGCTGTTCTTTGGGAATGGCTTGATCCCATTCATTTAACACAGTTTCTGAAACGATTGCTTTTTCGTGGTAGTGGTACCACTTAAGATCATGGTACCCCACTAAATACGATGACAGACTAGCAATATCCATCTCTAAATACTCTTCTTGTGCCACTTCATGTTCTACTATCTTCACCACACCTTGAGAATCAATGGCATAAACCCCTTGGTTCCATGGAGCAAACGCATCTATTACTTTCAGATATAGCCGCTTGGTTAACGTTTGAAAAGGATAAGCCGCTAAAAAATGCTCAACGTCAACGATTCGAATCATTCTGTCCTGCACGATCTCTTTTTTGAATTGGGGTTCATCCCATTGACTACCAAATGATTGCTGAACAGCTGCTGTACCGCTGACTTCTGTAAAATTAGAGCGGTGCACGCGAATAAATTCCCATAAAGCTTTTTCAGCTGACACATTAAGGGCTATTTGATCCAACACTTCAAACCTTAAATCGTTCATCACGTAACGAATAAATCCCTGAGGTTGTCCATTGTGGTCAATACTTAAGGCAAACGAAGCCTCCGATTGTCTCATTTCAAGACGTTTCCACCACTCTTCACTGCGTATCATCATTCCATTCGTTTTAAGCGCATACGCTTGGTACACTTCTTTTACGTGAGCCAATTGTTCTCGGTTTTCCTGATAATTAAAGCGTTCGATTCTCCCCATGTCCCCTTTTTTCATAGAAAACAACTGGGTCGGAAACGTATACTGCACTTTATCAAAAAAAAGATCCCAGCCAAAGTGACGGTAGAAGGAAACCGAAAAAGGACCTAATACGGATACCCATTGACCTTGTTCACGCATCTCTACTAATACACGCCTCATGAGTTGCTTCATCACGCCTTCATTGCGGTATTCAGGATACGTAGCGACAAAAGAAATGCCGCCCATAGAAAATGTTTGCCCATGAATAGCCATCTTTAGTGGAAATACCATCACTTGACCCGCTAAACTGTTGCCATTAAACGCTCCAATAGAGTTGCTGACTTTAGCCCACTGACAAAAATCCTCCAACCTTTTTCCAGTGTAGCGATTGCGAAAACAATAATCCCTAATAGCGACCATTTGATCGATTTCATCTTCTCGTATCTTACGGTACTCTAACATTTCTGCTCACCTTCTTTAACTCATGATAAACGAAAAATTCCAGTAGCTTATTTCGTTTTCTTATTTGGAAATTGACTTGCACGAATGACGCCTCTTACTTGGTTCTTTTCAATCATAATACGCCCTGTTTCAAAAAACATGATGGCGCACATTCCGGATAGCAAATACAAGCCGTAATTTACTGCTGTTGGCAAATTTTGAAAAAGAATCGTTGGAATCAAAACGACCAAGAAGGCTGAAAAGCCAAAAATCCATCGATTAATATAAATGTTTTTTTTCTGCAAGAAACCAACTAACTTAACCCCTGCTAATACAAAGACGATTAAAAAAATAATAAGTGCAATTCTCATGAGTAGTTCCTCCTTTTAGTAAAATAAGAAAGGGCTGAGACAACTGCCTCAACCACATTTCTATTTGTTCAGACTTATTTTTCAGAGCAGATTAACCCGCAACCGTATCTGTTTGAAGTTTATTTTTTTCGGCCATTTCTGTGTGTTCTTCTTCGACCATTTTTTTATCGTAAACTTTAACAAATGGGTAGTAGATCAACCCAGCTATAACCATATTAATCAAAACTAATGCGGCAGCTTTCCAGTCATTTCCTGCTGATAAGAAAGCACCAATTGGAGCTGGTAATGTCCACGGAGCGTTCACGGAAAAGCCATTAATGATACTAAATTTCACTGCAAAATAACTGATGACTGTCGTCACAGATGGAGCCACAACAAAAGGAATCGCTAAAATTGGATTCATTACGATCGGTGTTCCGAATATCAATGGTTCATTGATATTAAAGATTGACGGAATGATTGAGAAACGTCCAACTTGTTTTAGATAAGCTGATTTGGTAAACAACAATAAAATACATAAGGATAGTGTTGCACCAGATCCACCAATCCAGACTAACCATTGGTAAAACTGTTCAGGCGCAATATACGGCAATTCATTAGCAGGTGTTCCACTAACCATCGCTTGTCCATTTGCTTCAAGCATCACTAGCCACATCGGGCGAACAATTGAACCGATAACACTCACACCATGCACACCAGCTGCCCATAACATTGTGATCAAGACTACTGGAAGCAATACACCCAATAAATTATTGCCTAAAAGATTGTTTAACGGTGTAAAGATGCTGATCAACATTTTATTAATATCAAATCCAAGCATAACCCGGATGATCCAGACAAAGACGATCACAAATGTACCAGGGATCAACGCTTCAAAGCTTCTAGCAACCGAATCCGGTACTTGTTCTGGCATTTTGATCATTAAGTTCTTTTGTTTAAATAAACGCAAAACTTCAACTGCAAAAATCATAGCTAAAATAGCTGAAAACATACCTGAACCGCCTAAATTTCCCATTGGTAAAACCCAACCAATTGCTTCTCCTTCAGGCAATAATGCATCAACGTTTACTGGAACCGTTAACATTAAGAAAGTTGCTAACGACAGAACTCCACCGGTAACCCCATCTAATTTATACGATTTGGATAAACTATAACCCATCCCATAAGCGGCATATAACGACATCAAACCCGTTGTGATACGGAAGGGAATAGCAATTTGTGCTGCATATGGTGCAATGGCTTCCGCCCAAGACGCGATTGGTGGATTTCCAATAACTAAGAAGAAACACCCAATAATAATTAAAGATAATGTCGAGATAACTCCATCGCGGATGGCTTTTAAATGCTTTTGTTCCGATAGCTTAGCTAATGGCGGCATGAATTTCGTTTCAAGCCAATTTAAAAAATTCGTCATATTTACTCTCCTTTGATGATTCATAATAATAAACAAGTACGTGACTCAAATGAAAAATTAACGGTATTTCTTGATTAACTCTAGCGTTTTAGGTGCTCCTATTGGTGTATAACCCATTGGTTCAATTTTTTCGATTGGGACACCGTTTTCATTTGCATATTTTTCAAATGTAGCAAATTGGTGTTTTACTTGTGGCGCAACCAATAATAACTTGTAATCTTCCTCTTTCAAGGCATCTTCTACTGCACCAGACCCTACTGCAATCATATCCAAATCAAAATCTTGTTTTGCCGCTTCTGCTTTGATTGCTTTAACTACTATTGCACTTGACATTCCACCTGAACAAACCATAATAACTTTCATCTTTATTCCTCCTACTATCGAGTTAAATTGATTTTTTATTAAGGATACGTTACCATTTAAACTTATTCCCTTTTTCCAACCACTTTCCTCCTTATTAAAAGTCTTCCTACCAAATATGTATCCCCTTTCAATAGAGTATAGCTTAACTGGAATTTTATTTCAATATATTTATTTGAAAAATGAAATAAAAAGTCACAATGAGTAAATATCCTCATTGTGACTTTTTATATTACTCTTTCCCAAAAGAAAAACCTTTCTAAGTTGGTCGAACTAACGCATATTGCACCAACTCAAAATTAAAAACTATATTGAGTTGATTTAACTAATGCTTCTCTTTCCTACTTAAAAATGAAATAATCCTTTAAGAAATGCTTTTAAATCCTTAATATGACTCAAACCTATTTTTTAGCGTGTCCACGCTTTCTTATAAGTCATCTTACTACAGAACATGTGAAATCGCTAATATTCAAAGAATTTCAAACGGCATTTACGAAAAAAAAAGCCGCGAGAAAATAGCTGCTCAAGACTTTTATACTCTAAATCATGATGAATTTTGTTAGTGCAATGTTTTTACTGGCACTTCTAACCGTTCTTTTAATAGTTCAAACCACATGTGATAGCCATCTCCATTTGGATGGACATCATCAGCCAAAAAATAGTCCAGTGGCAATTGCTGCTCTTTCATCTTAGACAGCATTATGTGATACGTATCTATAAATGGCCATTGTTGTGTTGTCACAAAATCAACAATTTCATTGTTGTATTGATTATAAGTTACTTTGCCTTCTTTTAGAAACACGTCATTGTACAACGTCGGATTAGCTGTTTGTAAGATGACTAAGGTATCTGGCAACTCCTCACTGAAACGAGCCATGATCCATTGAATATCCGCTTTTGTTTGCTCCATATCATTTTGCGGGTAACGATTATTATTAATTAGACACAATTCAAAAATAATGATGTCGGGATTATCTTTTATAACTGCTTCAATTTTATGCTTTGAAATCAAATCAGCTGTACTATAACCGCTGTAGCCATGATTGATTACCTCAACTTTGATACCGTCGATTCCGTTTAAATCAGCTTCCAACAAGTTGCCCCATACCGGTTGTGCTTCAGTAGCCCCTTTTCCAAACGTCACACTGCTGCCTAAAACGACAATCGTCACTTCTCCGTCTCTTTTCGTCACAAATCTTGTTCTCTCTATCAAACTTTCTTGTTGGTACGTATCTGATAATTTATAGTCTTCATTCATTTTGGCTAAGGTTCTGTTTTTATGAATCCCGTTAAAGAAGCTGACAAAAAGACTTATTAAGAGAATAATAAGTACAAACTTAAATTTATTTTGATTTAACTTATTTTTTAGTCTCATAATAACTCCTCCCAACCAATTAGTCCATGCAGTATACCATGATTTACTCTCCTAAAATAAGGCAACTTTTCGACTATTTTGACGATTGGTTTTTCAGAAAAAGAACTCCATTTTATGTATTGCTCATACAAGTGTTGCCTTTATCTAGAAACATCAAAAAGCGGTCATTGCATCAGATGCAATGACCGCTTTTTGAATTGCTGAAATGTTTATCCCAAGTTTATAGATTCTCTAATTAAAACAACCCTAAAAATTTAGCTTTTTTCACTTTTTGAGGTGTCTTAGTAAAAATAGGTTCACCATTGACCAAGTCTTTAGTGACTTGATGGTATTCTGCTACTTTTTCTGGACCAAATTCCTTTTCCAATTTTTGATAAGCTTCTTTCATATGAAACGAACGCGAACCAGTATTATGGGCATCAGAAGCAATAAAATGCACTAAGTTAGATTCAATCAATTGCTTACTCACTTTTTGAATTTCTTTACCAAACCCACCAGTATAACTAGCAGCCGTTAATTGCGCCAATGCCCCTTTTTCAACAAAAGGCATCAATATTTCTGGATTTCTCAATACCACATGATTCCGTTCTGGATGAACGATGATCGGTGTAATGCCATCTCTTTGCATCTCAAAAAATAACGTTTCAGCATATTGAGGAATCGTCGTAGTTGGAAACTCGATTAGAACATACTGGTTTCCTTCATCAATAAATTGAATTTTATTTTCTTTGATATCCTCAAAAATATCGCCATTAATACGCACTTCTTGTCCAGGAAAAATAGTTAACGGAATCGCTCTAGCATCCAGTTCTTCTTGAACTTCATTAACTAAACGTAAAATAGTTTGTTTTTCAATATCCCAATGCCCATTTTTATAATGAGGCGATGCTAAAATATGAGTGATTCCCTCGGCTACGGCTTTACGTGCCATATCCATCGAATCTTCTAAATTTTTTGCCCCATCATCGACACCTGGCAAAATATGACAATGTAAATCAATCATGTCGTTAGCTCCTTCTCTTGCTCACTTAAATTATAGTTTATTATAGAACAAAGTTTTATAAAAAGCTAGATGGTTCAAATTCAAATCCACTCAACCGTATGTTACCTCATTTTTTTCAATTGCACGATTAAATGAACTTCTTTTTTATCTCACTCATTCGTGCAACCCTATTCCATGAACAAGTGCACAACTTTTTGACTCTCACTTGATTATGGAAGCTTGTTTCTCGAACAAGTAAAGGCTTTTTACCACTTCACTCATACGTGCAACTAATCCATCCATTAGCTCGCCTATATTTCTGGAGGAATAGGATTGCTTGTAGCCGTGTCAAGGATGCAATGCGAATTACCAAACGTTAACGCTTCAGCGCTTACGTTTGGTTTGAGGCTTGCAAGTTTTAAGACTATCTTTCCAGGCTTAAAACGTTCCCATGGCTTCACAAGCAAATCCGTCATTCCAGAAGAAATTTCTTTTGACGCATATGTACCGATTATTGAACAGTCTTTATCATTTCAAAAAAATAGCCTCACGTTTATACGATCAATCCGTATAAACGTGAGACTATCTAGTTATTAATTATCAAGTAATTGCAATGTAAAGGAATGCAGCGATAGCTCCACCAATCATTGGTGCTACTACTGGAATCCAAGAATAACCCCAGTCAGAGTTTCCTTTGTTTGCGATAGGTAACAATTGATGCGCAATACGCGGACCTAAGTCACGTGCAGGGTTGATTGCATACCCTGTTGATCCTCCAAGAGAAAGACCAATTGACAGAATTAATACCCCAACTACTAATGGGTTTAATCCATCAGTAAATGTGTTTTTACCAAACATCATAAGTGCAAATACTAGTACGAAAGTACCAATTGTTTCTGACATTACGTTACCAACAGTGTTACGAATAGCTGGACCTGTTGCAAAAGTTCCTAAAATATTGCCTTGGTCTTTTGTTTCTTTAAAGTGTGGCATGTAAGTTAACCATACTAGAACAGCTCCCAAGATACCTCCAAGTACTTGTGCAATAATAAACGGCAATACTAATGCCCAATCAAAATTACCAATAATAGCCATACCAAGTGTTACAGCTGGGTTTAAATGTGCTGGTCCCATTGATCCTGCAACATATACTGCGATTGTTACGGCTGCTCCCCATCCAAGTGCAATGACAACCCATCCTGATGCTTCAGCTTTACTTTTTTTCAAGTTAACGGCCGCACATACTCCGTCACCAAGCAAAACTAACATCATTGTTCCTAAGAACTCACTGAAAATTTGTAACATATCTCCACTCATCTATTTCCATCTCCTTTTAATTTTTTTAAATCAGACTCTGCAATTGCAGTGTTTAATTTTACAGTGTGAGCAGCTTTTGCTTCATCTGTCCAGCCATAGTAGCGGGCCATTTCAGCAATCACTGGTTTTATTATACCATCTAGAGTGTCGCGCATAAACAACATATGATTTGTGCGACGGATTAAAAAGTCCGCTGGTGTTAACGCCATCTCTTCATCCATAGCATACCGCAAACTTAGGCTATCTGCCAATGTTAATCCTTCGATTTGCTCAATTTTATCAATTAGAGCAAATACTTTCGGCGCGTTTGAACCATACAAGTGAGCAAGGTAAGTTGCTTCTGATTCAGTCAAGCCTTTTTCAACACCTAATTTAGCTAATTTATCAGTTACTTCATCCACTTCTTGTGGGTTGATTTCTCCACCAGATACGGGATATTTAGCAGAATCAATTAATTCATAAGATGCATTGAAATCATTTTTCAACACTTCAATAACAGCTTTCATAGCCCCAATCGCCATTTTACGGTAGTCGGTCAATTTCCCACCTGCTACTGTAATCAAACCATCTTCGTCAATGTCCAATGCGCTTCCACGAGAAACGGCTGAAGGGTTATCTTCTGATTCAGAATTACCGGTTTCAATGTTTTTCAACACGTCTTCTACAGTGTAACGATCCACTTCACCTTTTTGGAATTGCTCGATCGTAGAAATCACTTTGTCAAAACTTTCGTCTTTGATTGGTTTGCTGTTCCCACCGTTGTAGTCCGAACCGCCATTTGCTGAAATCAATGGACGCAAGCCTGCCCAACTTGATTCGATATCGTCAATCGTGATATCAGCTGATGGGTAACGGTTGTTAACGATTTCTAATAGATAATCAACATCTTCTTGTTCAACCGTTGGATGTGCAAAGTCGCCTTTATAATCTGTATCCGTTGTACCAAAGTATGTTTTTTCTTCACGAGGAATCACGAATACCATGCGGCCATCGTTTTTACCTGTATCGAAGTAAGTCGGTTGTGGAACGTGTAATTTTTTACGGTCCACTACCAAATGAACCCCTTTAGTTGGGCGCATTTGTGGAACGGCATCCAACTTAGTATTCATTTGACGAATCGTGTCAGACCAAGGACCTGTTGAGTTCAAGACAACACGAGCTTTAATATCAAATGTTTCACCCGTCAATAAGTCTTCTACTGTTGCTCCACTAACTTTATTATCTTCGTCGTACACGATTCCGACGACTTTCATGTGGCTGACCATGTGTCCGCCATCCGCAGCAGCACGCTTGATGTTTTCAATCACTAAACGAGCATCGTTGTTGCGGTAGTCCAGATATACTCCAGCACCCAATAAACCGTCACTTTTCAGCTGAGGTTCACGTTCAAGAACTTCTTCTTTGGTTAATGTGTAGTTCGCGTATTTTGTACCTGTAACGCTAGCTAATTGATCGTATAGATCCATCGCCACTTTTAGAGAAAACATTGAAAATGTTGAACCGGGTTCGTCATAGATTGGCAAAATCATTGGGTCCGCTTTTGGAATGTGTGGGGCAATTCCTTGCACAACCGCGCGTTCTTGAACCGTATCCGCTACAACTTCAACATCAAAGTTTTTCAAATAACGTAATCCTCCGTGAACTAATTTTGTCGAGCGTGAAGAGGTTCCTTCAGCAAAGTCTTGCATTTCAACAAGCCCTGTTTTAAGACCAGAGGCGCTGGCTTGTAAAGCCGTACCAGCACCTGTAATCCCTCCACCGATAATTAAAACGTCTAATGTTTCTTCTTTTAATGCGTTGATATCTTGTTTTCTTCGTTCGATTGAGAAAACCATAATTCTTTTCCTCCTTTTAAGCTTCTGGTTTAAAGACTTGTGTAGCTTTAACAGCTAATTTCCAGTTTTTGTATAATTTTTCGCGCTCTGCATCTCCCATTTGTGGTTCAAAAATACCGCCTTCTTCATACATATCTTTGATTTCATCCATACTTTCCCAGAACCCTACTGCTAGACCAGCTAAGTAAGCTGCTCCTAATGCCGTTGTTTCTAAGTTGTGTGCACGTTGCACTTTCGTTCCTAAGATGTCTGCTTGGAATTGCAATAACCAGTCGTTATTTGCAGCTCCGCCATCTACTTTCAATAATGGAATATCAATACCAGCATCTTTGTTCATTGTATCAATAACATCACGTGATTGGTAAGCAATCGATTGTAAAGTCGCTTTAACAAAATCTTCTTTCGTTGTTCCACGGTTTAATCCAAATACAGATCCACGTGCATCTGAATCCCAGTAAGGTGCTCCGAGTCCTGTAAAGGCTGGTACCACAAATACTTCATTGTCGTTTTTAGATGCTTTAGCAAGTGCTTCTGAGTCAGCTGAATTTTCAATCATTTTTAATCCGTCACGCAACCATTGGATTGACGATCCTGATACAAAAATACTTCCTTCTAAAGCATAGTAAATTTTACCATTGATTCCATACCCAATCGTTGTTAACAAATTATTTTCTGATAATTGTGGTTTTTCTCCGGTATTCATGACGATAAATGAACCAGTACCGTAAGTGTTTTTCACCATTCCAGGTTCGAAAGCCATTTGACCAAATAAAGCAGCTTGTTGGTCTCCAGCCATTCCTGAGATTGGAATGTTCGCTCCATAGAAATGGTAGTTCGTTGTGTTTCCATAAACTTCTGAGTTGGATTTCACTTCTGGCATCATAACGCTTGGAATATTCAATAAGTCTAAAATTTCTTGATCCCATTCTAATTTATGAATATTGAACAACATTGTACGGCTGGCATTTGAATAGTCCGTAACGAATGAATCTCCACCCGTTAATTTCCATACTAACCATGTGTCCACTGTTCCAAACATCAACTCACCTTTTTCAGCACGCTCTTGTGCGCCTTCTACATGGTCAAGGATCCAACGAATTTTAGTAGCTGAGAAATATGAATCAATGATCAATCCTGTTTTTTCATGAATCATTTTAGAATGTCCATCTTCATTTAATTTAGAAGCAATAGGTGCTGATTGGCGTGATTGCCAAACAATTGCGTTGTAAATTGGACGACCTGTTTCTTTATCCCAAATGATTGTTGTTTCACGTTGGTTCGTAATCCCAATTGCAGCGATTTCTTCTGGTTTGACACCGGATTCAATAAATGCCCCAGCAATAACCGATTGTACTGAATTCCAGATTTCATTCGGGTTGTGTTCTACCCAACCACTTTGTGGGAAAATTTGCGTAAACTCTTTTTGTGAGCTCCCAATTGTATTTGTTTTTTTATCGTAAATAATTGCTCTTGAACTCGTTGTCCCTTGATCAATTGCCATGATGTATTTTTTCTCTGCCATGTCTAATTTCCTCCTATGCTTTTGCAAGCGATTTCTTAATAAACTTATTGTAACCGTTTTTCTCCGAAAGAAAACGTCATCTTTTTTTAGTTTTTGAAATTTTTTGAGAGGATTTCAATTTTTTGCTTTTAGGCTGCGCCCGAAAAGGTCCAAAAGATTGGATTAAAACCGGTTAAAGACCGTATAAAATATGGATTAACAACTATATGGTAGGCAATATCTTAATGCGTACTGTATGTCTAAATTAAATAAATCGATATGGTATGTAAATTACTTTTAAGTACTTTAAGCATTAAAGATTTCTACCCATACGGTATTCTAACCCAATTTAAGGTCCATATGCATATTACTTTCTCTACATATGGTAGGTAAAACCAAATTTGATAAAAAACACCTAATTATAGCAATCATAAGATACTTCTTTTGCGTACAGTATCATTAAAGGAGTGGTGGAAATGATTTATAAAAAGCGTGAAAAATGTTTTAAGTTGCTTGTCTTAGAGTCTTTGAATGTTCGGACAAATTTATCTGAAGAAATTTACAATCAATATTTGAAGCAGATAAAAGGTTATGAAGGTGAGTGTTACTTCGATGCACTAACCGAGGCGTTAACTTGTGACTGCCTCATTTTGAATGACTTACCTTTGGAGATAAGTGGTACTGATTTTCAAATTGACACATTAATCATCACCGCACGAGAGATTTTACTTTATGAAGTGAAGAATTATGGCGGAGAGTATTTATATAAAGAAGGATTTCTGGTATCTATTCCTTCTGGCAATTCATTCCACAGCCCTACAGAAAGAATCAATCGCCATACTTCCTTGTTGCAAAGCTTATTAGAATCACTTCAAATGAAAATGCCTATCAAATCTTTTGTGGCGTTTGTGCACCCTGAATTCATGTTGTACGACGTGTTAAATATATAAAAAACATTGGTACAAGCAACTTTTCCAAAGCATTTCAGGAAATTAAATGCGCAGTTAGAAACACTTTCTACCAAACACCTCCTACTTGCAAAAAAATTATGCGACCTCTCTTCACGTACAAAAACCTATTTAAATGGGTTACCTGAATATACTTATGACGAGTGTACAAAAGGAATCATTTGTCCAAATTGCAGGCAATTCATGCCAGTGATTCAATATAAAAACAAAAAATGCAAATGTAAAATATGCGGATACAACGAAAAAGTTTCAACAACCATTTCAATACATGCATTAGAATACAAACGTTTGTTTCCAGAGAGAAAGTTAACAGTGTCTTCCTTATATGATTGGTGCGGAGGTGTTTGTCCAGTTCGGAGAATCCGCTCTGTCCTACAAAACGAATATAAATCTGCAGATGTAGGACGAGCAATATATTACGTCTAACCAAAAACCATCTAAAAGAGTGACCTTTTAGATGGTTTTTGGTTAATTAGGGTCGTTACGTACCATATTGCTTCGTAAAAGATGACGTTACCGTACGCAAAACAAATTTTACTACCATAAGTTTATTGTGGCAGTTAGGTATATGGTAGGCACTCCTATCTTAAGCACCGTATACTTCTTTATAAAACACCTATATGGTAGATAAACACTTCTTAACTACCTTATTTATAAGAAATTCCCTAATTTTAGTAAATCAGCGAACATAATCAAGCAAATGAAAATTTCTATTTTTCATTTGAATAAATCAAAAATAGAAAATGTGGTTTTTTTATAAACTTTATTGTAAAGTGCTTTTTTGGGATTTTTTATCCATCCCATACCTTTTCTTCCATAGCCAGGTAAAAGTTTTCTTTTAATCGCACGTTTAACTCTACCTGTAGTTCTTGCACTTATTGACTTTTTTATACTAGGTTTTCTTATTCCAATTTTCATTCATTTACTCCTCCTACTGTTACACCTATTCTATCAAATTAATGCCATTAGTAATAACTCATGACTCGTTTCTTGAAAATCCTCCACCATCTGTTGAAGTTAAGTCAACACTGGTGTTACCATCTCCATCTCTCCAGTATTCATTAACAAATGCTCCATCTGCTCTTGTATAACTGTCTACATGATGCGGATCTACGAAACTTTCTGCTGTGGTTCCCTCACTGATATCGTCATGACCAAAGATACTTTCTCCGCTAACTTCAATAGTATCATCACCTATTATGTCCAGCCCATCTAGTATTCCAATACCAATAGCTCCAATAGCTGCGCCTTTTAATAATTTAGCTAAACCTTTTTTTATTTCTTGATTATCTCCAGCTGCTGCTGAACTAACAATATGATGACTGGTAGCTGCTACACTTTCAATACCTCTCCCAATCCCAGTTACCGTCTCTCCTGCTACACCACCAATATCTTTTAATCCCTTTTTTGCTTCTTGTTTATCTTGCATTACCGCTCCTTTAATTGTTTTATAAGTTCCCTCTGCTGCTTGCCCTACTAATCTTCCTGTGTTCTTTGTCGTTTGTTCTACGCCATCTCCAATTTCTCTAATAAAATCACTATCGACTGCACCGCCAACAAACTTTACTGCCCCACCTAATAGAGCACCTGTAGCATGACCAGCTACTTCACCTAAACTTTTAATAAATCTCATTTCATATCTCCTTCATCTTTTCACTTTTTACTTGCTAGCTCATAGGTTTAATTAAAAAGTAAACCGTGCTTTAATTACTTCAGTGGCCCATTCTTCACTTTCTATAAAAGTGCTTCCTTCTTTACGTAGATCTCCTTTATATTCTGCATCATAAGACAAAAAATTATAGCTTCCATTAATAACATATTTGTCGTCGCAGATTAATAATTTTTCATGGGTTTGTTCATTCTCTATTTTTAGTAATCCATTGTACTTTTTACCTAGATTTCTTAATTCATCTGCAATTTCTTTTGATTTTTTGTCTCTTCCAGAAAAATTGACTTCATTTCCATCAGTAATACCATAAAGGATTCGGATTTCTACTCCGCACTTGAGTAGTTTCTCTATACTTTTCTTAAATGCATCATTAACAATAGTCCGGTTCAACCAAGGACTGATGATATATAAACTTTTTTGAGCCGTTTCTAGGTAATGCAGGAACAACCTTCTAATTTCCGTGTTCATAAGATACTTAAGTATGATTACATTATTCACAGTGGTTATTTGAACTTTTTCATCATCTAATTTTTCAATTTTATCTGCTATTTCCGAAAGTTCATTTAGTACATTATCACGCTCTTCAAGTGCGGTCGCTATGTCAAAATAATCACTGAAGTAACCTTCAACTAGTCTTTTCTTCAAAACTGCACTAAATTCTGGCTGAATTATCTTTGTTACTGAATCGATAACAAGCACTTCTAATTCTTTCTCTGTGTCTGCATAAATTAACATTGCGTATTTGCGAAACAGCAGTTCTTTGCGAGGCATATACTCAAAATCTTTCACATTAACTATCTTACTTATATTTAACCCTTTTTCTACATTCTTATTATGCATTTCGATATTTGTTAAAAAGTACTTTGATAACCGTTCGTAATCTTTCATATGTTCATAAACCGGAAATTTTCTCCCATCAATTAAAATCCCATCTTTTGCCTCTCTCACACGAGAAAACCCTTTTCTTTCGTAGGCAAGATACTCAACTTTATTAGTCTCGTTAATAACATCAAATAATATTGAAAGGTTTCCTTTTTTATTTAAACACTTAATTTTTCTAGCAAATAATTTTTCACCTTCATCTGATAAGTAAATTGATTCATTCTTATCATCTGTTACAAGAAAATTTTGTTCCAGTAATGGTTCAATAACTACATTTAAAAAATTAGCTTTCAGTGTTAAAACTTTTGCAATATCTGCTTTTCTATTGATACCACGTTGAATACATTTCCCAACAAATTCTTCTGCAACAGTCAAGTTTTCTTCGGATATATACGTTACCTCAATATCCTTTTTAAAAAAAGGAATCCAGATATCACTTGATCCCACCAAATGATATTCATTAAAAAAAGAAGAATACTTCTCATGTAAAAGATCGATATCACTATTATACATCTTGTCTCACCCTCGAAAACTCTTCAATCCTTTTAACTGCAGCGTTTCCTCTCAAATGAACAATAGTATCATACAACTTAGACAAATTACCTTTGTTTTGGTAAATGAAATTCGTATTTCCTATCACAAACATCAATTCTTGTGCACGTGAAAAAGCAACATTAAGTCTCGAATCGTGAACAATAAATCCAAGCTCTTTTCTTTGATTGTTTCGAACTAAGTTCATAATAATAATCTGTTTTTCTCTACCTTGGAATGCATCAATCGTGTTGACTTCAATTTCAAGATGCTTAAATTCCACAGTATTAATTTCTTTTTCCAAACGTTTTGTCTGTGCTTTATAAGGAGCAATAACTCCTACTGTTTTCTCTTCATTAAGGTTTTCATCTAGCCACATTAACAAATTAATCGTTCCTTCTACTTCTCCTATATTGTAAGGTGAACTGACTTCCTTGTCTTCTTGGTATATTTCCATGTCATCAAGAGTATCTATCCAGTAGAATGATTGTTCAAGTTCACTTTCTAATCCATGTGAGCGCTCTCTGATGTTATCTGCATCAAGCAATTCTCCATTGTAATAGAAGTCCGATACAATTTTTGAAATATCACTACTCATTCGGAATTGAGTATTTAAAAACATTTTATTTGAAGGTTGAGCGTTCTCATACATCAAGCCAAAAAGCGAGGCTTTATATGTTACAATTTCCTCTCTGTCTATTTCTTCAGACTCCATTAACTTTTTCATTAGTTCTTTTTCAACATCTTGACTGATTTGTTTATGATCTCCCACAAGAATAATTTTTTTACCACGAATCATCGGAATTAATAATTCCAGACTGGATGCTCTCCCAGCTTCATCGATAATTAAATAGTCAAATTCACTTTCTAAAAAATAATTATTATCCTTAGTATTAATACCAACACAAGTAGCACTAATCAAATTAGCTGTATCAATAAAAGCTTTTTCAAAAGAAGTTTGATAAACATTCATTCGTGAAGACCACTCTTCTTGAATATCACTTGATAGGTTATAAAATTCTATAAATTGCTTATCTTTATTTAATGATTCTATATACGCGTTGCATATATTAATATCTTTAGTAGAAATCTGATTAAAATCTTTGCACTCACTAATCAAATAACTACGAACGTGGTCATTATTGATGTGCTCTTGAACTAGTTGATTTATTTGAGTATGTATCTCAGTGGCATTTATCTTTTGTTTAAGAAGTTCATCACAATGCCTCTTTATTTGTTCAAGATTCTTTTTTAAATCCGTTATTTCATCAAAAAGAACAATATCTTTCAATAAGTCAAACGTATTTTCAGGCAGCTTTCCATAGTTCCATTCAAATATTTGAGCTTGAGTATAAAAATTTAAAAATTCTTTAAAATTGAATTCTGAACCTATAATAACGTTCAAGGGCTCTTTATTCAGTTCTAAAGCCATAAGAATAACATTTTTGGCTTTAGTTGCTTTTTTTGTTAATTCATTAAGCTTTCCGTTTTGTTGTTTACTTTTACTGGAAAAATGTTCTATCTGTGATTTTTTTTCTTGGTATTCATTCAGATAAGTAGTACAAATTTTTTCATATATAGTTACTTGACTTTCATAAGAAACACTATTTTTTTGTTGTTCCGCTTTGTAAAAAGATAGCTTTTGATTATAAAATTCCAACGATTTATGAATGTTATCTTTCTCTTGTTTTAAACTTTCCATTTCATTTATTTCTTCTGTTTTAATATTCTTCAATTGAAAAATACAACTTTTAAATTCTTTAATAGCTTCTTTTTCGATTCTAGATACAAAGACTTTCGTTTGAAATCTAAATTGATTAATCAATTCATCGTGGGAATAACCTTCTGCTAGAATTTTTTTTATTTGAATTAACTCATTATCGTTGTTAGTTAAGCGTTGCTTCTTGCAGTCAATCTCATCAGCTACTATTACTTTCATTTCTTCAGAATCTTTTGTTTCATCACTAATTTTTTTTAATTCTTTAGTTGCTTTTTCAAGTTTTCGATTCACTAACATGAATGTATCGACTCTTTTGTAAACGAATTCATAATAAGGTAATTTTTGTATGCGGGTCTCATAACTTTTTTTTATGCCTTGATACTGTTTTTTATTTTCTACTGTTTTTGTGACAATCATACTTTGTAGATTATCAACACGTTGTTTCAATAGGTATTTTTCATTTCCAAGCTCTACTTTTTCATCATTGCCTATTCGAATCGCATCAATTTCTTCATTTTCTCCAATTCTTTGCAATACATTATCAACTGCCAAATGAGTTTGTGCAGATAATAGAATTTTATTTCCTTGCTTAGCTAAATACTGAATCATTTCGCAAATAACAGTTGTCTTTCCCGTTCCTGGAGGTCCTTGAATCAAAAATATATCCTCTGTATTTAGTGCTCCGAGGACACTCAAACGTTGATTATCATTTAATGATTCAAAGTTTGATGAAAAACTTCCCCTATCCAACTGCTTCATCTCAAATGAAGACGATTGAGCATTCACTACTTCCGGAATAAAAGTTTTTAAACTCATATTTGCAGTTTGATTATTGAACAGTTGTTTCAAAGCATTTTCTTCATTCCTCTTCTTTGCAAGACTGCCAATGTCATTGACCCACAAATAACCCTCTTCTATTCCAGAAAGTTGTTTAAGAAGTTTATACATATGCTTTATGTTATGAGTAATTGTTATTCTTTGCTTATTTCTATCAATCAATTGGATTTTCCCTATTTCGATTCCTTTAATATCTTCCATATGAGAATAATTTGATTGAAATTTAGCGTTCCATTCTTCACTTGAACTAATGACTATGTTATCTCCAATTCGATATGTAAAGTCTCCTAGACTTACGTATAACGTTATTTCTGTCATATCTGGCTTAAACTGGATTGATGAAAAAGAAGTGGTACTCTCAATCTTTTTTGTTTTGATTAATTCTTTTTCAAGTTTGGAAGCAATATCTTGAGTTTTCCAGTACTCTTTAAACTTTTTAAATTCTTTTTTATTAAAGGTATTTTTCTCAGACTCTTTAATAACCTGCTGAACAAAAGTGTCATTCGGCTTTTTTTCAATATAATTTGCATCATTTAAAGTAATGATCGTACAACCTGACGAAAGTGACTCAGCATTTGAAAGATAAGATAAGTACTCACGAGTGGTACTTTCTTTTATTCGCACGGCTTTTATAGTATTCTTTTCCTCAGCCACTCTACATATTAAAGTATATTTTCCAGATATAATCCAGATATTTTCTCTAACTACAGTATATAGCATGCCTGATCCATCTGGATTAAATAAATCATTTAGGTATTGGATAGAAGATACATTTTTAATGCCCTTATTAAGCATATCTTCTCGTACGGTCTCCAAGACGGAAGAGAGTACAATCACATAATTAATCATTATCCCACTCCTTCCTAACGTAATAAGTCATCGATTGTGTCGTCTACTGTTTTTACTTCTTCATATTTATTTTCCTCAGGCAATTTTATCTCTTCAAGTATTTTTTCTTTTTCAATTAAGTTATGAGAATTAGAATCTGATTTAAGAATTGACAATTGGCTAACTTTATTTTCACCGGTAAAATTTCCTTGAATAATTTTTGCAGTTCTTTCCTGTTTTTGAGTTAAATTCGTTTCAAGTATATTTGAGTTGCTATCAAGATTTGCAATATACGTATCCATGTCTTTTTGCAGATTTATTAGTTCTTCCAACGTAGAACCTTTAAGTATAATATCTCCAAGTTGGCTGTATAATGCTTCAAAGTACTCTTCGTTAGCAGCAGTCAACTGATTGACCATATCATTTAAGATATCTCGTACGTTGTTTTTTATTTCTTCAAATAATTTATATGTGGTCTCTTGAAGTTCTTTTATTTTTTTATCTTTATTTACAAATTTAATTGCTGCTCCAGTAACAGCACCCGCTATTAGAACTGGCGGAAGAACAGATCCTAAGGCTGTCCCTATGGTAACGGCAGCTGCATACGGACCAAGCACAGACGCATACGCTGAAACAGCTAATCCATAGGCTCCTCCAATAAATACACCCTTTTTCGCCCCTTCTACCAAATCTGAAAGAGCATCATCAGTTTGAATCAAAGAGAAATCTCCAATTGGATTAAACATTTCAAAAGAGAGTGTTTCCATATGTTGTTCTGCTTCTTTTTTGAACTTTTCTCCCATAACCTTTAGCGCATGTGCTCGCTCTTTTTCAGAGAAGTCTATCAGCTCGAGCCAAAAATCTTTTATAGATGTTGTAACATACTTCTCAGAAAAATATTCAGTCAGCATATTTTTGATTTCGCCAGTATTATCTTTTAAAATAGACTTGCTATTATCAGAAATAGCCTTTAGTACTACTGTTTTCTCTTTTTGGAGGAACTCATTGGCCAACCAGCTTTCTGCATCCTGCTTAATGGCTGAATTTATTTTATCTTGAAAATAGTCTGTATCTTCTTTCCGTCGGTTTAAGGATTCTTTGACAAAAGAGATTTCTTCAATCACTGCTTTACATGTCATTATTTCTTTTTGAACAAGTTGAAAAACTGAAGCCGAAACCGATTCTTCTTTCACTTCTATTGCTGCAATATCAATATTTTTTTCTAAGTAATTCAGTATTTCTACTAAACCAGATTCATTATATAATGTATCATTTCCAGATTTTTTACCTTCAAATGCCTTGAATCCAGATACAGGAAAAGCGGCCTCGACATAGAACCCGTACATATCATCAATAAAATCCATAATATCTTCAGTATTTTCATTAGCTTGGTCGATTCGATTGACAAGCATAATGATAGGTTTACCGCATTCTGCTACTTCCATGAGTTCTTCATCAATACCAACTTGTCCTAAATGGTGAACACTTAATACCCAAAGAACGACATCAGCTTTCTTAATAAATTCTTTTGTTGTTTCTTGGTTAGCAGCAGTAATTGTTTCAATTCCAGGGGTATCAACTATCCTAATTTCTTTAAGCGTTTTTAGTGGATAAAGGAGTTGGATTTTTTCTATTTCTGCATAAAAACTTGAATTATCCCGATTTCTTTCTAACGCTTGGTATAGCTCTTCAATATCCATTTTTTCGCTGGTTCCATCTTTTTTTAGAATCATTCCCTCTTTTTCTGATCCATAAGCAATTTCCATAATTACTGCCGTCGTTTCAGTTACACCAACTGGTGACAATTCTTCTCCCACTATTGCATTCAACAATGTAGACTTACCCGCTTTTACTTCACCCATAAGCACCACTTTAAGTGGATTTTTCCACGTTTCATTATAGTATTCCATATCACTATTATTTTTCAATAATACCGTTTTCACTTCTGGGCTGATAAAAGAGTGTTCTTGATTCAAGTCAATCGGGCGCTTTTGCAGTAATGTCAAAATGTTTTCTGTCAATTTCTCATTCATTTTACTTCCTCCTCATGTGTTTTATCCTACCCGTTAATTAAGAAAGAATCAGAGACGTAATAGGATCGTCAAATATAAGATTTTTTTGCTCGAATTTTTGTAAAGCCTCAGTTCCACATTCTTGTATACGTTTGGAGGAATCCATTACTCTAGCTAAGTCCTCACTATCAATGGTATAAAGTTCACAAAACGATTTTTTCAAATGTTCCGTAACTTCATTTTCAGCTGTCTTTTGCAATCTTTGCAAGAACATTTTGTATTCAACCCATAGGCTGTGCTTAATTCTATCTGATTCATTTAAAAATGAATTCATTGTATTTTTCCGAGCTTTATTACTAAAGTAAGCACCAGCTCCTGCGCCAATCAATCCTCCAACTGGTCCAAATATCAATCCAACACCAGCCGAATAAGCCGTGAATTTACCAATACTAGGCATAGTCACATTGAGATTTGTCTTGACTTTAGTACTAGACAAAGATGGTAGATTAATTGTGACGCCATAGGACTTATCCAGATACTTATATTGTGTAAAATGGTTTTCTCGGATAATTTCTTGCGTACGTCTTGAAATATCTAAATGTGCTTTTTCCATAAAAGCTCCCAATTCATTTAAAAGAGTGGGGTGTTTAAAAATAACTTCTCTTACATATTGTTTTTTGTGAGTTTCATTCGTTAAAGTAGTTAAATGCTCTAAATTATATACAAGGTCCTTAGCAAATGACTCAATATAACTGTTCATGTAACTTTTATATTCCTTTGTTAGTCGCTTAGTTTCTTCAACTAATGAATCATTTGCAAGAATTAAAGCCTCAGAAAGTTTCTCGGTATCTTTTTTTAGATGCACCTGATACATTTCTATAGTAGTTTTCATATCACGATTATAGATACTGCAAGCTTCATTCTTTTTTTCACACTGAATCGTCTTAGCGTCTTGAAAAAAGGTATATTTTATTTCATCCAAAAGATTGTTACGTCCACTCTCAACCATAAGCTTTATGTCGTTCTTTACAACTCCTTCATAAGCCCTTAAAGCTGAATAAGGCATTATTTTGTTGAAACGATCTCCATATATACGCTCAGCATCTAGTAGGACTTGTTCCCTTTGTCCTTCTATTTTGTCAACTAAGTCAATTCTGTTCAGTACGGCAATCATATTTTCTGTTGCCCTCTTCCCTCCCATTTCTTGGAGAGATTCATCGAGATCCTTTAGTAGTCTGTCCGAATTTTTTGCAGATATAGCGGTTGCATCTAAGAGCCAAATAACACCATCAGATTTATGGTAGTATTCCTGGACATTATTTCTTACTTCTCCTGAAAAATTTTCTTGATTTAGTCCTGGAGTGTCAACAATACTAAACTGATTTAAAAATGGTGCATTCGGGATTCCCCAACGAACTTCAACGATATCAGAATAGTAGACTTCATCGCGTTCCAGCTTTAATTTAAGTTCCTTTTTTTCTTTAGGCCCTAACTTATTATTAAGTATGTACTCGTTCATTTTTTTCTTAACCACTTGCTTAGATTCTTTTGTTTTATTCTCTTCCTGACTTATTAAAATTTGTGCATCAGCTTTTGAGTACTGTTTTACAGCACCATTTTTATAGACAATGCTCACTTGGTCAACGTTTAAATTCCTTTCAAAGATATCTATTTTCCAAGTCATTGGCCGTATATTTTCAATAGCATGTTTTTCTTTTGTTCCTAACAAACTATTAATCAACGTAGACTTTCCGTAATTCCCAGGACCCATCACAAATAATTTAAACGGTTTTTCTAAGTCCTTCTCTAAATTTTGGTACAGAGGAATGATAGAAGATACTTTATCATAAAGACGAGAAGTGTAATTGCTTTTACTTTCACCAAAGACTATTTTAGTCAAAGATGGTATATTATGTTCTATCTTGTCAGAGATAGAACACAATTGAGTGAATTCTCTAAAATATTTTTCAGAAGAGTTTCGGTAGAAACTGATTCTTTTTCTTGTAGCATGCTCAATTGATTCTTTGTTCTTTTGAGAAAGTAACTCTAGTAGATGAACATATTGTTCGGTCATCTTTTTTTCAGTTTGTGTCATGAGAGTCCTCCTATTCATATAAAAATCATTCTATATGATTGTATCTCTTATTAATGCTTTATATATATTTAATAATTTCCTATACTGTACAATTTTAATAGCCAGATTCTCAGAAAATAGCTATTATAATAAACACACCAATCAATGTAAAAATAGACCATTTCTTTACAGTACTCTCTATTTTAAGTTGGACTGTTTCTTCTTGTTGTATCATTTTCAGCAAGATGATGTGCTCTAACTTATCGATTCTTTCATTATTTTTTACAACTAATGATGATAATTGTTTGATTGAATTTTTATTTTCTGTTTCTAAGTATGAAATTGCATTATCTAATCTATTTTCCACTATCTTTGTTTGTTCATCTATCTTTGATTGGTCATTATTCACTTCAAATCCATTCAGCACACGTTTTAACTCAAGTTTCAAATTTTGCAGTTCATTTTTAACTTTTTGAATCCCATCAGATTCTGTTCGTAATTTTGACACTACTCTCTCAATTTCAGGAACCTGTTTTTTTATAGTGACAGAAGCCTCTCTTATGGATTGATTGACTGTAGAATCCATTACTTCTGTACTAATATCTTTCAGTAATTCTTTGAATTCTTGTTGTAGATTTTCTTCTGTTTTAATTTCATTTTGCAAATTTCCTGAAGAGTTTTGTGATTTAAATCCTGTATGTGTATTTTGTTTTATTGGCATTCCCATAATGTTTCTCCTTAATGATATAATTTGTATTATCTTTAATAATAAGCGAAGCACAAATTCTGTTACTTTCTTATTTCATTATGCATAATAGTCACACAAACTTTATTGTTTGCATATTTCTTAAATAAAAAAAACCAACGACTGTAAGAACAAGTCCTTTAAGCCGTTGGTATAATTTTAAAAGTTGAAAAATTCATTTAATATTCCTACAACTTTTTAGCAGTTGTTTTATAGCTATACTAGATAAACTAATGAGTTAAATAATAACTGCCAGAATTCTTCACAATTCAGTATGAAATTTTAATTTTTGTTAATCATTTAGAACTGATTTTAATGAATAAAAATAAATAACAAAAGAAATTGAATACAACTTTATTATAAGGTTCCATTCATTGAATGTAAACAAAATCCGAGTGTATTTACTAGTCTATGCGAGACATTTTTTTGATTAGAGTTAGTCTTTTTATCTGTAGAAAAATGGACCATTTTATAATTAAATGATCCATTAAACAACATTGAAATGTAGCTCCTGAATTTTTCGGTATCGAATGATAAATAAGAAAATAAATACATTACGTCTAACCAAAAACCATCTAAAAGAGTAACCTTTTAGATGGTTTTTGGTTGATTGAAATCGTTACGTACCATATTGCTTCGTAAAAGATGACGTTACCGTACGCAAAACAACTTTTACTGCCATAAGTTTATTGTGGCAGTTAGGTATATGGTAGGCACTCCTATCTTAAGCACCGTATACTTCTTTATAAAACACCTATATGGTAGGTAAACAATTCTTAACTACCTTATCTATACAAAAATTCTTGCTTCATAGCATTTAACTGTTTAACTCTTGCACAATCCTTTGAATATTTTTCATATCGAAGGATGATAAGATTTCAGACAACACATACACTTTGGTTTTACCATAGTGTTCTTTTTGAGCTGGTTGTTCATTAGTGAGAATGAGGTCATACACTTTACCTGACTGATAAGCTTCGACGTGTATGCCATTAATATGGCGCATATTCAGGATCAATAGTTGATTCAGCGTCTCAGTATAAATAGCTTCCATTTTCAAATCAATGCCAACTTGCAAAATAGTCGTCATTTTAAAGGTAATGTTCGCCAGTAGACTGATGTATTTCAGCAACCCTACTTTCAGTAAACTGTTGCTTTCTACATTATTAATGCCAAATTTACTTGTGCTGACGTCCAACAATGTATTGGAGAATGAAACAAGGTTTCTGCCGGTAAACTGTTGCTCCTTGACTAGCATTTCTTCATAATCATAAATTTCAATGTCGCCTTGAAAAAAATAAAGTTTTGTATGGATATGAGAAAGGTGATAAAACATTTCACGTTCCAGCATATAAGGTAGTCTGCGGAACTTATAGTGAATGATAATCGTTTCCACAATATACGTATCAATCGTCGCAATCGGTGCACGGCGGTCCCGTTCCAATGTATAGTCGTGAAAATCGTGTTCGTTCAAAATAGGAAAAGCCAGCAAAAAAACAAAGTGTACCATCGCTTCTTCTTCATCCACTTCAATGGAATACCGACTGAAATAACGCAAGACGATAATACGGATTTTTTGGTATAACGTATCTGCTAAGTAAGGCTGCATTTGCTTACGCAAATAAGTATATTTCTTATCTTTGCAATTGATGCGATTTTTACTAATCAGCATCCATGTATCTAGGCGTTGCCTATTTTCTGGTTCAATAGTGACTTTCAGGTAGCTTTCAACCGCTTGGACCATTTGCATAATTTGCTTGTCAGAATGAGAAACACTACTGCCTAGATTGTCTTCGATATAGCTGTAAAATTGAAAATAAAAGTACCGAATCTGCAATTCTTCCCCATGCATCTGTCCATTACGGATTTTGATGCCAAACTCTTTTAAATAGCTGTTCAATTCTTTGATTTTCCGAAATAAAGAAGAATCGCTAATCATTAATTCTTGCGTCAATTGAACAATTGAAAATTCTTGGTGTTTAAATAAAAAGCGGATTATGTTAACTTTGACCGACTGATTCAAATACAGTTGATAAATCTGTTGCAACGAAAATTCATCGCTCATGGTTAAGGAAATGGACTGTCCGTCATAGTTGATGTGCACTTGACCAGCAAGCGACTGAATCCGAAAAGAGATGGATTCCAAATCTTTATCAAGTGAGGCTTTAGCGACAGTTAAATAGTCCAACATATCTGTATAAGAAATTTTGCCGCCGTTTAACACAAGTTGTTTAAAAATCGTAACTTCTCTGATGTCATTTTTCTCAAGGAAGTGTTCAATTTTCATTTTCGTCAGCCCTCTCTTCCAACCAAGAAACTAAATTGGTTGTTGCAATCATTTGAGTGAACGAGGGATGAAAGAAATAGTCTTTTTGTTGCAACTCTTCTAATGTTTGTTTCGTTTGAATAGCCAACGCCAATGTATTGATTTTTTCTAAGATGTTGGACTTAGAAATCATTTGTGCGCCTACTAAGACATGGCTTATTGCATCGTAGACCCATTTAATGGTTACGGTATCAGAATCAGGTAAGCTAGTTAAACACACCTCTTGGCGGTAAGCTTTGACCGTTTGATCGGTAAACATACTTTCAGCTTCCGTTATACCCGTGCTGGCAATGTAGTATCCAAACAAAAACGTTCCAATCGTGCGTAAAGAACCTTTAAAAGCCATTTTTGGTTCACTAAGATTAGCAGCCGCCACAATCCCTGTTCGTACAGCATTGTTCACCAGTGGGATATAAACCGTCTCGTCGCCATCTCCATAAGCTAGTTGGATACAATCCCCCACAGCAAAAACATCTTTTACAGAAGTACGCATATAGCGATCAACGGCAATTGTTTGGTCCATGTGGAGCTTAATATGTTCATCCAAAAAATGTAAATCTGGTCTCACATTTACCCCTAAGATAACAGTATCACTTGTGACTGAATCATTTCCAAAACGAACGGTTACAGGTTGCTCCCCTTCTGCTTCAATCGCAGAAACCGTTTGGTTCAAGCGCAAATCAATTCCCTGTTCAAGCATTTTTTGTTGCAAAGGTTGGATCATTTCTTTGTCAAAATACTTGAATAATACATAATCCATGTTTTCAATCAGTGTGACGCGCTTTTGCTGCTTGCTTAACAAATCAGCTGCTTCAATTCCGACTTGACCGCCTCCAATAATAGCCACACTTTGACTATCATTAATTTTAGCTAAAGCCGTTTGGGCTTCATGGTGACGTTTATACTTCAAGACATTTTCGCTAGCACTGCCACTGATTTTTTGCGACAACTGGCTCGAACCTGTTGCAATAATCAATTTATCATAAGTAATTATTTCTTCTTGTTCCTGATAAATATACTCTACTACTTTGCGATCAGTGTGAACTTTTTCAACTGATGCTTCTAAGTAACAGTGAATATTTTGCTTTTCTAACTGCTTTTTCGTGATAAAGTAGGCTGAATCTAAGTCAGAAATTTTATTTTCCCAATATAAATGCAGACCATTTGGAATGTACCCTAAAGTAAGTTGTTTTTCCAATAAGATGATTTCTGCATCACTATTATTTTTACGCACTTCTAAAGCTGCCGCTACCCCCGCAAAAGAAGCGCCTATAATAACTACTTTCATACCATTACTCCTTGTCAACGTCTCTTTTTACTCAGTATAACATAGTAAGTAAAACATTCGAATGGCCAAACTGTACCAACTAAAAGAAATAATATTTGTTTATAAAAACAACTATGCTAAAAAGACCTTGGAACTTTTAGCATAGTTTCAAGCCCTTTTTCACATTCATCAGTATTGTATCTGCTAAGTATAGATTTAATTATCCCGCGTACTTATCATAAGCTTTCTTGTCATAGAATAACGTCAAACTATATGGCTTTTCTTCTTCATCGCCCCATATGGTTCCTTTTATGGTTATATTTGCACCTAATCCTAGGTCGTTATAATATTCCGTAGAGTAAAAATCTCCAGAAGTTGGATCTTTCAATTCACCTTCGAAAGACAAAACTTCTTCGATGACGGGGTTCTCTGGAAAATCAGCTATTTTTAATATATCTCGAACCTCTTCTTTATCTACTCCAAAGAAGGTAATCTGCTCGACTGCATCACTCGCACTATCAGCTGATAGTGTGAAAATCTCGGAATACATGTAATTTGTTTCTTGCTCTTCCTCAAAATCATAAATTGATACTTCCATTTGTGTACCAAAATAATCACTAAAAAATTCTGTCGTTTCTTCTCCACTTTCAAGATTAAACGTGGCTTTTTTCTCATTAATCGATTTGCTTTCCATGGTCTCTTCTGCTAATTCAGAAGAGATAGACATATTGCTGTCTTGCTTAATAGAGATTCCTTCATTATTTTCTGCTGAACAACCAGCTAAAGCTAACGCCACTATGATGACCCCAAAACACCTTTTAATAAAAATCCCTCCTAATTCTATGACATCTCATTCAATCTCATAAATTCAAGCTTTTCATTTTTTTAAAATGGAAGCCATCAACCAACTAATCTTCTAGTAATTTTATCTTCGCAGAATACACTTCAACTATTTCTTCAACACGCCAATCACTTTTCCGTTAATCATGACATCCTCAGCATTCATCTGGATGGGTTCATAATTCGGGTTTTCTGAGATAAGCAGTATGGAGCTGCCCATCAACATGAACTTCTTCATGGTCGCTTCTTGGTCAATCAGCGCGATGACAATATCGCCATTGCTGACGGATTCCTGCTTATGGACAATAACTAGGTCACCTTTGTCGATGCCCGCGCCAATCATACTATCTCCGGTCACTTTCAGGGCAAATGTGTGCTGAGGTTGGATGACCCATTTTTCCATCAGCAAAACAGAATCTTCATACTGCTCGATGGCCGTTGTCGGAATGCCTGCCGCCACATCTCCAATAATGGGAATTCGGAGATCCACCGCACCTTCCAGTGTTAGATTCGTAGTAGGGTCGACAACTTCAACTATTGTTTCATCTTCTTTATCTTTGAGATAGTTGTACGAAACTTGATGACGCAAATCCATATACGTATGCTGCTTTTTGGTAGCTGGCAGGAATTGCGGCTGACAAGGCGGAACATCACTAACTCTTTCTCCATTGCGGTCAACAATTTTGACTTCGATGCCGTTGGTCACTATGCCGTATCGTACATGTGGATTAGCCATTATGTACGATTTCAGTTGTTCCATAGCCACATCAATTGGACTCGCAAATGATTTAACTTCCGCAAAGATGTAAGGAATCTTCTCCCCTTTATGCTCGATTGTGACCGCAATATCTACATAACCTCTCTTGGAAAACAGTTGGACAGGATATTCCAATTGTAGAAGTTCAAGCGGATAACCAAATGTCTCATTCAATTCTTTCATCATCCACTGCCGGACGACTTCTTCTTTGGCATTGACATCTACAACCTTATCAGTCAATTTGTAATCCTGAATCGCTATCGATTGGAACGGGTGAAATGAAGCATCTTTTATCATTCTGAGTGCCTGGTTATCGATTTCTTTGATAAACTTGGAAGGTCGTTTCACAGAAGTCATATACAATAGTTCATTAGCTCGAGTCATTCCAACATATAAGAGTTTCCGTTCTTCTGAATCGAGAGAGTCATCATCATCCAACCGGTGACGGGTGTTTGGAATGACATCTTCATCCAAATGAATAAGGAAAACTACTTTGAATTCCAGTCCTTTTATCGAATGCATAGTGGTCAGTTTTACAGTATCTTGTTCGAAATGCGGTTCATTTTGCGCTAACAGTTCGCAAGGAATACCTGCTTTATCCAAGGCCACAGCAGCACTTTCAATCAACCTCTTTTCTTTAGCGACAATACAGATTTCCCTTAAGGCATAGTCATTGGTCAGCTCCTTGATTTCATTCACATAGTATTCAGCATGTTGTTGGGAATTAGCGAAAAATCGGTAGATGGGCGCGTGTCCATGCCGGTCAATTAGGGAAGGCTTAACAAAATCTACATTTCCTTTAATTTGCTCGTCATTCTCAATCAGTCCATAGGCGGCTTTAGAAATTTCGGTTGTCGTCCGGTAGTTTTTGGACAGTGTCCGGGACTTCCCACTCATGTCATACCCTAGCGTAGTATAAGGACGTCCCTTACCAAGCCAAGAATGAGAATAAATACTCTGGGTATTATCCGCCACAAACATGATAGACGCATAACTCTTTTCGGCATGTAACTGTTTAATGAATTTCAATTGCACTTTTGACAAATCTTGACTTTCATCAATAATGACATGAGTATACCGTGGTTGGTCGTGCTCAGCCGCTTCTTGAAGAGACAGGTTGTTCATTGTCTTGAAGTCTACCATTTTTTTATCCAACAATATCTGGCTGTACAATTCCATCAAATCATAAATGGCAGCTCGTGTCTGGGATTTCTTATTTAACTTCTGCGGACTGTTTGCTTGCGACCCACTAGCTCTACCGATCCGATCTATTTCTTGATACGTTTCCAAGTCTGGGATATCACATGACTGAATCCAGTCAATCTCATCTAACAGAAAACTACTGTACTTAGGTGAGAGCAACTTAATATCGGGATATGTCTCTTTCAATTTCAGAATAGCGCGCTGCAATGCATTTATTTGATCAGAAAACGCAGCTATCTGGTAATGTACTTTGTGCCTCTTTTGGTAATTCTTAAAAAAGGCAAACATCAATTTGTCAATATTTTGCATATGTACTTTTCCGCTAGTACTGAATAACCCTAGCAATTCTTCACTTTCCGTCGATTCCAAATGATCATATTGGTACTTGATGAAGTTCAGCAAGGTTTTGTTAAAAGTCACCAGTAGAATGCTATCCTCTTCTTCAGGGCAATAGTACTCCTGAAGAAACGACAGACGGTGAATAGCAACAGTCGTTTTCCCTGAACCGGCAACACCTTTGATGAGGGAATGGCCGCTTGGTTCAAGTTCGATAATTTTGCGCTGTTCAATGTTTAATTTCACTATATTGCTCCTTCTTTGTCTATTATGAGTAGCTACAGACTATTTATTCAAATGAGAATGTACTAATAAGTTCATTATACTCATAAGAACCTTAAAAATCAGCAAAAGCTGCTCATAATTAGATAGACAACTGCATTTATACTATCATACTGCTAAGAAAATATCCGCATCTCCTAACGGTAAGTCTCAGTGGCAGATATCAATAATCACTACTTTCATGTTATTACTCCCCACAAATGTGTTTTCAATTAGTATGATATAGAATGGAAAAGCTTTCGTATAAGTACAAGTTTTTCTTGTAATTAATTCAAAAATAGAGCCTACCAACACTAGTTGGAAGAACTCATTGTGTTATTATTTCATCTATTGAATTTTATAATCATAACTTACGAAATTCTTTGGATTTAGTTCGGGAGCGTCAATAATTTTGTGTAAATAAATCGTCCTTCTGCAAAATAATTAGTTACTCAGTAAACATTGAAACTAATGTATCGGTTACTTGTTGGAAACCTTTATGGCTTCTGTTTAGAAATTTTTGATTGTATGTATCAAAAATGCTGATTAGAAAGCGTTCTAGTGATTCTTCATTTTGAAACTGCTCTTTTCTGCGGCTGTACTTTTTAATTTGCTTATTGAAAGACTCGATTAGATTGGTTGAGTAAATGGTTCTACGAATACTGGGTGGAAACTCATAAAAAGTCAATAAATCTTGGTTTTCTATGAGTGACTGCGTCACTTTAGGATAGTTTTTCTTCCATTTCTCAATCATACAGGATAAGAATGTATTCGCTTCTTCCTTTGAGTTAGCTTGATAAACAGCCTTAAAGTCATCACAGATTTCTTTTCGGTCTTTGACACGTACTTTATGAGCAATATTACGAGATACATGGATACAACAATGCTGATATTTTGCTTTAGGATAAATTTGTTGGATGGTATCTTTCATGCCTTTTAAGCCATCCGTAATAAAAAGCAAGACTTCTTAAACTCCTCTGGAGTTAATATCCTGTAGCAGCTCATTCCAAACGTATGTTGATTCAGTCGGAGCAATCGCATAACTCAGTACTTCTTTAATGCCGTCTTCTCGTATACCAATGGCAATATAAATCGCTTCTTTGGATACGGTTTGGCGTTTTAATGGAATATAAGTAGCGTCCATAAAAATAGCGACATACTTATCATTTAAGGCTCTGGATTTAAAGGCGTTTACTTCTTCAGTCAGAACTTTAGTCATGTTGGACATGGTTTGTGGAGTATAGTGATGCCCATACATTTTTTCGATTAAATCAGCAATTTCAGACATCGTAACACCTTTTTCGAATAAATGGATAATAGTGGTTTCCAATGTATCGTTTGTTCTTTTGTAGGTTGGTAAAGTTTGTTGTTTAAACTCACCATTACGATCTCTAGGTATTTCCAATGTTAATTCACCATATTCGGTTTTGATTGATCGAAAGTAAGAACCGTTTCTCGAATTACCTGAATTAAAACCAGTGCGATCATATTTTTCGTAATCTAAAAAAGCCGTTAATTCAGTCCGTAGGAGTGTGTTTATCGCTTTTTCTAAGTGCGAACGGAATAATTCATTTAAATCGCCTTTAGTGACTAGAGTTTGCACAATTTCTGTAGTAAAATCATTCATAGGGAAGTCCTCTTTTCTGTGAATTGGTTGTCGTTAACTTTATTCTACAGAAGGGACTTCCTTTTTTGTATGGATTTTTTCATTTACACAAAATATTTTACACTCTCAATGTTAATTTAACTATGAATAGTATGTTTTTTTATATACTTACTTATTCTTTCTTTATTTATTTGAAGGTCAAAATTTTTTTGGTGGTAAAAACAATACTGCTATTGGCCTATAGTTAGCAGCAATCCATAAAGGAAAATAAATTTCTCTTGTATCTATGGCTGAATTAGTTTCGTTATTAAAAACTGAAAGTTATGTAAGAAAATCTGAACTGCGATTAATGCGTATCAGATTTTCAGAGGTAGTGATTATCGATGACATGGTGTTTATGGCCATGAAAAAAAATGAGGCGAATTTATTTTTTCAACTTGTCAGTGATTTGTACGAAAAAAGTGCCATTATCCTAACCTCCAATAAAGGTCCGTATAATTGGAGTAAGATGCTTGGAGCTCATAGTATCGCAACAGCAATTCTTAATCGTCTTCTCCATCGCTGTGAAGTTATCCATATGGATGGAGAAATACATCCATTGAAAAATAGAGAAACCATATTTGATTAATGAAAGTGCACAATCTTAGTTGACAGTTAACTAAGGGCAAGTTGCTTTAAGACGGGAAGAAGAAACATGGATGTCTAATCTGTTGTCTATTAGCACATGAGATTCATACACTAAATGTGGATCAAGTAACTCTACCAAATCTTCCATGGAAACCCACTTCTTCCTCTTTTTCTTTATTATGCTCCCACTAGTTGCCTATAATAAACCATTATCAACTAACATTGGAAAGAACCCTACTTAGTTTAGTAGTAATACGGTTATGGGCACGAATTAAATAGAGAAGTATTTATTATCTAAAAACGTTTTCTTACAATGATATAGTATGTTATTATAAGGAGATGTTTTAAATAAATATAAAGGTGTGTATAAAATGATAGATAGAGAAAAAACTTTTAAAGCAATACAGTTTGGAATTAATCCTCTTGGAGCTTTACTTTATAAAGGCTCTGAAGCACTAATAGATAAAGCAACAACAGTAGCGGAAAAAGGTTCAATTGAAGATTTAAAGAAAGAAGCTAAGAAACAAAATTATCTACATCAAATAAGGAGTAATGAAGCAAAATTAGCACAAGAATTAGCTATATCGCAAAGAATTTCTACTGCTGAAATAGTAGAGATTGAAGAATATTACGAAGGAGAAGGATCTGGTTCTCTAGGTGTGAAATTTGGTGGAGGAATTCCTGCAGCGGATACATCTGGGTCTGGTAGAAAAGTAACTAAGCGAATTTATAAATTTACTGGATTTAATGGAGAAGTTATAGAAAATCAAGAAAACTTTTTTGAAGATTAGAAGTCATAATTTAATACTCAAAAATTACATAATTTCATGTATTACTTTTTAATTTAGTTTCAATAATTGAGTAATGACTTCTGAGCTCTCTGTTAATAAAATAATTAGTACCATGAATATAGATAGGATACTTAGAACAAAAAACATACTTTATAGGGATAGAATTCGTTAAAACAATTTCGAATTAAGGAGATATACTAAATAAAAAAAATCTATGAAAAGAACTGAAAATTAGCTAACAATATCTTAAGGTTAATAGAATTAGGAGGATACTTATAATGGAAAGTACTACAGAAGGTACAGAACAAATTAATGTCATAAAAATGGATAGAGAAGAGTTACTAACTTTTTTTTATAATTATATAAAAACAGGTACATATATAGAAAGGCATAACACTTCTATCTCGCAAAAATTAGAAACAAATAGACAAGAACGTGCCTATAATTTAACAAGACTAAATAGAAATTATGATTCGTTTTATTCAGAAAATTTATTGTTTTACGAAACAAAGGCTAAAGAAAAATTATCAGACAAAAATTCCTTCAGAAATAAACCATTAACATTAAAAAATATTCCTATTTATATTAAAACCTTATTTTTTTTATTCATATTTCTACTATTGGGACTAAATAGTTCATCGATAGTAAATAGTGTATCAGCGGAGCTTGTTGCTATGATAATTGGTGGAATAATACTTGCCTTAATTTTTTCTTTTATTTTTCCTGCGTTATTTTTAATCTGGTTACCGCTATTGGGTTTATTTTCACTTCTATATCGAATACTTATTGCAGTGGTTAAAAACGTTATGACATTTACAATTAGAGTATATAATAAATATACACTTGTTAATGCACGTAAAAAAGATATTTTATCAGCTGAAAAGAAGGGAATCACAAAAGCGAATATCATGGAAGTATTTAAATACGAACAAATTAAAGATGAAATTAATTATAAATATGATGAATTAGAAAAAAAAATTAAAACATGGAACTTTGATGAAAAAAATAACACTAAAACTCAACACCAACAGTTAAGTATTAAAATACCTACAAATGCACTTCCTTCAAATATGGATGATCAAAAGCTGGATTATGTTATTTACATGTACAATCAATTATTGATAGGTGCTAATGATAACTGGAAAGAATCAATAAATGATTTAAAATTACAAATAAGACATGATCAAACTATTCATAATCAAAAACAACTTATCAATAGTATTAGCGAATCAAATAATAACTTAGTCAAAATGAATCAAGATATTTGTAATAAGATTAGTGGTTTAAGTTCAATGATAACTGCCGAAAACATTTGTTTTTGGCAAGTAGGAAATGTAAGAAACGGCAGTTAAAAATGTATGCCGACATTCTTTCTCTTTTTACTTGCTATTTAATATGGATTGCTTGTATCTGTGGCTTTCGCCGTTAAAAATGAGTAAATGAGAATGATGAATTAATCGATCGACAACTGCTTCAGTTAGAATCTGGTCGCCAAAAACATGATTCCATTGTCCAAATTGAAGATTTGTGGTGATAATAATGCTTCTTGTTTCATAACACATTGAAATAACCTGGAAAAGTAATTCTCCACCTTGCTTATGCAAAGGGATGTAACCCAATTCATCCAAAATAAGTAAATCCAATTTACTAAGTTGTTTCATTAATTTCCCTAAATTACCATTAGTATTTGCTTCTAAAAGTGCATTAACTAAAGAAGCTACTGTATAGAATTTTACCTTCTTTGCTTGTGTTCGGATAATAGTTAATCCAATCAAAGTAGATAAGAAGGTTTTTCCTGTTCCAACACCTCCATAAAAGATTAAGTTCGTTTTATGTTTTAAAAAATCTCCTTGGAGAAGAAAATCCTTCGTAATTCCAGATGGAAGTTGGATATCGTCCCATAGGAACGATTCTCCGCTCACCGTAGGTAAGGTAGATTGTTTTAATAATTGATTTAGTTTCTTTTCTTCTCGTTGAGTGACTTCTGCTTCAACTAACTTTAAAAGAAATTCTTGTTGTGATTGTGCCTCTATTTCCTGATAGTGCTGCGGAATCCAACTCAATTTCAATCGCTTCGCATAGTTTAGAATATCATCATGCATGGTCTTCATCCTCCATTGGCTTAAAGAGTTTATCGTATTGACCAAGTCCTCTAGTTATAGTAGGCATGGACGGAGTGTGTTGAGGTAAGTGGGCAATCACACGAACGCCACATCCGTTTACCAATTGATAAAAAATTTGTTTAATGGATTCTGCACTTGGATGACTATTTTCAGAAGCTTGCAGAAGAGCTTGAACGGCGATTTCCATATGATTATCCTTTAAGATAGTAGAAAGCAATTGTAGGCTGTCTTTCTTTTCTTCCACCGTACATTGAGAAAAATAAGACTGCCATGCATCTGGGAGTTGATCATAAAAGCTTGTGTACTTAAGAGCCGTAGGCCGTTTCGAAACGAGTGAGAGATAAGGTTGCCAATCCATAGATTTCTCTTTGTATCCATATAAGCGATGATGTTGAACAATTTCTTTATAGTCTAAGCTAAAAACAGTAATGTATTCATAAGAAATTTTCAACAGAACTTTCTCCAGAGCGAACCGTGGTGAACTAGAGTATAAATTTGTATCAAAATGAACATAGCCATATTTATCTGCTTTTACTTCTTCGTAACGAATGCAGTCAAACTCTTTTTCTGGCAATAAGAGAAAGGCTTCTTTATCTGCCGAATACAATTCGGAAATGGGTAGTTGTTTTTGATAGTGGATTCGTCCCCGGTCATTTTCAGCTAATAGCCAACAGTCTTGGTTCAAACTTTTTAAATTATGAGTATGCACTTCTGGAAGTAGAAAATTGTTCCGTACATACTTTACCATAGCTTCGACATGTCCTTTTTCGTTCCCTCTTGCAGGATTACAGAACTCTAGCTGAAATCCATAGTGCGCAGTGAAACGTTCGAATTCCTCCGTTAAATCTCGTTTACCATGAGGTCTGATTTTCTTTACAGCTGGCGAAAGGTTATCAAAGCGAATAGCTTTTGGAACACCACCCATATGGTGGAAAATACGCTTCATTCCTTCTAAAAAAGCTTCTTTGTTCTGAGCTTCCAAAACCTGAAACCAAAAGGCGTTACTATAAGGAAAAGAAAGAACTAAATAGGAAAGAGTTGTGTAGGTATTTTGATAATAAAAAGGAGCTTCGCCAAAATCGATTTGTGCCATACCAGGTTTGGCAGTTAAAGGAATGGCAGAAGACTGTACTGTATTCAGTAATTCCTTTTTCCTTTTAGATACATAATCACGAATGGTTCGATCTGATCCTGTAAATTCATGTTGCTCCAGGAGGAGCTGGTGGATTCGTTTAGCTGTTCTGCGGTACTTTTTCTTCTTTTTGAAGTCTTCTATTAGCCATTTATCAATCACTGGCTTCACTGAATCCATTACTCGAGCTGTGCGGGTTTGTTTATGTGGTTTATGTAGATTGAAATCTTCCATATCTGCATACTTTTTGATTGTTCTAGCGTCAATGCCCAACTTTCGTCCTACAGTTGCGTAAGTTTCATCTTTTAGGTTTACTTGTTCTCTGATATAATTAATTTCGGTCACTGTTAACATCTCCTATAAGTACCTCCCGTTGATTAGTCTATCCAACTAAGATGGTACGGTATTTATGAGAATGTTGGCAAGTGGCCTCTTTTTTTAATCTCAAGAGACCTACATAAATTAACTGCCGAAACTTACAATACTATAATGCCATAAACACGACATTAAACAGTATACCATACCAATTTTGTCCGTGAACTATAATTCCAAAAAAATTTTTTTAAAAAAAGAAGTTTTTATTTTAACACTCCTATTTAAGCATATCTACTACACTTTATAAAAAAACAAAAAAATGAAGAGCTTATTAAAGCTCTTCATTTATTATGTCTATTCTCTACCGTCTAATTCTCTACTCAATTGGATAATATACTCTTTTAAGTTATCTTTAATTTCTTTGTGTTCAAGACCATACTCAATGTTTGTCATCATATAACCAAACTTATCTCCAACATCATAACGTTTCCCTTTAAATTCAAGAGCTAATACCTGTTGCTTTTTATTTAAGGTTTCAATCGCATCAGTTAATTGAATTTCATTGCCCGCTCCCGGTTCCTGTTTTTCAAGAATATCAAAAATTTCAGGAGTTAGCAGATAGCGACCTATAATTGCAAGATCACTTGGAGCTTCTTCAGGTTTTGGTTTTTCAACAAAGTGATTAACTTTGTAAAGGTCCTTAGAGACTTCTCCATCAATGTCAACAATTCCATACTTAGATGTATCTTTATGAGGAACACGCATGGTAGCTAAGACTGAAGATCCCGTTTCATCGTAGTGATTCATCAATTGTTTGGTTAAAGGGACATCATCAACCATCAAGTCATCACCAAGCAATACGATAAAAGGTTCATTGCCTACAAAACTCTTACCGTGTAAAACAGCATCTCCCAAACCTTTAGGATATGACTGACGTACAAAATGTAATTTGATTTTAGTAGTACTTTCCACTAATTTTAACAACTCATATTTTTCTTTCATTTGAAGATTTTGTTCTAACTCAAAATTAGAATCAAAATGATCTTCAATTGAACGTTTGCTTCTTCCAGTTACAATTAAAATTTCTTCAATACCTGATTCAATTGCTTCTTCAATTATAAATTGAATTGTTGGTTTATCAACGATTGGCAACATTTCTTTAGCTGTCGCTTTCGTTGCTGGCAAGAAACGTGTTCCTAATCCAGCAGCTGGAATGACTGCTTTTCTTACTTTTGACATATCCTTTACCTCCAATAGAGTGATTTTAATTCGTTATTAATCTGTATGGAACAAATCTCTTGTATACACTTTTTCTTGAACGTCTTTTAATTCTTCTCCTAAACGATTTGAAACGATCACATCAGAGATTTGTTTAAATTCTTCAAAATCACGAAGCACTTTTGAATTATAAAAAGTATCCTCTTTTAATACTGGTTCATAAACCACTACTTCAATTCCTTTTGCTTTGATGCGTTTCATTATTCCCTGGATAGATGATGCTCTAAAATTATCCGAATCCGTTTTCATCGTCAACCGATAAATTCCAACTACTTTTGGATCACGTTTCATGATCATATTTGCAACATGATCTTTGCGCGTACGGTTTGCGTCCACAATCGCGCCAATAATATTATTCGGGACATCTTCATAGTTAGCAAGCAGCTGTTTGGTGTCCTTTGGCAAGCAATAGCCACCATAACCAAATGAAGGATTGTTATAATGATTTCCAATTCTTGGATCCAATCCTACACCTTCAACGATTGATTTTGTATCCAACCCTCTGACTTCTGCATAGGTATCTAATTCGTTAAAATAAGACACACGCAATGCTAAGTAAGTATTTGAAAATAATTTAACTGCTTCTGCTTCAGTTGAATTCATAAACAAAACAGCAATATCTTCTTTAATGGCGGCTTCTACTAATAAACCTGCAAAAATCTCAGCTGTTGCTGATTTTTCTCCAACAATGATGCGCGATGGATATAAATTATCGTAAAGTGCTTTTCCTTCACGTAAGAATTCTGGAGCAAAGATAATATTATCCACACCATACTTTTCATTTGTTTCTTTCGTATAACCAACTGGTACAGTTGACTTAATAATCATTGTAGCTTTTGGATTGTATTTCAACACATCTTCAATAACGCCTTCTACTGTCGATGTATCAAAATAGTTTCTTTTGTCATCATAGCTTGTCGGTGTTGCAATAATAACGTACTGAGCATCTTGATACGCAGTCGTTTTATCTGTTGTAGCTGTTAAATCTAACTCTTTTATTGCTAAGTATTCTTCAATCTCTTTATCTACAATAGGAGACTTTTTATTATTAATTAATTCTACCTTTTCTTCGATAATTTCTAATGCAGTGACTTCATTGTGTTGAGCTAAAAGAACGGCGTTGGATAATCCAACATAACCGGTTCCGACTACAGTAATTTTCAAAATGGATTTGCTCCTTTATTTTTTTATATTAAACAAAAACGTAAAATCAAACTAACAAATTAATAATAGCAGATTAATGATACAAAAACAATCAGTCCGCTATACTGATACTTCAGTGTATTAAATGACTTAGGTTAAAAGAAAAAAGACACTATGAAAAATTCACAATGTCTTTCTAATTAATTTAATTCCAATTGTTCTTTCAGTAACCCAGATACTCTACTCATTTCTTGATCTGATACAATACCATAATAAATTCCATCAATCGTTGTTCCTTCAGCTTCTAATTGAACTTGCTCAATGTTTCCTGCTGCTGAACGATAATTATTAAAGATTTTTACCATATCATTAAATTCAAGGTTTGTTTGCATGTTATTTTCTAATGATCCTAAGATGTCTTGATAATTTGAAATCGTTGATAGTGAAGCTACTTTTTCTAATGTTGCTTGGATCACTTGTCGTTGTCGTTCTTGACGACCATAATCTCCATTTGGATCATCATAGCGCATTCTAGAATAAGCAAGTGCAGTTTTACCGTCTAGTGAAGTAGATTCACCTTCTGTAAAGTTATATCCTTCATAAGTAAACGTTAAAGGGCTGGTAACTTGAACTCCACCAACAGCATCAACAATATCTTGTAATCCTTTCATGTTCACTTCAACATAATAATCAATTGGAATATCCAACATACTTTGTACCGTATTTACTGACATAGCTGTTCCACCAAATGCATAAGCATGATTAATTTTATCAGTTGTTCCGTGACCTATGATTTCAGTACGAGTATCACGAGGAATACTAACCATTGTTGCTTTGTTTGTAGTTGGATTTACTGTCATGACAATCATTGTATCTGAACGACCTTGTTCCTTTCTACCTAAATCTCCTGTATCCACACCTAATAATAAAATGGAGAATGGATCTTTCTTACTAATATCAACCGAACTTTCACGAACTTCTTCTGTTTCAACATCTTTATGAATTTTTTCAGTTGTTCCAGCTACGTCGCTGTAGATTTTCCAAACAAATAAACCTAGTGCAATAAATAGTATTAATATAATAATCAGAAAAATTTTTAAACCTTTTCCTTTTTTCTTCTTTTTCTTTCTTGGATTTTCTCGCATTTCAGATCTTGATTGTGACATTCTTTCACCCTTTTCTTACTAATTTAGTTTACTTGAATTAATTTAAAAGCCTAATTCAAAAGCTTTTTTTTATGTACTCAAACTGAATCTATTCTACCATAATTATATAACACTAGAAACGAAAAAAATTTAAATAATGCAATCATACTAAAATTATTAGAAGTAGTTTGATGTTGAGTAACTACTAAGAACCATTTTAACTCCCTTATATTCTAGTAAATAAAAAGCGAGAATATTCCTATTCTCACTTTACAAACGTATTTCTATTTTATATTTTTATTAAAATTAACTTTTTTTATAATGACCATTCTTTAAATTTTTCTACTATGATAAGCATAAATTCACCAGTTTATTAAGGTTTCTAAAATTAATTAAGATCATAAAAATCTTTTTGTTCAGAAATTTTTTCCCTTAATAATTTTTTTGTCAAACATACATAATTATTTAACGTGTCTTCTTTATAATAAGGATTTTCAATCTTAATATTAAGGTTTAGAGCTTTTTGTATACCTTTTATGATTTCAATGCGATCACACTTAACATCAATTGTAGAAGTTGCTTTTACCCTACCTTTCTGCCTGTCACCAATATTAACAGAATTTGTCCCTATTGTTGGAGATTCTATTATTCCAGAAGATGAGTTTCCTATATAAACACTAGCCTTAGCGACTATATTTTGATATTCTTTATTTTCAACATTAACAAGATAAGTACAATTATTACTCTTACAATATTCATATACTCTATCTGTGATCTGATCTGATTTTGTGTCAGCATTACTACCAATAAATACTATATGATAATCATTTTTAAAGTAATCTACCGCTGATATAACCTCTTCTATTTGCTCTGCAGGTTCAGCACTTGTCAATGTTTCAGGATGATACAGTACTAATAAATACGGTTTCGGAAAATCCAACTTATAATTTTCTTCAACATTAATTAAAGCATTCTCAGCTCCTAGAGCTCCAACATAAAATACTCGATCAGGACATTCACCTAGTTGAATAACTCGATTGCGATATTCTTCAGTTGCTGTAAAATGATATAAACTCATTTTTGTTATTGAATGCCTAATGAACTCATCATAATTGCCTAAGGTCTTTTCTCCACCATGAATATGCAAAATGGGTTGATTATTCATGGCAGCAGCAATTGCGACCGAAAGCATTTCATATCTATCTCCTAGAATTATTAATAAATCGTATTTATTATTTTCAAAAAAAGATCCAAATTCATATAAACACTTTGCCATACTTTTAGTTATGTTCGAATTGCTTTCAACATTAATTGACAGGGGTACTTCTTTAGCAATATTAAATCCATCTGCTTTGATTTCATCAACTGTGTATCCATATTTTTTATCAAGATGCGCACCTGTTACTAGTATCTCTACTTGAATATCCTCTTCATTATTCAAAGAATGCAAGTATCGTTTAACAATTCCATACTCAGCTCTTGAGCCTGTTGCATAAGCTACTTTGTACATACTTTCTACTCCTCTTTTTGAAATAATTCAAAAAATTCTTTTTCCATTAACTTATACCCTAGGTCTGTAAGATGGGTTCCATCATTAGAATATTCATAATGTACTTTTCCAAAATGATTTTCAAAAGCTTTCCATGAAAAAGTTTTTATATTATATTTTTCAGCTAATAAATCTATCATCTTATTAAATTCGTCAATTTTATCGTTACTAACATAAATATTTCCATTATTATGCATTACTTTAGCTAAAACAATATTTGATTTCTGACTAGAATTTATAAAATATGAAACGATTTTATTCAAATAATACTTTGAATCGTCTATAGTCATCCCTTTTTTTATGTCATTCACACCTAGCATCACAAATATTTTTGTGTGTGTAAAAGAAATAAGCTCTTTTTTAATTACTTCAAAATACATATCCTTACTTGTGGATCCATTTATACCCCAATTTGAAACAGAGAGTTCCCTAAAAGTAATATCACGATAATCATTAAGCACAGAATGTCCAAAAAATAAAACATCAGAATCTCTATCATTATTTTTAGCTTTTTCACTAATCTGATATAGTATTTTTTTAGGTTCTTCTCTTTTTATATTATCTTCATCAAGGATACCAATTACATGTTTAAAATCTAAGACTGTATCTACGTCAATAGACTCTTTTGCAGCCATTACATAAGGTATAGATTTAGGTCCGAAAAAATCTCCTTTTTCAATATAAGACAATGTCTTGCCAAAAAATATTGCGCCATTTGGATAATATTCTTGATATTCTTGTCTTTTATAATTTTTATAGTTTGAATCGAAGTGAGCTAATGTACCATCTTCAATAGTATGAATTAAATTACGACTTTTTGAACTTTCGGTCACTGAGACAACGAAATCTATAGACGTCTGACTCTCAACAAATAACTTATAAGCTTCCTGTATATGTTGTGAATTCCTTAATGGAGAAGTTGGCTGTAACAAAGCAAATGTATTAACCTGAATATCGTTTGAATTCAAAAAATTTAAAGCATGTTCTATTACCATATATGTTGTTGCGTTATCATCTGAAAGAGCATAATCCCTTATTATAGTTTTAGCTCCATACTTCTGTGAAAGCTCAGCATACTCCAAAGAATCTGTGCTTACATAAACAGAATCAAAACATCCAGAGTCAATAGCAGCCTGAATTGTATAAGCAATCATAGGTTTTCCCATTAAGTTTATAATATTCTTATCTTTTAACCCTTTAGAACCAGATCTAGCAGGTATTATCGCGATGTTTTTCACTATTGTTCCTCCCAGTCAAATCCTTCTGCTTCAATTAACTGATCTTTTTCAAAATTTTTATTAGCAACTTTCCCTAAGATATTAAACCAGTTCATTGGACTAATACCATTACCTGGACGTTTACATGTTAGGTTTTCTTCTGTAAAAATTTCTCCCTTTTTTATATCTTCTGCAGCCAATATTGATTTTCTAGCAACAATAATATTCTTTCTTTCAGAATCTGTGACAACTTTTCTTTCAGTCCCATACATTACTTCTGAGCGACGTATATTATCAACTAATTCTTTTAATTCATCTGGAGTAGCAGATGCTTTGTGATCTGGTCCAGGTAGAGTTTTATCTAGTGTAAAGTGTTTCTCAACTAATTTTCCACCAAATGCTACAGACATTACTGCGGCTGTAGAACCCACTGAATGATCCGAGTACCCAATCTTATAAGCTGGAAATTCTTTTGCTAACTCTATCATAGCACTAACATTTACATCTGTATCTTGAGTTGGGTATTCCGTATTGCAGTGCAATATAGTAATATCATTTTCTTCTGGTTTTAAAATTTTAACAGTCTCATGAATTTCAGCGATAGTTGCCATTCCTGTAGATAAAATTATTTTTTTTCCATCAATTTTGATGTCAGCAATGTATTGAAGATAAGGTAAATTAGTTAATTCTCCTGATGGAATTTTCCAAATAACTTGATTTTGTTTTTCTAAAGATAAGACTGAGTCCATATCAAATGCAGTTGAAAAAACAATTAATCCTAACGATTCAGCATATTTTTTAAGCTTAATGTATTCTTCAATCGGCAACTCTAATTTTTTGGTCATTTCCAATTGAGAGGTTTCCGATCCTGTCGTAATTTTTTGGTATTCTGCTTTAGGAGCAAATTTTGAAATCAATTTACTTGCATTAAACGTTTGGAACTTTACAGCATCAACCCCAGCTTCCTTAGCCTTTTCTATTAATGTTTTTGCTAATTGAAAATCTCCATTATGATTACATCCAATTTCAGCAATTATAAAAATTTTATAGTCCACTAATATCTCTCCTTTTTAATAATTTTGCCGGTACTCCGACTACTACTACGTTATCTTCAACGGATTTTACTACTACTGAACCAGAACCTATCAGCGAATTAAACCCAATACTTATTTGCCCATTTACTACAGAACTACTTCCAATAAAAGCCATATCCTTTACTTGAACATCCCCGTTAAGAACAGTATTAGTAGAAATATTTACGTGGTCCCCAATTCTTGACCCGTGTTCTATTAGTGATTTAGTATTAATAATACAATTATTCCCTGTAGTTACCATGCTATTTACAATAGCCATCTTACCTATAAAACAGCCTTCTCCTATTTGAGCTTGATTAGAAACAATAGCAGTTTTATCTACGATATTAATTAGCACACACTCTCTTTTTTTTAATTCTATATACCATTTCATTCTATGATAATTATCACCAATAGCAATAAAAAAAACATTGTCTTTATAATCATCAATTGCTTCAATTGTATCAGAAACTATAGGATAACCTATATGGGTTCCTGTTTTAAATTCATCAATAAACCCTTTTATATGATATTGATACAAATTTAATGAATCTATCACTGATTTAGCATAACCGCCCGCACCAATAATATATAAATTTTTCAAAATTCTCACCTCTACTATAATTAACAACATTAAAAATCATCTCAAATTACTTTAGTTATAAAAATCTACCTTATTATTTAGAAATAATGTAATAGACTATGGAAAATAAGAAAAGTTACTCACTAAAACATTTTTTGAATACAAAAAATAATCAAAAAAACAATATATCTATTCATTATATCCTAAAGAATAAAAAAAATAAAGTCTTGGTGTGCCTGCTTAATCTAGACGCTATATTAAGCAGATTAAATGCACACATCTTTATTACTACTATTTTGATATTATAAGATTTTTTATTCTACTTTAGTAAAACATTTTAATAATCTCATTCTAACAACTTTATAGTAACAGATTACTGAAACAAAAACAATTTGCCTCCTAACTATTAAAAAAAAACAAAGAATATTTTATAACAAAAAGACACTATGAAAAGCACATAGTGTCCACTTGATCGATTTGATTCTAATTTTTTTAGTTCTAAAAGCAATTTATAAAACCATTAGAACTATAACAAATATATTTCGCTTTGTATTATCTCACAAATAATTTTTTTATGTGTAAATTTAAGGAGTAAACGTTTCATCACTAAACTTCCAATAAATCAGTGTATTCCGGCTGCCGACACCCAACCAATCACTTTTTTATTGACTGAGAATTGGACCCATTTTGTGCCATTCTTTAATTTTGCTTCGTTTATTATATTTAATAGTTGTCCTGCATAATCATTTAAACCTGCTACTCGCTTATTATCACCTTTATAATGGCTCCATACCCCGTAATTGTGCGCATCTGCCGTTGGCATTCCTGTATAACTTACGGGTATTATATTTTTATCAATTCCGGCTGTAGACACCCAGCCAATTACTATGTCATTTGCTGAAAATTTAACCCATTTTTTCCCATCTGTTGTTTTCGCTTCATTAACTATTTTTAGCTGTTGTCCTGCATAATCATTTAAACCTGCTACTCGCTTGTTATCACCTTTATAATGGCTCCATACCCCATAATTGTACGCATCTGCCATTGGCATTCCTGTATAACTTACGGGTATTACATTTGTATCAATTCCTGATGCAGATACCCAACCAATTACTATGTCATTTGCTGAAAATTGAATCCATTTTGTACCGTTTGTTGCTTTTGTTTCTTTTATTACTTTTAATTGTTGATCAGTATAACTACTTAGTCCTGCTACTCGTTTATTGTCGCCTTTATAATGGCTCCATACTCCATAATTATAGGCATCCGGCACTGACATTCCTGTGTAACTTACAGGTACCACGTTTGAATCAATCCCAGCTGCAGATACCCAGCCGATTACTTTGTTATTAGCTGAAAACTGAATCCATTTAATTCCTGACACTGTAGCCTCTCTAACAACTTTTAGTTGACTATCAGAATAATCGTTCAAGCCAACTACTCTTTTATTATTTCCTTTGTAATCGCTCCATACTCCATAATTATAGGCATCTAGTACAGTCATAGCTGTATAATTAACGGGTTTAACCCCAAATTCAATCGCTTGTTTCGCTACCCATCCTATTACTTTTCCATTAATAGATAGCTGTACTTTTTCAATTCCATCTAAATCAACTACAGATTTTGTAATTTGAGTTTCTTTATTAGAGTAAGTAGCTAATCCCGTAACCTTCGAACCACCATTGTATCGACTCCAAATTCCATAATCATAGGCATTAGAGACCGGCATACCATATAAATTAGTAGCTTTGGGAACTTGATTAGGATTAAGACCGATAGCTATTCCGGCTTTTGAAACCCACCCTACTACCTTATCGTTATAAGTAAATTGGACCCATATTGTGCCATTAACATTTTTTTCACCAATCACTTCTATTGACTTACCGAAATAAGCAGATAAGCCCGTTACTCTTTTTCCGTTAGTAGGACTACTCCAAACTCCATAATTATATGCTTCTTCATTAGGTGTCGCTTTAGTAGAGGTCACTCTGATACTTTTTGTGCTTATCCAGCCTATTTCTTTTCCATTATAGGTAATAAGAGCATATAAACCATCACTAGTTTCTTTAAATACTTGAATTTCTTTTCCATAATAAGATTTAGTATTGCCAATTGTTTTAAAACCTGGTTTTCCTAAAGGCTCTGAATAAATAGATTCATCTTTATTTAATAATTTGCCTTTGTAAGCTACATTTTTTGTAACCAATGGTGAATAAGGTTTTGTTTTATCGTATTGTGTTAAATTAAAGTTTTCTATAATTGAATTCAACTTTTTATTATAGGATGAATCTGTTGCATAACGACCCGTTAACCAACTTGTTGCGTCTGTATGGTTTTTTGTCTTTTCAACCCACGCACCATTGTAACGATTAGAATCCCAGAATACACCGTTTCTCAATTTATTTGCATTGTCTAACAATGACTCAAGGAAAGTAGGGTATAATCTGAAATAATCATCGATTACAACTTTTTTTCCATTTATTTCTTCCCACGTTTCCATAATAACGGAGTATCCATTGTAACTGCCTTTAACTCCAAACAGGTTATTTCCAGAAAGAGCTAAATGACTTTTCCCATATCCACTTTCCAGAACGCTTTGAGCAATCATTACGGATGCGTATAAATCTTTTCCGTTTCCATTATAAGCAGCTTTTTTAGCATATCCAGCAATATAGGCTACGAATTCTGCTGAAGTAGAAAACTGTTTATTTTCTTTATTATATGAACCTAAAATGTTTTTCCCATTAATACTTATGATCGTACCTTGTTTAATTACATTAGGATTTGCTATAGCATTCCATTCTATCAGTTGTTGAACTGAGACATTGTATTTTCTTGCTACAGAACTCAATGTATCGTTACCTTTTATATAGTAATAGGTAGTACCATTTTGGACTGTTGCTTTAAATGACATAATTGCTTGACCTGGTGCTTGACTAACCGTTTCTTTAGTTACTTCTTCTTTTTTTGGAACAATAAGTTCGGGTAATTGTTCTTTTTTGCTTTCCTCAACTACGGGATTTTCTCTTGCCTTTATTGCTACAGTAAAAAGTTCGCTTTCATGACCCGCTTCATTTTTTATTTTCACTGAAATGGCCTTGTTTTTTGATAAATCAGAAATTTTAAACTCAAACATTCCACTGTTATTTACTTTCTCAATAATTTCACTGCCATTTTCTAATTGGACAGTTAAATCAACATTAGGTATTGTTTTACCTTTGATAACTGTGCTATCTATGTATAACGGTTCTATTTGAGGTTGTTCTAAAATAACTTCTTCTATGATAGCGGGTATTTCTTCTGTTTCTTCAGTTAAATCTTTTGAAATATCCGCTTCTACAAATACTTCTAAAGATTGATTTTCTATAGCATTAATGATTAATTTAGATCCAATTTGTTGGGTTGGAATAGAGATATTAAATTTCCCATCTGTAGTGGCTAATCCTTGAATCACGTCTCCGCTTTCTAGGACTACACTAACTTCTGTATTTGGATCTGTTTTTCCTGTGATATTAGTTGTTGTCACTTCACCTATTGTAAAACGATTTAAAAGACCTTTTTCTTGGTATTCTACTTCTGTTGGAATATCTGAAGTTACAACGATATCTTTTTTGCTTACTATTTCATTTGCATCATCTAGAAGGGTTACTATTAATTTTGCTCCTTCTTCTTGTAACGGAATATTTAAAGAGAATTCACCCATATCATTAGTAATGGCACTGATTTCATCTTCAGTTTCACTCTTCACTACTATTTTTTGATTTGGAGCCGTAATTCCAGTCAAAGTTTGGGCATCCTTATAAACAGGATTTATGTCAAATAATTTTTCACTACTATAAACAGTCACATTGTTATTTGAATCCTCATTATTTTCTAAAGCATATGTATTAGATGGATCAATGGATAAAGTTGTGAATAAAGCTAATGCACTAAACAAGGTTACAAATTCAAATTTTTTCATTCTTTTTTTACTCCCCTTTTCTTTTCTACATTCAACTATACCAAAAAAAAAGAGAGAAAACTAAAAACAAATTTTAGTTTTCTCTTTTTTAAAGGAATATCTTTTTTCTGTTAACTAATTGTTCACAAATAGAAGCTATTCTGCAGAAAATATCCTTGTTTTAGGTATATGGTTATAATTATATTTTACATCTATCTCTTCTTTATGACAGTTTCAACTAAAAATATTCCATATATTTAAAGTCTTTTTTAGAACCAATATATAAAACCATTTAATCTCTCATTTGTATAACTCCATATGATGTAATACTTCACTTTTTAATTTTGCTTTACTATTTCTTGTAACTTTCATACGTTTGTATATTGAAAGAATCTTCAATTCTTTATGACAATTTTCAAGAAAATCTCCTATCACTAAGATTATTTCTGGAAAGAATCACATCAATAATCGAAGTTTTCTTTCCTATCATGAACCAAATCGGACTACAATAATGTCCATATGTTTTTTTCAGTTCTTTATGTTACTTTTTAAAGTTGATTTTTCTTAAACTAAAGTATAAAACAATACTTAATATAGCAACAATTGCGTAACGAATAAGTAAATAATCAGCTAAAAAAAATAAAACAAATGACATTGCTACTACGATCGTTGAAACTAATGTAATCACTTTTGTATCAAAGAGTTGTTTTCCAATAAACCTTTTTGCTAGGTTATAGTGGAAAATAAACAATAAGAAATAAGTGAAAACAGTAGTGTATGCTGCTGCAATATAACCATATTTAGGTATAAATATAATATTAAGGACAACATTCACCAAAGCACTCATAACTGTCCCAATTGCAATGTAACTTGTTTTCTTTTCATAAAATTCTGCATTAACTGGAAAACTATATAAGAATTGGAAATAATAAGCTAATAGGATAGGAATAATCAAAGGAATTCCTTCTATATATTCGCTAGGAGCCATTATTTTTGCAATATCAATCAAGACTAACATACTGATTAATGTTAATGCTCCAAATAAAATAGTATAGTAATTTGCAGTTTTTTTAATAACTTTTTCCTCACCGATAGCCATTTTGCCATAAAACCATGGTACCCATGCATTATTTGTTGATAACCACACCACATTTAAGACTACTCCTAAGTTATAAATATAAGAATAGATACCAGCATCGAATGGTCCTGAATACGTATTGATCATAACACGATCAAACTGACTCAGGAGCACGTTTGCTAATGCGTGGGGGATTAATGGTATACAGATTTTTAAAGCAAATGCCCAATATTCCTTTTTAAATAATTTTTTCCCTCTAATCATAATTGCAATATAAATAATTGCACTTATAAACGCTAATGCTACTGTTCCACCGACAATTCTCCCTAGATATTGATTATTTTTATAGAGAGTAAACATAAAAATAAGTGATACTACTATATTTAAGAGTGTACTACTTATTGAAAGTGCTAAAAACTTAAAGTAAGAAACATTAATTGTAAAATAGGCAGATAAGTAGGAAATCAAAAAATTTCCATAACTATACAAAACCATTATATTGAATATCATTTGTGAAAGGTCAAAATAACTATCGTTAAAATAATAAAAGCTATTTCCTAATAGTAAAAAAATTACTAGGCTGATTGTTGAAAGAAATAAAACGGATGACATAAACCCTTTTATATCATCTTTAAATTCAAAATTCGCATTATTTATAGCTCCATTCAAACTTAGTCCAATAAATAATGTAACTATTGATGCAATAGCCGTAAAATTATTTACCAAACCATACTCTTCAACTGTCATAATGTTAGTAAAAATAGGAATTGTTAGAAATGAAATACCCTTCACAAAAAAATTCCCAATTGTATACCAAAAACTAGATTTCAATAATGAACTAGTCTTTAATTTGTCTATATATTTCAAAATTATTTACTCCTAACTTTTTGGTTCCTAAAGAATTAATCATTTCTGATTAACTCTTTCAGCTCATCTATTGACTCTGGTAAGTAGCTCTCACCTATGTCTAATTGACTAAATTTTCCAGAGAAAAAGATAATATTATTAAGCATAGTTACTGTTCTAACATCCTCAAAAACACTTGGTTGCTGATTTTGAATTACTTTTGGCAATAACACTACAGGAGCGTGTGTTCCCATCATTAATTTAGGACTAAACGCAGCTGTTGAAACTGATGAAATAATTGTAGTTTTACTAAAATCAAAATTTAAAAAGTAAAGTTCCCACGGCAATGACGTTTCAATAATTTGAAAATCTTTATACTTATTTTTGCTAGATCTTGGATGTAACTTAATCCAAAGATCCTTCTTGGGAACTAATTTGCATATCTCATTAAAAATCATTTTCTCATTAATTTTAAATTGATCAGACTCTAAAGGTTGATCTAAATACAATACTTTCCCTGGAAAAATATCTTTATTAGTCTGTAACTGAAATACCTTTTTTATAATTGATGTGGCTTGATTATCATCTGTTAATTTTTTTAAAGAATGATAATGTGCATTTTCCTTAACTTCGACTAAACCAGGTTCATAAACAAAACAATTTGATAGCTTACTTTTAAAAATTGAATAAGGATTAAAAAAATTAATTACTTTATTTTTTTTATTTGTGATATCTAATATTTTCGAACCTACGTAGGCTCCTAAACCATCTTCGATATAATTCACTATTAAATTAGAATTTTTTTTCTTTGATTGTCCATAAATGATCTTTGAAAAGTAATTTTCACCTTGTATAAATAATTGTTCATATTGTCCTTTATAATCAATAAATTGATTTTTATTGATTATAAGATTCATTATTTTTGTATATTTATTTCCAATTTTTTCTGGTTCAATAAAAAATACATTCGTAAATGTTTTTTGTTCTTTTATCGATTCACACAGCTGTCTAGCATTAGAAAATTCTCCATAAATGTACAAATCACTTTCTTCTTCAGAAAAATAGTTGGTCTTTGTATTGATAATATTTATTATATGCAGTGGAGTCCATGCTATAAAAGCAATCATATTTATTTCACCTTCGCAATTTCTTTTTGCTGATGTAATCGTAAAAATGGCATAAAGCCAAGTGTATACCAAAAAATCAAACTAGTAACATCTCGATTATTAAAGATTAAATGGTTTTCTACTAAGTCTTCAAATAATAGTGCCAAAATCAAACTCAATAATATTAAAAACACTTGATTCAATGGTTCGTTCATTTCTTCTTTTATCTTAACTACATAGATAACATTATCTTTCAATATAAGAACCATAAACGTGCCTAAAATAATGAATCCTACAATTCCTGATTTTACTAAAACAGCTACGTACGTATTATGCATGTTACCATGGGCTCTCTTTAATTCCATTTTATCTAACTCTGATAAGAGATTCTCATCAATTTGTTTTGTAGTATTTCCATTTCGATATAAATCAGCATCTGCTAAACCAAATAAAGGACTTTGTTTCATAGCTGTTAATCCTGCTGTCCAAATTGATAATCTACCTGATGACACTTCTGCTCCTTCTTCAGAATGCTGAATATCTACCTTTTCAACTTTAAATCCATTCTTTTTACTATCTTTTTTTGCCGTTTCACCCGAAGAATTATCCTTCGTAAATGCTTCTTCTATATCTACAATACTGGTTATCGTTCCTGGGACGTAACTCAACCCAGATTCAATAACCACCGTCACCACATTTAAAGCAAGAAAACTTAATATAAAATACACACAAATATTTTTAAGTCTTTTTCCAACTTCTTTTTTTGTTAAAATCACTTGTAAAGATAATAATACCAATAAGATGATAAAAAACATATTTGCTGTTAATTGTGTTCCGCGTGAAGATGCTAAAATATAAAATAGATACTGGACAACTAAGTTAACAATATATAACCATGAAAAACTTTTCCATTTTCCTCTTTTCAGGATATTATTAACTACTGACAGAACAATTGAAAGAAAGCCAAATAATGCTCCTACGTTTGGACTAGTGTACAACCCAAATAGACGACTCTCAGTGAAACCTTGTCTTGCTATTATACCTATAGTTCCAGTTGGAACTGTATAGGCTATATCAAATATAAAAAGAAAAACTGAAATAAATGACAGAACACATACAATACTAACAAAAACATCTATAAAAAATGAATAGTTCCGTTTGATAATTTCATCTTTCTGTTTGTAGTCAATAGGATAAAATAAAAACAAGGTAGTTACAAGATAGATCCAATTATAAATTGAATCTATAAAGTTATAAGGGTAGTTCAATATAACTGAAACCAAATAAGAAACCCCTAATGTTAACAAAATATACCAATAAGGCATTTTAAACATTGTTCTTTCAGTAAAGAAATCTTTCATTAAAATAAGTATTCCCCATGCAAATGTTATTTTCATGGGTATATTTTCTATATTGAAATCACTTGGAACAAAGTAAAAAATAAAAACAACCAAATTTACTATTCTAAAAAAATCTCTATTAAAAATTATTTTATTTAACTTATTCATTCATATTTACCTCATTTTCTAAAATATGCTGATCAATAGCTTCTAATAATTTTTTTGATTTATCCGTGCTGACTTTCCGAACAAATAATTTATCACTTTTCATGATTTCATCAAAGTCTTCATAACTGAACCATTTTGTCATTGACTTATCTATTATATGAATATTCGCTAGTAAAGAAGTTTGAAAGGTAGTTTCAGCTCTATCTTTTATATCAATTGCTTGATCAGGGCCATTAACTTGATTTTTATTAGCAAATGATGAATTGAAAAAAAGTGTATGGAAAAACTTTTCGTCAGAAGCGAAACCAATTTTAAAAATTAAATAGTCCCGTTCTTTAGAATGATAAATATTAATTAGTTCCCTTAAACAACTATCTGTTAACGCCCACCACTGAGAACCATGGTATAAATCAAATTTGTGATGTCGAATAGCTTTAGGAAGATGGAATTTACGTAATACTTTATTGATAACAGCTCTAAATATTTTAAAAAATGTAGTATTTGTTTTTTTAATCCACGGATAATCATGTTTTTGCCATAAGTCTATATGCAAACCAAATAATTCTTTATTCTTTATTTTATCTAAATTAATTCCTCTAATAAATTCCGTATTTGTATTTTTCTCAAAAAAGCGGTAAATATCATTTGAGTTTTTAATAGGATAATCTGATCCAGATAATAAAACATATCGCATATAAGAATCGTGTTTATTTAAAGCAGTTTCAATTAAATTTAATTCAGCCTGTACAATTGAAAATCCGCCCCAATAAATTTTTACACGATTTTGTATAAGAGTAACATTTGGATAGCTATCAAACAGTGTAGCAAACGGTGTAATATCATTTTTTTTATCAATATGAATATAAAAATCCGCACGATCGTTTAAACGATTAACTAAACGATGTAAATTTTCAGGATCATTATACGCAAGAATTAGGTAACATATTTTATCTAAATTCATTTTGTTTTACTCCTAAATATATCATTTTTTTATTATTTCATCAGAATATTAAATTTTTATACTATCTAATATTTATTCTTCCTTGTTTTCGAATACGGTACACATTATAAGCATAAAAATTATACTTTATTCTAGTTTTTTTCATAATAATTTTGTAAATAACAACATATAAATAGTCTCACTATTATTAAAAGTTACAAATCTAACTTTTGTCTTTACAACATCTTCATTATTTTCTGAAGCTATAATTCCATTTTTTACTGATAATATTAATACGTTCATCTTTCAGAAAATATTTCCACCAAATTTCTTTACTACCATTTGCTGAATTAATTCTAATCTTCAAATGATTGGTTTAGAATACTTTCATCAAATATATATAACGTCTTTTCAACATCATATATAAGTAAAATTAACCTGGACAATATAGGTCTACTATCCTCATTCTCTCTCCCAAAAACTATAGCTGCATTAATAAACATTTAATTATTTCATGTTTATCAATTGGTTAAATCAATACTACATATATAGATACATAGTGCATCAAAAATATTATACCATAAATTATTACTCTTATTCCCGAAAATAGTAATTGTAATATTCTTTTATTAATCATATATTACCTCCTTATTATTGATTTATAGCTATCAATATTTCTAATCACCATCCTTAAGTTAATTTATCTACCGTAATAAAAGTAGCGTATTTGACAAAAGCAATTAGATCCAAATCTTTTAACGTATACTTTATATATAATATAATAGGGATAAAGATATAAGAACTAGAGTATGTGGGGTAAATAAGTGCATTAAAGGTCTTTGGCTATCAGAAAAAAGCTCAGTAGAGTAAAATCTTTGTTTATCATGCCTGTACATAACTGGAGACTGCAATCAATACACAAAGAACATTTTCTTTTCTATTCTATTCTTGAAGCAAGTTCTATAATAATCATTCTAATATAACAAAGAGGCTAAGACATGTGTCCCAGCCTCTTCGTTTATAAAGTTTGATTTATAAAACAACAATTATTGTTAAGTATATGAATTTTACTTTAACTCTACTGAATCGCTTTTTATCCAACCAATAACTTCATTATTAAATGCAATTTCAAACCAGTCATTCTGATTTTCTGTTGTAACTTTCTGAGTAACAACTAATTCTAAATTACTGTAATCTGCTAATTCTCCAACAACCTTACTGTCTATAGTATAACCATCTTTGATTACAACATGAGCTGAGTCTTTTGCGACAACAGCAGTAGTTACAGAACTACCCTCTAATTCACTCATTGATTCAGAGTCAGAGCGAGGCTCTTCACGGAGTTCGTTAATTTCAATTCCCGTTTCGGATATCCATCCAATAGTGTTTCCTTCTAATGAAACTTCAAACCACTCAGCACCATCATTAAAAGTAGCCTTTTGAGTCACAGTAATCATATCACCACTATATTCAGATAAATTACCAATATTATTACTTTCGCGTTGGTAAGAACTCCAGATATCGTAATTTTCAGAAGTAACAATAAAGGTTCCATTAATGTTTTCTAAAGTAGCTACTTCTATAGGTTCTTTCTTTTCTTGTATGGAAGCACTAGTTAGGTTAACTTTATTTACATTAATGGCATTTTGTCCTATCCAACCGATTATTTTTCCATCTGCTGAGAATTCTACCCATTTCGTTCCATCTGGCAATGTTGCTTCTTTTGTTATTGTTAATTGTTTATTTGTGTAATTATTTAAGCTGCCTAAACGTTTACTACTTCCTGCATAGTTACTCCATATACCGTAATTATAAGCATCTGCTGCCGGCATTGCTGCATAATTTACTGGAACAACATTTGTATTAATTGCTTTTATGTTGACCCAGCCGATTATTTTTCCATCTGCTGAGAATTCTACCCATTTCGTTCCATCTGGCAATGCTGCTTCTTTTGTTATTGTTAATTGTTTATTTACGTAAGCATCTAAGCTGCCTAAACGTTTATTATTTCCTGTATAATTGATCCATATGCCATAATTATAAGCATCTGCTACTGGCATTGCTGCATAGTTTACTGGAACAACATTTTGATCAATTCCTTTTTCGCCTACCCAACCAATTACTTTTCCATCTGCTGAGAATTGCAACCATTTCGTTCCATCTGGCAATGTTGCTTCTTTTGTTATTGTTAACTGTTTATTTGCATAAGCATTTAAGCTGCCTAAACGATTATTATTTCCTGTGTAATTGCTCCATATGCCATAATTATAAGCATCGGTTACTGGCATTGCTGCATAATTTACTGGAACAACATTTGTATTAATTGCTTTTATGTTGACCCAGCCGATTACTTTTTTATCTACTGAGAATTCTACCCATTTTGTTCCATCTGGCAATGTTGCTTCTTTTGTTATTGTTAATTGTTTGTTTGCGTAATTATTTAAGCTGCCCAAACGTTTATTATTTCCTGTATAGTTACTCCATATACCGTAATTATAAGCATCTGTTGCCGGCATTGCTGCATAATTTACAGGGATAACGCTTTGATTAATTCCTTTTTCACCAACCCAGCCGATTACTTTTCCGTCTGCTGAGAATTGCAACCATTTTGTTCCATCGGGTAGTATTGCTTCATTTGTAACAGTTAATACTTTATTTGCAAAAAAACTTAGACTGCTTATTCGTTTATTATTTCCAGTATAGTAATTCCACACCCCATAATTATAAGAATCTGTGGTTGGCATTCCTTTATAGTTAACTGGTCTAACATTCATGTCGATTGCTTTTTTAGCAACCCAGCCAATTACTTTTCCATCAACAGAAATCTGTACTTTTTCAACGCCTTTTGAATCTTTAACAGTTTTTAGAACCTTAGTTGTTTGGTTAGAATACATATTTAATCCCTTAACAAATGAACCACCATTATAATCAGTCCAAATACCATAATCATATGCGTTTGCTACTGGCATACCAGTCAAGTCGACAACTACGGGTACTTCCTCAGGTTTAGAACCTATAGCTACTCCATCTTTAGCTACCCATCCAATTACATTACCATTAACTGAAAACTGTACCCAAGATGAGCCGTTAACATATTTTTCATTTGTTACTTCAATTGATTTACCAGAATAACTTGAAAGACCTGCTACACGTTTACCTCCAACATAGTTACTCCATACACCATAGTTATAAGCATCTTGATCTGGTGTACTTGAAATTGAAGTTAGTTGCAAACTACTTGCATTGACCCAACCGACATCTTTGCCCTCTTTACCAATCAGATACCAATCGCCAGTGTTCGTTCTAACTCTCTTTTGAACATAAATATGTTGATTTGCATAATTAGATAAATTAGCAACTTTTTTCCCATTTATTGCTGAACTCCAAACTCCATAATTATGTGGGTCAACAGGTAACACATATGCACCAACCATATCTTGTTCTTGATAGACTTGATTTGGCATCGCATTATATTTTTCAACTATGAGACTATAAAATTCATTTACTGTATATCCCCATTGTGCAAAATAGCCTACTGGATCTGTATGGTTAGTTCCACCTAAATAGCGCGAAACTTCATCATGAGTCCATACCGTTCCTGAGCCTTCTTTAGTAGCTCTTGAAGGTGCTAAATCAAAATAATGCAACATGTTAGCAATCAAAAAAGCGTCATTATTTACTGATTGAGCAAACTGATGGAATGTATTGTGTTCGACTAATTCAATCTGATAAAAACGTGGATTAGCTTGTTTCCCCGCACCCCAAACAGCATAATCTGCAGGATGAATTTGAATAATATTATCTTTATCAACAAATGCATGAACGAAAGCATTTTCATAGTTCTGTCTCATGTAGGCAATTTCACCATGAATAGTCGAATTTTTATTTGCTGTTTCATGAATGACAATTCCTTCTGCTTGACCATTACCATTGCGGTAATCAAATTTCGGAAACTGAGTAAATTGTTTTGTTATTTTAGGTATCCACAAATTTTGTTGTTTAATATATGTATTGACTTTAGGATATGTACTTCTTTGTAATATGCTATAATTTATTGCGGCCTCTACTGTATCTGTTGGTTCGTAAAAACCAAAGACACCAATCCCTATTAACCCCAAAACTACCGTTGCTTTATATCTTTTCCTCATTATTTAATTCTCCTTCAACATTTTTATAAATAAAGTAATCATAAAGAAACTTATATAATTACAATAACTTTAATTATAATATAATTCTATAATTAAATATACCCCAAAAATTATAACTGGTTCTATAGTTTTATCTAGCCTTAATTATATTAGAAATATAAACATTCCAATGATAAATAATCAAATAAGAAATGAATGTAACTCTTGATCAAAGTATGTTTCCATTAAAAAAACGAAAAAGATTATGAATTAGTATATAATTTGAATAACTCACATATATAAGTTAAATATTCTAGAAGTAGGTTTCCTTATACTAAATTCAACTTCCACCTTACTAGAGAACCAGATTGTAGTATTATTAACCGAGGAAGGAACTCAATAATATAAAAACAGATACACAAGAGCATCTATTTTTATATTAATTACAGGTGAATATTTGTAATATTGGATTTGTCATCACGTTTATTTCAATCTTTTTTAGAAAGACGATTTTTTCCTCGTTAAAACTCTAGCAGAATTAATAGTTGTTAAGAGTATCCTCTTTAAAGTAACAATCAGAATTAGTGATTAATATATTTCAGTTGGTTCTTTCACAATAATAATGATAGTGCCTAGAAATAAAAATAATCATTAAAAAAAATTTAAGTTGTACTTCAACTGTCAAAATAATTAATAGTTCATAAACTTAGATTATTAGGAAGGTATTCACTGTTTTTGAAAACTACCTTTTTTTAATAAATAAAAAATAAAGAGGATAAGAGAGAGTAACGATATGATTTGAGCAAATCTAGCTAATTTAGTATATTTGTAAAAAATTTTAATAGTAGACTTTCCTGCGTCTAAGCTAAATTGGGTAGTACCATATTTGGATAAACTTGAACTTATTTCTTCACCATTTTGTTGTACAACTTGACCTTTATAAAAATATAAAGGTGTAACAACATTAATCGGTTTATTACTAGTGTTATCGTAACTAAAAGAAAAAGTAGAATCAGTTACTGAAAAATCAACATTTTGAGTAACATTATCTATTATAAATTCTTTGTTTCTTAACATTTCAGAATAGTTTAAAGATGCTTTATTAGCATAATCTGTGTGTACATAATTTTGAGATATTAAATTCGCTTCATTACTATTATATATATCTTTTCCATCTTGCGATATTAAATGCTGAACGGAAACAACATGTAAAATAATTATAAATACAGATAAAGACAAAAATTTGTTTATTTTTTTACTTCTTGTTTCTGTAGAGGATGTCAAAGAGACTGAACCGGCGTAAGATAAAAAAAGTGTAGCATAAGCAGTTAATCGCCAAGTAAATTGAATTACTGTTAAAGGTGTCTTTTGAATAATAAACCAAGGAAATAGACTTGTAGAAATATATAAAGTAAATAATCCCATAAAAAAGATAAACAGATTAAATTTTGTTAATTTTTCACGCCTTTTGTAAGTATGTAGAGCCACAAAGAAAATTAGTAACCCTACTCCAAAATAAGATAAATTATTATTTAATGTAGCAGAAAAATATTCACTTACATTTAAACCTCTTAAAGTGCCTCCTCTAGGTACTTTAAGCTTGACAAAACTTGATTGTTGAAACATTGGTACAAAGGCAGCAGCTGACAGACTAAGAGTGCATATAGTAGCCTTTATTAGTGCAAATATTCTTTCTTTTTTATTATTTTTCAAATAAATAGAAAATAAAAATACTATAAAGATAATCAGAACATTTAATAGTACTGATAACAAATGAGTATAAACCGTTAGTGTCATACCTATTGTTAACCAATACCATTTTTTGTAATCAGAAAAAAATATATAATAGCAACCCAAAAATATTAAAGGCAAAAAGGTTAATGCAATTGCTTCTCCAAGAGATCCTCTAAAATAAATATCGGTACTTCTATATGAAGCAAAACCATAAATCAGTGAGAAAACTATTGCTGAAAAGTGACTTTTTTGCATTTTATACATACACAAATATGAAAAAGACATCGTAATAAATGTAAAGAAAAGATAGTATAAATTATACGTTACTATTAAATTACCAGTGATTTGTAAAAGCATATACGCGGGATAGAGTGTTAACCATGGGTAAAATATGTTCATAGCAGTACCATTTCCCCCGAAGTTATTAAAATTTACAGGTGAAGATAATACATTACTTAAACCACGAATCCTAGATAAGTGAAAAGCAGTATCTTGATTTGTAAAATGATAAATATTTTTTGTTATTATAGAAGGTAACATATATATTACACTAAAAAACAAAATTAGCATAAAACTGATTATATATTTTTTTTTGTCTGACATAAGAAACTCCTTTTTAATATAATATATAATTTAAAGAACTAATAAATTCTGTTCATAAAAATTATACATATTAACTTTTCAATCTTTATTATTTATTTTTTCATAGAATCATCTTCTTTAATAATGTATAATGGTCTTTTTTTTGTCTCTAAAAACATTTTACCAAGATACTTGCCTAGGATTCCTAAACAAAACAATTGTATTCCTCCAATTGCTAATATAATACAAACTAAAGATGGCCAGCCAGAAGTCGGATCATTAAAAACAATAGTTCGAATAATAATTAAGACGGATAAAACTATAGATAAGACAAAAGAACTCAACCCAACATAACTGGCAATGGATAAAGGAACATCTGAATAAGCAATAATTCCATCAACTGAATATTTAAATAACTGCCAAAAAGACCAAGATGTTTCACCAGCAACACGTTCTTTATTCGTGTACTCTAAATAATGTGTTTTGAACCCAACCCAGCTAAAAATTCCTTTTGAAAAACGATTGTACTCTGTAACAGAAAGAATAGCATCCACCATCTGCCTAGTCATCATTCTAAAATCTCTTGCACCATCCACAATTTCTGTATCAGAAATTCGATTTATTAATTTATAAAAATGTCTCGCAAAGAAAGAACGAATAAGAGGTTCCCCCTTACGAGTAACTCTGCGTGTACCCACGCAATCAATTTCATTTTCGGTATCTCTCAACAAATGTATCATTTGAGGTAAAAGTTCAGGTGGATCCTGAAGGTCAGCATCCATTACAACAGTATAATCACCTTGAGCTTTCTTTAGGCCTGCATAAAGTGCAGCTTCTTTTCCAAAGTTACGAGAAAACGAAATATATTGAACAATATTTGGATGTTGTTCAGCTAAATTTCTAAGAATCGTCAACGTTTTATCTTTAGAACCATCATTAACAAATATAAATTCAAAATTGATATTTGTTATCTTTATACATTCCTTTTGTACAGTTTGAAAAAATATAGGCAAAACTTCTTCTTCATTATAACAAGGGATAATTATTGATAATAATTCATTTTTTTTCAAAAAAATTTCACTTCCTATTTCTATTTCTATTTCTATTTCTATTTCTATTTCTAAGTATCAGCTATTAAAAACCTTTACTTCAATAGGGTTATAACTAATATTTTTATTCTGTAAAATAAACCTTTTCTAATTGGTTTGCTGTTTTTTTCATATCGTATAAAAATAATTTTTCTGTTGGTTTATTCCCAAATGGTTCACTTAAAATAATAGTTGCCCATGAATCTGATTCTTCTGTTAAAGAAAGGAAATGAACGTTTTCCGATAAAGCAGTTTCTTTAGAAACCTCTGTAGAAAGAACGATTTTCAAACCTGCTGCTTGTGCTTCAACTGCTGAAATAGGAAGGCCTTCATATAACGATGGCATTAAAAAGATATCCATTGCTTTTAATAATTGAGGGATATCATCTCGTAAACCTAAAAATGATACTTTAGATTGCAAGTCAAGATTAATCACTTTATCTTTTATTCTATCTTCTAAGCTTCCCTCACCGATTAAAATCAAATGACAATCAGATTTTTTTTTAACTGTCTTCTCAAAAATATCGATAAGAAAATCATGATTTTTTTGGTTTTCAAACCGACCAATATTCCCAATAACGAGAGCATTTTGTAAGATACTTAATTCATTTCTAATTTCTTCTTTACTTTGAGAAATATTCTTATACGATTCTAAGTCGATGCCATTCGGCACAAAAATAAAAGGCTGATCTTCGCCGTACAGACCAATACCCGCTTCATGTGAACAAGCTAAATAATCAGTAGCATTTTTTAACAACATACGTTGAAATATTTTTCTGATTGTATTTATTACAATCTTATTTCCTTTACCATCTGTTGTAGCATGGCTGTGGGCTACTCTTTTTGAAATACCTGCTTGTTTAGCTAACAACAAGTTAAGTCCTCCGCCAAAGAATATCTCATTGTGGACAATATCAAAGTGCTTATCTTTCAGCAATTTTTTTACTGTCTGAATATACGCCAGTATATTTTTATTTGGATTAGGTACTGAGTAGATTTTTCCACCCAACTCATGGATTTCTTTATTGTATGGTTTAACATCTTCAAAATCATCGTAAATTAAAAAATCAAATTGAATCTTAGTTCGATCAATATTACGGTAAGCATTCATCATGAAGGTTTCTGCTCCACCTTTTCCCATGCGTCCTTGAAAATGTAAGACTCTTAGAGGTTGTTTCATTTTCACATCAGACCTTTCTTTTAAAATTTTCGTTTGAATTTTTCAATTATTTTTGGAGATGCCATACTGACTGAGTACATTATTTTAGATGCAGTGTAATTGACTGAAACTGATTTTGTTTTAAACAACATTTTCATTACTTGTCTAATTTTTGTATCTGTCAGACTATCTTTACTTGCTTTAATAACATCTGGGTGTTGCATAATAGTTTTGATGTACTCTCGTTTTTCACGGTAAGTTAAAGGACAGCTTTCACTGTGTAACGGAATAATACAAGACATTACACCTTTTAAAAAAAGTGCACTAAATCCTTTTTCATGTTTCTTGGTCAAAGCTAGTAACTCGCGATAAAATTCAACAAACGTATCAAATTTATTGTCAAAATATTTATTTGTTAAACTGTTTTTTCCATCAAATGAGTAATCATAAAGTACATCACTCACTACTTTACAATTTTTCACATAATTAAAATAGCGAATATTAAACAATCTGTCTTCACAGCTATTATATGGCGGAAACTCTATTCCATGTTTTTTTATGATATCTAACTTAAAAAGTTTATTCCAAGCTACATACATTAATTGCTTATTCATTAAAGGATAGACATTGTTTAAAAATTCTTCATGTGTTTCCATCATTTGATTTGGCGCTTCAACAAAGCGAGTATCTACTAGTTCTTCGCCATCAAGCACATTCATATTATATGAAGAAATGGTCAAATCCACATTCTCATCTTTCACATGATCTGCATATATTTCTAACGTACCTTCTTTCATCACGTCATCTGAATCAACAAATAAAAGATACTGTCCAGTCGTTATTTCAATTCCTTTATTTCTTGCGTTCCCTGGTCCTCCATTTTCAATGGTTTTAAATTTCACTCGAGAATCTTTACTATGGTAACGTTCAAGCACTTGTTGGGTATTATCTGTTGATCCATCATTTACAATAATTAATTCAAAATCAATAACTGTCTGATTCAACACACTTTCAATAGTTTTACCCACTGTGTCTTCACAATTGTATGCAGGCATAACCACACTGAAAAAAGGAGTATTCTCCATTTTATTTGATCCTTTCATCAATAGATCACACCAAATACTTTATATTATTTGGTATTTCTTTATTTTTTTCTTGTTCTTCTTCATCTAGTCCTTGAGAAGAAACTTTATCAAAGAGTATTTTAATTGTTTGCAACATGATTTTCACATCAAGTAAAAGCGAATACTTTTTAATATATAATAAATCAAAATTCAACTTACTGTTAAAGTCTGAAGCATATTTGCCATATACTTGAGCGTAACCAGTAATACCTGCTCTAACATTATGTCTCAAATAATAATACGGATTTTCTTTTTGAAATTGATCCACAAAAAATGGGCGCTCGGGTCTAGGGCCTACTACTGACATATCTCCTTTTAATACGTTAAATAATTGAGGCAACTCATCAATTCTTAAAGAACGGATGTATTTACCAACTTTAGTCACCCTTGCATCATTAGAAGACGCCAATACAGGACCTGATTCTTTTTCAGCTGTCGCACTCATACTTCTAAACTTTAAAACATTAAATTCTTTGCCGTCTTTTGTTATTCTTACTTGTTTGTAAAAAACTGGTCCTTCAGAAGTTAGTTTGACTAATAAAGCAGTTATCAGCATAAACGGAGAAGCAACTATGATAAGGACAACTGAAAAAAGAATATCCATCAAGCGTTTTATTAGATCATCTTCTGAGGAGATTTCAAAATTTGAGATTTCAATGATACTCTCGTCTTCAATATTCATAATGTTTGGATTAACCAGCAATAAATTATCAAAACTAGTTGTTAAAAACAGTTTTTTCTTTTTAGAAACCAACAAATTACAAATATTTGCTTTTTCCTCTTCAGCTATTTCACTTGCTAGATAAACAATATCTACCTGCTCAAGATGTTTTTCCACGTTAGTATAATAGTTAGAAACCACAGCATACTTGACAATGTGTCTTTTGCTTTTTGCATTTCCAATATTGAATATAGCATTTTTTATATCTTTTTCAGTTCCTACGATCATCACTTGCTTACTTCCACTAAAATGTTCGTAGAATTTGTACGCAACAACACGCCAAGCAAATAAAATAAGTGTGCTTAAAATCAGACTGATCAATAATACAGATCTTGGAAAAGTAAACCATCTACCAAAAAAAGTTAACGCCATAATCGATATGGTCATGATCAACTGTATGATAATAGTAATATATAAAAAGTCTGTAATAGATTTATTATAAAAAACGTACACTCCGAATAATAAATTTAATAAAACAAATAATGTTAAAATGTAAAAAAATGAATTCTCATAAGCATTATAATTATACATTGGAATGTCGCTCTTATAACGTACATAAAAAGAAAGGAGAATAGATAAATGGTACAACACTACATCCATTACTATTATTGCTATCCTTTTCGTTTTGGTGAATTTTTCTCCTTGAAACATAAAAAATTTCCTCCGATCAATCTCTGTTTTTAAATTATGGCTAGTATATAATATCATAGAACAAATTAAAATCCCATTGTATGCTAATGTCAAGTCACTGAACGTAAAAGTTAGTAAAAACTACTAATCTTTCAAATCATACCATAATTTTTCAAAATATTCCTAAAATAAAATAGGACATTACTATACTCTTACATCATTCGCCTTATTTTTTTATCTCTGCTTCCTATGTAAATAAAAATCAGTAATAAAAAGATCGAAAAAGCTGGATTTAAATAACCGCCTTTTTGAAAATTTAATGCTATAAATACTATCCCCATTTTAAAGTTTACGAATAAAGTACAGAAACTAAACAAAAAGCTTAAAAGAAAGGCTATTAAACCTAAATCAGATAAGATATAAGCATATACGTTCCATATATTAGGTGTATGCCCTATTCCGTTTCCTAGGAAAATATGTTCTACGTTAACATAATCCCAACTTCTTATAATTCTAAAATAAGCAGACCCATCTTTTCCACTTAATATATCAGCTGTCCTATTAATAATCGTTTCATTGATTAAATCCCATGAGAAAAATACGATTACTATGATTAAAAGCAAAGATACGGTTGTTGTTTTTGTCCATTTAAACTTCCTTAAATTAATTTTATTTATAAAGTATAACCCCTGAATCATAAGCATAATCCCTATAGCACTATATGAAAAAGTCAGAAATAGTGTTAAAGAAATTAAAATAGTAAAACCTTTTCCAATTTTAACTTTAACCTTATTAAAATAATTCATAGCTAGAACAATGTTTAAGAAATACCCTAGATAAGCCGGTTCTGAAAAAATACTTCTTGTTCTTATAAAATCGAGATTTTTATTAAAAGCATAGCTTAACAGATCTGTCCGTGTAAATTCCCAAAAAAATTTGTAAGGCAGCTGCCCATTTGTATACAACGCAAGGGTAATATAAATTCCAATAAAACAAACTGCCACTGCTGTTATATTAAGAATTTTCAAAAATTTTGCTTCTAGTTTTTCGCCTTTAACATAATTGTATATTCCAGTGACCAAAGCAACATAATAGGTTATCCTAATGAGAGCTGCCAATCCAGTTTTTAGAATGAAAGTTTCGTTATTGTAAACATTCATCACTATATTAGCTACTATCACGCCTAGTATTAACAAAATCCATAGCAGCTGATTTCTTTTTATTTTATAGTTCCCACTAATAAATAGGCTTATTCCTACTATAACAAAGAGATAATCGCTTAAAGTAAAGATACCAATCATCCAGTCTGTTACAACAAATGATAGACTCATCAGAAATAAAATTATGCTGGACCAAACATGATTTTTTTTCTTGTTAAAATCCAGCCACTTAGTTAATATAGCTCTCTCTTCCAAGTCTAACCCCTACTTTCTCCCTGATTTGTTTATATTTCCGTTAATAAAATCACTTGGTATATTTTTTTCATTACCTAGTATATAAGCAATAAAATCTAAAATTCTTTCACTTGCCAGTCCATCACCATATGGATTATTAGCTACAGCCATTTTTTTATGCGCCTCTTCATTTACTATTAGGTTTGTCATTTCTTTTATAATCGTTTCAGTTTGAGTACCCACAAGTTTAAGTGTGCCTGCTGCTACTCCCTCAGGTCTTTCTGTTGTATCTCTAAGTACAAGAACTGGTACGCCTAGTGAAGGTGCTTCTTCTTGAACACCACCTGAATCTGTCATTATTAAATAACTTTTCGCGGCTAAATTATGAAAGTCCAAGACTTCAAGTGGAGCTATTAAATGAATTCTAGGATGTTTCCCTAAAACTTGTTCAGCCATTTTTTGAACAACAGGATTTAAGTGAACCGGATAAATGATCTCAACCTCTTCATGTTGATCGACCACTTGACGTATCGCTTTAAACACTCTTTCCATTGGCTTTCCTTGATTTTCACGACGGTGCATTGTCACTAAAACAAGTTTACTATTCGGGCCAATATTTTCTAAGACAGTGTGATGATAGTCTTTGTTAATCGTTTGTTTTAACGCATCAATCGCTGTATTTCCAGTAACGAATATCTTTTCTTCAGGGTGATTTTCTTTTAATAAGTTCTGTTTGCTTTCAATTGTAGGAGCAAAATAAATGTCTGCAATGACATCTGTTAACTGACGGTTCACTTCTTCAGGAAAAGGGGCATATTTATCCCATGTGCGAAGGCCTGCTTCAACATGTCCTACTTTGATTTGGTTGTAGTATGCAGATATGCTCGCAGCGAAAGTAGTGGTTGTATCTCCGTGAACCAAAACAATATCTGGGTTCGCTTCTTTCATCACTTTGTCTAGTCCGATCAATACATTCGATGTGATTTCAGACAAAGTTTGGTTTTCCTTCATAATGTTTAAGTCATAGTCCGGAGAAATATCAAATGTCTTCAATACTTGATCTAACATTTCACGATGTTGCGCTGTTACAGCTACAAGAGATTCAAACCGGTCAGATTGCCTATTAAGCTCTTTTACTACAGGAGCCATTTTTATAGCTTCTGGTCTAGTACCAAAAATAGTTAGCACTTTTATTTTTTTCATAAGATTAACCTCCTACGATTAGACTATTTTTATTTTTTAATTAAATGACTTGCTACTTGTCGTTGCATAATAAGATACGCTTTGTCTAACATGTTGATAGTTTTAAGATCTTTCAGTGTATCTTTCTTTTCATCTTTATCTAACTTACTGTTCAACAGCCCTGAATAAATTGACAGCATTTGTCTTTTGATTAATTTTTTTTGTTCTTTAGTATATTTTTTATTTAAATACATTTTTTCTAATTCTTTATAAATGACGATATACGAATCAACTGTTCTGTTTAATCTTTCTTGACTTTGATTGGTCATGATCGAGTTCTCGCGGTATCTTCTATTATAATAAAAGACATTTGCATAGATCATCGAGTGACTGTTTAAAAAGATTTGAGTAGTAAACAGCTCGTCCTCATGTAAAATGCCTTCATAGAACGAAAGAGCATTTTTTTTAATGACTTCTCTCTTCACCATATAGAGATATACAGGAGATGCAAATGTTCGTCGGTTCACTTCAAAAAGGTTTTGTGTATAAAGTATTCCTTCTTTTAGCCTATGACTAAAATCATAATTATTTTGTTCAATCGGTTCATTTAGTTCATCTAAAAATGCTCTACCATTAAAGCGGATAAGGTCTACTTGATCTTTTTCCATTAAATAAACCAACTCTTTAATAGCATTTGCTTCTAAGTAATCATCTGAATCAACAAATAATACGTACTCTCCGCTTGCTACTTCTAGACCTGTATTTCGTGCTCCTGAAAGACCTTTATTGGCTTGTTCAATAAATTGAATTCTACTGTCTGACAAATAAGGTTTTACTTTTTGATTGCTCATATCTGTACTACCGTCATCAACGACAATAATCTGCAGTTCTCGGTAGGTCTGTTTTACAATAGAGTCTAAACATTCTTCTATATACATTTCCACGTTGTACACAGGGACAATAACTGAAACTAATGGAATTATCTGCACTCTATTCTTCCTTTCAAAACTTCTGTACTTTTACTTTTTCTTAATGACTTCTTTTAATAATTTCATTTGTCCTGTAAGAATCAGCCCTATAATAAATAGAATTACAAATGCAATCCCATTAATCATAAGATTAACAAAACTTGAAAATGAAAAGCGCGGAATCACCACAAAGAATACGCCTTGAATTATGGCCATTATAACGGGTTTGACTAACGCTTTTCCAAACTCAATAAAGTTTGAGTTGAATAACCGATACATCAATAAATAATTCGTTTGGATAAAGTTCACTGTAAAGGCAATGATAACCATCAAAGCAACATACTCAATTTTACCAGCCCAAATTCCTATAAAAATAGCGGTTACTGTAACCACTGCAGATAAAACACCTGAAAGTAATAATAAATCTGTCCGATTAGCAGATTGAAAAATAGCACCTGTGCTGCTTAGAATCATTTGAATCCAAACCGATAAAGCTAGAATTTGGAAGGTTACTACACTTCCGCTCCATTGATCGCCAAACAAGAATAAAATAATATCGCTAGAATGAAAGACTAAAAACACAGAAAGCGGTAACCCAATCGTGGCTAAAATAGTTGTGATCTTTAAATACACGGATTTTATTTTTTCTAAATTTTTTTCATAGTCAGACATGATCGGTTGGATCACGGGAGAAATCACATTTGTCAAAATTTGATTGGGGTATAACGAGACTTGATAGGCTTTGTCATAAAACGCCAACGAACTGGCTGAAAAATAACGTCCAATCAACAAGCTGTCTAAATTTCTTGAAAAATAATTAATGAAATTAAATAAGAATTGATTTTTTGAAAAACTAAAAATCTTTTTCAATGGCGCTTTGTCTATTTTCAAAGACGCCTTTAAATTGGTTTTTAGATAGAAAATTATAAATAATAACGCTGCTTTGGCTGTATTGCTAATAATCAATGAATAATAGCTAAAGCCGTTTATAGCCATTACAATCGATACAACACCTGATACAATGTTGGCCAGTACCGTTACCATATTTACCGTGCTGAATTTTTTGTCTCTTAACAACATTGATTGCGGCACAACTAAAATACCATAAAAGAATACGCAAATTGCTAACACTATACTAATCGGTTTGTATACTTCATTGTTATAGAAAGCACTAATGGGATGCCCTAAAAACATAAACACAATTCCTAAAAACAGTGCTAAATAAAGTGAAAAACCAAATATGCTATTGATTTCTTCTTTTTCTAATGATTTATTTTGAATAATAGCTGGACCAATTCCAAAATCAGCCAACATCTGAAAAAAAATCAAAAAGACGTTTACCACAGCGACAATTCCATACTCTGCTGGAGTTAATATTCTTGAGAGTACAGCCGTAACCAACAGTTGAATCACAACATTGGAATACTTCCCAATTGCACTGTAAAAGATGCCTTTTTTAAACTCATCAGCCATTCCCATACTCCGTAACACCTTCACTTCTATTTTGATTTAATTAAGAGATTTTTTATCACTTTAAAGCTTTTTTGAAATTTCTTCCCTATTATGATTCTTGTTTGCATCAATTTTAATGCAGTTGAGTATTTTTCGTATCTTAACAGCAGAATTAATAATTTTACAAATGAATTTTTTTCTTTTTCTGTTTCTATTTCAGCAATGGCTTGTTTGATTTTAGGATCTTGCATGAGTTCTTCAATTCGTTCCTCTTTTTCAGGGAGTGTAAGTGGGCAATCTTCCCAAGCTAAGTTGCTTAATTCTAAATAAAGCGCACCCCAATAGTGTTGATTCACTAAATCGTGGTATTCTTCTTCTTTCTTCCAGTAGAGCATCCACTCTTCAAACTGATCGGCAATCGTGTATTCATAAAAAAAACGCTCTTTACGGTAGCGATTAACAGCTGATCCTTCACGGAAGACATAATGATAATAAGCTTTTTGATGGTAATAGACTGTTTCGATATCAAAGCCTACTAATTGGTTAAACAAAGCATCTTGACCTACTTTTTGATTCGTAAACCGAATAGTGTGCTGCTTTAGGAATTCATGTTTATATAATTTATTCCATAAAGCGTATGGCGATAACGCATAGTGTCTTCTAAAATCAGCTCTGAAAGCTTCCTTTTTTTGAAGTCCATTTAATGTAGGCATTTTTTCAGTTTTCGTGACTTTACCTTCTTTGTCGACTACTTCATCGAAATACCCAAACACCACTAGATCGGCATTCGATTCGATTGCTTTTGCAACCGTTTCTTCAACTAAATTTGCTTCAAAATAATCATCTGGATCAGCAAAATAAATATACTCACCAGTAGCTTTATCTAGTCCTGCATTTCTGGCAAAACCTGAACCGGCATTTTTTTGATGGATAACGGTAATATGTGGATTTTTCAAACTGTATCGATCGCATATTTCTCCCGATTCATCAGTTGATCCATCATTTACCAAAATAATTTCTATGTTTTGATACGTTTGATTTAATGCGCACTGAATCGCTTTTTCCAGCTGCTCTGCAACATTGTAGATAGGCATAATAATTGATACTTTACTCATCCTTACACCCCTTTCATTTTCACTAATGCAATGACTTGCCTATTATAGCATAATCAAATGACTGAAACATTACAGTTTTCTAAAGACTAATTTTCATTTTCTATTCTTACAAATTTAAGCGGTTTTCAACTTGATTATCGTTGACTTATTTCCAATCAATGAGTAGACTTAATCTTGTTAGAGAGATATAACGATTGATATTAAAAATTCAAATAAATGAGGGATAAATATGGCTATATTAGTAACAGGCGGCGCCGGTTATATCGGCAGCCACACAACGGTAGAATTATTGAATGCTGGGCATGAAGTTGTTATCGTTGATAACTTTTCAAACAGCAAACCTGAAGTGTTAAATCGAATCAAAGAAATTACTGGAAAAGAATTCTCTTTTTATGAAGTCGATGTATTAAATAAAACAGATTTAGAAGCGGTATTCAAAATTCATGACATAGAAGCAGTTATTCATTTTGCCGGCTACAAGGCTGTGGGCGAATCTGTTAGTGAACCGTTAAAATACTACCACAATAACTTAACCAGCACTTTTGTTCTTGCTGAGTTAATGGAAACTTATAATGTTAAAAAATTGGTTTTCAGTTCTTCTGCAACAGTTTACGGAATGGACAATATCTCTCCGCTAACGGAAGATCTACCTTTAAGCACAACCAACCCTTATGGCACAACTAAAATGATGATTGAACAAATCTTGCAAGACGTCTATGTTTCAGATTCTTCTTGGAGCATTGCATTATTGCGTTACTTTAATCCAATCGGCGCTCACGAAAGCGGACGCATCGGAGAAGATCCAAACGGCATTCCAAATAACTTGATGCCTTATATCACCCAAGTTGCTGTAGGCAAACGTGATCAATTAAGTGTGTTTGGTGGCGACTATGATACTCCAGACGGCACTGGTGTGCGTGACTACATTCATGTAGTGGATTTGGCTAAAGGTCATTTAAAAGCTGTTGAAAAGATTCTTTCTTCAGAAGGCATTGAAGCTTACAATCTTGGAACTGGAATAGGCTACAGTGTACTAGATGTTGTAACGAATTTTGAAAAGGCTACAGGTAAGAAAGTTCCTTATACTCTTACAGATAGACGTCCTGGAGACATTGCTACTTGTTATTCTGACGCTTCAAAAGCCGCTAAAGAACTTGACTGGAAAGCGGAGCATACGTTAGAAGACATGTGCCGTGATTCTTGGAAATGGCAAGAAAACAATCCAAACGGCTACGAATAAAACGAAGCTCAATAAAAAAACTCATTCCTCTTTTGATGATTTATTTCATCAGAAGTAGAATGAGTTTTTTTATTTATACTATTAGTATTGCTAGATGAGTTCATTTAATAAATTCAAATTTCCGGAATTTTTTCTTTATCGTCTAAATGTAGTCTTTACTTTAGTTCGGATATACCTCTCGGCACGAGAAGGAGCCGCTTCATTGATTGTACCATTTTGATAAACATCAATTGCTGCGTTGATAACAGCACCTGCAGTCATTAATGCTCCAATAACTTGCAGCCAAATCAACATGATCATAAACGTTCCAATCGTTCCGTAACTTTTAGTACCAATAGCAAAATATTCAACATAAACGGCAAAAACTTGAGAAACTAACATCCAACCGATTGTTGAGAAAGCTGCTCCAGGAAGAACGCTTTTGAAAGCTATTTTTGCATGCGGTACAAAGTAATACAACAAACAAAAAATAATAAACAACACAATCATCGTAACTGGCCATCTTAAACTTTGAAATGTTTCACTAATGGTTAAAGGTATATCAATTATTGGGGTAATGTATTCTAATATCAATTGCCCAAACCCAAAAATGATCACAAGTAACATGATACTGAAAATCAAGAGTGTCGTTAAGATTAGCGAAAATAATCTAATAATCACGACGTTTCTTCTTGGCTCTACACCATAAGCTTTATTCATGCTCACTTGCATTGCGGTCATTCCTCTACTGGCTGACCATAAAGCTCCAATCACGGCAATCGACAATATCCCTCCGCTGCTTCGTGTAAACCAACTTGTTAACACATCTTCTACTTGATCAAAAAAATAGTTTGGTACAGCATTTTCAATGTACGGCAATAATTCTGCTGCATCTAAACGGAAATAGGGCAATACATTGCCAATCACAACAATAACAGGGAAAATAGACAATAAAAAATAATAACTGATAATAGCTCCCGAATTCCAAACTTCAGCTTCTCGATATTTTTGAACCACAATACTACTGAATTTTTTTAGTGCTTTTTTCGTTTCTTTTTTCTTTAAATCTACCTTACCTATTGGACTATCTTCTGACATACTTAGACTCCTTTTTCGAAACTAACCATCATTATACCTATTTATATTAAAAAAATAAAATACTTATTTTTATAGAAATAAGTATTTTATAGAATAAACCGTTTTATAAATGGCAGTTGAGCCATTGCCTTAACACAAACGTAACTGATACAAAAAATCAAAAGAGTCAAAAGAGGTATGGATAAAATTGGAGTAGTAAATAATGTCGTTACTCCTGTCTTCCATATAAGGAAAATAATCAACACATGGATCAAATAAATTCCAAAGGAATAAGTTGACAGTTCTGAAAGGACACGTTTAAATTGCGTTTTAACATTCTTTGGGTTCAATCTTTCTTTTGCCAATAAAAAAGCTGCAATACTCATGAAAAATACATTCGGTGTTAAGTACTCGTAGGGAATGTCATAATGTTTTCCTTGTTTAAGCGACTCACTACTTGTAATGATAATAGTAATCATTAAACCGGCCAAACCCAATAGATAAATTCCTGTTTTCAGCCATTTTTTCAAATCGTAATGAGCCAGATAATAACCAGCAAAAAAGTAGCCCACGTAACCAAAGGTAATATCTAAGTTAATGCCTCTTTCCGCGAAAGTTACGGTAGAGCTGACTGGAAACTCATGATAAGACGGAAGAATAAAACCTATATAAAAGCAGAATACAATCACATATAAAATAATTTTCTTGTCCTCAGCGATTTTTCTGAGAAAAGGAATCATCACATAGATTTCAATCATTCGAAAAAGAAACCACAAATGGAAATGCCCTTCTTTGAATGCTTCAACCATTATACTCCATACTTCTGAATTGAATGTCCGGTATTCGTTCCATATAAAAATTAGAGAATATAGAGCTGACCAAAAAATAAAAACCGTTACTAGACGAAAGACATTTTTTTTATAGAATTTTTTAATTGAGAACGTTCTTTTCGGATCTAAAAAAAATAGCCCGCTCATCATAAAAAATAGTGGTACACTCATCCGAGCAAAACTATCGTATACATTCAGCATTTGCCACTGATACGAGTCGATGGCATATAAGTCAAAATCACGTGAGATGATATGGATGGTAATCACTAAAAAAATAGCTGCTACCCGAAGAATATCAGCATAAAGAATTCTTTCTTTCATAGTTACAGCTCCTTCTTGTTATTTCAGACTACAGTATACCAACAATGCAAAAAAACTGAAAACAACTGAACTTTCACAGCATGTTGGCTGACTCTCCTTTAAATGTAGAGTAAATAGATAGATGGTTAATTAGTGCGATTGGTGTGGTAGTGACTTGGTTTGGTTCGGTCAACTCAAATCTGGATTTCTGTTTGAGTTGGTCTAACTAGCCTCTGTTTCGTCCTACTCAAATTTGTTTTCTGTTTACGTTGGGCTAACTAGCCCCCTGTTCGTCCTACTCAGATCCTTTTCCCATTTGAGTTAGGCTAACTAGCCTCTGTTTTACCTACTCAAATATGTTTTCTGTTTGGGTTGGCGAAACAGAGGCTCCATTCGACAAAATCAGATGAAAAAAATCCTAAACAATCTTCATCAGAAGCTCGTTTAGGACTTTTTTATTTAATCTTTTTGCAAGGTTAAAATTCTAGGACCATCTTTAGTAATGGCTAATGTGTGTTCGAATTGACAACTAATCCCGCCATCTTTTGTACGAGCAGTCCAACCGTTGTCATCCATTTTAGATTTCCATGTTCCGGTATTGACCATTGGTTCAATAGTAATAACCATGCCTTCTTTCAAGCGTAAACCTTTTCCAGCTTCTCCATAATGCGGAACTGACGGTGCTTCATGCATCGTTGGCCCAATACCATGTCCAATAAATTCACGGACCACTGAGAAACCTTCTCCTTCAACATACGTTTGGATTGCATGACCAATATCTCCAATACGGTTCCCCACTTGTGCTTGCTCGATTCCTAGGTAAAGAGCTTTTTTAGTGACTTCCATTAACTTCTCAGTTTCAGGGGTCCCTTCACCAACAATATAGCTCCAACAAGAATCGGACATTGCGCCTTTTAAATTAACAACTGTATCGACTTTAATCAAGTCGCCGTTCTTTAAAACTTCATTTTTCAAAGGGAATCCATGACAGATTTCATCATTGACGCTGACGCAAGTTGCATATTCATATCCTTCAAAACCGATTTGCTCGGCAATTCCACCATGTTCTTCAATATAGCTTTGCATAAATTCATTGATTTCCCAACTTGTTATACCAGGTTTGATAATCTCTCTCAAGGCAATATGTGCATTTGCCAATAGTGTTCCTGATTCATCCATTGCATCAATTTCACGTTGTGATTTTAGTGTGATCAATTTTGTTCCTCTTTTCTATTTAGTCTTACGCATTTTTTACTCTTCTTTTCTATTATAAGCTTTATTCCTAAATTTGTGAACCATTCTTCTCATTGATTAAGATGTATGCCCTTTTTCTCATAATTTATTGAAATAATCTGTTCTATTTTGTCTTCTTCACCATTTAAAAGGCTTTCTATTTAAATTATTCTTACTTTAGGGTTATTTTTGTCCCTTTTTCCGTTATACTCTACTAGAGAACAATTAATGAGAGCGAGTGGTTTTTTAATGAATAAAAAAACGAATTATACCCCTAAAAAAAATACTAACAATCAACTGTATACTGTGACGGAACCAATGGAATTATTGCCTTTTTTATTAAGCGTAATGACACATACTAGCCGTAATTCGGTGAAATCGACTTTAACAAGAGGTCAAGTAACTGTCGATGAAAAAATGACCAAAAAACACAATCTTCCGTTACTTCCTGGTCAAGTTGTCGCAATTCAATCCAATAAAGCAGCAATCAAAGAAACTGCTTTGGTTGGAATGACGATTCTTTATGAAGATGATGCCATTATTGTTATCGATAAAGAAGCGGGTTTATTATCGATTGCAGCTAAATTTGCTCAAGAATTGACTGCCCATCGCCAGTTGATCAATTATGTCAAACAAGAAAATCAAAACAACCGTATTTACGTCGTTCACCGTTTAGACCGTGATACTTCTGGTGTAATGGTTTTTGCAAAAACCGAAAAAATCAAACAAGACATGCAAGAAAATTGGAAAGAGATAGTCAAAGAACGAATCTATACGGCTCTAGTTGAAGGTGTAGTCCGTGAAGATGAAGGCACCATTAAGACTTGGTTAACAGAAAGCAAAGCAATGAAAGTCCATTCAGCTACTTATGATAATGGTGGGAAATTGGCTATTACTCATTACAAAAAAATACGCAATAACGAAGACTTCACTTTACTAGAAGCTCGTTTAGAAACCGGACGTAAAAACCAAATTCGGGTTCACATGGAAACGCTTGGTCATCCTGTTGCTGGGGATAAAAAATATGGGGCGACTTCTAATCCATTAAAACGATTAGGTTTGCACGCAACTACTTTAGCGTTGATACACCCTACCACCGGAGAATTAGTGCGGTTTCATTCAAAAGTACCTAAAGTATTCTTGATGCACTCAAAATAAACGCGATTTAAGCAAAATTTTCTATTTGGAGAAAAAAAGAGAAAGCTTTGCTTTATCTCTCCTCCAGTTCAATGGTATGATAAATAAATAGTTAGATTAGTAAAAGGGTTTAAGGGTGGTTGGTTTATGGAGCATGAAAAAGTATCGGTATTAGGAGTGGCTTTTGACAATAAGACAAAAGAAACATTCCTTGAAGAATTAATGGAGCGGATTGATCACAACCAAAAATCTTTTGTGGTTACAGCCAATCCAGAAATTGTCATGTATGCAAAAAAAGATTCCTCTTATATGTCGCTTATCAAAGAAGCTGACTACGTTATTGCTGACGGGATTGGCATCATAAAAGGATCGAAAATATTAGGAACGCCGATTGTTGAACGGGTTGCAGGCTATGATTTAATGTTAGCTTTACTTGAAGAAGCAAATAAAAAAGGCAGCCGTGTTTATTTATTAGGTGCAAAAGAAGACGTTTTGCAAAGTACGGTTAAAAAAGTTAAAGAACGTTATTCTTCGATCAATCTTGTTGGATCAAGAAATGGTTACTTTGATTTTTCGGATGTTTCAGTGATTGAATCCGTTCAAGCGACACAACCCGACATGGTCTTTGTTGCTATCGGTTATCCAAGACAAGAACAATGGATTCACCAGTACCTTAAAACTGCTTCAAAAGGATTGTTAATGGGTGTAGGCGGCAGTTTTGATGTTCTTTCTGGAAAGTCAAAGCGTGCACCAAAAATCTTTATCCAGTTAAATAGCGAATGGTTGTATCGTTTGATCAAGCAGCCTTTCCGCTTAAAACGAATGATGGCATTGCCTCAATTCTTAAAAGAAGTAAAAAACGAAAAAAAGCAAGTCCACAAAAAATAATCTAAAGAAGCTGAACAGTTTTTTTCGTTCAGCTTTTTTCACAGATTTTCATTGATAAAAATCAACGATAAATGAGGTTAGTTCGTTATGAAAGTGTTACACATCAATGCAGGTTTAGAAGATGGCGGTGGAAAAAATCATATCCTCTCCTTACTCTCACAATTTGACCCAACAATAGCCGAGTTGCTCGTCTTAGAAGACGGTATTATTGCGGATGAAGCTCAAAAATTAGGCATCACGGTACATGTTCTTAAACAGCGGTCGCGTTACGATCTCTCTATTTTAAAACGGTTGACGCAGTTTATTAATAACCATTCTTTTGATATCGTTCATACACATGGTGCACGTGCAAATTTTATCTTCTCAACGATTCGTAAAAAAGTTGCTGCACGTTGGCTTATCACGGTTCATAGTGATCCAACACTTGATTTTATGAACCGAGGCATAAAAGGCACCTTGTTCACCAAATTCAATCTGGCTAGTTTAAAAAAAGCGGACCACTTAATTGTCGTCACGGATAGTTTGATACAACCGTTGCTTAAATTAGGCATCAGCCAGAAAAAAATGACCATTATCTATAACGGCCTCCAATTTGAACCGCATACACCTAAACCGTCTATAAAAAACACGGTATTTACCTTAACTTGCATTGCTCGTTTGCATCCAATAAAAGGGCATGCTCTTTTATTGGACAGTCTACATGCTGCTCGTTTTACTAAATTCACCTTAAATTTAGTTGGCGATGGAGAGCTAAAAGCTTCTCTTGAAAAAAAAATCCAACAACTAACTATGCAAGAGCAGGTAAATTTCTTAGGTTTTTTAAACAAACCACAAGTAGATGAAACCATTGCAAATTCGGATATCACCGTTTTAGCCTCTTATAACGAGGGATTTCCGATGGTATTGCTGGAATCTGCTAATCAAAAAACGCCTTTTATTGCTACAGATGTCGGCGATATTGCTCTATTAGTGCCAGATAAAAGTTATGGCTGGTGTGTTCCAGCTGGATCTACTGAGTCGTTAACAGATGCACTTAATGAAGCTTATGCTGCCTGGGAAAATCAGACATTAGCGTCTAAAGGGGAACGTCTTTATCAATTAGCTTCCAACGAGTTTTCTCTTGAACGGTTTTACCGTCATACTTTTGCTCTTTATGAGGAATTAGTACACTCTTAAACAAGTAGTTTACTTGGATAAAACATGACTTCCATTGCAGAATTAACCTTTCCTTTGGTATACTTTGCAAAGGAATTACATAAGCATAGAAAAGGATGAGATGAAAAATGGCAAAAGCTTTGATTGTCTTTGCAAGTTTAACCGGTAACACAGAAGAATGCGCAACTATTGTAGAGAAGGCTCTAGAAGATTTAGGTGTAGATGTTGAAATGGTTGAAAGCATGCAGGCTGAACCGGAAGATTTTTTAGATGTCGATATCTGCATCATCGGTACGTATACTTATGGAAATGATGCTAATTTACCAGATGAATTTGTTGATTTTTATGAAGAACTGAGTGAAATTGATTTAACAGGAAAAGTTTTTGGGGCATTTGGTTCAGGAGATCATTTTTATGAAAAATTTTGTCAGTCCGTAGATGATTTCGCCGATAAGTTGGCTTCAATTGGTGCTGTAAAAGGTGCAGAAAGTGTTAAAGTCGATTTAGATGCCAATGACGAAGATATTGAAAACCTAGAAGCTTTCGCCAAATTATTAGTAGAAAAAGCGGCCTCTTTGTCTTAAAACGGCTCCCACAAGCAAATTCGTCCAGTCTACAAGAAATTTAGTGCCAGTCAAAAAAAAGCTTTCCCGCAACATAATAGCGGGGAAGCTTTTTTAGTCTGTATAATTTGGTAATGACTGTACCAATGCTTGTTTGATGTAATCCGTTACATCTTTTTCGTGGAACTTCAAGAAATCTTGGGCAATCAAAACGGCTGTGCCATGAACCGTAATCCAAATATGTTTAAATAATTTTGTTTTTTCAGCTTTCGACAACTCTTTCGTTCCTTCAATTTCTTTGAAAATTCCCATCATCTTATCAAACGAGATGATATGCATTTGATCCGTATCTAATTGGGATTCAAAGTATAAGGCTTTAAAAAAGATAGGTTCATTTTTTGCAAAATAAATATAATTTAAACACATATTGAGTAAAGGATCTTCTGCTCGATCTTTTTGGTAGATGGTTTCATTGATATATGTTTTTATCTTTTCGACGAGTTCTTGTTTTAAGTCATCCATGTTTTTGAATTCTAAATAAATGGGTTGGGTTGAGCAATCCATCTTTTTAGCAATGTTGCGTGCTGTAAAACCTTCAAATCCTTCTGTTTTCACAACTTGGTACGCTGTTTCAAGAATTTGTGATTTTAGAATTGTTTTTTTTCTAGCCATTTCAACTCACCTCTTCGGTATCATTTACCATCGATTAGGATAACTTATCTTTTTATCCTTTAATCATTTTCCAACAGAACCAACCGTTTTTGCCTTCGTTTTTTATAACTAACTGACTAACCTCATCTTGAAATTAAGTCCAGTACCAAACGACATTATTTTTAATTTTCTTTCTTAAACCCTACCTTGTACCTAAGTTAATCAGATCTTTTCTTCAATCATCCTTAACTTATTCTATCACTAATGTGATTAAAAGAGAACTTTTTTGTCTCGCAAATATGAACATCTGTTGACTAATTAATCAGCAGCCTAAATTGGTCTAGTCATTCCTCAGTCTGAAAATTGAGCCTAAACTACGAACAGGGATTACTTTAATCTGATTCAATCTTTCTCATTTTAAAAAAACTCTTTTTGTAAAATTGTTTCTCTAACTTTCGTGTGCTATTATTATTTAGTAAGAGTCTGAAACTGAACGAACTAGAAGAATCCTCAATTGCTTTTAGTTTCTTTTGTTCCACCTCATTTCGTATTTCTAGGAGGAAAAGAATATGGTATTGCCAAACTTTGAAGAAAATCTACAAAAATATGCACATTTGCTCGTTAAATCGGGTATCAATGTGACAAAAGGACACACAGTTGTCTTACAAATCGATGTGGATCAAGCACCATTGGCTCGTTTGATCACTAAAGAAGCCTATGCTTTAGGCGCTACAGAAGTCATCGTGAAATGGGCAGATGATGTTGTGAACCGTGAACAATTTATCGGAACGCCTCAAGAACGCTTAACCGATATTCCACAATACAAAATTGACGAATCCTTAGATCAAGTAGCTAAAGGTGCTAGCCGTATCAGCGTTCGTTCTTCAGATCCAGATGCATTATCTGGTGTAGATAGTGATAAAATAGCTGCTTATCAATCAGCAGCTGGCATTGCATTAAGCGAACAACGTAAAGCTACACAAGCAAATAAAGTGAGCTGGACTGTTGCTGCAGCTGCTGGTGCTAAATGGGCTGCTAAAGTATTCCCAGATTTAACAACTGAAGAAGAACAAGTTGACGCTTTATGGGATGCTATCTTTAAAGCCGTTAACCTTTACGATGCTGACCCAGTTGAGTCATGGGCTAAAAAGGACATAACTTTAAATGAAAAAGCAGACGAATTAAATAAAGAACAATTTGTAGCTTTGCACTACACAGCTCCTGGTACTGATTTAACAGTTGGTTTACCTGAAGGACACCGTTGGGAAGGCGCAGGCAGCGACAACGTTCGTGGCGAACGATTCATGGCAAATATGCCCACTGAAGAAGTCTTCACTGCTCCTGACGCAAATCGCGTTGATGGTGTGGTTCGCAGTACTAAACCATTAAGCTATGCAGGAAACACGATTTTAAATATGGAATTTACATTTAAAGATGGAAAAGTTGTCAACGTAACTGCTGAACAAGGCGAATCCGTCTTGAAAAACTTAGTTGCAACCGATGAAGGTTCTGCACGTTTAGGTGAAGTTGCTTTAGTTCCAGATCCTTCTCCTATTTCTCAATCAGGTATCGTTTTCTACAATACCTTATTTGATGAAAATGCTTCAAACCATTTGGCCTTAGGTTCAGCTTATGCCTTTAGCTTAATTGGCGGAACAGAAATGTCTGAAGAAGAATTACAAGCAGCTGGTCTAAACCGCTCAACTGTTCATGTCGACTTCATGATTGGTTCAGATAAAATGGATGTAGACGGTATCCGTGCAGACGGCAGCACCGTTCCAGTCTTCCGTAATGGCGATTGGGCTTAGTCCGATAGTGAATAAAGTAAAAGAACGACTAGCATTTTCCTAGTCGTTCTTTTTTTTCTATCATTTTCTACTGTTTTAGTTATTATTTACCAAACGAACAATCTTTCCTCGAATACGTTTTTCTTCTGTTAAGACTTGTGTGATTTTAAAAGAGACCTTGTCGCCTTCTCTTACTTCTAGATGAGTAGGAATAGAGCATAGAGCATCTAAATTGGGTGCAATCCTTACAAAGATTCCCCATTTTTTGATATTCCTAACCGTTCCTAAAACCACTTGATTTGGTTCTATATCTGCTAAAGAAACAGATACCTCATTTTTATATTTCACAAGCGGCTCAACTCGCAAATTTTTATTTTCAGTAATGCGATTAAACCTTACTTCTATGCTATCCCCAATAGTTAAAATATCGCCTATTGTTGTATGGTCTTCAGCAAAATCTTTATTGAGCATCTGGACCGATATATCCCCAATAACCAGATAAGCGCCGTAACGCAAAATTTTTGTTACCTTTGCTTGAAACGTCTTGCCCTCTTTTAACTGCATATGTAGTCTATCAAATTCTTTTTCTTTAATTTTTTTAGTCGAACCTATTAGGAAACCTTTTTCTTCATTTACTTCAATCAATTGAAAATAAATCGTTTCACCTACGTAATGTGCCAAAGGCAGTTGCTGCTTTTTAAATGCTAAGTCTTCCCGCACAATGAAAACAGGCATGCCGTTTACTACTAATTTTAAGATATCGTTACCAAATTCTTCATCATATTGAGACAATAAAACGGTTCCTGTTAATTCGGTTTCTTGGTCAATCATGTCATAAAATGCATCATACTCTGTTGGTCGACTTACTTCTTGTTCAGTCTCAAAAAAAACGTTTTCACTTTTTTCCAAAACTGTAACATCCGATATAGCTGATTCCTTATTCTGCACTCTGATCCATTTTTTTACTAGATTCCTTATACCCATCTTTTTCTGCCCACTCCTTAACCTATTTACCAATCCGTTTATTCGTTTCAATTATAGCATATGTTTTTTTATTTTTAAGCACTTTTTTTCATTCTTTTTTCCGCCACACGTTTTTGACTCATTTAAAATGATTTTCAAATGAATAGAGCCCCTTTTTTTTTTAATGTTTGAACAATTGGTGACATATCAGCCATTTGTCACCAATTGTTCACTACTTATTTCATCACATTTTATCTTTTAAATCTTCTTTTCGGGTATACTGATAGATATATCTAGTTATTTTCTTGCTTTTTATATCATGATATTCCCGTTATACATAGCTACTCATTTGCATTACCCTAAATACGAGGAGGAAACTTTATGGTGCAAAAAGAAGTTATTGATATACGCATTTTGCGAAGTAAAAAAGCTATATCTGACACATTAATGGGCTTATTAAATGAACGTGATTTTAAAACCATTACCATTACAGAAATCGTAAACAAAGCCGGAGTGAACAGAGGGACTTTTTATAAACATTATGCTTATAAGGAAGATATTTTACAAGAAATACAAGATGACTTTTTAGAACAGTTAGCGACTATGCTAGAAAATAACTATCAAGATGTCTGCTATTCTAACCTAAAAACAGTTCTTTTATCCGATGCCCTATTCAATTTTATTTATGACCACCGTAATTTTTTTCATTTAGCCATTCACACGGTTGGTTTCTTGAATTTCCAAATGCAATTTTCTGCTGTAGTAAAAGATTTCCTGATTAAGAATTTTTTCTCAACTGCCCAGCACGCATTAAAATCACCAGACCCACTAGCTGCCTATATTGCGAATGGTATATATGGCTACTTAGCGGAATGGGACGAAAATGATTATGCTTCTTCTCCTACTGAAGCCGCTCAACAATTAACAGACATTTTCATTTTAGACCGTAGTATTTTTAGTCTACCCGCTGTGAATCTTGTATCCGATGAAGAATTCGTAGATTAGCCTCCTTATTTTTAGAAATCTATCTGCTCTTGCTTCTTACATCTAGACATTCATTTTAAACTATGAGAAAATAGAACCTGTGTTGAAGAGGTCCTATAGCTCAGGTGGATAGAGCAAACGTTTCCTAAACGTTAGGTCGGGAGTTCAAATCTCTCTAGGATCATCTAGCTACAATATCTCTAACCATAAAAAAGAAGCAAGACACTTTTTTCCAATTAAACTTGGACTGGGTGTCTTGCTTCTTTACTTACTACTGTTCAAATAAAATGTTTTCTATATGAACTTCTTCTCTTTTAGCTGGATAATCCGTCTTTTCCTCAATTATTCCTTCAAAAACAAGTTCGCCAGAATTGCTGTCAAAAGCCAGCATCTGTAGTTCGTTGTCTCCTATTTTATAAGCCGTAACAAAGTACATGATGTCTTCGCGAACTTGCACGATTACACCTTCATTAAACATTGCCTGTTGAGCAGCTGACAATTCGCCTACTTTAACTTCTGTCAGTTCTTTTTGATTTAAATCGTACTCATACAACGATAAATTAGCGCCATCTTTTTTATAAAAATACAAATTGTCACTTTCAGTTGACAATATAGCTGCTATTCCATGGCGGTTTAATTCTTCTGAACCACTGATTAAAAATTGTTCACCAGTTTCTACATTCACGCCAATCAATTCATACACAGGCAGAGTCATCACTTGATTTTCTTCATACATATCCATATTTGTTGAATCATCATTTAGTTCTACACGGTAAACCAAGAAGTTAGCTGGCGTAATGCTCGTTGATGCATTCATTAATTCTACATATTGAATCTGTTTGCCTTTAGAATCAATCAAATCTAACTGAATTTTTTCGTCTTTTTCAATTTTTTCCTTTGGTATACTGATTGAATATAAGTGCTGTTCATCTTGACTGTTACTACTGTTTACGCGGTAACCATTGGTAATCACGATTAATTGATTATTTGCCACTTGCACATCTTCTACATACATATAGCCGTATTCGTCTGCTTTTGGAAGATTAACTGAAAAAGAACTTTCTTCATTCGTCTGTTTATTTAACACATCAATAGTGATTTTCGAATCTTTTGAAATCGTTGAAAAGTCATCAGTTGTAATCTCTGCATAGGCTAATATCATCTCATCTTCATAAAAATTAGCCAAATCAGAATTTTTCCCACGCATAAAGCCTCTATAATCCTCTTGTAATTGGCTTATTTTTTCATTAATATTTCCAAAACTTTTTAATTGATCTAAATAAGATTTCTCCGATTGATAAATTGTTTTACCCGGAGTTATTTTCATCTCTGTTCCTATCCCTAATTGACTGTTTTCATAATAATACCCTGTTATTGACATGTTTTCGGTTAAGCTTTTATCGCCACTTTTTGCTACAACAGAAAATTCAGGTTTTTTATTTGGCCCAAAAAGGGGCTGAATATAATAAATTCCAATTGAAAAAACGACTACAACTACCAGTGCAATTATTTTCTTATAACGTTTCATTTTCTTTGCCTCCTTTTTAGACCGTTACTTTTTTATTTAATAAATAATGGCTTGTCCAACTGCTTAATCCAATAACCATTAACCCTAAAACAAGTTCTGCAATGAGTAATTCTTCTGGGTAAAGCCCTTTAAAACCCACTACTTCACTAGCAATAGTTGGGAGGAAGAACAGGAGAAATGCGACTGTGCCAAAAACTAAACCTAGTAGCATCCCTTTAAAACGGAAACTTCTTTCCAATAAGATCACCGTGAAGACAATTAAAAGCATCCCAAATCCAGCACCATAATGCATGATAAAAGCAATAAAAGATTTTGGTATTAGGATAGCAAGGTAATAGGATGATTCACTTAATTGTTGGATGGATAAATCTACTCTAAACTCGTTTGTAACTAGCCATTCTAACAATTGACCTTCAATCAGCAATAAAGCAAGTTGCGCTGCAATCAATCCAAAAATCATTAAGGCGATTGTTGTTAATTTGGACCAAAAAATGTTCATACGAGCCGTTGGCAACATCAATAAACGGTAGATAAAGCTATTTTTCCCCATCCATTCAATGTACCAAATAAAGAAACTATAAAATAACATCGCCGTTATACAAATAATGATAGGTAAAGAAAACCAAGCATTATTTACGATCCAAAACATACTCATTTCGCCAGTTTCGCTTAAAAACTGTGCTTTAGGAATTTTATCTTGATAGAGAGCTACGTTTACTTGACTTAAGTACCTTCTAGATTCTACAAAAACAGCTATCAGTTGCGACACAGCTGTCAATCCAATCAAGACAAAATATAATTTTGCACAGCGATTAAATTCAAAATTGACCAGTTTTAAATAATTTTTCATGGTTGGAACACCTCTCTCATAACATCAACAACCGATTTCCCTTCCTCTTCACGGACCTGCTCTGCATTAAACTCTCTCAACACTATTCCCTCATCAATCAAGACCACTTTATCAATCAAATGCTCAATATCATTGATTTCATGTGTCGTAATAATCACGCCGCGATTTTCAATCAAGTGACTGGTGAAAACTGCTGTAATTTGTTCACGACTAAAAATATCTATTCCAGAAAAAGGCTCATCCATTAATAAATAATCAACGTCTAAAGCTAATCCCAACAGCAGATTCACCTTTGCCGTATTCCCTTTAGAAAGAGCAGAGATTTTGTCTGTCTTTTCTAGTTTAAAAAAACCAAGTAATTCATCTGCGCGCTTTTGATTCCAAGTTTGATAAAAATCTTGCATAAATTGCATGGCTTGTTCGATTCTGAATCCTGGCAACATCGTCATCGTATCTGGGATAAACGTGATTTTTTCATAACTAGTTTTACTAATTTTTTCTCCATCAATCAGAACTTCGCCGCTATTTACGGGAGTCAAGTTCATGATTGCATTCAATATCGTCGTTTTTCCTACACCATTTATGCCGATGATACAGGTGATTTCACCTTTGTTAGCCGTAAATGAAATCCCCTTCAAAACTTTTTTTCGTCCAAATTTTTTCGTTAATCCTTTTACTTCAATCATTTTTCTCCTCCTTTTCTTCAACAGCATATTTCTCCTTAATCAATCCAATGATTTTATCAAATGGCACTCGAATGGGCCGTATAGCCGTTACAAATGAAGAAACAGCTTCTTCTAGCAACTCATCTTGCACAGCTCCCAAAATACTTTGGTCTTTTGTAAGTTTACTAGGTGAATTGCTTTCGGTATAAATCAAGCCTTGTTCCTCCATTTCTTTATAAGCTCGCTGAGCAGTATTGGGGTTGATTTTTAACTGATTAGCCAATTCTCGTCTAGATGGAACTTCTTGACCAGGTACTAATGTTCCTGCTGCGATTTCCTCTTTAAAATGACGCACAACTTGTTCATAAAGCGGATCTCGTTTATTGAAGTTTACGTTCATAGCAGCCTCCTGTTTTCTTTATTTTCTTCCGACTGTATTAACCAGTTAATACACACTAGGTAAAAAAATACGTATGAATCACTTAATACACTTCTTTATCTGTATTATATGGTTCACACACTTTACTGTCAACAATTTTTTCAAGTGGTCGTCTTTACTAACAGAACTTTCGTTCGTATGATGAAAGAAAGACTACAGGAGCTGAACGGTGTTGCTCATTAATTCGTATGCTTAAGTTCGTGTAGAACTATTTTAGTCGATAAACATTGCCTTTGACTGATTCCCGTACTAAATAACAACCAGCGAAACGATGTTTAGTTCCTCTGGTTTTAGGATTTAATTTGATTAATTGCTTTTTTTTATTTAGGAAAAATCTCTCCCCTATTCCACTAGTACCATTAACTTTTACTTTAGAACCATTAATCTGCTCTCTTTTCAGCTTTGTTGTACAAAACAAAACCTATAATAATCAGCACGATGCCAATTCCTAAAACGAGTATGCGGTGTTCATCTAGACCTGTAAGACCTAATATAACGACAATAAATCCAATCGTCATCATAAACAATCCATTTTTCAGCATACACTCTCATCCTCACTTTTTTAATCAAGTATTAGACAAAAACAACTTTTTCTTTCTTCTCAATACCATTTTCACCAAAATGAAAGCGTGTGTCAAATTTTTAAGCTTATTTCTATAAGTGTTTGCCAACACTCCATTAAGCTTGTTCACTAGCATATCTCTTTGTTTCTTTTCTAAATCTTGTTACACTAATGTCAAAGGATTTAATCACAACGAAATGAGGAATTTTAATGAGCAAGTTAAAGGTAAGCCATTATTCTATTTTATCCTATCCTATCGTAATTCTTGTTTTTTTTATAACTCTGTTCGTTCTTACTGGTTGCAGCACAACTGAAACCTCACTGAATACAAAGAGTGCTCTTTCTAACCAAAAAGAAACGACTTCTTCCCATTCAAGCGCTGTGATAGCTCAATACATTGAATCAAGTGACACAAAAAAAGATGATGGCATCATTACATTCGATGACTTTAAAGGCTACTGGGCTACTTTCGACTCAAAAGAAAACGAACCTTTTCAATCTGCTATTGGCAAATATACAGTGGCAATAACCAACGATACCTTTATTCCTGGTGAATGGGGAACAACGTTAGGCAGTAGCGACATCCTTGATTACACTATCGAAGGAACTACCCTAACATTAGAACTTTATACACATGATTCAAATCTCGAAAACACTGCTGAAACCTATTTATTGACGCTAGAACTTGTCGATAAAGATGGATTATTTGTTTTAAAATCAGCTAACGGATCCGTTATTTTTTACCCCGTTACCCCACAAGAATTTCTAGATGCTGGTTGGAAAATACCAAGTGATAGTTTCTAAACATGTTTATTTTTATGAAATACATGCTAAATTAAATAAACGCCTAAAAATACAAAAATGTATTTTAGGCGTTTTTAATTTAATCTGTTTCTTTATTTTTGGTTTTTCTGCGAGCTCCTTTATTTTTGTCTACTTTTTTGCGGTGTTTTTTCTTTTTCTTAATCGGTTCAATAATTTCTTTTTCAGGTTTCACAACTACTGGTTTGATTATTTTTTTCTCTTTAATAGGTGCTTTTACGGCTTCTTTTCTCTCTGGTTGTTCTTCTGCAATTGGCAAGTCTTTTACGATTTCTCCACCATACAAATATACTTGGCTTAATTTGATTTCCAACGTTGAGATTAGTTTTTTGAATTCTCTTAACTCGCGTTCATTAACTAATGTCAAAACGGTCCCTGTCTTACCCATACGAGCCGTTCTGCCTGAACGGTGAATGTAACTTTCTTTCGTTTGTGGAACATCATATTGAATCACGAACGGCAAGTCTTTAATATCTAACCCTCTAGAGCCTACATCCGTTGTTAACAATAACTTTATTTTGCCATCGCGGAATTGTTGCAAGGCTTGTTTGCGCTCCGTTTTGTATTTTTCACCATGTAAAACGGCTACTGATATGCCTTCATACGTTAGTTTTTCAAAAGCTAATGTCAAATTAGCAACGTTGTTCACAAAAACCAATCCTCTAAAGTCTTTCATATGCGTCAAGCGTCTAAGCGTCTCTACCCTTTTACGCGTAGGGGTTTCGATGTAAGCATGAAGCACTTCACCTTTAGACTGATCATCCTTTGTAGCATCAATCCATTGCGGCTCTACATTAAACCATTTTGGTAAATCTTCCATCAATTCATTGCTGGTAGCCGAGAAGAAGCCCATTTGACGTTGTCCAGGCATTTTATTGACTAGTTTTCTTACGGTTGATAACTGTTCTTGTTGCAATAATTGATCGGCTTCATCTAAAATAACCGTTTTTACTGCATGTAATTTTAATTTCTTCGTTTCAGAAATTTCAAAAATTCGGCCTGGAGTACCAACGATGATTTCTGGTTTATCTTTCAATTTATCGAGTTGACGTTTCAAATTTGCACCACCAATGATGGTTTGAGAGCTTAAGCCAAGTTGGCTAGCCCACTCTTGGACTACTTCTCCGACTTGAATCGATAATTCTTGTGAAGGCGTTAAAATCACAACTTGTAAGCCGGCTTTTGCCTCAACTTGTTCTAGCGTTGGAAGTGTATAAGCAACTGTTTTACCCGTTCCTGTTGGCGAAATACCCACCACGTCTTTCCCTGTTTTTAAAGGTTCATAAACTTTCTCTTGAATAGCAGATGCCTCTTTGTAAGCTAATGTTTCCCAATAGTTTTTAAATGCAGGTAAACTGTTTTCTATCATCATTTAATCCTCGTTTCTTTTGTGTTGCTGTCAACGTCTATCATATCAAAATTATTCGATTTGAGCTAACTTTTCTGTTACCTAATGAGTATATTTAAATAAAAACAGGATAAAAAGCCCGAATATCTATTCGAGCCGTTTATCCTGTTTTTATTTTATTCTTTATCTGCTGCAAAAATGATGCCAGCATCTTTACGCAAATCGGTCATCACTTGATTCACTTGTTCGCTTAGTTTCAACCATTCGTTGTAGTCTTTTTGTTTAGCGGTATCTTCTGGAAAATTGATTACAGCTGCAAAAGCTTTTGCTTCATCCATCATTGGGTTTGCAGCAGTTTTTTCTGCAATGCTTTCTTTCAACTTTGTCTTACGATCAATCACCTCAATCGTTGTAATTGATTCAATACTGTCCATTGACAATGTCTTATTCAAGCCATAAATTTCAGCTGGCAAATAGGAATTAACAATTTTCCCGACTAATATCGTGACATCAAATTCCTTATACCGCAAGATAATTGTCCCTTTTCCATCCACGCCAGTAACAATCTTTGTACAGAAATAATGGCTTTTTTCTGGCATACCAAACCATGCAATCGCGGCATATAATGGGTAGACACCTAAATCTGCTAAAGCTCCTCCAGAATAATTCAAAGAGAAAATATTGGGTTCCTCACCATTTAAAACAGCATCATAACGAGAAGAATATTTCATATAAGCAAAAGTTGCACCTTGCAGACTGCCAATCGATTTCACTTCTTCTCTTACAGTTTTGAAATTTTCTTCATGCACATGACGAGCTGCTTCAAATATAAAGACTTTATTTTCTACAGCTACTTTAATGGCTGCAGTCCATTCGCGTGGATTAGAGAAAATGGGCTTTTCAACAATTACGTGTTTGCCAGCTTTCATTAACGTTACCGCTTGTTCGTAATGCATACTATTGGGAGAAGCAATGTATACAACATCAATAGCTGAATTCGACGCAAAAGCTTCTAAACTTGTTTCAAAAACCGTTGCTTGGTAAGGTGCACCGAATGCTTTTGCTTTTTCAATGGACCTAGAATAAACACCACCTAATTGATACTCTTGCGTAGCAATTGCAGCATCCACAAATTGATTCGTAATCCAGTTTGTTCCAATAATTCCTAAATTTAACAATCTTACCACCTCCTAATTAAACCGCTTACAATTATTCGCATAACTATTTTTCTTTTATCATACCATATCTCTATCCTCATTTAAAAGAAGTCTAATCATTTGCACAGTTGCTGTTTTATTATTGGCTTTTTTTTCTATCAATCAAGACACTTCGAATAGTATGCCAATTTCTTTCATTTGGCATATACTCAATGCCAATTACTGGAACTTCTTTTGGTATATTTTTTTGAACAGCTTCTAATTTAGTATCCGTTACTACCATTTCTATTTCTAAATTCTGAAAATTTTTCTCTGCTAGACTAAAGCATGTTAACTCATTTGGAAAATAGCTCTTTAAAATGTCTGCCAAAAAAAGTTCATGAGCCTTGCCAAACTGAGAGATGACCAATACACTTGTTTTCTTTTGCATTTGCAAAAGCTGAGCCGTCAACCCTTCCCATTGGATGATTAAGAGATACAAAAGTTCATTTATTTCCTCTCTCATTTCAATCATCCACCCACTGTCAGTCAATCCTTCTACTTCTGAAATAACCAATTTCATGAACGGCTGATAAATTTTATCGATATTTACTAATGAATTTTCTACTCGATTGACCATTACAGAGTCTGGTCCTTGAAATTCTTTTTTATAGACCATGTACTGAAAAATACTGCATTGCACAACTTCTTTATTTGGCAGTATAAAAGAATTTTTTTCAGAAAAAGCTGTTAAAGCTTGACCAATACGTTGAAATAGTGTCAGTAATTCTTGTGATAATTGGTTCAGTTGAGGTGCTGTATCTAGATAACGATTTGTAAAATAAAAGCCCAAAAATTCAATTTCCGGCTTTGGTATGTTTAATGGTACAACCTTTATAAGATCTTCAATGATTTCTAAAAGAATATTATTTACTGCGACAGGTGCTGTGTACTGTAGTAATATGTAACCTTTGCTGATGCGTTCAAAACAAATATGCAGACAAATCGTTAATTTATCTTCCATAATAGGAGATAAGACGATAGTTGTTTTTTCTTCAAGCATTCTTATGATACGATTTACCACATTGAGTTTCAGAAACACTGTTTCGTCGATTTTAGATCCATATTTTCCCCAGAAAAAAACACCATAAAAATACCGTATTTGTTTCTCTGTTCCGATTATTCTCATCGGACTCTTTTGCACGGTCAACTTATAATTCCTAAGAAATAAATCGATGTGTTTAATGCTGCGTATAATAGAAGATGTACTGATAAATAAATGTTCAGCATATTCTTCTATCGAATCCATCTTTTCCTGGTACAAGCATTCTATTATTTGACTATTTATATTTTCAGCTAAAATTTGTTGATAAAAGCTTTCCATTTGAAAATCAACTGGTAAAATCAACTTCACTCCACGATGATTAGATGTAATTAATTTAATAGAATGACTTGTAAAAGTATTATAATAATAAATATCCGCTTTGATACTACGGACAGAACACTTTAACCGTAATGCAATTTCTTCAATTGTCCACCATTCGTCACTGCTATTCAATAATTCCATCAATTCTAAGCGTCTCAACGAACTTGAATCGATTAATAATCTCATGGCAACTATCACTCCCACGTCCTTATTTTTTACTCAGTCAACACGAATAAAGCAATGTTCTTTCTGTTAAACAAAGAACCGCCTACTAGCATAGACGATTCTTGCGAGGAGGACTTACAAGCAAAATTTGCATGCGGGGACATAATCTACCACAACTTGGCATGAGGTATTGTGAATAGATGGGGAAGAAGTGTAAAGCTAGCTTTATTGAATAAAAGAAGTTAAAAAACCATCCGTAAAGATAAGTTTGCCAGACAAATCGTAGGTATACGTGATCGTTTTAAAAAAATAGATAAATAAAATTTAATTCGTAAAAGTATAAATATGGGGTATAGGTCTACTTTTTTGTTCCTAAGGGTTAGTAGATGAGCTTGGAGGGGTAATTTGGGAGTTAGAAAAGAGACTGAAAAATAGCAAACAATTGTTTTTTATTTTCACGGCTTCACTCCTTTTTATGAGGTGAAATTAGTATATCACTTTCTAATCAAATTTTCATTTCAATATCTGCACTACAATAGGCAAATTATGAATACATTTATTTGGTGAGGTAAATACCACTTTTAAACATTTGTCCTTTTTCTTTTCCACAAAAAAAACCAATGAATAAATGTTGCTTAAAAAGTACACTATTCATTGGTCTATTATAATTTTCTCGCTTTAATGCCGAGTTTATTCATTTTTATGATTAGTTTAATGATTATTTTTTATTAACGTCCTTGTTTCTTTTCTCTATGATTACGAGATCTCATAACTTCAGAACGAATCAAACTATTAGGATTTCGATCTCTATTTTGCTTATCTAAGTTGTTAATGGTATTCATGTCTTCATCAGATAACGCAAAGTCAAACACTTCGGCATTTTCCTGAAGCCGATCTTTGTTGCCCGATTTTGGAATGGGAATGACATCTCGTTCAATATCCCAACGCAAAGCTACTTGTGATGGAGTCTTGCCATATTTTTCGCCAATTGTTGTTAAGTGCCGCTCTTTACTAACATTCCCTCTTTTCAATGGGCTATAAGCCATTGATACAATATTTTCAGAATCGCAATAGTCGTTTAAGTCTTGATTTGGATTTCCTGGATAAATTTCAAACTGATTGACTGCTGGACGTACTTTTACTTCTTTTAATAATTCAGCCAAGTCGCCTCTGCTAAAGTTAGATACACCGATTGATTTTGCTCTGCCAGATTCATAGATATCTTCTAAAGCTCTCCATGTATCTAAGTTTACAGCAGCATCTTTATCCGGCCAATGAATCAATAATAAGTCTACATAAGGTTGATTTAAACGTTTTAAACTAGCTTCAAAAGATTGAATTGCATTGTCAAATCCAGCAGCTGTTTTCCAGATTTTGGTTACCACAAAAATTTCATCTCGAGAAACACCTGAACTGACCGCACGATTGATTCCACGTCCAACATCTTCTTCATTATCGTACATTGAAGCTGTATCTATCAAACGATAACCTTTCATAATAGCTGAGAAAACCGCATCTTCAGCTTCTTGACCTTTCATTCCATATGTTCCTAAACCAATTCCTGGAATTGTATACCCGTTGTTTAGTGCCATTCTGTCTAATAAGCTTACTACCATCGTTATCCGCCTCCTAAACTTTGTTACCTTTAGTGTAAACAAGAGTGACTGAAACTTCAAAAGAAAACACTTACAAAACAAAAAAACAACTAAACACAATTTTTTTGTATTTAGCCGCTTTTTCGTTATCTAGTTTAATTTCTTAATGTAAAACGATTACGACCATTTCTGGACGATTATTAACGCGCAATGGGAACGTAGAATTTCCAATTCCTCGGCTGACCATCATTCGGTAAGCAGGCATTTCAGGATCATAATAAATCCCACTGGTATACGCCGGGAACTTGCCTTGTCCGGGTGCAAATAAGCCGCCTAATAAAGGCAATCTAATTTGACCACCATGAGCATGCCCACTAAGCGTAAGAGCAGGAACACGTGTTAAATCCATTAAATACTCTTCAAACAATTCTGGTCGATGTGCCAATAAAATACGCGGTTTTGTCCGTAATGGTTCTTCAATCATTACACCTCTCAAAATAGGTTTTGGCGTTGCATCAAAATCTTCTTTTTCAGACAGTCCCATCACTACTATTCCATCATCACCGACTGGCAACCACTCTGCTTCATCAATCAATACCCTGACACCAGCGGAGGTTAGGGTTGTTTCCCACTTTTGCAAATGACCTGAACCTAAATCATGATTTCCGGTTACTGCAAACGTTGGAGCAATCTCAACAAGGGCGCGACACAAATACTCCAATTGTTCTTGCGGGAAATCAGCTCGTACATCAATTAAATCACCGGTTAATGCAATCATATCTGGTTTTTCTTTTGCTACTTTTTCAATCAATTTCTTTAGTGACACACCTTGACGTGGCAAATGAAAATCACTCAAGTGAATAATCTTAGTTCCGCTTAAACTATTCTCTGTAAAAGGGAGCTGTATTTCAATTTTTTTTCGTTGTAGTTGTGTATTTTGTAAATATAAATAAAGAATGATAATACATACAATTGCTACGATTATACCTACTATTGTCCATCCTGACATACGTATTCCTCCTTGACCAAGCTAAAACGAATTGCCTTTAGCTGCTTCAGCTGATTTGTTCACTATAATAAGTTAGTCTTATTGTATCATAGTTTTCTAAGTAAAACGGTTACTAACGAATGGTTAGCATAAAAAAACAGAATGATTCCGCTTCTCTTCATTGAATGAATCGGAATCATTCTGTTAGTTAAAATAAATCATTTTCGTACTTACTAATGTGTTTAATTTATTGGAATCAAAGAAATAATTTTCTTTGCCGCTTTTTATTTCAAGATCAATCGAGCTGATTTCTTTTTCAGCATTATAGGTCATTAGCAATCCTATTAGACCTTTCGACTGAGTCAAAATATCCAATGTGCTCAAGTCGTCTTCAATTTTTAGCTGAATCGTAAGGACTCCACTCATTAAGTCAAAATTATTCTTACTCACATCCCATTTACTAGAAAGCGCAGTATCAGATAGCGCATTTTCATTGTGGTAAAAATTGCTCATTTTTATTCCTTCACTTGTTGTTTCGGCTTTATAGTTTAATTTTTTTTCAGCGTTAGGTACTTCAGTTTGTAGAGTCGAATCTTTGTAGCTTAAAGCCGTTATTTCTTGATTCTTTTCTTTTTTCAAAGCTTTTACTTTTTCTATTAATTCTTTTTCTGTGCTGCCAGGAGTTAAAACAGCCATATAAGGTTCTTTCTTTTCCACTTGTTTTGATGAAAAAGTTGTATGATAAGCGCTGGCTAATCCATCCATTGCCTTAACATAAATAGGGTGAAACATATATCCTGATAAGAATAGGATCCATCCAAATAGTACAACTAAACTTAAACGAAGGTAAATTGTGTTCTTTTTATTTGTAGGAGTATGCATAGTAGAAACTCTCATAAAAAACACCACTTTCTCTTATCTAATTTTAATTTATTATATACAAAAAATATACTACTTTTTGCTTAAAATGTCGCGTTTTTTGTTTAAACGGGATATTAACATCATTTTTATACAATGAAGCCCTTACATTTATTGAAATATCATGTCAAGATTTTTATCTATTACTACTATAATCGGCATAAAGTTTTATTTATTAAGTCTTATTTAAAAAAAAATGCAAAAAAAAGAGAACTAGACGAATTCGTCTAGTTCTCTTTTTTTGCATTTTTTAATTATTTATCTCTTGTTTTGCTTCAGTGGCAGATTCATCTAATTTTTCTTTAGTAGTAATATTTTTTTCTTTCCATTCAGCAGTACTCTCAACAACTGATGAATTAATGTCTTCTTCAACTTCTTTTGTTTTTTCAATAACTTTTTCTTCAGTAACTTTTTCTTCAGTAACTTTCTCAACTGAAGTTTCACCTTTTGAATCACTTGTCAAAGAGCTTTTTGCTGATGAACTTTGTTCTTCTTCAGCGATTTTCGTATCTATTTGTTGACTATTATTTTCCTCTACTAAAGGAACTTTCATTGACCTCATATTTGTAGATTGAGATTTAATCTCATTTATTAGTTTTCGAGATATGATCAATGTATTGCCTGTATCTCCTGTAATTTTTACATTCAAGACAGCATTATTTAATGTTTCGTTAGACATTAACCACAAAGAGAATGTCTTATCCGGATTTAGCAAAGAAACTATTTGTTTCTCCTTTCCTCCTTGTACTTCAATGCCAATATCTTTTGCATTAATTTGAACATCTTTGAAGTTTATAGGGTCTGCCGATTCAGGATTAGTTGTATTAAATCTTTTAAAAGTCAAATTCACTTTATCTTTCGTTAATTTAATTGGCAATTGAGCATACTTCGTATACGCACCATTTATAGGTAAAACTAAATCAGAACTTAAAACTAATCGTGTAGCAAAAAATTGATCATAAGTATGTGAATTGTCATAATAACCGTATTTTTGGTTTTCATACATGCCATATTTTTGAATCTCAATATTTAAACTTAGTTCGAACCTGTCTTTATTTGCATAATTAAGGGAAGAATCCGAATTAGATGGATCGTAGGAATAACTTTCGTCCAATTCAAAAGTGATAACTATGCCATGATGCTCTTCATTCAGTTCTATAGATTTAGATTTGATAGCTTCATTACCTGTGGACAGTTGAGAAATAATATATGTCGGTTTGTTTTCTTTTGTACCATTATTTTTAGTAACTGTAGTTGTTAAGGGTACATTATCTGGTAATTGAATGTATAAAGTAGCCTTATTCAAATTCTTGATATCCCTTGTTGTTGAATTAAAACTATTGTAGGTTTCACTAAACAGCATTTTCATATTTTTTAAACTATAACTATATTTTCCATGTATAGCTTCTACAAAAGTACTTTTATCTGGCCAATAACTTTTTTCTTCATTTGTTTTTGGAACAAGCCTAACTGTGTTCTCTAATATTTCTTCATCAGAAAACAGTTGATCATTTGCATTTACTGCATTTGCTTGAATCAATCTGAACGTGACGCTAACTTTTATTTTTTCATCTTTTGTAGGAGCAGTACTTTTATAACTCACTTTGATAGGCATTTCACCTTTTGAATTAGGTTCCAGGATTACTTCTTTACTATTTGAGTCTTTAGCAAAGATGAAGCTGTTTGTATTTAAAGATGCTGAACTTGCAGTTACCTCTTTCGCTACAGTCCCAAAATTAATGGTTACTGAAGTATCTTTTAGTTCCGCAGAAGTCACTGTTGCTCCATTTTCTTTTGTTATATTGACCTTATAGCCTAACTTCGCGGATAAACTACCCTCATTTACCAGTTTACTTGAAGCAATTAAAATAGAATCACCTTCAGTAAAACTTGCAGCAGTAATATTAGAGGTGTCCTTTGTTACTAAACTTACTGTACCTAACTCTAATTTGATACCCATACTTACACTTGCTGTGTCACTAAATATTGCTTGTACTTTTGACGAAGGAGATAGTACAAAAAAAACCGAACAAATCAAACTGATCTTAATTAAAACAATTAAACAAGTTTTTAATTTTTTCATATCTAATCTCCCCCTTACTTTATAAAAAAATTTCTTAAGAAAAAACGATTAGATAATTTCCTAACCGTTTTCTCGAAAGTCTAGCATCTTTTAATATATCCATTATTAAAATTTATTTCATTTTATTTTTTATTTGTTTGTACAGCGTTCACGCTAAATACATTTTTTAAATAATTTACAGTAGTTTTATTACCTGGAAGAAATTCTTTATGTGAAGGGTTATATGAATCGGCAACAGTTGGATCAACAGTAATAGTTACTGTAAATTCTTTTTTATCAACTATTCCATCTTTCTTACCTTCAAGGTTAAAATTTTCTTCTAAATCATGTATTTTGATTGTAAACGGACCATCTGAATAATTAACATCATTTTTAACTGATGAAAGTGGAACTGGTATATTTGCTAATTTCAAATTCACCTTTGTATCAAGTGAACCTGTATTTTCAATAATATACGTTTTTGTAAATGAATCACCAGGTCGAACATTTGTAATATTTCCAGCATCTGCAATAGAACCATCTGAAGCAACATTTGCACCTAATTTATCATTTACATCTAGTTTAGATGTTGTTGTAGCAATTGGTTCATATTTCCAATCAGTTGTATTTTCAGTTGAAATTTTTACATCACCCAATGACAATTGAATATCTCCTTGTATATCAGCACTATTTGAAAAGAAAGCACGTGTTCCGTATGCTGCTACACTGATGATTAATAACGTTCCTAATAAGATTGGTAATTTTTTCATTCTGCTTTTTGATGTTTTTTTCATTTTATATTCTCCTCCAGTTATCTTTTCCTGAATAATTCATAGAATTTCTGAAACTCTATTAAAAGCTTATTAACGCACGGTTCTTCTTTTCTTTTACCGCACCCTTTGGGTGTACAAAAAGAACCCCAATCTGCTATGGTTAAAGTGTCTAAACTAAACCAAGAAAGGGGTTCTCTCAATGGCTACATTACAGGAAAAACACGTAAAATTCAACTCTAAAATGGTGGTGTCAAACACCGGTGGTAATCTTTCGTCAGATGCCGGTCTCATCTTGGTGAAGGAATTCATGAATTCGCTTGGATTTTATTCGTTCGCGAAGCAATTCCTCCACTTCAATGAGGACCGTATTTATTGGACTCATGACAACATCTCCCTGCTCGAACAGCTGCTCTTCCAGTTGATTGCCGGATATTCCGCAGATTCATCCGCCAATCTCTTGAAGGAAGATCCCATTTTTCGGTTGGTTTTGGATAAGGAAGCCATCGCCTCCCAGGCCTCGCTATCCCGCTTCTGGGACCGGATCAGCGAGGAGAACATTGCACAGTTCCAGGAACTGAACCAAGCCATGCTGGACAAGGTCCGCATGGAACGGAACAATACCCAAATGATCATCGATTTAGATTCCACACATTCGGATACGTTCGGGAATCAAGAAAAGACTGAGTACAATGCCCATTACGGCACACAGGGCTATCATCCGTTGGTAGCCTTCGATGGCCTTACGGGAGACTTTCTGAAAGCAGAACTTCGTTCTGGAAATGTGTATACGTCAAAAGGTGTAAAAGATTTTCTGGCACCGATGCTCATACATTACCGTCAAGTCCTTCCCTGCACTGATATTTTGGTCCGGGGAGACAGCGGCTTTGCGACGCCCGAGGTCTATGATACGTGTGAATCCAACGAAAGTTTCTATGTCATCCGCCTGAAATCAAATAAAGTCGTGGAAAAACTAGCGGAAACCTTTGTCCTGGTTGGGGACGACCATCCCTGGGAGGAAAGGGAAGTCCACTACTATTCCGCGTTCTATCAAGCCAATAGCTGGTCCCAAAAACGTCGAATCTGTATCAAATCGACTCGGGAATCGAATCAGCTGGTGTTCAGTCACGAGTACGTGGTCACTAATTTTCACGAGGAACTATCCGCGAAAACCATCTTCCAGATTTACCATAAACGCGGCACCATGGAGAACTTCATCAAGGAAGCAAAAAATGGGTTCTATTTCGACAAGACGGATAGCTCAAGCTTCTTGGAAAATCATGCACGGATGATGGTAAGCCTGTTGGCTTACAACCTGGTCAACTTCATGAAGACCATATGTCTACCTGAAAAGGAAGCGACATTCCAAGTCGACACATTGCGGCTCCGCCTGTTCAAGGTCGCGGGTAAATTAGTCCGCAGTGGCCGTAGATTGCTTTTACGGATGAGCTCCTCCCATGTCTATCAAGACTTGTTTTATCAGTTACTGGACAAAATCCAGCAACTCAGTTGGCAAGTGTAAAATAGCAATCAGCTTTTAAAAAGACATGGAATCACCAAGGGATTCGTGCGCCCAAAAACAGCTCCAGATTCCCTATCTTCGTTAAAAAAACAAAAGGAAATCTGTTTTCGCAAGTACAAACCGGTTGAAAAAAGAAAATTCAACTCAAATCGATGTATAAACGTTATTTTCCCAAAAAAATTAGATCTATGAATTATTCAGGCTTTTAATTATTTTCTTATATTTCAACACTCGTAACTATAGTACTGGATAAAAATTAAGTCAATCAATATAGTTTTTATTCAAAATTGTAAATATGCATCTATTAAGATATAACTTTAGTTTGCTCTATTTAGAATATTTTTTAATTTGATAATCAAACAAATTGCATTGTGATGGCGTTTTAAATTGATATGTTATAATATTGTGTGAAAATACTTATGATTTTAAACAAATCAATAACATTTGTTTAACTAAAAAAAGAATAATATGTATATTTCATGTATAAAAATAGCTTAAATTTTACATTATTTAACTAATAATGTTTTATTTATAGAAATATGGTTGTATTTGTTAATATTTATTGGAATTTACTAAATAATTCAGTGTTTTTACTATTAATTTTATGTACTGCCCTAGAACACTACTTAAAAAAACAAACAAAAAAATAGAAAGCGGATAACTTTATCCACTTTCTATTTAATAAATACGTTTTATCTTGCATAAATATTTTTTTGTCAAATTTGTGACAGTTCGATAATTCTGCTTTTAGCAAACAGTTGTTTATTTAAAATCACTCTTTCTCGTCTTCCTCTTTTGTCGGATAAAGGTAAAGATAAATAAGATAGACACCCATTAAAGCAACAATTATAGCAAATGCAATTGGTTTTTGTAAAAAAGTAATGATATAACCAAAATAAGGTATCCGTATTTTTTTGATACCTATATAAGAATCTTCTGTCACAAAACCTTGGTCTTGGATGTTATTAGCATCCCCTTTTGTGACTAATCCTTCTTCTGTTTTATCTACAACTCTATGGGTAACAATTTCCGAATTGTATTCAAAGGTCACAACATCTTTAATTTCAACCTCCTCGTAAGGATCCGTTTCAACAATAATAAAATCTCCAACTGCTATTTTAGGTTCCATACTTCCACTTACTACTGTGTAGCCTTTATAGCCAAATAATCCACTGCTATCTGGAGCAGAGAAGAAACTAATTCCGGCAATTACTGCGAAAATAGATACCACTATTACGACTAGTGTTGTTCCAATAAATTTAATCGTTTTCATCATTTGATTCCTCACCATCTTCATATTTCATTAAAGATAGCATATCTTATCTAGTAAATCTATCTCGGTTTTTCTAAAGCAAACAAAAGTCACGAATTATTCGTAAAAAATATCGTTTTCTATACTTGCATGATATTCATTTTCTAATTGGTTTTTAGATAAGTTTGGTCGAACAACATACAATGAATTAGACGTATAGTAAGCATTCGTCAATCCTACAGCTACACTATCAATGAGGGATTTTCCTTGAAATCTACTATGAATGACACCCGCACAAAAGGCTTCATTTATACCCCAATTGTAGTGGTCATCTCGATTACTTGAATAATTGATGATATGGATTCCTTTTTCCTGGTTGCCAAAAGCAACTTTGGTACTTCCTTTTGAGATAACAACGTTTTCAAGCCCTTTGTCTAACCATTTTTTCACAGCACTTCTAAGGTCTTCATCTGTATCAATAGTCATATCAAAATAAGTTGCAGTTTCGTTATGCTTCGTAATTATTACTCTTATTCCATCTAAATAACTTGGAAGATTAACTAGACGTTGAACTGAGACAGTTAATAAAGCAACAGGAATATTATATTTAATGGCGTATCCATTTATAAATTCAATAGTCTCTTTGGGACAATTCAAATCTATGATGATATATTTTGAGCGTTTCAATACCGAAAGATGTTTATTAAGCCATTCAGGTGTCATTCTATCAAAGATATCGACTTCTGCTAAACCTAAGACCATATCCCCATTTTTATCGATTACCTCCATAAATGTTCCTGAAGGGCAACCTTCAATCGTATCAACCGCTTTAATATTCATAAAATGTTCTGAATGGCTCTCAATCATTTTGCCTTCTACGTCATTTCCAACTACAGAAAACAGCATGACTTTATCTTCCAAACGGCCTAAATTTTCTCCAACGTTACGTGCAGCTCCCCCAACATTTGTACGCGATTGTACGTTATGCGATGTTCCTTGAATCAAAGTATCTTTAACTAAATACCGTCGATCGATATTCGCTCCACCAATACAAATGATGGGTTCTTCTTCATTTAACACATAAGCTTTCCCCAACAAATAATCTTTTTTCACAAGTCCTGAAATAAGATTGGCCGTAGCTGAACGAGACAGCCCAATTGTATCAGCCAATTCTTGTTGCGGTATAAAAGGATTCTCACGAATTGATTCTAAAATTAACTTTTCTTTCTCATTAAGACCCATAAGTGTTTATTCCTCTCTTATTGCTTCTTCCTACTTTGCTATTCTTTCAAAAAGATAATCATTTCTTAATTTTCTAAGTTGTAACTTCCTTAATAGTTATTATAAACCATCTTATATCAGATAGCATTTCATATGGTTCTCTTTATGTAGTAACACATCTTTTGAAGAAACTTTAAATATCGAACTCAAACTATACTTAATATATTAGTCTACATAGCATTTATTTTCAATTTACTTTTCTTCAGTATTCAATAAAAAAAGCAAAAAAACCAATTTATCTTAAAATAAATTGGTTTTTTTGCTTTTAAAATAGTTAAATTTAAACGCCGAACTCCGCATCCTTATTAAAATAGGCCTCTTGTGTTGGTTACGTCTACTGTGAAGAGTACGCCGTTTCCGGGTTGTTCAATTTTTAGTGCGTTACTAATTGATGCCACTACAGCATCTGTTGTGTGTTGTTCTGTAAGGATCATTACGACTTCTTTTTCTGGTTCGATGTCCATTGAGAAAAGTCGGCTTGTCTCGTGACTCCCAGAACCACGGGCATTGATAACCGTTCCTCCTTGAGACCCAGCTGCAACAGCCGCGTCAATAACTTCTTCTGCTTGACCACGATCAACAATCGTAAATATAGCTTGATGCATATTATCCTCAACCTTTCTGCCGTGAGCATCTTGATTATAGACACAATTCCGGTTTCCTAATAAGTTTGCAAGAGGGATCGTAAATGCAATTCCTCTATTTCTTTTTTTTAATTGTAATTTTTCAGTTAATGCTTCCAATGCTTCTTCAGCTGTATCTTTTCGAGCAGCCATCATTAAAATTTCTTTTCTTACTTCTTCCAGACCAAAAAACTTTAATGCTGAATTTGATGCTGTGCCTAAACCTCGAAAAACGGTTCCTCCTGATACACCCGTCTTCTTAGCAATTTGCAAGGCTCTACTACCTACACCCTTATTGACAACTAAGAAAAGCAAATCATAGTCTATACCTTCAATTACTGTATTACTCATTCGCGTGGAGTCCTCCCTTACGAGATTTAATTTTAAATAATATACCAAGTATTTCTAAAGTAATAATTGGCATCATAGCCACCATTGCAATCATACCAAATCCGTCTAATAAGACATCTGCTCCCTCGATTGATTCAGCTGCTCCTTGAACGAATGCTAAAATAAAGGTTGCTGTCATTGGTCCAGAAGCTACTCCACCAGCATCAAATGCCATTCCGACAAACATTTTTGGCGTGACATACATCAATCCAATAGCCAAAATGTATCCTGGTAAAATGAAGTGCCATAATTGTAAGCCTGGAACTAAGATACGAATCATAGATAACAGAACCGCTAATCCAACACCAATAGATAAGGCTGTCAGAACAACTTTTCTTGTTACATAGCCATTTGTTACATCTTCAATTTGATGAGTTAAAACATAAACAGCTGGTTCAGCTAATATGGTTACGATTCCTAGTACGAAAGCAACAATCAAGACAAAAATACTGCTGTCCAATGCCGCTACTGTATATCCTACCACACTTCCGACCTCCATGAAACCAGCATTTACCCCAACTAAGAAAATAACTAAACCAATGAAAACGTAAAGGACACCTTTCATAATTTTAGCTAGCTTTTTCTTCGATAATTTCAAGAAAAAGAATTGATACAACAAGAAAATAGAAACAATAGGGACTAAAGCAATCAATATTTCTTTCATAATAATAGGGAAATGATGAATAAATGGTGCAATAACCGATTCAGTTCCCGTTAAATCTACTGCTAAACTGCCGGAAAGTTCATCTTGTTTCCCAAAAATATTCATCAACATTACTGCGATAATGGCTCCTGAAGAAGAAATAGCCACTAAACCAAAACTATCTTTTTCAGATGCTTTTCCATTTTTTTTCAAATTTGATACACCTAATGCTAAAGCCAACATAAAAGGTACCGTTAGCGCACCTGTAGTTGCTCCTGAAGCATCAAATGCGATTGCTAAAAATTCATTTGATGTAAATAAAGCTAGTAAAAAGATGACAGTGTAAATTCCAGTTAGTAATTTGTACAACGGAATATTAAATACAATACGCAGCAATCCAATTGTCATCATTACTGCAATTCCAATAGAAACATAAATCAAGATGCTCATATTCGGAATTGCTCCTCCAGTCACATCGGCGATCTGGTTCGCTAAAATGTGCAGATCGGGTTCAGCTATTGAGATGAAGAATCCTAGTACGACTCCTGCAATAGCGACAATCCAAACTTTATTGCTCTTGGCGATGCCTTTTCCTAAGTTCGTTCCAATCGGGCTAATTCCTATATCGGTTCCCAGTAAAAAAATGGCTAATCCAACAACAATAAATAAAGCACCTAATAAAAAACGTAACAATAAATTGGTTTCAAGTGGCGCTATAGTGAAATGTAAAATTAAAACGATCACAACAATTGGTAAAACAGAGAGTAAAACTTCTTTAAATTTTTCTGTAAGTATATTCAAATAAACGACACTTCCTTCCTTATTTTGGTAATTTAGCTTATACATGGTAAGAATTGCTGAAGAAAACAAAAAGATGATTGATTAGGAACAAACCCTCTTTTTTATTATATATCTGAAGACCCAATAGTTTGATTTAAAACAGTTTTTTGCTTTCATCAACCATCCATGCAAGTACCCACTGTATCAGCATATTCTAAGTGTAACATAAAATTAACCTTAAATAAAATCTGAATTCTTGTATTTTTCCATTCTTTACTAGACAGTTTGTGTGGGAAAATAAAAAAAGCCGAACTTCTTAGATTAGAAGTTCGACTTTTTATCAATTGACTTGTTTATAAAGTAGGACCTTGATCATTTGATGAATTATTTTCTTTATCCATTTTTCTATCTAATTTAGCCAATTGACTTTTAGCGAAGTCGCGTCCGCCAATACCAAACGCAATGGCAAAGGCAACAGATAACGCACCCAAGATTAAGATAAAGGCTAAGTTAACAATACTTGTAGCAAATTGTAATTGATCTAATGCCATGAATACAGAGAGAACGATTAAGATATATTTCAAAATTTCACCAGCAAATTTATTCCCAGTTGATTTTTTGATTAATCCTCCTAATGCAGTTCCACCTACAACACCGATTCCTAAGATGATTAAAGCACTAAGAACAAGTGGCAAGTATGCGATGATTGCTTGACCAATAGTGTTTAAGACTTTTAAGTTTAATACATTTAAAGCTTCAACTAAGAAGAACACACCAATAACGACAGCAACAATTTGGCCAATAATCTTAGCTAAATCAAAATTCATATTTCCTGAATTTTTCACGTATCTTGTTAAGTTATTGATACCTGAACTTGAAAGTAAATCAGTTAACAATTCACCAACAAATTTAGCAATAGCGATTCCAACAGCTAATAAGATTACCGCTACAATAATATTTGGAATAGCCGCTAAAACTTGGTTTAATACGCCAACGATTGGACGAGAAATCGAGTCAATATTCAATGTTTCTAAAGCAATCGTAACGATTGGAATCAAGATAATAATATAAACAATGTTTCCTAATACTTTAGCCATTGTACTCTTTTGGCTAGCACTTGGTGTTGCATCTATATCTGTTTTAGAACTTGTAAGTTTAGATACCCATTTATCAACATCTAATGTTAAAGCTAAGTTGTAAACGAGATTTTTAACAAAACGAGCCACAATTACTCCAATAGCAATGATGACGATAGCTGCGAACAAGTTAGGCAAGAAGTTCAAAGCCGTATCAAACATATTAGAAATTGGTCGAGCGACTGCATCTAGTCCCAACATGCCTAAGATACCTGGTAAGAATAATAACCATACTAAGAAATAAAGGACTTGTGCTAAGGAGTCGATGGTTTTATCCGCTTGTTCTTGCGAATTCGATACACCCCATTTAGTTAATAGTTTGCCAAATCCGGCTGCTTTCAATCCTTTTTGAACAGCCTTTTTAACTACTGTAGCAATAATCCATGCAAGTAATAATAGCAAGATAGCTCCTAAAAGTGTTGGCAGAAAATCAAAAAAAGAATTTAAGCCAGAATTAAATGAATTTGTTACATTGTTCATACTCAACATCTCCTCTTCTTTATAATGTGTCTTTACACTCATTAGTATAGCTGATGTAATTTTTTAAACAAAATAATACGCATTGTCAATTAACTGTTTTCCACACAAAAAAGTTAACATTCCTATCTTACCAACATTTAAAAGACTTTTTCCATTGACTTAAACTCCTATCATTGTTATATTTTAACGAGTGTTTACACAATTTTTTTGAAAAGAAGGTGCATGATTATTAATAAAAATCGGCTCGAAACAGATTCTATTCCAAAACTGTTAGCAGAGTTTTCAATACCAGCCATTATTGGGATGTTGGTTAATGCTATTTATAACATCGTTGACCGTATTTTTATTGGGAATGATCCGGAATTAGGTTCTATGGGATTAGCTGCTGTTTCTATTACATACCCGGTGACATTAGTCTTACTGGCATTTGCCTTAATGGTAGGTGTTGGAGGATCGACTCGTTTCTCCATTAGTCTGGGTAAAAAAGAAAATGAAAAAGCTAAATTCTTTTTAGGAAACGGAGTAACATTAGCTATCATGGCTGGACTGCTCTTTATGATTTTAGGGAACGTTTTTATCGAACCTATCTTACGTATCCTAGGTGCCAGCAGTGCTGTTCTGCCTTATGCTACAGATTACCTAAGCGTCATTTTATATGGTGCTGTCTTCCAAAGTGTCGCGATGGCCTTGAACAATTTTTCAAGAGCAGATGGAAATCCACGCAACTCCATGATCAGTATGATGATTGGTGCTGGATTTAATATCATTTTTGATTACATCTTTATCGTACAAATGGGTTGGGGTATGAAAGGAGCTGCTTATGCAACAATTGGTGGTCAATTTCTTTCGATGACTTGGCAACTTGCTTATTTCTTAGGACCTAAAGCCAATGTTCAATTGGCCATTCAAAATATGAAACTAAAGGCAGCTTATGTAAAAGACATTTTAACTACTGGCATACCAGCATTCTTACTTCAAATTGCTAATAGTGTACTGAATATTGTCATCAATGCCAGTTTAGTTGCATATGGCGGAGATATCGCCATATCCGTTGCGGGAATCATCACCAGTGCAACAACTATCATTATTATGATGGTTTCTGGGTTGATTCAAGGTCTGCAACCCATTATCAGTTACAATACAGGTGCGGATCGAACCGACCGTGTAAAAGAAGCGTTGAAAATAGCCAGCATTATTGGTGGAATCATCAGTACTATTGGTTTCTTGGTTTTTCAATTTTATCCTGAATTTGTCATTACCTTATTTAACCAAGAAACAGCCGTTGTTGACTTAGGTGTCAACGCTATTCGCATATGGACCGCTGCTTTCCCACTAGTTGGTATCCAAATTGTTTGGGCTAGTTACTTTCAAGCTGTCGGAAAAGTGCGATTGGCCAGCTTTTTAAATTTAGCCCGCCAAATCATCTTTTTGATTCCTTTAATTTTAATCCTGTCTCCTATTTTCGAACTTAATGGGATTTATGTATCTGTTCCGCTTGCTGAGGGATTGGCGTTTGTAGTTACCTTTATCTTTTTAAAAAGTCAGTTCAAAACAACTCAACACCCGCTTTAATCATACAAAAAGACTCGAGATAACTTCTTCAAGTTGTCTCGAGTCTTTTTTTGTATAGTTAGCTATGTCGCTGAAGCCGACCGGCAGTTTGCATGGTACAGTGGAGAGAAAATTTGGTTTCACTGTATCCTGCACAGGTCTTGCACAAACAAGTGACGCATGAACGTGGTCTCACTGTATCATGGAACCCGACTGCACGATACAGTGACGCAAAAAAAACAGTTCACTCTATCGTGCAATCCGAAAAGAGTGAACTATTTTTAGTTTTGATACCATTCTGGGCGTTCATCAAAGTAAAAGACACCAATACCGCCGATTCCAATGTGCGTTCCAAGCACTGCACCAATTCTAAATACTTGCGTTTGGCAATCTGGTAGTGCTTTTTTAATCATTGCTTCAACTTTCCTAGCTGTTTCTTCATCATCGCCATGACTAATGCCAATGGTTTGATCTTTAAAGTTGTCGGCCCCTTGTTTCACATCGTCAATTAGTTTCTTGTAGAGCTTTTTCTCCCCACGAACGAGTTTGCTCAATTGTATAAAGCCATCTTTGATTGTTAAATAAGGTTTGATATTCAGCGCTGTTCCTACGTAGCCAGCCGTTTTGTTCACACGTCCGCCTTTAACCAGCCAATCTAATTCTCTTAAGGTGAATTTATAGTGGACATGTTCGATATTCCATTCCATTTGGCTAACAACTTTTTCAAACGATTCACCAGCTTCAATCATTTTTAAAGCCTGCAGCGCAATCAAAGCTCCTCCGCCAGCTCCACCTCTTGAATCGATTAACGCAATTTTCCGCTCGGGGTTAGTCTTTTTGTATTCTTCAATGATCTGGTAAGCAAATTGATACGTTCCAGACATTTCTGATGAAAAAGTCAGATAAATCATATCTTCATTTTTTAGAATATTTTTATCTACTGCTTTCGTAAGAGATTCATACGAAATTTGAGACGTTTTTGGCACTACTCCTGAGCGCATCGCTTCGTAAACTGCGTCTACTGTTATTTCCTCACCATCCAAATACGTTTGATTTTCTAACGTTATGCTCAGAGGAATAACATCAAAATCATACTGCTGCTCCATTTCTAAGTTTTGATCACACGTTGTATCAATCATTAATTTTGTCAATTTTCTCTCACCTTATCTTCTTAAATTTACCAAACAACTTTTTTTATGCTAACCCTTATTTTGAATCAGGATAAGTTTTTTTAATGTAGTTAACGCTGTCTTGTACTAACTCTTTCAATACAGCTGGATCAATGTCAGAAACTTTTTTAATGTACAAACAACCTTTTCCCATTTTATGCTTACCTAATCGGCTAAGCTTTTCTTCTCTTATTTCGTCTTCTGGTTGAGAAAGATAAATACTGATTTGCGCTTTTCTAGGGGAAAAGCCAATTGGAGCAGCATCCCCTTCATGACCGCTTGCATATTTGTAATGATAGCGACCAAAACCAATAATGTTCGCTCCCCACATTTTAGGTTCATAACCTGTCTCTGCACTAAATAATTGAATCAACTGATGTGCATCTTGACGCTTCTTCTCGTCTTCAATTTCTTCTACAAATTTTGAAACATTTCCTGCTGTTTCTTGCAGTTTATTTTCAGCCATTTTAAAGCCCCCTCATTCGTCTTCCTTTTTATTTATTGTGCTGTTTTTTTCAGTTTTAGTGCCTCTTCAACAGTCAACGATTGAGTAAAATAGTTAGCACAGACTGAAACCAAATGTTGGAGAGGATCTGTTCCATAAATTTTTTGCGTCTTTTTCATTTGTCTTAAAAAGAGAGAATCATTATTTTTTAAGTCTTTATTCATTTTAGAGGAAACCGCTTTACTTATAGCTTTACTTATAATAGAAGAAACAAGTTAATCGGGTAAGTTGAGTGTCACATCATCAGCCATATGTGGCGATGGTCCATTCGTTAAAGCTGTAATTATCAAGTAACTCTTTCATTACCGTTTAGTCCTATTCTACCGTATTTCAATCCATTCGTAAAATCGGCAAAAAAGACATAAGAGATTTAACTTCTTATGCCTCTTCATTTGATACTTAAGCTTGCATTCCACTCATATCTGCATACATGACTTCCCATAGATGTCCGTCTAGATCTTTAAAACGGCGATAGTACATCATAGCTTCTTCTTCGTCACTTAATTTAGTTGTTTTGTCTACTGCTCCATTGTTAATAGCTTTGGTCAATAATTCATCAACTACTTCTTTTGATTCCACTTGGATAGCAATAATCACTTCATTTTCCTTTGAAGTATCGGCTATTCCCAGATGGGTAAAACTCGTAAAAAATGCTTCTGTTAACAGCATCACAAAAATTGATTCATTAATAATTAAGCTCGCACCTTTGTCATCTTTGAAATTTTCATCGAACTCAAATCCAAGTGCACTAAAAAAAGCAATCGATTTCGTAAGATCCTTAACCGGTAAATTCATATATATCGCTTGCACTCCAACCGTCATTTCTCACACCTCCTTTGTTTGGATAATTTATTCATTATCAGTATACTCGTAATATTGCTCTTTTACCAAACAGCTGTTTTGCATATTTCCTTGGTCTATTACCATAAGCTAGGCGTTTTGTTTGATTATTTGGCAGCAAAAGCTTATGCTTAAATCACTCATTACCTATTAACTGGCACAAAAGAACCCATTAGTTCTGTGCTTATAAAGGAGAAAACACTATGATTGATCAAGATATTACAATTGTTTCAGCTACAGATGACGGATTTGTGCCTCATTTAGCGACATTATTTTTATCGATTTTAAAAACAAAAAAAGACGAAACAAAGATCAACTTTTATGTGATCGACGACAATATATCTTTGACCTCTAAAGATGCTCTAAACCGCATGATAAATGAATACAATGCTTCGATAAGCTATTTGCAAATTGATACGCTCAAATTTGAAGATATGGTAGAAAGCGACCGTATTCCTAAAACGGCTTACTTCAGAATTGCGATTCCTAACTACCTTAAACATACCGTTATTAAACGAGCTATTTATTTGGATTGCGATATCATTGCTAAGGAAGATATTGAAAATATTTGGAACATCGATTTAGGTGACAACTTATTAGCAGCCGTTGAAGATGCTGGTTTCCATGCCCGATTAGATGCAATGGAAATTGACGCTGAGTCAAATACTTATTTTAATTCTGGTATGATGATTATTGATGTTGAAAAGTGGCGCGCAGAAAAGATATCTGAGCAAGTGCTAAAATTTGCTACTGAAAATTCAGATGAGTTAAGATTCCACGACCAAGATGCGCTGAATGCTATTTTGCATGACCGCTGGTTGGTTCTTCATCCTAGATGGAATGCACAAGCCTACATTATCACGAAAGAAAAAAAACACCCAACTAAAATTGGGAACCTAGAATACACAGAAGCTCGTAATGAACCCGCTTTGATTCACTATAGCGGTCATGTCAAACCATGGCAAAGTGAGTCGGATCACCCTTTCCGTGATGAGTATTTAAATGTTCGAGCTGAAACGCCCTTTCCTATGGAAGAGGACTAAAATTAAAAGAGGAACAAAGGACGGTTAGATTCCTTTGTTCCTCTTTTTGATTGTTCAAATATTTCTACTAAACTCATCAATTATTGTTAATCCTCATGGTAGTTACAATTGGATTAAGCACGTTCCGTATGCGTAAATTTATAGAACTTAAATGGGGTTTATGTAACATACGGACATTATTTGTAAAATTTTATCGTACTATCCTCAGAGTTCTATTCGTTCAATGGAATGGATTTCAACTTCTCCGTTGTCTTCAATCTCTTGGATTACTTGATCCAATATTTGTTGGCTCAACTTACGATTGTTGCTCACTACAGCTATTCCCAATACACCTTGGTTCAACGTATCTTGAGCTTCAACTTCAGAAATACTGACATTGAACTTATTTTGAGATTTTTTAATAATGCTCTTTATTACACTGCGTTTATCTTTTAACGAATAAGAGTTGTAAATGAGAAATGATACTTTCATACCCAAGATAATCATAGTTAGTCTCCTTTACTTCGCACCGTTAGTCTCAATGTATTATTTAAAATATGGTTTTAGAGCTACTAACTCTTCTGCATGTAAGGGACGGTAAGATCCCAGCGACAATGTTTTATCTAACTGCAAAGGACCCATTGAAAGTCGTTTCAGGTAAATAACTTTTTTCCCAACAGATAAAAACATCTTTTTCACTTGATGAAATTTGCCTTCGCTAATTTCCAATAACACTCTGCTTTCAGTGTCACTTTGACTAAGAATGGTCAACTGAGCTGGCTTGCATATGACACCTCCGTCAAAAACAATGCCCGCCGTGAAGGCTAATTGGTCGTCATCTGTTACTCGTTCATTGACCACGACTTCATAGCATTTAGTCACTTCTTTTTTTGGAATCAACAATTGATAACCCAATTGTCCATTATTGGTCAACAGAAGCAATCCTTCTGTGTCTTTATCTAAACGTCCCACTGGAAATAAACCTGGCACGCGTTGTGAAGGTTCAATTAAATCAATAACTGTCTGATTCACCGCATCGGACACTGCACTAACCACGCCTGCTGGCTTATGCAACATATAATAGACATGTGGCTGGTAATCGATAGGTACTCCAGCAACGGTCACTTCTTGCATTTGCGGATCTACATTAAGACTATCCACCATAATCGTCTGGCCGTTCACTTGAACTTGCTTGCTTTTGAGTAGTCGTTTGACTGTACGGCGTGAACCAAACCCTGTTTCAAATAATAATTTATCTAACCGCATCCTCTTGCTCCTTCTACTTCTTCTGTATCGCAACTTCTTCTTATGTTTTATAGCTATAGAATACGGTACAACCCCTTAGCTTGTCAATGTGCAAAATTAATTAACTAAACGGTTTTTTACGGTCTTTTTTTGGGATTGCTTGATAGAGTGAGCTGGTTTTTCTGCTTCACTGTAACATGCAACCTACTTCCATGATACAGTGACAACAATTTAACTCGTCACTTGTTCGTGCAACGCTTTTCCATGTTACAGTGGAGCCCAATGCCCCCTCCACTGTAACGTGCACATTACTTTCAAATGAAATGCAGCCTAAAAAAATAGGAATCAAGACAATAAATGCCTCAATACCCATTTAGTAGTGCATCTGTTAATTGTTTAGTTGAGTTCTTAGTTTTTTTGAAAATATGGCTCGTCTAGTAGAATGGTTTTTTCATTTAGATTCAGAGTTGCTTTTATTCCATAAGGCAATGCACATCTTGGATAAGCATGACCGAAATTAACATTATACAAAATTGGCAACTTTTCATCGTCTATTACATTTAGATAGATATTCTTATACTCTTCGTAGTAAGCTTCATCTTGTGGTTTACCAATGATCAATCCGTTGATGACAGAAAAAATCCCGTTTTCTTTTAAGGTTTCCAACATCTTCTTTAATACACCAGGAGTCGGTTTTTCTTCACTGGTTTCTAGAAATAAAATTTTTCCTTTCCATTCATTTATTGAAGGAAAGAGTTGATATTTTTTACAAATTTCTGCTTCATCTGGATACCGTTCTCCAACTAATAGATCACAGAAACTTTCTATGCACCCACCCAGCAATGAACCTGAAAAGACTCCAGTTCCTTGTAAAACCTCATAGCCATGCTTTTCAGTATGTTGCACACGCTGTTTTCCTAAGGCTTTTTTGGAGAAATCACTCCGCTCTTCATACCAGAATGGGCTTGAATAGATTTCTTTTTGTTCATGACCTTTTAAATAACTTTGTAAAGTCTTTTTTGTATAAGGCAATAATTCAGTAGCCAATTCTGCGATGTCTGTAATAAAACTAGGTCCGTAAAAGGAAACCATTCCTAATTTGTAAAACATCAAATGGTTGATCGTCGAATCAGAAAAGCCAGTAAATAATTTTGAATTTTCTTGAACATTATGTATAAACGCTGTATCTTCAAATAGGTACGGCAGTAAACGGTAGGTATCGTCGCCTCCAATCGCTGCTATTATCCCTTTAATCGTTGTATCTTGAAAAGCGTCTTTAAGATCTTGGGCTCGCGCCTCTGGATGATCTCTTAGATACTCTGTTCCTTTAAGTGTATTTGTCATAAAAACAGCTTCTAACCCTAATTCTTCTAACCGTTTTGTTCCTAAATTAAGTTGGTGGGCACAGGATTCTTCACCTAGAATCCCGCTTGAAAGGCTTATTACGGCTACTTTGTCTCCCTTTTTTAGAGCATGGGGTTTTCTCATGAGTTCCCTCCTAGAAATTTTGTTTGCACTAGTGCTGCTATCAAAATAATTTCAATCTATATCATAAAGATATGAAATCACTTTAGACACAATAAAAAAGTAACCACAATAAAGTATTAAAAAATAGCTCCAAGAATAAATATCAGGGCCTACGGTTAAAAAATCTAATTGTGGCATATGACTTTGCGTAATAGTCGTTAACAGAAGAGACAAGATCACTCTTAAAATTAATAGTATAGAATCTACAAATTCTTCAATCATTTTACACCTCTATATTAGTATACTCTCATTATAAAATTAGTCTTAGTAATAAACCAACTATAAATTTCTTTTTTTTTTTTCAATTCGTCTAATTTCTTCACCATCTATTTTTTTCTTCTTAGTAAATAAACTATTTTGTAGACCAACTTCCTATCCAACAAAAAAGAATCAGAAGTACTCGAACCTGATTAAAATTTTAATACTGTTCACTAATCATTAATACAAAAAAATAGTATTCCCATCCATACTAATAGAGCTAGCTATTCCCTTTTTCCTTAGTTGATTAATCATATGCTACTCTCTCCTAGCTGACAGTTTTCTTATTACCTATATTTCAGATAACCATTATGCATCTTATTTTTTTGACCGTTTATTAAATTTTGAATGAGCCTTTATTTCTACAAATCTGATTTGCGAAGTAGGCAATAGCCAATCAGGATTAATATATATCCTAATCCAATTTTTTGGGTTAATACTTCAAAAATTGCGATACCAAAAATTAAAGTAGCTGAAATTTGATACCCTTGAGATTTTGTTATTCTTTTCACCTTAAACTCCTCCATAAACAATTATAAAAATTCCCTCTTACAAAATTATCTATGAAATTGCTGAATATAAAAAGCACTTATTCGTTTACACGTTAGCAACCATCAGTTGCGCCTTTGCTGTAGCAACGTTTGTAGCCTTTTTAAAGTTAAATTGTTTTTCATCAAAATTGACTAACTATTTTAGAAATCCTTTATTGATGTTTTTATGTCTAGTAATCTAACTAGAGTATTCTCTAACCTTCAATATTATTTAAACTCTTTTCTGACCTTATAAAGTAAAAACAACCCATCCTTTAGAATGAGTTGTTCAGATATACTTGCTTGCTTCTCTTATGCTTAGGTTACTCATTTCACCAGAGTGCTTGTTAATGAAGCTTCTTACCCATTCAGGATTTACTTTGGAATAATCTCGCAAGCTCCAGCCAATTGCCTTATTGATAAAGAACTCATCGCTTCCAAAATTGTTCGTAATAATCTCTTCTAACAATTCTGTTTTTGTTTTTTCTTTTCTGCCAAGTTGATGGTTGATTGCCAATCTTCTTACCCAAAAGTCTTCATCTTCAGACCATTCCAACATTAAACTGTCGACCCTGCTATTTCTAAGACCTATATTTCCAATAATCTTATTAAAAAAATCAATCGTATCCCACCATTGTTTTACTTTAATATAGTTCGTTATTTTGGGTATATCCTCATAAGTAAGATAATTATTCAAAGCAATCAAATAATCCAACACCAAATAGTGCAACTCTCTATGCTCATCTTCATAACATTTATCAAGAAAATTCCAGTCAATAGTCTTAGTCATTTTCTCTTCTTTGATAAATGATTTATAAACTTCTTTTCTTATTGGAGATGGTACACCATAAAAACGAAACTGATTTCTCATATACTTTTCCATCGATTCAGCCTTAGCTTTATCTTCAATTTGTTCAAATTGATCTTTTATAAACAAATATTTATCCATAAGACTATCCTCTCAATCATTTTGTATTCATTATAAATAGTATAAATCATTTGATTTCCATTCACAATAAATAGCTTGATGTTTAAAACTTACTAGCAAATCCGTCTATTCCATAAAAAATTCCTATTAAATCATTAAAAAGATTTAGTAAGAAAAAAACACCCCATTCGTTAGAATGGAGTGTTCAGCAATTTAATATTTAGTCACGAACTAGTAATGCAACACTTTCCACATGAGTGGTTTGAGGGAAAAGATCTACAGGTTGAACTTTTTTAACTGTATATCCGCCTTCTGTAAGTAAAGCTAAGTCACGTGCTAATGTTGCTGGGTTACAACTCACGTAAACCATTTTTGTTGGTTTCATTGCAATAACGGCTTCAGTAAATTCTTTTTCAAGACCTTTACGAGGAGGGTCAACAACTAATAAGTCAGCTGTGCGTCCTTCTTCACTCCATTGAACCATAACTTCTTCAGCAGCACCTGCTTCAAATGTTACATTTTCAATATTGTTTAGTTCCGCATTTGCTTTAGCATTTACTACTGCTGGCTCAATTATTTCAATTCCATAAACATGTTTAGCATTTTTAGCTAATGTTAATGCAATCGTACCAATTCCACTATAAGCATCAATAACGGTTTCTTCACCTGTTAATTCAGCGAAATCTAAAACGGTTTGATACAATTTTTCTGTTTGTTGTGGATTCACTTGGTAGAATGAACGATGAGAAATCTCAAACGTGTTACCTAACAATGTGTCTTTGTATTTGTCTTCGCCATATAAAACAATAGCATCATCACCCATAATTACGTTCGTATGTTTAGGGTTAACGTTTTGTACAATGCTGACAACTTCTGGAATGGCTTCAATAATATCTGGAATGATTTTGCTTGTTGGGAACAATTTAGCTGTTCTCGTTACTAATACAATCATAATTTCCCCAGTGTAATAACCACGACGAACGATAATGTGACGCAAGTTCCCAGTGTTTTCATTTTCGTTGTATGGTTTAACACCATATTCACGCATGATATCACGGACTGCAATAATCGTTTCATCAATTTTAGGATCTTGGATGTAGAAGTTTTCCATTGGAATGACTTCATGACTATTTTTACGGAAAAAGCCCGTTGTCAATTTATCGTTGATTTTACGTACGGGTATTTGCGCTTTGTTACGGTAACCTGATGGATTAGCCATCCCAATCGTGTCATATACCGGTACTTCTGGTAATTTTGCAATACGTTGCATACTGTTCATAACTTGTTGTTTTTTAAAGTTTAATTGTGCTGGGTATCTCATGTGTTGCAACGGCGTAATCCCTACACGCGTATAATTTTCATCTTGAATGACTACACGGTCTTCACTTGAGTTCAAACGGTTCATTACTTTTGCATAACCAAAAGATTTCCCAGTTTTGTGAATTTTCACTTCAACTTGTTCACCAGGTAAAGCATTTTCAATAAATAATGAATAGCCTTGGATTCTTGCTACCCCCATACCCTCATGTGTTAAGTCTTCAATTTTAACGGTGTGTTTTTCATTCTTTTTAACTGGTACTACTTTATCTATTTTCATAAAAAAATCTCCCTTCAATGACCTTGTTTAGTGTCTTATGTTTGAATAATCTGCAATTGACTATTCTTCGTCAGTTAGTACGCCAGATATTTGATACTTTCTATCATCCACTTAACTGGGAGTGTTCCTGACTCGACCGGCTAAAACAGGATGGGAATAAAATACGTTGTTATCTAATGAGTCTAATCTACCTAATAATAGAACCTTTTTAGCTATCTGAAAAGGTTTCTTCCAGTTCTCACAATTTCGAAATAGAGTACTGACTTACAATTATACAAGAAAAGCTGTTTTAATTCAAAGTTTTTTCTTTATTTCTCATTTGCTTCTTTTTTTGACGAATAAACTTCACCGTCTCCATTAATATCGCTGTTGGTCAATTCTTCAACCTCTTTGATAAAAGCATCTTCTACATCTTCAGCAGCTGCATCTTTTTGTTCCACTGCTTTTTGGAGATCAGCTGTGGATGCAATGATTTCAATGTGTTGATGCAAGTTTGTAAACGTAACCGGTGCATCGCCACCGTATTCGCCATCCAAGTTGATCATCATTTTAGAGAAGTCGCCGGAACGGGCAACTATTTTGCTTGTTTTTTTGTAAATGATTTTTGAATTCGTAATATGCTTTCCGCCATTTAAGACTTGAGCTACTAAATACATCATATCTGCCAAATTAGATGTTTTTACGATAATAAGTGTGAATTTCCCATCATCCAATAAAGCATCTGGGGCAATCTGTTCAAATCCACCGATGGAATTGGTCAAAGCTACTAAAAACATGGTAGCTTCTCCTTCAAATATGCCATCATCGTATTCAATATGCATGGGGATTGGTTTAATCCGTGGCAACATTTCCGCGCCTTTAACAAAGTAGGCTAAGTACCCAAAGACTGATTTTAATTGTGACGGAACATCGTACGTTAATTCGGTCAGCATGCCACCGCCGCCGATGTTTATGAAGTAAGACAAATTTTCTCCCATTACAGCTTCGCCCACATCCATGAAGAACGATTGATCTTTTTGAATAATTTTTGCAGCTTCTACTAAATTGTTTCTCGGAATGTGTAAAGCTCTAGCGTAATCATTTGTTGTTCCAGCAGGGATGATAGCCAACTTTGGTCTTTTGTCCAATCCAGCTATTCCGTTTACGACTTCATTAATTGTTCCGTCTCCGCCTGCTGCCACTATCAAATCAAAGCCAGCTTTTGCAGCTCTTTCAGCTTCAAATTGAGCAGAATGCGGTTTCGGTGTTGTCGCATATGCACTCGTTTCGTATCCTGCATCTTCATAAACTTGTAAGATTTCGACTAGATTTTTTTTCACCATTTCACGACCCGAAGTGGGATTATAAATCACTCTTGCTCGCATAAAATTACTCCTTTACTATCACTCCAATTTTTAGCGTTTGCTCAATTCATCATTCAATAACTTGTTGACGACTCCTGGGTTAGCTTGTCCTTTAGTGGCTTTCATGATTTGTCCAACTAAGAAACCGACAGCACGGTCTTTTCCATTTTTAAAATCTTCAATGGATTGTTCATTTTTATCTAAGATATCATTGATAATCGGTAACAGTTTAGCTGGATCGCTTAATTGTACCCATCCATTAGCTTCAACGACTCCTTGAGCGTCTCCACCTTTTAGAATCAATTCGCGGAATACTTTCTTCGCTATTTTCGAACTGATGGTTCCATCGGCAATCAAATTGATCATGCCAGCTAAGTTTTCAGTTGTTAATTGAGTATCATGCAATTCAAGTTTTTCACTGTTCAAGTAAGCTGAAACTTCACCCATTAACCAGTTAGAAGCTTGTTTTGCATCTGCTCCATTGGCTAGTGTACCTTCAAAGAAATCAGACATTTCTTTTGTCGCAGTTAAAACCATTGCATCATATTCCGGCAATCCCAGTTCACTGATGTACCGAATACGGCGATCTTTCGGCATTTCTGGAATTGTTTCTTTCACACGATCAATCCATTTTTGATCAATGACAATATTTGGTAGATCCGGTTCTGGGAAATAACGGTAATCGCTTGAACCTTCTTTGACACGCATCAAAAGAGTGTCTCCAGTCGCTTCATCGTACCGTCTAGTTTCTTGTTGAATCACTCCGCCAGATAAAAGAACTTTTTCTTGGCGTTTTTCTTCAAAAGCTAATCCGCGACGAACAAAGTTAAATGAATTCAAGTTTTTCAATTCTGTTTTTGTCCCAAATTTTTCTTGCCCAATTGGACGAATTGAAATATTTGCATCACAACGCATTGAACCTTCTTCCATTTTCACATCACTAACGCCTGTGTATTGAATAATTTGCTTGATTGCTTCTAAATAGGCGTAGGCTTCTTCAGGTGAGCGCATATCGGCTTCTGATACAATTTCAATCAATGGTGTTCCTTGACGGTTTAAGTCCACGTAAGAATAGCCATCTGTCCCGTGAGTGTTTTTCCCAGCATCTTCTTCCAAATGAACGCGTTCGATACGGATTTTCTTTTTCTTACCTTCAACTTCAACTTCAATCCAGCCGTCATGTCCAATCGGTTGGTCAAATTGCGAGATTTGATAAGCTTTTGGATTATCCGGGTAAAAATAGTTTTTACGGTCGAATTTGGTATCCGTTGAGATTTCACAGTTTAACGCTAAAGCAGCTTTCATTCCAAATTCAATCGCGCCTTTATTGATAACGGGTAAAACTCCTGGATAACCCCAGTCGATAACGTTTGTATTTGTGTTCGGTTCTGCACCAAAATGAGCTGGAGCAGGTGAGAACATTTTTGAGTCGGTTTTTAATTCTACGTGGACTTCAAGTCCGATTACTGTTTCAAAGTTCATATCGATTCTCTCCTCCTACAAATTTGGTTTTTCTTTATGGAAATCAGTCGCTTGTTCAAAGGCATAAGCTGCTTTATAAATTGTTTGTTCATCGAAATGTTTCCCAATCAATTGCAAACCAACTGGCAGGTCATTTGAAAAACCACAAGGAATAGAAATAGCTGGTACGCCTGCTAAATTAACTGGTACTGTTAAGATATCGCTTAGGTACATCGCAATTGGATCATCAATTTGCTCACCGATTCCAAAGGCTGTAGTCGGTGTTGTTGGTCCTAAAATCAAATCATACTCTTTAAACACATTATCAAAGTCTTGTCTGATCAACGTTCTGGTTTGTCCAGCTTTTTTAAAGTGAGCGTCATAAAACCCTGAACTTAATGAGAATGTTCCAAGCATGATACGGCGTTTAACTTCCATTCCAAAACCTTCTGTACGTGATTTAACGAAAACTTCTTCAAGTGTTTTAGCTTCTGTTGAACGGTACCCATAGCGAACGCCGTCAAACCGTTGCAAGTTTGACGAAGCCTCTGAAGACGCGATGATATAGTAAGCTGGCACACCGTATTTTGAATGCGGTAAGCTAACTTCTTCAACAATTGCCCCTAATGATTTGAACGTTTCGATAGCTTTAAGAACCGCTTCTTTAACGCCTACTTCTAAGCCTTTTTCATTCAAGTATTCTGTTGGAACACCAATTTTCATTCCTTTAACGCCTGCTTCAATACCCGCAGTGAAATCTGGAACAGCTCCTTCATAACTCATAGAGTCATTCGCATCATGTCCGCTAATAGCATTCAGAACTAATGCGTTATCTTTAACTGTACGCGTAAATGGTCCAATTTGGTCTAAACTTGATCCAAAAGCAATCAATCCAAAACGTGATACACGGCCATAAGTTGGTTTCATCCCAACGATACCAGTAAAGGCTGCTGGTTGACGGATTGATCCACCCGTATCCGTACCTAAAGACACTGGTATTTGACCGGCTGCAACTGCTGCAGCAGAGCCGCCTGAAGAACCACCAGGGACTTTATCAAGATTCCAAGGATTACGTGTTTTTTTGTAATAAGACGTTTCAGTACTTCCGCCCATCGCAAATTCATCCATGTTCAATTTCCCAACTGGAATCATAGTTGCTTCTTTTATTTTTTTCGTAACCGTCGCGTCATAAATTGGAATAAAGTCTTCCAAAATCTTACTAGCTGCGGTCGTACGTGTGCCATCTGTGATGATGTTGTCTTTGATTCCAATCGGTATACCTGAAAGCACATTTATTGGATTGATGCCTTCTTCGTCTACTTTGCGTGCTTGTTCAAGAGCTTCTTCTTCTGTTAATGTAATAAACGCACCAATTTTTTCTTCTGTTTCATTAATGCGAGCAAATACAGCTTTTACTACTTCTTGAGCCGTCACTTCTTTTTTGACAAGCATGTCATGCAATTCTTCGACTGTATAGTTAGTGATATTCATATTACGCGCCTGCCTCCCCATTTTCCATTATTGCAGGAACTTTAATTAAGCCATCTTTTTCAGTTTTAACGTTTTTAAACAACAATTCGCGGTCTGTTCCTGGAACGGCTTTGTCCTCACGCATCACGTTGTAAGTACGTAAACCATGAACTGTTACCGGTACATTTTCAGTATCTAGTTCATCTAATTGTTCAACCATATCTATGATTGCATCCATTTGTTTTGTAAACTGAGCAATGCCTTTATCGCTAATTTCTAGTTTTGCTAATTTTGCGACGTGTTTTACGTCCTCTTCAGTAATAGCCATCGGTTTGTTCACTCGCTTTCTTTGAATAATTTATCTTAGTTCAAACTCCCTTACTATAATACCATAAACCACTTATCTGCTGTACGTTGAATTTACTTTGCTTAAAAATAAATGAAAGTCTATTTATTAAAAAACAAAAAAATATGACCTGTGCTAATCTATTCACTTAATCCTACTAGTTTGATATGATAGCTGCGAGGTGGATAAATTGGAAATAACCATTCGTAAAAGAACACTAGGAACTATACCGTTATTGGAAGTCGTCCCAAGGAAGAAGCGAAATGATCTATTGCCGCTGATTGTTTATTATCATGGCTGGCAATCATCAAAAGAATTAAATTTGACGCAAGCACGCTATTTAGCCCAGCAAGGATTCCGCGTTTTGTTGCCTGATGCTATGAATCACGGAGCGAGAAAACAGCCCGTTTCAAAAATTCCTTCTTTAACTTTTTGGCAAAGTATTCAAACGAATTTATTTGAATTCGGTTTTATTATTGATTATTTTCGTAAAATCGGATTTGTGGATGACGTGATTGGGGTTGGTGGAACATCGATGGGCGGCATTACGACATGTGCCTTATTGACCCATCATCCTGAAATTAAAGCAGCAGCTTGTGTGATGGGTTCGCCCAAATTACTGGCTTACCAAGAACGAATTGTGGAGCATGCTGCAAAATTAAAGCGCTACTTGCCACAAGACTATTATGACTTATTGAACTGGATCCCAAATTATGATTTATCGCTACGCCCTGAAACTTTGCAAGGCCGACCTTTATTCATTTGGCATGGAAAACAAGACCAAATTGTACCGTACCAACATGTTGCTGATTTTGCAGAGGAACAAAAAAATCTGTCAAATATCTACTTTACAGACGAAGACGAAGTTCATTTGGTAAAAACAAACACAATGCGAGAAGTAACGTCATTTTTTGTTCATGAATTGATGTAAAAAAAATGTGGCTAGGGAATATTATCCTAGCCGCATTTTTTGTTTTATTGTGTTAATTTTTTAATCTCGCATGTACCTCTATTTCTTAAACATAGCGTCTTCTATTTTGACTGGAACCCATGTACCGGTTGCTTTAGCAATGAGCTTTCCAGTTGCTTTGTCTGTGACAGATGCTTCGACAATAATTAACTGCTTTCCAGGCTTGATTACTTGGGCTGTGGCAATTAGTTCATCTGCAACTGCTGGTCGAAGGAAATGCATGGTCAACTCAGAAGTCACAACTTGGTAATTTTCCGGTACAATCGTGACTGCTGCTGCTCCTCCGGCCGAATCAGCCAACGTCGTAACCACTCCGCCGTGAAAGTATCCTAAATGTTGCGTCAACCATTCTTCTCTCTTCAAAGAAAGGACAGCTTTTCCTGTCTCAATATGTTCCAACTTTCCGCCAAGTGCCTTTAAAAAGGATTGGTTTTCATTTTTTCTTTTTTCATAAGTTTGATCCATAAAAATAACCTACTTTCATGATGGTAATTTTGTCCATTGCTTACTAATTTTTTTCAAATAAAAATCAGGTGATTCACCACGGAATTTGCTGCTTCAGAAATACTCTTGTATCTCCTCAAAACATTATCAGTTGGTAGTGTGGCAAATCCAAAGATACCAAGGATACCGTTAATTATTTCTTCTGACACTGCCATAGCTTTAAATTTTAATTGGGTTACTTCTATTGTTTGAAGTTCTGCTTGCTGAAGTATGAAGAAAAAATAATGTTCAGTGACTTCTAATTCCGTTTTATATTGAGCAAATTGTTGTCGGATGTAAGGTGCATCCATGAAACGTTGTCCGAAACGATTCGTTTCTAGCGCGTGCTCAAGTCCTTGATCAAATACAGCTCGTGTACTACCCAACAACAATGAGGCTAATAAAAGATTCCAAAAATCAAGAACTTGATTGAATACTTTGTATTGGTTTTGTAGACTGCCTAAAAATTGATCTTCTCCCACCGTTAAATTTTTCATCGTAAGAGTAGCCGTACGTAAAGGACTTTCGCTTTTTTTACTTTCATCATAATTAACCGTAATACCGCGCATATTCTTTTCTAATAAAAACAGCCCATACTGGTCTTCTGCTTGAAAAGGAACATCAATCTTCCCAAGCATAAGAAAAAGATCAGCGTCCTCAGTACAGACAACGTCTTCTTTTACTCCATTAATTACCCAACGCTCCTTTTTCCTACGTGCAACCGTTTGCATTCTTTTGAGTTCAAAACCCGATTCTAGTTCTTTACTGGCAAAAGTCGCAAATAAATTTCCTTCTATTAGTTTAGCTAAGTACATTTCTTTTTGTCTATCCGTCGTAGAAAATTTTAAGGTTAGGATTCCAAATAAAATTTTACTCATAAAATAGCACGCTAAAGTAGGAAAGTACTGTGAAAGAGTGTAAATAAATTCGCCTAATGCTGGTATTGTTTCTTCAGCGATTTCCTTTTCAGCAATTTCTTTATACAATCCTTTTTCTTTAAAATAATGTTCCCATTTTCGAAAATCCTCAGAGGTATATGGACGAGCAATCGTGTCTTTCGCTATTTCTTGACCGAGGTACCCTTTGAGATCTTCTGTGCAAGAATTAATGATATTCACATTCAACGCTCCTGTTCTCATCTTGAAAATTCCTTAGTAAAAGAATCATAAACAAATTTTTCGATTGGATTGTATTTTTTCTTTACCGGGAAACAGACTACAGGTGTGTAATCAATGGGATCATGAAAGTGTTTTTCTACTACCCCAATATTGTCTAAGTAATTGTAATACTTTTTAAAACTGGCAGTCGGGAGTAACGCTATCAGAGTCGTGCGCGTCGTCGCTTCGACCATATAATCCCATGAATCAGAGGTAATCAATACTTTTGCATGAGACTTCATTTTTTTCAATTTATCCATCACCATTGTATGAGTCGCAAAACCTTTATTAAAGGTGGCCACATATTGATTGTCCAACATCCTCCAATTCAACTTCTCTTCTTTAGCCAATGGATGATTTGGGTGCATAAAAGCTGTTATTTCAGACAATGCCAATACATGTTTTTCAAATTTGTCTTTATGCAATTTAGTTGAGTCAACCAAAACAGCAGCATGAATGCGATTCTCATTCAGCATTGTTACGAGTTCATCGTTGTTTGCTTCAATAATTTCAATCTTGATTCCTGGATTCGTCATCATAAATTCGGGAATAAACTTGGTGAAAAAAAGACGCAGGATAATAGTCGATATGCCAAGACGAACTATTCCTTCTTGAATTTGAGCTTCTTGCCGCAACATTTCATGGAGATTTTCATGTTTCCCAACAATTTCTAAAGCTTGATCATACAGTTTTTCTCCACTAGTCGTTAGTCCAGTCAACCGGCCATTTTTTCGATGGAAAAGCTGCAAACTTTCTTCTTTTTCAAAGTTAATGATAAACTGACTCAATGCTGATTGTGTAACATGAATATTTTGTGCTGCTAATGTCAGATTTAAATTTGCATCTACGATAGCAATGAAATAATTAAGTTGTGCAATATCTAATTTCATATTCTCCTCCTCACAAAAATTCGTATATAAGTGAGTGAACGAGTCACCTGTACAACTTAATTATACATCAAATTAAATACTCCCACATTAAGAATTCTTAATTAATGTGGGAGTAAAAACACTCAATTTTTATTTAAATCAATTTTACCTCAAATATTCAAAAATTCCTGCTGCTCCCATTCCCATTCCAATACACATAGTAACCATACCATATTTGGTCTCAGGACGTTTTGCCATTTCACCCAATAGTTTGGCGGTCAAAATCGCTCCCGTTGCACCTAATGGATGTCCTAATGCAATTCCACCGCCGTTAACATTCACGATGTCACGGTTCATGCCTAGTTCATTCATTGAAGCAATCGCTTGAGCTGCGAACGCTTCGTTGAATTCAATCAAGTCGATATCATCCAATTTCAAGCCCGCTAATTCTAAAGCTTTAGGTACTGCGTAGACTGGACCAATTCCCATATATTTAGGGTCAACACCCGCAATATTAAAGGAAACGAAACGCGCAATGGGTTTGATGCCCAATTCTTTGACTTTGTCACCAGACATTAGAATCACAAACCCAGCTCCATCACTAACTTGAGAAGACGTACCTGCTGTTACGCTACCGTCTGCTTTAAAAACAGTACGCAATTTGCCTAAAACTTCTTTAGTTGTATTTGGACGAATGCCTTCATCTTGATCAAATAGTTCAGTCGTCACTTCAACTTCATCACCAGTCGTTTTCACACGGTGAATTTCTACTGGAATAATTTCTTCTTCAAAGCGGCCTTCTGTTTGAGCTTTATAGGCTTTTTGATGACTTTCTACACCAAATTGATCTTGCTCTTCTCTTGACACATGGTATTTTTCAGCAATATTTTCAGCTGTCATGCCCATTGGGATACCGATCTTTGGTCCGTTTTCTTGTAAATACGGGCTATTTGTCGGTTCGCTTCCACCCATTTGAGTAGAACTCATGAATTCAATCCCACCTGCTGCCAATACATCTGCTTGACCTGCCATAATTGCATTTGCTGCAGTAGCAATGGTTTGAAGCCCTGAAGAACAGAATCGGTTTACTGTTTGTCCACCTACTTTTGTGGAAAGTCCACTTCTAAGAGCGATGGTACGTGCAATATTGTTTCCTTGGAGACCTTCTGGCGTTGAACACCCCACAATGACATCTTCAATCAAAGCAGGATCAAAGTCACCTTCTACTTTTTCAATAACGCCTTTTAAAACTTGTGCAGCAATATCTTCAGGTCTATCGTAAAAATAAGCCCCATCTTTTTTACCTCTTGCTACAGCTGATCTTCCATATGCTACGATATAAGCTTCTTGCATTATACTCCAATCCTTTCTGCGTACTCGGAAAAATCATCCTACTTTTTCTCCATAGTATAAGTTTAATTTCTTAATGGTCTCTTTTTCTCTAGCATGTATACGATGCGTTCATACGTTTTTTCATTCTTACTCAATGTGACAAAGTTGTCTTCTGAGAGTTTTTGAAGCCATTTTTGATTGGCTTTAGTCCCTAAAGGAACATTTCCACCTGCTAATACATCTGCGATAGCTGCCGTGACGACTCCATCATATTTAGAAGCAAAATGTCCATCAACGAGCGAATCAATTTGTGCAGCTGCAACAGCTTTAAAGTCGCTTCCAAGCACTTCGTATTCAACTAAGTTGTTTGGAATATAATTGTAAGCTGCTTTCAGTTTTAACATCTGCAATGCTGCTTCAAATACAAGCTCTTCATTTTGAATAATCATATCGGTTTCTTTCAAGAATCCAATTTTTTGGGCTTCATAAGCACTCATCGTTACATGTCCCATTGAAACTTTCGTCAAAATGTCGCCCAATTGACGCAATTTATCGGCTCTTGATACATCCTGACGGTACACGCGGTCAGCTAGTTCAGCTAAACCTCCACCTCCAGGAATCAAACCAACACCTGGTTCGACTAATCCAATATATGATTCAGCAGCAGCCACTACAAATGGTGAAGCCATCACTAATTCTGCTCCGCCACCAAGTGCTCTTCCTTTTACAGCTGTCACAATTGGCTTAGCTGCAAATTTCATGCGTCTAACGGCTTCATGGAATAGTTCAGATCCTTTACGGGTTTCAGTGTCAACCATATTTTGGTCAATAGCCATTTTCATGTAATAGAGATTTGCACCAACACTAAATTGTGGGCCATCTGAGTAAAGCAGTAACCCTTTGTAATCTTCGTTTTCCAATACATCAACAGCTTTAACAATATCGCCTTCGAATCCAATAGTGATTGTATTGTTTGGTGTTCTCATTGCTAGCATCAAGAAGTTGTCTTCAGTTGCGAACAGTTCTGAATCTTCTGTTTTCCATACTTGTTTATGAGCAAAATCTTCTGGATTAGACGCTGGACTGATGCTTTGACCTTTTTGGTAGAAAGGTTCGTTGCGCTCCTTAATCCATTCTGGCAATTCGCCTAATTCTTTTGCCATTCTGTCTTTTACTCTATCTAGCCCCATCATATCCCACAATTGGAACGGTCCAACTTTCCAGTTGTAGCCCCAGACCATAGCACGGTCTATATTGATGTAGTCATTCGTTGCTTTGGGAACATTGATGGCTGAGTAATACATCAAGTTACGTAGCGTTTCCCATAAGAAAATGCCGACTTTATCTTCAGATTCAAAAATTGTTGTTAAGTTTTTTGTCAAATCACGCCCAAATTCATTTAAGATAGCTAATTCAACTGGTTTGGGTTCAACATACGTTTCACTTTCTACATCAAATACCAAGCGTTTTCGACCGTCTTTTTTGTAGAAACCTTGTTTCGTTTTATCTCCTAAATTGCCCAGTGCAACCATCTTCTCAACCAATTTGGGCATTTTGAAGTAGGCAGCTTCTTCTGGATTAGCCATCATTGTTTTTGTTACAAAGTAACCAATATCGATTCCTACCATGTCTAACAATCTGAAGGTTCCTGTCTTAGGACGTCCAAGTACTTGTCCTGTAAGAGCATCGACCTCAGTGATAGATAAACCAAGTTGTTCTGCGCGATACGCAATATCAGAAGCAGAATAAGTTCCAATTCTATTAGCAACAAATCCACTCACATCGTTGGCATCAACAGCCCCTTTACCTAAAACGGTTGAAATAAAAGTTTTCAAATTCTCTACTACAACAGGATTAGTTGCTTTATGAGGAATAATCTCAACTAGCTTCATGTAACGCGGTGGATTGAAGAAATGAACGCCTACAAATCTTGCTTTTGCTTCTGCTGGAAGTGGTTTTGCAATAGCACCGATTGGAATACTAGACGTATTGGTAGCAAGAATCGCATCTTCTTTCGCAATTTGAGATACTTTTTGCCATAGTCCATGTTTAATATCCAATTTTTCAGTAACGGCTTCAATAAAGATATCTGAGTTGTCACCTACTTTTAAGTCATCTTCAAAGTTGCCATATGTTAGATTTTTACTCCATTTAGCATCGTATAACATACTTTTTTTAGGGTGAGTAATTCTATCGTATGCCCCTTTACTCAATTTATTTTTATCTTCTTTATCCAATACAATATCTAAAAGCTTAACTTTCAAACCCGCGTTAACTAGTAAGGCTGCAATTTGAGCGCCCATTGTTCCCGCGCCTAAGACTGTTGCTTTTTTTATATTCATTCCAATACCTCCAAAACTAAAGTTAATGATAACGACTTATTTTCTAATGAATCCTGCAGTAATGGCTTGTGTTCTTAATTCATCTCTGAATTCTGGATCTGCGATTGAAATCATTTGTTCAACACGATCTTCAATACTTCTATTGAACATATCAGCGATTCCATGCTCAGTCACAATGTACTGAACGTCAGCGCGCGGAACGGTTACCGGAGTTGCTGGTGGGAATGACATCATGATATTCGAGGTCACTTCACCGGTTTTTTCATTTTTATTTGTAGAAGGCAAGCAGATAAAGCTTTGACCGCCTTTAGATTTGGTTGCTCCACGTACAAAGTCATTTGCTCCTCCAACTGAACTGATGAATCGTGTACCGGCTCCTTCTGAAACGACTTGCCCAGTTAAATCAGCCATCAAACATCCGTTAACTGAAACAAAGTTATCAATTTGAGCAATTCTAGAAGGATCATTGACTAAGTGCAATGGTTCAATACTAATTTGATCATTGTCTCCACTGAAATCATATAATTTACGTGTCCCCATCGCAAAACCGCCTCGGATTGGTCCAGTAATTACGCCTTTTTCAGTCAAATACACCATAGATTCTGTAATCATTTCAGTATGAACAGCCAAATCTTTTTTGCTATCTAATCCATAACTTACAGCATTTGCCAAACCACCAAATCCGATTTGAATGGTTGAACCATCTTTTACATGTGGAACGATACATTCAGCAATTTTTTTATCAATATTGCTAGAAGGCGTCTCTGGAATTTCAAGTAACTGTTCATCTTGTTCAACAATGATATCCACGTCATCAATATGAATTTTATTCTGAGTCCCATTGACCTTTGGTACATTTTTATTTACTTGGATAATAACTTTTTGAGCTACCTTGCTGCTGACCTCACCAATGGTAACTCCCATTGGCCCATAGTTGAAGTAACCCTCTTCATCCATTTCAGAAACCGTCGTAACAAATGTCGTTGGTTTTATGCGTTGTTCAATCAACAAGTTCAAGTTAGAAAAGTTGACTGGATCTACAGAAAAGGTTCCGTATGAAACCAACTGACGTTCTAGTGGTCCCATAAAGAAAGAATGGTATCTAATTTTTTCAGCAACTTCTGGGTTAGTAAAGAAATCAAATGGGTGAATCACAAATGCCGAGTACAAAGTAACATTTTCGTATTCTTTGTATCGCTTTGTTATAGCAGTGATTAATGAAATTGGCATCGCAGCAACTGGGTTTGACATGATTCTTTCATTGCTTTGAATTTGTGCAGCAGCTTCAGCTAAGCTTTTTATTTTTGCTTGATAGTCATCTTTAAAAGACATTCTTTACACCTTCCAATCTTCTCAGTTTGTTCAATTAAACGAAAGCAGATATCCCTGTTAATTTGCGTCCCATAATCAATGAATTCATTTCATGAGTACCTTCATAAGAGTAGATAGCTTCTGCATCACAGAAAAATCTTGCGACATTTCGTTCAAGAGTGATCCCGTTTCCACCACAAACTTCACGTCCCAGTGCAGCCGTTTCTCTTAAGCGTAAAGAGTTGTTCATCTTGGCAAGAGAAGCATTGATTTCACTGTACTCGCCTCTTTCTTGTAGTTCAGCAATCCGAGCACTCAAAGCTAATGCAGTGACCGCATTTCCTTGCATTCTTGCTAATTTTTCTTGAACCAGTTGGAAACTTGCGATTGGTTTACCAAATTGAACTCGAGTTGTTGTGTATTCAAGAGCTGCTGCTAAAGATCCAGCCATCATTCCGGCACCAGCATAAGCTACTCCAGCACGTGTGGCATACAATATTTTAGCTACATCTTTGAATCCGTTGATATTTTGTAGACGGTTGCTTTCCAACACTTCCACATTGTCCAAATGAATGTTTCCGTTTTGAACGATTCTTAAAGCGATTTTGTCATCAATATCATCTACGCTTAACCCTTTTTGTCCTTTTTCTACGATGAAACATTTCACTTTGTTGTCTTCTAAATCTCTCGCATATACTGGAATCAAATCAGCTGAACTAGCTCCACCAATCCAACGTTTTTCTCCATTGATGATCCATTTGTCTCCTTCACGACGTGCAGTAGTTGCTAATCCTGCAGCTGTATCAGATCCATGTTCAGGTTCAGTTAAAGCAAAACACGTTTGTAATTCAAAATTTTGAAGTTTTGGCAACCATCTCATTTGTTGTTCTGGGCTGCCGCCTAATAAGAAAGAAAAATAGCCAAGTCCAGCATGTACGCCAAAGAATGTGGCAATCGAAGCATCAAACTTGTACAAATCATATGCCAAGAATAAGAAGTACGTATTTCCCCACGTAAATCGGTTCGGTTGATTCTCAAACAATACAGGATCACTTATTAGTCCGGTTTTTGCTACATGTTTGAATTCTTCAGTTGGAAATTCGCCTCTTTTCCAGTAATCATTGATGACTGGTTTCAAGTGTTCGTTTACCGCTTTACGTACGCGTTGTAACACTTCAATTTCTCCATCTGTCAATTTTTCTGAAAATTTCAAAATATCCTCTGGGTACATTTCCTTTAATACTTGTTCTCTATTTTCCATCTTCTGACACTCCCTATTATTTATTATATAAGCGCTTACATTGTTATTGTAATAGCCATCCTTTGATTTTTCTAATTACAATTCGTAATACCAAACATTAGCATTTTTAATAACAGCTTGAAAGGGTAGTCTTATCAAGGGTTTCTGTACACTAACTAATTTTAAATTTAGTTGAATAAATTACTAGACAACCGATTTAAGTGCTTTAAACAAAATTGAATTACCCAAAATGTTGGACGTTAATTTTTTCCACAAAAAAAAGAGCACTCAAAGATTAGTGGTTAGCATCTTATTGAAAATTAGATGCACCTTACTTTGATACTCTTCATTCTTTTTTTAGTTAATCGTTTTTACTGTTGTCCATTCATTTAATAGCCGAATAATTTCTTTTTTGTCTGTTTTCCCGACCGAATTAGTTGGAAAAACATCTACAAAAAGATAGTGTTTTGGTGTTTTATATCCTGCTAAATTATCCGTCATATATTGATCTAACTCTGCTTCACTTCGTTCTTTATCCTTAAAAATGATTGCTGCTCCAACAGATTGACCGTATCTTGGGTGTTCATATCCTACGACGACAGAGTCCTTCACAGCAGGATGAGCATTTAACACTCTTTCCACTTCAGAAGGCAATACATTTTCTCCACCAGTAATGATCATTTCTTTTTTTCGATCAACAATATAAAAAAGTCCATTTTCATCCTTTTTGGCTAAGTCGCCTGTTCTGACAAAGTCTCCCAAAAAAGCTTTAGCTGTTTCTTCTTGTTTCTGCCAATAACCCGCAAAAGTATGCTGGCCAGCCAGTAACAGCTCACCAATTTGTCCTTGCTCCACTTCTTCGTCCTGATCATTTACGATTTTCGCCTCAACGAAGAAGCTTGGGTATCCAATACTAAATGGGTGCTGCAAAGCCGTCTCACTCATTAATTTGAAATTATTAGGACCAACTTCTGTCAATCCATAAGAGTTAATCAGAGGCAATTTTTCACTCACAAAATAATTGACCACTTCTTTGAGCGGTGGAGAACCTCCAGCCACAAATGTATGCACACTTGCTAAGTTGTCTTTATGGAAATTCGTTGCGCTAATCAATCCATAATACATCGTTGGGACCATAAACAGCATGGTAGGCTTATATTGTTTGATCATTTCATTTGTGTTTGTTCCATCAAAGTACCGATCGATAATGACCTTTCCACCAATCAACATCAGCGGGATAATCATACCGGAAATTCCAGCTATGTGAAACATTGGAGCGCTAGCTATCGTGATATCCTCATGCGTAATATTCCAACTGATAATTGTATTCATTGAATTATTAACCATGCCATTATGTGTAATGATTGCACCTTTTGGGTCACCGGTCGTTCCAGTAGTATAAATTAGCATAACTGGCGACTCTAGCTCTATCGATTCAGAAAGAAATGGTACATGATTTGGATGTTCACAAATTTCATTGTACTCTTTACTGTCTACATCAAGCGACAGCAAAGCAGCGTCTACGAGAGACAAGCGTTTGCTAATTTGACTAGCATGTAAAATGACTTTAGGCTGTGCGTCTTCCACTACTTTTTTAATTTCGATTGGTTTAAGACGCCAATTCAATGGAATAAAAATAGCGCCTATTTTTATACTTGCAAGCAAAACATCAAAGTAGCTAATATCATTTGGAGCATAGAGTGCGACTCTGTCTCCTTTTGTCACACCATTTTTCTTCAAGTAATGTGCTAAGTTCTCAGCGCGAACATTTACCTCTTTGTATGTCCACTCGCTGTTTTTTATCGGGTCGACCAAAGCTATTCTATCGGGCGTCAATAACGAACGCACTTTTATCCAATCTAAATTCACTTCTATCCCTCCACAAAATTCATCATTTTGTGTAAGCGCTTATATAACGTTATCATAACAGGACTTTTTTTGTTTGTCTAATAGTATTTTATTTTTCCTTACCTTAATCTAGAAAATCTATTTCACTATGAAACTTATTTTACACCTTAAGATAGACCAATTTGGCTCTATTATTGAAAAAAAAAGGCAGCGAGAATATTTTCTCGCTGCCTTTTTTCAACAAACTCCGTATCTTTAAGTTGAGCTGCGTTCGACAGGCTTTCGGAAAAAGCGTACTCTCTTCGTGGATGGGACATCCTCTCTGTGATTCCTTGTTTTTACTGCGTGTCTATCGAGGTCGTTTCGCATCCTAATCAAATACGTGTGAGTAAAATTCGGTTTCCCCTGCTTCTCTGGATAGGAAGGCTTCGGTTCCATTTATTGAATCTATCGTGATTTCAATTGGAATATTTGGCAATAGGAATGAGGAGGCTTTCTCCGCAACATGTTGAGTTAAGGCAATTATTTCACTTTCTCCATAAAATTGTGTGTTGATAGATACTTTCATACTCATAATTTGATTGTCTGTATAAAGTGCTTCTGCTGTTACTCCACTTAAGTTGGGGAAGAAGTTTTCAATCTCTGCTTTGAAATTTTGGAAACTAGATAACTCATTGCTTTCCTCTCCACTAGTCGGGAAAATAAGTTTCTTTTGATTGATTGACTTCCAATCTTTTAAACTAGTTGACCCTTCTTCACTAATTGCTTCTGAAATGTATACACCGCCAGCTAAATTGTCTTTCGTTGATTGTTCAAATATACCCACGACGATTGGAATATTTCCAATGCCTTCAGTTTTTCTTAATCGTTGGACTATTTTATCAGCCATTTTTTGCCCTTCAGCTAATAATTCTTCTTTTGAGATTTTTGTTTCAAATTCTGATCCGAACTCTTTTTTTGTGTAGTAATCGACACTATTCATAGCCAAACCGATAGAGATTCCACCTAATTCAAATCCATCACCTTTTTTAATCATATAATCTTGCTCCAACAATGAATCTAAATAAATGGGATTTCGTCCATCTGGTTCCACATCTCCATTGTCTTCTGGATTTAACCCTTCTGGATTTTCTTCACTTACACGACTTAGCCACTTACTGGTAGTATCCGCGTCGATGTATTGGCCTTCCTGAAAGTAATAAGTATCTGTTGCGTAGTGTTTTTGCGACAAATCCATTAATCCAGTTTCAAAAGCCTTTAAATTCACGTTTGAATTTAAACCTAATGTTATTCCTCTATTTAAACTAGTTTGGTAGGCACCATCCGTAATGATCGCACTGTAGTAATCATTTGATAATTGGCTTGTTGTTTCTATTTCTTTACCAACCGTTTCTTTTTCTTTGGTATTCGGGTCTTCCGTTTGGCAAGCACTTAACAGAAATGCACAAACAGCCATTAAGGCGATTGCTTTTTTGTTCATTTACTTATTCCTCTCCTTCTAATGCTTTCAGCAACTGATCTTCATCCCAGACAAGAATATTCAGCGATTCAGCTTTATCTAATTTGCTGCCAGCTTCTTCACCCGCAACAACCAAATCGGTTTTCTTAGAAACGCTCCCAGTCACATTTCCACCAAGATTCTCAATTCGTTCTTTGGCTTCTTCACGGGTAAAATGAGTGAGTTTTCCTGTTAATACAATCGTTTTCCCATTGAAATAAGAATCAACTGTTGCGACTTCTTCTTTTTTCTTGCCCAAATAAGTCATGTTGACTTGGCTGTTTTTCAATTCCTGAATCAGTTCCGTTACTTCTGGCAAACTAAAGTAAGCAACCACACTGTCAGCAATGATTTCTCCAATGCCTTCAATCGCTATGATAGCTTCTTTTTCAGCTTGTTGTACAGCTTCAATCGTTTCAAAGCGTTCAGCAATTAATTTGGCAGCCTTGGCTCCAACATGACGAATTCCCAGGCCAAATAACAGTCTTTCTAACGAATTGCTGCGACTAGCATCAATAGCCGTCAATAAATTATTAGCTGATTTCTCTTTAATTTTATCTAAAGTAACCAATTGATTAAACGTTAATGTATACAAATCGGCTACATCATGGACCATCTCTTTTTCAAACATTTGCAGCAATACTTTGATACCTAATCCGTCAATATTCATCGCATTTCGAGAAACAAAATGAGACAATCCTTCTGTAATTTGTGCTGGACATTTTGGATTCATGCAACGCAATGCGACTTCTTCTTCCAAATGGATCAATTCGCTGTCACAAGCTGGACAATGGGTAGGAATCAGATAGGGCTGACTTTCTTCCGGACGTTCATCCAAAACAACACGAGTGACTTCTGGAATAATGTCGCCTGCTTTATGCACAACAACGGTATCTAGCAAACGAATATCTCGCTCATGAATCAAATCTTCATTATGGAGACTTGCTCTTTGGACAGTGGTACCCGCTAATTGAACAGGATCCATGATAGCCGTTGGCGTCACAACACCCGTACGGCCAACTGACCACTCAATATCGCGTATTACTGTATGAGCTTCTTCTGCTGGAAACTTGTAAGCAATAGCCCATCTAGGCGCTTTAACAGTGAACCCAACTTCTTTTTGCACGTCAAATTCATTTACTTTGATTACAATTCCATCGATTTCATAGGGCAAAGCAGTTCTTTTCTCTTGAAATTCTTGCGTGTAGGCCCACACTTCTTCAATCGTTTGGAACACTCTGCGGTCTTGATTAGTACGAAGACCTAATTCGTCTAGTTGGTGGAGGGCATCTTCTTGGCTGATAGCCGTTAGTTCACCAAAATCGCCAACTGTGTATAGAAAAGTATTTAAATTTCGTTTAGCTGTTTCTTTAGTATCCAAGTTGCGCAAGCCACCAGCTGCTGCGTTGCGTGGGTTTGCAAAGATAGCTTCGCCATTTTCTTCTCGATCTTGATTCAATTTAATAAACGAATCTTTGGGCATATAGCATTCGCCACGTACTTCAATTGAATAGGCATTCTTCAAACGCAACGGAACCGATTTAACGGTACGAATATTTTGAGTCACATTTTCGCCAACAGTCCCATCTCCACGTGTTGCTGCACGAACTAATTTGCCCTTCTCATATTTTAACGAAACAGCCAAACCGTCGATTTTTAATTCGCAAATGTAACTAAAAGGCTTATCAGTTAGCTTTTTGATGCGTCGGTCAAAATCAAGCAAGTCGCCTTCGTTAAATGCGTTTCCGAGACTTAACATTGGTACTTCATGAACCACTTTTTCAAACCCAGGCAAAATTGTTCCACCAACGCGTTGTGTTGGCGAATCATTGCTGATTAAGTCTGGAAATTCTTCCTCCAAAGCTACTAATTCATGATACAACTTATCGTAATCTGCATCAGGTATAGATGGTGTATCCTTTACATAATATTCATAACTATATTTATCTAATAATGTTCGCAAGTCGAAAACCCGTTGTTTCGCAGATTCAAAGTCTTGTGTGGACATACCCCTAATTCCTTTCGTACTTTAGATTTATTCATTTTTTTGTTAAACAGCGTATCTAAACAGGAAGTTACGCATCCTATAATTGAGACTAAGCGTCGTTTTCCGCACCTTGTTGTTGAGCTACGTGACCCAGACACTTTGTAAAAAAGATGAATCCCGCCGAAGATGAAACATCTTCTCTGTGATTCCCTGTTTTTACTGTGTGTCTTTCAGGGTCACTCCGCATCCTGCTGTTTTTCGATTGGTGCGAAAGCTGCTAGTAGGCGTTTGATGCCTTGTTCTTTAAAGGCGATATCGAGTTGGAGGTCATTTGCTGCACCGGTAACTTTGACAACTGTTCCCAGACCCCATTTTTTATGAACAGCTTTATCGCCAACATTCCAGCCTAATTTGTCAGCTCCGCTTGACATTTTACTTGTTACTGGAGCCTTATAAGGTTGACTAGTTGCTCTTGTTGCTTGATTGCGTTGCATAGAACTAGTCGTTGAACTGAATGGTGAACGGCTAAATGGTGTATTCATTGTTTGCGGATTGCCTAATTCTAAAACTTCATCGGTAATTTCATTGATGAAACGAGAAGCCGAGTTGCTTTGTGTACGGCCATATAAAACCCGTGAGTAAGCATTTGTAATATATAATTTTTTCTCTGCACGTGTAATTCCAACATACGCTAAACGGCGTTCTTCTTCTAGTTGATCTTCTTCCATCATTGAACGTGACAACGGGAAGATTCCTTCTTCTAGTCCTATAAGAAAAACAATTGGGAACTCTAATCCTTTGGCTGCGTGAAGCGTCATTAAGGTTACTTCACTTTGAGGTTCTTCTTCTAAATTGTCCAAATCAGAAACCAGTGCTAAATCTGTTAAAAACGTCAACAAGGATTTATCTTCCGTATTTTCTTTTTCAAATTGTTGTGTTACCGTCAAAAATTCTTGAATATTTTCTAAACGTGTTTCAGATTCAAGTGTGCGTTCTAATTCTAATGATTTTTGGTAGCCACTACGTTTTAAAACTTCTTCGACTAATTCCGTTACCGGAACGTATTCTTGCATTTGGCGCAAATCTTTCATCATGAAACCAAATGCCTCAAGCTCATTAGCAGCTTTGCCAGAAATAGGTGTAATGGAAACGTTTAGTGCTGTTTCTAAAAGGGACCAGTCGTATTGATTGGAAGAAGTTCTAAGTTTTTCAATTGTTCCGGGACCAATGCCTCGTTTAGGGACATTGACCACTCGCTCAAAACTCATATTGTCATCAGGATTGGCGATTAAACGCAGATAAGCTAAAACATCTCTAATTTCTTTACGGTCGTAGAATTTGTGACCACCAACCATTTTATAAGGTATATTTGATTTTAACAAGCTATCCTCAATAACACGAGACTGAGCATTGGTCCGGTAAAGAACTGCAAAATCACCATAATTGTAATGATTGGCTTTCATTTCTTCTTGAATTTTAGAAATGACATACCGCGATTCGTCGCCTTCCGATTGTCCACGATAATACGTAATTTTTTCACCATCATGATTATCTGTCCAAAGTTTTTTGACTTTACGTTTTGAGTTATTGCCGATTACATCATTGGCTGCTTGTAAAATAAATTTAGTTGAACGGTAATTTTGCTCCAACAAAACAGTCGTTGCATCAGGATAATCTTTTTCAAAATTCAAAATGTTTTCCATGTTCGCTCCGCGCCAGCCGTAGATACTTTGATCGGCATCCCCAACAACGCAAAGATTTTTAAATCTTTCAGCTAACATATTTACTAAAGTGTATTGTGCTTCATTCGTATCTTGGTATTCATCAACATGGATGTAGTGAAATTTATTTTGGTAATAGTCTAATGTTTCAGGACTTTCTTTGAATAAACGAATTGCCAACATGATCAAATCGTCAAAATCGACCGCTTGATTGCGACGTAACTCTCTTTGGTAATCATCGTAACAATCTGCCACGATTTTTTCAAAAAAGCTTCCGGCTCTTTTGCGGTAGTCTTCTGGTGTATCCAATTCATTTTTAGCATTGCTGATTTCTCCTAAAATAGCTCTAGGATTGTATTTTTTAGGATCGATATTTCGTTCTTTTAGAATGCGTTTCATCAATGTTTGCTGTTCACTCGGATCGCTAATCGTAAAGGCTTTCGTGTAACCAATGCGATCGATATCGCGTCGTAAAATACGGACACACATTGAGTGAAAAGTAGAGACCCAAACATCGCTTCCGCCTTCTTTCATAAGACGAGTTACCCGTTCTTTCATTTCTTTAGCGGCTTTATTTGTAAAAGTAATCGCTAGAATATTCCATGGATTCACGTTTTTTTCTTCGATTAAGTAGGCAATACGGTGTGTTAAGACTCGTGTTTTTCCACTTCCTGCACCTGCCATAATCAAAAGCGGGCCTTGCGTGCAGACAACAGCATCTTTTTGTTTTGGATTCATTCCATTTAATAAATTATCTCGTGCTACCAATTTTTTACATCCTCTCTCATCTAACATCCTATATTTCTATTCTAAAAATAGGATACGGACTTCACTAGTCTAGCAAAATTTCTTTAAATTTCGCATAATTTCTCAAGGATAATATTACCACAAATAAAGGGTCTTCGAGTAGTAAATGAACAGTTTCAAATTAAGAAAGTAAAAAAGAAAAAAGATTCTCCAAAAAAAGAATCTCTTTTCTTTTTATCCTGCTTAGGTTGCAGTTGTTATTAAATCCCTTGAATTGTAATTAAACTAAGTTGATTAATTAAAATACGCACTTCTTTTCTGGCTAAAGCATACTCACCATTTTTCAAAAAAATGACTATCTGATTAAAATGTTTTACTTTTGTGAGCTGGCTGAGTTGCATATATTCGTTGATTTCTTCATTCGTTTGTCCTTTTATACTTCTGAACGTGTCCAAAAACAAAGCTGTTGTATAGCTGTTTTTAGCATAACGATAAAAGGTTTTCCAATACTCAAATTCAACAACTGAAAATTTCCCTAGTTCTTTTACATCCGTCAACTGTCTAATTTGATCCACTAGCTTTTCCAAAGAGTCTGTATCAAATTGAATTTCTTTGATTTGCAAAAAATGCAAGTAATCAATTAAAATCAACTCCATAAATTCTAATCGTTCTTGAAATCCTTGTAGCGAAATTTGATTTTCGCGAATTCTTATCCCTTTGTTTTGCTCAATTACTATGTATCCTTCTTCTTCTAATCTCAGAAAGGCTTGTCGAATCGGCGTCCGGCTGATACCTAACTTTTTAGATAGACCAATTTCTGTAATGTGCGTTTGAGGCAACCATTGTTTGGTCAGTATCTGATCTTTACTGTATTGGTAAGCTGCATCTTCTAGTTTTTTTGGTTTAGACAATTTTATTCACCTGCCTGTTTTTATTATTTTTGTTTTCTGTCTATACCAGAAGAATGAAATCCACTTTTTTTAATATACTTGTATCAATTATAGATTTTATCGTACCTGACTTCAAGTTTTTGAAGCACCCATACCAATTTTTTTCAATTAACTCTAAAATTTACTTAACCACTACTCACTATTTACATAAAATTTATACAAGATTGTTATACTAAAAGAGTACCAAACAGAAACTATTTTCTTTACTTTTCTATACTGTAAAGACCCCATCCTGAGGTCCGCTTTAACAAGCGGGCCTTCAATAGTTGAATAGACCACTAAAAAGACAAACAACTATTTTGTTTGTCTTTTTACTCTATCTTTTCTTTTATTTCCAAAGAGGTTTTATTTGGCCAGTTCAATCCTCCAATGAAGGTCGAACTCAGGATTAACATACCTCCAAAAATTTGCACGCCGTTCATGTTTTCTCCTAAAAACAGAGCAGACATCACGACTGCAGCAACCGGATCAATGTAACTCAAAAGAGCGACTGTTTGGCTTTTCAAGTATTGCATGGCCGAAAAATATAAGACATAAGCTAGTCCTGTATGAACGATTCCTAAAACAAGTAGATAAGGAATCGATGTAACAGAAATCTCTACTAGATCGAACCCTTGCGTGACTAAAACATAAGGAGCCAATGTCACAGAAGCCACCATCAATTGAATCATTGTACTTTCCAAACTTGACATATCTTTCACCAATTTATTTAACATCATGACGCTTGCATATAAAACAGCTGCACCTAAACCATATAAGATTCCTACAGAATGTGTATATTCTCCACTGGTTTGTGTTCCTATTCCTACGACTAAAAACATTCCCAGCATCGCTATTAATATACTAATTGCTTTATTTGGTAGTAATTTTTCTTTTAAGAAAAAAGGCGAAATAACCATTACAATCACTGGAGCAAAATAATAACTTAACGTTGCGTTCGCAATCGTTGTATAGTTGTATGCCTCAAATAATAAAATCCAATTTAAGCCAATCGCAGCTCCAGAAATAACTAGTACTTTTGCATTACTTTTTAGTGCTATACGCGAGACGCTCTTTTTCTTTAGAAGCAAAAAAAACAATAGAAACAAACTACCCAATAAACCGCGATACAGCGCAATCTCGCTTGAAGTCAGTTCGATATTTTTAACCATCAATCCAATCGACCCAAATAACAGCATAGCTATTACAACTTTCAACTTTTCTATTCCCATTTTCCACCCTCCCATCCTTTGTTATTTGATGTACTGAGCGCTCTGCATTTGTTATGTACCGTTTGACTAATATACAAATTCATTAATCAAATGAGCGCGTTTTTTAATAAATTGTGTAGAAAAAGCATAGGAAGATAAAAATCCCTATGCTTTTTCTACTTTAGTTTGCTACTTTTCTTGTTTAATTTGGCTTATCGACTAACCTATGCGCTCCATTCGGCCCAATGCTTCAGTCGCCTAGGCCTACTCTTTGGAAAATTTCATCTACATTTCTTAAGTGATAATGGTAATCAAATGCATCGTCTAACTCTGCTTTTGACAAGACAGCCATTACGTTTTCATCTTTTTCAAGCAATGGACGGAACAATACTTGTTCATCCCACGCAGTAGCTGTTTTTGGTTGTATCAGGTCATAAGCAGCTTCACGGCTCATTCCTTTATCAATCAGTTTAAGCAGCACGCGTTGGCTATAAATCAAGCCATACGTCGCATCCATATTGCGTTTCATATTTTCTGGAAAAACCGTTAGATTTTTAACAATTGTTCCAAAACGGTTTAACATATAATTTAATAGAATCGTTGAATCAGGTAGAATTATGCGTTCTGCAGATGAATGTGAAATATCCCGTTCATGCCACAATGCAACATTTTCATAAGCTGTCATCATGTGTCCTCTAATTACACGAGCTAAGCCCGTTACATTTTCTGAACCAATGGGATTGCGTTTATGCGGCATAGCTGATGATCCTTTTTGACCTTTTGCAAAAAATTCTTCAACTTCGCGCGTTTCTGATTTTTGCAACCCCCGGATTTCAGTAGCAAATTTTTCAATACTCGTTGCGATTAAAGACATAGTAGCAACATATTCGGCGTGTAGATCCCGCGGAAGGACTTGTGTTGAAATTTCTTGCGCTCTCGTTCCCAAATGTTCACAAACATATTTTTCAACAAAAGTTGGTACATTCGCAAATGTTCCGACAGCTCCACTTATTTTTCCAGCTTCAACGCCTTTTGCTGCATGTTCAAACCGTTCAATGTTGCGTTTCATTTCTGAGTACCATAAAGCTAATTTCAACCCAAAAGTAGTTGGTTCGGCATGTACACCGTGAGTCCGCCCCATCATAACAGTCATTTTATGTTCTTTGGCTTTTTCACCAATGATTTCTAAAAAGTTTTGCAAATCTAGGCGTAATACATCATTCACTTGTTTCAATTGGTACCCATAAGCAGTGTCTACAACGTCCGTACTGGTTAAGCCATAGTGAACCCATTTGCGTTCTTCGCCTAATGATTCAGAAACAGCGCGCGTAAAAGCTACTACATCATGTCTAGTTTCTTTTTCTATTTCTAAAATACGATCCACTTCAAATGAAGCATTCGCACGGATTTTCTCCACATCTTCTTTAGGCAATTCTCCAAGTTCAACCCATGCTTCGGCAGCTAAAATTTCTACTTCCAACCAAGTGTTATAGCGATTTTCATCCGACCAAATAGCAGCCATTTCCGGCCTTGTGTACCGTTCTATCATAATTTTATAAACTCCTTATTTCCAAATTCCAGTATCTGCGATTGTAGCTAATGTTTTTTCTACATCTTTAGTTAATACTGTGATATGTCCAATTTTTTGACCTTTTTTTGCATTGTCTTTGCCATAATAATAAAAATTCCAATTCGGTTTCAACTGGATCTGAACTTTTGCTGCTTCCTCATGTTCAGTTAAAATAGTTGTCATAACTGCTGGAGAAAGCAATTCCATTTCAGGCAAAGGCCAGCCACAGATTGCACGAATATGCGCATCATATTGTGACAAAGAACAAGCTTCCATACTGTAATTGCCTGAGTGATGAGGCCTTGGAATAAGTTCATTCACGTAAAGTGTCCCACTTGAAGTGATAAACATCTCAATTCCTAAAACACCTATCAGTTCAAGTTTTTCAGCCATTGTCCGAGCAATTCGTTCTATTTCTTCTTCAACGTAATGATTGACGCGAGCCGGTACAATACTTTCATGTAAGGTCCTATCACGATGGATGTTTTCGGTTACCGGAAACACGATTACTTGATTAGCTTGGTTACGAACGACCATTACAGAGAGTTCACGCTCAAATGGAATCCAAGCTTCCAATACGCAAGTTCCTCTTTTTAACAGATAAGCCGCTTTTAATATATCCTCTTCACTTTGCAGAACAAACCGATCTTTTCCATTATGCCGTTCACTAATTGTTTTTAAGACACAGGGAAATCCAATTCCATCTATTGCACCTTTTATATCTTCAATTGTAACGATAGTCTCATAAGGAGCAAGATTGATATTGCTCGCTTCTAAGTAAGCTTTTTCTAACAATCGATCTTGCGTAATCGATAATAACTCAGCACCCTGGGGCACAGAGACAGTTTTTTTTATTTTTGTGATCGCATCTGCATCAATGTTATCATATTCGTACGTGATCACATCACATTTCATAGCAAAATCCATCAATGCTTCTTGGTTATCATATTGAGCGATCATTTGCCAATCTGAAACTTGAGCTGCTGGAGAGTCTTTTTCTGGATCCAGCACTCCGATACGATAGCCCATCTTTTTAGCAGATAAAGCCATCATGCGTGCTATTTCTCCGCCGCCAATGATTCCAATCATTTTCCCTGGACTAATTAGATTAGACAAAATTATCACTACCTTCTAAAATGATTTGTATTATTTTTTCAGCTACTCATTCTTAGTTTAGCAGTTATCTGCCCATCTGTCATTGACAACATTCGAAACTTTCGTTCGGTGTTTATACTGGAATTTCCAACCAAATTGGATAGCCTTATTTTTGTTCGTCATTTCTAATTTCTTTTCGGCGTTTTTTTACTTTTCTCGTCCAAAAACCGCCATTGATGTACTTAGGTTCATAAGAAATAATAAACGTTTTGGGTTCAATTTCACTGATTTGTTTATATAATTTGCGTTCCGTTTTCCTAGGTGTCAAGATTTCCAAGACCATTCGATCTCCTTCACGACCAAATGCCAGACTAGCTGTTACACCGTATCCCAACTCACGCAATTCTTCAGGCATTTTAGTTTCCATATCTGGAACAATAGCTGTAACCATAATATATCCAAGAGCTAAAAACTCTTCAATTTTTATTCCTAACGCGATTCCGACTCCATATCCCAAGGCATATACCGCAAGATTAACATAGTTATCTAGACTATCTAAAACTAAACCTAAACCAACCACATAAATCGTTACCTCAACCATAGAAACAAGTGAGGCCGATAAGCGATAACCTTTCATAGTCAACATAAAGCGAATTGTATTCAACGAAATGTAAACAACATTTATAACAAATATTAACAATAGAAATGGTACATCAACTTCCATTTTTTTCTCTCCTGACCGTTAACTAATTTTTTCATACTCAGTCTAACATTATCAAAATCTATTCAAATAGCAAGAAAAACAACTGGTAACTCCAGCACTTTAGTTTGTAAGCTGCTCAAAAAGCAATCGTTCTACTTTTAAAGCAGCTTATCATCGTATTTTTATTGAAATTATTCCTCTACGAATTTTACTTGCCCTTCTTCAAATGCACGAATACGCGCTAAAGAATAGACGTCGTAGTTTTCTTCTTCAAGTAATTCACGGCCTATTTGAAAAGATTTTTCAATCACGATACCGATGCCAACTACTTCAGCCTGTGCTTCATTACATAATTTTATTAACCCTTTTGCGGCTTGTCCATTAGCCAAAAAATCATCTATTAACAAAATACGATCGGTTTTTTCAAGAAATTTCTTTGAAATCACAATCGTACTTGTCGATTTTTTAGTAAAGGAATACACATCTGTAGAGTATAAATCATCTGTCAACGTTAAACTTTTTTGTTTCCGTGCAAAGACTACCGGAACATCTAAAGCCAGTCCTGCGAAAACAGCTGGTGCGATTCCTGAAGATTCGATGGTTACAATTCTAGTGATGCCTTTATCCGCATAATGTTTAGCAAACTCATTTCCAATAGATTGCATAAGTTTAGGGTCAATTTGATGGTTTAAAAAGTTATCAACTTTTAATACCTCTCCTTCTAAAACATTGCCATCCTTTAAAATTCGTTCTTCTAATTCTTTCATGTAATCCACCCTTTTTTCTTAATATTTAAGTACAAATTAAAAGGCTCTTTCATTACTTATTGATTCATAAGCAAAGAAAAAGACCTTGAATAGTCAGCCATTCTAATTTAATATACGCTTTTCGACTAAAAAGGTCAATTATTTTAGCAGGCTATTTGCATAAGAAGGAGTTTGAACGAACAATTAATACACATTGATCATTATAATTCGTTTAATCACTATGAATTGGTTTAGCTTCATTCGAAATTAGTTCATTAAAAAATACTAACCGCTTTGATTTCATTGAATAAACTAGAATTTCAATTGAGAATGTTATACTATTGAATCAAAGCGATTTAGGAAAGGAGTTTACTATGCGCAATAAAAGTTTATTTGAACTGATTAAACACTATTGGTATTTGGGCATTTTAGTTATTATTCTTATTGTAGTAATTGGTATGGGTATGAACCAAGAGAAACCTTGGTCAAATAGTCTTGCTGTAACTGAATCAAAGACATCGATTGTTGAAGTTGAGTCTGATGTTGTCGAATCAAAAGAAAGCCCAAAAATAACTGACATAGAGAATAAAGGGAATGTTTCTCGAAAAAACTCAGATTTATTTTTCTTAAGCGATCATCATGAAAAAAATGAAATTGAAGAAGAAACAACTGAATTAGCAGAAACTGAAGAAGTTGTCGAAAGCGATAGTGCTGCTGACGATTCTAAAGATACTGCTGCATATGAATCTAGTACGTACTCACCTACATACTCAAATGATAGTTACAGCACGCCCAAGAGCTCAAAATCGCCAACGAAAAATAGCACGCCTAAAAAGAATCAAAGCAATACGACTACTCCTAAACAACCGACAGATGCTATAAAAGAGTCTACAAAGCCAAAACCAGCAGAATCAACTCCAGCGCCAGTAGAAGTACCAGAGTCCGTTGACTCCACAAAACCTGTTGAACCTGAAATACCAACAGAACAGCCTACTATTCCGGAAGAAACAAAACCTGAACCACCGGTTGAAGAAGCTCCATCAGTTGAATCATTCTCTATAGAAGAATAACGAATCATTACTCATACTGCAAAAAGGTACAGCGTCTTAAATAGGCGAGGTCCCTTTTTTTGCTTTTAACAAATCTAATCTAAGGCATTTTACAATAACTTGTGCTTCTTATTAAAGAGTTCTCCAGTATTTATCTTATCTGAAAAACTAGTCCTATCCGACAAAAAAACTCCAGAAGGTTTCCCATTCTGGAGGTCAACTTTAATTTCCTTGAGATTCATTCTCTTCATCATCATTTGTTGTGTTTAATCGTTCAACATAAAGACTAACAAGACGTGATCCTTCTACTTTATTGGACTTAAGCAAGTAGTTTTCATATTCAACATTTGCATTATCACCTGGTTGAGGAATATTTCCGTATTGTGTAATAAAGTAACCAGCAATTGAATCCACATCATTTGACTCTATCTCAGTTCCGAAATATTCATTGAATTTTGATAATTGAGTCGAACCATCGACTAAATAAATACTTTCAGATACTTTTTCAATCATGTTATACGTTTCATCGTACTCATCATCAATATCTCCTACAATTTCTTCCAGTAAGTCTTCTAATGTCACAATTCCGACTACTCCACCATATTCATCGTTTAATACCGCTAACTGATTGCGTGTTCGTCTTAGTTCATACAATAAGTCGTCAATATGAATGGTTTCTGGAACATATAGAGGTTCATTTAAAATATCTTTCAAGTCAATATCGTCAATTTTAGTTGTTCGAGAAGCTTTCAACAAATTCTTCACATGTACAATTCCTATAATGCTATCTTTATCTTCGAGATAAACAGGAACACGCGAGTAAGGAATATCCAATAATTGAGGAATATTCACTGCGCTACCTTCTTTATAGTCGATCATAAACGTATCTGTACGTGGGACCATGATTTCTCTAGCCATTTTAGTATCCATTGATAAGATCCCTTTTAGCATTGTGAACTCATCTGGATCTATTGCACCCGCAATTTGACTGTGTTCTAAATATGCGCGAAATTCATCACGTGTCATTTTTTCTTTTTCTTCCGTAAAATCGATTGGAGTCAGTCTCTTTAAAATATTTGTTGAGAATGAAAGTAATTTTACAAAAGGTTTAGTTATTGTTTGTGCTACTAGAATGGTGCCAGAAGTAGCACGAGCAACTTCTTCAGCTTTTTGTAAAGCAACTTGTTTTGGATATAATTCCCCAAAAACAAGGGTTATATAAGATAGTACGATCGTTACAACAACAGTTGCTATATGTGCTCCCCCTGGAATAGTTGATAGATAAGGTTCGAGGCGAGTTGCAAAACTGGTTGCTGCTGATGCACTTGAAAAGAATCCTGCCAAGGTTATCGCTACTTGAATAGTAGCTAAGAAGTTATCTGAATTGCTTAGCAGTTTCAAAATATTCAACGACTTTTTATCGCCTTTAGCTGCCTTTTCTCTTATTTTCCCTTGATCTATTGATACAAATGCCATTTCCGCTGATGCAAAAAATGCATTAACAGCTGTCAATATAACGATAATTAATATCTGTCCTATCATCGACTGACTATCGGGGTCTGAATTCATTTATCATTGTCTCCTTTAAATTTTTCTGATTTTTTACAAAGTAGAAATAATATACCATTTCTTAAAACTATTTTCAACTGTGATTTTACAGAACAGTTATTCTTATTGGAATGTGTCCATTTTTTCAAGCATTGGAAGCATTGCATCAATCACCGAACCACTAGATTTCCCTTCAATCATTGCTACCATCAAATAACTGCTATTTTCAGCATCAAAAGCCAATAAGAATCCGTTTGTTTCAGCATCTTCACCTTCTATTTCAGACTCTTTTGTTTCAGCAGTACCCGTTTTAGCTGCAATTTGTTTATCAATAACAGCTAATTTGTGAGAAGAACCGTACGCTTTTTCGACTGTTTGAACTAAATCTTCTTTGATTATTGCTGCTGATTCTGGTGTAACTGCTTGCTTAGACTCGGCTGTTTCTTGATCTGCTGTCAGTTTAGGATAAACAAGCTTGCCACCATTCGCAAATGGAGTATATGAAACGGCTTGTTGAATAGGATTAAGCAATAATTCTCCTTGACCAAATGCTGTATCTGCCAGAAGGCCTTCTGAATCCAATGTGCCACTATTAGATATCTGCGCAGGGTTCATTGCAATTGGCAATTTCAAATCTTCACCAAATATATAGTTTTTTAGTCCATCTTGATACACTTTTGCACCCATCTCAAGTGCTTCTCGTGCAAAATAAATATTATCTGAATAGGCAAACGCATCTGCCAAATTCACACTAGGATTGTCTTTCACGCGGGTAACTTTGTAATCTCCCCAAGAAGCATCTTTTTGCCAAGATAATCCCTCAATTTTTTGCGTTTCTGTAGGAATAATGGTCCCAGCATCTAGGCCAATGCCTGCTGTAATCACCTTAAACGTTGAACCTGGAGCATATCCAGAAGCGTATCGAGCCAAAAATGGACTCTTTGGATCCTCAACGTATGCTTGATATTCTTCCGAACTAATGCCGCTTGACATCAAGTTTGCATCATATGAAGGTGTGCTGACCAAAGCTAGCAAACTTCCGTCCGTTGGATTCATGAAAACGGCTGAACCGCTTTCTCCTGTTAATTGATCGTAAGCAGCTTTTTGGATGTCAGTATCAATGGTCAACGTAATGTCTTCTCCATTTTTAACTTCCGTTTCTTGTAAGACTGTTTTTAATTCGCCATCGCTTGTTTGGATTTCAATGCGTCCACCTTTTTGACCTCTTAACCGATCATCATAAGTGGCTTCTAAACCCGACTTGCCGATAACATCTCCCGTTCTTAACGTTGGATCTTTTTCGATATCTTCAGCCGAAACTTCTCCAACATAGCCAATCAAATGTGAAGCTGCTTCATTTAGAGGATACGTACGAGCCATTGTTTCTTGGTAAAGTACGCCAGGAACTTGTGGCAGTTCTGCATCTTGAGCCATTCCTTTAAATGGTACAAAACTATCAGGGGTTACCCATCCTTGTTCTAAAAGTTTTTCCAGTTCTTCTACTTTAACGTCGTATGTTTCAGCTACTTTTTGTAAAGTTGATGTCTTTTGTTCTCCTTCACCTAAAGTGGAAGGCTGCAGACCTGCTTGCCAAGATGTACCTTCTGTTGCCAATGGCGAACCATTTTTATCTAAAATATCGCCTCTTTCACCTACAGTTGTTGTGATTGCTATTTTATCTGTTGGCTCCATATCTGGAAAAATAAGGTGTGTGTTCCAATCGACTTGATAATCATCTGCAACTTTAGACACAGTCGTTTCGTAATTTTTTTCTTCTAATTTCCCTAAAGCCGTCTCCATATTCACCTTATACGAGAGCGTGTAGTGATCTGCTCCCTTTTCTTGTGTAAGAGACAGTTCGGAAACCTTTAATTCTGCAGCCCCTACACCGCCATACACTGTTTCATAGCGTTCTATCATTGATTCTTTTGTGTAATCAATAGCGGTCAATGATTTTTCAGAAACCACTTTGCTCATGGCAGTATAATCTTGTTTTTCTAAGGCCGCAATAAATGTATCTGCCTTTTTTTGAGCCGCTTTTTCATCTCTAGCTTCAGCCCAAACTGTATACCCGTAGATGCCTCCACCTATCACTGCAAGCAGAGCAACTACAATACTAATGATAGCCCATAAAGGAAGTTTCTTGCCTTTTTTATTCATTGAATTCCTCATTTTTACACCTGCTTTTACTTTATTTTTCTTCTTCAGATTCTTGTTGTACTTCATATAACGTTTCTTCTTGGTTACGGTATTTTTTCATTAGTTCACTAAATAATTTCCCATTACTTGGCGGTGTATACGTAATCGCATTAGCACCAGCTGCAATTGTTGCTTTAATGCTTTCCTCTGTTGGACCACCTGTTGCAATAATCGGCACTTTGGGAAATTTCTTACGAATTTCACGTACAATATGCGTTGTTCGAGCTGCTCCGCTGACGTTTAAGATATCAACGCCTGCATCCAATTTTCCTTGGATATCCGTAAACTCTGAAACAACTGTTGATATGATTGGGATATCCACTAAACGATCAATTTCCTGATAGGTTTCTTTTGGTGTAGGAGAATTTAAGACGACACCAATGCAGCCATGTGATTCCGCAAATAAAGCAATATTCGCTGAACGATGCCCATTGGTAATGCCTCCACCTACTCCAGCTAAAACAGGCATACTTGCTACGGTCGTGATTCCTTGAATAATAGCAGGATGAGGTGAAAATGGATAGACTGCGATGACTGCATCGGCGTCGTTATTCATAATAATAGCAATATCAGTTGTAAAAATGAGTGAGCGAAATCTTTTTCCGTTTATAATAATGCCGCTGGCTGTATCAATAATTTCTGGGACCGCAACATAATGCTTTCTTAAATCAGTCGTGATACTTGGAGATCCTTTTTTTTCTTCCATATTTTCACCTCATTAGTTAGTTTCATAGTATTTATTTTAACGAATGTCTGCTTTAATTGCTATCATTCTGCAATAAATAAAGCGATTTCTTATTGGATAATAAAAACGGGGTTCACTCTAAAGAAAAAACCCCCTTCTCATTATTAATCATACTGATTCAAGTCATACTGCTCAATCAAACGAATTAGTTTTTCTGGATAGTCAGGATCTGTGGCATAGCCACTTTCTTGTAAAGCATAAGCCGCTTCTTTGTAATCGTTTGAGGTTAAAACCTTAGCGTATTGGTCCCCGTTCCAAGTTGTTCCTTTAGTGAATAATTCAGAATGATCTTCCATTGATTCTTGCCATGTAGTGTATTTTCTGAAATCTGCGTGGACTTCGATCCATTCACCGTCGACAAACTCTTTGGTCGTCATTGTAACAATCGGTTCGGAACTGCTGCCTTTAATTCCATAAAAATTATTGTTTTTTATGGAAAGTTCGCTAGTACCCCAATCCGATTCAAGTATCGCTTGAGCAATACTGATACTCGGTAAAACGCCGTATTTTTTTTGCAACACTTGGGCGTAATCAGCGATTTGGACAATAAACTGCTCTTCTACAGGTTCGTCTTGAGATACCTGAACCTCAGCTGTTTCTTGTGCTAAGAAATAAAGAGTCCCAATAAAGATAAAGACAATGACAAAGAGCATCATTAAGAAATAGCTAGGCGTTATTCGTTGATGTTTAATACGTTTCACTGTTTTATACCGATTTTTTGGTTGTTTTTTTAGTGGCACACATTTCTTCCTTTCAATGAAAATACAGGAGTAAAAAAATAAGTTTATTTGCCAGCTTCTTCTAATAAAGCAATGTATTCTTCTAAAGACAAATCATATTTTTTCATATAAGCTGCATTTTCTTTTCCAACATAACGAAAATGCCATGATTCATATTCAATGCCGGTCTCTTCTTCTTTACCTTTAGGAAATCTGAGGACAAAACCATACTCAGCCGCATGCTCAACTAACCACTTTTGCGATGCTTGAGTATCAAATTCAGCGATAAGACCTTTGCCTGTTTTTACCCATTCTGTATCCATTACATCAACAGCCAATCCGGTGTGATGCTCGCTTCCACCAGGGATAGCAATGTAATCTTCTGTTAATTTAACCGCTTCTTCTCGAGAATGTCCTTCATTTAGATACTTTTGCACACTATTATTGTAATTTGTCTTTTGCAACTCAACCGAACGATAAGTTGAAACAGCAACAATCTCATGACCAGCTTCTTTCCCAGCATTCGTCATAGCCGTATAATCTTCAATAATTCGTTCATCCACTAATAATCCATTTGGCAATGCCTTTAAGGGTCTTTCAATCGATTCATCTATTTTTGTCCAATTGTTAACTAGTTCTAAATTCCAATCCTCTGTTGAAACAGCTGGTAAAGCATCTAGCATAGCTTGATGTTCAGCCTCTTCTGCTAACTTTTGTTTTTCTTCCGGAGTTAGAGTATCAATGGAAGAACTGGTTTCAGAAGCTTGACTAGATTGTGAGACAGATTCTTGATTGAATTGTTCGCACCCTCCTAAGATACCAGTTGTTATCAATAGTAAGGCTAATTTTTTATTCATTATTTTAAAGACTCCATTCTAATTTTGGATTGCATCAAAAAATATCTTTAATTCTTAAGATAGTGTACTTTTGATTTCACTCCTTTATAATAACATTAATAGAGAATAAGGTTAACAGGAAATCTTTTGGAGGTTTACAAATGAAAAAAGACACATTCACAGATCAGCTCTACAAAGCATCTCAAGGTATTGCTGCAGCAGTTGTGGTTACTTTAGGTATTGGACTATTAATCCAAAGCATTGGAGAGCTAATAGGCTTCTCAACACTCGTTACTATCGGCGCTGTCACAAAAACACTATTGATTCCTGGACTGGGTATTGGGATCAGTTATTATTTGAAAACAGATATTCTAACTATGCTGAGTGCCACAGCAGCAGGAGTTATTGGCGGTCGCGCGTATGCTTTTACAAATGGTGCAGTTACTTTAAAAAGTGGGGAACCCGTTGGAGCCTTGTTAGCTATTGCTATTGCAATTATCATTGGTACCTTTTTATTTAATAAAACGCGTTTCAATATGATTCTTGTCCCTTTTGCAAGTATACTAATCAGCGGTTTAATAGGCTTCACGTTATCTTCGCCTATAGCTTTTATGTTAAATTCCGTCTCATTATTGATTACTTCTTCTGTCGCTGGTTATCCTCTTTTATCTTCAATGGTTTTAGGCTTAGTTTTCGGTATGTTGATTTTGTCACCAGCTTCATCAGCTGCCATTGCTCTCGCTTTGCAACTTGATGGCTCTGCTGGTGCAGCTGCTTTAATTGGATGCAGCGTCCAGTTTACTGTTTTTGCCTTTCTCAGTCTGAAGGATAATGATGCTGGAACATTTTTAGGTCAATTGATTATTACCCCAAAACTGCAAACTGGGAATATCATTAGACATCCCAAAGTTGCGTTATTCCCCTTAATGTTGGGAACAATCTTAGCTCCTTTAGGGGTTCTAGTCTTTAATTTAGAAGCCTCTGCTGAGATTGCGGGCATGGGGCTATGTGCTTTAGTAGCCATTTTTGGAATCGCCTCTTCTCAAGGACTCGCTGCTACACTTTCGTATCTTTTTGTAGTACTTGTTTTACCGGCTTTATTGAGTCTTTTGTTCAAGCCATTTCTGATCAAATCAAATCTGTTAAAACCCCATGAGTTAAAAATTACGATTTAATTAAAAGAAGAGGCTGGGACAAAAATCCCAGCCTCTTTCCTATATGCGAATGTTTATTCTAAAACGTGCTCCAAAAAAACAGACCCGACGTCCACTTCACGAATAATGCTCGATGGTCGATGACCCTACTGCGCGTATTCGTTCCCGTTGCCATAGCTCTTGCGGATTTATTCGCATTAGCGATAAGGTATGCGTTAGAAGATTCGGTTCTAAACGCTTTTTGTCCCACACTCTTCTTTTTTAGTTATCTTATTTGCTAGTATTAAAAAAAAACAATAGGAAACAAACAAACTTTCTATCATTTTCCATTTACTAGACGTTTTATCCATATTAATTCTTTTCCAATCGGTTTATTCAGCTTTGTCCATCATGCCTGGCACAAAAGTCGAAATCTGCCATTCAACTCCAAACTGATCAACAACCTTTCCATATAATGGGCTCCAAAATGTTTCTTCGAGTGGCATCGATATCTTCCCATCTACTTTCAATTGGTCGAAAACCTCACGAGTTTCCTCTTTTGTTTCATAAACTAAAGTGACAGATATGTTATTGCCTTGCTGATAACCAGCTTCGCCTTCAAGCGGGTTATCAGAAAACATCAAATAACTTCCATTTGTAAGCTGCAATGTTGCATTCATCACTTTATTTTGTATTTCATCAGGCAGTATGGGGTTATCTGGGTGTTGTGGCATATCCTTGAATTTGCTGATATCTAAAATCTCTGCTTTAAAAACTTTTGCATAAAAGCTCAATGCCTCTTCTGCATTACCATTAAATAATAAATACGGATAAGAATCAATTAACATACGGAGCCCTTCTTTCTTTATCTATTTAACAGCTTAAGAATAAAGTATCTCATTGCTGTGGTCAAAGAAAGCGTTTCAAAATCAACGAATTCTTAAAACAGAGTATATTAAAGATCAAGCTAGATGTAACTAATAACCTACCCCAACCGATTTTATCATGAGTGAACTAATTAAAGCATAATCTGATAAATTATCTATCTTAACTTACTTTCAGATCATTGCGTATCCTGAATATTTTTATTGAACCACTCTAAAAGGTTTGGTTTGTCTGTTTTTATTTGTTGTTGGATGATTCCAGGTAAACGCAATTCAATGATGTCCTTGTAGCTCCAGAAATCATACCCGTTCTCAATGATAAGGATTGTTGTATTCTGTTTGCGGTGATGTTCCATTATTCGATCTTCGGTTTCTTTTTTAAATTCTAGCTCGGCTGTACCGCTGTTCACCCATTTTTGTGCTACATGAAATTTGATAGCTAAATATTCGTTAACGGGATTGGCTTTAACTTCTGGAAAAAATGTAGCTTTTCGGCAAACTTTTTGTACCAGCATCCATTCGTATTCAGTAAACAACCGAGAAATCTTTTCCATATTTTCAGGTTTCAGTCCTTGGTTGCCTTTTTTCCAGCGGTCCCAACTTTGTGGTGTGATGCCTAATTGAGCGGTGTAAAAAGCTTTTTCGCTAACGTATTGCTCCTTTATAGCTCCTAAAACAATTTCTACTAATGCTTCATGCATGTTCATCATTCCCCTTCCAATTAATGAATAATTTTAAATAAGTGCTACCTTTATTTTACACCTATTACGTTAACTTTCAAATTGTATGCCTATACTTTTATCTTTTATTAGAAAAAGAAAATCAAACTACTTTCCTCGTTCCCACAACTGTTTTTCAATGGTAAAATAGCTTTGATAACGTTTAAATAAATTTCAGGAGGCTTTCCATGAAAAAGTTAAATTGGGGAATTTTAGGTTTAGGACAAATTGCAAATGAATTTGCTGAAACATTCAATGTTGATAATGCCGTACTTTATGCTGCGGGTTCACGAAATATTAAAAAAGCAGCTGCATTTGCTGAAACACACGGAATCAAAAAATCATATGGCTCATACGAAGAATTATTAGCTGATCCATCCATTGATGTTGTTTATATTGCTACACCGCATAGCCATCATGCTGATTTGATCTTGAAAAGTTTAGAACACGGCAAACACGTTTTATCCGAAAAAGCTATTACGATGAATAATAATCAGTTAGCGCAAGCTATGAAATTAGCTGAAGAAAAAAATCTTATTGTATCTGAGGCAATGGTTATTTACCACATGCCGCTTTACCATAAGCTAAAAGAAATCGCTCAAGAAGGATCACTTGGTAAATTAAAAATGATCCAAGTCTCTTTTGGAAGTTTAAAAGAAGAAGATCCAACAAACCGCTTTTTCAATAAAGATCTTGCTGGTGGGGCTTTACTGGATATCGGAATTTATGCCTTATCTTTTACCCGCTTTTTCTTGACTAGCCAACCACATGAAATTCACACGACCATGAATTTTTACGAAACAGGTGTGGATGAGCAATCGGGTATTCTATTAAAAAATGACCATGATGAACTAGCTGCCATTACGCTTACCTTTAGAGCTAAAATGCCTAAAATAGGAATCGTTGCATTTGAGAATGGTTTTTTCACAGTCAATGATTTCCCACGTGCAGAAAAAGCGACGTTAACCCGTCCAGATGGTTCAGTAGAAACGATTGAAGCTGGCGATACAAAACAAGCTATGAATTATGAAATAGCCGATATTACTAATCTAATTTTATCAAATCGCCCAGATCCTTCACTTACCCTTACCCATGATGTAATGGAAATTATGGATACATTGAGAACCAAATGGGATCTTCATTACGATTTCGAATAAATTTGCAAAAAAGAATCCAAGGATAAGTCCTATGTTACAGAGACTTATCCTTGGATTTTTATTTTTTAAATGTTTCTCTTACTGGATCGTTCAACAATTCCATTTCCTTTTAACTTTGCAAAATCCCATTAGAATTCTACTCTAAGTTAGTTGAATTAAGCTAGTTGCCCTTACTCAGATGAAAATCGTTTCTGAGTTGTTCGAATTAAGGTTTATTGCCCCTACTCAAACGGAAATCGGTTTTGAGTTCATCGAATTAAGGTTTATTACCCCTACTCAAATGGAAATCGGTTTTGAGTTCATCGAGTTAAGGATTGTTACGCCCTATTTAAATAGACCTACGATAGCATCCCATATTTGGCTAAAGAAGTTGCCGACTTTATCTACTAATCCACTATCTTCAGCTTGTTGCAGAGCGTCGCCAAATTTATCTTGAACGGTATTGGACAAGTTCTTCAACTGTTCTTTTACTTCAGCAGAATCAATCGCACTTGTTTGTTGGTATTTTTCAAATAAAGCCATCAATTGATCAATTTGATCTTGCGTAACTGCATTTTGCAAGTTATTTTTTTCTAACGCTTCATTAATAATGCGTTCAACATCTTCTTTTGTAGCTAATTCACCTTGTTGTTCTTTCAAATCAGCTAAACTTTGTTTAATATCAATAATCGCTTGGTCAAATTTGGCTGTATCAAATTCTTCATTCCCGTTATTTTCTTGTGCAATCTCATTGGTTGTTTCTAATTCCTGCTGTGCTACTTCCATACGCTCTTGGTCTAATTCTTCCCCATTAACGTCAAAAGCTTTATAAATACCTGTTAAGGCACTTTCTCCTGTAACCTTGCTGACACTTGCTACCTCGATTTTCACATCATTAACTCCTGCAGTGATTGCTGCATTTGCATATTGGTCTTGTGTAATTTGACTGATATTTTCTGGAGTGACAATTTCAACATCGACACCTTCTCCAGTGTCTTGTTTCTGTACCAATACGGATGAGATCATGCTAGATGTGTTTCCTGATCCTTCACCTAAATAATTGATCAAGTCTTGACCTGTCACACTTCCGACAGCTACATTTTCTGGATTTTTAATATTTAATAACTCTTCTGTTTCAGTTATTTGGCTTTCAGATAATCCTCCGCCATAGATAAAAGTAGGTTTTCCCCATTTTTCATCTACAACAGTTGTATCGATTCCATTCGTAGTTGCACTAGCAGATTGTGGCAACAACGCTACTGACGCTCCCACCAAACTCAGTGCTGTTAAAGCCGTTAAACTTATTTTTTTTAATTGATTCATTTTAAATTCCTCCTTGACCTGTTTTTTATGGTTTGGTTCATTATTGCTTAAGCTTAGTATACTCAATTCTTATTAAGAAAAAACTAAGCTTTTCTTAATAGCTCTTCATCAAATAGTGTGGATGCTTCTAACTATTCTTCCAAAATGGTAAACATCAATTAATTTCATCTATACACACTGGAAAGTAGAGTACCTTTTTAATCTATCATCCATACAAAAAAATGACTCAGGATATTTCTATCCCAAATCATTTCACCCCAAATTATGTGCAAGCCTTACCCCTCCAAAGCAATTTCATGAAATGATGTCAATTAAATAATTGACGTTCCAAAAATTGTTAGGTTAACTGCTTATGTGATTGCTATGTACCTTTAGGATAACAAACTATTATTGGGTTGTCCAAGTAAAGTTTTCTATTTTTTTAGAAAGTTGTCTGGAAGATTTTTAAAACAACTTATTTTCAAATTAATTCCAACAATAAACCGCTTGTTCTTAGTCTTTTCACACCTATTCCAATTCTATAAATTGACTAGACAAAGTTTCGTCACTTTTTATTTTTTTAATGAACCTTTTTATTTCTAGCTAAGCTAATAGGAATTTCAGTAATCCTATTTTTTACATCTTTTTTTCTGAATCAAAATTTTTACGTTCGATCGTGCCCCATTTTTTACTGCCTTTATTGTAATTAAAGAAAGCTTTTACTCTCCACCAGACCGTTAATTGACGGTAATAAAATTGTTCCAAAATACTCACTGCAAACAGCATTAAAATATCCTTTAAACTTCCATATCGTTTATACGATATTTCCTCAAATAAAATAGCAGAGTATGAAAATAAGATACCCATTAAACAAGTTAACAAAAAAATGAAAATAACTGATGAAGATAAAATACCGAGATAAATGGCAAGAGCCATCACAATATAACCAATCATTTCAATAACCGGTCCTAACAACTCTACCAGAAAGAAGTACGGCATAGAAGCTAAACCGACGACTCCATATTTAGGTCGACCAATCATCTCTTTATGTCTATTTAAAGAATCATACAGTCCTCTATGCCATCTTATTCTTTGGCTTTCTAATCCCTTATAACTATCGGGGGCTTGTGTCCAACACACTGCATCAGAAGCAAAGTCAATATGGTAAGGTTGACCCGTTTGTCGGAATTTCTTATGCAGTCTTAGAATCAGTTCCATATCCTCACCTATTGTCTTTTCGAAACCTCCAACATCTACTACAGCGGATTTTTTAAACAAGCCGAAAGCTCCTGAAATAATCATCAATGCGTTATATTGTTGCCAACCGATACGACTTGTTAAAAAAGCTCGAAAGTATTCGATCACTTGGAATCGTTCGATCATTTTTCTAGGGATCTTCGTTTGAACGATTTGCCCATTTTTTATTTCACTTCCATTTGCAATACGGACCATTCCACCAACTGCAACTGTTTCTTCATGTTTAAGAAAAGGCGAAACAATACGTAATAATGCGTCTTTTTCAATTATACAGTCTGCATCAATTGCACAAAACAAAGGAAAAACAGAAGTATTAATACCTGCGTTTAAGGCATCTGCTTAAACCAACGTAGATACTCTTCTTTTGTGATAGCTAGCTCTCCCGAAAATGTACCAGGTTTAGCTGCTCCCATGTTGACACCTGTTAAAAATGTCGATTTCCATTCACCATCTTTATAAATCGCCGATTGTAAAATTAAGCTAGACAAATAAAAAAGCCATTCGTGGTACACTCAAAATGTATTTCCGACCAAAGAAAACATAGGAGTGATCACGAATGACCTACACCCATCTTACCACTGAAGAACTTGTAATGATAGAAGCTTATTTCCATCAAAAAATTTCTGTTTTGAAAATTGCCACCTACATTGGCCGTTCACGTCAGACGATTCATAACGTAGTTACTTTCCTAAGGAAAGGTTACACGGCTCTTGATTACTTTAAACAATACAAAGAAAATAAGAAGCGCTGCAGTAGACATCCTATTACCTTACCCAATGACCAACAAGAATATATTCAAAAGATGGTTGCTCAAGGATGGACTCCAGATGTGATTATTGGTCGTGCAGAAAGGTTCATCGCTTGTTCCTCACGCACCTTGTACCGACAGTTCAAACAAGGGCTCTTTGATCAAACAACTCTTCCTATGAAAGGAAAACGTAAACCAAACGGTCATAAAGAAAAACGAGGGAAACAAGCTTTCAAAAGAAATATATCTGAAAGATTAACGGATTATCCACAATTTGAAGACGAGTTTGGTCATCTAGAAGGAGACACTATTGTTGGCATTCATCATAAAAGTGCTGTAATCACATTGGTTGAACGGATTTCAAAAGCCATTATTACTATGAAGCCCAATGGGCGTAAAGCACAAGATGTTGAAGAAGCCATAAACAACTGGTTCCAATGTATTCCAAGAAATCTCTTCAAATCCATTACGTTTGATTGTGGAAAAGAGTTTTCCAACTGGAAAACCATTAGTAATCTAAATGATGTTGCTATTTACTTTGCTGATCCAGGAACTCCATCCCAGCGAGCTTTAAACGAGCATTCTAATGGACTGCTTCGAAAAGACGGTTTACCGAAAGAAATGGATTTTAACCAAGTTGATCAATCTTTTGTCTCTGCAGTCGCTTCAGTAAGAAATCAGATCCCAAGAAAATCTTTACAGTATCTGACACCGTTAGAAGTATTTTTAAATTACATTAATGAGTGGGAACTGTCTAACTTAATTTGACAAACGAAAAATATAAAAATCTTTCCCCTCAACCTTTGCTACATAAGAAAGACCATTTTCAGATATATGAACATTTTTTCCTGGTTGACCCATAAAAAAAACACCTCCTCCAATACCTATCAAAACAACTGCTAATCCAACGATCAGCCACCCTTTTTTCATTTAGAAATCCCCTTTTATTATTTATCTATTTCATTTGATTTTGTGTTCTCAATTATGTATAAAAAAGCAACTATTTCATTACTATAACCGAAAGCCAACTTTTAGGATAGAAAATTCTAAATTTATTTGAATCTTAATTGTTCATTAGTGTCCACTCCTATCCTAACACTAAGAAAAAAGCCAACCATGCCCAAAAATTAATTCTAATTTTTGGGCTTGATTGGCTTTTTTTCAACTTTATTTCAACGCTATTACACTACTATTCAGCTTTTTTTCCTTCTTTATAAATTGCTGAACTAACCGTATAGCCACTTGTCGTTAAGATTTCTTTAATTGCGCTTGTATCTGGACTATCCATTTGGATAATCACTTGTGTGAAATTGTCTTTTCGATAAACAGCTATTTGATGAATACTGATTTGAGCTTCTGCTAAAATATTAGTAATATCTTCCAGAATTCCTGGTTGATCTTCTGGAATATCGATCACAATACGGCTGCCTTTATTGTTGTACCCCATAATGTCAATAAAAGCACTAAAGATATCTTTATCCGTAATGATACCGACAATTTTATTTTCCTCTTCTACTACCGGCAAGACACCTATTTCTTGGTCTCTCATACGAGCAGCAGCTTCTTCCAATAAATCATCTGCTTGAATAGTAAGAACCTTTTTTTGCATGATATCGCCAACTTTAGTTTTAGTTAACAAATAGTTCATCTCATGGATACTCAGGCTCGTTGCTGTAGAAGGGGAATTTTCTTGAATAATTTCTTGTGTAATTAACCCAATCATTCGTCCATTTCTCACTACAGGCAACCTGTGAAAATCATTTTCTTTCATAATATCAAGCGCCTCTAAGACTTTGGTCTCTTCTGTAACGGTCACGACAGTTGCTGTCATATAACTTTTTACGTCCATTTCTTAACCTCCCAAATAAGCTTTTTGCACTTCGTCACTTGCTAATAGCTCTTTTCCTGTACCAGTTTGTACAACTTTTCCAGTTTCTAAAACATATCCACGATGCGCAATTTCTAACGCTACTTTTGCGTTTTGCTCAATCAATAATACCGTCGTTCCTTGTTTATTGATCATTTCGATGATATTAAAAATTTCTTTAATGAACAAAGGTGCTAATCCCATTGAAGGCTCGTCCAGTAACAATAATTTTGGCCTAGACATCAATGCTCGGCCCATGGCAACCATTTGTTGTTCCCCACCAGAAAGAGTGGCTGTATCCTGTTTTTTTCGTTCTTCTAAGACTGGAAAACGGTTAAATACCATTTTCAAATCCTTTTGAATTTCACTTTTATCTTTTCTAAGGAAAGCTCCCATTTCTAAATTCTCCATGACAGTCATTCCTTTAAAGACATGGCGTCCTTCCGGAACTTGAGAAATACCTAGCTGAACAATTTTACGTGTTGATTCTTTTTGGATGGGTTGGTCTTTAAACAAGATTTCACCTGATTTTGGACGATGCAAACCAGAAATCGCTTTTAGAACCGTTGATTTCCCCGCACCATTAGCACCAATCAATGAAACAATTTCACCTTCGTTCACTTCAAAATTGATTTCTTTAGTCGCTTGAATGACTCCATAATAAACAGATAGATCTTTTACTTTTAACATGTCTACTCACCACCTAAATATGCTTTAATAACGGCTTCATTGGTTTTAATCTCATCAGGTGTTCCATGAGCGATCATTCTGCCATATTCTAATACGTAAATGCGTTCACATACATCCATAACTAATGACATATCGTGCTCGATTAACAAAATCGTGATTTTGAATTCTTTTTGGATTTGGCGAATCAAAGAAGTCAGACTAGCTGTTTCTTGAGGGTTCATTCCGGCCGCCGGTTCATCTAAAAATAAAATTTTTGGTTTAGTGGCCAATGCACGAACGATTTCTAAGCGTCTTTGTTCCCCATATGGCAAGTTTTTTGCTAACTCAGCTACTTTTGTTTCTAAATTAAACAGCTTTAACAATTCAAGAGCTTCAATGCGCATTTTTTCTTCAGCTGCATAATATGCCGGCGTTCTAAAGATGCTAGCAATTGTGCCGACTTTATTTTTTTCATGCATCCCAATCAAAACATTTTCTAATACAGTCAAATCTTTGAATAAACGAATATTTTGAAACGTTCTGCCTAATCCCATAGAAGTGATAGCATACGTTTTTTGCTTGATCAAGGATGTTTTCTTGCCGTCTACTTCGAGGTCAATAACTCCTTCAGTTGGTTCATATACACCTGTTAATAAGTTGAATAGTGTGGTTTTCCCTGCCCCATTAGGACCAATCAACCCCACTAATTCATTATCTTCCAATTGCATGTTTACCATAGAGACAGCAGATAGCCCACCAAAGTTTTTGGTCAATTGTTTAACTTCTAATAAGCTCATTCTGCTTCCCCCTCTTTCATAGATTTCTTTTTGCTTTTACGATCTAATAATCCAGAAATCGTAAATTCTTTTGTTCCTAATAATCCAGAAGGTCTAAAGACCATGATTGCAACTAGAGCAACTGAATAAATAATCATTCTCAGTTGTCCAAAAGGCTGCAAATAAACATTCAAAATGCCTAATACGATAGCTGCAACAACACTTCCGGTCATACTTCCTAATCCGCCAAAAACAACAATAATTAAAATATCAACAGATTTCATAAAAGTAAAGTCTGCCGGACGGATAACGCTGAAATAAGAAGCATGTAATCCACCTGCTATTGCTGCAGAAGCTGCTCCTAAAACAAACGCAATGATTTTATATTTTGTTGTATTGATTCCCATAGATTCAGCTGCAATTTCATCTTCTCGAATAGAAATCGTTGCTCTTCCAGGACTGCTTTTGATGTAATTCATGATCACAATCAAAGAAATTACGATAAAAGCAAACGTAATCTGCCAATTTGCAATAAATGGGATGCCGCTTAACCCAGCCGCTCCATTTGTAATATCATTCATATTCAAGATTACGATCCGGATAATTTCGGCTACTCCTAAAGTAGCGATGGCTAAATAATCCCCTTTTAGTCTTAATGTAGGGATTCCAACTAATAAAGCTACTAGACTGGCTATAGCGATTCCTAATAAGAGTCCTCCCATAAGGCCTAACACAGTTGGATATTTAATACTGATAACTCCGGTACAATAAGCACCGATAGCCATAAATCCTGCATGTCCTAAGGAAAATTGACCTGAAAAGCCAATAATTAAATTCAAACCCGTTGCTAAAATGACATTAATCAAAATCGTCATCAATGTTATTTCATAAAAAGCATTAATAATACCAGTGGCTGTTCCTACTTGAATGAGGATATAGATGGCTGCAATAAAAATGAGCCAACCGAAGTTTTTCTTATTGAATTGTTTCATTCTTATCACCTACACTTTCTCTTTTACATTTTTGCCAAGCAATCCGGATGGTTTGAAGATAAGGATAATAATTAGAATCAAGTAAACCACTGCATCTTTGATTAATGAACCGCCATATCCACTGACTAGTGTTTCAATGATTCCAATAGCAAATCCCCCGAACATAGCCCCTGGTATAATTCCAATCCCACCTAGTACAGCGGCAATAAAGGCTTTTAATCCTGGAGCATAACCCATCATTGGTTCGATTGAATTGTAATACAATCCTACTAAAACGCCGGCTGCTCCTGCTAATGAAGAACCAAGTGCAAACGTAAATGAAATGACATTATCGACATTGATTCCCATTAAACGAGCTGCATCTGCATCTGTACTGACTGCTCGCATCGCTTTGCCCATTTTTGTTTTTTGAACAATGAGTTGCAGAGCTAACATTAAAATGATAGTTGTAGCAAAAATCATGATCTGTGTCTGACTGACTTGTAATCCGGCAAATTCATATACTTTATTCTTAATCACTTGTGGAAAAGCTCTGGTTTCTGAACCAACTAAGTAAATCATGCCATTTTGCAGTAAATAGGACATACCGATTGCTGTAATCAAAGCAGCCACACGTGTTGCATTACGCAAAGGTTTATAGGCGATTCGTTCAATTGCTACTCCCAAAATGGCACAAAAAACCATGGACAGAATCAACGCCGGAAAAAAACTGAGGTGCAAAGTATTGATTGCTGTATAACCAACAAATGCACCTACCATATAGATATCTCCATGAGCAAAATTAATCAATTTGATAATGCCATAAACCATGGTGTAACCTAATGCTATCAAGGCGTAAATACTTCCTAAAGAAAGTCCGTTAATCAGTTGTTGTAAAAATGCTTCCATAAAATGGCACCTCTTTTCATTTTTAAATACTAAAAGGTGCTAAGCAAGAACTTGCTTTGCACCTTTTTAGTTTAACAGGTCATTAAGGTGTAACTTCAGTATTTCCTACTTCTACACCATCTTGTAATTCAATAACTAAAGTTGATTTGACAGGATTGTGATTTTCATCAAATGAGAATGTACCCGTCACGCCATCAAATTCAGTAATGTCTTCAAGAGCTTTTGTCAGTGCTTTTGGTGTTGTATCGTCAGCTGCTTCAATTGCTTGAGCTACAAGATAAACGGTATCATATGCAAGAGCAGCAAACATATCTGGGTCTACATCATATTCAGCTTTATATGCAGCAATAAATTCTTTCACTTGAGCATCTTCACTGTTTGGTGAGTAGTGAGCTGAATAATAAACATCATCAACATTGTCAACCCCTGCCAATTCAAGTAATGCTTCGTTCCCAAAACCATCTGCACCTAATATCGGTTGCGTGATTCCCATTTCACGAGCTTGTTTGATAATCAATCCTGCTTGATTGTAGTAGCCAGGTAAGAATATGAAATCAAAATCAAGATCTTTTATACGTGTTAAGATTGCACTGAAATCAGTGTCATCAGCAGTAAAATTTTCTTCTGCAACGATTTCTCCATCAAATTTTCCTTCAAACGCCTTGGTTAAACCCAATGCGTAATCACTTGAGCTATCGCCAATGACTAAGGCTTTTTTAGCTCCTAATTCATTTGTAGCAAATTCGGCTAAAGCAATCCCTTGAAATGAATCTTGGAATGATGTCCGGAAAATATTTGGTTGAACTTTGCCATTTTCATCAATTGTCAAACTGTCATCTGTTCCAGAAGGAGTGACTAAACTTACACCTGCTCTTGTAACAGCTGGCGTGGAAGCTTTTACCGCTCCAGTCGTTGCGGGTCCTACAATAATAGATACTTCATCTTGCGTAGCTAGTTTTGTTGCAATACTAGCTGCTTCAGTATTATCTGATTTTGTATCGTATTCAACTAAATCAATTTTTTTATCTAAAATGCCACCATTGTCATTAATTTCTTTAACAGCTAACTTTACTGCATTTGCTTCCGCAGTACCGTACGCTGAAACCTCACCTGTTTTTTCAAACATTGAACCTATTTTGATTTCGTCTGCATTGCTGCCACTTCCAGCACCACATGCTGTAGCCAATAGCGAAAGAGCTGCAACTCCCATTACCAATCTTTTTTTCATTTTCTTTTCCCCCAATTTACGCTATTGCGTTAGTTAATAAAAAAACAATTCCGCCTATCCAATCATTAAAATTAGATAACAAAATGATTTATTAATAATTAGTATAGAATATTCTGAATATTTAATCAATGGTAATCTGAAGTTATTTAAAAAAACATTCTCTCATCGTTTATAAAAACAAAAAAGGATGGAATAGTTCTCCACCCTTTTTTTGCCTATTCAGCACTTTCATTCACTTTTTTGTTGCTCATAAAAATCTTTTTTTATTTGAATAAACCTCGTAAAATCATTTAAAAGCACAAATAAAGCTGCCCGATTTTCAAATTCAGCTCGTGTTTTAGGCAAATCACTCATTCTAAAATCCGTTAACAGCGATTCAATATCTTCGGTTAAATCTAATACGGGATTGCTTTCATGCAGTTGATCAGCCGTCCGTTGGAACAACTGAGCCAATATTTCATTTTGCTTGGTTGGTAAAGAACATACGCTAATGTCCATCGACATTTCTGCCAGTATTTTAGCTTGCTGTTGCCGCATGTCGATATACTGAATGATATAATCATCGTATTGACTTAATAATTGATTATTGGATTCCATATAAGCCACTTTTTCTGCTGTTTTCAAGTCTTTTGAAAGTTCTTTTATCAAAAGTTCGCCTTTTTCATTTGAACTCCCATTTTTCAATACCAAAGAAAAGTTCATTAAAACATGTCTCATTTTTTCTTCAATTTCATCTCTTAGTTTTACTAATTGCTTTTCTTTTGAAGGCATGTACCAATTAAATAAGATAGCAATTCCCACACCAATCACCATTAATGAAAATTCATTCATAAGCCAAGTAATAGAGGTACTTTGTTCTAGTAATAAATGAGAAACCAATACAGAACATGGAGCTATTCCTACTTCTACATTGAGTTTATACGCTATAGGAATATAAATGAGAAGATATAAACCAAAAACAATCGTGTTAAATCCAAACAATTGAAAGAGAATCGTTGCTATCCCCAATGCTAATATCGTTGATCCCACACGTTGAATCGCTATCGTAACCGATGATTTTTTTGTGTCTAATACACTTAATATAGCCACAACTCCTGCTGAAACACTATATTCTAATTGAAACGCCTGAGCGATTAAAATTGCAATAGTTGTCGCAAAGGCTATTTTTATTGCTCGTAAAGAGACCGTCATTTTTACACTCCTTTGGTATAATCTTTAAATCCATAGTACCCTAATTCTATCAAAACTAAAAATTTTTCTTTGCATTTTATTTACTTATCCCTATTATTAATACTAGACACAGTAAATCTAAAAACTAACATGTTACATTAAGAAAGTGATGGATATAGATGAAAATTGGCAATTATCGCATAGGCATGCGTACATTAAAAACAGGAATAGCGGTAGGATTATGCATTCTTTTATTCCATCTGCTTGATAGAGAACCCCCTATGATTGCCGCATTAGCAGCTGTCTTTGGTTTGCGTGAAGATTGGCAGACCAGTTTAAAATTTGGAAAAACCAGAATCTTCGGCAATTCCATTGGAGCTATTTTTGCTGCTATTCTCATTTTACTCCAACAACTCATCGGCTTGGATTTCTTAATTGAATTGTTTGGCGTTCCTCTTGGCATCATTCTGATTATTGTATTTTGTGACCGAATTAATTACAATTCTGGAATTATCGGAGCTAGCGCTGCTTTTTTAATTATTTATTTTAGCATACCAACTAACGAGACCGTGCTTTATGCTTTGGCTCGTGTTTTGGATACCTTTATCGGAACGTTTATTGCTATCGCAGTTAATCGTCTCATTCCTGGTGGACCGAAACCAACTGATACGTTGCAACCTTAATGGTTTAAACTACTTTTCCAAAAAAATAAGAGGCGTCCATTTCAATTTTGGATTCCTCTTATTTTCTTTGTGCTTTTCTCTGAAAATGTCGTATAGAAGGGCTCTAATTCAATTTTCTCGACCTTTTTATAGAGAAAAAAATAAAGCAATCTGTTCTTAAGAAATAAAGAAACAGATTGCTTTATTTTATTTTTCTACGGAGATAAACGAGACACTTCGCATCCTTTTAGCTGTGATCCGCATCCTTTTAGTTGAGCTACGTTCGACAGGCTCTCGGAAAAAACAGAATCTCTACAAGGATGGAACATCCTCTACGAGATTCTTTATTTTTCTGTCAAGCCTTGACGTCGAACTTCGCATCCTTTTCTTTTTAATCTACTGATTTTAAGGCTTCGATCATGTCTACGTTTTTGAGTTTGAAATGCATAGCGATCATAACGATTCCTGAGAATACAAGAGTTATGATTGCTGAGTAAAGATAGCTCAATGGTTGAATAGTTGGGCTGAACATGAGGAGATCGATTTCGGCTGTATCTAATACGAAGCTGTGTAGCAAGACTCCTAATAGCGATCCAACAACGATTCCCATTAAAGTAAGAATAATATTTTCACGATAAATATACATGGTCACTTCTTTATCGAAAAAGCCTAATACTTTAATAGTAGACAATTCTCTTTCGCGTTCAGAAACATTGATATTGGTTAAGTTGTATAGCACCACAAAAGCTAATAATCCAGCTGAAACGATTAGTACTAATGTTACAATTCCTAAACTTCCCATCGTTTCTTCAAATGCTTTACTGACGTCACTACTAAAATTGACCAATAAGACACTTGGTTGTTCTGTCAATGTAGCTCCTAATGCTTCTTCATCTACTTTACCTTCACCATAGTTCAACAATTCAGTTGTGTATTCTGGTGATTTTCCAAACGTTGTTTCATAATAATCTTTGTTCATATATACATAATGGCCAGTATAATTTTCAACGATTTCTTTTATAACAACTTCAGCTTCTTTATTATCAGTATCAGTCAAAGTCAAAGTATCTCCTTTTTCCACGTCAATTAAATCGGCTAATTTCTCACTGATGATTACTCCTTCTTCAGGCAAAGAATACGTTTGACCAGAAGTGCGGTCGTTTAAGAGAACATAATCTTCAAAGTTTTCTGTTGTTGCAGGTGCAAACACAGTTACAGTTTGTGTGTTAACTCCTTCAACATCGACTGTATAACTCTCTTGACTAACTTTCAAAGATTCATCAATAACTGGTTGATTGGCTACTACCTCATCATAGTCTGCTTTTTCAGAATCACTTGCATCTGTATTTAGAGCAACGATGGCATCGTATTTCATGATTTTTCCATATTGCAAATCAGCCACATCTGAAATAGAATCTGATATACCGAATCCAGTTAAAATCAAAGCTGTACATCCTGCAACACCTAAAACAGTCATCAGCATACGTTGTTTGTAACGGAAAAGGTTCCGTGCAGTTACTTTTTGAATGAAGCCAAAATTATTCCAAATAAACGGAATACGTTCTAATAAAATGCGTTTCCCAATCTTGGGTGCTTTTAAACGCATCAACGTAGCTGGTGTACTTTGTAAAGCTACTCGTGTCGCAAGGTAAGCTGACATAACGGTACATAACAAAGCCACAATTAAAGAAATAACAGCGTAACTAAGGTAATACGTAACACGAACGGACGGTAAATTATACATTGACCCATACGCGTTAAAGATAACATTAGGGAACACTTGATACCCAACAACTAAACCAATAATGGTACCTAATAAACTGGCTACTGAAGCGTACACTAAGAATTTTTTAGAAATATCCCAATTAGAATACCCTAAAGCCTTTAATGTTCCAATTTGCAAGCGTTCTTCTTCTACCATGCGTGTCATAGTGGTCAAACAAACTAATGCAGCAATCAAGAAAAAGAATACGGGAAAGACTTGTGCAATTGCTGATATGCGGTCTGCATTATCGCTGAATTCGCTATAACCAGGATTCGTTGAACGATCTAGTACGTAATACTCAGGCAGTTCTAACGTTTCTAAGTCTTTTTTTGCTTTAGCAAGCTCAGTCTCACCATCTGCAATTTCTTTTTCAGCATCTGCTGATTTTGTTTCAAACTCGGCCAATGCTGTTTCATAATCAGCTTGTCCAGATGTTATTTTTTCAAGCGCAGCAGCTAGTTCAGCTTCGCCGTTTGCTTTTTCTTGATTTAATTGCTCTTGACCCTCAATTAATTGGGCTTCTCCATTAGCAAGCGTTGTTCTTGCCGCTTGGATATCCGCTAATCCTTGAGCCATTTTTGCTTCATTAGCTGTTAGTTCAGCATCTGCTGCAGCCATTTTCGCTCGTGTTTCTTCAAAATTAGCGGAAATTTCGTTTAGCGCTGCTGAAACCGTGCTGTTTGGAACAACTCCGGCAAAGTAACCCGTAAAGGCTTCTCCCAGTGATGAGTCAACAGCTGTAGCTGCTTGAGTGATGCTCGTTTGACTTTCAACGGGCACACTTTCAATCGGAACCGCTAAAATAGCTTTAGCATTTTCAACAAAAGATTCTCCATTAGCTAAAGATTGTTCTGCAGTTACTTTTTGTGCTTCAAAATTATTACGGGCATCAATAAGCTGCGTTTGAGCTACTTTTAAATCTGCTTCCTTTGCAGCTAATTCGACTTTTCCAGCTTCTAATTCTTGGCGTTTTTGATCGATTGTGGCTTGGGCGTTAGCTGTTTGCGTTTCTAAAGTCGCTTTGCCTTCAGCATAATCAGTACGTCCTTGATCCAATGTAGCTTTAGCATCGTCTAATTTTTTTTGTCCATCTGCTAATTGTTGCTTGGCATCATCGATTTCAGCTTGCCCGTCATCAATTTTCGCTTGCGCTTCTGAACGAATTTCGGCTAAGCGTTCTTCTGGTCTTTGTTCAACTACTTTTTCGATTTGTTCCATCTGATTTTCAACATTGTCCTCATACTCTGGCGAATAAGAAACAAGTGAATCATTCTGTTTAAAAGACAGATACGCTTCTGTATAGAACTCTAACGTAAAATCTTCTTTGGGGATAACCGCAAATCCATCAACGGTTCCTTTTCCCACTGTACTGGTTCCTCTTGCAGAATTTTCAATATACTGCGGACTGTTCACAAAACCAACCACTTTAAAAGTTGTTGTAGCAAACGAATCTTCTAAATTGGTTTCTTCTTCTTCTGAAGAAAGCGTGACTGTATCACCAATTTTGTAAGCACTAGTCATACTGCTCTTATTATCTAAAGCAATTTCACCAGTTTTTTCTGGCAAACGTCCCGATTTCACAACGTAATCATTTTGTGTGGTTTCTTCAGTCAAAGAGTAGCTTACTAATTTGGCAACCAAACTGCTATTTCCTAAAATAACATCTTGACTGTAACTCATGGTTACATCTGCGCCTTCGATGCTTTCTAAGGCTTTTTTATCATCGTCATTTAGTCCGTATGTAGACACCACTTTTGTATCCATCAGGTTCGTTTTGTTATAATACTGATTTGCGGTATCAATCATATCAGGACCAGTCGCTTTAATTCCAGCGAAAAAGGCAACTCCTAATGTGATGATGATAAAAATAGATAGAAATCGTGTTTTTGATTTCCCCATCTCTTTAAAGATGTCTTTCCATAGTGCTTTCTTTTTCACTTTTATTCCCCCTCTACCATTCGATATCTTCTACGGACATAGGGTGGTCATTCAGTGTCACATTACGTACTTTTGCATTGTTTATTTCAATCATGCGATCTGCCATTGGAGCGATTGCTTTATTATGTGTGATAACGATAACGGTCGTACCCGTATTTTTACAAGTATCCTGCAATAGTTTTAAAACTTGTTTTCCAGTTTCATAATCTAAAGCACCGGTTGGCTCATCACATAAAAGAAGTTTCGGCTGTTTAGCTAAAGCTCTTGCAATGGCTACCCGCTGTTGTTCCCCACCAGATAACTGTGCTGGGAAATTGTCTAAGCGTTTGCCTAAGCCGACATCTTCAAGAACCTTTTGAGCATCTAACGCTTTGCTAGAAATTTCCGAAGCCAATTCGACATTTTCAATAGCTGTTAAATTAGGGACTAAATTATAAAATTGAAAAACAAATCCAACATCATCACGACGGTATTGAGTGAGTTGTTTTGTATTAAATTGGGCAATATCTGTTCCATCAACGAGTATCTGTCCTTCATCTGCCGTATCCATTCCACCTAGGATATTTAGAACGGTTGATTTCCCCGCACCACTTGGTCCGACAATTACTGCAAATTCACCTTTTTCAATTTCAAATGAAATACCATCATTTGCGGCAATGACTGTTTCACCCATTTTGTATCGTTTAAATTCATTTTTTATCTCTACAAAAGACATTTTTGCACCTTCATTTCTTAAAATAATTCTAAGTAAGTGTACCATAAAGTAAGTTAAATAAAACCTTTAGTCCACACTCAATTCATAAGATTTTACACTAATAAAAACTAAATTGCGAGAAAAAAGCCGAGGAAAACACTCCCCGACTTTTTTTCTTACGTTGTTTTACAACTATTATAACTGTCACAAAAAGACTTCCTATTTATTCAATTCACTATGGTTATACCCATACGTAAGATAGAAAATCACACCTAAAATTAACCAGATAACGAATGAAATCCAAACCGATAACGACAGTTGGATCATCAAGTAAATGCACACGACAATGGAAACGATTGGGAAAATAGGAACAAACGGAACTTTAAATTCTCCATCTTTTGGTTCGCCGAAGTCTTTGCGTAGTTTAATAATTCCTATAGCTAAAATCACAAATATCATTAATGTCACAATATTCGTTAACTCTGCTAATTTGCCAAGTGGCACTATTCCAGCCAGTACAGCTGAGACTGTGCCAGCTATTTGTGTTGCAAATTTAGGACCTTTTGTTTTAGTATCTACTTTACTCAATTTCTTTGGAAGTAGTCCATCTCTTCCAATGGCATAAATCAAACGCCCTAATCCATAAGTCATTGAGATGAGAACAGTTAAAAGCGTTACTATTGCTCCTACAGAAATAATACCGGCAATAAAATCTTGCCCAATAAAACGTATTGCAAAAGCAACAGGATCTTTAACATCTAATTGTGCATAAGGAACAATTCCCGTTAACACTAACGTCACTGCGATGTACAAAACAGTAGCAACTCCAAGTGAACCGATGATTCCTCTTGGGATATCTCTACGTGGATTCTTGGTTTCTTCTGCTGCCGTACTGACAGCGTCAAATCCTAGGAAAGCAAAGAAAACGACTGCCGCTCCTGATGCGATTCCTTTTACGCCAAAAGGAGCAAAAGGTGTCCAGTTTTCTGGTTTAACATAAAATACGCCTACGACAATAAATAACGCAATCAAACCAAATTTTATAAACACCATAATATTATTTAAACGCAACGCTTTTTTAGCCCCTTGGACCACAATGTACGTAACGACAAATGTAATCAGTACAGCAATCACGTCAATATAAGATCCAGTTTCAGCATTATAAGAAGAACGCAATGCAATGGGCAATCCAAGGCCAATTCCATCTAGAAAACCATTCATGTAACCTGACCAGCCTGATGCTACTGAAGCATTTGCTAGTAAATACTCACATATCATTAACCAACCGACTAGCCAACCAATGATTTCACCAAAAACTGTGTAGCCATAAGAATATGCTCCACCTGCCACTGGAATTCGAGAAGCGAATTCCGCGTAACATAAGGCCGATAATACACACGAAAAAGCTGCGATAATAAACGAAATAATCAAAGCCGGTCCAGCTGTCAATGCAGCAGCTGTTCCTGTGATTACAAAAATTCCTGTTCCAACAATTGCGCCTAAACCTAGTAAAATGAGATCCATCGTTTTTAACTCTCTTTTTAAATTAGTTGGCTTTTCAATTGTCTCCAATGGTTTCTTTCTAAAATAATTCATCTGCTAACATTCCCATCCGCTCATAAAATTTATCTATGATTTAACATAACCTAATAAAACGCCACCGACAATGACTAAAATACAACCCCATAAAATATAACGGAATTCTCGTTTGGTTTTCGTTTCTCCTAAGAACCAAATGCTACCTAATGTAGAAATAATGATACCGGTTTGTGATAGAGAGAAGCTGATGGCTAATCCTACTTTTTCCATTGAAATCAACATAAAGATATTCCCAGTTGCCCAGACTAGTCCGGTCACCAAATTACGTAGCGTATAGTGGCTCTTGATGTCTTGCTTAACTGAAAAGAGCAACGACCCAATTAGCATTCCTACAGCTTGAGGTAAAATAACAGCCATTGCATCTACTCCAGCTGCATTTATGGTGATTGTATACAATCCGTATCCAATGGTAGATAAAATCAGTGCTTTAGCTCCTGATTTCTTTTGTCCGTTAGAATTGTCAGTCACTTCTTTATTATCCGTTACCGTTGTGAAAGTTACACCAAAAATTAAAATGATAATAGCAATAATCCCTAGAATAATATCTCTTGTACTTGTCCATTCTCTAAACAAAAGTACGCCTGCAAGTGTGTTAACGATTAATTGTAATCCTGTTGAGATTGGCAAAGTGTTTGACACTCCGATAAATTTCATACTTTGGAACTGTTGCATTTGACCTATTGACCACAATGCTCCTGATAATAAACCAACTAATACAATTTTCATATCGATTATTGGTTGATAAACAAAATATGCCCCTATTGCAAAAAGAACTGCTCCAGCTGACATTCCTACCGTTTGTTGGTACGAATTTCCGCCTAATTTATTACTCACTAATCCAATACTGCCCCATGCTATAGCAGGAATCAGTGCGATTAAAATTTCCATTTTTTCCATCTTCCTCTTCAATTTATTTCATCACTTTGTACATCATAACAGTTCAAGTGCATTCTTAACAAGAAAAGTTCTTGAATCTGCAAAACAGTTTACAGGTTTATGGAAGAAACTGCTAGAATATGATAAAGTAAGAGAAGAAAATTTGAATGTACGCGATTAGTAGAAATGAGGTCAATGAAAGAAATGACAAAGTATGATGTATTAGTAGTTGGCGGAGGAACTAGCGGTATGATGGCTGCTATCTCTGCAGCAGAACATGGTGCAAAAGTAGCCGTAATTGAAAAAAACACAACACTTGGTCGTAAATTACTCGTAACTGGCGGCGGTAGATGTAATGTCACCAACAACCGTGATAAAGAAGAAATTATCGCACACATTCCTGGAAACGGTCGTTTTTTATATAGTGCTTTTCATCAATATGATAACTACGATATTATGGACTTCTTTAGATCGAATGGTGTGGTACTGAAAGAAGAAGATCATGGCAGAATGTTTCCAATAACAGATAAGTCTAGAACGATTTTAGAAGCATTGATTGGGATTATGGATCGTTTAAAAATTGCTATTTATACAGATGCTCCGGTTGATACTTTATTATTTAATGAAGGAAAAGCAACTGGAGTACTGCTAGAAGATGGACGAAGCATCCACGCAAGTTGTGTGATTGTTTCAACAGGTGGCCGTGCTATGCCTAGAACGGGTTCAACAGGTGATGGCTACAAATGGGCTAAAAAAGCTGGACATACGATTAACCCTCTCTATCCAACAGAAGCACCTATTCTATCTGATGAAGGTTTTATCCAAGATAAAACCTTACAAGGACTTTCTTTAAGGGACATCGCTTTAAGTGTTTTAAATAAAAAAGGTAAACAAGTCATCACTCATCAAATGGATATGATTTTCACTCACTTTGGTATTTCTGGTCCAGCAGTGCTGCGTTGTTCTATGTTTGTTCACCAGACTATGAAACGGGATAAATCAGAAGAAGTTGTGATGAGTTTAGATGCTCTCCCAAATGTATCCAAAGGTGAGTTGACTCAACAGTTGCAACAATTGATTAAAAACGATGGAGATAAAAGCACTAAAAATGCTTTGAAAGGCCTTGTTCCTGAACGCTATTTGCTATTTGCACTGGTTAGAGCAGGTTTAGATGAAAATGCTCCATTAAAACAAGTCCCTCCAGAAAAAATCACTCAATTTATTGAATTTATTAAAGATTTTCGTTTTACAGCTAATGGTACTTTGCCAATTGAAAAAGCTTTTGTTACAGGTGGAGGCATCAATACCAAGGAAGTTAATCCGAAAACTATGGAAAGTAAGTTCACTAACGGTCTTTTCTTTACTGGTGAAATTTTAGATTACAATGGCTACACAGGTGGCTACAATATCACGGGTGCTTTTATTACTGGTCGCATTGCCGGTATGCATGCAGCTGAAGTAGCTTTAGCAAATTAGTTCATTTTGAAATGCGAAAGGATGGTTGCAGTGAAAAAGAAAATTGCGATTGATATGGATCAAGTAATTGCAGATATGGAAATTAGTTTTGTTGAATTATTCAAAAAGGAGTACAATCTGTCTTTTGAAACGATTGAAGATTACCTAGCTGAGAATCCAAATTTCGATTTAGTAACGACCATAAAAGAGCTCTATCCTTTGATTAATAATTATACTTTTTTCAGAAATATCCCAGTCATGAAAGACAGCCAGTCTGTCTTACGTGAGCTAGCAGAAAAATATGATTTATACATCGCCACAGCGGCTATGGATGTGCCTAAGACTTTTACTGCTAAATATGAGTGGTTACAAGAACATTTTGATTTTATTGATCCTCAGCATTATATTTTTTGTGGGGATAAAAGCATCGTTCACACAGATTATTTGATTGATGATTCTATTCGTCAATTAGACCGTTTTTCTGGAACTGGGATTCTTTTTGTTAATTCATTAAATGATACTGAAGAACGCTATATTCGTGCGAATAACTGGAAAGACATCCGTGATTATTTTTTGTCGATTAAAGATTAATAGTAATTTATTTGCTAGTTTTTCTTAAAATAAGTTGATCAATACCTATTGCGAATGCTTCAAAAATGTAAAAAAAAAAAAAGCGTTAAACCATTTTAAAAAATGGTTTAACGCTTTTTTTCTACTTTTAATTTGCTTCAATAGCAACAAATTCAGCTTTGATCAGCTTTTGTAAATCAATTGGATTTACTTCGATTTGCATGCCTCTTTTTCCTGCTGAAACAATCATTTTATCCATTTTCTCAGCTTTGATCGAAATGAAAGTTGGAAAAACTTTTTTCATTCCGATTGGAGAGCAACCACCTCGAATGTAACCTGTCGTTTTTTCTAAGTCTGTCAAAGGCAGCAATTCAACTTTTTTATTTCCGCTCGCTTTAGCTAACGATTTCAAATCAAGTTCGCTGGTCCCCGGAATGCACGCTACTATCACACCTGTCTTGTCGCCAGTGATTACCAGTGTTTTGTAAATCCAATCTTTGGGTACTGTTAAGTGGTCAAAGACTGCTTCAGCACCTAAATGATCTTCACTCCAAGGGAATTCATACGTTTGATAAGAAATATTATTGCTTTCCAATAATCTAATAGCATTGGTCTTTTGTAGTTTATTTTTTTTCATTTGTATCCTACTTTCTTTTCAAAGTAGTTTAATTCAGCTTGTTCACCTATTTTTTTTGTCAAATAGTATGGCTAATTCAAAAAATTTCTTGCGGAATAGCTGAATTTCCTTGTGAAAGCCCTAGTATCGTCTTAAGCAATTAATTAGATACATCTATCTAAACTAAAAGTATAAAACTACTAACCTTTACGAATTACATAGACTTTTAGATAGTCACTTTGTGGATAATGAGGATTAATTTTAAAATCTTCAGAAAGGGTATGTTTTTCTAAAATTTGATAAGACATACCTTTATTGTCGAATGCGTTTTCGATGAATTGCTCGAATCTTTCAGTTGAAATATTTGCAGCATTAGTTGAAGCAATGATTACGCCATCTTCATTTGTAATGTCGATGATGTCTTCTAAAAGTGCTGTATAATCTTTAGCCACGCTGAATGTTCTTTTTTTCGAACGAGCAAAACTTGGTGGATCAACAATAACTGTATCAAATGATAATTGTTTGCGAATCGCATATCTAAAGTAATCGAAGACATCCATCACACGTATTGTTTGCAATTCAGGATCTAAATTGTTCACTTCAAATTGTTCTTTTGTTTTTTCTAGACTGCGATTAGCTAAGTCTACACTCGTTGTATGGCTCGCTCCACCTATTGCTGCAGCAACTGAAAAAGCTCCAGTATAGCTAAACGTATTTAATACAGTTTTATCCATTGAATAATTTTCAAGAATACTATTGCGAACATTGCGTTGATCTAAGAAAATCCCAGTCATTAATCCATCATTTAAATAAGTAGCATAAGTTATCCCATTTTCTTTAATTAATAACGGTTCTGGTGCTTCTTCGCCATAGATGTGATCTGTTTCTGGTTTCGTTTTGCTTTGATATCTAATTTTTTCATAAACACCTTTAACATTTGGAACAGCTGATAAAAAAGCTTTTAAAATCGTTTGTTGGTGTTTGTAGATTCCTATACTGTACCATGAGAAGACATAATAGTCCGCATACATATCAATAGTCAATCCGCCTAGTCCATCACCTTCACCATTGAAGAAACGATAAGCAGTTGTTTGTTCATTTTCTTTTAAACTAACTCGTTCTGCGGCAGCTTGTTTAAATAAGTGCTCAAAGAAACTTTGATCGATTTTTTCGTTTTCATTTAACGTTAAAATCCACCCGTCACCTTTGTTTTGTTTAGCCAGATAAGCTCGTGCAACAAATTTTTTATTATCATCTAAAAGTTCAACTACTGTTCCTTCAGATTCAATCGGTTCTTTAACAAAATCTTCTTTTAAGAGTACCGGATATCCATCTCGAACCATTTGTGTTGCTCGTCTTTTTAATTTATATTTTTCCACTAGTATATATACCCCTTTTTTTGCATTATTTTATTTATTATACCATAAGTACGAGTTAAATAAGCTGTGAGAGAAATAAGAAAAACACAGCTTTGGATAAATAATGATGGATTCTTCACTAACTGCTTTTGTACCATACAGAACTATTTCATATAAAATAGATTTATTACATATCTATTTAAACTTAAGAGCAATGGATACACTACAAAATATGGATTATTCTAACACATAAAAAGGATTGCTTCTAGTCTTTGTCATTCTTTTTTCTTTTTTTGAAATTTAGCCAAGAAGAAATGAATAACAGAATTCCTGTCAACATATTTAAGTTAAAAATACTATTCTTTGATAAAATGAAAGACAAGATATTCAAAACTATAATGATAATACTGCATACAAAAGTAATTCCATATAAAAGAGCAGTTATCTCCCATTCTTTTCCGAATATTTTTACCATTTCACTTCTCCAATTTGTGCAAACTATATTTATCAAACTAACGGAATGATCTTGATAAGACCCTTCTATTCAAAACTATGCTAATGACATTCAAACTAATCGTTACAAAAACATGGATTGCTGCGACCCATTTTAAAGTGCTTACCGTATCCAAAAGAGCTGAATAATCATTAATTTCAATTAAATAGATGTTATAGGATAATTGAAACCACAAAGCAACTGCACAAGAACTCATACTTAACAATGTCGGGATTGAATGATTATTCCCTCTTTTATTGCGCCGCATAATATTAACAGTAGGAATAATCCAGGCAATTAATCCAAGAATTAAACTACCCACATTAAGCCAACCGTAATCGAATAAATTAAACATATTAAACTCCTTTCAAACCTTTTCATTTTGTAATTATTTATAAAAATATTTAAATCCGCATATTAGGTTCTTGATTCGTAGGCAAGGAACTTTACTTAAAAATGGGAAAAACAAAGAAGTAAATACTTGTTTTACAAGAACCACCTTCAATATAATTCAATGCGTAAAAATAATAGTTATCCTCTTCTTTTTTAGCTGTTTGGTTCCATCCAATTGATAGCAAAGTAGATAAGGCTAGGGCTAGTACAATATTTTTTTGAAATTAATCATTTATATTCTCCTAAGACAATCATTTTATAATATCGAATTGCTAGATACTTATAAATGACACGGGAAGATCACCGAAATCACTAATTTGTAACAGTCTATTTTGGGTTAGCTCTTAATAGAGGACTTTATAAAAATAGTAGATTAGTTCATAATAAATAAAAAATTATTTGTTTTGGTTTGTTTTTTATTACACTCATTAATTGAGTATGTATTGAAAAACGTTCTTCTCTCTTAATCTTGATCATATTTCCAATTATATAAATCCCTATTTCTGATAAGACAAATAAAAAGCTTGAAGAAATAAAAATAACGGTTACACGTTTTAACATGAGTTATCTATCCTTATTATTGAAATCATAAAAAAATCCATTACTACATAATCATTTCATTACTAGTGTAATTTCCAACTATAATTCATGAAATAAATTTCAAAAGATAAAAGCTTTTCACTAATATACTAAAGATGTTTGAAAAGTTACAAATAGAAGAAATAAAAAGACTGCTATATTAATCCAGCCACTTAATTGGTTGTTTTTTTGAAATGATTCTATTCCTCTAACTAATGACAATAAACTTAAAAAGAATAACATAATGGAGAGTGATCCAGAGCTAGTACCTGTAGTGAGTCCATATAATGCACTGATAATAACAAATGCTGATAAAACATATGTAATTTTTTTTAACAGAACAAAACCTTCTTTCTTATTTTATAGTCTGATTTCACAATAACCTAACAAATAGATCTGTATAAGAGAATTCTACCATTCAATAAATAAGTAAGACAGTTCTCATTTCACTCAACGCCTAAATCCCCCTGAAATCATTACTTAATGATGGTATTAAATTTCATTTTCATCTGATAAATATCTGCTTTTAACTGTTTAATGTTTGAAGTAGGGTTTTATGGAAAATAATACTAATTAGTATTGCAATAGTAGAGCTAATAGTCATACCAAAGAAATTAAACTATCTAATAAACTTTGAGCTTTTTTTAATTTTTTCTTATCTAAAGTGGCTCTTTTTATTGATCAAATTATACATTAATAAGTACAAGGGCTACTACAGTTAAAATAATTGCTATCTGATTTTTTTTAGTGATATTTTCTTTAAAGATAAAAAATCCAGCTATGTTAATTAATACGATACTTCCGGCACTATAAATTGGAAATACTACAGAAGTTTTCAAAGTAGTTAATGAAAGGATTAAAAAATAAGAAGAAAATAAGTTGGGTATCCCTACTGCAAAACCAGTTAGGATATCCTTTTTCGTTATTGCTCCTTTTTTTCTAACCGTATAGAAAATACTTAATAAGAGCGCCACGAAGAATAATGCAAAAAGAAAGACATCTTTATAATCATTTAAGGCATACTTTTGATAGATTTTACTTGAAAACTCCGCCATACCCCCAAAGAAAAATAAACATATAATGGTAGGTTTAATATCAAATTTTTCAAGAGACTTTTGTGATAGATTAACAATTAATATAGAAACTAAAGACAGTGCAATTCCCACCCATTGAGTGGTAGAAGGAAATTCTTTCCATATAACGATTGAAAAAATCATTGGAATCAATATCCCGAGTTTAGCAAACGTACCTGAAATTCCTACACCATTTTCCTTTATACTTTTTTGATAGTATACAAATGAAAGAAAAAAGAAGCACCCGAATATTCCTCCAACCATTAATCCCCATAAAATACTGGAATAAGGAGTTAAAATATAGTCATTATTACTGGATAGAAGTGAAATATCTTTTGCAAAAGGTATTTCACGAGTCATACCAGTAAATAGCTTGTTAGAAAAAATCATAACTAAACTAATAACAACCGCGATAAAGTAGTTGGCACTTGTTATTACATATCTATTTGCATTTGAATTTTCTGTATATTTAAACATAAGAGCAATAGACGCACTACATATAATAGCTAACATTAAATAAAACATACTTACTCCTCTTTGAATTTTGGCGTATTTTAATACATGAGATTAGATAGAATCATATATTAAGAATTTTGAATGTACGCGTTTCTTTTTATTTTCCTGATTATTTTTAATGGAAAAAGAAAGCATTTTTCCTCTCTCTTTCTTATTAAGATATATGATAAAAACAGTTCCTTCTACTTTTTGACTATTTCATTATTGATAAATAGATTGTCAATCGTTGTTCCTAATACTGAGGCTATATTAAAGGCTAATTGTAAAGTTGGATCATACTTATCATTCTCAATAGCGTTAATGGTTTGTCTAGATACTTTGCAAATTTTAGCTAGTTCTTCTTGGGATAATTGTGCTATTTTTCTTAATTCTTTTATATGATTTTCCATTTAAGCACCATACTTCTTCTTGAAAAACAATAATGAAATTAAATAAATAATAGAGATAGTAGTAAGCTGGGACAATGGATTGATTCCTTCAAAAACTCCATTTCTCCAAATGATTTGGTAAGTATTTTTTATAATTTGAATGAGTATTATACCGATTACGACTGTGAATGTATACGACTGTGCTTTCATTTTTATAAAGTTTTTTCTTTCATCACCTAGTTTTGGTAAAGATATAAGGGTAAGAATGATAAGAATTGCATTAATAAGTAAAAAGATTAAAAATGATAGAAAAATAAGTGTGTTCAATTAAATTCCTCCTAAATAATAATGTCAAATCTGTTTGACATTATTATTTTAGCATACAACAAAAGAATGTCCAAAGTTTTTTACATATTCAGGAAATTAATTATATTTTAACCAACAAATAAAATTACTTAAAATAATGTGTAAAAATTTAATTATATTAGAAAATTTTCTACTATTAGTCTATCTAATGCACTTCATTTTGTTTAAACTAGTATAAAGGACGTGGGTTCTTAAATTTTTAATAACTACAGAAAATAAAAATACGAAACAAACACTATATCAGCTATTCTAAAAGTACATGACTACTCCGAAATTTGTTATTAACAAGGTAAATGTAAAAATTTAAAAAGAATCTGATTAATTAAATAGTGGAACTATTTTTTAACTGAATATGTAGTCTTAGCTAAACAAAAATTAAAGGAAGAGAAAGGAGAAAATTAAGATGTTATCATTTTATGATGGTTTTTTTCTGAATTTATGTGTGTTGATTACTGCACTGTTTTTGTATAAAGAACTCGCTAAAAGAAAATCTTTCGAAATGAAAACTGTAAGTACCTCTATTGTAATTGGTGTATTAAGCGGACTTCTAGCTGCTATTTTAATGCACTTTAGTATTAAAGCTAGCACAAATTCTATGATTGATCTTCGGATTGTTCCATTCATGTTAGTTATTCTTTATGGAAATTGGTTATCTGTCCTTAGTTCAGCTGTTCTAATTATTTTTGCAAGATTTATGATAGGTATAAACGCATATTCAGTTAGTAATATTATTTTCATTCTTGCATCATGGATGATTTTTTATTATTGTTTTAAAAAAATTAAAAATCGTTGGGTTTCCATTACAGTTATGCTCATTTTGAGCAATACTGTTTATACAGTATTGACTGTTATTCTTATAGACCTCAAAGAACTTAATTTACTTTTAATATCAACCTACTGGATTAGCTGTATTTTAGGGGGACTCATCTCTGTTTATATGATGGATTACTTGACTGAAACTGAGATTATATTCAAAGAAAATAGATATCATTCTCGTACGGATCCATTGACTGGTCTAAATAATGTTCGTAGTTTTGAATTTGAGTTTAATAAAGCAAAAAATAAATTAGAAAAATCGAATGAAAATTTTTCGATTATGATTTTGGATATTGATCATTTTAAACAAGTAAATGATCAGTATGGTCACTTAGAGGGCGACTTAGTTTTGAAAAAATTAGCAGAAATTTTAAAAATGAGTCAAAATTCTAATGATATTATTTCTAGAAATGGTGGAGAAGAGTTCTCCGTTTTACTCAATGACTGTAACCATAAAGAAGCATATGAAAAAGCAAATGCATTAAGAAAAATAGTAGAGAACTCTTTTTTTATCCTACAGAACGGATTCAAATCTATTCATATTACCATTTCTATTGGTATTACAACCTACAATGATACGACAATAAAATTCGACAACATTTATGACCATGCGGATCAAGCTCTTTACTTAGCGAAAAATAGTGGCCGAAATAATGTTTGTTCTTACTCTCAAGTTATTGATTCTGTTTTTAATTAACGATGTTAAACTTTTTACTATTATTTACATATAAACGTTGTCTTATGTAAATAATAGTAAAAGAAAGAATACATAAAATAAAAAAATAACCTTATTAAATTAAGGTTATTTTTTTATTTTGATCTGCAATACACAACTTCACTTCAAATATACTTGTAATCGGCTATTCATTTTTTAATAGACGACTAAAGAACTTTTTTTACTTGTGACTGTTCTATTCTGATTTTCTCTTCAGTTGCAGCTTTAGGAACATCTTGATCTGTTTGTCTGGAATCATTTGCAATCCATCTGATATGAGTCTATAGCATGTGCCTTTCAAATAGAGTGCAAATACGATTATTTGAAAAAATTCAAATAACTTCACTTTTTTAAAGTGTTTTTCTTATTTGCCATTTTTTGTATACCCATTGACTGATTTCAAATAAACCAATCCCGATTATCGTTCCAAGTGTATTAAAAATCAAGTCATCAATATCTGAAATACCTGTGTAGAAAAGAAATTGCATGGCTTCAATTGAAAATGAAACGGCGATTCCAATAAATAATGCGCGTAAAAAAGAGTGTTTTTTCTTCATTAAATAAGCTGCCCCAAATCCCATTGGAACAAACCACAGAATATTACCATATAGATTATAATAATAATCAAACAACGAGGTTCCTTGAGTCAATTTAGCGGTCTCTACGAATGGGATCCAATTAATTTCACTTAAAGGACGTAAAACGATTGATACGTTATCAATCGAATTCTCCTCACGAAAGACTGTTAAATGAATCAAGAGAAGGACATAGAAAATAAAAACATTAAAAATTATTTCTCTTCGCCATTTTATTGGTTTGTTTTTCCTTTTTTTTACATAAAGGATGATACTACGCCCTATGAACCAAAAGATAAAATAGAAAAGTGTTTGGTCAATACTGTAAAAAATTAATTCTATTAAAGGGAAATGATTGATTGTTTCACCAAACATTGATTCAATCCATTCAAAGAGGGGTTGCAAAAATACCATTAAATAATCCTCCTCATTTATCACTGCATTTTATTATACCCCATTCTTAAAAAATTGTTTGTGCGAAGTATCTAAATTTTACTTAAAATTTACTTTTTCCTCAACTATCCTTGGTATACATAGATATTAGACTGAAAATCATCCCCCCGAATTAAGTGAGCAAAATTGACTATGTTGTAAATTAATTGTAAAATATAGAATGATGTAGAATTAAGGTAGACTTTCAACTTACTTGAAATCTCTCCAATTAAACTATACAAACTGTGGTCATTATTTAAGGAGGATTTAACAGTGAATAACATAAAAAAACTATTACAAACTAGGCTAGGATTTTTCTCTCTAGCTGTAATCATTTTTTGGATTAAAACATATATAGGGTATCAAGCAGAGTTCTCTCTTGGTGTAGAAGGAATCATGCAGCAATTTATTTTATTGATTAATCCAATTGCTACAACTATCCTATTATTTTCAATCGCTCTTTACTTCAAGAGCTCAAAAAAAGCATATATTGCTTTGATAGTTGTCTACACTTTAATGTCGATTTTGTTCTTTTCGAATGTTCTCTATTATAGAGAGTTTTCAGATTTCCTATCAGTCAGTACTATCTTAGGAGCTGGCAATGTTTCAGGTGGATTAGGTGCAAGTACGTTTGCATTATTACATGCAACTGATTTTCTTTTTCTGATCGATATTCTACTCTTGATTGTTTTACTAGCTACTAAGAAAATAACATTGGATACACGTCCTTTCAAAAAGCGTTATGCTTTTGCAGCTACGATTGTCGGTTTCACACTTCTTGCTGGTAACCTGGCGTTAGCTGAAAGTGACCGTCCTCAATTACTAGCACGTACTTTTGACCGTAATTATATTGTTAAATATCTTGGTTTAAACTTTTTTACCGCTTATGATGGTTACCAAACCGCTCAAGCGAATCAAGTTAAAGCTAATGCAGATGAGTCTGATATTGAAGGCGTCTTAACTTATGTTAATGACCATTTTGCTGAAGCTGATGCTGAAATGTTTGGCATCGCCGAAGATCGTAATGTTATTTTTTTACATTTAGAAAGTTTCCAACAATTTTTAATTGATTATAAACTAGAAACTGAAACTGGTGAATCTCTTGAAGTTACACCATTTATTAATAGTATTTACCACAATAACGATACCCAAAGTTTTAGTAACTTCTTCCACCAAGTGGGACAAGGAAAAACTTCAGATTCAGAAATGCTACTTGAAAATTCACTATTTGGTTTACCACAAGGTGGAGCCTTTACACAAGTTGGAGAAAGCAATACTTTCCAATCTGCTTCACAAATTTTAGGTGCTGAAAAAGGTTATACGAGTGCCATGTTTCATGGCAATGTTGGTTCTTTCTGGAATAGAGATAACACATATAAGTCAATGGGCATTGATTATTTCTTCGATGATGAATCCTATTCTTTCACTGATGAAAACACCTTAGAATATGGAATGAAAGACAAAATATTCTTTAAAGAATCTGTCCAATATTTAGAACAATTGCCACAACCGTTTTATTCTAAATTTATTACTGTATCAAATCATTTCCCTTATCCATTAGATGAAGCAAATGTAGAATTTCCTGCTGCAACAACTGGAGATAATACTATTGATAACTACTTTGTAACTGCTCATTACTTGGATCAAGCAATCGAAGAATTCTTTACTTATTTAAAAGAATCTGGATTGTATGATAATTCAGTCATTGTTCTTTACGGTGACCACTACGGTATCTCTAATTCAAGAAACGAAACACTTGCTCCGTTATTAGGTAAAGACCCTGAAACTTGGTCAAGTTATGATAATGCGATGCTCCAAAGAGTTCCTTATATGATTCATATCCCTGGATCAGGTAACGGAAAAATCAATACACAATATGGTGGTCAAGTAGACAGCCTTCCTACTCTATTACACTTATTAGGTGTTGAGACAAAAGATAATATTCTACTTGGAACCGACTTATTGTCTCCAAACCATGATCAGACCGTTGCTTTCCGTGATGGGAATTTTGTTAGTCCTAAATATACTGTCGATGGTTCAAGTATTTATGACACCGAGACAGGTGTTCTAATTGAAGATCCTTCTGAAGAGGTACTTGCAGAAGTTGAACAACTAAGAGAAGATGTGACTACACAATTAAGTTTATCTGACAGTATTTTAACAAGTGATTTATTGCGTTTTTATACTCCAGAAGGTCTTGTTACTACAGATCCTGCTGATTATGATTACCGTAATCAATTACAGCGTATGAAAGCTATCAATGAAAGCTTAGGAACTAAAGCTACAAGCATCTACAGTCAAAACGGTAACAAATCAACTATTGATTTATATAAAACAGATGCTCCAGAGTTAACGGATAAGCCTAGAACAGTCGATGAATCCCTACCCGCTGAAACAGAAACACCAGATGTTGAAGTCACAGAATAAAGAACACCAACTAAACAAATTTATATAGAGAAAACCGAAAAGGTTGAGACGCACTTGTCTCAACCTTTTTTTATTGATTCGTTAAACTAACATATCCTCTTATCAATTGCTTCACAGTTTTTTCATATTTAATCATTACAATAAAGAAATAATCAACTACCATGTTGAAAGGAGAGTTCTTAGTGCCAATTGCTAAACGTGCTTACCGTCACTTGCAGAGTCATCCTTATTTTTCAATTCTTATGATTGGCTTTTACCTAGTTTATTTTATCTTTGCCTTTATCTTTGCTTTATTGATAAAGCAATTTTCTGATTCTTATGTCCAGTTAACTAAAATTATAGCCTCTTTAGACTCACAACAGGTCTCATTCAACAGTCGACAATTTAAAATCTTAGAATCGATTACAACTCATTATATCGTGAACTACAGATACATTTTTTTTTCAATCATTCTTGTAGGTACTCTTATCGTACTAATGATTCAGTTATGGTTGAGTCAAGCTAGAAAAAAGGAATACCAATCCTATCTTTTGTTGGGAGAACGCGTTTATAAATTAACGGCTCAGCTAATAATGGAACAATTACTTTTGATAAATTGTGTTTTATTGCTTATTTTTGCCTGTTATAGTTTGTTTAAAATCCCTATAATGAATCAGATTACACAAATTGAAGCTACTTCTTTACAATCAAAATTAGAAGATTATTCCTCGATCCAATCTTCTCAAGAAGGAACCATTTCATCGGATTTTGAAAGCAAAAATTTTACACGCTTCAATGTTAATCCATTTTTAAAAGGCGAATTTATAAACAACAAATTTTCGCAAACTAATACACTAATTGGCTGTTTAATCCTAATCATGCTTAACTTATATAGTGCCATGATCATCGGAATTCCAAATTATATTGTTTTATCACTAAGAAAAAGTAAACTTTCTTAATCTATCTGTCATTACTAAGGAGGATACATGATGTTTAACAATTTTTATAAAAAAAACAACAATAATGACTTTTTTTTGATTAAACCTAAAACAATCTATACTTTTTTAGCTAATCCATTTGAACAGCTTTCATTAATAAGTCGTCTAAATGGGCAATTAGGTTATTTTCCACACTTGCTTGCTGAAGACACTACTTTTATTGACTATCTGTCGATTAGAGAGAATATGCTAGTTATTTTATCTTTAGCACCTAATCAAACCAAAAGAAAACTTAATTTAGTCGTAAGTGAAGTTTTAGAGGAACTGAAAATACCTGATTATTTGGCCAACCAACCTTTTAGCGCATTGCCAGTGACACTTTCAATTCAATTGCAATTAAAGTTAACTGTATTGTGCAATCGGAAAGTTATTTTAGTAGACCATTGGCTCAGCCATGAATCAGCTTCTAATAAGCAAGATTGGCTGTTTTTATTCCGTGAATTTGCAAGAACAACTAGTTGTTCTTTTATCATTCTTACTTCTGATGTAAGACTCTTGCCTATTGAAAACTTGCTTAGAATGGATTCTGTAGCTTACTCCACAAAAAAAATTAGTTAATCAACTTAAATCAACTAATTATACCAGAAATTAGAAACTCAAAAAAGTATCAGAATGCCTCTTCAGCATTCTGATACTTTTTATTTATTCAAATGGGAAAGATAAAGTAAACGTCGTCCCTTCTCCTGGTAAGCTTTCAACTGTAACGCTTGCGCCGTGTAGTGTTACCAATTGTTGAACGATTGCTAAACCTAAACCCGATTCTCCATATTTGGTGTTTTTTCTTGAAACGTCCGCTTTATAATAACGTTCCCATATACTTTCTACTTCTTCAGCGGACATGCCAATCCCAGAATCTTTGATTTTTATGATGCTTTCATTTTCATCAGAATATCCTGTAATACTAATTTTACCATTATCGGTGAATTGAATCGCATTTTGGATAATGTTGACAATTATTTGAGAAAAGCGATCATAATCGGCAAACACTAATAAGTCTGTTGGGCAATCTAATATCAATTCATTACCTGACTCATTTGCTTTTACTTCTAATTGTTCTACAATCATTTCCAACACTTCATAGGCATTGAAAGTTTGCTTTTGTAAAATAATTTGATTGGAACGAATTTTTTCATAATCTAAATTCTCGTTTACTAATCGAATCAAGCGACGTGTTTCATTTTGCATCAATTGAATGCTCCGTTGTTTTTGATTTTCTGGAATCATATCGTGTTCGATACCTTCTAATAATCCGTTGATTGTTGTTAAAGGTGTGCGCATTTCATGAGCAGCATCAGCCATAAACTGTCTCCGACGATTCTCTTGACGTTCAATCTCTTCTTGCGATTTTTTCAAAGAATCGACCATACTATTAAAATCAGCCGCTAGATCATCAAATTCGTCCATTTCCCTGTTTTCTAATTGGACATTAAAATCTCCTTTTGCGACTTTGTGCGTGGCGCTCCTAATACGATTGATTCGGCTTACTTGAAATTTAGCAAAAAGATAACTCGCAATTGTTGCTCCAATAAGTGAAAAAACAAATGCACTAAATAAATTGTTTCGGATATCCTTTAAACTAGCTTCAATTGTACTAATTGGTGCACTTACAGCAATAAACCCCGAGAACTCACCGGTACTTTGTGTAAAAAAAGGTTGATAGACTATGGCAGTATCAACTTGATTACCAAAAAAGTCCGTACTTCTTTGTGATAACGTAAGAGGTTCGCCATTTTTCAGTTTGTTCAGATCACCATCCGAAATTCCGCTTACGTATTTCTTAGTTGTACTAGGATAAATCATATCATCCTTATAATCAAATACAAAAATCGATACGCCTTGGTTTTTCAAAATAATTTGTCCATTTTCTATCTTCTCGGTTTGTAGATCCACATCGATTAAGGATTCAGCATAGCCAAATAATTGTTTTTCTGTACTTTGATAGGCCGTATTACGGGCAAATTGCAAAAAAGAGAATCCTAATATGATTAAGACTGTCATAACGACTGCAAAAAAAGCCAGCATTTGCTGATAAAAATAGTTCATTCTCATGAAGAAATTCCGGAATCATCGTACTTGTATCCCACTCCCCAAACTGTTTGAACGACTTGTGGCCCAGTTTTGTCTATTTTTTGACGTAGTTTTTTGATATGTGCATCAACTGTTCGTTCATCTCCAAAATATTCATAATCCCAAACAATTGTTAATAATTGTTCTCTAGAAAAAACTTGTCTTGGACTTTTGGCTAACGTGTAGAGCAATTCAAATTCTTTAGGTGTTAAGCTTTCTATTGGTTTATCATATAGAATCGCTTGACGTGTTCTCTTATCCATTTTAAGGTATTTCGTTTCGATTTCATATGCTTCACCTTCTAATTTATCAGCTTCATCATGAATCAGATCTGCGCGGCGATATAAAGCTTTTATACGCGCAATTAAAGTTAAAGGACTAAACGGTTTCGTCACGTAATCATCTGCTCCTATTTCTAACCCAATAACCTGATCACTTTCAGAATCCTTAGCTGTCAGCATAATGATTGGAATTATTTTTGAAACCTTACGCATTTCGCGACAAATTTGCATACCATCCAAACTTGGTAAATTTAAATCTAAAATAACTAAATCCCATTTGCCAGAATCATTTAGAAACGCATCTAACCCTTCTTTGCCATCTTGAATAAAAGTTGCTTTCCATTCTTCTTTCATGAAAAACATCTCCATCATTTCACACACAGATTGATTGTCTTCAATCATTAATATATTCATGGAATGCCTTCTTTCTCTATAGAATTTCTTTACTCAATTATACTCTTTTTGCAACTGCAACTAAAGCTACTTGCAAAATCATCTTATAAACTTCATTGTTTAGTCAAAAATAGTTTATTGTGGACTAGACGGATTTGCTCATACTAAAAAAGTGACTGAGACAGTTATCCCAGTCACTTTCACTATTAGTCTATTATCGTTAATTCGACTTCTTGAATACCCCAAGCAAATGACGCATCTATGCTTTCCATATGCAAGTCTACTCGATTGCCAATGATTGCACTACCAGTATCCCCTGCAATAGCCTCCCCATATCCTTCTACGTATACTTTAGTACCTAAAGGGATAACAGTAGGATCCACAGCAATAACTTGAGAATTCTTGCTTAAATCGATTCCCATTGCCGTTATATTCGTTAACGAAGGTTGATTTCGGCTATACGCAGTAGCAACTACGGTTATTTTTTCAGCTGAATCATTTAGTGCACTGGTACTCATTTCTTCTATTGCTTCTGTTTCAATTTTCGTTTCAGAAAGGGCTGCTTCACTTTCTTTTATTTCTTCTTTTTCCCATGTAAGCTTTTTAGGGCTAATCGATTCTGGATCTAATTCTGTTTCTATTTTAATAATTTCATCAATCTGCAATGAGTTACCATGTGTTACTGACTCATTCCATTCAGCCAAGTCACTAACTTCAACTTTAAAAGCCTCAGCGATATTTACAAGCGTATCGCCATTTTTTATTATATAGTTAACAGTATTTTTTGATTCGGCGTTAGTCTTGTTAGCATTACTCACTAAACTAACCGGTTCTAAAACACTCTCCTCAAACATAGGATTTGTTGTTAATGTTTGGACAGTTGATTCGTTATTTTCTCTATCTTCTATTAAAGAATCTACGCCAGTATTTGTTACACGTTCTTCTGATTTTTTGATTTCAGTTTTTTCTGATGTGTCTTCTTTTTTCTCATTTTGAGCAGCAAAAACATTTGTAATCCCAGTTGTTCCCAATGCTAAAGTTAATAAAGCAATGATGGATAAAACTATTTTTTTCATTGGATTATATCCTCCTATTCAGTACGCTAGATATCATATCATGTACGATATAGGCATAGGTTACTTTGAAATTACACATCTGTAACACTGGTTTTTTTATTACCGTTTTCACTGAGATGAATGTAATCATTCTGAATATTCAACTTTTTTTCATTTGAAGTTTTTCTCTCATAATTCAGCTATTTTTCATTTTAAACACCGATAATACGAGATTTCAGTCTTTTCTATTTTCTAATTATAAACCCATCTGATTCGTTCAATAATTCCTACTACTTTTCACTTCATTTCTTTAATATTACAAATAGAAAACATTATTTCCCTTGTTTTTCCTTACTTTGCTAGCTTTTATTTCTAAAATGAGTTTTATTACAATTTTGTAACAAATCTTTCTTTCTTCTTTTTCAACCTGCAACTGTCTCTATTTTTTTATTCTGTAAAAAATGAACTTCTTCTACCAGCATCTCAACGATAAAAATAGTATCTTCTTCTTTATTGACATATGACCTTGATTGAATCCTTCCAGTAAGACCAACCATATGCCCTTTTTCACAATAAAGCTGCATCAATTTGGCCACTTGTCCCCAAGCAACAATAGGAATAAAATCAGCTTGCGGTCCATTCTCTTTTCTCACTTTTTTTGCTACTGCTAACGTATTATTGATTACAACTCTATCTTCCCCAATATTTTTCAGTTCTACTTCTCTCACTAAACGTCCAACTAATCCAATGGTATTCATTTTTTTCCCTCCTTTTTAATGTATTCTTTTTTACTATCTGCAATTATGATTGATTTGCTTTTTTTGCGTACTCCTTAAAAACAAAAAAGTCTCCCTAGATTAGAACAGCTTTATTTCTCAAGCTGTTTATTCTATGGAAAACTTCTATATCTATTTGATTAACTGACTCTTTTTTCAACGATTTTCGGCTAATTGATTGTTTAGTCCTCTATAATAGTCAGTTGAAAAGCATTTAAAATAAACAATAAAACAATTAATAACACAATTAATAACACAAACATTACTGGTAAAGCAATCGACTTATATAATAGATTCGAACCAAATAGGCCGATGGTAAAAATAATATAGTATAGGGCATAAATTCGATTACTCCATTTATTGGACTGTATCTGAACTTGTTCACCATCTTTAACTTCTATGGTATTACTCTTGCCTCCAGATTGTGTAACACATAATTGAACCACATTGTTAGGAATAGACACTTCTAACGTCTGACCATTTGCTATTTTTGCGACTTTTTCTCCATTTATTTTTATTGTCATTTTCAATATAGTTCCTATTAAACCGGTACGCCGTACAACTGTAATGGACATAGATAGCCTCTCCCAAAAAAATAGTGTTTTTGATAAAAAACACCCTGAAAAATAGAATTCCAAGGTGTTTAGTATTTTATTTTGTACAAGGGATGAAACTAGTTAACTATAGTAGGTTTTGTAAAGTAGCTAAAGATGTGTACCCATGTTTCTTTTTCAAAAACAGCAAATGGATCTCCATCGCCTAATACCCCATAACCAATCATAGCTCCAATAATAAAAGCCAGAGCAATTAAAACGATCACAAGCAGAATTTTTAATATAAATGTGGCAATTTGAAGTCCTATTTTTTCTTTAGTCATGGGCTTACCTCACTTTGATTAACTAATGTTAAAATTTACGTTTTTTCTTAGTCATATTTTCTAACAAGATTCCTGTTCCTAAAGCAACTGAATCTAAAGGTTGTTCAGCAGCAAATACCGGTACTCTCAATTGTTCTGAAAATAATTGATCAATACCATCTAATAATGCTCCACCACCAGTTAAAATTATTCCTCGATCAATAATATCTGCAGATAATTCAGGAGGTGTTTGTTCTAAAACGTCTTTAGCTTGTTGAACAATCATCATCATTGATTCAGCTGTAGCTTTTTGAACTTCATCTGAAGTAATTGTGATTGTTCTAGGTAAACCAGTAATCATATCACGACCTCTAACTTCCATTGAGTCATCACGTTTACCAGGAAAAACTGTACCAATCTCTTTTTTGATTGTTTCAGCTGTCCGTTCACCAATCAATAACTTATGAGTTTTTTTAACAAACTGTGTAATTTCATTATCCAATTGATCTCCAGCTACTTTTAATGAGCGACTAGTTACAATCCCGCCCATTGAAAGAACGGCAATATCACTTGTACCTCCACCAATATCGATGACCATATTTCCACTTGGTTGGAAAATATCCATACCTGCTCCAATAGCTGCTACTTTAGGTTCTTCTTCAAGATAAACATTTTTTCCGCCGCTTTTCTCAGCTGCTTCAATAATCGCTTTTTGTTCAATTGTTGTTATATTTGTAGGACAACAAATCAAAATATTTGGTTTTGATAAGAAGCCTTTAACATTTAATTTATTAATAAAGTGAGTTAGCATTGCTTCTGTTATGTCAAAATCAGCAATAACTCCTCCTTGTAATGGACGAATTGCTCGAATGTTTCCGGGTGTACGTCCAACCATTAAGTATGCTTCTTCTCCAACTGCTAAAACACGTTTTGTTGTAGTATCGATTGCAACGACAGAAGGCTCATTTAAAACAATGCCTTTTCCTTTAACATGAATCAATACATTGGCTGTACCTAAATCTATCCCTATATCTCTAGCCATTACCTGTTTCTCCTCTCAAGCTCTTGTTCGTTCATCATTGACTACTCTCTTTTAAATAAAGTAGCCATCTAATTTACTATTATAGCATAACTCGTTTCAATCTTAAACGCAGAATTAAGACATTTAACTAAATTTAACGTTTTCTAAAAAAAATTTACTTAGGAACAGAAGAACGCAAAGAAAATAGACCTTATAAAGCACTACTTTTAAAGTAATGGCCTTTATAAGGTCTAGTCCATAATTCATCATTAGCTATTTTATTAAACAAATAACCCTTCAAGTTCTGTTTCTTTCATTGTACTTTCTACTGTTTCTTCAATTCGTTCCACATCTGCACCTAATGCTTGCAGTTTTTTATGGAATTCAAAATATCCACGATCTAGATATTCTAGATGTGTTACTCTTGTATACCCTTTTGAAACTAAACCAGCAATAATTAAAGCAGCTGCTGCTCTAAGATCTGTTGCTGCAACTTCAGCACCTTGTAGTTCCGTTTGTCCATAAATAACTAACGTTTGGCCTTCTACTTTAAATTCAGCATTCATACGGCGCAACTCTTCCATATGCATATAACGGTTTTCAAATACGGTTTCTTTCATCGTACTTGTTCCTTCAGCAAAAACTTGAGCAATCGTCATCTGAGCTTGCATGTCTGTTGGGAAACCAGGATGTGGCATTGTTTTTACATCTGTTGCCTTTAATTTTTTAGGTCCAATAACACGCAATCCATTTGCCTCATCTTCAAACAAAACGCCCATTTCTTTCAATTTAGAAATTAATGGCTTATTGTGTTCAGCAACAGCATCTTCAATATAAATGTTTCCTTGAGTAACTGCTGCAGCTATCATGAATGTACCAGCTTCAATACGATCTGGTATAATGCTATGTTCTACACCGGTTAACTCACTTACACCTTCTATACGGATACTTTCTGTACCAGCACCAATTACTTTAGCTCCCATACGATTTAAGAAGTTAGCTAAATCAACGATTTCAGGTTCGCGAGCAACGTTCTCAATTGTAGTTGTTCCTTTAGCTAGTGTAGCAGCCATCATAATATTTTGTGTAGCTCCAACACTTGGAAAATCTAAGTAGATATGAGCTCCTTTTAATTGATCAGCAAATGCTTCAATATAGCCATTTTCGATATGAACTTCCGCACCCATTGCTTCAAATCCTTTTAAATGTAAATCAATCGGACGCGTTCCAATGGCACAACCACCTGGAAGAGCAACTTTTGCATGTCCTAAACGAGCTAATAAAGGTCCCATGACAACAATAGATGCACGCATTTTACTAACATACTCAAACGGTGCTTCAAAATGCAATTCTTTCGTAGCGTCTAAGATAATTTCTTTTTTAGTTTGATCAAAGTCAACAGTTAAATTCAAGTGGCTTAAAACTTCATTAATAGTAAATACATCAGACAATATCGGAACATTGGTTAATTTACTTTGTCCCTTACTTGCTAGTATTGTAGCAGCTAAAATAGGCAATACGGCATTTTTTGCCCCTTCTACTTTAACTGATCCGGTTAGGTGTTTCCCACCTCGAACGACAATCTTTTCCATGTAATATCCCTCCAAAATTTTCATTGCCTTTATCACAACTGTGTGAGGTAAATAGTACAAGACAACATTTAATATTATAGCACGAAGCTAGGTGAACGTACAAACTTAACAGATGTTTTGTAACAAAATTAGTTAATTCTTAATAAAACAAAAAGATTAGATTCTTAGAATTTAAAATTAAGTCCATAAAGAAAGTGCTTACTGCATATCCTATAGTTATTGACACAAATAAATAAAGAATACGAGCTTGTCCAATATTATTTTTTTTAATTATTTTTTCTATTCGTACTCCTTTTAAAGCCCAGAAAGAAAGCAAAATAAAAAACAGTTGAGAAACAATTGTAATTAAAGACTGCATGCCTAAAAAATTCATTTGATATTTCCTCTTTCCTACTAACTTTGATTAATTTTACCATAAAAAAAGGTAGTAAACCTTTAATTTGTCTTCAAATTGTAATATAACTAAAGTTCTTTAGTGTTGATAAGTCGTTAAAATAATTTCGAGGTGGTTTAGGCATTTTTACACGTGATCTCGTTCATTTCGTTCCACTAATACTTTTTTTGTTAAGCTAAAATTTTTTTCTATAATTTTAGCTTAACAAAAAAAGTTAGAATAAACGCAGCCGAACTGCTTTATTCTAACTTTCAGATTAGAACCTTGTGTGTTTTGACACGGTAATTCGATTGACAGCTTTTCTTAAAGAAATTTCTGCACGTTTCGAATGGTTCTTATTTTCAATGGCTTCTGTTTTTCGTAATTCTTCTTCTGCTCGTTGTTTAGCAAGCATAGCTCGTTCGATATCGATATCTCGTGCTCGTTCGGCACTATCTGCAATGATGGAACACACATTATCTCTAACTTCCATCACTCCGCCGTTTACAGCAATCCAGTCTTCTTCATCAATTGAAACACGTTGTACTCGAACAGAATTAATCGTTAGAGGAACGATGATAGGAGTATGTTCTGGTAAAATACCTATTTCTCCATCCACTGCTTTAGCAATCACTCTTTTTGCTCGGTGATTGTAGACGATTCCAGCAGGTGTAACAATATTCACTTGCATTTCACTCATCTATTTTCACCTCCTAGTAGCCCATTGCTTTTGCTTTTGTTACAACTTCTTCAATTCTTCCCACGTTACGGAAAGCATCTTCAGGTAAATGGTCGTAACGTCCATCAATAATTTCTTTAAATCCACGGACAGTTTCTTCAACAGGAACATATGAACCTGGTAGACCTGTAAAGGCTTCTGCTACATGGAAATTTTGTGATAAGAAAAATTGAATACGTCTAGCTCTAGACACAATAATTTTCTCATCTGCAGATAATTCATCCATCCCTAAAATAGCAATGATATCTTGCAATTCTCGGTAACGTTGCAATAATTGTTGTACTTCAGTAGCCACTTTATAATGTTCTTCTCCAACAATTTCAGGAGATAACGCACTAGATGTTGAGGCTAATGGATCCACCGCCGGGTAAATCCCTTGTTCAGTTAATTTACGTTCCAAGTTAGTTGTTGCATCTAAATGGGCGAAAACAGTTGCTGGCGCTGGGTCAGTATAGTCATCTGCTGGTACATAAATAGCTTGAATAGATGTGATAGATCCTTTGCTAGTTGAAGTAATTCGTTCTTGTAATTGTCCCATTTCTGTTGCTAAAGTTGGTTGATACCCAACAGCTGAAGGCATACGTCCAAGCAATGCAGATACTTCTGAACCTGCTTGAGTAAATCGGAAAATATTGTCAATAAATAACAATACATCTTGTCCTACTTCATCTCTAAAGTATTCAGCAATTGTTAAACCAGTTAATGCGACACGCATTCTAGCACCAGGTGGTTCATTCATTTGACCAAACACCATGGCTGTACGTTTGATAACGCCAGACTCTTGCATTTCAAAATACAAGTCGTTCCCTTCACGAGTTCGTTCGCCAACACCTGTAAAAACAGATATTCCACCATGTTCTTCAGCAATATTATGAATCAATTCTTGGATTAAAACGGTTTTTCCTACTCCGGCTCCACCAAATAGTCCGATTTTCCCACCTTTTAAGTAAGGAGCTAATAAATCGATAACTTTTATTCCAGTTTCAAGAATTGCAGTATTGCTGCTTAATTCATCAAATGTAGGAGCATTGCGATGAATTGGAAGACGTTTTGCGTCCTCTGGGAATGGTTCTTTTTGATCAATTGTTTCTCCTAAAACATTAAACATACGTCCTAGCGTTTCTTCACCAACGGGGACAGAGATAGATTTTTCAGTGTCAATAACACTCATACCACGTTGTAATCCATCTGTTGATTCCATTGCAATCGTTCTAATAACGCCATTTCCTAACAATAGTGCTGTCTCTAAGACAACTGTTTGATTTTCACTCTTGTTTTTTTCAACAATGAGAGCATTATTTATTTCAGGCATAGTATCGTTTATGGGAAACTCTACATCCACAACAGGTCCTATAACTTGAACAATATGACCAATACTCATTCATTTTCCTCCATTCACTTACTTAGACGCTGAAGCACCACTAATGATTTCTGTAATTTCCTCTGTTATAGCAGCTTGACGAGCACGGTTATAACGAATTGTTAAATCATCAATAATAGTCTTAGCATTATCTGTTGCGCCTTTCATAGCTGTCATACGCGCGGCATGTTCAGCTGCTTTAGCATCTAAAATAGCTCCGTATATTAAACTTTCAGCATATTGTGGCAATATAATATCTAAAATTTCTTCTTTAGAAGGTTCATAAATATAATCTTTTTTGTACTCTTTTGTTTCTGCCACATCTAAATCTGATAGTGGCAACATTTTTTCTGCTCTATACTGGAACATAATGGTATTTACATGATGATTGTAGCAAACGTACAACTCATCAAAAACTTCATTTTTGTACATCTCTGTTGCTGTTCTGGCAATCGTCCGTACTTCTTCAAAAGAAGGCTGGTCACTGATGTCATTCAACTCATATGCAACATTCATTCCTCTGGCTTTAAAGAAATCAGCAGCTGTTGAACCAACTGCCATAAATACGTATTCCTCTGGAGAAGTATGGTCTCTAGTAATCATATCAACTGTTGATTTAATGACTGAACTGTTGTACCCACCAGCTAACCCTTTATCTGAACTGATAACGATATATCCAGTTTTTTTGATTGGACGTTCTACCAACATATCATGAAAGTCGATATTAGATGGAGAATTTGTGCCTATCATATTATTTTCAATTAAAGCAAGTTGATTATGAGCTAAATGAGTCACGATTTCTCTTACTTTTTGAGAATAAATTTGAAATCCAGCAGCTGTATCTTCAGCTTTAGATAATTTCGCACCTGATACCATTTGCATAGCATTGGTGATTTGACTTGTCTTTTTTGTTGAACTTATTTTTTTTGTAATTTCATTTAAAGAGGCTGTCATTCTTCTTCACCGCCTTTAATTGGTTTGTCCACTGTTTGTATCGGTTGAAGAGTCAATATAATTAGTGAAAAAATTAGTAATGAATTCATTGATAACAGCATCCAATTTTTCTGTTCTTGGCAAATCTTTAGTTTCAACGATTTCAGTTAAAATTTCAGCATGTTGATTATCTAAGAAATCATACAATTCATCTTCAAATCGACTTAATTCGCTAACGGGTACTGAATCTAAGAAACCGTGTGTTAGAGCATATAGAATAATGACTTGTTTTTCAACATTTATAGTTTGGTGTAATCCTTGTTTCAAAACTTCTACTGTTCTGTGGCCACGATTCAATTTAGCTTGAGTGGCTGCATCTAAATCTGACCCAAATTGAGTAAAGGCTTCTAATTCACGGAAACTCGCTAAGTCTAAACGTAATGTTCCAGCAACTTTTTTCATTGCTTTGATTTGAGCTGCCCCACCAACACGGGAAACAGACAGTCCAGCTGCAATAGCTGGTCGAATACCTGAATAAAACAAATCACTTTCTAAGAAAATTTGTCCATCGGTAATAGAAATAACATTTGTAGGAATATACGCAGAGATATCTCCTGCTTGAGTTTCAACAAACGGAATAGCGGTCATCGAACCGCCACCTAGTTTATCACTCAGTTTCGCTGCACGTTCTAATAAGCGTGAGTGCAAGTAAAAGACATCCCCAGGATAAGCCTCACGACCTGGTGGACGACGCAATAAGAGAGACAATTCACGGTAAGCAGCGGCTTGTTTAGTTAGATCATCAAAAATAATCAATACGTGTTTGCCGTTGTACATAAATTCTTCCCCAATAGCAGATCCAGCATAAGGAGCGATATAAAGCAATGGAGCAGGCTGAGATGCACTTGCTGTCATTACAATTGTATAATCCATTGCGCCATGTTTTTTCAATGTTTCTACTTGATTACGGACAGTCGATTCTTTTTGTCCAATTGCTACATAAATACAAATTGTATCTTGCCCTTTTTGGTTTAAAATCGTATCAATTGCTAAACTAGTTTTCCCAGTTTTACGATCACCAATAACCAATTCACGTTGACCACGACCAATAGGTACTAATGCATCAATTGCCTTGATACCTGTTTGTAACGGTTCATTAACTGAATGACGATCCATTACTCCTGGAGCTTCAGCTTCAATTGGACGAGTTTTAGTTGTAACAATTTCTCCCAAACCGTCAATTGGTTGTCCAAGAGGATTTACAACACGCCCAATCATTGCTTCTCCAACAGGCACTTGCATGATGCGACCGGTACGTTTAACGATGTCGCCTTCACGAATACCAGTAAATTCTCCAAGGATTATAATCCCTACATCGTTTATTTCTAAGTTTTGTGCCATACCAAAAGTACCATCAGCAAACTCCAACAGTTCTCCTGACATCGCATTTTCTAATCCATAAGCACGAGCTATTCCATCACCTACGTAGCTAACTGTTCCTACTTCATCTATCACTAATTCACTTTGATAACTCGCAATTTGCTTTTTGATTAGTGAACTAATTTCTTCTGCTTTTACGCCCATAAATAACTCACCTCATAACTTCTTTTATCGAATCAATTGCTTTTCTAATGCTTCTAAGTTAGAACGAATACTGCCATCATAAACTTGACTTTCAGCTTCAATAACGACTCCGCCTAAAACATGTTTATCCACAATAGTATGCAATAATACTTTTTTGGCATCTAATTTTTGTTTCATAACGTCTATTAAACGTTCCTTTTGTTCATCCGTTAATTCGACTGCCGTAAAAACTTTAGCAACAACTGTTCTATTCTTGTAATCATAAATTTTTTCAAATTCATTTACGACATCTCGAATATCACTAATTAAATTGTAATCATACAGCATATGAAAAAAGCTTTGCGTATTTATCCCAAACTGTTTAATTAAGTCTGAAAGAATGTGATCTCGTTTGTATTTTTCTAAACGAGGATCTACTAAAATTGATCCTAAATTAGGAACTTCTTCTAAAACTTGACGAACATCCATCATATTATCAAATGCAACTTCAAGTGTGCCTTTTTCTTTAGAATCTTGATAAAAAGTATCTGCAATTTGGCGATTGTTCATATTTCTATTTAATTTCATTACTATTCGCCAACCTTTCAATATACTCTTCTATCAATTCAGCATGCCCTTCATTAGATAATTCTTTTCCAATCAATTTCTCTGCAATATCAAGAGAAAGACGACTGATATCATTTTGTGCACTTGCCAAAGCTTGTTTTCTTTCTAACTCAATTGCTTTTTTTGCTTCTTCTTTTAATCGAGCTATTTCTGCTTTAGCAGCTGCCAATTGTTCTCTTTCCAATTTGTCAGCTGAATCTCTGGCTTGTTCAATAATAGCACTTGATCTGTTACGTGTATCTTCTAGTTGTTGTTGTTGCACTTTAAGTAACCGCTCTGCCTCTAGCTTTTTTGCTTCAGCATCATCGATATTTCCTGCAATCAACTGTTCTCTTTTTTCCATCATTGCCATTAGAGGTTTCCAAGCAACCATCTTCAGTACCAGCATTAATAGTAAAAATGAGACTAAAGTAACGATTGAATCTCCAGCTGTTATTTGTCCTATAACCATTGGACTACCCATTTCCCACACTCCTTCACCTAAACCTTAATGTTGCTTTAAAAGAACAGGCAGAGAGATTAGTGTTCCTCTACCTGTTAATTTTGAACGTTCATTATTTTAATTATTTTTATTGGAAAACTAAGATAAAGGCGATAACAACTGCCATGATTGGAATGGCTTCTACTAAACCAACCCCGATATACATTAATGTTTGTAATTGACCTTTCATTTCTGGCTGACGTGCGATTGATTCGATTGTTTTTGCTACAACTTTACTTGAACCAAGTGCTGCTCCTATTGCTGCACCTGCTACTGCGATTGCTGCTCCTATTAAACCCATAATTCATTTTCCTCCTATATAAATATCATTTTATTTTTTCTTCAATAACTGTTCTTAGTTTGATTAACTTAAGATGCTTCTTTTGTATGCTCTGTACTCTCTTCGTGTTCAACCTTATGGGAAAGATAAACCATCGTCAATGTTGTAAAAACAAAAGCTTGTATGCTTCCGATGAATATGGAGAATCCTTGCCATGCCATTTCCAAAGGAATTCCAACTATCCAAGTGAATATTCCTTTGCTTTGAGCTAATGAAGCTATTAATCCAAGTAATATTTCTCCTGCATAAATATTTCCATAAAGACGTAAAGCTAGAGTTAACGTATTTGTAAACTCTTCAAAAATTTTAATTGGAAATAAGAAAGGAACCGGTCTAACAAAACTATTCATGAAGTAGTTTTTGACTCCTTGTTCTTGCACTCCAAAATAATGTGTCATAACGATTACCATAGCTGCTAGTGTTAATGTAATCACTGGATCAGCAGTCGGACTTTTCCACATTTGGTAATCATCAATTATCAGCATTAGAGGCAGTCCCATCATATTTGAAACAAATACAAAGGTTAAAATAGTAAAACCTAATAGCCTGAATTTTTCTGATTGTTTCTTGGACATCGCACTTGAAGCGATACTCCCAGTAAAATCAACCACCCATTCTATAAAATTTTGTTTCCCCGTTGGCTTTACTTGTAAATTTCTCGTACAAATAAACGCAATCAAGAACACAATCACGCACGCTGATACTGTTACGATTGTATTGGTGACATTAAAATCTAAACCAAACAATGTAACAATCGGATTTTCGTGATCCACAACGTTCACCTCTTTCCATAATTAAAATCTATAATTGCAAACAGCGAAATTAAAAAACACGTCTTGCGAAAACTGTTGTTTCGACTAATTTCACATGCTCATTTTAGCATATACTAGCTTTCTTTCCTATTCAAATGGATTAAGTAAAATGTACTTCGATTCATTTTAGAATGTAAAAAATACTGACTAATCCCTAAAATAAATTCTCTTTTTTCACTGGCATTTGCTATCATACCACCATTCGATTTAAAATACAAAAGAAAATGAAAAACAATTTTATTTTTCATTAAATCACTACTACTAAACGTTTTCAACGGTTTTCCCTATTAATATTATCGCTCAAATTCTAAAATCTGAACGTTTTTTTGACTAGACAAATTTCATTCTCGTCTAATTCTCATTTATCCAAATGACAAATTCAAGGTGCTATTTTATGTCTTAATATATTAATCAGTTTTTTTATTTGTTATTTCCTTCACTAAATCCGCTTTTTTTGCTATTTTTCCTATTTAAATACCTTGATATATGTATTTGTTTTCTAAAAGCAAAATACAACCTACTCATTTTTGTCATTTCATTTAATTAGTTTTGTGCTTTTCATTTAAATCCATTAAATAAAATGAATGGAATGATAATTTCGTTATTTTTTTATAATTTAAGTTCTCTTACTAAAGATAAATAAAAAAAAGTTTTGAACCGAAAGTACTCGGGTTCAAAACTTTTTTTAGTATCACTTATAAGTAAAATATAATTGTTCTGTTATTGGTATTACATTGTACCGAATAATCGATCGCCAGCGTCACCTAAACCTGGGATGATGTAGCCATTTTCATCTAAACGTTCATCTAATGCTGCCGTATAAATTTCTACATCAGGATGTGCTTGTTCTAAAGCTGCTACACCCTCTGGAGCTGCGACTAGACAGACAAATTTAATCGTTGTAGCACCACGTTTTTTCAATGAATCAATCGCTGCAATAGCTGATCCACCTGTGGCAAGCATTGGGTCAACCACTAATAATTGACGTTCATTGATATCAGATGGCAATTTAACAAAATACTCTACCGGTTCTAATGTTTCATGGTCACGATACATTCCTACGTGTCCAACTTTTGCTGCAGGAATTAAATCTAACATTCCGTCAACCATACCTAATCCAGCTCTTAGAATTGGAATAATCGCAACTTTTTTACCAGCTAATTCTTTTTGAATCGATTTTACTAAAGGAGTTTCAATTTCTACATCTTGTAAAGGCATATCTCTAGAAACTTCAAATGCCATCAAGCGTGCAATTTCATTAACTGCTTCTCTAAAGTCTTTCGTACCGGTATTCTTATCGCGAAGAATGGTTAATTTGTGTTGAATCAATGGATGATCCATAACTTGAACTTTCGACATTATATTCAGCCCTCATTTTTTATTATTTTTCAAACATTTCTATTGTAAAGGATATTCGCGCTTAGTGCTACCTTTTTGACCCTTTTCTTTTATATTTTACTTACTTCTTTGTTTTTTAAAAGTTTTTTACATTTTTGACTCGTATAAAGGGTGGTCAGCTGTCAATTGATGAACTTTCATTTGAATAGCGGTCATTTTTTCAATATCCCCATTAGCTGTCAATGTTTCAATAATCAGTTCTGCAACTTTTTTAGAATCTTCTTCGTCAAACCCACGTGTGGTAATAGCAGGTGTCCCAATTCGAATTCCACTTGTTTTAAAAGGGCTTAAGGTTTCAAACGGAATCGTATTTTTATTAACAGTAATGCTAACTTTGTCTAAGAGTACTTCTGCTTCTTTGCCATTCAAACCAAAGTTTGTTACATCAAATAACAATAAGTGATTATCTGTTCCGCCACTGATTACATGACCTTTAGACGCATTTAAAACGGTTTCCATTGCTTTAGCATTTTTTATGATTTGAGCAGCATAACTTTTAAACTCTGGAGCAGATGCTTCTTTAAAGGCAACAGCTTTAGCTGCAATAACGTGTTCTAATGGTCCACCTTGAATTCCAGGGAAAATAGCACTATTTAGTGCTTTACGGTATTTTTCTTTAGCTAAAATCATACCCCCACGTGGTCCTCTTAAGGTTTTATGCGTAGTTGTAGTGACGATATCTGCATACGGAACGGGATTTTGATGTAATCCTGCCGCAACTAATCCAGCAATATGAGCCATATCAACCATTAAGTATGCTCCAACTTCATCTGCTATTGCTCTAAATCGTGCAAAATCAATTTTTCTAGAATAAGCACTCGCTCCAGCAATAATTAATTTTGGTTTATGTTCAACAGCTAAAGCTCGAATCACTTCATAATCGATTTGTTCTGTTTCTTTTTCTACACCATAAGAAACAAAATCATAAGTTTTGCCGCTAAAGTTTACCGGTGACCCATGCGTTAGATGTCCGCCATGTGTTAAATCCATTCCTAATACAGTATCTCCAGGAGTCAAAATAGCGTTAAGAGCAGCCATATTTGCACTAGAACCTGAATGGGGTTGAACATTAACATAGTCTGCTCCAAAAAGTTTTTGCGCACGTTCAATAGCCAGATTTTCAACAACATCAATAAATTCGCAGCCACCATAATATCTTTTTCCAGGATAACCTTCTGCGTATTTATTGGTTAGAATGCTTCCTTGGGCTGCTAGTACAGCTTCAGATACAAAGTTTTCTGAGGCAATTAATTCAATGTTTTGCTCTTGACGATTGCTTTCTTTTTCAATAGCATCGAATACCTCTTTATCAAAATAGTTATCGTTCTTCATCTACCGGCCACATCCTTCAATAGTTTTAACATCCACTTACTTTATCATCTTGCTATTTTACTGTTACTCAAAAAAATGATTCCCAGCTGCCTTTTTAAGCCGATTCATATAAGCTTCACCTAACCCATTTTCGGCATAAGCTTGAGCTAAAATCACGGTTGCAGTTGTTTTTTCAAAATACCTTAGTCCTGAGTATAACAATCTTGCAGCATCTTTGACATTTTTATCTTCACCTAAAGAATAGGTTGCACTCACATTCTTTTGAAAGTGGTCAACGATTGCTTGCTCTGCCAACAGCCCAACTTTTTCGCCTTGTTTTTGATAGGTTTCAATAGCTTTTTGCCACACTTCATGCTTCCCATCAACAATTACTACGGCTTCATTCGGACTGTAATGCTTGTATTTCATACCGGGAGCTTTAGGCACTTCGTCACTTGATATCAAATGGCGATCGACATAGACGGTTCCAATAATCTTTTCCAAGGCTTCTTTAGTTGTCGCTCCTGGTCTTAAAATTGTGGGTCTAGCTGGATCTGTCACGTCTAAAACGGTTGATTCTAGCCCTACCCCTGTTTCGCCATCATCCAACACACCTGCTATTTTTCCTTTTAAATCATGGAAAACATGTTCTGCAGTTGTCGGACTTGGTTTACCAGAAGTATTGGCGCTTGGTCCAACAAGAGGTTTTCCAGTTTCACGAATCAGCTGTAAGGTTAATGCGTTATCCGGCATACGAATTGCCACACTGTCTAGGCCAGCTGTAGCAGTAGGTGCAAAAGCTTGCTCCTTAACTTTGAAAATCAATGTCAATGGACCTGGCCAAAACGTTTCCATCAATTTACTAGCTACTTCAGACACTTCCACTACATACTGCTCAACTTCTTCGATTGCTGAGACATGCACGATTAGTGGATTATCACTCGGTCTACCTTTTGCTGAATAAACTTTTTTTACTGCCGCTTCATTTGTGGCATCTGCTCCTAATCCATAAACGGTTTCTGTGGGAAAAGAAATCAATTCACCTTGTTGCAGTTTGAGAGCAGCTTTTAACACCTCTGAAGGTCGATATATAATAGTTTCCACAATCATTCCTCCGTTCATTTCAAGAAAACTTATTTTATTTAGTTGCTAGTATTAACTCTTTTTAGAAAGTTTTAACGCGAATCAATCGGTCATTTCCACTCATATCTTTTCCAATGGTCACTTCAGCCTTGGGAAAAGCTTGTTGAAATATTTCCTGAACACTTTTTCCTTGTTTAAATCCAATTTCCAATAAGATTTCTCCGCCAGGATTCAAAATAGCTGGCGTCTCTTTAGCTAATCTTTGATAAATGGCTAACCCATTGTTTTCTGCAAATAAAGCTAAGTGTGGTTCGTAATGCAGAACACTTTCATCCATATAACCAACTTCATCAGTTGAAATGTAAGGCGGGTTCGAAATAATAACATCGAATGTTTCCGTTTTTACTGGTTCTGTTAAATCGCCTTCTAACAACCGTACATCGGCACTTAATGATTCCGCATTTTCTTTAGCCACTTTCAATGCTTTAGAAGACAAATCCGTTGCAGTGACATCAAAAAGTGGACGTTCTTTTTTGATCGTAATGCCAATGATTCCTGTTCCCGTTCCAATATCCAAAACCGCTAATTTTTGATTTATGCTGGTTTCCTTCAAAAAAATATCCACGATTTCTTCCGTTTCAGGTCGTGGAATCAAGGTATCTTTTGTTACTTTAAACTTACGGTCGTAAAACCATCCATACCCGACTATCTGTTGAACGGGTATTCCTGAGCCATGATCAGATACGTCTTTTAATAGTTGATGCTTCACCTCAGAAGGAATCTCTTCATTTAAATGCAGCATAACGTCTGTTTTAGACCAGTTTTGGCGTTCTCTTAGTAAAAGTTCTGCAGCAATGGGCTCTCTCTTACAAGTTTCTAAAAAAGAAGAAGCCCATTTCAGGACTTCTCTATACGTTGTCTTACTCTTCATGTTGCAATTGCTCCATTTTAGCTGTTTGTTCATTCAAAACTAACGCATCAATAATTTCATCTAATTTACCAGAAAGAATTTGATCTAATTTTTGAATCGTCAAACCAATCCGGTGATCAGTTACACGACTTTGTGGGTAATTGTACGTCCGAATTCGTTCTGAACGATCCCCTGTTCCAATAGCTGATTTTCGTTCAGCATCGTATTCGCTTTGAGCAGCTTGTTGGATATGATCGTATACTCGAGCACGCAATACTTTCATCGCTTTCTCACGGTTTTTGATTTGCGAACGTTCATCTTGCATTGCGACAGCAATCCCTGTAGGTAAATGCGTCAAACGAACGGCAGAAGCTGTTTTATTAACGTGCTGTCCACCAGCTCCACTTGCGTGATAGATATCTGTCCGAATATCTTTATCAGGTAAATCTAATTCAACTTCTTCAGCTTCCGGCATAACCACTACCGTTGCTGTGGATGTATGAATACGGCCTTGCGATTCCGTTGATGGGACACGTTGAACACGGTGAGCGCCATTTTCATATTTCAATTTAGAATAAACATTGTCTCCAGTAATCATTAAAGTAATTTCTTTGTATCCACCGATACCCGTAATGTTGGCATCTAACACTTCTGTCTTCCAACCTTGCGCATCAGCGTATTTTTGATACATATTAAATAGCGTACCAGCAAATAACTGTGCTTCGTCTCCACCAGCTGCTCCTCTAATTTCCATAATGATATTGCGATCATCATTTTCATCTTTAGGCAACATTAAGACTTTCATTTTTTCTTCAATTTCTGTTTTCTCTTTCTTTAAATCATTTAATTCTTCTTTAGCCATTTCAGCCATCTCAGAATCTAGTTTTTCCCCCAGCATATCTTCTGTATCCGAAATATCTTGTTCCACTTCTTTATACCGACGATACGTTGCTACTGTTTCACGAATAGCTGCTTCTTCTTTTGTTAATTTCATCAATCGTTTAGTATCACTAACAACCTCTGGGTCACTCAATAATTCATTTAATTCTTCATAACGTCCTTCAACGCTTTCTAATCTATCAAACATAGTTAGTCTCCTTTTCTTCTAAGCCTATTGCATCGTTGTGTCATTTACTGTAGTTCATTCACAACACCAAGAACGCTACAAATCGCCCTTCAATAGCGGATTGAAGTAATGTTTACGACAAACTGGGAAATAACTTTCATTGCCCCCTATTTGAATTTGTTCTCCTGAATAAACAGGTTTGCCATCGATCATACGCATGTTCATTGTTGCTTTTTTATGACAATACCAACAAATGGTTTTCATTTCTTCGATTTTGTCTGCGTACAGCAACAAATATTCTGATCCTTCAAACAATTCGTTTTTGAAATCATTTTTCAATCCAAATGCCATAACCGGAATATCTAGTTCATCTACAATATGAGCAAGTTGAAGTACATGCTCTTTTGTCAGAAATTGTGATTCATCGATTAATACACAAGCAGGCGCATTTTCTAATGCTTTTATGGTTTCAAAAACATTTGTTTCCTCAAATATAGCGATACCTTCACGTCTTAACCCAATGCGACTTGACACAATACCAATCTCATCTCGGTCATCTAGTCCACTTGTCATGATTGCCACAGGTTTGTTTTGTTCCTCATAATTGTATGCTACTTTTAAAATTTCAATCGTTTTGCCGCTGTTCATTGCTCCGTATTTAAAAAATAGTTGGGCCATCTTGTTTTTCCTCTTTTCTCTCATAGGAATCCATTATGAATTATACGTTATTACCAACCAAAAGTGAAGCCTCTGTATTGACTTTATAATAGAAGAATCTTACACAAAATGTTAGAAAAGAGATTAAAATTCCTTTTAAATGAACAAGTTAGGCAATTTTTAACAATTTCACAAGAAATATATGCTAGAATATCAAAGTAGCAAAAAAAGTATTTTTAGTAATTGGAGGAAACTCAATTGAGTATACGTAGTGCATTTGCCATTGCAGTAGGAAGAACAACTAGATGGGGACTTCATACTTTCCTTAAAGGTGGAAGTAGTTACCCAGGTCAGCTAACACAAAAATTGGATCCCACTGTATTAGGTACATTATCAAGAAATTATGATGTGGTTATCGTTACTGGTACAAACGGTAAAACATTGACAACTGCTTTAACTTATCAAGTTTTGAAACAAAAATATCCAGAAATTATTACGAACCCCACTGGAGCAAATATGTTGCAAGGAATCATTTCAACTTTTCTTGAACATCATTCTTACACCAAAAACAGTGAAAAAAAAGCGGCCGTTCTTGAAGTAGACGAAGCTAGCTTGATTCATGTAACAAAATACATTAAACCTAAAGCGATCATTTTTACAAATGTCTTCCGTGACCAGATGGATCGGTATGGCGAAATTTACACGACTTACCAAATGATGCTAAATGGTGCAGCTCTAGCTCCGAATGCTTTAATCGTTAGTAATGGAGATGCTCCGATTTTTAATTCTAAAAAAACCGTAAATAAACGCGTTTACTTTGGTTTTGATCACCTTCCAGACGGCGAACTAAAAGCTCACTACAATACAGATGGGGTGTTGTGCCCGAATTGTAATAATATTTTGCATTATAAATTCCTAACTTACAGCAATCTTGGAAAATACTATTGTCCAAATTGCGATTTCAAACGTCCAGACTTAACGTATCGTTTAACAGGCTTGACTCATATGGATCACGAATCTTCTCGTTTTGAAATTGAAGGTGAAGAATTTGAAATTAAAATCGGCGGACAATACAATATTTATAATGCTTTAGCAGCTTATAGTGTTGGACGCATTTTGGACGTTTCTACTGATCAAATTCGTGCTGGATTTGCCGCTTCAAAACGTGTTTTCGGACGTCAAGAAGTGATTCAAATTGACGACAAAGAAGTGACCATCAACTTGGTGAAAAATCCGGTTGGGTTAAATCAAGTATTAGAAATGATCAAACTTGATCCAGAACCGATCTCTCTTGTTTCTATTTTAAATGCAAATTATGCGGATGGAACAGATGTCAGCTGGATTTGGGATGCAGACTATGAACAAGTTGCCGAGATGGGTTTAAAACAAGTAACTGTAGGCGGCGAACGTGTAGAAGATATTACCGCACGTTTAGAAGTAGCCGGTATTCCTGAAGAAGAACTTCAAGTTATTCCGAGTATTCCTGAAATAATCAACAGTTTTAAACATGCACCAACGAAAAAAGTATACGTATTGGCTACCTATACTGCTGTCTTACAATTGCGTAAAGAATTAGCTAATCAAGGATATATTGAAGGAGGTATGTAAGATGATTGAATTAACGGTTTGCCATCTTTATGGTGATTTACTAAATACTTACGGAGATAATGGCAACTTATTGATGTTAAAACACCGTGCAAAAAAAAGAGGCGTTCAATTTAATATCGAAATCGTTAGTTTAAATGACTCTTTTGATGCTGACAAATACGATTTAGTTTTCTTTGGTGGCGGACAAGATTTTGAGCAACGAATTGTTTCAAGAGATATTCAAGCTAAAAAAGAGGCCATCACTGAATACATTGAAAATGATGGTGTTACAGTTGGCATTTGCGGTGGTTTTCAATTATTAGGTCATTACTATGTTGATGCTGCAGGAAATCGACTAAACGGTATTGGTGCTTTGAACCACTACACATTAAATCAAGATAACAATCGCTTTATTGGCGATATTATCATCAAAAATGATGAGTTTGGCGAAACCTATAAAGGATTTGAGAATCACAATGGCCGCACTTTCCTTGGTGAAGGGGTTAAGCCTTTAGGTATAGTTGAAACGGGTTATGGCAATAATGGCGAAGATAAAACGGAAGGTGCTCATTACAAACAAACGTATTGTTCTTACTTCCATGGTCCTTTATTAGTGCGTAATACCGCATTAACGGATCGAATTTTAAAAGAAGCAGTCAAAAAACGATTCCCTAAAGAAGCAGAAGAATTATTTGATATTTGATGAGATAAAAAGAACCTGAAAAATGAGTAGTTCATTTTTCAGGTTCTTTTTTTGCTCATTTAGGAGTTGCACATCTTAGTTGTTTGATGCAATAATTTCTAAATTGCCTTCTATTGTCCATTCTTTGATATCAGTTGGTAAGATTAGGTGCGTCCCTTTTTTCAATAGATACTCTCCTGCTTCGACAATCAATTTACCATTTCCTGCTAATACGCTGACAAGGGTGTACGGAGCTGTTGCAGTAAAGGTTGTCGTTCCATTTACTTCCCATTTGTAGACATCGAAAAATGACGTTTTCACAAAAGTTGTAATGGTCGCATCTTCTTGTTTTTCCGTTTTCATTTCAGGAGTCGGATCAACGTGTGGAACTGTTGTCACATCGACAGATTGTTTGACGTGTAATTCTCTTAAATTTCCTTGATCGTCTTTACGGTCATAATCGTATACGCGATAAGTTGTATCACTAGATTGTTGGGTTTCAAGAATCGTAATTCCTCCACCAATCGCATGAATTGTTCCACTTGGTACGTAGAAAAAGTCGCCTTTTTTTACTTTAATGCGGCGCAATAAATCATCCCATTTACCTTCAAGAATCATTTGCTCTAATTCTTCTTTTGTTTGAGCATGATGTCCGTAGATAATTTCTGAACCTTCGTCAGCATCAATGACATACCAACATTCCGTTTTGCCCAATTCCCCTTCGTGCTCCATACCGTATTGATCATCCGGATGAACTTGAACGGATAGCTCATCTGCAGCATCTAAAATTTTTGTTAACAAAGGAAAGACTTCTCCCTTTGCATTTCCAAATACTTCACGATGTTGATCCCAAACTTCAGCTAGCGTCATATCTTTATAAGGACCATTTTCCACTAAGCTTGGTCCATTAGGGTGCGCACTGATTGCCCAAGCTTCTCCAGTTTTATCACTTGGCAAATCATACCCAAATACTTCACGTAACTTTTTGCCACCCCAGATTTTTTCTTGTAAAACAGGTTTTAATAGTAACGGTTCATTCATTATTTTTGCTCCTCCTAAAATCCAATTAGTGATTCATTGCTTCTTTTTCAGTTAAATAACATTCTACTAAACGATCTCGCTGGTTAAGGTAATCAGATTTATTAGTATTCGTTGGATGAACGCGATTTGATAAAAATACAAACGCTTCTTTTCCTAAAATATCTAATACTATAAATGTGCCTGTAAATCCAGTATGAAACAAATAGTTTTTTGTGCCTCTAGTTTTCAAATCCCATCCTAAAGACCGGTTTAACTTGCCAGTAGGCGTCCAATCTCCTAATAATGATAGCACAGTTTTTTGATTAAGAATACGTTTTCCATTTAGTTCTCCTTGATTCAGCATCATTTGGCTAAAGGTTAAGCAATCCGTTAACGTCGAGAATAATCCAGCGCTCCCACAATGATCTCCCAGTATATACGCTTTTGGATCATGGACTTCGCCTCTAATCATTCCTCTTTTTGAATTCCATTCAGTTGGAACACACATTTCTTTGTCGCGAGGATGATACGATGAATCGTTTAAATTCAATGGTCCACTGATTCGGTTAGCAAAAACATTAACTAGAGTAGTTTTTTCAATCGCTTCAATAATAAAGCCTAGTAAAATGAATCCCGTATCTGTATAACGCACTTCTTTATCAAAAATCTTTCCTACGGGCAAATGAAGAATAGCTTCTTTCAACTCGCTAGCGGATAAAGCATCTCGGTTGGGAATATACCCTTCTATTCCAGAAGTATGAGTCAGTAAATGCCTTAGCGTTACTTCTTTAGAGGGAAAATCGGTCAAATAATCGCTGACTTTATCAGCTGGATTCAATTTTTCTTCTTGCCACAGTTGCAACATAATCGTTGTTGTTAAAAGTACTTTAGTTAACGAGGCGATATCATACAGCTGATTTTCTTTAAGGGCTTCTCTATTTGGAACAATAGCAGATAATCCTTCACGGTACGTTGCTTGTTCATTATTTTTGATAAAACCAAAACTTGCTCCAGGAATGACTTCGTCTTCTACTAATTGTTGAATAACATTTATTGTTTTGGGATACATCCTCTTATCCTTTCTGCTATTTTTTTATTGATGCTAAATTCATTTCTTCATAATCCATTATAATGGAACAACTCATTTACATCCACATTGAGTTTAGTCGCTTAGTTAGGACAAATAAAAAAAGCCGACAGACTAGCTGGCGACTTACTAACTAATTATTTAGTTGTGGTAACTTTAATGGCTATTCCATTCGTATCTTCTAAAAAAAGAGTTGTTGATGCTTCATCTAGTTGATAGACATAACTTTTTGCATCAAGATTTGCTTTTACTTGTAATAATTCATCTGTTGAGGCAACAATAATCGTAAAATAATCTAACCCTCTTAGGCCTTTTTGAGCGGGTGGAATGTTTTTCCCTGCCCATACGTTAGCTCCGATTTGATGATGATACTCACCTGCTGCGAAGAATTTAGCGTGCGGTCCAAACTTGAATTTCAAATCAAATCCTAGAACATCTTTGTAGAAATTTTCGGTTTCTTCTAATTCAGCTACAAATAAATGAACGTGTCCCATATAGGTTCCTTTAGGCATTCCTTGAAATTCTTGCTTAGCTTCGGCAATGACACCTTCTGCATCCATTTGTTCAGTTACTCCGGCGATTTGACCGTCTTCTCTGATATCCCACATTGATTTTGGTTTATCAACGTAAATTTCAATTCCATTGCCTTCTGGATCATCTAGATATAAAGCTTCGCTGTATCCATGGTCACTTGCACCAGTCAAAGGATATTTTGATACTAAAATATGATACAAAATTTCGCCTAGGTCTTTACGTGTCGGCAATAAAAAGGCCAAATGGTATAATCCAGTTGCTTTTGGTTTTTCTCCAGCTGGAGCAACCGGTTGTAATTCTAACAAGACTTGCTCATCATCAACTGCTCCCAATTGCAGCAATTGCTCAGTTTCATTTTTTACGTCTAATCCAATAACAGTGGTATAGAAATTTTTCATATTCGCCATATTTTCGACATTCAATACAACTTTTCCAATAATGGTCTTCTCTGATAAAGTCATTTAGTTATTCCTCTTTTCATTTTTACTTTTATTATATTATTTTTTTAAGATGCTAAATTCACTTACTTTTAATAAGTATACATGGAAACCCATTTATTTACAAGTCTTTTTAACCGAACGCATCCTGATTTTGATTTTTTCACCAAATTCATCACTAAATAAGTTGTTTTCACTTAATTTTTGTTTTTTCGTCACACTTTTTTCATAATTGGCTACTATACTTTAAATATACCAAAACAACAAACCAACTTTTTCATATTTCTTTTTTACTCCTCCAAAGTAAAAAGAAACCTTACCCTTTCCACTTTAGCTTTCCCGCTAAAGTGGTTTTTTTTTACAAAAGACAAAAAAACGATTAGTGCCATTTTGGCAATAATCATTTTTTATTTGGGCTTTTATTTGATAAATCCCTTTTTATTTAAAAAAAGGGATTGGTTCTTTTTTCATAGCCAATAGTTGTTTCATCTCCATGACCTGGATAAACTCGCATGTCATCCGGCAAAGTAAGCAGTTGCTCTTTGATCCCTTTTAATAAAGCTGCTGGATCGCTACCTGTTAAATCGGTTCTTCCAACACTTCCTTTGAATAATGCATCGCCAGAAACGACAAAATCAGCAAATACAAAACTGACTCCACCAGGTGAATGTCCTGGCGTTGGGACAACTTTAAACTGAAATCCTTCGATATCATATGTCTTAAATAGTTCAAATTCGTATTCAGCAGGCTCAGCTGTAAAGGGGTGTCCTGAGTTAATTGAAAGATTTAAAATAGCGTTACCTAGCCAAGCTTGTTCTAAATCGCTAACGTATACTGGAATAGTATACGTTTTTCTAACTTCTTCTAACGCACCAATATGATCATAGTGTGTATGCGTTAATAAAATAGCTGTAGGTGTCACATTTAATCGATCTAATACTTTTTTTATCGCAACAAATTCATCTCCAGGATCTACGATTAGCGCTTTACCTTCTTGATACACCACGTAACAATTTTCTTCAATTCTTCCAGTTATTATTCTTGCAATTTGTGTCATATATTGATCTCCTTTTCATATTGCAGTCTATAGTTGTAGTTTAGCAGATTTCACTAAAAACAACAGACACTGATTAGACAACTTCTTGTTGGACAAATTGACTGTTGTATAAATCAGCGTAAAAACCCTTTTGAGCCATTAACTCATCGTGAGTTCCAGTTTCGATTACATCTCCATGATCCATCACAATAATATTATCAGCATCACGAATCGTTGAAAGACGGTGAGCCACAACAAAACTAGTTCTGCCTTTTAATAATTTCCTCATCGCTTTTTGAATCAATACTTCGGTTCTGGTATCCACACTTGACGTAGCTTCATCTAAAATTAAAATCTCGGGATCAGCTAGAAAAGCCCGTGCAATCGTAATTAACTGTCTTTGACCTGCTGAGAGATTGCTTGCTTCTTCATTAAGAATGGTCTCATATCCATGAGGTAATTTCCGTACAAAATCATCGACGTGAGCTGCTTTAGCCGAATTGTAGACACGTTCGTCATCTTGACCATATACTGCGCTTCCGTATCGGATATTATCAAGGACTGTTCCATTAAATAACCATGTATCTTGAAGAACCATGGCAAAACGTGAGCGCACTTCTTCTCTTGAAAAGTCTCGCGTATCAACACCATCAATCTTGATACTGCCACCACTAACGTCATAAAAACGTTCTAACAAATTAATTAGAGTTGATTTGCCCGCTCCAGTTGGACCTACAATAGCAACCATTTGCCCTTCTTCAACATTTAAATTGAAATCTTTCATCAATAACGGTTCATCTTTTCCACCATAACCAAATTGAACATGCTCAAATTGAACTTTGTATGGTGAATTTGGTATTGGTTGAATAGAAGCTGATTCATCTGTCATTTCTTCTTCATCTAGCACTTCAAAAACGCGTTCAGCTGAAGCAACTGTAGCTTGAATCATATTAATCAAATTGGCCATCTCACGAATAGGCTGATTGAATTGATTGGAATATTGTAACATGGCTTGGACATTTCCTAATGTTACTGTCCCATTAGCTACAAAAACACCCCCTACAACGGCAACAACTAGATACCCTAAGTTACGTACGAAAGCCATCAACGGCATGATGAGTCCAGATAAAAACTGTGCATTTCGTGACGCTTGATAGAGTTGATCATTTTTCTCTTCAAATGTTTTGATTTCTGTTTCTTCATGGTTATAAGATTTTACTACCACGTGCCCTGAATAGGTCTCTTCAACTTGATTGTTCAAGATTCCTAAACTTTTTTGTTGCGCCGCAAAAGACTTTTGCGATCTTGGAGCGATCAATCCAATCACTAGCGCACTTATAGGAACAGTGATTAACGTCACTAACGTTAAGGTTCCACTAATGGTCAACATCATGTACAGAACAGCAAAAAAGGTAACCAGACTATTGACAAACTGCGTAAGGGTTTGTTGGAGAGTATTAGCAATTTGGTCCATATCATTTACTGCGCGAGACATGATATCTCCGTTTGAATGCGTATCATAGTAATTCATTGGAACACGGTTCATCTTAGCTTTTAAATCTTTTCGTAAATCATAAACCGTCCGCTGAGCTACACGAGTCATAGTAAATTGTTGGAAGTATCTAAAGATGGCAGAAAGAATATAGAAGACTGCAACGGTGAATAAGATACGCGCAATCAAATCAAAATCGATTGGCAAGACCGCGACAGATTGCCCGGCTTGTCGCAATTTCATTCCTTCGACTACCCCATTAAAAATTTCAGTTGTGGCTTCCCCTAAAATTTTTGGCGTTTGTGTTTGCAATACAATAGCAATGATAGCTAAGGCAAACACAGCGATAATGGCTATTAAACGAGTAGACATGTAACTAAGCAATCTTCTTAGTGTTCTCCAGAAATTTTTCGGTTTAATAGCACGAAGAGGCTTTGTTGAATCAGTACTGTTCTTACTCATTACATCTCCTCCTCTTTCATTTGCGACTCCATAATTTCTTGGTACGTTTCATTGGTTTTTTTCAACTCTTCATGTGTCCCTTTTCCGACCATTTTGCCTTCTTCTAAAACAATGATGGTATCGGCTTGAATAACAGAACTGATTCTTTGAGCAATAATGACGACTACCGCATGCTTTGTTTCTGGGAGCAAAGCTTTTCGCAAAGCTACATCAGTTTTAAAATCAAGTGCTGAAAAAGAGTCATCAAAAATCAATATATCTGCTTTCGTGATTAACGCTCTAGCGATACTTAAGCGTTGCTTTTGTCCACCAGAAAAGTTCCCGCCGCCTTGTTCGACCCCTGCATCTAAACCTTTAGGTAATTTTGATACAAAGTCGGCGGCTTGAGCGATTTCTAAAGCATGCCATATTTCTTCATCTGTTGCGTCCGGTTTTCCATATTGCATATTTTCACGAATCGTTCCGGTAAATAATAATGCTTTTTGAGGCGCATAGCCTGTAAAGCTGCGCAGTTCGGTTTGTTTCATTTGTCGTATATCTACGCCATTGATTTTGATACTTCCTGATTCAATGTCATAAAAGCGGGTGATTAAATTCGCAATAGTTGATTTACCAGAACCCGTTCCACCAATAATGGCAATGACTTCACCTTTCTTGCCTTCAAAATCAATGCCTTCCAATGCTGGTTTTTCTGCTCCTGAATAACGATAAGTAACCTGTTCAAAAGATAATGAACTACCGTTTTCTTTTTGAACCGTCAATGGGATTTCGGGGTCCTTTATCTTACTTTCCATGGCTAGCACTTCATTGATACGCGCTGCTGAAACTTGCCCACGAGGAATAAAGACGAACACCATTGCTAGCATCATAACACTCATTAGAATTTGCATTGCATATGTCATAAAAGTAACCAAATTTCCAACTTGCATATCCCCAACACTAATATATTCTCCACCAAACCAAATGATTGAAATGTTTGTTGCACTTATAATCAACGTCATAATTGGCAGCATAAAACTCATAATGGTCTGTGCTTTAATTGAGGTATTCGCATAGTCTTTATTGGCTTCATCAAAACGTTTTGTTTCAGAATCATTGCGATTAAAAGCACGGATAACACGGACACCTGTTAATCCTTCGCGAAAAACTAGATTTAAACGGTCTGTTTTCTTTTGAAGCGATTTGAAATAAGGAACGGCGAAATACATAATAATACCAATAAAAATAGCTAATATAGGAATGATATAAATGAAAATCTCAGCTAATTTCGGTTCACGATTATACGCTAATAGACCTGTCCCAATAAGCATGATTGGAGCCATGATCATCATTCTCAACATCATCATCGTGACTAATTGAATCTGCTCAACATCATTTGTTGTTCGTGTGAGTAATGAAGATGTTCCTAATTTGTCAATTTCATCATTAGAAAAATACGTTACTTTTCGATAAATCTCGCTACGCAATGTTTTTCCTAATTTTTGCGACTGTTGTGCAGCGAAGTACACATTTATAATAGCTGCTACAATACTAAGAAGAGAAAAGCCTAACATTTTCACTCCTACAGAAATAATGTAGTCTACATCCCCTGTTGACACGCCATTATCAATAATATCCGCTGTTAGTGTAGGGAGATACAAATCTCCTATCACTTGGATAATCATAAATACAACAGCACCGAAAACAGCCCAGTAATTTAATTTTTTTGCTAGTTTGATCATTTAGCTTCCTCCTCGAGTTGTTTTCAATGCCTGATCTCTAATTTCTTTTTTTTTTAAGTCATCTATTAATTATATGGGACAACTGACCCTTTTTCAAATATCTGCAACTTCTTTTCGAGATCTATTGTCTTAGTGAATTTGTATCTTGCTGTTTAAGTGCAACTTTAGTACTATTATTGAAGGAACACTAAAGAAAAGGTTCTCAAAAAAGTCGAAAGAAGGATTCCATTTATGACAAAATTATTAATTGTTCGTGCCCATCCATTAGATAGCGAGATTTCTCGTTCTATGCAAGTTACAGATGCTTTTGTAAACTCATATGTTGCAAGTCATCCTGAAGATCACATTGAAGACATTAATTTATATGACTTAGCTATTCCAGATATTGACCGCGACTTATTACAAGCTTGGTCTGAACTTGGCAGTGGAGTTGCTTTTGATGAATTATCTGAAGCTAAACAACAAAAAATAACCTTATTTAATGGCTACACAGACGGATTTTTGGCTGCTGATAAAATTGTTATTGCAAATCCATTATGGAACTTAAATGTTCCTGCTCGCTTAAAAGCTTGGGTAGATACGATTACTGTTGGTGGAAAAACCTTTAAATACAACGAAAAAGGCGAAGCTGTTGGTCTTGCTGGAGACAAAAAAGTTCTTCATATTCAAGCAAATGGTGGCGTTTATGGTGGAAAAGACCCCGCCAATCAATATTTAAAAACGATTTTAAATTACATCGGTATCACTGATTTCCAAGAATTATTTGTTGAAGGTATGGATTATGCACCTGACAAAGCAGCAGATATTATGGCTGAAGGAATAGAAAAAGCTACTGCCTTAGGAAAAACATTTTAAACACGACTTTATCAACTGAAACTGATAAGAAAGCCTGTAACGGATTTTCTTGTCAGTTTTTTTGTATTTAGTTCCTTTCTTTTGTAGCATTGCTTAAAAAAAGCTACACTAAAATTAAGATGACTACTCCACACATAGAAAGAAGGAATGAACAAATGAGAGAGACAGCTTTAGAACAGACAACGAAAATAGAAGCACAATTGATTGAATTCCGCAGATTATTGCACTCAGAACCAGAATTGAGTGAGCATGAATTTAAAACACAAGAAAAAATCATTGCTAAATTGGAAGAATTTGGCATTCCTTATAGAAAAGTAGGAAAAACATCAACAATTGCTACAATAAAAGGCAAAAATCCTGGAAAAACAGTTGCTTTGCGTGCAGATATTGATGCGTTACCGATTAATGAAGATTTAGATTTGGATTTCCAATCAACTAATCCTGGTGTGATGCACGCATGCGGTCATGACGCTCACACTACAATGGCCATGGGAGCTGCAAAAATTTTGAATAAAGTTAAGGATACTTTTGATGGTGAAGTACGCATCTTCTTCCAAGAAGCAGAAGAAATTTTTGAAGGAGCTAAAAAAATTGTAGCTGATGGAGGAATGGAGGGAGTCGATGCTGTGTTCGGTATGCACAATTACAATACGATTGCGTCTGGGTCTTTTTATTCAGGACCTGGTGACTTATTCTCAGGATGTGATACTATTTATGTCACTTTCACCGGCAAATCTGGCCATGGCGGAACTCCCCAACTAGGCAAAGATTCTTTCACTCCGGCAGCTCAATTTGCCCTGGATTTACAACAAATCATTGCTAAAAACGTCGATTCACGAAACCCAGTCATCTTTAATATCGGTCGTTTCACTAGTGGAACTAAAGCGAATATTGTTCCCAAAAAATCAACAATGGATATTTCGATGCGTTACTTTGATGAAGTTAGCCGGGACCTTACTCATGAAGCCTTAAAGCGCCACGCTCAGCATTTTGCAGAGATGTATGAAATCACTGTTGATGTAACGATTGAGCCGAGTACACCCCCAACAAAAAATGATGCTGCTCTAGCAAAAATTGCTACTACTGCTGGAATGAAAGTATTTGGTTCAGATAAGGTTACAGAGTTTCCAAGAGCAATGAATTCCGAGGACTTTTCTTATTACTTAAAAGATGCTCCTGGTGTTTATGGCATCATTGGAATTTACAATGAAGAAAAAAACACTACTTATGCTCCTCATGATGATCACTTTGAACTGGATGAAGATATTTTAAAATTAGGTGCCGCGTGGCATATAGAATTTGCTTTGGCATTTTTAGGGACCACAAGCAAATAAAGTGAAAAATAATTACTCAACCAATACAGCGGCTGTTTTAGAAGAACTTTTTATAGAAAAATTCACTTTGCTTGTACAAATCTACCGGATCATTGGAAGCCTATAAGAAACTTGCCTTTAAAACTTCAGACTAAAAAAGTCTTATACCGTTTGAAATCGGTATAAGACTTTTTCTAACTTTTTTATTTTTTGCTAACAACTTCAACAGGTGGTGGAGCGGGATTTTCATCACTTTCGTATAATCCACTATAGTCCTTATACCATCTGAAGAAATGAACAACAATAACTTTTAAGATCGCGTACCCAGGAATGCCCAAAATAACACCTGGAACACCAAATATTTTTCCAGCAGAAAGCAAAACGATGATAATCGTTAGCGGATGAATTTCTAAATTATTCCCTAGTATTTGCGGTTGAATAACTCTTCCTTCAATCGTTTGCTCAATAGCAAAAATGATTAGAACTTTGATTAACATACTTGGAGAATCTACTAAAGCAATTACAATTGCAGGTACAGTAGCTAAAAACGAACCTAAGTAAGGTATTAAATTCAAGAAGCCCGCCAATACACCCAATGTTACAGCATACTCTAATCCAATGCTTGCAAATCCTATCCAAAACATAAGTCCGACAAAAAAAGCTACCATTAACTGTCCACGTATATATTGACTAATTTGTGTATTGATTTCAGTTAATAAGCGATAGGTGCCACCTCTCATTTTTGATGGTATCATTTTCATCACATGATAAGGCAGACTTTTTCCATCTTTTAATAAGTAAAAGAGAATAAAAGGCATCGTGATGATTGCAATCACAACATTGGTCAACGCCCCAACTACACTTCCAATACTGGTAAAAGTTGTATCTAGGACACTGTTGGCTTGATCTGAAACGTTAGATAATAAGTTCGCATTTAAATCAGTCAATCGTGTCTGAAATTCAGATAGCACATCGCTTCTTAGCCAACTATCTATTTGAGAAACAATATTATCCCAATAGATAGGCCAATTTTCAATAATACTAATCGTTTGTTCTTGGATAATTGGAATCAATGTAGTGATACCCCATACAATTAAAGCACCAATTACAATGAAAATCCAAGCTATTCCTAACACACGTGGAATTTTTTTCCGTTCCATCCAGTCAACCAAAGGATTAACCAGGTAATACAAGATTCCTGCAAATATAATTGGCATTCCAATTACACTCAAAAAATCTCCAATTGGTGAAAACAAGTGCGCAACTTTTGAAAATATTAATAGATTCAAGAAAATCAAAAGCGAAATGAATAAAATAGAAACTACTTTATTGTTCAAAACCCATTTCCAAAACCAGGTTACTTTTTCGATGGTTTTTACTTTTATTTTTTCTTCACCCATACGTCCATCCCCTCTGGCTTTATAAAATTTGCTATTAATTGCTGTAACTAATTTTAGTCCCAATCGTTAATTCTGGCAACTCATATGGCGTCAAATAAATGCCACTTTCAATCCGATCATCTTCTGGAACTTCTGAAAAAGAAAGTGTCACGTGACCAATTGTATTCAAATTTTCATTCGCTAAACTTCCCACGGTTTTAATGGTATATATTTTTTCATCAAAAGAAATAGTTTGACCCGGTTTTAATTTTACTATTTCTTTTTCATTTTCAAAAGATTGAATAATGGCTACTGTACGAATCTCTTCTGTAGCTTGTTCTCCAAATAAAATAATCATCGGGTCCTTTTTGCTAATGGCATTTTCTCCGATTGCAGTTACTGTTCCAACTAACATATTATCCATTCCTCTCTTATTTCAAATTCCTTTATTCTTGTTTAGTTTACCATATTCTCTCTTTTAAAGGGTGGTAAATGCTATCCAGCTTCAAGTAATTAGCTGAAACAAGAAAAACGGCTTCATTCATTAAAAAAATACCCATACTGATTGCTACCTGTTGGATAGACTGGTATGATAAATTGAGATAAACTATCCAATAATGGAGGTAGACTTTATGAATTCTACTAATAATAAAAAGATCTTACAAATAGAACAAGCTGAAAATAAAATAAAAGAACTTCGTCATCCTTCATTAATAATAAAAAAACACGATGATGATTTAATGACTACAATCACTTTAACAAAAGATTTTCCAACAGAATTTAAAGAATTTTTTATTTTACATAGAGAAACTGGAGAAAAATATTCGTTTAAGGGTACGGTTACCAATGAAGAATATTCATTCACAGTTAATATACGTTCCTTTATTAAAAAGCATGTACCAGTGGATCCAAAGGAACATTTTGAGTTCTATTTTACTCTTCGGTATTTAATCGATGATCAACAAATTGAAAAAGATGAGCCTTTGTCGCTTAACCGTTTTAATCATTATGAATCCTATGGGCTAACAGAAGTGCAAGAAAACGGCCATCATCTGTACCCTTATTTTAGTAGAAAGTCGCAAGGTTTTTGTTTTACGATTAATATTCCTGTCCGCAGTGTCCGGTTCATTCAAGATTCAAAAATAGATTCGATCAATTTGACAAAAAGCACGTTAACTCTTGCTGGTACAATTACCACAAAGGCTAACCAAATCAATCGAATCGATACTATTCTGGTTGGTAGGAAATTTGGTCATCGTCAACTCATTCACTCCGATCATCAATTGACCGATTCAACGGATGTCACTCATCTTCACTATTATGATTACCAAATCAATTTAGATTTAGCTGAATGTGCCAACGAATTGCTTTTTAGCAATACCAATGATGAAGATTTTGATTTGTATTTTGAATTGTATCTAAATGGTTTTTTTGAGCCGACTGTTATTCGTGTTTCTAATCCTAGCGAAGCAAATGCCAAAAAAAATTACAACTACTTTTCTTATTCTTATGGAAAAAAGACCTTGTTATTAGCTCCTAACTTTACCGGTCAATCGAATAATTTCATTCTTTCGGTAACTAATTTTGAAAAAGAAACCTTTGAATACATGAAAGAACTACTTCCTTTCGCTCCCATCTTGCGTCCATTTTATAGCAAACGAGACATTTGGATCATTGGCGAAACGCCTATGGAAGCTAAAAATAATGGTTGGCTTTTTTACCGCTACCTAAGACAACAGTATCCAGAAAAAGAGATTTATTATGTCATTGACCGTTTGTCACCGGATTATGCTAAAGCAGCAGCTCTAGATGAAGATCATCTTTTGATTTATAAATCAAAAAAATACATCTGGACATTGTTGATGGCTCAATTACTAATTACAACGGAAGAACCTTATGCTATTATGCCAACACGCAACCCCTTGTGGTTAGATGAGTTGGCTGCTAAAAAAATTCTTCTACCAAAAAATGTACTAGGCTTGCAAAATGTCCAAACAACATTGGCTTACCATTCTAAGCAATTCAAAGCTGATTTATTTTTTGTTAGTTCTAAAACCGAAAAGCGTTATGCAATTGAAACACTTAAATTTCCAGAAACTAAACTTTCTATTACAGGATTACCCCGTTTTGACGAACTTTTAAAAGACGAAACCAATACAGCTACCAAACAACAAGTACTCATTTTTCCAATGAATCACGATTCTGGTCTATACTATCAATCTGATGTTATTGAACACATGGCTCAAGCTTTTATCTCGTTGGTACAGAACCCTGTCTTTCTAGATTTTGTTCAGCATTACCAGCTTGAAGTGATAATAGCTCTCCCTTCTTCCATGCTTCATTATGTAGCAGCATTCTCTGATACAAATTGTACGCTAGTCCTTCAAAGTCAAGAAGACGTTCAACAATTAATTAAAGATAGTAAAATTTTAATTACCGATGCAGACCCAATTGCTTTTGATTTTAGTTTTCTTTTCAAACCAGTACTATTTTATCAGCCGGATATTAAAACACTCGCTTCTGAAGAACCGTTTAATTCTAACTATACGTATCTAAATGAATTACCTGGTGAAATTACAACTTCTGAAGAAAGTCTCATCCACTTGTTAGAACAAATAGGAATCAATCAATTTCACGTTACACGTAAAAATCAACAAAAAGCAGATGCTTTGCTTTACTATCATGACTCACAAGCGAATCAACGCATTTATGAAGCTATTTCAACTCTTCTTTATGGAAATAAAAATGCTCCTTCTAAATGAAGCTCTATATTTTTTAGTTTTAATAGATAAATTTAGTGATGCCAAAGTCTACTACCACCAAATTAAAGGAAAAAGCCATTTTTTTTATAAAATGTGGCTTTTTCCTTTAATTCTTTCTTCAGCAAGTGCTATACTTAAAAATGAAAACTGTTACAACATACTGAGGAGGCTTTATAATGAAAGAAACCATTTATTTAGGAACGTATACTAAAGGAAATAGTGAAGGAATTTATGAGATTGTATTAAACACTGAAACGAAACGTTTAGAAGAAGCTAAACTAGTTGCAAAAATTGGCAACCCTACTTATTTAGCATTATCTAATAAAAAAGACATTCTTTACGCTGTCAGTAAAACAGAAAAAGGCGGTGGAATTGCTGCTTTCAAGAAAAATTCAGACGCAACATTTGAAAAAATAAGTGAATTAATTGAAGAAAATGCTGCACCACCTTGTTATGTTGCCTATGATGCAGACCGTTCACTTGTCTACACAACAAGTTACCATGACGGTTTTGTATCTGTTTACAAAACTGATACAAACGGCAGCTTAACGTTAACCGATGTTAAACAACATGACGGTTCAAGTGTTCATGAGAATCAAGAAAAAGCTCACGCTCACTACATGAATCTTACACCAGATCGTAATTACGTGGTCGCTTGTGATTTAGGAACAGATAAAGTTTACACCTATAAAGTATCAGAAGATGGCAAGTTAGATTTAGCGGTTACGTATAAAGCTAATCCAGGAACTGGTCCTCGTCATTTAGTCTTCCATCCAAATGGTAAGTTTGCTTATCTTGTTGGAGAATTAACTAGTGAGATCGTTGTATTAGCTTACAATGCTGCTGATGGTTCATTTAAAACAGTTCAAACCGTTTCTTCTATTCCAGACACACATACAACTTTCAATAGTGGATCAGCAGTACGTGTTACTGAAGATGGTCGCTTTTTATACTCTTCAAATCGTGGTCACAACTCAATTGCGGTTTACGCTATAAATGAACACGGCGATTCAATTGAACGGATTCAATTGATTGCTTCTGAAGGAGATACCCCTCGTGACTTTGCATTAGACCCTACTGAACAATTTGTAGTAGTTGGTCATCAATCTTCAGATAAGCTTACTTTATTTGAACGGAATGCAGAAACTGGTCTTTTATCCCTGCTTCAAAAAGATGTTTATGCTCCAGAATGTGTTTGCGTTACTTTTGAATAAAACGATTTAACTAGACTAATCAGAACTTGTAACTAGGTTCTGATTAGTCTAGTTATTTATTTCGATATAATTTATCTCTAATTAAACTTATTTATTGTAAGCTAATTATCGTTGTGTTATAGTTGATTTATCGTTTCTTATCCATTCAAAATTTATCGCTTGAAAGGTGCCTACCTCAAATGATCAAAGGTCTCCATCATGTCTCTGCGTTCACCAATTCTGCTAGAGAAAACCACTTTTTCTATACCACTATTCTTGGTTTACGTTTTGTTAAAAATTCCGTCAATCAAGAAAATACATCCATTCGACATTTGTTTTATGGCGACTATCAAGGAAATCCGGGAACTTTGCTGACTTTTTTTGTATTAAAGACTGTCGGTAGTGCTTATAATGAGAACTCTTATTTTTCAACAGTTACGTTGAAAATTCCTAAAGGCAGCCTAGCTTATTGGGAATCTCGTTTAGCCCGCTTTTCGATTCAGACTACAGTGGACCGAGACAAACAGTCCTTAACGTTTAAAGATCTAGATCAATTTCCCCTTTCTTTGATAGAAGTTGATGAAGTGATTTCTCTAGAAAATGCAACGAAACATTCTGATATTACACCGAACAACCAAATTATTAGTATTTTTGACGTCTTACTTAAAGTTGAGCGCCCAGATGAAACCGTCTCTTTTTTAACTGAATTTTTAGGATTGCCCTTAACCAGTCAAAACAAGCAAGTTCAAGACACTCAACAAGGTGTTTTTACAACAGTTTCTGCTAGCTCTAGTACTGCTTTATCACGCATGGGGAGAGGAACAATCGATCACATTGCTTATACTATTCATTCACCTGAAGAGCTTGAACGTTTGTATCAAAAAGCGCTACAGCAGAAATTACCCATTGAACAATATGTTGAACGAGGTTATTTTAAGAGCTTATATCTAAAAGAACCAAATGGGTTGCGAATCGAAATAGCTACAGAGATACCTGGATTTACACTAGATGAATCGATTGAAGAATTAGGAAGTACACTTGCACTCCCCCCATTTTTAGAAAATAAACGAGGAGCAATTGAAGCTCAATTGGGGAATTTTTAAAATAAACAGATTAAAAGGATTTCGCGAACGCGTGTCTCTTATTAAACTAAATTTTTAGGATGTGACTTACTCATGTTTCACTATAAAGCAGAACAACTCGATAAAAAGCAACAATACAAACTTGTCAGTGGGAGTGTGATCCCCCGTCCAATTGCGTGGGTCACTTCTTTATCAAAAGATGGTTCTGTAGTAAATGCAGCTCCATTTAGTTTTTTCAGTGCTGCCTCAAATGAACTGCCTTTGCTGACAGTTGCGATTTTGAGAAAAGATGGCGTAATCAAAGATACCGCCCGCAATATACTGGATCGAAAAGAAGCTGTTGTTCATATTGTTGATCAATCTGTCGTTGAAGAAATGAACCGTACTTCTGCTCCTTTGCCTCCTGATCAAAGCGAAATTGATCAAACACAGTTAACGTTAGTTGATAGCCTTAGTGTAAAAGTCCCTTCTATTGCTGAAGCGAAGATTCGTTTTGAGGGAGTCTTACATCAATACATTCCGGTTAAAAATGAAAAAGATGAAGTTGTTACGGATTTCTTTTTTATTCGAGTAACGGATTTCTTTTTTGATGAAGCCGTTTTTGATCAAGAAAAAGAATACATTCTAACGGATAAATTAAACCCTGTTGCACGACTTGCGGGTAATCAATACGCTACATTAGATGAAGAATTCACTATTGTGCGCCCAAATTAACACTAAAAGAGTCGCTCAAGAATTCTTGAGCGACTCTTTTTTAACGATTAGGAATGGTCTTCGTTCGTTTATTCTCTTATTGGACGATTTCGTTCATGTAGGTACACTATCGCAGTAAGAGCTAAGATGAACACGTTAATACTAGTGGTAATTAATTTAGCATCTAATGGAATAGCACCTACATTCGCTACTGCTCCCAATAGCACAATCACAATTATACCACCTAACATTCCTATTAAACTCATTAAACTTTGCTTAACAAGTTGTGTTTCATCCTGCCAGTCATAATAAGCCAACCTGTTTCCGATGAAAATACCAGCTACTGCAGTAAACAATGAAAAACTCAGCGGTGTGACTAGTATCAACAGTATCTCACTAAGATTCGCTTTCAAAGAGATACTAAACAAGATTGAACAGATGATTGATGTCGGAATAGTAAAAGTTAAATTAGTTAATAAATAACTATCATATAATTTCTTTGGAGTAATGGGCAATGATTTAACTATCCAGATATTTTCACCTTCTAATGCCAGTGAGATAGTAGCAGTATTTGTCATAGAAACCATAGCTGCAATGACGTAACCAGCGCTATTTTTAGCCAATGGCAAATAATCAATCAAGTCCATGCTCTGAAGCATTTTCTCTGGTCCAATAATCAATGTACTTACAGCTAATAAAATAGCTAGCACACATCCAATCAATAAGTTTGTAGCAGCTACTGTTGATTTTAAAATACGCATGAGCGTTTTTTTATACAAGGCTACGGTTACCCCACTTTGTTGCAACACGGTAACTTTATAATTTCTCTTGCTCATATGTGAAGTCAAGGCTGTATTTATCTGTTTGTATTTAAGAGCTAACAACTGTAAAAAAACGAGATAAACCCCAATAGAAATGGCAGCAAACAACAGAAAAGAAAGAATTTTCCCATCTACGATTGCTTCTTTAAAAAATTTCGTTGGTGGGTAGAATTGGTTCAATCTCTCTGAAATAAAAGGAGCTAAAGAAGAAAAAGCAGCCTCATTTAAAGTGCCCGTTTGAGAATCAAAGAGCTCTCCAAATCCGAAATCAGCTGTTGGTGCTGTCATTAATAAGAGCAGAACTGCAGCAACTAATCCAATAGAAAGGATGGTAGCTATTGCGCTTGTGTATCTAAATTTGGCTGAAATCGCTGCAACAACTGCTCCAAAAATAGCCGCTAGTGCAGTAGGAATTAAGCTGACTAAAAAGATACTGGCAATCCACATCAAATAGACGCTAAAATGAGGTTGTTCAACTCCAAGATAAATTATTCCCATTGGCAACATTATTAAAATTGAAATAAAGGTATTCCAAATATACATATTTAAAAAACGGCTGTTAATAACCGTTTTTACCGTCAATGGCAAAGACATAATTAAATCATAATCACTAAAACCAAAAAATTCTCCATTTGATTTAAATAGTGAAAAGGATAAAGTAACTAAGCTACTGATAAATAAAGCCATACTAGGAACTAAAGTTGTCAGACCTAAGTAAACATAACCATACGCTATCCCCCCACAATAAACAGCGAGTGCCAGTAAAACTAGACAAACAGCCACTGTCACTGCAATTTTACTATTTCTTTTGCGTTTATCCTTTTCATAACGGAAAACATTTAAGTCAAGTTGCTCTATTAATCTATTTTTCGTAAGGCGCCAACATTTATTTTTTCCATTTATTTTTGCATCCATAGTATTCATACCTTACAGTACGCTCCTCTTTTTGGCTTAATTTTGATCTAAAATATCTATAAAAATCTCTTCTAACGAACTTCCCTCTTTCTCCTTCAACATATCTGCCATTGTTCCTGAAAAAACAAGTTTCCCATGATTGATCATCGCTACTTTATTGCAAATTTTTTCTGCAGTGTCCAATACATGTGTCGAGAAGAATACGGAGCTTCCATTTGCACAAAGTTCATGCATGATTTTCTTTAGTGTAACGGCAGCTTTAGGATCTAATCCCACAAAAGGCTCATCTAATACAAGGAGCTTAGGGTCATGGATGACAGCAGAAATAACCGCAAGTTTTTGTTTCATACCATGTGAATAAGAAGAAATTAAATCTCCTAAGTTCTCAGTAATTTCAAATAAATCTGCATATTTTTTTACTTTTGCCTCACGTACTGTAGTCGGAACATTAAAGATATCTGCTATAAAGCTGAGATATTGGATACCCGTCATATGTTCATAAAGATCCGGATTGTCTGGTATATAAGCAATAACTTGCTTGCATAAGAGTGGCTCTGTTCTCATTGAATGACCATCAATGAGAATGTCTCCTTCTTCATAATCAAGGATACCTACAATTGATTTGATCGTCGTACTTTTTCCAGCTCCATTGTGACCAATAAAACCAAAAATATCTCCTTCATCCACGTTAAGACTAATATTGTCTACTGCTTTTACGCCACCTTTATAGGTCTTGCTAAAATGATTGATCTTCAACATTTTCTTATGTCCTCTCTTTTACGAATCTTGTCTCTCACTAATTTTAGTCAGCCATCTTAGTTATATTTTTGAGTAAGTCTACCGTATCTTAACGTTGCCAATTTCCTTTAACTAATCATAGTCTTTTTCGGATTACTTTACAGCTGTTTTTTTACAAATTCATTTATTCTGCTAAATAAATACACCTCAAAAACTAGAATTCACTCTAGCCTTCAAGGTGTATTTCTTATTCATTTCATTTTTCTAGCGTATTTAGGACTAAATCCTTTTTAAGATTTAGCTGTAAGTGACCCAATTTCTGCTGATGCTGAAGATTGTCCTTTACCACTTAAAGAGAAATCTGCGACTTTATCCATATTCGTAAACACAACAACCATTGCGTTATCTTTTCCAGCAGCTTCAAGTGCAACTAAGTCCACAGTTGAAACAAGTGTTTCAGGTGTTACTTGGTCTCCTTCAACAACAGCAGTAGTGAAAGGTCCCCCATTTAATTCAACAGTATCTAGTCCCATATGCAATAGAACTTCTACGCCATTTGGAAGTTCTATTCCTACAGCATGTTTAGTAGGGAAAACGCTGACTACTTTTCCCGTTACTGGAGAATAAATTTTTCCATCTGTTGGAATAACTGCGTATCCGTCTCCCATCATTTTTTGTGAAAAAACTGGATCTGCTACTTCTTCAATTGAAATAACGGTTCCATTTGCAGGTGAAAATAATTTCACCTCAGCACTTCCTTCATCTTTGTTTCCTTTTTTCAAAAAATCGAACATTCCCATTTCTATTCCTACTTTCTATAATTTATAGTCTACTTCTTAGTCATTTAACCATAAGAAGTTTGCACTTAATAATACCATAAACGACCCCTTAATGAGAACAGAAAAGCCTGGTTAATTTTTCATTTTCTGTATTTTTATTCATTTTATTAGTCAAAATTTAAATATACTGTCTTAATTTCTACATCTTCACTGTTAGATCCTACCATTAAATCAAATTCACCTGACTCAACAGACACCGTTAAATCTTGGTGGATGTACTTAAAGTCTTCTTTTTTTAAGCTAAAGGCAACATCCATTGATTCACCTGGTTCTAAAAATATCTTTTTGAACCGTTTCAATTCTTTGATTGGGCGAACTACTTTTCCTACTTTATCTCTACTGTACAACTGAACAACTTCAGCTCCAGCTAATTCTCCACTATTTTTTATTGTTAGGGCTAATTTGACTTCATCATCTTGGCTTTTTGCAGATTTAGTTACGCTAATTTGCATGGGACTATAGTCAAAACGCGTATAACTTAGTCCATAACCAAATGGGAAAAGGGGACTGTTATCGACATCTAAATACCTTGATAAATACTTATCTTCTTGGTTAAATGCTGTTAAAGGGCGTCCTGTATTGTCTTGATTGTAGTATAGTGGAACTTGACCAACGGCTTTTGGAAAAGACATGGTTAATTTGCCACTTGGATTTTTTTTGCCATAAAGTACATTAGCCACAGCAGAACCTGCTTCTGTACCTGGGAACCAAGTTTCAATAATGCTAGCTACCTCATCAACACTATCTGTTAGATCTAATGGCCTGCCATTAACTAGAGTTAAAATGATTGGCTTATTTAATGTCCGTAAATTTTTGATCAATTGAATCTGTTCTGAAGGCAATTTAATGTTGCTTCTGCTGGCTCCTTCTCCACTCATATAAGAAGACTCACCAAATGCAGCTATAATAACATCCACATCATTCAAGTCTGTTAACCAGTCTTTTGGCGTTTCTTTAATTGAACAATCAATTGTTTTCAATACGATGGCTTCTTTTGAAATGTGCTGTAAAAGACCTTCATAGAGCGAAACACTTTCACTTTGCTGACCTTTCCAAGACCAAGCGCCTAATACGTCTTTTGCTTGTCCTTCAGGCACAATCAAAGCTACTTTCTGATGGATATTCAACGGCAATGTCTGGTCTTTATTTTTTAATAGTACGATTGACTCTTCAGCGATTCCCCTCGCTTTTGCTCGGTGTTCCTGACTAAACACCGTTGTTTTTTCCGCTGCACTATTCGCCCCACGATAGGGACTTTCAAATAACCCCAGATCGTTTTTTAATGTCAGAATTCGCCATACTGCTTCGTTAATTAATTCTTCGCCAATTTCGCCTTCATCAATCAATTCATTCAAATGATTCAAATAAGCACCTGTCATCATCTCGATATCTACACCTGCTGTTATGGCTAACCCACCAGCTTCTTTTAAATTTTCAGCGATACCATGGGGAATCATTTCTCCAACGGATGCCCAATCAGAAATGAGAACTCCTTCAAATCCAAGCTCTTTTCGAAGAACGTCACGCATCAATGGTTTATTTGCTGTTGCCGGAACACCATCAAGAGAATTAAAAGACGTCATAACCAATTTGCTACCTTCCTCAATTCCTGCTTGATAAGCCGGCAGATACATTTCTTTTAAGGTCCGTTTTGACAATTCAACCGTGTTGTACTCTCGTCCTGCTATGGGTGCGCCATACCCAGCAAAGTGTTTGATACAAGCTGCTACTCTTAATTTGTCCATTGCCAAATCTTTCCCTTGATATCCCCTAACAAAGGCACGCGCGTATAGTTGATTTAAATAAGGATCTTCTCCTGTAGATTCCATGACTCTTCCCCAACGAGCATCACGGACTAAATCGACCATAGGCGAAAAGGTGACATGTAAACCCGAAACAGCTGCTTCTTTAGCAGCTATAGTTGCACTTTCTTCAATTAAATCAGGATCCCATGTACTAGCCATACCTAAAGGGACTGGAAAAATCGTACGGTAGCCATGAATCACGTCTGCCATAAATAATAGCGGTATGCCTAAACGACTTTTTGCTAAATGTTCTTTTTGGATGGTTATTAACGTGTCTGCACCAGAAACACCAAGCACGGATCCAATAGTAGCCATCTTTTCAGGAGTCATATTCATTTCATGCATCGGTCCCGTATTTTCACTATCCTCTTTTTTATAGAATTCTCCTGCTAATTGAACCATTTGACCAATTTTTTCGTCTCTTGTCATCTTGCTGAGCAGTTGTTTAAGTTGAATTGAGTCCATAAAATCCTCCTTATCCCATTTTCCCGCTGCATCTAGTGAAAAGTGTTTAGTTTGCTTATCCGAACTTTTTTATAAAACCGCTTACTTAAACTAACTGTAGCACCATTCTTTTTGTTTCTCAAATGATACCATTGAAAAAATGTGCTATAGTTGAGCAGTATGATAGAGAAAGGATGAAAAAACAGATGAAAAAAATTAGTAAAGGATTATTCTTATCCATCGCTATTGCTATTATTGCAACGCTTTTGGGGAATTTTTTCCCAATTATTGGTAGTGCTGTATTTGCAATTATTTTAGGTTTGTTATTAAACAACACCTTAACTATTCCTGCTGATTTCCAGCCAGGTATTAAGTTTTCTTCAAAAAAAATCTTACAAGCATCCATCGTATTGTTGGGTTTTAGCTTATCCATTCAAGACATTAAGTCAACTGGTCTTTCTTCACTAAGTGTTACACTTATTACGATTGCTGTTGCTTTTATGAGTGCTTTTTTGATTGGAAAATGGTTAAAGATTCCCACAAATACCACAACTTTAATCGGTGTAGGAACAGCTATTTGTGGAGGATCAGCAATTGCAGCTGTATCGCCAATCATTGAAGCCGATGATGATGAAATTGCTTTATCTATTTCGACGATTTTTTTATTTAATATTGTAGCTGTTTTTCTTTTCCCATTTCTAGGCCACCTACTGAATTTATCAGATGCTGGGTTTGGCTTGTGGGCTGGAACAGCCATCAATGATACTTCTTCAGTTGTCGCTGCGGGTTACAGTTACAGCGAGGCTGCTGGTGATTATGCGACTATCGTAAAATTAACCAGAGCGACTTTAATCATTCCAATATCATTGATCATAGCTGGAATTCAAGTGTATAAGAAAAAACGTTTAGCTGAAAAAGTTTCTTTAAAACAAATTTTCCCCTGGTTCATTTTGTGGTTCTTAGTAGCTTCTTTAATCAGCAGTACGGGTGTCCTGCCTGAAGCCTTTATAGCAACTGCCAAATGGCTTTCACGTTTTATGATTGCAATGGCCTTAGGTTCAATTGGGTTGTCTTCTAACTTAAAAGCCTTATTAAAGACAGGGAAAAAACCAGTTCTGCTTGGTTTAGCTACATGGTTCTTTGTTGCTCTCAGCAGTTTACTTATTCAGTTTATTCAAGGGCAGCTTTAATTCAACCTACCAAAACTAATACGCCTTTTCCATAGTGTAACGGCTCTAAAAATAGTTAATCTTTTCTAAATAGGGTAGGATAACTAGTAAGATTTAGGTATACTTAATTCTGTGCGTTTTAAATCCACGTTTTTTATTTGAAAGGAGAACAACATGATTTTTATTGAATTGTTAAAAGCTGTATTTTTAGGGGTAGTCGAAGGAATCACCGAATGGTTACCTATTAGTAGTACCGGTCACATGATTTTGGTAGAAGAATTTATTCAATTAGATGCTTCTGCAGCGTTTAAAGAAATGTTTTTTGTCGTAATCCAGCTGGGAGCTATATTAGCGGTTGTCTTACTTTATTTTAATAAGTTAAACCCATTCTCGCCAAAGAAATCTACTCAAGAAAAAAAAGACACTATGTCTATCTGGTACAAAGTAGTTGTCGGGGTTTTACCTGCAGCAGTATTAGGTTTCTTATTTGATGATTGGTTAAATGATCATTTATACAATTACTGGACAGTTGCTATTATGTTGATTGTTTATGGGATTTTATTTATTATCATTGAAAACCGCAATAAAGGAAAAGAAAGTTCAATCAATTCTTTTCAGGATTTGACCTATAAAACGGCCTTTTTAATTGGTATGTTCCAAGTTCTTTCACTGATTCCTGGTACATCTCGTTCTGGCGCAACAATTTTAGGAGCTATTTTAATCGGAACTTCTCGTTTTGTTGCTACAGAGTATTCTTTCTTCCTATCCATTCCAATTATGTTTGGAGCAAGTTTCCTTAAACTATTTAAGTTTGGTTTTGCCTTTACGGGAATGGAAGTAGCTATTCTTTTAACCGGTATGATAGTAGCATTCATTGTTTCGGTTATCGCAATCAAATTCTTAATGGGCTATATTAAAAATAATGACTTCAAAGCTTTTGGATGGTACCGAATCATTTTAGGTATTCTTGTGATTGGTTATTTCATTTTCTTTGGTTAAAATCAGTAAAAAAGATTAGGACAATTTGTCCTAATCTTTTTTATTGTACTTTTTTATTTTACAAAGAATGCTTCATATAAGGCTTTTATTGCCAGATCTTCGTGTTTTGCTTGAATACCAAACATAACACTCACTTCAGAAGCACCTTGGTTGATCATATCAATATTGATGTTATTTTCAGAAAAAGCTGTCGCTGCTTTAGACATTGTATACATCTTATCACGCATACCTTCGCCCACGATCATAATTAATGCAATGTTGTGTTCGATTTTCACACTATCTGCGTCCAAATCTTCTTTAAGTTGAACCAACAGTGATTGTTCTTCTTCTGCAGTCATTTGATCCGTATGCAAGATAATGGTTAAATTATCGATTCCTGAAGGCATATGTTCATAACTGATGCCTCTTGATTCCAATATTTCTAATACTTTACGTCCAAAACCAATTTCACGGTTCATCAAATACTTGTCAATATAAATACTGCTAAAACCGCTAGAACTAGCAATTCCAATCACGCCTTGCTCAGTCATTTGTCTTTCTTTCATAATACGCGTTCCCGGAGCAGATGGGTTATTTGTATTTTTAATTTGAACTGGAATACCTAATTTGAACGCGGGTTGCAAAGCTTCATCATGTAAAACAGAAAAACCACCATACGAAAGTTCGCGCATTTCACGGTAAGTTAGTTCCTTAATACCAATAGGACTTTCAACTACATGAGGATTAGCAGCAAATATGGCATCTACATCTGTAAAGTTTTCATATAGCTCCGCTTGGATTCCATTTGCCAAAATCGAACCCGTAATATCTGAACCGCCTCTTGAGAAAGTACACACTTTTCCATCTTGTGTGTATCCGAAAAAACCTGGAAAGACAATGACTTCTTCACTAGCACGCAATTTGTATAACCTGTCATAACTCTCAGGTAAAACTTGTGCATTTCCTGGTTCATTCGTTACGATTAATCCAGCTTCTTGAGGATCCATATAACGAGTTGGAATGCCTTCTTGATTAAAAAAAGCTGCAACTAACTTGGCATTATTATTTTCGCCACTTGCTTTAAATGCATCTAAATAATAATCGGGTTCATTTTTATTGCCCTTAACCAAATCTTCTAAATTGGTTTTGATTTCATCAATGATTTTCGTTCCCAAACCTAATTCTTCTGCAATATCTTGATAACGCGCAATAATCTTACCCAATACTGCGCTAAAATCATGCCCTACAAGAGCTTTCATACCAAATCCAATCAATAAGTCGGTTACCTTTTCATCTTCTGTTGAACGCTTACCAGGAGCTGATACGACAACAATTTTTCTTGCAGCATCCGCTTTTACAATTTGTACTACTTTTTTCAACTGACTTCCTGAAGCTAATGAGCTTCCACCAAATTTAATCACGTTCATCAAAGTAACATCCTTTATTATTTTTTATTTACTTTCATTCATCACTGGACAAGGGAAAGAAGTATATTCCTACATTTTGGACTGTTTTTCGTTGAGAATCAAGTCTTTCTATCTATTTAATCAAAAAAGCAGAAATATTATTTCATTTTGTCTTTTTATCATTTAGTAATCTATTTAACATCAATTTGACATCAAAATAATACTTTAGTCCCTATTTAATTCCCCAAAATAAGCATATAATAAAGTAGTTGACATTCAACGTTTTATTTTATAGATGCACTTATTTTATTACTTATTATGGGAGAAAAAAATTATGAAAATGAATAAATACATCAATCTTTTCTTAGGTTTTTCTGTTGTTGCAGGATTGCTGGGAAATTCTGTTTCAAAGAAAAAGAACGGCTTATCTAAATCAATCTCTATGAAAGATCCTCTTGCTCCTTTCATCGGGACTTGGAGTAATCAAGAACTAGACGAAAAACAGCGTCTTTTAAAAATAACAAAAGAAGGAAATTTTGTTATTAATGACCAACCTATTTTAGGTAGCATTACTTCTATCTCCTCACAACAACTTGTCTTCACGGATCATTTTGGGTATGAATTGATTGCTAAGCGTCAAGCAAATGATACATTATCTTTTTATGACGATGCCGATGAGAAAAATTATTTATTTGTTTTAACAGAGTAAAATCTATCCATGATACTAACCTCATGGATAGGTTTTACTTTTTTCGTTTTCTTGAACTGCACTAGTGAAAAAAAGTTCTGCAGACGTTATGGTATAATAAATAATCAACTTATTTTCTACTGCTCAGAAAGGAGTAATGCTCTTGTTTCAATACCTTTTAATCGGACTAATTGTCTTTTACGTAATGGGAAATTTATTAGCCTTACGTCATTTTGGCGCTTATGATTTTGAAAGTCAATTCGTTCGTATCTTCCTTGTAAATGATCGAAGAATCATAAAAAATATCAAAGCTAAACCGACCATTCCTTTAATAAAAAAATTAAAACAAATTTTTAGTTTGCAATTAATCGCTAAAATCGTGATTTATTCGCTATTTGTTCATTTTTATCTTAATAATAATACCGCTGTGAGTATTTCTGTTTTAGCTGTGTTATTTGTTTGCAATATTCTTTTTGATTTACAAACGAACAAAATTGTTAATAAAGCAACTAAAGCCTGAACAGAAGCGTCTAAGATAAAAAGAGCTCTAAACGAAGAGTGATACTTCTCGTTCAGAGCTCTTTCTATTTAGTCTTGTTTATAAATAAGTCACTTTTTAGTGAGATTCAATATAAGCATCTTTGTAGCTGTATTTAGCTCCAACTTGGTAGTTATAGATATCTTTAACATATTCTTTTTGCAATGTTGCTGCTGCTCTTTGGAAAAGAGGAGCTACGCCAGCTTCATCTAATAAGATTTTTTCTGCATCAAGCAAGTTTGTCCAACGTGCATCAACATCTGTTGCATTTTCACCTTTAGATAAGGCAACTAATTTATCAAATTCTGCATTGCTGTAGCTTGAACGGTTATATGGACTTTCTGATGTCATTAAATCAATAAAGTTAACTGGATCAGCAAAGTCTGCTCCCCATCCACCTAAAGCTAAATCATAATCTTGTTTTGTTTGTAATTCTAAACGAGCTTTGAATGGAACATTTTTCAGTGTGATTTCTACACCAGGTAAGTTTGTTTCAATTTGGTCTTTCATGTAAGCACCGATTTTTTTGTTTGATTCATCATCATCACCAAGTAATTCTAATGTTACCGTATCTGTACCTAGTTCAGATTTAGCGGCTTCCCAGTATTTATTAGCTGCATCTTTATCAAACGTTAGATAGTCGCCAGACTCTGCACGGAAATCTTCTCCAGTCGTTGGATTTGCTGCTAATTCAGCAGGCACAAGTCCTCCTACTTTTTGAGAACCATTAGCTAAGATTTCATTAACCAATAAATCATGGTCATAAGAAGTTGCAATAGCTTTACGTAAGTTTTCATTTGCTAAGAGTGTTTCTTTGCCATCTCGTTCTTGATTCAATTGAAGATAAGACGTTCTTGCTTCTGTTTCAACTGTGTAGTCTGCATTATCTTGGTATTGTTTAGCAAATTCACCTGTTAAATTAACACGATCAATTTGACCAGAATCATATAAATTTAACGCTGTTGACGTTTCTTTAATAACCTCAACATTAATCTCTTCTAAAGCAACATTTTCAGCATCCCAATAATCTTCATTCTTTTCGTATGTCCAGTTTAGATTCGTTCCATCCCATTTAGTGAATGTGAACGGTCCATTAAAGACCATTGTTTCTGCTGAAGTTCCATAATTATCACCTTGTTCTTCTACAAATGCTTGATTTTGAGGGAAGAATGTAGGGAATGCCATTAATGAAATGAAATAAGGTACTGGCGTTTCCATTGTCACTTTCAATTCATAATCGCCTACTGCTTCTACGCCTAATGTTTCAGGATCAGCCTCACCTGAAATGATACTTGATGCATTTTTAATTCCTTCAAATAAGTAAGAATAAGAAGCAGCTGTTTCAGGATTAACAACACGTTTCCAAGCGTAAACAAAATCTTTAGCTGTTACAGGGTCACCATTTGACCAAGTTGTGTCTTCACGCAATTTAAAAGTATATTCTAAGCCGTCTTCGCTAACTGTTGCTTCATCTTCAGCTAAAGCAGGAATGGGTTGGCTGTCTTTATCAAGACGATACAAGCCTTCATTGATGTTATTAAAAACAGTAAAACTTACTGTATCTGTAGCTAGTGCTGTATCCCCAGTCGGTAATTCAGCAATTTCAACTAAATTTAATACTTGCTCTTCTGCTAAATTACCTTCACTTGAGCTTGAACTGCCTTTTTCGCTTTCTGCGTCATTTCCACAAGCTACTAATAAACCAGCTGTTAACACTAATGCACCTGATTGCCACCACTTTTTCTTTTCCATAGTTAAATCCCCCTGTTTTCTTATCCGTTTTTAATCTCTCTCTAATAAAATTAGAACTTGATAATAAATATACACATTCTTGTTCTTATTTGCAAGCTTTTTTACAAAGCTTTTTTTCAAAAAGATTAACTTTTATTGACAACTGAATACTTTTACCTTTATGCTTATCATTAGTAAGCAACTATTAGGAGTGATACAGGATGAAAATAGAAGTATGGTCAGATTTTGTTTGCCTTTTTGTTACATTGGAAAACGTCATTTAGAAGCAGCTATAAAAGAGCGCACCGATGTAGAAAATTGAATTTCATAGTTATGAACTAGATCCCACAGCACCTGAAAAAGTTGAAGGAAATATGGAAGATTATTTCGCTGATCACAAAGGAATGAGTGTTGAACAAGCTCATTCTATGATTCAACAAGTTACTCAAATGGCTAATAACGTCGATCTAGATTACCATTACGAAAACGATTCAGCATGGGAAATACTCTGAAACCACATCGTTTGTTTCAATATGCTAAAGAACATGGTAAAGGAAATGAATTTATGGAACTAGCAAAAAAAGCTTATTTCATTGAAGGGAAATGGTTAAATGATGATGACTTTTTAGTTCATTTAGCCACTTCGATTGGATTAGATGAAACAAAAGTTAAAGAACGTTTATCTTCAGAAGCTTATTTAGATGCCGTACGTTTGGACCAAGCCAAAGCAGCTGAAATTGGTGTTCAAGGTGTTCTTTCTTTGTTATTGATGAACAATATGGCATCAGTGGAGCACAACCTATTGAAGTATTTGAACAAGTATTAGCAGAAATAGACGCAAAAAAATAATTGAATGACTGATATAAATATTTTAATTTGATGCGTTTCACGAAATAGTGTTCTACTGTTTGGAATGTAATTATTAATTAAACAACCAAAAAACCCTCAGAAATTAGCGCTAATTTCTGAGGGTTTTTATTTTTTTCAACTAGTAAATTAGATTAATGCAATAGCGATCATTGTAAGCAAGATAAAAATGATACAACGTGCATAGCTTTTTTCACTTTAAATAAATCACCTTGTGCTAATTTGAAAATTGGATAAGCTACGAAACCAAATGCTAATCATCAGCAATACTTGACGTTAAAGGAATCATAACCACAATCAAAAATGCCGGGAACCATTCACTAAAATCATCAAATGGCATATACTTCAAATTCCCCATCATGATGGCACCTGTAATAACAATTACGGGTGACAATGCTGCGTTTGGAATATAAGACAACAGCGGAGTAAAGACTAATGAAAGTAAAAACAATCCTCCAGCAAAAATAGCTGTTAAACCTGTTTTCCCTCCAGCTTTAATTCCTGAAGCACTTTCTGCTGCTGGAAAGTTGGACTTGTTCCGAGTAAAGCCAGATACAAGAGTCATGACTCCGCTGACTTTGAATGCACTGGTATAACGCGGTTTTATCTTCTAACATTCCTTCAAATAACCCAATCGATTCAAAGATCAAGATCATTGTCATAGAGAAAATGGCTATTAAAGAAGGTAAAGTAAAGACAGCTGAGAAATCTAGCGCTCCTAAAAGTGCTGGGAACTCTGTGATGTTTCCCAATGAGAATGAAGAAACACCTGCTTTATGAATACCAGTCACTAGCGAAATAAGTGTGATCACAACAATTCCAATAAAGAAGTTTCCAGGTACATTTCTTAAGTACAATACGCCAGATAAAAAGATTCCAATAACGGCCAATAATACAATTGGATCCGATAGATCGCCTAAGACTGCAAATGAGTCTGCTCCTCCATCAACAAGAATACCGCCATTTTTTAATCCTAGTACAACTAAAAACAAGCCTATACCAGCTGTGATTCCGTGCTTTAATGAATCAGGAATAGCATCTGCTAACAGTTTACTAATTGAAGTATATCCGACAACAATAAACAATAATCCCGATACGACAATAACAGATAATGCTTGCTGCCATGATAGCCCCATTGCTCCAACAATTGTATACGTAAAGAATGCATTGATCCCCATACCTGGTGTTAAGACCAGCGGAGCATTTCCCCATAATCCCATAACAATACTTCCAATAGCTGAAACGAGTATTGTACTAAAAACACTTAACTCGGCTGGAATACCTGCATCAGCTAGTATTAAAGGATTTACGATAATTATATAAGATAATGCAAAAAAGGACGTAAATCCTGCTAACATCTCTTGTTTGATACTTGTTTGTTTCTCTTTCAATTTAAAATAATTCATTATTTCTGCTC
>NZ_JQNF01000004.1 GCF_000745125.1 Carnobacterium jeotgali MS3
AAGGCAGAAGGGTCTTCCTTTCTCATACGTTGTGTTTATTATATTGTCTCAGACCACTTAATGTTAAGCGATTGAAGCATCATAGATTTGTTTGATAGATTCTTTTAATAAAGCATTAAAATCCTCGTCTGATTGACTAACACTTAATCCCTCGGATAAAGCTCTTGAAAAACTAGCGATTAGTCCGTGGTTATGTGTTAAAGCTTCATTAGCTTTTTCACGGGTATAACCACCAGAAAGAGCGACTACTCTTATAACTCTAGGATGATCGATCAATTCTTTATAAAAATTATCAATCGTTGGGATTGATAGTTTTAACATGACGTTATCTGATTCGCTTAAGGCGTCTAGCTGAGTCAAGATTTCATCTTTTAAGAGAGATTCGGACTTCTCCTTATCGGTACTATTAATATCCACTTCTGGTTCAATAATTGGAACAAGCCCGGCTGCAATAATTTGTTTTCCAACTTCAAATTGTTGGTCAACAACTTTTTTTATAGCTTCAGGATTTGCTTCTTTAATCAATGAGCGCATTTTTGTTCCAAAAATATGGCGTTCATTTGCTCGTTTTAATAATTCATCTAAGTCTGGATTAGGTTTCATCAATTGAACACCGTTAGTTTCTTCTGCTAATCCTTTGTCAATCTTCAAGAAAGGAACAATACCTTTCTTTTCCCACAAATAATCAGCTGTATAAAGGTCTTCTACTTTGCGATCCATTGTTTGTTCGAATAAGATAGCACCTAAAATTGAATCAGAACTAAAAGCAGGAGAAGTCATAAGACGTGTTCTCATTTCATGAACGAGGTCATACATTTCTTCTTCACCAGAATACGTATCTGAGGCGATACCATAAAGCTGTAAAGCTGTTGGTGTGCTCCCGCCACTTTGGTCTAATGCTGCAATAAAACCTTGTCCATTTTTCATTCGTTCAAGTTGTTCTTTTTGCATAATTTCAGCTCCTTAGATTAGTTTTAAGAACAGTAAATAGGAAAGCTCAACCCAATGAAGGGTAATGAACCTTTCGTTAATAAGTATAGCACTTCATAAATTATATTGAAAAAATAAGCTATTATCGAGTACTTTTCCTTTGAGAATTTATATAGAGGAAAAAGAAATAGGTTATAAAAATTGAATAAAGGGGAAAAAAAACATGATTCAAGAAGAAAACCAAAATATGTCATTTGCACAAGTTATATCTATTTTAGGAGTTATTTTAATGGGGTCTTTGTGACCATATTAAATCAAACACTAATGAGCACGGCTTTACCAAGTATTATGAGAGAATTTTCAATTACAGCAACTCAAGGGCAATGGTTAACAACAGCTTATATGCTGATTAATGGTATCATGGTACCTATTACAGCCTATCTGGTAAATCGATTTACCACCCGTCAGTTGTATCTCTTTTCAATGATTGTTTTCTCAATTGGTACATTTGTGGCAGCTACTTCTAGTGTCTATGGAGTACTGATTGCTGGGCGTATGATCCAAGCGGTAGGAGCAGGGATTATTTTGCCGTTGCAAATGATTGTTGTATTGTATATTTTCCCAATTGAAAAAAGAGGATCAGCAATGGGCTTAATTGGTTTAGCGATGAACTTCGCTCCAGCAATTGGACCTACTTTTTCCGGCTGGGTAGTACAAAATTACCATTGGAATATGTTGTTTTACTTTATCTTACCATTTGCACTGTTAGATGTTGTAGTGGCCATTTTTGTTTTGAAGAATGTTGGGAAAACAGGTCATCCTAAACTAGATTTAATAAGTGTTATTTATTCTACATTAGGTTTTGGTGGATTACTCTTTGGTCTTAGCAATGCCTCTTCACATGATTTTATAAGTGTTAACGTAGCCTTGCCTATAGTTGTGGGAATCGCTTCTTTAGTTCTATTGGTTAACCGTTCTAATCATTCAAAAGAACCGCTATTGAATTTCGGTATTTTTAAATACAGAGGTTACCGTTTAAATCTTATTATTTCTTTCGTATTAACGGCTGGAATGTATGGTGCTATTATGCTATTGCCCATCTATTTGCAAAATATACGTGAAATGACACCGATGGAATCGGGAATGACTTTGTTACCAGGAGCAATTGTAATGGCTGTTATGAGCCCAATTACTGGTAGAATGTTTGATAAATACGGATCAAAAAGATTAGCTATGAGTGGATTAACTTTGGTAACAATTGGAACGTTTATCATAGGACTAATTGATTTAAACACGCCAATAGTTTACATTGTTCTACTTCAAGTGGTTCGGTCATTAGGTTTTGCATTAACCTTAATGCCAATCCAAACAGCAGCTTTCAACGCGGTTCCACTAGAGCTTGCTTCACATGCATCCGCAATGTTTAATACTCAACGACAATTAGCTGGATCAATGGGAACAGCATTATTTGTAGTTGTGATGACGGTTGTTTCTCAAAATGGTGTATCACAACACTTGCCATCTGAGTTAGCTGATTTAGCAGGATTTCAAACCAGTCTTCAAATTAGTGGGAGTATTCTCATTGGAGCCTTTATTATGACGTTATTTATTAAAGAAAATCCTTATTTACCTAAAGCGAAATTAGCAGAAAATCATTAAAAAAAGTCACCATTATATGAATGACTTATTGCAGATTATTTTAAAAACCACTCAAATATCAACCTGAAACATTTGCTAATTTTAAAGTCATCTACTAAATTAGGTTCCATAAAAAAAAGCTCAAAGCCATTAATATAATGGTTTCGAGCTTTTTGTCTTTAATGATTTTCTGCTAATTTCGCTTTAGGTAAATAAGGATTTTCTTTAATAAATAACGTCATAATAAAGGCTACCAATGAGAATACTCCCACTAATTTGAAGACTGTTTGAAATCCTGCTAAATCAGCTAACTCAGATGGCAAGTGTTGTGATACACCATTTTGAGAAACAACCGTCATCACAACTACAAATAATGCTGTTCCCATTGATCCAGCTAATTGTCGTTGAGTATTAAACATTGCGGATGCATGTGAAGCAAGCTCTAGTGGAACCGCGTTGAAAGCTGCTGTTTGGATTGGCATTAAGGTTAATGCAAAACCTAATGACCGAACCACTTGAAGTAGAACAATGTAAACTATTGGCGTGTTTAAATCAATTAGTCCTATGATAAACGTTCCAATTGTTACCAAAGTTAATCCACTCATAGCTAATCTTTTTGATCCGTATTTATCAAACATTCTACCAGTAATTGGGCTCATAACAGCCATTACAATTGCTCCTGGTAACAAAGTCATTCCCGATTCCATCGGTGTCATTTCACGTATATTTTGCAAATAGATGGGCAATAGCATAATAGCACCATACATTCCAGCCGTTAATACGAAAGAAATAATAAGATTTAAACGGTAACCTCTGTATTTAAAAATACCGAAATTCAATAGCGGTTCTTTTGAATGATTAGAACGGTTAACCAATAGAACTAAAGAAGCGATTCCCACAACTATAGGCAAGGCTACGTTAACACTTATAAAATCATGTGAAGAGGCATTGCTAAGACCAAAGAGTAATCCACCAAAACCTAATGTAGAATAAATAACACTTATTAAATCTAGTTTAGGATGACCTGTTTTCCCAACATTCTTCAAAACAAAAATGGCCACTACAACATCTAACAGTGCAAATGGTAAGATAAAGTAAAACAACATATTCCAATGGTAATTTTGTACTACCCAGCCGGAAAAAGTAGGTCCAATTGCTGGAGCGAAGTTCATCGCTAAACCAATTAAGCCCATTGCTGATCCTCTTTTTTCAATTGGGAAAATATACAATACAACAATCATTTGCAACGGCAAAATAATCCCTGCTCCTACCGCTTGGATCATACGCCCAGCAATCAGTACTCCATAGACACTAGAAGTAGCTGCCACAAATGTACCAATTGAGAAAACAATCATTGAAAAGAGATACAACTGACGGGTGGTAAATCGATTTACCAGATAGGCTGTAATAGGTACCATGATACCATTAATCAGCATATAAGCTGTTGTTAACCATTGCCCTTGAGTTGCTGTAATTGAAAATTCTCTCATAATACTTGGTAAAGCCGTGCTCATTAGTGTTTGATTTAATATGGTCACAAAAGACCCCATTAAAATAACTCCTAAAATAGATATAACTTGTGCAAATGACATATTTTGGTTTTCTTCTTGAATCATGTTTTTTTCCCCTTTATTCAATTTTTATAACCTATTCTTTTTCCTCTATATAAATTCTCAAAGGAAAAGTACTCGATAATAGCTTATTTTTTCAATATAATTTATGAAGTGCTATACTTATTAACGAAAGGTTCATTACCCTTCATTGGGTTGAGCTTTCCTATTTACTGTTCTTAAAACTAATCTAAGGAGCTGAAATTATGCAAAAAGAACAACTTGAACGAATGAAAAATGGACAAGGTTTTATTGCAGCATTAGACCAAAGTGGCGGGAGCACACCAACAGCTTTACAGCTTTATGGTATCGCCTCAGATACGTATTCTGGTGAAGAAGAAATGTATGACCTCGTTCATGAAATGAGAACACGTCTTATGACTTCTCCTGCTTTTAGTTCTGATTCAATTTAAGGTGCTATCTTATTCGAACAAACAATGGATCGCAAAGTAGAAGACCTTTATACAGCTGATTATTTGTGGGAAAAAAGAAAGGTATTGTTCCTTTCTTGAAGATTGACAAAGGATTAGCAGAAGAAACTAACGGTGTTCAATTGATGAAACCTAATCCAGACTTAGATGAATTATTAAAACGAGCAAATGAACGCCATATTTTTGGAACAAAAATGCGCTCATTGATTAAAGAAGCAAATCCTGAAGCTATAAAAAAAGTTGTTGACCAACAATTTGAAGTTGGAAAACAAATTATTGCAGCCGGGCTTGTTCCAATTATTGAACCAGAAGTGGATATTAATAGTACCGATAAGGAGAAGTCCGAATCTCTCTTAAAAGATGAAATCTTGACTCAGCTAGACGCCTTAAGCGAATCAGATAACGTCATGTTAAAACTATCAATCCCAACGATTGATAATTTTTATAAAGAATTGATCGATCATCCTAGAGTTATAAGAGTAGTCGCTCTTTCTGGTGGTTATACCCGTGAAAAAGCTAATGAAGCTTTAACACATAACCACGGACTAATCGCTAGTTTTTCAAGAGCTTTATCCGAGGGATTAAGTGTTAGTCAATCAGACGAGGATTTTAATGCTTTATTAAAAGAATCTATCAAACAAATCTATGATGCTTCAATCGCTTAACATTAAGTGGTCTGAGACAATATAATAAACACAACGTATGAGAAAGGAAGACCCTTCTGCCTTATACGTTGTGTTTCATTTT
>NZ_JQNF01000005.1 GCF_000745125.1 Carnobacterium jeotgali MS3
CCTTATCGGGCTGGGAGACAGTGTCTGACGGGCAGTTTGACTGGGGCGGTCGCCTCCTAAAGTGTAACGGAGGCGCCCAAAGGTTCCCTCAGAATGGTTGGAAATCATTCGCAGAGTGTAAAGGCATAAGGGAGCTTGACTGCGAGACCTACAAGTCGAGCAGGGACGAAAGTCGGGCTTAGTGATCCGGTGGTTCCGCATGGAAGGGCCATCGCTCAACGGATAAAAGCTACCCTGGGGATAACAGGCTTATCTCCCCCAAGAGTCCACATCGACGGGGAGGTTTGGCACCTCGATGTCGGCTCATCGCATCCTGGGGCTGTAGTCGGTCCCAAGGGTTGGGCTGTTCGCCCATTAAAGCGGTACGCGAGCTGGGTTCAGAACGTCGTGAGACAGTTCGGTCCCTATCCGTCGCGGGCGTAGGAAATTTGAGAGGAGCTGTCCTTAGTACGAGAGGACCGGGATGGACACACCTCTGGTGTACCAGTTGTTCTGCCAAGGGCATTGCTGGGTAGCTATGTGTGGACGGGATAAACGCTGAAAGCATCTAAGCGTGAAGCCCCCCTCAAGATGAGATTTCCCATCACGTAAGTGAGTAAGACCCCTGAGAGATGATCAGGTAGATAGGTTGGAAGTGGAAGTCTAGCGATAGATGGAGCGGACCAATACTAATCGGTCGAGGACTTAACCAAATTTTTTAAACGGTGTAAGACGGTTTCAGAACGAAAAACGATTTTTAACTTATCCAGTTTTGAGAGAACAACGTTCTCTTGATTGAAATTGTGTGGTGATGATGGCAAGAAGGTCACACCTGTTCCCATGCCGAACACAGAAGTTAAGCTTCTTAGCGCCGATGGTAGTGAAGGGTTTCCCTTTGTGAGAGTAGGACGTTGCCACGCAAATACAAAAGACATCATCTTTGGATGGTGTCTTTTTTTGATATATGTTAATTTTAAAGGTCTTCGTTAACTAGTGAGTGTAGAAGCTGCTAAAAAGAGTCTTATGGAATAGACGGATATTGAACCTAAAGTCTTATGATTTTTTCAGACCTCGTACAATCCTATTGCTCCAGTAGTTATGTTGTGCATCAACTAAATTCATCTATCTAGACTAGATAGTACTCAAAAAAATAGAGCCTGTTAATGAATAGAAGTTCATTAACAGGCTCTATTTTAGTTATTTAAGCGTGACGGTTGTCTAACAAAACAGTATTTTTAATATCTTCGACTGTTTTTGTACCAGCAAGTTGCATAACAAGTTCAAGTTCATGTTTAAAATGATCAAAAACAGATTTTACACCTTGTGATCCGCCTAAAGCTAAACCATAAATAGCTGGACGGCCAATAGCTACTAAGTCAGCACCGCTGGCAAGAGCCTTAAAGACATGTTGACCACGACGAACACCACTATCGAAGACAATCGGAACTTTTCTATCAACGGCTTCGGCAACTGTTTGCAATGAATCAAATGCAGCAGGGCCACCATCTAATTGGCGGCCACCATGGTTAGTTACCCAAATTCCACCAGCACCTGATGCTAATGAGATTAAAGCGTCTTCTGCAGTTTGAACACCTTTAACAAAAACAGGTAAACCAGAGTAGGAAGCAATAAATTCGACATCTTTAGGACTAAGGGTTTGTTTTGAAGATCCATAAACAGCATCCATTGATTGTCCAACACCAGATTGGTAGGCTTGAACAATGGGCATACCTAATGGGAATACAAAACCATTGCGCTTGTCGGCTTCACGATTTCCTCCAACAGTTGCATCGGCCGTTAATACAATTGCTTTTACTCCGTTGGCTTTTGCTTCATCTAAAATGTCTCTGTTGATTCCATCATCTTTACTCATATAGAACTGGAACCATTGTGGAGCACCAGCACCTGCTTGCGAAATTTCTTTAAAAGGTTTATTAGCATATGAACTGATAGTCATGATAGAACCAGATTCAGCAACAGCTTTTGCTGTGGCTGGTTCAGCAGCTACGTTAGCAAGTCCATGTGAAGCTACAGGAGCCATGATGATTGGTGTAGATAACTCAGCTCCAAAAATAGAAGTGCTTTGATCTGGGTGTTCGATATTTTTTAATACGCGTGGAACAATTAATTTGTGATTAAAGGATTCAATATTTTGTTTAATTGTCCATAAGTCTCCAGCTCCACTAGAAATATAGCCATATCCACCTTCTGGAATAACTTTTTTAGCTTCTAATTCAAGATCGAAAACATTGATTATATTTAAAGGTTTCTCCGCAGTACTTGCTTGATAAGGAATTTTATTAGCTTTAGTTGATTCTTCTTGTATGTTATCTAAGGAATGAGTTATTTTTACGTCTTTTTCAGTTTCTGTCATGGTGTTCCCTCCAAAAAATAATAGTTTATGATAGTTTCTAGTTTACCACTCTCATTAAAAATTTCAATTTTAATGAGAGAAATGCAGTAAAAAAGACTTAAGTGTGCTTATTTTTTTAAAATTGACAAAAATTTGTCTATGAAAGAGCAATAATTGAAAAAAAGGTTGACAAACCTAAATAGATTACTTACTATTTATAACCAATGATGCTATAATGATAACAAAGAGGTGAAGAAAAAGCTGTCTTTTGCGAAACTAGGCAAAAGGAAATTTGCCCTAAATTTGAACACACATTTGCTATTTTGGGTAAAAAATGGATGGGACTTATCATTGACGTGTTATTAGAAGGTCCTCAACGCTTTAAAAATATTGCTGCTACTATTCCAAATGTAAGTGATCGCGTACTTGTAGAACGATTAAAAGAACTTGAACAAGAAGGTCTTGTATCTCGTACAGTAGATCCAGATGCAGCGATGAGAGTTGCTTACAGCTTAACTGAAAAAGGGCAAGCCTTAAAAGTAGTGATGGATGATGTTCAAAAGTGGGCCGATGAATGGATATGTGTGTCAGAAGATTAAATTCATTGAAAAGTACTTGACCTTTAAGTCAAGATTACGTTAAACTAAATATATATGTAAATTGAATAGCAATAAATACAATGATGGAAAAAAGTAATTTGAAGAATCTAAATTAGAGAGCAAGTGTCGTAGGCTGAAAACACTTGATTAGAGACCAAATGAACGTTCACTTCCTGAGTTGACTTTGGGAATTACACTAAGCTAGTTAAAAGTAATGAATAAAGTTCCGGTCTACGCCGTTATGTAAATGAAGTGTGAATTTAGCGCAAGTTCAATTCAAACAAGGGTGGTACCGCGAATGTAGCCTCGTCCCTTTTAGGGATGGGGCTTTTTGTGTGCTTAAAAATAGTCTGAAATAAGGTCTCGGTTGAGCGTAATTTATAAATTTATTTAAAGGAGAATCAGAATGGATTTAAAAGATAATTTACACCTGTTAAGTAAGGAAGCTGTAGAAAAAATTGAAGCTGCTTCAGATTTAAAAGAACTAGATCAAGTACGTGTAGCCTACCTAGGGAAAAAAGGTCCAATTACGGAAATTTCAAAAGGAATGAAAACTGTCTCTGCTGAAGAACGTCCTATCCTCGGTGCACTTGTGAATGAAGTGAGAAATGAAATTACATCACAGTTAGAAGCGAAAAAAGCACGGTTAGAAATGGAAAAAATCAACCGTGATTTAGAAAATGAAGCGATTGATGTTACGTTACCAGGTAACTCAGTAGCTGTAGGGCAATCACATGTATTAACGCAGATAATGGAAGAGATTGAAGATTTGTTTATTGGTATGGGGTATCAAATCATTGAAGGACCCGAAGTTGAAGAAGACAGCTACAACTTTGAACGAATGAATTTGCCTAAAGACCACCCAGCTCGTGATATGCAAGATACTTTTTATATTACAAATGAAATTCTATTGCGTACACACACTTCACCTGTTCAAGCTCGTACAATGGATAAACATGATTTTACAAAAGGGCCATTAAAAATGATCAGTCCCGGAAAAGTATATCGTCGTGACAGCGATGATGCGACTCACTCACATCAATTCCATCAAATGGAAGGGTTAGTTGTAGCGAAAGATATTACAATGGGAGATTTAAAAGGAACGTTAGAAGTTTTTGCTAAGAAATTATTTGGTTCAGAACGTGAAATCCGTTTACGCCCAAGTTATTTCCCTTTTACTGAACCATCTGTAGAAGTAGATGTTAGCTGTTTTAAATGTAATGGCAAAGGCTGTAATGTGTGTAAACAGACTGGGTGGATTGAGATTTTGGGAGCCGGAATGGTTCATCCAAATGTGCTTGAAATGTCTGGGATTGATGCAACAGTTTATAGTGGTTATGCGTTTGGCTTAGGACCAGACCGTGTTGCAATGTTAAAATACGGGATTGATGATATCCGTCATTTTTATCAAAATGATGTTCGTTTCTTAAATCAATTCAAGGTAAAGGAGTAAGAACATGAATGTATCTTATCAATGGTTAAAAGAATATTTAGATTTATCAAATGTAACACCGGAAGCGTTGGCAGACAAAATGTCACGTACGGGAATTGAAATTGAAGATGTTGCTATTCCGGAAACAGGCTTGAAAAAAATTGTAGTAGGACATGCAGTTGAAGTAGTGAATCATCCAGATTCAGATCATTTGCATATCTGCCAAGTGGATATTGGCGAAGAAGAATTATCACAAATTGTTTGTGGAGCTCCTAATATTGCTGCTGGACAAAAAATTATCGTTGCATTACCTGGAAGTCGTATCACTGGAAATGCAAAAATCAAAAAGGGTAAAATGCGTGGGCAAGTATCTAATGGGATGGTTTGCTCTTTAGCTGAATTGGGCTTTTCTGAAAAAGTTGTGCCTAAAAAATACGCTGATGGTATTTATGTATTGCCAGAACATGCAGTGCCTGGAGAACCAGTATTTCCTTATCTAGCAATGGATGATGCTATTCTTGAATTATCCATCACGCCTAACCGCGCAGATGCTTTGAGCATGAGAGGAGTTGCTCACGAAGTTGGGGCAATTTACGATCAACAACCTAAATTTCCTTCTTTCGAATTAACAGAAGATAAAACTGATTCAGTTGCTAACTATATTAAAGTTGCTGTAGAAAATAGCGAAGATGCTCCAAGCTATAATGTTCGCATTGTTAAAGATGTGAAGGTTGCTGAAAGTCCGATGTGGTTGCAAACCAAATTGATGAATGCAGGTATTCGTCCTTTAAATAATATTGTAGATATTACTAACTATATCCTATTAGAATATGGACAACCATTACATGCCTTTGATTATGATCAATTACAGTCAAAAGAGATCGTGGTTCGTCATGCTAACGATGGAGAGGCATTGGTCACTTTAGATGGAGTAGAACGCTCATTAACACCTGAAGATATTGTAATCACAAATGGCGCTATACCTGTAGCTTTAGCAGGAACTATGGGTGGATTGGATTCAGAGATTGAAGATCGTACGGTAACGGTAGCAATTGAAGCAGCTGTTTTTGATGCTATTTCAATTCGCAAAACGGCTAAGAAATACAACTTAAGAAGCGAATCTAGCTCTCGTTTTGAAAAAGGGATCAATCTAGCTACAATTACAACTGCTGGCGATCATGCTGCAGCTTTAATGGCTGAACTAGCTGGTGGAACGGTAGTAGCTGGTGTTGCATCTCAATCTATTTTAGCTGTTCAAGATAAAGTAGTCACTATTACATTAGAAAAAATCAACCGCTCATTAGGAACGTCCATTACCACTGAAGAAGTAACGGCTATTTTTGATCGACTTGGTTTTAAAACTACTGAAAAAGAAGGGCTATTTGAAGTAGCAGTTCCACCACGTCGTTGGGACATTGCAATTGAAGCAGATTTAGTAGAAGAAGTCGCTCGTATTTTTGGATATGACAATTTACCATCTACCTTACCAATTAGTGCAGCTCAACCTGCAGCTTTGGATGACAAACAGCGTCTTGTACGTCACACGCGCCGCTTTTTAGAAGGGGCTGGTTTATCACAGGCTATTAGCTATGTGTTGACTACTCCAGAAAAAGCTGCTCAATATATGATGCGAGAAAGTGAAGCAACTGAATTAGAAATGCCGATGAGTGAAGACCGCAGCACATTGCGGATGAACTTGTTAAGTGGATTATTAGATGATGCTAGTTACAATAAAGCGCGTAAAAATAAAGATGTGATGCTTTATGAGATTGGTCGTGTGTTTTATAAAGAAGCAACTCAAATATTGCCAATTGAAGAAGAACATTTTGCTGGAGTATTAACAGGGTCTTTAGTAGAAAAAAATTGGAAAGACCAACCTCAAAAAGTAGATTTCTTTGTAATGAAAGGCATTTTAGAAGGACTTTTTGCTGAGTATGGTTTAATAGAAAAGGTTACATTTGTTTCTGATAACCAACGTGAAGGTATGCATCCTGGACGTACAGCTGCTCTTTATCTAGGGAACAAGGAAATTGGTTTTGCTGGTCAAATCCATCCTTTAGCAGCAAAAGCGTATGAATTAGATGAAACGTATGCTTTTGAAGTGAATTTACAAGCAATTGTAGAGGCTGATAAAGAACCGACTATTTACGAAGCTATTCCAAAATTTCCTGGAATGACAAGAGACATTGCCATGTTGGTTGATGAAACCATTACAAATCAACAATTGGTAGACTTGATTTATAAAAAAGGCGGCAAAAACTTAGTGAGTGTACGTCTATTTGATATCTATCAAGGTAAGAACATTGAAGACGGTAAAAAATCAATGGCTTATACGCTATCGTACTTAAATCCTACTGCAACAATGGTGGAAGAAGAGGTTTCTAAAGCATTTGATAAAGTAACAAACGCATTAGTTGAAGAATATCAAGTTGTTGTGCGTTAAATTAGCTAAAAAACAAAAAGTGTCTTGCTATACGCAAGGCACTTTTGTTATGCTAACAGATATTAATCTCGTTAAATGAGTTTTTCATTAGAGGGGATTTATAAAAAGGCTGTCCAGGGGGAACCATATGGGAAAGAAAGAATTGAAAAAAGAAGTAAGTGGTATTACAGCATTGACCGTTGTTGTTGGAACAGTTATAGGAGCGGGAATATTTTTTAAACCAACGGCTGTTTATGGAGCCGCTGGAGCTCCAGGGCTAGGATTGCTGGCTTGGTTTGTTGCAGGGATTATAACGATTGCAGGTGGATTAACTGTTGCTGAAATTGGGACAATTTATCCTCAAACAGGTGGGATGATGATCTACTTAGAAAAAGTGTATGGCAGATGGCTGGGGTTTCTAGTTGGCTGGGCTCAAATGGTTATCTATTATCCGGCTAATATAGCTGCATTAGCTATTATTTTTGCTACCCAATTTGTTAATTTATTTGCTTTATCAGATTCAACAATCGTACCAACGGCTATTCTAACGTCCATATTTTTAATGGGTGTGAATTTTTTAGGTACAAAATACAGTGGCTGGATTCAGACTCTGGCGACGATTTTAAAATTGATTCCGTTAGTAGTAATTATTGTAGCTGGATTGCTTTATCCTGGTGGAGGTGTGATACGATTAGTACCTTTTTCAGTAGAAACTCATCCAGTGCTCACAAGTTTTGGGTCTGCTCTTATCGCTACATTATTTGCCTATGATGGCTGGATTAATGTAGGGACGCTTGCCGGAGAAATGAAAAACCCTGGTAAGATGCTTCCGAAAGTCATTATCGGTGGATTATCAATTGTTATGGTTGTGTATTTATTGACCAATATTGCGTATTTATTTGTACTGGACAGCAGTCAGTTGGCAGGAACAGATACACCAGCTGCTTTAGTTGCTTCGCATCTTTTTGAAGGCATTGGTAGTAAGCTAGTTACAATAGGAATACTGGTCTCAGTATTCGGGGGAATCAATGGGTATATCATTTCGGGTTTAAGAGTGCCTTATGCTTTAGCAACGCAAAAAATGTTGCCTTTTAGCGATTGGTTTGCTAGGATCAACCCAAAAACGAACTTGCCTATCAATGGTGGGTTAGTTATGTTAGGTATTGCAATAGTGATGATTTTAACGGGTCAGTTTAACCAACTTACGGATTTAATTGTTTTTGTTATTTGGTTTTTTATTACCTTAACGTTTATTGCAGTGATTATTTTAAGAAAGACCGAGCCGGATATTGAACGACCGTATAGAGTTCCTTTTTATCCAGTCATTCCATTAATTGCTATAATAGGAGGCTTATATATTATTTTTAATACCTTAATTGTTCAGCCGAAAAATGCCTTTATTGGTATTCTACTCACCCTTATTGGGATTCCAATTTACTTTTATTGTAAAAAGAAATATGGATCACCTGAATAAGGCTAAACGACTTTAGGCTCTTCGTCAAATAGTATGGCTGCTTCTAAAAATTCTTTCGGAATAGACGGATTTGCTTGTAAGAGCCCTGGTACCGTCTTAAGCCTAAAGTCTTAAGAACTTTCAAGCCTCAAACATCGCTTAATCGCTAAAGCGTTAAAGCGATATAATTCGCATTGAATACTTCACAGGGCTACAAGCAATCCTATTCCTCCAGAAGTGTTAAGCATGAACTAAATTCATCTATCCACACTAAAAAGTATAGAGCCCGACTTTAAAAGCCTAAACTAACGGATTTTTTCTTCCGTTAGTTTAGGCTTTTGTTATTCAATCAACGTACACCGCTAATTTTTTTGGCTTTTTCTGTATTTGCAAAATGCAACTTAGCGTATTTTCCGAGCAAAGGGATACCACCTTGTTTTAAGAGTTTTGCAGCAACTAAATCACTATTACTGCCAGCACCAGAAGGTATTTTAATTCCCGCTTGTGCAGTTAATTCATCTAACCCTTTTAAGAAAGCATAGCGAGCAATGATGGAAGCTGCTGCAACAGCCAAATGATGCCCTTCCCCTTTTGTTTGAAAATAGACTGTTTCTTTTATTTGTTTGGTTTGATCGCTGATGTGTTTAAAATAAGTTGATGGAAGTTCAAATTGGTCAATTAAAATGCCGTCTGGTTTCTTTGGCTTAATTTTTTCAAGAACATGTCCCAAAGCTTGGTTATGTAAAACAGCCTTCATTTTTCCTTGTGTCATCGTTGGTTGTATGGCGTTGTATTTTTCAGGCATTACATTTAGTAAGCTATGAGGCAAGAAAGTAATCAAGTCTTTTGCAACGCGAATAATTTCAGAATCTTTCATTTCCTTTGAATCACGCACGCCTAATTCTTTTAATAAAGCAAGTTGTGATTGATCCACATACGCAGCTACTACCGTTAATGGACCAAAATAACTACCTGTGCCAACTTCGTCACTGCCAATAACTGACCAGTCGCTAAACCCTTTTGGTAGAGGAACATTTAAAGACGTAGACGAAGAATTCTTCTTTTTAGCAGGGACCAGTGTCGCTTTTTCTTGCCAAATAGCGGCTTCATTTTGAGAAGTTGCACCTTGGAATAAAACTTTTCCAGAGTTATAAGCTGTTATATTGACGCCTCCTTTTTTCGCTGCGAAAAAACTACCAGGAGGAGTAGTTGATTTTAAATTGGTTGTATAATACTGTTTCATATTCGTTAACGTTTCTTTAGAAACTAGAAGTACTTCATTAGCCATTGTGTCACTCATTTCTTATTATTAATGAACTAACTAATAGTTTACCACATAATTCCAACCATTAAAAAAGGGTTATTAAAATGAAATGAAAAAATGTGCAACTATTAGGCGATTCATGGTAAAATAAAGGAAATGTAATTTTTAGGAGGGACTGCCATGTCAAAAGGGAAAATTCGGTATAAAACTACAATAGCAGGAAGACCCTACACGATTATCGGAGCTAGACCCGAAGAACACATGCGGTCAGTGTCTAAAATGGTAAATGAACAAATGCAACAGATTGAATCATTATCAAAAGGTTTAGACCCCGAACGTAGAGCAGTTTTAGTAGCAGTCAATGCTGTATCAGATCAAATTGAAATGCAGATAAAATTAGATACTATCCAAAAACGGGTAGCAGAATTAGAAAAGAAATTAGAGAAAGATCAGGAATTGGACATGAGCGAGGAATAAGTTCCTGAATGAAGGTGATCAGTATGTTAATGACAGTCCTTATAGTAGTTATTTTGGCCATAGGTGCTTATGGTGGAGCTAGAAGAGGTTTGATTCTTCAATTTGTTATGACTGTAGGTTATTTTGTTTCTTACTTAATGGCAAGCAAGTATTATCAAGCATTAGGGTCACACTTAGAGTTGATTGTTCCCTATCCATCTGCGTCTGAAAGTAGCCAATTCGTTTATTATGATCAAGCGCTAGGTCTTAACTTAGATGGTGCTTTTTATAACGGTGTAGCATTTATCATCATTTTATTTGTTGGATGGTTAATCACCCGTTTCATTGGTGGGTTATTAAACGCTGTGACGTTCATTCCTGTTTTGAAGCAACTCAACACTGTAGGTGGAGCATTACTCAGTTTTATAGTAGCGTATGTTGCTATTTTTCTAGTGTTATTTTTATTGACTATGGTCCCAATCGATGCGATACAAGAGGCCTTTAGCAAAAGCTGGTTGGCACGTAAAATCGTAGAGGATACACCGGTTATCTCAGCCCAATTATATAATTGGTGGATAGAGTCATCGTTAAAGTAAGAGGTTAGTTGAATAGTATGGAAAAATCGTTTCTCTTAAATTAGGGGGACGATTTCTTATTGTAAGTCAAAGAGGCTATTTTTATAAAATAAAGACTATAGAATGAAATTTTAGACAACTAAAAAGTAAAATGAAGTAAGAGGTGAACTACATGAATAAAAAAATCTTTCAAACACTAGAATTTAATAAAATTATACAAGCTATCGCAAATTTGGCTGCTTCGGATTTAGGGAAAGAACAAGTTCTAATGTTAGCTCCTTCAATTAATAAAGAAGAAGTAGAAGTTTGGCAAGATGAAACAGAAGATGGAACAAAAATTTTGAAATTACGTGGACGTATGCCAATTCCAAAATTACAAAATGTTCGACCGCATCTAAAACGTTTAGATATCGGAGCTAGTTTAAATGGATTAGAAATTGCACAAATTGGCAAAATTTTACGTACGACTTCTGAGATAAATCGTTTTTTTGAAAATTTAAAAGAATCTGGCATAGAAATGAATCGTCTATACGAATTGACAGAAAAATTTATTACAACGCCAGCTTTGAATCAACTAATCCGTGAAACGGTAGATGAAGACGGTCGTGTGATGAATGATGCAAGCCCGGCTCTAAAAGGAATTCGTACGGGTATTAAACGCGGAGAAACGAATGTCCGTGAAAAACTAGATGGAATCGTTCGCGGAAAAAGTGCACAGTATTTAAGTGATACAATTATTACAATCCGTAATGACCGGTATGTTATACCCGTGAAACAAGAATATCGTAGTCATTTTGGCGGGGTAGTCCATGATCAAAGTTCGACAGGTCAAACGTTATTTGTAGAGCCACAAAGTGTTGTAGAATTGAACAACCGTTTACGCCAACTTCAAATTGAAGAACGCCGTGAAATTGATCGCATCTTAGCTGAAATTTCGAATGAAATTGCTCCTTATAGCAAAGACATTTTAAATAATATGTATTTATTAGGGAAATTAGATTTTATTGGTGCAAAAGCTAGTTATGCTAAAAATATTGACGCTAATCGGCCAATGATTCATGATGAGAATGAAGTGAAATTATTAAGTGCCCGTCACCCTTTATTAGATCCAGAAAGTGTTGTAGCAAATGATATTTTAATTGGTGGGGAAAATCAAGCGGTCATTATTACCGGACCCAATACCGGTGGGAAAACAATCATCCTAAAAACTTTGGGATTATTGCAATTGATGGGACAATCAGGCTTGCAATTACCGGTTGCTCCAGATAGTCAAATGGGCTTATTTACTGAAATATTTGCTGATATAGGTGATGAACAATCGATTGAACAAAGTTTAAGTACGTTTTCTTCGCACATGACAAATATTGTGTCTATTCTAGACCGAATAGACAATAAGAGTTTGATTATTTTTGATGAGCTAGGAGCAGGAACGGATCCACAAGAAGGTGCGGCTCTTGCTATAGCCATTTTAGATAGAGTGGGTGCTGTGGGCAGTTACGTTATGGTAACGTCACATTATCCTGAATTAAAAGCATATGGCTACAACCGTCCACAGACAATCAATGCCAGCATGGAGTTCGATATAGATACATTAAGTCCAACGTATCGTTTATTGATTGGTGTTCCAGGTCGCAGTAATGCTTTTGAAATTTCTAAGCGATTAGGTTTGAGTGAAGAGGTCATTGATTCGGCTCGTCAATTGATTGATGGAGAAAGTCAGAATTTAAATGAAATGATATCAGATTTAGAGAATAGACGTAAAATGGCTGAAACAGAATACCTTGAAGTGCGCCATTATGTAGATGAAGCAGAACAATTGCATGCAGATCTACAAACTGCTGTACAGCAGTTTTATGCGGAACGTGAAGAACTGCTGAAAAAAGCTCGTGAGAAAGCAAATAGCTTGGTAGAAGAAACAGAAGAAACCGCCAATCAGATTATTAAAGACTTACGAAAGAAACAAATTTTAGGTCAATACGAAGGTGTAAAAGAACATGAATTGATTGATGCTAAAACGCAACTTTCTGGATTAAGACAAGAAGAGGCTTTGGAAAAAAATAAAGTATTGAAAAAAGCTAAAGCGAAGCAAGTGATGAAACCTGGTGATGATGTCATTGTTCAATCATTTGGGCAAAAAGGGATCTTAATGGAAAAAGTAGATAAAAACCACTGGGTCGTTCAAATGGGTATGTTGAAGATGAAGCTTAAAGAGAGTGATTTAACCCTAACAGCCCCTGAGAAAGAACCAAGTCGCAAAATGATTGCTTCAGTGCGTTCTGAATCAAATAGTCACGTTTCTCCTCAATTAGATTTAAGAGGTGAACGGTATGAGAATGCTTTAGCGGAATTAGATCGTTATTTAGATGCAGCACTTTTAGCTAATTATCCGCAAGTTACTATTGTACATGGAAAAGGAACTGGAGCGATTAGACAAGGTGTGACAGAAGCTTTGAAAAAGCATCGTTCTATAAAGAGTTTCCAATATGCTCCTCCAAATCAAGGTGGAAATGGTGCAACAATCGTTGAGTTTAAATCTTAAGCCTTTGGGTAGATTTTAAAAAGGATTTTTGATATAATAAATTAATCATACAACTTACTATTAATAAGTTGTAAAATTGTCATTTGGGAGGAATAGTAATGGTACAAGCAGTAACTGATGCAAATTTTGAAACAGAAACTAAAGATGGTTTAACAATTACAGATTTTTGGGCAACTTGGTGCGGACCTTGTCGCATGCAATCACCTGTATTAGAAGAATTAGATGAAGAAATTGGCGATGAAGTAAAAATCGTGAAGATGGATGTTGATGCTAACCCTGAAGTACCAAGTTCATTTGGCATCATGAGTATTCCTACGTTATTAGTTAAAAAAGATGGCGAAGTTGTTGAAAAATTAATTGGTTACCACAATAAAGAACAAATCGAAGAAGTTATCGCAAAATATAAATAAGTAAAAAATTAAAAAATAGGATTGGGACAATTGTTCCAATCCTATTTTTTTAGGAATGATTTAAATAATAAAGGACTTCTTTGTCGAGTTCTTTTTTTAATGGAAAATCTTCAAGTGCTTCCAATAAGTTAAATCCTTTTTGAATCCATACTTCAGCTTCAGTTTTAGCTAGTTTAGTTAAAATAATGCCTTTTCGTACATATAAGACACCAAGTATACGGTATCTTTCCTTTTCTTTACTTAATAGTATTAAAGAATCTGCTTTTTCAAGAGCTTGTTCGTAATTTTTATTTTCCATTAATAAGTAGATTAAATTCATCGAATAAGCCATTTTTAAAGCGATAGCCTCATGAAAGTGGCTATAATGTTCTAATTCAACCAACGCACGCTTTGAAATAAAAAGTGAGGTATCAAAATCAAAGAAAAAAAGAATATTATTCAATAATCGTAATTCTGTTAGGTACCATTTATCTAGTTGAGAAATACGATGCCAAACTTTTTCAGCATAAGGTGCTGCTTGTGTTAAATCATTGGTTTTCGAAAGTGTGATAAGAGCATCACAAATATAATAGATATCTTGGATAATATTATCTTTGTGATCAGTTAAATAATTCTTTGTCGTTTCTCTAACATTTATCAAAATATTTATATCCGTATTTACAGCCATAGTTCTAAATTGATAGAGTATAGCATCTTTTCCTTTTAATTGATAGTCGTTATGGATATAGTTAAACTCTTCATGAGTCATATCTAAATTATTTAAAATCTGAAAATATTTAGTGATAGTTGGAACAATATTGCCCATTTCAAACTTAGTATAAGTCGAGCGTGCCATTGCTTCTTGTGCAACATATTGTTGAGTATAGCTTTTGTTTTCTCTTATTTTTTTAAAATCCACACCAAAATTTTGACGGATATGTGACATTAACAAACCTTCTTCCAATAAAAAAATGTGATTATATGAACATTATATAAGATAGTATAAATCATTTGCTATAATTAAGTCAAAGATAGGAGGGATTACATGAAAAAGGTATTAAAAAAATTAATAGCATTTCTACCTGTAATCTGGTTTATTGGCGGTGGAGGCTAGAGTTAGATTAAACTAGCAATCTTCATTTTGACTTCTAGTCAGTTTAAGAAAAGAGTAAGAGTCAGCTGATACATAACTGTCTCTTACTTGTCATTTTAAGAATAATTGTGTTTGCCACTTTGAGAGTAGGAGGGATTGTATGGAAGCAAATGTAAGAAGAGTAAGAACTAGCTATGCTTATATTCTTGAAGGAAAAAATGTTTGCAATACTTTGCCCGTAGATGAAGATGACTTGATTGAAAATGCTGATGGAATTCTTGATTGCCCGCTCGATGGTGTGCTAAGAAAGCATAAATTATCTTTAAGTGACTTAAATACGATGAAAACGACAAAGTTATTATTTGTAAAAGTAGAGGACAAAAGAACAATTGTCTTAAATACGATTCGCTTGAATGTAAACATATAAATACGGATAATTAAATAAGTAGGCTTTAAAGCGTTGATATAAAAATTGACGCTTTTTTACTGTTTAATAAAATTTATTGGTACACTTATATAAATTAAAGTATTATAACTGCTGATAAAAACTAACGAGGGTGGGTTTAAATGAGAGCAATGTATATTCGATCTGGGGATGAGTATCTCTACTGCAGAGTCAAAGGAGTTGGGGAACCGTTACTCTTATTGCATGGAAATGGCGAAGATTACCAAATATTTGAACAACAAATAATTTACTTCAGCAAAAATTATCAAGTGATTGCATTGGATACAAGAGGACATGGACACTCGGATCATGGAAAAAAATTGCTCGCGTTTCAAAGAATTGCCGAAGATATTTTAACGGTCTTACATTACTTCAATTTACCCAAAGTAAGTATTATGGGTTTCAGTGATGGTGGAAATATAGCATTGTACTTTGCCAGTCATTATCCAGACAAGGTAGCTAAACTTATTGTAATCGGTGCTAATTACAAAGTAGCCGGATTAAAAAAAGAATCTTTAGCTGAAGTGAAAAGAGATTATTTTTTACTCGCTATTTTAGGATGTTTTTTTTTAAAAGCCGAAAAAAAGAAGCAAGTAATTGACTTAATGTGGCATCAATTAGATTTGAAATCAACTGATTTGACAACTCTTAATACTCCAACATTAGTAGTAGCGGGTGAAAATGATGTTATTGAGGAAAGTCATACGAGAAAACTACATGAGTTAATTAGCAAGAGTAAGCTAGTTATTGTACCAGCAGCTAGTCACTTTTTGATGGTTGAAAAGTATAAAGAATTCAATCGTCTTGCTGAGGAATTCTTGAGTGGCGAAGATAAGTTTTATTGATTTCTTCATACACTTAGTCTAATGAGAACCAGATGTATAAAAATAATAGCGTGAATTTCTTGAATAGTTTAGACAGTAATAGTTATAATAATACTGTGAAATTTTAAGTATATTTATTGTTTATTTGTTTTTTTATTCAATCTAGTTTTGATAACTAGGTTGAATAGTAATGGAAACTGTGTTATCCTATTGTTAAATAAAAAAACGTTTTATTATGATAAAAGAAAATAACTAACAACGATTTTTTGTAGCAAAATAACTCATTTGCTACAGATTTTCAAGGAGGAAATAGTGATGAAAGAAGAAGCAGTCTATACAAAGAAATATCTAGTGACCAACGAGGTTTTAAATGCTATTACTCATGGTATAGGAGCAATTTTGAGTATTGTAGGAATGATTTTACTGATTATGAAAGCCGTAAATACCGGAACTACTTTAGAATTAGTTTCTTATTGTATATATGGTTTTTCACAATTCTTACTCTACTTAAGTTCAACACTTTACCACAGCTTGATTTTTACGCGAGCAAGAAGAATTTTTAAAATTTTTGATCACTGTAGTATCTTTTTGTTGATTGCGGGTTCATACACACCAATTACTCTGATTACAATCGGTGGAACAACGGGCTGGACATTATTTGGAGTAGTTTGGGCAATTGCAATTTTCGGAATTATTTATAAATGTCTCTGGATTGAAAAATTCAAAAAAATGTCAACATTGTTGTATATTGGTATGGGATGGATTAGTATGTTTGCAATCAAACCAATGTATACTGGATTAGGTTTTGAAGGATTCGCTTTATTACTAGCCGGTGGACTATCGTTTACTATTGGAACTATTTTTTATAGTATGCGAAATGTTAAGTACATGCATGTTTTATGGCACTTGTTTGTTTTAACAGGTACTGGATTTATCTATTTTTCAATTTTACTTTATGGATAATAAAAAGGTTTGAAGAAAGCACTCGCTTTCCTCAGGCCTTTTGTTGTTAAGGATTCACTTTAGTAGTAGCTGTTATAACGTGAGAGAGTATGTTTTTTGTTTTTTTGAAAAATAGTTGTATAATAAGACAATTGGATAAAATTATGGGAGGAGGAACGAAATGAGTATTGGTTACGCTTGTTTAACAGTTGGCGTTCCAGAAACAAGTTTCAAGACATGTCGGAAAGCAAATGCAACAGAAGAGAAACTAGAAGAATTGATTCGATTTAACTTACAGTCATTGGAAAATATTATTGATTACAATATAATAAATCAAATCAAGTTATTCCGTATTAGTTCAGATATCATTCCATTTGGTTCAAGTCCGGTTAACACATTAGTGTGGTGGGAATTGTTTGAGTCACAATTTGAACAAATGGGACGGAAAATTAAAGCTAGTGGTATGCGAGTGTCAATGCATCCTGGACAGTATACTGTGTTAAATTCACCAGATGAAGAGATTGTAGTAAGAGCCGTAGAAGATTTAGTTTATCATACACGCTTTTTAGATAGTCTTGGAATAGAATCTGAACATAAAATTGTGTTGCATATTGGTGGTGTTTACAAAGAAAAAGAACGTGCTATGCAACGTTTTATTGAAAGGTACCAAACATTATCAGATGCAATAAAAAAGAGGCTTGTAATCGAGAATGATGATCGTTCTTATAACGTTTCTGAAGTACTAGCAATCAGTCAAGCTACAGGTGCACCTGTAATCTATGATAATCTCCATAATGCTATCAATACAAGTGATATTACAAAAGATGATGCCTATTGGATTGAGCTAACCCGCAAAACATGGAAGCCTGAAGATGGGAATCAAAAAATTCATTATTCCCAACAAAGTCCAATGAGTCGAGTAGGAGCACATACAAAAACAATCGCACTGGATCCGTTTATGGATTTTTATCATAACGTTTCAAGAGAAGATTTGGATATCATGTTAGAGGTTAAAGACAAAAACCTTTCTGCTGTGAAATGTATTATTGCAACGACACAACAGCCTCACATTAATTTAGTAGAGAAAGAATGGAGTCTCTATAAATATAGTGTTTTAGAAAGGTCACCAAAGTTGTATAACGCTATCCGTCAGTTGTTGAAAGACAAAAATAGTTTTCCAGTGTTAGATTTTTATCGTTTATTGGATCAAGCATTAATAATGGATGTGACAACAGGTATTGCTGTGAATGCAGCTACTCATGTGTATGGTTATTTTAAATATTCAGCTACGGAAAAAGAAAAAAATACTTTTTTAAAACAATTAGAAAAAGTAGAAAAAAACAATGGTTCATTAAAAACATTGAAGAAGATATTATTGAATTTAGCGTTAAACTATCATGAACCTTATTTACTTCAGTCGTATTATTTTGTATTGTGAAGTGAAAAATATTTAGGAAATGATTGATGATGAGTAAAAAATGCAGTATACTACTTTATTGTATTAAGAAAAAGTTTTATCAGTTCACATAATGAAAGAGGAAAAAACTATGAATATACAAAAAATTATCGCATTAATTATTTTGCTTTCAGGAATTATTTTACTAATTTATGGATTTGTAGAAGGCAATCAAGCTTCTTTAATTACTGGCATTGTTCTAATTGTTATTACGATTTTAGATTACAATAAATTGAAAAATAGAAAAAAATAGCTGTGATAGTAGGTTGATTAGTCGTTAGCTTAAATAGAAAAGCGTTAAAAAAAATAAATAGTGCTTTTAAGAACTAAGTGTGATACACTATTAGATGTAGATGTACGTGGTGTTTCACTTTTTAGAGGTCAAACGATTGTTTTTTCTTGTGTTTAAATAAGGTATAGGTTCGAATCCTATCTTCTACATTCTCAACTACCTTTCAATAAAGGTAGTTTTTTTTTGCATTTAATGAATCAAAGTATGCGAATGTTCCTAGGATGAATCAAAAAAGGGCTCTTCGTCAAATAGTGTGGCTGCTTCTAAAAATTCTTTCGGAATAGACGGATTTGCTTGTAAGAGCCCTGGTACAAAGTCTTAAAAACTTTCAAGCCTCAAACACAGCTTAATCGCTAAAGCGTTAAGCATGAACTAAATTCATCTATCAACATTAAAAAGTATAGAGCCCAAAAATGAGGTATTAGAATAGCTAGTTAACTAATAAACGTAAAAAAACGGATTGAGAGTACGGACTCAATTCGTTTTTTTACGTTCCTATTAGAAAAACATAACCACATAGATATGAATAGGTTATTAGTAAAAAGTTTGTTAAAATAAATATCTAATACATAGTAATGGGATGAAAAAGAATGGAGGAAAAGAGATGTTAGAAATTAAGAATTTGAAAAAAACGTTCGGATCATTGACAGCTGTTGATGATATTAGTTTTATAATACCGGATGGTCAAATTTTAGGCATGATTGGTCAGAATGGTGCAGGTAAAACGACCACTTTCCGTCTGATTTTAAATTTTTTGACGGCTGATTCTGGAGAAGTTTTATGGAATGGTCGTCCTTTACAGAAAACTGATTATGATGTGATTGGTTATCTACCAGAAGAAAGAGGGCTTTATCCGAAAGTTTCAATTGAGGATCAAATTATTTATTTTGCGCAATTACGCGGGAAATCTAAAAAAGAGATTAAACCTCAAATTGATAAATGGATGGAAAAATTTCAGGTTAAAGGCAAAAAGACTGATAAAATAAAATCTTTATCTAAAGGTAATCAGCAAAAAGTCCAGCTAATTGCAACGCTAATCCATCAGCCTAAATTGGTTATTTTGGATGAACCTTTTAGTGGATTAGATCCTGTAAATGCCGAGTTGTTGGAAGCTGGTATTAAAGAATTAAAAAAACAAGGCGCTTGTGTTATTTTTTCTAGTCACAATATGAATAATGTTGAAGAAATCTGTGATAATTTGATTATGTTAAAAAATGGTAAAATGGTCTTAGATGGGACCGTACGCGAAATTAGAGAACAGTATGGTAGAAAGAAACTCTTTTTAGAAACTCCTATCTCAATTGATGAATTAAGAATGCTGCCAGGAGTAATAAAAGCTGAAACAACAAAGGAAGGTTTAAAAGTTATTGACTTAGAAAGTCCGGAAAATGGCAAAGCTATTTTTGAAAAAGTAACACAAAATGGATATATCACTACTTTTAGTCAGCAACCGCCTACTATAGAAGAAATTTTCAAAATGAAAGCCGGTGAGATTAATGAATAAATTTTGGGTAATTGTCAGTGATGTTTATAAAAAAAATATTAAATCATTTGGTTTCTTAACAATGGTGTTATCGCCCATTTTGATGCTAGCGATAATTGGTGGGATTTTTTACTTCATTAGCCAAAGTGAAAATGAAACGCCTGAAATTGCTGTTTTAACAACTGACCAGGAAGTACAAGCGCTATTAGCCACTCAAGAAGATCAGTTTATTATTAACAATAAAATTACAACTAAAGAAGCCGCTGAGGAAGCGATGGAACAAGAAAAATTGGACGGCTATCTTGAAGTTGAATCTGAAAATCAATTGATCTCTGCTAAGTATGTAGATACACCAGAGAGCGATAATTTAGATTCTGCATTATTAACAAGTTTATTGACAACTCTTCAATTAAATCGAAAAGCAACGGAGTATGGATTGACACAACAAGAAGCAATGGCATTAATGTCTCCAGCTAGTCTATCAACCGAAACCATTAGTTTTGAATCTGGTGCAGCAACAAGTAAAGACAATACTGCTGAAACAATCAAAATGTGGAGTTCTTATGTTGTTGGGATTGCTATCTTTATTTTTATTATCAATTATGCAAGTATCATTGGAACAGAAATTGCTTCTGAAAAAGGGACGCGAATCATGGAAGTTATTTTATCAAGTGTTTCTTCAACTGTTCACTTTTTTGGGAAGTTAGCAGGTATTTTATTGGTTTGTCTGACACAAATTATCATTTATGTTGTAATTGCGTTGGTTGCTTATCCTTTTATAAAAAATATAACGTTTATTCAAGAGTTGTTCCAAGGAATTGATGTTGGCGCATTATTAAGTAATTTAATTGGTACAACACTGATTTACTTTGTATTAGGGATTATTCTATACGCGGGTTTAGCGGCTTTCTTTGGTTCGTTAGTAACTAAAATTGAGGATGTTAGCAAGGCTGTCACGCCGTTAATCTTCTTGGCAATGATTGGTTTCTATGGTGGATTATTTGCCTTTGCTAGTCCTAATCAACTAATTGTAAAAATTGGTTCGCAAATTCCTTTATTTACGCCCTTTATTATGCCATTTAGAATCGCAAGTGAAACAGTAACAACTGCTGGAATAGTAATCTCTATCATTGTTATGATTGTTTTCACTATACTGTGTACAATACTATCATTGATGATGTATCGTTCAAATGTGTTAGTTTACTCAGATGCAGGAATGATGAAAGCGATAAAAACCTCTTTAAGTATCTTAAGAAATGAACGGAAAAAATAGAAAAAAAAAAGACTAGGATTATCTTAGTCTTTTTTTGTTTCTAAATGTAAATCGTTCATTTCAATGATTCGGATCTAAAAGCTTTTGTTCCACTCTATTTTTTTGTCATTAAAGTTCATGTCTCGAAGATCTTGTAGGTAAAGCTTCGTCATCTTGCTCAGGAAGTTCATTACTGATAGGGCTGCTTTCTTCGTCTTCATTAACTTTACGATCACTCATAACAAAATGAGTTAGAGGTTCTTCAATCGATAGGCGGTCTTTTATATCCGATTGTACGATGAAGCTAACGACTTTTGCTTTCTGATTTATTTCAGTTAGTGCCTCAGTATACAATCCATCTTGAGTTTGTATTTGTTCGGCTAAAAATCCAGCTTCTAAATTAAAACTAGGTTGCGCATGTTCTAAACGAGCTTGTACAATTTCGCCAGATAAAGTATAAATTTGTTTGTTGCGTTGCTCTTTATTCAATTCTATTAAGCCAAAACCCGCTTTATCAAAAAAACGACTGATGTCTTGCCTGTTTTGAAGTGGATACTGTCTCGCTAATTCTTTGCCAGCCCAATACAAAATTTCATGTGTATCTGTCCCTAGTAAATTAGGTATCAGCACATCTCTAATCAACTCATATCCAAATAAAGAAGTTGTTTCATTAAAGTTTTCTAAGTCTACTTGTTGCTCATTCTTATTTCTACTCACTAGCTCATTCACCTCTTTTGTCATTCACAATTTATTATAACGTGATTTGAAACAGAAACCTACCTTTTTACAATAAATTGCCATCCATTCATTTCAAATCAATAGAAATAGAGTTATTTAAACAATTATCTCAGTTAATTTCCCTAATCCCTTGAATTTAAGTGTGAAAAAAGAGAAAATAAGAAGGGTAGACAAATGAAACTAAATTGAGGTTGTTAAAAATGAAAAAGCAAGCGATAGGTTTTATAGATTCTGGAGTTGGTGGTTTAACTGTAGTGAAGGAAGCGATGCGTCAATTACCAAATGAATCTATTTATTATGTAGGAGACACAGCACGCTGTCCTTATGGTCCAAGACCTGAAGAACAAGTGAGACAGTTTACTTGGGAAATGACCCATTTTTTATTGAATAAGGATATTAAAATGCTCGTAATTGCTTGTAATACGGCAACTGCAGTGGCTTTAGAAGATTTGAAAAAGAAATTAGCAATACCGATTATTGGCGTTATTTTGCCCGGAAGTCGGGCCGCAATCAAAGCAACAAAAAATAATCACATTGGGGTTATTGGAACGGAAGGTACCGTAAAAAGCGAAAAATATAAAAAAATGATCCAATCAAAAGATACTTTAGCATCAGTAAGTAGTTTAGCATGCCCGAAATTTGTTCCTATAGTTGAAAGTAATGAGTACGGTAGTGCAATTGCAAAGAAGATCGTTGCTGAAACTTTGAAACCATTTAAGAACAAAAATATTGATACTTTAATTTTAGGCTGTACCCACTATCCTTTGTTGCGCCCGATTATTCAAAATGTGATGGGGGATTCAGTGACATTGATTGACTCAGGAGCAGAAACAATCAGTGAAGTAAGTACCATTCTAGATTATTTCAATCTTGCTGAGTTGAGCAAAAATAAAGAAGTTTCAGAACGGAAATTTTTCACCACTGGATCTACTCATATGTTTAATGATATTGCATCTCAGTGGTTAGGAAATGAATCATTAGATATTGAACATATAAAGCTAGGAACAGATAAATTTTAACTAAGTGTTAAAAGCTAGAATAAAAAAAGTGAGGTTCAAGTATGCGTGCAGATGGTAGAAAAAATGATGAAAATCGATTGGTGACAATAGAAACCAATTATTTGAAACACCCTGAAGGATCGGTATTGGTTTCTTTTGGTGATACGAAAGTAATTTGTAATGCAACAATAGAAACAAAAGTTCCACGGTTTTTAAAAGGAATGGGAAGCGGTTGGGTACATGCCGAGTATAGCATGTTGCCTAGAGCAACGAATACGCGAAATATTCGTGAAGCAGCTAAAGGAAAACTAAGTGGCAGAACAATGGAGATTCAACGCTTAATTGCCCGTTCTTTACGCTCATGTATTGATTTAGAAGCCTTGGGAGAACGTTCGATTACCGTAGACTGTGATGTAATCCAAGCAGATGGCGGAACGCGTACTGCAAGTATTACAGGAGCTTTTGTAGCTTTAAAATTAGCTATTCAAACATTATTAGATAGCGGTGAATTAGCTTTAAGTCCAATAAAGGAAAATGTAGCGGCTATAAGCGTCGGGATTTTAGAGGATGGACAAGCAGTTTTAGATTTGAATTACCTAGAAGACAGTGCAGCTAATGTAGATATGAATTTAGTGATGACTTCTGGTGGTCAGTTTGTAGAAATTCAAGGAACCGGTGAAGAAGCGACTTTTTCTTCTGAACAACTAGCGGTGCTATTGGAATTTGGAAAAAAAGGCATCAAAGAATTAATACAAGTGCAAGATAATGCTTTTAATCAAGCACTTTCTTTAAAAAAAGATGTAATGAGTTATCCAGTGATCCCTAAAGATGAGATTTTGATAGCGACAAATAATGCTGGAAAAGCAAAAGAGTTTGAAGCTTTGTTTGCTAAAAAGGGATTTAAAGTAAAAACGTTGCGTGATTTCCCAGAGATCCCAGAAGTTGAAGAAACGGGAGTAACATTTGAAGAAAATGCGCGTTTAAAAGCAGAAACAATAGCTCGTAGACTTAATATGTTAGTGTTAGCCGACGATTCAGGTTTAAAAGTTGATGCGCTAGATGGTGCACCAGGTGTCTTTTCTGCTCGCTATGCTGGAGAATTCAAAAGTGATGCCGCGAATAATGCTAAGTTAATGCATGAACTAACAGGCGTATCTAAAGAAGAGCGTACAGCGCAATTTCATTGTACTCTTGCGTTGGCGTTACCAGGAAAAGACAGTTTAGTTGTTGAAGGTGAAGTCGAGGGAATCATATTGACCATACCTAAAGGCGATAATGGTTTTGGCTATGATCCGCTATTTTTTGTTGAAAGCAAAGGGAAAACAATGGCTGAATTGACTCAAGAGGATAAAAATACGTTGAGTCATCGCGCAGTAGCTTTAGAAAAATTAGATAAAGTATGGGATAAATGGATTACGGATTAGCCTAGGACTTCATAACGGGGGGGAAAGCATGAGAGTATTAGTTGTAAGCGATAGTCACGGAGATCGGGAAATTTTAGTTGAATTAGTTGAACGTTATAAGGATGAAGTGGACCAACTCTTTCATTGCGGCGATTCTGAATTGGAAGCATCAGATTCAATTTGGGATTCAATGATGACCGTTAAAGGTAATATGGATTTCACTAATGAGTATGCTTTAACACAAGTCGCGGATGTGCAAAATGAACGCATATTTATAGCTCATGGGCATCGTTTGGATGTTAATTACACTATGCAAGAATTAGTTTATGCAGCTAAAGAAGTTGATGCGACTTTAGCTTTTTATGGACATACTCACATAGCTAAAATCGAAAAAATAGATAATATAGTGGTAGTAAATCCAGGCAGCATTTCAGAACCAAGAGGTCGTTATTCAGTTCCAACCTACGCAATTGTGGAGAGCAATGAGCACCAAATTGGGGTTACTTATTATAATCGAACACATAGAGCTATTGAGGATTTAAGCGGTCATTTTTCTAAAAATAGATAAATGAAGTGCTCTTAAAAAGAAGGTATAAATTTTTATTTAGTTCCAGTTTTTTTGCTATTCTTTTGCCACTTTTTAACGTAAAATAGTACTTGGATTTAGTTATCTCAAGGAAGGAAATGAAGATAATGATAGGGAAAGAAATTGGAGAAATGTTACTGGAAAACAAAGAGAATTTTTTGATTCCAGCGGATAGAGTTGCGCATGTCCAAATGAACAATCGGTTAAACCATGCGTTATTAGTGCTTACAAAAATTGGTTATTCCGTAATTCCAGTGTTAGATCATGATTATAAAATTAAAGGACTCATTTCTATGCCGATGATCGTTGAAGCCATTACAGGATTAGAAGACATTGACTTTGATAAATTAGGCGAAATATTGGTATCTGACGTGATGACTACTGATTTTGCTGTCATAGATGATCCCTATGATTTGGAAGAAGTTTTACATTTATTAGTTGATAATGCATTTATATGTGTGGCAAGTGATGATGGAAGCTTTGTAGGCATCATTACTAGAAGTGAAATTTTAAAAGGCACAAATCGCATTGCACATGAGTTTGAAAATAAATATGATGTGACTCGAAAAGCGGAACGTTCGCATTAAAGAGTTACAAATTAGTCAGGAATGATGAAATGGATGCTAACGAAATCATTGAATTTATATCAAAAAGTGAAAAGAAAACACCTGTAAAAGTTTATTTAAAGGGTAACTTAAGCAAATTGAATTTTCCAACTTCAATTCAAAATTTCACAACGGATGAAGTGGGAACTATCTTTGGTGAATGGAATGTGATCGAACCTTTTTTAGAAGAAAATAAAGAATGGATTGAAGATAAAGTAATTGAAAATGATCGTCGTAATTCGGCTATACCTTTAGTAGATATGAAGCAATTTAATGCTCGAATTGAACCAGGGGCCTTTATACGCGATCAAGTCGAAATAGGCGATTCAGCTGTTATCATGATGGGTGCTGTTATCAATATTGGAGCTATTATCGGTGAGGGAACAATGATTGATATGGGTGCTGTATTAGGCGGACGAGCAACTGTTGGTAAAAATTGTCATATTGGTGCAGGTACCGTGCTAGCAGGTGTTGTTGAACCAGCTAGTGCTCAACCGGTTATTGTAGAAGATAATGTATTAATTGGCGCGAATGCTGTCGTACTAGAAGGTATTCGAATCGGAAAAGGTGCCGTTGTTGCAGCAGGAGCTATTGTCATCCAAGATGTTGCACCTTACACCGTTGTAGCAGGGACACCAGCTAAAAAAATCAAAGACATTGATGAAAAAACAAAAAGTAAAACAGGACTAATTGAGGCTTTACGCGATTTATAGAAATAAAATTAAAAGAGCGTGAAACAGAAAAGAGCAATCCGTTTCTGTTTCAGCGCTTTTTTTAGAAGAGGGTAGAGAAGATGACACAAGAAAATCCTTTTATCCAAATGCGAAGAGAATTGCATTTGATTCCTGAAATTGGTTTAGAAGAATATAAAACGCACGCTTATTTGTTGGCTAAGATTAAAGAGTTGCCACAAGAAAATTTAGAAATAAAAACATGGGAAACCGCTATTGTTGTTCGAGTAAAAGGCAGTATAGGTGAAAAAACGATTGGATGGAGAACCGATATAGATGGTTTGCCAGTTACAGAAGATACAGGTTTGTCTTTTAAATCTACTCACGAAGGAAGAATGCACGCCTGTGGTCATGATATGCATATGTCCATTGCTTTAGGATTATTGACGTATTTTAGTTCTCATCAAACGGTAGATCATTTAGTTTTTATTTTTCAACCTGCTGAAGAGAATGTGAGTGGAGCAAAAATTATTTACGATAGTGGTTTTTTAGATGACTACATGCCAGATGAAATTTATGCATTACATGTAAAACCTGATTTGCCAGTGGGGACTTTAGGAACCAAAGTTGGAACATTATTTGCTGGGACATGTGCAATCGATGTAGAATTTCGCGGTGTAAGCGGACATGCTGCCTATCCACATGAATCTAATGACATGATAGTCGCTGCAAGCCAATTCATCAACCAAATTCAAACAATCATCAGCCGAAGTGTTAACCCAATGGAGGGTGCAGTGATTACGCTAGGAACGATGCATGCTGGAACAGCCGGAAATATTATCAGCGGGTATGCTAGTCTTTCTGGGACTATCCGCACGTTAACTTCTGAGATGAGTGAGCTAACACAACAAAGAGTAAAAGATATTGTTAAAGGAATTGAGTTGTCTTACAACTGTAAAATTTATTTGGATTTAGACCAAGCTGGGTATTACCCTGTCGTCAACAGTGAGGTAGAAACGCTATCTTTTATTGATTATATGACTAAAAAGCAAGGCGTCAATTACAAAGAAATGGGAACAGAAATGACCGGAGAAGATTTTGGTTATTATTTAGACAAAATTCCTGGAACAATGTTTTGGTTAGGTGTCGACAGTCCTTTTGGGTTGCATCATCCTCAAATGACACCACAAGAAGAAGCGATTCCTTTTGCAATTGAACATGTAGGAGATTTCTTAGAAAAGAAAGCCAATAGACAATTATAAATAAAAAAACTTCTCTTTAAAACCATTTGGTTTTAAAGAGAAGTTTTTTATTTAAAGACTAAGTATAGCAAACTGATTAAAAGGAACAGAGAAGCACTGACAATGACTGTGATACTTGCGCTATAAGTAGCAAGTAAGCCCCCAATAATAGGACCAAGCATAGTTCCAATACCTTGAAAAGATGAAATAATACCCCAACTAACATTCTGGTCTTCTTTGGTAATTTTAGTAGCAACATAAGTATTCCAAGCCGGTAAAAAAAGGGTGTATGCAATCGACATGGAGGCGACTAAAAGATAGACAGTCAGAATAGACGGATTAAATGTAGTGGAGATCAGCGTAATTCCAAAAAGCATAAATCCTCCAATAAAAAGAGGACGTGGTTTGAAATAATCAACTAACCGACCAAGTGGCTGCATAAGAATTACAGCTGTTAAACCAGCGATAAACAATAAACGAGTATAGTGATTATAAGAAAAATGAAGGTCTTGCAAAACAAAGGTTGGTAAAATTGGAATCAACATTCCAATTGAAATACTCTGCATTAAGGTTCCAGGTAAAATTAGGCGACTTTTTTTTAAAATGGAGAATGTCTTTTTTAAGATAGTTGTTCTATTTTGTGTATCAGATTGTTGATCAGGATGACTGCCGGATAAACAAAAACTGATGTAAGCTCCTATTATAAAGAGCGGCAACAGCCAATAGGAGACAACTAAGTTAATATTCATTAAGTAATTCATGACTATAACGCCACTTGCCATGCCTAGTATCCAGCAAAAGTAAATTAACCCCATATTTTTCCCTCTGGAACCTGAACTAGCTTTAGCTAGAAGTAAGATCCAAAGGGGACAAGCACCAAACCCTAATAAAATCGAAGCGAAAACAATAGCGATAGCATTAAACTGAAATAAAGGAACAATGATAAAAGAAATAAAAATCAATAAAAATGATAAGGAGATGACTTTTTGGATACCAAAGCGATTCATCAAAAAGCCTATTTGAAAATTTGAAAAAGCTTCACTTATATAATGTAAACTAATAGCTAAACCAACCAAAGCTAGAGTGAATTGAGTTCCTACTGCAGCCTGAACGGGTAAATAACTAAGAATAAAGGCAGCACGAACGTACTCAACAAGTATTAAGGAGAGAAGCAAAAATAAAAAATTTCTATCAATTTTTAATCTCTTTAGAATCATGAAAAGGCTCCTTGTAAAGAGTAGGTTTGTCAATCAGTGTTAAGACTTTATCAACAATAAGTGCAGAGGCATGCGGATGGAAATGATTTTCCATTTGTTTTGTTAAACTTTTTGATAAAAGGGGCTGTTTTAGTAAAGTTAAAACAGCTGGAGCAATTTCATCCTCTGATTTTGTGACAATAGCCATTCCTTCTCTTTCGAAAAAGCGCGCATTATCTTTTTCTTGTCCAGGAACAGCAGGCGTTAGAATTAAAGGAATACGAATTGCCAAAGCTTCTGAAAGAGAAATTCCGCCAGCTTTCGTAACCATGATATCCGATTGGTTCATTAAACTAGCCATATTTGAAACATACCCAAGGATCGTTATATTGACATCATTTTCATAGTCTTGCATAAGTTTATTGAAGAGTAGCTTATTAGAACCGCAAACAACCGTTATATGCAAGTCTTCTTTAGACTTTAACTCGTCAATAATTTGACCCAAATCTTTTAGCACACCATGTGCGCCAGCCGAAATTAATAATTTTTTTATTTGGTTTTTACTGTTTTTCTCAGGAAGAGAAAGTTTATCATAAGCGTAAAATTCTTCTTTGATAGGTATACCAGATATGGTGATTTTATTTTCATTTATTCCAGTAGCGGTTAATTCGTCTTTTAAGCTATTACAAGCGACAAAAAAATAATCGATGCTATCTGAAATCCACCGTGTATGCAAACAAAAATCAGTTAACACATTTATAAATGGCGTCTCTGGTTTAGAACGTTGCTTGTAAATAGGCAAAGCCTGCATTGGAAAAGTATTGATAACTAAATCAAATTCATTTTCTTTCATTAACTGACTGATTCGCATGTAACCATACTTATCGATCATTCGATCAATTCTAAAGTCCGTTAGCCTATAATCCGATTTGTAATAAAGAAAGCCGTAAATATTTTGTCCTTTAGAAAAACTTTTGATATACAATTTTCTAGTAACATTTGTCAAAATTGGATGAGCTTCATAAAATAAATCAGATGTAACGATATCCGTGATGCCGCGTTTATTTAATTCCGCTATTAATGATCGCGTTACTTCTAAGTGGCCGTTTCCGTAACTTCCTGTTAAAATTAATATTTTTGGCGCTACTGACATTAATAGTTGCCTCCTTTATTTAAGCTGAAAAAATTGCTACTGCATAACTTTAAGTGGGTTAGTGGGTATTTCAATGCCTTCTTTTGCTAACGCAGTGACATAGGCTTGAGAAAAAGCATTTTTTATCTCAAATTCATGTCCATGTAAAGCAAATAGCACAATTCGTATCCCATAATAACCATTTCCAAGATCAATCAAACCTAAATTATTAGGAGGTTCAGTAATATCAGGGTATTGAGGAACGAGGGCATCATTAACATTTGTGATAACCGAATTGACTTTTTCTAAATCAGCATCAGGTAAAAGGCGAATATCGATTTGAGCACGCATATCTTCACGGGATTTATTGCTCACAATCGTAATATAACGATTTGGTACAAAGTTAAGCGTTCCGTCAAAACTTTTTATTTTAGTCGTTTTTAAATTCACATCGACAACAACACCTGAAACGGTATCTAACTCCACGACATCACCAACATCAATTTGCTTTTCAAATAGAAGAAAAAACCCATTTACTATATCGCTGACAAAACCTTGTGCTCCAAGAGACAGCGCTAAACCAATCACACCAGCCCCAGCAAGTAGTGTACCAACGGGAATACCAATTGCTGAAAGAATCGCATAGAATAAGAAAAAGCCAACAAAGGATTGAAATAAATTTTTCGACAAATTATATAGTGTATTCAATCGGTTTGTAGAAATATCTTTTTTCTTACGGTAATTTTCAAATGTCCGTTCAATAAAATAATTTCCAATTACTTTTATAATGTAAAAGAAAATCGTGAAAAATATGATTTGGATGGCACTAGCTGTTACTGTAGCAATAATATTGTGCCAATCAATTGAATTCCAAAATTCCGAAAAAATATTAGTTTGTTCTGTTAAAGTATCAACGACATCGACTGCAATTGAACTATCTAATTGATTACTGCTGTCCATAAACTAAATACTCCTTTAAATATATATTTCTATTTAACTGTTCTTTAACATAGTAACAAATATTCAAACAAAATTATAGTCGCAGCTGTATTAAGAAAAACCTAAATTTTTTAACTAAAGTGCATAAATAAGAATAAATTAGATTTTGCTAAAATAACAGGGTTAATAAAAAAAGAAACTGTGAAAGTATTCGGTTTCATATTATTTGATGTAAAAAAAAAATAATGGTATTCTATACGTGTAGAACATATTTTATATTTAGGTTGAAGAATTTGGTGATAAACAAGTAAATAGTTAATTAAGTTTGTTTGGTCAACCGAATTTATTTACCTTAAAAATTAGAAAATAGAAGGAAGTGAGGGGTTCATATGACAGGTGGAGAAATTGCAGCACTGATAGCTGCTATAGCATTTGCGGCATTAGTTGTGTTTTTAATCATTGTATTAATGAAAGTCTCTAAGGTAATTGGAGAAGTCCAAACAACGGTTAATGAAGCTAATAAAAGTATTAGTGTTTTAACAAAAGATGCGGATAGTCTTCTGATTGAAGTAGAAGGGTTATTAAATAAATCCAACACGACATTAGATGATGTAAATGGAAAATTAGGTAAAACTGATCCATTGTTCAGGGCTATTGGCGATCTAGGAGCTACTGTTTCAAGTTTAAATGATTCGACTCGTAACTTAACGACACATGTTGCTGGAGCGACTAAGAGAACAGCTCAAACAGGTGTAGTAACTAAAGTCGGTAAAACGGCATTAAATATGAATAAAAAACGTAAAAATAAAAAAGAAGTATAAATTAAACAACCATTAACCATTAAGAAATTAAAACATTCATAGTGAATTGAGAAAAGGGGAGAACTATATATGGCAAACAAAGGTGGATTTCTTTTAGGAGCAATCGTAGGAGCTGCAGCAGCAGGAATTACGGCTCTATTATACGCACCAAAATCTGGTAAAGAATTACGTGAAGAGTTAAATCAACAAACAACTAATGCTAAAGGATCTGCTAAAGAATACGCTGATATTGCTAAAGAAAAAGGCAGAGAAATGAAAAATGTTGCTAAAGATGCATCAGAAGACATCAAAATTAGCCTGAAAGAATCAGCTTCTCAAATGAAAGAGCAGTTGACTCGTGCATCAAAAGATGTAGGTGAAGGTTTAACTGATCTTAAAGAATCAGCAACTGAAGTAGCAAAAGATGCAAAATCAACAGTTACAGATGTAGCTCAAGAAGCAAAATCAACAGCTACTGAAACTGTAGAAGAAGTTAAAACGACAGCCAAAGATACATCTGAAGAAGTGAAATCAAAAGCAAAAGATGGCAAAGAAGAAGTTGACGAAGTTTCTACTAGCCTAAAATATGATGGTACTTCTTTAAAAGAAGAAGTTGAAAGAAACACAATGGACTTTGCTTATGATCAAGAACAAGCTAAAGAAGGTCCTGATTACTCAACAGCAAATGTTAACACAGAACAAACTAAAGAGAACGGAAACGCAAACGAACATAAATCTACAAATACAAATGCAGGAATTTAATTTTACAGAAAAAAGCAATGGGCTTCATAGTCCATTGCTTTTTTTTCTGTAGTTGAATAAACAGATATTAAATTTTTGAAATTGTCTATTTAAATTGAAGTGTATACGTTTGGCGTATGAGTGAAAACTTTGCAACCATCCTTCGTGACAACTACACAATCTTCTATACGAACACCAGCGACTCCTGGCAAATAGATTCCCGGTTCTATTGAGAAACACATGCCCTCTTGTATAACGAAACCACTATCTTGCATTATAGAAGGGAACTCATGGACTGAACTTCCTAAACCATGGCCTAAACGATGAGTGAAATAGGGTCCATAACCTGCTTTAGTGATAACGTCACGAGCAAGTCTATCTAATTCACCAGCAGTTATGCCAGGTTTAACTGCTGACAATGCAGCATGATAAGCTTCTAATACAATAGCATAAATTTCTTTAGCCTGTTTTGAAGGTTCTCCAAAAGCGATAGTGCGAGTAGCATCACTAGTATATCCATTATAAATAACACCTAAATCAAATAAAACAAACTCATTTGATTGAACCTGTCTTTTACCTGGAGTACCATGTGGGCTGGCTGCGTTGTCACCAGTTAAGACCATCGTTTCAAAACTCATTTCTTTGATTCCTTCTTTTTTTAAATGGTATTCAATTTCTGCTACAATTTCTTCTTCAGATATGCCTTCTTTTATTGCATTAAAGCCAATTTCAAAAGCTCTATCAGCCCATTTGCCGGCCTCCATCATTTTATCAATTTCTTCAGGAGTTTTAATCAGCTTCATAGACTGTATTTTAGGTGTAATATCTAAAAAAGAACCAGCTGAGAAATAGGATTGAAGTTTTTCAAATCGACCAACCGTTAAAAAATCTTTTTCAATTGCAATACTGTTAAGATCGCTCTTGCGAGACTTGAGGTGATGAGCAATAAGAGACCAAGGATCTTCATTGTCTAGATAACCATAAACAGCATGCGGCCATTCACTTTTTAGAGCATCGCCTTTTTCAAGTTCAGGTGTGAAAAGGAAAGGTTCCTCTGTTGCAAAAACAGCCAAAGCTAAAATACGCTCATGGGGATCACTTTCATAACCGCTTAAATAAGCAATAGTATTGGGTTCATTAATAAAAGCCATATCTAATTCTTCTTTGACTAACCATTCTTGTAATTTATCAAGTTGTTTGTTCACAATAATTGTCCTACCTTTCTAATAATACGTGAACTAATTGTATCACTAATGAAAATGGTTTTCTCAAAGAAAACTAAAAAAGGATATAAAATTTTAAAATGAAAGAAATTATGAAATTTTCATGAAAACGGAAATGAAACGCTTGCATTGAGAGCGTAAATTTGATAAATTGGTACTATACAAAAAGTAAACGAATCTAACTACTTGAAGGAGCTTAATTATGGAAAAACAAACCATTACTATTTATGATGTTGCAAGAGAAGCAAATGTTTCTATGGCAACTGTTTCACGTGTTGTAAACGGCAACCCCAATGTAAAACCAACTACTCGAAAAAAGGTATTAGAAGTTATTGACCGTCTAGACTACCGTCCAAATGCTGTTGCTCGTGGATTGGCTAGCAAAAAATCAACAACAGTTGGTGTTATTATTCCCGATGTAACAAATTTATATTTTTCATCTTTGGCTAGAGGAATCGATGATATTGCATCAATGTATAAATACAATATTATTTTAGCTAATTCTGATCAAAATGATTTAAAAGAAATTCAAGTATTAAACACACTTTTAGCAAAACAAGTAGATGGAATTATTTATATGGGTCATAAAATTTCAGATGAATTAAGAGCAGAATTTTCTCGCTCAAAAACACCAGTTGTTTTGGCAGGAACAGTTGATCCGGATGAACAAATGGGAAGTGTCAATATTGATTATGAAGCTGCAACAGAACAAACGATAGCACAATTGATTGCTAATGGACATGAGCGTATTGCATTTGTTTCTGGATCAATTACTCAAGAACCTATAAATGGTATTTACCGCTTAAAAGGATACAAAACAGCTTTAGAAAATGCAGGTATTGCGTATGATGAAAGCTTGATTGTTGAAACAGATTATACATTTGCAGCTGGAGAAGAAGCTTATACTAAGTTAGCTGAAGCAGGAGCAACTGCCGCATTTGCTGGTGACGATGAAATTGCTGTTGGAATTATGAATGGTGCTTTAGATCATTCAGTTAAAATACCAGAAGAATTCGAAGTAGTTACTGCAAATAATTCTAAATTATCTGAAATGGTAAGACCAAAATTAAGTACTATTACTCAACCATTATATGATATTGGTGCTGTATCTATGCGTTTGTTAACTAAATTGATGAATAAAGAAGACGTAGATGAAAAAACAATTATTTTGCCTCATAATATTGCAAATAGAGGAACAACTAAACAAAACTAAAAAAAATAAGGCATTGAAAAATCAATGCCTTATTTTTTATTCATTTTTTTTGGCTTCATCAGCCTTCTTAGCGTCTTCTTCTGCTTTTTTGGCTTCATCAGCCTTCTTAGCGTCTTCTTCTGCTTTTTTGGCTTCTTCTGCTTTTTTGGCTTCGTCAGCTTTTTTGGCTTCGTCAGCTTTTTTGGCTTCGTCAGCTTTTTTAGCTTCATCAGCTTTTTTGGCCTCATCGGCTTTTTTTACTTCAGCAGTTTTCTTATCTGCTTCTGTTTTAGCCTTTTGTGCTTCTTGAGCTTTTTTAGTGTCAGCAGATTTAGTAACACTACCCCAATAATCGGTTAACTCTTTATCAGAAGCTGCTAATGCGAAGTTATAAATGGTCGTTTTCGGTACAAACTTTTTATTAAAAATTTCTGTTTTAGTGCCACCAGAAGCCGTAACTTCTTTTCCATCAGCTAATTTTACTTTTCCAGGCATCATACCTGTTGCACTGAGAACTTTTGTTTCTACAATACCTTCAGGTTGTTGGAATGTTTGATCAGCGCCTAAAATAGTTGGGTTTGCACTATAAATTGCATTCATTAAGCGAGCCCAATGTCGACGATTTCTTAAACTTGGACTTTCAGAACCTGAATTTGACAAATCATTGACAGATGTATTAACGGCATTATCATAGCCAATCCAAGAACTTAAAGTTACTTGAGGTGTATAACCAATGAACCAAATATCTTTTTGACCGTCAGACGTACCGGTTTTACCTGCAATATCTGCTGTGAAATTTAATTGTCCTTCAATGTCTTTAGCTGTACCCGTATCCATTACATCACGTAAAATATCAGTTGTTAAATACGCTGTCTCATCTGTGAAAACTTCTACAGCTTCAGCTTTATGCTGATAAATGACATCTGCATCAGCATTCTCGATTTTATCGATAACATAACTCTCTGTATAATTTCCTTTATTTGCTAAAGTAGAAAAACCATCTGTTTGATCTAAAACAGTGGTACCTTTTGTAATCCCACCAATTGGAAGGGAGTAATAAACACCTTGGTATTCTTCTGTTGTGATGACGTCAGAACCAAAACCCATCTTATGCATATAAGATTCTAGTTTATCTGCCATATGGTACGTATCTTTCATCTGTTGATAGATTTTAGTTGTAACAATATTACTTGAATTTGATAGACCAGAACGAACATCGGTCCATTTATTTGGAATCACGTTTCCTGAGTTCGTTATTTCGTGAATCCCCAGTTTGCCATTCTCCCAACTTGGCACTTTAGCACTGCTTTCAAAAATCATCGAAGCTGGTGTAATAATGCCTTCTTCTAATGCCGGAGCAAAAGCTAGTAAGGGTTTAATAGTTGAGCCGGGTGAACGAGGAGACTGATAAGCATGGTTAACTTGAGTTAAGCCATAATCTACGCCACCTATAAACGAAATGATTCGACCAGTAGCGTTATCTCTTAAAATTGCGCCATTTTGGACTGGTTCAACTAATGTTTTTGTTTCCTTAGTTTCTTTATCCTCATAATCCACAACTTTTACTTTTCCAAGATAACTCGTATTGTTAATAATCGGATTATTATTCTCATCAAAAGAGATACTCGGATTAGCATACTGTGCAACGACATTGTTCATAGCTTCGTATACACCTTTATCAATAGTTGAATAAACAGTATAACCTTTTGTTCGTAAATCAAGATCCGCTTGATTGTAATAAGAATCTTTTAAGTCTTGGTCATTAGCAATATCCTCAGCTGAATAACCATCAGCTGTGTACAGTTGCTCCATTATAATCTGTCTTGCTTGTTGTTCGACAAAGTTATAAACATAATCGGTACTATCTTTAACATCAGTTTCTTGTGGTAAAAAATCTTGTGTTAAATCATAAGCTAAAGCAGTGTCATACTCTTCTTTTGTAATGTAGTTTTCACGATACATTCTAAACAATACTTCGTCTTTACGGTTCATCCCAGCAGATAAGTCTTCTTTAAGCGCGCCGGTTTGAGTATAAGGACTATAAACAATTGGATTTTGAGGCAGACCAGCAAGAAAAGCGGCTTGTGGTAAAGTCAACTCACTGGCTTTACTACCAAATATACCCAAAGAAGCTTCATTCAGTCCAGCAATATTTTGACCTTTATTATTTCTTCCAAAAGGTGAAACATTTAAATAACTTTCTAATATTTCATCTTTTGTAAAAAAATTCTCAATACGGAAAGCTAATAACATTTCGTTTGCTTTTCGCTTAAAGGAAACTTCATTTGTTAAAATCTGTTGTTTTACTAACTGTTGAGTAAGAGTTGATCCACCAGAAGTTGTACTCGCACCACTAACTTCTTGAACCAATGCCCGGGCTACAGCTTTTGGAACTACTCCTGAGTGTTTATAAAAGTACTCATCTTCGGTAGCGATAATAGCTTCTTGAACTAAAGGAGACATTTCACTTAATGGGATTTCAGATCGCTTTAAATCTGTTTTTAAATCACTGATTTTTTCTCCAGTAGCGTAATACATCGATGAAGTTGCCGAAACATTCTCAAGGTCTGTTTTCATTTCTTCATAAGTTGGAATATCTTCGCCAGAAACAAGATAAGCAAAGTATCCTGCTCCTACTCCACCCGCAAGAGCTCCACCAATTAAACCAATAACAACAAATGCAATAATAAGATTTTTGACAACGTTGTAGCTAACGTTAAAGCCAAATAGAAATTTATCTAACCTAGAATTTTCTTCTGCTTTGCTTTGTTCTCTTTCCTGAGAACTAATTGGTTCATTATCAGTAGTAGATGGAGAAGTTGAGCTGCTTTGAATTGGTTCTTTATGTGAATTGGTTCTTTTAAAATGAATTGATTGATAAAAATGTGTTTGTTTGAAAGAAATCCATTGCTTTTTCATGAACTGAATCACTTTTTGAAAAAGAATTTTTATCTTCTCTAAAAATGATGATTCATTCGTATTTTGTGGACTACTCAAATTTAGTTCACCTCATAAAGTTATATTTGATTACTCTAATTGCTTGAACCATTATAACAAAAAGAGAGTAGAAAGAGCAATTTTTGAAGAAATATATCAGAAACTTAATCTACTTTATGTATAATTTAAGGCAGGGGGTAGATTGCTATTTTCCTAAAAAGTAAGAATCGGGTGAGTTTTAAATGAATGTTTTTTAATATAGTTGTTGACTTTCCTCATTTGTTTTTTTATACTTGTAACAACAAATACAAATTGAAAGTGTGAGGGATTATTATGAACAGTCATTTAGTCAGCCAAACACAATTGAATAATTATTACTTTAGCTATTTTAGAAACTGTTTGTAGACATAATTCATTATGGGTGCAAACAGGAAACAGAAATGTTTGTATCTATATGGCTAAAGCAATTTGATTTGCTAAATATTTGCCACATAGAGATTATCTAAGTGGTAGATTATAAAGGATTTCTTGTTTATTTTTACATAAAATAAACGCCCACTTAGGTAATGCTATCTCTAAGTGGGCGTTTTTGTTTTTTGTAAAAAAATTAGATTAGAAAATAGGGGGAAATAATAATGATGATAATAAACGGGATGAATAAGAAGATAATTTTAGGTGTAGCAACTGTTACAACTGCTTTACTATTGGGTGCTTGTGGAAATACAGATGAAACTGGAAATTCAAAGGAAGCAAACGTAAACGTGGGCATTCTGCAATACATGGAGCATGATTCACTCTCTAAAGCACGTGAAGGATTTGTCAGTGAATTAGAAGAAGCAGGGTATGTTGAAGGTGAAAACTTGACGGTTAATTATCAAAATGCTCAAGGCGATCAGGCTAATTTACAAAGTATGAGTGAGAGTTTAGCAGGAGAAAATGAAATCATTTTATCTATTGCGACACCAGCAGCACAATCTTTAGCAACAGTTACACAAAAAGACCCTATTTTATTTACTGCAGTAACAGATCCTGTAGATGCCGGTTTGGTTGCTGATAATGAACAGCCTGGCGGTAATGTAACAGGTACGAGCGATATGGTTCCGATAGAAGAGCAAGTTGCTTTACTTTTATCGTTGGCTAAAGAGGCTAAAACGATTGGAATCATTTACAATTCTAGTGAACCAAATTCAAAAATCCAAGCAGATCTAGCTCAAAAAGCCATTGAAGCAGAAGGAATAGAAGTGAAGGTATTGACCGTAACAACTACCAATGACGTCCAACAAGTGATGACGACTTTGGCTCAAGAAGTTGATGCCGTGTACATTCCAACGGATAATACACTCGCAAGTACGATGCCAACAGTTGGCGAAATTGCTTTAGAGTATAAATTGCCTGTTGTTCCTGGTTCAGCTGAAATGGTGGAAGCTGGAGGATTAGCAACTTATGGAATTAATTATGAAGAATTGGGACGTCAAACTGCACAAATGGCCCTTCAAATTATTGAAGATGGTGCAGATCCAGCCGAAATGCCAGTTGAAACGTCTAATAAATTAGAATTAGTCATTAACGAGGAAATGGCAGAGTTATTAGGCATAGACCCTAAAAGTATCGTGTTGCCTGACTAAACTGTAAAACATAAAGGAGAATTAAAATGGATATTATATTATCAAGCATTTCACAAGGATTATTATGGTCAGTTATGGCGATTGGGATTTACCTTACATTTAGAATTTTAGATATTGCAGATCTAACCGCTGAAGGAAGTTTCCCTTTAGGTGCTGCTATTTGCTCGGTATCTATTGTCTCTGGAATACCACCTTTACTTGCTAGTTTACTGGCATTGGTCGGGGGGATGTTAGCTGGAATCGTTTCAGGTCTGTTGCATACAAAACTTAAAATACCAGCTCTTCTTACTGGTATTTTAACCATGACAGCTTTGTATTCAATCAACCTAAGAATAATGGGACAAGCAAACGTTACTTTATTGGGGCAAGAGACATTGATGCGAGAGTTGCAGTCGTATGGGTTAGAAAATCGTTTAGCTGTTTTAGTTGTTGGAGGAATAGCTGTAGGTTTAGTGATTCTAGTTCTTTACCTTTTTTTCAGCACTGAAATAGGTTTAGCGTTACGGTCTACTGGTGATAACGAAGACATGAGTGAAGCAAACGGTATTCATACAGATACAATGAAAATCTTAGGATACATGTTGTGTAATGGATTGATTTCTTTATCAGGTGCACTTATTGCGCAAAATAATGGTTATGCAGATATTAGTATGGGCATTGGAACCATTGTCATTGGATTGGCTTCTGTCATTATCGGTGAAGTGATTTTTCATAATTTATCTTTTGCGAAACGGTTAATGACAATCGTCATCGGAGCAATTGTTTATCGTTTAATTATTGATTTGGTATTGCAATTAGGTGTAGAACCGCAAGATATCAAATTATTCTCAGCCATCATATTAGCTATCGCACTTTCAACTCCGTTAATCAAAAAGAAAACTAAAGGATCTAAAAGAGCGAGTAAGAAAGGAGCTAAATTAATATGACAGCAATCTTAGAATTAAAAAAAATTCATAAAAGTTTTGAAGTGGGAACAGTCAATGAAAACCATGTTTTAAAGGGAATTGATTTGACCATTGAGAAAGAAGAATTTGTTACGATTATTGGTGGTAACGGTGCTGGAAAGTCTACTCTATTAAATAGTGTAGCTGGGACTTATGCAGTAGACGAAGGTGCAGTCTTTTTGGATGGGAAAAACGCCACGCATAAGCGAACGAATGATAGAGCAAAAGACATTGGCCGGGTCTTTCAAGACACTAAGATGGGAACAGCCACTCGATTAACTATTGAAGAAAATCTAGCGGTTGCCTTTAAGAGAGGGAAAAAAAGAGGTTTATCGTTAGGTGTAAAAGATAAGCAACGTGAAGTTTTTAAAGAACAGTTGAAGCTACTTGAGTTAGGACTTGAAAGTAGGCTTAAAATGGAAGTGGGATTATTGTCGGGCGGTCAAAGACAAGCTTTGACCTTGCTGATGGCGACGATTGTTCCACCAAAATTGCTATTGCTAGATGAGCATACAGCAGCTTTGGATCCGAAAACGAGTCAAATGGTGTTAAAGTTAACCGATAAAATTGTTCGAGAAAAAAAATTGACTGCACTAATGATCACACATAACATGGAAGATGCAATTAAACACGGAACACGGTTAATCATGCTTCACAATGGAAAAATAGTAGTAGATGTTTCAGGGGAGGAAAAAAATAAATTATCTGTCCCTGACCTTTTAGCATTATTCCAAAAGAATAGTGGAGATACTGTTACGGAAGATGCTTTATTACTAGGTTAATTGTCGCGAAGCAGGTAATCATTAAATAAAAAAAGACTCTGAAAAAATCAGAGTCTTTTTTTATTCTTTCAACTTTTATTGGCTAACAGTTATTTGTCAAAGAATGGATTTGATTTTAATTAAACGGATGCTGGAAGTTTTTCGCCAATGACAGCTAAACGTTCAGCAACTTCTTCTTCACTTAAGCTATTCCGTTTTACATACAAGTTTGCTGGTGCTACACGGCATTCATGACAGCATCCACGCAAATATTTATGTTCATTTTCTTCTGAAGATAAAATTTGACGGTTACAAGCAGGATTAGCACAGTTTACATAGCGTTCGCAAGGAGTACCATCAAACCAGTCACGACCAACAATTACATGTTCTTTATGGTTAACAGGCACACTAATGCGTTCATCAAACACATACATTTGACCATCCCATAAATCACCTTGAACTTCAGGATCTTTCCCGTAAGTAGCGATTCCACCATGTAATTGCCCAACGTCTTTAAAGCCTTCTTTAACTAACCAACCAGAGAATTTCTCACAACGAATTCCACCAGTACAGTAAGTTACAACTCTTTTATCCATGAATTGTTCTTTATTATCACGGATCCATTGAGGAAGTTCTCTAAAGGTTCTGATTTCTGGACGAACGGCTCCTCTAAAGTGACCTAAATCGTATTCATAATCATTACGGGCATCGATGACGATTGTATTTTCATCAAGAATAGCTTCACGGAATTCCGTAGGGTTTAAGTATTCACCGGTTAATTCATTAGGATCAATATCATCTTCTAAATTTAGAGATACAAGTTCAGGACGTAAGCGTACAAACATTTTTTTGAAAGGAGCACGTTCTTCTTCATCTACTTTAAAAACTAAATCTGAAAAACGAGGATCGGCATGCATTTCATCTATATACTGTTGAGTAATATCATAAGTACCTGCAATAGTACCGTTTATACCTTCTTCTGCAACTAAGATTCTTCCTTTTAAGCCAACTTCTTTACAGAACGATAAATGCTTTGCAGTATATTCTTCTGGATTTTCGATATGAACATATTTATAGTAAAGTAAAACACGGTAATCTTTAGACATAGTAAATCCTCCTAATTTGTTTCATAACATTAGGTAGGTGAACTACCTTAAGTTAATCTATACTAACAATACATTATACACTAATAAAATAATAGAAAGCAAGGTTTCAAAATAAAAAACAAAGGATGTGCAATTTTGGAAAGATGTGCTTGGGCAATAACCACAGAATTGATGAAGACATATCACGATGAAGAATGGGGCAAACCGTTACATGATGATCAAGCTTTATTTGAATTGTTGATTCTTGAAACAATGCAAGCTGGATTAAGTTGGGCTACAATTTTAGCTAAAAGAGAGAATTACCGCAAAGCATTGGATGGATTCGATCCTTATCAAATCGCACATTATGATCAAAAAAAAATAGAAGAATTACTTTCAAACCCAGGAATTATTCGAAATAAATTAAAAGTTGCTTCGCTCTTGAAAAATGCGACAGCTTTTTTAAATGTGCAACAAGAATATGGAACATTTGATCAGTATATTTGGTCTTTTGTAGAAGGGAAGCCAATTATTCATCATTTTGACAGTATGAAACAGGCACCTACTAAAACAGAACTCTCTATAACTATATCGAAAGAAATGAAAAAAAGAGGGTTTACCTTTTTTGGTCCAGTTACGTGTTACGCTTTTATGGAAGCAGCTGGATTAGTTAATGACCATATTGATCAGTGTTCTTTTAAATAAAAGTATTTCATTTGACACATACTTGTAATGTAAACGATACGATTTTATCATATGTCTTGTGTTATACTGAAATCCGTTAAGGAATCTTAGAATGTAATTAAGATTTTAATTAGCAGGAATTCTATTTGGAGGGTAAAACACGTGAATAAAAAACTAGTAACTATTGCAATCTTAGGAACCATGACCTTTAGTTCGCTTATTCTACCAACTGCCGTTAGCGCTGAAACTACTACAAATAAACTTACTGAATCTGAACAACAAGTAACCCAAACACAAGCAGCAATTGAAGCAGCTCAACAAAAAGTTGATGCTCTACAAACTCAATCAAGCGAAACAGAAGCAGAATTAGCAACTATTACTAATTCAATCGATTCAAACAAAGATAAAACTAATTCATTATTAGCAGAAATTGAATCATCTCAAAAAGAAAAACAAACTTTAGAAAATGAAATTAAATCTCTTGAAGAAAAGATTGAACAACGTAGTAAACAACTTGAAGATCAAGCCCGTACAGTACAAGTCAATGGAGATACAAAAAACTACATAGAATTTGTTATTGAAGCTGAATCTATGACAGATGTACTAGGTCGTGTTGACGTAGTTGCTGGTTTAGTAAAAGCAAACAAAGATCTTGTTCAAGCACAAGCAGATGATAAAGAATCAGTTGTAGCTAAAAAAGAAAAAGTTGAGCAATCAATCGTACAACAAAATGCTCTTGCAGCTCAACTGGAAAACGCAAAAGCTGAAATGGAAAAACAATTATTAGAAAAAGAAGTCGTGGTTTCTCAATTAGCTATCGAAACAGCTAGTGTACAAGCAGATAAAGAGAAATACATTGCACAAAAAGCTGAAGCTGAAAGTCAAGTAGCTGAATATACTGCTGCTCAAGAAGCAGCAGAGTTAGCTGTATTGGCAAGTTATGAAGCAGCAGAAACTGAAGAACCAATCGTAGATGAAACTTCTGAAACTGAAGAAGTGGTAGTTGCAGAATCAAGTGAGTCTGCTGAAGAACCTCAAGTAGTAGAAGAAAGTGAAGTCGTAGCTTCTACTCCAACAGAGACTACTAAGAAAACTGAGAATGCACCTACTACAACAAAAGCGCCAGCAAAAACAGAGACTAAGGCACCAGCGAAAACACCTGTGGCTCCTAAGCCTACAACTCCAGCACCGTCTACAAGTGGAGGTACATCTTGGTCAAAATTGCAACCACATGCAACTAGTGTGATGGGCACACCATATTTATGGGGTGGAACAACAACCAATGGATTTGACTGTTCTGGTTTTACTTCATACGTATTTGCAAAAATTGGAATCTCTTTGCCACGTACAGCAGCTGCACAATATGCATCTTCTACTAAAGTGTCAAATCCACAACCTGGAGATTTAGTTTTCTTTAGTAGTGGCGGATCAATCACTCATGTAGGAATCTACGTTGGAAATGGTCAATTTATTGGATCACAAAGTAGTACAGGCGTTGCTTACACTTCAGTTAGCTCTTCTTATTGGGGACCTAAACTTGTAGGATACGGACGTTATTAAAAAATAAAAAAATCGTTGCCAATCGGTAACGATTTTTTTATTTATTTGTTTTGTCAAATTAAGGTAGGTTGTTGTTGTAGTAATTGCTTTTATTAGTTTGTTTAAGAAATGTCTTTTTGTGGCAATCAAACAAGTCTTACGCTAAACTAAACCTACAAAAACGTAACATTAGAAAGGTTGATGGGATATGACCAAAGCTGTATTAATCGTAAATCCTTCTTCTGGAGGAGAAAAGGGAAAAGAGTATGCTGCGCTTGCTTTAGATACCATAGAATCAATGTATGATGAAGTAGTAATTAAAGAAACGACTAAAGGCGGAGATGCTGAAGTATTTGCTAAAGCAGCTGCTAAAGAAAGTGTAGAAGCTGTTTTCGTTATGGGCGGTGATGGAACAGTCAACGAATGTATATGTGGACTAGCAGAAGAAGCGTACCGTCCAAAATTAGGTATTATCCCTTTAGGAACAGTCAACGATGTAGGACGCGCCTTAGGAATTCCTTTGAATCCTGAAGCAGCTATTCGAATGTTACCAGAAGCTGTTACAAAAGAATTAGATATTGGTAAAGTAAATGAAAGTTACTTTATTGATGTCATTGCAATTGGAAAAATTCCTGAAGCGGTTAAAAATGTAGGGGTTGACCAAAAAACAAGATTAGGATCATTAGCTTACTTTATTGAAGGAGCTAAAGCCTTTAATGATAGCCAAAGCTACTCTTTTAAATTAACTATAGATGATGAAGTCATTGAACAAGAATCTAGTTTGGTACTGATTGCCTTAACAAATTCTGTGGGAGGATTTGAAAATATGATTCCACATGCAAAAACAGATGATGGATACTTGCATTTAATTGCATTAAAAGGAAAGACTTTATTGGATAAGGTTAAACTAATTCCTAAAGTGATTTCAGGAAATGCAGCTGGTGCAAATGAAACGCTGTATAGAAAGTTTAAATCAGGTAAAATAGCTATTACAGAAGAAAATACGCAGTTAATTAGTAATATTGATGGAGATGAAGGATTTGAGTTGCCTCTGACTCTTCAAGTACTGCCTCGTCACATTACTATGTTTATCCCTGACAAAACAACCAATAATAACTAAAAAGAGCCTCTAAACAGATAAAATGGACTGTTTAGAGGTACTTTTATTGTTATTTCACGTATTCTTCTGTTAATTCCATAAAAGTATCAACATCATTTTTCATAATTGCAATACCAGCTTCCCAGAAATCTGGTTTGGTTAAGTCGACATTTAAATGTTTCATCGCTAAATCTTCTGTAGACATAGCTGCTGTATCTCTTAGTAACGCAATGTATTTATCTTCGAAACTAGCACCTTCTTCTAACGAACGAGCATAGATCCCTAAACTAAATAAATAACCAAAAGTGTACGGGAAATTATAGAAAGGAACGTCGGCAATAAAAAAGTGAAGTTTGCTAGCCCAAAAATGAGGGTGGTACTCGCTTAGTGAGTCTTGATACGCTTCTTTTTGAGCTTCTTCCATCAATTCTCCAAGACGTTCATCTGTCACGATACCATTTTGACGTTCAGCATAAAACCTTGATTCAAATAAGAAACGCGCATGAATATTTAAAAACATTGCTAAGGCATTTTGCATTTTAGTGTCCAATAAAGTGATTTTTTCTTCCTTTGAAGTAGCTTCTTTAACCGTTGCGTCGGCAACAATCATTTCAGCAAATGTGCTGGCTGTTTCAGCAACATTCATGGCGTACTGTTGGTTTAGAATTGGCAAATCAGTCATCACGTGGCTATGAAAAGCATGGCCTAATTCATGAGCTAATGTGGATACTTCACTTGGCGATTCTGCATAAGTCATAAAAATCCTTGATTCTTTACTTTCTGGCAATTCTGAACAGTACCCACCAGGTCTTTTCCCGCTTCGATCTTCTGCTTCAATCCAACTATGATCAAAAGCATGTTGAGCAAAGTCGGCCATGTTCCCACTAAATTTACGGAAATTATCTACAATGAAGTCAGCCCCATCGTCATATGGATAAACTTTAGCTTGTGCACTTCCAAGAATCACAGGTGCTTCTGTATCTTGCCAAGATAATTTATCTTTTCCAAGCAACTGAGCTTTACGATTTAAATAATCAACGAAAGGTTGTTTGTGATCACTAACAGCTTTCCACATAGTATCTAAGGTTTCTTGTTTCATCCGATTGTATTCTAAAGGACGTTTTAAGAAATCTTTCACACCGTGAGCTTTATAGTCTGCTAAACGAAAACCAGCTAAATGATTTAAGGTGTCGCTAAACAAAGGTGCCATACTGCCCCAAGTTTCTTCCCATTTATTAAATAATTGTTCGCGAACTTTTGCATCTGGGTCGGTATTCATTTTATTATAAGCTTGACCAGCAGACAACAGTTGGATTTGACCTTCATTGTCTTCAAATGGAATCTCAATAGTCGCTACCAATGAATCGTAATGATCGCTCCACCCTTGGAATCCATCGATAGATAAAGCATTAATCAAAGCTTCTTCTGTTTCACTCAACAATTCCTTACCTTGTATACGTGTTTCAGTTAGACTAAATTTGATTTCTTTAAAATCAGGTAGTTCAACCAGATCATTCCAACTATCATCAGGCATTGCAACCATTTTTTTAGTTAGAATCGTTTGAATAGTACTAAATGCACTGCTCAATTCAAAGACTTGTCCAAAAATAGTTCCTGCTTGTTTATCGGACACATCCGCAGATTGAACAGCTTCGATAAAGGTGAACACTTGAGACAATCCTTTTGTTAGTTTTTCTTGAACAAGCAAAATAGCTGATAGCTCTTTAAAAGCGGGACTGTCTTTTTCAGTATCCCACTTGGTGATAAGAGAAGATAGTTCATCTAGCTGTTCACGAATAAGGACTAATTTTTCTTTTAATTGAGGTGATTTACTACCGCCTGGGAAAATAGATTCAAGATCCCATGTCATACTGTATTTCATAGCGTAACTCCCTTTCTGATTCGAATAAATCTATTATACTCTAGTTTCTTGTAGTTTCAAAAGCAGTAGTTAAACAAAGCAAAAAAACATTGACTAACTTTAGTCCGAAAATAACTATCAAAAGTCGATCACTATACTGTAAAATAGAAATTGTTAGCTTAAAGAAGAAGTGAAATGAATGTCAATAAAAAATCGTGAAAGAAGGAAGATGCTGATGCGTTCAACTACAAAAGACAATTTTTTTATCGCGCTAGCTCTTGTTATAATGGTGGTATTATTTTACAGTTCTTCTCAGCCTTATGGAGAACAATCATTGACAGGTGTGTTAGATAAAATTTTAGCTAAGGAACCACTGAAAGATCTTTTAGGTCTAATACAATTTAATTATGCAGGCAGTGAAGTGAGTATTGCTGCGCAAGGGTATAGTGCATTCATTGAATTTTTTATTCGGAAATTAGCTCATTTTGGAACTTATTTTTTATTAGGTTTGTGCTGGTTTTTAGGATTGAAAAATAAAATGACAAGCATCTGGTTGTCTGCGTTCGTTTCATGGCTGTTAGCGTCTGGCTATGCCGCTTTTGATGAGTTCCATCAAAGTATCACACCGGATCGGACTCCTTTGATGGAAGATGTTATTCTGGACGCTACAGGAGCATTGACTAGTATTCTGCTTGCAGTAGTATTTTTCGTGTTCATTTATAAAAAGAAAAAAAAGAAGCCATCATTTAAAAAGATAAAACGGTAGATAAATTGGCGCACAGTTGCTCTATAGCTAGTTTTTTGATAAAATAAGTAGGGCTATTTAATCTAGCTTAATACACTTATACTATGAAATGGGGAGTTTGGAGTGTCAGGACATTCAAAATGGAGCAATATCCAAGGCCGTAAAAATGCACAAGATGCAAAACGCGGAAAAGTATTCCAAAAAATATCAAGAGAAATCTACATGGCTGTGAAAAGTGGTGGACCTGATCCGAGCATAAATCCTTCATTACGTATGGTGATGGACAAAGCTAAATCAAATAATATGCCAAATGATAATGTTGAACGTGCTATAAAAAAAGGTAGTGCAACTGGTGAAAATGAAAATTATGATGAAGTAATCTATGAAGGTTATGGTCCAAAAGGCACAGCTGTTTTGGTACACACATTGACGGATAACTTAAACCGTACGGGAACCAATGTCCGTGTAGCTTTTAATAAAAATGGTGGGTCATTAGGTGAAAAAGGTTCTGTTAGTTACATGTTCGATCGTAAAGGGTACATTGCAATTGAACGTGAAGGTTTAGACATAGACGAAGACACAATGTTGATGAGCGTTTTAGAAGCTGGCGGAGATGAAATGGAAACGTCAGATGAAGTATTTGAAATTTATACAGACCCTTCTGATTTGCCAGACGTGCGTGACGCTTTGGAAAAAGAAGGCTATAAATTAGCACAAGCTGAAGTAACGATGATTCCACAAACAACCGTTGAATTACCAGAAGATAAAAAAGCTTTATTTAACCAAATGATTGATAAACTTGAAGAAGATGATGACGTGTCAGAAGTCTTCCACAATGCTGAATTATAAGCGTTGAACAAAAAAATCTTTGCCTTTCTAGTAACACTAGAAAGGCAAAGATTTTTTTTGTTCTGAAATAAGTAAAAAGAATAACGAAATACCTCAACGATTGCACATATTTAAATTAACAAGACAATAATACTGGGAAAGGAGGCGAGTAATGGAAATTGAAGAGTTTACACAATATGTAATTGTTAAAGCTCAAGAAACCGGAACAAGTGATATTCACATTTTACCTGAAGATACTCAATACCGATTCTACTTTCGGATTGGCGGAAAAATGAGTTTTTGGAATGCTGTGACCGAAGATGAAGGGAAACGATTTATCTCCTATTTTAAATATTTAGCAAACATGGACGTAGGGGAGAGAAGAAAACCACAAAGTGGAGCAGCACAACTGATAGTTGAAGAAAAGACGGTAGCGTTGCGTTTTTCTACAATCACAAATTTTCGTTCTCAAGAGTCGATGGTTATCAGAATTTTAAATCAATCCATGCATGTATCTTTAGCAAAAACAACTTATTTTAAACGAGAAGTCAAATTAATCGAGCAATTGGCACAATTTAATAGTGGTTTACTTATTTTTTCAGGACCAGTTGGATCAGGCAAAACAACAACGATGTATCAGCTTGTTCGTGAAAGTTACCTGACAAGCAAGCAACAAGTTATAACGGTCGAAGATCCCGTAGAAATTGAAGAACCCCTTTTTTTACAAACGCAAGTAAATGAGGTAGCTTGTAATTAACACATACGAAAATTGATTAAACGAAAGACCATTGTATTGTTATATCATCACCAGTTATTGTAATTTTATTTATTAAGTTATGAATAATTTTTCTTTTTTGAACCAATTCAAGATTATCAAATGATTCATCAACAGAAGTGATTAATCTTTTAGCTTCAGATATAGCTAATTTCGGTTCTTCTTCAAGGTTGTCTATTTCATCTAGGATTGTTTTTCTGTCGCTATTAAGTGTTTCTAAACGTTTTGAAACAGCTTCAAACGGCATTTTATCATTTTGCAAAAGGTCCAATAGTTTTGATATCTGTTTATCTAATTTACTCAATTGAGATGCTAAAATAGATTTTTGTGAAGTTTTGTTTTGATGTGTAACCATATTATCTAGTGAATCTAAATTAAGAGAAAGAACTTTTATTTCATTAAGAATTTTTGCATCCAGTTTTTTTACAGGGTAGTTTCTATTTTTACAAGTAGGATCTTTAACCATGTGTGCTGGATGGCCACAGCGTGAGTAGCAAGTATAATAATGTCTTGGCTCTCTTTTATCTTTATAAACATATAATTGACTACGCCCGAAGTATCTAGCTCCACAGTGACCACAATACAACAAGCCTGTTAGCAAACTTTTAGCGGTAAATGGTCTGGATTTGCCAGCATGTCTTTTGCCCCATGAACGTTCCAATAGCTTTGATTGGACTTCATCAAATAATTCTTTTGAAACAATTGGCTCATGCAGCCCATCATAAGTATCTTCTTTAAAATCTATTTTACCTACATATAATTTTTGAGATAAACTTCTCCGGATAGAACTATCGCTAGTCCAAGCTCCATGTTTTGTTTTGTATTTTTCATTCATTAATCTTTTTAACTCTCTAAGTGAAGTACCTTTTGCGTATTCCTCATAAAGGTATCTAATTTGCATAGCTTCATAAGGATCTATGACCAGCAAGCCGTCTTCATAGTCGTAGCCTATTGGCGCTGGACCACCTCCATGATAAAGCCCAGCTTTAGCCCTTGCTTCATGCCCCATGGCCATACGCTCTTTTATCCATTCTCTTTCAAGCTGAGAGAAGGCAGACATTACACCAATCATCATACGTCCAATAGGAGTAGACGAATCTAAGTTTTCTGTAATATCCACAAAATCTATATTATTTTTCATGAACACATCTTCTATTAAGAATAATGTATTTTTTTGAGAACGTGATAGTCTATCTAATTTATATACAACAACTCTATTTACTTCTTTACGGTCTATATCCGTCAACATCTTTTGAAGGGCAGGACGATTCATATTTGATCCGCTTAATCCTGCATCTGTATACACCTTGATGTTTTTCCATCCTTTTGCATCACAATAAGCTTTCATGCGCTCAGTTTGTTCACCGACAGAATAACCTTCCTTTGCTTGTTCTTCAGTGCTTACGCGTACGTAAATAGCTGTTACCATATGTTTTTCCTCCTATTTTTGTGTTAGAATAGGATACAGCAAATAGCACCACACGACAGCGTGGATATTTGTCTATATCAGGCGAGCATACCCCAACTTTGGCGAGGGAGGGTATGTTCTTTTTTTATTCAAAATACATTGTTAATTTTCCTAATTCACGAGCTTTTTTTTCATCGCATTCAATAATTAATTGAACGGGCTTATTTGTTCCTCTATCAACTAGATGGATTGTTGCTTTTGATGCATCACGTCTTTTACCACCAATTGCTGCACCAGCTAATACGCCGATTCCACCAGTTAACACACCACCGATTACCGCACCGGCCACAGCTTTTCCGCCAGAACGATATTTTTGTTCGCCCCAATCGAATCCAGTGAATTTATATTGACGAACGTTTGCAGAAACGATACCAGGTTCTAATTCTACTAGCGTAATGTTATCTTTTTTAGATCCTAGCTGTTCTTTGCCACTAACTAGTTTAACGGCCACACGAGTTTTCTTGAAGCTTTCTGGCTTATCTGTAAAGATTGCTTCAATTCCAGACTCTTCTATCAACGATTCAACATCTTTTAGTTGTCCTTTTGTATACATAAATCCGTGTTTATCAATAGCGGCATTTGGCGAATTTTTACCGTCTTTACTAAAGTAAACTGTACCGTTTTTAGATAAAGAAGCAGGAGTTATGTATGCTGTTTGAATTTCGTTAATATTTATTTCGATTTTTTTACCAATTGCTCCTTTTAAAGAAAGAATATCTCCATCTAATTCTACTGTTTTCTTACCAATCGTGCCAAATTTGAAAATAGCCAATTTGATTCCTCCAATGTTTAAGTAATTTTAATCAATAAAAAATTATTAGCCTTTATTGATAATTAAATTATATCCGAAATACTTAATAACACTAGATTTATTTTAATCTGCATTCCCATCCAATACCTAAATTATAGTTTTCTATTACATCCGAATAATTAAAATGACCTTCTGATTCATCTATTAAACTCTTCATCATAAAAGATGTAGCTTCATTTTCCATCTTAAATCTAAATGTTGGTTTATTATATAAAGCTGATAAATCTTTATGGTTTAATGCATGGCCCAATTCATGAAGGATAACTTCTTTTTGTTTTTCTTCATTCAAACTTTGATTAATAAAAATGATTTTCAAAGAGGGATCATAATACCCGTTGTTATCAAGACTTATTAATATCATTTCAACTTCATTTCTTTTAAGTAAATCAAGAACGCTGTCCATATACTTATCCCTCACTTATTACTGAATCTTCCTTCAAGGTATGCACGAATTGCTTCTCTATCATTTTTAGTCATAGGTTTACCATCAAAACTCATCATGCCATCTAATATTTCATCTAAATCAGTAGATGAAATTGTTTTTTCCGGTCTTGGTTTATCGGTAAGCCCTAATAAATAATCTGTTGAAACGTCGAAGAATTTAGCTATTTTTGTTAATGGATCAGTAGTTGGTTTAGCTTTATCCCATTTACTAATTGTTCCATTAGATATATCTAGTTTTCTTTCTAGTTCTGCAATGGTAGATACCTTATTACTTTGACTAACTAAATTTTTTATAATTTCTTTAGAATTCATTATACAATTCTCCTTAAAATAATAGATATAAATCTAATTTAATTGTTGACAAATAGATTTGAATCTATTAAGATAAGGATGTGCTTGAGGGAGCGCTCTTAAATTAATAGATTTTCGCCTATCGTTTATAGGACAAGTCCCGTAAACGATAAGGGCTATTTGCTATACCTAAATAATAGATTACAATCTAATGTTTGTCAATAGTAAATAGACGGAAATCTTAGATAGAAAGGAGGTTGTATTGTGGGGATTTATGACAATGTCAAAAAAATGGCAGATGAAAGAGGTGTTTCTATTTACCGGATTGAGCGAGATACAGGTATTTCTAATGGAGCAGTAGCCAGATGGAATGAAGCTGTTCCATCGAGTACGAATTTAATGAAAGTAGCTAAATACTTTGGAGTTACCGTTGAAAGCTTACTAGAATCAGAAAAAAAGGAGAATGCAAAATGAGCAACTTGCAAATTTTTAATTTTGATAGTCAAAATGTTAGAACTCAAATTATCAATAATGATCCTTGGTTTGTTGCAATCGATGTATGTAATATTTTGGATATTAAAAATCCGAGTGATGCAATCAAAAGATTAGATGACGATGAACGGTCTAGATTGAATCTAGGTCGTCAAGGAGAAGCTAATATTGTGAATGAGTTTGGTTTATACAGTTTAGTCTTATCAAGCCGTAAACCAGAAGCAAAATCTTTTAAACGGTGGATAACACATGAAGTGATTCCTTCTATTAGAGAAACTGGCAGTTACCAAACACCAATGAGTCAAGAAGATATCATGATTGCTACTTTAGAAAATCAAAAAGAAATCAAACGCAGATTGGCGGATGTTTCTGATGATGTAGAAAGTCTAAAAAATGAAGTGGATTTAAGTAGACTTCAAAAATCTAAACTATCTAAGCTAGTTAGAGCAAATTCAATGGCTGCTGTAGGAGGTAAAAAATCCGCTGCTTATTCAGAACTATACAGAGTAGCTATTTCAGAACATTGGAGAGAAATTAAAAACTATTTTGAAGTCTCAAGCTACGAAGAAATTCCAAAGCTAAAATTTGAGGAAGCTATGGAAATAGCAGGAATGTGGAAACCATCTTTAGAGTTAGCTATGAATATCAAACGTTTAAACACTCCAATCAAAACGGAGGTTTAGGTTATGAGTAAGTCAAAAGATGATTGCAGAATTATAAATGTAGATATGAAAGGGAATATCATCAAGGACCTGTCAAAAGTTAAAGTTCCTGAACAAATCCGTAGAAATATTTTTAACATACTAAATAGCAAATGAAAATGGAGGTCAATAATAATGAAGAAAAATAAATTAATGGGTCATTTCAAAAAAGTAATTAGCAATATGGATTCAAGGCCAGTACTCCAATGTGTTAACTACAATGAAAACGGTGCTATTTATGCCACTGACAGCCATGTAGCAATTAAAATTTCAGATTTCCATAACAATGAAGGTAGCTTTAATTTCAATTTACTGACTATGGAAATAAATGATCTCACTTATCCAGACGTAGGAAGAAATTTTGAAATGACTGATATCAAAGCAGAAATAAATGTTGATATTGATTTGCTGACGAAAGCATTGAAACCCTTCCTTATTAGTACGCTTTATACAAATTGTGTTGATTTAACTATTAAAGAAAATATTTTAGAAATTAAATCAAAAACATTAGGTGGGTTTAAAATCGAAGTTCCGCTACATGATTGTGAAGGAGAAATTGAACTTTCTTGTCAACCACAGTACTTGATAAATGGTTTGCAATTCATTAAAGATGCTAAAGCAAGTAAGAAAGACATGAACAACGGACTAGCTTTGATTCAATTCAATAACCCTGTTAGACCATTCAAATTAAATCTAGATGATGAATTTGAATATTTAGTTACGCCAGTCAGAACATCTTGAGGAGGGATAGCATGAGTATAACGACAATTAAAAAGTTAATCATTTCATCTACAGTCGTTCAAAGTTTTAAAAATAAAACATTTCGAGTATTCGATGAAGATGGTTTTACAAAAGAAGCTTCAATACTTGCTGCATTCGTAATCATATTGATTGCTGGAATAGCAGGCGGAATAGAAATGGGGTAATCGGATGACGTGGAGCGCAGTTGGAGAAAACAGCAAAATGATTTACTTTACTGCTGATAATCCGGAATTAGTTCATCAAATGTTAATTGAAAAATATCCATCTTTTAAAGTGAATAAACTTGAACGCTATGAGAGCAGACAATCGCAAGTTGCTCAAGTATTACCAGAACCAATCAGAATAAAAAAAGACCAACAAGGACAGCCATCCTAGTTGATCGGTTAGAAAATATCATTTACAAAAGTATAGCACAAAATAGGAGGAACGCATAATGACTGAAGAAATAAGTTTTAACGAAAAATTACTTGAAATACAAGCAAAACTAAAAGCACCTAAAGGTCAATTTAATAAGTTCGGTAAATACAATTATCGTTCTCAAGAAGACATATTGGAAGCAGTTAAACCTTTAAATAAAGAATATGGGTTGTTCTTAAGATTATCTGATGAACCTGTTTTAGTGGGAGATTGGCATTATATCCAAGCAAAAGCGATTTTAGAGGATGCTAAGAGTGGCGAATATGTCGAAGTAGATTCTTATGCTAGAGAACCTCTAAATAAAAAAGGTATGGATGAAAGCCAAATAACGGGCACTGCATCATCTTATGCACGTAAATACGCTCTTAACGGTTTGTATTTGATTGATGACACAAAGGATGCAGATACAAATGAACATCACGATAATCAACAAAATATGAATAATCAGAATAATAGTCAGCCAAATCCACAACAACAGAATTTTGATGACCGTTCTGCACCTCAAGAACCGCAGCAAACATCTTATAAACCAGAACCAAATATCAATGATGCAATTTTGACTTATGTAAAACAATTAAAAGATTTAGGTATAAACGTTCAACAACTTTACGTTGAAATAGCTCAAAAAGAGGGCGCTAACGACATTAAAGAAGTAGACCGTGCAAGAACATTGGGACATATGAAAGCATACCTTATGAGTGTTGAAAGCCAGCAACAACCGCAACAAAACTATGAACAAGGCAGCATGATGCAGGGAAGAACAACACAGCCAGTGAATTGGGGGAATAAATAATGAGTAATGAATTGGAAACTATCAGAGAAAGTAGTTTAGGAACGATGTACGAACCGGCTACTTTAGAAGTAAATCGTTATGGAGAAATGAAAGAAATCGTACAAAGTTTTGCAGATAAATACACTAATTTAGCTTTCACGCGTGATGATAAAAAAGGTGCTGAAGAAGTACGCAGCAAGTTGTTAGAGATCCGTGAAAAATTTGAATCAGAACGTAAAACCATTAAGAAAGCATATAACGAACCGCTGAATGAGTACGAAGCTAAAATCAAAGAATTAAATGATTTAATTGATGTTCCTTTAAATCAAATTAGAGACGGTCTAAAAGAGATAGAAAATGCTGAACGTGCTGAAAGAAGCGAAGCATTGGATAAAGTCCTCGAAGAAAAATACGAAGGCTTAGACATCGAAATAACAGCAATGAGCACATGGACTAATGCTGGAATGTGGACCAGTAAATTAAATCCAACCAAAAAATTAAATGAAGAAATTGATAAAACAATCCAAGATGCAGTAAAAGAAAAAGAATACAAAGAAGCGCAAATTAAAATTCTTATTGAATTCTGTAAAGCGCAAGAAATTGAAGCAGCTGGATGGGTTAGCCAATTAGAACATCGTAACGCGGTAGAAGTTATTGATCTAATCAATTTAGAGAAAGAACGTAAAAATAAGCTAGCTGCTGAACAGGATCAGAAACGAATTGAGCATGAAGCCTTTCTTACAAAACAGCAAAATGAGCTATCTCTTATGGAACAAGCAGAAGTGTCAGAAACACCGTTTGATGAACCATTAAACAACATGCAAAACGAACAAGTATTAATCAACGTTATTCGAGTGAAGGGTACACAAAATCAATTAAATGACTTGAATGAGTTCCTAATAAATAGTGGCATTGAAGTTGAATTTGTAGCGGATGAAACAAACACTATCCCTTACGCAATTGATGATTTGCCATATTAAGGCGTGATGAAATGGAATATGAAGGAAAACTGCTAAGAGTACAAGGTGATGAGATAACTTTCAAATTAGATCGTGAGTTTGACGTCGCTGAAGCACAACGTTTAACTACTAAAGGAGTTCCAAGAGCAGTTATTTATCCAATTGATGAACGTGCAATGACAAAGGCTCAGAACGGTATGATCCACGGATTATTCACTGACTTTTCAAATCACACAGGGTGGCCACCTGATTTCGCGAAAGAATTATTTAAAACGATGTTTGCTGGTCACAAAAATATTGAATCTTTTAGCATGGAACACTATGGCATCAGCCAAGTTTTTGCAGGTGAGTTTATCGAATATATTTTAGATTTTTATTTTAAAGAATCGATACCGTTTAAATACGAAAAATTCCATTTGGGTAGTGATATTACAAGGATTCTATTTCTTTATCTTAAACATCGTGCTTGCTTTGTATGTGGTGAGCATCATGCAGATGTGGCCCACTACGAAGCGGTAGGAGCTGGAAGGAACAGAAAGAAGATTGATCACTCACAACATCGGTTTATGGCATTGTGTCGTAAACATCATAATGAGCAGCATACGATTGGCATTGAAACATTTATGAAAAAACATATATTAGTGCCTATTAAATTAACGCCAGAACAAATAAAAGAATTCAAGATAGGAGTGTAATCGTTGGCTGATAATAAGAAGTATTACTATATAAAACTGAAAGAAAACTTCTTTGAAACAGAAGAAATGATTGTTCTTGAAAGTATGCCTGATGGGTATAAATATTCAAACATTCTATTGAAAATGTATTTAAAAAGTTTGAAGCATGATGGGAAAGTAATGTTAAATGAACGCATTCCATACAACTCAGATATGTTAGCAAGTGTAACCAGGCATAGTGTTGGTGACGTTGAAAAAGCGATCAAAATGTTTAGGGAATTAGGATTGATTGAAACATTTGACAATGGAACGATATTTATTTCTGATATTCAGCAGTTTATAGGCCGTTCAAGTACAGAAGCTGAAAGAAAAAAAGAGTACAGGGAACGAATTAAAACAGAATCGTTATTAATAAGTGGACAAATGTCCGGACAAACGTCGGACGTTAGTACACCAGAGATAGAGTTAGAGAAAGAGATAGAGTTAGAGATAGATATAGAGAAAGATAATACATCGAAACAAGATTCGATGGACACTCTCTTTTCTGAAATTTGGAAACTTTATCCTAAAAAAACAATGCGCAAAGAGGCATTAGCAGCATTTAAGAAATCAGTTAAAAAAGGAACGTCTATTGATGCCATTAAAAAAGGTGTAGAAACTTACGTCAATCATCTTGAAGCAAATAAATCTTGGTTAAAACCAATGGATGGCGGTAGATGGTTCCAAAAAGAACGGTGGAACGATGAATACGATACTCCTAAGAAGGAGATAAACCCTTATGAAGAAGAACTTGGATTCTAGAACTGCTGACTTACTAAAAGATGTTGAACAGAAGAAACGGGATGAACATGCGAGAAAAGAAATGATGGATGTCAAACCGCTTGAATTTCCTTTGTTAGATGAATTGGTAGAAACAGGCTTGATTTGCGAAAAGCATGGATGTCAATTGGTCACGTTTAAAGGTTTAAAGCCCTTTTGTAAGCAATGTGCAAAAGAACAGATAGAAGCGGATAACGAAAAATTAGCACAAGATGCGGCAGCTAAATACCACAAGCGGACCACTTACGACTGGTTAAGAAAACAATCCATCTTTAGTGATGAATCAATAAAGTATGCAACATTTGCTTCTTACATTGAGGATGAAAAAGAAACGATTGAGAATAAGAAGCTTGCTAGGCATATAGCTGGTGAATACCTAAAAGGAGCAAGTTATAACACTGTATTCTACGGATCGGTTGGAACAGGTAAAAGTCATTTATCGATGGCTATGCTGCAAGCAGTAAATGAACACAGCGATTCATTTAAAAGATGCTTATTCGTATCAACAGACGAATTGATGCGCCGTATTAAAGATAGCTTTAGCAATAAGCAATCTCCTTATACAGAACAAGCAATGGTTGAAAGATTGATTAAAGCTGACTTGTTGGTATTAGATGACCTGGGAGCAGAAACGGGAGCAGCTAGCACTGAAAATGGAGCAACGGATTATACAGTACGCACATTGAATGCAATCGTGAATGGTCGCATGAACAAACCAACGATATTTACGACTAATTTATCTAGTACGCAGCTTACTAAAATGTATGATAAGCGATTAATGAGTCGAATGTTCAGAGGTAGCAAAGGCCATGTCATCATATTTGAAAATACAAGGGATAAACGGACGGATATTGATTACGGGTTCTAGGAGGATACAAATGAAATTGATGTCAAACGGCAAACACGTTGAGAATATCGCGATTGAATACAACGCTGGCACATCAGTTAGCGTACTAGTCAAGTTGACGAGTGAAGTAGAAAACGCGTATGAATTTGAACAAGAAGAACTAGATAAAATCATAAGTCTAACAAGATTTAAAGTACTGGAGGATTAGACAATGAGCAAATGCAACCATCCAGAATGTATTGATGGAGTGATGCATGAATCATTAGGGTTCGGCATTACATCTATCTACAAATGTCCTTATTGTGCAACTGATAAGAAAAAAAGCAATTGGAGCAAGTCAGAAACAGCGGTTAAATTAAAATCATTTATTGATAAAAGGGGAGAATAACATGAACAGTGTAAATTTAATCGGTCGGTTAACAAAGGATCCTGAGATGTCTTATTCGCAAGCTGGTATGGCTATTACTACAGCAACCATTGCAGTTAACAGAGCATTCAAAAGTCAAGATGGTGTAGAAGCTGATTTCATCCGTATTAAAGCATTCAAAAAAACTGCGGAATTGATTGCTAACATCAAAAAAGGTGAACGATTAGGAGTAAGCGGATCGTGGCAAACAGGTAGCTATGATAATACAAAAGGCGAACGAGTATATACGAATGACTGTATCGTAAACCAATTAACGTTTATTGAAACTAAAGGTTCTGGAAATAGCAATGGTGGGCAGTACCAACATAATAACAATCAAAATCAAAATCAAGGTTACCAAAATCAACAGAATAATAATCAAAGTCAAGGCGGATACCAACAACAAAGGTATGGTGGGCAACCAATTAATATCCAAGATGATGACCTTCCATTCTAAAAAAAGGAGTGATTGCTTATGTTGATAGAAAGAGGACCGCTGCCTAGAAGAGGAGTTCTGTTAAGCGATTGGTTTAATCAGCAACAAACTGTTGATGATAAGTTGATGGAATTAGAACAAATCAAACGTGAGTTGGATCGTGATTACAGCTTAGAGAATGCTGCAAGATTTCATGAACTATTTGATGAGTTGCAGCAAGATGTTTTGGATCTGACTTACAAATCAAATTATCGATTTGAATTAAGAGTGGAGGCAGAAGGATGAAGAAAGAAACCGTATCGATGATACTAGGCTACTTATTATTTGTAGCCTTAGTCCTATCATTCGCTTATATGCTGATTGAAAACACACGTCTAACAGTTGTTAACCACCGTCTTGAATCAGAGGTGGATGATGTGAAAAATGAGCTTGTAGATAGCCAAAATCAAGCATGGGGATACAAGTGGCAGTTGCATCAGATTAATAGAGATAATGGATGGAGTGGGGATGAATGAAAACTATACTAGATGCATGCTGCGGTAGCAAAATGTTCTGGTTTGATAATAACAACCAAAATGTTTTGTTTATGGATAATCGTAGTCATTTCGAGCAATTAGAAAGTGGGCATGTAATAAATGTTAATCCAGATGTAGTAGCTGATTTCAGAAATATGCCTTTTGAAGATGATTCGTTCCACTTAGTTGTATTCGATCCACCACATTTATTAAGAGCTGGTCCCAAATCGTGGCTTATTAAGAAGTACGGAAAATTAAATCCAGAAACTTGGCAAGAAGATATTGGTAAAGGATTTAAAGAATGTATGAGAGTTTTAAAATCAAATGGCACATTGATATTTAAATGGAATGAGGACCAAATCAGTTTGAAAGATATTCTGGCCACTACTGAATTTAAGCCTTTGTTTGGAAATAAAAGAAGTAAAACACATTGGTTAGTATTTATGAAAAATGAATCGGAGGGTTAGTTAACAATCATGATAAAAATACTTGAACTATTTGGAGGGATTGGTGCTCCCAGAAAAGCTCTCACTAATTTAGGAGTGAAGCATAAATCCATTGACTACGTTGAATGGAACGAAAAAGCAGTTAGAACCTATAACGCTATGTTCGATAATCGTTATAAACCCGAGTCTGTAGTCGGATGGGATTTGAAACCCGATATTCTTGTTCATGGTTCTCCATGCCAAGACTTCAGCATAGCCGGTAAACAATATGGCGGTAACGTAGAAGATGGAACTCGATCAAGTTTGATGTTTGAAACAATTAAAATTATAGATAACTTAGGAACTTTAAAGCCCAGAGTTGTCATCTGGGAAAATGTGAAAAATACTTTATCTAAGAAAATGAGAGAGGCTTTTAACCACTATCTAACTGATATGGAAAGTCTTGGCTATACAAACTCTTTCAAAGTATTAGATGCTAGGGATTTTGGCATACCGCAATCGAGAGAAAGACTGTTTACAGTATCGCTATTAGATGGTGAGTGGTTTAATTTTGAATTATTGGAAAAGAAAACAATGCGTGATGTTAAAGATTTTTTAGAAAAAGATGTTGATGACAAATACACAATCACACAACCTAGTATGATCAGTAAATTGCCGGGTAAATCAGTACCAGGCACTTATGGCGGAAGAATGCTCACAGAAATAAAAAGCCACTCATTAACTATTACTACTAAGCAAATGAGATGCCCGAACAGCGGAGTGATAAGAGTTAATGATGACGAATTTAGATATTTAACAGAAAGAGAATGTTGGCGGTTGATGGGATTTGATGATACAGATTTTGAAAGAGCATTAAAGGAACATCCTAGCCAAAAAAACAAACTTAACGGAACTCTTTATCATCAATCAGGAAATAGCATAGTGGTAGATGTACTAGAAGCTATATTTAAATCTATCATTGAATATCATTTGAACATCAAGGGGGAACGGTAATTGAAATATACAGACAAAGAACTAGAAACATTTTTATTCAACTTTAAATACTTAAAAATTGAAACGTCTGAAGAAGGAGTGATGACTCCTTTTAAGTTACAAGATACAAACACTGGTGGAGGAAGTAGCGGATTCGTATCTAATCCTACCGAATCAGTAGTGATCCATTTAGTGGATGATGAAGCATTAGCAAATAAAATATGTTTGTCAATTGAGAAAACCTATGCCAGCATGACATTAGATAAAAGAAGAGTTATGGAAGTCTATTATTTCTATAGGGAATACGGAGCAAAAGAAATTGAAATTGCAGAAGAATTAAAAACGAGTCGTAGCAACTTATGGCGTTGGAGTAAAGAAATACTTAAAGCATTTAGACAAGAGTTAGATAAATCAATGGAAAAGTAAAAATTCGCAACACTTTGCAACGTATTGCAACACATTGAAACTAGTTAAATGATAAAATGGTAATGTGGAATACTGAACGAAACATCTCCTTTAAGAAAACTCTTACATTAATTTGTGGGAGTTTTTGGTATAATTAATGTTATTGAAAAAGGAGGTGAAAAATAGATGAATCACGATTTAGGTATGATGGTGGAGTTGAAATACAGAAACTTAGTTGGAGCACACGGAAGAAGCGAGTTCTTTAAGTTAGACGCAGACTTCCTTAATGATCCTGTAGAAGTTTTTAATGTAGGTATGGCAATTCTTTATATTTTACAGTATAAAGAACCCTCTAAAGCTCTTGAGATATCCCAGTTTTTAGATGGAAAAAGTGGTGATATGAACAGCACTGAAGTTAACGATCCAAATGCAAGACAATTGATAGAATCATTTGTAGAAGAATTAGAACAGTTATTCTAATTTGAGAGACCTCTTAACGTGATAACAAAGGAAGTGAAATAATGACATTATCAATACATGAAAGACAAGTATTAATAAATCAACATAAAATATTGGAAAAACTATCAGATGACAAGGATGATAAAAAATATCATCAAACAATGCAAGAGGTTTATCATAGCGGGTTTGAATATGAGTATTTTGAATATGGGCCATCTGAAGATGTATTGTCTAAAGATGATTGCAAATTTGTTTATGAAGTAATTAATATGTACGATGACTTGTACTATGGGTGGAACAGTAACGAGGATATTAAAAACAGTATAGAAGAGTATAAAGTAATGTTTTCAGGGTTTGATTTGAATGATTCTCGCGAACATAAATTCTTTTCTTATGCTAAATTCTTAATTGAAGATTTAGGTAGATTTCATGAAACTAACGATTTACTTAAAAAAGGTAGGATTCGAGAAATCAACAGCCATGGTGCAGGACCAGGCGAAGATGGATATAAATTGATGCTTCAAAAATTCAAGGTTCACAATGATGTAAGAATGAAAAGACCAGACTTTAAATTTACTGGTGAAGAGATCCAAGATATTGTGAATCCATACGAATAACATAAAGACCTCAATTGAGGTCTTTTTTTTACATAAAACTAAATAGAGGTGGTGGTGGACATGTCATGAATTGGGAAGCAATACGAATAGAGTTTGAAGAAACAGATATAACGATGAAGGCACTTGCTGAGAAGCATGACATTAAGCCAGCCACTTTAAGAAGTAGAAAGAATCGTGAGAAGTGGGAGAAACGCAACGCATCAAAAAAGGTTGCAACAAAACGCGCAACGCAACATAAGAATGTTGCAACGAAAAAAGCGATTGATGCATTAGATGACAGTAAAGAATTAAATGAGCAACAAAAGTTATTTTGCTTATACTTTACTCAAAACCATAACGCTACTAAAAGTTATCAAATGGCCTATGACGTGGAATATAGAACAGCACATGCTAATAGCTATAGACTGATGGCAAAAGATGGCGTTAGGGCTGAAATCAAACGTATCAAAGCAGCGCGCAATACCGACTGGCTTATTGATGATGCTGATATTATAAATGAATGGATGAAGCAGGCTTTTTCTGATATAACCGATTACGTTGAATTCAAGAAGGTGTTTGTTGATTACGTTTCAGATGACGAAGGAATGCCACAACTTGATGATCATGGCGAGATGATGCCGATATATCGAAACGAGTTACATTTTAAGAACTCTAAAGAGATAGACGGAACATTAGTCCAAGAAGTTAAGAAGGGTAAAGACGGAGTATCTGTTAAGTTATATGACAAGCAACGAGCATTAATTGAATTGAATAAATTAATAGGTGGCGAAAGCACACTTAAATTGAAATTGATGCAAGTACAAATTGATAAGTTGCAGAAAGATATAAAAGTTGATACCTCTACAGAAGATAAGTTGAAAGACTACTTCACTAAGTTGGGAGCTGAAATAGATGGCTCTTAATAGTTTGTATACAAAGAAACAAACGCAAATATTCAAACGTACCCGTCAAGAAGATTGGTTCATGCTTATTAATCATGGAGCCGTTCGTGCCGGAAAAACACAATTAGATAACGACTTATTTCTAAATGAATTGATCCGCGTTAAAGAATTAGCTTCAAAAGAAGGCGTAGACGAGCCGATGTACATCTTAGGTGGTGTTTCATCCGGAACGATTCAAACGAACGTGCTGCAAGAAATAACGAACAAATACGACATTGAATTTAAGTTTGATAAACATAATAACTTTAAGTTATTTGGCGTAAAAGTCATACAAACATTTACAGGTACAATTGCTGGTTTAAAAAGCATTCGTGGTATGACAGCTTATGGCGCATACATCAATGAGGCTTCACTTGCTAACAAAGAAGTATTCGATGAAATAATCAAACGTTGTTCCGGAGCAGGAGCAAGAATAATTGCTGATACCAACCCAGACCATCCAGAGCACTGGCTAAAGAAAAATTATATTGATAATCCTTCTAAAAACATTTTAAGCTTTCACTTTACTATAAAAGACAATACGTTTTTAAGTGAACGTTACATCAACAATATTATTGAAACTACTCCATCCGGTATGTTTACGGAAAGGGGTATTTTTGGTTTATGGACTATTGGTGAAGGGGCCATCTATTCAGACTTTGACGAAAAGATACATGTCATTGATGAAGATAAGGTGCCCTGGAAGACAATCACTAAATACTATGCTGGTGTCGACTGGGGTTATGAACACTGGGGCTCCATAGTAGTAATTGGTGAAACAGATGATGGTATCAAGTATTTGATTCGTGAATATGCGGCCCAACATAAAGATATTGATTATTGGGTTAGCATAGCAAAAGAAGTAGTTAGAGAGTTTGGCGGCAAGATTCCTTTCTATTGCGATTCAGCAAGACCAGAACACGTTGTTCGATTTGTTGATGAAGGGTTCTATGCTTATAACGCAAATAAAGCCGTAATAAGCGGTATTGAGATGGTAGCTAAAGGTTACAAGCAAAACAAATTTTTCGTTGTTAGGCAAAAGGTAGAACGGTTCTTAGATGAAGTTTACCAATATGTTTGGAACCCTAAAACAGGAGAACCCGTTAAACAAAACGATGACGTGCAAGATTCCGTTAGATATGCAATCTATAGCAACGCAATGGATAGTGGCGGTTGGCTGTACTAAGAGAGGTGATAAAGTGGATGATAAGTATTTATTAAGCGAGAACCCGCAAGTCGTAGCAACGTCTTTAAATAAAGCAGTGAATGAAGATAGAACATCAAAAACTAAAGAAAAGGCACGAATAGGACAGCGTTATTATAACTACGAACATGATATCTTATTTAATCGAATTTTTTTCATAGATGATAATGATGTGTTGCGAGAAGATACCAATGCATCTAATGTAAAAATACCGCATGCATTCTTTACTGAGCAAGTTGATCAGAAAGTACAGTATTTATTATCGAATCCAATTGAGTTAGAAGTAGAAGATGAAACGTTTAAAACTCATTTGGAAGAATATTACGATGATGACATGCAGCTATTCTTACAAGAAGCTTTAGAAGGTGCATCAATTAAAGGTCATGAATATGCGTATGCCAGAACAAATAATCAAGATAGATTATGCTTTCAGGTATCAGATAGCATACAGACGTTTGATATATTTGATGACAATAGAGACCGTAAAGCAATTGTTCGTTACTATGATAAAGACATCACCAGGAACGGCAAAAACGTTACGGTAACACATGCTGAGGTATGGAATGACAAAGAGGTAACCTTTTATATTAAAGACGAAAACAAGCGGTTTTCTTTGGATGTCAATCGAGAATTAAATCCTAGACCACATGTCATTGCACAAACAGATGATGGGCAGATGTTAGAACGATCATATGGAACTTTGCCATTCTATCGATTAAGCAATAACAAGAAAGAGCTAACGGACTTAGAACCAATTAAGCCATTGATTGATGATTACGACTTGATGGCGTGTTTCTTATCCAATAACCTACAAGACTTTGCTGAAGCTATATATGTCGTTAAAGGATTCCGCGGTGATGATTTAAGCAAGTTGCGACAGAACGTTAAGGCTAAAAAAGTAGTAGGTACTGGTGAAAACGGTGGCTTAGACATAAAAACAGTGGATATACCTATTGCAGCACGTCAAGCTAAACTAGATATTGATAAGGATGCCATTTACAAGTTTGGGATGGGATTTGATTCTACTCAAATAGGCGATGGAAACATCACTAACGTAGTCATCAAGTCACGCTATGCATTGCTTGATATGAAAGCTAACAAAGCAGAAGTTAGACTAAGAGCTATGTTGTCATGGATGAACGAAATGATTGTCAGTGACATCAATAGACGGTTTAGCAAATCTTTTAAAGCTAGTGATATCAAAGTAAACATCACAAGAGAAACGATGGTCAATGAAAACGACATAGTAGAACGCGCTAAGAACGAGGCAGATGCTAAGAAGGTTATCGTTGAATCAATTCTTTTAGTTGCTCCAAGGTTAGATGATGAGAGCGTTCTTAAACTGATTTGTGAGCAATTTGAATTGGATTGGGAAGAGGTCCAATTGATGATTGAAGAACAGGAATTCACTATGGGATTACAAGAAGAAACGGATCCTGTTGAAGTAGGTGTTGTCAATGGAGCAGTTGGACAAGTGGAATAAGGAACTTAGTTTATTAAACACTAAATCCTATAAAGCGATGGATAAAGAGTTGTTCACTTTTTATAAAGATGCTCTAAAAGAATTGAAGAATGAGATTAAACAAACCATTGATAACTATGATAAGTTAACCTTTTCCAAGCGGTTAGAAGTAGACAATCAAATAAAGATAGCGAATAAAATTGATGAAATCCTTTGGGAAATGAACGACAAAACAAACCCTGCTATTCATCAATACATTTCTGGTGAAGCCAATACTGGTTATTATGGTGTCTGGTATGCCTTGGAAGAAGCAGAGAACCTTCAATTAAATTTTCCATTGTTAAATGAAAGCTATATCGAAAGATTAGTTGAAAAGAAAATAGCCGGAAAATCGTTCTCTAAGCGGTTGTATGAGAAGCGTGATGATCTAGCTGAAAAGGTTACTACAGCTTTGTTAAATGGAGCAGTTAAAGGTAAGGGATATGCTGTTGTTGCTAAAGAAATCGGAGAACTAACAGAAGCCAGTTACAAACAATCTTTAAGGATAGCAAGAACAGAAGGTGGAAGGGTTCAATCAGCTGCTAAGCAAAAATCATATCAAGAAGCTGTAAATAAAGGTGTGAAGATGGAAAAGATGTGGATGGCTACACTGGATAAGAAAACCAGGCATTCACATCAAGAATTAGATGGTCAAACAGTAGCAGTTGATAAAAAATTTAAGTTTAATGGATATACAGCAGATGCACCGAGATTATTCGGTCGTGCTTCACTTGATATTAACTGTAGATGTACAACAATTGCTGTTGTTAACGGCCTAACACCTAATTTGCGTAAAGACAACGTAACTAAAAAAGTAGTTGAATATAATAAATATAGTGATTGGTACGTTAGTAAAAAGGTTCAAAATGAAATAGGTAAACAGAAATATACCGAATATGTTGGAGAATTAAGCAAGAAACACAGCACAAAAGACTTTGGAAAACTGTTAGACAAGATGTCTGATAGAGAATACGAGAAGTTAGGCGTGTTAGATATTTCAGATAATGAAATAGAGTGGATTCCTAAAAGGAAAAGAGGATGATTGATATGGCAATGACACCATTTGAAAAAGCTGTTATTAGTGAGTTGCAAGGCATCAAGAAAGAATTACATGAGTTGAACAAAAAGAAACCGGAACAAGGTCAAGTTGATGGCGTTGAAATAGACAACAATGCTTTATCTAATGCGATTCAAAATAGTATTGGGAATAACTTTTCAAATGGCATTTCTAACAGATTAAGATAGGAGCGTTAATATGAAACGTTGGAAATTATGGTCAATCAAATGGCTAAATCGATTGTTGTTAAAAATATATAAAACTATGTAGAAAGTCATTAGCAAACGCTAGTGGCTTTTTATCTTGGAACGATAAGTGGTTTGGACTTATCACGAATGAGTGCTGTTGGTGGGTTCTGCTCATTCACATTTCGCTATTGCATGGCGTTATATGCAAACCACACATGATGCAACCATGTAAACAGCGTAGTGGCGAAGGGAGAAAGCATGACATTCAAAGAGTATTTAATTTCAGTTGGATTAACAGAAGAACAAGCAAATAAAACGGTGGATGGTATGCCGGCAAACAAATTGTACATCGCATCCGAAGAAAATCTTGATTCACGTTATACCAAACTGAAAGAACAGAAAGAACAGCTAGAAAGTGATTTAAACAGCGCAAACGAACTTGTAACAGGCTTGCAGAAGTCAAACAAAGACGTTGAAGGTTTGCAAACGCAGATTAGTGACTATCAATCAAAAGTTGAAACGCTTGAAACAGAACGTGCAGCTGAACGCAAAACATATTCGTTGAAGGAAGCATTGACTAAAGAAGGTGTGTCAGACGTTGATTACATGCTTTATAAGCTGGGTGAAGTCGAAACGGATAAAGACGGCAACATCATTGATTTAGATAACAAAGTGAAATCATTGAAAGAAACTAATCCAACATTCTTTGCTGCAAAAGAAAACAACGATCCAAATGTTCCTGGATATAAAGTTATTGATAACAAATTAAACATTGGTAAAGCAGGTACATTGTCAAAAGATGACATCATGAATATTAAAGATGTTAAAGAGCGACAAGAGAAAATCAAAGAGAATATTAATTTATTCCAATAATAAAGGGGATTTTAAAATGAAAAAGAATTTATTAGGCATGAACTTACAGTTTTTCGCAGCACAGAACTTTCCAGAGACTAATTTACAAACTCAAACATCACTAGGTAACTTTGTTGAGAAATCAGTTGATTACTCATACCGATTTGCAGATGATTTAACTGGATTTTTAGATGCGTTAGGAATTACGCGTCAATTTTCAGTACAAGAAGGGTTCAAAATTAAGCAGTATGGTAAGCCAGAAGTAGATTTAAAAGATGGTAACGTTCCAGAAGGCGATATCATTCCGCTTTCTAAAGTCACTCCAAAAGAAGTGTCTGAAAAAGAAATTATCTTAAAAAAATATCGCAAAGCGACATCTGCCGAAGCTATCCAACGTTTTGGTTTAGATCAAGCGGTGAACATCACAGATGAAGCGTTAGTCAAAGAGATTCAAAAAGGTGTTCGAGATAGTTTGTTTGGGACAATTCAAGCCGGACAAGCTACTCCTAACCTAAACGACACAAACGGACTACAAGGTGCATTAGCTACAGCATGGGGTGCGTTAAACACTGTATTTGAGGATGATGCTGTTCGTGTGGTTGCATTTGCCAACCCGATGGATGTTGCTCAAGCGTTAGCTGATAAAGAGATCACGTTAGAAACTCAATTTGGTTTGAATTACTACACATCCGCAACTGGAACAGTCGTATTTTCGACAACACAAGTTGCTATTGGTTCAATTTATGCTACCGCACCAGAAAATCTACAATTAGCATTTATTCCAGCGAATGGTGAAGCTGGGCGTGCATTTGGCTTAACGGCTGATTCTACTGGATTCATGGGAATGAAACATTTCTTGCATGATGAATCAGCTACACAACAAACATTGATTATGTCTGGAATTCTTATTTTCCCAGAACGTGTTGATGGTGTTGTTAAAGTTCCGTTGATTAACCTAGAGGGATAATAATAGGAGGATAAATTCATGGCAAAAGTAAAGTTTTCGCATGACTTAAAAGACTTGGAAAAAGACAGATTTATTCAAGCGGATAAAGAAGTTGAAGTTACAGAAGTACGAGCAAAAGAAATCATTGATAACATCGAACGTGACTTTGGTGTGAAAGTAACGTATGAAGTGTTAGAAGCTGATAAAAAAGACCAATCAGATGATGATAAAGTCGATTTAACAGGACTAGAAGCAAAAGAATTAAAAGAGATTGCTGATAAGCGAGGCGTTGAGTACAGCAAGAACGCAACCGCTGAACAAATGCTTGAATTACTAGGGGAGTAGTCACTACTCTCCTTTTTTTATGAGGGGTGAGCAAATGATTATTTCATTAATAGATGCACAGAAGATTAATCCAGATGTTGATCAAGACGATTTAGATGCATTTGAACAAAGCATTAGAGGGTTAACGAATAATAACTTTCAAAATAAACGTGTACGGTTTGAAGATATAACGATCACAGCACCGAATATCATCAATGTATTTGGAGAATTTGAAGGGTTAAGAATCGGCGACACCATAGAAGTGAATTACACAGCTTATAACGATGGTTTGTATGTAGTTGAGGAATTAACTGCTGATTCAATCATAGTTGAAGGTGAACCGTTTATTTCATCAAATAGTACTAAAGCAATGGCGACTTTAGTTAGTTATCCTGCAGACATTAAAAAAGGCGTTAAAAAACTAATTAAATACGATTTAGATATGGTTGGAAAGACTGGCATTAAATCTAGGACTGTAGCAAGGATGTCTGAAACTTATTACGATGTGAACGCAAACGACAATACAGAAGGTTATCCATCATCATTGCTTTCGTTCTTAAATAAGTACGAAAAAATGGGGTGGGGTTAATGAATAGCTTTGATATCGAACAAAAGACACCGGTCGATGATGGGATAGGCGGAACATTTGAAGAATGGGCTGTTTTCAAACCAGTTAAGGGTTATATCGACTTAGTTACTGGTACAGACTTAAACACGCTTCAAAACGCCACCATTGAGCAATCGACACATATCTTAATTATCCCGATATTTACAAAAGGCATAACAGATGACATGAGAATAGTTGATTCAAACGGAAGAATATACGGTATAACGTATTCTGATGATCCGGTTGGAATTGGCCACCACAATGAAGTCTATTGTAAATACGAGGGTGATGTAAGTGCCTAAAGATGGATTTATATTTGAAGACAATTCAGATATTGTTAAAAAAGCTATGGATGCGGCATCTGAGAGAGCAATGGAAGCAGCAACGCTTTATATTGAAGGTCAAGCTAAGTCACTTGCAGCAGTTTCTAGTGGTGAAATGAGAGATAAAATCAATCATAAAGTTAGCAAAAGGGATGGCAACTTTATCGGAACAGTTGGATCACCATTCATGTACGCTTTCTATGTTGAATTTGGTACAGGTGAATTTGCTGAGAATGGAGCTGGTAGAAAAGGCGGATGGAGTTATCAAGATTCATCTGGTGAATGGTTCTTCACCTGGGGTCAGGAACCACAGCCTTTCTTACGTCCAGCATTCAGAAGGAACAGGAAACAAATAGAATCCATTATCGGTGGCCAGTATAAAGCATCGTTTAAGGGGAAATAGCAGATGATTGAATTTCTAAAAGAACTAACGGCACAATTTAAAATGGTAACATCTGAAAGTTTTCACGAAAAGAATCGTAAAACAACAGTAGTTTATCCATACTTGACTTTTGATTTTGATACAGAAGCAATAGAACGTAGCGTAGATGGTTTTTACATTGATGTTGACGTATTCGATAGCAATTCGTCTTACATTAATGTATTTACGCTAGAAGATGCCTTAAAGGATCATTTTAAAGACAAAATGAAATTGACCGATGATCTATTCATTCGGTTTAATTTTTTGCGATCAAACAAGGTTTCAACAGGTGATGACAAGATAAAAAGAAGAAGTTTGCAATTTTATTGCAAAACTGATTGGAGGAATAAATAATGGGTTTGAAAAAAACAGGCTATTCAGAAACGACAGCTAAGAACTACGTAATCAACGCAGCTACTGTTTATACGGATATTAAACATACTGCAGCAGATGGATTTAGTGGAACTTTGCACGGTGCTACTTCTGGTGGGGTTACATTGTCTATTGAACAAGCCTACCGTGATGTTGAAGTGGATGGCACTACTCACATGAAAGTTAAAGGAAATAAAGTGTTAGAATCAGCAACGGCTACCGTTACCGCAAATGTCAAAGAAATAACAGCTGAAACGATTCGCCGATCATTAAATGGGGCAATTGTAGAAGCGGCTACAGAGGATGCGCCTGCAGGTTATAAAGTAATTACAACTAAGCGTTATTTAGACGATGGTGACTATATAAATAACATTGCAGTAATAGGTACGTTGTCTGGCACAAATGAACCAGTTATCGCAATTTTAGACAACGCATTATGCACAAGCGGCTTAGAACTAGCTACAGAAGACAATGGCGAAGCGGTCATTGAACAAGTCTACGAAGCGCATGCATCGGTCGATCAATTAAATGCTGATAAATTCCCTTGGAGAATTTTATTTCCAACAGTGCCGGCTGTAACAACACCAGCCGAATAGTAGGAGGATAACAACATATGACATTAGAAATGAGAGAGCTGAAGGGTGATGATTTATTCACTCTTCTTTCAATTGTAGGAAAGTTAGACATTAAAGATGATTTCATCAAAATGTTTGAAGGAAATGCAGAAGCTTCAACAGTCGTACCAATGGATAAAAAGAAAAAGGAACCAACTAAAGCAGAAAAGGCTAAGAAAGAAGCAGAAGCGGAAAAACGTGGAATGGAAGCGATGGCCGGTTTACTGCAAAAAGTCATGATGAATGCCAGCAAATTAAAACCAGATATTAATTCATTGCTTGCAGATTTAACTGGGAAGGGCATTGGAGAAATACAAAAATTAAATTTGAAAGAATATACCAGTTTAATTATTGGCTTCTTTAAGAAACCGGAATTGGGCGATTTTTTCTCATCTATCGCATCGTTACTTCAATAGACGATGGCGATTTTAAATTAAAAGATACCTTATTTAAAAGATACAGCAATCCGTTAATCCTTATGAGTACATACACTCTAGAAGGTTTGGCGGATTTTATTTTGCAATTGTTTGATAAAGAAAGTGAAGACGATCTTTGGGAAGCATGGCTCCATAAGGATCACGAAAATACATTTAAAGATTATAAAAAGAAATACTTTAAAAAAATACGCAATACAAAAAAACAATCTTTATCAAAAGAAGAAGAACAAAAAAACATCGCAAATGCAATGAAATATATAAAGCCGATTAATAAAGGCGGTGAAAATTAGTGGGAGAAATCTTCAAATTATTTGGAACCATCGGGTTAAATAATAAAGAAGCAAATGAAGGAATTGATGAAACAACAGGTAAAGCCAAAAGCGCTGGTAGTAAGATTGCTGGATTCTTTAAAAAAGCAGCTATAGCTATCGGAACTGCCTTTGCTGCAACTAAGGTATTAGGATTTGGAAAGATGGCAGTCGAAGCGGCTGCGACAGCAAAAGCAATCCAATCTCAATTTGACCAAGTATTCGGTAATTTAGGAACAGAGGCACAGAAAAAGGTAGAAGAACTAGGTAAGTCTTTCGGGATGTTACCTAACCGACTTAAACAACCTTTTGCTGCAACTGTATCTATGTTTAAAGGTTTAGGAATGACCACCGAAGAAGCTATGAAACAAGCTGAAACATCAGTAACAGCGGCGGCAGATGCAGCAGCTTTCTATGATGTATCCTATGAATCAGCAAATGCTTCATTAACATCTTTCTTAAAAGGTAACTATGAAGCCGGCGAATCAATAGGTATTTTTGCGAATGATACACAAATGGCTCAATATGCTATATCACAAGGTCTTGTAGGCTCAACAGCAGAATGGCAAAAACTAGACGAAGCAACGAAACAAGCAACACGTTTAGAATACGCCAAAAACATGCAAGAACAAGCAGGAGCAACTGGACAAGCAGCGCTTGAATCAGAAGGATACGAGAACCAAATGGGTAACTTAAGACAAGCATGGCAAGATTTCTTAGCTGTTGTTGGTGGTCCAATTTTGGAGCCTGTTGTTGCTGGATTGATGGCAGTTTCTGATTGGTTAAGTACTGCAGGCGAAAAAGTAATTGAACTTCAAGCCTGGTTTGGAGAATTAAAAGCAGAAGTCCAAGATTCTACAGCTTGGAATACATTAAAAGAGGTTATGCAGCCAGTTATTGATGCGTTTCAATCAATGAAAGACTCGATGAGCAACAGTACGTTTCTAACTGACATAAAAAACTCATTAACGGAAATGAAAGATTCAATGTTGGAAATAGATTTTGTTAAACTTTCCGCGGATCTCCAAGCGTTTATTGATAAATGGTTGCCCTTGATTGCTGGTATTGGAGCAGCTACTGCAGCGTTTGGTTTATATTCACTAGCTTTAGGCATTAAGTCAGGAATAGAAACAATTGCAATTATTAGCATGTATGCAATGAGTGCAGCAGGTGGTGTTTTAGCAGGAGTTATGGCATTTCTAACAAGTCCAATTACTTTGGTTATATTAGCAATTGGTGCACTTGTGGCTGCAGGAGTTTATTTATGGCAAAACTGGGATACCGTTAAAGCGAAAGCTATTGAACTGAAAGACAAACTTGTTTCAGACTTTATTGAATTGAAAGACCTTGTAACAGGGGCTTTAGAAACTTTGAAAACAGCTGCATTAGAAGATTTTAACGAATTGATGAATTTAGGTGGACAAGCAGTTAGTACATTAAAAACTGCTGCAAGTGAAGATTTTAATGAGCTTGCAAATATTGGTTCGTCTGCTTTTGAAAAACTCAAAACTGCGGCTATTGATGATTCAAATGAATTGAAAAATGGAGCGTCAACTATTTATAAAACGTTGAAAAATGCAGCGATAAGTGATTTCACTGAACTTAAAACTGGTTCTGTAAATAAATTTAATGAATTAAAGACAGGTGCTATCAATAAATTTAATGAAATGAAAACTTCGGTAGTAAATAAAGCAAATGAATTAAAAAACGGAGTAGTAAATAAATTCAATGAATTAAAGAATGGCGCAACTGAGAAAATAAGATCAACAGTTAGCACGATTGGTTCTAAATTTTCAGAAGTGTACGACAAAATTATGAGCCCTATAAACAGAGCAAAAAACGCAGTGAAAACAGCAATTGATACAATGAAGGGATTCTTCAATTTCAAATGGGATCTACCTTCTATCAAAATGCCTAAGTTTAGTGTAAGTGGTTCTAAAAATCCAGTAGATTGGATAACGCAAGGAGTGCCTAAGCTTTCAGTGAGTTGGCATAAAGCCGGTGGTATTTTCGATAAAGCAACGTTATTCAATACAGCTAACGGTATGCATGGAGTTGGAGAAGCTGGACCCGAAGCTATTTTACCGTTGAACCGAGAAACTTTAGGTGGTATCGGCGAAGGTATCAGTTCAACAATGAGTTGGGGTAATGAAGCGATTATTGAATTGCTTGAACATATTCAAGATTCGCTTCGTGAATTATTGAATAGAAATGAAACGGTAGTCATCCAAGTAGACGGACGCACCATTGCTGTAGCTACTCGTGATTATATAGATTCTGAGCTAGGTGATAAATCAAAAAATAACAATTTTGGTAAAGGAAGGAAGTGACCTAAATGTTTATTTTGTTAGATGGCGTAAGTAATAAAACGTTAGGAATTTCATTGGTGTCACATCCTGAAATTCCTTCTACTGAACAAATAGTTGAATATATTATAGTTGAAGGACGACATGGAAGTTTAACAAAAAAAGAAAGTTATAAGAATTTAACTATTCCTATGGAGTTTAGTTTTATGAGTAATCAAAACACAGTTAAGCAAATGCTTAGAGAAGTAAAGCGTTGGATATTAAACAAAGAAAAATTAGTTTTTTCTGATGATCCTAACTTTTATTATGAAGTGAAAAATATTGTAGTAAAAAGCACAGTGAATGATATTGATATATACGGTCGAGTATCAATTGATTTTGTTTGCTCCCCTTTTCAGTACGAAACAGTCAATCCAATAACTTTAGCTGCAGCTGCTAGTTTAGTAAACCCAGGAACAATTGATTCTGAACCGTTAATCAAAGTTTTTGGAGTAGGTGATGTAACGGTGACCGTTAACGGCCAGATATTCAGGCTAAATGGGATGGCTGATTATATTTCAGTTGACTGTGAATTAAGAGAAGCACATAGAAATAAAACAAGTAGAAATAGTAATATGGTTGGTGAATTTCCAGTGTTTATTCCAGGACAAAACACAATAAGTTTTTCTAGTAATGTAACGAAATTAGTTATTGAACCGAGGTGGCGTTATATATGATCACTCTTTTTAAACCAAATGAAACAAACTTTGATCACAATGGTTTAGGTTCACTAGATAAAAATATTCTAGAAACTGTTGTAGAAGAAGAGTTGAATGGTCTATATTCATTTGTTTTTAAATATCCTATATTTGCTCCGCATGGTTCAGAAATTGATGGACAGTCTGTTATTAGGGTTCCTACGCCAGATGGAAACCAATTATTTAGAGTTTATAATCCAATTAAATCTATGGGTTATTTGACAATTAAGACTTATCATATTTTTTATGATTTAGTGGATAATTTTATTGAAGATATGAATATTGTTGGTAAAAACGGGCAAGGAGCAATTAGCCAATTAGGTGGAGCAACTCAATATAGTCATACTTTTCGGTTCTTTTCTAATATTGAAACAACTACCAATGCACGTATGGTTAGAATGAATCCAGTAGCTGCTTTAATTGACGATGAAGAAGACAACACTTTTATCAGTCGCTGGGGTGGAGAACTAAAACGAAATAATTTTGATGTTCGAATGAATAAAAGCATAGGTACAAACAGAGGTAAAAAAATTCAACATAGGAAAGACTTAATTGGATATGAAGCAAATGTTAATTGGTCAACTGCTATTACACGTATTATGCCAAAAGGATTTGATGGTTTACTATTGCCAGAAAAGTATGTGGATAGTCCGTTAATTAATCACTATATTAATCCGAAAATAAAAGTCGTTGAATACAGTGATGTAAAAGCTGCAGTTGGTGAGTATGCAAATGACAAAGATGCTGTACCATTACAAACCGCCTATCAACTGCTGAGAGAAAGAGCTAATGAAGAGTATTCCGTGAACAAAGTTGATATTCCTGAAGCAACTTATAAAGTAGATTTTGTTAGTTTAGATCAAACAGAGGAGTACAAAGATTTACAAGAGCTTCAAAAAGTTTTTTTAGGTGATACAGTGACAGTTGAACATAAAGAAGATGGGCTTAATATTGAAGCAAAAGTAATCAGTTACAAATATGATCCTTTAGCTAAAAAATATTTAGGGCTTGAACTAGGTAGTTTCAAAGAAACTTTTACTTCTAAATATTCAGATATTACTAAATTAACAAGGAAAGTAACAGAATTAGTTCAAATAACTAACTTTATTCAATCTACTGCAGATGGTAAAAATACTATCAATCGAGGAACGTCAGAACCTTTATATCCTAACATTAATGATTTGTGGTATAAACCAAATGGATCAGAAACAGAACTTTGGCAGTATATTGATGAAAACGGAGTTATTTATTGGAAGATGATTAGTTCTACTGCAGAATTAAATGCAGTAAAAAATGAAGTAAATGCTGCCATCGAGCAAGCAGATCTCGACCGAACTAAAGCAGAACAAGACTTCGAATCAGCCAAGCAAGAAGCCAAACAATACACAGAAGCCAAAGCACAAGAATTCGACAACCAATTACTCATTGTTAATCAAAACGTTCTTACAGCTACTAATTCAGCTAATGCTGCAGTACTAAAAGCAGATAAAGCAATTGAAGATGTTGGTTTTTTAAAACCAGACGTTGCAACAGCGAAAGCAAACGCAGCAACTGCAATTCAAGATGCTACTACTGCAACAAAAAATGCAACAACAGCTATTCAAAACGCTCAAACTGCTTTAAACTCAGTTGCAACATTCTCGCAAGAAGTTGATATATCAATTACAAACATTAATGGTGAATTGACAAGAAAAGTATCTCAAACAACATTCAATACACTAAGTGGAACCGTTGGAACGCATACAACTCAAATCAGCCAAACCCAAACAGCTCTTTTAGCAAAAGCAGAAAGTTCATTAGTTAATACGATTAAAGGAACGGTTGATAGTCACACAACACAAATTAAGGTTGTTTCTGATGGCTTAGAGTTAAAAGCAGAATCTAGTCTGGTTAACACTGTAAAAGGTACAGTGGACAGCCACACCAGTCAAATAAACGCAAACTCACAGGCAATCACAGCGCGTTTAACATCGGTTCAAATCGAAACGTTATTAACTGGTAAACAGTATGTTAATCAAACAACGTTTAATGCAACATCAAATGGTTTAACAGCTCAAATTACACAAGTTAGCACTGATTTGTCTAATCTTGAAATCGGTGGAACCAACTTAGTTTACAACAGTGAGATTCCTCCTTTTAGTCCAATTAATTATAACGGTGGAACTTATGTAGTATCCAAAGTATTAGAGAATGTTCCTTTTCTTAATGTGTCAACGGTAACCGAAGTGTCTAGAACTGTTGGTGGTGGAGATTTCCGTCCGCCTGACATCACTATAGATGACGGAAGAAATAGAGAATACACAGTGAGTGTATGGGTTAGACCTGTTAGTCCTTCTGTATCGCTAACGCTAACATTAGGTGTGAACGATAAAGAAATGACTGGGAAAACAGTGGTATTAACCGATGCTACTAAGTGGATAAGAGTCACTTACAGCAAAAAATTCTCAGCAAATATAGACGGAACTTTATTACGTGTATATTTGAATTTGGGTGAAAATCAAAAAGCACGATTTTCTAAAATTAAACTTGAAAAAGGGATAAAAACGACAGATTGGTCACCATCACCAAATGATATGGCCACATTAGAAAAAGTAGTAACCATTGAAGCGAATATAGATGGCATTAACACTTTAGTTGCATCGAAAGCTAGTCAAGCACAAGTAACTCAATTGGCCGGACAAATAACAACAAAAGTAGAATCGGCCACTTATAATTCAAAAATGACTCAATTAGACAGTGCTATTAATTTACGAGTTGTTCAAGGCGATGTAACTGCTGCTATATTGGCTGATAAAAGAGTTAAAGATACGAGAAACGATAATCAATCGCCTTCTTGGTATTACACAAACTACCCAAATCAAACTACCGAGGAACTTAAACTTGGTTCCGTGATTGGTGTTACGGCTTATACCCCTTTAGGACAGCTAACTACTAATGTTCCAGGGTCACATAGTGGTTACGGAAGTATAACTCAAACGTTCAGATCCGAAGGTGGTGTATTTAAGAGGAGTAGTATTACAGGAAATGGTACTTGGGGTACTTGGGATAAAATAGCTGAAACTGGCAAGCTTATTAGTCAAATCAACATATCTACTGAGGGCATCTTACTGCAAGGTAAAAGGATTCAATTAGATGGTGATGTCACTATGACAGCTGCTTTCGTAACTAGATTAGATACATTAACATTAACTGCTGTTTACGCAGATATTGCAACCTTAAAAACTAGAGTGTTAACGGCAGATGTCATTACTTCCGCTATGATCAAATCTGATTTAGCTTTGATTGATAAATTGTTTGCGACTGATGCAAATGTCCAACGGTTAACGGCTAAGACTGCTTTTATTAATTCTGTTAAAGCTATAAGTATAACTGCTGATATGGTTACTGCCGGTACATTAAATGCTGCTTTGGTTAATATCATAAATCTAAATGCTTCTAAGATTGCTGTAGGTACTATGACCGGTGCTAACTACTCATTGAATTTATCTATGGGTGTAGAAACGTTTAGGAATCCTTCAAATGGCAGTACATTATCAATTCAACAAGATAAATTCTATTTCAATACAAGCGGAGCAAGTCACTATATGATTCCGGATAATGAAGGTTTAGCTTTTGTTCCAGCAGCCGGAAATACAGGTAATGATAGAAATGCAGGTATTCGATTACAATCTGCTAACTTTAATTTTGTTGATTTAGGCATTGGTAATGATGGAGGATTTAAATATAGGATAGCAGATTATTCAAGTGCTCTCACTCTAATTTCAAAAAATGGCGGAAACTTTATATTCAGTCACGAAAACATTACCGAGAATAATATAGGAGCACATAAATGGGAATTGCTAGATGGTAATTACGGTAAATTCAAATATGGCAAAACTGCTTTCACTATGAATGGGTTTTCGATTTATGACGTTCCAAAAATGTCAATTTACAATGATACAACCGGAAAAATGGGGACATTAGAAACACAATATTTGCAATTAACATCGGATAGCGGACAAGGTCTTCAGTTATCACCCGCGGGTACGAGTTTTAAAATTGCGCATAATGCAAATAGAAATTGGATGTTTGATGAAGGACTTAATGGTGCTATAACTTATGGAGCGTCTAGAATCACTCTGAATGGACATAACACTGGATCTGCAGCAAGACTTTCTATTTATAATATAAATGGAAATTATGGATTTATGAGTGCTGCAAACTTTGACGTTCAATCTGAAAGAAAATATAAAGATGACATAGAAGACTTTGGTGGTGCTTTAGGCATCATATCCACAATGAAGATTCACCAATACACTAAGAATGGTATTTCTGAAATTGGGATTATTACTGATGAAGCACCCTATCAATTACTAGCAGACAATGATACGAAAGTATCTCTTTATGATTATGCTTCATTAGCTATTAGAGGTGTTCAAGAGTTAGGAGATCTTACCTGGCATCATGAAGTGAAATTAAGCAAACATGAATTAAGAATCAAAGAATTAGAAGAAAAAATAAAACTATTGGAGAGTGTCGCATAATGAAAACAATCAAATTAAAAAACATAGAGGTTATACCGGTTTACCAAGCTTTAGAAAACATTATCGTACAAGGTAGAAAACCACGTCGCGGCAAAGGAAAGCTACAAAAAGCGTTGAAAGCTAAAAACGAAGAATTTCTGGAAGATTTGAATGATATTCGGTCTGACTATTTCAAAAAGAATGGAGATGGCACATTTGTTGAAAGCAATGGTAACTTGGCGTGGCTAGATGAGTATGTGAATGACCAAGGAGCTAAAAATAAAGCAAGCGAGCAAACAAAAGAATTGAATGCGGAAGTTATTGGAATTGATTTGGTGGAACATGAAGCTAAAATCAAGTCTTTTTTTGATACTTTGGAAAAAGATGAATTTACTGGAAAAGAGAGTTTACGTGATGAAGATTTTGAAACGCTAATGGAGTTGTTGGAAGAAGCATTTGAAGCAAATGAAGATAAAAAAGAGGAGGAAAAATAATATGTTAAAAACAACTAAATCAATCACGTTAAATGGTAACTCGGAAATCGATGGACAACCCGTGGTAAATCTATCCGCTACGATTCCAGATAGCACTGGAGTAGGTAACATCAGCCAATACATCCAAAATGCTGAACTATATGAGAAAAACAAGGCAGCAGTCAGAAAGGATATTGCGGATTTCCAAGCTGCAGTTTATGAAGTTGAAGATGAGATTGCGACAGAAAACTTAACTTAATAGTATTTTACATTGTTCAAAATGGTAGTCTTTAAATTCAGATAAAACTATGAATTTATAAGAAGCAGAACTTTCATCTCTAAAAACTACCTATTAAAAAATGAAATAATGTGTTACATTATTTCTTGTAGATTATATATAAAGGGGATTATTGTATAGTGAAAGGTAAAAAAATATTAATAGTATCTATAGCTTTGAATGTAGTATTATTTTTTATAACTACAATCTTTTTTATCAAGTTTGATGTGTACCAAAAGATCGTAAGTCGTTTTGATACGGAAGAAATTAGTAATGCTGAAAACACTAATACTGCTCAGGAAGTTAACACGTCAGAGGAAACCAACACTCCAGAGAAAAGATATTTTGAAGATGGGGTTTATCCAGCTAGAGAATCTCTTTTTGAAGTTTTGCCAATTGATAGTGATGATATTGTGATGGTTGGTGATAGTCTAACTCAACGCGGTGAGTGGATGGAATTAACTCAAAATACGAATATAAAAAATCGAGGTATAGATTCAGATTCAGTTGCTGGAGTATTAAATCGTATAAGTACTATTGTAAAAGGTCAACCTAAAGTAGTTTACATTAATATTGGAATCAATGACTTATACAGAGGATATGATATTGAATCTGTTTTAGCTGATTATAAAAAAATAATCAATGAAATAAAAAATGAAAGTCCAAAAACAGGAATTTACATCCAATCATTATTGCCAGTTAATAATACTGATTACAACCATCCTATGAACAATGAAGATGTTCAGTCATTTAATGCAAAGATAGAAAAAATTGCAAATGAAGAAGATGTTACCTATGTTAACATCTATTCTCAATTCGCAAATGAAAATAACGAACTTTATAAAGAATACACTAAAGATGGTGTTCATTTGTCTGGCGAAGGTTTTTTTAAACTTATAGATGAAATGTCTCAGTATATCGACTTTTAAATCATACTAGTAAAAACTGAAAACGAATGAAAATAAAGATTCACTCAAATATGAGTGAATCTTTTTATATTATCTCAGATCGTCAAGAAATGTCTGAATAATAATGTATACATTGAATCTTTAAATAATTATGGTTATATTTAAATCATAATTATAAATAGGAGTGATGAAATGGTTGGTTTTGATAATACGGATGTAGGTTTAAATGGAAGTAAAATTGTGTCTGCAAATATTAGTAAGAAAGATAGAGAAGGAAATACAAAGAAGCTAACCATTAAAATTGGTGAAGAATATATTGTAAATCCATCAAACCCTAGAAAATTGAAACATAGAGATAGGGTAGGTATCGTTAGATCTTTCAAACAAAATGAAAGAAATGGTTGCTCTTTTAATATATCGGTTGTAATTAAGTTACTATGATATACTTCTATTATTAAATTAAAAAAGGAGTATTTAAATGGATAACTTCTTCACACTATTTTTTGATCATCAAGGAAACTTTCAGTGGAGTAGTATTGCTGCATGCATTTCTTTCCTTGTTCTTTTAGCTCAAGTAGCTCAATTTATTTACCAACAAGGTAGGCTAAAGGAAAATAAAAAACTAGATATATGGATAGAATTACGAACTGCAAGCTTAAAACAAGTTAAAGAAAGTATAAGAATATTATTAGAACATACAACTATTACACTATCTGCCGAAAATCTTATAATATATAGGCAAAATCAACATAAACTGTTTATTAATTTAAACAGTAATAATGAATACTACCATCAAATTATAGATAAAATGAATGAATACCTTGAAGAATATGATAAATATATAAAAGGTAATGCGGGAAATTTTAATTCTAAAATTATACTCGATTTAACTAAACTCTATGCCAGATATGAGAATAAAGAAATAGATATTATTACAAACTACAAAATGAATAAATAATATTAAGAGTAGCCAGGATTGGTTACTCTTTTTGTTTGCTTGAAGGAGGAATGGAATGTTATATCTAAAATTAGGAACGCATGCTGGAACACTGGATAAAATAGCATTAACACTAGGATTACTAGCGGGTTTTTTGTTTGGTGGGTGGCATGAATTGTTAACTGCTTTACTCATTTTACAAGGATTAGACATCTTTACAGGTCTATTAGTAGGCGGTAAAGATAAGAATATTAGTTCAAGCGTTATGAATGCAGGAATTAAGAAAAAAATTGGTACATGGATTGCTATTATTTTAGCTCATGTAATCGATATTGTCTTATTTGACAAACAGCCAGTTGCTCAAATGGGTATTATCTTTGTGCTCTTAGGAAATGAAGGTCTTAGTTTGGTTGAAAATTTAGGCAAATTAGGCGTACCAATTCCAGAAATGATAACCAAATACTTGATTCAAATTAGATCACATGGCGATAAACAGGAAGTTAAAGCAGGAGATTTACCAGCAAGTGGAATTGAGCAAGTGGTAGTTGTTCCAGAAGAAGGCAAGCCACAGATTCTAACAAAAGATGAATAGGAGGAAATTTAATTATGGATTCAGTACAAGGAGCTTTATTTAACGCATTAGTATTAATGGTAGTAGGTTTAATCGGTTGGTTAGCTCGTAAGGTTGCTAAATACCTAGACGAGTTAGGTTTAACGGAAAAATTAGATAAAAAACAATATCTAGTGGACCTTGCAGTCAATGCCGTCGAACAGATTTGGAAAAACGAAGACGGAGAAACGAAACTTATTAAAGCACGCAATCAAGCGTTGGATTTACTGAATGATAACGGAATCGATATTACAGCAGTAGAACTGACTGCCATGATTGAAGCCGCCGTTAAAGCAATGAATGATGCGTTTAACAGTACTAAAGTTGGAGTAATTGAAATGAAAGAGGAGGAAAAATAATGAGTATTGTAACTAAAATCAATCGTGATGACATAATTAATGGGAAAGCAGGTAAACGTCCTGGTAAACCTAAAGGAGGAGTTTTCCACAATGATTATGGTGCAATGACACCTCAACAATACGTTGCTTGGTTAATTGCTCGCAGAAAAGAAGGACGTTTAGGATTAGGTTTTGCTCCATATTATATTAATAGTTCAGCTATTTTAAGAGCAGATAATACTGGAAACAAAGCTTGGCACACTGCAAATAATGAAGGTAACGCTTGGTATCTAGGATACGAAGTTACACAAAGTTTTTACGGTATCATTTCTGATAAAGAATTTATCTTAAACGAAGATATGACTTTACGCCAAATGGCTGAAGACTTCCATTTTTATGGATTAAAGCCGAACAAAGAGACTGTTCGGCTACACAGCGAATTCTCTGCGACATCGTGTCCGCACCGTTCTTGGGATCTTCATGGTAAATCAACTAACGCTTTAAAAGATTACCTTATCACTAAAGTAACAAGATACATGTCATTAGGTAAAACAGTAGAAGAAATGCTTAAAAAAGAAGGAGTATCTGCTCCAACTGTAACAGTACCCAACAAAGTAACTCCTCAGCCTGATGGAAAAACTGTTAAAGTTGGAAAGCAAGCAACACATTGGGAAACGGGTTCAGCTATCCCTAAATTTGTAATTGGTCAAGTATACGACGTATTGGCATCCAAACCAGTTAATAATCCTAAATCAAAAAAAGCTTACTTGATTGGTAAAGGTAAAGTAGCTACTGGATGGTTATTAGAACAAGATGTAGATGGATTTAAAACTGCAGGTGGTGGCAACACAAACAAAGCTACTCCTACCACTAAACCATCTGTTACAGGAACTACAACTGAGTCGCAATCAATTGCTGGTGTTCGAATGTTCTTAAATCGTTGGTTCTATGGTGGATTAACAATTGATAATTCAGCAGGTCCAGCAACAAGAAAAGCATTAGTCAAAGCTTTACAAATGGAATTAAATAGCCAATTCAAAGCGGGTCTTATTGTTGATGGACTATGGGGAGTGAAAACAAAAAATGCATGTGTTACTGTTCGTAAAGGAGCCAACGGAAACCTTACCCGTTTGATCCAAGCTGCATTAATTTGTAAAGGATATGATGTAAAAGGTTTTGACGGTAAATTCGGAGACGGATTAGATAAAGCTGTTAAAAATTTCCAAGGCACTAAAGGATTAAAAGTAGATGGCCTAGTAGGACAAGGAACATCCGAAGCATTATTTAAATAGACTTATAAAATATAAAAAGCCATCTCTTAGTTGAGGTGGCTTTTTTAGTTTCTTGATAAATAACATTGATTTTATAATTGAATGTTGTAAGATTGATGTATTGGTATATTAATTAATAAGGAGGGATTAATATGAAAATGAGTACAAAAGATAAAGTTATTATAAATGTTAGAAAACCGAACGCATTTTTAGAAGACATGCTAGATATAGCTAAAATAGCCGTAAGTATCATCATAGCTTTTATAGGAATTTCAATTATTGGCATAATAGGATTTTTGATTTATAAATACATAAGTTAAACTAATATATTTAGTTTAACTAAATATACGAAAAATAACTAGTATTTACATGCATCACAGTAGCTTAATCACGAACAATTAACTTAGTTGCAAGACATAGCTATTTCTTGTAGTTTGGTTGCAATGACACGGAAAGCTTCGTAAGACAAGATAAAACCCTATCTTAATTGAGATAGGGTAATTTTTTAATCAAAATTATATACAAACATATGTTCTTTGTGTATAATATATTTATAGTCCTCAAAAGATTATATAAGCTGATTAGGTCAATATACTATTGTATAATTGGCCTTTTTTTGTTTTAATTGGTATAGCTTATATAAAATTTGGGGGATAAATTGAATGAAAAAACAAAAGAAAATGCATTTTTTTAGGCTTGACATGTACACTTTAGGTAAAGATAAAGACGGAAACTCTGAACAACAGTTTCCCAGTATAAAAGAAAAACAAAGTTACTTACAAGAAATCATTGATAATCGTTTAAACAGCAATAGAACAATTAAGATAAACAAAGATATCAATAATCCGGAAAGTCCTTCAGCTATTTTTGAGGTGATTGCTGATAACGAATTCTATGTATTCGGTAAATTAGGACGGGAACATGATATAAACCAATTTCAAAAAAGAAAAAATGATACTTTAGAGGCATCTCCCATATTTAAAGGAGATGATGAATTATTTGAATCTTTCTCCTATGTTTTAATTCATAAAGGCACTTTTGCGGTGTCATATATAAAAGAAGCAACTGCACCTAGTATTATGTTTTTAGGATATCTCATTACTAACTTGTTGAAAGAAGAATCTAAAATTTGGGGATTAATCGAAAGTCTTGTGGACGAAGATGCAATACCTATTTTAAGTGGCAAAGACATTATCGGAAGAATGAGTTACGAAATTACGTTACCCGATGGGTATTCTAATTTAATTAGTGGATTGACCGACAAAGAGTATGATCAGTTGCAAAATCAAAAAGGAACCAAAGTTACTGTTGAACTTAAAGCGAAAAAAAGAAAAGAGTCTGTTTTTAAGGATGAAAAAGATGCTGAAGGATTCTTCAAATCTGTTAAAAATAAATTTAAAAATATTAAAGTAAGTGCAAAAGATGACGGTGAAGATTATATGCAAGACTTTAAGTTAGTAGACAATCCATTTACTAAAAAAGTAAATTTCAATTATAATATAAGCAAGGATACTGGTGTAGATTTACAAAAACAAATTGAAAACCAAATGTGGTTAAAATATCAGCAAAACCAAGATAGTATCTCCAAATATATAGGATTTAAAAATTGATTTGTGCCGAATAACGTTCCTTGCTTTGAAGGGGAGGGAATCAGGATGCTGAAGAGATGTATAGACAAGATTCGCAATAATAAACTTACTAGTATTGTATTAGCAATCTCTATTATTGGAATTATCATTGTTTACTTTAAGATGGATATAAACAAAATAGTTTTTGATAAAGAGGCTTCGTATAATTTATTAACTGTAAACACGGTATTTACTGGTTTTATGTATACAATGCTGGGTAATATGGTTGAGTTCAGCTCTCGACCTAATATTGTTTCTAAAGACAAGGCAGGCTATATTGATAAATACTTCAGTCCTATCTACTGTGGGTTGGTTTTTTTCGTATTTTCTATATTTATAGATGTATTTTTACTCTTTTTTGGATTAAACTGGAAAGTGTCACTACTAATCTTTCTATCGAGATCATGTTCAGTCGTAGGGATAATTTATTTTGTTATATCTACAATAATGTTAAGAAAAGTAATTAATCAGCTTAGAAAAAGATAAGAATAATACAAAATGTAAAGAGAAAGGAAGAGGCTGGGACAAAACTACTTTTGTGAAAAAAGTAGTCCCACTTTCGTTTGTTTTGATAGAGATATAGAAAAATACACTCTCACTACTGAACAAAATAGTTCATAGTTTTGGGAGTGTATTTTTTTGAGAGACCTTTTGTCCCAGCCTCTTTTTAATTTAAAACATCACTTTTTTATGCGGCATCATATGACCTTTATAATCAAACACTTGTCCGAAATAATTAGGCGGATTCAATACTTTAAATTTTTGTACAACTAATTGATTACGGTCATTGATAACAGATTCAATAGTAATCTCTGAACCCATTTTCACTTCATAGACAAATCCAAAAGCTTTTTTACCAGCAACTAAGCAATTGAATTTACGATCATTAGATTCTAAAGTAAATCTACAAAAAGGCGTGCCATTATCCGTATTGATCACTTTTACATTTGATTCAACTTTACCAGTTATTATAGCAGTATTCATGACGTTTCCTCCTTTAATAGTTCCTCGATTTCATCTTCAATAAGTATCAAACTACTTTCTCCCAATCCCCAAAAATCATCTGTATCCATTAAAGTCTCCGGCACCAAGACCCCTCCCTCCATTTGCGAATTCTCCGTTTTTCATAAAATAATCAAAATCAAGAGGACCAAATACTTCGTGGTCTTCTATTAATATATAAAATAAATAGTATGGACTAAATAAATGTTTTGCTAGAATATGGTTTTTATCATTAAGAGAGTACCACCACAATTCAAAAGCGCGATCATTAGCTATGTATTTTGGTTCTAGCATAGTGTGGTTAATGTTCTTCTTCTTAAAGAGATCAGCAACATCCACATCGTATTCATTTTCTTTTTTAGCTATTAGCTTCATAAGGATCACCTCGCTTAGATTATACCGAACTAGTGTTCGTTTTGTAAAGCGAACAGGATAAAAAAATACCCTCACTGGATGAAAGTGGGGGTAAATGACGATGCTATAATTTATTGAAAAATTCTTCAACCGATGGTCCTTCATTTAAATATGTATTAATTAAATAATTACCAAATGAATTAGCTTCAGTAACATTTTTAAAAGGGTATGTAACTAATCTTGTTTTATAACTAATGTTTACGTAAGCGTCTTTTGTTGAATTAAAGACTTCAATTTTTAAACCATTATGTTTAAAAAGAGTTATTAATAAAGATAGCTGGATATTACTTTCAAAGAAATCCATAATCGTTCTCCTTTCAATTTACTATTATAATATACGCAACGTTTTTTAAATACTTTTATTTATGATAAAACAAACTATGGTTTACTTAATAATATTTAGAACCCATCTATATAATAGGTAGGTTCTTTTTTCGTATGTGTTAATTTTATGCTAATGAGAAGGCTGGAATCACTTATGAAACACTTTTAAAATCTAGTTTGCGGCATCATCCTGATATTATTATCATTGGAGAAATACGAGATGAAGAAACAGCGAAGATGGTTATAAGAGGTGCTTTAACTGGTCACTTGATCATAGCTAGCGTGCACGCAAAAAATACTATTGGGGTCATCTCGCGTTTATTGGAGCTAGGGGTAACTCAAGAGCAACTAAAACAAACCCTGCTTGGCGTTGTCTTTCAAAAGTTGATTCCGAGATATTGCTCCTTTTGTAAAGGAGACTGTGTGCCTGCTTGTTCTCATATAGAATTATCTGAGAAAAGAGCAATTTTATATGATGTTTTATCGAGAAATGAACTTAAACAGTATCTTAATCAGACGCAAACAGAAGAACAAATCCAAAAAAAACAAACTAGATCCTTTAATTTATTATTAAGAAAGGCGTACGCATATGGTTATATCAGTGGAAAAAATTTTATCCAGTTCCAAATTCCCTAAAAAAAAATCATTGCCAGTCCAAGCCTCATTTTTAATCAAACTATCTGAATTGATGACCGAAGGATTTTCTTTAAAAGAAGCTTTATTATTTTTAAAAATGATCTTACCAAAAGAGGCACATTGGATCCAAGCCATTCTTGAAGAATTAGAGAATGGAGAACGATTTGACCGTACTGTTAAAAAGCAAGGATTTTCTGAACGTGTTTCTTCACAAATCTATCTAGCTTTTATCCATGGGAATCTTACAGAAGCTTTAGCAGCGAGTGGGAATTACTTAGAAGAAAAAACGAAACAACAGAGCCAGTTAACAAAGTTATTGCAGTACCCACTATTTTTATTGCTTTTTATGATCGGGATTTTAATGGCCATCCGTTACATGATCTTACCTAATTATGAACAAATGAATGCGACAAAAGGGTCCATTGTGAATAATATGGCCATTGGCTTCGTCTACTATTTCCCAGCTTTTTTAGGGATTAGTTCTATCGTAGTATTATTAGCCATCTTCCTCATTCGCTATCAATTGGGAAGACAGACGGCCATTCAACGGACTACTTTTTTTATGAAAATTCCTATTATTTCTACGTTATTAAAGTTGTATTATACAAATTTATTTAGCTATGAGTGGAGTCAATTATTAAAAAGTGGTCATCAAATGAATAAAATTATTGAATTAATGCAATCGAAAGAAACAACGCAACTCATGCAAGAAGTCGCACACAAGATGGAAAAAGAGTTGAGGACAGGTCGAGATTTTAAAGAATCTATGAATAGTTTTCCTTTTTTTAATAGTGAACTTGGTTTTATTATTATGCACGGTGAAGCAACCAGTCGTTTAGGAACAGAACTAGCCATTTATGCAAATGATTGTCAATTACGATTAACGCTTCAAATCCAAAAGATATTTAGTTGGATTCAACCGATTATATTTTTAGTGATTGCCTTTTTTATTATGTGTGTTTACCTAGCATTATTATTGCCAACTTTCACAATGATGGAGGAGATTTTATGAAAAAATTAAAACAGTTGAATCAACAAGGATTCACACTGATTGAAATGGTGATGGTGTTATTCATTATTTCAATATTGATGTTGCTTATTGTACCAAACGTAGTAAAACAAAAAGATTCTATTGATGAACAAGGAACAGAAGCATTGGTTACGGTTATTCAAACGCAAGTAGAGCTCTATGAACTAGATGGTGCAAAAGGAGCAGCATCCTTAGTATCCTTGCAAGAGCAGGGCTATCTATCGGCCAAACAAGTTAAGCAAGCAAGTGCAAAATCCATTACTATTACGAATGGCGTAGTGAGCTCGAGTCCAAATTAATGAAATCGCTAAATGAAAATGGGCTGCTGCTTTTTGAGTTGCTATTAGTTTTATTAATTGCAGTTGGTTTATTACTTATTCCAACTATCTACACAAAACAAACTAAAATTACTTTAGAAAATCAGCTGTTCACTGAAGACTTACAAAGTCATGTGACAACTATTCAAAATTATGCTATTTTATCAGGCAATGCAACTAGAATGATTGTATCCTCTGAATATAAGACAATTCAATTTCAAGTTATCGGTGACGAATCAAATGAATTGAACCAATTGATTCATTTGCCGGAAACAATCACCACGCCTGAACGTAAAACGTACTATTTTAATGGATATAGTGGGAATTTACGGGAATTTAATACGCTTGTTTTTTTTATCAATAAAGAAAGACATACTATGGCTTTTCAGTTGGGAAGTGGTCGATATAATTGGCAATAAAAAATTAAATCAAAAAGGGTATTTATTAATAGAAAGTCTAGTAGCGTTTTCTATTTTGAGCTTATGTATGGCTTTTTATCTTCCATTTGTCGTAAGCATGTTAAAAAAAGTGGAAGCCGAAAAAACAGCCGTTGAAATGCATCGTATTCAGTATGAACAAGTGCAGAAAATTGAACAGCATCAACCAATTGATCAGACTTGGAAAACTGGTGGGAAAATTTTTACAATCGAACCAATAGCCAATACAATTCAAAAAGGAGTCAGGGTAAAATATGAAAAAGAAGAAATCTCCATTGAAATCCTTTCTTTTCAAACGTCCACTCCTTGACCAAAAAGGGTTTACACTCGTTGAAGCTTTAGCAGCGCTATTTATTTTAGTTTTATGTGTTTCACTTTTAAATTTTGCAACCACGCAATACCGTACGATACGCAAAGAGACTTTTGAAGACCGTCAGCTTGAATGGCATATGTTTTTAAATCAGTTTGAATACACTATAGAAGGACTTGTATTTGTAAATGCTAAACCTAGTGAATTAGAGTTCAAGTTACTTGATGAAAAAGGCAATTTAAAAGAAACCATTTATTATGAAAGACACTTCGAAGTACTGAGACGTCGAACGGGAGCTGGAGGACATCAACCCATGCTGATGAAAGTAAAAAACCTAAATTTTGTTCAAAATAAGTCGTTTTTAGAAATCACAGTAACTTTCTTAAATCAGGAAACTTATCATGCGCAACTATCTATTGAGAAAAACTTAGCCGGTATTCAGAATGAATGAAAGAGGAGCTATTTTGCCTTCAGTACTAGTATTTGTTTTATTATTGTTGATGATGCTTTTAGGAACGAATCGAATTTTTGAAAACCAAATGCACCAATTAAGAATGACAAAACATTATTATGAAGTTGAAAGCATGCTAATACTATCTGAAATGGAACTTAAGGATCATTATGAATTAAATAAAGAGTTCAAAAATGGACGAGTTGTTTTTTCTGATGGAACAGTAGCTATTCACAAAAAAGACGAGAGACTATTTAGTTTAAATGGAACACTGAAAACTATCTTTTCAAAACAACTAGAAGTTCAACTGAAACAACAGTCGATTGAAAATTCCAAAAATCAGGAACCTGTTGAAGAAATAACCACTTTTAAAGCAAAGTAACCTCGAATAAATGAGAAGTAACTTCATTGCAAGCTTATGTGAAGTTATTTCTTTTTGTTGTTCTATTTGATATAATATCTGAATAGAAGCAGCAAATTCAAAAAAGTAGTTAGATACATATATGGATAGGAGTGAGGAATAGTGACTAAACTAGCTAAATTACGTGAAAGTATGAAAGAAAGAAAGATTGATGCATTATTGGTAACTAGTCCTTATAATTTACGGTATATTTCAAACTTTACAGGTACAACTGGATTAAGTGTTATTACGTTAGATAAAGCTTATTTTGTGACTGATTTTAGATACACTGAACAAGTAGCTATTCAAGCTGTAGGGTTTGAAATCGTTACAAATAGTGGTCCTATATTTGATGAAGTGGCAAGATTAGTAGCTGAAGATAAGATTGAAAATTTAGGCTTTGAACAGGATTTTGTCACTTTTAGTACATTTGAATTATTAGAAGAAATTATTTCAAGTGAATTGATTCCAGTAAAAGGCTTAATGGAAGAATTAAGAGAAGTTAAAGATGAAACGGAAATTGAAACCATCAAAAAAGCTTGTTCTATTTCGGATTCAGCATTTAAGTTTATCTTGGGAGAAATAAAACCAGGCATGTCAGAAATTGAAGTAGCCAATTTGCTCGATTTTCATATGCGTGGCCTAGGAGCAACAGGTGTATCATTTGAAACGATTGTAGCTAGTGGCGTTCGTTCAGCAATGCCTCACGGAGTAGCTAGTCATAAGAAAATTGAGACAGGTGACTTTGTAACGATTGATTTTGGTTGTTATTATGAAGGGTATGTTTCGGATATGACTAGAACAATTGCAGTAGGCGAACCTAGTGAAAAGTTGAAAGAAATCTATGCTATTACGCTTGAAGCACAATTAAAAGTGATTGATGCAGCTAAACCGGGTATGTCAGGTGTCCAATTAGACGCTGTTGCACGTGATCATATTGCAAGTTATGGTTATGGAGCAGCTTTTGGTCATTCAACGGGTCATGGAATAGGATTAGAGATTCATGAAGGCCCTAATGTTTCTAAGTTGGCAGAAAAACGATTTATTCCTGGGAATGTCATTACTAATGAGCCTGGGATTTATCTTCCAGGTTTGGGCGGAGTGAGAATTGAAGACGATTTGGTGATTACTGAAAATGGAAATGAAGTCATTACTCATTCGCCAAAAGAACTTATCATTTTATAAGAGGATTTAAATCAACAATTTATTAGGCAGAACAGTGAAAAAATGATACACTTATACAGAAAAATAGGAATGGACTCATAGGAGGAAATTAAATGATTTCAGTAAATGAATTTAAAACAGGTTTAACCATTGAAGTAGAAGGTGCGATTTGGCGTGTTGTCGAGTTTCAACATGTAAAACCAGGTAAAGGTGCAGCTTTTGTACGTTCAAAATTAAAAAATCTACGCTCTGGTGCAGTACAAGAAAAAACTTTCCGTGCAGGCGAAAAAGTAGCAAAAGCTCAAATCAATAATAATAAAATGCAATATTTATATGAAAGTGCTGGTTCATATGTATTTATGGATAGCGAAACATATGAACAAATTGAAATACCAGGCGATTCTATTGTTGAAGAATTGAAATATTTGAAAGAAAATATGGAAGTTCATGTATTAATGTATGATACAGAAGTATTAGGTGTTGAATTACCAAATACAGTACAATTGCGTGTTGCTGAAACAGAACCTGGTATTCGTGGAGACACTTCTTCAGGTGGAACAAAACCAGCAATTTTAGAAACTGGAACATCCGTTAACGTTCCTTTCTTTATAAATGTAGATGATGTATTAATTGTTAATACTCAAGACGGTTCGTACGTATCACGTGCATAATCAATTAATCTCGATTTAAAAAAGAAATTAGTGAATAAAGGAGGTTTACCTAATGACTGAAGAATCAACAGTTGCAATCAATGATACTAAAGGTACTCTTGGAGAAATAGAAGTAGCTCCTCAGGTAATTGAAGTAATCTCTGGTATTGCTGCAAATAAAGTAGACGGAGTCTATTCAATGCAAGGGAAAATGACTTCTGGTGTTTCGGAATTATTTGGACGAGTTGACCATAAAAAAGGTGTTCATTTAACATCTGACGAAGAAGGCTTAAAAGTAGATATTTACTGTTACCTTGTTTATGGTGTTTCGGTTCCCAAAGTTGCTTTAGAAATTCAAGAAAAAGTAAGAGAACAATTGCTTCAAATGACAGATATCACACTTGCTGAAGTAAATGTCCACATTGTTGGAATTGTACCAGAAAAAACAGAATTACAAGAATTGTTAGATTTGAATGAAGAAGAAGATGGTGACGAAGAGTGAGTTTAACAAGACGTGATATTAGAGAAAAAGCGTTACAATCGCTTTTTCAGCTTTCCGTTAATGAGGATTTATCAAAAGAAGAAGCGATGCAACACGCTTTAATAAGTGAAAATGACTTAATTGATGAAGTTGAAACAGTTTTGGTACCAAGTTATTTAGATATGCTTGTATCAGGTGTAATGGAAAAACAAGACGAAATAGATGAGAAAATTAAAACGCACTTAGAAAATTGGTCATTAAATAGACTTGCTAAAACGGATTTAATTATTATTCGAGTGGCAATTTTTGAAATGATGTATGTTTCAGATGTACCGGACAGAGTTGCACTAAATGAAGCTCTCGAAATTACTAAAAAGTATAGTGATGAAAAATCCAGAAAATTTGTTAACGGTGTTTTAGCAAATATAGTAAATGAAAACAGTGAAAATGAAGCTGAATAAGCTTTGTTTTCACTGTTTTTTTATGGATAGGCTATCTTTTTAGAAACTCTTATAATGCAGATTTGAGGGTATATCTGATCTAATTCTTATGATAAGATAGATATGATAAAAACAAGTCACTTCAGTTCGGATGAAAAGGATGGGATTTTTATGAGTGCAACAATTATGAGCGGCAAGCTTTTAGCCGATGAAATGACAGTCGAGATGCAGAATAACGTCAATAAACTTAAAGAAAAAGGGATTACTCCTGGTTTAGTTGTATTATTAGTTGGCGAAGATCCTGCAAGTCAAACGTATGTTAAAAATAAAGAAAAACGTGCACTAGCTTTAGGCTTTCACTCGCTTATAAAACGCTATCCCGCAGATATAACAGAAAAACAATTACTGAATGAGGTCAAACAGTATAATGAAGATCCATTGTTTCATGGGATATTGGTTCAATTGCCTTTACCAAAGCACATCGATTCAGATAAAATAGTAAATGCGATTGATTCTGAAAAAGATGTGGATGGTTTTCATCCTGTAAATATGGGGAAATTGTTTATAGGTAAACCGGATAAAATACCATGCACGCCTTATGGTATTATGAAAATGCTTGAACGTTACGAAGTAGAAATTGAAGGGAAAACAGCAGTAGTTATAGGGCGTAGCAATATTGTTGGAAAACCGATAGCTCAGCTGTTAATGATGAAAAATGCAACTGTTACCATGGCACATTCTAGAACAAAAGATTTGGCGGCGGTAGCTCGTACGGCTGATATTTTAGTTGTAGCAATTGGCAAAGGACACTTTGTTACTAAAGAATTTATTAAACCAGGAGCTGCAGTCATTGATGTAGGAATGAATCGTGATGAAAATGGCAAATTGATTGGCGATGTAAAAAGTGATGAGGTAGCTGAAGTAGCGGGTTATTTAACCCCCGTTCCTAAAGGTGTCGGTCCAATGACGATTACAATGTTGCTTTATCAAACGATTGAAAGTGCGAATAAACTAGCCGCATTATCAGAAGACTAATTATAAAGTAGTGTCATCTTTACCTAAAAAGGATAACGCTTTTTAATAGGCAATGCTGCTAAGGGAGTGAATAAATTGTCAAATGATTACTTAACGGTTACCGCATTGACTAGATATATTAAACGGAAATTTGAACGGGATCCTTATTTAGATAGAATCTATTTGACAGGAGAAATTTCGAATTTTAGAAATAGACCAAATGCACATCAGTACTTTAGTTTAAAAGATGATCATGCGAAAATTTCTGCTATTATGTTTAAGCCCGCTTTTCAAAAATTAAAGTTCACTCCCGAAGAGGGAATGAAAGTATTGGTTATTGGGCGAATAACGTTATATGAAGCAAGCGGAAATTATCAAATAACGATTGAACATATGGAGCCCGATGGTGTTGGAGCACTCTACCAAGCTTTAGAAGAGATGAAGAAAAAATTAAGGCATGAAGGACTTTTTGATGCTCCAAAACAATTAATTCCTACTTTTCCTAAAAGAATCGCAGTTATAACGAGTCCAAGCGGCGCTGTTGTTAGAGATATTATGACTACGATAAAAAGACGTTTTCCAATTGTGCAACTGGTGATCTATCCGACCCTTGTCCAAGGAACTAAAGCAGCGGAGGCAATTGTATCAAGTATTCGTATGGTAGAAGAAAGAGGTGATTTTGATACCATGATCATTGCGCGTGGTGGAGGTTCGATTGAAGATCTATGGCCTTTTAATGAAGAAATAGTTGCACGTGCAATCTTTGAAGCTCAAACACCAATCATTTCTTCTGTAGGGCATGAAACCGATACGACTATTGCCGATTTAGTGGCAGACGTACGAGCAGCAACTCCAACAGCAGCGGCAGAACTTTCCGTTCCATTATTGTCTGATGAATTGATTAAAATTGATCAATTGAAATTGAGACTAGTTCAAAGTTATGCGCGAAAAGTAGAAAACCTAAATCAACGTTTGGCTGGTCATTTGAGTTCTTATATATTCAATCAGCCGCAACGATTGTATGAAGGATATGCTCAAAAATTAGATTTATTAACTGAACGATTGATTCGATCTATGGAAGAAAAAAATCAGCAATTAAAAAACGATCTTAACGTACACACGCTACAGTTAAATGCACAAAATCCAGCGCAATTGGTGAAACAAAAGTATAGTGATTTAACTGTAATGGACCGACAGTTGACTACCCAAATGGAATGGTACATGGAGAATCAAACTAAGCGATTCCATTATGCTGTTCAATCACTGGATTATTTAAGCCCGTTAAAAATCCTAAATCGAGGATATAGTTACGCAACGAAAGATGGGAAAGTTATCAAAGACAGTAAGCAAGTTGACGTAGATGATAAGATACACATTCATTTGCACAAAGGAAACTTTGAAGCAAAAGTGATAAAGAAAGAAGAGGAATCGAAATGAGTACAGCTAAAAAAATGAAGTTTGAAGAAGCTATGCAACAGTTAGAAGAAATTGTGACAAATTTAGAACGTGGTGATGTTCCCTTGGAAGAAGCATTAGATCAATTTCAAAAAGGAGTAAGTCTAAGCAAGTTTTGTAAAGAAACCTTACAAAATGCAGAACAAACCTTAACTAAAATTGTAGATGAAAATGGGAAAGAAAAATTATTTGAAGAAACTAGTGAGAATGAATAAGAAAGAAGGGCAATAATGAATCTAAAATCATTCAAAGAAAATGTAATTCCATCTTTTGAAAAAGAGATGTTGGACTATATAGGGAAAGAGTTAACAAAAAAAGAAAAATTGCATGAAGCGATGTCTTATTCTATAGCGGCTGGCGGAAAAAGAATCAGACCTTTACTTCTTTTAGCAACGATTCAATCATTGGGTGGCGATATAAAAAAAGGCTATGCTGCTAGTGCTGCGTTAGAATTTATTCATACGTATTCTTTGATCCATGATGATTTGCCGGCTATGGATGATGATGATTTACGCAGAGGAAAACCAACAAGTCATATAGTATATGGTGAAGATATCGCGATTTTAGCAGGAGATGCGCTACTGACACAGGCGTTTGAAATAATTGCGGATTCAGATGAGTCATCAGAAAAAAAGGTTAAATTAATAAGTGCATTGGCGAAATCAGCGGGTCCAAAAGGGATGATTTTAGGCCAGATGGCTGATATTCAAGGTGAGAAAAAAAGTTTGAATTTGGAAGAACTGCAATTTATCCATCGAAATAAAACGGGCGAATTATTAAAGTTCCCCATTTACGCAGCTTGTGTAATTGCTGATGCGACGACAGAAATAGAAGAGCAATTGATGGGATATGCTGAACATATCGGATTAGCTTACCAAATCCGCGATGATATTTTAGATGTCATTGGTGATGTAGCAGAAATAGGCAAAAACACTGGAATGGATGAAGCTCATAATAAAAGCACGTATCCTGGTTTGTTGACACTTGAAGGGGCTAAAAAAGCTTTGGCTAAAGAGCTAACAGCAGCAAAAACAAATTTAAATACGGTTGAAAAAATCAGTCAGAATTCAGTTAATCCAATTCAAATTAATTTATTAACAGAAATGATTGATTTGTTGGTGATTGGTTAAAAAGATAGGAGCCCTTACATGAAAAAAGAACGAGTAGATATTCTCTTAGTCGAACAAGGCTTGGTAGAGTCTATCGAAAAAGCAAAAAGTGCAGTTATGGCTGGTCAAGTATACACATCAAAAGAAGAACGAATCGATACTGTTGGGGAAAAATTATCTAGTGATACTCAGCTTCACTTAAAAGGGAAACATTCACGGTACGTGAGTCGTGGTGGTTTTAAATTAGAAAAAGCCATGAAAGTGTTCAATGTTTCTATCACAGACAAAGTCATGCTAGATATCGGCTCTTCTACTGGAGGATTTACAGATGCAGCTTTGCAACATGGGGCTAAATTGAGTTATGCTTTAGATGTAGGGACGAACCAATTAGCATGGAAACTTCGTCAAGATTCGCGGGTAGTTGTCATGGAACAAACCAATTTTAGGTATTGTAAACCAGAAGATTTTTCAAAAGGCAGACCGAATTTATCTTCAATTGATGTTTCGTTTATCTCTTTACGCCTGATTTTACCAGTTTTAAAAAACATTATTGCTTCTGGTGGAGACGTATTGGCTTTAATAAAACCTCAATTTGAAGCTCACCGTGAAGATGTAGGTGAAAAAGGGATCGTAAGTGACCAGCGAGTTCATGAACAAGTTTTGACAGACATGCTTTCATTTGCAATAAGTATTGGGTATGATGTATTGAATTTGACGTTCTCACCGATTACTGGTGGAGAAGGAAATATTGAATTTTTAGCTCATTTAAAATGGAATGATAAAATACAAGGTGAAGTAGCAGAGACTGTGGATATTGAATCAGTTTTAACAGAAGCTTATACCACATTAAAAAAAGAAAAGAAATAAAATAACGAATGTGCTGATTTAACTTAGCACATTCGTATTTTATTTCAACTATTTAAAGCATTCAGTCTAATTTATTTTGTTTTTTCTTTTCTAACTGAAATAAATACGCTATGATAAGAGTATTAAAGGATAATAGTGGTTATGAAAATGAGGTGGAAACATGAAAAAAAGAGAACGTCACCATTTGTTACAAGAGTTGATTAAAGAAAATGTTATTGAAAAACAAGAAGAATTTGTGCGTATATTAGAAGAACGAGGTATAGAAGTCACACAAGCAACTATTTCGCGTGATATTAAAGAATTGCAATTAGTAAAAGTTCCTTCACAAACAGGAGGATACCAATATAGTTTGCCGCCGGACATTCAATATGATACATCAAAAAAATTGGAGCGTTTATTTAAAGATGCTTTTGTTTCAATGGATACGCAAGACTGTTTTCTACTCATTCGAACTATCCCTGGAAATGCATTTGCTCTAGGCAGTTTAATTGACTCTTCAAATTTCGAAAGTGTCTTTGGAGCAATTTCAGGAGATGATACAGTACTAATTATTTGTCGATCACACGAAGAAACATTACAATTAAAAAATCATTTTATACAGTTAATCTAACTTTTAAGAAAGAAGTATTGGAGGCGGAAAACAGTGCTTCAGGAATTAACGATCAAAGATTTTGCAATCATACAAAATTTAAATCTTAGTTTTAATCAGGGTATGACTGTTTTAACCGGAGAAACAGGAGCAGGAAAATCAATCATTATTGATGCTGTTGGATTACTTGCGGGTGGAAGAGGATCTAGCGAATTTATTCGTCATGGTGCGACTAAATGTGTATTAGAAGCTTTGTTTTCACTGGAAGGAAATTCGCTTACTTATGAATTGTTAAAAGCATATGATATCGATAGTGATGAAGAGACTGTTATTATTCAACGAGATATTCATCGCAGTGGAAAAAATGTTTGCCGCATCAATGGTCGCTTAGTAACGATAGCAACATTGCGTTTAATAGGTGAATCTATCATCGATATTCATGGGCAAAATGAGCACCAAGAATTGATGAATCCCGATCGCCATTTAAATATGTTAGATCATTTTGGTGATAAAGAATTGATTGTATTAAAAAATAATTTTAAAGAAACGTATACTCAGTATAAAAAAGTGGAAAAAGCCTTTCATAAATGGCAAAATGGCGAACAACAATTAGCACAGCGTTTGGATATGTTACAGTACCAAACAAATGAAATCGAAATGGCAGAACTTCTTGATGGAGAAGAAGAAGAATTACTAGAAGAAAAAAATCTTTTAGCCAATTACCAAAAAATCATGTCTGCTTTATCGTTGAGTTATGATGCGCTACAAGGAGATGAAGTCAATGGCATTGATTTAGTTGGAAATGCGATGACAGATATGAGCTCTCTAGAAGAGATAGATGAAAAATACAAAACGTTGTCAGAGGCCATTTCAAGTAGTTATTTTCAGCTTCAAGAAGCAGCTAGTGATATTTTAAGAGAAATAGATCAAATGGCTTACGATGAGGACCGACTAAATGAAATTGAAAAAAGGTTGGAAATTATTAAACAATTAAAACGTAAATACGGCGATTCAATTGTGGAAATTAAGGCTTATTATGAAAAAATTACAGCTGAACTAGATCAAATAATGAATCGAGAAAATCATTTAACGAATATGACTAAAGAATTAGCTGTTTTATCTAAAGAACTGGTAAAACAAGGCAAACAACTTTCTGAAAAACGGAGAGGAGTAGCCAAGGATATTGAACGGTCTATTCATGAGCAATTACAAGAACTTTATATGGAAAAAGTAGTCTTTGAAGTTCAATTCTTTAAACCTGTTTATGAATTTTTAAGTGAAGAAGCACATGAATCAGGTTTTGATGTCGTGGAGTTTTATATTGCTACAAATATGGGGGAGCCGTTAAAGCCCTTAGCTAAAGTAGCTTCAGGTGGAGAATTGTCTCGTATGATGTTAGCTATGAAGACCATCTTCTCTAAATCTCAAGGAATCACGAGTATAATATTTGATGAGGTAGATACAGGTGTCAGTGGGCGAGTTGCACAGGCTATTGCAAATAAAATCTATTTAGTAGCTGTTCACTCGCAAGTTTTATGTATCACTCATTTGCCTCAAGTCGCAGCGATGGCAGATAATCATTTGTATATTTCTAAAAGTGTTGAAAACGATCGAACAAAAACGCATGTAACTGCTTTGGAATCTGCAGAAAAGATAGATGAAATTGCACGTATGCTAGCTGGAACTGAGATCACAAAACTAACTTTAGAACATGCAAAAGAATTAACAGTGTTAGCTAAGACAGAAAGACAAAAGCAGAAACAAATGAGTTGAAAAAAGAGTCCGCAATCGATTAGACCTCTAGTCTAATCAATTGCGGGCTCTTTTTTTTTGAGAACCATTCATCATTCATTTTACCAACGAATAGTCTGAAGTAAGTCCATTAAACTATTTTTTTCATTTTCAGTTAGTCCCCAAAAGGCTAATTCGTTTTTGATATCTGCTAATAGACCGTACTCTCGAACAAAACCATTTAGACGTGCCGCGATAGTAGAATCAACGTAGTCAGAATAGGTTGGAAAGAGACTAGTGATAGCTTCAAGTGCTTTAGGATAGCGTTTCAAAAAATATTTTTGATGACGATCTTCGGCTCGATAAAAGGTAGTATAAGGTTGGATTTCTGTTTGTATATCCTTATGGTTAGTATTTTCCCAATCTTTTTTGACTTGTTGGAGTGTCTGGTGTTGTTCAACATTATGATAAAATAAAAGAGAGAGATACTGACGACCTTTATAGTTGCGATCTTTAGCAGCATCATGATTATTCCAAAATAGAGTCAAAATTTCTGAGTAAGAAATAACTTCAGGATCAAAATCAATTTCTACAGTTTCAGTATGGTCTCCTAATAATGTATAGGTAGGGTTTGGTGTGGTTCCACCAGCGTAACCAACACGTGTTCGGATGACTCCTGGTAGATGACCAAAGCGACTGTCTGGTCCCCAAAAACAACCCATACTAAAAGTAGCAGTTTGAATGTTATGTGATCGTCTGTTGAAATTAGTCATAGATTGAACCTCCAAATGTAAAAATAAAAAACCATATGAACCAATTTTACTAAAATTGGTTCATATGGTGAACTTTAATTCATCGTAATGAGTGTATAGAGAGCTGTTACAAAGCCTGAACCTAGTATAGCAATAAGCATGACCCAGACAAATACTTTTGTAAACCGTTGAGTTTTAGAAACTTTTTTTTTATCTTTTGTAGCCACTATGTGACCCCCACTTTCAAACGTATATTTATTATAGTTTACAACAAATAATAGGAAGGAAGCAAGAGTGTATCAAAAATAATCTTTTTTTCTTAATATCCAAACAGTAAGGATACAAATAACGATAATAATTAAATTAAGTATCCAAAAAGCACCAGGTGTGTTCTCGAATGGTAAAGAAACATTCATCCCCCAGATTGCTCCAATAATATTTGGTATTGTTAAAACGATTGTAATTGAAGTTAGAACTTTCATAATGTTATTTAAGTTGTTTGAGATAACAGAAGAAAAAATGGCACTAATTTGTTCTAACATTCGATTAGATTGACGTATCATAGCTTCTGCTTGTTGGTTTTCAACAACTACATCATGCAAAAATGAAAGACTTTTTTTATTTTGATTGAAACGCTCAATATTTTTGAGATGTTTAAAGATGGGATGATTGCTATCGATCGCAGAATCAAAATAAACTAAACTTTTTTGTAGAGCCATTAAAGAAAAAAGCTGACGATTATTGGTTGTTTTTGTTAAATTATCTTCCAATCTTTCAATTTTAGAATTGATTTCTTTTAAATAGAAAATGTAATCTGAAGAAATATGCCAAGCAATATCTAGTAAAAAACGTTCTTGGTCAGAACTATCACTTGGGTAGTTCGGTTTATTTGTAATCATATTTGAAATGAAATCGGGTGTTTGGACAGTAGCTGTAATAATTGTGTGTGCTGTTAAGATTACGGCTAAAGGTCTAGTAACGTATTCACTGTCGCTTAGTCCGTTAGTCACTTTTAAAGGGTAAAGAAACATAGCTAATGAAGAACTTTCCCTTTCTTCCATTTCTAAATTTTCGTATCTTGACACTTCATCTGGATCTAGCACACCTGTAAGGTAATCTCTTGGAAAACCAAAATGATGAACAACTTTGTCAATTTCATCATCTGTTGGATCAGAAAGGTGTAGCCATTCTGCATGAGTAAAATCAATGTCATGAGTAATTTTACCTTGGTTTGTAGTGTAATAGGACTGAATCATAGCAAACGCTCCTTAAAATAAAATTAATAGAAAATACAAGTAAAAAGTAGAGACTACCTTATTACTTAGTTTACACTAATTTGGAATAAAAAAGAAAAAAAGAGAGATTAATAACCAAGAATGGGAGATAGTTTAGTTAAATGTTGTATATTTTTTTATAAATGGATATATTAAAGGAAACGACTTTTAATTTCCTTCTTTTTTTGCTAGGATAGTAAGGAACGAAGAAATACCATTTAAATAAAATTAGTTTTTAATTGAAAGGGGTTTAAATAGATATGAGTAAGCAACAAATTGGTGTAGTTGGAATGGCTGTTATGGGGAAAAATTTAGCTTTAAATATTGAGAGCAGAGGATATTCCGTATCGGTTTATAATCGAACAACTTCTAAAACAGAAGATGTTATTGCAGAAAATCCTGATAAAAACTTAGTATTAACTCGTACAGTTGAAGAATTTGTAGATTCACTTGAAAAACCAAGACGTATTTTGTTAATGGTGCAAGCAGGTAAAGGAACAGATGCAACGATTCAATCTTTACTGCCACATCTTGATGAAGGAGATGTGCTAATTGATGGAGGAAATACGTTCTTTAAAGATACGATTCGTCGTAGTGAAGAATTAGCTGAATCAGGCGTAAACTTTATTGGTACAGGTGTTTCTGGTGGAGAAGAAGGAGCTTTAAAAGGGCCAGCAATTATGCCTGGTGGACAAAAAGAAGCATACGATTTAGTAGCTCCTATTCTTGAACAAATCGCAGCAGTAGCTGAAGACGGCGAAGCATGTGTGACGTATATTGGACCAAATGGAGCAGGACATTATGTTAAAATGGTCCATAATGGTATTGAATATGGGGATATGCAATTAATTGCTGAATCTTATCACTTGTTGCGCAATGTTGCTGGTTTATCAGTTGAAGAAATAGCTGAAGTATTTGCTGAATGGAACAAAGGCGAATTGGATAGTTTCTTAATCGAAATTACCGCAACTGCTTTAACTAAAAAAGATCCGGAAACTGGTAAACCTATGGTCGACATCATTTTAGACCGTGCTGGAAATAAAGGTACCGGTAAATGGACATCACAAAGTGCATTAGATTTAGGTGTTCCACTTCCATTAATCACAGAATCTGTTTTTGCACGTTATATTTCAGCATTGAAAGAAGAACGTGTTGAAGCAAGTAAAGTATTACCAAAACCAGCTAGTTACTCATTTGATGGAGATAAAGCTGAGTTAGTTGAAAAAATTAGACAAGCCTTATACTTCAGTAAAATCATGAGCTATGCTCAAGGATTTGCACAAATGCGTACAGCGAGTGAAGAGTATGACTGGAACTTGCAATACGGCGAAATAGCTAAAATCTTCCGTGCTGGTTGTATCATCCGTGCTCGCTTCTTACAAAAAATCACGGATGCTTATAATCGTAAATCAGACCTTAAAAACTTAATGTTAGATGAGTACTTTATGGATATCACTAAAAACTATCAAGATTCTGTTCGTGATATTATTGGTATTGCTGTTAAATCAGGCGTTCCTATTCCAACATTTTCTTCAGCTATCGCTTATTATGATTCTTACCGTACAGCAGATCTGCCTGCCAATATTATCCAAGCACAGCGGGATTATTTTGGAGCACACACTTACGAAAGAACAGATAAAGCAGGAACATTCCATTTTGATTGGTATGGAAATGAAGGAGAAGAACAACTTTAATTTATAATTTTTTATGGGAAAAAAAGAGACTAATCTAGTCTCTTTTTTTGTATGCAAAAAGTCAATATTAATTTTAAAATGACTTAATATAACAGACAACTGTCTAATTGCTTAAATATTTCTTAAATGTAAGTTTCAAGGTTCTCATTTATTTTTAATTTATGGTAAGATGATAACGGACACATTAAAAATTGATTGTGAAAAACTTTTTATCGTGGTATCGTAACAAGAGCGAAATAGAAAAATAGTGACTTTAGAGGAGCAGGTGTGCAATAAAATGAATAATATTTTAATTATTGAAGATGAAAAAAATCTAGCTCGTTTTGTAGAACTAGAACTGAAACACGAAGGCTATGCAACAGAGGTTCGTTATAATGGGCGTACTGGATTAGAAGCAGCAGTTGCAGAGGATGCACATTGGGATGTTATTTTATTAGACTTAATGTTACCTGAATTAAATGGCATAGATGTTTGTCGTCGTATTAGACAAGTAAGCAATGTACCAATTATTATGATGACGGCTAGAGATTCTGTTATTGATCGAGTATCTGGACTAGATCACGGTGCAGATGACTATATCGTAAAACCATTTGCTATTGAAGAATTATTAGCGAGATTACGTGCTTTATTCCGTCGTATTGAAATTGAAAGTGAACAAAATATCACGAAGCAAACGACAGTTACGTATAGAGATTTAACGGTTGAGAAAGAAAACCGTGTTGTACGCCGTGGAGAAGAAGTTATTGAATTAACAAAACGTGAGTATGAATTGCTATTAGAATTAATGGAAAACGTAAATGTCGTTTTAGCACGTGATGTATTGTTAAATAAAGTATGGGGATACGAAACAGAAGTTGAAACGAATGTGGTAGATGTTTACATTCGTTACTTGCGTAATAAAATTGATGTTCCTAACGTTGACAGTTATATTCAAACTGTTCGTGGTACAGGTTACGTGATGCGTTCGTGAAATTCCCGTTTTATAACAAAAAAAAGGATAGAAAAAAAAGAAAACGGCTTTCACTAAAATGGAAGTGGACTATTGGGGCTACACTTGCAATATTTCTAACGTTTTCGATTTTTTCTATTGCGATTTTTGTAGGTTTTAGACAAATTATGTTTACCCAAGAAGAAGAGAACTTCAGAGAAGTTCTCTTTGGAGCGTCCAGTCGTTTGGTGGATGAAAATAAACTAACGGATAGTGACTCAACAGCTTTGTCAAAAGCAACTGTCTACTCCGCGTTTAATCCTTCCTATTCTCCTGATTTCATGGAGCTAAAAGAGAAGTATGATCAACGAAATACAACTTTTGAAGATTCTGGAAATTATCAAGATACTTTATATGCTAAGATGAATGAAGAAGATGTGATTGTAAAAGTCTACACTCCAACATCTCGTTTGCTTTTTGAGTCTAAATTAGGTGATTTTTCTTTTGAAAAGAGTTCGGAACCGGTCATTAAGATGATAGAAGTAAACGGTGAAGAAGGTTATTATGGAGTCACGCCTGTTGTTTCTGATGAAACGAATCAAATCATTGGGTATGTGCAAGTTATCGATGGGATGACGGATTATCATAAGATGATCGATGTCACAATCATCAGCTTGGTTTCAATGGGTTTTGCGGCACTTATTTTTAGTGGTATTTTAGGTTATTTATTGGCATCTAATTTTTTGAAACCAATAAAAAATATTACGAATACTATGAATGATCTTCGTCAAGATACGCAATCCACTTCCAGAATTGAAGTGGATGAAGGAAACGATGAATTAGACCATCTTTCAATGGTATTTAATGATATGTTAGATAAGATGCAGAAATACATTGAGCAGCAAAAACAATTTGTAGAAGATGTTTCTCATGAACTAAGAACGCCAGTCGCTGTTATGGAAGGACATTTGAAGTTATTAAATCGATGGGGCAAAGAAGATCCAGAAATACTTGATGAATCTCTTGCTGCTTCGTTACAAGAGATTACCCGAATGAAAAGTTTGGTTCAAGAAATGCTTGATTTATCTAGAGCTGAACAAGTTGAAATCCATTATAAAAACGAAAAAACAGCTATCAAGCCTGTTATTCATCAAACATACAATAACTTTATCCTCATTCATCCGGACTTTACGTTTATTTTAGACGATGATATCTACGATGATGTTTATGTTTCAATTTACCGAAATCATTTGGAACAAATTTTAGTTATCCTATTAGATAATGCCGTGAAATATTCTACTGATCGTAAAGAAGTTCATATCTCCGTTTCAACCGATGACAGAGAAGTTCAAATTGCCATTCAAGATTTTGGTGAAGGTATGACTCATGAAGATACAGAAAAGATTTTCAATCGTTTTTATCGTATCGATAAAGCGCGTAGCCGGCATAAAGGCGGAAACGGACTTGGATTATCGATTGCAAAAGAATTGTTAAATGGGTATAACGGAAATATTACAGTTGAAAGTGTCCTCGACTATGGAACGATATTTAGAATATCATTGCCTATCTATAGAGAAGAAATTTAATAAAAAAAATACCTGTTCTCAAATGAGAGCAGGTATTTTTTTTGCTAGTTTAACGTTTTTTTTGTTGTTTGCCAGCATTTCTTCCATTTGCATTCTTTCTATTAGAAGAATGAGTTAAAACTTTCGTCTGTTGTTCAACAGGTTCAGCTTGTTTAATCGTCCGTTTAGGCTTAGCAGGACGATTTCTAGCTTCTTCTTCAAGTTGAGCTTTTATTCTTGGTTTGAAGATAAAGTTGGTAATAATCGTTTGGAAAACTGCAAAAATTCCTCCGACAAACCAATACAATCCTAATCCAGCAGGAGAAGTAAAGGAAACCATTAAAATCATGATTGGACTAACGTACATCATTGTACGCATTTGTTTCTTCTGTTCATCTGGAAGTCCAATCATAGAAACATACGATTGAACAAAATAAACGGCACCAGCTGCAATAGCAAGAGCGATATTTTGATTTCCTAAACTAAAGCCTAAGAAAGTACTATTGCTTATTTCGGTAGATAAATTGATTGCTTGGAACATGGCTGTAAAGACAGGCATTTGAATCAGTAATGGTAAACAACCGATTCCTCCCAGCATACTCATGTTATTATCTTTATATAAACTCATAAGTTCTTGTTGAGCAGCAGCTTTTTCTTCAGCAGTAACAGCAGCTTTTTGTTTCTTTTGAACTTCATCCATCTCAGGTTTGATTAAAGCCATTTTTTCTTGTTGGATAATCGATTTTTTAGATTGACTTAAGTTTAAAGGCATAATAATTAAACGAACAGCTAACGTAATAGCGATAATAGACAGTCCATAACTACCTTCAAAAAAATCAGCCAATTGGATGATAACTTGTTGTGTTGGAACGACTAAAAACTGATAGATTATACCACTAGGATTACCATCTGAGTCATGACCCATACAACCAGACAAGAAAACCACTACGCTTAAAAGCGTTCCTGATAAAAGTAATTTTTTGAAATTTTTCATTGTTCACAATCCTTCATTTTTATTAAATTAAGTAACATTACTTACTATACAGGATTAGTATCCGTTTTTCAATTGCTTATTGTGAACTTGTCTCTAGTTGGAATTGAAGCAAGTTCTTCTATTGCGATAGAATCAACATTGCCGCTTGGGGAAGGTGAATTTCTTATTTTTTCTATAAATTGGTCGATTTTATCTGGCTCTCCGTTAGCTTCTATATAGACGCTTCCATCTGATTCATTTCGAACAATTCCATAGACACCGATCTGATCCGCTACTAATTTAGTTGAGTAACGGAAGCCAACACCTTGTACCAACCCAAATACATGAATAGAAACTTTTTTCATAGAAATCCCTCCATTAGTGGAATCTTCAATAGAAGACTCGATTGTTTTGTTTTGTGGAAAAAGAAACTGTTTAAGCAATCGGAAAAAAATGGTCATATTAGCACTTCCTCTTCCGAAAAAGTTACTTGTTTAGTTTATTTTAACGATTGTGTTTAATGGGGTCAATCATTCTTTAGTCTGAGTATAAGAAAAAAGAGCAGACTTTTGGTATTGTTGCATTGAGTATAAAGATAATTTACAATGAATGCACAGCATTTCATATAGTGAAAAAAGAGGAATGATGAGCTGTTTTAAGAAAGGAACGATCATGAAAACATTAATTATTGCCGAAAAACCAAGTGTAGGAAAAGAAATTGCACGAGTACTCGGAGCCACTCAAAAAAGCAAGACCCATATTGAAGGAAAAGACGTCATTGTAACTTGGGCATTGGGACATTTATTAGGATTGAAAATGCCAGAAGAGTATAAAAAAGAATGGGCGACTTGGGATTTAAATACACTGCCACTTATCCCAGAAAAAATGTTAACTACACCGTTAAAAAATACAAGAAGTCAATTAAAAGCCATCAAGCAGCTAGCTGATCGAAAAGACATTGGTTCAGCAGTTATTGCTACCGATGCTGGACGAGAGGGAGAATTAGTTGCACGATGGATATTAGAGTATGTCCACTTTAATAAACCGATAAAAAGATTATGGATTTCTTCGCAAACCGATAAGGCGATAAAAGAAGGTTTTAATCAATTACAACCAAGTAAAAAATACGATACATTATATGATTCTGCTGTTGCACGTTCAGAGGCCGATTGGTTGATAGGTTTGAATGTTACTAGAGCATTGACAGTAAAGTATCAAGATAGTTTATCTGCTGGACGCGTCCAAACCCCAACGCTAGCCATGGTACGCAAACAAGAGGCTAAAATACAATCGTTTGTACCTGAAACTTTCTATACTGTTCAGCTAGTGATTGATGGAAAAAAAGCAACAATACAAGATAGTGCGCTCCGTAAATTTAGTGAACGACAAAAAGCGGAAGATCTAGTAGCTTCTTTAAAAAATAAATCAGTAATCGTTAAGGAAATAAAAGAAAAACAATCTATTCAACAGGCCCCATTGCCTTATGATTTGACTGAACTTCAACGTGAAGCGAATTTACGTTATCAATTTTCAGCTAAGAAAACACTTAGTTTAATGCAAACATTATATGAACGCCATAAAGTACTTTCTTATCCAAGAACAGACTCAAAATATTTAACGCAAGACATGATTGGAACGATGAAAGAAAGAGTAGCGGCCATTCAAAATTTTGCACCTGATGAAGTAAAAGGTATTCTGAAAAGAGGGGCTCAGGTAACTCAAAAAGGCGTATTCAATACTGCAAAAGTAACCGATCATCATGGGATTATTCCTACTGAAGAACGTCCACGTCCAGAAAAAATGGAAGCAGATGAGTTGAAAATTTATCGCATGGTTGTCGAACGATTTATAGGACTCTTTTTACCCGCTTATAACGTTTCTAAAACAACCATAGTGTTCTCCGCGGCTACTACCTTATTTAGTCTGCAACAAGAAGAAGTGATTGAAAAGGGATGGAAAAAAGAAGTCCAAAAACAATCAGAAAAGGGTTATCAATTAAATGAACAACTAACTCAGCCAACTTATACAATTCAAATGCAATTGACAGAAGCTCCAGCTCGCTTATCAGAAGGTACACTTCTTCAGAATATGGAGAAAAACGGATTAGGAACACCGGCTACGCGTGCTGAAATTATTGAAAAGTTGATTAAAAGCGACTTAATGGAACGGAATCAAAACAAATTAAGTACAACACCTAAAGGGCAACAATTATTAACGTTAGTCAATCCCGCATTGGTGACTCCAGAGCTCACAAGGAAATGGGAGGAAGCATTAGAGGAAATTGCAAAAGGAACGTTAAAGAAAGAAGTGTTCTTAAAACAAATAAAAAATGAGACGGCTCGATTAGTAACTGAAATAAAAAATAGCACAGAAACATATAAGGACCATGCATTAACAACTAAAATTTGCCCGGATTGTGGTGAACTATTGAAAGAACGTAGTGGCCGTGATGGGAAAATGCTTATTTGTAGTAGTACAACGTGTTCATATAAACGAAGAAAAGACCCAAAAGTATCGAATCATCGATGTGCACAATGTCATCGTAAAATGGAAATCCATGAAGGGAAAAATGGAAATTATTTTAAATGCAAATACTGTAACATTACTGAAAAAATAGAAGGTAAGAGCAGTAAGAAGCCTAGTAAGCATGAAACAAGTAAGTTGATGAAAAAAATAAATAAACAAGAAGAAGTTGAAAGTCCACTAGCTTTGGCTATGAAAGCTGCTATGGAAAGAAAAGGCAATTAAAAAATAGTCCCAGTAAAGGATGAAATCAGGCAATAATGATTTCATCCTTTACTGCATTCCGTTTAAATCAAATTTTGTGTATAATTAAAGAGAGGTGTAAGGAGGGAAGAAAATCGTGGCAGTGAAAAAAAAGAACAATACTACTAATAAGAACGCAAATTATCGTCTTTCTTTTGAAATTATCGGCTTGATTTTTATTATTCTAAGTGTTTTTTCAGCTTCACAAACAGGTTTTGCGGGAATATTTAGTGCAAATCTTTTTCGTTTCTTTGTAGGCAATACTTATACAGTAGCGGCTATTTTAGTAGGCGTTTATGGCGCGTACTTGGTTTTTAAAGGTAAAGAGCCTTATTTTAAAAATAAACGAATCATGGGTTTTTTACTTATTTACAGTAGCCTATTATTAGTTTTGCATGCCCGGTTATTTGCTCCTATTATCCATGGAGATATGAATGTGATTTCTGCTACGTTCCGTTTTTTTATAACCGATATGGCGAATAATGAAATCACTCAATCACTTGGAGGAGGAATGATTGGTGCCGTTTTTTATTCAGCTAGCTATTTCTTATTCTCACAATGGGGTACCTATTTTATAGCAGGACTAGGTTTTTTCTTCGGTATATTTTTACTGTTTCAGTTATCATTTAAATCATTTTTGAAAAATAGTGGTCAGTTGTTAGCTAGTATTTGGCAAAGATTATGGACAACAATGATAAAGTTAAAAAACTTTATGCTGCAGAGGATAAATAATATAAAAAAATCAGCTGAAATAACAGATCCAAAAAAGGATAAAAAAGAGACGAAAGAAAAGAAAAATAAAGTAAAAATAGGATCAACTAATGATGCACAAGAAGAGCCAGTTAATAAGGGTAAGAATGAACAGTTGCAGCTAGAAATCGACAATTATCAGAGTCGTGTTGAGAAACCTATCCCAGAAAAAACAGCGGGGGATGTTCTAGAAGATAGTGAAGGAGAAACAATCGATTTTGAAATAGGAGCTGAAAGAGAAAACAAAGATTATCAGTTGCCGCCTTCGTATTTATTAAATGAAATACCACAAAATGACCAAACTAATGAGTATGCTCTTATACAAAAAAATGTTCAAAAATTAGAAAAAACATTTAAAAGTTTTGGAGTCGATGCAAAAGTTACCAAAGCCAATTTAGGTCCAGCTGTAACAAAATATGAAGTTCAGCCAGCCATTGGTGTGAAGGTAAGCAAAATTGTCAGCCTTAGTGATGACATTGCATTAGCACTAGCTGCGAAAGATATTCGAATCGAAGCTCCTATTCCGGGGAAATCTTTTATAGGGATTGAGGTTCCAAATAGTGAAGTAAGTTTAGTTTCTTTTAGAGATGTAATTGAAGGGCAAGTTAACAATAAAGAAAAAATGTTAGAAGTACCGCTTGGCAGAGATATCTCCGGCAATATTACGATGGCTGATCTATCTAAAATGCCTCACTTGCTTGTTGCAGGGTCTACCGGTAGCGGGAAATCGGTTTGTATTAACGGTATTATTACTAGCTTATTGATGAAAGCTAAACCAAATGAAGTGAAATTAATGATGATAGATCCTAAAATGGTTGAATTGAATGTTTATAATGGGATTCCACATTTGTTGACACCAGTCGTAACCAATCCTAAAAAAGCAGCTCAAGCATTACAAAAAGTCGTTACTGAAATGGAAAGAAGATACGAACTATTTGCTGCCAGTGGAATGCGTAATATCACTGGATACAATCAGCATTTAAAAACACATAATGAAGAAAATGGCGAAAATTATCCGACATTGCCTTTTATAGTGGTAATTGTCGATGAGTTAGCCGACTTAATGATGGTAGCTAGCAATGAAGTTGAAGATGCAATCATTCGGTTAGCTCAAATGGCTCGGGCTGCAGGAATTCATATGATTTTAGCAACTCAAAGACCCAGTGTAGATGTTATCACGGGTATTATTAAAGCTAATGTACCTTCACGAATTGCATTTGCAGTTTCTAGTGGTGTCGATTCTAGAACAATCATAGATGGCAGTGGAGCAGAAAAATTATTAGGTAGGGGAGATATGTTATTCTTACCAATGGGTGAAAATAAACCAGTTCGTGTGCAAGGTGCGTTTATTTCAGATGAAGAAGTTGAACATATTGTAACATTCGTAACGGATCAACAGGGAGCAAATTATGTAGAAGAAATGATGCCGACTGAAGAGCCTAAAACGACGCAAAACGAGGTCCAAGACGAAGTTTATGAAGATGCTGTAGCATTAATCGTTGAAATGCAGACAGCTAGTATTTCGCTGTTGCAACGTCGATTTAGAATTGGATACAACCGAGCTGCTCGTCTAATTGATGAGATGGAAATGCGTGGTATTGTTGGTCCATCTGAAGGAAGCAAACCTCGTAAGGTAAATATTACTCAACTTGCTAGTGAAGATCATTTGGCTGATACAGAAATAGAACAGTAGTAAAAAAAGCATCTATTAAGTTGATTTCTTAATAGATGTTTTTTTTACTAATCATTCTTTAAGTCAAGCTTTATGCTTAAAGCCAAACAAAATTGATTGCAACATATTAAAGATAGATTAAAAACTGAACAATTTTTAACTAAAACGTTTTCAATAATCACATTTAGTGTTTATCTTTTTAAATAAAGATGGTACTATAAATGCGAGGATGAATTAATGACACATTGATTCGTACTAAAAAAATATTGGGGGTTTTTTGAGTGAAGAGTAGAAATTTTAAGAGTCTATTGACTCTAGGTCTATTATCAAGTTTAACGTTGGCTGCATGTGGAGCTGATGAAGGAAGCGATACTGCTTCATCATCAGGTTCAAAAGAAGATTATTCAATTATTATGGTTACTGACGTAGGTGGAGTTGATGATAAATCTTTTAACCAATCTGCTTGGGAAGGCATGGAAGCTTGGGGAGAAGAACACGGACTTGAAAAAGGACCAGATGGATACAACTACATTCAATCAGATGAAGATTCTCAATTTGTTACAAACTTAAATACAGCTGTAAATAACAATTTTGATTTGATTTTTGGGATTGGATTCAAGTTACAACCAGCAATGACAGATGTCGCTGCACAAAAACCTGATCAAAAATTTGTAATTATTGATGACCAAATTAAAGCAGATAATGTTGCATCTGTATTGTTTAAAGATCATGAAGCTGCATTTTTAGCAGGTGTTGCTGCTGCTGAAACAACTGAAACAGACCATGTTGGATTTATTGGTGGACAAGAAAGTGCTGTTATTGACCGTTTTGAAGCTGGTTTCGTAGCCGGTGTTAAACAAGTTAATCCAGACATTAAAATTGATGTTGAATATGCAGGCTCATTTGGAGATGCTGCTCTTGGTAAACAATTAGCAGCTGCAATGTATAGTTCAGGAGCAGATATTATTTATCATGCATCTGGTGATACAGGTAATGGTGTATTCTCAGAAGCTATTGACCGCATGAATTCTAATCCAGATCAAAAACTTTGGGTAATCGGAGTTGACCGTGATCAAACTGCTGAAGGTGAATACGATGGCGGAAACTTAACACTTACTTCAACACTTAAAGGTGTAGGTCAAGCTGTTCAAGATATCGCAAATGCATCAATGGAAGGCAACTTCCCAGGCGGAGAAGTCAGCAACTTTGGTTTAGCTGAAGATAGTGTTGGGATTACTGATGGAGCATTATCAGAAGACGTAATCAAATCAGTAGAAGATTACAAACAACAAATTATTGATGGAGACATCACAGTTCCAGAAGCACCATAAGTATATTCTGCATTAAACAGTTGTTTAAGAGATAGGATAAGGTGAAAGGGCCGGATATTTATATTCCGGTCTTTTCCTATCTTTGGAGTTATCTAATACTTTTTTGTATTTGCATTTATATTATTCAATTAAAATTAAAAAAGAAAAGTTGATAACTACTTGTCTGTCTAACAACTATAATAGATAATGAATTCAGTAATATAAAAGGAGTGAAACCATCGTGGCAGAATCAGTAAACGTCATTGAAATGAAGGGCATTACGAAACAGTTTGGTACTTTCAAAGCGAATGACAATATTAATTTGCAACTTAAAAAGGGAGAAATACATGCTCTTTTAGGAGAAAATGGTGCAGGGAAGTCCACTTTAATGAATATTCTTTCAGGGTTATTAGAACCTTCTTCTGGAGAAATTTTAGTGAACGGACAGGTGGTAAACATAAGTTCACCTAGTGTAGCAAACAAATTAGGTATTGGAATGGTTCACCAACATTTTATGTTAGTGAAAAAATTTACCGTAACTGAAAATATCATTTTAGGAATGGAACAAACAAAAAATGGTTTTTTAGATAGAGAAACGGCTAAAAAAGATATAAAAGAGTTATCTGAAAAATATGGCTTGCTTGTTGATCCTAGTGCAAAAGTAGAATCTATTTCAATTGGCATGGAGCAAAGGGTAGAGATCTTAAAAACACTTTATCGCGGAGCAGACATTTTAATATTTGATGAACCAACTGCAGTATTGACTCCTCAAGAAATTGATGAACTGATAAGTATAATGAGAGCCCTAACAAAAGAAGGGAAATCAATCATCTTAATCACACATAAACTTGACGAAATTAAAGCTGTTGCTGACCGTTGTACGGTTATACGCCGTGGGAAAAGTATTGATACAGTCGATGTCTCAGTAACTTCTCCTCAAGAATTAGCAGATATGATGGTTGGACGTTCTGTTTCCTTTAAAACACAAAAAAAGGCTTCACAACCAAAAGAAACTGTTTTGTCTATCGAGAACCTTACTGTTAAAGAAAATCGTGGATTAGATGCAGTTAAAGGATTGAACTTAGAAGTACGAGCTGGTGAAGTTGTAGGTATAGCCGGAATCGACGGAAATGGTCAAAGTGAATTGATTCATGCGATAACAGGATTAACTAAGGTTGAAAGTGGAAAAATCACTTTAAATGAGCAAGAAATTCAAAATAAAACACCTCGTAAAATTACCGAATTAGGCTTAGGGCATATTCCTGAAGACCGTCATAAATATGGTTTAGTTTTACCGATGTCATTAGAAGAGAATATCGCATTACAAACTTATTATAAAAAACCTTTAAGTAAAAATGGTATTTTAAATCAAAAAGAAATCAAAAAATTTGCATTAAAATTAATTGAAGAATTTGATGTACGGACACAAAATGAAACAACTCCTGCTGGATCGTTGTCTGGTGGTAACCAACAAAAAGCGATTATTGCTAGAGAAATCAGTCGTGATCCGTCATTACTGATTGCTGCTCAACCAACTCGTGGACTTGATGTAGGAGCAATTGAATACATTCACTCACGTTTAATTGAACAACGCGACAATGGTAAAGCGGTCTTGTTAATGAGTTTTGAATTGGATGAAATTTTAAACGTCTCCGATCGAATCGCTGTTATGTACGAAGGCAATATTGTAGCCATTGTAGATCCTAAAGAAACAACTCAACAAGAACTTGGCTTATTAATGGCAGGTACTTCTTTAGAACAAGCTCGCTCTTTGATCAAACAAGGAAAAGGAAAGGAGAGTGTTCGAATTGACTAATAGAAAAGATACGCTAAATAATTTATTAGTGCCACTACTATCTGTGGTTATGGGATTTGTATTGGGTGCTATTATCATGGTTATCTTTGGATACAATCCAATTGATGGTTATTCAGCAATGATAAACGGTGCTTTTGGATCATCATTTTATATTGGTGAAACATTAAGACAAGCGACACCGCTTATTCTAACAGCCTTGGGTTTTTCTGTGGCGTACAATGCGGGATTCTTTAACATTGGGGTTGCAGGACAAGCTTTGCTAGGATGGTTATGTTCTGTCTGGGTAGCTAATATCTTCTCAGATCTACCTGGTTTAATTTTACTTCCTTTAAGCATATTAGGAGGAGTATTAGCTGGTGCACTTTGGGCCGGAATTGCTGGTTTTTTAAGAGCCTATTTTAACACTAGTGAAGTTATTGTCACAATTATGTTGAACTATACGGCTCTATATACAACAAATTACTTGATCCGTAACGTATTAACTGATTCAGCAGACGCAACTCCTCGTATTTCAGAGGGTGCTAGTTTAAGAGCAGGATGGTTAACCGAGCTAACGAGTAACTCTACTCTTCATGCTGGTATCTTTATTTCATTAGCTATGGCTATTATTGTATGGTTCTTAATGAAAAAGACAACATCTGGGTTTGAAATCAGAACCGTTGGATTAAATCCTAGTGCTGCTGAATATGCTGGTATGAGTTCTAAACGAACAATTATCATTTCAATGCTAATCAGTGGTGGTTTAGCTGGTTTAGGCGGCGTAATGGAAGGTCTTGGGAATTTCCAAAACATTTTTACTCAAGGTGCAATGCCAACCATTGGATTTGATGGGATGGCTGTAGCTTTGCTAGGATTAAGTAATCCTGTAGGGATTATCTTCTCAGCTATTTTGTTTGGGGCATTGAAAATTGGTGGAAATAGTATGCCAATGATTTCAGGAGTACCAACTGAAGTTGTAGATATTGTAATCGCATCTATTATTTTCTTCGTAGGGGCTAATTACTTAATTCGCTATTTTATTGATAAACGAGCAAGAGTAAACAAAGGAGGAGTGAAATAAGATGGATATCGTACAATTGCTTCAACTCATTGTTTCATCATCACTTGTTTATTCAGCTCCTATTGTGTTAACAGCCCTTGGTGGAACATTCTCTGAGCGTAGTGGTGTTGTTAACGTAGGTCTAGAAGGAATAATGGTTATGGGTGCCTTTAGTTCTATTGTATTTAACTTAACCTTTGCGAGTGCTTTTGGGGATATGACTCCTTGGATTTCAGCTCTAATTGGTGGATTAGTGGGTGTGGTTTTTTCATTAATCCATGCAGTAGCGACAGTTAATTTAAGAGCAGATCACATTATTTCTGGTACAGTTATCAACTTAATGGCTCCAGCTTTAGCCATCTTCTTTACACGAGTATTGTATAGTGGAGCTGGACAAACAGACCGAATTACAGAAAGTTTTGGTAAAGTAACGATTCCTTTATTAAATCGTATTCCAATCATTGGCGATATCTTCTTTAAAGGAACTTCAGCTCCAGCTTTTGCAGGTATTTTAATTGCAATTATTTGCTGGGTAGTGCTCTTTAAAACACGTTTTGGCTTACGCCTAAGATCTGTGGGAGAACATCCTCAAGCAGCGGATACATTAGGAATTAATGTTTACTTAATGAAATATGCAGGTGTAATGCTATCTGGTTTACTAGGTGGTATGGGAGGAGCGATTCAAGCTCAGTCTATCTCATTAAGTTTCCAAGCTTCAACGATTGCGGGACAAGGGTTTATCGCAATGGCAGCAATGATATTTGGTAAATGGAATCCTCTTGGTGCAATGGGAGCAGCTATATTCTTTGGTTTTGCTCAAAGTCTAGGGGTTATTGGAAACTATATACCAATCATCCAAGATATTCCAAGTGTATGGCTACAAATCGCACCATACGTGATCACTATTATTGTATTGGTCGGAGTAATTGGTAAATCTGAAGGACCAGCAGCAGGCGGTAAAACATATATTAAATCAAAATAAGCCACATTTTGGCAACAACGGACTTCTATGTCCGTTGTTGCTTTCTTTTTTTTACTTTTTATTTTAAGATAGATACTGAACGTTTTTTTAAGTTAGAGGAGGAATAAATTATGTCCATTCAATTAAATGAAGGGGTCCATTTGCATGTACTCCCCACCAAGAAATACAAAACAATTCGAATAATGTTGAAATTTCGTGCACCGTTAAATAAGAAAACCGTTACAAAGCGAGCTATGTTAGCAAATTTATTAGAAACAAATAGTAAAAAGTACCCGACTCAAACAGCATTAAGAAGTGCTCTTTCCAATATGTATGGAGCTAGCTTTGGAACAGGCGTAAGCAAAAAAGGAAATACGCATATCCTATCAATGAGTATAAATTTAGTCAATGAAAAGTATCTTTCAAAAGGAGACAATGTTTTGCAAGAAAGTATCGACTTTTTGAAAGAAATAATTTTCCAACCAAATGTAACAGATGGACAGTTTAATGATAAAACCTTTAAGAGAGAAAAAGCGAATTTAGTCGATTATTATGATTCACTTTTTGATGACAAACAAACTTATGCTAGTCTTGCATTGCAAGAGCTCTTTTTTGAAAATGTGGATCAACAAACGCCAAGTGTAGGTTCGAAAGAAGATTTGGAAGAAATATCAGCTGCATCGCTATATGAGTATTATCAAGATGTATTAAATCATGATAAGGTGGATATTTATGTCCTAGGTGATGTTGATGAAAATGAAATTCGGTCTGCTTTTAAGCAATTTGAGTTTGCTCCTCGCAAAGTATTGAAATCAAGTAGTTTCTACAATGAACCAGCAGCTAACGAAGTTGAAAATAAGACGGAGCAACAAGAAATAACCCAAGCTAAATTTAATTTGGGTTATACAACAGCGATTTTTTACCACGATCCACTGTATTATGCTGCACAAGTCTTCAATGGTTTATTCGGTGGTTTTCCGCATTCGAAATTGTTTATGAACGTGCGTGAGAAAGAAAGTTTAGCTTATTATGCTTCTAGCTCTATGGACACATTCAGAGGCATGATGACTGTTCAAACTGGTATTGATGGTCAAAAAGTTGATCAAGTTAGAGAAATAATTGCTCTACAATTGAAAGAGATGCAGGCTGGTAACTTTACAGATGAAGCTATTTCTCAAACGAAAGAAATGTTGAAAAATCAACTATTTCAATCAGAAGATAATGCTGGTGCCGTTATTGAGCGTATCTATGCGTTAGAATTAGCTAAAGAAACGATTCTTTCAATCGACGAGTGGGTAGCTAGAATTGAAAAAGTTACAAAAGAAGATATTATTGAAGTGGCCAACAAAGTGAAATTAAAAGCAACATTCTTTTTAACAGCGGAGGCGAAATAATGGATAAAAAAATTTATGAACAATTACAAGAAACGATTTATACAGAAACGCTTGAGAACGGCTTACGAGTAACTTTATTACCAAAAAATGACTTTCATAAGACATATGGCTTATTTTCTACGAATTTTGGTTCAATCGACAATCAATTCGTTCCTCGTGGGAAAACAGAAATGATTACAGTTCCAGATGGCATCGCTCATTTTTTAGAACACAAACTGTTTGAAAAAGAAGATGGAGATGTATTTAATACTTTTGGTCGACTAGGTGCGTCAGCTAATGCTTTTACAAGTTTCACTAAAACAGCTTATCTATTTTCTAGTACGAACCATGTTTCAGAAAGTTTGAATACTTTATTAGATTTTGTTCAAGAGCCTTATTTTACAGATGCAACGGTCAATAAAGAAAAAGGTATTATTGCTCAAGAAATTCAAATGTATGAAGACGAACCAGACTGGCGTTTGTATTTTGGCGTTTTAGGCAATATGTATCCTAAACACCCATTGCATATCGATATTGCTGGAACAGTAGATAGTATCATGGACATTACGCCTGAATTATTATACGAAAATCACGCAACTTTTTATCATCCAAGTAATATGAGCTTATTTGTAGTAGGAAAATTAGATCCTGAAGAAACGATGCAGTTGATTCGAGAAAACCAATCAAAGAAAGAATTTTTGCCAGTTGAACCAATTGAACGTATTTTTCCCGAAGAAACCATACAAGATATTAAACCATATGACTTTATTCAAATGTCAGTTAATCGTCCAAAAAGTATTGTTGGCGTAAAAGGGGTAACTGAGATACCGAGTGGTGTAAAAGCTTTAGCATACAAAACGACAATGGATCTATTATTGACATTATTGTTTGGTCCTACATCAGCGAATTATTTGAATCTATATGATAAAGGAATAATAGATGATAGTTTCTCTTATGAATTTAATTTAGACCGTACTTTCCATTTTGTTGACATTGGTGGAGATACGAAAGATTCTGTTGTTTTTAGTGATGAAATTAAAAAAATATTGCTAGATGCTAAAAATAGCTCAGAGCTAACAGAAGAAAATCTAACGATTGTAAAAAAACGAATGATTGGTCAAGAATTGCAGTCTTTAAATTCTTTAGAATATATTGCTAATCAATTTAGTCAACCTTCATATGGCGAGGCAACTTTATTTGATGTTGTTCCTATCATTGAAAGTGTTACATTGACAGAGATAAAAAAAGCAGCTGATGAATTTATGGTTGAAGATCATATGACCACATTCCATATTTTGCCAAAAGGAGAGAATGAGGCGTGAAATTTGCGTTGATTATGGGAGCAAGCGGCGATATTGGTAAAGGCATTGCACAAGAAATGGCTGAAAAAGGTTGGTCACTTTATTTGCACTATCATTCCAATCCTAAGAGTGTAGAGGAACAAATACGCAACTATCAAATGGATTATCCCAAACAAGATTTTTTTGCGTTGCCTCTAGATATGACTGAAGAAGAAGGGATTTCTCTTTTTCTTCAATCCATCTATCAGTTAGATGTAGTTGTTTTTGCTAGTGGTTTTACTACCTATCAATTATTGACAGAGATTTCTTCAACGGATATGGATCGTATGTGGAGAGTACACGTTAAAACGCCCGTTTTATTGGTTCAACACTTGCAAGATAAGCTAGCTCATTCAACACATGGCAGAATTATTTTTATCAGTTCTATCTATGGGGAAATAGGGAGCGCAATGGAAGTTTTTTACAGCACAACAAAAGGTGCTCAATTAGCCTTTGTTAAAGCTTATAGTAAAGAAGTGGCCAGCTTAGGGATAACAGTGAACGCTATTTCTCCTGGAGCTATTGCCACTAAAATGAATCAAGACTTTACTCCAGCTGAAGTAGAAGAATTGGAAAGTGAAATTCCATTAGGTCGACTAGGAAATGTCTCTGAAATCAGTTTTTGGGTCACTCAATTAGTCGATAAAAGAAGTGCGTATATGACGGGACAATCAATTGTTGTCAGTGGTGGCTGGTTAAAGTAGAAAGATACTATTCTTATACGGTATAAGGAAAAATTAATGTTTCTAGTGTAAAAGGTATGTTATAATGCAAATGATATGAGATTTTCTCTCTAATAAAGAGAACAGGTAGGTGAGACAGTTGAATGAAATTGGTGAAAAATTAAAAGAAGCAAGAAAAGCAAAAGGATACACGTTAGATGATTTGCAACAAATGACAAAAATCCAAAAACGTTACCTGATTGCGATTGAAGAAGGTAATTATGATGTCATGCCTGGAAAATTTTATGCGCGTGCATTTATTAAACAATACGCAGATACTGTTGGTTTAAATGGAGATCAACTACTAGAAGAATATACGGATGCAGTGCCGCATACTCATGATGAGGAATATGTAGAAAAAGTCTCTACGGATCAAACACGTTCTGGAAAGAATACTGAAAATGTCTTTTTGACAAAAGTTCAAGAGTATTTGCCTACAATTTTAATTGGCCTCTTAGCGGTAGCTATTGTAGCGGCTATCTATTTTGCTGTAATTAAAACAAATAATCAAGGAAATGAAGACATGATTACAAAAGAGTCTGATGAAATAGCTGTCTCTAGTGCTGATTCTATTTCAGAAGAAGAATCAGTAAAGGAATCTTCAGAGTCAGCAGTGTCTGAAGAGAGTGAAGAAGCTCAAGGAATAGAGCTGTTATCTTCTAATGGATCGACAACAACTTATTCTGTTACAGGAATTTTTGAAGGAAGTTCATTGATACTAACAGCTTCAGGTGGAGATTCATGGGTCAGTGTTGAAGGAGACGGAACTACGATTGATGCTCAGTTAATAACGGATGGCTCTAATTTAGAAACAGAAATTCCAGACGGAACTTCGTCTTTAGTCGTTATAATTGGAAACGCACCTGCAACAAAAGTTAATTTTAATGGCAAAGATGTTCCTTATGCTCCCGAAGCAGAGAATTCAGTCCGACAAGAAATTGAATTTAAATTTGAGTAAACTCGTAAAAGAGAGCTTTATCTAGCAAGAACTTTTTGCGGGAAGAGTTTTTATAAATAGTTGATGTTTATTGATCAAGAGAGGAAGCAAAAAAATTGAACTTACCGAATAAACTTACAGTACTGAGAATTTTTATGATTCCACTATTTGTTATTATCGTATTAGCACCATTTGATTGGGGAGTTATTCATCTTTTAGGTTCTACGATTGAAGTCACCCAACTGATAGGTGCTGTTTTATTTGCTTTAGCAAGTTTCACAGACTGGCTAGATGGAAAAATTGCACGTAAGCAAGGACTAGTAACAAATTTTGGTAAGTTTGCCGATCCTTTAGCTGATAAAATGCTAGTTATGACTGCTTTAATTATTTTAGTTGGACAAAATTTAGCTCCTTCTTGGGTCGTTTCTATTATTGTATGTAGAGAATTGGCAGTTACTGGATTAAGGTTACTATTAGTGGAACAAGGCGGAACAGTTTTAGCCGCTGCATGGCCAGGAAAAATTAAAACAGCCACTCAAATGGTTGCAATCATTTTACTGCTAGTTGATAATCTACCATTTGAAGGTATCGGCTTGCCAATGGCTGCTATCATGTTGTATATCTGTCTATTCTTTACTATCTACTCAGGTGTAGATTATTTTGTGAAGAACAGTGCAGTATTTAAAGGTCCAAAATAAGTTGAATTAAAAAAATGCTACAAAAGAAGGTACTTTGAAATTTATTTCGAAGCACCTTCTTTTTTTGTCCATCAGAAAAGTATGGTAAAATAGACAAACAATGAAATGTAGTTCCTTTTTTACTAAAATAACAAATAAAATTTAAGAGAAATCATTCGCGTATTATAAAAATAGGAGTGTGTAAGATGAATGCTGAAATTATAGCAATTGGAACAGAACTATTAATGGGGCAAGTAATAAATACAAATGCATCTTTTCTGTCTCGCGAACTCTCATTATTAGGAATAGATGTCTATCACCAGGTAGTCGTTGGAGATAACCCAAAGCGTCTGTTAGAAGTTATTCAAGTTGCGGAACAAAGAAGTGATCTAGTCATCTTATCGGGAGGTTTAGGGCCTACAAAAGATGATATAACGAAGCAAGTATTAGCTGACCATTTAACTAAAAATTTGATTTTAGATGAACAAACGATGGAAAAAATAATAGCTTTTCACGAAAATAGAAAACGAACGATGACAGAAAATAATCGATTGCAAGCTATGGTAATTGAAGGGTCCACTATTTTAAAAAATGAAACTGGTCTTGCTGCTGGAATGTTTTTAAAACAAAATAATAAAAGCTATATCCTATTACCTGGTCCGCCTAGTGAACTAGAACCAATGTTTATAAATGAAGTTAGGCCATTATTAATGAGCGAACGAAAGGAAGAAACTCATCTTATATCAAGAGTCTTACGTTTTTTTAATATTGGTGAATCTCAATTGGCTGCTGAATTAGATGACTTAATTGAAAATCAACAAAATCCTACTATTGCTACCTATGCTGGAAAGCATGAAGTCACACTGCGTTTGACAGCAAATGGAGGCACTGCAGCAACTTGTCTTGTCTTGTTGGATAACATGGAAGCAATCGTTCAAAAACGTCTAGGGAAGTATTTTTATGGCTATGGAGAGGATACGCGATTAGTAAATGTAGTTGCAGACTTATTGAAAGAACACAAAATGACCTTGACAGCTGCCGAAAGCCTGACTGGCGGTGCTTTTCAAAGTTGCATAACAAGCGTTTCGGGTGCTAGTGACTATTTCAAAGGTGGCATTGTAACGTATAGCAATGACACGAAAACAAGTGTTTTAGGAGTTTCTAAAAAAACAATTGAACAGTTTGGCGTAGTCAGTGCTGAATGCGCTATGGATATGGCACAGAAGGCTCAAAAGATGTTTGATTCAGATATAGCTCTTTCTTTTACAGGAGTTGCAGGCCCAGATGCGTTAGAAAACAAAAAAGTCGGTACAGTCTGGATTGGAGTTGCTGTTAAAGGGAAAATTACTTTTAGCAAAGAGTACCATTTTGGTAAAGGGCGAGAAAGCAATCGAGAAAAATCAATCATGTCTGGATTAGACTTAATTCGTAGAGTGTTATTAGATCTCCCCATAGATCAGAAAGTTTTTCTGAAATAATACGCAATCAACGAACCAATCAAAAAGACCGAATGTTTGTTCGCTTTTTTCTTGCTTTTTTTATAATAAAAAGGTATGATATTGATTGTAGCAGATGAAATTATGAATGATTAATTAATGAATAAAAGAGAACTTGAGGAGGATTTAATTAATGGCAGATGATCGTAAACAAGCGTTAGACGCAGCATTAAAAAAAATCGAAAAGAACTTTGGTAAAGGTTCGGTTATGAAACTTGGAGAAAAAGTAGATACACGTATTTCAACTATTCCTAGTGGATCTTTAGCATTAGATGTAGCATTAGGTGTAGGTGGTTTTCCAAGAGGAAGAATTATTGAAGTATACGGACCTGAAAGTTCAGGTAAAACAACAGTAGCTTTGCATGCTGTCGCAGAGGTTCAAAAACAAGGCGGAATAGCTGCCTTTATTGATGCTGAGAACGCTTTGGATCCAAAATATGCCGCTGCACTTGGTGTAGATATTGACGAATTGTTATTATCTCAACCGGACACAGGTGAACAAGGATTAGAAATTGCAGATGCGCTAGTTTCCAGTGGAGCAGTAGATATCGTCGTAATCGATTCAGTGGCTGCATTAGTACCACGTGCAGAAATTGAAGGAGAAATGGGAGACTCTCATGTAGGTTTACAAGCTCGTTTGATGTCTCAAGCTTTACGTAAATTATCTGGCTCAATTAATAAAACAAAAACAATTGCTTTATTCATCAACCAAATTCGTGAAAAAGTTGGAGTTATGTTTGGTAACCCAGAAATCACACCGGGTGGTCGTGCATTAAAGTTTTATGCTACCATTCGTCTAGAAGTTAGAAGAGCTGAGCAAATCAAACAAGGTACCGAAATTATGGGTAACCGTACAAAAATTAAAGTTGTTAAAAACAAAGTTGCTCCTCCTTTTAGAGTAGCTGAAGTAGATATCATGTATGGAGAAGGTATATCTCAAGTTGGAGAACTGGTAGATATGGGTTCTGATAAAGACATTATTGATAAATCGGGTGCATGGTACTCTTATAATGGAGAACGGATTGGTCAAGGACGAGAAAACGTTAAAAAATTCTTTAAAGAAAATCCTGAATTAAGAGCCGAAGTTGAGAAAAAAGTTCGTGCTGCATATGGTTTTGGAGAACCTGGCGCGGAAGATCAAGAAACTGAAAAACCTGAAACAGATCTATTAGAAGATTAAAGTAAAGAAATAATGCAAGATAAAACCAATGAGCTTTATGCTTGTTGGTTTTTTAATACTATTTTTCTGAAATTGAATGAAAAAGGGTCGTGGACGATTCGTTCTGACCTAATGAAAGTTTATGAAAGGGCTACAAAACCATTATTTAAGTTGACATGTCTCGCTACTACAATTAAAATTGAATTATCTATTACTTTACAATTAGATAGCGGGTAGGTTTTATTGGTATAAAGCTATTCATAATCTACCAAATAATGGATAAATATTAAATGACAAATTAAATAGATGATACGGAGGTGGAAGAATGGATTTTAAAAGTATTGCCTTCGCTATCGTTACTTTAGTTGTCGGTCTTATTGTTGGATATCTCGTCCGCAAGGCAAACCACGAAAAAGAACTAGCTGGTGCTAGAAACACTGCAACTGGAATATTGGAGGAAGCAAAAAGAGAAGCAGAAACCATGAAAAAGGAAGCGATGTTAGAAGCGAAGGATGAAAGCCACAAATACCGAACTGAAATTGAAGCAGAGCTGAAAGAGAGAAGAAATGAAGTTCTAAGACAAGAAAATCGTTTGTTACAACGCGAAGATAACATTGATCGCAAAAACGAAAGCTTAGAAAAGCGTGAACAAACTCTTGAAGCTAATGAAGCAAAATTAAGTTCTAGACAGCTACATGTTGACGATTTAGAGAAGAAAGCCATTCAATTGGTGGAACAACAAGAAAGTGAATTAGAACGAGTAGCAGCATTATCACGAGAAGAAGCCAAACAATTGATTTTACAAGAAACAGAAAATGAATTGTCTCATGAAGTTGCTGTGATGGTAAAAGATTCTGAACAACAAGCAAAAACTGAAGCAGATCGTAAAGCTAAAAACTTAATTGCTTTGGCCATTCAACGTTCTGCAGCTGATCAAGTTTCGGAAACAACCGTTTCTGTGGTCACATTGCCTAATGATGAAATGAAAGGGCGTATCATAGGTCGTGAAGGGCGTAATATTAGAGCTCTAGAAACCTTGACTGGTATGGATCTAATTATTGATGATACACCAGAAGCAGTTGTACTTAGTGGATTTGATCCAATTCGTCGTGAAATTGCTCGAATGACTCTTGAAAAATTAATCCAAGATGGACGGATTCATCCAGCTCGAATTGAAGAGATGGTCGAAAAATCACGTAAGGAAATGGATGAAAGAATCAGAGAAATTGGGGAACAAGCTACTTTTGATGTTGGCGTACATTCGTTACATCCAGACTTGATTAAAATTTTAGGACGCCTAAAATTCAGAACAAGTTACGGTCAAAACGTTTTAAGCCATTCAATTGAAGTTGCGAAATTAGCGGGTGTAATGGCTGCTGAACTTGGCGAAGATGTCACATTAGCTAAACGAGCAGGTTTATTACATGATATCGGTAAAGCACTAGATCATGAAGTTGAAGGATCGCATGTTGAAATTGGTGCAGAAATTGCAATGAAGTATAAAGAGAATGAAACAGTTGTGAACTCAATTGCCTCACATCATGGAGACGTAGAAGCAACATCTGTCATTTCTGTTTTAGTCGCTTCAGCTGATGCCATATCTGCGGCACGTCCAGGAGCAAGAAGCGAATCGCTTGAAAACTATATTCATCGCCTTGAAAAATTAGAAAGTATTTCTAACGATTTCGAAGGGGTTGAACAAAGTTTTGCAATACAAGCAGGTCGCGAAATCCGGATTATGGTCAAACCTGAAAAACTTGATGATTTAGGTGCAAGCAAGTTAGCACGCGATGTTAGAAAACGCATTGAAAGTGAATTGGATTATCCAGGACACTTTAAGATAACCGTTATACGTGAAATAAGATCAATCGAATATGCTAAATAACTAAGCTAAACTAGCCGATATGAGTCGATGATGAATCTGACTCGTATCGGTTTTTCTATTGAATTTTAAAAAATGAAGAGGTCAGCTTTTATTTCGGTCCATTTATTGTTAAAATGTAGAGGATGAAAAAGAGAAGAGGCATAAATGAATGAAATTATTATTTATTGGAGATGTTGTAGGTTCGATGGGCCGCGAAATGGTTCATGATTATTTACCTAAACTGAAAAAAATGTATAAACCGCAAGTAACGATTTTAAATGGTGAAAATGCCGCTGCAGGTCGTGGGATTACAGAAAAAATTTATAAAGGTTTCTTACAAGATGGCGTTGATATCGTAACAATGGGAAATCATACATGGGATAACCGAGATATTTTTGAATTTATAGATGATGCTAAAAAAATGATTCGTCCGGCTAATTATCCCGAAGGTACACCCGGAAAAGGGATTTCCTATATTAAAGTTAATCAACTTGAATTGGCGGTAATAAACTTACATGGGCGTGTTTTCATGATGGATGTTGACGATCCGTTCAGAAAAGCGGATGAATTAGTAGAAGAAGCCTTGCAACGAACACCTTTAATTTTTGTAGATTTTCATGCAGAAACAACAAGTGAGAAACAATCGATGGGCTGGTATTTAGATGGGAGAGTCTCTGCAGTAGTTGGGACACATACTCATGTACAAACAAATGATGCGCGTATTTTACCAAATGGTACGGCTTATTTAACAGATGCTGGAATGACTGGTCCTTATGATGGAGCGTTAGGTATGGACCGCGATGCAGTGTTAAGAAAATTTTTAACTCAAATGCCAACACGTTTTGAAGTGCCTAAAGAAGGTCGGAAAATTTTATCCGGTTGTTTTATTGATATTGATGACATCACAGGTGAAGCTAAAAAAATTGAGAATATTGTGATTAATGATGATCGTCCATTTAATGGTGGGTTTGAGTAAGTCAATCCAACTAAAAAGTACTGAACAACAAATAAGCAAAAAGGGGCGAAAAACATGCCGCAAAAAACGAAACAAACGCCTATGATGGAACAGTATCTAGGGATAAAAGCAAATTACCCAGATGCTTTTTTATTTTACCGCTTGGGAGATTTTTATGAGCTGTTTAATGAAGATGCTATTAAAGCCTCACAACTTTTAGAAGTTACTTTAACAAGTCGCAATCGTAATGCAGATGAACCAATTCCGATGTGTGGTGTGCCTTATCATGCAGCCAAAGGGTATATTGATAGTTTAATTGAAAAAGGGTACAAAGTAGCTATTTGTGAGCAAGTTGAGGATCCAAAAACAGCAAAAGGTATGGTGAAAAGGGAAGTTGTTCAGCTAATTACGCCTGGAACAGCGATGGACACCAAGTCAATGGATGCCAAAACAAATAATTATTTAGCGGCTGTAATGAGCACAAATACAAATCACTATTATTTAGCATACGCTGACTTAAGTACAGGAGAATTGAAAACGACGAAGTTAAACTCGTTAGAATCAGTAATGAGTGAACTGATGAGTTTGAGAACGAAAGAAGTTGTTTTTAAAGAAGCCAATGATATAGAGCTACAGGAAGAATTGAAAACAAAATTAGGCATTATGGTGTCCACTCAAAAAGAACTTATTGAAAGTGCAGAGTTTTCGTATTTAACAAATGAGATAGAAAATACTGAATTAATCGATATTGTAAAATTACTGTTGTCTTATTTACATGTTACTCAAAAAAGAAATCTAGGTCATCTTCAAAAAGTAGGCGTCTACTCTCCAACCAATCATTTAAAAATGGACCATTATTCCAAACATAACTTAGAGTTGGTTTCTTCGATTCGGACTGGTCAAAAAAAAGGAACCTTATTGTGGTTGTTAGATGAAACTAAAACGGCAATGGGAGGCAGACTTCTAAAGCAATGGATTGACCGACCTCTTATTCAAGAAAAGCAAATCACGATGAGACAAAATAGTGTTGAGAGTCTTATCAATCATTTCTTTGAACGAACGGATTTAAATGAAGCCCTGACTAGAGTATACGATCTAGAAAGATTAGCTGGTAGAGTAGCATTCGGGAACGTTAATGGACGTGATTTAATTCAACTGCAAACCTCTTTGCGCCAGATTCCTCAATTAATTGAAATTATACAATTAATGAATAAAGGTGAGTGGGATCAATTTATTGCTGAATTAGATCAAGTTCCGGAGGTAGTTGACTTAATTAATCAAGCGATAGATGAAGATGCTCCACTTTCGATAAAAGATGGTGGAGTCATTAAAGATGGGTTTAACGAACAATTGGATGTCTACCGTGATGCAATGCGAAATGGTAAAAAGTGGATTGCTCAGTTAGAAGCAGAAGAAAAAGCTGCAACAGGTATTAAAAATCTAAAAATCGGATACAATCGTATTTTTGGTTATTATATAGAAATCACTAAAGCAAATCTTGCTAATTTACCTGAAGGACGTTATGAACGCAAGCAAACATTAGCGAATGCTGAACGTTTTATTACGCCAGCTTTAAAAGAAAAAGAAATCTTAATACTGGAAGCTGAAGAAAAATCGATGCTTCTAGAGTATACCTTATTTACTGAAGTGCGAGAAACAATCAAACAGTACATTGAGCGATTACAAAATTTAGCAAAAACTGTAGCGGCTATTGATGTATTGCAGAGTTTTGCAACTATAAGCGAAAAATACCACTATACTCGTCCGGTAATGACAGCCAATAGTCAAGAAATCAGTTTGATTGAGGGACGTCACCCAGTTGTCGAAAAAGTTTTAGGGCAACAAACGTATGTGCCAAACAGTGTAGAAATGGGTAAAGAAAATGAAATTCTACTGATTACAGGACCGAATATGTCTGGTAAAAGTACCTACATGAGGCAATTAGCTTTAACCGTTATTATGGCTCAGATGGGTTGCTTTGTTCCTGCTGATCAAGCGAAAATGCCGATATTTGATCAAATATTTACACGTATTGGTGCGGCGGATGATTTGATTGCGGGCCAAAGTACGTTTATGGTTGAAATGATGGAAGCTAACGAGGCTCTGCGGTATGCTTCTAAAAACAGCTTGATTCTATTTGATGAAATTGGCCGTGGTACAGCAACCTATGATGGTATGGCATTAGCCGAAGCAATTATTGAACACATTCATGAAAAAGTTCATGCAAAAACGTTGTTTTCAACACATTATCATGAATTAACGGTTTTGGATGAACGATTGCCTCGTTTAACGAATGTCCATGTTGGGGCGGTAGAAGAAGAAGGAGAGTTAGTCTTTTTACACAAAATGCTTCCTGGTCCTGCAGATAAAAGTTATGGGATACAAGTGGCAAAGCTAGCTGGACTTCCAGATGAATTGCTGTCACGTGCAACGGTTATATTAGAGCAATTGGAGCAAAAAGAAGAAGTTATCTTAAATCATTCACCTCAAATAGAATTGGCTGAAGAAGTTCAAATGCCAATTAAGGCTAATCAAAAGAAAAAAAATGACATGATTGATGAGGGGCAACTTTCTTTATTCGGATTGCTTGAAGATTCTGAAGCTGAAGTCGTTAAAGCGGTTCGGAAAATGAATTTATTGACGATGACGCCTTTAGAAGCGTTGAACTGCATTAGTGAATGGCAACAAAAATTGAATTGATTTTAGTTTGTGGAGAGGAATGGGATAGATGGCAAAAATTCAAGAACTTTCAGATGTATTAGCCAATCAAATTGCAGCTGGAGAAGTAATTGAACGACCTGCTTCAGTAGTAAAAGAACTAATTGAAAATGCCATTGACGCAGAAAGTAGCCAGATTGACATTCTTATCGAAGAAGCGGGATTAAAAAAAATACAAATCATTGATAACGGAATAGGTATAGAACCAGAAGAAGTTCAAAATGCATTTAAGCGCCACGCAACTAGTAAAATCTATTCTCGGGATGATCTTTTTCGAATCCGTACACTAGGCTTTCGTGGGGAAGCCTTGCCGAGTATTGCTTCGGTTTCAGAAGTTTCTTTAGAGACTTCAACTGGAGGAACACGCGGTACGTATCTGTCTTTAAAAGGCGGAAAAATAATTGAAGAAAAACCTAATGAAGCAAGAAAAGGCAGCAAAATTACCGTAGAAAATCTTTTTTTTAATACACCCGCCCGCTTAAAATATGTAAAAAGTTTGCAAACAGAATTATCGAATGTGACAGATATTGTAAATCGATTGGCTATCAGTCATCCTAGAATTGCTTTTCGTTTAATTAATGATGGCAATCAGCTGTTAAGAACAGCGGGAAACGGCGATTTAAAACAGACCTTAGCTGGTATCTATGGAGTAGCTGCAGCCAAAAAAATGAGAGAAATAAATAAAGAAGATTTGGATTTTAGAGTATCTGGGTTCATATCTTTACCAGAGCTTACGAGAGCCAGTCGAAATTATATTTCTATTATTATTAATGGGCGCTACATTAAAAATTATTTGCTAAATAAAGCTATTATTGCAGGGTATCGTTCTAAATTAATGGTTGGACGCTTCCCAATGGTTGCTATTGAAATTGAGATGGATCCTTTGTTGGTGGATGTAAACGTTCATCCAACCAAACAAGAAGTTCGGATTAGTAAAGAAAAAGAACTGATGCAGCTGATTGAGTTGGCTATACAGGATTGTTTAAGTAAGGAACAATTAATTCCAGATGCATTAGAAAACTTGTCATTTAAAAAGAAAATAAACAGGCCTATAGAACAGAATGAACAAATAACTTTTGAATTTCAACAAGAAACAAACATAGAAAATAAAAGTGAAGAAAATGAAGAAACTGAAAGTACTCATTTAGCTAGAGAATCTTATTATTCGCATCGTCAAAGTACTCCTTTTGAAAAAGAAAGTAACTATGTGGATGAAGTAGAGCCCTTTTTCTTGAAAGAAAAAGAGCGAGAATCACTTATTAGTGGTGTACCGGAAGAAGAGGCTAGTGACGTTCCTATTGAAACGGTGAGCGAATTAGTGGATTACCATCAAGAATCACCTTTAAAAACAGCCGATAAATTAATGAAAAAACATGCGAAAGTTAAAGAATCCATAGGGCAGTTTCCAACATTAGAATATGTTGGGCAAATGCATGGGACCTATTTGTTTGCGCAAAATGAAACAGGTTTGTATATTTTAGATCAGCATGCTGCTCAGGAACGAATAAAATATGAATACTTCCGGAAAAAAATTGGTGAAGTGAGTACTGATTTGCAAGACTTATTAGTGCCAATCATGTTGGATTACCCGAACAGTGATGCTATTAAAATCAAAGAGAATAATGATGCGTTAGAAATGGTCGGTATTTTCTTAGAACCCTTTGGTCAGAATAGCTTTTTGCTAAGAAGCCATCCAGTCTGGTTCAACCAAGGTGAAGAAGAAACGATTGTAAGAGAAATGATTGATTTACTATTGGATCATGGAAGTGTAAGTGTCGCTAAATTTAGAGAAGCAACAGCAATCATGATGAGCTGCAAAGGTTCAATTAAAGCAAATCACTATCTGAATGATGCAGAAGCAAGAGCGTTGCTGAGGGACTTGAAGAAGACAGAAAATCCTTATAACTGCCCACATGGCAGACCTGTATTGATTCATTTTACCAATAAAGATATGGAGAAAATGTTCAAACGAATTCAAGATCCTCATTGAAATCGTTAATCGAATTCAATAAATTGAAGCAAAGCTCTAAAAAGTGTAAACTAAATATAGAAACAAAAAGGAGGATTTTCATGAATAGCTATGATAAAAATGAATTGAAAGCTAAATTGACAGATATTCAATTTGAAGTAACGCAAAATGAAGCTACTGAACGTCCATTTACAGGAGAATACGACGACTTTTATAAAGACGGTATTTTTGTAGATGTCGTAAGTGGAAAACCATTATTTTCTTCAAATGATAAATATGATGCTGGATGTGGTTGGCCATCTTTCACAAAACCGATAGAAGAAAAAGAAGTTATTGAAAAAATGGATACCAAATTTGGGATGAGTCGTACTGAAGTAAGAAGTTCAGAGTCAAACTCTCACTTAGGCCATGTTTTTACAGATGGTCCGCAAGACAAAGGTGGATTGCGTTACTGTATCAATTCTGCAGCTTTAAGATTCGTGCCTGTTGATAAGTTAGATGAAGAAGGGTATAGCACTTACCGCAAATTATTTGCTTAATCCATTCTGTGAAATTTAATAAGCACCCTCTAGCTGGTTAAACAGTCTAGAGGGTGCTTATGTTTTTTGTATAGGATTTTTTATAGCCTCTCCTTTTATTGGCACAAATGTGGTAGAATAAATAGCGAACAGGTGTGCCTTTTTATACCTAATAAAATGATAGAACGTGTGAATGGAGAAAATAAGATGTATGAATATATTAAAGGAATAGTGACGTTTGTTAGTCCTGCGTATATTGTTCTTGAAAATAGCGGAATTGGGTATCAACTATTTATTGCTAATCCATTTCGATTTTCAAGCAAATTAAACGCGGAAGCAACGATTTATGTCCATCAAGCGGTTCGAGAAGATGCGATTACATTATATGGTTTCAAGGATTACACTGAAAAGCAATTGTACTTAAAGCTGCTTAGCGTTTCAGGAATAGGTCCAAAAAGTGGTTTAGCTATTTTAGCAAATGATGATCATCAAGGTTTAGTGCAAGCAATTGAAAACGAAGATGCTGCGTATTTAACTAAGTTTCCAGGAGTAGGTAAAAAGACTGCTTCTCAAATTGTACTAGATTTAAAAGGGAAGTTAGCTGATTTATCGCTTACTCAAGCCGAAAGTACGACTGACTATCAACAAGAATTAGTTTTATCAACTAATTATAGCCATGTTACCGAGGCGGTTGAAGCCTTAGAAGCATTAGGCTACAGTGCCAAAGAAATCAAAAAAATTGAACCACAGATTCGTAAATTAAACAAAGAATCTACAGATGCTTATTTAAGAGAAGCTTTACGATTACTCATGAAGAAATAAGTGGGAGTAAAAAAGAAAAGTGGTGAAAAACAATGGATCCAGAAGAACGAATAATTTCCGGTGATAGCAGTACGACAGAAGAGATTTCGTTAGAAAAATCGTTACGTCCGCATTATATGGCAGAATATATCGGTCAAGAAAAAGTAAAAAGAGAATTGGCTATTTATATAGAAGCCGCGAAGAACCGGGAAGAAGCGTTAGATCATGTCTTGCTTTATGGCCCCCCTGGGTTAGGGAAAACAACGATGGCAATGGTTATTTCAAATGAAATGAATGTAGCGATTCGTACTACCAGTGGTCCTGCAATCGAAAAAGCAGGGGATCTAGTTGCTCTTTTGAATGAACTAGAAGCAGGAGACGTCCTTTTTATTGATGAGATTCACCGGATGCCAAGATTAGTGGAAGAGATGTTGTATTCGGCTATGGAAGATTATTTTGTAGATATTATTGTGGGGCAAGGACCAACAGCACACCCAGTTCATTTTCCTTTGCCGCCATTTACTCTTGTGGGCGCAACTACAAGAGCGGGACTTCTATCAGCACCCCTACGTGACCGGTTTGGTATCGTGTCACATATGGAGTATTATACTGTAGAAGAATTGAGTGATATTGTTTTGCGTTCTGCAGATATCTTTAATACTGAAATAATCGAATCAGGAGCAATTGAAATTGCCAGACGTTCTAGAGGAACTCCTCGTGTCGCCAATCGTTTATTAAAACGTGTAAGAGATTATGCACAAGTACAGTCTAATGGTGTGATTAAAAAAGAAATAGCAGATGAGGCATTAGCTATGTTGCGAATTGACCAAGAAGGTTTAGACTTTGTTGATCAAAAATTATTAAAAACGATGATTGAAAACTATAATGGTGGTCCGGTTGGATTGTCTACTATTGCTGCTAATATTGGTGAAGAAATTGAAACAATAGAAGATATGGTTGAACCTTTTTTACTGCAAGCTGGCTTCCTTCAACGGACACCGCGTGGAAGAATCGTAACTCATTTGGGCTACACTCATTTAGGTTACCCTATTACTTATACAGATTAGGAGTATGGATATGTTAACAACAAAAGATTTTGATTTTGATTTGCCAGAAGAATTGATTGCTCAAACGCCTTTAGAAAATCGCTCAAGTTCAAAACTATTAATTTTGGATAAAGAAACCGGTAAAGTTGAAGATAAACACTTCACGGACATTCTTGATGAACTTCATGAAGGTGACGCACTAGTTATGAATGATACACGTGTATTGCCTGCAAGGTTGCATGGCATAAAAACAGAAACAGGCGCACACATTGAAATCTTGTTATTGAAAAATACTGAAAACGACCGATGGGAAACGCTAGTTAAACCTGCTAAAAAAGCAACGGTAGGAAACGTTATTTCTTTTGGTGATGGTAGACTGACAGCAACAGTAAAAGAAGAATTGACCCACGGTGGAAGAATTATTGATTTCTCTTATGAAGGAATTTTCTTAGAAGTGTTAGAATCTTTAGGTGAAATGCCACTTCCTCCTTATATCAAAGAAAGATTGGAAGACAGCGAACGTTATCAAACAGTGTACGCGAAAGAAAATGGCTCTGCAGCTGCTCCTACAGCAGGGTTACACTTCACACAAGAGCTATTAGAACAAATCAAAGCAAAAGGCGTACAGCTCGTATTTTTGACCTTGCATGTAGGTCTGGGTACGTTTAGACCCGTTAGCGTTGATTCAATTGAAGATCATGAAATGCATTCAGAATTTTATCGCCTGACAGAAGAATCTGCAGCAGCTTTAACGGCTGTTCAAAAGAACGGTGGGAAAATTGTTGCAGTGGGGACAACTTCCATTCGTACGCTAGAAACAATTGGTACAAAATTTAATGGTGAGTTGAAAGCCGATAGTGGCTGGACAGATATTTTCATTTCTCCGGGCTACAAATTTAAAGTTGTCGATGCTTTTTCAACTAACTTTCATTTACCAAAATCAACATTAGTGATGTTAGTCAGTGCTTTTGCAGGAAGAGAACATGTTTTGGCCGCTTATCAGCATGCCGTTGATGAAAAGTATCGTTTCTTTAGCTTTGGAGATGCGATGTTTGTCAAATAAATAAAATAAAAAAATAGAAGTTGGCTTTTAGGCCAACTTCTATTGGTTTTTAGAGAGGATAGGAGTGAATTAGCGAATTGTTAAATGAATCTTTTTTTGTTTGAACTTCTTTTAAAAACGACATACAGGTTCTTTACTACTTTTTTAAAACTGTCTTTAAATTATCTTTAAACTCTTTAAATGGTACTCAGTTACTAATTTTAAAATAATCTTTCTATTAAACTAATGGGACAGTGAATCAGGTAACGCAAAACAGAATGTTGATTTTACATGTTTTTTCTGAATCTAAACACCAAAGAAATTCGACTAATTCACTTCTATAAGCGTCTCTCTATCCACTTATAATATACCACATTAAGAAAGCGGTTACCAATTATGTGTCTTGGAAATCTAAAAAGAGTTTGTTTTCTAAAAATAGTGTGATAAACTATTATATTGAGTGAGCACGTACTTGTTTTAAGAGTAGGTTGAATTTGGAGGTCAAAGTAATTGGCAAACGTAAACACAGAAGCATTAACGAATACTCAACAACGTATTATTGATGCAGCATTAGATATCGTTTCACATGTAGGCTATAAAAGTACAACAACTAAAATGATTGCACAAAAGGCTGAAGTTAATGAAACAACTATTTTTAAAAATTTTCAATCCAAACAGGTTTTGATAGATACGGCATTTAAGCAACATACAACACAAATTACTAAAGAAGTGGATGAATTTTTTTCTCAGACCTTTAATAATACAACTGATTTAATGAAAGAGTCAGGCCGTTTTATGGCAAATATTTTCGATAAACATCGACAAATTGTGATTGGTACAATTAAAGAGGTTGGAAACGAACAAACAAAAACGATTTTTACGTATAAACAAGAGTATATTCAGCAACAGCTTTGTACTAAATTAAAAGAATTTTCAAAGGATCACTCATTAACGGACCAACAGTATGAGACAATTATTTTTATTTTTAACAGTGCAATTATGAATCTTTTAGTTGATAAAGCGAGAAGAGAATATTCGGATGATGAACAATCTATGACGATTCATTTGGATGATGTAATTGAGTTGATATTAAAAACATTGAATTGATTTGTTGATCATGATTTAGAGATAAGTTAAATATATGGGTAACCTTAATTGGATGAAAGTAGGAATAGAAATATGGCAGAACCAGCAATTAAATATCGCTTAATTAAAAAAGAAAAACATACAGGTGCAAGACTTGGAGAAATTATCACGCCACATGGGACATTTCAAACGCCTATGTTTATGCCAGTTGGAACATTAGCAACTGTTAAGAGTATCGCTCCTGAAGAACTAGAATCAATGGGTGCAAGCATTATTTTAAGTAACACGTATCATTTATGGTTACGCCCAGGGGAAGATATTGTTGAAGAAGCTGGTGGACTGCATAAGTTCATGAACTGGGATAAAGGAATTTTAACTGATTCAGGTGGATTTCAAGTGTTCTCATTAAGTGATTTGCGCAGAATAGAAGAAGAAGGTGTCCATTTTAGAAATCATTTAAATGGTTCTAAGATGTTTTTGTCACCTGAAAAAGCCATTAACATTCAAAATAAATTAGGTCCAGATATTATGATGAGTTTTGATGAGTGCCCGCCTTTTGACGAAAGTTTTGATTATGTTAAAAAATCAGTTGAACGCACAAGTCGTTGGGCTGAGCGAGGATTAAATGCTCATGCAAAACCGAATAGCCAAGGGTTATTTGGTATTATTCAAGGAGCTGGGTTTAAAGAACTTCGTCAGCAAAGTGCTCGTGATTTAATATCAATGGATTTTCCAGGGTATTCAATTGGAGGATTATCGGTTGGGGAACCAAAAGAAAGTATGAATAGAGTATTAGAATACACTACACCGCTTATTCCAGATGATAAACCGCGTTATTTGATGGGCGTAGGAACTGCCGATTCATTGATTGATGGTGTCATGAGAGGAGTCGATATGTTTGATTGCGTATTGCCTACTCGTATTGCTCGTAATGGGACATGTATGACGAGTAAAGGTCGAGTAGTGATTAAAAATGCACAATACGAACGCGATTTTGGGCCTTTAGATGACAAATGTGATTGCTACACTTGTCGAAATTATACGAGAGCATATATTCGTCATTTGATAAAAGCGGATGAAACATTCGGCTTACGTTTGACTAGTTACCATAATTTGTATTTCTTATTAAATGTAATGAAAAATGTAAGACAAGCTATTATGGATGATAATCTATTGGAATATAGAGAGAGCTTTTTTGAAGAATATGGTTATAATAAACCAAATGCTCGGAATTTCTAAAATTTTTATAAGAAACTTTATTTAAGAGATAGTAAAAAGGCGTCATGTTTGGTAAAGTAAGGAATGAAAAGTGATTTAAAAGAAGAATGGAGTGAAATGATGGAATTAATTCTTAATTTTTTACCTTTTATTGCGATTATGGCTTTGATGTACTTTATGATGATTCGTCCGCAAAAAAAGGCAGCTACAAAAACACAAGATATGCTTAATGCTATGAAAAAAGGTGACGCTATCGTTACAATTGGTGGATTACATGGAGTAATTGATGAAGTGAATACTACTAATAATACTATCGTAATTGATTGTGATGGAATCTTTTTAACATTTGAAAAGAAAGCTATTGCACGTGTAGTAACTAGTGGTGTTTCAACTCCTGTAGAAGATCTTGGTACAAATACACCGACTCATACATTAGATGAAACTACTGACGAAGAACTTTAATACTTACAATTAATAGCTTAAAAAGGATGCTATCAGAAAAACTGGCAGCATCCTTTTTAGTGCTTCATTTGTATTTTAAAATGAATTGTGTTACTTTGTTTTAAAGTTCCATTGTGCTGATGTATAAAAGAATGCAAATAGTTTAGTTTTAAATAAGGAGTGTATACTTTTGATTAATGAATCCTTTGCTTACTCCTCTAAATACGAGCCTTGGGTAAAGTTGAAAATTAGGGAGTTTAATCAGTTAGGTTATCATCAAATAAATGAAGACGATTTGTGGAAATTTGTTGTGCAATTTTGTTGGAAAAGAGCTGTTCCAGAACACTATTACCAACAAATTAATGACATTATGAAGATTACACCCAATCATTATTTAGATTATGCTGCTCTAGAAGCACAGATTTATAAAGTAACTTCACTTGATGATATGAACTTAGAAGATTTATTTTAAAAAGGGATCAGATGATTTGTTCTGATTCTTTTTTATTTTTTTATGATTGTTTGTGAATTAATTATTATAAAAAGTGATAAGTTTTTCGGTAGTGATAATAAAAAAACGCTTTTTAAAACGTTGATTTTAAAGCTTTTTAAATCTTTTTTTAATAAAGTTACAATTTATTCTTTACAATAAAAAGAAAATGAAGTATGATAATTGTGAAATTGATAACAATATTAGGAGGATTTAACATGATGGAAGTTAACGTTAAAGAAAAAAATAAAATTGATAATAAAAGTCGCTTAAACAATCAAACTAGTGTAGCTGAAGATGTGGATTTGTTAGTTAACCAAGGGAAAAAAGCATTAAGTATTTTAGAAACATTTGATCAAGAAAAAATTGATTTTATTGTTCATCAAATGGCAATGGCAGGATTGAACAAGCATATGCCATTAGCAAAAATGGCAGTAGAAGAAACAGGCAGAGGTATTTACGAAGATAAATGTATTAAAAATATGTTTGCAACAGAATCAATCTGGAACTCAATAAAAGATAATAAAACAGTAGGAATCATTAGCAGAGACAGCCAAACTAATTTAGTTGAGGTAGCCACTCCTGTAGGGGTAGTATGTGGAGTAACACCGGTTACTAATCCAACATCTACAACAATGTTTAAAGCACTTATAGCGTTGAAAACTCGTAATCCAATTATTTTCTCTTTCCATCCAAGTGCTCAAAACTGCTCAGTGGCAGCAGCTAAAGTTTTGAAAGAAGCAGCTATCCAAGCTGGAGCACCTGAAGATTGTATTCAATGGATTGAAAAACCTTCTTTAGAAGCAACAAACAGTTTGATGCAACATCCAGGAATTGCAGTTGTCTTAGCAACTGGTGGATCAGCTATGGTAAAAGCAGCTTATTCAACAGGCAAACCAGCCTTAGGCGTTGGACCAGGAAATGTTCCTAGTTATATTGAAAAATCAGCAAAAATCAAACGTGCAGTTAATGATATTATCGCTTCAAAAACATTTGATAATGGTATGATCTGTGCTTCAGAACAAGCGGTTATCGTCGATAAAGAAATTTATGAAGAAGTGAAAGAAGAATTCAAAAAACATTCTATTTATTTTGCTAAGCCAAATGAAATAGAAAAATTCGAAAAAGCAGTAATGAATGAAGCTAAAGTTGCGGTTAACCCAGCTATCGTTGGACAATCACCACATAGCATTGCTACATTAGCTGGTATCGAAATTCCAAAAGAAACGAAAATGATTGTTGTAGAATTAAACGGAGTTGGTGCTGATTATCCTTTATCTCGCGAAAAATTATCTCCAGTTCTTGCTATGTTAAAAGCAGATTCTACTAAACATGCCTTTGAATTGTCTCAACAAATGCTAGAACTAGGTGGATTAGGTCATTCAGCAGCAATTCATACTCAAAATGATGCTCTTGCAGAAAAATTTGGGGAAGAAATGAAAGCTTGTCGTATTTTAGTTAACTCACCAACAGCCCAAGGAGGAATAGGTGACTTATACAATAATATGATTCCTTCATTAACATTAGGTTGTGGTTCATACGGAAAGAACTCAATTTCTAAAAATGTTACAGCGGTTAACTTAATGAATATTAAAACAATTGCGAAACGGAGAAATAATATGCAGTGGTTTAAATTACCATCAAAAATTTATTTTGAAAAAAATTCTCTAGCTTATTTACAAGACATGGAAAATGTCGAGCGCGTGTTTCTTGTATGTGATCCAGGTATGGTAGAATTTGGCTATGCAGCTAAGGTTGTAGATGAGTTGATGAAACGGAAGAACAAAGTTCAAGTAGAAATATTCTCAGAAGTTGAACCAAATCCTTCTACTAACACAGTTAAAGCCGGAACAGAAGCAATGAACCATTTCCAACCAGATACTATTATTGCTATCGGTGGTGGTTCAGCAATGGATGCTGCAAAAGGAATGTGGTTGTTCTATGAAAAACCTGAAACAGTTTTCTTTGGAGCTAAACAAAAGTTTTTAGACATTCGTAAAAGAACCTATAAAATTCCTAATTTAAATAAAACACAATTTGTCTGCATACCAACTACTTCTGGTACAGGTTCTGAAGTAACACCATTTGCGGTTATCACAGATAGTGAAACGCATGTTAAGTACCCATTAGCTGATTATGCATTGACTCCTGATGTTGCAATCATTGATTCTCAGTTTGTAATGAGCGTACCAAAATCAGTTACAGCTGATACAGGTATGGACGTATTGACACATGCAATTGAATCTTATGTATCTGTTATGGCAAGTGATTATACTAAAGGTTTGAGTCTTCAAGCAATCAAACTTGTATTTGAATATTTACGTCCATCTTATGAATATGCAACAGAGGAATCTCGCGAAAAAATGCACAATGCATCAACTATGGCTGGAATGGCCTTTGCAAATGCATTTCTAGGAATTAATCATTCTATTGCACATAAAATTGGGGCTGCATACAATATTCCTCATGGTCGTACAAATGCTATATTGATGCCTCACGTTATTCGATACAATGCAAAAGATCCTGCAAAACATGCATTGTTTCCTAAGTATGAATATTTCCATGCACATGAAGATTATGCAGAAATAGCTCGTTTCATGGGCTTTAAAGGAAATACAACAGAAGAATTAGTGGAATCATTAGTTCAAGAAATCAATAAATTAGGTAAAGATGTTGGAATTAATATGTCTTTGAAAGATCAAGGAGTAACTTCTGAAAAATTGTATGATACAGTTGATCAGTTGGCAGAATTAGCTTTTGAAGATCAATGTACGACTGCTAATCCAAAACAACCATTAATTAGTGAATTAAAACAAATCATAATTGATGCATTTGAAGAACTAAAATAAAAAAAAAGCAGGAACCAGAACAACTATTGTTTTGGTTCCTGCTTTTTTTTTTGCGCTAAACAGATAAAAAATGGGATTAAAGTCTTGTAATAATATTATTTCAAGGTATACTTTTAATATAAGTTAGGTTCACCTTAAAAATAGTTAGGAGAAAATTATGACGCCAAATAAAGAAGATTATTTAAAAATGATTTATGAACTTGGTGGAACAACCAAAAAAGTAACAAATAAACAACTGGTTACAGGGCTTAAAGTATCAGCGGCATCTGTAAGCGAAATGGTCACTAAGTTATTGAAAGAAGGATTTGTTGAACATATTCCATATCATGGTATCCACTTAACAGATGAGGGGCTTCTAAAAGCAAGTGCATTAGTGCGGAAACATCGATTGTGGGAAGTTTTTTTAGTGAATCATTTAGGTTATGCATGGAATGAAGTTCACCAAGAAGCTGAAGTGCTAGAGCATGTTACATCTATTGAATTAACCAGATGTCTAGATAAATACTTAGATTTTCCAACGGTTTGTCCTCACGGAGGAATGATTCCAGCTGAAAAAGAGATTCTTAATGAAAAAGCGCTCCCGACTTTAGTGGACAAACAAATTTATGATGTGGTTAAAATCAAACGAGTTGCGGATGATAAAGAACTTCTTGATTATTTAGCTTCATTAGAAGTTAGCATAGGCGATGTATATAAAATAATGGATATAGGTGCTTATGAAGGGCCTATACTACTCGAATCGGATGGCAAACAGCTAGCCATTAGTTATAAAGCAGCTACTAGTATTTTTATTGATTTGGTATAGAAAGTAGGAGAAAGATGAAAACTATTAAACGCATTCTTTTTGGATTACTGTTTAGTGCATTTATTTTTTTAGCAGGTTGTTATAATTTTAGCTCGGAGCAAGATTCAGATAAATTACAAGTTGTAGCGACCACCACTATGCTAACCGATTTGTTAAGAGAAATAGGTGGAGAACATGTTCAAGTTAACGGATTAATGCCTGCAGGTGTAGATCCTCATTTATATAAAGCAAGTGCAAGAGATGTTATTTATATGCAATCTGCAGATGTAGTAGCCTACAATGGTTTAGAACTTGAAGGTAAAATGGGTGAAATATTTCAAGGACTTGAAGAACAAAATAAAACAGTTATCTCTTTAGAAAATGGTTTGAAAGAAGAAGATATTCTTGCGGCTGGAGAAAGTACTACGTCTGTTGACCCACATATTTGGTTTGATGTTGAACTATGGCAAAAAGCAGCAATAGAAGTAGCTAAAGGCTTGAGCGCTGCGGATGTTGAAAATGCAACAAGTTACCAAGCTAACTTAGAAAGTTATTTAATTGAATTAGAAGAGTTAGATCAATATGTCACCAATCGAGTAAATGAATTACCAAAGGATGATCGTATTTTAGTGACAGCCCATGATGCTTTTAGTTACTTTGGCGAAGGATACGGCTTTAACGTTTTAGGACTTCAAGGTTTAAATACAAATGCTGAAGCTGGGACAGGCGATATCAGCCAATTAGCAAATTATATTGTAGAGAATAATATAAAAGCTATCTTTATTGAGTCTTCTGTTCCAACAAGAACAATTGAGTCTTTACAAGCAGCTACTAAAGCAAAAGGTTTTGAAGTTGAAATTGGGGGAGAACTTTATTCCGATTCTCTAGGAGATCAAGAAAATAACACAGAAACCTATATAAAAACAGTGCAATCTAATGTTGATACAATTGTCGATGCGCTAAAATAAATCAAAAGACTGGAGTGCATGGAGCATGGAGAATGAACAAATAGAAAAAACGACAGCAATACGCTTAAACCAATTAACAGTAGCTTATGAAGCACAGCCCGTTTTGTGGAATGTTTCTGTCAATATCCCTAAAGGAAGATTGACAGCTATTGTTGGACCAAATGGTGCTGGTAAATCCACCCTTATTAAATCATTAATCAATTTAATTAAACCAGTTGCTGGTGAAGTCGATTTTATTTTTGAGCAAACGAAAGATGAAAATTATGGAAATAATAAAAATTTAGTCGCGTATGTTCCTCAAAATGGGAGTGTGGATTGGGACTTTCCAACAACAGTTTTAGATGTCGTTGTGATGGGAAGATATGGTCATATAGGTTGGTTTAAAAGACCGAAAAAGAAAGATAAAGCCTTAGCAAATGAAATGTTACTAAAAGTTGGGATGGCTGATTTCAAAGATAAACAAATCAGTCAATTGTCTGGTGGACAAAGACAGCGGGTATTTTTAGCCCGTGCATTGGTTCAAGAAGCTGAAATTTACTTAATGGATGAACCTTTTCAAGGTGTAGATGCTCAAACTGAGAAAATCATTATTCAATTACTAAAAGAATTAAAAACAGAAGGAAAAACAATTGTGGTTGTTCATCATGATTTACAAACTGTTCCTGAATATTTTGATGAAGTCATTTTAATCAATCGTGAATTAATTGGAAGTGGACCGGTTGAAACGACGTTTACCAAAGAATTGATTGCTAAAACTTATCGTCAAAATCAAACAAAACCATGGGAGGAAGAATAAATGGATGTACTAAGTACTCTGTTCTTTGATTATACCTTTCAAGTAGTCGTTTTTGGTTCGAGTATCTTAGGCTTATTGAGTGGTGTCATTGGAAGTTTTGCTGTTTTACGTAAGCAAAGTTTGCTTGGAGATGCAGTAAGTCACGCAGCTCTTCCTGGAATTTGTCTGGCGTTTATACTTACTTCAAATAAACAAATGGAAATCCTTTTACTGGGAGCACTTGTTTCAGGATTACTTGCTACATGGTTGATCATGGTGATTGTTAAACACTCTAAAGTCAAATTTGATAGTGCATTAGCACTGACAACAGCCGTTTTCTTTGGTCTTGGTTTAGTATTGCTGACTTTTATTCAAAAAAGTCCAAATTCAAATCAAGCGGGTTTAGAAAAATTCATTTTTGGTCAATCGTCTACTTTGTTAGAACGAGATGTGACAATAATGTTTCTAGTGGGAATCGTGATACTAATTGTTGTCGGTATATTCTGGAAAGAATTCAAATTATTGGCTTTTGACCAGTCTTATGCTACTAGTATTGGTTTGCCAGTCTATTGGATGAACAGCCTTTTAGCGACTCTAACAGTAATTGTGATCGTGATGGGTTTACAATCAGTTGGAGTGATCTTAATGAGTTCTCTTTTGATTGGGCCGGCTGTAGCAGCCAGACAATGGACCAATCATCTATCTATCATGGTAGGATTAGCAGCATTTTTCGGATGTATTTCTGGATTAATTGGAACTGTGATCAGTTCGTTAGGTCGACAAATTCCTACAGGACCGACTATTGTATTAGTTATCAGTTCGATTGTACTAATAAGTATGCTTTTTTCTCCAAATAGAGGGATTATTTGGAAAATGATTAAAAATAATCAACGGAAAAAAGAATTTGCAAGTCAATTAAAGAAAGGCGGATAAGTATGAACCCTGTTTTTGAAATACAACTCATAGCCGTTTTAGTTTCTGTTGCTTGCGCATTACCGGGTGTTTTTCTGGTGATACGTGGGATGGCAATGATGACAGATGCCATTACTCATACAATTTTATTGGGGATTGTAGTAGCTTTCTTTATTACCCAAGATTTAAATTCGCCGTTACTGATTGTAGGTGCTGCATTTGTAGGGATTCTAACAGTTTGGTTGACTGAATTGATTCATCAAACTAAATTGTTAGATAAAGATGCATCAATTGGAATTATTTTTCCATTATTATTTAGTATCGCTATTATTCTGATTACTCGCTATGCTGGAGACGTACATTTAGACACAGATTCAGTGTTATTAGGGGAGTTAGCTTTTGCTCCTTTTGACCGTTTCATTGTATTTGGAATGGATATCGGCACCCAAGCGATGTATTCGATGTCAATTATTCTTGTTCTACTCCTTTTATTTATAGGTTTCTTCTATAAAGAACTTAAACTGACTTCATTTGACCCTTTGCTAGCAGCATCGTTAGGCTTTTCTCCTATCTTGCTACATTATGCGTTAATGTCATTAGTATCCGTTACTGCAGTAGGAGCTTTTGAAGCAGTTGGATCAATATTAGTAGTCGCGTTTATGGTAGGGCCGCCAGTTTCAGCGTATCTTTTGACCAATCGTTTAAGTTATATGCTAGGAATTAGCGCAGGATTAGGTGCATTTAATAGTTTAGTCGGCTTCCAATTGTCTATGTATTTTGATGTATCCATTGCCGGTATGATTGCGGTTATTACTGGACTAACTTTTATGCTGATTTTCATCTTTTCTCCTAAAAAAGGATTTATCTATGAAGTGCATCGTAAAAAGCAGCAACAAAAAAGCTTGAAAAAAGCATTGGAAAACCGTTCAAACTAATTAGTTTAAGGAGTTGGGAAATTATCCAACTCCTTTTTTTAATTCAACTAGTAATCAAACATCAGATGTATAGCACTATTTAAGCAGATAGATTTAACTACAAATCTTGCTTCAGAATGTGTGTTCCCTTATAATAAAATAAAGGAGGTGGAAAAGGATGGACATTGGTGTATTAAGATTTGATGAGCCAAAAAGAGACACAACGAGGAAAATCATACACATTGACATGGACGCCTTTTTTGCCTCAGTAGAAGAACGGGAAAATCCAGATTTAAAAGGAAAACCTGTCATTATTGCACGACACCCAAAGGAAACAGGTGGAAAAGGTGTCGTCGCTACAGCAAATTATGAGGCTCGTAAATTTGGTGTTCATTCTGCAATGAGCGCTCAAAAAGCCTTTGAATTATGTCCTCATGGGAATTTTATTTCTGGTCACTATGAGTTATATCGAGAAATATCAAAACAAGTCCGTGCGATATTTGAGAGGTATACAGATATTATTGAACCTCTTTCACTAGATGAAGCCTATTTAGACGTTACTGAAAATAAAAAGAATTTAACCAGTGCCATTTATATCGCTAAACTTATTCAAAGAGATATCTGGCAAGAAGTCCGCTTAACCAGTTCTGCGGGAGTTTCTTATAACAAGTTTATTGCTAAACTCGCTTCTGATTACCATAAACCTGCCGGAATAACGGTCATTCCTCCTGATAAAGCCTTGGAATTTTTACGCGAATTACCTATTGAGAAGTTTTATGGAGTGGGAAAAAAGACGGTTGAAAAGATGCATGAATTAGGTATTTATACAGGAGAAGACTTGTATCAAAAAGATGAAATGGAACTGATTCAACGTTTTGGGAGAATGGGGTACTCTCTTTACCGCAAAGTTAGAGGAATTGATAACGCACCTGTTCAAGTCAGTCGTGAAAGGAAATCAGTTGGCAGAGAATTAACTTATGGAAAAAATCTAACAACAGAACAAGAAGTTTTAAGCGAACTGAGGTTTATTGCAAATAAGGTACAATTATCTCTTCAAAAAAATCAAAAGCATGGAAAAACAGTAGTATTAAAAGTGCGCTATTCTAATTTTGAAACAGCGACCAAACGAATAACATTGCCCAATTATTTAAAAGATGGTGAAGAAATATTTTTCCATGCTCAAAATATTTGGGATGAGATTGGAGTAATAAGCAGAGGCATACGATTATTAGGTATTACAGTAACAAACTTGGATCCAATGGCATATGAAAATATTGTCTTGCCTTTATGGGATAAAGAAATTAGGTATTAATCTTGTTGTATAACAAGACTAATTGCAATCTATTTTTCTCAACTGTATAATAAAAGCATCTACCGTTACCTTATATTTAACGCTGGAAGGGGAACAACGATATGAAAATATCTTGGCATGGACAGTCTTGTGTACGAATACAGACAGATACAGGAGTTGCTATTTTAATTGATCCTTTTATTACTGGAAATTCTAAAAGTGATTTAGATCCAGATACCGTTGAAGCAGATGTGATTTTTTTAACACATGCACATAACGATCATATTGGAGATACAGAATCCATCGCAAAACGAACGGATGCCTTGATTGTTGCTAATGCAGAAATTGCGACTTTTTTTAAAAAGAAAGGCTTGAAAACGCATGGTATGCAAATGGGTGGGAAACATCAGTTTGATTTTGGTGAAGTTAAAATGACCCCTGCTATTCATGGTTCTTCTTATGAAGTAGATGGAGAGTCTTTAACCTTAGGGCTTGCGGCTGGAATAATTTTTAGCGCAGATGGACAAACGATTTACCATGCAGGAGATACTGCTTTATTTACAGATATGAAGCTAATTGGTGCTTATAAGACAATCGATGTAGCGTTATTGCCTATTGGGGATAATTATACTATGGGACCAGAAGATGCAACTATTGCTGCAAGTTATATTCAAGCAAAAAAGGTTATTCCTATTCATTACAATACGTTTCCGTTGATTGAACAGAATGCTGAAGAGTTTTGCATGGGTTTACCTGAAGAGCAAGGTTTAGCACTGAAAGTAGGAGAGATAATTGATGTATCTTATGTGTAGTATGGAGGCAAGTAAATGACTACAAAACATGATCAAATCATAACGTATATCGAAACTTTACCGGTAGGAGAAAAAATTTCAGTTCGGTCAATCGCCAAAAATTTAAGTGTGAGTGAAGGAACAGCATATCGAGCTATTAAAGAAGCACAAAATAACGGATTGGTCTCAACGATTCAAAGAGTTGGAACGATTCGCATTGAACGCAAAATGAAAGAAACTTTTGAAACGTTAACTTATGGAGAAGTCGTTAAAATTATTGAGGGCGACATCTTGGGTGGCGAAGAAGGATTGGATAAAGATTTAAGCAAATTTATTATCGGTGCCATGACTGAAGATGCCATGATTCGGTACATCACACCAGGATCTTTAATGATTGTAGGGAATCGCGAGAATGTACAAAAATTAGCTCTTGAACAGGGAGCAGCAGTCTTGATTACTGGTGGATTTAATACAAATGAAGAGATTACTTTGTTAGCCAATAAATTAAAAATGCCCGTGTTAAGCACAACCTACGATTCTTTTACTGTAGCGACACTGATTAATCGAGCCATTACAGATCAATTAATAAAAAAAGAAATTATGCTAGTGGATGATATTTATACGAAAGCTGATCAAACGCTTTATTTAACAGCAGATCAATTAGTATTAGATTACCGAAAGTTAAATGAAAATAGCCAACATACACGTTTTCCAGTAGTCAATAAAAAAGGCCGTTTAATTGGGATGGTTACAGCTAAAGATATTATTGGCAAGCAAGACCATGTCAATATTGAACGAGTGATGACCAAAAATCCTACATTTGCAAAAACGCATATGAGTGTGGCTAGTGTTGGACATTTGATGATTTGGGATGGTTTAGAAGTAATGCCTATTGTTGAGGATAATTTGACTCTTATGGGTATTGTTTCAAGACAAGATGTCATGAAAGCTATGCAGTCTTCTCAACGACAGCCGCAAATGGGCGATACGCTATCTGACCAAATTAATGAAAATATAGAAATCTCAACATCTTCTTCAGAAATGGATATGTCTGAAATTCCATATTATAAATTTAAAGTTACACCGCAAATGACAGATAATGTAGGAACTCTTTCATTTGGATTGTTGAGTGAAGTTATTGCTACTGTAACAAAAAATACATTAGTTGTTTTTCAAAAAAAGAATGCCATGGTTGAACAAATGAATCTATATTATTTGAAATTGGTTCAACTCGGAAGTGAAATAGAAATCAGACCACGTGTCTTTGAAATGGGCAGAAGGACTGCTAAACTGGATATTGAGGTTTATACAGATACTGTTTTAGTAGCAAAAGCGACAGTAGTCTGTCAATTAATGCAAAAAAACTAAAGGAGACAAAGAATGACTATAGAAAAATACGATCAAATACTTGTGGCAATTAAAGAGTCAAAAACAATTATTATTCATAGACATAAGAATCCAGACCCAGATGCACTTGGTTCCCAAGGTGGATTGGCTGAGATAATAAAAGCTAGTTTTCCAGCTAAAAAAGTTTTAAAAACAGGCGGTTCAGTAGGCGATTTGGCATACTTAACTACAATGGATGAGATTTCTGATGAAGATTATCAAGAAGCTTTAGTTATTGTAACGGACACAGCTAATACACCACGCATTAGTGATGAACGTTACAAGAATGGAAAAAAATTAGTGAAAATAGATCATCATCCTAATGATGATGCTTATGGAGATATCGTTTTAGTGAATACAAATGCTAGCAGTACAAGTGAGATCATTGCAGATTTTTGTTTTTACAATAAAGACGAATTGAAAATGACAGATGAGGCTGCTAAATTATTGTATGCAGGGATTGTTGGAGATACTGGTCGGTTTTTATATCCAGCTACTACGCCTAAAACAATGCGAATTGTTGCAGATTTAATGGAGTTTTCTTTTAAACCTGATGAAATCAATCGTAAGATGACTGCGATGTCACAAAAAGTAGCACATTTATCTGGATATGTGTTACAGAATATTGCTATTCATCCTTCTGGTGTAGGAAAAGTTATTTTAACTAAAGCGATTATGGAGCAATTTGGTGTAACGGATGCTGAGACATCTGCAATCGTTTCGTTGCCTAGTTCAATTGAAGATATTGTTCTATGGGGAATATTTGTTGAACAGTCTGATGGACACTTCCGGTGCCGTTTAAGATCAAAAGGACCGATCATTAATGAGGTAGCTAAAAAACATGATGGTGGCGGACATCCACTAGCTAGTGGAGCCAATGCGAAAGATTTAGTGGAAGTAAATGAAATTATTGAACAATTGATTCAGGTAGCTGAACAACGCTAAGAAATTGTTTTGAGCCATTAAAAATAGATAAAAAAGAGCATAGAGTATACTGAACTCTGTGCTCTTTTTTGTTTAAAAGTAATTTATTCTAGGTCATTCATAGCAACTTGAGGTGTTTTCTTTAAAATATCAATCACTTCAAGCGTTCCATTACCAGCTTTAATGACTTTAAAGCTATGATTATTAAAAGTTAATTCTTCTCCGATAGAAATATCGTATTTTTGATTCATCATCCAGCCACCAATGGTATCGACATCTTCTTCCTCAATAGAAAGACCAAAAATATCATTTACGTCATCAATCAACATTCTAGCACTTACGCGGTAATGATGGTCACCAATTTTTTTGATTTCTGGTTCACCAACCATTTCGTAATCATCGCTAATATCGCCAACGATTTCTTCTACAATATCTTCCATTGAGATAATACCGCTAGTTCCGCCATATTCATCGACAAGAACAGCTATTTGATTGCGTTCTTTTTGCATTTTTACTAAAAGTTCTTTGATAGGAATCGTTTCAATAACCGAGATAATCGGTCTAATGTATTCCGCAAAACTAAAGGTTTCAGATAATTTTGCTTCTACAGCGTCAACATAAACAGCAAAAATCTCTTTTGTATTGATAATACCTAAGACAATATCTTTATCGCCATCTTTGATTACGGGGTATCTTGTGAAACGTTCTTTGCTGACCAATTGAGCGATTTCTCTTAGGGTCATCGAAGTTGATACAGTCACCATTTCCGTACGAGGTACCATAATTTCACGACTCATTCGATCATCAAATGCAAAGACATTCTCTACAAACTGATATTCATCACGATTGATTTCACCACTTTTTAGGCTCTCTCCCATAATGATACGTAGTTCCTCTTCAGAAACACCTTCTTCTGGCTCACTGATATTTTTCATACCGATTCGACGTGAAATACCATTTGCAATTCGGTTCAATACATAGACTAACGGATACATGATTCTGAACCATATCTGTAAAGGCTTAGCAATGAAGAGTCCAATTTGTTCAGTTTTATTGATTGCAATATTTTTAGGTACTAATTCTCCAATAATAACTTGAAGAGAAGTTAAAATGGCAAAAGATAAAACAACTGAAGCAATTGTTGAGACAGAAGGCGGAACGTCAAAAGATGAAAATATGAGGTCGAATAAACGGCCAAAAGTAGGATTTCCTAACCACCCAATTGCTAGAGAAGTTATCGTCACACCTAGTTGGGTAGCGGAGAGATAAGTATCTAATTTTTGTGTCATTTCTTTTAAAAGTATCGCACGATTATCACCATTTTCAATTAAGTAATCCAATCTTGATGGGCGAATACGGACGAGTACAAATTCTGACATCACAAATAAGGATGCAAGAAATAGGATAATAAAGAATACAATGATTCCGGTTGTAATTGACAAATTGTTGTCTACGTTGCATAGCTTAACGTAGACTTCACCTCCTTGTAGTATAGTTTCTAATGATGCTTATCATGAATGGTTTAGTATACAAAGAGCAATTTCAGTGGTCAGATAGTAAATTCCTCAGGAAGAGGGGAGATACAATGGTGAAAAAGACCCAAAGAAATAGCTATATAAAGTAAACTACTCTTTTGATGGATCAATACCCTTATTAATTTTTCTGTCCCAAGGTCTCACCTCATCCTTAAAATATAAAAAACTTGTATCAAACAATAAATCAACTTTTTCATTTTAACAAAGTCTTTAACTTTACTCTACATCAATATGGTAAAATGATAAAGAAAAAAGTAAGAAAACCAATCAAATTATCTAATTTCAAACGAATTGTTCTGTTGGCATATCCTCCTTAAGTAGGATGTGTCTTCATTATTTTTTTGATACACTAAATAAAAATAAGTTCAATTTAAAAAACTATTATTAAGGAATGAATGCGAATGAATGAATCTTCTTTTTTAACCAAGATAAAAAAAGCTCTGCTCCTATTATGGGAATGGGCTAAACCTTATCTAATAAAGTTCCATAAAAAAAGACAACGCTTTTGGAAAAAATACCACATTAATAAAATTATTATTTTAGTTATGTTGACAGTAGCTTTAGTGTCTAGTGTTTATTTACTGTATTTAGCAAAAACAGCAAATGTCTCTACACTAAAAGCTGGACTAGAACAAACCACGACGATTTACGATGTCGATAACGAAGAAGCTGGTACACTTTACTCACAAAAAGGGACATTCGTTTCAGTTGACGATATCTCTGAATCAATCGAACAAGCCGTTATCTCAACTGAAGACAAAAGGTTCTACAAACATGCAGGATTCGATCCAATTGGAATTGCAAGGGCAGCAGTGGGTTATGTCGTTAATGGTGGAAATATTGTTGGTGGCGGAAGCACAATTACTCAACAATTAGCTAAAAATGCTTATTTAACACTTGACCAAACCTTTATTCGAAAATTAAAGGAACTCTTTTTAGCTATTGAAATTGAAAAAGTATATACCAAAGATGAAATACTAGAAATGTACCTCAATAACTCTTATTTTGGAAATGGAGTGTGGGGTGTTGAGGATGCTTCACAAAAATATTTTGGGAAATCTGCAGCAGATGTTAACTTATCAGAAGCAGCAACGATAGCTGGGATGTTAAAAGCACCCACAAATTATAATCCTATTGATGATTACGATAATGCTATTTCTCGGAGAAACACCGTGCTAGATTTAATGGCAACAAATGAAATTGTAACTCAAGAAGAAGTGGACACAATAAAAGTTGAAGGATTATCATTAGTAGATGCCTATTCGGAAAAGGAAGGTTATCAATATCCTTCTTATTTTGATGCAGTCGTAAATGAAGCAATCTACACATATGGTTTAAGTGAAGAAGAAGTTTTAAATAAAGGGTATAAAATTTATACTTCATTAAATCAAGATTATCAACGTGCGATGGATATAACGTATGAAAATAATTACTTGTTTCAAAATGCAGCGGATGGAACACTCCTAGAAAGCGGCTCTGTGGCACTAGATCCAAAGACAGGCGGCGTTTTTGCTATTTATGGAGGACGAAAAGAACACTCTTTTAGAGGATTTAATTATGCGACTCAAACGGTTAGACAACCGGGTTCTATTATGAAGCCCTTAGCTGTTTATACAGAAGCGTTAGAACAAGGATACAGCATTGATTCAATGCTTGTCGATGAACCTCTCTCTTATGGTAAAGATGATTATACTCCTGAAAATGTTGACCATCAATATGAAGGAGAAGTTCCAATGTACCAAGCATTGGCAGAGAGTAAAAACACATCAGCAGTGTGGCTTTTAAATGAGATTGGATTAGATAAAGGATTCAAAAAAATTGAAGATTTTGGTATTCCTCTTGTTGAAGGTCCTGAAGGAGATGGCTATTTAGGTCTTGCATTAGGTGGTTTGAGTAAAGGTGTATCGCCACTTCAAATGGCAAGTGCGTACACAACTTTTGCTAATGAAGGTGTTATGAGTAAAGGTCATTTTATTACGAAAATTGTAGATGCAACAGGTGCAATTATTGTCGACAATACGGAACCTAAAAAGAAAAAGGTCACTACACCAGAAGTAGCAAAACAAATGACTAGTATGTTAATGGGCGTATTTTCGTATGGAACGGCACGAAACAATGATCCTGCAGGTTATACGGTTGCTGGTAAAACTGGAAGTACAGAGGTAACCTTTAATGATGAAGGTGGTACAACAGATCAATGGACAGTCGGGTATACGCCAGACATCGTGATAGCAACATGGATGGGATTTGATCCAACGGATGAAGAACATTATATGACAACAGGAAGTTCTACTGGGGTAGGTCCATTATTTAAGCTACAAATGGAGAATATTCTTCCTTATACTGAACAGACTGCTTTTAATACAGAAAGTGCTAAAGAAATCGTGACTGCAAAAGCAGAAAATGACGTGGATTCTAGCGACTGGAAACAAGGCCTAAAAGATACAGTTGATTCAATAGGTGGGAAAGTAAAAGAAGGATCAGAAATTTTGAAGGATAAATTTGGTGGGTTATTGGATAAATTTACAAACAGAGTGACTCAATAGATTTTTTTTAGTAATTTAGATGAGAATAATGGAAAAAAGATGGCTGAAATGATATAGTTACTAAGATGAGAACAAAAATTCGAATTGGAGTGTGAAATTTATAATGAGTACGAACATTTATGATACAGCTAATAGTCTAGAAAAAGAATTAAGAGATAGTCAAGAGTACATTACTTTAGTAGCAGCTTTTAATGAAGTGAAAAAAGATGAAGCAGCTAGCAAAATGTACCACGATTTCCAAGAGGTTCAAATGAAATTACAACAAAAACAAATGTCAGGTGAACAAATCACTGAAGATGAAATTGCTGAAGCTCAAAACTTAGCTCAAACTTCTGGTGAAAATGATGTTATTAAAGAATTAATGGAAGCTGAACAACGTTTAAGCATATTAATCGAAGACTTAAATCGTATCATCATGAAGCCCGTTCAAGATGTTTATCAAGGATAAGAATAGATGACTAAGAAGAACTCACTATTATAAAAGAGTAGTGAGTTCTTTTTTTCTGATAATAAAGGAACGTATGTGCCCTTGTGAAAAAGGGTCTTGTATGGAAGGAGATGAATGATTCTAATGGTAAAATTTATTCATGCAGCTGATTTGCACTTGGATAGTCCTTTTATTGGCTTGAAGAACTTGCCTGATTATATATGGAGCGCTATTTATTTATCGACATTTTCAGCCTTAACTAAAATAGTGGACCGTGCAATTCAAAATAATGTAGACTTTGTCTGTCTAGTTGGAGATATTTACGATAACGATGAAAGAAGCGTCAAAGCTCAAGCCTATTTACGAAATGAAATGGAGCGATTAAATAAATTCAACATACCTGTTTATCTATTACATGGCAATCACGATTACATAGAAAACACTGGGTTGCATTTAGATATGCCTGAGAATGTTATTTTATTTGATGAAACGGTCGAAACGAAATGGCTAAAGACCAAAGAAAACGAACAAATTGCTCTTACCGGTTTTAGTTATGACAAAAGATGGGTTCTTGAAAGGAAAATTACAAATTATCCAGAAAGAAACCCTCGCGCAACGTATCATATAGGCATGTTGCATGGCTTCTCAGAAGGGTTAGAGTCAGAACATGGACATTATGCGCCGTTTACGATGGCTGAGTTAAGAAGCAAAAAATACGATTATTGGGCGTTAGGTCATATTCACAAAAGACAGCACTTAGCTGAAAATCCACCAATTGTCTATCCTGGAAATACTCAAGGAAGAAGTAGCAAAGAGAGTGGAGATAAAGGGTTTGAATTAGTAACTATCACTGAATCAGGTGTAACAACTGAGTTTTGTTCCACTGCAGTTATTCAATGGAAAACAATTGAACTCTCTGTTAAAGAAATGAAGAATTTAGATACTGTATATAAAGCTTTGAAAACGGCTATAGAAGAACAACAAAATGAGTCGTACAGTCTCTTTCTTTCAATCCGTTTGACAGATAATGAGCATTTACTTGACGGAGTTATAAAAAAAATTAAGCAAGGCGAATTAGTGGAAGCTTTACAGCAAATTCCGAAAACAGACACGTTTGTCTGGGTTCACAAGATAGAGTTGCAGACGGTAGCTGAGAATCATATACCGGCTATCCAAAAGCTTTTTCCAAATGAATGGACTAAAATATTACACGAAATTGAGATGGAAAATTTATTTAATGAAACTACAAATACACTTTTTGATTTTCCTGGAATAGACGATGTTGTAGAAACACGTGAAGAACAGTACCGGAAAAAAATTGTACTAGATGCCAAAGAGATGGTCCGTAATCAACTAGGATTTGAAAGAAGTGATGACCTTGAAGATTGAATCAATTGAAATATATGGCTATGGAAAATGGGTAGACCATAAAATCGATCATATAACTAATTTGCAACTATTCTATGGAGAAAATGAAGCCGGAAAAACAACAATCATGTCCTTTATTCATAGTATCCTTTTTGGTTTTCCCTCTAAGTTAAGTTCCGAATTAAGATATGAACCTAAGAGCAGTAGTCAATATGGGGGCAGACTCTTTTTAACGGGTACACAGTATGGCGATGTTCAAATTGAACGTGTAAGAGGAAAAGCAAACGGAAATGTGACGGTAACTTTTGCCAATGGCGATACAGGTGGAGAAGAATGGCTTGAAAAAATTCTATCTGGACTTGACAAGACGACCTATCAAGCTTTATTTTCTTTTAATTTAGCTGGACTACAAAAAGTACAGCAATTAAATCGCGAAAAATTGAACCGTTATTTTTTGAGTGTAGGAACAATTGGGAATGAGCAATTATTAAAGGTTGCGGATAAATTACAAATAGAAGCAAGCAAATTATTTAAGCCTAATGGAAGAGTAACGGTCATCAATAAAAAAATGGCAGAGGTTGAAACTAAAAGAAAACAATTGAAAGTAGCTAAAGAAAAAAATAACCAGTATATGGATTGGCTGCTTGGAAAAGGTAACTTAGAAAAAGAGTTAGTTAGCTTAAGGGAACAACGAACTCATTACGAAGATAAAGTGATTAAGTTAAACCAATTGGAAGCTAACTGGGTACTGTTTAGCGAAATGCAAGATATCCAGCATCAAATAGAGAAAGAACAACTTGTCGAACTGCCTAAAGATGGATTGTATCAACTGAACCATTATAACCAAGAAATAAATCAACTAAAATTAACGATTAGTCAACAGCAAGAAAAAATGAATTACCTTAATGATAAAACTGAAGAGACACGATTACTGAAAGTTTTTAACGAACACAGAGCTGAGATTACTCAACTGATTGATCAGTTAGATGATATTCAAGCAATCTTACAAGAGACAGCATTTGTTAAAGAAACGCTCTTATCAACGCAAGTTCAATTATCACGTGAAAAGCAACATTTAGGACTCTTGGAGCAAGAAAATATACCAGCTGTAATGACTGTAGATTGTCGAAATAAAATAACTAAATTACAAGATAAAAAGAATCAAATAGATTTAGAATTAGCTCAATTAACTGAACGTATAGCATTTTTAAATTTTCAGCAGGAATCATTAGGAGATCAACTTGATAAGTTAGAAAAACGATTATGGGATAATCAAACGTATCAAGAAGTAGAAAATCAGCTAGAAAAAAGTAATCTTAACCAACGTGCGGATACTAAGGTAGCAAAGAAAATAAAAAAAGCACCAAGTAAAGGGACCATTATCAGTTTGATGGGAGGATTATTGATAAGTGTTTTAGGTCAATACCTTTCGAATGAAATTGGATGGGTTCTCATGATTGCTGGTTTTGGATTAATTGTCTACAGTTTGTGGTCAATCGTTAAGAACAATAAGGCTACGAATAAAAGAGAAGAAATCAAGGAATCTACGTACTCGTTTGAAGAATATATTCAACAAACGGAAATCCGAAAACAATGGAGAGAAAAACTTGCAGAAATTGATCAAGTGATTCTTGAATTAAATGAGAAAAGTGATCAAATTGAAGAAGCTAAGAGCCAAAATGTTGAATGGGAAAAAGAATTTCGGTTATTTAAACAGGAATATGGTTACCCTTCTCATTATTTAATAAACGAATTAATCCAAGAAACGGATATGTTTGAAGGGATAAGGGAAAAAACAGTTCATACTAATGAAATACAAGAGCACTTAATCAATTTGGAAAGAAAAATCGTATCATGGAAAGAAAAAATCAATTATTTGGAGCCAATTATTTTTGTTGATTGGACTAATAATGAACAATTAGTTGAGGCGATAAAACATTTTTTCAAGGAAGCGACAGCTGATGAAGAAAAAATCAAAGATTTTACAAAGCAGCAACAAGAAATAGACCAACGGATTGAACAGCTCATTAGGCAACAAAAAGAGTACGAGCAAAAGCGTTTACGTCTGCTCCATTCTGTTAAAGTAAAAACGGAAGATGAGTTTCGTAAGAAATATGTACTGGATGAAGAATTAGCAAGAAAAAGAGCTCGACTGAATTTATTAGAACAGCAAGTTGGTGAGTACAGTGCACTGCTTGAAACGTACCGAGATAAAGCAGCATTATTAGAAAGTATTCAGGAAATAAAAATAAAACTGCAAAACTTGAAACAAGTAATTGAAGGTAAACTAAACAAAAAAATTGCAATAGAAGTTTCACTTAAAAACTTAGAAGTCGGTGGAGAATATTCTGAGTTGCTACAAGAATATGCAAATTTAAAAAGTGAAACACAAATTTTGGTTGATGAATGGGCCACATATAAGATTGCGGCTGAACTTATTGAACGAACATTAACAGAAGCTAGAAAAGACCGTTTTCCAGCAACTATTCGAGATACGACCTATTTCTTTACTATTTTGACACAAGGGAATTATCAAAAAGTCTTTTTAAAGGACCAGACGATTACTGTTCAACGTAAAGACGGTACTTTATTTGAAGCTTTTGAACTCTCTCAAGCGACAGCTGAACAACTTTATGTTGCTTTACGCTTTTCATTTGTGAAAAATGCGAGCGATCTAATCCAACTGCCTTTATTAGTTGATGATGGATTTGTGAATTTTGACAACCAACGAAAAAATGAGATGTATCAGCTATTACAGAAAATTAGTGAAGATATGCAAGTGTTTTATTTTACATTTGATGAATCTGTAACAGATGTTTTTCGAAAAGAGCAGATAGAAATGTTATAATAAAGAAAAGTTAGTTATAGAAAGAGGGAGTCAAATGGAAAAGAAATTATTTGAGTACACTAATGATGAAACCTTCGATATTTATTTATTAATTAAATCAGCCGATATCCGAGTTGCGAAGAATGGTAAAAAATTCATTGCTTTTACATTTCAAGACACAAGTGGTCAAATGGATGGCAAATACTGGGATGCATCAGAAGAAGATATTGCGGCTTTCACTGCTGGAAAAGTTGTAAAGGTTTCAGGGAAAAGAGAACTTTACCAAGGAAATCCTCAAATCAAACTATTTAAAATTGCTGTAACAAAATCAGGCGATCCAGATAATGCAGATTTATATGTCGAAAGAGCACCATTAAAAAAAGAAGATATGATGGAAGAAATAAATGATACTATATTTGAAATTACAAATGCTAATATGAATCGTATTGTGCGTTATTTATTAAATCATTATCAAAAACCATTCTTTCAACATCCAGCAGCCAAACGTTTTCACCATGCTTTTACTGGTGGTTTAGCTTTTCATACCATCTCAATGTTAAGAATTGCAAAGACATTAGCAGCTCAATACAAAGATATTAATAAACCTTTACTTTATGCAGGAATTATTTTGCATGATATGGGTAAAATCATTGAACTTTCTGGTCCTATTTCTACTGAATATACTTTGGAAGGGAATCTTTTAGGTCATATTGTGATAGTAGATGAAGAAATTACTAAAGCTTGTATTGCACTAAAAATTGATGAGAAAAGTGAAGATGTGCTCCTTTTAAAACATATGGTTCTGGCTCATCATGGTCAACTTGATTATGGTTCGCCAGTTCGACCAAAATTAAGAGAAGCTGAAATTTTATTTATGATCGATAATTTAGATGCAACGATTAATATGTTGAACACGGCGTTAGATAGAACCGAACCAGGTTCGTTTACAGAGAGAATTTTTGGATTAGATAATCGAACGTTCTATAATCCTAATGAACCAGAAAAAACGAGTGAAAATAAATAAAGTAAAAGAGCGCTAGGGCAATTGTCCTAGCGCTCTTTTACTTTATTGAGATTTTTTATTCGTGTACTGGATTATTCAGCAGAAGAGTCTGTAGCAGCAGATTCTTCAGTAGCAGAATCAGTAGCAGCGGGTTTTTCAGTAGTAGATTCTTTCACGGCTGATTCTTCAGTAGCAGAATCTTTAGCGGATGAATCTTTTTCAGTTCCCAAGTAAGCATCCATTGCATTAGATAAGTCTTTATCCTCAATGATGATGTTAGCATCTTTCATAATTCCGGACATAACTTTTTGAATATAAGCACTATCAGCTAACTTAGTTTGTAATAATTGGTCTTTGATTGTATCTGTTTCTTCTTTTAATGTTCCTTTTTCAGGTTTATCAATCATTTTAATGATGTGGAAACCATATTCTGTAGCAACTGGTTCAGTTGTCATTTCGCCTTCTTTTAGAGCATATGCTGCTTCTTCAAATTCAGGGACCATTTCACCAGATGAGAATGTAACTTCTCCGCCATTAGCTGCAGTAGCAGTATCTGCAGAATTTTCTTTAGCAAGTTTTGCAAAATCAGCACCATCATTTAATTGAGCGATAAGGTCTTTTGCTTTTGCTTCATCTTCTACAAGAATGTGAGCTGCTTTAACAGAAGGCACATATGCGTCATAAGCAGTTTGAATTTCTTCTTTAGTAAATTTAGTTTTATCTTTTACTGCTGCTTCAATTAAAAGATTTAAACGAATGGTGTCTTTATATTTTTCAGGGGTATAACCTTGTTGCAACATAAGGTATTCAAAAGCTTCAGCTCCACCCATAGAAGTTTCTTCAGTAGTGTATTGTTTATCTACTACTTTATCGGTAACTTTATCTCCGTATAAATCAGTTAAAACATCTTCAATGATTAATTGTTGCAACATGCTTGATCCAACAGTATCTTTCATTTCAGCATAAAACTCTTCTTCTGTAATTTTTCCTGCAGTTGAAGAGGCAACAGTGCTATCAGAACAACCTGCAATTGTAAATCCTGCTAAGATAGTAGCTGTAGCTAGTAATAATTTTTTCATTTCTTAACACATCCATTTCTTTTATTTTGCTGTAAATAAATATTTCGTAATCACAGATATAAATATACCATACTCATTTGTATAAAAAAAACTAAAATCCCATTATTTGGCTTAAAGTCAATTAAAAATCACAAAAAAAACACAAACTGATGGAATTGCGAATGATGTTCAGTTTTTACTGGTAAAGCAGATTCCCTTTTTGTTGAAGATAAAAAAAGAGAGGTTGGGACAATTGCCCAATCTCTCTTAAAATAATAGAATAAAACGACATTATTTCATGCTTTGAGTCAAATCTTCCATATCAGCTGTTAATTTTTCAGTATGTTCTTGAATACGGCGTAAACGAGGCTCGGCCTCAAATGAAAATTCATCAACCGATTCTTTCACATCTTGTGTAAATTCTTCAGCTAAGTTTTTTCCTTCATTTGTTAATTGAGCAATTGCCCCTTTTAAATCATTGACACTTTTTGAAACATCATTAACCAGTAAAGTAGTATCATCAACATAAGATTTTAGTGCAACTCTATTTTCTTTACCTGTACGTGGAGACTTAAGTAGTCCATATATTCCTCCCGCAGCAGCACCTAAAAATAAGCCGTTCATAAAGTGATTAGACATTAATATCCCTCCAATTTGCTTTTTATTGTTAACGCGATACTATCTAATTCTTCAGGTGTATAGTTCTCGGAATGGTCTCCGAAATGAATTGAAAAATCATCTTGCTCATCGTATCGTGGCAAGATATGTATATGTGAATGGAAAACAGATTGATAAGCTAGTGTACCATTATTATTTATAATATTCATACCTTTAATTGCAGGATTGGATTGCTTGATTGCTTTTGCAATTGTTGGTATTTTACTGGCAACTGTAGCTGCTAAAATCTCATCTAATTCAAAAATATCGGCTACATGCTTTTTCGGGATTACTAATGTGTGACCAGGTGTAACTTGTGTAAGGTCTAAAAATGCTAATATATCGTCATCCTCATAAACTTTTCTACTGGGTATTTCATTATTTATAATTTTACAAAAAATACAATCTGCCATTTAGTATCCTTCTTTCTACTATAAAATCTTTGTATATAAGGTAATGATAATAGAGAAATAGGTTCTCTTATCTAATAAATGTATCATAAAAGCTAAAGAAAGTGAAACGGTAACACATGAAAAGAGAAAAGATTCTCATTCGTTCTTATGGTACAATAACTACATTAACTTGTGCAGAAGGGACTAAAAAAACTATGAGTTTAACAGTATCACATGTTACAGGAGGCTATAGCCAAATACCTGTATTAAAAGATGTATCTTTTGAAGTAGGAGATGGAAAATTAATTGGATTGATTGGTTTAAATGGGGCAGGAAAAAGTACGACTATAAAACATATTATTGGTCTTTTACAATCTCAAAAAGGGGAAATCAGTATTGATGGTTTGACCTTAAAGGAAGATAAAGAAACCTATCGGAAAAAATTTGGTTTCATTCCTGAAACTCCGGTTTTATATGAAGAATTAACCTTAAAAGAACATATTGAAATTACAGCAATGGCCTATGATATCCCAATTGAGATTGCTTTAGAGCGCGCTAATAAACTATTAAAAACATTTAGGTTAGAAAATAAATTAGAATGGTTTCCGGCTAATTTTTCTAAAGGAATGAAGCAAAAAGTTATGATTCTTTGCGCTTTTTTAGTAGAACCAAGTTTGTACATTATAGATGAACCTTTCTTAGGTTTAGACCCACTAGGCATTAATGCACTTTTGGAATTAATGGAAGAGATGAAAAAACAAGGTGCTTCAATTTTAATGTCCACGCATATATTAGCAACAGCTGAAAGACAATGTGATGGGTTTGTCTTATTACATGATGGCAAAGTAAAAGCTGAAGGAACATTAGAAGATTTACGAAGAACTTTTAACATGCCTAATGCAACATTGGACGAATTGTATATCCAATTAACAAAAGAAGAGGATAGTAAATGATGATAGAAATATGGAAGCAACGAGTTAAGCTGCATCAAAAGAAAATGATGAAGTACTCAAAGTATATATTCAATGATCATTTTGTAATTGTTTGTTTATTTTTAGTCGGTGCTATGGGGTATGCCTACTCAAATTATTTGAAAACAATCACTTCTTATGACGTGAAAGGCCAATTGATAGGAGTTGTTGTTTTTACAGCTACATTAGGTATTGGAAAGTTAGGAACACTTGTTCAGCCAGCTGATGCAGTGTTCCTCTTGCCTAAAGAAAAAGCTATGGCAGAATATTTTAAACAAGCAAAATGGAGAAGTCTATGGTTACCTATTTTTGCTATTGTGTTAATTATTGGTGCAATAATGCCTTTATTAGTTGCTATGTCTGGATTTGCTTTTTCAGATATGATCTATTTTATGGTGATATTAATCATTTTGAAAGAAGTAGATCTCAACGTACAAATGCTAAATTTGAAAATAAAAGAATCTAAAGAATGGGTTAAAATACAAATTATCTTATTTAGTATTTTCTTCATTGTTAATATTCTTGCTCTATTTATCAGTCCAATTGTTGGACTAGTAGCTGCTATCATTTTAACGATAAGTTACCGCTTATTACTTAATCGTAAAAATGATTATCAAACTTATCAATGGGAAAAGATGATAAAAGATGAATCGAATAGAATGAAGCGGATTTATCAGTTTATAAATTTGTTTACCGATATTCCTGCACTAAAAGGTTCTGTTAAAAGAAGAGGCTATTTAGATGCTTTTTTGAAACCGATACAAAAAAACAACAGCAATGCTTTTTACTATCTATACGCTAGAGCATTTCTAAGAGGTACTGAGTACAGCGGTTTATATGTTCGATTGTTGGTTATCGCTATGTTGCTTAGTGGCTTAGGCAATTCCTTTATGTTAAGTGCCTTTTTAACAATTGTATTTCTCTATTTAACAGGTTTTCAACTTTTACCGCTTTATTTTCATTTTGATAACTTATCGTTGAATGTTCTATACCCTATAAAGCAAGATGATAAACTTCAGTCTCTTAAAAAAGTATTATTGGCATTACTGTTTGTTGAAGGTTTATTGATTACTGTTGTATCTGCTGTTCACTTGTCCATTATAGAAGTACTGGTTCTATTGACAATCAGTGTAACCTTCAACTTAGGCTTTTGCCAGTTCTATTTACCTCATCGACTAGATAGAATGATTAAATTACAGAGATAATTGAGAAAGTAAACTTATTTTTTAAATTAAAAATGCACAGTTCATTTTTTTTTGGTATGATAGAAAAAATTATTCTATTTTTAGAAAGAGGTTAAGAAATGAAAGTTATTTGGAATAATGAAATTGTTGAACGTAGTGAAGTTAAAATTGATATGGAAGATAGGGGTTACCAATTTGCAGATGGGATCTATGATGTTGTAAGAGCTTATAATGGCAAGTTTTTTACTTTAGATGAACATGTAGATCGTCTATTTTCTAGTGCTGAAAAAATTGAATTGATTTTACCTTTTACAAAAGAGGAATTGAAACAACTGTTAAGTAAATTGATTCAGGTAAATGAAATCGATACGGGTAATGTTTATATGCAATTAACTAGAGGTATTGGGATTCCAAGAAATCATTCCTATCCTGATCCTGAATTAGTTCCGCCAGTTTTTACAGCTACAACAACACTTGTTCCGCGTGATCAAATAAAAATGGATCAAGGCATGTCTGCTATTATCGTACCTGACTTACGATGGTTAAGATGTGACATTAAGTCGACCAGTTTGCTTGGTAATATTATGGCTAAACACGAAGCACATAAAAAAGGCGGAGACGAAGCAATTCTTCATCGTGATGGTGTGGTTACGGAATGTTCTTCTTCAAATGTATGGATGATCAAAAATGATGTAATTTATACTCATCCAGATGGAAATCTTGTTTTACCGGGTATTACTAAGCTAATGTTGTTAAAAGTTGCTCGAAAAGCAGGAATACCTGTTAAAGAAGAAGCGTTTACTCTTGAAAATCTAAAAGAAGCAGATGAAGTGTTTGCATCTAGTACGACTATGGAAGCTATGCCGATAACCTTTATAGACGGCAATCCCGTAGGACAAGGGAAACGAGGCTCAGGAGTCGAAAGGTTGCAACAATTGTATGTAGATGCTGTAGAAGAAGTATGTGGAAAGATAAGATAACCAATCAAAATTAAGAAGGTCAGCCAAATAATTTGTTTGGCTGCTTTTTTTTGAGAAAAATTATCGTAGAAAAAATCTGAAAATAAAAAGAAAACGTAATAAATTGCATGAATGAACTCGTATAGCAACTTTTTATAAATCCAAAGTAAGTGTATTTGTAGAAAAAGAACGTATATACGCTTGACGTAGAAAGAAAATCTATTTAAAATAGAAAGAGAACAGAAAGATAGATGTCTTTTGTGATATCTGTCCTTTTTTTGTCTAAAGTTGCAGGTAAACTAAATAAGATTTAGTACTATTGGTTTTACGGGTTGGAATTTTTTGCTATTCGAATAAGATTATTCTCACCCGTTTTGCTTTTCATGTCTGTATAGAAATGTTTCAGAATATAAAGCAAGGAATGATTTGGTATGGATTTTGAAATAGATTCTGGATGGAAGTTACATCCCGTTGGTGGTGACACTGGTCAAGCGTATATGGGTACAAGGGCGGAAGAAAAGCTTTTTTTAAAGCGAAATTCTTCACCTTTTTTAGCTGCATTATCTGTTGAAGGAATTACTCCAAGGTTAATGTGGACAAAACGTATTGGTAATGGTGATGTCCTGACGGCACAAGAATGGTTAAATGGAAGAGCTCTTACAAAAAAAGAAATGTCTTCACCAGAGGTAGCAAAACTGATTAGTCGAATACATAATTTTGCAACATTAAGAAGAATGCTTGCTCGTGTAGGCGGCGAAGTTGTTACACCTGAACAGTTAATTCAAAAATATGAAGAAAAATTATCATTAGATTTAAAAAATCATCCTTTATTATCACTTATTATTAAAAAATTAAAAGCTGAAGTAGCATTAATGAGCACAGTTGAAGCCAAAGTTTGTCATGGAGATATTTATCGCAAAAACTGGCTTTTATCAGATGAAAATCGACTTTATCTAGTTGATTGGGATTCTGCTATGTTATGTGATCCGGCTATGGATGTCAGTATGTTACTCTGTCAGTATGTCCCTGAAGATCATTGGGTAGATTGGCTAGAACATTACGACACAGAAATAACTGAAGAGTTAAAAAACCGTATTATGTGGTACGCTCTAATGAACTATTTAATTCAAACAAAACAACACCATAAGGAAACACGATTCCATGAAATGAATAAAGATATCATTATGTTACAAAGTCTTTATCAAGGGAAAAATTATTTTTTTTAACAAAAAATGAAGAATAATAAGTGTCAGTATTTATTCAAATCCTCTTCCTGTTTTTGAAGAGGATTTTTCTATGTCAAACGGAAAAAAATTAGGTAATAATAAATAGAATGGAGAATATAAATATGCGTTTAAGAAATAAACCAAATGCACCGCAAAAAATTGCTGAGTTTCCTCAGTATATACCTGAACAACCAGATAATTGGGTAGGAAAATGGCAAGAAAGATTTGGCAATGACCATCCTATTCATATTGAAGTAGGTACGGGTAAAGGGCGTTTTGTTACTGAAATGGCCAAACTACATCCAGAAATTAATTATATTGGTATTGAACTTCAAATGAGTGTAATTGTTGTGGCTTTAGACAGATTGATTGAAGAAAAATTGCCAAATCTACAGTTGTTACACGTCAACGGAGGCTCAGTAACACAATATTTTGCAGAAGGAGAAGTTGCTCAAGTTTACTTGAATTTTTCTGATCCGTGGCCGAAAACACGTCATGAAAAAAGACGGTTAACATACAAGAGCTTTTTAGAAAGTTATGAAAAAATTCTAGTATCTGAAGGTGAAATTCATTTCAAAACAGATAACCAGGGATTATTCGAATATTCTTTAGCTAGTTTCTCAAAATATGGGATGATACTTGACCAAGTTTGGCTAAATTTACATGAAAGTGATTTTGAAGGAAATGTTATGACTGAGTATGAAGAGAAATTTTCTTCTCGAGGTAGCCGCATTTATCGTGTAGTTGCAAAATTTCCTAAGAAAGAAGTTAAATAGAAATAAAAGCGTTAAACCAATTAACTTTACTTGGTTTAACGCTTTTATATTAGACACGGTATAAGTCTAAGATGCTTCCAGTGTAAGCATCCGCAATGAATTCGTATTGGATTAATTGGTCTTCTTCAAGTCTTGAAATACCTCCGTAATAAACATCCGTTTTAAGAGCAAATTTTTGTAAAGGGACTTTTTGTAATTCAATCCAAGAGCCTTCTATAGGACCTTCTTTTAAAAATAATGTTTTAACGTGTTTTAAAATAGTATCTCCATGGATAGCTTTTTTTGTAGTTAGTATTTTGTGAAGGAAATAACCACAAGTTAATCCTGCTCCAAAAAGTAATCCGCTAGCTAATAGATATGGTGTTTTTTCTTTAGTATAATAAGTCATTTAATAAACGCCCTCCCATTTCATTTGTTTTTTTTATAGTATACCACGTTTAAAAATAAATGAAATTAAAGCATTACCACTTAAACTTAGACTGAATTAAGGTATAATAGAATAAAGAAAACTTATAAGGGGGATAGATCACGTAGGTAGCAACACAAAAACTATGTGGGTATACAATAATGGAAGCTAAAACATTTGATTTGATAAAGAAGTTAACTGAAGCACAAGGAACAAGTGGATTTGAACATCGCATACGCGATATTATGCGTCAAGAAATGACTCCTTTAGTAGATGAAGTTGTGCAAGATGGACTTGGCGGAATTTTTGGAGTACGTAAAAGTAAAATTGAGAATGCACCGAAGATTATGGTAGCGGCTCATATGGATGAAGTTGGTTTTATGGTAGCAAGTATTTCTAAGCATGGTTTGTTTAGAGTAGTCCCACTAGGTGGATGGAATCCATATGTAGTATCTGCACAACGTTTCACGCTTCAAACAGCTAAAGGAGACTATCCGTGTGTTTCTTCATCTGTTCCACCTCACTTATTAAGAGGTAAAGATGGTACTGGGAGTAAATTAGATATCGCTGATATTCTATTCGATGCTGGATTCGATTCTAAAGAAGAAGCTGAAGCATATGGCGTGCGCCCAGGAGATGCTATTGTTCCATTAGTTGAAACAATTAAAATGGCGAATGGCAAGAAAATTTTAAGTAAAGCATGGGATAATCGTTATGGAACGACTGTTGTTCTTGAAGCTTTAAAAGAATTACAAGGCGAAGAATTGCCAAATACTTTGATTGCTGGAGCTAACGTTCAAGAAGAAGTTGGGTTACGTGGAGCAAAAGGTGCTGTACATCAATTCAAACCGGATTTATTCTTTGCTGTTGATTGTTCTCCAGCTGATGATTTGACTGGCGATAAAGATAAGTTTGGCCATTTAGGAGAAGGCTTCTTATTAAGAATCCAAGATCCAGGCATGATAACGTTAAAAGGAATGCGCGAGTTTTTGTTGGATACAGCTGAGACACATAATATACCTTATCAATATTTTGTTTCTAAAGGTGGGACAGATGCAGGGGCAGCTCATCAAATGAATAATGGCGTGCCAAGTGCAGTCATTGGAGTATGTGCACGATATATTCACACACATCAAACAGTCTTTCATATTGATGATTATGCTGCTGCAAAAGAAATGGTTATTCAAGTTGCACGTACCTTAGATCGCAGTACATTTGAAACAATCATGAAGAATAATTAAACGAAAAGAAAGAAGGCTACAACGTGGAGTTATTAAATACAGTTGAAGAATTTTATATAATGGTTAAAGAAAACAAACAAAAAACAATTTTCTTCTTTACAGCAGATTGGTGTGGTGATTGCCAATTTATTAAACCTGTCATGCCTGAAATTATTGAGAATCATCCTGAAATCGATTTTGTAGAAGTTGATCGTGATAAATTTATTGATTTATGTGGCGACTTGTCAATTTTTGGAATACCTAGTTTTGTGGCATTCGAAAATGGAGAAGAGACTGGGCGATTTGTAAATAAAGATCGTAAAACACAAGAAGAAATAGAGAAATTTATATCAACTCTTTAATAGATAATAAAATTGACTAATAGGAGATGTTATTATGTTAGATACACAACAATTTCAACGCATACTGATTGCCATAGACGGAAGTGAATCTTCAGAAAATGCACTTATTAATGCTATTAAAATAGCAGAAAGAAATAGTAGTGAATTGATTATTGCTCATGTGTTTGATATAAACTCTTATGCTTTAGGAATGGTAGATACTGCAGGTATAAACACGTTAGATGCAGCAGGAATAGACCTTGATAAGAATCGAATGGAAAAGCTTTTAGAAGAGTACAGTCTAAAAGCTAAAGAACATAATATAGAAAAAGTTCAAACAATTATGGTACAAGGATCACCAAAATTACTTTTAGCAAAAGATATACCTAATAAATACCATGTAGATTTAATTGTGGTTGGACAAACAGGTATGAATGTTGTTGAAAGATGGATGATGGGTAGTGTGAGTGAGCATATTATTCGCCATGCACCATGTGATGTTTTAATTGTACGAAATAAAAAACAGGATGAGGAAGTTAATAATGATTAGTATTTATAATAATGAAGGCATTGGAGATACACTTATTGTCATGCTTGACAACAGTGAATCGAAGGAACAAAATTTTGAAAAACAAAATGATGTGGTTCGAATTTTTAAAGAAGAAACAAATCAAACAGTTGGATATAACTTTTTTAATAGTTCAACTCTTATTGATCTTAAAGGAACTGGGCAAGTTATTTTAACGAATGAACAAATAAAAATTTTAAATGAATCAATTGCATCTGCAGGATTTTCTGATACTTTACTAACAGATGAGTCACCAAAATTTGTTATTGGTGAAGTGAAAGAATGTAACCCACATCCAGATTCAGATCATCTATCTATCACGCAAACTGAGATAGATAATGGAGAAATTATTCAAATCGTTTGTGGAGCTTCTAATATCGCTAAAGGCCAAAAGGTTGTAGTTGCTAAAGTAGGCGCTATGATGCCTAACGGAATGTCAATATGGGATGGTGAGTTGAGAGGCGAACCTAGTCATGGTATGATTTGTTCTGCTAAAGAATTGAATTTGAAAAACGCTTCAGAAGAAAAGGGCATTTTAGTCCTACCAGATTCTGCAACTACAGGCGAAATTTTCCAAGTAAATTAACTTAAATTATTCTCTAAAAAGACTTCAAAAGCTGTCTTTCAAAAAAACGAAAATATGTTTTTTGAAAGATAGCTTTTTGTAAAGTCTTTTTTTATTTGTAAATTGTAAGGATATCGCGTGTTTCTTAAAGAATGCACCTATAATCACTTTATTTTTTATGGTAAACTAAGATTCGGAGTAAGGTAGGAAAGGAGGGTCATCATGCCCAAATATGATGGACCTAGTTATCAAAAAAATCAAGACAGTCAAAAAAAGTTTAAGTTTCCTTTCTATCGTGATGCTGAAAAAGCAACGAATAAGGAAGCGTCTATTAAAATTTCCCATCCAAAAAATAACGATAGTCAAACAACTAACCAACTAATAAAAACTAATGAAAAAAATTCAGAGGTTGATTTTACGACTCTTCAAAAAGATAATAATTCTGTTAGAAATTATCTTTCTACTATTAGTAAAGAGGAACAAAAGAAACAAAATGAACTTAAGAAGCAAAAAAAGAAAGTTGAAAAAAGAATTAAACAAACGGCGTATTCAAAAGAATCTTTAAGACATGCTGCGACACCTTTTCAAGAAGGAAGAAGTTCGACACCTTTTAAAGTTCAAAAGATTCCTTCGCCTTATTATGGGTTTCAAGAGAGGTCACCAAAAAAGAATGAAGACACTAATTATTTGGAAATTCTCTTAAAATTAGAAAAAAAACCAGAAGATTTCTTGTTGTTTGAAGAAAATTTATTAAATGAAATCGATTATTTTTTTGAATTAGAATCAGAAGAAGCACTGAAAACAGAAGAAGTGTTAGAGCCAGAAGAAGTATTAGAACCAGAAGAAGTATTAGAACCAGAAGAAGTATTAGAACCAGAAGAAGTATTAGAACCAGAAGAAGTATTAGAACCAGAAGAAGTATTAGAACCAGAAGAAGTATTAGAACCAGAAGAAGTATTAGAACCAGAAGAAGTATTAGAACCAGAAGAAGTATTAGAACCAGAAGAAGTATTAGAACCAGAAGAAGTATTAGAACCAGAAGAAGTATTAGAACCAGAAGAAGTATTAGAACTAGAAGAAGTGTTAGAACCAGAAGAAGTATTAGAACTAGAAGAAGTGTTAGAACTAGAAGAAGTGTTAGAACTAGAAGAAGTGTTAGAACTAGAAGAAGTATTAGAACCAGAAGAAGTGTTAGAGCCAGAAGTGGTAGTAGAACCAGAAGAAGTATTAGAACCGGAACTAACCAATAGTAGTATAGAAGATGAAGAAATGGCGGTTACTAATTCCGAGAAAGCAGCTGTAGAGTCTTTGGCACACTCTGTTAAGAAAAAACGAGGATTATCTCGATCATTAGCAGGTATGATTGAGGATGAGCAAAATATCCGCCTTAATCGAGGAAAAAATGTTGCAAGATATTTTGGTGAAGCAACAGTATTACCAAAACAAGTCAGACAACCTATTAGTCCAACTCGAGTTTCTGATAAACCATCTACTCCAACAAGTACAGAAGAAATTGAAAATATGGAATTAATGGCTGCATTAAGTCGGATGAATTATTTAGACAAACAAACTTTCCCAGTTAATGACATTAACCAGCCTGAAGAACCAGAGCAATCAGAAAAGTTAGAACAACCAAAAAAGCTAGAAGAATCAGAAGTACTAATCGATACAAAGAATACAGAACAGCCGGATACGATTCTTATTGAATCAATTGAAGAAGACTCTTCTATCATTGATATGAAAGAAGTAAGTCAAGCAGAAATAGAAACGGATGTAGTAGTAGAAAGCACTATTGAAGCGACTAGTGAAACCGATAAGTTAATGGAAATGACTGAAGAAATTTATGATGAAAATTATATGTTTCCATCAGTAGATCTTTTACTTCGTCCTGTAAAACTTGAACCAAATGCAATTGATGATTGGGTTTTAGAACAAGCGGAAATATTGAATGAGACTTTAGATGCCTTTAATATCAATGCTCAAGTAATTGGTTGGACAATTGGACCAGCAGTTACCCAATTTGAACTTCAGTTAGGTCGCGGTGTAAAAGTTAATAAAATTACAAATCTATCCGATGATTTAAAATTATCATTAGCTGCTAAGGATATCCGTATCGAAGCTCCAATTCCTGGGAAAAGTTCAGTAGGTATTGAAATTCCTAATAAAAAATCAAGACCCGTTATGTTATCAGAAGTCATGGAAAGCAAAGAATTTAAAGAGAGTCATTCTCCTTTAACGGTGGCTATTGGAGTTAACATAGCAGGAGAAGCGGTTGTTTCCACTATTGATAAAATGCCTCATGGGTTAATTGCTGGAGCAACAGGTTCAGGAAAAAGCGTCTTTATTAATTCGCTTTTAGTGAGTTTATTGTATAAGGCTACACCAAGTGAAGTGAGATTAATTTTAATTGATCCAAAAGCGGTTGAGTTAGCTCCTTATAATGAAATTCCTCACTTGCTGTCCCCAGTTATTTCTGAACCTAAAGCAGCGAGTGAAGCTTTAAAATGGGCAGTAAATGAAATGGAAGAACGTTATCAAAAACTAGCTGCTGCAGGAGTTCGAAATATTCAACGATTTAATGAAAAAGCAGAAGAGCATAAAGAGTTTGGCTTGAAGATGCCCTATATTGTCATCGTCATTGATGAATTGGCAGATTTAATGATGGTTGCCAGTAGCGATGTGCAAGACTCTATTGCACGAATTACACAAAAGGCTAGAGCGGCAGGTATTCATTTAATTGTTGCGACACAACGCCCAAGTGTAGATGTTATTACAGGAACAATAAAAAATAACATTCCAACTAGAGTAGCCTTTATGGTATCCAGTCAAGTAGACTCACGCACTATTTTAGATACAGGTGGGGCGGAGAAACTTCTTGGTCGAGGAGATATGTTATTTCAAGAAAATGGGTCAGGACGACCAATTCGTGTACAAGGAACGTATGTTGAAAAAGAAATAGAACGAATCGTCAGACATGTAAAAGACCAACGCCCTGCAAGATATCTTTTTGAGCCAGAATCGTTAATGGCTAAATTAGAATCAGTTGAAGGAAAAGATGAGCTGTTTGAAGATGTTCTGCCATTTATTGTTTCAGAGGGACAGATATCAGCATCAGCATTACAAAGAAAATTTAAAATTGGGTTTAATCGAGCTGCTAATTTGATTGAATCTTTAGAGAACGAAAACTTTATATCCGGAAATAAAGGATCAAAACCACGCGAAGTATTTTTAACTAAAGCGGATTATGAAGAAAAATTCTTATAAATAAGTTCAAAAAGAGAGAGATAACTTTTGCTCTCTCTTTTTTTATTGTTCTAATGTAGTTAGAGTGAATTTCCCTACAAAAATTATATTAAAAACAGATGATAATTATTTAATTGAATCCGTTCACATTATTTCATTCTGATAAGAGTAAGGAGAATTAGAGATTTAAAGTGTGCTATTAAATTATTTCATGGTATACTAAATTCGTTGTATTTTGTCTTTTTTGACTAACAACAATCGATTCATCCCATTTAATAATAAATGAAACAGGATGATGGTCTATTTATTACATCGTTTTATGAGCTTTTGAAAAACGAGTTGAAACAGGACAAACTAAAAAGGCTTTCTCAAACACTAACAGTCATAAACACAAGGTGAATTTATGAATATGGAGGAAATAAAGTAATGAATAAAGAAATAATTTATCATTTCGTTGGTATTAAAGGTTCGGGTATGAGTGCTCTTGCTTTAATTTTGCACGACAAGGGATTCAAAGTTCAAGGTTCCGATATAGAAAAATACTTCTTTACTCAAAAAAATATTGAAGAAGCTCATATTCCAATTTTAAATTTTAGTAAAGAAAATATCCATCCAGGTTTAACGGTGATTGCTGGGAATGCTTTTTCTGATGACCATGAAGAAATTGTTGCAGCAAATGAACTAGGTTTAACCGTTATACGTTACCATGATTTTATTGGTGAATTCATCGGTCAATTCAACAGTGTAGCTGTTACTGGTTCTCATGGGAAAACAAGTACAACTGGCTTATTAGCACATGTGTTAAGTTCGCTTAAAGATACAAGTTATTTAATTGGAGACGGAACAGGTCATGGCGTACCTGATGCAGATTTCTTTATATTAGAAGCCTGTGAATACCGCCGTCATTTTTTAGCGTATCGACCTGATTATGCTATTATGACAAATATTGACTTTGATCACCCGGACTATTACAGCAGTATTGATGATGTCTTTAATGCATTCCAATCCATGGCAGTTCAAGTGAAAAAAGCTATAGTTGCTTGTGGAGATGATGAACAACTCCAAAAAATCCAAGCTAATGTACCGATTTTATATTATGGATTTGGAGATCATAATGATTTTCAAGCTAAAAATATGACTCGTTCAACAACGGGTTCTACTTTTGATGTCTATGTAAGAGACGAGTTTTATGGACATTTTGATATTCCTACATTCGGAAAACATAACATACTAAATGCGCTTAGTGTTATTGCAATTTGTCAATATGAAAACATTGATAAAGAAGGCGTTATGGAAAACTTAAAAACGTTTAAAGGCGTTAAACGCAGATTTACTGAAAAACAAATATTAGATATGGTCATTATAGATGATTATGCACATCATCCATCTGAAATTCGTGCAACTATTGATGCAGCTCGTCAAAAATATCCAGATAAAGAAATTATCGCTATTTTCCAACCACACACATTTACTCGTACAGTAGCATTATTGAGTGACTTTGCGGAATCGTTAAATTTAGCTGACTCTATTTATTTATGTGATATTTTTGGATCAGTACGCGAAAATCAAGGAGACATCACCATTCAAGATATGGCTGATAAAATTGATAATGGAGCGGTTGTGTTAAGTGAAGAGAATATGTCGCCGTTGTTGAACCATCATGATGCAGTCGCAATCTTTATGGGTGCTGGAGATGTTCAAAAATTTGAATTGGCTTATGAAACGTTGTTAAGTCAATCATCGCCAACGAAATAACAAAAAAATAGACAGGAGACGGTTGTTTAACAATCGTTTCCTGTCTATTTTTTTCTCATCATATTTTTGGTTTAAAAGTGCAAGCTGAAAAAGTTTCATTAGATGAAGAGCAAATTCGCTATCTACCTCTTTTTTTGTTAGAATAATAACGATAAGTACGGTCAGAAAAATGAATTTTAAAAATGAAAAGATGATTTGAAATAGAAATAAATGCAGTAACTAAAAGGAGATTTCTTATGAATGAGCGAAAAAAATTAGTATTGATTGACGGAAACAGTGTGGCTTACAGAGCTTTTTTTGCATTGCATTCACAATTAGAAAGAATGAAAAATAAAAACGGATTACACACGAACGCATTATATGGATTTCATAATATGATTGATAGTGTCTTAACAAAAGAAAATCCGAGCCATGTGTTGGTTGCTTTTGATGCTGGGAATACGACATTCCGGCATAGCTTTTTTGACGACTATAAAGCTGGACGTTCAAAAACACCCGGTGAATTTTCAGAACAAATGCCTTACTTGAGGGAACTACTGGATGGATTTGGTATTAAGCACTATGAACTAGAAAATTTTGAAGCAGATGATATTATTGGAACTCTTGCAACCCAAGTTGATCCAACTATTTATGATGTGGTCGTTATTTCTGGAGATCGAGATCTGACACAATTGGCAAAAGAGAATGTACGTGTGGATATTACCGTAAAAGGTGTCAGTGAGTTAAAAGAGTACACGCCTGAATCGATTCATGAGGAGATGGGCATTAGCCCATTGCAAATCATTGATATGAAAGGTTTAGCTGGAGATGCATCAGATAACATACCTGGAGTAACCAAGATTGGTGAAAAGACAGCCCTTAAATTATTAAAAGAATACGGCTCAGTCGAAGGAATCTATGAAAATATCGATTCATTGAAGAAGAGCAAGATGAAAGAAAATCTTATCAATGAAAAAGAAACGGCATTTTTAAGTAAAAAATTAGCAACGATTGATACCGATTCGCCTATAAAGGTTGGAATTGACGATCTAAATTTCTCAGGACCAAACATGGAAAAACTGATTGCTTTTTATAAAGAGATGGATTTCAATTCTCATTTGAGTAAATTGGATACTGCAGAATATGATGCTGAACAAAATAATCAAAAAGAAGAAATCTCGTATAATATAGTGACTGATATCACAGCAGATATGTTTAGGGATGATATGGCTCTTTACGTAGAATTGATGGGTGATAATTATCATACTTCTCCAATTATTTGTATTGGATGGGGCGATGATCAACAAATATACATTGCAGAACCTGAAGTAGTTTTTGCATCAGATGATTTTAAAAATTGGGCAAAAGAAAAAGAGACTAAAAAACAGGTATTTGATGCTAAAAGAACTTATGTTGCATTAAGAAGACAAAAAGTCGATATCACATCTATCAGTTTTGATATCTTATTGGCCTCTTATTTATTGAATACAAAGGACAATAGTAAGGATTTATCTGAAGTTGCTATGGAACATGACTATTACGATGTTTCTTCTGATGAAAGTGTGTATGGTAAAGGTGCAAAAATTGCTATTCCAGAAGATAAGAAAGTAACGTATGACCATGTTGCCAGAAAAATAAAAGCCATTCGTATTTTAAGCAAACAATTGAGTGATAACTTAGAGAAGAATGTACAAACTAAGTTGTTTGATGAAATGGAGTTGCCATTATCCATAGTTTTAGCTGAAATGGAACTCACTGGTGTAAAAGTAAATGACAAACGTTTGATGGAAATGAAAGAAGAGTTTGCTATTCGACTAAACGATATTGAACAACGGGTCTATGAATTAGCAGGTGAAAAATTTAATCTAAATTCACCAAAGCAATTAGGGGTTATTCTATTTGAAAAAATGGGGTATCCGGTTGTTAAAAAGACTAAAACCGGTTATTCAACAGCTGTAGATGTTTTAGAGCAATTAAAAGAGCAAGCGCCCATTGTAGAACATATTTTAGAGTATCGTCAAATCGCAAAAATTCAATCAACTTATATCGAAGGTTTGCTAAAAGTGATTGATAAAGAAACAGGCAAAATTCATACGCGGTATATGCAAACAATCGCTCAAACTGGTCGCTTAAGTTCTGTAGACCCCAATTTACAAAATATTCCTATTCGACTAGAAGAAGGTCGGAAAATTAGACAGGCTTTTGTTCCAAGCCATGAAGGCTGGAAAATTTTCGCATCAGATTATTCGCAAATTGAGTTGCGCGTATTGGGACATGTTTCAAATGATAAATTGCTCAAAGAAGCGTTTATTGAAGGTCAAGACATCCATTCAAGCACAGCTATGCGAGTCTTTGGTATTTCTTCACCAGAGGAAGTTTCTTCTGAGATGCGACGTAGAGCTAAAGCCGTTAACTTTGGAATTGTTTATGGCATAAGTGATTATGGTCTATCTCAAAATTTAGGAATTAGTCGTAAAGAAGCGCAACGGTTTATTGACACGTATTTTGAAAAATATCCAGGTGTAAAAACGTATATGGAAGATATCGTGAGAGAGGCAAAAGATAAAGGGTTTGTTGAAACACTTTTCCACCGCCGCCGCTATTTACCAGAAATTAATTCTCGAAATTTCAATTTGCGTTCATTTGCTGAAAGAACAGCAATCAATACTCCTATCCAAGGTAGTGCTGCGGATATTATAAAAATTGCGATGATTAAAATGGATGAAAGATTAAAAGAATCAAAATTGAAAGCGACCATGTTATTACAGGTCCATGATGAATTGATTTTTGAAGCTCCAGAAGAAGAAATAGAAGAATTGAAAGCCTTAGTAGTTGAGGTTATGGAAGGAGCAGTAGAATTGTCTGTTCCGTTAAAAGTCGATAGTAACAGTGGTAAAAGCTGGTACGAAGCAAAATAATAAGGAAGTGTGTCTGCTGTGTTCATTAATAGCAGAGACGCTTTCTTTCATATAGAAAGGAAGTAGAACTTTGCCGGAATTGCCTGAAGTTGAAACTGTTAGAAAAGGATTGGAAAAACTTGTATTAGGAGCAACGATAAAATCTGTTGATGTATATTGGGATCGTATTATAGCCGGTTCCATCGAAAGCACTGAATTTAAGCAGCTTTTAATTGGAGAAAAAATTACAGGGTTTGATCGACGTGGCAAATACATTGTCTTTCATTTTAAGAACTGGGCGCTAGTTTCGCACTTGCGTATGGAAGGTAAATATGAAGTCGAAGAATCAACAGTTCCTCTCAAAAAACACACGCATGTTGTTTTCCATCTAGCGGATGGGAGAGATCTGCGTTATTTAGATGTACGAAAATTTGGTAGAATGACACTGGTGCCTTTAGGGGAAGAGTACAGTATGACTGGAATAAGACTGCTTGGTCCTGAGCCGACTAAAGAGGCATTTGATGAAACAACTTTTTTTAATACATTGCTTACAAAAAAAAGAGCAATTAAACCACTTTTACTAGATCAAAAGATTGTAGCTGGTTTGGGGAATATCTATGTAGATGAGGCCCTTTTTGCGGCTAAAATCCATCCATTACGAATGGCCAACAGCTTGAAAAAACAGGAAGTTTCGCAGTTACATGAGGCAATCATTAAGGTGCTTGGTGATGCAGTTGAAGCGGGAGGAACGACTATTCGTACTTATCAAAATGCGTTGGGAGAAGCAGGGAAATTTCAAGTGAAGTTATCTGTCTATGGTAAAAAAGGGATTCCCTGTATTCGCTGTGGCACACCAATAGAAAAAATAAAGGTTGCACAAAGAGGAACCCATTTCTGTCCTCATTGTCAATTGTTAACGTCTGTTCAGTAAAAGGAGGAAGGAAATGACCATAGTTTTAGGATTAACAGGGAGTATTTCAACCGGTAAGTCAACGGTAAGTAAGCTATTTAAAGAACTGGGTTATCCGGTAGTAGATGCCGACATTGGTGCAAGAGAAGTAGTACAGCCAGGAACGGATGGATTAAATCAAATAAAAGAAACGTTTGGAAAGCAAGTTATTCTAGATGATGGCACATTGAATCGTGCTGCGCTGGGAGAAATTGTATTTAATAATGAGAAAAAAAGAGAGCTACTGAACGGTATTTTGTCTGAACACATACATCAATGGGTAGTATCTAAAAAGAACGACTATTTAAAGCAAAATCCTGCGATCCTTGTATTGGATATTCCGCTATTATTTGAATCGGGTTATGAAAAAGAGGTTGATCAAATTATGGTGGTAGCTACATCAGAGGAAGTTCAGCTAGAGCGATTAATGGAGAGAGATGGGATAAAAAGAGAAGAAGCTTTGAAAAAAATCAATGCCCAATGGTCTATTTCAAAAAAAATCCCTCTTGGAAATAGTATTATTGATAATAATGGAACGCTCACGAATACAAAAAAACAAGTCCTTGAATGGATAAACAAACTAAACGTTAATTAGAGTCTAGTAGTAGGACAAAGCGAACAATCCTTTAAGGTTTGTTCGCTTTTGTACTTAAGTGAGAAACACCTTATTTTAAGCGGTTTTATCTCTGGTTGTTGTATGGTATAATAGAGTAAATAATTGCGTAAAAAAATAGTTTAGATACTTATGACACTTAAGATAGGAATGATAAACATGCAATGTCCACGCTGTCAAAATAATGGTTCTAAAGTTGTTGATAGTCGTCCAGCAGATGATGGACGTGCTATTCGTAGAAGAAGAGAATGTGAAGCTTGTAGTTTTCGCTTTACTACATTTGAGCGAGTAGAAAAAACGCCACTATTAGTCATTAAAAAAAATGGTACCAGAGAAGAATTCAATCGCGAGAAAATTTTAAGAGGGCTAATACGGTCTTGTGAAAAAAGGCCTGTAGCAATGGAACAAGTTGAGAAAATTGTCGGAGACGTAGAAAATCAAATCAGAGGATTGGGCGAAAATGAAATAGCCTCAGCGATCATTGGGGAATACATTATGGAGAAATTAGCTGATATCGATGAAGTTGCTTATATCCGTTTTGCTAGTGTCTATCGCCAATTTAAAGATATGAGTGTCTTTTTGACAGAACTACAAGAATTTGAAAGAAAAAAAGCTGAAAAAAATTAGTTGAAACAGAAAGGTGTGAGTCATTTTGGGGTATCCTTGGAAAAATTTAAGTCCTAAAGATGGTTTTATTGTAAAACAACAAGCTTTACTTTCTGATATCGATCAAAAAATTCTCACTTTTTTGTATCAACCCCTAATTGGGACTGCAGCTTACAGCTTATATATGACATTGTGGACTGAGATTGAAGAAGAGGCCTATTGGAGTGAAGGGATCTTACATTCGGAACTGCTGGCCTTGCTGAATATCGGTATTCCTGAGTTGTATCAAGCCAGAATTAAGTTAGAAGCAATTGGATTGCTTAAAACTTATATCCAAACAGGTTCGACCAAATTAACAATCTATGAATTGCAAGCTCCCCAAGCAAGTGATGTCTTTTTTAAAGATGATTTATTGAGCTTATTATTATTAGAAAAAGTTGGAGAACGAAAATTCAGAAAATTGAGAAATCGATTTGTGATAGAAAGCATCGATAAGAAAAAATTTCAAGAAGTCACAAAGTCGTTTTTAGATGTTTTTCAATTTGATGCTGAATTATTGAAAAGAGAAAAAGATCTCTTGAAAGAACCGGTTTCATATATTGGCAAAACGAGTTCTTCAAAACCAAAAATCGATTCCAAAACATTTGATTTGAAGTTTTTTTATACAGGTTTGAACCAACAGTACATTAATCGTTCTTCAATTACTAAAGAGGTTGAAGAAGCTATCCTTGTATTGCATACGTTATATGGACTAGATGAATTAGCCATGCAACAATTTGTGTTGAATGCTTCTGATATTGAAACAGGACAAATTGATGAAAAAAAATTAAAAAAGTTAGCTTATGATGATTATCATAATAAAAACCAACAGAATATTTCATTAAAAGATGTTGTTGAAAAAGATATCCAAGTTGATGCCAATCAACAAAAAATGCGTGATAATGAACTAACTCAAAGAGGTTTAACAATAGAGGATATTGCGGTCATTGAAGTGAGTGAGCAAATAAGTCCGATTGATTTTATGAATTCTATTAAAGATCAAAAAGGTGGTTTTGTCACAAAACCAGAAGAGTGGACTTTAGAAGAAATTGTAAAAAAAGCCAATTTACCAACTGCAGTTATTAATATTTTGATTCATTATATTTTAGTGGTGAAAAACAATCCCACACTGGATCAAAAATTAGCTTATAAAATCGCTAACGATTGGGCACAAGAAAAAGTAGTGGCTCCTGAAGAAGCCATCCAAAAAGTCAAAAAAATGTATTTAGAAAATGCTGAAAAAAGACAACAACAAGAAAATCGCACTAAAACCTATGCACAAAACAGGAACAACGGCAATTATAGTAAGCAAGTGACCACCAGAAAAGAAACACTTCCTGAGTGGGCTAAAGCAGAAAATAAGCAAGCTGAAGAAAAACCGATGAGCGAAAATGAGAAACAAGCGTTTATGGAGCGATTGAAACGAATTCAAAATTTTGGTAAAGAAGGTGAATAATAATGGAGGACATTGGTGAAAGTCTGACCCGTATGATTAAAGAGCGAAACCTGAGTCATAAATACGAGGAATTAATACAGGAAGTATTAGATGATCCAGATGTAACGCAATTTATTGCAGATAATCGCCAGAAATTGGATGATGAAGCAATTGTTAGAAGTTATGCTAAATTGTACGAATACGTTCAAGAAAAAAAGAAATTTCATTTAAATCAAGGAATGATGGCTCCAGGTTACCATCCTAAATTGGTTTTAAACTACCATTATATTGATGTAACTTATGTACCATCAGCTGAACTAATAGCTAAACAAAAAGAATTAGAAATAAAAAATCGGATTTATTCGATGGACATGCCAAAAGACGTTAGAAATGCTAAATTAGCCAATTTTGAATTGACTGATGAACGAAGATTAGCTATTTCAGAAGTATACGACTTCATTGATGCATATCTATCTAATCCTAAAGCTTTCCATAAAGGGTTATATTTGCAAGGATCATTTGGTGTCGGTAAAACTTATTTGTTAGGAGCTTTAGCTCATGAACTAGCAAAAAATGGCTTTCCTTCTACATTAATGCATCTTCCGTCATTTTCAGTTGAAATGAAACAGTCTATCGGTAAAAATACTACCGGTGAAAAATTGGATTTTGTAAAAAAAGCGCCCATATTAATGTTAGATGACATTGGTGCTGATTCAATGTCCAGTTGGATACGTGATGACGTTCTTGGAGTTATTTTGCAGTACCGTATGCAAGAACAGTTGCCTACATTCTTCTCTTCCAATTTTGATATGAAGCAACTTGAAGAAGAACACTTAAGAGTAACTCAAAGAGGCGAAGATGAACCATTAAAAGCAAAAAGAATCATGGAAAGAGTTCGTTATTTAGCTAAAGAAATAAATATGACAGGTACGAATAGGCGTCATCTCCAATAAAAGTTAATGAGAGAACCTTATTTTTTCCTTGAAATCAGAATCAAAAAGTGCTTTAATAATAGATATAAAAGAAATCATTGAGAAAGACACCAAGACTTGGTTGCGATTTTTTTAGAGAAGAAGACAGTTGCTGAAAGTTTTCTAATTTCGTTCTTGTTTTGACCCCTTTCGAGTGCCACTGTGAACCGTTTATCGAATTAGCAGTTGGTCGTTTAGCTAGCGTTAACAGCTTAGAGTGAATTTAGTGTGTTTGCTAAGTTCTAAATCTGGGTGGAACCACGTAATGAACGTCCCATTTATGGTATTTGATATACTATAAATGGGGCTTTTTTTTTTTTTAGCTGAACAAAGATGGTATTTTAAAATTAGAATATGGAGGAATAGACTATGTCAGAAATTAAGATTACTTTTCCAGATGGAGCGGTAAAAGATTTTCCTGCTGGTTCATCTACAAAAGAGATTGCTGAAAGTATTAGCAAAGGTTTAGCCAAAAAAGCATTGGCTGGTAAATTTAATGGCGAATTAGTGGATTTGATCCGTCCACTTGAATCAGATGGCTCAATTGAGATTATTACACCTGATCATGAAGACGCATTACAAATTTTGCGTCATTCAACTGCTCACTTAATGGCAAATGCCTTACGTCGTTTGTATCCCGATATAAAATTTGGAGTAGGTCCTGCCATTTCAACTGGCTTTTACTACGATACAGATTCTGAAGCACCAATAACAGATGAGGATATCCCAAAAATTGAAGCTGAGATGATGGCGATTGTAAAAGAAAACAACCCAATTATTCGCAAAGAAGTCACTCGTGAAGAAGCTTTAGAAATCTTCAAAGATGATCCTTACAAGGTTGAATTGATTACAAATCTTCCAGAATCAGAAGCAATTACCGTTTATGACCAAGGCGATTTTGTGGATTTATGTCGTGGAGTTCATGTTCCTTCAACTGGTCGTATTCAAGTATTTAAATTATTGTCTCTTGCAGGTGCGTATTGGAGAGGCAATTCAGATAATAAAATGATGCAACGTGTTTATGGAACAGCCTTTTTCGATAAAAAAGATTTAAAAGAGTTTATTCAAATGCGTGAAGAAGCTAAACTACGCGATCATCGTAAACTAGGAAAAGAATTAGATTTATTTATGATTTCTCCTGAAGTTGGTTCTGGATTGCCTTTCTGGTTGCCAAAAGGTGCTACAATTCGTCGTACAATTGAACGTTATATTGTTGACCGTGAAATCAGTTTAGGTTACCAACATGTCTACACACCTATTATGGCTGATGTAAACTTATATAAAACTTCTGGTCACTGGGACCACTATCATGAAGATATGTTTCCACCTATGGACATGGGAGACGGCGAAATGCTTGTCTTGCGTCCTATGAACTGCCCACATCACATGATGGTCTATAAAAATGATGTACACAGCTACCGCGAATTGCCTATTCGGATTGCTGAATTAGGCCAAATGCACCGCTATGAAAAGAGTGGAGCTTTATCAGGATTGCAACGTGTGCGTGAAATGACTTTAAATGATGGGCATACATTCGTACGTCCAGATCAAATTGAAGAAGAATTTAAGCGTACATTGGAATTAATGCTAGCTGTATATGGTGACTTTAATATTACGGATTATCGTTTCCGTCTAAGCTATCGTGACCCTAATAACACAGAAAAATATTATGATGATGATGCAATGTGGGAAAAAGCTCAAACAATGCTTAAAGCGGCGATGGATGATATGGGACTGGATTACTTCGAAGCAGAAGGAGAAGCAGCATTCTATGGTCCTAAATTAGATGTCTTAGTTAAAACAGCTATTGGAATCGAAGAAACTCTTTCAACGATTCAATTAGACTTCTTACTGCCAGAACGTTTCGATTTAACGTATGTAGGAGAAGATGGAGAAAATAACCATCGTCCGGTTGTAATTCACCGAGGTATTGTGTCAACAATGGAACGGTTTGTTGCTTACTTAATTGAAGAGTATAAAGGAGCTTTCCCTACGTGGCTAGCACCCGTACAAGCTACAATTATCCCAGTTAATTTAGATATGCATACAGATTATGCCTATGAAATAAAAAAACAAATGGAACGTATCGGAATGCGTGTAGAAGTAGATGAACGTAATGAAAAAATGGGTTATAAGATACGTGCTTCTCAAACACAAAAGATACCTTATCAATTAGTTGTTGGAGATAGTGAAGTTCAAGATAACACGGTTGCAGTTCGTAAATATGGTGAAAAAGCTACTGTAACAATTAACTTAAGCGAGTATCTAGAGACTGTTTCAAAAGAAATTGAAAATTTCAGTAAATAATTTATTGACATATTCTGTCTAGTAGAGTATGATTAGTTAGTTGAGAAAATCAAGCAGAAGCACCCGCTTCTCGCCTAAGTTGACGAAAGTGTCTCTGGGCTAGATATAAACGATGATAACTTGCATACGGTGTGAGTTAGAAATTATTTATAGGCGGGTTCGTAATGAACTCGTCTATTTTTCTGCTGTTCTTTCTCTCAAATCTAATGGAGGTGTATGACCATAGCAAAAGATATGATGGTAAATGACGGCATTCGTGCACGTGAATTACGCGTTATCGGTAGTAACAGCGAACAACTTGGTGTAATTACAAAAAGTGAAGCGTTAAAACTTGCAGAAGAAGCAAACTTAGACTTAGTACTAGTAGCTCCAAAAGCAAAACCGCCTGTAGCACGTATTATGGACCACGGGAAATTCCGCTTTGAGCAACAGAAAAAAGAACGTGAAGCCCGTAAAAATCAAAAAGTCATTAGTATCAAAGAAGTAAGATTAAGTCCTACTATTGATTTGAATGACTTCAATACTAAATTACGTAATGCACGTAAGTTCCTTGAAAAAGGAGATAAAGTAAAGGCTTCAATCCGATTTAAAGGTCGTGCCATTACTCATAAAGGTATTGGTAAAGAAGTGTTAGATCGTTTAGCTAAAGAAACAGCTGATATTTCAACTATTGAATCAGCTGCTAAAATGGATGGTCGCAGCATGTTCTTAATTTTAGCACCAAAAACTGAAAAGTAAGAGTATTTTGAGGAGGAAATAACAAATGCCAAAACAAAAAACACACCGTGGTTCAGCAAAACGGTTCAAAAGAACAGGTAACGGCGGATTAAAACGTCACCATTCTAAAACAAGCCATATGTTTGCAAATAAATCACAAAAACAAAAACGTAAATTACGTAAATCAGCAATGGTATCATCAGGCGATATGAAACGTATCCGTCAACAATTAGCTAAATGGTAATCTGTTACCTAAGCGTAGTTTAGTTCATACTAAGTATGGACAAATGCAAGTTAAATTTTTAAAAGAGTTTTCTTTGTAAAGGAAACATCTAGAGGAGGAAATTAATATGCCACGTGTAAAAGGTGGAACGGTTACTCGTAAACGTCGTAAAAAAATATTAAAATTAGCAAAAGGTTACTACGGTTCTAAACATATTTTATTCAAAACAGCTAAGCAACAAGTAATGAAATCTTATACTTATGCTTACAGAGATCGTCGTCAAAAGAAACGTGATTTCCGTAAATTATGGATCGCTCGTATTAATGCAGCTGCTCGTTTAAACAACATGAGCTATAGCACATTTATGCATGGTCTTAAATTAGCAGAAATTGATGTTAACCGTAAAATGTTAGCTGATATCGCTGTTACAGATGCTGCTGCATTCACAGCATTAGCTGAACAAGCTAAAACTGCATTAAACAATAAATAAATTTCATATTTAATGAAAATTTTAAAGCTGCTTCGCTCTAATGCGAAGTAGCTTTTTTTTTTTGTGAAAAATTGTTACGATTTTTTTGCAAATAATACATATGGAAAATTGACGAGAAAAACCGTGAAATGCCTTTATATAGGTTTTTATATTATCGTTAAATGAGTAAAAGATTAAAAATAAATCCTTTTATTGCATTATTTTAATAATTTGTGTTGAAATTGTGATAATAAGATGATAATATAATTTGAGTAAACTAATATTGATATTAAGTAAACGAGTGCTTAGTTAATAAGATTAGAAGAGAAAGATAAAAGAATTAGGGGGAAATAAAATGAAAAAAAATAAATTGATCAGTTTATTAGGTTTAACTGCAACATCTGCATTAGTTTTGGCAGCTTGTGGGAGCGGTAACGATGGGGAAAAAGCAAGTTCTGAAAACAAAGCATCTGGATCAGGTGAAGAACAAGTACTTAATTTAATTGAAAGTGCTGAATTGCCAAATATGGATTCTGCAAAATCAACCGACGTAGTAAGTGGAACTGTCTTAAACAACGTAAATGAAGGATTGTATCGTCAAAATCCAGAAAACGAATTAGAATTAGGGATGGCTGCAGAAGAACCTGAAGTTAGTGAAGATGGTTTAACGTACACTTTTAAAATTAAAGAAGATGCAGTTTGGTCTAATGGTGATCCTGTGACAGCCAATGATTTTATTTATGCTTGGGCTCGTTTAGCAACTCCTGAAACAGCTTCTGAGTACTCATATATGATTGATGGAGTCGTAAAAAATGCTACTGCAATCTTAGCTGGAGAGATGGAACCATCAGAATTAGGAGCAACAGCTGTTGATGATAAAACATTAGAAATTCAATTAGAAAAAGCTGTTCCTTATTTCAAAGATTTATTAACACTTCCAATGTTCTTGCCACAGAATGAAGCGTTTGTAACTGAACAAGGCGATAAGTATGCAACAAATAGTGATGCTGTACTTTATAATGGTCCTTTTGTCTTAGACGAATGGGATGGCACTGGCTTAAGCTGGGTATTAAACAAAAATGAAGATTATTGGGATAAAGATACTGTGAAGTTAGATACAATTAATGTTGACGTAGTTAAAGAAACTTCTACTTCCATCAACTTATACGACACGGGAGCAGTTGATCGTATTACTTTATCAGGTGAATATGTCCAAACAAAACAAGGCGATCCTGAATTGAAAACTCAACCAACTTCATCTGTTTTCTACTTTAAATTCAACCAAGAACGTAATGGTGAAGAAACATCTTTAGCTAATGAAAATATTCGTAAAGCAGTTTCAATGTCATATGATAAACAAGCCTTTGCAGATACTGTTCTTCAAAATGGTTCTATTCCAGCTAATGGGTTAGTTCCAGCAGAATTAGCTACTGATCCAGCTTCAGGAGAAGATTTCCGTAAACAAAGCGGTGATTTATCAACTTTTGATGTTAAACAAGCTCAAGAATATTGGGAAAAAGGACTAAAAGAATTGGGCGTTGATTCTCTAACATTAGAAATTTTAGGTGATGATTCTGAAAATTCTAAAAAAGCATTAGAATTTATGCAAGCACAATTAACGAGCAATCTTCCTGGATTGGAAATCAATCTAAGAAACGTACCGTTTAAAGTACGTTTAGAGGCTGATACAAAACAAGATTACGATATCGAAATGTCTGGTTGGGGCGCTGACTATGCAGATCCAATCAACTTCTTAGAATTGTTCCATTCAGAAAATGGAAACAATAAATCTAGCTACTCTAATGCTGATTACGATGCATTAGTTGAAAGTGCTCAAACGAACGTGTCTGATTTAGAAGGACGTTGGGAAGATATGTTAGAAGCTGAAAAAGTCTTGATGGAAACTGCTGGGATTGCACCTATCTATCAACGTGCTTACGCTGTTTTAGAAAAAGATTACCTTAAAGGATTCACTACTCACTTAACAGGTGCAGATAAGTCATTCAAATGGGCTTCAATTGAAGGAAAAGAATAATTTTTACAAAAAAGAGCGAATTCTTATTCGCTCTTTTTTTGTGTTTATTATGTGAGAACTATAAAATTACTATGAGAGTACACCGATACTCGTTTCTCTCTCTTTTAAATGATGATAAAATGAAGAAGTTATGAATAATTTATAATAAAAGTTTATTATGATTCATTAGGAGGAAATTAAGTGGAAAAGAAAAAATATCTTAAGTTAATGGGATTATCACTTGCTTCTGTTAGTTTATTAGCAGCATGTGGCGGAGATTCAGAAGAATCTAAAAAAGGGACTACAGGAAGCGACGGACAAGTATTGAACTTAGTTGAGTCAGCTGAATTACCAACAATGGATTCAGCATTAGCAACTGATGCTGTTAGTTTCAATGTAATGAACAATGTTAATGAAGGGTTATACCGTCAAGGACCAGATGGTGAACTTGTATTAGGAATGGCAGCAGAAGAACCAAAAGTTAGTGAAGATGGATTAACCTATACATTTAAAATTAGAGAAGACGCTGTATGGTCAAATGGGGACCCTGTGACAGCTAATGATTTTGTTTTCTCATGGAGACGCTTAGTAAATCCTGAAACAGCTGCAGAGTACTCTTATATGATTGATGGAGTCGTAAAAAATGCAACAGCTATTTTAACAGGTGAAATGGCACCAACTGAATTAGGTATTACAGCAACTGATGATAAAACATTAGAAATTCAATTAGAAAAAGCTGTTCCTTATTTTGAAAGTTTGACAACATTATCAATGTTCTTCCCACAAAATGAAGCTTATGTTACTGAACAAGGAGATGCTTACGCTTCAGATAGTGATCATGTTCTTTATAACGGACCATTTGTACTAGATGAATGGGATGGAACTGGCTTAAGCTGGGTAATGAATAAAAATGAAGATTACTGGGATGCAGATGCTGTTGAACTAGATGCAGTAAACATCGATGTCATCAAAGAAACGTCAACTGCTTTGAATTTATATGATACTGGTTCAATTGATCGTATGATATTATCAGGTGACTACGTTCAAACACAACAAGGTAATCCAGACTTAAAAACTCAACCAACATCTACTGTAGCATATCTTAAATTTAATCAAGAGCGTAATGGAGAAGAAACTGCTTTAGCAAACGAAAATATTCGTAAAGCGATAGCAATGGCGTTTGATAAACAAGCATACGTTGATACTGTTCTTCAAAATGGTTCTATTCCAGCTAATGGACTTGTACCAGAATCATTAGCAGTTGATCCAGCGACTGGTGAAGACTACCGTGAACAAAATGGAGACTTGCTAAAATTTGATAAAAAACAAGCTCAAGAATATTTTGCAAAAGGCTTACAAGAATTGGGAGTAGATTCTTTATCATTAGAAATTTTAAGTGACGATACAGAAAATGCTAAAAAATCAATTGAGTTTTTACAAGGACAATTAACACAAAACTTACCTGGTCTAGAAATTACATTAAGAAACGTGCCTTTCAAAGTGCGTCTAGATGCTAATAGTAATCAAGATTATGATATTCAATTATCTTTATGGGGAGCAGATTATGCTGATCCGATTAACTTCTTAGAATTATTCCAATCAGAGAACGGGAATAATAAATCTGGATACAACAGTGCAGATTATGATGCATTAATTGAAAGTGCTCAAACAAATGTAACTGATCTAGATTCACGTTGGGAAGATATGCTTGATGCAGAAAAAGTATTGATGGATGATGCTGGTATTGCACCAATTTATCAAAGAGCTTACGCTGTTTTAGAAAAAGACTATGTCAAAGATTTTACAACTTATTTAGTTGGGGCAGAATGGTCTCTAAAATGGACATCTGTAACAAAATAATTAATCCTTAAAAAAATGGGTATTAAATAAAAGAAAGAGTCTGGACAAAAGTCTAGGCTCTTTCTTTTTAAGCAATAATAAAATTTGCTGGGTGGATGATAGCAAAATTAAGATTAAGAAAACTTTTTTGAAAAAACAATGGTATAATTAATGAATAAACTAATTGGAGGCCAATATAATGGAAGAAAAAGAACTACAAATGTTAAAAGAATTGACTGATGCAAAAGGAATTGCAGGTAATGAAGGACAAGTCAGAGAAGTATTTGTAAAGTATGCAAAAGAAAATGCAGACAGCATCGTTTTTGATGGATTAGGTAGTGTGATTGCGAAAAGTGTTGGCGATAAAACCGGACCTAAAGTATTGTTTGCTGGTCACCTAGATGAAGTTGGTTTTATGGTAACTAAAATCACAGAAGAAGGTTTTATTAAGTTTCAAACGATTGGTGGTTGGTGGGCACAAGTTATGCTAGCTCAACAAGTTGAAATTACAACAACAAAAAATAAAACGATTCACGGTGTAACTGGTTGTAAACCACCACATGTCTTAACTGCTGAAGTACGTAATAAGGCTTATGATATTCAAGATATGTTTATTGATATTGGAGCTTCTTCTAGAGAGGAAGCAATGGAATGGGGCATTAAACCAGGTGATATGGTAACACCATATACTGAGTTTAGACGTTTAAATGGATCGAAATTTATCTTAGCAAAAGCTTGGGACAATCGTATTGGAACAGCGGTTACTTTGAAAGTATTAGAAAATTTAAAAGCTGAAGGACATCCCAATAAAGCATTTGCAGTCGGAAATGTACAAGAAGAAGTTGGGCTAAGAGGAGCAAAAACAGCGACCCATTTAGTGGATCCAGATATTGCCTTTGCACTTGATACGGGTACAGCGGGAGATACTCCAGGTATGACTGAAAAAGAAGCAGATTCTAAACTAGGAAAAGGGCCTCAAATCATCATTTATGACGCTTCTATGGTAGCTCACAAAGGGTTGCGTGACTTTGTTGTCACTATTGCAGAAGAACTAAATATTCCTTTCCAATATACTGTTATCGCTGGTGGAGGAACGGATGCAGGAAGTCAACACGTAAGTAAAAATGGTATACCAGCATTAGCAATTACTGTAGCAACACGTTATTTACATTCACATACTTCAGTTATCCATGAAGATGATTATTTAAATACGGTGAAATTAGTAACAGAAGTCATTAAACGATTAGATGCTAAAACAGTTGAAAAAATCAAATACGCTAATTAACAATAAAAATAAGCTGGAATGGATAGTGCAATTTTATGCAATTCAGCTTGTTTCTATTTTTGTTGAATCGTTTCTTTATGACAAATCAATGAATTTTTGACGAATCTTTATTAGATAAACTAGAATAACATTTCCTTTTAGCAAAATAACTAGTAAAATAACTAGTAATGATTCAATCAGAAAGGGGGGGAATAGGTGAAAAGAGCCAAAAAAAGAATTGCGGTAATAGGTGGAGGAATAACAGGGTTAGTTACTGCTTATCGAATTCAGCAACAAATTATAAAAGAACAGTTGCCTTTTGAGCTTGTCTTGCTAGAGTCGTCTTTAAAAATAGGCGGTAAAATCTATACCATGAAGGTAGAAGACAACTACTTTGATTTAGGAGCTGAATCTATTGATATCCGCTATCCTGAAGCGATGGAGCTCATTGAAGAATTGGGCCTTGCAGACCAATTGATCTATAGTGAAGGCAATAAACCTGATATCTTTTTTTATAATAAGTTACATAGTCTTGATTATCCAACCTATAAAGGCATTCCAGTAAGGAAAATGGATATCTGGAAAAATGATTTATTAACTTTTCACGGAAAAGTGGCTAGCTTTAAAGATAGTCTATTTCCTGTAAAACCCTTGGTAAAAGATATTGAAATGAGTCGGTATCTAAAAAGTAGGTTTGGAGAAGAATTGGTTGAACACATAGTTGAACCTTTTTTCTCTAAGATTTACGCTAGTGATTTAGATGAAATGGGAATCAAGTCTTCTAAAGAAGTTATTTATTCATTAGAGCAGAAATATGGCAATCTTTCAAAGGCGATTAAATATCATCCTGAGTTGTTAGATGGTTCTGGTAACTATGTTACTTTTCAAAAAGGGTTAGCCGTCTTGACAGATAAATTAATCGAAATCCTAAAACCTCATATTCAAACTAGCAAGAAAGTTTTTGAAATCAAGCAAGGCACTGAAGGTACGTATATTATAGATATCAACCGAAAAGAACAGGTGCGAGTTGGAGCCATTTCTATCGCAACACCTGTAACTGAATATTCAAAAATATTAAACAATGAAGTTTTTGGACAAGTATTTGATCAAGTTGAAACTGCATCTATCGGGTATATTTTGTTTAAGTTTAAAAAAGAAGCTATAAAAAATGAGCCAAAAGGATTTGGCGTAGTTACTCCAAGAAGAAGTGATTCTTTTGTCACGTCAATTGTATTTTTAAATAAAAAATGGTCATTTCTTAAAGATGAAGAAGATCTCTATATTGGTGTAAGTTTCGGTAGAAAAGGTGAAGACTTGCTTGTTTCTTTAAGCAATAAAGATATAGAAGAGTCAATTTTAAAAGACTTAGAAATTATACTTGGAATTACAGAAAAACCGATAAATCGTATTGTAAAACGATGGCCTAACACGATACCGCAGTACACAGTAGATCAAGAAGAAAATATAAAAGAAATGATTGAATTACTGGCACATGACTATCCAGGAATATATATTTCTGGAATAGGACTAGAGGGTTTTGGCATCAATCAATGTATTGGTCAAGCGAATAAAGCGAGCAAAAAAATAGTTGATCATATAAAAAAACAAAATTGTATTTATGATAAATAAAATAGATTGTAAAAAATAAAAAAGACTCTTTTTAGAATTAAAAAAGGTCTTTTTTATTTTAAACTTTGTTTTGTTGGTGTAAGGTATGTTAGAGAAGATAAGATGAAATAGAAGAGAGGGAAGGGAAGAAAATGAAATTAACTGTATTAGGTTTTTGGGGTGGATATCCGACAAAGAACTCAGGTACAAGTTCTTATTTATTAGAAACAGAAAATTATCATCTATTAATCGATGCTGGAAGTGCTTCTTTGATTGCTTTAGAAAATCATCTAGACCCTTTAGAGTTGGATGCTGTTATTTTATCTCATTATCATTATGATCATATAGCTGATTTAGGTGTTTTACAATTCACACGTCAATTAAAACGGATGAAAAATAATCTTGAAAGAGCTTCAATGCTTCCTATTTATGGACACCAAGGTGATGACGAAAATTTTAAACGATTAACGATGGATCTTGTGAGTGAAGGGATAGCTTATCAGGAACAGCAAAAAATAACTATCGGTCCTTTTGAAATACAATTTATGAAAACTCTTCATCCTGTAGAATGTTATGCTATGAAGATTGTTGAAATGAAAACAGGTAAAACGTTAGTTTATACAGCAGATTCTGGTTATTTACCCGAATTTATTCCCTTTAGCAAAGATGCTGATATATTATTAGCTGATACAAATTTATTCAATGGAATGGAAAATCATCGTGTTCATATGGCCGCATCTGAAGTAGGCAGAATAGCCAAAGCCGCAGAGGTGAAAAAAGTTATTTTAACACATCTCCCACAAGTTGGCGATTTAGAATTATTGAAAGCTCAAGCAGTCAATGAAGCGCCAAAAACAGAAATAATAGTAGCGGAAAAAGATCTAACAATTGAGATTTGAGAATCATAACATAAAAGTTTAGAAATGAGGAAACGGAAAATGTATTATGTTAAAAATGTTCGTAATGGGAAAGAGATAACAGATCCCGCAATTAATCTAGCAATTGAATACCATTTATTAAACAACGTGGTATTAGATGAACCAATATTGCTTTTTTATATTAATGAACCGTCAATTATTATTGGTAGAAATCAAAATACGATTGAAGAAATTAATACAGACTATGTAGAAAAAAATAATATCCATATAGTTCGTCGTTTTTCAGGAGGTGGAGCTGTCTACCATGATTTTGGCGTTTTTTGTTTTTGTTTTATTACTAGTGATGATGGTGATTCGTTTCGTGATTTCGGTAAGTTTACAGATCCTATTATCGATTCTTTACACAAAATGGGAGTTGAAGGTGCTAAACTAGAAGGCAGAAATGACCTGTTAATCAATGGACAAAAATTCTCTGGGAATGCAATGTATTCAAAAAATGGCCGAATGACTGCCCATGGAACAATCATGTTTGATAGTGATATTGAAGAAGTTGTAAATGCTCTTAAAGTAAGAAAAGATAAAATTGAATCAAAAGGAATCAAATCCATTAGAAGCCGTGTGACCAATATAAAACCTTACTTATCTGATGACTATCAGTTTTTGAGTACAAAGGAATTTAGAGATCGTTTGTTGTTAAATATATTTGATGTTAATGATGCTGCAGATGTTAAGGAATACCAATTAACGAATAATGATTGGGAGCAAATTGAACAACTTTCTAAAGATTACTTTAGCAATTGGGATTGGAATTATGGGAAATCACCAAAATTTGAATTGGTTCGTCGTCATCGTTTTTCAATCGGTTCTGTTGAGTTTAAAATGAATGTAGACAAAGGCTTTATTCAAGATATTCGTATTTTCGGAGATTTCTTTGGTTTAGGAGATATTTCTGATGTGGAAGAGGTATTGAATGGCACTAAATATGATGTGACTTCTATTAGCGATGCTTTAGAAGCTATAAATGTTAAAAATTATTTTGGAAATATTACAAAAGAAGAACTAGTACATTTAATTTATTAAAAAAAAGCGAAACAGATAGAATTGTTATTCTGTCTGTTTCGCTTTTTTTTATCTTCTTTTTCTTCCTAAACCGGTAGCGTTTCTCATTTTTAGAAGTGTTTTATTAGCTACTAAGTTTGCTTTGATTGCACCGTCATCCAAAATTGAATCCAACTCATCTGAGTTAAGCAACGCATCATGTTTGATTTGAATGGGCTCTAGAACAGCCACAATTGCTTCACCGAGGTCCTCTTTGAATTGACCGTATCCGCTATTTTGATAACGCTCTACCAGTTCAGCGATACTAAAATTGGTAAATGAAGCATAAATTGTTAATAAATTAGAGATACCAGGTTTATTTTCAGGATCGTATTCGATAATTCCGCTAGAATCCGTCACAGCGCTCTTGATTTTTTTACGAATGATTGCGGGCTCATCTAACATTGAAATGAAACTTTTTTTATTCGTATCAGATTTACTCATTTTTTTCAGAGGGTCTTGCAAACTCATGATACGACCACCAGATTTTGGTATTTTTACTTCTGGCATAGTAAGCAATTCATTGCCATTGCCGTATTTATTATTAAAACGAGTAACAAAATCGCGGGTTAGTTCTAAGTGTTGTTTTTGATCATCTCCAACAGGGACTAAGTTAGATTGATAAAGAACAATATCGGCAACCATTAAAGGAGGATAAGTTAATAAACCAACCGAAACACCAGACCGACTATTTTTTGCAGATTTATCTTTGAATTGTGTCATTCGTTCTAATTCTCCGATATTTGTATTGCATTGAACAATCCAAGCAGCTTCAGCATGTGCAGAAACTTCTGATTGAATGAAAATAATGGCTTTAGCTGGATCTAATCCGATAGCTACGTATAATGCAGCAAGACTTTTTGTTTGTTGTCTAAGTTTTGCCGGCTCTTGTTCTACAGTAATTGCATGTTCGTCAACAATACAGAAGTAACTCGTATAATGTTCTTGTAAATCTATAAATTGTTTCATTGCGCCAATGTAATTTCCAATAGTGGGAGTTCCACTGGGCTGAATACCTGAAAAAATTGTTTCCATTTTTCTACACCCCTTATTTCTAAGTACATGAGTACTATTATACGTTATTTTTTAATGGATTAAAGTCTTTGTTGAGAATGCGAACCAAATAATTATCTTTCTATAAGATAATAAGCTAATAAAGTAAGCAAACAAACTGCTAATAATGCTGAACCGACTTTTAAAAAGAAGCTATACCCTTTGCCGATTACTTTTGAAAGTGGTTTAATAGTGAATTCTTCATCGGAATGTCTACTATTTCGTATATTAAAAGCAAATTTTCGCATACTATAATTAAAAAAATCAAAAAAACCAGATGAAAAAGATGCGCCAAAAAGACCTATAATGAGAAATAGGGAGGCTCCATAAAAAGTTAAATTTGTAGTATGATAAAATGACAGCTCTTTATAGATAATCAGTTCAATGAATAAACATAAAAGGAGCGACACCATAAAGACGCGGATAGGTGTTATTTTTTGTTTCACTGTTTTTCCTCCTTAAGAGTATATATGCACTAGTGCTAAATTATATTATATAGGAATACTATGAAAAATGTATGAATATATTTAAAGAGAGATAAATGAACATCTTGCCAAAATGTACCCGTATTATCGTTGTTTTCTAATCTAATTATAATTTTCCAGTAAAATATCATAGCATAATTCAAAAAAGTTTTGCAATATTGCTTTTGACAAGCTATTCTATATAGTATATTCTTTTTTGTAGGAGAATTAAAATTAAAATTATTGGAGGTGCTCTAATCGATGAAAAGTTATGCGAAATTTTTAGGAAAACGTGTATTATACATGTTATTGACATTATTTTTAATTGCATCGATTACTTTCTTCTTAATGAAACTTTTACCAGGTACTCCATATAGTAACCAGGATAAACTTTCAGAAGAACAAATCTATATTATGAATGAACAATATGGATTGAATGAACCAGTTCCGGTTCAGTATTTAGTGTATATCGGAGGATTACTTCAAGGAGATTTAGGAGTGTCATTCCAATTTAGCAATACTCCAGTAACAAAACTTCTATCTACGCGTATAGGTCCGTCCTTGCAGCTAGGTATACAAGCCGTTGCACTAGGGACGATACTTGGTATTGTGTTAGGTGTAATAGCAGCAATGTATCAAAATACTTGGATTGATACGCTTGCAACTTTTTCAGCTATTTTAGGAAGATCTATTCCTAACTTTGTTATAGCTGTTCTGTTGCAATTAATATTTGGGGTATATTTACAATGGTTCCCAATCGCTTTATGGGATGGCGGATTCAGTTCATCTGTTCTTCCTACATTAGCATTAGCAATCTCCCCACTAGCAGACTCAGCTCGTTTTATTAGAACTGAGATGGTAGATGTCTTAAGTAGTGATTATGTTGAGTTAGCAAGAGCAAAAGGGTTAAGCAGATGGACAGTGGCATTTAAGCATGGTGTTCGTAATGCTTTGATTCCATTAGTAACAATCTTAGGGCCTATGGCTGTTGGTTTAATGACAGGTTCAATGGTTGTAGAAAATATCTATGCTATTCCTGGTATTGGTGAACAATTCGTTAAATCAATCATGACAAATGATTACCCAACTATTATGGGTGTAACTATTCTTTATTCAGCTATGCTTGTATTTATTATTTTAGTTGTAGATATTTTATACGGAGTAATTGATCCGCGTATTCGTGTTTCTACTGAAGGAGGGGACAAATAATGCATAAACAAGAAAATACTCCTGTTGCAGATGAATTAAAAAATCTGTCTCCTGATATGTTTGCTCCAGCTACTGAGTCAAGTATGGTAGATAATGAAAAAATTGCAGCACCTTCATTAAGCTTTATACAAGACTCATGGAGAAGATTGAAAAAAAATAAAGCAGCTGTTGTTAGTCTGTTTGTTCTGATAATTATGATTATTCTTACAGTTGCAGCACCAATTGTTGCACCTCATGATCCAAATGTTCAAACAGTAGAGTTTGCAAGTTTGCCACCTAAAATTCCAGGAATCGGTATCGACGGTTTAAATGGAACTCAAAAAGTTGGAGAAAACCGTGTAGACAAATATGCTGAAAAAAATGTTCCAGAAGATCAATACTATATTTTAGGTACAGATAGTTTAGGTCGTGATTTACTTTCACGTATTCTTTATGGTACTCGAGTATCGTTAATTATCGCTTTTGTAGCAGCACTATTTGATTTAACTATAGGTGTAACTTATGGTTTAGTTTCAGGATGGTGTGGTGGAAGAATTGATAACTTCATGCAACGTGTCTTAGAAGTTCTTTCTGGTGTTCCCAATCTAGTTGTCGTTATCTTGATGCTATTGGTATTGAAACCAGGAATCACATCTATTATTATTGCTTTAGCTATTACTGGGTGGATTTCAATGGCCAGGGTAGTCAGGGCACAAACGTTAAAATTAAAAAATCAAGAATATATTTTAGCTGCTCGTACTTTGGGCGAATCACCACTTAAAATTGCATTTAAACATTTAATTCCAAACTTATCTGGTGTTATCATTATTCAAACAATGTTCTCAATTCCTTCTGCCATTTTCTTCGAAGCTTTCTTAAGTTTCATCGGTATAGGGATTCCAGCACCAACTGCTTCATTAGGAACATTGATTAATGACGGATACAAAACTTTCCGCTTCCTACCTCATTTAATGTGGTATCCAGCAGCAGTTATTTGTATTTTGATGATATCATTTAACTTATTAGCCGATGGTCTGCGTGATGCATTTGATCCAAAAATGAAAGATTAGCGAGGTGAAAACGAATGAGTAATGTATTAGAAGTTAAAGATTTGGAAATTACATTCGACACCTATGCTGGTAAAGTAAAAGCTATCCGCGGTGTCAGTTTTGATTTAAAAAAAGGTGAAACGCTAGCAATTGTAGGAGAATCCGGTTCTGGGAAATCTGTTACAACGCGTAGCATCATGCGTTTGTTATCACAAAATGCAAATGTTGAGAATGGTGAAATTCTATTTAATGGTGAAGATCTTATTAAAAAATCTGAAAAAGAAATGCAAGGTATTCGTGGTAAAGAAATTGCAATGATTTTTCAAGATCCGATGACTTCTCTAAATCCAACAATGACAATTGGTAAACAAATTTCTGAACCCATTCGATTGCATCAAAAATTAAGTAAAGATGATGCGAGAAAAAGAGCTTTAGAACTATTGAACTTAGTAGGTTTACCAGATGCAGAAAGACGTATGAAACAATATCCTCACCAATTTTCTGGTGGACAAAGACAACGTATTGTTATTGCTATTGCTCTTGCATGTAACCCTGAGGTATTAATTGCCGATGAGCCAACAACAGCATTAGATGTAACTATCCAAGCTCAAATTTTAGATTTAATGAAAGAATTGCAAAAGAAAATTGCTACATCTATTATCTTTATTACCCATGATTTAGGTGTAGTTGCTAACGTAGCTGATCGTGTTGCAGTAATGTATGCAGGTAAAATTGTAGAAATTGGAACAGTAGATGAAATATTCTATAATCCTCAACACCCATATACATGGGGATTGATCAGTTCTATGCCGACATTAGAAATTACTGAAACATTGTATGCTATTCCTGGAACACCACCAGATTTATTGGATCCTCCAAAAGGAGATGCATTTGCTCCACGTAATGCATTTGCAATGAAAATTGATACAGAATTAGAACCACCGTATTTTAAAGTTTCTGAAACACACTTAGCTTCAACATGGTTATTGCATCCGGATGCACCTGCAGTTGAGCCACCACCAGAAATTAAAGCGCGTCAAAAAATTTACGAAGAAAAATTTGCCCCAAAATATGCTAAGACTCAAGTCAAAGGAGGGGTAAACTAAATGGAAAATAGAGAAAAAATCTTAGAAGTTAAAGGTCTGAAACAGTACTTCAATAAAGGTACAAAAAATGAAGTTCGTGCAGTTGATGATGTTACTTTTGATATTTATAAAGGTGAAACTTTTGGTTTAGTTGGTGAATCTGGTTCAGGTAAATCAACAACAGGTCGTTCAATTATTCGTTTGTATGATCCGACAGCTGGAGAAATTGATTTTGAAGGCACAAAAGTTCATGATATAACTGGTAAAAAAGATATGTTGAAATTTAGAAGAGAAATGCAAATGATTTTCCAAGATCCTTATGCATCTTTAAATCCTAAAATGAAAGTCCGTGATATCATTGCTGAAGGTATTGATATCCATGGATTAGCTAGTTCTACTGAGGACAGAAACCAACAAGTTGATGATTTATTGAAAACGGTTGGTTTGAATCCAGATCATGCTTCACGTTACCCGCATGAATTTTCAGGTGGACAACGCCAACGTATCGGAATTGCTAGAGCTTTAGCAGTTAAGCCTAAGTTTATCATCGCCGATGAACCAATATCTGCATTGGATGTTTCTATCCAAGCACAAGTAGTAAACTTATTGATGGAATTGCAAAAAACTCAAAATTTAACATTTTTGTTTATTGCCCATGACTTATCAATGGTTAAATACATTAGTGATCGTATCGGTGTAATGAATACGGGTAAATTGCTTGAATTAGCTCCTGCTGATGAAGTATACAACACGCCTTTACATCCTTATACGGAAAGTTTATTGTCTGCTGTACCTTTACCAGATCCTGAATACGAACGCAATCGTGTCCGTACTCCTTATATTCCTCGTGAATCAAATGGAGAACCAGAAGAGCTACGTGAAATTTCTCCTGGACACTTTGTTTATTGTAGAGAATCTGATATAGCAGCTTTAAAAGAAAAAAAAGCAAATTACAAAAAATAAAATAAAAAGAAGCTATAGATTCAACAGTCATGTTGAATCTAGGCTCTATGTCAAATAGTGTTGGTGAGTAAACTATCCAATTAAATAAAAGTTAAGGTGAAGGTTTTAAGAAGATGATTTCTTAAAGCCTTCATTTTTTATTTTGTGTAGTACAAGACAGCAGGATGCGATTACGAAAACTCGGCTCTTCGTCAAATGGTGTGGCTGCTTCTAAAACTTCTTTCGGAATAGACGGATTTGCTTGAAAGTTCTTAAGCCTAAAGTCTTAAGGACTTTCAAGCCTCAAACACAGCTTAATCGCTAAAGCGTTAAAGCGTTAAAGCTGTGTCATTCACATTGAATACTTTACAGGGCTACAAGCAATCCTATTCCTCCAGAATGTTAAGCATGAACTAAATTCATCTATCAACACTAAAAAGTATAGAGCCTTAAAAAAAATGGTGTTAGTTCAATAAGATGAAATGTTCTCAAAAAGAAGGATTATGCTTGTAAAAGGCTACTGGTACTTCCTAGACTGAAGTTGTGATACAGATAAGGTAACTCTAGTTAGCAGTGACTAAGGTGCTTCATTTTAGGTTTTAGAACGGTTATAGGCTAACCCATTCTCTAATAGTTTTGTGCACTAGGCTTAACTAAGTTGAAAAATTCTTGCATTAAAAAAATGTTTACTTTCAAACAAAATATTATTTGTAATGAATTCTTATTTGCATTAATTATCATTGGTCTTATTCTGAGATAAACGTTGTTAAATAAAGGTTTCTAATATGAAAAGATGAACTGCAGAAAAAAACAATCTGTAAAATTAATGTAAATTTTACTATAAAGTGACAAAAAGATGGCAAAAGGGGTAGTATTTTCAAAATGAATGTTTTATAATAAACTTGTAAGGCATTTCATAGTTTCATTAACAATCCTCAATTTTTTTGAACAATCTATCTGATTAAAAAAGGAGAGAATAACATATGGTAACTTTATATACATCGCCTAGTTGTACATCATGTCGTAAAGCCAGAGCTTGGTTAGAAGAAAATGGTATTACTTATAATGAAAGAAATATCTTCTCAGAACCATTGACGATCGGTGAAATTAAGTCTATTTTAAGAATGACTGAAGACGGCACAGAAGAAATCATTTCGACTCGTTCTAAAGTATTCCAAGAACTGAATGTCGATTTAGATGATTTACCTTTAAATGAAATGTTTGATTTAATTCAAGAAAATCCAGGTCTTCTACGTCGACCAATTATGGTAGATGAAAAAAGACTGCAAGTAGGCTATAACGAAGATGAAATTCGTCGTTTCTTGCCTCGCGAAGTAAGAGCACTTGAATTGAAACAAGCTCAACTTATAGTAGGTTATTAATAATAGTTCAAAACTACGCATCTGGAAGGTGTTGTAGTTTTTTTTTGGCACTTTTAACTTTACATTTAATTTATTTCCTTTAGAATGGTTATATAGATTATTCATAAGTTAAACTGCTTTTTAACTATGAAGAAGAGAAATGAGGTGTAGGACTATGGAAATGGAACATATTAATGAAAACACCATACGAGTATTAATTGAGAACGCTGATTTAGAAGAAAGAGGCGTAACCTTTTTAGACCTTTTAGGAAATCATAAACAAATTGAAAATTTCTTTTATAGTATTTTAGAAGAAGTAGATGTAGAAGAACAGTTCCATGAATCTGATGCCATTACATTTCAAGTACTGCCAAGTGGAACCGGCTTAGAATTGTTTATTAGTAAAGGTGGTCCAATAAACGATCAGTTAGAATTTTCTTCAGCATCTGAGAATCTTAATTCAGATGAATTTTCTCAATATATAAAAAAACAAATGGTACAAAATTTAAATAAATCTGAAAAAGAAGCTGAAATTGAACATTTTGAAGATGAAACACAAGAAGTTGTTTTAAGGTTAAATGAGTTTGAAGATATGATTGAATTGGCTAAAATGATGCATTTAGACAATGCGTTATCTAATCTATATCTGTATAAAGAAAGATATTATTTAAATTTAGTCTTTTTCATTGATGAAATGACTGAAAGAAGTGCTGATGAAGAAATCGCACTTGCACTAGAGTTTGCTGAAAAGACACCAGTTACTCAAGGAATCTTAGAAGAGCATGGCAAAATGATCATGGAGAAAAAGGCACTTGAATTAACACGTCACTATTTTAAATAAATTCACTAATATAGTTTGAAAAGATCAAAGAAAGAATTACTTTCTTTGATCTTTTTTAGTTTTTTCATCAAATAGTGTGGATAGAATAAAATAAATTTCTTCCGGAATAGACGGGTTTGCTTGTGGAGAGCCATGGCATCGCCTGAAGCCTGAAAGATGTCTTCAGGCTTTCAAGCCTCAAACAAAACGTAATCGCTGAAGCGCTAACGTTTTGTAATTCGCATTGAATCCTGTACATGGATACAAGAAACCCCTATTCCTCCAGAAATAAATTCGTGTCATTAATTTAACTTAACTATCAACACTAAAGATTATAGATCCCTTTTTTATATGCATAAAAATAGTATTCACACCTTTTTGCGGATAATTAAAGTATGAAATGTTTGAAGGGGGAAAATAGTGATGCTAGTTGCAGTGAATAATGAGAACGTTTACGTTAATGCGATGAATGTGCAAAGAAATATCAAACAAAAGACTGAATATTTTTGTCCAAACTGTAAAGAACTCGTTTTTCTTAAGAAGGGATTAATCAAACAAGCTCATTTTACCCATTTTCAAAAGAGTGATTGTGCTGTTTTTTCAGAAGGCGAAACTGAAGAACATGTCTCAGGTAAAGCCATGCTTTATCAGTGGTTCATACACCAAAATATTCCCTGTCAATTGGAAGCATATTTGCTAAACTTAAAGCAGCGGCCTGATTTGTTAATTTGGTTAGATGAGCAGACACCAGTTGCTATTGAATTTCAATGTAGTTCTCTATCCGCCCAACGCATGATTGAACGAACGAATGGATATATTGAAAATGGGTATAAAGTTTATTGGATTTTAGGTGGAAGTTATCATTTTAAACATAAACTAACAAGTTTCCAAAAATTATTTATTAAGGAACATAAAAAAATAGGCTGCTATTTTTTAGAATTACATGTTGATAAAAGCACATTAACAGTTCATTTCAATATTAACCAATATGGCAATTCATCACAGATTGCTTCTTATTCTGCCCATATTGAGTTAACTAAAGCAAATACAAACTTAGATAACATTAAAGAGAGGTTATTACATATCTCAAAAGCCAAACAAAATGAATTAAAAAACCAGTTGATTAAAAGTCAAAGTTCTTTGAATAGAGGCAGAAATTACCAAGTACCGGAAATTGTTGCTTTTCAAAAGTATATTTATAAAAGAGGAGACTCTTTAATTTCTTTGCCTGTTGAAGTCTATTTACCAGTAAAAAATCAATTGTTTATTAAGACGTTACCTTATTTTTGGAAATATCAGTTATTAGAATGGATCATGAACAGAAATAGTGGTGAGGTTATCTCTAAAAAGGAAGTACACAATAAGTTTTTTGTGATGATCCAAAATAATGAACTTGTCTTTCATTTAATGCCCCTTATCTCGCTTGAGAGTAAAAAAAGGTGCATCGATAGTTTTATGGCCCTTTTAACTGAAAGAGGTTTGTTATCTGTTATTTCTAATTCTGATTGGATGGTACAAAGAGAACCCCAACGGTATGAAAATGAAAAGGAAAAGATAGCTGATTTCTTAGCTTTAGACTATTCGTTTGCAACTGAATCGAATGTGAAAGTAACTAAATGAAATTAACTTTATTCTAAAGATTTTTATGGTACTATTAAACATAAGAAAATTTAGAGGAGGTTTTTAAATGGATGAATCAAAACAATTACCAAAAAGAGATAAGGTACCTAGTGAATGGACCTGGGACCTAGGTGTTATTTTTAAATCTGATGAAGAGTTTGAACAGTCATATAAAGAATTAGAAAAAACAATAGAGTCTGCTGGAGCCTATAAAGGCACATTGACTAATGGATCTGAAAGTTTCTTAAAAGCGATCCAAGTTATTTTAGGTTTATCTAATCAATTAGAAACCTTATATGTATATGCTCAATTAAAAAATGATCAAGATACAACGAACTCTACCTACCAAGGGATGTATGAACAGGCTACTAAACTAGCAACACAGGCTAATGAGGCTATCTCATGGTTCGAACCTGAGGTATTAGAACTACCAGAAGAAAAATTGGAGCAATACTTTAGCGAAAATGAAGAACTGGCTATTTACAAACATTTTATTAATCAATTAACAGCCGCTAGAAAACATGTTTTAAGTGCTAACGAAGAAGCATTATTAGCAGGAGCAGGAGAGATTTTTAACGCTTCAAGTCGGACATTTAATATATTAAATAATGCAGATATCACATTTCCAACAATCAAAGATGAAAATGGCAATGATATTCAATTATCACATGGAGTCTATGGACAATTAATAGAAAGTACCAACCGTTCTGTTCGTGAAGCTGCTTTTAAAAATCTTTACAAAGTATATGAAGGCTTACAAAATACTTTCTCAAGTACGCTTTCTTCGCATGTTAAATACCATAATTACAATGCAAAAGTGCATCATTATCAATCTGCACGTGAAAAAGCATTAAGCAACAATCATATTCCAGAATCTGTTTATGATACATTACTAGATGTTGTACATGACCACTTACCTTTACTGCATCGCTATGTTGCTCTAAGAAAAGAATTATTAAATGTAGAAGAGCTTCATATGTATGATATGTACACACCTATTAGTGGCGAAGCAGGTATCAAATATACGTATGAAGAAGCTGAAGCTGAGACCTTGAAAGCGTTACAACCACTTGGCGAGGAATACCTATCCGTTTTGAAGAAGGCTTTTAATAATCGCTGGATAGATGTTATAGAAAATGAAGGCAAAAGAAGTGGAGCATACTCTTCAGGAGCATATGAAACAAATCCTTACATCCTATTAAATTGGCATGACTCTTTAAACCATCTATATACACTTGTCCATGAATTAGGTCACAGCGCTCATAGTTACTATACAAGAACCAATCAGCCCTATGTGTATGGAGATTATTCTATCTTTTTAGCAGAAATAGCGTCTACTACAAATGAAAATATTTTGACTGATTATTTATTAGAAACACAAAAAGATCCAAAAGTTAGAGCATATGTTTTAAATCATTATTTGGATGGATTTAAAGGTACAATTTTCAGACAGACTCAGTTTGCAGAATTTGAACATTTCATCCATGAAGAAGCAGCAAAAGGAACACCTTTAACCAGTGAATTTTTAACTAATTATTATGGTGAACTGAATGCACGTTATTATGGTCCAGATGTTGAAAAAGATCCTGAAATCGCTTTGGAATGGACTAGAATACCTCACTTTTATTATAATTATTATGTTTACCAATATTCGACAGGTTTTTCAGCTGCTACTGCTTTAGCTGATAAAATCGTTAAAGGTGAAGAAGGGGCATTAGACAAATACTTGACTTATTTAAAATCTGGAAACAGTGATTATCCTATCGAAGTAATGAAAAAAGCGGGAGTAGATATGACTGAGAAAACTTATATAGAAGATGCTATGAAAGTTTTCGAGTCAAGATTAAATGAGTTAGAAACACTTATTGAAACGTTAAAAAAATAAAGTATAAACAAATAAAAACACTAAGCCTTGGCTTAGTGTTTTTATTTGTGCTAGAGTATAAAATGAAAATTTTATAGTACTTGCAATGCTGCTTTATTCATTGAATGGATGTCTGTTTTAGAGATCATTTGATTTCTGGCTTCGATAATCATAGGATTAGGATTATGCAGTGCTTGCAACAATTCTACTGTAATGCCTTCTTCAATCAATAACCCATGCTCTTTATGGTGGTCGCTAAATAATACACAGGAAGGAGCACTAGAAATACTCATCTCGCGAGCCAATTTTTGATCGGCTTCAAAAGACGTTTTTGTGAAATCTAATTCTTTATCTTCTAGAAACATAGGAATGTCCAGTTTAACTTTTTTAGCAACTTCTAATATAAGATGCTCTGAAAAAGGTTCTTTTTCTTCAAGTAGTGCAGTTTGCAATTCTATTAAGAAGTTACGTCCTTTTTTCTTTCCTTGCATAGTTGCAGCGGTATAATATAGACAAATATCATATGTCACAGAACATACAGTATTGCGTAATTTTAAATCACCTTTTGACAAGTTGTTTGTAGCAAGGTATTGAGTAACTGTACTCAAATTATGAACTGGAACGAAATTCACACGAATTTTACCAGTAGAATTCTCAATAAAATTTAAAACTTCTTTTTCGGCTTGTAAACAAGTTGAGTCGATTGGATTAATAAATAAATAAATTTCAAACATTTCATTAAGAGTGGATTCATTTTTAGTATGAGTAGTTGAGAACATTTATCTTCACCTTAGCCTTAGTATTTTTAAATCTATATACGTGTTCTGTTTTTGTTAACAAATACACTTTATCAAAAATAGCTAAAAAAATATAATAAAGGGTCTCATTTTTGAACAAAACTCATTATGTCTTGTAACAAAGTCGCCACATTTAATGACGAATCCTTTAATAATCAGTGATTATCAGTCATTTAGATTCCATCATTCGAACGATTTTATTTTTTGTCGGTCGTTTTTCAATGGAATGATGCTTCAGAAAACGGTCGAAATAAACTTCACCCACTTCACGAGAGCTTGTTTCAAATTCTAATTCATAATCTACTTTAGTACCATAAGAACTTTCATCTAATACAATTAATCCTTGATCGATTTTCTTTTCGTAACGCTTTGTGGTTAAAGAACCAAACAAAACAAGTTCATTTAAATCGATTTGTAAAACACTTAATTGCTTAGCTACATGACCCTTTGATGCGATAGTATGAGTGTTCAAAAAAAGTTTGGCTTGTTTTAAAGATAAAGCATCAGTTGTTTCTAAAAGATTTTGTTCAAAAGGCGTTTTTAAAGTTTGTTCAGCTGAATCTGAAAATAAACGAATACGTAAAGCCGAGTGGGAATTTTTTAGCTTCCAATCTTTCGTATCGTAATAATAGTTTTCTTGGAGATAAGAATCTTTCTCAGTTAAGTTTAAACTGCTTATTAATTGTGTGAATTCATTCTTTGTTAAACTATTTTTAAATTCAATTTCTACTTGTTGAGATATTTGTTTCACTTCCTATTTAGAATTAGTTTACTCAGTGCACTAATAGTTTGTTCTTCTGGCACTGATTTTGTTCACCAATCATACCATCTTATTTCTATTTTAGTCTATTTCTTCTTTTTAGTTAAATATGTTAAAATGAATCTACAAAGCACTTTGAAAAAGTGCAAAATCATAAGTTCCTAAAAGAGGGTATAAAATGGTGGATAAAAATTGGGAAGATTTCTTAACGCCTTACAATCAGGCTGTTGAAGAATTGAAAATTAAATTAAAAGGTATTCGTAAAGAATACACTAAAGGAAATATGCATGTACCAATTGAATTTGTTACTGGAAGAGTAAAGCCAGTAAATAGTATCATTGGAAAAGCAGCACTAAGGAATATTGCTTTTGAGAACTTAGAGACTGAAATGCAAGACATAGCAGGATTACGAATTATGTGTCAATTTGTAGAGGATATTCATGAAGTGGTCAGACTTTTAAGAAGTCGGAACGATATGAAAATAATCGAAGAGCGAGATTATATCACAAATAAGAAAGAAAGTGGATACCGTTCGTATCATGTCGTATTCGAATACCCAGTGCAATTGATTCATGGTGAAAAAAAGATATTAGTTGAGATACAAGTACGAACATTGGCTATGAATTTTTGGGCAACTATTGAGCACTCTTTAAATTACAAATACCAAGGTGAGTTTCCAGATGCCATCAATTTACGCTTAAAGAGAGCTGCAGAGGCCGCGTTTCAGCTAGACGAAGAGATGTCTCAAATTAGAGAAGAAATACAAGAAGCACAGCATCTATTTTCTAATAATAAAAGAACAGTTATTAATGAACCGTCAAGTAACAATGATTTTTTGTGATGCATATTGATTGAAGCAGCTACAGCAACATGTTTAAATGGAAAAAGGGGGAAATAGCTTTGAAAATAGCAGTAGTTAATAATAACGTTGAGCAATCTTTAAAGCTAGCCGAACAATTTCGGATACTCTGCTTGGAAAATCACCTTCTGCTCGATGATAAAGATCCAGATGTGGTTGTAACGATTGGTGGAGATGGGACGCTATTGTCCGCTTTTCACAGATATGCCCATATGCTTCACCAAGTAAGGTTTGTAGGAGTGCATACGGGACATTTAGGCTTCTATACTGATTGGCGAGATTATGAATTAGTAGAACTTGTTGAAAGTCTGCTCAATGATAAAGGAGAAAGTGTCAGTTATCCTTTGCTTGATGTGAAAGTTACTTATCAAGGGCAAAAAGAATCATCACACTTTTTATCACTAAATGAGTCAACAATGAAACGGATAGATGGGACTATGGTATGTGATGTCTTCATAAAGGATGAATTATTTGAAAGGTTTAGAGGGGATGGACTGTGTATCTCAACCCCTACTGGTTCAACAGGTTATAATAAATCTGTTGGAGGAGCTGTTATCCATCCACGACTTGAAGCACTACAACTAACTGAGATTGCGCCTATCAACAACCGAGTTTTTCGTATTTTAGGATCTCCATTGATAGTAGCACGAGATGAATGGATTAGGATAAAACCCCTAACTACAGATGGATTTGTCTTAACGATTGACCAGTTAACTTCTTCTGAGAAGAATATTACTGAATTAACTTATAGCATTGCGAAAGAACGTATTCACTTTGCTCGATACCGACATACTCATTTCTGGAGTCGAGTTGAAGATGCTTTTATTGGAGCGAAAAAAAAATATGAAATTTAGTTGGATATATGATTTGCCAGCTAGTTTACAAGTGAAGTCATACCTAAAAACAAAAGGAATTTCACGTAGTTTACTAGCAAAAATAAAGTTTCATGGAGGGAAAATTGAAGTCAATGAGATTGAAGTAACGGTACGCTATCTTTTGAAAAATAAAGATACTGTCCAAATTACGATTCCCGATGAAGCTCCTCATGAAACAACGATTCCCATTGATATTCCCATTGACATTGTGTATGAAGATGAGCATTACTTGGTTGTAAATAAACCTTTTGGTGTAGCTTCAGTACCATCTCAAGTACATCCTGAAGGAACTATGGCTAATCGAGTAAAAGGGTATTATGTACGTCAAAATTATGATGACCAGGTCATTCATATCGTAACGCGACTTGACCGTGATACTACCGGTCTTATGTTGTTTGCTAAACACGGATACGCACATGCATTAATGGATGAAAAATTAAGAGCTAAAGAGATCACAAAAAAATATACTGCCTTAATCAGTGGACAATTCAATGAATCTGAACATGGGTTTATTGATGCACCAATTGCGCGAACCACAGATTCGATTATCACTCGAAGAGCTCATGAATCTGGGAAAGAAGCTTTAACAGAGTATTGGATAAAAGAAGCTTTCCCGCAAGCCACTTTAGTGGATATTCAATTGCATACAGGTAGGACACATCAAATTAGGGTCCATTTTGCTCATATAGGTCATCCGCTAATGGGAGATGACTTATACGGCGGTAAAAAAAATGAGTGGATAGTAAGACAAGCATTGCATTGTAGAGAATTAAATTTTAAACATCCTTTTACAGATAAAAAAATAAACCTTAAACTTGATTACCCAGAAGACATTACCCAATGGCTACATCAGCAGCAAAAGGTTAATAGTTAATGGAACGAACTTAGAAAGGGGTGTAGCCCTTGAAAGAAGTACAAATGGAATTTGAAGAACAAATAGAACAATTAAAAGGTTATTTAGCTACTCAAGATATTACATTATTTAGAGAGAATTTTTTAGAATTACACGTTTATGAACAAAGCCAAGTTTATCTATCCTTATCAGAAAATGAACGGTTAAGAACGTATAACTTCTTATCTCCAAAAGAAATGGCAGATATGTTTGAAATTCTTGAGGAAGAAGAAGAATCGGTCGAAAAATATTTAGAAGAAATGAATCCACAATATGCTGCAGATATGCTAAGTGAAATGTACCGCGATAATGCTGTAGATATGCTGAATCAGTTAGAACCGATTACAATCAAAAAATACTTGAGTTTAATGCCTAAAGAAGATGTTGAGGGTATTAACAAATTATTGAAGTATGAAGATGATACAGCTGGTTCAATTATGACAACTGAGTACATTTCAATTTTTGCAAATCAGACAATACAATCGGCTATGGCGATATTAAAAAAGAAGGCGCCAGAAGCTGAAACGATTTATTATGTCTATGTAGTCGATTCAAATAGACGTTTAGTAGGTGTCATCTCGTTAAGAGACTTGATTGTACATGAAGACGATGAAATGATTTCAGACATCATGGGAGACCGTTTAGTATTCGTCAATGGCAATGATGATCAAAGAGACGTTGCACGTACGATGCAAGATTATGACTTTCTAGCGATTCCAGTAGTAGATAACGAAGAACGATTAATTGGGATCATCACGATAGATGATATTATTGACGTTATTAATGATGAAGCGGCCAGTGATTACTCTGGTTTAGCCGGAGTCGATGTAGAAGAACGATCTGAAAATCCGTTTGTCGTGGCATCAAAAAGACTGCCATGGTTAATTATATTATTGTTTCTTGGAATAGGAACCTCAACTTTAATCAGCAATTATGAAGAAATGATTAGTGAAGCTAGCATTTTAGCTGTATTTATATCCTTAATAACAGGAACGGCAGGAAATGCAGGAACTCAATCACTAGCTGTAGCTGTTCGAAAATTAGCTGATAATGATGAAAATAAAAAAAACTTTGGAAAATTGATTATGAGTGAAATAGCTTCTGGGCTAATCACTGGTCTTGTGACAGGTGTGACCATCTTCTTAGCAGTAGGATTTTGGCAACAAAATTTCATTTTAGGATTAGTGATTGGAATAGCGATGTTGGTAGCCATAACCATTGCCAATCTTGCAGGAAGTTTTATCCCTATATTGATGGAAAGATTAGGGTTCGATCCTGCCGTTGCTAGTGGCCCATTTATTACAACACTGACAGATTTAACCAGTGTATTGATTTACTTTAACATTGCTGCATTGTTTATGAATTATTTAGTTTAGAAGGACGTTAGTGAATGAGCGAATACGACTAAATAGATAGCAGTATTTGCGCTAGAAGAGGATGAACATCTGTGGCAAATAGAAAGAAAAAAAAGATGACCAAGAAACAAAAAGAACAACGAACAAAATGGATTTTTACTGGAATTGTGCTTTTAATTGTTTTTTTTATGGGATTATTTTTAGGAGAAAATAAGCAGACTGGCCTTACGTTAAATGAAAGAATAGAGTCATTTAAAGAAGAATTAGTGGCTATCTTTAATCCAGAAAAAGAAGAAGTTGATCAAACAAAAAATCAAGAAACGACCATTCGTTTCTTAGATGCTGGTCAAGGATCAGCAACACTAATTCAAGCCGAAGATGGCACAACTATTTTAATAGATAGTGGTCGTTATGAAGATAAAGATAAGAAAATTATTCAACAATTGGATCAATATGTTGGAACAGGTGGAACGATTGATCTTCTTATCTTTACGCATAATGATTCAGATCATATTGGTTATGGAGATCTCATCATTAACTATTATGATGTTAAAGAGGTTTGGATGAATGGAAATGATGCTACTAGTAAAATTTACGAACGAGTATTGGATGCTGTAGATGAAAGTAATGCCATATACAGTGAACCAAAAGCTGGTGAAAATAAACAAGTAGGACCTTTTCAAATTGAGGTCATAAGTCCAAATGAGCAGTCAGACGACGATCAAAATGATGACTCAATAATTACTAAAATTACTGTCAATCAAGTAATTGGGTTATTCAGTGGGGATGCTTCTCAAAGTATTGAAAAAGCGATTGTTGAAGCTAGAATGGATGTTACAGCAGACTTTATCTTGATGGGGCATCATGGATCCGATACAAGTACTAGCCAAGAGTGGATCCAGGCCAGTCAACCAGAATTTGCTATTTTTTCAGCAGGCAAAAACAATAGCTATGGTCATCCTGGTGAAGAAGCGATTAATCGTTTGAGGGAACAGTCTATTCCGGTATATGGAACGATTGAAAATGGAACGATTACTGTTACTATTCATGAAGATGGAACCTACAGTATTCAAACTGAAAAGGGAGAGAATCTTGATGAAGATGATGCTTGAAGAGATTGAAGGCGAACTAGCTCGATTTATTCCTGATGAAGGTCCATCATATCATGTGACAAAAGATTTGTTACCAGAAAATTATCGCATCGGGGAACTGTATGAGGTAACGATTGAAGGTGAGCAAGTTCTTACTATTATTCCTTTAAAAGAAGAGACACATTCGCGACTTGCTAAAATGAGTCAGAAAAGAGCAAAATTATTAAATAAGAAAAATAACTTGAATTAAAAAAGTACTGTAAACAAACAGATGATTCTTCTGTTTGTTTACAGTACTTTTTAGTTTGCCTGTTTGATAAGAGATCAACTAAGTTTCTTGGACATCATATGATGTGGAATACCCGCATCTAAAAAACCTTCGCCTTTCATATGATAACCTAATTTTTCATAAAAAACTAACGCATGATCCTGTGCATCAAGTACAAGCGTTTTGAAATGTTTAGATTGAGCATAACGTTCAATTTCTAACATCAATTGATTTCCTAAATTCTTCTTTCTAAAATCAAGCGAAACAGCAACTCGTTGGACTTTGAATGTAGTTGCATCTTTTTTGTAGAGCCTAGCAGTAGCGACTGCTTTATTTTCAATGTAGCCGATGACATGGATCGTTTGATCTTCTAAATCATCAATTTCTAATGCTGGTGGAACTAGTTGTTCTTCTACAAATACTTTTTTTCTAATTTCAATAGCATCATTGTAAGAGCTAGAGTTTAAATCGGTTGTCCAGATAAATTCCACAGTATCCCTTCTTTCTATATAAGTAAAATCGTAACACAAGTTATGAAAGGAATCTATAACAAAAAAGACAGTGGCATATTATATTGGATTTCTTTATTTATTAGAGTGGATGAACTATACTAAAGAAGATAATTTAATAAGAATGGGGTAAATATAATGAATGAAAAAACAATTCAACTGGTTGAAAAATTAACAACGATTCCTTCACCAACAGGAAATACGTACGAGATTATTGCTTTTATCGAAAAGTATCTAAAGCAGTTAGGCTATGAAGCTAATAAAACAAACAAAGGTAGCTTAATGGTAACTGTCAAAGGAACGAACCATCAAAAACAACGATTCGTAACAGCACACGTAGATACATTAGGAGCAATGGTAAGAGCTATCAAACCTAATGGACGCCTAAAATTAGATTTAATTGGTGGCTTTCGCTACAACGCAATTGAAGGCGAGTACTGTACAATACATACCGCTGAAAAAAAAATATCCGGTACAATCCTGATGCATCAAACAAGTGTCCATGTTTATAAAGATGCGGGAACTGCCGAAAGAAATCAAGAAAATATGGAAGTTCGTATTGACGAAAAAGTTCATACAAAAGAAGATACAAAAGCCCTAGGCATAGCTGTAGGGGATTTCATCAGCTTTGATCCTAGAACTGAAATTACAACAAACGGTTTTATTAAATCTCGTCATTTAGATGATAAAGTTAGCGTGGCAATATTATTACAATTTTTGAAAAAAATTAGTGTTGAAAAAATCATACTGCCGTATACAACTCATTTTTACATTTCAACGAATGAAGAAATTGGCTATGGTGGAAATTCGAATATCTCTGAGAAAGTTGTTGAGTATCTAGCAGTTGATATGGGGGCAATGGGAGACGATCAGCAAACAGATGAATACTCTGTATCTATCTGTGTAAAAGATGGTAGTGGTCCTTACCATTACGAACTGAGAAAGAAACTGACACAAATTTGTGAAGACCACAATATTCCTTATCAATTAGATATTTATCCTTTTTACGGGAGTGATGCATCCGCTGCAATGAAAGCTGGAGCCGATGTCCGTCATGCGTTGATTGGTGCAGGTATTGAAGCAAGCCATGCTTATGAAAGAACACATGAAGAATCCATAATCGCAACAGAGCAATTGATTGAACAATATTTAATGAGCAGTATGCTAGATTAACCGGAGAGGACTAACTTTTTATGGATTATTTTAAAAAATCAAAATTAATGTTTTGGACAGTTTGGCTACTAGTTAGTGCAACATTAGTTTATATGAGTACAAAAATTGACTTCATTTTCCAACCTTTGACGACATTTGTTTCGACATTGTTTACACCAATTATTATAGCGGGTTTTTTATACTACTTGTTAAACCCATTAATAGGACAATTAGAGAAAATTAAAATTAAGCGGAAATATGGTATCATAATTGTTTTCCTATTATTTTTAGGCTTCATAGTATTCTTAGCCATTTCAGTGATACCTAATTTGATAGAACAATTGGGACAATTGATTACGAGCATACCGTCAGTTCTAAAAAAATTAGAAGAGTACTCTAATGAACTTCTGCAAAAACCGATGCTTAAAAATTTCGACTTGGAAAAAAGCATAGGCAAGATGGACCTGTCCATCGAGAACATTGCAAATACAATATTTACTACATTGACTGCAAGCGTAGGTTCTTTGATAGGAGCTTTAGCGAATACAACAATTGTAATCTTTACGGTTCCAATTATTTTGTTTTACATGTTTAAAGATGGGAAACATTTCCGTCCAGCAGTCGCAAAATTCTTTCCAAAAGATTACCGTGGACAAATGATTGAACTGTTAGGTCAAATGAATGAAACCATTGCGTCATACATTAGTGGACAAGCACTCGTTTGTTTATTTGTAGCAGTATTTACTTATTTAGGCTACATGATTACAGGGATGCCTTACGGGTTATTGTTGGGAATCATCGCAGGAGTAACCAACATTATCCCTTACATCGGACCCTATATTGGTGCAGCTCCGGCAGTCATCATTGCGTTAACTATTTCACCAACACAAGCACTTTTAGTAGTTTTAGTGGTATTAGTTGTCCAACAAATTGATGGTAATTTCATCTCACCAAATGTGATTGGGAAAACTTTATCAATTCATCCTTTAACGATTATTATCATCTTATTAGTTGCGGGAAATATTGCTGGAATCCTTGGCATGATTTTAGGGGTTCCAACCTACGCTGTTGTTAAGACAATAGTTGTTTATTTAAGGGATATGTTTATGATTAGAAAAAAACATGCTTCAACTTAAAAAAAAATTGTAAATTGTTGTTTTCTTTATAGAGTTTGTGATATAGTGTTCACAGTGAAAGTATGAACATTATATCACAACTTTTTCGTGAAATAATTACCGACACAAAACTAAAAGGCCTTATAGGAGGATACAAAAATGAAAGTAGTCGTTATCGGATGTACACATGCTGGGACATCAGCTGTTAAAACAATTTTAAAAGAAAATCCGTCTGTAGAAATTTCTGTTTTTGAAAGAAATGATAATGTTTCATTCTTATCTTGTGGAATTGCAATGTATGTTGGTGGAGTTGTAAAAGATCCAGCTGGCTTATTCTATTCAAACCCCGAAGAATTAACTCAATTGGGTGCGAACATTAAAATGGAACACAATGTTAAAAGTATTGATACAGTAGCTAAAAAAGTAGTGGTAGAAAATATGAATACTGGTGAAGTATTCGAAGAGACTTATGATAAATTAGTTAATACAACAGGTTCTTGGCCTATTACACCACCAATCCCTGGTATTGAAACTAAAAATGTTTTATTATGTAAAAACTACAATCAAGCCGAAGAAGTTATCAAACAAAACCAAACTGCTAAAAAAGTGGTTATCGTTGGTGGAGGATACATTGGTATTGAATTAGTAGAAGCTTTTGAACAATCTGGAAAAGAAGTTACATTGATTGATGGGCTAGACCGTATTCTTAACAAATATTTAGATCCAGAGTTTACAGATGTGTTAGAAAGTACTTTAGAAGAACGCGGAATCAAATTAGCATTGAACCAAGCTGTTACTTCTTTTAATGCTGATGAAAATGGTTCTGTTAAATCTGTCACAACTCCAAATGGAGAATATGAAGCAGATTTAGTTATTCTATGTGTGGGCTTCCGTCCAAACAATGAATTGTTAAAAGGTAAAGTTGACATGATGCCAAATGGCGCAATCCTTGTTGATGATTACATGAGAACAAGTGATAAAGATATCTATGCAGCTGGAGACAGTTGTGCAGTTCATTACAATCCAAATGGCGGTGCTGCTTATATTCCTTTAGCAACGAATGCTGTTCGTATGGGTACTTTAGTAGGGAAAAACATCATTGAACCTAAAGTAAGATACAGAGGAACACAATCGACTTCAGGCCTTTACTTGTTTGGATATAACATTGGTTCAACTGGGGTAAATGTAAATAGTGCTGCACACTTTGGTTTAGATGTTCGCGCAGTTTTCGTTAAAGACAACTACCGTCCAGAATTTATGCCAACAACTGAAGAAGTCTTTATGAAATTAGTTTATGAAGTAGGCACAAACCGCATCGTTGGTGGACAAATTATGTCTAAATATGATGTGACAGCTTCTGCTAATACACTATCATTAGCAATTCAAAATAAAATGACGATTGAAGATCTTGCTTATGTTGATTTCTTCTTCCAACCTTATTTTGACCGTCCTTGGAACTACTTGAACATTTTAGCTCAAGCTGCTTGTGAACAAGAAGACCAATTAGCTAAATAATTCAGCTGAATAAAGTTTATTAGTTGGACTTGATAGGTACAATGATTCATAATAAAATGGAAAAAAAGGATCTGAGATTTCTTTCTCAGATCCTTTTTTAGGTAAATGAATAGGAGGAAAAAAGATGAAACTAAATAAAAAAATTATTTCGGGTATCATTGCTATAGTTCTTTTCTTTACGGGATCATATGTTATAGACCAAGAAGAGGAAAAATCTACTACTATAACAAATGATCAAGTGGCAGTTGAACTTGAGAGAGTGATAGATGGCGATACAATAGTATTTACTGAAAACAACGAAGAAAAAAAATTACGGTTACTTCTGATCGATACTCCAGAAAGTAGCACAACAAAAACAGGATCTGCACAGCCATATGGTGTAGAAGCAAAGAGTTTCTTGACAAATTTTTTGAAAGGAAAAGAGTTAGCGATAGAATATGACCCATCTCATGAGAAGGTGGATGATTATGAAAGAGTGCTAGCGTACCTTTACGCTGATGGAGAATTAGTACAAGAAGTATTGGTTGAAGAAGGTTTAGCACGCGTAGGATATGAAAATGGAGATGAGCTTTACTTAGGGAGACTTGAAAAAGCCGAACAAAAAGCTAGTGCAGCAGAAGTGAATATTTGGTCCGTTAAAGGGTATGTTAAAGAATACGGATTTAATAAATAGCGAATAGGGTATAAAATACCCTACTAAATATGCTATAATAATTGGGTTAATGATATAAGCTGCCCTTATTAAGGGCGTTATTGACTAAGGATATTGAGACAAGTGAATCAGAGTAAATAAAAAGACTTAAATGAGGGATAAATAATGGAAGACTATTTAAAAAAGGAAGTAGAGTCACGAAAAACATTTGCAATTATTTCCCATCCAGATGCTGGTAAAACAACAATTACTGAACAATTGTTGTTATTTGGTGGAGCAATTCGCCAAGCGGGTACGGTAAAAGGGAAAAAATCAGGAAAATTTGCTAAATCAGATTGGATGGAAATTGAGAAACAACGTGGGATTTCTGTTACTAGTTCTGTTATGCAATTTGATTATAAAGATAAAAGAATCAATATCTTGGATACACCAGGACATGAAGATTTTTCTGAAGATACGTATCGTACATTGATGGCAGTTGATAGTGCAGTAATGGTTATTGATAGCGCAAAAGGTATTGAGCCTCAGACAAAAAAATTATTTAAAGTTTGTCGTATGCGTGGCATTCCTATATTCACATTTATCAACAAATTAGACCGTGATGGCAGAGAGCCGTTGGAATTATTAGAAGAGTTAGAAGAAGTTTTAGAAATTGATTCTTATCCAATGAATTGGCCTATTGGCATGGGTAAAGGATTATTAGGTCTATATGATAATTACAATAAAACTATTGAGGTTCATCGTCCTGAAATCAATGGTTTAAATGGACAAAAGGTCGTCCCATTGAATGAAGATGGGGAGATTGAGGGAGATCATCCCATTAAGAAATCAAGCTTATATACTCAAGCTTTGGAAGATATTGAATTATTGAATGTTGCAGGAAATGAATTTTCAGAAGAAAAAATTGCTTCTGGTAAACTGACACCGGTATTCTTTGGATCAGCATTGACAAACTTCGGTGTAGAGACATTTTTAAACACATTTATCAATTTTGCTCCAAGTCCATCAGCTCATGATACAGTTGATGGTGAAAAAATTGAACCAACGACTAATGAATTTTCTGGCTTTATTTTTAAAATTCAAGCTAATATGAATCCTGCTCATCGAGATCGAATCGCGTTTGTGCGTATTTGTTCAGGAACATTTGATCGTGGAATAGATGTAACATTATCAAGAACAAATAAAAAAATTAAATTGTCGAATTCTACTCAATTTATGGCTGAAACCCGCGAGATTGTACAGCATGCTGTTGCAGGAGATATCATTGGTCTTTACGATACAGGTAATTTCCAAATTGGCGATACAATTTTCGAAGGTAAATTAAATGTGGAATACGAAAAACTTCCTCAATTTACTCCTGAAATGTTCATGAAAGTACATGCTAAAAATGTAATGAAGCAAAAATCATTCCATAAAGGCGTGCAACAATTGGTTCAAGAAGGAGCTATTCAACTGTATAAAACATTTCACACTGAAGATTATATTGTTGGAGCAGTTGGTCAACTACAATTTGAAGTATTTCAATACCGTATGTTAAATGAGTACAATTCTGAAATTGTTATGACACCTATGGGGAATAAAATTGCTCGTTGGATTCGACCGGAAGATTTGGACGAAAATATGTCTTCAAGCCGTAATTTACTAGTACGTGATCGATTTGATAACCCGCTATTCTTATTTGAAAATCAATTTGCGATGCGTTGGTTTGCAGATAAGTATCCTGATGTAGAGTTAACATCCTTGTTATAAAAAAAATAAAAAACAAGCCATTCTATTTTGAATCTAGAATGGTTTGTTTTTTTTAGTTATTTAGCAAATGAAGTAAAAGTTTCAAAAGAAATTTATTATTAAACAGACAAACCTATGCCACCAATAACTTCTACTCATCAAATAAACTTATCAATCAATAATAAAAAATAAGATCTTAAAGGATTGCTTGAAATAAAAGATGGTTACCATTAAAGTTGAGTTATAACTTTAATAAGCTTTTAAACATTAGTCTTCAACAGGAATGGATAACTCAACAATGTGTGGTGCATGTAGAATGTCAACATTATCTAAAGTTGTTTCAAGAATATTTTCTATTGCAAAGCTGATTTCCGCATTCTTTATATTGCGCACTTTGTTTAGTAAAAGAACGTCTTTATGTGTTGCAGCACCAGAATAAATGACTGTAGTAGGTCCTAAAGAAAAAACCTTTACAAAATTAGCATCAGTATTTCCCAGCTGTTCCATTACAAGTTCAGAATGATTATTTGTAACGTCTATTAGTTTCATAATCTTTCACCTCTTCTTTTACCGTTCATTTACAAATATTATATAATTAAAAACCCAACAATTCAAAACATTTTACTTCTTAATCCTACATATTAAGAAATAGTAACTAAAGAGTGCTTTAATTCATAATAAGGAGGTTGTTTTTTGAATATTTATAAATTTATAGCACAAATTTCTAATCGATTTTCAACAATCCAATTGATTGTATTGTATTATTTTATGGTTGTTATAGTTGCTAGCATTCTGTTAGCTTTGCCGATCTTCAGAGATCCAGGAGCTGATATTTCTTTTATTGATTTGATTTTTACAGCAGTGAGTACTGTTAGTGTAACGGGATTAGCAACTATAAATTTAGGAGAAACGTTTAACGTTGCTGGTATTATTCTTTTACAGTGTTTATTTATGTTAGGAAGTTTAGGTGTGATGATGATATCCACTTCTTTTATGCTTATCAGAAGAAAAAAGGTTTCGTTAAAGCAACGACAACTCATCATGACAGATATGAATCAGCCAAAATTAAGTGGTACTGTTCGATTAATACGCACGACCATCCTCATTATTCTTGGTTTTGAATTTGTGGGTGGAGTGATTCTGAGCACATATTTTTATATATTTTCCGACTGGCCTTTAAAAGAAGTTTTATTTCATGGGTTTTTTACAAGCTTTTCAGCAGTGGCCAATGTGGGTGTAGACCTTACCGGACAAATGTTGATTCCTTTTCATAACGATTATTTTGTTCAACTAATTATTATGCTTTTAATCGTTGTAGGAGGGATTGGTTTTCCAGTATTATTAGAAGTTAAAGATTTTTTGCAATACCGTAGAACCAAAAAAGTCCTTCCATTTCGGTTTTCATTGTTTAGTAAAATCACCGTTTCTTCCTTTTTTATTTTATTATTCGGGGGAGCACTTTGTATTTGGCTTTTAGAGTATAATCAATTTTTTAAAGGGATGACTTTTACTGAGAGTGCCTTTTATTCTTTTTTCTATTCGGTTACAACGAGAAATGCAGGACTAATGACAACCTCGCTCGGTAATTTTAGTGAAGGGACATTGTTACTATTTTCTATCTTAATGTTTATCGGAGCAAGTCCTAGTTCTGTAGGTGGAGGAATACGAACAACAACATTAGCTATTGTCGTTGTTTACTTAATTTCTTTTATTAGGGGACACGATCAAGTCGCTTTATTTAGACGGAGAATTGGTCGAGATGATGTTCAAAAATCGATTGCTGTTTTCATATTATCTATGACGTTATGCATGATTAGTATACTGGTCTTGAGTGTCAGTGAATCGCACGAACTAATTACTTTGATTGTAGAAGTGACCTCTGCATTTGGGACAACAGGATTGTCGTTAGGCATAACACCAACACTAACAGTGTTAGGAAAACTAATTATTATTATTTTAATGTTTGTAGGAAGAATAGGAATGTTGTACATGGTGATGTTGTTAGTTCCAAAACATAAAGAAGATAAGAATTATCATTATCCGACTGAAAAAATTATTATAGGCTAACTTGTTTTAAAGGTTGTCTAATCAGTAGTCTATTCAAAAAAGCAGCTCGCAATCATAATGATTGCGAGCTGCTTTTTTTAGGTTAAAATTAGTTCGTTAAAAAGCTAATCTTTAGCATCTGATTCTTCAACTGATTCAGAAGTGGATTCTGCTAAGATAACCTCTTTTGCTTCTACAACAATCAATCCTTCATGATCAGTTTTTGCAATTAATTCTTTTACAGAAGGGTAATCAAGATAGAAGTCAGCGATACGATCTTCTATTTGTTCTTGAATGACACGACGTAAAGGACGAGCACCCAATTTTGGATCGTACCCTAATTCAGCTAATTTTTCTTTAGCAGATTGCGTTACTTCGATAGTGATGCCTTGATTTTCAAGCATATCATTTACATCTTTTATCAATAAATCAACGATAAACAATAAGTTTTCTTTTGTAAGAGAATTGAATTCAACAATTCCGTCAAAACGATTAATAAATTCTGGCTTAAAGTAATCTGTTAAGTGATTTAATACAGAATTTTGAGTACCAGAAGTGGTTGCGCCAAAGCCTACGCTTGCTTCTACTGTTCCTGTACCCGCATTGCTTGTCATAATGATAATTGTATCTTTAAAGCTGACAGTACGACCTTGAGCATCCGTTAATCTACCATCATCTAGAATTTGTAAAAACATATGAAGCACATCAGGATGAGCTTTTTCAATTTCATCTAATAAAATAATGCTGTAAGGATTGTGGCGTACTTTTTCGGTCAGTTGACCCGCTTCGTCATAACCGACATATCCAGGAGGAGAACCGATTAATTTAGAAACACTGTGTTTTTCCATATACTCACTCATATCAAAACGAATATAAGCTTCTTTGTTTCCAAATAGTTCCAGTGCTAGTTGTTTAGCTAATTCAGTTTTTCCGACACCGGTAGGACCAACGAAAAGGAAAGAACCAATTGGGCGGCTTTTATTATTAAAACCAATCCGGCTTCTGCGAATAGCTCTAGAAACTTTATCGATTGCTTCGTCTTGTCCAATAACATGTTTTTTAAGATCATGACCTAGATTACGCAACTGTTCTTGTTCTTTTTCTTTTAATTCACCTACTGGAATGTTAGTTTTTCTTTCAATAATTTCAATCATATCTTTTTCGGTTACGATAGGCTCATCTGAATCTGGGCTTTGTTGATCTCTCATATCAGAGAATTTTTTAGCTTGATCACGGTAAAAAGCCGCTTTTTCATAATCTTCTTGTTGTAAAGCGGCCTGTTTTTGTTGAGCAGCTTCTGCAATTTTATCTTCTATTTGTTTCGGATCCACTACTTGTATGGTTAAGTTTTTCTTAGAACCCGTTTCATCTAACAAATCGATTGCTTTGTCAGGTAGAAAGCGGTCTTGAATGTAACGATTCGATAAAGTTACAGCACTTGTAATTGCTTCATCAGTATAATGAACATGATGATAATCTTCATATTTCTTTTGAAGACCTTTGAGAATAGTAATCGTTTCGTCTACAGAAGGTTCACTAACTCGAACGGGTTGCATCCGGCGTTCTAAAGCAGCATCTTTTTCAATTGTACGATATTCTCTTAAGGTTGTTGCTCCAACCATTTGCAATTCACCACGAGCGAGTGCTGGCTTAAGCATATTGCCTGCATCCATACTGCCTTCTGCACTTCCGGCTCCAACAATTTCGTGAACTTCGTCAATAAATAAAATAATTTGTGGATTTTTCTTTAATTCATCCATCAATTGTTGCATGCGTTCTTCAAATTGACCACGAATGCCTGTACCTTGAACTAAAGAAGCAACATCTAATCGAATAACATCTTTGCCTAATAGTTTTTGCGGTACATCTCCGTCTACAATTTTTTGGGCTAAACCTTCTACAACAGCTGTTTTACCAACACCAGGTTCACCTGTTAAGACAGGATTATTTTTAGTGCGGCGATTTAAAATCTCAATTACGCGTTCAATTTCTTTGTCTCGTCCGATAACAGGATCTATCGCACCAGTCCGTGCTAATTCTGTTAAATTTGTTCCAAACTCGCCTAAAAGTCCAGGCTTCTTATTAATAGGTGGTTGTCCGCCAGCTCCATTTTGAGTAGGAGGGGTATTAGAGTTACTTTGTTGGTTATTATTATTTTGAGCATTTTGCATAGAACGGAAAAATTGATCTAAATTGCCAAAACCAAAAGGGTCTTGCGGTGTGCGGTTGTTTTTGATTTCGCCTCGGTTTTGACTATCTTTAATAAGTTGATAACAGTTTTGACAAACATCTAATTGACCTTTTTGGCCATTCATATTGGTATATAAATGGATAGTTGCTTCACGTTGATTGCAATTTTGACAGAACATTTTAACACAACCTTTCATTTAATAGGTTAGTAAAGTAGGTACAGTTAAGTCTTAGTTGACCATTACTGACCTTTCTGGTTACTATTATACACTGACCTATTTTGACATTCAAGTAATTGATACTATTTTTTTTTGCTTTTTTAGCTCAAATTATTTATGATTGAATTTGTAAACTAATAGTAAAGGAAGGTTTAATTATGACCAAAGAAGAATTACAAAATCAACTAAAAGAACTGATCCAAGGAACTATAGATAGCCTAATGATTGAAAAAAAAGATTTTATGACGTTTCGAGAAATTTGGATTAATCATGAAGAGAAAGAATCTATCGTTGGTGAGGCTTTGCATAACGGAAATATTATTTATCGGTATAGGTCAAAGTAAAAAGTTGTAGAGGCAATTTGGAGAAAATAGTTGTTTAAATAGTAAAAAAATGGTAGTCTTATAAGTTGTAAGGGCTGTATCGAATGTTTTTGCTGGAAAGAATGTAATTGACAGTTTAAACTGGATGTAGTTCTCAAAAATAATATATATTAAAGGGGATTTTTAATTATGGAAAAACGCGAATTTCACGTAATAGCTGAAACAGGTATCCATGCACGTCCAGCAACATTGCTAGTACAAACAGCAAGCAAATATAGCTCAGATATTAACTTAGAATATAAAGGTAAATCTGTTAACTTAAAATCAATCATGGGCGTTATGTCTCTAGGTGTTGGCCAAGGTGCTGATGTTGTTATTTCTGCTGACGGTTCTGATGAAGCTGAAGCTCTTGCTGGAATCGAAGAAACAATGAAGAAAGAAGGCTTGGCTGAATAATGGTTGAAAAATTAAATGGGATCGCAGCAAGTGACGGTATTGCAGTAGCAAGAGCTTACTTACTAACTGAACCCGATTTAACTTTCAACAAAATTTCAGTTGAGAACTCTGACTCAGAGATTGACCGGTTAAAATCGGCATTAAAAGAGGCATCAAAAGAACTTGAGATTATTCGAACTAAAGCAGCTCAATCTTTAGGAGAAGAAGAAGCTCAAGTTTTTGATGCGCATTTAATGGTTTTATCTGACCCAGAATTAATCGGGAGCATTGAAAGCTCTATTAATGATAACAAAATCAATGCAGAGAGTGCATTGAAAGAAGTAACAGATATGTTTATCGGTATGTTTGAAGCCATGGAAGACAATCCTTACATGCGTGAACGTGCTTCTGATATCAAGGATGTTACTAAACGAGTGTTGAGTCACTTATTAGGTGTCAAACTTCCTAATCCTTCAATGATTGATGAAGAAGTAATTGTAGTTGCACATGACTTAACACCAAGTGATACAGCTCAATTAAATCGTGAATTTGTAAAAGCCTTTGTTACTGACATTGGTGGACGCACTTCACATTCAGCTATTATGGCTCGTTCGTTAGAAATTCCTGCAATCGTAGGAACGAAAGATATTACTTCTTTAGTTAAAGAAGGAGATCTTATCATCATTGATGGTTTAGAAGGCGATGTAATCGTTCATCCTGAAGCATCTGATGTTGAAACTTATGAAACAAAAGCGCAAGCTTTTGCAGATCAAAAAGCTGAGTGGGACAAATTGAAAAATGAAAAAACAATAACTGCAGATGGCAAGCATATCGAACTAGCTGCAAATATTGGTACTCCTAAAGATTTAGTAGGAGTAAAAAACAACGGTGGAGAAGCTGTTGGACTATACCGTACAGAATTCCTTTATATGGACTCTCCTGATTTTCCTTCTGAGGAAGATCAATTTAAAGCTTATAAAGAAGTTTTAGAAGGTATGGAAGGTAAAGCTGTTGTTGTTCGTACAATGGATATTGGCGGAGACAAAGAATTGCCTTACCTAACATTGCCACATGAAATGAATCCATTCTTAGGATACCGTGCAATTCGTATTTGTTTAGCACAACCGGATATGTTTAGAACACAATTACGTGCATTATTACGTGCGTCTGTTTTTGGACAATTACGTATTATGTTCCCAATGATTGCAACTTTACAAGAGTTCCGTCAAGCTAAAGGAATGCTTATGGAAGAAAAAGCAAAATTAGTAAGTGAAGGCGTGGAAGTTTCAGAAAATATCGAAGTTGGTATTATGATTGAAATCCCTGCTGCTGCTGTTATTGCAGATAAATTTGCTAAAGAAGTTGATTTCTTCAGTATTGGTACTAATGACTTGATTCAATATACAATGGCTGCTGACCGCATGAACGAACGCGTTTCTTACCTTTACCAACCATATAACCCATCAATTTTACGTTTAATTAAAAATGTAATTGATGCTTCTCATAAAGAAGGAAAATGGACTGGCATGTGTGGAGAAATGGCTGGAGATCAAACGGCTGTACCGCTTCTTGTAGGATTAGGATTAGACGAATTTTCTATGAGTGCTTCAAGTATTCTTAAAACACGTAGTCTAATGAAACGTTTGGATACAAAACAAATGGCTGAATTAGCTGATAAAGCAATCAATGATTGTGATACTGCTGATGAAGTTGCAGAACTTGTTAAAACGTATACTAAATAAAAACAAAGAGACGCAAGAATCAATTGATTCTTGTGTTTTTTTTAGCGAGTTTTTTATTAAATAAATGCGTTCTATTTGCAAGAACTGATATACTAGAGGTATGTTGAACATAAGGAGAGGATATTAATGAAAAAAACTATTGGATTTATTGGAACTGGGGTAATGGGTTCTTCAATCGTAAAACATTTGTTAACAGCTGACTATTCAGTTACAGTATACAATCGCACAAAAAGTAAGGCTGACGAATTGATTCGTTTAGGAGCAAAATGGGCAGACTCACCAGCTGAAGTAACTGAAAGTAGCGATATTGTATTTACAATAGTAGGGTACCCAAAAGATGTTGAAGAAAGCTACTTTGGTGAAAATGGTATTTTTAAAACTGCTACTGAAAAACACATCTTAGTGGATATGACAACTAGTACACCAACATTAGCTAAAAAACTGTACGATGAAGGAAAAGAAAGAGGGATTGAAGTTCTAGATGCACCAGTTTCTGGAGGAGACTTAGGAGCTAAAAATGGAACGTTGACCGTTATGGTCGGTGGAGAAGAACGTACTTTTGATAAAGTAAAACCTGTTTTTGACTTATTTGCTGCTAAAGTAAACCTGCAAGGGAAAGCTGGTAGCGGGCAACATACAAAAATGGCTAATCAAATCATGATTGCTGGAACGATGATGGGAATGGCAGAATTATTGGTATATGCCAAAGCGGCGAATTTAAATCTTGAAAAAGTATTAGATACCGTTGGCGGAGGTAGTGCTCAAAACTGGTCTTTATCAAATTATGCACCAAGAATCCTTAAAGAAGATTATACAGCAGGCTTTTTTGTAAAACATTTTATCAAAGATTTGAAAATTGCATTAGATGAAGCTGAAAAACTTTCTGTAGATTTACCATCTACACGTTTAGCCAAACAATTATATGAAGAGCTGGCACAAAATGGTTTTGAAAACGATGGAACGCAAGCGATCATTAAATTATGGTGGCCAGAAGGAAAATAGTAAAAAACTAAAAACAAGCAGAAATGAAATTAGATAAATTTCATTTCTGCTTGTTTTAGTGGCTCTATACTTTTTAGTATGGATAGATGAATTTAGTTTAGGCTTAAGACGGTACCAGGGCTCTTACAAGCAAATACGTCTATTCCGAAATAATTTTTAGAAGCAGCCACACTATTTTACGAAGAGCTGTTTTAGTTTAGAAGGATAGATTTACAAAACAGAATGGTTAGTCTTGATATAACTGGTCAACCGTTCAACAGCTGTCACTAATTTTTCCATGCTCGCAGCATAACTTATACGAATGTATCCTTCACCAGCACTTCCAAAAGCAGAACCTGGAATTACTGCTAGTTTATTTTTTTCAGCTAAATCAATGCAAAATGCCATACTATTTTGTATATGCTCTTGCGGAATTTTTGCGAAGAGATAAAAAGCACCATTTGGTCGAGCGACTTCAAAACCTAATTGAGTCAACTCTTCAAAAAGATAATCTCTTCTTTTATGGTATTCTTTTTTCATCGGAAGAGCATCGTCTATCCCAACGGTCAAAGCTGCTAACGCTGCTTTTTGAGAAATAGAAGTGGCACATGTGACAAGATATTGATGAACTTTAATTATTTGTGCAGTGAGTTCTTTTGGAGCATAAATAAAACCAATTCTCCATCCAGTCATTGCATGCGATTTTGAAAGCCCATTAATTAAAATCGTTTGATTTCTTATATATTCAGCAATTGAGACATGTTCAACATCATACGTTAATTCACTATAAATTTCATCACTTATAGCAAAGATAGGGTATTTTTTTATGGTTTCAGCAAGAGCTTTTATTTCTGCTCGAGTGTAAGTTACTCCAGTCGGATTATTGGGGTAATTTAAAATGATGGCTTTTACACTTGCACCATGCTCTTCCATTGCGTCCTCAATCATCTGAGGCGTCAACACAAAGCCATTTATACTCGTATCAATGAAAATAGGCGTTGCTTGGCTCAATGTAATCAATGGTTCGTAACCAGGGAAAATAGGCGAGGGAACTAGTATTTTATCGCCAGGATTTAAAATAGACACTAAGGATGCAGAAATGGCTTCAGTAGCGCCAACAGTGACTAATACTTCTTTTTGTGGATCATAAGAGAGGTTATATTTTTTTTGAATAAAAGCTGAAGCAGCTTCACGTAATTGACTATCACCAGATGTACCTGTGTAATGTGACTCATTGTTGTTGATGGCTTCAATAGCAGCCATTTTAATATGACTCGGAGTATTGAAATCAGGTTCGCCTAAAGTTAATTTAAGAATATCTTGAATGGGTGACACACGTTCATCAAATTTTCGGATGTCTGAAATTTCAATTTTGTACGTTTGATTATTAAACTGATTAACTAATGGATTCATAACTTTTTGCGCCCCCTTTTGAATTATGTATTGCAATTATATTAACACAAGTTCTTTAGGAAATTCATTTTTTTTGGGATAAAGATTATTTTTTTATGAAAATAGAGTGAGTTTACTGTCTTTTGTATAAAATTCTGGTAGAATGATTAATGAGTTAAGTTTGAAAGGGGCACGAAACTATGACAACTTCACAATTAGTAGGAATTATTCGCCGATTGGAAGCTATGCTAGAAGATACAGAAAGTGAAGTTCAAGTTCGTCGATTTGAAAAAGAAGGAAACGAACGTTGTGTTATTACGTATGATGCAAAAACCGAAACATTTGAACTATTAGAAACATCTACTCAACAAGTATATCAATTTGATGATGTAGACTTAGTTGCTATGGAAATATTTGAATTACTTCAAGATTAATATAGCCATTTAATCGTAAAAAAAAACACCTATTAAAGATGGATGAAAAAAATTCTAAAAAGAATTTTTTTCATCCATCTTTTTTTGTATTTTTCTAACTAGTATTTTTTTTGAAATTCGTTATACTGGTAATACCAATAGTTAAAAAAAAATGAAAAATAAATTGCTAAAAACTCATATAAATCATGAACTGAAATAAACTATATAGAAGGAGCATAAGTATGAAAAACCAATTGCAAATAGGTATTCTAGGTTTTGGAACAGTTGGAAGTGGCGTTTTACGTATCTTGAAACATCATGAGCCAAAATTAAATCAAGTCACTGGAGTATCCTTAAAAGTAAAAAAAGTTCTAGTACGTGATATAGAAAAAAATCGTGGTTCAATTGCTGAAGGAGTTGAATTAACGCTTGATGCTAATGAGATTGTCAATGATCCTGAAATAGATATTGTTGTAGAAGTCATGGGAAGTATTGATAATGCGAAAGAGTATATTAAAAAAGCATTAGCAGCTGGAAAACATGTTGTTACAGCAAATAAAGATTTAATTGCCTTACATGGCAATGAACTAGTTGCCCTGGCAAAAGAAAATCATTGTGATCTATATTATGAGGCTAGTGTTGCTGGTGGAATCCCAATATTACGCACAATAGTAGATAGTTTAGCTTCTGATGAAATCCAAAAAGTTTTTGGCATTGTTAATGGAACGACGAATTTTATCTTGTCAAAAATGACAAATGAAAGAAAATCTTATGAGCTAGCTTTAAAAGAAGCTCAGGAACTCGGTTTTGCTGAAAGCGACCCAACCAATGATGTAGATGGTATAGATGCAGCTCGTAAAATGGTCATCTTGACGCGCTTAGCTTTTGGGATGAATGTAGAAGTAGATCAGATTGAGACAAAAGGAATTCGTAACTTACAGCAAAAAGATATTGAAATGGCAGAAAAATTAGGGTATAAAATCAAATTAATCGGCTCGGCGATTCAATTTGGAAATAAGATTAGTGTAGACGTTGGTCCAATATTAGTGCCAATCAATCATCCCTTAGCAAGCGTCCAAAATGAGAACAATGCTGTTGTTGTGGTAGGAGCAGCAGTTGGTGAAACAATGTATTATGGGCCTGGAGCTGGAGAATTGCCAACTGCTAACAGTGTTGTCAGTGATGTAATCACAGTAGCTAAAAACATTCGTTTAGGTACGAGTGGAAATGTATTTAGTTCTTATCAACATGAAACAAGACTTGCAGAGGATTCAGAAGTAAGTGATAAATACTACATTGCGATTGAAATGCAAGATAAGACAGGGCAATTTTTAGCATTAACAAAACTATTTAGTCAATTTGATATTGGTTTTGACCAGATTATTCAACAACCTCTTTCAAGTGATATGGCAAAAGTAGTGATTGTGACACATAAAATAACTAAAGCTCAGCAAAAAGAACTAGTTAGTGTACTTAAAGATGTGAATGAAATGAATTTACTTGTTTGTTTTAAAGTAATGGAGGGGAAATAATGTATCAAGGATTGCTTGAAAAATATAAAAATTTATTACCGATAACGGATAAAACGCCAATGATTTCTCTTTATGAAGGAAATACGCCTTTGATTCCATTACCAAATCTTTCCAAAGTGCTAGGTGTCACACTCTATGGAAAGTATGAAGGGCTGAATCCTACAGGCTCATTTAAAGATCGCGGAATGGTCATGGCAGTTGCTAAAGCAAAAGAAGAAGGGGCAAAGGCAATCATTTGTGCTTCTACTGGAAATACTAGTGCTGCAGCGGCTGCATATGCAGCACGTGCCGGATTAAAAGCTTATATTGTTATTCCAGATGGGAAAATTGCTCTAGGTAAGTTAGCTCAAGCCGTTATGTATGGAGCAGATATTATTTCAATCCAAGGGAACTTTGATCAAGCTTTAAAATCAGTAAGGAAGTTAGCGGAAACGGAAGCTGTTACTTTAGTCAATTCAGTAAATCCTTATCGAATTGAAGGGCAAAAAACAGCTGCTTTTGAGATTTGTGAAGATCTGGGGAAAGCTCCAGACGTATTAGCTATTCCAGTTGGGAATGCCGGGAACATTACCGCTTATTGGAAAGGGTTTAAAGAATGGCATGAATTGTACCAAACAGGTCTGCCAAGAATGCATGGTTACGAAGCAGAAGGAGCTGCAGCTATTGTTCAGGGAAAAATTATTGAAGCTCCTGAAACGATTGCAACTGCTATAAGAATTGGTAATCCAGCTAGTTGGACATTAGCTGAAAATGCTCGAGATGAATCTAAAGGGAAGATAGATTCTGTTACAGATGATGAGATTATTCATGCTTATCGAAAAGTAGCCGCAATGGATGGCGTATTTGTTGAACCTGGTTCAGCAGCTTCATTAGCTGGAGTAATTAAAGATATCAAAAGTGGAGCGATTAAAAAAGATGAAACCGTTGTTTGTGTATTTACTGGAAATGGATTGAAAGATCCAGATACAGCGCTTGAAGTAACAACTATTCCAATTTCAAAAATGGATGATTTAGAAGATATGAAAAAACATTTGCAAGCAGGTGTTGAAAAGTTATGAAGATAATTGTACCAGGGACAACTTCAAACTTAGGTCCTGGTTTTGATTCATGTGGGTTAGCGCTAAATCTTTATCTAACGTTAGAAATAGGGGGCGAAGTTGAAAAGTGGGTGATTCATCATACCCTTGGAGTAAGTATTCCAAAGGATGAAACAAATCTTATTATTCAAACGGCTCTTGCTCTTGCTCCGACTATTCATCCTAGAGAATTATGGATGAATAGTGAGATACCGGCAACGCGTGGATTAGGAAGTAGCTCAGCTGCTATTATTGCGGGAATCGAACTAGCAAACCAGTTGGCTGAATTAAAACTAAACGACAAAGAAAAAGTGACAATAGCTTCTAACTTAGAGGGGCATCCAGATAATGCTGCACCAGCTATACTTGGAGATTTTGTGGTAGCAACTAAAATTAACGATAGTGTTTTTGCAATGAAACACGTTTTTCCGGATACGGGTATAATAGCTGTTATTCCAAATCATGAATTATTAACAACCGAAAGCCGTGATGTACTGCCAAAAGAATTGTCTTATTCACAAGCTGTTCAAGCTAGTTCTATCAGTAATGTTATGATATCAGCGGTTTTAGCTCATGATTTGAAATTAGCAGGTGAGATGATGGAAAATGATTTATGGCATGAGACATACCGGAAAGATTTGGTACCTCATTTACCTGAAATTCGTAGTTTAGCAAAAAAAAATGGAGCCTATGCAACTTTTTTAAGTGGTGCTGGTTCAACCGTTTTAGTTTTAGTACCGCACTCTAGATTAGAAAAACTAAAACAGTTGTTAACAGAGACATTTGTAGATGCAACTGTTCAACAGTTTAATGTTGAACGAGAGGGTCTACGCGTACAGAATTAAATAAGAAAAGAGGCTAGGATTTTTTTCCTAGCCTCTTTTCTCTATATAACAGTTTATGCTAAAATACGTTCTTAAAGTTCGCCCACAATTTTTGACCCATGTAATTCTGAAACGCCAAGATATTTTTGGATAGAATCCGCATTTTCGTTAGTAATACCTCCGCCAGGAAGAATAAGGATACGATCTTGTGCATAATCGACTAATTCTTTAAGGTGTGGAAGTGTTTCTTCAATTGGGAAACTCAGATCTCCACCGTGAGTCAAAATTCTTTGTACACCATGTTCTGCTAGCCAATCAATTGCGTCAAACTGTTTTTCAACTGGAATCATATCGAAAGCCATATGAAAAGTAGCTTGCAATCCATAAGCTTCTTCTAATAATTGTTCCATTGCATCTTCATCAATCCAATTTTCAGCTGTTAAACAACCGAATACAATTCCATCTAATCCCAAATTGCGAGCTTCAATAATATCATACCCCATAATTTTTAATTCGCTGTCATTGTAATTGAAATTACCCGCACGAGGACGAATGATGGCCATTAATGGAATCATTTTTTCAGCACAATAAGCAGCTGCTTCATGCATAACACCTTTACTGACAGTTGTTCCACCACTGGCTAAGTAGTCACATAGTTCTATTCTTGTTGCTCCTTGCGCAATGGCTTTAGGAAGAGAGGTATAATTTTCTAAACAAACTTCTTTTAAATACATAATAATAAACTCCTTTTAATAGTTTCTAGACTAATGGTAACGTAGTGTATGATATTTTTATTTAATAGTCCAACACTAAATAGTATAGCAAAAAAATAACTAAATAGTTCTATTAAAATTTGTAAGATAATTGAATCTAAAGAAAGTCTTCGCTATAATAGAGCAGAAATACTAAATGAAACTAGTTTATTTTAATAAGCAATTAGACAGTAACGATTTTTTTTACAGATAAGTCGTTTCAAAGGATGGTAAATAATGAAAATTTTAATTCAAAAATTTGGCGGTACATCAGTTAAAGACGAAGAAAGTCGATTAGCGGCAGAAAAACACATCATACATGCCGTTTCGTTAGGCTATAAAGTAATAGTGGTTGTTTCGGCAATTGGAAGATTGGGCGACCCATACGCAACAGATTCTCTTTTAGCGATGGTTGATGGAGAAAAAACTTATTTAGACTTAAGAGAACGGGACATGTTGTTGTCTGTTGGAGAGACGATATCTACAGCCGTCTTTACAAATCAATTGAAAAAAAATGGCATTCATGCCACAGGATTGACTGGACAAAGTGCGGGCATACTGACTAATGAAGACTTTGGGCAGGCAAAAGTACAAAAAGTTAATACTTCTTTAATTTACGAATATTTGAAAATAAATGATGTTGTAGTAGTAGCAGGGTTTCAGGGAGTAAGCGAGCATGGAAATATAACAACTATTGGACGCGGAGGTAGCGACACAACAGCAGCATTGCTAGGTGCTGCCTTTGAAGCGGAGTGTATTGATATCTTTACGGATGTTTCTGGAATGATGACAGCAGATCCGCGATTAGTGGAAAAAGCACAGTTCTTGCAAGTTGTGAGTTACAATGAAGTCAGCAATATGGCACATGAAGGAGCGAAAGTCATCGATCCAAGAGCCGTTGAAATTGCACAACAAGCTGGTATACCTGTTCGCATCCGCTCTACTTATCAACCGGTAACAGATATGGGGACTTTGATTACAAATTCAGAAATGCAAAGTGTGCCACAACGTTTAGTGACTGGAATCGCACATGTGCCTCATGTAGTCCAATTTACAATTGAAACAACTGAAGCACTTCAGGAATCATTGTTTAATTTATTAGCTCAATCGGGTTTTAGTTTGGATTTCATTAATATATTTCCTGGGAAAATTGTTTTTACGCTTCCTCAAGCCATTTCTGGAAAAGCAAAAGAATTGCTTTATGATCAAAATGTCACTTTTGCAACACGCGAAAATTGTGCAAAAGTTGCTATTGTAGGTGCAGGTATAACAGGTGTTCCAGGTGTAACAGCTAAAATTGTTACGGCAATGTCAGAATTACAAATACCCATCTATCAATCGGCAGATAGTTATACAACTATCTGGATATTAATTGAAGAAAAAAAATTGAAACAAGCCTTAAATAAACTACATGAAGTTTTTTTACAAACAAATGACTACTAAAAAAAGCACAGTTATTTCACTCAGTAATAAAATACAGCTGTCACATGAGAATTAGCCTAAAAAAGACCGGTAATGATTGTTTTTTTAATAATTTGGCGTATAATTAAGAAAATAGTAAACTAGAGGAGTACTGTAAGAGGTACTCCTCTTTTAGTGAGTAGGGAGAAAAAATGTTAACGATATTTAAGCCGACTTATATGGTAGAAGCTATTTATCATATCACACCGGAACAGTTGAAAGAGCAAAATATAAAAGCTATCTTAGCCGACTTGGACAATACCTTGATTGCATGGAATAACCCCGATGGGACCGAAGAGTTAATTGAATGGATCAACGTAATGAAAGAAGCGGGTATACCCGTTGTTATTCTTTCTAATAACAAAGCAACACGTGTAGAACGCGTAGCAAAAGTGTTGCATTTAGACTATGTTTCTCGAGCTTTAAAACCTACAACAATTGGGTTTAAGAGAGCAAGCGAAAAATTAAATCTTTCTACTGATGAAATTATTATGGTAGGGGATCAAATTATGACGGATATCTGGGGAGCAAACCTTGCGGGCATGCGTAACGTGTTGGTAAAGCCTATCCTAGATACAGATGCTTGGAATACTCGTTTTAATCGTTTTATGGAACTGCATATTATGAATTATATGATTAAAAAGGATCCAAATATGAGGTGGAGGAAGTCAATAAATGACGATAAAAGAATTAAATAATGAAGAAGAGATTCGTTGCATCGGCTGTGGAGCCATTATTCAAACAACTGACAAGAATGCTGTAGGTTTCACACCAACTTCAGCCTTAGAAAAAGGACAAGAAAAAGGCGAAATATATTGTCAACGTTGTTTTAGATTGCGCCATTATAATGAAATTCAAGATGTTCAATTGACAGACGATGATTTCTTGAAGTTGCTAAATGAACTTGGTTCAGAAGACGCATTGATCGTTAATGTTATTGATATTTTTGATTTTAATGGGAGCTTAATACCTGGTTTGCACCGCTTTGTTGGGAAAAACCCAGTATTGTTAGTTGGAAATAAGGTGGATTTACTTCCTAAATCATTAAAACGCGGTAAAATGACTCAATGGTTACGTGAACGAGCTCATGAGGAAGGTTTAAGACCAGAAGATGTGTTGTTAACGAGTGCTATGAAGCCTGCTGAAATGGAAGTATTACTAGATACGATTGAAAAACACCGTAAAGGACGAAATGTCTTTGTAGTTGGTGTAACAAATGTTGGTAAATCAACATTAATTAATCAAATTATTAAGTCGACTGCTGGTGTACAAGACTTAATTACAACTTCTCAATTTCCTGGAACAACACTTGATCGGATAGAAATTCCGTTAGATGACGGAAAATTTTTAATTGACACACCAGGAATTATTCATCGTCATCAAATGGCTCATGTTTTGGGAGACAAAGATTTAAAATTGATTGCGCCTAAAAAAGAAATCAAACCAATCGTTTATCAATTAAATGAAGGTCAAACGCTATTTTTTGGTGGAGTAGCTCGGTTTGATTACTTAAAAGGAGGCAGACATTCGTTTACTTGTTTCACTTCAAATGATTTGCTTATTCACCGTACAAAACTAGAAAAAGCAGATGAATTGTACCAAAAACAAGTTGGGAAATTATTGCAGCCTCCTCGTGAAAATGAAATTGAAACCTTCCCTGAATTGGTTCGTTTTGAATTTTCGGTCAAAGAAAAATCCGATATCGTTTTTGCTGGACTGGGTTGGGTAACTGTCAATGAACCTGGCTGTGTCGTAGCTGGATGGGCGCCAAAAGGCATAGATGTCCTTATTCGGAAATCTCTAATATAAATACAAATAAAGTAGAATAGATCAATAAGATCTTAATGGAGTGTATAAAATGAATTTAACTGGTAAGCAAAAACGTTTTTTAAGAAGTAAGGCACATCATCTAAATCCAATTTTTCAAATTGGGAAAAATGGATTAAATAAAGAAGTTATTGTTCAAATCAATGAAGCGTTAGAAAAAAGAGAATTGATCAAAGTTGGTTTGTTGCAAAATACAGACGAAGTTGCTCAAGATGTAGCAGATGCTCTTGAAAAAGAAATCGGTTGTAATGCAGTCCAAGTCATTGGTCGCGTAATCGTATTATTTAAAAAATCGAATCAAGAAAAATACCAACGTATTTCTAAGGAAATACCAAGAGCAAAATAATAAATTTTGTTCAATAATATTTATATGAAGAAAGGTGATTAGCTTGAAAAGGCAATCTTTTTCTAATAATAACACTCAAGTAGTAACGGAACTTGAAATTGAGATCCAACCTAAAAAAAGAGTGGGTATCCTTGGAGGGACGTTTAACCCTCCTCATATCGGGCACTTGATCATTGCGGATCAAGTTTGTCATCAATTGGGTCTAGAAAAAATCTATCTTATGCCAAGTGCTAATCCACCACACCAAGATGAAAAAAAAGCAATCGATGCGAAACATCGACTTCGTATGGTTGAATTAGCTATCGAAGGAAATCCAAAATTTGAGGTTGAAAAAGCTGAAATTGAACGTGGTGGAAAAAGTTATACCTATGATACAATAGTAAAATTGAAGGAAGAAAATCCGGATACAGACTATTATTTTATTATTGGCGGAGATATGGTGGAATATTTACCTAAATGGTACAAAGTAGAAGAGCTAGCCCAGCTAGTAGAATTTGTGGGAGTTAATCGCCCAGGGTACAACTTGTTTAGCCCTTATCCAATTATTTGGGTAGATGTTCCTTCAATGGATATCAGTTCTACTTCTTTACGTAAAAATTTAGAAATGAACTGCCCAGTAAATTATTTGATTCCCGGAAAAACGCTAGACTATATTCTGCGTGAAGGGCTGTATCAAAATGGAAAATAAACTCATTCAACTTGTGTATTCAAAAAAATACACATCACTTACAAGGAATGAATTGATTCAAGCTGTTAAAAGCCAAATGAGCCTTAAACGATTTCAGCATGTTTTAGGTGTGGAGCAGGCAGCTATTCAATTAGCAGGAAAATATAATGTCTCTATTGAAGCAGCTAGTATTGCGGCATTAACGCATGATTACGCAAAAGAACGCAGTGACAAAGAGATGCAGGATTTAATTTATCGTGAGCAGTTTGATTTGGAATTGCTGGATTATGGTAGCAATATTTGGCATGGCTTGCTAGGTGCCTTTCTAGTCAAACAGGAATTAGGAATTGCTGATCTAGATATTCTAAATGCTATCAAACATCACACAATAGGTGCAGAAAAAATGTCGCTCTTAGAACAAGTCATTTACGTTGCCGATTATATCGAACCTGGCAGAGATTTTCCTGGTGTAGAATACGCACGTAAGCTTGCGGCAGAAAATTTACAAGCAGCAGTGCGGTATGAAACAAAACAAACATTGCAGCATTTGATCGAAAACAACAGAAAAATTTACCCAAAAACAATTGCTACTTATAATAAATGGGTAGCCAATCCTTAGGAGGAACAGTATGATAAATAAAAGTATAGAATTAGTAGAATTAGTAGTAAAGGCAGCAGATGATAAAAGAGCAGAGGACATCATCGCGATGGATGTTAGCAAAATTTCGATTTTAGCAGATTATTTTATTGTGATGCACGGAAATAGTGAAAAACAAGTTAAGTCTATCGCTGAAGAAATCATTGATAAAGCTGAAGAAGCAGGAATTGATGTAAGAAGAGTTGAAGGTCGTGAATCATCTAAATGGTTGTTAATTGACCTAGGAGATGTAGTTGTCCATGTCTTCCACTATTCAGAACGTTCATTTTATAACCTTGAAAAATTATGGGGTGATGCTCCATTAGTAGACATCACTAAAATGGTCTAAGACAAATGAGTTATCAAACATTTGCACAAGTTTATGATGCCATTATGGATGAAACGCTCTATGATCGTTGGGGAGAATTTGTTGATAGTCAGCTATTAAATAAAAAGCCAACTGTATTGGAACTTGCTTGTGGAACTGGAGCTTTAGCTGTAGCACTTTCTAAAAGAGGGTACGATGTTACAGGGTTAGATCTATCTGACAACATGTTGAGTTTAGCGAGTGAGCGTGCTCTGAAAGAACAAGTAAAACTTCCTTTGATTCAAGCAGATATGATGGATTTGTCTGAAATTGGTCAATATGAAGCGGTCACTTGTTTTTCAGATTCACTTTGTTATATGCCTAATGAAGAGGCTGTTTTAAAAGTTTTTCAGGAAGTATATAATGTATTAACGGAGAATGGAATGTTTTTGTTTGATGTTCATTCGATCTATCAAACAGATGTGGTATTTCCAGGATACATGTATAATGATCAATCAGATGAAATCAGTTTTTTATGGAAAAGTTATGCGGGAGAAAAAGCCCATTCTGTTGAACATGATTTAACTTTCTTTGTTTACGATGAAGAATTAGATCTTTATGACCGTTACGATGAAACACACAAAGAACGGACATATTCGTTAGAACAGTACAAAAGTATGCTCTCAAAAGCTGGTTTTTCTTCAATTGAAGCAAGTGCGGATTTTGGCGAATCAGAAATAACAGAAGAAAGCCCAAGATGGTTTTTTGTTTGTACGAAGTAAACGGCTTATGAATAGAAACTTTTTAATGGAAAACAGAAAAATCGATTAAGATTTTTCTGTTTTTTTACATAGCGATTTCTAAAGAAAGGAGAGTTACAGTGTTAACACAGGCGTATCATGTACTCAAAGAAATTTATGGTTTTTCTGAATTTAAAACGGGACAAAAAGAAGTAATCGAAAAAATATTGCAAGGGAAAGATACCTTAGCTATTATGCCGACAGGTGGTGGGAAATCGCTTTGTTATCAAATTCCTTCACTAGTGTTCGAAGGAGTAACGATTGTTGTATCACCGCTTATTTCATTGATGAAAGACCAAGTAGATGCCTTAACAGAGTTAGGAATACCAGCAACTTACTTGAATAGTACCTTAACAGCTGCTGAGATGAACGTTCGACTGAAAAAAGCGGTCAATGGCGACTATAAACTCATTTATGTTGCCCCAGAAAGATTTCAAACAGAAGAAATCTTTTATTTGATGCACTCAATCACCATTTCAATGATAGCCATTGATGAAGCTCATTGTATTTCACAATGGGGGCATGATTTTAGACCAAGTTACCTGTCTTTAGGAGAATCTATTCAACAATTGGATTATCGACCAATCGTATTAGCTTTGACTGCTACAGCGACTCCGGTCGTTTCTAATGATATTATAAATTTGTTAGGTATCGATACAGATAATCGCGTTAAAACAGGATTTGAACGGGATAATCTTGCTTTTCAAGTGGTAAAAGGTCAGGAGCGCAATCGTTATTTATTAGATTATTTAACAGTGAACAAAGGTCAATCAGGAATTGTTTACGCTAGTACACGAAAAGAAGTGGAACGCATTTATGAATTGCTGAATGCTAAAAAAATCAAAGCTGGCAAATACCACGGTGGGTTAAAGGAAGATGAGCGCAACAGTTGGCAAGAAAAGTTTCTTTATGATGAAGTAACAGTAATGGTGGCGACAAATGCATTTGGCATGGGCATCGATAAGAGTAATGTGCGATTTGTTATTCATTACCAGATTCCTAAAAATATTGAAGCCTATTACCAAGAAGCAGGACGTGCGGGTAGAGATGGCTTGCCAAGTGATGCTATCTTGTTATTTTCTCCGCAAGATATGCAAATTCAAAAATTCTTTATCGATCAATCCGAATTAAATGAAGAATTAAAGAATCAGGAATATCGTAAATTAAGAGAAATGGCTCAATATGGTTCTACTCAAATTTGTTTGCAACGGTATATTGTTGAATATTTTGGAGACAACTGTGATGATTGTGGCAGATGTAGCAATTGTTTAGATGATCGTGAAGCAACGGATATAACTTTAGAGACTCAAAAAGTATTATCTTGTGTTAAGCGAATGGGTGAAACTTATGGAAAATCCCTTATCATGAAAGTACTGACAGGATCTAAAGATAAAAAAGTTACTCAATGGCACTTTGAAAACCTTTCAACCTATGGCTTGATGAAAGGTGTACCACAAAAAGAAGTTACTCAATTGATTGATTATCTAACAGCTGAAAAATATTTATCCCCAACTGACGGTCAGTTTCCTATTTTAAAATTAACAGAAAAGGCCGTTTCCGTTTTAAAAGGGGAAATGACTGTTACTAGAAAACAAGCAAAAGTAGCGCAGAAAGTAGCTGTTGATGATGCATTATTTGATCAGTTAAGAGAGTTAAGACGTGCATTTGCAACGGATCAAAAAGTTCCGCCTTATGTTATTTTTTCAGATGAAACATTGCACCAAATGTGCATTTTAATGCCTCAAAATGAAACAGAGATGTTAGCCGTAAAAGGTGTGGGTGAAAATAAATTTGAAAAATATGGTGAAGCATTTTTAACCTGTTTAAAGAAAACAAAAGTAACGAATTAAAGAGAGGTTACTAGAGATGAAAAGTTGTGGTGTAGTTGTCGAATATAATCCTTTGCATAATGGACATGTGTACCATTTGAAAAAAGCAAGAGAACTATCTGGTGCGGATACAATTATTGCAATTATGAGCGGAAATTTTTTGCAACGCGGTGAGCCAGCTATTGTAGACAAATGGTCTCGAGCACAGATGGCTTTATCAGCTGGAGCAGATTTGGTAATAGAATTACCCGTTGCTTTTAGTACTCAACCAGCTGATTATTTTGCAAAAGGTGCCGTTGGGTTGTTGCATGCTATGAATTGCGATGCTATTTGTTTTGGTTCTGAATCGGGCGAAAGTGCGGATTACCAAAAGTTAGCTCACTTTTTGAAGCAGCACACACCAACTATCAATCAACGGTTTAAAGAAAATAGAGATCCAGGAAAAACGTATGCTTCTCAAATGGACCAAATTCTTAAAGAACTAATGCCAGAACAGCTGGTCTCTCTTTCAACGCCAAACAATATTTTGGGATTAGCATATGCCAAAGAAAATGTGCTATATGAAAAACCAATGGAACTTTACACCATAACAAGAGTAGGATCGGATTACCATGAAAAAGAATTAGACGAACAAAATTTCTCAAGTGCTACTGCTATTCGAGAAAGTTTAGTAGGATCAAAAAAAAATAAAGCACGAATTGAAGAACTGAAGTTAAGTATGCCAGATAGCAGTTTTGAACAACTAACAACACATCCCTTAGTTAGTTGGGAAAACTATTGGCCGTACTTAAAGTATCAAATAGAAGTTCAATCACTTGAAGAGTTACGGACTGTGTATCAAGTAACTGAAGGAATTGAATATCGCTTAAAAGAGTACATTCAAGAGGCAGAAAGCTTTGAACAATTTATATCATTGGTAAAAAATAAAAGAGTATCATGGACTAGGCTACAACGCTTATGTGTCTATATTTTACTTCAATTAAAAAAAGAAGATATGGTCAATGAATTAACAGAACCCCAAGCCATACACTTATTAGGATTTAATTTCAGAGGAAGAAATTATTTAAAGGAAATGAAAAAAAGGTTTTCTTTACCATTGATTGCCAATGTAACTAAAAAAAATAAGAATTTGTGGACATCAGATATAAAAGCAGGTAAAATTTATCAAATGGGGCAATTAGGTTTAATCAAAGAACAAGATTATTATCGTCAACCATTAAAATAATTTTTTGAAAATGTCTATGAAAACAAAGCCCAGCAAGAAAACCCTGTAAGGTAAAATACGTTGACAAAGGGTTCATTCACTAGTATAATAATCTTTGTTGCTTTAGGAGTGATGTGAAATGAAATGGTCATTAAACGAATTGCAAAAATACCGCAATGAGCCGTTAGTTTTCTCGGAAACTGTTGACTTAAAAAAAACGTTGATGAATCGAGAAAAAGAATTAATGGATGTTTCTCCAATTGATTTAGAAGGAACACTCATTGTTCATGAAAAAGAAATCTTGCTTCATATGGTTGTTTCATTAACTGTGACACTACCCTCTGCAAGATCACTAAAACCAGTTTTATTCCCTATGTCAATTGGAATAGATGAAATTTATATTCCGCCTTCTGTTACACCTGGATCTAAGATAGATAATGAGGAAGAAACAGTTATTCTTTTAGATAAAGATATAATTGATCTTGCTGAACCTATAGTAGATGAAGTTTTGTTAAATCTCCCTTTGCAAGTTTTTACGCAAGAAGAGATAGAAGGACAAGAAATGCCTAGTGGAAATGATTGGCTGGTCGTTTCTGAAGATGAATACATTTCAGATTTAGAAACACAGAAATCAGAAACTGTAGATCCACGTTTTGCTGGTTTGAAAGATTTGTTTAAAGATGAATCAGACGACCAAAAATAAGTATGTATTATACGCTTCTAGTAGCGCGAATCTGTGCATAGAAGCAATTTTTAAGGAGGTGTAAGGAATGGCAGTACCAGCAAGAAGAACATCAAAAGCTAAGAAAAACAGACGTCGTACGCATTTTAAATTAGAAGTTCCAGGTATGAACGCATGCCCTAACTGTGGCGAATTGAAAAAAAGCCATCACGTTTGTGCATCATGTGGACATTACGATGGTAAAGAAGTAATCAGCAAAGAAGCTTAATTCTTTGCACAATTCATCATGAGATGATTTGAAAACCCTTATTGAGACCATGGCTCAATAAGGGCTTTTTTTTTTGATTTACTGCAAATAAGTGATTTAGAGTATACAAAAAAGAAAAACTACGTTAAATTTAAAAAGAGATGATTTGTAGTATGCTACAAGCCAGTTAATAGAGAATTGGTTAAACGGATATATTTTAAAAAGGTGGGATAAAAGTGGATTCTGGCGTTTCTTTACTAATAGGCAAAATAATTTTATATTGTTTGCCCATTATTTTGCTGCTATTGTTTAGTAAGGCAATACAGCGGCATTTTAAAAAACAAAATTCGGCTATTAAATTACCAGATTTGTTAGTTCCTTTTTTAATAGTAGGAATTCATATTCTGAGTGAATTAACATATGATTTTTCTTTGCTTCCGTATTTTTTGATTTTTATTTTTAGTCTAGGAATTATCATTCTCTTGAGTATAGCGGTAAAAAAAGGTGAAATTTTGTATAAAAGTTTTTTTAAGACATATTGGCGATTCGTTTTTATCAGCGCAATTGTAGTGTATTACGGTTTAGTCGTAGCTAATATGATAACCGTTTAAAAAAAGAGACTCTTCGTCAAATAATGGATGCCTCCAACACCGCTTAATTGTAAAAGCGTTGAAGTGGTGTCATTCGCATTGAATACTTTAAAGGGCTACAAGCAATCCCATTCCTCCAAAATGTTATGCAATAACTAAATTCAATGGCCCACGCTGAAAAGTATAGAGCCAAAAGAGAAGTGATACAGGGACAATTAGTCCTTTTATCCCTTCTTTTTTTTATATTTGAATAAAAAATGGGTGAATTCACCACCTTTAAAAAAACATAAAAAAGAAGTGATAGGCTTGTGAAAATAACAAATATTACATTAATTAAAAGAATTATGTCTTTTTTTGAATAATTGTGGAGGAAAGTGGGGCATTGTGGTAGACTGAAAACATCTAAATGGAGTCTGAGGTGAGACAGCTATGTTAATGGGTGAACACAAGCACAACATTGATGCAAAAGGTCGTTTAATTATGCCATCAAAGTTTCGATCTGATTTAGGCGAGAAATTTATTCTAACTCGTGGATTAGATGGATGTTTGTTTGGGTACCCACAAGAATCATGGTCTGCTCTTGAAGAAAAGTTAAAACAACTTCCTTTAGCAAAAAAAGAAGCTCGTGCTTTTACAAGGTTCTTTTACTCAGCAGCTATTGAATGCGAATTAGATAAACAAGGAAGAATCAATATTCCACAAACTTTAAGAGAATACGCACAATTAGAAAAAGCGTGTCATGTTATTGGTGTCTCTGAACGGATTGAAATTTGGAGTGAGACAAGGTGGAATCAAGTTTCCAATGATGCTGAAGAAATGTTTGACAGTATTGCTGAAGACATGATTGATTTTGGATTCTAATAAACAATCATTCAATTATTAAAAAAGAAAAATACTAAGAAAAAATAGTGAGTTAGGTAGGCGAAAAAAATGACAGCATTTAATCATGAAACAGTCTTATTACGCGAAACCGTTGATGGGCTGTCGTTATCCCCAGAAGGCATATACGTTGATTGTACTTTAGGTGGGGCCGGTCATAGTGAATATTTATTATCACAATTGAATGAAAAGGGGCATCTTTATGCCTTTGATCAAGATGATCGTGCACTTGAAAACGCAAAAATTCGGTTAGCTGAATATGTAGAAAAAGGTATGGTTACTTTTATTAAAGCGAATTTTCGTTACATAAAAGATGAATTAGCCAATTTGGGAATAAAAGAAGTTGATGGAATTTTATATGATTTAGGTGTCTCTTCCCCTCAATTAGATGAAGCAGAACGTGGATTTAGTTATCACCAAGACGCTCCATTAGATATGCGAATGGATACCGATGCTCCACTTACGGCTAAAGAAGTAATCAATGAATGGTCTTACCATGATTTGATCAGAATTTTTTACCGTTATGGAGAAGAAAAATTTTCAAAACAAATTGCTCGTAAAATTGAGGCAGCTAGAGAAATAAAACTAATCGAAACAACCAGTGAGTTGGTTGAATTAATCAAAGCAGGAATACCTGCACCGGCTAGAAGAAAAGGCGGACATCCAGCTAAACGTGTTTTCCAAGCAGTGCGAATCGCGGTTAATGATGAGTTGTCTTCCGTTGAAGATTCCTTGGAACAAGCGATTGAGTTATTGGCAATAGGTGGACGTATCAGTGTGATATCGTTTCATTCCTTAGAGGATCGAATCGTTAAATCAATTTTTAAAGATCACTCCAAAGGTCCTGAATTGCCACGTGGATTGCCAGTTGTTCCAGACGGATTTTTACCTGAATTAAAATTAATTACGAGAAAACCAATTTTGCCTTCAGAACAAGAGTTAGAAGTAAATAATCGGTCAAGAAGTGCTAAGTTACGAATTGCTGAAAAACAAAATAAACTAGTGTAAACATTAGAAAACAGAAAGGAAGTATTGGATATGCCATTAGAAAGTAATTTAGCTAGAAATCTTGAAGTCGAAGTACCCTTTCAGCCCCAGACAGCTCCTACTCCTAAAAAGGAAATAATACATACTCCTTTAACCAAAAGAATAGGGATTACAAAAGGAGAAAAAATGCTTATAAGTGCTGTCCTAATGATTCTGTTTACTTTAATTGCTGTTAGCATTTCTTTAGAAATAACGATTGCTAGTACAAATCGCACATTGCAAGATGCAACTACATCTATAGCTGAGACCACGACTGTCAATGATAATTTGAAACAGGAAGTGCAAGAATTATCTCGATATGATCGTGTATATGAAATAGCAAATAAATTCGGCCTAGAGATGAAGGAAGAAAATGTAAGGAATGTTATAAAATGACCAATAAAAATCCTCTAAAAAACAGAAAAAAGGTTGCCATACTTTTATTTTTTGGCACGATTCTTTTGCTTGTCGTTTTTGCGGGACGAATTGCATTTATAATGGTAAAAGGTGAAGTAAACGGAGAAGATTTATCCCAAAACCTAGACAATTTATACACAAGAAGTAGCATCCTAGAAGCAAACCGAGGAACCATATATGATGTTGGGGGGGAATCGGTTGCTATGGACGCTACTTCTTATTCTTTAGTAGCTGTTTTAACAGACGAATGGTCTAATCCTGACGAACCGCAACATGTAATTGACAAGAAAAAAACGGCTGAAATATTAGAAAAACATATTTCAATGAGCAAAGAAGATATTCTTACTACATTAAATCAAAAGGGTCTTTCTCAAGTCGAGTTTGGTGAAGCCGGAAAGAATTTATCATTTGATACGAAAAAAAGTATCGAAGAAGAAAATTTACCCGGTCTAGTCTTTGAAGAAACCCCAACGAGACTTTACCCAAATGGAATTTTTGCTTCACATTTAATAGGCTATGCAGCATTGCCTTCTGGAGCAGAAGATGATACGGCAACAAAAGCGAAATCAAGCACAGATTTAACAGGAATGATGGGAATTGAATTGGCCTATGATGATATCCTAAAAGGAACAGATGGCAAAACTATTTACCAAAAAGATAGTTTTGGATATGTGATTCCTAATTCTAAAGTAGAAACAACTGAGCCGGAAAATGGCGATGACATTTACCTTACGATAGATAAACGAATGCAAGTTTATATGGAAAATGTTATGAGTGAAATAGATGAAAAATACAATTCAGCTATGGTAACCGCAACTTTAATGAATCCAGAAACAGGAGCTATTATTGCTACTTCACAAAGACCAACTTTTAACGGAACCACTAAAGATGGTATTGATCAATTATGGCAAAATTTATTAGTAGAGAATACTTATGAGCCAGGATCAACAATGAAGATTTTAACTTTAGCAGCAGCGATTAGTGAAGGAGTTTTTGATCCAAATGCTTATTTTCAATCTGGGGTTAAAATGATTTCTGGTATACCGATACATGATCATAATCCAGCAGGATGGGGTACGATATCTTATCTAGAAGGTTTAGCGCGTTCTAGTAATGTGGCATTTGCTAACTTAATGGAAAAAATGGGTCCCGATGCTTGGAAAGAATATATGAATGCTTTTGGTTTGGGTCAAACAACCAATTCTGGTCTAGCTAACGAGGCAAAAGGTTCAGTAGCTTTTGATTATCCTTTAGAACAAGCTAATACGGCCTTTGGTCAAGGTTTAACAGTAACGGCGTTCCAAATGCTACAAGCTTTTACTGCTGTAGCAAATGAGGGTCAAATGATGAAGCCACAATATATAAGTAAATTTGTTGATTCTGACACAGGAAAAGAAACAATCGTTGAGCCTGAAGTTGTTGGTAATCCGATTACTAAAGAAGTAGCAAATCAAACATTGTCTTATTTAAAAGAGGTTGTATATAACGAAAAAGGTACTGGGGTAGATTATCAAATTGATGGTTATGAAATAGCAGCAAAAACGGGTACTGCAGAGCTCGTCAATCCTAAAACTAAAAAGTATTATAGTGGTGGAACCGATTATATTTACTCAGTGGCAGCAATGGCACCGGCAGATGATCCAAAAGTACTTCTTTACATTACGGTACAACAACCAGAAATCAAGGATGGAAGTATAGCGGGAAGCGGAGTAGTTAAGGAGATTTATCATCCTATTATGAAACGGGCATTAGAATATTTATCTTTGGGAGAAGAAGAAGATGCTGAAACAAATAATGTGAAAATGCCGAAAGTTACTGGAATAGCGAAAGAAGAAGCCTTAAAATCATTAGAAGATACTCAGTTAAATGTGACCGTTGTAGGAAATGGTGATACAATAGTACAGCAATTGCCATTACCAGAGGAAACAACTATTGAGAATCAACGTGTTGTTTTAATGACAAATGGAGCAATGACGATGCCAGATATGATGGGTTGGTCTAAAAATGATGTTTTAAAGGTTTCTGAAATAACCGGCTTAGAATTTACATTTAAAGGTGAAGGGTACGTAGTAAGCCAAAGCTTGGAACCTAATGCGAATATGCAAGGAACGAATAAAATTACGATAGAATTAGAAACTCCACAAGGATAGAAAAGGTGAATATAGTGAAAGCAATTGAATTGATTAAACCATTAAAAACAACAAATTTTTCAAAGGATTTTTCCGAAAATTTAGAAATAACTAAAGTAACCCAAGATACGAGAGAAGTTGAACCTGGTTCACTTTTTGTTTGTATTATTGGTTCTGTTCAGGATGGGCATGAACTTGCAAAAGAAGCTGTTCAAAAAGGAGCAACTTTAGTAGTGGCAAGTGAACCAATTGAAGTAGCTGTTCCTGTTATTTATGTAAATGACACGATGAAGGCTATGGCAATTTTAGCCGCAACTTTTTATCATCACCCAAGTCAAGATTTGCGAGTAATAGGGGTTACAGGAACAAACGGAAAAACCACCGTTACGCATCTTTTGGATTATATATTCCATGACCACAAAGAAAAAACAGGCGTCATTGGAACGATGTACCGTCGTATTGGTTCAAAAGTATACGAAACAAAAAACACAACACCAGATAGCATCACTTTACAAAAGACATTACGTGAAATGCAAGATAGCGGTGTAGCTACTTGTTCTATGGAGGTTTCTTCTCACTCGCTGGTTCAGGGTAGAGTATGGGGAACGGATTTTGATATTGCGATTTTTACTAATTTAAGCCAAGATCACCTAGAGTATCATCATACTATGGAAAAATATGCTGAAGCAAAAAGTTTATTGTTCTCACAATTAGGAAATGGGTATCAACAAGGCAAACCAAAATTTGCTATTTTAAATTTTGATGATCCAGTGGGTAGAAGTTTTGAAGAAAAAACAGCTGCTCGTGTATTCTCATATGGGATCGATCAACCAGCAGATTTTAAAGCAACTGATCTGAGTATCACAAATAGAGGAACACGGTTTAATTTAAATTTTGAAAATCGAGTATATGAAGTACAATTGCAATTAGTTGGCAAGTTCAATGTATCAAATGCTCTAGCTGCAATAGCAGGAGCCTATGCTGCCGGACTTGATCTGACTTCTGTTATTCAGTCTATCGAAAAAATAAGTGGTGTAAGAGGCCGTTTTGAAATAGTTAAAGGTGATCATGACTTTGCCGTAATTGTTGATTATGCTCACACTCCAGATGGATTATTGAATGTTTTAAACGCAGTAAATGAAATTAAAACAGGTACTGTCTTTTGTGTTGTTGGTTGTGGTGGAGATCGCGACCGCACTAAGCGCCCAATCATGGCTGAAATTGCACAACAAAACTCGGATACAGTCATTTTTACCTCGGATAACCCAAGGACTGAAGATCCTATTGCAATCTTACATGAAGTGGTCGATGGATTAGAAGAAGGGACCTATCAATTGATTCCCGATAGAAGAGAAGCTATTCAAGCAGCAATCGAACAAGCAAACACAAATGATATTGTGTTAATAGCCGGAAAAGGTCACGAAGATTATCAAATCATTGGTACTGAAAAAATTCATTTCGATGATGTTGAAGAAGCTAAAAGAGCAATAGATTTAAAAAAGAATAATAAATAGGAGCGAAAAACAATGCAGTGGACAGAAATGGTAATTGCAATTGTGAGCGGATTTGCCTTAACTATTATGGCTATGCCAATCGTGATTGGATTTTTCAGAACAAAACAATTAGGTCAAACGACTAGAGATGAAGGCCCCAAATGGCATGAAGTAAAAACAGGAACTCCAACAATGGGAGGAATCGTTTTTCTAGTAGCCGCTATTATATCAACTATCTGGGTTGCTATATGGCAGAATGTCCTTTCGTTAGGCATTTTATTATCCTTATTCATCTTAATCTTGTATGGGTTACTTGGTTTTTTAGATGACTTTATTAAAGTGTTTAAAAAGAGAAATCTAGGGTTAACGTCTAAACAAAAATTAATCGGTCAAATACTCGGTGGAGTACTCTTTTTTATTGCTTACAATTATGATGGACTGCCGACTGAACTAGCTTTTCCGTTTTTAGGAACAGTTGATATTGGCTGGTTCTATGGACTATTTATTATTTTTTGGCTAGTTGGGTTTTCAAATGCCGTTAACTTAACAGATGGTTTAGATGGATTAGTAGCTGGAACAGCAAGCATTGCCTATGGTGCATATGCAATAATTGCTTGGAATCAACAACAGTTGGATGTTTTAATTATTTGTTTAACTGTTATCGGCGGATTGATTGGCTTTTTCTTTTTCAATAAAAAACCCGCTAAAATATTTATGGGTGATGTAGGCTCATTAGCTTTAGGTGGCGGATTAGCAGCTATTTCAATTTTGTTGCATCAAGAATGGTCACTTCTTTTGATCGGTCTTGTATTTGTTATGGAAACAGCCAGTGTTATGATTCAAGTGACTTCTTTTAAATTGAGAGGCAAAAGAGTCTTTAAAATGAGCCCTATTCATCACCATTTTGAAATGAGCGGCTGGAGCGAATGGCGTGTTGTTTTAACTTTTTGGGCAATTGGTTTAATAGCTGCAATAGCTTGTCTAGCGATTATTCTATAAGACTAACTGTAAGAGTATAAATACTTTTTAAATTATAAAAAATCCTTATCTTGAGAAAAAGAGGTTTAGTGATGAAAAACATAAAACGTTATGAACATAAAAAAGTTTTAGTTTTAGGATTAGCTTTAAGTGGTGTGAATGCTGCTAAATTATTGCATTCTTTAGGGGCATTAGTGACCGTGAATGATTACAAAAATTTTGATGAGAATCCTGAAGCTCAAGAATTGTTAGAATCGGGAATACGAGTAGTTACAGGAGGTCATCCTGTTGAATTATTAGATGAAGATTTTGAATGGATCGTGAAAAACCCAGGAATTATGTATAATAATCCTATTATTGTGAAGGCGATTGAAAAAGGTATACCTGTCATTACCGAAGTCGAATTAGCTTATGAAGTAGCTGAGAGCATGGTTATAGGTATTACGGGTACCAATGGAAAAACAACTACTACAACAATGATTGCTGAATTATTAAATGCAGAACGTTCTAAAGGACAAGCATATGTGGCAGGGAACATTGGAACTCCAGCCAGCTTGGTGGCTCAAAAAGCGACTAAAGATGATGAAATCATTATGGAATTGTCTAGTTTTCAGTTGATGGGTATCACTGAGTTGAAACCCCATATTGCTGTGATTACAAATATTTATTCTGCTCATTTAGACTATCATGGAACAAGAGAAGAATATGTAGCAGCAAAAATGACAATCACCAAAAATCAAACAGAAGAAGATTATTTAATTTTAAACTGGGATCAGCCTGAGTTAAGAGCTTTGTCTGAAAAAAGTAAAGCCACAATCATTCCTTTTTCAAGAAAAGAAATCTTAGACAATGGCGTATACCTGCAAGATGATGTTATTTATTATCAAGGTGAGCCTGTAATGGCCAAAGAAACAATCTTGGTTCCTGGTGATCATAATGTTGAGAATGCAATGGCAGCTATTGCTGTAGCTAAATTATTAAATCAAGAAAACGGAGCTATTCGTGCGACATTAGAAAAATTTACGGGCGTAAAACACCGGACTCAATTTGTAACAGAGTTCGAAGAAAGACGTTTTTACAATGATTCAAAAGCTACCAACACTTTGGCAACAGAGAATGCATTAAAAGGGTTTGACGTACCAGTTATTTTATTAGCAGGTGGATTGGACCGCGGAAACGATTTTGATGACTTGATTCCAGCTATGAGTGGAAAAGTAAAAGCTTTAATTGTTTTTGGAGAAACGGCAACGAAGTTAGCTGAAACAGGCGAAAAAGCTGGAATTCCAACGATTATTGATGTTCAAAATGTTGAAGCAGCTGTACCGGTAGCCTACGAATTAAGTGAAGCAAAAGATGTCATTTTACTCTCTCCTGCATGTGCCAGTTGGGACCAGTATAGAAGCTTTGAGGTCCGTGGAGATGCCTTTATTCATTCTGTTGAGCAACTAGTTGAAGACGCAATAGAAGAGGAGGAATAGGCCAATTGGTCTAACAACTAATGAAAATATTATTGTCCGGTGGTGGGACTGGAGGACATGTTTATCCAGCACTAGCACTTATGCGCCGTATACAAGAAGTTGATCCAACAGCTGAGTTTTTATATGTCGGAACTGAAAAAGGCCTAGAAAGCAGAATTGTAAAAGATTATAATATTCCATTTGCTGCTGTCAAAATCCAAGGGTTTAAACGTTCAATTTCTTTTGATACCCTAAAAACAATTCAGCTATTTATCAATAGCATTAAACAAGCTAAGAAAATTGTTAAAGATTTTCAACCCGATGTTGTTATCGGAACTGGTGGATATGTCTGTGCTCCAGTAGTCTATGCTGCATCAAAACTAAAAATCCCTAGCATTATTCATGAACAAAATAGCGTGGCCGGTGTAACAAATAAATTTCTTGCACGCTATGTGACTAAGATTGCTGTTTGTTTTGAAGAAGCCAAAATGGAGTTTTCAAAATACCCTGAAAAGGTCTGTTTTACTGGTAATCCTAGAGCACAAGAAGTTAGTACAGTTCAAAAAAAAGCCGCATTAGAAGCTTATAATTTAGATTCTGAAAAACCAACTGTTTTAATTTTTGGTGGAAGCAGAGGAGCTAAAAAAATTAATGATGCTTTTATTGAGGCTCTGCCAGAGTTAGTTACTAAAAACTATCAAGTTTTAATGGCTACGGGAGATATTCATTTTGATACCATTAAAAGCCAATTGGCTAAAATGGCAAATGATAAGTTTAATGTGTCGGTTGTTTCATACATTCCAAATATGCCAGAAGTTTTTTCAACCGTTTCGTTGGTTGTTTCTAGAAGTGGTGCTACAACTTTAGCTGAACTTACTGCTTTAGGGTTGCCTAGTGTCTTAATTCCTAGTCCATATGTTACGAATGATCATCAAACAAAAAATGCAGAAAGCTTAGTGAATAAGCATGCTGCACTTTTAATTAAAGAGCCAGAACTAACGGGTAAACGATTAATTCAAACGTTAGACGAATTAATGATGAATCCAACTAAACGTCATGAAATGGCAAAAAATGCTAAAAAGATAGGCATGCCGTTTGCTTCAGATCGATTAATTGATGTGATAAATGAAATCGTGGGAAAATAACCTTTATTAAAGGAGGATAGATGCATGAAAAAAGAATCTAAAAAACAAGTTAAGTTGCATCTTTCTTCCTTGAAAAAAGGAAGAAAGAAAGAAAAAAAAATAGTCGTTGATGAGCACGCTAAAATTCGAGAAACAAGAAATCAATCAAATAAAAATCCAAAATCGTTAGAAGATACTATGCCAAAATTAAAGAAACAACGTCAAAAGAAATTGATTACACGATTGATTGCGCTTATTTTATTATTTTCATTTGCAATTTTAGTAGTTGTGTATTTTATAAGCCCCTTAAGCAAGGTTGATATGCTTTCTGTTAGCGGAACAAAAGAAGTTGCAGATCAAGAAATAATTGATGTTAGTCAAATTAAATCGGGAGACAACCTTTGGAAAGTTTTCTTTGAGAGAAAAGAAATCTCAAAAAATCTCTTGTCTGAGTTGCCGCAAGTGAAATCTATGAAGATTAGTTTTGATGGTCTGAATGATTACATTATAAAAATTGAAGAGTATCAAACAGTTGCTTATTTAGCTGAAGAAAACAAGTACTACAATATTCTGGAAAATGGGAAAATTGTAAATGAAAGTAGAAAAGTATCTATTGGAAATCCACCAATATTTAAAAGTTTTGAAGAAAATAAAGCTTTAAAGGCAATGATTGAGCAATACAAATTGCTAAACGAGAATATTCAAAATAGCATTTCAGAAGTGGAATACACACCAAGTGAGATAGATGATTATCTAATTAAGTTATACATGAATGATGGAAATGAAGTGGTCGCTTCTATTCCGTCCTTTGCTGAAAAAATGATTTATTACCCTGATATGGTAAAAAAAATTGGTGATCAAAAAGGAACATTCAATATTGAAGTTGGAGCCTATTTTTCTCCTTTTGAATTCAATAATGAAAAAAAAGAAGAACCGAAAACAATTTCTGATGAAAATAGCGTAAAACTCGATTTAGACGCAGAAATACAGTAAAATAGAATAGGTGAAAAGGTTTTGTCTAAATAGAAAAAAATGCTGAAATACTTCGTAAATTGGTAACGCTTATGTTAAAATTGGTATTACTATAGGTTTTAATAAAATAATGATGAAATAGGAGGTTTCAATGAATGGGAACTACTGAAATGTATGTAAGTCTAGATATTGGAACCACTTCAATAAAAGTAGTCGTAGCTGAATACATTAATGGCCAAATGAATATTATTGGAGTAGGAAATGAAAAATCAGAAGGTTTAAATCGTGGAATTATCGTTGATATCGATAAAACCGTACAATCAATTAATAAAGCTATTAAACAAGCAGAACAAAAAGCAAATGTAGATATTCATAATGTTATTGTAGGCATTCCAAGTAATTCGGTAGAAATAGAAGCTTGTCATGGAATGATAGCCGTATCCGGAGAAAATCGTGAAATTACTGAAGAAGATGTCCAAAATGTTTTGGCAGCTGCTATGGTAAAATCGGTTCCGCCTGAAAGAGAAATTTTAACCATATTGCCTGAAGAGTTTATCGTAGATGGTTTTGATGGAATCAAGGATCCTAGAGGGATGATTGGCGTTCGATTGGAAATGCATGCAGTCATGTTGACTGGCCCCAAAACGGTTATACATAACACCAAACGTTGTGTAGAAAAAGCCGGTCTGCAAATTCAAAATATTGTCTTGCAACCTTTGGCAGCTAGCAGTGTAGCTATGTCTAGTGGTGAAAGAGATTTCGGTACTATATTGGTTGATTTAGGCGGTGGACAAACAACGGCTTCAGTTATGCATGATCATCAATTGAAATACACAAGTGTAAATCAAGAAGGTGGAGATTACGTAACGAAAGATATATCGGTTGTTTTGAATACGACTATTGAAAATGCAGAACGCATTAAACGTGACTATGGGTATGCTTTGCCTGAGGAAACGTCTCAAGAAGAAAAATTCCCGGTCGAAGTGATTGGCAAGAGTCAGCCAGTAAAAATGGATGAACGGTATTTGTCAGAGATTATAGAAGCTCGATTGGTTCAAATTTTTGAAAAAGTCAAAAATGAATTGGATAAAGTAGGAGCGAGAGAATTACCTGGTGGAGTTATTTTAACGGGTGGTGCTGCTGCGTTACCTGGTACAGTGGAATTGGCTGAAGATATCTTTGAAATACCAGTGAAGCTTTATATACCCAATCAGATGGGTATGCGTTATCCTGCATTTACCACTGGGATCGGGTTAATCCAATATGAAGCCAACTTGGATGAAATCCATCAAATTGTTAAAGAATACCAGTTGGGTATTGCAAAAAAAGAAACTTCTTCATATAACGCTAAATCAGAATACTTATCAGAAAATGATGAGATAAATTCTTTAGAATTCGAAAGAGAAAAACCCGTAAAAAAAGAAAAGAATAAAGAAGATAAGTGGAGCACTAAAGCAAAAAGCTTCATCTCAAACTTTTTTGATTAAATAGCTACATTCAAATTGTATTAGGAGGAAATGGAATGGACTTAGAATTTGATACAAATCCAGCTAATGGAGCAATAATTAAAGTAATAGGTGTCGGTGGAGCAGGGAATAACGCTGTTAACCGCATGATTGATGAAAATGTTCAAGGTGTAGAATTTATTGTAGTAAATACTGACTTGCAAGCATTAGCAGGATCAAATGCTGAAGTTAAAATACAATTAGGGCCAAAATTGACTCGTGGACTTGGAGCAGGAGCAAACCCAGAAATTGGACGTAAAGCAGCTGAAGAAAGTGAAGAACAGATTGCTGAAGCTTTGCGCGGAGCAGATATGATTTTCGTAACGGCCGGTATGGGTGGCGGAACAGGTACTGGAGCTGCACCTATTGTAGCCCGTATTGCTAAAGAACAAGGAGCTTTAACTGTTGGTGTTATTACTAGACCCTTTACTTTTGAAGGACCTAAACGTGGACGTTTTGCTGCAGAAGGTGTAGCACAAATGAAAGAACACGTAGATACTTTAGTCATTATTTCTAATAATCGCTTACTAGAAATCGTTGATAAGAAAACACCAATGCTTGAAGCATTTCATGAGGCAGATAATGTTTTACGACAAGGTGTACAAGGAATTTCAGATTTAATTACATCACCTGGATATGTAAACTTAGATTTTGCTGACGTAAAAACAGTGATGGAAAATCAAGGGTCAGCATTGATGGGAATTGGAATGGCTAGTGGTGAAAACCGAACAGTTGAAGCAACTAAAAAAGCTATTTCTTCTCCATTGTTAGAGGTATCCATTGATGGAGCAGAATCGGTATTGTTAAATATTACGGGTGGTTCTGATTTGACATTATTTGAAGCACAAGATGCATCAGATATCGTTTCATCTGCATCTACTACAGAAGTTAATATTATTTTTGGGACTTCAATCAATGAAAACCTTGGTGATGAAGTTATTGTTACAGTTATTGCAACAGGTATTGATATAAATAAAGCCAAAGAAGTAAAACCACAAACATCTGAACGAAATAGAAATAGCGCTACGCAAAGAAACATCCCTGAAGCGTCTGCTCCACAAGCAGATCAAGCAAAAGATCCATTTGGTGATTGGGATATTCGTCGTGAACCTAGTTTACGTGACCAAAGAAAAGCTCAATCAAATGATTTGAATCAACAAAGTGAAAAACCTGAATTTGATATCTTTAAACGTGAAGAGAAACAAGAGCAAGATAACCATCAGGATGAGGAAAATCTTGATACTCCTCCATTCTTTAGAAGACGCCGTAAATAAAAATGTCCGTAAAAGAAAATAGTCAAAAAATCGAGCAGCTATTAGATGTGTCATTGGCCAAATCCAGTCGAAAACGTTCTGATGTGCAAGTAATTGCAGTAACCAAAAGTGTTTCTAGTGAACAAGCTGTTGAAGTAATTGAAGAAGGCTATCTACATCTTGCTGAGAATCGACCTGAAGGTTTAGCATTAAAACAAAAAGAGTTAAGTGATCACAGATTAGTTTGGCATTTCATTGGAAATCTACAAGCAAGAAAAGTTAAGAAAGTAATCAATGATATTGATTACTTTCATGCGCTTGACCGTTTGTCTTTAGCTGAAGAGATTGAAAAAAGAGCAAATAAAGTTGTTTTGTGTTTTGTTCAGGTTAACGTTACAGGGGAAGAAACCAAAAGTGGCGTTAGCCCAGAGCAACTTGATGCATTTATAACGAGCCTTTCACAGTACTCAAAAATAAAAATAGTGGGTCTAATGACTATGGCACCACTGAATGCGAGTGAGATGGTCATTCGTTCTGCTTTTGTTCATTTAAGAAAATTGCAAGAATCAATTAAAGATAAAGCTCTGCCATATGCGCCTTGTACTGAACTTAGTATGGGAATGAGTAAAGATTTCACAATTGCTGTCGAAGAAGGAGCAACTTTTGTTCGAATTGGAACGTCTTTTTTTGAATAAAAATCGATTAGGAGTAAAACGAAATCGATTTAAAAAGGAGGACTTTAAATGGGAATGTTAAGTAATTTCACTCAATTTTTCGGCTTAAATGATGAAGAAGAGTTTGAAGTAGAACAAGTAGCTGATACTAAAGAAAAGATACAACTAAGTGCTAAAAAAAATGATGAAAAACGTGAATTGAAAAATCAACGAGCGTTTAACACTCGTCGTGAACCTGCAACAACGAATAAGGTAGTCTCAATGAAAAATCCTGAAAATCCTTATCAATCAAAAATTGTTGTATTTGAGCCTAGAGTTTACTCTGAAGTTCAAGAGATTGCTGATTTACTGCTTAGTAATCAATCAGTGATTTTAAATTTCACTCGGATTGAAGAAGATCAGGCTAAAAGAATCGTTGATTTCTTAACGGGTACAATCTACGCTATAAGTGGAGATATTCAACGAATTGGAGAAGAAATTTTCCTATGCACACCTAAGAATGTCGAAATTGATGGTGTCTTATCTGATGTCATGCAAGAAAAAGAGTTTTACTAAAGAAAAGAGGAAAAATAAATAGTGGCTTATTTTATATCATTACTATATACAGTACTTTCTAAAGGCTTAGATATTTATTCCACGCTTATTGTAGTTTATATCTTAATGTCATGGTTTCCTGGGGCTTATCAATCTAAATTCGGCCAAATATTAGCAACGATTTGTGAGCCATATCTAAATTTTTTCAGAAGATTTATTCCACCAATTGGCATGATCAGCTTTTCGGGAATTGTTGCATTGATTGTTTTAAATTTAGCTAAAAGCGGTTTGTTTTCACTCTTTCAGTTGATTATAAGAATTATTTATTAAGTAAGGGAGGTGTTTTTCTTATGATTGAAAATGTCTATCAACATTTTAGAAAAGAAGAGCAATCCTTTATTGATAGTGTTATTGGTTGGATAAGAAGTGTAGAAGACCAATATACTCCTTACTTAACAAATTTTTTAGACCCACGACAATTGCATATCGTTAAAACAATAGTTGGGAAAAATAGTGACATCACTATTCATTCTTTTGGTGGCTATGAGGCGGCAGAGCGAGTGAGAGCTTTCATCTGCCCCGCCTATTTCACACCAAAACAAGAAGATTTCGAAGTAACTATTTGTGAAATACGGTACCCTACAAAATTTGCTTCATTATCTCATGGAAAAGTATTAGGTACATTGCTTTCAACTGGGTTAAAAAGAGATTATTTTGGAGATATCATATCAGACGGATCGCGTTGGCAAGTATTTGTCGAAAATTCAACAAAAAGTTATATTGAGCAACAAGTTGTTAGCATTGGTAAAGTTGCGGTTCGAATGGAAGAAAGAGCGTATACAGATATTTTAATACCGATAGATAATTGGTCAATCGAAAACCAAACGGTTTCATCTATGCGATTGGATACGCTCGTTTCTAGTGTGTTTAAGATTTCTAGGCAACGTGCCAAACAAATGATTGAATCTGGCAAAGTGAAATTAAATTGGGTAGAATTAACTCGACCGGATTTTGAAATTGGTTTGTTAGATATTGTTTCAGTTCGCGGTTATGGACGATTGCAAGTACAAGAAATAGAAGGCAAAACTAAAAAAGATAAATGGCGCCTTCAGTTAGGTGTCTTGTACAAATAACCAGTAACTCATTTACATGTGAGTAAGTTTATGATAATTTAGTAGTAAAGCACGTTAAATTTGAAAATTGGAGGTGTCTTATATGGTGTTGACTCCCTTGGATATACATAACAAAGAGTTCCCTGTCAAGATGCGAGGCTACGATCAAGATCAAGTAAATGATTATTTGGACCAAATTATTAAAGACTACGAAATCGTTTTAAAAGAAAAGCGTGAATTAGAAAAACAATTGCAATTTTCTGAAGAAAAAGTAGGACATTTTAACAATCTTCAAGATGCTTTAAACAAATCAATTATTGTTGCTCAAGACGCAGCAGATCGATTAAGAGAAAATGCAGCTAAAGAAGCAAATATTATAGGGCTTGAAGCTGAAAAACATGCGGATCGTTTATTAGATGAAGCTGTTGCTAAAGCTAAGAAAATTACAACAGAAACAGATGAATTGAAGAAGCAAAGCAGAGTCTTTAAACAACGTTTACAGATTATGATAGAATCACAATTAGAGATGGTCAAAAACTCTGAATGGGATGATTTATTAAGACCGGCTGAAGAAGAGGTTCTTAATATTCCAACATTAAAAGAAATATTAAGCGTTAGTCAAAGTAAAGATAATGCAGTGAATGCTGATGTTGAAGCAAGTAATCATACAATTGAAGAAGATGACGCTGAAGTAGTTGAAAAAACGACTGAGGTTAGTAATGCTAATTCAGAACACAACCATGAAGAAGAACAAGATTCAATAGAAGGAACATTGCCAGCTATTGAGTTGCCTAAATAAATTTAAAAAAGTAAATCAGTGAATGGAACAGAAAAACGATAGAATACTAATTTAAGCGAGTTAGAACCCAGTGAAAGTCTAACAGTCCCTTCTATTTGTAAGATCCTCCATGAGTGTTAATTTGAACTAGAGTAAAATTAACCGTTTAATTGGCGTTATACAATTACTTAAGAGATGAAAAAGTCAGTAGTTACTTTTTCTCTAAATTTGGGTGGTACCACGAAGATTTCGTCCCTCTAGGGATGGAGTCTTTTTTTATTGGCAAGAATAGTTGCAATTGATAAATCTCAGCTGTATGATGAGCATGTCATTTTTAAATGAGTGAGATAAATATAATAAATAAGGGGTAGATTTTTAATGAAAATGAAAGAAACATTACAATTAGGAAAAACAAATTTCCCAATGCGTGGAAATTTACCAGTTCGTGAACTAGAGTGGCAAAAAAACTGGGAAGAACTAGATATTTATGGACAACGTCAAAAAATCAATGAAGGTAAACCAACATTCGTCTTACATGATGGTCCTCCATATGCAAATGGAAATATTCATATCGGACATGCTTTGAATAAAATTAGTAAAGATATCATTGTTCGTTACAAATCTATGTCTGGATTCCGTTCTCCTTACGTTCCTGGATGGGATACTCATGGATTGCCTATTGAGCAAGCATTAACGAATAAAGGCGTGAAACGCAAAGAAATGAGTATTGCTGAATTTCGTCAATTATGTGAAGAATATGCTTGGGAACAAGTGAATAAACAAAAAGAAGATTTTAAACGTTTAGGTGTAGCTGGAGAGTGGGACCATCCATATGTAACACTTACTAAAGAATACGAAGAAGCACAAATTCGTGTGTTTGGGAAAATGGCTGAAAAAGGGTATATCTATAAAGGGTTGAAACCTATTTATTGGTCACCATCTAGTGAATCAGCCCTTGCAGAAGCAGAAATTGAATACAAAGATGTTAAGTCAGCTAGTATTTATGTAGCATTTAAGGTAGTTGATGGAAAAGGCTTAATCGATGAAGATACATCTTTTGTTATTTGGACAACGACACCATGGACTATTCCGTCAAACCTTGCCATTACCGTTAATCCTGATTACGATTATTCAGTTGTTGTAGCAGATGGTAAAAAATATGTTGTAGCAAAAGATTTGATTGAAACTGTAGCACAAGAAATTGGTTGGAATCAAGTTGAGACGATTCAAGAATTAAAAGGGAAAGAGTTAGAGTTAATGACGGCTCAACACCCAATGTATGATCGTACGTCTCTTTTGATTTTAGGAGACCACGTTACTCTTGAAGCTGGTACTGGACTTGTTCATACTGCTCCAGGACATGGGGATGATGACTTTATTGTGGGTCAAAAATACAAATTAGGTGTTTTATCACCCGTCGATGATAAAGGTTGTTTTACAGACGAAGCTCCAGGATTAGAAGGTATTTTTTACGATAAAGCGAATAAAGTAATTACAGAATGGTTGGAAAAAGAAGAAGCTCTATTGAAGTTAAACTTCTTTACCCATAGCTATCCACATGACTGGAGAACTAAGAAACCGGTTATTTTCCGTGCTACACCGCAATGGTTCGCATCTATTGATAAGTTCCGCGGAGATATTTTAGAAGCTGTTGAAGGCGTTGAATGGGTCCAAAAATGGGGCATGCAACGTTTGTATAACATGGTTCGTGATCGTGGAGATTGGGTTATTTCACGTCAACGCGCATGGGGAGTACCTTTACCAATTTTTTATGGTGAAAATGGCGAATCTATCATCACACCTGAAACCATTGAACATGTAGCTGCTTTATTTGGAGAATACGGTTCAAATATTTGGTTTGAACGTGAAGCCAAAGATTTATTGCCAGCAGGATTCACTCATCCTTCAAGTCCAAATAATACCTTTACAAAAGAAACGGATATTATGGATGTATGGTTTGATTCTGGCTCATCACATGAAGCTGTTTTAAGAGCAAGAGAAAACTTAACTTTCCCAGCGGATATGTATCTTGAAGGTTCAGATCAATACCGAGGTTGGTTCAATTCAAGTATTACAACTAGTGTTGCTATCAATGGAGTAGCACCTTATAAAACCGTACTATCTCAAGGAATGGTTTTAGATGGCGATGGACGTAAGATGAGTAAATCAATAGGAAATACGATTGCACCAAGCAAAGTAATCAAACAAATGGGAGCTGACATCATACGTTTGTGGGTTTCTAGTGTAGATACTCAAGCTGACGTACGTGTAAGTGATGAAATCTTAAAACAAGTCTCTGAAGTTTATCGTAAAATTCGTAATACAATGCGTTTCTTATTAGCTAATACGGATGATTACGATCCATCAGTAAATAAAGTTTCCTTTGAAGATTTAAGATCGGTAGATAAATATCTAATGATCCGATTAAACCAATTAGTAGAAAAAGTGGAAGGTCATTATGAAAAATATGAGTTCTCTTCTATCTATCAGTTGATTAACAACTTCTGTACAGTTGATCTATCTCAATTTTACTTGGATTTTGCTAAAGATGTTGTTTATATTGAAGCGGAAGATTCTTATGAACGTCGTGCAATGCAAACTGTCTTTTATGAAGTCTTAGTGAAAATCACAAAATTATTGACACCTATTCTTCCTCATACAGCTGAAGAAATTTGGTCATTTTTAAGTGAATCAGAAGAGTTTGTTCAGTTAGCAGATGTGCCAGCTGTTGATCGTTATGAAAATGAAGCTGAACTAATGGATATGTGGAATGCCTTTATGGATATTCGAGATGTCGTTCAAAAAGCCCTTGAAGAAGCACGTAACGAAAAAATAATTGGGAAATCTTTTGAAGCAAAAGTGACACTCTATCCTACAGAACAAACAAAAGATTTATTTGTTTCATTGAATAGTAATTTAGCTCAATTATTGATTGTTTCAGAATTAGAACTAGCAGAATCGATTGAAAATGCACCAAGTAATGCTATTCGTTCTGAATCAGTTGCAGTAGTTGTCGAACATGCTCACGGTGAAACCTGTGAACGATGTCGTGCAATCAAAGAAGATGTGGGTTCTAATTCGAATGCACCTACACTTTGTGCTCGTTGTGCATCAATCGTTGAAGAACACTTTCCAGAAGCAGAATAAAGTTTAGATAAAAATGTGCATTCAAGAGATTATGCTTGAATGCACATTTTTTATTGTATTTTAAAATCAGGATAGGTAAAATAAGAAAAAAAGCAGGAGGTTCGGTTAAATGGAATTAGAATTAATCAAGGTACACGGATCAGAAAATGAATTTTTTATTTTGGATGAAATAGTATTAGAAAGAACACTGACCGAAGCAGAATTGGTTTCTCTAACTAAGATTATCACGGATCGCTGTAACGGGCTTTTAAATGGAGCAGACGGTGTTTTATTAGTCGGGAATGCAAAGCATAAAACAACTGGTGAAAGTATGAGAGTCATCAATTATGACGGCAGTGAAGCCAGTATGTGTGGCAATGGATTAAGAACGGTTGCTCGTTACCTTTCTGAAAAACACAATCAAGATGAGTTATTAATTGAGACGATGCATGCTGATCTCCATGTAAAAAAAGCAGAAGAATTAGGAAAAGATGTTCAAACTTTTCAAGTAGAGATTTCTCCTGTTTCTTTTAACGTAGCTAAATTGCCCTTTAATTGGAAAGATGAAACATTTATTGATCAAGAATTACCTGAATTAGCACCAGGATTACGTTTTTCAACTGTAGCAGTACCCAATCCTCATTTGATTAGTTTCGTTGACCATAAAACAATAAAAAGCTCATTGCTTAAAGAACTGGCCACTTATTTAAATGGAGCAAATCCTTATTTTCCTGACGGAGTAAATGTTAGTTTCGTTGAAGAACTAGGCAATCAAAAAATATTTGTTCGCACATTTGAAAGAGGAGTAGGGTTTACAAATGCTTGTGGGACGGCAATGGCCGCTAGCAGTCTAATGTATGTATTGTTAAAAGATGGTAAATTAGAAGAAAAAATTCAAGTAACTAATCCCGGTGGTATGGTGCAAACAATCGTTCATCAGAAAGAGAATGGAAATTATTGGATGGATCTGATTGGTAATGCAACATTTCTTAGCAAAGTTATTATTTCTTTAGAAGATATTCTAAACCATCAGTTAACTAATGGTGAAGTCATCTTGCTGAATGAAGATAAAACTTACCGTGAGTTTATTGAAGGTCTTTCAACCATTTAAAAAAGTGAATCATTTTCAATAAAGGCTCTATTAAAGTAAAGTAACCCCTTGCAAAATGAAAAAACCTGAGTTATAATAAACCTGTAATCGATTTCATTACTTTGAGAAATAAGTAGTCAAAAAAGAATCAATTGCAAAATGAATAATCGGAGGTACAGTGAATTATGGAAAAAGGAACGGTAAAATGGTTTAATGCAGAAAAAGGTTTTGGCTTTATTGAAGTTGAAGGTGGAGACGACATCTTTGTACATTTCAGTGCAATTACAGGAGACGGCTTTAAATCATTAGAAGAAGGCCAAGCTGTTGAATTTGAAATTGTTGAAGGAAACCGCGGAGCTCAAGCTGCAAACGTTGTAAAACTATAATTTCAACTCAAACAAGTAAATAATTTCATGATAACCATGAGAAATAACTAATAGAGCTACATTTAAGTACCAGCAGACCGAAAAATCTGTTGGTACTTTTTGCGCTCTATTTTATTTTTTAAAATGTTGATGTTTCTATTGACTAAAAGTTAGTATCGAGTTATTATTGTTAGCGTGCTAACAATAGTTCGTTTATTGAGCTTCTATTAAGATAATGCTAAAGATTGAGGTGAGAAAAATTTTTTTTGATGAAGAAAGCGATAAAAAGGAAATTGGAATGGAAATACGTAAATTAATGAATTTCATACAGAGAAATGTCAAGTCCAGTAATATTGAAGATAAAAGATTGTCTATGACTAAAATGCATGGAATGATTATTGGATTTTTAAATACTTCTAAGCACAAAGATGTATTTCAAAAGGACATTGAAAAAGCTTTTTCAATGCGTCGGTCTACGACTTCAAAAATGCTGAAAAATATGGAAGAAAAAGGATTAATTGAACGGATTTCCAGTGAACAAGATGCACGAATGAAAAAATTGCAATTATCAGAAAAAGGCCAAAGTCTTGTCGAAGAAGTGAGTAGAGAATACCAAAGAATTGAAAATTTACTGACTGAAGGGTTATCGGAAAAAGAGCTTGAACAGTTTTTTACGGTAATTTACAAAATGCAACAAAATATGTTGAAAGACATCGAGTAAGATTTATTTTAAGGGATGAAGGAGAACGACTATGCTGAAAATATTAAAGTATTTAAAACGAAAAGAATGGCTAATGATTTTATGTAGTGTTATTTTTATCGTTACTCAAGTTTATTTAGATTTAGAATTACCAGAATACATGTCTAAAATCACTCAACTTATCCAAATTCCAGGATCAGAAATGAATGACATTTTTAAAAATGGTGGATATATGATGTTGTGTGCCTTAGGTAGTTTAGTAGCCTCTTTCGTAACAGTGTTTTTTGTTTCAAAAGTAGCAGCCGGACTATCACGTACACTAAGAAAAGAAGTATTTACAAAAGTAGAAGGATTTTCCATGGAAGAAATCAATCATTTTTCTACGGCAAGTTTGATTACTCGTTCTTCAAATGATGTAACACAAATACAAATGGCTATGTCATTAGGATTACAAGTATTAATCAAAGCACCAATCATGGCTATTTGGGCCATTACAAAAATAATGGATAAATCTTGGGAATGGACTCTTGCAACAGCTGGTGCAGTAGTCGTGTTATTGCTTATCATTAGTATCGTTGTAATATTTGCTATCCCTAAATTTAAAATTATCCAAAACCTAACTGATAATTTAAATCGTGTGACACGCGAAAACTTAACGGGATTACGTGTGATTCGTGCATACAATGCAGAAAATTTTGAAGAAGAAAAATTTGGAAAAGCCAATAATAAATTAACAAATACAAACTTATTTATTACTAGGATTATGGCAGTTATGGGACCCGGTATGACCTTAATCATGAGTGGTCTAAGCTTATCAATTTACTGGATTGGTGCTTATTTGATTAATGATGTTCAACTAGTCAACCAGACAAGTGCTTTAGAACGTATTACTCTATTTAGTGATATGGTCGTATTTTCTTCATATGCTGTTCAAGTTGTTCTGTCATTTATGATGTTAACAGTGGTGTTTATTATTCTACCACGTGCATCTGTATCAGCTGGACGTATCATGGAAGTGTTGAATACAAAAGCAACTATCAAAGATGGAACGTTAACAAAAACTGCTAGTAATCAAAAAGGGAATATTGTTTTTGATAATGTGACATTCCAATATCCAGATGCTAGTGAAGCTATCTTAAAAAATATTTCTTTCACAGCAAATAAAGGTGAAACAGTTGCTTTTATTGGTTCTACAGGTAGTGGGAAAAGTACACTTGTTAACTTGGTTCCTCGTTTCTTTGATGTAACAAGTGGAGCAATCAAAATTAATGGTCACGATATCAGAGAATATACGCAAAAATATTTGCATTCTTTAGTTGGTTTTGTGCCGCAAAAAGCCTTCTTATTTAGTGGAACAGTTCGTTCAAATGTGAGTTATGGAGACGCTGGTCATGAAGTTACAGAAAACGACATGAAAAAAGCTATTGAAATTGCTCAAAGTACTGATTTCGTTGAAAAAATGGAAGATGGATATGATGCTTCTATCGCTCAATCAGGTAGCAATGTATCTGGTGGACAACGTCAACGTTTAGCTATTTCACGTGCTATTTCACGCAAACCAGAAATCTTAGTGTTTGATGATTCATTTTCAGCATTAGATTACAAAACTGACCGTGTTTTACGCGCCGCACTAAACACAGAGTTAGCAGATACAACAAAATTAATTGTTGCTCAACGTATTGGTACGATTCGTGATGCAGATAAGATTATTGTTTTAGAAGAAGGAAAAATTGTTGGAATTGGTACACATCAAGAATTGATGCAAACGTGTGAAGTCTATCAAGACATCGCTTATTCTCAACTTTCTAAGGAGGAATTAGCAGGTGAGTAAAAAAAATAAAAACATTCCAGAAAATGGTCCAATGTCAAGTAGAAAACCGGATAATTTTAAAGAATCTATTGGTAAGTTAGTAAATTACTGTAAATCTTATATGATTTATATAATAATAGCATTTGTATTTGCTATTATCGGTACCGTATTTAATTTAATAGGTCCTGATCGTCTTAGTGAAATTACGGATGTGATCACTGAAGGTATTACAGGGGAAATTGATTTAGAAAGAATTAAAAGTATTGCATTATTATTAGTGACATTATACGTTCTTGGAGTTATTCTGTCTTATTTCCAAGGGTTTATTATGGCAACGGTCACTCAAAATGTAACGAAGAAATTACGTACAGATATTTCGTCAAAAATCAATCGGTTGCCTTTACGCTACTTTGACAGTAACAATCATGGTGATATTTTAAGCCGTGTTACAAATGATGTCGATACAATTGGCCAAACATTAAACCAAAGTTTGGGTCAATTAGTGACAGCTATTAGTTTGTTTACAGGTTCGTTGATTATGATGTTTTATACAAATGTACCGATGGCTATTGCGGCTATTTTGTCAACTATTCTAGGTTTTTCATTAATGATTATGATTATTAAACAATCTCAAAAATACTTTAGACAACAACAAAAGAGTTTAGGGGAATTAAATGGTCATGTAGAAGAAATCTATACGGGGCATAATATTGTAAAATCATTTAATGGTGAAGAAGCAGCTATTAAAGAATTTAATGTCATCAATGACACTTTATTCGATAGCGCATGGAAATCGCAATATATTTCTGGTCTAATGATGCCTTTAATGAATTTCATTGGGAACTTTGGATACGTCGTTGTGTGTGTAGTAGGAGCTTATTTAGCGTTTAATGATCAAATTACTTTTGGTGTGATTGTTGCCTTTATGATGTATATCCGTTTCTTTACACAACCTCTTTCTCAAATTGCGCAAGCTTTTACAAGTTTACAATCGGCAGCAGCAGCTAGTGAACGTGTTTTCAACTTCTTAGAAGAAGAAGAATTAGAAGTTGAAACAGGAAAACCAACTTCATTAGGTACGGTCAAAGGAAATGTGACATTTGATCATGTTAAGTTTGGTTACAATCCTGATCGCTTAATCATCAATGATTTTTCTCTAGAAGCTAAAGCCGGTCAAAAAATTGCAATTGTAGGTCCTACAGGCGCAGGTAAAACAACATTAGTAAACTTATTGATGCGTTTTTATGAAGTGAATAGTGGAGAAATCTACATTGATGGAACACCCATCTCTAGTGTGACACGTGAAGCTTTGCATGAACAATTCTGTATGGTATTACAAGATACTTGGTTGTTTGAAGGAACAGTGAGAGAAAATATCGTCTACAGCAAACAAGGAGTAACCGATGAAGCAGTTGTCAATGCTTGTAAAGCAGTTGGTGTTCATCACTTTATTCAAACATTGCCACACGGTTACGATACGATTCTAGATGATACAACAAGTTTATCAGCTGGTCAAAAACAATTAATGACAATTGCTCGTGCTATGGTAGCAGATGCACCATTATTGATTTTGGATGAAGCAACAAGCTCAGTGGATACGCGTACTGAAATTATTATTCAAAATGCAATGGATCACTTGATGAATGGAAGAACATCATTTGTGATTGCTCATCGTCTATCTACAATTAAAAATGCAGATTTAATTATTGTGATGAAAGACGGAGATGTAGTAGAAAGTGGAAACCATGAAGTTTTATTGGAACAAAATGGTTTTTATGCTGATCTTTATAATAGTCAATTTGATCAAGAAGAAGAATAAAATAAAAGGATCTATATTTTTTAGTGTTGATAGATGAATTCAGTTCATGCTTAATACTTCTGGAGGAATAGGATTGCTTGAAGCCTTGTAAAGTATTCAATGCGAATGACACAGCCTTAACGCTTTAGCGATTAAGCTGTGTTTGAGGCTTAAGACGGTACCAGGGCTCTTACAAGCAAATCCGTCTATTCCGAAAGAATTTTTAGAAGCAGCCACACTATTTGACGAAGAGCCAAACAAAAAAACCGTTCAAGAAATTTCTTGAACGGTTTTTTTGTTTCTTTATTAAATTAGTTATTTTTAACCTTTACGTCTTCCAACGATAAGAGAAAAAATGAAAATTAAAATAATAGCTCCAATTAATGCTGGAATAATCGCAAACCCACCAATAATTGGGCCAAAGTCGCTTAATAATGAACTACCGATCCATGAACCGATAAATCCAACGATAATGTTACCGATGATACCTCCTGGCACATCTTTACCAACTATCATACCTGCGATAGCTCCTAAAATTCCACCTACAATTAATGACCAAATAAATCCCATGATCTTGTCCTCCTTCAAAAAAATGTTTTTCTTTACTACACTTATTAGTATAGTCACATTCTGTTCACATATCAAATGATATGCACTTCATGAAAAAAATAACTAAAAAAAGCAATTGAAATAAAAAGCAATAGCCAATGCTTTTTATTTCAATTGCTTAGTTGTTAGCTTTTATCTGTGGTAAGTTCCAATAACTTATCACGTAAAGAAGTTTCCATAACAGATAGTTCACGTTCTGCTTCTTTTCGTTTAACACGGCCATCTTGTTGGATTTGTAGTGTTTCTTGTAAAGTCTCAATTAAATCATTTTGTGTTTGTTGCAACGTTTCGATATCAATGATGCCACGTTCGTTTTCTTTTGCTGTTTCAATAGAAGAAATTTTCAACATTTCAGAATTCTTTTTCATCAGATCGTTCGTGGTTTCAGATACTTGCCGTTGAGCAGTGACAGCATCTTTTTGGCGAAGCAGAGTAAGAGCAATCGCAATTTGATTTTTCCATAATGGAATCGCCATATTGATTGAAGATTGAATTTTTTCTGCTAGAGCTTGATTGGTATTTTGAATCAAACGAATTTGAGGAGCTTGTTGAATTGTCATTTGACGCGCTAGCTTCAAGTCATGCGTCCGTTTTTCTAAGCGATCTAAAAATTGATTCAAATCATTTACTGTTTGTACGTCCATTTGATTGGTACTTGTCTCAGCCTTTTTAACCGCTTCTGGAATAAGGGTGTTGAGCAACTCGTCAATTTTCAATTCTCCAGCAGCGATGTAAATATTTAAGGCATCAAAATAATCTTTGTTCTTCGTATACAGTTGCTCTAACATTAAATTATCGTTTAATAAGCCCGCTTTTTCTTTGTCTAGTTTGACAGAAATTTTATCGATTTGAGCACCGATTTTTTGGTATTTAGCGGTCATTTCATAAATCGATTTTTTTACACGACCAAAGATTTTTTTGAAGACATTGCTATCCTCAGCTCGTAAATCTTCTGGATTAGCTTCATTCAAGCGATACATTAAATCATTTAAGGTGTCCCCAATTTCTCCTGTATCTTGGTTCTGAACGTGATTTAACATAGAATGCGAAAATTCTCCAAGTTTTTGTTGAGCAGCAGAACCATACATCATGACAGATTGAGCATTTGTTACATCTATTTGTTCAGCTAAAGATCTAGCCTGTTCTTGTCGTTCCTTTGGTAAGCTATCAATCAAGCGTGGTTCTTGCTCTGTTTGAATCATTTCTTTTTCAATTTGTGCTTGTTTTTGCAATACAGGAGCATTTGCCGAAGCATCTCCGAACGGATTAGCTAATAAGCTTTCTAATTCAGAGTCGACTTCTTTAACTGTAGCAGGTTGTTTAATTGCATCATTTTCTGTACTCATCTTACCATCTCCTTAAAGATTATAATTCTTCTGATTCAATTGAATGTGCATGTCCATTATCGCGTTCAATAGCCTTCTTTGCAAGTTCTACCTCTATGGCCATATCTTCAAAATCATCAGATTTAAAAAGAACATAATCTTCGGCAATTAATTGGCACATTTCATCAATCGTAGTGGCACTTTCGTCAAGAATATCAAAGGTCGATTTATTTTTCACTTCATGTTGGCTGATTTCCAAATATTTATCTGTTAAATCGGTTAAAGAAGGAAGATGGACATATAAAAATTTATCGACTTCATGTAAACGATTTGGTTCTGCGGTGATGCCTTTAAATAAAGATTTAGCTAATTGAATAGTGTTGTTGCGTTTTTCAATTGCTTCTAGTTTAGAAACACTGTTTAAGTTTTTTTCTAAGCGCAATAATTTTAATTTAGCTGTATGCATTGTTTCTCTAAAAAATTGAATTTCTTCTTTAGACATGCCTTTAGCTTTATAAAAAGCTTCTTTTTCGGGAGATAGCCGTTTTAGTTTTTTAGAAGGATCAGAATTTTCATTTAAAGATTGTTTATAAATAAAGAATGCGCCTATAGCTATACTGATAATCAGGGACAAGAACAAATTGAAATCGAAAAGAACGTAAATGACAACAAAAATTAAAATAGTTGTTACACTTGTTAAGGTGTAGTAAATGATGTCTCCTATATTTTTCATGTTTTTTTTCATACTATTCACTCCATTAATTTATTTTTTGAAATAATTTTTAAGTTTATTTTCCTTAAGCTTATTTTAGCATAAATGTTTATAAAACTACTATCAGACCTAAGGACGATTTCTTGCTACAACTAATGAAGTGGAGTTACTGATAGAGGTGTGCTAAATTTCTTACAAAAGTTTATGATGCGACTAATAGCAGTTGTTGAAATAAGACTTAATTGAAAAAAAAGAAAATGAAAGGTATGATAAGACAAAAGAACAAATGATATAAGGAGGGACTTCAATGGAGTTCGAAGAAAAAACACTTTCTAGCAAGACGATTTATAATGGGAATCTAGTTGATTTTGTAGTAGATACTGTTCAATTGCCCAATGGAGGAACTTCCACTAGAGAATTAATCAAACATCCTGGTGCAGTAGCTATTATGGCAATCACAGCAGATGATAAAATGATTTTTGTTAAACAATACCGAAAGGCCGTTGAACAAGTCTTACTAGAAATACCTGCTGGTAAAATTGATCTCACAGATGAAAATCCAATCGAAACGGGAAGAAGAGAACTTGAAGAAGAAACAGGATATCAAGCTAAAACGTTTGAATTAGAAACATCTTTTTATACTTCCCCTGGTTTTGCTAATGAATTAATTTATATTTACACAGCTCGTGAATTAACAAAAGTTGAAGAGCCTCTTGCTCAAGATGAAGATGAGTTTATTGAACTAGTTTACTTAACTTTTGATGAAGCTTGGGAAGCCTACGAAAAACACTTGATTTACGATGCTAAAACAGTATATGCTCTTCTTGCTTGGAAATTAAAATTAGCAACAATGAAATAGAAAGGATGATTTTTGTCAGATGGATCCAAAAACGAGAGCAGAAATCAAAAAAGAAAATCAATTGAAAGAACTAGAAAAAAAGAAAAGAGACAAAGAACGAGAACGAGTCGAGCGTGACTATCAGAAACAATTAGAAAAAGAAGGTATTGTTACAAAGAGTCGTAAAAGTGAAAATGATAAGATTCGTGATAGAGGACGTAAATTAAACAAAATTATTCTGGTTGTAGCAATACTGCTGGTTATCGTTTTGGCAATTGTATTTATTTTTTAAACTAGAAAGGAATTGACTGATGAAAATTGGAATTATTGGCGCCATGCAAGAGGAAATAACGGTACTTAAAAATAGCATGAGAGATAAACGCGAGTGGGTAGAGGCAAATGCTTCATTCACGTCTGGAAAAATTGAGCAGATAGAGGTGGTTTTAGTTCAATCCGGTATAGGCAAGGTCAATTCAGCAATTGCTGCAACCCTCTTATTAGCGAGACATGAAGTTGATGTTATTATTAATACTGGATCTGCTGGAGGAATCGGGGAAGGTCTAGCTGTAGGAGATGTCGTAATCTCAACTGAACTTGCTTACCACGATGTTGATGCAACTGTTTTTAACTATGTCATTGGACAAGTTCCACAGATGCCAGCTCGTTATCAAGCAGACAATTTTCTTGTAGAACAAACAAAAGAAGCGGCTGTAAAAGTTGGTTTGAAAACAGTACAAGGATTAATTGTTACGAGTGATTCTTTTGTTGCGGATAAAAAAGTTGTTCAAAAAATTAAACACCATTTTCCAGATGCGCTAGCTTCTGAAATGGAAGGTGCAGCAATAGCTCAAGTTTGTTACCAGTTCAAAAAACCTTTTGTAATCGTAAGAGCTATGTCTGATGTAGCAGATGAAGAAGCAGGGATGAGCTTTGACGAATTCATTATTGAAGCAGGTAAAAAATCTGGTCAAATGGTCTTAGAGTTACTAAAAAATTTAGCTTAATAAAAAAGGAAGAAACACAGGATTTTTCATCTGTGATTCTTCCTTTTTTGATTAAGCAACGGATTAATCGTTAGCGAGTTGTTTATAGGCGATTTCAGTGTATACTTCATAACCAAATTGAGAGTAGACATTTTTTGCAATTTCATTTTGAGACCAATAGTGAAGTTCTACTTGTTTAATAGCTCTTTCTTTTGCAAAGGTATCGGCAAAAGCCAAAAGTTCTTTGCTTAAACCTTTGCCTTGATAGGCCGGCATAATTAAGACATGGTGTACATATAGTCGGGTATATCCATAACGGTAGACAGTTTCTGGTAGGGCTTCTTCTTCTAGCCAAAGATAAGCTGCAATTTGCTCAGTTTCTTGTTGGTCATCAATCCAAAGAAAAACTTGTTGTTTTGGGTTTTTAAACGTTTCTTGAAAATGATGTGAGATTTCCTCTTCGTTATAAGGTTTAAAAAAATCAGGATACAATTCTTGATGTTTGTTTTGCATAACATCGCTTAATTTAGCCATTAGTTGGGCATCTCTTGTTTCAATTATTTTCATATAAAGGCCTCGCTTAGTTTTATTTTCTAAATAAATAGACTTTACTAGTTTATCATGAGTTCAAATGAAAATAAAAAAATTCTGTTTTAATAACTAAAATAATCTTAAAAAAAATAATTTGGTTGCTATGAAAACGGAAACGTTTTAAAATAAAGTGTAAAGCACACTCATTCATTTGAGTTTATTTTTATAGTCTATTAGCAGAAAAGAGGCTTTCAATGGTGACTATTTTAGAAACAGAAAATCTATTACTGGTACCTTATCAATTGTCGTATATTGAAGCTACAATTATTGGCGATGAAAAATTAAGTGAGGTGTCTGGATTCAGTGTTGCGCAAGAATGGCCTGGTGTAGAATTTTTCTTTTATTTGCCGTATGTATTGGAAGCCGTAAAAGAAGATAGAACAAAGGAAAAATGGACTCACTTAATAGTACTTAAATCTGAAAATAAGATTATTGGAGAAGTGAGTGCACAAGGCACGCCAGAACTAACGGGTGAAGCTGAATTAGGTTATGGAATAGTAGGGCACTACTCAGGAAATGGTTATGCCACAGAAGGAGCCAGAGCTTTTTTAAGCTGGCTTGTGTCTGAAGAAATAAAAAAAATAAAAGCTAAAACTTATTTATATCACAAAAAATCCCAACATATTTTAAAAAAATTAGGATTTGTAAAAACAGGAGAAGGATACTTTACTGGTGGCGATCGTGTAGCATATTTTGAATGGAAACCAAATCATACATTACAATCCGAAAAGAGTAGACAAGACAAAAAAGCTCATTGAAAAATAATGAGCTTTTTTGTCTTGTCTTAAGAAAATAGTTTTTTGAAGAATGAAGGTTTCTGTTCTTCCTTTTCTGGAGGAGTGCTGACAGGGTATTTAATAGACACATCCACTACTTCTTCATTGACAGCAGTAGAGGAGACGTAGATTAGTCCCAGTGGGCTTCGCTGAGCTCCTTCATCAGATACAATCCGAAAAGGGCAGTCGTTCTTTTGACTTAATTTGATGTAGGGGCTTAGGAGCTTCATATCGATTTGTCCATTCAATAATAATTGTTGGTTGGGATGAAGCTGCATTTCTTTTTCCAGAGCAGCGATATAATCATCAGAAATAAGTTGTTCGGTGGTCATAGATAAGTAAACGCGTTCTCTAAGACTGCCAAAATATTTATTTCTTTCATCTGGATTCGTTTTTTTGTTGCCATAAATTCCTTTTGATAGGTAGTCTTGAGTCTCTCTGTCAGCCATTTTAAAAACCCCTTTTTAGGTTAATTTAAAATTTAGTATAGCATGAACGTGTATGAAAGAAAACTTTTTAAGGATACTCATTTTTACACAAAACTACATAAAAAATTGCTTTTTTAAATAGAATTCTATAAAATCGGCTATAGTAGTGGGAAAATATGGAACATTTATTCCATTCGAAAATAAAAAAAGTTGTTTGATCCAGATAGTAATTATGTATCAATTAGCTGGACTAAATCAACCCAATCAATGGTTGATAGAAGAAAATAAAACAACTATTGAATAACTTAGTTGTGCACTTGGAGTGAGAAAATGAAAAATTGTACGTTTACTAAAGAAGATTTTGCTGTCTTTGCAATTGAAGGACTAGAACCAAGAATGTCAGCTATTCGAAAACAAATCCAACCAAAATTCCGGATATTAGGACAAGAATTCGCAAAAGCTTTAGCTATTGAATTAAACAAAGATAGCCTGCCGGTTCATATTGCACAGCATATAAGAAGAACAAAAAATGCTCCGAAAGATACATGGATGGCAATTGGAGGAGATAGTAGAGGGTATAAAAAATACCCACATTTTCAACTAGGCATATATGAGACACATCTTTTTATTTGGCTTGCTTTTATTGATAATCCTTTACATGAGGAAAAAATGGCTCTTCAAATTATCGAAGATCCATCATTATTAGCCAAAGTGCCTGATGATTATGTTGTTTCATGGGATCATACAAAAGAGTCAGTTGTACCTGTTCGCGAAGCCAATTTATTAAATGGACTGATTCGATGGCAGACAGTTAAAAAGGGAGAATTCTTAATTGGTAGACAGATTTTAGCTAATGATCCACTTTTATTGGATCCAGAAATGACACAACGCTATATATTAGATACTTTTATGCAGTTAGTACCCTTATATAAGCAAGCTTATAGCGTATATGAAATAAAAAAAAGTACTGTTTGAAAGCAGTAAATTAAAAAGGGTTCACGCGAAGAGAATCGCGTTGAACCCTTTTTAAAAAAATTATTAAGCAAATACGATATGCCATTCATTGCGTTTTGCTAAGAAATCTTTGGCTAATTTTTGTGCGCCTTCTAAAGTGTGATGAGCTGCCCAGCCACATTGCGTTTCATTGCTTGCTGGAACTTCAGTTGCCACTAAAACATCTTCCATTGTTTTTTGTAAAACATCTAAAATTTCATCATAGTCTTCATGATTGATTACCGTTAGATAGAAACCTGTTTGGCATCCCATAGGACCAAAATCGATAATATAATCTGCATGGTTACGAATTAATTCAGCAGTTAAGTGTTCTAACGAATGAATACTCATCATATCCATATGTTCTTTGTTTGGTTGTGAAAAACGAACATCATATTTTAAAATTTTATCGCCATTTAAACCAATTTTTTTGTCTGCTAATCTAACATAAGGGGCTTTAACTTTTGTGTGATCTAAGTTAAAACTTTCTACGTTCATTTTATTTGCCATAAACTAATCACTCCTCAATTTGTAACGCTATTTAAATTCCTAGTATTTAGTGTACCATTTTTCATTAAATACTAAACCTATTTTATTTCTTAGCGCTAAATAAAAAACGCTGAATGTAAAATCTCAGCGTTCATCCTCTTTGTTGTTATTCTTTTTCTCGTTTAATTTACGAACAATAAATTCATAATGTATAAGTGCATTAAAATCATCTTGATAGTGAATAACTATTTTAGACTTATTGCTTTTTAGTTTGACAGAAGGACCAGTAACTTCTATTACTGTATTATTAGACACAACGTACACTCCTTTTTAGTGGAATAAAATTAGTAAATGGGAACGGTTAAAAATAATTGAATACAAGAAATAAATAATTGCTAGGTTATTAATTAGTAAAGTTTAACACAAAAATACACAGATTAAAATATACTTGAACTACTTTGTTTGTTTTCTCATCAAATTCATATAAATGCCCGTAAATCATCATTGGAAACGGTTGTTTTTTTGAAAACACAAGCAAATTAGTCTATTAACTAAGCGTTTTTTTTTTGAATTACACACACGATTACCCATTCAATAGTTATTATTCTTTAATCAAATTGAAAAATAAAAAAAGAGGCTGGGACAAAACCTAGCTAAAAAGCATCCAGAAAAGTTTAAATGACTTTTCTGGATGCTTTTTATAATACAAAAAGAAACCCCTTTGATATAATGTAAATAACCACAAATACAATTATCGGAGGGGTTTCTAATGTATAAAAAATATACCACGAATCAAACAAGCTTGCCAATAGAATTGTCTTGTTTATTGTCTCCAAACCATATTATTTTTGAAATTCATGAATTTATTGAATCAATGGACAACACGTTGTTTTCTCAACTTGATTCTTCCGAGGGAAGACCTGGTTATCATCCAAGGTTACTAATAAAAGTACTTCTCTTTGCTTATTCAGAAGGGATTTATTCTGGCCGGAAAATTGAAAAAATGATGACGGAAAACATAGCCATGATGTGGGCAGTTAGTAACGAAGTTATCTCCTATCGAACAATCAACCGATTTCGTTCTTCTGAAAATTGCCAAAAGTTATTACCTGAATTATTTACTGAATTTACGGTTAAACTCAAAACAGAAAATCTTATCTCTATGAATGAACTATTTATAGATGGAACTAAAATAGAGGCTAACGCCAATAAATATTCCTTTGTATGGAAAAAAGCTATAGACAGATATGCAACTTCTCTCAGAATGAAGACGAAACAATATTTTGTAGACGAAATTCAACCACTGGTTGAAGAATCTATGGTGATAGATGATTTAGAGGATATTTCTATTGGCGAACTTGAGGATTTGACAACCCTAATCGAAAAAGAAATCAATCAATTGACTACTGATATTGAAGATCATCCTGTTCATGGAAAGAACCCCAAGAAACAAAAGAGACGAAGATTAAAAAAACATTTACGTAAATTGAAAAATGATTTCATCCTACGCAAAAGAAATTATGAAGCCCATGATAAAGTGTTTAATGGTCGTAATAGCTTTTCTAAGATTGATTTAGAGGCTACTTTTATGAGAATGAAAGACGATCATATGATGAACGGCCAGTTAAAAGCGGCGTACAATATTCAAATCGGTACTGAAAATCAATTTGTATTAGCTTATGATGCTTTTCCAAATCCAACGGATACACGGACACTCATTCCGTTTGTTGAATCATTAGATTACTTGCCAAAAATGATTATTGCAGATGCTGGTTATGGCAGTGAAGAGAACCTAAATTTTCTGAATGATATCGGAGTAAATCATCTCATAAAATATAACCTCTTTGATAAAGAACAAACACGATCCTATAGTAGCTCTTCAAGAAATAGAAAAAACTGGACTTATCATTCCGAAGGAAATTACTTTATACATCCAGATGGTACAAATTATTATTTTAACTATATAAGTCACAAGAAAAACAGTAGTGGATTTCATCAGGATAGTCATGTTTATAGACCGGATAATCCAGAGGAGGCAGAACAAAAAGCCTTCTATTACAATTGGCATTATGAAGCTTTAAAAGAAATAGAAGCGACTAAGCTTTTATCACCTGAAGGCTCCAAGATTTTTGCGAGACGCAAAATCGAGGTAGAGCCAGTTTTCGGGCAGGTAAAAGCTAATTTAGGTTTCACTCGCTTCCATTTGCGTGGGAAAGAGAAAATTAAAGTCGATATAGGTTTGGCTTTTATGGCTAATAACTTCAAAAAATATAGAAAAACAAAGGCGATTTAGCCTAAAGAATTTACTTAATCAGTTGAAAAAACTAAAAAAACGTTAATTGCAAAAATGCAATTAACGTTTTTTTAGTTACTGGGAGGTTTTGTCCCAGCCTCTTTAATTTAAGCAAGATTTTATTAACGAGAGTAGTACTCAACGATGATTGTTTCATCGATCTCAGCAGATAATTCATCTCTTAATGGTAGACGGTTGTATGAACCTTCTAATTTTTCAACATCGAAAGTTACGTAGTCAGGACGGCCGAATAATGATTCAGCAGCTGATTTAATAATTTCCATGTTTTTAGATTTTTCACGAACAGAGATAACTTGTCCAACTGAAACGCTGTATGATGGAATATCAACGCGTTTGCCATCAACAAGGATATGACCGTGGTTTACTAATTGACGTGATTGACGACGAGTAGTAGCTAAACCTAAACGGTAAACAACATTATCTAAACGTTGTTCTAAAAGGATCATGAAGTTTTCCCCATGTTTACCTTCTTTGATTTTACCAGCTTTTAAGAATAAGTTACTGAATTGACGTTCATTCATACCAAACATGTGACGCAATTTTTGTTTTTCTTGTAATTGAAGACCGTATTCTGTTAATTTTTTACGGCTGTTTGGACCATGAGGACCTGGAGCGTAAGGACGGCGTTCGATTTCTTTACCTGTGCCAGAAAGTGAAATGCCTAGACGACGAGAAACTTTCCAACTTGGACCTGTATAACGTGACATAATGTAATTCCTCCAATAAATGTTTTTTGGAGTAAAATAATAAGTTGAAGTTCAGTATTTCGTGCAGTCCATTTTTCAATCTTCACCTTTGCAGCCATAGGTTACGCAATTGCACCATTACTGGCAATGAACTGTTGACGTGAATACCACTCTCACGCTGCATTATTTTACACATCTGCAAGTATACGCTATAAATCATTAGTAAGTCAAGCCATTGTATTATATAATCGAAGGATCTAAAAGAATTTGAACAAATTTTTCTAAATAATTTTGGTCAACTTCATCAAAACGGTTGGTAATGGGAGCGTCAATATCTAAGACTCCAATAGTACGACCATCTTTAATCAAAGGAACAACAATTTCAGATTGGCTAGCTGCATCACAAGCAATGTGTCCAGGGAATTGATTAACATCTTCAACGAAAATACTCTCTTCTTTAGAGAAAGCTGTTCCACAAACCCCTTTGTCACGTTGAATCCTGATACAAGCTACTTTTCCTTGGAAAGGTCCTAAAACAAGTTCGTCAGAAGCTGGTTCATATAAGTAAAATCCAGCCCAGTTGATAGTAGGTAAATTTTCAAATAATAGAGCCGCTGCATTGCTTAAGTTGGCGATAAGATTAGTTTCATCACCGATTACGGCACTTAATTGTTTATTTGTTAATGAATAAGTAGATTCTTTTGTCATATATACACTCCTTAAAAAATTGATAACAGCACTCAGTAAAATTAATAAATTAATAGATTGAGGTGTGAGAATAATTTCTTCTATGTTATAATATACAATAGGTGTTTTTATAAGTAAATCCTTATTAAAAAATTAGATCAATTACATTAGTACATAAAAAATAATTATTTTTGTGAAATTAAAATGAAGCTAGCAGTAACTCAATCGGAGGGTTTAAAATGAAAATGGAAATTATCTTAATTAGTATCATTGTAATAGCTGTTGCAGCTTATGTAACCAGTTATTTTATGAAAAAAAAGCATTATCAAACGATAAACAAATTGGAACAACAGAAATTCGAATTAATGGATACGTCAGTTGCTGAAACGATTCAGAATGTTAAGAATTTGTCTTTAACGGGGCAAACAGAGAAAAACTTTGAACAGTGGAAAGACAAATGGAAACAAATTGAGTTGACTGCATTTCCAGATATAGAAAACCTATTATTTGATGCTGAACAAGCGACAGACCGATTGCAGTTAGTAAAAGCTAGCAAAGCTGAAACTAAAAGCAGCGAGCTGATAGAAAATACCAAAAAGAAAATTAAAGAAATTCAGTTAGCGTTGAACGAACTATTAAAAAGTGAAGAAAAAAATAATCAAGCTATAAAAAAAGTGCAAGAAATGTATCAAGGCATACGAAAAAAATTATTGACTCAAAGCTTTTCATTTGGTCCAGCGTTGGACAAACTTGAAAACAGACTCACTTTTTTGGAATTAAGTTTTGCTAATTTTTCTGAACTGACTACTTCTGGAGATCACATAGAAGCTGAAGAAGTGTTGAAAAAAGTTAGTATTGAGACAAAAGATTTAAATGATGCGGTTGTTACTATTCCAAATTTAGTTAAAGAAGTCAATACTGAGTTTCCATCTCAAGTCCAAGAATTAAAAGAAGGTTATCATGAACTAAAAGATGTGCAACACTTTATTTTCTTAGAAGACACGTTAACAGCTGATATTGCGGAAATTGAACAAGATGTAAAACAAAGTGGAAAATTAATTAAGCAATGTGAAATTGAAAAAGTTGAAAAATTAAATTCAATTATTGAAGAAAAAATTAATCATTTGTATGATGTTATGGAAGCAGAGATAACGGCTAAAGAAATGGTAGCAAAAGAGCAACCTATTTTGGCAGAATTTATTACATTTGTGAACAAAAGAAATCAACAATTATTGATTGAAATTGACCGCGTATCTCAAAGTTATACACTGGATGATACTGTTCTAAAACAAACAAAAGACATGCAAGAACAATTAGAAGAAGTTCAGCTGGATTTTGAAACATTTATGAGTGGCATCGAAAAAAACCAAGCTGTATATACAGTTGTAGCAGACAGTTATGCTGAAAGTGGCGAAAAATTAACTCAGATTGAGAAAAAACAAGAAGCGTTAATTAATCAACTAACAGACTTGCGTAAAGAAGAAACAGAAGTAAAAGAAAAAATTGATGATTTTGAGTTTAATATGCGTGGCATCAAACGCTATATTGAAAAACAGCATTTGCCTGGACTGCCTGAAGAATACTTAGATCTGTTTTTTGTCACGACAGAACGTATTGAAAAATTAGCTAAAGAACTAAACAAGTTGAAAATCGATATGACAGAAATCAAAAACATGTGTGAAATGTGTGAAGATGATGTTGAATTGCTAATTGATAAAACAGAAGAAATAGTGGATAGTGCATTGTTAACAGAATATATGATGCAATATGCTAATCGATACCGAAATGACCATCCTCAGATTGGAGAAGCTATTTTAGAAAGTAATGACTTGTTCAATAAGGAATTTCAATACAAGGAATCACTTGAAGTAATTTCTACGGCATTAGAAGCTATTGAACCTGGTTCGTTCAAAAAAGTCGAAACTCAGTATTTTGAAGAAAAAGCTAGAAATGCTAAATAATGAGAATTAAATGAATCGAATGAGAAAAAAGGCAAACAGAGTGGTGAATAAAACTGCTCTGTTTTGTTGTGTTGAAAGACTAAATACGTCTTGTATTCAAAAAAGTTTTTGTTATAATAAGTAAAGAATTTTTGAGTGCGGAACAACCTAAGAGAAAGTGTGACAATAAAATGATTTATTTCGATAATAGCGCAACAACTAGTATAGATAAAGATGTTCTACAGACCTTTGAAAAGGTAAGCCAAACCATTAATGGCAATCCTTCCAGTTTACACCAATTAGGTGACTATGCTGACGGTTTACTTCAACAATCTAGAAAGCAAATAGCTGATTTACTCCACGTTTTACCTGAAGAAATCTATTTTACAAGTGGTGGAACGGAAGGGGATAATTGGGCTATTAAAGGAACGGCAATTGAAAAACGACAATTTGGAAGACATATTATCACGACATCTGTTGAGCACCCAGCGGTCAAAGAATCAGTTGGTCAGTTGAAGATGTTGGGATTTGATGTGACGATATTACCCGTTGATCATAGCGGTAGAGTAGCCGTTTCTGATTTGAAAGAAGCTTTAAGATCGGACACTATTCTGGTTTCAATAATGGCTGTGAATAATGAAGTTGGAAGCATTCAACCTATTGGAGAGATTGAGGAAGTGTTAAAAAATTACCCAAGAGTCCATTTTCATGTGGATGCTGTACAAGCAATTGGGAAAATTCCTTTTTTATTAGGCAGCGAATCTAGAATCGACTTAGCGACTTTTTCTGCGCATAAATTTCATGGTCCTAAAGGGATGGGCTTTATGTATATCAAAAAAGGTAAAAAAATCGCTCCACTCTTAAATGGAGGTGGGCAAGAATCTGGCAGACGGAGTGGTACAGAAAATGTAGCCGGAGCAGCAGCGATGGCTAAGGCTTTACGTTTGGTACTTGAAAAAACAGAAGAAAAACAAAAGAGTCAAAAAGAAATAAAAACCTATCTAACGGAAAAATTAGCAGGATATAAAAAAGTTTCAATTTTTTCACAAAAGGAAGGTGCTCCTCATATTTTATGTTTCGCTTTAAAAGGAATCAGAGGAGAAGTTATGGTTCATGCTTTTGAAAAAAAAGAAATTTATATTTCGACAACAAGTGCGTGTTCTAGCCGTAATGGGACAACTTCCAGTACATTAGTAGCAATGAATGTACCTGAAAAAATAGCCACAAGTGCTGTGCGTATTAGTTTAACAGATACAAATAAATTAGAAGAAGCAAAGATTTTTATGGAAGAATTTGATCATTTGTATCAACAATTTAAAGATATCAAATAGATCAGAGGATTAACAGAGGGGAAGTAACTAGCACATGCAATACGATGAAGTAATGATACGCTATGGCGAACTATCAACAAAAGGAAAGAATAAGAAAATTTTTATCAAACAATTGGCTCATAATGTAAAGTTTGCTTTGCATGATTTTGAAGCATTGAAAGTCCACGGAGAACGCGACCGGATGCATTTAGAATTAAATGGTTCAGACAGTGATGCTGTTCTGGAAAGATTAGAATCTATTTTTGGCATTCAAACATACTCTCCAGTTAGACGCATAGAAAGAGATCTCGAACTTGTAAAAAAAGTTGCTGTTGAAATGATAAAAGAATTATATACAGAAGGAAAAACATTCAAAATCGCTACTAGACGTTCAGATCATGATTATGAGCTAGACACAAATGATATGAACCAACTGCTTGGAGCTGAAATTTTCAGTAAAATTGAAGGCATAAAAGTTCAAATGAAGAAACCAGATATTACCTTGCGAGTAGAAATTCGTAATGAAGGTTTCTTTCTTTCAAGCAGAACCATTTTAGGAGCAGGAGGTTTACCTGTCGGATCAAGTGGCAGGGGAATGCTGATGTTATCTGGCGGAATTGATTCACCAGTCGCCGGTTATTTAACTATGAAACGCGGTGTAGATATTGAAGCTGTTCATTTTCATAGCCCGCCCTATACAAGTCCACGTGCTCTTCAAAAAGCAAAAGATCTTGCTGCTAAGTTAGCTGCTTTTTCAGGGAGTGTTCAATTTATTGAAGTACCGTTTACTGAAATTCAAGAAGAAATCAAAAAAATCGTTCCAGAAGGTTACTTAATGACAGTTACGAGAAGGTTAATGATGAGATTGACTGATCGTATTCGTGAAGAACGGAAAGGCTTAGCAATCATTAATGGAGAATCACTAGGACAAGTTGCTTCACAGACGTTGCATAGTATGATAGCCATTAACGATGTGACGGCTACTCCCGTTATTCGACCAGTTATTTCGATGGATAAAAATGAAATTATTGAAATTGCTCAAAAAATAGATACGTTTGAGCTATCGATTCAACCATTTGAAGATTGTTGTACAATTTTTGCACCGCCATCACCTAAAACGCAACCTAAATTAGAAAAAGCACGTAAGTATGAATCTAGACTTGATGTTGAAGGGTTAATAGAAAGAGCAATGAATGGCTTAGTGATTACAAAAATTACTGTTGGAGACACATTAGAAGCACAACAAAAAGCTGATTTTTCAAGTTTGCTATAAAAATCAGCTAAAACGCTGAAAAAGGACTGAATGCATCGTATGTGCTTAGTCCTTTTTTTGTAGCTTTACTAGCATTAATTTATCAGATGTAACATGATGTTTGAGTGGTTATTCTTAAAAGGTGAATTGAGACAGGAGGATGTAAAGTGAAGTTATGGAAAAATGGTCTTTTTTATACAATGGAAAACGAAGGAGAAACCGTTTCAGCTGTGATCACTGATAATGAGAAAATAGTAGCTGTTGGCGAGGAAGCAGAGTTGAAAAAAAACTTTGTTAAACATTTGACTGAAGAGATTGATTTAAATGGAGAAATAGTTTTTCCTGGTTTTGTAGACAGCCATTTACATTTGTTGTGGTATGGCTTGAGTCTTGCTCGTTTAAATTTAAATCAATTGAAAAGTAAAACAGAAAGCATGGCTAAGATACGAGAAGCCGTTCAGCGGTTATCGCCTAATGAATGGTTATTCGTGGAAGGTTACAATGAAAATGAATGGCAAGATGACTCAACACCTATAACCAAAATAGACTTAGATGCTATCTCAACAAATCACCCCCTATTGGTTCGTAGAATTGATTATCATAATGTTGTGATCAACACGCCGTTGATCAATAAAATTGGAATCAAAGATGGGCAGATCTATAATGGTGGTGGAGAGATCCAATTAGATCAAGAAGGTAAAGTCACTGGGGTTTTAAAAGATGAGGCTACAAATTTAGCTATAAACGCTTTTCCAATGGCAACACCAAAAGAGCAAGAGGAATACTTAACATTAGCAATTGAAGATTTATGGGCAAAGGGAGTAACGGGTGGTCATTCTGAAGACTTGCATTATTTTAACGGCTTTGAAGGAACGTTGAAGACGTTTCACGATGTCATTGAAGAGAAAGAAAAAGCTTTTCGGGTTCATTTACTAATTCATCATGAGGAACTGAAAGCATATAATCATTCCGAGGAAAGTTTTCTAGATGGCAATCCTTTTATAGAATTAGGTGCTATGAAAATATTTTATGATGGAACTGTTGGATCTCAAACAGCATTAATGAGTCGGCCTTATGCTCGGAGCACTAATTATGGTCTACAAGTTCAAACAGATGAAGTTTTTGTTTCTTTAATAAAAGCTGCACGCAAAGCTGAGTTACCGGTAGCTATCCACATATTGGGAGATCATGCGTTTAAAAAAGTAATAGAAACACTTCGTGAGTATCCGCCGCTAATTGGCCAACTCGATCGTATGATTCATACACCTTGGTTGAATAAAGAACTGCTAAAGGAAGCAAAAGATTTGCCGTTGATTTTTGATTTACAGCCGCAATTTATGAGCAGTGATTTGCCTTGGGCGCTTGATGTTTTAGGTGAAAATCATCCGCCATTAGTTTTTGCTTGGAAGAGTATAAAAGATGCTGGGTTTCCTATTGCTGGAGGAAGTGATGCTCCAGTTGAAATACCTAATCCTTTTTATGGCATACACGCAGCTGTTACAAGAACTGTAAGAGGAACAGAAAGTACCAAAAGGTATTTTCCAGAAGAGGAATTATCAGTATTTGAAGCTCTGTCTCTCTATACCACAGGAAGTGCTGCGGCTGGATATAAAAAAAATTCTAGAGGGAAAATAAAATCAGGTTATCTAAGTGATTTTACTATTTTAAAACAGAACCCTTTTAAAGTGAAAACCGAATTTTTATGTGACATAGAAGTTTCAAAGACCGTCATAGGTGGCGAGATAGTATTTCAAAATAATGATTAATCAGTAGTAGAGTACGTTTTACTATGAAGATGGCTAATAAGGGTCATCTTCTTTTTTTGTTCAATATAATTGTGATTAACATCACAATTATATTGAGTTAATCGCTAAAAGATGATATGATAATTAAGAAATTGAATGTCAGGAGGAGAAAATGTGGAACTAAATCCCAAGATACACCAAATTCCAAATGCAACGGCTCATAGGCTACCTATTTATTATCGGTCTTTAAAAAAATTGAATGAAGCGGGTGTAGAGCGTGTTAAATCAAAAGAATTAAGTCAGATGACACAAATTCCTTCTGCGACGATCCGACGTGATTTTTCGCATTTTGGTGAATTAGGCAGAAGTGGATATGGTTATGAAGTTGTTTATGTAACAGAAGTTTTTCGTGAATTGTTAAATGTGAATAATATCATTAATGTTGTACTTGTCGGAGCTGGAAACCTTGGACAAGCGATATTAAGAAATAACTTTAAAAAAGAAAGAAATATCATCATCAAAGGTGCTTTTGATAATGATTCAAGTCAATTTGGGAAAGAAATTTCAGGTATCCAAATTTTACCAATGGAACAAATGAAGGATTTTATTATAAGTGAACAAATTTGTACAGCTATTTGTGCTGTACCTAGTGAGGTATCTCAAGAAGTAGTGGAACAACTGATTGATGCAGGTATTACTTCTATTTTAAACTTTGCACCAGGAAGAATAAAAGTGCCCGTTAACATTCAAATGAAGTATATTGATTTTTCTAGCGAAATTTTTACCATGGTTTACCAAAATGAAGCTCTTTACCCGGCTAACTTAGTTGAAGAAGACTAGGATTACAGCTGAAAAAAAGTGAAAAAGCAGAACGGATTAGATTCGTTATTTTATGCTGGAATATTGCTTTAAAAAAGGATTCTTCGTATACTATTCTAAGAGAAGTTATAGAATAGGGAGTGTTCGTATGGAGATAACGAGAAAAGGTACACCGTATAAATTAAAAGGGGTACAACCAAAAGTTGGCAATAAAGCACCTGATTTTGAAGCAGGAAATTTAACAGATGAACAAATTAAGTTAAGTGACTTTGCTGGTAAAGTGGTATTAATCAGTGTGGTACCAGATATCGATACGCGAGTATGTGCGTTGCAAGCAAAAGAATTTAATAAAATTGCGAGTGAATTAGAGGGTGTCCAACTAATTACGATTTCTAATAATTCCAAAGAAGAACAAGCTGATTGGTGTGCTGGAAAAGATATTTCAATGGAAATGTTGCACGACAGCAATTTAGAATTTGGCGAAGCGTATGGTTTAGTAATGGAAGAGCTAGAAAAGTTAGCTCGTTCAGTGTTCGTAATCAACCCTAAAGGCGAAATTACTTATCAAGAAATTGTTTCAGAGATGTCTAGCGAGCCCGATTATGATCAAGCTATCAAAGCGGCAAGAGCTGCGCGCTGATAAAACAGTAAGAAGCATATTGAAATATAGCTTTTTTAATGCTACTATATAAAAATAAAAGGCAATGAACAAGAGGAGTAATTTTATTTGCTGGCTTTGAGAGAATAGAACAGATGCTGAGAGTTCTTAGTCACAGTAAAATGAAGGTAGCTTGGGAGCTGGCAAGGTGAAAGTAAAGTAACTTTGTTCGGAGTAACGATCCGTTAAAAATGGAACTAAGAGGTATACTTTTGAAGATAACAAAAGTGTGCAATATAGGTGGTACCGCGAATGAACAGCATTCGTCCTAATAATAATTTATTATTAGGATGGATGCTTTTTTTGTTTTTCAGATTGATTAAGTGAAAGTATAAAGGAGAGATAAAATGACAGACGAATTGAAAATGTCTACTAAATATCAACCGAATGAAGTAGAAGCTGGTCGTTATGATAAATGGGTAGAAAAAGGCTTGTTTAAACCAAGTGGGGATAAGACGAAAGAACCTTATTCTGTGGTTATTCCGCCTCCCAATGTAACTGGTAAACTGCATTTAGGTCATGCTTGGGATACAACTCTGCAAGATATCATTGTTAGACAAAAAAGAATGCAAGGGTACGATACATTATGGTTGCCAGGAATGGACCATGCTGGAATTGCAACTCAAGCAAAAGTGGAAGCGAAACTTGCTGAGGATGGAATTTCACGTTACGATCTTGGACGCGAGAAATTTATTGATACCGTATGGGATTGGAAAGAAGAATATGCAAGTGTTATTCGCGAGCAGTGGGCAAAAGTTGGGATTTCAGTTGACTATAGCCGCGAACGTTTTACGTTAGACGATGGATTATCTGAAGCGGTACGGAAAGTATTTGTTACAATGTACAATAAAAAATTGATTTATCGTGGAGAATACATCATCAACTGGGATCCAAAAGCTAAAACGGCTTTATCTGATATCGAAGTGATTCATAAAGATGTTGAAGGTGCTTTTTACCATATGAGTTATCCTTTAACAGATGGAAGTGGAGTAGTTGAAATTGCTACGACCCGACCTGAAACGATGTTAGGTGATACAGCAATTGCGGTACATCCTGAAGATGAACGTTACAAACACTTAGTCGGTAAGACCGTTATGTTGCCATTGATGAATCGTGAAATTCCTATCATTGCAGATGAGTATGTTGAGATGGATTTCGGTACAGGTGTAGTGAAAATAACTCCTGCTCATGATCCTAATGACTTTGAAGTTGGGAAACGTCATGATTTGCCACAGATAAATGTGATGAATGATGATGGTTCAATGAATGAGTTAGCTGGTAAGTATGAAACGATGGATCGATTTGCAGCTCGTAAAGCTATCATAAAAGATTTAGAAGCTGAAGGACGACTAATCAAAATTGAAAAAATGATACACAGTGTTGGTCATTCAGAACGTACTGGTGTTGTAGTAGAACCGAGATTATCCACACAATGGTTTGTAAATATGGCTCCATTGGCTAAAGAGGCTATTGAAAGCCAAGGTACAGAAGATAAAGTGAACTTTGTACCAGAACGTTTCGAAAACACGTATATGCGTTGGATGGAAAATGTTCATGATTGGGTTATTTCACGTCAATTATGGTGGGGTCACCGTATTCCAGCTTGGTACCATAAAAAAAGTGGCGAATTATATGTAGGAATGGAAGCTCCTGAAGATAGTGAAAATTGGATGCAAGATCCGGATGTTTTGGATACTTGGTTTAGTTCAGCACTATGGCCTTTTTCTACAATGGGATGGCCAGATGAAGAATCTGAGGATTTCAAACGTTATTTCCCTACAAATACACTTGTAACAGGATACGACATCATTTTCTTCTGGGTTAGCCGTATGATGTTCCAAAGTATAGAATTTACTGGAAAACGTCCGTTCAACAATGTATTGATCCATGGTCTTATTCGTGATACTGAAGGTCGGAAAATGAGCAAATCCCTAGGAAACGGAATCGACCCTATGGATGTTATTGAAAAATATGGAGCTGATGCACTACGTTGGTTCTTGTCAAATGGTTCTGCTCCAGGGCAAGATGTTCGTTTCAGCTATGACAAAATGGATGCTGCTTGGAACTTCATCAATAAAATTTGGAATGCTAGCCGTTTTGCTTTAATGAATATGGAAGACTTTACTGTCGATCAAATTGATTTGACTGGTGAAAAAACAGTTGCGGATAGATGGATTTTAACTAAGTTAAATGAAACAGTTGAGAAAGTAACCGATTTATTTGAACGCTTTGAATTTGGTGAAGCTGGACGTCATTTGTACCACTTTATCTGGGATGATTTTTGTGATTGGTACATCGAAATGAGTAAAGAAGTATTGTTTGGCGAAGATGAAACTGCGAAGCAAATGACTAGAAGTATATTAGCTTATGTATTGGATCAAACGTTACGTCTATTGCACCCAATTATGCCTTTTGTTACAGAAGAGATTTGGGAAAATATTCCTCATGAAGGAGAATCATTGGTAGTAGCTGAATATCCAGTCGTACATCCGGAATTATCTGACGAAGCAGCAACGAAAGGTATGGATGTATTGATGGAATTAATTCGTTCCGTTCGTAATAGTCGTGCGGAAGTAAATACACCTTTGTCTAAAAAAATTGAACTTTTAATCAAAACAAATGATCAAACCGTTGAACAATTCTTGAAAGCTAATACATCTTATATCGAAAGATTCTGTAATCCTGAGACTTTGACGATTTCAAGCGAAATAGAAGCTCCTGAAACAGCAATGTCAGCTGTGATCACAGGTGCTGAGATATACTTGCCGTTAGCTGGATTGATTAATTTGGAAGAAGAAATCGCTCGTCTGAATAAAGAATTAGACAAGTGGAGTAAAGAAGTTAAACGAGTTGAAGGGAAACTAGCAAATAAAAGATTTGTAGAAAGTGCTCCTGATGCAGTAGTTGAAGCTGAAAAGGCTAAACACGTTGATTATCTTGAAAAACAAGTTGCAGTAACCGAACGTATAAAAGTATTAGAAAACCAGCTTTAATCGTTAAAAATCGATAAAATATAAAAACGAGCAAAAACTAGGATACAGTTAGTTTTTGTTCGTTTTTATTGTAAGCTAGTGAAAAAGACGTTAGGGTAGTTTATAATTAGTTAGGATAGAATATAGAAAAAGTGGAGGTAAATCATGTTTGCTACCTATGAAGAAGCACTGAACTGGATTCATACTACTAGAACGTTTGGCAAAAAACCAGGACTAAAACGAATGGAATGGATGTTAAGCCAAGTAGGGCATCCGGAAAGAAAATTTAAATCAATCCATATTGCGGGAACAAATGGTAAAGGTTCTACGTTGGCTTTTTTAAGAGGCATGCTGGAAGCTAATGGCCAAATAGTTGGAACCTATACGTCTCCTTATATTGAACTATTTAACGAGCGCATTAGTGTCAATGGTGATCCTCTATCCGACGCCGAAATTTTACGTTTAGCGAATATTGTCTATCCATTAACTAAAGAGCTGGAAAAAACAATACTTGGTGAACCAAGTGAATTTGAAATTATTACGATGATGATGCTGCTTTATTTTGGTGAAGGCCATGCGGATGTCGTTTTGATAGAAGTAGGTATTGGAGGGACGTATGACTCGACAAATGTTATCACTCCAATCGTTTCAGTTATTACAACTATCGGATTAGACCACATGAATTTGCTTGGAGATACATTGTCTGAAATTGCAGGAAATAAAGCAGGTATTATTAAAGCAACTGTTCCTGTAGTAATTGGTAAGATAGGAAAAGAAGCAATGACAGTTATTGAAAATAAGGCTGCTGAACAAGATAGCACATTGCTAAAATACAATCAGGATTTTTTTGTTACAAAATGGCAAACTCTTCCGACGTGGGGAGAACAGTTTGTCTTTGAAGACGATTTTATCCGTCTCAGCCCCATTCAAATAGAGATGTTAGGTCGTCATCAAGTGGAGAATGCTGCTGTAGCTGTTGAAACTTTACGAGTTTATAGTCACGAAACTGGATTAGCTATAAATCATGAAAAGTTGCTTAGTGGTTTAAAACATACTTTTTGGCCTGGAAGATTCGAAAGAATAAACGAACAACCCTTGTTGGTGTTAGATGGCGCTCATAATGAACACGCAATGAAAACACTAATTGAAACAATTAAAAAGAATTTTGCGCAACAAGAGGTTTATATTATTATGGCTACTATGCGAGATAAAAATATTCAAGGAATGGTAGATCAGCTAGAAGAAATACCGAATAGTCATCTGATACTTACGAGTTTTGATTATCCTAGAGCAGCTGGAATAGAAGAGTTAAGTAAGGTTGCGCTAAAGAACGGAGCAGTAACAGAGCACTGGCAAAAGGCGCTAGTAGATTCGCTTAATGAGATGGATGAAACTGGTATCGTGCTTGTAACGGGTTCGCTCTATTTTATTTCTGAAGTCAGGAAATACCTAAATGAAACGAATGATTAAAACTTAAATAAACTATGGGGGTAAGAAAATGGCTAAAGTTGAAGCTGTAATTTTTGATATGGATGGTCTGATGTTCGATACAGAAGTTCTTTATTATGAAGCTAGTAAAGCAGTTGCAAAAAAGAATGATTTAACCTACACATGGGAATTTCACGAAAAGTATATTGGGATTTCTGATGAAGAATTCCACAAAGCAATCCACTTGAAATATGAAACTAAACAAGCTGAAACACTGATTAATGAGAGTGGTAAAGCCTTACTTGAACATGTTGAAATTAATGGGCTACGCAAGAAAAAAGGGTTACTTGAATTGTTGGATTATTTAGAAAGCAATTCAATCAAAAAAATTGTTGCCTCAAGCAGCATCAAGTCACTGGTCACTTTATTTTTAGAAAAGGAACAGTTATCGCACTATTTTGATGCTATTATTGGGGGAGATGAAGTCTCACGTGCAAAGCCGAGTCCTGAGATATACGAAAAAGCATGGAAGAAAGTGGCTATACCTAAAGAAAAAACGCTTGTGTTAGAGGATTCGCTTAATGGGATTCGCGCAAGTTATGATGCCAACATACCGGTTATTATGATCCCAGATCTAATACAACCGACGGATGAAGCTAAAGAAAAAACTGTAGCGATTCTTGATGATTTAAGCGCTGTAAAAATGTTTATTGCACAACAAAATCAATAAATAAAAAATAAAATCGACTTCTCCTTTTTCGCGGATAGTAATATTGTGAAAAAGGAGGATTTTTTTATGACAATGAAAAGTACACATCTGATTAATGAAGTGCCCAGTCAATCAAGGCCGAGAGAAAGGTTAGAGTTGTATGGTGAAAAAGCTCTTGCTAATCATGAATTGCTTGCTATATTGCTGAGGACAGGTACAAAAGGAACCAATGTTGTAACACTTGCTATGGTAATGCTCAATCATTTTGAAGATCTTTATCATTTGAAAACAGCTTCAAGCCAAGAATTGATGACTATTTCTGGGATTGGGAAGGTAAAAGCACTCGAATTAAAAGCAGCTATTGAAATAGGTGTCCGCATTTCACAAGCTTCACAAATTAAAATCGGTCAAATTACTTCTAGCACAAAAGCTGGCGAGATGCTTTTAGTAGAAATGCAGGGATTGCAACAAGAAAATGTCGTCGTTCTTTATTTAAATACCAAAAATGAAATCATAAAAAAAGAAACGATTTTTATTGGTGGGCTGAATTCGTCAGTTGCACATCCAAGGGAGATTTTTAGGGGAGCTGTGAGGTATTCAGCAGCAAGGATAATTGTAGGGCACAATCACCCTTCGGGTAATCCTGAACCTTCTGAAGCGGATATTCAGTTTACACGTAGGATGTCCGAATGTGGAGAACTGATGGGAATTGAACTGCTAGATCATATCATTATTGGGGAACAGGAATTTATCAGCTTAAAAGAAATTGGAGTCTGCTGAAAATATACAATTTGTTTAAGGGATTATACATAATGGTTGCTTAATTAAAATACTCATGCTATACTTACGTTGAGTTTTTGTTAGGTAGAAAATAGAATTGTTTCAGAACATTCCAATTCGCACCGCAAGCAAGAATATCACTATATGTGCTACAAGGCACGAGGAGGAATTTCATTATGGAACAAGGTACAGTAAAATGGTTTAACGCAGAAAAAGGTTTTGGATTTATCGAACGTGAAGGAGCAGACGATGTATTCGTACATTTCTCAGCTATCCAAACTGACGGATTCAAATCTTTAGAAGAAGGACAAACAGTAACTTTCGACGTTGAAGAAGGAAACCGTGGACCTCAAGCAGCAAACGTAAACAAAGCTTAATTCAAAATTAAAATTGTTTGAGAAGTTAGTCTTAGGACTAGCTTCTTTTTTTGTTTTACAATAGTTAGTCTGGTGACTAAAAATCGCCTACACTATTTTTATAGGCGTTTCGTCAAAATAGTATGGATGTTTCTGATCGCTATACCGTTAGATCAAGAAATAGTTACTAATCTTAAACAGATTAAACGCGGATAAATGCTCTTTGAATAAAAGAAAGTTCGTAAAAATAATCTCTAATTATTAAAGAAATGTACATAAAGGTTGCTTAATTAAAATACTCATGCTATACTTACGTTGAGTTTTTGTTAGGTAGAAAATAGAATTGTTTCAGAACATTCCAATTCGCACCGCAAGCAAGAATATCACTATATGTGCTACAAGGCACGAGGAGGAATTTCATTATGGAACAAGGTACAGTAAAATGGTTTAACGCAGAAAAAGGTTTTGGATTTATCGAACGTGAAGGAGCAGACGATGTATTCGTACATTTCTCAGCTATCCAAACTGACGGATTCAAATCTTTAGACGAAGGACAAGCAGTAACTTTCGACGTTGAAGAAGGAAACCGTGGACCTCAAGCAGCAAACGTAAACAAAGCTTAATTTAAAATTAAAATTGTTTGAGAAGTTAGTCTTAGGACTAGCTTCTTTTTTTTGTTTTGTTAAAAGAAAATGTGCAAAACGGTTGCATAATTAAAATACTCATGCTATACTTACGTTGAGTTTTTGTTAGGTAGAACAAAGAAATGTTTCAAAACATTCCGATTCGCACCATTAGCAAGAATATCACTATATGTGCTACAAGGCACGAGGAGGAATTTCATTATGGAACAAGGTACAGTAAAATGGTTTAACGCAGAAAAAGGTTTTGGATTTATCGAACGTGAAGGAGCAGACGATGTATTCGTACATTTCTCAGCTATCCAAACTGACGGATTCAAATCTTTAGACGAAGGACAAGCAGTAACTTTCGACGTTGAAGAAGGAAACCGTGGACCTCAAGCAGCAAACGTAAACAAAGCTTAATTCAAAATTAAAATTGTTTAAGAAGTTAGTCTTAGGGCTAGCTTCTTTTTTGTTTAAAATACGATGTGTTTCTCTTGAAATATTAATAAATGGATGCTACAATTACTGTAATGTTTTTGTTAAGGATCACGTAGAATTGTTTTAAAACAGTCTGAGTCGTACCGTTAGCAAGAATATCAATATATGTGCTATAAGGCACGAGGAGGAATTTCATTATGGAACAAGGTACAGTAAAATGGTTTAACGCAGAAAAAGGTTTTGGATTTATCGAACGTGAAGGAGCAGACGATGTATTCGTACATTTCTCAGCTATCCAAGGCGAAGGATTCAAATCTTTAGAAGAAGGACAAGCAGTAACTTTCGACGTTGAAGAAGGAAACCGTGGACCTCAAGCAGCAAACGTAAACAAAGCATAAGCTTATAAAACTTTAATTTGTTTAAAACCTAGTGATTCTTCACTAGGTTTTTTTTGCTATGAAATAGTGCCAAAAGAGGCTCGATACTTTTTAGTGTGGATAGATGAATTTAATTCATGCTTAACACTTCTGGAGGAATAGGATTGCTTGTAGCCCTGTAGGAAAATGAAAGGGTAGCACTGTGGGCACTCATGCCCAAGTCTATCATGTTTGTAAGCGGCTGAAGCAGCAACAACCATGACAACTTTAGGCTTAAGACGGTACCAGGGGCTCTTACAAGCAAATCCGTCTATTCCGAAAGAATTTTTAGAAGCATTCACACTATTTGACGAAGAGCCCTAAAAGATTGTTTGATTTTTTAGTAGACTGTTTCATTTTGGTTACTTATATATGGAATTACTTAAATTTATGTTAAAATATAAAAAATACAGATGTCTTAACTAAAAAAATACAGTATGATGGTTTCGGTTAGAGCATTCTATTCTTTTTTTTGCTATACTGTTTAAGTGTCTACCTTTCAGTATTAAATGATAGAGATATAATGGCTATGAAATTGAAAAAATAAAACTTTAAGTATGAAGATCAGGTATATTTGAGAGGATGAAATTATTTGTTTAGATTTGGTAATAAAGATATAGGAATTGACTTAGGTACTGCAAATACAAATGTATTTGTTGCAGGAAAAGGGATTGTATTAAGAGAACCTTCAGTAGTTGCTAAAGATGCTGTAACAGGAGAAATAGTTGCAGTTGGTGAAGATGCAAGAAACATGATTGGGAGAACACCCGGTTCAATAGTTGCCATTCGTCCCATGAAAAATGGAGTTATCGCGGATTATGATACAACAGCGGCAATGATGAAATATTATATTGAAAAAGCAATAGGTAAATCAACCTCTAAACCATTTGTTATGATTTGTGTGCCTAGTGGTGTAACAGAAGTTGAAAAGAGAGCAGTTGTAGATGCAACAAGAATGGCAGGAGCAAAAGATGCTTTTATCATTGAAGAACCTTTTGCAGCAGCAATCGGAGCAGGACTACCTGTTATGGATCCTACAGGAAGCATGGTTGTAGACATCGGTGGTGGAACGACAGATGTAGCCACTATAGCATTAGGCGGAATCGTTAGTAGCCGTTCTATTCGTTTAGCTGGAGATCGCATGGACGATGTGATTATTCACTATGTACGTAAAAAATTTAATTTGCTTATTGGTGAACGTACAGCTGAACAAATTAAAATTCAAATTGGATGTGCTTCTGTTGAAAAAGCAGCAGAATACGGAGTCATGGATATCCGTGGTCGTGATTTGTTAACAGGATTGCCACAAACGATTGAAATTTCAGCAGTTGATATCGCTGAAGCCATTCAAGAAGTTGTAGAAGGTATTATCGTTGCAGTTAGAGAAACGCTTGAAGAAACTTCACCTGAAATTTCAGCAGACGTTATCGATCATGGAATTGTCTTAACTGGTGGTGGTGCACTACTAAAAAATATAGGCGACGTCATCGCTGATGAGACAGATGTTCCTGTTTTTGTCGCAAATGAACCATTAGATTGTGTTGCACTTGGTACAGGTGAGTCACTAAAACACATTGATATTTATAAAAAGAGAGCAAATAGATAAGCAAGCCTAAATAAGGTTATAAAGGTGCGGGAAGTTTATTTTCTTCCCGCATATTTTCATGTAAAAAAAGAAGTAACTTAGGCAAGTTATTTAGGTTAACTTATGTTAAAATAAAGGAAGCCTGTAAAATTAATGAGGTGATGTTTTGAATCAGTTTTTTTCAAATAAAAAGCTAATCATTTTGTTAGTAAGCATGATCGTCTCTTTAGGTCTGATAGCTTTTTCAATCACAGGGAGCGGAAATATTCCTATCATTCAACAGCTTACTAATGATATTACAGCAGTTGTGTCTCGTGTAGTAGCAAAACCAACGAATGCAGTTGTTGATTTTTTAGAATCAGTAGATGGTCTAAAAAACACGTATGAAGAAAATCAATTGTTAAAATCAAAAATCGATAAATTGTACGAAACAGAAGTAGAAATTGCAGATTTAAAAGAAAATAATGACAAACTTAAAGAACAATTAGATTTAACGGCGACTCTATCTGATTATGAATCTATTAATGGTGCAGTACTCAGTCGTAACCCAGACAGTTGGGTCGATCAAATTGTTGTGGATAAAGGAAGTCAAAACGGTATAGAGTTAGATATGTCGGTAATGTCAGGAAATGGACTGATAGGACGTGTTGTTGAAGTCAATCCTACTAGTTCTAAAGTTCAATTAGTCACAACGCTAGATCAAAATAATAACCGAGTTGCATCATCTGTTAACACAGAAGAAGGCGTTGTACATGGTATCATTAACGGATACGATGCTGAAACAAATCGGTTGGTAATGAAACAAATTACTACTGAAGCGACATTAAAAGAAGGCGACCAAGTGATGACATCTGGTTTAGGAGGCGTATCTCCTAGTGCATTATTGATTGGAACAATCGATGAAGTTAAATTAGATTCTTTTGGGCTATCTCAAGAAGCCTATATCATTCCAGCAGCAGATACGAATGATATTCGGTATGTCACCTTTATTAAACGAACCGCTGAAAGTGGTGAGTAAATGATGGTAAATTGGAAAACGACTACTTTAATTCCGTTAGTTATTACTTTTTTCTTTTTGCTAGATGGACTATTGATGGCCATTTTTTCAGAGCAATTTCTTGAAGGAACAAAAGTCATGACGCCAAGGTTGATTGTATTAGTGCTGATATTAATGTCATTTTATATACCAAGAAGTAGGATGATTGTTTATGGTGTTGTTTTTGGTTTAATTTATGACAGCTATTATGTAGGGATTTTAGGAGTTTATGTGCTGTTATTTCCTTTAGTTATTTATTTAACGGAAAAACTGAAAAAAGTTCTTAACCCTAATCCTATTGTCATTGGTATGATGGTCATTATAAATTTAAGCTTGATAGAAACTTACCTTTATTTATTTTACCAATTGTTAGGATACACAACTATTAACGGGGCAACATTTTTGGCAGATCGATTAGGACCAACGTTGCTTTTGAATTTAGTCTTATTCATTATTGTATTTTATCCCTTGAAAAAGATAACGGAACGCATTCAAGGTGAGTAGACAGCAGTAAGAGTAACCATTTTAGTTGAGGGAGTTGTTAAAGTGAAACAAAGTGTGACATTAAAAGGAACTAAAGACAGCTTTGTATTAAGCTTGGATGAAGCAGCTTCTTTTGTATCCATCATGAAGGAATTAAATGAATTACTTGAACATCTAAATGGTGAACAAAAAAAATCTAAAGAAGTTCAAAAAGAAATCTTTTTAGAAATAAAAACGGGAAACCGATTATTGTCTGAAGAACAGCAAGAATTATTGATTGAAGAAATTAAATTAAAAAGTACTTTTCTCATTAAAAAAATTACTTCTGACGTAGTAACTATTGAAAAGGCTATTGAATGGCAAGAAGCAGTCAGCTTACAAATGGAAGTCCAAACGATTAGAAGTGGACAAGTTTTAACAGCACCCGGCAATCTTTTGTTTGTAGGAAAGGTTCATCCTGGTGGCATGCTTCGAGCTAATGGTAGTATTTTTATTATTGGAGAATTAATGGGGATTGCTCATGCTGGATTTGAAGGAAATACAAATGCAGTGATTGTTGCAGACTTTCATACGGATGCTCAAATTAGAATTGCAGACAGTGTAGAAATTATAGAGAAAAAGAACGACCATTATGATAATGTCAGAAAAAATGAATTTGCCTATATAAATGATTTACATATTTTGGATTTTAATTCATTGGAGCAATTAAAAAGAACACGTCCAAATCTAGATAAAGTGATAGGGGGATTAAACGAATGGGTATAGCAATCGTTATTACATCCGGTAAAGGTGGAGTAGGTAAAACTACCTCTACTGCAAATATAGGTACAGCACTCGCTCTTCAAGGAAAGAGAGTTTGTCTGATCGACATGGATATTGGTCTAAGAAATTTAGATGTTATTCTTGGTTTAGAAAATCGCATTATCTATGATATTGTTGATGTAGTTGAAGGTCGTACAAAATTACATCAAGCTATTATTAAAGATAAACGCTTCAATGATAACCTTTATTTACTTCCTGCTGCACAAAATGCAGATAAAAATGATGTGAATGGTCAACAGATGATTGAAATTGTAGCTGAATTAAAAAAAGAATACGATTATATATTAATCGATTGTCCAGCGGGAATTGAACAAGGTTTCCAAAATTCAATTGCAGCAGCTGATCAAGCAATTCTTGTAACAACTCCTGAAATATCAGCTATTCGTGATGCAGATCGCATTATTGGCCTTTTAGAGCAAACAGAACTAGAACCACCACGTTTAATTATTAACCGCATTCGTAAACGAATGATGCAAGATGGAGAAGTAATGGATATTGATGAAATAACTAGACACTTATCCATTGATTTATTAGGAATCGTTTTTGATGATGATGATGTCGTCCGTTCTTCTAATAAAGGCGATCCAATTGTTTTAAATCCAAAAAACCCTGCTTCTCAAGGGTATCGTAATATTGCTCGTCGTATTTTAGGTGAAACAGTCCCTTTAATGACGTTAACAAAAGAAAAACCAACTTTTTGGCAAAAAATATTTGGCAAGCGCAAATAAATGTGCTATAGTGTTAAAAATGATTAAAAGCTTTGAAGAGAAAAAGTAAGTTTAGAAACTTTCTAGAGAGATTGCGGTGGTGGGAGCAATTAAGGAACTATACTGAAAACACATCTCTGAGCTGACAATTGAACGTAGTTTTTATTACAAGTAAATTGATTCGGGAGTACCCGTTATAGTACTAGCGTTTAGTAGTTGTGAACGCGATGAGGTAGTTTTCTGTGAAGAGACTACGAATAAAGGTGGAACCACGATATTGATATCAATCGTCCTTTGATTTTCTATTAGTAATAGAAAATCAAAGGGCTTTTTTTGTTTTTCAGGACTGCAGCTTGAAAACAATAAATAAATTAAAAAAAGGGAGAGAATATAAAATGAAAAATACAATGACAAAGGTAGTTTTAGGTTTAGGAATGGTAGGAATATTAGCAGGATGTGGAGCAGAAGAAACAGCAAAAGATTCATTCGATCAAATTAAAGAAGAAGGTACCTTAGTTGTAGGTCTAGATGACACATTTGCTCCAATGGGTTTTCGTGATAGTAATGGAGATATCGTCGGTTTCGACGTGGATTTGGCAAATGTAGTAGCTGAAAAATTGGATGTAGAAGTCGAATTTCAAGCGATTGATTGGGCTTTAAAAGAAACAGAGTTAAAAAGTGATAACATTGATGTGATATGGAATGGTTATACTATTACGGATGAAAGAAAAAAACAAGTTGATTTTAGTTCACCCTATTTAGAAAACAGTCAAATTATTATTGTTTTAGAAGATAGCGACATTCAAACTAAGGAAGATTTAAGTGGGAAAGTAGTAGCTGCCCAACAATCTTCTAGTGCAGTAGATGCTATTAATGCAGATGAGTCGAAAATAATAGAAAAATTCGCTAACCAAGAAGTTGTTCTTTATCCTTCCAATAATGATGTTTTCAATGATTTAGCTTCCGGAAGAAGTGACGCAATCGTTGTTGATGAAACGTTAGGTCGTTACTACATGAAGCAAAATGAAGAGATTAGTTATCGCGTATTAGAAGATAACTTTGGCGAAGAAGAATATGCAGTTGGTACGCGTAAAGAAGACGATAAATTAACAGAAGCTATCAATGATGCTTTAGATGAAATGAAAACTGATGGCACATTTGATGAAATCTATGCAAAATGGTTTGCTGAATAAATAGGATAGACAAGCATATTCTATCCTAAAACAATTAGCTTAATTTATAATTCTAAGGAGGAGAGAAGTAATGAAGAAATTAATGATGATATTAAGCGTGTTTGCTGCTTCCTTTCTTCTGGTAGCATGTGGTAGTACTTCGAAGACAACAACTGAAGCTAAAGATGTGTTTTTAGGTGAACCAGGGGATACTTTTATAGTGGGCTTAGATGATACGTTTGTACCAATGGGATTTCGCGACAGTAAAGGTAATTTAGTGGGACTAGATATTGATTTGGCAACAGAAGTAGCTAAACGCCTTGAGTTGACGATTGAATTTCAACCAATCGATTGGGCCATGAAAGAAACTGAATTAAACGCTGGCAATATTGATGCCATCTGGAATGGGTATTCTGTTACCCAAGAGCGTAAAGAAAAAGTGAATTTTAGTATTCCTTATACTGGTGGAGGACAAATTTTTGTTGTATTAGAAGATAGCCCGATACAAACATGGGATGATCTAAAAGGAAAAACAGTGGCTGCCCAACAGTCTTCTAGTACAGTTGATTTATTAATGAACCATGAAAGTGGAATTGTCGATACCTTTGCAAATGGAGAAATTATTCAATATCCGTCATACAATGACGTGTTTAATGACTTGGATAGCAACAGAAGTGACGCTATTGCAGTGAGTGAAATATATGCACGCTATACAATGAAACAAAAAGGTGCTCAGAAATACCGTGTTCTAGATGAAAGTTTTGCGGAGGAAGATACTGCAGTAGGGGTTAGAAAGACAGACACAGTCTTTTTAGAAAAGTTGAATGCGACTTTAACTGAAATGGAAAAAGATGGAACACTGGACGAAATAAAAAGTAAATGGATCACAGAATAAAATTAAATAAAGAAAAGAGTGGATAAATAATGGATTTAATTGCTGAGATAACCCCTAGTTTATTGGATGGATTAAAAACAACACTATTACTATTTTTAATTATCGTTGTGATAACTATTCCACTAGGATTTTTAATTGCTTGCGTAAGAGTGTATGCTCCAAAATGGTTATCGTGGATCATACAAGTTTATATCTATATTATGAGAGGGACGCCATTGCTTTTGCAATTAATGATTGTATTCTTCGGGCTGCCTCTAGTTGGCATAACATTCGACCGTTTTACAGCAGCCGTGTTCACTTTCACAATTAACTATGCAGCGTATTATGCAGAAATATTCCGTGGAGGTATTCTTTCTATTCCAAAAGGTCAATTTGAAGCCATAAAAGTATTAGGGATTGGGAAAATAAATGGATTTAGAAAAATTATTATTCCACAAGTCATGCGTGTTGTACTGCCTTCAGTAGGAAATGAAGTCATTGCACTAGTTAAAGATACTTCTCTTATTTATATTTTAGGAATCGGTGAATTATTACGAGCAGGTCAGATTGCAGCTAATACCTATGCCTCTTTAATACCTTATGCAGCGGTTGGTGCAATATATTTAATAGTAACTGGATTAGTAACCTTGTTACTAAATGCGATCGAGAAAAAGTCGAATTATTAAAGGAGATGATTGGGAATGGGATTGAAAGCAACTAATCTAACCAAACAGTTCAATGGAATAGATGTGTTAAGAAATTTTAATTTCACTATCGAAGCTGGAGAAATTGTCACGCTTGTTGGTAAATCAGGTACCGGGAAAACGACGTTAATGAGAGTCCTTAATCAACTTGAAAAAGCAGATAATGGAACGATTGCGATTGATGAAAATTATTTATGTCGTGAAACGACTGAAGATAAAACAGAATATGTTTCAAGTAAAGAACGAATGGTCTACAACAATCAAATCGGTATGGTGTTTCAAGATTATCAATTATTTCCTAATCTAACCGTCTTGAAAAATTGTATTGAAGCACCATTAGATCAAAAATTACTGACAAAAGAACAAGCAATTGAAAAAGCAGAGATGCTGTTGACACAAATGAAAATTTTAGATAAAAAAGATGTTTATCCAAGCACCTTATCAGGAGGGCAACAACAACGTGTAGCCATAGCGCGGGCTATGATGCTTAACCCTAAGATTCTTTGTTTTGACGAACCAACTTCTGCATTAGATCGTGATTCATCAAATGAGGTTGGAAAGATGATTGAATCTATTGCCTCATCAGGTACAGGTATCTTAATTGTCACGCATGATATAGAGTTTGCAGAAAAATTTGGAACAAGAGTTGTCTCTTCAGATGAATTTTTACGCTAAAAAGAATTGAAAATACACTTGTTTTGCTATTTTTAAAGATTTGGTTAAAGTATTTATTGACGAAGGACATGCAATTTGGTATGATGTTAATGTTGTAAATGTGTAGCACCACAACTACAACCGCACGGGAATGAGTTTAAGTCCTTTATGGCGCTCATGATGGCGAGTCTAAGTCTAACAAGGAGGTGCGAAAGAATGTACGCAATTATTAAAACAGGTGGAAAACAAATTAAAGTTGAAGTTGGCCAAGAAATCTACATTGAAAAATTGAATGTTGAAGCTGGTGAAACTGTAGTCTTTGAAGAAGTTGTCTTAATTGGTGGAGAAGAAACAAAAGTTGGAGCTCCAACTATTGTAGGAGCTACTGTTGAAGGTACTGTTGAAAAACATGGTCTTCAAAAGAAAGTTACGACTTTTATCTACAAACCTAAAAAACATAGTCACCGTAAACAAGGTCACCGTCAACCATATACAAAAGTTGTTATCAACGCAATTAACGCATAAGAAAGTGGTGTTCCAATATGATTCAAGCATTCTTTAAACGTAATGATAAGGAAGATATTGTTTCCTTTGAAGTTACAGGACATGCGGAGTCTGGACCCTACGGCAGTGATATAGTCTGTGCGGCTGTCTCAGCATTAGTTATAGGAACAACAAATAGCATTTCGGTTTTATCAGGTGTTTCGCCATTGGTAGAAACAAATGAAGAAGTTGAAGGCGGCTATTTATACGTTGAACTTTTAAGCGAATTGACTGAAGAACAGTTGAAAATCTCACAGATTCTTCTGGAGAGCCTTCAATTATCTTTAACAGGAATAGTTGAAGAGTATCCGAAATATGTCAAACTTGCACAATAAAAAATTATAATAGGAGGTGCAACTCATATGTTAAAAATGAATCTACAATTCTTCGCCCATAAAAAAGGTGGCGGTTCTACAACTAACGGACGCGACTCAAACTCTAAACGTTTAGGCGCTAAACGTGCAGATGGACAAACTGTTTCAGGTGGTTCAATTTTATTCCGTCAACGCGGAACTAAAATTTATCCAGGTGTTAACGTTGGAATTGGTGGAGACGATACTTTGTTTGCAAAATGTGACGGAGTTGTTCGTTTCGAACGCAAAGGCCGCGACAAAAAACAAGTTTCTGTTTATCCAGCAGCTCAATAATTTAAAATGAAAAGCTCTTCTATTCTTAGAAGAGCTTTTTTGACGGTTACGATGAAAACTTCAAAAAGAATAAAGGATATTAAAAAGCTTAAATTTGCTTTTGAAAATAAACTAAGCTCATGCTTGAAACCTTACAAGTTATTCGTTAGAATGGAAGAGTAGTGCCGTTTTAATAGATGACTCATTTCATTTCTTACATGACTAATACCAAGACGTTGTAAGAAAAAAAGAAAGAGGTTGAAATTAGTGTCTCAAAAAGAAATTGAACAGTTATTTAATCAATTGGACGCTTCAGTCCAACTTTTGCAAAAGGAATTAGATGTTTCTTATCTAGAGGCTCTTTCAGAAACTGGTGAAAATATTCTCGTTAATAAGATTCCTCATCAGATTGATGGTTTTCCTTCAGATGAAATAGTTGGAAAATTGACGCAACTATATAAAGAAGTTTCAATAGATAACATGGAATCTGAAGACATTCGAAAAGCAATTCAATTAGCTCTTTTGAAAGCTTCAAAGACAGATGCATTGCAACCCAATCACCAGATGACACCAGATGCGATTGGCTTTATTTTAAACTATCTAATTGAAAAATTAATTAGTGGAAAACTAGAGAAAATTCGGTTACTTGATCCAGCTGTTGGGATGGGAAATCTATTATCAACTGTTTATAATGGATTAGTTTCAAAAAACATTTTGGTAGAGGCAGAAGGTATCGATAACGATGATTTGCTTCTAACCCTTGCGTCAGTTAGCACAACTATGCAAAGGCAAAAAGTTACGTTGACTCATCAAGATGCGTTACAAGACTTGTTAATGGATCCTGTAGACGTTGTTGTGAGTGACTTGCCCGTTGGTTATTATCCATTGGACGAAAAAGTCAGTAAATACAAAACAGCTGCAAAAGAGGGTCATTCTTATGCGCATCATTTATTCATTGAACAAAGCTTACATTATTTGAAAGATGGCGGATTTGGAATCTTTTTAGTTCCTGCTCAGTTATTTGAGACAGATGAGACACCTGGACTGATGAAGATGATTCAAGAAGAATCGTTTTTACAAGGGATGTTAAATCTACCAAATGAGTTATTTAAGACTAAAAACTCCAGAAAATCAATTCTTTTGATCCAAAAGAAAGGGAACAATGCTAAACAAGCTAAACAAGTTTTGTTAGCACAAATTCCAGACTTTAAAAATCAAAAAGCCATGCTTCAATTTATGCAAGAAGTAGATAGTTGGAAAAAAGAAAATATTTAAAAATTTACATTAGGAGATGGAAAAAATATGCCAAAAACAATTGCAATTAATGCAGGTAGTTCAAGTTTGAAATTCACATTATATGAAATGCCAGCTGAAGAAGAAATCGCTTCAGGAATAATCGAAAGAATTGGTTTGAATAATTCAATTTTTACTACGAAATATGCCGGTGAAAAATACAAAGTGGTTGAAGATATTGCAAACCATGAAATTGCTATTCAAATGGTTTTAGATAAATTAATTGAATTAAAAGTGATTGCAAACTACGAAGAAATTACAGGAGTAGGACACCGTGTAGTAGCTGGTGGAGAATTATTTAAAGATTCTGCATTAATTACTGATGAAGTGTTAGCTCAAATCGAAGGCTTAGCTGAATTTGCTCCGTTACACAACCCAGCAAATGCTACAGGAATCAAAGCATTCAAAAAACTTCTACCAAATATTACTAGTGTAGCTGTATTTGACACATCTTTCCATACAACAATGCCTAAAGAAAATTATTTGTATAGTCTTCCAATGGAATACTATACAGACTTCGCAGCACGTAAATATGGTGCTCACGGTACTTCACATAAATATGTTTCAGAACGTGCAGCTGAAATGTTAGGCAAACCACTTGAAGACACAAAACTGATTACATGTCACTTAGGAAACGGTGGATCTATAACAGCTGTTAAAGGTGGAAAATCAATTGATACATCAATGGGATTCACTCCTTTAGCTGGAATCACAATGGGTACGCGTACTGGTGATATCGATGCATCATTATTGCCATTCTTAATGGATAAATTAAATATCACTGATATTAATGATATGATTTATATCTTAAATAACAAATCAGGTTTACTAGGTCTTTCTCATGTTTCAAGCGATATGCGTGATGTTGAAGATGAAGCTGAAAAAGGAAATGAAGATGCTCAAACATCATTAGACATTTTTTATAACCGTGTTCAAAAATACATTGGTCAATATTTTGCAATTTTAAATGGTGCTGACGCAATTGTCTTTACTGCTGGAATTGGCGAAAATTCTCCAGAAACGCGTCAAATTATTATTGATGGCATGAATTGGTTTGGTGCTGAAATTGATCCTGAAGCAAATAATGTACGTGGAAAAGAACGTATTATATCTACTCCAGAATCAAAAGTTAAAGTACTATTGATACCAACAGATGAAGAAATTATGATTGCTCGCGATGTTGAAAGATTACGCGCATAATAAAAACAACAAAAAAACAACCAAATAATTTTGGTTGTTTTTTTTGTTTGTCTAGTAAACATTAGCCTTTTTTATTGTCTAAATCTGTCCGAACGATTAATACGTCACAATTAGCATGTCGAATAACATATTCTGAAACAGATCCTATAAAGATCCGTTCTACTGCATTTAAACCAGTTGCTCCCAATAAAATCAAATCAATTTTTTGATCTTCCGGAATTTGTTTTGCAATTAACACTTTTGGAGAGCCATATTCAATTGAATAAGTAATATCTTGAACACGATGATTTTTTGCATAACGGACATATTCTTCTAAGGTGTTTTTAGCTTGTTCACTTGCTTTATCAGCCATAGCACCATCAAAGGTTGAAATGCTTTGAAACGCCCGAGTATCAATAACATGTGCAAGAACTAACGTAGCAGAGTTACGAACTGCAACTTGTACAGCCTTTTTAAAAGCTATTTCAGCCTCAGTCGAACCATCCACAGCAACTAAAATTCGATTGTATTGTTGTAACATATACATCCACTCCATTTCTCATGATAAAATAAATGAATTATTTCTTCCTAATCTCATTGTACTCTAAATGTATCCATTTTCATAGAAATACGAAAAGAGGTGGATATGATTTAAGTGAAGGGAAATACTGCTCGTTTTACATGCGCTTATTTAAACCGAAGATAAAGAAAAGCATCGTCAGCATAACAAAAAGTAAAACCGCAAAAGCTAACAAAGTCAGCTGGTAAAAAACGAGTACAAGAGAGCCAAGTCCGCCAATAAAAAAGAGTCTGCCGTAGAACTTAAAAAATGCTGCTGTTTTTGGTGTGGTTTCTTTTCCAGTACTCGTCAGAAGGACCATAGCTTTTCCAGTATAAAAAAAGTATGCTGCATAAATCAGTAACAAAGAAAAAATTAAAAATAAGATAGATAATAACATATTGAAACCTACTTTCTTTAAATTAATAGTAAAGTAAGCATACCATATTTCTTATGAGGATAAGATGAAATTTGAAGATGATGAAAATAATTTATATGAAATTGCTTTTAGAATGGGTAACTTTAAAGCCATCTAATGAACTAATTTATTCGGCTCTTAGTCAAATAGTGTGAATGCTTCTAAAAGTTCTTTCGGAATAGCCGGATTTGCTTGTAAGAGCCCTGGTACCGTCTTAAGCCTAAAGTCTTAAGAACTTTCAAGCCTCAAACACCGCTTAAACGCTAAAGCGTTAAAGCGATGTAATTCGCATTGAATACTTTACAGGGCTACAAGCAATCCTATTCCTCCAGAAGTGTTAAGCATGAACTAAATTCATCTATCCACACTAAAAAGTATAAAGCCATTTATTCATACTTAAAAATCTTAAAACCAAAGAAAAAAGCCATTCAATTAAGAATGGCTTTAAAAGTTTTAAACTTTTTAAAGAGAAATCCGATAATGCCGTTGTTATGCTCAGTTAGTATTGAACCCGCAAGTAGCAGGTGGGCTCCGCTGTCAAACTTCTAACTACCAAGTGAAAAGGCTTGTTATCCGATTGAATCAGTTTGGATCCCAAGGTAATATTAATTGTTCGGTCAACACATGTTGAGCAAGACGAACATCTCAGAAATCTTATCTTTATATTAGCATAGGCAAGTATTGTTGTCAATTAATTGACTATTAGACGCTTAAATAAAGTTGATTAGAACAACAAAGAAAACGGTTAATCTGTTTTCTTTTTTCCTTTTTTGAAATTGATAGACTCGTATTGTTTTGCTAAAGTATCTTCGTATTTCCCAGTGTGATTTGGAGAATAGTAAGAAGCTTTTTTTAGCTTATCTGGCAAATACTGTTGATTTACCCAAGCGCCAGGATAGCTATGAGGATAAAGATAATCTACGCCGCGTCCTAATTTTTTTGCGCCGCTATAATGTGAGTCCCTTAAATGATCAGGTACATCTCCACTTTTTCCAGCCCGTACATCTTGCAAAGCTGCATCAATCGCTACGTAAGACGAATTTGATTTTGGAGACAAGCATAAATCAACAACTACATTGGCTAAAGGGATTCTGGCTTCCGGAAAGCCTAATTTTTCAGCTGCTTGAACGGCGGTGACTGTTCTAGAAGCTGCAGAAGGATTAGCTAGTCCGATATCTTCGTAAGCAATAACCATTAAGCGTCTAGAAATAATCGGTAAATCGCCAGCTTCAATCAGTCTTGCTAGATAGTGCATAGCTGCATCAACATCACTACCGCGAATTGATTTTTGCAGAGCAGAGATGACATCGTAGTGAGCATCACCATCTTTATCATGTGTTAAAGCTTTTCTTTGGATACATTCTTCTGCAATGTCTAAAGTGATTGTTATAATACCTTTTTCGTCTGGAGCTGTTGATTTGATAGCTAGTTCTAAGCCATTCAAAGAACTTCTTAAATCCCCATTTGTAGCTCTAGAAAAGTGTAACAAAGCTTCATCTGTAATGGTTACTTGTTCGTTTCCAAAACCTTTTTCTGAGTCGTTCACAGCATTCCATAAAGCGTGTTGGATGTCTTCATTAGAAAGAGGTTTAAGCTCAAAAATTTGGGTACGACTACGAATGGCGGGGTTAATCGTAATATATGGATTTTCTGTAGTAGCTCCGATTAAGATGATCCGTCCGTTTTCCAAGTGTGGCAATAAAAAATCTTGCTTAGGTTTATCTAGACGATGTACTTCATCTAAAAGTAAAATAACCGTACCGCTCATTTTAGCTTCTTCCACAACAATTTGTAAATCTTTTTTTGTATCACTAGCAGCGTTTAAGACTCTAAAAGCAAATTTCGTTGTGCCAGCAATTGCACTAGCAATACTTGTTTTACCAATTCCTGGGGGACCGTATAAAATCATTGAGGAGAGCATTTTTGCTTCTACCATACGTCGAATGATCTTTCCTTTTCCAACTAAATGTTGCTGTCCGACAATATTATCGATATGAGTAGGTCTCATTCGATAAGCTAACGGTTGATTCATAAAGAGTAGCCTCCTACTAACATTCTTATTACTAGTATACCACTGTAACCATTGGGTTTCTACAAAGAGGAACGTTTGTTTGATTTGAGGGATTCGTTCATAATTGTTCATATTTGCAAATCACTCAAATTTTTGGTTTGGCTTTTCTACGATTATTTGCGATAATGTGTAAGAAGTCATTTATTTGATTAGACCTGATTAATCAAATTGATAGGAAAGTTTGAAGGAAAGGAACTTTTTAATGTCCGAAAAAAAAGAATTTAATCAAGTTGCTAGTCCATCAAAAGCTAAGAATAGAAGTCGGCCTAATTTTTTCTCGACAACTGCTAAAATTATTGTAAAAAAAATAGCGGAAAATCAAAGAAAAGAAAAAGAATTAGTGACTATACAGCAACAAGAAACAGTTGATAAACTTGTAATCGATGCTTCATATAAAGAAAAAGCGATTCTACAACAAGCTAAACAAGAAGCAGAAGATATTTTAACAGTTACATTTCAGCAGTCAGAAAAAATGTATCAAGCAGTTAAACACGATATAGAAATGGTTAAAGAAGAAGTGGAACTAAAGAAAAGACTATCCTTTGAGCACTTTGATAATGAAAGAACAGAAGCTCAAAAGCTAACTAAAAAAGCTGAAGAAGATGTTAGTGAAATGGTTGCTCTAGCTAACAAGAAAACTGAGCAAGTAGAAGAAGAACTCTCGTTAAAAAAAGCTGTTTATCAACAAGAAATAGATAGAGAGTTAGGGAAATTAATGAAAGAAAAAGAATGGTTTGAACAGTATCAACAACAAGTCCAAGAATCTATTGAAAGAAAAGAAAAGGAACTTTTTTTTGAAAGTCGAAAAAAAATAGAACAAGAACAAATAGAAAAAGCGACCTTACAAAATAAAGTAGATTACTTAAAGGCACTGAATAATAAACGAAAAATGAATTCTTATCGAATTGGCTTGGTTATTTTTGGCTGCACTGTTGTATTGAGTCTATTGTTAACTTTATTTAGGTATTCAACGCCAATAGTTCATGTTATTGGTATTTGTTTAGCTTTTATTATTGCTTGTTTAGCTTTTGTGTTAGTTTATATCAACTTAGTAGATGGAAAAACAGAGCAAAAGATTAAAGGGATTGGTTTTCAAAATGCTTCATTAATTGAAAAAAATCAAATGTTAGTTGAAACAATAGTGAATCTTGAAAAAGACATAAAAAAACTAATTGAAGAAAAAATTCAACTTGAAAGAACAAAACGTCATTCACAAGATAATAGTGAGTTTTTAAAAATTATGCAAGCAGATTTGAAACATTCTGAGATGCATCGTAGAGTATTAGAATCGGAAAATGCAGCATTGAGAAAGCATTTAGTCAGTGAAGAAATAAAGAACTAAAGAAGTTGGAACAGTGTATAAATGAAGAATTTTCACCAGAAAGAAGGCTAAAATATGACTAAATTATCTCCATTTGAACAAGTTCAAGAGTTTCATGAAGTGTTTGGTAAACGGCAAAAAAAAGAACCACAAGCGTTAACGCCAGAAGAAGCCGTTAAGCGAGCAAATTTTACAACAGAAGAACTGTTAGAATTTTTGTATGCTAGCGTAAAAGGAGATATAATACAATTCGAAGCATTGGTTTCAGAATGGAAGAATGCAACTGAAGAGTCTTTAGCTAAAATAAAAGAGCATCCTAAAAAGGTTTCAAGCCGTTTAATCGGTCAAGTAGATGCGTTAACCGATGCAAACTACTTCAATTATGGTTCATTTGTTCTTATGGGTATTGATCCTGATCCTATTTTCTCTATTGTGCATCAAGCAAATATGGGAAAAATTTTTCCAGACGGTAAACCGCGATATAGAAAACCAGATGGAAAAGTAATGAAACCAGCTAGTTGGGAAAAGGGATTTGCTCCTGAGCCGAAAATTCGAGCAGAAATTGAGCGACAAATAAATAAGTTAGATGAGGGAATAGTAAAATGAAGACTGTTAAACAACTAATACAAGAAATAGATATAAATGAAGCTTTTTATCAAGCGTTTTTTGGAATTGAAAAAGAGGGGCTAAGAGTAACCTCAAATGGACAACTTGCTTTAACAAAGCACCCGCAAGAATTTGGAAATAGAAATTTCCATCCGTATATTCAAACAGACTTTAGTGAATCTCAATTAGAATTGATTACTCCTCCATTGCCGTCCATTCAAGAGAGTTACAACTGGATGGCAGCAGTGCATGACGTTGCGCTTCAAACAATCCCTCTTGATGAATCAATTTGGCCAATCAGTATGCCAATGGTTCTACCGGATGAAGCTATTATTCCTATTGCTAAGTTGGATAAAAAAGAAGATGTTAAATATAGAGAAGTCTTGACGCACAAATACGGTAAGAAAAAACAAATGATTAGTGGAGTGCATTACAATTTTGAATTAGATGATCAGCTGATTTTGCGCTTATATGAAAATCAAACTGATTTTTCAGATAAAAATTCATTTAAATCAATGCTTTATTTGAAACTAACAAAAAATTTCTTGCGTTATCGCTGGCTTTTAACCTATTTATTGGGCGCTTCTCCTACCGTGGATGATTCTTTTTTCACAGATCAAGAAATTCCGCAAAAGTATGTTCGAAGTATCCGCAGCAGTCATTATGGGTACGTTAATCAATCTGAAGTGTCAGTTTCATTTAATTCACTTGAAGACTACGTGCACAGCTTGCAAGATATGGTTAAAAAAGGATATTTATCCGAAGAAAAAGAATTTTACTCAGCTGTTCGTTTTCGTGGAGTACATCAAGCGGAAGAATTATTGACGAAAGGTATTTCTTATCTTGAACTGCGTAGTTTTGATTTAAACCCTTTTGATCCATTTGGTATGTCAAAACAAACGATGGAATTTATTCATCTTTTTTGTTTGTACATGATTTGGATCGATGAAACTGCCACTGAAGATGAAATTAAAACTGGGGAAGAAATGAATGGTCTAACGGCAATGGAACATCCAGAAGAAACTTCTAAGTTTCAAGAAGAAGGATTACAATTGTTAGAACAAATGGAACAAATGCTTCAATCAACAAATGGTTCAAAATCAGCATATAGCTGTATTCAAGAAGCTAGAAAGCAAATGGTTGATCCTAAACGAACGATTGCTGCTCGTATGATAAGCGGTATAGAAGAAGAGGGTTCATATATCGCATTTAGTCTAGCATTAGCAAAACAGTATAAAAAAGAAGCAGTTAAGAGACCTTATAATTTAACAGGTTTTGAACAATTAGAGATGTCTACTCAACTCTTGCTATTTGATGCGTTGCAAAAAGGGATAAAAGTTGAACTATTAGATGCTCAAGATCAATTCTTGAAGTTAACCTTTAATCAACATATTGAATATGTTAAAAATGGAAATATGACATCTAAAGATTCCTATATTGCTCCACTAATTATGGAAAATAAAACTGTAACCAAAAAAATTCTTAATGCAGCAGGATTCCGTGTTCCTGCAGGCGAAGAGTACACAACTCTTGTAGATGGGATAGCAGCATTTTGGCGGTATGAACAAAAACAAATTGTTGTAAAACCTAAATCGACTAATTATGGATTAGGAATTTCTGTATTTAAACAAACACCTTCTAAAAAGGATTATGAAAGAGCGCTTGAAATAGCCTTCAAAGAAGACAGTGCTGTATTAGTTGAAGAGTATATACCTGGAACAGAATACCGTTTCTTTGTTTTAGATGGAGAAGTTCCAGCGATTTTGCTGCGGACACCAGCAAATGTTGTAGGAGATGGACAAAAGACAATTAAAGAATTAGTTGCTATCAAAAATGAAGATCCATTGCGTGGAGAAGCGAAACACCGTTCTCCGCTCGAAAGAATAGAGTTAGGCGAAATCGAACAGTTAATGTTAAAAGGACAAGGGTATACAGTAGAAAGCATTCCTGAAGCAGACAGCATTGTTTATTTGAGAGAAAATTCAAATATTAGCACAGGAGGCGACTCAATTGATGTTACAGATGAGATTGGGGAAAGCTATAAGCAAGCAGCTATCGAGATGTCTCGAATAATTGGTGCTAAAGTAAGTGGAATTGATTTGATTATTCCAGATCCAACGATTCCAAGTACCCAAGAACATTTAGGGTATACAGTGTTAGAAGCGAATTTTAACCCTGCTATGCATATGCATGCTTATGTTTACAAAGGTAAAGGTCGTCGATTAACCATGGGTATTCTAAAAATGTTATTTCCAGAACTATGGGAAATGGAAACGACTAATCAATAAATTAACTTACTCAAAATAAGTGGGTTGTTGATTAGAGCAAAAAGTGATAAAATTTAAGGATTATAAGTTTAGATCAATAAGGGAGGACTATCTTAAAATGGAAAGAATGTATTTTGATCATGCCGCAACTAGTCCTATACACCCAGAAGTTATTGAAGTTGTTTATGAAGCAATGAAAAATCACTATGGAAATGCATCTAGTATCCATAATTTTGGAAGAGATAGTCGCCGTATTGTGGATAATGCTCGAATGGTTTTTGCTAAAAGCATTGGCGCTAAACCAAGTGAAATCATTATTACTAGTGGTGGGACAGAATCTGACAACACTGCAATTATTGAAACAGCTTTAAAAAGAGAACAAGAAGGAAAACATATCATCACCTCTGCTGTGGAACACCACGCTGTTTTGAAGCCGATGGAATACCTTGAAAAGCTGGGTTTTGAAGTAACGTATTTGCCAGTGGACAAAAAAGGTCAAGTTGACCCAAAATTAGTTGAAGAAGCTTTAAGACCAGATACGATTTTAGTTTCTATTATGTATGCGAATAACGAAGTTGGTACAGTAATGGACATCGCAAAAATAGGTGCTATTATTGCTGAAAATGAATCAACAGCGTACTTTCATACAGATGCTGTTCAAGCTTATGGAACAGAAGATATTGATGTTAAAAGAGACCACATCGATTTATTATCGGTTTCAGGCCATAAAATCAATGGACCTAAAGGAATAGGCTTCCTCTATGTGAATGAAACAATTCATTTACCTAGTTTTATGCTTGGTGGAGAACAAGAAAAAAAACGCCGAGCAGGAACAGAAAATATACCAGCAATCGCTGGATTACAAAAAGCAGTAGAGATTATTCAGCCTCAAAGAGAAGACCGTCGATTAAAATACCATGAATTACGGAAGCAACTTATTGAACAACTGAATCAAGCGAATGTAGTATTTGAAGTGAATGGAAATCCCGATAGCCAGCTGGAACATATCGTGAGTTTATGGTTCGAAAACGTATCAGCTGAACAACTACTAATGAGTCTAGATTTAAGTGGAATAGCTGTTTCATCCGGTTCAGCATGTACTGCTGGAAATATTGATCCAAGTCATGTTTTAATTGCAATGTATGGTGAAAAGAGCCCTATCATAGCTGAAACGATTCGGATAAGTTTTGGACTTGGAACAACTTCAGAGCAAATCAATTATTTAGCAGAACAGTTGATAAAAGTGAGTTCACGATTGAAAAAATAAACGGTTATGAATTGGATAAATGAGTAGAGAATCTGAGATGTTTCAGATTCTCTACTTTTTTTGTGGAAAAAGAGCTAAACGCTATGGTATAGTAATAATGAAAAGGGTTACGAATAAGGATAAAGAAAAAGCGAGGGAATAAGATGGCATTTGAAAAGAAAGCAGCTTTACTAGGAGCCAATGAGCAATTTCAGGTAAATCCTGATGTGAAAAAATATACCTTGAGAGATAATGGTTTTGAAGAAACCAAAAAGGGGAATTTCCAATTGATTCGCACAATGGATGCTAACTTGACAAGCAATCAAGGTGTGAAATTGAAAATCGTTGTTTCAGACGATTTAACACAATTAAAACTTTCAGTAACGACAGGAAATGGATTGCGGACGGTAAATATCTACAATGGGGATGCTTATAAAGAAACGCGCGAAAAAGTAGCCTTTACCTTAGCAGATCTTGTTGAACGTGGTGTGCTAGTAAAAGGATAAGAAATAAAAGAATCGAATATATCAAATAAACAGGAGAGGTGTCTCAGTATTTTTTGAGCATGTCTCCTATTTGGTTTGAGCAGCTTGATTTCTGACTAAAAGTTAGTATAATGATAAGGACTGGAAAAATACGACCTTCAAATCGTAAAGATTTTCAGAATCTATTTGAAATGATGGTGATGTAATGCAAGACAATAGCAAGACTCGTGTCGTAGTTGGTATGAGCGGTGGTGTTGACTCATCCGTTACAGCTTTAGTGTTAAAACAACAAGGCTATGATGTGGTGGGAATTTTTATGAAAAACTGGGATGATACCGATGAGTTCGGTATGTGTACAGCGACGGAAGATTACAATGACGTTGCACTTGTAGCAAATCAAATTGGTATTCCCTATTATTCAATTAACTTTGAAAAACAATATTGGGATAAAGTGTTTACCTACTTCTTAGAAGAGTACAAAAAAGGCCGTACGCCTAACCCAGATGTAATGTGTAATAAAGAAATCAAATTTAAAGCTTTCTTAGATTACGCTATTGAACTGGGGGCTGACTATGTTGCTACTGGTCATTACGCTCAAGTAGAACGTGATGAAAATGGTGTTACTCATATGCTAAGAGGAGTAGATAACAATAAAGATCAAACTTACTTCTTAAATCAATTATCACAAGAACAATTAGCTAAAACGTTATTTCCTTTAGGTGGCATGCAAAAACCTGAAGTACGCAGAATCGCTGAAGAAGCAGGACTAGCTACTGCTAAGAAAAAAGATTCTACGGGCGTTTGTTTCATTGGAGAACGTGATTTTAAAAAATTCTTGATGACTTATTTACCAGCTCAACCGGGTAATATGATGACTGTAGATGGTGAAATAAAAGGACAACATGATGGATTAATGTATTATACGATTGGTCAACGTCAAGGTTTAGGTATTGGCGGCGGTGGAAAATCAAGTGATCCATGGTTTGTTGTTGGAAAAGACTTAGAAACGAATACTTTATACGTAGGTCAAGGGTTTAATCATGAGTGGTTATTAGCAACTCACTTAGAAGCTTCTGATCTTCATTTTACAACGAATGAAGAAAAATCGCGTGTGTTCAAATGTACAGCGAAGTTCCGTTACCGCCAAGCGGATACGGGCGTAACTGTTCACTTGAATGAAGATGGAACAGCAGCTACAGTGGAATTTGACGAACCAGTACGTGCGATAACTCCAGGTCAAGCAGTTGTTTTTTACGACGGCATGGAATGTTTAGGTGGCGGCACGATTGATGCAGCTTACAATGAAACAAAAGAACTGCAATATGTTTAAAATTTAATAGACTGCAAAAAGCTAGGAGCACAACACTCCTAGCTTTTTAGTGTACATAGCACATTAAATTGGTTTAGATGAAAAAAATTAGTGTTAATTTAAATAGAAAACAATGTCATCAGTAGAATCCAATAGGAATTTGGTGTAAAATAGTTAAAGTTGCAAGAAGGAGGAGATAAGTATGAATCGAAACCATGAAGCTTTTCAGCTATGGGAAAAAGGTGAGTTTAACGAAGCCATTCAATTACTTATAGAAGAAATAAATGATAATCCTGCCAATAGCGGTAGTTATTATAATTTAGCGACTATGTTTATTCTGGGGAAAAAATATGAAGATGCTAAAGCAATATTAGAAACAGCAATTGAAAAATATCCTGAAAATTCAATTTTTGTTTATGCCTTTGGAAATTTATATTACGAGATTGAAGATTACTCGACCTCTTTAACGTATTTTAATCAAGTTATTCAATTTACTGAAACACCATTAAAAAAAGATGCTATGGTAATGATTGGGCAGAATTTTTTAGCCTTAAATCAATCTAAAAAAGCCTTAGCTTATTTCTTAAGTGCTTATGAAGAAGACCCTTTGGATTTAACGGTAATCTTAATTATAGGAAATACTCTAATGGAGACGGGTTCATTTAATGAAGCAAAACATTATTTTGAATTAAGTATCGAACAAGCACCGAAAAATGATGAAGCTTGGTTTAAACGTGGTGTAGTTGGGATGGCATTAAAAGAAGAAGACCATTCTGTTAAGCACTATTTCGATAAAGCAAAAGAATTAAATCCTATAACATACGGTAAACGACTAGAACAGTTACAATCCATAGAGGCTGTAATGAAAACTCAAAAAGAGTGAGTGGTTTGATTAGTTGAGATAGAAAGGGTGGTGGTAGGAAAGTGGTTATGCAAGACAATTTAGATTTATTTGCAGGAGATCCACCCTATTTTGTAGGGCAAGTTGCTGCAATTTTCTATCAAAACCCGACAAATTTTTATAAAGTTATTTTAGCACGAGTAGTCGATACGAATAGTTCCTTTGCCGAAAAAGAAATTGTGATAACGGGAAACTTTGGACAAATTCAAGAAGATGAGACCTATCGTTTTTTTGGTCAATTGACTGATCACCCAAAATTTGGCATGCAATTCAACGCAGAACGTTACAGCCAAGAAAAACCAACTTCAGCAGAAGGTGTAATTGCTTATCTTTCAAGTGATAAATTTCCTGGAATAGGAAAAAAAACAGCTGAAACAATTGTTGAACTTTTAGGGGATGATGCAATTGATCAAATCAGTGCTGACGAAACAGTTTTAGCTAAGATTCCTGGATTAAATGACAAGAAAAAAGAAGTTATTGTTAATATGATCCGTTCAAGTAATGGGATGGAAAAAATCATTATTGGATTAAATGATTTTGGTTTTGGAAGTCGATTAGCCTATACGATTTATCAAACGTATCAAGCAGAAACCTTGGAGGTCATTCAAGAAAATCCGTATCAGTTGATAGAAGATATTGATAACATTGGGTTTAAAAAAGCAGATGCGATTGCAGAGAATCTTGGATTTGCTGCTGATTCTCCTGGACGTATTCAAGCGGCTATTTTATTTTCGCTCAATGAATTGTGCCTCAGTGAAGGAAATACGTATACATTAGCAGAGCCGTTACTAAACGAAACGATAAGAGTGTTAGAAGAAAGTCGTTCATTCATTATTGAGCCTGATCTAGTTGCGAAAGAATTATTGAATTTGATTGAAGAAAATAAATTAATTGAAGATGCTCATAAGTTGTATATCAACTCTTTATATGCAGCCGAATGGGGAATTGCAACATCAGTAAAACGCTTGATGGAAAATAGTAAAAAAATTAATTATCCTGCACATAATGTTAAAAAAGAAATTCGTAAAATGGAAAAAAGATTGGGTATCCAGTATGGCAATTCACAAATTGAAGCCATTGAACAAGCTGTTACTTCATCATTATTTATTTTAACTGGTGGACCAGGAACAGGTAAAACGACTGTATTAAACGGTATTGTCAATTTATTTGCAGAACTTAACGGTTTATCGTTAGAACTAGATGACTATACGGATAAAATTTTTCCTATTCTTTTAGCGGCACCAACCGGGCGAGCTGCTAAACGGATGAATGAATCTACTGGATTACCAAGTAGTACAATTCATCGCCTTTTAGGATTAAATGGTCAAGAAAAACCAACTGCTGAGCTTTCTGATAGAGAATTAGAAGGCGGATTATTGATTGTAGACGAAATGTCGATGGTAGATACGTGGTTAGCAAATCAATTGCTAAGAGCTGTCCCACAAAATATGCAAGTTATCTTTGTAGGGGATAAGGATCAATTGCCTTCTGTTGGTCCTGGTCAGGTCTTGCATGATTTAATCAGAGCCAAACAAATTCCTAGTAGAGAATTGACCGAAATTTACCGACAAGATGACGGTTCTTCAATTATTTCCTTGGCTCATGCAATAAAAGAAGGACAATTACCGGCCGATTTTACTAAAAACAAAAAAGATCGTTCATTTTTTCAATGCAATACGTATCAAATTGAACCGGTTATTCGCCAAGTTGTAGAAAAAGCTAAAGAAAAAGGTTTTACTGCTCAAGATATTCAAGTGTTAGCACCTATGTACAGAGGACCAGCCGGGATAGATGCGTTAAACAAAATGATGCAAGAAATTTTCAATCCGAACCCTTCTGGCAGAAGAAAAGAAGTTAAATTCAATGAAAAAAGTTACCGAATTGGGGATAAAGTTCTTCAATTAGTAAATTATCCAGAAATGAACGTATTTAATGGAGATATGGGAGAAATTGTTGGAATCAATTTGGCTAAGGAAACAGAAGATAAAGTCGATGAAATCGTTATTCAATTTGATGCCAATGAAGTCGTCTATAAGCGAAATGAATGGATAAAAATCACTTTAGCTTATTGTTGTTCAATCCATAAATCCCAAGGATCAGAATTCAAAATGGTTATTCTGCCAATGGTTCAAAATTATCATCGTATGTTAAGACGCGATTTACTTTACACTGCTATAACGAGAAGCAGTGAGTTGCTTATTTTATGTGGTGAACCGACTGCATTTGAAGATTGTGTAGCTAAATCTTCAGCAACTAGATTAACAACATTAGCCGAGCGTCTATTGGAAGAGAAAAAACAACAAGTAGAACTAGTTGTAAATGTAAAATCAGTTTCAGATAAAGAAAAAACAGTAACTAAAGCAACTGAACCAGAAGTAGCTGCTAATACTTCTGAGCAGTTATCATTAGCGAGTGATAAAACTGAAGTTATAGACGATAAACAGCCAAAAAATTATCGTCTGACGATAGACATGATTCAATCCAATGCGGTTGATCCAATGATTGGAATGGATGGTATTGTGCCTGGTCTATAAAATAAAAAAGAGTTTCAGAAGAGCAATCTTCTGAAACTCTTTTTTATTTAGGCTCTTTATCAAATAGTATGGGTGCCTCAAACACTGCTTAATCGCTAAAGCGATTCTTTACTAGCTATAACCAAAAATATCGTGAGCTAGTTTTGAGTTGAAAATCAATCGGCTGAACAATTAGTTCTTCACCATCGGCATTTGAATCAATTGTTGATGGCGTTTTAAGTGAGATAGCCTCCGCTTGATAATAGTACACATCTTTATAATATAAATGTTTCCCTCCAAAAAGCATTAACGCGAAAAGATAGAGAAGATTCATAAAAGACCGCTTAGGCAAAATAATCAAATCTAGTTTTCCGTCTGTTTGAGAAGCTTTTGGAGAGACAGGAATGCCTCCACCAAAATAAGGATGATTGTTTACAATAACTAAAAAAGCATCCTCGAAGGTTTTTACTTTTCCATCCGTGGTAATGGTTAAGGGGAAGACAGCTTGCTCAAAGAAAACTTGAACTAAGCTGGCAAAATAAACCAGAGAACTAAAACCTAATTTGTTTAAAAAAGTTTTAGATGGAGAATGATTGGCTTTTTTTACAACGGCAGCATCAAACCCAATGCCAACATTATTTACGGCAAATCCTTTAAGTTGTTGATTATGATCATAGTATTGAATGATATCTAACTTTTTCGCATGTTGAGTTGTTAAAATTTGGTCTAAAGCTTTCGCAGGATTTTTAGAGATACCTGTTCCACGAGCGAAGTCATTGCCTGATCCAGCAGGAATATACCCAATTGGGATGTGAGCAAATTCTTCCCCTAAGCCTGTAAGAACTTCATGCAAGGTTCCATCTCCGCCAATGACAATAATCAATTGAGTTTCAGTTGGTTGTTGGCTGATCTCTTGCACTAAAGTTTTAGTGATTTCGACAGTATGACCAGGATAAGTCGACTTATGTAACTGAAATCGAATGTGCTTACTTGTCAGTATTTTACAAATTTTTTTACTGACGTTTTTTCCTTTACCAGAACCAGATAATTCATTTATGATGAGGTGATAATTTTCGTGTGCAGACATGAAGACTCCTTTGTCTTAAATATTTATTATTGCGTCAACTTTCATTATAAAGCAAACGAAAATGAAATTTGCGAAAAAATCATGAGAAAATAATAAAAGTCTGCCGTAAATAAGATTGAAGTGTTAGAATGAACAAGGATTTTGTTTCATTGTTAAGAAAGGATGACTATATTCATGAAGAAAACATTATTATCAAATAAATATACATTAGGAGCACTTGATATTCTCTATATTGTAGTTGGCTCGTTTATTGCAGCTGTTTCATTTAATGCGCTATTATTGCCTAACTTAATTGTCTCAGGAGGAGTTAGCGGAGTCAGTACAATTACAAGCAGTGTATTCAACTGGGATCCTTCCATTGTGCAATTAGCTTTTAATATCCCTTTGCTTTTAATTTGTTTTGTATTCTTAGGGAAAGAAGCAGGGTATAAAACGATTCTTGGGAGTTTAATTTTACCCGCATTTATTGGCATGCTTGATTTTATAAAACCATGGACAGATACTCCATTGTTAGCTGCTTTGTTTGGCGGCATCATTACGGGTATTGGTTTAGGTATCGTTTTTAGAGCAAAAGCTTCAACTGGAGGCACTAGTATTATAGCTCAAGTTATACATGAGTATTTAAAGTTACCTTTAGGTATGAGTGTAGCTTTAATTGATGGTTTAGTCATAATCTGTGCTTTACTTGTATTTGATGGAGAAGTTGTGATGTATTCGATCATTTCATTATTTGTCATTAGTCGCACGATTGATGTTGTTCAAGTTGGATTCAATCATTCTAAGACAGTTATGATCATATCTGAGTACCCAGCTGAAGTGAAACAAGCCATTTTTAGTGTAGTTAATCGTGGAGTGACCAATTTAGGTATTAAGGGTGGATATGGGAACTCAGATAAGGAAATGTTAATGTGTGTCGTTGCAGAACAAGAATTTACACTTTTAAAAGATACAATCTTAGATGTGGATGAAAATGCCTTTGTAGTTGTGATGAGCGCCAGTGAAGTATGGGGACGCGGATTTACGCTCGCTAAAGAAAAGACTATTATTTAAAGGTTCTTAGCAAATAAAGTACTTTTATTCATTGACAATTGTGATAGATTCTCCTATACTTTAAACGTACTAAGGATAAATTAGTTTAATCACTTGTTTAAAGAAAAGTTTTCCTAGGCTGAAAGAAAACTAACAATATTAAATAGATGCTCCCTTAATAAAATAGTAGAAATACTATCGTTTCTCACGTTATCGAGACTTAAGAGGTAATGAACTGTCGAATGACATCATTGCAAACAAGGTGGTACCGCGAATTTTTCGTCCTTGTCTGGCAATGCTGTTGTTGGACTTTTTTTGTGCTTTTTTTTACAACAACCAGATTTAAAATTGAAAGGAAGAATAAAATGAGAAGATTATCAAGTAACGAAGTTCGTCAATTATTTTTAGATTTTTTTGAATCAAAAGGGCATAAAGTAGAGCCTAGTGCGTCACTAGTCCCTTTTGAAGATCCTACATTATTGTGGATAAATTCAGGAGTAGCAACTTTGAAAAAATATTTTGATGGTTCTGTAGTTCCTGAAAACCCAAGAATTACGAATGCACAAAAAAGTATCCGTACGAACGATATTGAAAATGTCGGTAAAACTGCTCGCCACCATACTTTATTTGAAATGCTAGGAAATTTTTCTATTGGAGAATATTTTAAAGAAGAAGCTATTGAATGGGCATGGGAATTTCTAACTGAGGAAAAATGGCTAGGATTAGACCCTGAAAAATTGTATGTAACAGTTTATCCTGAAGATACAGATGCGAAAATGATTTGGAAAGAAAAAATTGGATTAACGGATGATCACATTATAGATGTTGCCGATAATTTCTGGGACATTGGTGCTGGTCCAAGTGGTCCGGATTCTGAGATTTTTTATGATCGCGGTGAAGCGTTTAATGATTTAGCTGAAAATGATCCGGAAAATTATCCAGGTGGAGAAAATGAACGCTGGTTGGAAATTTGGAATTTAGTTTTCTCTGAGTTCAATCATAAACCTGATGGAACTTATGAACCATTACCTAATAAGAATATTGATACAGGTATGGGATTAGAGCGTGTTGTCTCAATTTTACAAGATGCCCCAACAAATTTTGAAACGGATTTATTTATGCCAATCATTGAAAAAGTACAAGCATTGAGCGGAATCAAAAAATATGGTGAAAATGCAACAGACGATATTTCCTTTAAAGTTATTGCGGATCATGTCCGTGCAGTGAGCTTTGCTATTGGCGATGGCGCTTTGCCTTCTAATGAAGGACGCGGATACGTATTGCGTCGCTTGCTACGTCGTGCGGTTATGCATGGTAAGAAATTAGGCATTGATAAAGCCTTCATGTTTAAGTTAGTCCCAGTTGTTGGAAATATTATGAATAGTCATTATCCTGAAATTTTAGAACAAGAAGAGTTCATTGTTAAGGTAATCAAGAATGAAGAAGAACGATTCCATGAAACAATCAATGATGGATTAACAATTTTAAACGAACGCATCAGTGAATTAAAAGTTAATGGAGAAAAAACGATTGCAGGGTCTGACATCTTTAAGTTATATGATACTTATGGATTCCCAGTCGAGTTGACTGAAGAATTTGCACAAGATGAAGGTTTTGAAGTAGATCATGAAGGTTTTGAAATCGAAATGACTGCTCAAAGAGATCGTGCTCGTGCTGCTCGTAGCGGTGAAAAATCAATGGGTATTCAAACAAAATTATTTGCAGGCCTAAATGACGAAAGTCTTTTTGTAGGATACAATAAAACTACAGCTATGGGAATACTAGCAGTTATTGCAACAGATGAAGCACTTGTAACGACAGCTAAAACCGGTGAACAAGTTCGTTTGATTTTTGACCAAACACCATTTTATGCTGAAATGGGCGGACAAATTGCGGATAAAGGAATAATCAAAGATACAACAGGTAAAATTGTAGCAAAAGTTACAGATGTTAAAAAAGCTCCAGCAGGACAACCACTTCATACAGTAGAAGTACTAGAGAGTTTAACGGTAGGAGAAACGTACAAACTTGAAGTTGATGAAACTTTAAGAAATAAAATTACTAGAAACCACACGGCTACTCATTTATTGCATCAAGCTTTAAAAGATATTTTAGGCGAACATGCGAACCAAGCTGGTTCATTAGTAACTCAAAACCATTTGCGTTTTGACTTTACACATTTTGGTCAAATCACACAAAAAGAATTGAACGAAATGGAACAAATTGTAAATGAAAAAATTTGGGAATCTCTTCCAGTTGTAACCGTAGAAACTGAAATTGCTAAAGCTAAAGAAATGGGAGCTATGGCGTTATTTGGTGAAAAATATGGGGATCTGGTTCGCGTTGTAAATGTTGGCGATTATTCGATTGAGTTATGTGGTGGGGTTCATGTTAGCAATACAAGTGAAATCGGTATCTTTAAAATCATTTCTGAATCAGGAATAGGCGCAGGTGTTCGCAGAATTGAAGCTGTAACAAGTGAAGCTGCTTACAACTTGCTACAAACAGAACAAAAACGCTTGAACGCTGTAGCTGATTTAGTAAAAGCTCAACAAACTCAAGATGTAGTTACGAAAGTGCAACAGTTACAAACCGAATTAAAAGAACTACAAAAAGAAAATGAATCATTGCAAGCAAAATTAGCAAGTGATCAAGCTGGTGATATCTTTAAGAATGTACAAGAAGTTAATGGAATAACAGTTGTTTCCGCTGAAGTTGATGTGAATGATATGAATCAATTGCGCCAATTAGCTGATCAATGGAAGCAAAAAGCTGTTTCAAACGTTTTAACTTTAGGTTTTTCAAAAGATGGAAAAGTTAATCTGCTAACAGCTGTTGATGATGCAACAATTAAAAAAGGATTTAAAGCCGGTGACTTAATCAAAACGATTGCACCACTTGTTGGTGGTGGCGGTGGTGGACGACCTGATATGGCTCAAGCAGGCGGTAAGAATCCAGCAGGTTTACAAGATGCGTTAGCTAAAGTGACTGAATGGGTAAACGAAAAAAAATAAGAGTATTCATTTCAAATAGGTAACATTATTTATCGACTGAACTTTAAAAAGAGGCTGGGGAAAAAATCCCAGCCTCTTTTTTATATAGGACTGTTTATTCTAAAACAGAACCGACGTCTACTTTAAGGATAATACTCGATGGTCGATGAACATAATGCACTTATTCGTCCCAGCGATTTGGTTCTAAATGCTTTTTTTCCGCTCTCTCAATTTTAAAAAGAAAGAATTAACCGTTTTCTGATATTCATTTCTGATAATCATTGTAGTTTAAAGTGCTTTCTTGTAAAATAAGAGTAGATGTTACAGAAATTGAGGTGTAGACCATGAGTTCAACAGATGAAACAGTACGTTTTAACGTTGGTGACAATAGTGAAAAAAGTGTAAAAGAAACTTTGAGTTTAGTATATGATGCTTTAGAAGAAAAGGGATACAATCCAATCAATCAAATCGTTGGTTACTTGCTTTCAGGAGACCCTGCTTATATTCCACGTCATAAAGATGCTCGAAATTTGATCAGACGCCATGAACGTGACGAAATCGTTGAAGAAATTGTAAAGACCTATTTGAAAGAGAGTGGACATAAAGCTTAATGAGAACAATGGGATTAGATGTTGGTTCAAAAACTGTTGGTGTAGCCGTTAGTGATCCGTTTGGCTGGACAGCACAAGGAATTGAAATCGTTAAAATTAATGAAGCACAAGAAGAATATGGCATAGACCGAATTGGTGAATTAATCGCCATTCATGAAGTCACAAAAGTTGTAATCGGCTTGCCTAAAAATATGAATAATTCTATCGGTCCTCGGGCCGAAGCTTCTTTGCGGTATGCTGAATTGGTCAAAGAAACATTTGGATTACCAGTCATCTTACAAGATGAACGGTTAACAACTGTTCAAGCTGAAAGAATGTTGATAGAAGAAGGCAATACGTCTAGAGCAAAAAGAAAAAAAGTTATTGATAAGGTAGCGGCGGTTATGATTCTTCAGAATTACTTGAATCAAAATCAAAACTAGCAATTCAATGAATAGTACGCTAAAATAGAAAAGAAACTTATCTCATATTAAAGGAGTGTTGACCAATGTCACATGACCACAATCACGACCATGATCACGAACACGATCACGATCATGAACATATTACCTTAGTAGATGAACAAGGTAATGAACAATTATACGAAATTTTATTTACATTTGATTCAGATGACTATGGAAAATCTTATGTCTTTGTTTATCCTGCTGGAGCTAGTGAAGGAGAAGAAGTAGAACTTGAAGTTTACTCTTTCATCGAAACTGAAACTGGAGAACAAGGCGAGTTAAAACCAATTGAAACTGAAGAAGAATGGGATATGATTGAAGAAGTATTAAATACATTCTTAGCAGATGAAGAAGAATAATCTTATTCATTAAATGATGTAATTATGTGTAAAATGCATAGAAAAGTTGACAAATTTAATTTGTCAGCTTTTTTTTGTTCTCATGAACTCTGATATCATGTATAATGATACAAGTTAGTGTCATAGTGAAAGAGAAAAAAACAAGTAAATAGTTGTTATAGTTAGGAGGGTCGCTTCTTGTCAAAAAGAAAAAAGAACAGCAAGACGAAAGATCAAGGAGAAGCAAGTGTTAATTTAACTAGTATGGAAAGTGGAAGACAAAAAGAGACAACACTGGTTAAGAAAATTGTACTTAGTATTTTAGCGGCATTTATCCTACTTTTAATCCTTTTTGGCGTGATGGGGTACCAGTATGTTACGACGTCTTTAAAACCTCTGGATAAAGAGAATAAAACGGAAACACTAGTTGAAATTCCATCAGGATCTAGTTCTAAAGCTATTGCAGGTATTTTACAGGATGAAGGTATCATAAAAAGTGCTACCGTGTTCAGTTATTACATCCGTATGAATAACGAAACAGGTTTTCAAGCTGGGAATTATGAGTTTTCTCCATCTATGACTCTTGATTCAATTATTGATCAACTTCAAGAGGGTGGGACGGCTTCGAAATACGAAGGGACTAAAATCCTAGTCAAAGAAGGCACTTCAATTGATCAAATTGGAGATGTTATCGCTGAAAATACGGAATACAGTAAAGAGGATTTTTTAGCAGTCATTCAAAATGAAGCTTTTTTAACAAAAATGCAGACTAAGTTTCCTGAATTACTAACCTCTACTATGGAAGCTGAGAATACTAGGTATGCTTTGGAAGGTTATTTATTTCCAGCTACTTACGATTTTCCTGAAGAGATGACATTAGAAGAGTTGGTTGAGAAAATGATCAGCACAATGGATGAAGTTATGCTAGAATTTTATCCTAAAATTAAAGAGTCTAATCGGAGTGTGCAGGATATCTTAACGATTGCTTCATTAGTCGAACGAGAAGGGTTCACATTAGAAGACCGTAAGTTGATTGCTGGAGTTTTTAATAATCGTTTAGCAATTGACATGCCTTTACAAACGGATATAGCCGTTCTATATGCTTTGGGAGAACACAAAGAATACGTGTCGTTAAAAGATATTGAAGTTGATTCTCCTTATAATTTGTATATCTATCCGGGATTTGGTCCAGGACCTGTTAATAGCCCAAGTGCAGATGCTATAAGAGCAACTTTAGAACCCACTGATTCAGACTATATTTATTTTCTAGCCGATATGAAAACAGGTAAAATTTATTATGCTGAAACATATGAGCAGCATCTTCAGTATAAAGCAGAATATGTTGATTAATAAAGCGATAGAATGAATGGTAAAAAAAAGAATTAATAAAGCATTGAATCAACTGATTCAATGCTTTTCACAAGAAAAGAGGAATAAGTATGACAGACAAAAAAAGACCAATAGTGATTGGCGTTACTGGTGGATCTGGTAGTGGAAAAACTAGTGTAAGTCGTGCAATTTATAATCAATTTACAGGTCATTCTATTTTAATGTTAGAACAAGATTTTTATTATAAAAATCAAGATGACTTATCCTTTGAAGAACGGTTAAAAACAAATTATGACCATCCATTTGCTTTTGATACGGATTTACTTATTCAGCACTTAGAAGATTTGATTCACTACAAAGCAATTGAAAAGCCAGTCTATGATTATGCTGCGCATACTAGAAGTAAAGAAATTATCATTCAAGAACCTAAAGAGGTTATTATCCTTGAAGGAATTTTAATTTTAGAAGATCCACGATTAAGAAAATTAATGGATATAAAAGTATACGTAGATACAGATGACGATATACGTATTATTCGCCGAATCAAACGAGATATAGAAGAGCGAGGCCGTACACTTAATTCAGTAATCGAACAATACTTAACGGTCGTAAAACCAATGCACCACCAATTTGTTGAACCTTCTAAAAAATACGCCGATATTATTATTCCAGAAGGCGGAACGAACCAAGTAGCTATCGACTTGATGACAACTAAAATTAGAAGTATCTTAGTTGAAGAACTAACTGGAACAAACAATTAAGTTTTTATTCGAAAAGTAAAACACACTAAAAGCCTTACTGTAAGTATGATAGTTAAATTAAAACTTTGGACGAATTAGCATTTTTTGTTTACAAATGACATTCAACATGGTATCTTTTCAATGTTGAAAAGATAATTACGCTTTCAACTAAATAGTGAAAGCATGAGTCAGATATGATTCTAAAAAAGGAGATCGCATTAAATGATTGAGAAAGTATATCCAATGACGTTAGATGGCAAAAAAAAGTTAGAAGAAGAATTAGAATATCTTAAAACGGTTAAGCGTAAAGATATTGTAGAAAGAATTAAAATTGCTCGTAGTTTTGGAGATTTATCTGAAAACTCTGAATACGAATCAGCAAAAGATGAACAAGCTTTTGTCGAAGGTAGAGTAACAACTATCGAAAACATGTTGCGTTTTTCTGAGATTATTGATAACTCAAAAACGGCAGCAGATGAAGTTTCATTAGGCAGAAAAGTAACTTTTATTGAATTGCCTGATGGTGATGAAGAAGAGTATACGATTGTTGGTAGTGCTGAAGCAGATCCATTTAAAGGATTGATTTCAAATGATTCACCAATTGCTAAAGCTTTAATGGGCAAAAAAGTAGGTAGTGAAGTAACTTTTGCTACACCAGGTGGAGACATGTTTGTTAAAATTGTAGAAATTAGCTAAGCCAATCACGTTTAAATAAAAGCTACTCGTTTTGAGCAGCTTTTATTTTTTTTTTTGAATATACATCTTTAGTCTCAGTTAGAGTTCATGCTAAAGAACATTACATAATAGATAAAAAACGGTATACTGAATAAAAGAACGTGTGCAAAGGGGACGTAAAGGACATGAAAAATAATTGGAAATGGTTCTTATTAATTGAATCTCTCTTACTGATAGTAGCATTGTATCAGCTGATTAATAATTTATTTCTATTAGGGCTTCTGGTTATTGGATGCTGGTTAATGTTTTTAGGCCGAAACCAACAGAAAAGAAAAAAAAGAATGTATTTGATTAGTGGCATATTTTTGTCAGTGCTTTCAATCATGTCTCTTGGCGGTTTTTGGTATATGTCAATAGTAGCCGTTATCTTTTTTTATATGAATTATGGGAAAGTATTTTCCAAAATGGATACGTTTAATTTTCAACAAGCCCCATGGAATGAAAAAGAAATTGTAGTTGTTGAAACGACAGATAGCCTACCAAAGGATGCAAAACGGTTTAAACGCAATTGGATAGGAAATGAAAGAATCGGCAGTTCAATTTATGAATGGGATGACATTAATTTTTCGATTCTTATGGGAGATACAATTATTGATTTAGGAAATACGATTTTGCCTAAAGATGAAAACTATATTGTTATTAGGAAAGGGTTTGGAAAAACTCGTATTTTAGTCCCAATAGGTACAGGTATTATGATAGAGCATAGTGCCATTAAAGGAAAAATTGCTTTTGAAGATCACTATTATACGTTGGAAAATGAATCGATTAAAATGTATAGCAAAGACTATGAAAATCAAGCCAGAACATTAAAAATAGTCACAAATGTCTTTGTAGGAGATTTAGAGGTGATTGCGATATGAAACAAAAAGTGATTAGTTCACTTTTTTTCACGAGCAGTTCAATTGTTTTTTTATTGTCTTTTGCTGTTATAATTAGTTATAGTTATGCTAATTCTTCTCAAAGCTGGTATTTAGATGTTTTTACAACTCGCTTTTTTTATATCCCCTTTATTTGGTATTTGCTAGCGGTCTCAGCAGTAATTGGTCTAGCTTTAACATTAGGGGTTTATTATGTGAACAAACGCCAGTGGCAGCAAATTGAGGAGACTTTGCACGCTCTTGTTAAGGGAGATTATTCAAAAGAGTTATTCGCTCAATTGCTGGCTAAAAATGAAGAGGATTATTTTTTCTCAGATGATTTAAAAAAAGCACTCGTTGATATTCGAGAAAAATTAGTCATTTTAGCAAATGAAGCGCAAATAAATAACAATACATCAAATTCTATTAATGGACAGACTAAAGAGGAAATATTGGTTTCTGAGCGTCACCGGCTGGCACGTGAGTTACATGATTCTGTTAGTCAGCAACTTTTTGCGGCAATGATGATGTTGTCTGCTTTAAATGAACAAATGGACGAATCAAGTGGCGTGTTACAAAAACAAGTAAAACTAATAGAATCTATTGTGAATGAAGCTCAGGCAGAAATGCGGGCCCTTTTGCTTCATCTAAGACCCGTCAATTTAGAAGGCAAGTCCTTGAAAAAAGGAATCGAACAACTTTTAAATGAAATGAGTACGAAAGTTCAAATTGAATTAAAATGGGATATTGATGATGTTTCGTTAACAAATGGAATTGAAGATCATCTATTCCGAATTGTTCAAGAATTGCTTTCTAACACGCTGCGTCACTCGAAAGCTAAGGGGTTAGAAGTTTACCTTCAAGTAATAGATCAATCAGTCTTGCTAAGAGTCATTGATGATGGAATTGGATTTAATACAACAGAGAATAAAGCTGGAAATTACGGATTGCAAAATATTAATGAACGAGTGTTGGGCATGGGTGGAACATGTAAAATCATCAGTTTTAAAAATAAAGGAACAAGTGTTGAAATAAAGATACCACTGATGGATACGATTGAAAAAGGGGTGGAAACGATATGATTAAAGTACTATTAGTCGATGATCACGAAATGGTTCGATTAGGAGTTTCGTCTTATTTATCTATTCAAAGTGATATAGAGGTCATAGGAGAAGCAGAAAATGGCAAAATTGGATATGAAAAAGCACTAGAATTGCGCCCAGATGTTATCTTAATGGATTTAGTGATGGATGTAATGGATGGAATTGAGTCTACAAAAGCTATAATGAAGGATTGGCCAGAAGCAAAAATAGTGATTGTAACTAGTTTTATTGACGATGAAAAAGTCTATCCTGCACTTGAAGCAGGAGCCGCTAGTTATATTTTGAAAACATCAACAGCGAGTACGATTGCCAATGCAATTCGCTCTACATATAAAGGCGAAATCATACTTGAACCTGAAGTAACAGGTAAAATGATGGCACGTCTCACTAAAAAACAAGTTCATCAGTTACATGATGATTTAACCAATCGGGAACAAGAAATTTTAATGTTAATTTCTCAAGGGAATTCCAACCAAGAAATTGCAGATGCGCTTTTTATAACGCTTAAAACAGTTAAAACACATGTTTCAAATATTTTAGCTAAATTAGAAGTGGAAGATAGGACACAAGCAGCTATTTATGCGTTTAAACACCATTTGATTGAATAAAAGTAAGTTAATTAATTATAGCGACTAAGTATAAGAAAAGCTGGTGAAAAAATGAAAAGAAATTTTGCAGTAATTGGGTTAGGACGTTTTGGGAGCAGTATTTGTCGAACATTAGTTGAAAGTGGGCATGATGTATTGGCTATTGATTCTAACGAAGATAAAATAAATGAATACATGAATATCGCTACACATGCAGTAGTAGCAAATGCGCAAGATGAAAGTGTCTTGCGCTCATTAGGGATTCGGAATTTTGATCATGTGATTATAGCTATTGGTGAGGATATCCAAGCAAGTATTTTAATTACGTTGATGATTAAAGAAATGGGAAATCCATATATAACTGCTAAAGCACAAAATGAATACCATGGAAAAGTGCTGGAAAAAATAGGCGCAGATCATGTTATTCATCCTGAAAGAGATATGGGTATTCGGATTGGACATCATTTGGTTTCACGTAACGTAGTCGATTATTTAGAATTATCGGATAAGTACTCATTAGTTGAATTAAAAGTGACGAATCCAAAATTCTTTAATAAAACACTTCTTGAATTGAATTTTAGACAACGTTTTGGTTTAAATGTAATTGGTATTCGAAGAGGACAAGAAATGATCATTTCTCCTGCAGCTGATGCGATGATTAAAGTCAATGATACCTTAATGATTGTCGGTGGAATCAAAGAAATTGACTGGCTAGAAGGTCAAATGCCTTAGAGATAGTGGTTATTAATCTATCTTCAAAGGATACCTTTAGCCCCTTTAATGTGTTAGAATTAATAGGAATGATAAGTCCTTATGAGAGGAGGGTTCACAGAAAAAAGTTCTGTGAAACTTACTATGAAAATTGAAATTACGGATAGTGCTAAAGAGTGGTTTGAAAATGAGGTCGGCCTTGAAAAAGGCAATGGTGTAAGGTTTATGGGAAAAGTTTATGGAAAAACAGAAGTTCATGAAGGTTTCTCAGTTGGAATGGAAGTTACCCAACCAGTTGACGTTTTAGTTAAAACAACGATAAACGACGTAACCTATTTTATTGATAAAAATGATGAATGGTTTTTTAATGGGTATGATTTACAAGTTAGTTTTGATAAAAAACGTGATGAACCTATTTATCACTTTAATAAGAATTAAAAAAAAGCCTCATACAACTCTTATCTTATAAGAAGAGTTTTGTATGAGGCTTTTTTATGAGATTAAACCGGCATAATAACCGGTAAAATCATAGGGTGACGTTCAGTCCGTTCATATAAGAACGGTTTTAAGCTTTCAATAATTGTATTTTTCAAAGATTGTTCTGTTACTTTGTCGTTTGCTAAGCTTTTATTTAAACTTTTCGTCATGACTTGTTGCGCGTCATTGATTAGTTCTCCTGATTCACGCATATAAATAAAACCACGTGAAAGAATATCCGGACCAGCTAGTACTTCTTTCGATTTGTAATCAATGGTTACAACTACGACTACTAAACCTTCTTCAGATAAAAGTTTACGGTCTCGTAAAACAACATTACCAATATCGCCTATGCCTTTTCCGTCTACATAAACATCCCCAGCTTCGAAGTGTCCAGCATGTCTAGCAGAATCTGCCGTCAATGCGATTACATCTCCGTTGTCTAAGATGAAAGAATTCTCTTTTGGAATTCCAACTAGTTCAGCAAGTCCAGCATGAATTTTTTGCATTCTGTACTCACCATGAACAGGAATAAAGTATTTAGGTTTCATTAAACGAAGCATCAATTTTTGTTCTTGTTGACCACCATGTCCAGATGTATGAACATTATTTACTTTTCCGTGAATAACATTTGCCCCAGCTTCTGAGAGTAAATTAATTACTCGATTTACACTTGAAGTGTTACCTGGAATAGGAGAACTAGAGAAAATAACAGTGTCGCCTGGTTGAATAGAGATTTGACGATGGGTTCCGTTAGCGATACGACTCAAGGCCGCCATCGGTTCACCTTGCGATCCGGTACATAAAATAATGCTTTCGCTTGCAGGAAGGCGATTAATTTCTCTTGGTTCTACAAAAGTTTCTTCAGGAGCAGTAATGTAACCTAATTGACGACCAGTTGCAACAGATGATTCCATGCTACGACCAAAAACGGCAATTTTTCTTTTCGTTTTAATTGCTGCATTTGCAACTTGTTGCAAACGAGAAATATTTGAAGCGAAAGTAGCAAATATAATACGTCCTTCTACTTTCTGCATGATGCTTGTAATGGATTCTCCAACTACTTGTTCCGATTTTGTAAAAGTAGGGACTTCAGCATTAGTACTATCTGACAATAGTGCAAGTACGCCTTCATCTCCTATTTTAGCCATGCGATGCAAGTTTGCGGGTTCTCCAACTGGAGTGAAATCAAATTTATAGTCACCTGTTAAGACAATATTTCCAGGTGGCGTTTTAACCACAATACCAAAAGCTTCGGGAATACTATGAGTTGTTCTGAAAAAACTCACACTTGTTTTACGGAATTTAATTACATCATCTTCACCAATTTCATGCAATTCAGTATCACGTAATAGACCATGTTCAGTCAATTTATTGCGAATCAAGGCAGAAGCTAATGGACCAGCATAGATAGGAATATTAGCTTGTCTTAGTAAGAAAGGAATCCCACCAATATGATCCTCATGTCCATGTGTGATCACTAAAGCTTTTACTTTATGAATATTTTGTACAATATAACTATAATCAGGAATAACATAATCGATTCCTAATAGATCGTCTTCAGGAAATTTAATACCGGCATCAATAATGATGATTTCATCTTGAAATTGAACACCATACGTATTTTTACCAATTTCCCCTAAACCCCCAATGGCAAAGACAGCAGCTTCGTTATTTTTTATAGAAGGTTTCATTAGTTAAACTCCACTAGTTTGAAGTCGGGACTAGTTTTTTCATATTCTAAATATTTACCATCAATTTGTTGAACAAATTCAATATTGTAGGGGGTATTTTGTTCAACTAATTCACGAGCTTCAACAACACTTCCTGCTTCTAAATAAAGTGTTTGCGTATCTTCTCTTTTCGGATTTCTTAATTTTGTTTCTTGATAATTGATTTTAAAAATCATTTATTTCTCTCCTCTGTAAACAATCTTTATTTGTAAAGATCATTTCGTTATTTTTATAAATACTTGGTGAAGTGTTTTGCATTACGAGAAATCAGCCTATGAAATAGTTTCACAGTTGATCAAACGAAAACCACGTCAGTTTAATTCCTTAACATGAATGTAAAGCGGCTAGAAAAAATCCTGGTTCATTCTTTTATTCAGTTTAGTATTTTTCCCGAACTAGTGGTTGTGGTAAGTACACAACAGCTATTTTTATTTTAACATAATTCATTAATTAAGTATAGAAAGTTAGTTATCATGAAAAAGAGTTGAGGTGACAATTCAATTCATTTGAAAAAGCTAGAGATGAGACTGCTTTAAAATTATAAACTATGCTATAGTATAATAGATATTTTTTTTATGGCTATTGTATAACGTAAAAGTCTATTTTTGTTTATACTGTAGATAAAGAAAGAAGCCTAGCAGCGCTAAAACTAATTTATAAAACAAGGAGATGATAAAATGAATTTAATGTGGAGATACACTATGAAATATAAAAAATTAGTATTTTTGAATTTTTTATGTGTTTTTGGGTTTATCCTAATTGAATTAGGGTTGCCAACATTATTGGCTCAACTGATTAATGAGGGGTTAATGTTTAATGACTTTGATGTCGTAACTTATTATGGAAAATGGATGCTTGTTATTTCTGTAATTGGGTTATTTGGATTAATTGGATTGGCTTATACGGTTAGTAAAATTACGACAAGGATTGTTCGAGATATCAGGAATGATATCTTTGAGAAAGTTCAATCTTTTTCACATAAAGAATACAATGAATTTGGTGTCTCATCTTTAGTAACACGTACAACAAATGATGCTTTCCAAATTATGGTATTTTTACAGATGGTGCTCAGAATAGGAATGATGACACCTCTTATGTTCATTTCAAGTTTTATAATGATTGTGCGTACTAGTCCATCATTATCGTATATTGTGTTAATTGCGGTTCCTTTTTTATTAGGAAGTGTTTATTTTATCGGAAAGTATTCAGGTCCGTTATCAAATAGACAACAAACGAATTTAGATGACATTAATTTAAACCTACGAGAAAATTTAACTGGATTAAGAGTCATCCGTGCATTTGTAAAAGAAAAATTTCAAGAACAACGTTTTCATGAAGTGAACGAAAATTATATGACGGTTTCTAAAAAGTTATTTAAATTAATGGCTTTAGCCATGCCGATTTTTTCAATCGTTTTTAACTTTATTTTTGCGATTGTGATTTGGCAAGGAGCGATTGAAATAAATTCCGGCGATTTACAAGTGGGGAGTTTAGTAGCCTTTATTGAGTATATCTTCCATGCTCTTTTTTCATTCATGATGTTCGCTAATATTTTTACGATGTACCCAAGAGCAGCCGTTTCTGCAAGACGTATCCAAGAGATATTTGATACAGAACCCTCGATTACTGAAAATGAGAATGGCGTTACAGAAACTAAAACGCATGGCTATCTAGCATTTGAAAATGTAACTTTTGCGTATCCAGGTAATACAGAAGAACCTGTCATTGAAAATATTAGTTTTACCGTTAAACCGGGAGAGACTACTGCTTTTATTGGCAGTACTGGGAGCGGTAAGTCTAGTTTGATTCAACTGATTCCACGTTTTTATGATGTTACTAAAGGGCGTATATTGGTAGATGGAGTAGACGTGAGAGAGTATAAATTAAGTGCTTTACGTCAAAAAATCGGTTATATTCCTCAAAAAGCCTTATTATTTACCGGAACAATTTCGGATAATATGCGTTATGGAAAATGGAATGCAAATAAAAAAGAAGTTGATGAAGCTTCAGATATTTCGCAATCAAAAGACTTTATTTTAAAGAAACCTAATAAGTTTGATGAGTTTTTATCTGAAGGTGGAAGCAACATGTCAGGTGGTCAAAAGCAAAGGTTATCTATAGCACGAGCCATTATAAAAAAACCAGATATCTATGTTTTTGATGATAGTTTTTCGGCATTAGATTACCAAACCGATGCGAAATTAAGAGCGCGTTTGAAATTAGAAACAGAGAATGCGGCTGTTTTGATTGTTGCGCAACGTGTAGGAACAATCATGCATGCTGACAATATTATTGTCTTAAATAAGGGTGTGATGGTTGCTCAAGGGACACACGAAGAGCTCTTGAAAAATTCAGATGTCTATTATGACATTGCGTCATCACAATTGTCGAAGGAGGAATTAGCATGAGTCATATGAAGGATTCTATTCGTCGCATTTGGCAGTACATTAAACCTTATAAATTAGGATTTTTCTCTGCTATAGGGCTAACCATTGTCTGTATGATTGTCAATGCTATTCAACCTTTCATTATAGGGTTAGCGATGACAGAATTAGGAAAAAACGTCGCAGACATGTTAAAAGGAACTCCTGGTGCAGCCGTTAATTTCCCTTATATTTTCAATATTGTTCTAATTATTTTAGGAATTGCAGCGATTTACCAAGTTACATTGTATTTATCTTCTTATATTATGACAAATGTTGTTCAAAATACGATGCGAGATTTAAGAAATGAAATTGAACAAAAAATCAATCGTCTTCCAGTAGCGTATTTTGATCGCAATCAACAAGGAAACATACTCAGTCGTGTAACGAATGATGTGGATTCTATTAGCAATGCTATGCAACAAAGTCTGGTTCAAATGGTTAATTCGTTTATGGGAATCTTATTTGCGATTGTGATGATGCTCTATATTTCTATCCCATTAGCTTTAGTCATTATGGCTACTATCCCGATTTCGTTTATCATTTCCAAAGCAGTAATCAAAAAGTCTCAACCTTATTTTAAAGGTCAACAAGAATCGCTAGGAGCTATGAATGGACATGTGCAAGAAAGTTTTAGTGGCTTTACCGAAATCAAGTTGTATGGGAAAGAAAATGATAAACTAGAAGAGTTTAAAGAAATCAATGAAACGTTGAATGAAAATGGCTTTAAAGCCGCGTTTATTTCGGGAATCATGAGCCCACTAGTTGGATTTGTTTCCAATGTAGCTTATTTTGGGATAGCTATAGGGGGAGGGTACTTAGTTATTATAGGTACGTTATCTCTTGGGAATCTACAAGCTTTTACGCAATATATTTGGCAAGTTAACCAGCCCATTTCTCAAATTACACAACTCTCCGGGGTTATCCAAAGTGCAGCAGCGGCTATTAACCGCGTTTTCGAAATTTTAGATGAACCAGAAGAAATAATCGATGAAGCCGAACGCCCACTGCCTTCTTTAATAGAAGGAAATGTTGATTTTGAACATGTAGCATTTGGGTATACGAAAGAAAAAACATTGATTAGCGATTTGAATGTTTCTGTAAAAAAAGGGCAGACTGTAGCTGTTGTCGGACCGACAGGAGCAGGGAAAACAACCTTAATCAATTTGTTGATGCGTTTTTATGATGTAGATAAAGGAGCCATCAAAATTGACGGTATCGATACAAAATTGATGTCCAGACAAGATGTACGCTCTTTATTTGGAATGGTTCTGCAAGATGCTTGGGTCTATAGTGGCTCCATTGCTGAAAACATCCGTTTTGGTAAATTAGATGCAACAGATGAAGAAGTAATTCAAGCAGCAAAAACAGCCAATGTCGATCATTTTATTCGTACGTTACCAGATGGATACAATATGAAACTAAATAAAGAGACATCTAACGTTTCCTTAGGTCAGAAGCAACTGTTAACCATTGCACGTGCTATAATATCTGATCCGAAAATTTTAATTTTAGATGAAGCAACTAGTTCAGTTGATACACGTTTAGAAAGTTTGATCCAGAAAGCGATGAAAAAGGTAATGGAAGGCAGAACAAGTTTTGTCATTGCCCACCGCTTGTCTACTATACGTGATTCGGATTTGATCTTAGTTATGGATCAAGGAGAAATTATTGAACAAGGAACACATGAAGAGCTACTTGAAAAAGGAGCATTTTATGCAAATCTTTATAATAGCCAATTTAGTGAAGAAGAGTAGACTGAGTAAGTAGTAAAACAATCTTGAAGATCCCTAACTGTTGGGTCTTCAAGATTGTTTTTTTGGCTCTTCGTCAAATAGTGTGAATGGTTCTAAAAATTCTTTCGGAATAGACGGATTTGCTTGTAAGAGCCCTGGTACCGTCTTAAGCCTAAAGTCTTAAGATCTTTCAAGCCTCAAACACCGCTTAAACGCTAAAGCGTTAAAGCGATATAATTCGCATTGAATACTTTACAGGGCTACAAGCAATCCTATTCCTCCAGAAGTGTTAAGCATAGACTAAATTCATCTATCTAGACTAAAAAGTATAGAGTCGTTTTTTTTCTATCTGGTAGTTCACAGTATAAAAAGGTACAATTGCTTAGAAGTATGAATAAGAAGGGAAGAATTTAAATATGCAAAAGAAAATGATTTTTTTTGATATTGATGGTACTTTAGTAAATGACCAAAAAATAATTCCAGAAAGTACTAAATTAGCGATCAAAGAGCTGAAAAAAAATGGCCATGAAGTCGCAATTGCTACCGGTAGAAACTTATTTATGGCACAGGGAATTATTGATGAGTTAGATATTAGCAACTATATCGTTTGTAACGGAGCAGCAGGATATTTGGATAAGAAACAAGTTTATGAAAATCCGTTGGATCACGCTCAATTAGAGAAATTAATAAAAGTTGCGGATTCAAATAACCATAATATCATCTATGAAACTCCGGATACCTTAAGAAGAAGAAACGAGGAAGCTGATGTTAAAATAACGACGGCCATGAAATCTGTCGGATACGGCGTTCCTAAATACGAACCAGATTTTTATTTAAACCATTCGTTAGTTCAATGTTTGATTTTTTACCGAGAAGATGAAAAACAATATTATGAAAGTGGTCAGTTTTCGAAATTCCGCTTTGTACGCTGGCATGAATCTGGAGTAGATGTCCTACCGCATGATGGTTCAAAAGCTGCGACAGTTTTAAGAGTAGCATTAGAAAATGGTTATTCTGTAGAAGATACGATTGCATTCGGAGACGGTTTAAACGATTTAGAAATGATTGAAAAAGTTGGAACCGGAGTAGCGATGGGAAATGCTTTGGAAAGTGTGAAATTAAGAGCGGATAAAGTAACAAAAAGTTGCAATGAAGACGGGATTTATATTGCATTGAAAGAACTAGGTTTGATATAATAGAAGGAGTAAAGTTCAGCTGTTAGAATGTCTAATTGACAGCGGTTTACTCTGGGGTCTTGGTATAATGGGATTACGACTGGCTGGCAGCCAGTTAATACGGGTTCAATTCCCGTAGACTCCATCACACAATTTATAATAAGTCGTTAAAATGTTGGTATGAAAGTATCCTTAAGACGTTTTAACGGCTTATTTTTTATTAAAATTTAAAAAATAATTAAAGGAGTTGGTGCAGAATTAATAAGGAATAGTCTGTTTATTTTTTTTTACTGTCGGAGTAGCGGTGTCCGTTGCATTGCTTAAAAAAGAACCATTATCAGTATTGATGATGCGAGCTTAATTTGAAAGTTTGAATTATTAGTCAAATGGAACATAGTTTAGTATCTATTTGATAGCTATTAAGTTAGTAACTCTAAATGAAAACCTTTTCACAATGAATGCCAAATTAGAAGAAACTACAGATGAAAAAGCATTTTGTTTAGGAGAGAGTAGTCATGAGTTCTTTTATTTTACAGATTAGAACTTAATTTCTAACCACCAAAGTTAAGCGATTTTTATTTTAATTGTAGAATAGACGAACAAATGATGGTTTTTTGAGAGGTTAGTTAGAGTAAATTAAAAATCTGTACATTTTTTCACAGAAATGCACTTTTGGAGGATATAAACCTTGATTCTTAATTTAAACGTGTTAGAATTGGAGTTGAATTTAATTTTGTGAAATTAATCTAGGAGGACTATCAAAATGACAGAAGGCAAAACTAACATTAGTACAGCTTCATTAAAAGTGATGGCAGGATGGGGAATAGACACAATTTATGGAATTCCTTCAGGAACTTTAGCCCCTTTAATGGAAGCTTTAGGTGATCAAAAAGAAACAGATATCAAATTCCTTCAAGTAAAACATGAAGAAGTTGGAGCAATGGCAGCTGTAATGCAATGGAAATTCGGTGGAAAATTGGGTGTTTGTGTTGGATCAGGTGGCCCTGGTGCTTCTCACTTAATCAATGGTCTTTATGATGCAGCGATGGATAATACACCAGTTTTAGCTATCTTAGGATCTCGTCCACAAAGAGAATTAAACATGGATGCATTCCAAGAATTAAACCAAAATCCAATGTTTGATCATATCGCAGTATACAACCGTCGTGTTGCATACGCTGAACAATTACCAAAATTAATCGATGACGCAATTCGTACTGCTATCTCTAAACGTGGAGTTGCTGTATTAGAAGTACCTGGTGATTTCGGTTACCATGAAATCGATAATGATGCATTTTACTCATCTGGTCACAGCTACCGTGATTTCGTTTCTTCTGCAATCAACGAAGCAGATATCGATGCAGCTGTTGAAGTATTAAACAATTCTAAACGTGCTGTTATTTATGCAGGTATCGGAACTATGGGACATGGTCCAGCAGTTCAAGAATTATCTCGTAAACTTAAAGCTCCAGTTATTACAACTGGTAAAAACTTTGAAACTTTCGATTACGACTTTGAAGGATTAACTGGTTCAACATACCGTGTTGGTTGGAAACCAGCTAACGAAGCTGTTAAAGAAGCAGATACAGTTCTTTTCGTTGGTTCAAACTTCCCATTTGCTGAAGTAGAAAATACTTTCGCAAATGTTGAAAACTTCATCCAAATTGATAACAACCCAACAATGCTTGGTAAACGTCATAATGCAGATGTTGCTATTCTTGGAGATGCTGGTGAAGCAGTTCACTCATTACTAGAAAAAGTAGCACCTGTTGAAGAATCAGCTTGGTGGAATGCTAACTTGAAAAATATTCAAAACTGGCGTGACTACATGACTAAGTTGGAAACAAAAGAAAATGGTCCATTACAACTTTATCAAGTATACAATGCTATCAACAAATACGCTGATGAAGATGCAATCTATTCAATTGATGTTGGTAACTCAACTCAAACATCTATTCGTCACTTACACATGACTCCTAAAAATATGTGGAGAACTTCTCCATTGTTTGCTTCTATGGGTATTGCACTTCCTGGTGGTATTGCTGCTAAGAACGTATATCCTGATCGTCAAGCATTTAACTTAATGGGTGATGGTGCGTTTTCAATGAACTATCCAGATGTTGTTACTAACGTACGTTACAACATGCCTGTTATCAACGTAGTATTCACAAACACTGAATATGGATTCATCAAGAACAAATATGAAGATACAAACAAAAATACTTTTGGTACTGAATTTACTGATGTAGACTATGCTAAAATTGGAGATGCACAAGGTGCGGTTGGTTTCACAGTAAGCCGTATTGAAGACATGGATCAAGTAATGGCTGATGCTGTTAAAGCTTATAAAGCAGGTAAAACTGTAGTAATCGATGCTAAAATTACAAAAGAACGTCCAATTCCAGTAGAAACATTGAAATTAGACCCTACATTGTACAGTGCTGAAGAAATTAAAGCTTACAAAGAAAAATATGAAGCTGAAGAATTAGTACCATTTAGTGAATTCTTAAAAGCTGAAGGTTTAGAATCTAAAGTATCTAAATAATTTTATTGGATATCACTTAGTTTTTAATAGAAAGGTGAGTCACCATGTTAAAGTGGTGACTCACCTTTTTTTGTTAGGCAGATTTTATAAAGAAGTTAGTATAGGGTGCTGTTATGCAATCTGTACAAAGAGGTTATAAAATAATCGAAGTAGATAGTAATCTCTTTATTATTAAACACTATACAGATGAGATCTTTGAGAATGGGATTCAATGTAGAGATAGGGTGTGATTAATACAGTATTTATAGAAAAAAATAAATAATCATATATTCTTAGTATTATTGTAGTAAAATAGTAGCAACATACTTGAAAGGAAATTTCGAAAATGGATTTTAAAAGATTAATTCTATAAATTTTCGAAAAACTACAACGACCTTGCACAGGTGTTATTAACTGGTAATTTTAAAAAAGCTCCTAAGAGTTTTGGTAAAGATCTCTATGATGATGATTTTATGTCTAGTGAAAATTGGATACTGTTCAGTGTGCTGCTAGGAAAGAATTAAATAAAACTGAACGGCAAGAGATGCCATCTTTTATTGATGGATTATTGGGGTTTAAACCTAGTAATATAAGGTAATAAAGTAAGCTTTTTTTATACAGACCAAGAAATTGAGTTTAATTACCTAGTAAAGAAAGTCTTTTTGAAGCTCGTTTTGAATTAGTTAAAAAAATTAATGGTTATTTTAATTCTAGTATTGACATAAAAGCACCCTCATCTTTTAATGGTAATAATATAACCCGAAACTAATGTTTGATAATTAATTTTGTTGCATAAGATAATGAAATTCGTTTGTTAGATTGCGCTTGAAGAAGAGTAGTATGATAACTAACGTTTAGGTATCATTTGTTTTAAAATGATATTAATTTAAATGCGAGTATAGAATTTGAGTAAACTGAGAAAAGTTATTGTAGTAATAAGTTTGTGCTTTGAGAGGAATGTGAAGAAATGAGTAAGATCTCTAATCCAGTCATCTATGAAACAGATTATAGCTATGAAGCAGTGAAAAGTTTAGAAGGTGGAATTCTTCAAGAAGTAGGACCTAACGCAAAATACCTATTAGATTATCCCACGGTTTACATCGTTCATGATGAGAAAAAGAGTCGCGAATTTTCAGTTTATATCGGAGAAACTTCTGATATAAGACAAAGAACCAAACAACATCTTATTGAAGATCCCAAAAAACGGGAAGATTGGGAAAGTCTCGCAAATTCGGATAATTCAAAAATGTACATAATAGGCCATGATTATTTTAATAAATCATTGACATTAGATATTGAAAATAAATTGATGATGTATATGTCTAGTATCGATTCGGTTCAATCTGTGTATAATCGAAGAACCAATCAACAAAAAGAGTATTATACGGTAGATAAATTAGATGAGATTTTTTCTAATATTTGGAGAAAACTAAGAAAAAAGAATAAAACTCTTTTCCCTGTTGAAAAAATAATTAAAGACTCTGCTCTATTTAAAGCTTCGCCATTTCATAAACTAAGTGATGAACAAATCCAAGCTAAGGATAAAGTTATCTTAAAAATTATGGAGGCTTTAACGAGAAACCAGTCGGGAGAATTGATTTTAGTAACAGGAGAAGCTGGTTCAGGCAAAACAGTTTTAATGAGCAGTCTCTTTTACGAATTAAAACAGCTAGCTCAAGAAGAGTCAGAAAATATTGTTTTACAAGAAGCAAATAGTTATTTGTTGGTAAATCATGAGCAACAGTTGAAAGTTTATCAACAAATTGCAAATAAATTAGGTATTACGTCTAAGAAAGTGCCTAATTTAGTCAGTAAACCAACTACGTTTATCAATAATCATACTCCAGAGGAAAAAGCAGATGTTGTTATTGTAGATGAGGCTCATTTGTTATGGACACAAGGTAAGCAATCTTATAGAGGAAAGAATCAACTGTATGATTTAATGGATAGAGCAAAAGTAGTAGTAGCGGTATTTGATATCAATCAAGTTCTTACTACTGAACAATATTGGGAAGAAGAGGAACTGCTTACTTTAGAACATGAGGCAAATTTAAAAGGAAATTTTATCCATTTAGAAAATCAAATGAGGATTAACGCGAGTCAGAGCACTATTAATTGGATAAGGTCGATGATTGATGATAGAAAAATCAATCCTATTCTCAATGATATTAAAGGATATGATTTAAAAATCTTTAATCATCCTAAAGAGTTATATGAAGCTATTAAAGAAAAAGCAAAAGATGAAAATTCAGGTATTTCCCGAATTACTGCAACATTTGATTGGGAGTACGTTGATAAGAGGAAACCAGAAAATGATGATTATTGGAGAGTTAAGATAGGGGATTGGTCTCTACCTTGGAATCTGCAACTGCCTCAAATGAAGGAACAAAAGAGAAAGAATAGAAACCTTTCTTGGGCAGAACAAGAACAAACTATTTATGAAGTGGGTTCTACATTTACTATTCAAGGATTTGACCTAAATTACGCGGGTGTGATTATAGGTCCTTCTGTAAAATATAGAAATGGAGAAATCGTATTCGATAGAAGTTTCAGTCAAAATAAAAAAGCTACTCGTCAAAGAACATTAAAGAACGGAAAAAAAGAACAGTTTTCTGATATGTTGTTAAAAAACGAATTAAATGTGCTTTTAACAAGAGGAGTAAATGGTTTATATATTTACGCGGTAGATGAGGAACTTCAAAAAGCGCTAATAAATGCAGCAAAGGGGTAATAAAGTGATGGATAATGAGAAAAATAGTATGGAAAAGGTGAATAAATTCAGAGATGATAGAGATTGGCGTCAATTTCATAATGAAAAAGATTTAGCTATCTCTATTTCATTAGAAGCTTCAGAATTACTTGAATTATTTCAATGGAAATCAGCCGAAGAAGTAAAAGAATTTAACTTAGAACGGATCAAGGAAGAGTTAGCAGATGTATTGATTTATTCTTATATGTTGGCAGATAACCTCAATTTAAATATTGATTCGATCATTGATGAAAAATTAAAAAAAAACAATGATAAATACCCGGTAAGTAAAAGTAAGGGGAATAATAATAAATACACTGACTTTGAATAGCATTAGTATGTAAAAAGCCAACAAGCAGAAAATTGCTTGTTGGCTTTCTTTGTTATCAGTTACTTTCCGTGACATTGTTTGTATTTCTTACCGCTACCACAAGGACAAGGCTTATTTCGGCCAACTTTTTTTACTCGGATAGGTTCTTACTTTCCTGTGTTCTCATTAGTGAAAGGAACCACATTATTAGGAACGGAAGATATTCTATTATAATTCTTAGCTATTTCTGTTGGTGTATTGCCTTTGTTTGATAATTTGCGTGAATAGTTGTTTAAGTTCAAGTAGAAGGAACTAAATTCTTCTATGTATTCAACACTATCAAAAACAATGCTAAAATGGCTGTTTAGTTCGCCAACTAGACCTTGCATGTCTAAATCCAGTTTAATATAGATCATAATCAGATCCATGACATCTTTAAGTTTTTGTGAATTCAACTTCTTAGCTAAAAATCGACTCATTTTTTTATACTGAACAGTTCGCTCGTCAAATTCATGGTGAGCAAAATAAGTAATATCAGCTTTTGTAGGTTGATAGTAATCGTGGTGTGAAGAACTCAACAAGAAGTCAGGTACATTATTTTCATCTAAAATATAGTTATCAAAAATATATTCTAAGTTATCTGTAAAACGTAGTCGTTCATTAAACCAAGCTAACCCAATTAATTCAGTCAATACTTCAGTAAGGTCTAATGGGTACTGTTTGTTGTGTTGGTTCCATACTTTCAAGAAAAAGTCCGTTTCAAAAGCGCCATACAGATTCATAAAAGCCTCTACATATCCACGGAGCAGACTTTTTCTTTTATGATCTTCTTTAAAATCAGAATCATCAATAAAACTTTTCAGCATCTCTTTAGTCTCTTTTGGCAGTACTAGGGTATAGGTATCTTCGTAATAAAATAAGAATACCCAACGGAAATGAAGCAAATCAAATAATTCTGGATTTTTGCGAGAGAAAGGAAGGAAATCGATTTCTTTTGGTCCATTCATCAATTCTTTTAAGAGGTGAAGATTTTCTTTGGGTTGATAAGATAATTGATGTTGGCTTCGTAAGGATAATTTTTTGAAAAAATCTTCAGCAATGACGGTTTTTGTTTTACTGCGACGCACTTTATAGTTAAGGTCATCAGCTAGTGCGATCATATCTTCTTTTGAATAAGTTGTTAGGCATTCCGTGAAATAAAAGACCGGTTTATGCAAAACGATGATGTGGCCATATAGTTCATCTTGCATTTCTTGAGTGAGTTCTTCTGACATTTAGTTTGTCTCCTTTAAAAAAGTATTTGTTCTTTTGGATAGTTTGAAAATAATCTAAAAATCATTCCCCTGCACAAAGAACTGAGCTTCTTCGTAATGGTATTTGATGTTGGAATAATTGAATGGACGACCACTGCTTAAATAATAGATACTTTCGATTGTTAAAGAAGGGTCGTGTGTTTCCAACTGTAAATATGCTGCTTCTTCTTGATTTAATTTTCCAATACGCATAAATAAATCTGAAAAACGAATATTTATTTTTAGGTCCTCAGTTAAATAGTTGAAAATAGATTGGCTGGCAATTTCTTCATTCAAATAAGGCACGACCGTCTTGAGGTAATAGGATTCTTCCACACAAAAGGGACGTGATTCGATGTAGCGGACGCGTTTAATGTAATAGATTGTTTCTTGATCTGTAAGCTCAAGTATTTCTGCGACATTTGAAGGTGCTTCGATTTCTTTTAATTCAATGACTTCTGAAGACAAATTGAATTCTCTAAAAATGCTGTGAAATCCTTGAACATCCGTTAAATTCACAAATCCTTTGCGATGACGACCCCGCACATACGTACCGCTGCCTCTTACTTGGTAGACAACGCCATTCGTCTCTAAAACTTCCAATGCTTTAATGACCGTATTTTTACTTACTTCGTATGTATTCGCTAACTCAGTGAGAGTAGGTAGTTTGTTTCCTCGTGTTAAATTATTTTCTTGAATAGACAGATTGATTTTATTTGCGACATCGTGGTATTTATTCATCACTTTGGCTCCTTTTCATAAAATTATAACATATTTCGAATTATATGGGCATTGACAAGTTATATGGGTATAATTTATGATGTGATTATACCCACATAATTTTAATGGAAATAGGGAAGACGAAAAAATTTGCAATTCTACGCACTGTGCGACCTCGTCTGTTCTTAGTATCAAAAGAAGTAACAGGTACTATATTAACAATCAAAAAATAGGAGGTAATAAAAATGTCTAAATTTCCAAAAGATTTCTTATGGGGAGGAGCATTAGCAGCCCACCAATTCGAGGGTGGCTGGGACCAAGATGGAAAAGGTCCAAGTGTCGCTGATGTAATGACTGCTGGTGCAGCTGGTAAGCCACGCGAAATCACCACAACGGTTGAGGAAGGTAAATTTTATCCGAATCACGAAGCCATTGATTTTTACAATCGTTATAAAGAAGATGTGGCGTTGTTCGCTGAAATGGGATTGAACAGTTTACGTACATCTATCAACTGGACACGTATTTTCCCGAAAGGTGATGAAGCTGAACCCAATGAAGCTGGACTTCAATTTTATGATGATTTGTTTGATGAATTATTAAAGAATGGTATTGAGCCGGTCATTACGCTAACTCACTTTGAAATGCCGCTTCACTTAGCACAAACTTATGGTGGATTTAGAAACCGTAAAGTAGTCGATTTCTTTGTTAAATTTGCCGAAGTTGTTTTTGAGCGTTACAAAAACAAAGTGAAATACTGGATGACGTTTAATGAAATCAATAACATGATGGACTATACAAATCCAATTTTCTTATGGACAAACGTTGGAGTTCAAGTTGAAGAAGGCGAAAACGCTAAAGAAGTGATGTACACTGCAGCGCACCATGTCTTGTTAGCAAGTGCTCTATCAGTGAAAATTGGTCGCGAAATCAATCCTGATTTCCAAATTGGAGCGATGGTTTCACATGTACCGGTTTATCCGTTAACGGCTCATCCAAAAGATGTAATGTTAGCTGAAGAATCGATGCATTTGCGTTATTTCTTCCCGGATGTACAAGTACGTGGGTATTATCCAAACTATACACTGAAAGAATTTGAACGCGATGGCTTGAATATTCCTATTCAAGAAGCTGACGCTGAAATATTAGCACAAGGTAAAGTGGATTATTTAGGGTTCAGTTACTATATGTCTAATGTGGTGGATCATAAAGATGAAAACAACGATGATGAAGCTGCTAACGTGCATGGTAAGATTCCTTATCAAGTAGATAACCCATATCTAAAAGCTAGTGACTGGGGTTGGACGATTGATCCTGTAGGTTTGCGTTACACGTTGAATCGTTTCTGGGATCGTTATCAAATTCCACTGTTCATTGTGGAAAATGGATTTGGTGCGATTGATACTGTTGAAGAAGACGGCAGTATCCATGATGAAGCTCGTATCTCTTATTTGCGTGAACACATCAAACAAATGGGCATCGCGATAGATCATGACGGTGTTGAATTGATGGGGTATACACCTTGGGGAATCATTGATATCGTTTCGTTCACTACTGGAGAAATGAAAAAACGTTACGGTATGATTTATGTCGACCGTGATAACGAAGGTAATGGAACAATGGAACGCAGTAAGAAAGATTCCTATGACTGGTATAAAAAAGTCATCGAATCTAATGGAGAAAACCTGTAAGTAGTTTGCGACTTATAGTGAGTAACTCCTATCAAATAAATAAATAGAAAGAAGCCATGCGTGATTATTATCAGGCATGGCTTCTTTTAGTATTAAGAAATGATTTTTACATCATCGTCAATTTTGAATGGCTGTTCTTGATTGATGTGATCGTAAAACATAATTCCATTGATATGGTCGATTTCATGTTGAATAACGATCGCTTGATAATTTTTTAACCGTATTTTATGAGCTTCCCCAGCTAGATCAAAGTAAGTAAGCGTGATACGACTGTGACGAGGAACGTAACCTGGAACTTCACGGTCCACAGATAAGCAACCTTCACCTTCAGTTAAACAAGCGCTTTGAACAGAGTGGCTGATAATTTTAGGATTAACCATTACAGTACTAATAATTGGTTCGTCAGTTCCTTCTTCAATTCCAGGAATATGAACAGCAATCATTCGTTTTGAAATGTCTAATTGCGGTGCTGCTAGACCTACACCTGCGCGTAAGCTGTATTTTTCAGCAATTTCAGGGTCTTGACTATTTTTTAGAAATTGCAACATATCTTCACCCAGTTGCTTTTCTTCAGAACTGATTGGTAAAGTTAATTCTTTAGCAACCATTCTCAAAGTTGGATGGCCTTCTTTGATAATATCTTCCATTGTAATCATAAATGTTCACTCCTAATAGTGTTTGGAATAGTCTGTTTCTAAATGAAGAAAAAACATTATTTGTTTCATCTTACTTATTTTATCAGTAAACGCACTAATTTGCACGATGTATAAAAAGACTAGAAAAAAACTTTTTTTCGTATTCGGATTATGAGATAATGGTGAGCATAAAACTAAATAGTTTTAAATTGAAAGTAAGAGGAGATTAAAATATGGTAGATGCAAAAAATTATGTTAATGAAGTCTATTCTAAAGTTTCGAAGCGGGATCCAGATCAACCCGAATATTTGCAAGCAGTAAAAGAATTTTTTGCTACTATCGAACCAGTCTTCGCAGCACATCCAGAACTAATTGAAAAAAATATCTTAGAACGTTTAGTAGAGCCAGAAAGAATCATTCAATTTAGAGTTCCTTGGGTTGATGATCAAGGAGTAGTGAATGTAAATCGTGGATTTAGAGTACAATACAACTCTGCTATAGGACCTTATAAAGGCGGTCTTCGTTTTCATCCATCAGTAACGCAAAGTATAGTAAAATTTTTAGGATTCGAACAAATTTTCAAAAACAGTCTGACTGGACTTCCTATTGGTGGAGGAAAAGGCGGTAGTGACTTTGATCCAAAAGGAAAATCGGATGATGAAGTTATGCGCTTTTGTCAAAGTTTTATGACTGAATTGCAACGTTATATCGGGCCAGATACCGATGTGCCAGCTGGTGATATTGGTGTAGGCGCACGTGAAATTGGCTTTTTATTCGGTCAATACAAAAAATTAAATAGTTTCCAAGCGGGAATCCTAACTGGAAAACCACTTTTCCTAGGTGGTAGTTTAGCGCGAACAGAAGCAACAGGTTATGGATTGGTGTACTTTACTAAAGAAATGTTAGATGATATTGGAAAATCTTTTAAAAATCAAAAGGTTGTTGTTTCCGGCAGTGGAAATGTAGCCATCTATGCGATTGAAAAAGTACAAGAATTTGGTGGTACAGTTATTGCTTGTTCGGATTCAGATGGATACATTTTTGATCCTGAAGGAATTGATTTGAGTATTATTAAAAAAATTAAAGAAGTCGACAGAAAAAGAATTTCAGAATATTTAACAGATCGTCCAAATGCCACATATGAAACTGGCAGCATTTGGGACTTAGAAGAAAGATATACTGTAGCACTTCCATGTGCGACTCAAAATGAAATTGATGGACCAACAGCTAAAAAAATGGTCAGTCAAGGAGTTGGGGCAGTAGCCGAAGGGGCAAATATGCCTTGTAATTTAGAAGCCATCAAAGAATTCCAAAAAGCTGGCATTGTTTATGGACCAGCAAAAGCTGCAAATGCAGGTGGAGTAGCTGTATCAGCTTTAGAAATGAGTCAAAATAGTCAAAGACTAAGTTGGACATTTGAAGAAGTAGATGAAGAATTGAAAAAAATTATGAAAAACATCTATAGTGAAATAAAAGATACAGCTGAAGCATACAATATGCCTGGCGATTTTGTAGCAGGTGCTAATATTGCTGGATTTACAAAAGTTTCAAAAGCGATGTTGAGCCAAGGAGTTATTTAAATAGTACGAAAAGAAAATCCGTTTAAAAGCGGATTTTTTTTTGTTTTTTTAAAATACAATACTGTTTTTTTATTTAGTTATGAATAAAATTTACAAAAAATAAAAGCTGAAAATTCAAAAAGTGGCGGAAAAGTGAACATTTGGTGACAGCTAATCCAAAGAAAATATTTTGTGAAAAGAGATGTATCTAAAAAAATAAAGATAATTTTCAATAAAAAGTAATACAGTTTTTGAAAAATTATATAACAGTTTTGAAGGGGAATCTATTCATTTTTTACAGAAGTCAATTTAAAGTTAAAGTGCTATATAACAAAGTGCTCGAAAAAACAACTAGTGAAATATTTCACTATATGGATTCCTGTATGAATGAAATGCGAGACTTAAATCAGTAGAATAGGGATATTTTTGGTGGTCTAATGTTTAGTTTACTTGCATCTAGTTTGAAAGCGTGTTAAATTTAGATTGTAAAAAATTCTGAGTAATACAGTTTTCAAATCCGTATAAAACAGAATTTTGAAAATATAATTTTGTTATAGAGAGAGGAATGGGTTATACATGGTTAACAAAAAGCAACCGGTAGATTTTGAAGCATTGTTAAGCACAATTGATGCTGCTTTCCCAATGGTACAAATCTTAGATAAGGACGGTAAAGTCGTAAATAAAGATATCATGCCTGATCTATCTGACGATCAACTAGTTGAATTAATGGAAAAAATGGTTTGGTCTAGAATTTTACATGAACGTTCAATGGCTTTAGCTCGTCAAGGACGCTTAGGTTTCTACGCGCCAACAGCTGGACAAGAAGCTTCTCAATTGGCAAGTCATTACGCATTTGTAAAAGAAGATGTGTTATTACCAGGATACCGTGATATTCCTCAATTAATCCAACATGGATTACCTGTTTCAAAAGCCTTTTTATGGTCTCGTGGACATTCTGTAGGAAATGAATACCCAGCTGATTTAAATGCTGTACCACCACAAATCATTATTGGAGCTCAAATTATCCAAGCAATGGGTGTGGGTGTTGGTTTGAAAATACGTGGCAAACAAAACGTTGCTTTCACTTATACTGGTGATGGCGGTTCGTCTCAAGGAGATTTCTACGAAGGTTTGAACTATGCTGGTGCTTATAAAGCTCCTGTAGTATTCTTTGTTCAAAACAACGGCTATGCAATCTCAACACCTCGTCACAAACAAACAGCTGCTACAACATTGGCTCAAAAAGCTGTTGCTGCTGGTATCCCAGGAGTTCAAGTAGATGGTATGGACGCTTTAGCTGTTTATGCTGTTACTAAACAAGCAAGAGAATGGGCTTTAGCTGGAAATGGTCCTGTATTGATTGAAACAATTACTTCTCGTTTTGGTCCTCACTCAACATCAGGTGATGATCCAACACGTTACCGTGACAAAGACAGTTTTGACTACTGGGAACAACGCGATCCATTGATTCGTTTCCGTAACTTCTTAACTGAAAAAGGTTTATGGTCTGAAGAAAAAGAAAATGAATTAATTGAAAAAACTAAAGAAGATATTAAAGCATCTGTTAAAGAAGCTGACCAAGCACCAAAACAAAAAGTTTCTGATTTCTTGAAAAATATGTATGAAACACCAACTCAAGTTATCGCAGAACAAATTGCAACTTTCGAAGCAAAGGAGAGTAAATAAACATGGCACAAAAAACAATGATCGAAGCGATCACTGAAGCGCTAGACCAAGAAATGGAACGCGATCAAGATATTCTGATTTTCGGTGAAGATGTAGGTAAAAACGGTGGAGTATTCCGTGCAACTGCTGGTCTTCAAGAAAAATACGGCGAAGTACGTGTTTCAGACACACCACTTGCTGAATCAGGTATTGGTGGATTGGCTATCGGACTTGCTTTCCAAGGTTTCCGTCCAGTTCCAGAAATCCAATTTATCGGTTTCTTATTTGAAGTATTAGATTCAATCGTAGGACAAGCAGCGCGTACTCGTTACCGTATGAGTAGCACTCGCACAATGCCTATTACTATTCGTATGCCATTTGGTGGTGGGGTTCACACTCCAGAAATGCACTCAGATAACCTTGAAGGTTTGATTACTCAATCTCCTGGTATCAAAGTAGTTGTTCCGTCTAACCCATACGACGCAAAAGGTTTATTGATTGCTTCAATCCGTGACAATGATCCAGTAGTATTCATAGAACATATGAAATTATACCGTTCATTCCGTGATGAAGTTCCTGAAGAGTCTTATACAATTCCTCTAGGAAAAGCGGCAATTACTCGTGAAGGTACAGACGTTTCTGTTATCACATACGGTGCGATGGTACGTGAAGCTATCAAAGCTGCTGCTGAATTAGAAAAAGAAGGTATCTCAGTAGAAATCGTTGATTTAAGAACCATTTCTCCATTAGATATTGAAACGATTATCGATTCAGTTGAAAAAACTGGACGTGTTGTAGTTGTTCAAGAAGCACAACGTCAAGCAGGTGTTGGTGCAATGGTTATGTCAGAAATCTCTGAACGTGCGATCCTTTCGTTACAAGCTCCAATCGGACGTGTAGCAGCTCCAGATACAGTTTTCCCATTTGGTTTAGCAGAAAGTGCTTGGTTGCCAAATGCAACTGATATTGCTGACAAAGTAAGAGACACATACAATTTCTAATCTATTCATAATAAATGAAATGGCAAATGCGATAACCTATTAAAGTCTATTGCATTTGTTTCTTATAGTGTTAAAACTGAGATGATATTTCTAAAAGAATAGCTAAACAAAGAAGGGAAGAAAAATAACATGTCATTTAAATTTAAATTACCAGACGTTGGAGAAGGAATGGCTGAAGGCGAAATCGTAAAATGGTTAGTAGCTGAAGGCGATACAATTGAAGAAGAAGATTCAATTGTTGAAATCCAAAACGACAAATCTGTAGAAGAAATTGCAACTCCAGTTTCTGGAACCGTAAAAAAAATTATGGTTGAAGAAGGAACTGTAGCAACAGTTGGGCAAGTGATTATTGAAATTGATGCACCAGGATATGAAGATGAAGAAGAAGCAGCACCAGCTGCACCAGCAGCATCTACTCCAGAACCTGCAGCACCAGCTTCATCAGGAACTTCATTCTTCCAATTCAAAATGCCAGATGTTGGAGAAGGAATGGCTGAAGGCGAAATCGTAAAATGGTTAGTAGCTGAAGGCGATACTGTTAATGAAGAAGATTCTGTTGCAGAAATCCAAAACGATAAATCTGTAGAAGAAATTGCAACTCCAGTTTCTGGAACAATCAAAAAAATTATGGTTGAAGAAGGAACAGTCGCATTAGTAGGTCAAGTATTGATTGAAATCGATTCTCCAGAACACAATCCTAAAGGTTCAGCAGCACCCGTTGCTCAAGAAGCTCCTGCAGCTGAAACTTCAACATCTGCAGCAACACCAGCAGCAGCAACTTCAAACAAAAATGTTTTAGCAATGCCGTCTGTTCGTCAATTTGCTCGTGAAAACAACGTAGATATCACTCAAGTTACAGCTACTGGTAAAAATGGTCGCACAACTAAAGAAGATATTGAAAACTTCAAGAAAAATGGTGGAGAAGCTCCAACAGCTGCACCAACGACAACTGCATCAGTTGAAAAAGCTCCTGAAACGAAAGCTCCAGCAGCTAAGAAAGAAGCAGCTCCAGCTAAAGCATTCAAATCTAACCAAGCTGAACTTGAAACTCGTGAAGCAATGACACCAATGCGTAAAGCAATCGCTAAAGCAATGGTAAACAGTAAAGCAACTGCTCCACATGTTACTTTGTTCGACGAAGTAGATTCAACTAAATTGATGGCTCACCGTAAGCACTTTAAAGATATTGCAGCAAGCAAAGGTGTTAAATTAACATTCTTGCCTTACGTTGTTAAAGCAATCGTTTCAGTATTACGTAAATACCCAGCATTGAATGCATCAATTGATGATTCAACTAACGAAATTGTTTACAAACACTACTTCAACATTGGTATCGCTACTGACACTGATCGTGGATTATTTGTACCAGTTATCAAAGACGCTGACGCTAAGAGTATTTTCTCTATTGCAGGTGAAATTACTGAACTTTCTGGTAAAGCTACAGAAGGTAAATTAGCAGCTAACGAAATGAGTAACGGTTCAATTTCAATCAGTAACATCGGTTCAATCGGTGGAGGTTGGTTCACTCCAGTAATCAACTACCCTGAAGTTGCTATTTTAGGTGTAGGCCGTATCGCTAAAAAAGCTGTTGTTAACGCAGATGACGAAATTGTTGTAGCACCAATTATGCAATTGTCATTGAGTTTCGACCACCGTATCATTGATGGAGCAACTGCACAAAAAGCAATGAATGAATTGAAAACATTGCTTGCTGATCCAGAATTATTGTTAATGGAAGGGTAAGGTGAAGGTTAAATGGTAGTAGGAGATTTCGCAATAGAGTTAGACACAGTTGTTATTGGTTCAGGTCCCGGAGGTTATGTAGCAGCTATTCGTGCTGCTCAAATGGGACAAAAGGTTGCCATCATAGAAAAAGAGTATATTGGTGGCGTTTGTCTTAACGTTGGATGTATTCCTTCTAAAGCACTTATCAGTGCTGGACACCACTATCAAGACGCCTTAGATTCTTCTGTTTTTGGAGTAACTGCTGAAAACGTGGTTCTTGATTTTGCTAAAACTCAAGAGTGGAAAAACAATAAAGTTGTAGCATCTTTAACTAAAGGTGTTGAAGGTTTATTGAAAAAAAATAAAGTAGAAATTCTTCGTGGTGAAGCTTACTTCAACGATGAACATACTTTACGTGTAATGACTGAAGTAGCTGCACAAACGTATTCATTTAACAATGCAATTGTTGCAACTGGTAGTCGTCCAATTGAAATCAAAGGTTTCAAATTTGGTAAACGTGTGATTGACTCAACTGGTGGATTGGCTTTACCAGAAGTTCCTAAAAAACTTGTTGTAGTTGGTGGCGGATATATTGGTAGTGAATTAGCTGGAGCTTACGCAAACTTAGGAGCAGAAGTAACGATTCTTGAATTTGCACCATCTATTTTACCAACATTCGAAAAAGACATGGTTAAATTAGTAACAGATAACTTTAAAAAGAAAAATGTTACAATTGAAAACAATGCAATGGCTAAAGAAGCTGTTGAAACTGAAAATGGCGTATCTGTCACTTATGAAGTGAAAGGCGAACAAAAAACAATTGAAGCTGATTATGTAATGGTAACAGTTGGTCGTCGTCCAAATACAGATGAACTTGGTTTAGAATCAACGGGTGTTGAAATGAATGAACGTGGACTTGTTAAAGTTGACGCTCAAGGTCGTACAAACGTTAAGAATATTTATGCAATTGGAGATATCACTCCAGGAGCAGCTTTAGCTCATAAAGCTAGTTACGAAGCTAAAATTGCTGCAGAAGCTATTTCTGGCAAAAAAGTTGCGATAGATTACAGAGCTATGCCTGCTGTTGCTTTTACAGATCCTGAACTAGCAGTTGTTGGTTATACAGCTGCAGAAGCTAAAGAAAAAGGATTAGATGTGAAAACATCTAAATTCCCATTAGCTGGTAATGGACGTGCATTGTCTTTAAATGCTACTGAAGGATTTGTTCGTTTAGTAACTACTAAAGATGAAGGTATTATTGTAGGAGCTCAAATCGCTGGTGTGAGTGCTAGTGATGTAATTGCTGAACTTGCTTTAGCAGTTGAATCAGGAATGGTTGCAGAAGATATTGCTTCAACTATTCATGCACACCCATCATTAGCTGAAGTTTCTATGGATGCTGCTGAATTAGCATTGGGTCTTCCAATTCACGCTTAATCAAAAATCTACTTTTAGATAGTTATCTTAATTGTTCCAATTAGGATGTGTCCATACTGAAAAAGAGCTTCTCATTCTATTTTAGAGTGAGAAGCTCTTTTTAATTTCTAAAAAACAGTAGGTATCTTATTGCCACTTGAATGATGTATTTTGGTATACTAGTTAATAAAGCTCGCTAAACAACTAAAACGAAGCAAGGCACTGGGGGAGTAAAGATGAAAAGTGATGGAAAAATAATAGTAGTGGGATCGGATGATACTGCATATCAGCTTTGTTTGCTAAGTATGACCGCTTTACAATTGGAAGAAATTTATTTGTTTCCTTCTTCATCTCAACAAGATGACAAAGTCGATGATTTGCACTATGTTTCTGAATTGTTTTCTACGAACAAACTGAAAATTGCTACTGAGAAAGATTTTTCAGAAGCTAAAATGCTGATTTTAACGGCTAGAGAGACACGACTTGAAAATGAACCGGAATCTGAGTATATTAGAAGAAACATATTGTTGGTGCGTAAAATAGTTAATCGAATAATGGCTTCAGGGTTTAATGGACTTTTTTTAGTAGCAAATGAGATGAATGATTTATTTACATATTTAGTATGGAAATTTTCCGGCTTGCCTAAATCCAAAATATTTGGAATAGGGACTTACATCGATACGGTTTATTTTCAAAAATTATTGAGTGATACATTAGAAGTTTCTTTTTGTGATGTAAAAGGGTATATTATTGGAGGAAGAAAACCTACGCAAAAAATTGCAGCTTGGAGTCGTTCCAGCATTGGTGGGAATTCATTGCTAGGTTTAATCATGGACCCAAGTATTGCTATCAGTCAAGAAAATATGTTTGAGATTGAAGAAAAACTAAATAAACAGAATCTAACGAACGAGAATAGTGAATTAACAGTGACAACTGCGACCGCAGTGCTTAAATTAGTACAATTCATTTTAACTAATGAAAAAGCAGTGGTTCCTCTTGTTCATCTTATGGATATTGGAGAAATGAAAGATATCCCATTATCAGTGCCTGTATTATTGGGAGAAAGTGGAATAAGACAACTTGTTGGGTTGAACTTTTCTGATACAGAGCAAAAAGACTTGCTGACAATTGCTAAAGAAATTAGAACTCAGTTGGATTGGATAGAACAAGGCTAAAATATGGAGGGTAAAATGGATAAAAATTATAGTTATCCAATTGATTATGATTGGACAAAAGAACAAATGGAAAGTGTAGTAAATATTTGGCGCATGGTAGAATTGGCTTATGAAAAAGAAATTGACCGAGAAGAATTTTTAATGAAGTATAAAAAATTTAAACAAGTTATTCCTGCTATTGGAGAGGAAAAAAGATGGGGCAATAAGTTTGAAGCACTTTCAAATTACTCTCTTTACCGGGTAGTAAAAGAGGCGAAAACATCTACAAAAAAGAGAATCCACTTAATTGAAAGATAGACTATTTGTATTTTAGTTGATTTTATTGGTAGACTAAAACAAATTACTTTTGATAGGAAGTGAATTTTTTGAATCAATTTAAAGAAAGAAATCAACTGATAAAAGAATGGATTTATGAAGCTGCTGAAACAATCAAAAAATCATTTGATGCAGAATTAGATATTCAACAAAAATCAAATCGAAATGATTTAGTAACAAATATGGATAAAGCTATTGAAAAACACTTTATTGAAAAGATTCATCATTTTTTTCCTGGAGAACGGATTTTGGGAGAAGAAGGCTTTGGAGATGCTGTTCATAGTTTAGATGGAGTAGTATGGATTATTGATCCTATCGATGGGACACTGAATTTTATCAAACAACAGGATGACTTTGCTATTATGATAGCCGTTTATGAAAATGGAGAAGGTCAGTTAGGATACATCTATGATGTAATGCAAGACAAATTGTATGCTGCCCAAGTAGGTGAAGGAGCTTCCTGTAATGGAAAGCAACTCTCTCCTATTAAAGATACTTCTTTAAAAGAAGGACTTGTGGCTATCAGCAGTGCCCTTATGTCAGAAGAAACAGGTTTGGCTAGAACTGTTGGTAGAGCAAGTTCAGGTGTGCGATTAATCGGTTCAGCTGGTATCGAAACAGTTCATGTTGCTTCAGGACGTTTAGTCGCGTACTTGGCAGCCTCGCTAGCTCCGTGGGATATCGCTGCTGGTAAAGTAATTGCTGAAGAGGTAGGATTGGTTTACACAAAGTTAAATGGGGATAAAATCGATTTATTGCAAAAAAACCCTTCATTAGTTGCCACTCCTACAGCACATCAGGAAATCGTTGATTTGTTAAATTCAAATGGGAAAAGTTATATGTGAATTACTTAATGAATAAATCGCTTTCAGTAAAAAAGTTGCAGTTATCCCGTCTTTTTTCTTTTCAAATGGATATTTAAGTGTTAGAATAGACAAGTTGATAGTTGTCTTCATAAGTTTTCAATGCGTTTTCATCAAAGAATTGCAAAAAACTTATGGATAGTTCAAGTGCAGAAAAGTATTGAACAATTTTTTTATTCGTAGATAGCGATTCAGTAGCATTGAAATAATAAGAAGAATCTTGGAGGAATACATTAATGAAAAGAAGAGAAAACCTTAGAAACGTAGCCATAATTGCCCATGTCGACCATGGTAAAACAACACTAGTTGATGAGCTATTAAAACAATCAGATACATTAGATGCACGTAATCAAATGGGTGAACGTGCAATGGATTCAAATGCAATCGAACAAGAACGTGGAATTACAATTTTAGCTAAAAACACAGCTGTTAAATACAAAGACACTAATATCAACATCTTGGACACACCAGGACATGCTGACTTTGGTGGAGAAGTTGAACGTATTATGAAAATGGTTGATGGTGTAGTTTTAGTTGTCGATTCTTATGAAGGAACAATGCCTCAAACACGTTTTGTATTGAAAAAAGCTTTGGAACAAAATGTTGTTCCTATCGTTGTTGTAAATAAAATCGATAAAGATTCAGCTCGTCCTGCAGAAGTAGTTGACGAAGTGTTAGAATTATTTATTGAATTAGGTGCAAATGACGATCAATTAGATTTCCCAGTTATTTACGCTTCAGCAATGAACGGAACAACTAGTTTATCAGATGACAAAAATGATCAAGAACCAACAATGGATTACATCTTTGATACAATTATTAAAGAAATCCCAGCTCCAATCGATAACTCTGAAGAGCCTTTACAATTCCAAGTATCATTATTAGATTATAATGACTATGTTGGACGTATTGGTATCGGACGTGTATTCCGTGGAACAATCAAAGTTGGAGATTCTGTAACATTGAGTAAATTAGACGGATCAACTAAAAACTTCCGTGTAACAAAACTTTTCGGATTCTTTGGATTAGATCGTATCGAAATTCAAGAAGCTAAAGCAGGAGATTTAATTGCTGTTTCAGGTATGGAAGATATCTTTGTTGGAGAAACGGTTACACCAGTTGACCACGTTGATCCATTACCAATTCTTCATATTGACGAACCAACATTACAAATGACTTTCTTAGTAAACAATTCTCCTTTCGCAGGTCGCGAAGGTAAATGGGTAACTTCACGTAAAATTGAAGAACGTTTAATGTCAGAATTGCATACCGATGTTTCATTACGTATTGATCCTACTGATTCTCCAGATGCATGGATCGTTTCAGGTCGTGGAGAATTGCATTTAGCAATCCTTATTGAAAACATGCGTCGTGAAGGTTACGAATTGCAAGTTTCTCGTCCAGAAGTTATCTTAAAAGACTTTAATGGTGTTCAATGTGAACCTTTTGAATTAGTTCAAATTGATACTCCAGAAGAATACATGGGTTCAATTATTGAATCTTTAAGCGCTCGTAAAGGTGAAATGACAGACATGGTTAATAATGGGAATGGCCAAGTTAAATTGACATTCTTAGCACCAGCTCGTGGATTAATCGGATATTCTACTGAATTCCTTTCAATGACTCGCGGATACGGAATCATGAACCACACATTTGATCAATACTTGCCACGTTTAAAAGTTAAAATTGGTGGCCGTCGTAATGGAGCTTTAGTTTCAACTGAAACGGGTAAAACTACAACTTACGGTATCATGGGTGTTGAAGACCGTGGAACGATCTTCATTGAACCATCTACTGAAATTTATGAAGGAATGATCGTTGGAGAAAACTCTCGTGAAAATGACATTACTGTTAACATCACGAAAGCTAAACAAAAAACTAACGTCCGTTCTGCTAATAAAGACCAAACTAACGTAATCAAAGCACCTCGTCATTTAACACTTGAAGAATCATTAGAATTCTTAGGTGATGATGAGTATTGTGAAATTACACCTGAAAGTGTTCGTTTACGTAAACAAGTCTTAAACAAAAACGAACGTGAAAAATCTGCTAAGAAAAACAAAGCTTCACAAAATTAAAAATTAAAAGACAGTTTTCCAAAAGGGGTTAGCCACTTTTGGAAAACTGTCTTTTTTTTATGGCTCTTCGTCAAATAGTGTGGCTGCTTCAAAAAATTCTTTCAGAATAGCAGGATTTGCTTGTAAGAGCCCTGGTACCGTCTTAAGCCTCAAACACAGCTTAATCGCTAAAGCGTTAAATCTGTGTCATTCACATTGAATACTTTACAGGGCTACAAGCAATCCTATTCCTCCAGAAGTGTTAAGCATGAACTAAATTCATCTATCCACACTAAAAAGTATAGAGCCTTTTTTATCGGAATTCTCCATTAAATAGGCCATTAGGTTAAATTAGCACCCTTTGTTATTGTTGGATAGATATTTTGTTGCTATAATAACAGTGTTGCAGAAATTTTCATGGGTTACGAATAACTTAGTGTGTAACCAATACATGAATAAAATCAAAGAATAAGGGAGGCTAAAGGCTTCTTTTAGCCGCAAATATGAAAAAATTTAAATATCTTGATTACTATATTTTCATCCCTTATTTAGTTTTATCTATCATAGGGATTTTGATGGTATACAGTGCTAGTAGTTATATTGCTATAAATCAATACAATAATTCTCAATATTATTTTACTAGACAAGCCTTCTTTGTTGTGTTGGGTTTAATTACATGCTTGTTTGTTTTTTTATTCAAATATAAGCTATTAAAAAATAAACGTTTTTTAATTGTTGCTAGTGGGGTTATTGCACTGCTGTTGGTCTACTTGTTTTTCTTTGGTACAGTAACAAAAGGAGCAAAAGGTTGGATTTATATTTTGGGGTTTGGTTTTCAACCAGCTGAATTTGCAAAGATAGTTGTTATTTGGTATTTTGCTTATATTTTTTCTAAAAAGCAAAATCAGCTAGTACACAACTTTAAAGAAACGGTAACACCACCGTTAACACTGTTTGGTTTTTATATATTGTTAATTATTTTGCAACCCGATGTAGGTGGGGCAGCTATTTTACTCGTTACTGGAACGATTATGATTTTAGCAAGTGGGGTTTCTACAAAATTAGCAGCTGCTGTTGGAACAGTAGGAGTGGCTTTAATTGGAGGAATACTTGGGCTTGTGCGTGTATTTGGAATGAGTTTACCATTCCTTGAAGAGTATCAATACGATCGCTTTTTAGCTTTTTGGGATCCCTTTGCTGTTTCGGAAAGTGCTGGGCTTCAATTAGTCAATTCTTATTATGCATTAAAGCGCGGGGGTATTTTTGGAGTAGGAATAGGGGAAAGTATTCAAAAAACTGGTTATTTGCCAGAACCCTATACAGATTTTATTATGTCTATCATTGGAGAAGAATTAGGATTATTTGGTGTTTTCCTTATTGTTGGGTTATTCGGATTATTGATTCTACGTATTTATCTAGTCGGTATTCGTGCAAAAGATTCTTTTGGATCGCTTATTTGTATTGGAATTGCTACTATGTTATTAGTTCAAGGATTAGTCAATTTAGGCGGAGTTATCGGCTTGATGCCCATAACGGGAGTGACTTTTCCATTCATTAGTTATGGAGGGTCAAGTACGATTGTATTGACTATTTCAATTGGCTTAGTACTAAACGTAAGTGCAATAGATAAAAAGAATAGGCAACAAGAGTTAGAAAGAAAGCAATCTAAATAAAATAACGTTAAAAAATAGTTAGTGTGTCAATTTTCTTAAATGTAAATAAGCTTAAAAAGCCTGTTAAGCGGGTAATGAAATACAAGGATTAGGAGTGAGAAAGTGAAAAAAGTATTAGTAGCTAACCGCGGTGAAATCGCGATTCGTATTTTTAGAGCTTTAACAGAATTAACAATTGAAACGGTAGCAGTCTATGCACAAGAAGATGAAGGTGCCGTTCATCGTTTTAAAGCCGATGAAGCTTATTTAGTAGGAAAAGGAAAGAAACCAATCGATGCTTATTTAGACATTGAAGACTTGATTCGTATCGCAAAAGATTCAGGAGCAGATGCCATTCATCCAGGATACGGTTTTTTATCTGAAAACATTGATTTTGCTAGACGTTGTGAAGAAGAAGGCATTATTTTTATTGGTCCAAAATTGCATCATTTAGATATTTTCGGAGATAAAATAAAAGCTAAAGAAGCAGCTATTGCGGCTGGAATTCAATCTATTCCAGGGTCGGATGGTCCTGTGGATGATTTAGAAGGTGTTAAAGCCTTTGGAAAACAATACGGATATCCTATTATTATCAAAGCGGCTCTTGGTGGAGGCGGACGCGGAATGCGTGTTGCCAAAACAGAAGCTGATGTGAAAGATAGTTTTGAAAGAGCACAAAGTGAAGCTAAAGCTGCATTTGGTAGTGGTGAGATTTATGTCGAACGTTATATACAAGATCCAAAACATATCGAAGTTCAAATTTTAGGAGATACTCACGGCAATATCGTTCATTTATATGAAAGAGATTGTTCTGTGCAACGTCGTCATCAAAAAGTTGTTGAGGTAGCACCGTGTGTTTCTATTTCAGATGAACTAAGAATGAAAATGTGTGAATCAGCTGTTCAATTGATGGAGCATGTTGGGTATGTAAATGCTGGAACTGTCGAGTTTCTATTAGAAGGCGAAAACTTTTACTTTATTGAAGTGAATCCTCGTGTTCAAGTTGAACACACGATTACTGAAATGATCACTGGAATCGATATCGTTCAAGCACAAATATTAATCGCTCAAGGCAAAGACTTGCACAAAGATATTCATATCCCACAACAAAAGGATATTCCGTTAATCGGCGCAGCCATCCAATGTCGTATCACAACTGAAGACCCTATGAATAATTTCCTGCCAGATACAGGTAAAATCAATACGTACCGTTCTCCAGGTGGATTTGGTATTCGTTTGGATTCAGGAAATGGATTTCAGGGAACTGTTGTAACGCCTTTCTTTGATTCGTTGCTGGTTAAACTTTGTGTCCAAGCATCAACATTTGAATTAGCTGTTCAAAAAATGGCTCGTTCATTAAAAGAATTCCGTATTCGTGGTGTGAAAACGAATATTCCATTCATGCAAAATGTAATTTCTCATCCAGTGTTCTTATCTGGGCAAGCCAAAACAACTTTTATTGATACTACACCTGAGTTGTTTAAGTTTTCTAAGGTTAGAGACCGTGGAAATAAAACGATGCATTATATTGGAAATATTACTGTCAATGGATTTCCAGGAATTGAAAAAAGAGATAAAAAATTCTTTGAGCCAGCAAGAAAACCAGCTAAATTAGTGTTGTTAAATAATGATTATGAAAGTGCAAAAAATATACTAGATAAAAATGGTGCAGATGCAGTAGTCGAGTGGATCAAAAGCAAGAATGAAGTGTTGTTGACGGATACGACGTTCAGAGATGCTCATCAGAGTTTATTAGCTACTCGTGTGCGAACACAAGACTTCTTAAACATTGCTGAAGAGACGCAAAAAGGAATTCCACAATTATTTTCTTCAGAGATGTGGGGTGGAGCGACTTTCGACGTAGCTTACCGTTTTTTAAATGAAGATCCGTGGGAAAGATTAGAAAAATTGCGTAAAAAAATGCCGAACACGTTATTTCAAATGTTGTTTAGAGGCTCAAATGCGGTTGGATACCAGAATTATCCAGATAATGTTATTGAAGCATTTATCCAAAAAGCAGCTCAAAATGGCATAGATGTATTCCGTATTTTTGACAGTTTGAACTGGATTCAACAAATGGAAAAAAGCATTCAAAGTGTTCGTGACAATGGCAAGATTGCTGAAGCAACTATTTGCTATACTGGAGACATCAATGACCCTTCAAGAGACAAATATACAGTAGAATACTACAAAGATATGGCCAAAGAATTGGAAAACCAAGGAGCTCATATTATTGCAGTAAAAGATATGTCAGGAATATTAATGCCTCAAGCTGCTTATCGACTGATTAGTGAATTAAAAGAGACAGTAAATGTCCCAATTCACTTGCATACGCATGATACGAGTGGAAATGGTATCTTTACCTATGCGGCAGCTGTAAAAGCTGGTGTGGACATTGTAGATGTGGCTATGAGTGCTATGAGTGGAGCAACTAGCCAACCTAGCATGAATAGTTTGTATTATGCATTGCTAAATGCGGATAGAGCTCCTGATATCAACATTAATAATGTTCAACAAATCAATCACTACTGGGAAGATGTTCGTTCGCTTTACAGTGATTTTGAAGTAGGTATCAGTGCACCTTCGACTGAAGTCTATCAACATGAGATGCCAGGTGGACAATACACTAATCTACAACAACAAGCTAAAGCCATCGGTCTAGCTGAACAATGGGATGAAATCAAAGGGATGTATGCGACGGTTAATAAAATGTTTGGCGATATCGTTAAAGTAACGCCTTCATCAAAAGTCGTTGGAGACATGGCCTTGTTTATGGTTCAAAACAAACTTTCAGAAGAAGATGTTTATGAAAAAGGCATGACTATTGATTTCCCTGAATCGGTTATCAGTTTATTTATGGGAGACTTAGGTCAACCGACAGGCGGTTTTCCTGAAAAACTGCAACGCATTGTTTTAAAAGGCAAAGAGCCCATCACCGTTCGTCCTGGTAGTTTAGCTAAACCAGTTGATTTTAATGAGGTTAAAAAAGAATTAGCTGAAAAAATAGAAGCAGAGCCAACAGAAGAAGATGTTCTTAGTTACATCATGTATCCGCAAGTATTCTTGGAGTATCGAAACAATCTTGAAACCTTTGGTGAGGTAACATTGTTAGATACGATGACATTTTTCCACGGTATGCGTACGGGTGAATCGATCGAAGTACAAATTGAAAAAGGAAAAACCTTGATTATAAAACTGAATCAAATAGGCGAACCTAATTCTGAAGGTATGCGTATTTTGTACTTCGATTTAAACGGCCAGGGTAGAGAAGTAGTCGTAAAAGATTACAGTATTACAAGTACAAAAGCTGTTCGTAAAAAAGCAGAGCCGACTAATAAAGAACATGTTGGTGCTACTATGCCAGGTTCTGTCTTAGATGTATTAGTTCAAAAAGGAGAACGAGTAACTCTGGGACAACCAATCATTATAACGGAAGCCATGAAAATGGAAACAACTATTAAAGCAAATGTGGAAGGAATCATTGATCAAATTTACGTTACTAATGATGATGTTATTGAAACAGGAGATTTATTAATTGAGATAAAAGTTAAATAAATCTTAAGTAGACTAATGGACTATAAAAGCTGACTTGTTAAAATAGAAGAAATTGTAGTTTAGAATACTTTAGCTACCAAATTGAGGAGGCTAAATGAGTGAAGACCTTTTTAAGAGCCTTGCCTTTGGTTATTATTATGCTGTGTGCCACTTACTGGCTACCAGAAATTATTTCCAAAAATCCAGCTGATATTATCACGCCAAAAGAAGAAAGTGAATCGATTCAATCGGATTCTTTTGACTATCAAACAACGGATTTAAAGCCTGAACAACTGCCAATTTCAGGTTTAGGCAGTTATATAGGGCAAAAAGTCGAAAATTTCACCGGAAAGTTTGGTGAGCCAAGTCGAAAAGATCCGACTAGTTACGATGAGGAACAGTGGATTTTTGGGGAAGATGAAACGGACTATATTCAATTAGGAGTAAAAAACGGCGTAATCACGAATTTATTTGCATTGGGATCTAATTTAGATGTTGCGCCCTTTAAAATTGGCATGTCTATTACAGAGGTATTTCAAATTGCTAGTTTTTATCCAACTTATACTGTAGAGAGCCAAGATGAGCAAGTGACTTTGGAATTAACAGAAAGAGATTTGAACTATCGACCGCTCATTGCTTTTGATAATCAAACATTTGCGGTATTAATGATGGATCGTTCGACAAACAATATTACTGCAGTTCGCTATTTGGATGCTGCATCTTTACTTCAGTTAGGCGTATATGATAATGGTTCTGTAGCCAGTAAAAACGCTGCTATTAAAATGGATGAAGCAAAGCAACAAGCAATTAGTGAAGCCAATAAAAATCAAGTATATGAGATAGTATATATCTTGCGTCAAAGGTATGAGCTGCCTGCTTTGAGTCAAAGTGATGCTTTATCTGAAGTTGCTCAAAACATCTTTGTTGATCATGAAGCGCAGCTGTCTCGTCAAACAGAAGAAAGCAACTCTGCTGAATCGACAAGTTCTAGTGAACCTGAAACGAGTGATTCTGCTTCTATTGAAACATTTATCCTTGAAGATGAACGTGCACCTAATCAAGATAAAGTAGATCAAGAGATTCAATCGCTCACTAGTGACCAAATAGAACTCACTTTACAAGAAACCGATTTGAAACTAAATGAAGTTCGGGTTTTGTATTCAAATCAGAAAACGGATATGACTTGGTTGGTAACAAATTGGTTCACACTTGAAACTGAACGGAATTTTCTAATGGATGAAAAAATGGTAGAGATTGGCATAGCGTATCGTGATGAGGATATCTTACTCATTCTTCATTAAAAAAATAGGTTTAGTCTAAAGAATAAAAGTTTAATAAAAGAGGAGGGAAGATATGGAGTTAGCCACAAATGAAAGACAAGGAATCATTGTTTGGGTATACAGTCTAAGACACTTTAAAACACTTAAACGTTTTGGGTTGATTCATTATGCTTCTCGGAGAATGAAATATGTTGTGATGTATATTAATCAAGCGGATGTAGAAATGACACAAAAAAAGCTAGCAGAACTTCATTTTGTTCGAAAAGTAGAATTGTCATACAGACCCTTTATTAATTTGGATTTTAAAGATTTTTTTGGAAAAGAAAACAAAAGTGCTAGTAAAGAGCAGAGTGAAGATAGCGATTCTAAAGAAACCGTTTTTTAATCATAAATGCTAAACAAATCGATAGATACATCGGTTTGTTTAGCATTTAGTTTTATGGAAGATGTTTCTGTTTAAATCGGTAAATTGAAAAACGAAAGGAAGTTTAAAGATGCGAATTATTACAGGTGAATACGGAGGCAGAAAATTAAAGGCTGTTCCTGGAAACAATACGAGACCAACGACGGATAAAGTGAAAGAATCTATCTTTAATATCATTGGTCCTTATTTTGACGGCGGAGTTTGTTTGGATTTATTTGCTGGAAGTGGCGGATTGGCTATCGAAGCTGTTTCTCGTGGGATGGAAAAAGCAGTGTTAATTGATCAAGATCCGCTAGCTATTAAAACAATCAAAGAAAATATTAGTGTAACAAAAGAAGCGGACAAATTTGATGTTTATCGTAACGATGCCAATCGTGCAATTACATTATTAAAAGGAAATAAAAAATTCGATCTTTTATTTTTAGATCCTCCATACGCTAAGCAAGAAATTGAAAAGCAAATTGAAAAAATAATTGATTCTGAATTATTAAATGATAAAGCGATTATCATTTGTGAGTTAGATAAACGTACACAATTGAAAGAGGTTATTGGAGCAGCAACTGTTTTTAGACAAGAATTTTATGGAGCAAGTCAGATTGTTATGTATGAATATAACAGTGAAGAGGAGGAAACAAATGGATAAAATAGCTTTGTTTCCCGGGAGTTTTGACCCTTTTACCAATGGTCATTTAGACACTGTCGAAAGAGCGTCAAAGTTATTTGATCAAGTTGTAATAGCCGTTGCAACTAATTCAACTAAAAATGCATTGTTTTCTTTAGAAGAAAAAATCACGTTTATAAAAAAAGCAGTCGAACACATTGAAAATGTCAGTGTAACCGAGCATAGTGGTGGGCTAACAGTTAATCTAGCAAAGAAAATCGGTGCGGTAACTTTATTAAGAGGATTGCGGAACAATGCGGACTTTGAGTATGAATCGACGATTGCAACAATGAATAAAATTCAACATAAGGATATTGAAACGATGTTTTTAATGTCAAATGAGAAATACCGTTTCTTAAGTTCAAGCTTAATTAAAGAAGTAGCGATGTTCGGAGGAGATGTTTCTAGTCTTGTTCCAGCGGGTGTTAATGAAGCCATAAAAATAAAATACCAAAAATAAACGCAAATGATGGATAAATTTATGCATACAGAGGGTGAATGGAATGAACGCTAAGGGAAAAAAGAAACGGAAAGACCTGTTTATTTTACTAATTGTCGTGATTCTTTTAGGAATACTTGTGCCAATTCCTTATTATATAGAAGGACCTGGCTCGGCGGTTCAGCTAAACGAATTAGTAAAAGTCAATAATAAAACAGATCAAGAAGCTGGTCATTTTATGTTGACGACAGTTGCTATTCGCAGAGCTACTCCATTGACGTATTTTATGAGATACTTGCCTTTTCATGAAGGGCTAACCAAAGAAGAGCTTTATGGAACAGGCACTTCTGATGCAGAATATACAAATTTGCAACATTATTATATGACTAGTTCCATTAATTCAGCTATTGAATTAGCTTATGATGCAGCTGAAGAATCCTATCAGCTGAGTTACAATGGAGTTTATATTATGTCAATTTTAGAAGGTTCTGATTTTGACGATAAGTTAGAAGTTGGGGATACCATTCTTTCGCTTGATGGGCAAACGTTTGCTAGTTCTGCTGAATTTATTGATTATGTTCAACAACAAAGCATTGATCAAAAAATTGAAGTAGCCTATGAGCGCGATGGTAAAAAACACACAACATCAGGTAAATTGATGGAAATGCCCGAAACTAAAAAAGCGGGTTTAGGTATTTCTTTAGTAGACAACACTTCAATTGAAACAGATATCCCGGTAGCTATAGATGCTGGAGAAATTGGAGGCCCGTCAGCTGGTTTTATGTTTGCTTTACAGATATATACACAATTAACTGGTGAAGATTTGCGCGATGGTCATGAAATTGCGGGTACAGGAACGATAGCACCAGATGGAACAATAGGTCGCATTGGTGGAATTGATAAAAAAGTTGTAGCAGCTAGCAAAGAAGGCGCATCAATCTTTTTTGCACCAGATGATACCATTGATCCAGTGATTCAAGCCAATTACCCTGATATGACTTCTAACTATCAAGAAGCCCTCAAAGCGGCAAAAAAAATTGATACAAAAATGAAAATAGTTCCTGTTAAAACATTTCAAGATGCAATTGATTATTTAGAAGGCTTATAATCCCATAAAATGAAATGAACGAATAAGAAAAAAGGCTAGGACGAAAAAATGTCCTAGCCTTTTTTTGTGAATTTTTAAAAATGATATGGATTTTTTTTAGTTGTTCCACGATTAATGACGAATGAAGCAATGATTCCTATCAAAAGGATAACAGCTAAAACAATTGTGACCAATGCGATTAAACGGTGATCAGGCAAGTTTTTTGTAAATATCCCATACATTGCCCAAACAAATACTAATACAATAGCCCAATCTTTTAAATAAAAAATAATTCCTAATCCCACCAGAGTGGTCAAACCTAAGAGTGCATAGGTTAATACTGTTTGAATGCTTGTTTCAATTCCAACGCTAGCAACTAACCAATAACTGAAATTTGTGATTGTAGCAACGATAATCCATCCTAAGTAAAGTGAAATAGGAATGAGATAGAGCATGGAAGAAGAAGCTTTTTTTTGAGCTTGATATAAAAAGATAAGCGCTAAAAGCAGTAAGAAGATAATAATAAAAGCAATACCGTCTAAAAGAAAATGCCAAACTAAAATCCAACTCGTATTAAGTAAACAAGTTAATAAAAATCCCCAGTATTGTGAAGGACTTAAAGTTTGCTTTTTAAAACTAACACTTAACAGCCATAACAACAGCGCTAAGTAAATGACTCCCCAAATGCTAAAAATGAATCCCGCTGGAGTAAAAAACACATCATGCATATCTGAGATTTCACCCGTTTGGTAACCGTTTATTGGGAGAATGTTCGCTAAAGCGTTTACAGCAATCATGAGTACATAAGCTGCATAGAGTACAATTTGTTTTCCGATAGTCATCTCGTCACCCCTTATTTAATAGTGTTCTTTAATCTACTCAACCATACTACAATTTTGTAAAAAAATAAATTAAAGCGACTGTTTAAAAGAAAATAAGCTTTTTTACGCATAGTATTTATAGAAGGACTCGAAAAGGAGTGTAAGGGGATGTTGAAAACTAGCAAAGAATGGTTTGTCAAAAAAAGATTACTGATTGAAATAGGTCTGCTTGTTTGTTTGATTCTCAGTATAGTAGGGGTTAGTTTTCTATTTTTTAAAGATGCAAAAGCAGTCGAAGAACCTTCAACTATGATGAGTTATTTGGCAAGTGAAAATAAAAGTTCAAAAAATTCGATTCAAATGGAACAAAGTTCTGAAAGTCTCATAGATAAAATGTATGTTGATGTCAAAGGAGCCGTATACTTTCCTGGGGTGTATGAAGTGACAAGTGATATGCGATTGATTGATGCGATTAAACTAGCTGGTGGATTTAGTGAGAAAGCCAATCAGAATCCAGTTAACTTATCATTGAAATTAACAGATCAAATGGTCATATTCATTTCAGAAGTCGGAACAGAAGAATCAGAAGAAACAAATGAAGCAGTCAAAGAACCTTCAGCAGCTGTTATTGAAGAAACTGTGATTACGCTACCTAAAGAAAGTGAGGGAAATACAAATGCTACAAAAGTGAATATCAATCTTGCAGACGCTATCGAATTGCAGCAATTATCTGGAATAGGTGAAAAAAAAGCAGAACAAATCGTACTTTATAGACAAGAAAATGGTTCTTTTCAAACAATTGAAGATTTGAAAAATGTGTCCGGTATTGGAGAAAAAACTTTTGAAGCATTAAAAGCGAGTGTGACAGTGGGCAGTGACTAAAAAGAGCAGAAATAAAAATGAAGTGTTGAAAGTCTTAATGGCCTTTTGTATACTTGAGAAAATGTTTAAGATAATTGAATAGCTTAAACGGATAAATTAGTAGGAGGATGAGTATGACGGAACGCATACCATGGGATCAGTATTTTATGTCTCAAAGCTTATTGCTGTCTTTACGAAGTACCTGTACGCGATTAACTGTTGGAGCAACAATTGTAAGAGAGAAAAGAATTATTGCGGGAGGTTATAACGGTTCGGTTAGTGGAGATGTACACTGCATAGATGAAGGTTGTTATGTCGTTGACGGTCATTGTTTGAGAACAATACATGCAGAAATGAACGCCATTCTTCAATGTGCAAAATTTGGCGCACAAACTCAAGGTGCTGAAATATACGTTACTCATTTTCCGTGCTTACAGTGTACAAAAATGATTATTCAAGCGGGTATAACTAAAATATATTATTTAGAAGATTACCATAATGATCCTTATGCATTAAAGTTGATTGAACAAGCCCATGTTCAATGTCAAAAAGTTGCACTTCCAAAAGATTTTTTCCAACAACTCGATTTCACTACAAAGACACAAAGTAGTTTAAATCGTAGTGATGGCACATACCAATCCAATAGTTGAAGGGATATGCCCTTTTTTCAGCCATCTCCTGTTTATTGTGCGCGATTATTGTATTAACAACGCACTGGTTAAGCTATCTTTTACTTTTTATTTGGCTAATTCGGTTGGCAGCTACACGCAGAAAAGAATTGATTATTTATACTTGTTTGCTAATGAGTGCAACCTTTTTTTTTGCAGGATTTGAAAAGAATCATAACCGAACCGCCTTACTTGCAGAAGACCAATTATTTTTAATTGAACTCGATCCAAACAAGCTGAAGATTGATGGAGATCAAATTCAATTTTATGGCACGGTTAAAGAAGCCGGAACAAAGGTAAAACTTGCTGAAAAAGTGGTTGTTTTTTATCGATTATCTACTGAAGAAGAAAAGAATAATTGGAAGAAACAACAAAAGGTAGAAGATTTTATAGTGACGGGTTCTTTAGCTAAACCTGAAAAAAATAGAAATTTAAATCAATTTGATTACCATCGTTATTTGTACCGCAATAAAATCCATTGGATAGTAGAAGCGACTACTATTGATATCCATTCTGAACTACAGCAACAAACTTTTTTTGATAAACTAAATTTAAAAAATTTAAGACAAAATATCTTAGCTCATATTGAAAGTGAAACAACAGCTACTATTGCAAGTTACATAAAAACGCTGTTGTTTGCGGATACTAGCTCGATTGATGATCAAGTGATGAGCGGGTATAAAGAAATTGGTATTATTCATTTATTGAGTATTTCTGGCTTACACATTCAATTTTTTATAACAGGTCTAACCTATATTCTTTGGCGATTAGGTGTGACACGAGAACGAACCTATTTACTCTTATTGATTTTTCTACCATTATATGGCAGTTTAACCGGTTGGGGAACAAGTATTTTCAGAGCTATTGTAATGAGTTTACTCAGTCAAACAGGTGCACGTATTCGAAAACCTATTTCTGGTCTAGATGCATGGTCGTGGACGTTAATTTTTGGACTTTGGCTAAACCCTTATCAAATTTTTTCTATCGGCTTTCAGTTAAGCTATTTACTCAGCTTAACGTTAATGTTATTTTCGGACTCTTTGTTCAATCGGTCAAAACTGGCTAGTATAAATAATGTGGTTATTTCATTTATACTAACCCTTATTTCTATTCCAATTCTCAGCTTTCACTTTTTTGAGTTCTCATGGATAGGAATGTTTGCTAATTTAATTTTTGTTCCATTATTTACTTGGGTGGTCATGCCATTATCAATCTTCCTCTTTGCGAGTTCTTATCTGCTTTCAGGAACGCTTTTTTTTCATTTCCTGTCAAATTTAATGGAAAGTTTATTGGAGATGACTGAATGGCTGGTTTTAAAAATTAAACTCTTTCCATACAGTACGATTGTTACAGGCAAAGTTCCCTTTGGTTTATTCATCCTAATGATCATCGGATTGATTCTTTTTATTGTGGCTTTAGAGGGGCGAAAAAAAATAAAACGTTCCGTGGTTTTACTAGTAGTTGTTTTCACTATTTTTATTTATTACCAAAAATACAACCCTTTTGGAGAAGTTTTGGTATTAGATGTCGGTCAAGGAGATGCTATTTTAATTAAAAAGCCTTTTGGAGCCGGCGTATACCTGATTGATACGGGCGGAGCAATGGCATTTGAAAAAGAAGAATGGCAAATAAGAAAAAAACAATCCACTGTGGCAAGCCGAGTGTTAATACCCGTCATTAAGTCTTTAGGAGTGACGCAAATAGACCAAGTATTTATTACGCATGGTGATGAAGACCACATGGGTGAATTAAAAGAACTAGCCGAGAGCATTAACATTAAAAAGCTGATTTTCCCTGTAGGTACAACAAAAAAACAACCATTTTATGAAGCAGCACAAACATTAGAAAAGAACGGAACAAAATTAAGTGCACTTACGGCTGAAAATACGCAAAAGCAACTTTTTGGCCCTTCATTAGCAGTATTATGGCCCTTGAAAGCTGGTGAGGGCGAAAACAATGATTCATTAGTCCTGTACGGGAAAATAGGAGACTACTATTGGTTGTTTCCTGGAGATATTGAGGAAGCCGGAGAAGCAGAACTAGCGGCTCTCTATCCTAACTTAAGAGTGGATATCTTAAAAGTTGCCCATCATGGAAGCCAAACGTCGACTAGTGAGAAATTCGTTCAACAATTAAATCCTAAAATTGCATTAATATCTTGTGGATTAAACAACCGCTACAATCACCCGAATGAAGCTGTTATGGAAAGATTTGTTGAGTTGAATACAACTGTTTACCGCACTGATTTGCAAGGTAGTTTTAGGTATACGTATTCCGATGATTTGACGCGAGTGAAAGAAAGAGACTTTCAGACAATTCTAAAATAGTTCATGAATAGTCTTGCTAAATAATTTAATGCTTTGTACCATAGAGGCAAGATAAGAAAGTGGTGGAACAGAGTGAATCTTGTATCAGAATTAACAAAAATAAAAAATGGCACAATTGCTACAGTTTATATTGTATTAGGAACAGAGTCCTACTTAGCTAGTGTAGCAAGAAAAACGCTGCTAGATAATTTATTAAAAGAAGAAGAACTGGAACTGAACTATGGCGCTTACGACATGGAAGAAGTGTCTATTGGAACTGCCTTAGAAGATGCAGAATCTATTCCATTTTTTGGTGAACGCCGCGTTGTTTTCGTCGACAGACCGGTTTTCTTAACAGGTGAAAAAACAAAATCAAAGATAGAGCATGATTTGAAATGGTTCGAAAACTATTTAACCCGTCCTTCAGAGTCAACTACGCTTGTACTCTTTGCACCATACGAAAAATTAGATGAACGTAAGAAGATAACCAAGTTACTCAAAAAAACAGCCACAGTACTTGAAGTTAATGCTTTATCAGAAAAAGAAATGCGAAAATATATTAAAGATACGATTTCAAATGAAGGGTATCGGTATTCACCAGAAGCATTTGAATTGTTTATTCAATTAACAGATGCAAAGTTATCAGTAGCCATGGGAGAGTTGCCTAAGCTATTTCTTTACGCACAAGAAACTAAATTTATCACAATAGAAGCTGTTCAAGAATTAGTGGCTAAATCGTTAGAACAAAACATATTCGCCTTAAATGAATACGTCTTGAAGAAAGATGTAGGACAAGCATTAAACTTGTATCAAGATCTGTTGCTGCAAAAAGAAGATCCAATCAAAATAAATGCAATCATGACTGCTCAATTCCGATTGCTGATTCAAGTTAAAATTTTAGAGAAAAAAGGCTACCAACAAGGGGATATTGCTAAACTATTGAAAACACATCCTTACCGGGTAAAATTAGCTATTCAGCAAATGAGGAAAATCAAGGAATACGCATTAGTAGAAGCCTATAATGGGTTAATTGATGCTGAGTATCGATTGAAAACTGGTAAAGGCGATAAAGAAATGCAGTTTGAACTATTTGTTTTGCAGTATGCTCAAAAAAAGTTGGTAAATAAACCTAGATAGCGGAGTTTAGAATAATATAGCTATCAAGTAAAAAAACTTTACACATTTTTATTGCATTGAAGCGTGTCTTTATGTATAATTGAGTTTGTTGAAACAACTGGAATAGACTATTTTAAGTTGTAAATAATTGAAAGTGGGGTGAATCAAATGCCAAACATCGAAGCTGCAATCAAACGTGTTCGTACTTCTGAGAAATCAGCTATACAAAACAACGTTCAAAAAAGTTCAATGCGTACTGCTATTAAAAAATACGTTCAAGCTATTGAAGCAGGTAACGAAAACTCTGAACAATTACTTAAAGAAGCAATCAAATCAATTGACATGGCTGCATCTAAAGGATTGATTCATAAAAATAAAGCTAACCGTGACAAATCTCGTTTAACTGCTAAATTAGCTAAATAAGAGGTCATAGTTATATAGAGTCATTAGAAAAGTCGCAAATGCCTGATTAGTCAGGTGTTGCGGCTTTTTTAGTCTATAAAAGAGCTCTATCTCCATTTTTTTTCTATAGTAATTTAAATAAAATTAGCGATAATCTAGGCAACCTTATCTAATTAGTTGTAAGAACACATGTTCAGTGCTAGAATAATAAAGTAGAATTGAAATAGTATGTCTTACATGGAATAAGATTCATTTAGAATTAATAGAAGCACGAGGAGGTACGTAAAAATGCCAAAAGACCAATTTGAACTGGTTTCTAAATACCAGCCAAGTGGTGATCAGCCGGCTGCAATCAAAAAACTAATTGCCGGTATCGAATCAGGAACGAAGGAACAAACTTTACTAGGTGCCACTGGAACAGGTAAAACTTTTACGGTCTCAAATGTTATTAAAGAAGTAAATAAACCGACGTTAGTTATTGCTCATAATAAAACATTAGCAGGGCAATTGTACGGAGAATTTAAAGAGTTTTTCCCAGATAATGCGGTAGAGTATTTCGTGAGTTATTATGACTATTATCAGCCAGAAGCTTATGTTCCTTCAAGCGATACGTTTATTGAAAAAGAATCAAGTGTGAATGATGAAATAGACAAATTGCGTCATTCAGCAACGAGTGCTTTATTAGAAAGAAGAGATGTTATTGTAGTGGCATCTGTTTCTTGCATCTATGGATTAGTCAATCCTGAAGATTACCGGGATCATGTGCTTTCTTTACGTGTCGGGGCTGAAATGAACCGAGATGAAATGTTGCGACGCTTAGTAGACATGCAATTTGAGCGCAATGATATTGATTTTCAACGTGGCCGTTTTCGTGTTAGAGGAGACGTTGTAGAAATCTTTTTAGCTTCTCGTGACAGTGAGGCGATACGTGTAGAGTTCTTTGGTGATGAGATTGATCGTATCAGAGAAGTAGATGTGCTAACAGGTGAGGTCAAAGCGGATGTTCAACACGTTCCTATCTTTCCGGCTACTCACTTTGTTGCCAATGATGAACAAACTAGGTCAGCTATTAAAAATATCCAAGAAGAGCTAGAAGAACGATTAAAAGAATTGCGTGCGGAAGATAAATTGATTGAAGCCCAACGATTAGAACAACGAACGAACTATGATTTGGAAATGCTGTTAGAAATGGGCTATTGTTCTGGAATCGAAAACTATTCTAGGCACATGGATGGACGGAAACCTGGTGAAGCACCCTATACATTGATTGACTTCTTTCCAGATGATTTTTTAATTGTAATCGATGAGTCTCATATCACCATGTCTCAAATTAGAGGAATGTACAATGGCGATAGAGCTAGAAAACAACAATTAATCGACTATGGTTTTAGATTACCTAGTGCTTTGGATAACCGACCGCTTCGCTTGGAAGAATTTGAGAATCACGTCAATCAAATTATGTATATTTCAGCTACACCAGGACCGTACGAATTAGAAAGAGCTCCAGAAGTGATTGAACAGATTATTCGTCCTACAGGATTGTTAGATCCAATTATAGAAGTGCGTCCAATTAAAGGACAAATTGATGATTTGATTGGTGAAATAAATGAACGATCTGAAAAGAATGAGCGTGTCTTCATCACGACATTGACTAAGAAAATGTCAGAAGATCTAACCGATTATTTGAAAGAAGTGGGAATTAAAGTTGCTTATCTGCATAGTGAAATAAAAACACTTGAACGAACGGAGATTATTCGAGACCTACGTTTAGGTGTATATGATGTGTTAATCGGAATCAACTTATTGCGTGAAGGAATCGATGTGCCAGAAGTATCGCTGGTCATTATTTTAGATGCAGATAAAGAAGGTTTCCTAAGAAGTGAACGTTCCCTTGTTCAGACTATCGGGCGAGCTGCACGTAATGAAAATGGGAGAGTAATTATGTATGCAGATCGAATAACAGATTCTATGCGAGCGGCTATATCGGAAACCGGAAGACGTCGTGAAACGCAAGAAGAATACAACGAAAAACATGGCATTACTCCTAAGACAATCATTAAAGACATTCGTGATTTAATTTCGATTACTTCTGTAGTAAAAGGTGACGATGAGGGAGCCTCTGGTCTAGAAAATATTGCTAAAATGACTAGGGCACAACGTTTAGAATTAATTGATGGTTTAGAACTAGAAATGAAAGTAGCTGCAAAAGAATTAAACTTTGAAAAGGCTGCTAATTTAAGAGATATGGTGTTAGAAATAACAGCTCAATATAAATTAAAATAAAAAACACTTAAATAATAGAAGAAAAAATTTCCAAATCAAAAATTCTGATTAAAAAAACTTGCATTTTCTTATTGAGTCTAGTAAAATTCAAGAGTGTACTAAACACATACCTTTTACTTGGTAAAACGACTCACCAACGTCTACTCAGTAGGAGGAAAAAATCAGGAAAGAGGTGCTTAGAAATGTCAATTTCTAAAGAACGTAAAAATGAAATCATCACTGAATACGCAATCCACGAAGGAGATACAGGTTCTCCCGAAGTACAAGTTGCTGTATTAACAGCTGAGATTAATCACTTAAATGAACACGCACGTGTTCACAAAAAAGACCACCATTCTTATCGTGGACTTATGAAAAAAATTGGTCACCGTCGTAACTTGCTTGCGTACCTACGCAACAAAGATATTACTCGTTACCGTGAATTGATTCAAAGATTAGGTCTACGTCGTTAATTTTTCGTAGTCTATTTAGAAGCGAGATTCTAACGAATCTCGCTTCATTTTGTATGTAAATAAAAAAGCTGTTTATTTTGTTGTCCATCCTACTATACAAATGTGAAGATTTAACCTAACGTTAAATACTGACATTTGTTTAGTAGTCTGTTTGGAAATGACGAATAAGAGCTTCAATAAAAAGGAGAAATGCACACAATGACAGAGAAACAAATTTTTACTAAAGAATGGGCAGGGCGTACACTAACAATCGAAGTTGGACAATTAGCGAAACAAGCTAATGGAGCAACTTTGATTCGCTATAATGATACTGTCGTGTTATCTGCAGCAGTAGCTAGCAAAAAAGCGAAAGATGTTGATTTCTTTCCTTTAACTGTAAATTATGATGAAAAAATGTATTCAGTCGGTAAAATTCCAGGGGGCTTTATTAAAAGAGAAGCACGCCCAAGTGAATATGCGACCTTAACAGCTCGCTTAATTGACCGTCCAATTCGTCCAATGTTTGCAGAAGGATTTCGTAATGAAGTTCAAATCACAAACACTGTTATGTCAGTTGATCAAAACTGTTCTCCAGCATTTTCAGCAATGTTCGGTTCTTCTTTATCACTAGCTATTTCTGATATTCCATTTAATGGACCTATTGCTAGTGTTGATGTTGGCCGCGTTGATGGAGAATATATCATTAACCCAACAGTAGAGCAAGAAGCATTATCAGATATCCATTTAACTGTTGCAGGAACAAAAGATGCCATTAACATGGTTGAAAGTGGAGCTGCGGAAGTTTCAGAAGAAGATATGCTAGGTGCTTTGATGTTTGGACACAGAGCGATTCAAGAACTAGTCGCTTTCCAAGAAGAAATTGTGTCTGCTGTCGGAAAAGAAAAAATGAATATTCAATTGTTGCAAATTGATGCAGATTTAGAAAAAGAAGTAAATGATGCTTACCAATCTAAAATGATTGCAGCTATTCAAACAGAAGAAAAATTAGCTCGTGAAGAAAATATTGAAGCTGTTAAAGAAGAAGCAATGGCTTTTTATGAAGAGCACTATCAAGAACATGCTGAAGCTAAACGAATCAACAAAGAAGTAAAACAAATTGTTGAAGATATGGAAAAAAATGAAGTGCGTCGTTTAATTACAGTCGACAAAATTAGACCAGATGGCCGTAAAATCGATGAAATTCGCTCTTTAGCTTCTGAAATTGGACTTTTACCAAGAGCACATGGTTCTGGTTTGTTCACACGTGGGCAAACACAAGCTTTATCAGTTGCTACGTTAGCTCCATTAGGCGAACATCAAATTATTGATGGCCTTGGTGTTGAAAACAGCAAACGTTTCATTCATCACTATAACTTCCCTCAATACTCTGTAGGAAGTACTGGACCATCACGTGGACCAGGTCGTCGTGAAATTGGACATGGAGCATTAGGAGAACGTGCGTTGTCACAAGTTATTCCAAGTGAAGAAGATTTCCCTTACATGATTCGTTTAGTTGCTGAAGTTCTTGAATCAAACGGTTCTTCATCACAAGCAAGTATTTGTGCGGGCACATTAGCTTTAATGGATGCTGGTGTACCAATCAAAGCTCCAGTTGCTGGAATCGCTATGGGTCTAGTTAAAGAAGGCGAAAATTATACTGTCTTAACAGATATCCAAGGGTTGGAAGATCACTTAGGCGATATGGACTTTAAAGTAGCCGGTACAAGCAAAGGAATTACGGCTCTTCAAATGGATATTAAAATAGAAGGTATCACTGAACAAATTTTAGAAGAAGCATTAATTCAAGCTAAGAAAGCAAGAATGGAAATTTTAAATGAATTGACTTCTACAATTGCTGAACCGCATGAAGAGTTAAGTGCATTTGCTCCTAAAATTGAAATGATGCAAATTAAACCGGAAAAAATCAAAGTTGTTATTGGCCGTGGTGGCGACCAAATTAATGCGATTATTGATGAAACCGGTGTTAAAATTGATATCGATCAAGAAGGAAAAATTAGTATTGCCTCTGAAGATGCTGCTATGATTAAACGCGCTAAAGAAATTATCGAAGAGTTAACAAAAGACATCGAAGTCGGTAAAGTTTATTCTGGAAAAGTAAAACGAATTGAAAAATTTGGAGCTTTTGTTGAAATTGCTAAAGGCAAAGATGGTTTACTTCATATTTCTGAAATAGCTAACGAACGTGTTGCTAAAGTTGAAGATGTTTTGGCTTTAGGAGAAGTAATGGACGTTAAAGTTATCGAAATCGATAAACAAGGAAGAATTAACCTTTCTCGTAAAGTATTATTGAAAACTGAAGAAAAGTAAAAATGAGTAAAAAAAGAACCCAATTTTTTTAATTGGGTTCTTTTTTTTTGGACTTAATTTTCTTCAAGCGATGTTAACCATTCTACTAATTGGTTAACGGTCTCTTCTTGTTGTTGTTCAGCTGAAATACTACCAGGATTATCGCCTTCTTGGTCTCCGTAATCGCCAAATCCAGCATGATTGCCTCCTTCAATAGTGTAAAATAGAGTGGATTCTGGTAAGTATTTTTTCCCATCTTGATAGGCTTCTTTATCAACTACACCATCATTAGAGCCGATTATAGAAATAACGGACAATGGTAAATTATCTAGACGACCATTTTCGTCTGGATAACTAGCTAACAAGAAAACGCCTTTTAATTGTTTGGTAGTTGCTGCATGTGCAAAACGACTAGCCATAACACCGCCTAAGGAATGGCCACCAATAACGTAATCGCCAATTTTTTCATCAGCGATAACAGCTTCCGCTTTGTTTTTATCAGTAACGGCAAGGTTTAAAGCATGTTTAACAAGGTAAACGGGGTAACCTTGTGTAGCTAGCTTAGCTGCAATTGTGCTATAACTTTTTTCTTCTACTAATCCTCCTTGATAAAATATGACAGATGTATCCTGTTGACATTTATTATTCAAGGGGAGAAAAATAAGTGCATCGTTTGTTTCTTTAACGGTGTATTGACTGGTAGATTCAGTTTCTTTTAGCGTTTCGTTTAAAGGTTGATAAGTCCTAGTGTGTAACAGAAACAGACCACCTAAAAAGAGTAACACCAACAGTACTAAACAAATGATTAAAACTTTGTATTTGCGCTTCATAGGTTCTCCTCTCATCTTAATTGAATAGAGTGATATACAAAAAGTGTAGCACAATTTTTTTAAATTCGTTAGATAAATGAAACAAAAAAAGGCGAATAACCTACATTTATATAAATTTCTTTGGAATTGTGCTAAAATGTATATTGGGAGCACACGTAGTTAATAGATAATATGAAAATTTAATTTCGTAATTAGGAGAGATAAAATTATGACTGGATATACTATTGCAGTTGTGGGAGCAACTGGAGCTGTAGGAACAAAAATGATTCAAATGTTGGAACAAGCTACATTTCCGATAAAAAGTGTGAAACTTTTAGCATCTAAACGTTCTGCTGGAAAAAAGATACTTTTTAAAGGTAAAGAAGCAGAAATTCAAGAAACAACAGCTGAATCTTTTGAAAATGTTGATATTGCCTTGTTTAGTGCTGGCGGATCAATCTCAAAACAATTTGCACCGGAAGCTGTAAAACGTGGGGCAGTTGTTATTGACAACACGAGTGCTTATCGAATGGATTCAGAAGTACCATTAGTCGTTCCAGAAGTAAATGAAGAAGCCGTTCGTTCTCATAAAGGAATCATTGCTAATCCGAACTGTTCAACTATCCAAATGATGGTCGCACTTGAACCTATTCGTAAGCAATATGGCTTAGATCGTATTATTGTTTCTACTTACCAAGCAGTAAGTGGAGCAGGTATTTCTGCGGTGAAAGAAATGAAAGAACAAGCACAGAAGATGCTAAATGAAGAACCTTATGAAGCAACTATTTTGCCATCTGGGGGAGATAAAAAACATTTCCCAATCGCTTTTAATGCTTTACCGCAAATTGATTTATTTACGGAAGATGGTTATACATTTGAAGAATTAAAAATGATTAATGAAACTAAAAAAATTATGAGCGATGATAAAATAAAAGTTTCTGCTACTTGTGTTCGTATTCCAGTTGTTTCAGGACACTCAGAATCTGTTTATATTGAAGTAAAAGAAGATGGAGCTAGTGTGTCTGCTCTCCAAGATATTTTGAGAAATGCACCTGGTGTAGTCCTTCAAGATGATCCATCTAATCAAATTTACCCAACAGCATTGGCAGCAGCAGGTAAGAAAGAAACGTTTGTTGGAAGAATCCGTAAAGACAGAGATGAAGATAAAGGTTTTCACATGTGGATTGTTTCTGATAACTTATTAAAAGGGGCAGCTTGGAACTCAGTTCAAATTGCTGAAAGTCTACACAAGCTAGGGTTAATCAAAGTAAGTAACTAAATTTAAAATAAAGGGTGATTTTGATGGATTTAAGAAAAGCTCGCATTATAACAGCTATGACAACTCCATTTAATGAACAAGGATTAGTTGATTATGAACAATTAGAAAAACTAATCAATTTTTTACTTGAAAATGGAACTGAAGGATTAGTAGTGGGCGGAACAACCGGCGAATCTCCTACATTAGCTCATGAAGAAAAAATTGCTTTATATCGTAAAACGGTCGAGTTAACGGCAGGACGTGTTCCAATCATTGCTGGTACGGGATCATTCAACACGGCTGAAACGATTGCTTTTACCAAAGAAGTTGAAGCTATCTCGGGTATTGATGCAGCATTAGTAGTCGTTCCTTACTATAATAAACCTAATCAAGCGGGTTTATATGCTCATTTTGAAGCTGTAGCAGCTAGTACAACCTTGCCAATTATCATTTATAATGTACCTGGACGTACGAGTGTTTCTATTGATCCTAAGACGACAATTAAACTTTCTGCTATAAAAAATATAATTGGTGTAAAAGAATGTTTGGGTCTAGATGCTTTGAGTGAAGAAATTGAAAAAACGTCTGATGACTTTTTAGTCTATACTGGTGAAGACGGAAATGCTTTCCCTGCCAAATGTATCGGTGCAACTGGTGTTATTTCTGTAGCCAGTCATGTATTAGGGAATGATATTGCTAAAATGTATGATCTTTTAGAAGAAGGTTCTCTAGCTGAAGCAGCATCGATGCATCGTCAATTAGTACCAAAAATGACTAGTTTGTTCACTGTGCCATCTCCGGCGCCTGTGAAATTTGCATTGAATCATTTAGGTATTCATGTAGGCGGAACAAGATTGCCATTAGTGGCATGCACAAAAGAAGAAGAAGCACATATATTGAAAGAATTAAATTGGACAAAATAAAACTAAAAAAATTGAAAGCAAGAGAGGTGAAGAAATGAGCACAATCAAAATTATCCCACTAGGCGGTGTACGCGAAAATGGAAAAAACATGTACGCGGTTGAGGTGGATGAAGACATATTTGTTTTAGACTGTGGATTAATGTATCCTGAAACAGAATTACTAGGAATTGATGTAGTCATTCCTGACTTTAGTTATTTAGAAGAAAATAGAAACCGTGTTACTGGAGTATTTCTAACACACGGACACGAAGATGCGATTGGAGCATTGCCTTATTTTCTTCAAAAATTTGATGTTCCGGTATTTGGAACTGAATTAACAATAGCTTTAGCAAAATTATTTGTTGAAAAAGATAGTCAAACAAGTACATTTGATGATTACCATATCATTGATGAAAACACTGAAATTGAATTTGGAGATGTGATTGCTAGTTTCTTTAGAACAACTCATACCATTCCTGATTCTGTTGGAATAGCGCTTAAAACAACTGAAGGAAGCATTGTTTACACCGGTGATTTCAAGTTTGATCAAAGTGCAAAACCAATGTACCAAAGTAATTTATCTCGTATCGCTGATATTGGAAAAAGCAAAGTTTTAGCGTTATTAAGCGACTCAAGTGAAGCTGAAAGTCCAGTAGAAAACATAAGTGATTTAAAAGTAGCAGAAGAAGTATTGGATACATTCCAAAATGCTACTGGCCGAATCATTGTTGCAAGTGTTGCAAGCAATATCTTACGTATTCAACAAGTACTAGATGCTGCTCACAAATCACATAAGAAAATTTTTATTACTGGAAGCAACCTTGAAGAAATCGTTCAAATAGCAATAGAGTTAAATAAATTGCAGTTACCAAATGAAGATTTAATTGTTCCTATAACAGATATTGAAAAATACACTGATCAAGAAATCGTTGTGTTAGAAACAGGAGCAACAGGCGAACCGATTAAAACATTGTCACGTATGGCAAAAGGGAAGCACACTCAAGTAAACATAAAAGAGGGCGATTTAGTTTACATCGTAACAAGTCCTTCAACGGCAATGGAAGTAACCGTTGCTCAAACAGAAAATATGATTTATCGTGCTGGAGGAACAGTTAAGCAAATTTCAGATAATTTGAAAGCTTCTGGACATGCTACTCCTAACGATTTAAAATTAATGATCAACTTGATCAAGCCGACTTATTTTATTCCCGTACAAGGCGAATATCGTAAGCTTTCTGCTCACGCAGAACTTGCTCACGAAGTAGGAATGTCTTACAAAAACATTTTTATACCTGGTAAAGGTGACATCATGGAATACAAAAATGACCGCATGCACGTAGCAGGTCAAGTGACCGTGGGCAATACAATGGTTGATGGTATTGGAATCGGTGATATTGGAAATATCGTTTTACGTGATCGTAAGTTGTTATCTGAAGACGGTATATTTGTAGCAGTAGTTACTATTAACCGCAGAAAGAGCAAAATTATCTCAGGTCCTGAAGTTATGACTAGAGGTTTCGTATACGTTAAAGAAAACACTGATTTAATCAATCAAAGTAATGAAATTATTCGAGAAGTAGTAGAAGAAAATTTAAACAGAAAAGAATTTGAATGGAGCCGTCTAAAACAAGAAATTAGAGATGCTTTAAACAAACATCTTTATGAACAAACACGTAGACGTCCAGTAATTTTGCCAATTATTATGGAAACAAGTTCACGTAACCGCAAAAATTAAGTAGAAAAAGAACTCTTATTGCCTCTAAAGGCGATAAGAGTTCTTTTTTCTTTAGCAATGGACAAAAAAAGAGCAATCACAAAATGTGAATGCTCTTTAACGTTATTAATAATAGACTATTTTGCTACGCCTTCAGTCCATTCAGCAACACGTTCAGGATTTTCTTCAATCCACGTTTCTGCTGCAACTTCAGGATCTTCTCCTTCAGAAATCTCTAGCATAATGCTTTCCATTTCTTCAGTAGTCCAATTAAATTGGTCTAACACTTGGTTAGCTTCAGGCATATCTTCTTCAAGACCTTCACGAGCCATAGTATTGATTGTTTCTGCTTCTCCAAATGAACCTTCAGGATCTTCAAGATACTTCAAGTCATAAGTGGCAAACATCCAGTGTGGAGACCAACCAGTAATAACAATTTCTTCTTTGTTTTTAATAGCTTGACCTAATTCAACTGTCATTGCTCCAGATGAAGATGTTTCAAGTTTCCATTCACTCAAATTATCGTAATCCGTTAAGGCTGTTTCAGTTGCGGCAACAACGCCAGCACCTGGTTCAATACCTGTAATCGTCATTTTAGCTTCATCAGTAAGGTCATCCATAGAATTAACATCCATGTACTCAGGAACAACTAAACCAACTAAAGCACCTTCTAAGTTAGGTCCTAAGTTAACCATTTGATTGCCGTATTCTTCAAACTGAGAACCGTGTGTTGCGGGTAACCATGCAGCTACCATAGCATCAGCGTCACCGCTAGCTACAGCTTGCCACATTACAGCGTTATCTAAAGGTGTTAACTTTACGTCATAACCTAAGTCTTCTAGAACTTTACCGATAACATTAGTAGAAGCGACTTCAGTATCCCATTCTACATATGCTAGTTCAATTTCTTTTCCTTGTCCAACAGAAGAAGCTTGATCCTCTGTTGATGTTTTTTCTGTTGAGCAGCCTGCTGCAACTAATGATAATCCTAAGCCTGCTGTAAGACCTAAATGTTTCCAGTTAAATTTTTTCATAACGGGTAAATCTCTCCTTTATAATTAATTCTTTAAATAAACGGTCTTTAGTAGTCTAAAACGTATTACTTTTTATTTAGTTTTTGTGTCAAACGGTCAATAATGATAGCTAGAACAACTAAGCCTAAACCAGATACAAATCCTGTTCCGACTTGAGCACGTTGCAAGGATGATAAGACTTCTCTACCAAGACCTGGAGCGCCAATCATTGAAGCGATAACGACCATTGATAAAGCTAACATAACAGTCTGATTGATTCCAGCCATAATAGTTGATTTTGCTAAAGGCAATTCGACTTTAAATAATTTTTGAGCACCAGTGCTCCCAAAAGATTCAGCAGCTTCAACTAATTCATCCGAAACTTGTCTGATTCCAAGGTTAGTAAAACGAACAGTTGGTGGAATAGCGAATATTAGAGAAGCGAATACCCCAGGAACCATACCAATCCCAAAGAAAGCAACGGCTGGAATGAGATAAACAAACGCAGGCATTGTTTGCATGAAATCAAGAACAGGAGCAATAATCGTATTTGCTACTTTATTTTTAGCCATCAAGATTCCAAACGGAACTCCGATGATAACTGACAATAAACTGGCAACTAAGACTAAGGTCAACGTGTTCATTAAATCTGACCAAAGACCTTGGTTATAAATAAACCAAAGACCTACGATTGAAAATGCTGCTAGCCCGAATTTCTTTCTTGAAGCAATAAAGGCAATTACAGCAACAATCAAAATAAACAATAGGGGTGGAACCAGTAATAAAGTTTCTGTTACAAATTCCATAGCTATTTCAGAATATTTTTGAATGGGATCAAACAAAAAGGCAAATGTATCTGTTAACCAACTTGTAAAGTTTTCAACCCCATCTGCTACAGGTAATTTTGGAATTGCATCTAATAAACTAGACATTTTCAAGAACCTCACTTTCTCCTGCAAGAGCAGCTATTACAGCACCTCTTACAATAATACCAACTAATTTCCCTTCATCGACAACTGCTACTGGAGTAGTTGAGTCATGGATAACTGAAAAAATGTCATTCATCGAAGTCGTTCTAGTAACAGTTGGAATATCACTTTTAACGATGCTTTCAATTGATTGAATATTTTTCTTGCGAGCATCCGAAGCATCTTCAGCAGTGATGTAACCTAAAAGATTGCGTTGGCCATCTACGACCAACATACTAGATATTCCTTCATTACGCATTTGCTCTAAGGCAAAGCGAGGTCCGTGATTTTTAATGTTTAATGTTTCAGGACGTTGCATGATATTCTCGGCTGTTAACACCTTAGAACGATCAACATCTTCAACAAATTTTTCAACATAATCATTTGCAGGATGAGTGAGTATTTCTTCAGGTGAGCCGATTTGTACAATTGAGCCATCTTTCATTAAGGCAATTTTGTCACCGATTCTTAAAGCTTCATTTAAATCATGTGTAATAAAAATGATCGTTTTTTTAACATTGGATTGAAGTTCTATTAGTTCATCTTGCATTTCACGACGAATTAAAGGATCTAATGCAGAGAAAGCTTCATCCATTAATAAAATTTCAGGGTCATTAGCTAGAGCACGTGCTAATCCAACTCTTTGCTGCATTCCGCCAGATAGTTGATTAGGGTATTGATCTTTGTAGTCGCCTAAACCAGCATTATCTAAAGCTTTTTGAGCCTTTTTTTGTCTTTCAGCTTTATCCATGCCTTGAATTTCTAATCCGTATTCGGTGTTTTCTAAAATAGTTCGATGAGGAAAGAGACCAAAGTTTTGGAAAACCATACTTAATTTCTCTCTTCTGACTTGACGTAAAGCTTTTTTATCCATCGTTGATAAATTTTCGCCATCGATAAAAATATTTCCTTTAGTTGGGTCAATTAGGCGATTAAACATACGAACAAGTGTTGATTTTCCACTACCGGATAAGCCCATGATAACGAAAATTTCACCCTCTTCAACGGTAAAACTAACATCATTAACACCAACTGTGACCCCTGTTTCTTTGAGGATTTCTTGCTTAGATTTTTTTTGTTCTAACAATTCTAAGGCTTGTGTTGTCTTTTTACCAAAAACCTTTGTTACATGTTCAATAGTTATCTTTGACAAAATAACAGCTCCTTTTCTTTTCTTTTTATTTATGAGTGTCAACTAGTAAATCAAAAATGATTAAGAGAGAATCCAAACATAAATTGACTAGCAAACCATCCTGTGAGGCGGTTTATTTCAAATTTTTTCCCCTGAAAAAAACGACAACTATTCACAAAAAAAAATAGTTCCAAATGACACGCAATAATTAGTGTAACATGAATAGATAAAAATGAAAAACCAAACCATTTTCAAAAATAAGCTTTAAGACCTTTATTTTGCCTTAATAACAGACCTTAGAGGAGGGACGAAAAAAAAGAAAAAACTTTTTTTTGAGGTTGTTTTTCTTCTTTTATAGTGAAATTCTCCAAAAAAAAACAGGCATAATTTAGACATAAAACTTGTGGTTTTTTAGTCTGATTGTTAGACTTATTTAAGTAGTCTAATGGGTAAAAAGAGGTGAATGTTCGATGCTAACAAAAATGCAGAAAATAATCATAAAAGAGACAGAAGAATATGTTTATCAATTATTAAAAGATGATCCTAGTGGTCACGATTGGTGGCATATCCAGCGTGTTAGAAACTTAGCCAAAAATATCGCAGAAAAGGAGCAAGGAACGATTGATCTTTTTGTTTGTGAAATGGCGGCTTTGTTGCATGACGTAGCGGATGGCAAACTAAATAAAACAGAAGCTGAAGGCGAAAAAAAAGTTAGAAATTGGCTTTCACGCTATTCATTGACTGGAAAAGAAAAGGAAGAGATTTTGAAAATTATTCTTCATATGTCTTACAAAGGTGGAACCAATAAAGTAGTATTGTCTTCTATAGAAGGCAAAATTGTTCAGGATGCAGATCGCTTAGATGCAATTGGTGCGATTGGAATTGCACGAACAATGGCTTACTCGGGTTCAAAAAATCGTCTGATCCATGATCCAGCTAAAGTAGCGCGGGAAAATCTTACAATAGAAGAATATCGTTCAGGGGAAGATACTGCGATTATGCATTTCTATGAAAAATTGTTAAAATTAAAAGAGGGTATGAATACAACTATTGGAAAACAATTAGCGGAAAAAAGACACGCTTATATGGAAAATTACTTAACTGAATTTTACGCTGAATGGGATGGGGAAAGATAAGAGTTGGATGAAAAGATTAATCTGATTTGAAATCATGCGTTATAGGAGGTAAATTTATGGATGGAGCAGAAGAACTGATATTGGTTGAAGCAACTGTAGGCGATATTTATAGAATAGAGAATTATGGCATAGAAGAAAATTCATATACAGTTGCGCCCATGGACGGGATGACTGAAAGTTTGCATGAATATGAAAAACACCCAATTTTAATGTTATACGAAGATAAAATGGTTGGTTTTTTTATCCTTCAAACTGGAGAATCTATTCTACGATATACGTCAAATCCTCAAGCAATATTATTGAAAGCCCATTCAGTTGATAAGCGTTATCAGCAACAAGGCTATGGGAAACTAGCAATGGAAAAATTGCCTGAATTTATAAAAGAACATTTTCCTTCTATTAATGAGATTATTTTATTGATTGATTATGATAATATTAGTGGTCAAATGATGTATTTAAAATCAGGCTTTAAAGATACCACAAATAAAGTGAAAGAATTAGACGGATATAAATTTATCTATTCTAAATCTTTAACTAGCTAAATAAACAATGAAAAGAGTAAGAAGATTGACAATGTTTTGTAATCACCGTATTATAAGACATGTAAGAAAAAATTGAATGAACAACCATCACAAAGGGGTGCTGTTAAAAGCTGAGATTGAATCCATTGATTCTAACCCTTGGAACCTGTTCGTTAGTACGAGCGTAGGGATTGTGACGGGGACGAACTATTATTCTTTAACATGATAATTCGAGCTCCTCCTTTGATGTGTGGCACTGTTCAACACATTGAAGGAGGAGCTTTTTTTGAATAATAATCGCTTACGCGTTTGGCTAGAAGGGACACTTTTTGCCGCTTTAGCTATTGTATTGTCTTTGATTCCAACCAATATTGGAACAGGTTTTACCATCTCTTTAGGTATGATTCCGCTAATGCTTTTTGCTTTTAGACAGGGCATTGTAGCAGCGACAGCAGCGGGTTTTTTATGGGGAGTATTGCATTTTTTACTGGGAATTGCGAGCATCTTACACCCCTTGCAAGGTTTTATAGAATATTTTGTGGCATTTGCATTTGTTGGTTTTGCGGGCGTTGTTATGAAACCCTTGCAGGCAGCTTTTAAAGAAAACAATAGAGTGAAGCAGTATCAATACATCATAATAGGAACAATAGTTGGGACAATTGCTCGGTTTTTCTGGCATTTTATTGCAGGTTACTACTTTTGGGGGAGCTACGCACCAGAAGGTATGAACCCGGTATGGTATTCTTTTATTGCGAATGGTGGAAGTGCATTAGCAACGGGAATCGTTACAAGTATAGTGCTAGGTGTCATAGCCAAAACGACTCCGACATTGTTTACGACAAATTATAAAAAATAGTATTAGAAGTAGTTATAGCTTTTGTTTATGAGTAATAATTACCAAAAAAGGCTAACACAGAACCGACTAAAATAAACGAAAAGAGATTAGATGTTTGTCTAATCTCTTTTTTTGACAAATTATTTCTAATAAACGGTTAGTTTCTAGTAGCTAAAAAAAAAATAGCATAGTAAGATTAGACCATAACAAAGTTGGAGAGGAATAAATCGATGAATATACTTATTTACATACTTTTGGGAGCTTATTTTTTGAATACCATTCTTTCCATTATTACCGTATTTCGTGAAAAACGCGATATTGCAGCTACTTGGGCATGGTTGCTCGTATTAATTCTTTTACCAGGTATAGGCTTTATTTTTTATTTGTTTATTGGGAAAAAAATGAATCGTGAAAAAATATTCGATATTAAGTCCCAAGAAAATATCGGAATGCCAGAGCTCGTTCAAGCTCAAAAAGAAATGTTGGCTGATGATGAAGGGTTATTATCAGATAAACAAGCTACAGAAAATGCAAAAGAAATGGCTAGTTTATTTTTAGAAAGTGATGAATCTATTTTAACAAAAGGCAATAAGGTTGAGTTATTTACGGATGGTGAAAAAAAATTCGATTCTTTAATAGAAGATATTTCTAAAGCGGAACACCATATCCATATGATTTATTATATTATCCATAATGATAAAATAGGAAAACGAGTGCTTAACGCATTAGAAGAACGGGCAGCTGCTGGGGTTGATGTCTTAGTGATATATGATGCGCTAGGTTCCAGGTCATTAAAACCTAGTTTCTTCAAAAAGTTAGAAAAATTAGGTGGGAAAGCAGAACCTTTCTTTGGATCGAAATTTCCTATTATTAATTTACGTTTTAACTATCGTAATCACCGTAAAATTGTAATTATTGACGGGAAAATTGGCTATACTGGTGGGTTTAATGTAGGAGACGAATACTTAGGAGAATACAAAAAATTTGGCTATTGGAGAGATACCCATTTAAAAATTCAAGGAAATGCAGTCCTTGCTTTGCAAAGTCGCTTTTTGATGGATTGGAATGCAGCAGTACCTAAACACAAATTAGAATATGAAGAAAATTATTTCCCATTGATTGATAAAGCAGGCCATTCTAATATTCAAATTGTATCAAGTGGACCTGACTCAGACCTTGAACAAATAAAAAAAGGGTATATCAAGATGATTAGTATGGCAAAAGAATCTGTTTTTATTCAAACACCTTATTTTGTTCCAGATGATTCTGTTTTGGAATCAATCCAGATTGCTGTAATGTCAGGTATAGATGTTAAAATCATGATACCGAATAAACCCGATCATCCTTTTATCTACCGTGCAACTATGTACTACGCAGCAGCTATGGTAGCTGTTGGAGCAGAAGTTTATATTTACGATAATGGGTTTTTACATGCTAAAACAGTTGTTGTTGATGGAACCATATGTTCAATAGGTACCGCTAATTTTGATATTAGAAGTTTTAAACTGAATTTTGAAGTAAATACATTTATTTATGATCACAAAATCGCGCAACAACAACAACAATTTTTCTATGAAGATATGGAGAAAAGTTATCAATTAACGCAAGAAATATTAGATAATCAGTCTAAATGGTTAAAATTCAAACAAACATTTTCACGATTATTTTCCCCTATATTGTAGAAATCTAATAAAAATGAACAAAGCATAAAGTGGCATTTTTATTAAAAAATCTGATTTAAGAGAGACTAGAGCAGCTATAAGTTGCTGTAGTCTCTCTTTTTTTATGAGGAGATCTTAATCTAAAAATCGTCATGTTTGAATAGCTGTCGGATGTTTGAGATAATAAAATTACTTATGGTCAAAAAAGAAACTATATAATGAGGTGAATGGTTTGATAGAATTTAAAAATGTTTCCAAAGTATATAAAGGTGGTAAAAAAGCCGTTAACAATGTTAATCTCACATTTAATGATGGAGAGTTCATTGTATTTATTGGAACAAGTGGAAGTGGGAAAACAACTTCAATGCGTATGATTAACCGAATGATTGAACCAACATCAGGTCAGATTTTGATTAACGGGGAAGACATCATGAAAAGAGACCCTGTTCAATTAAGAAGAGAAATAGGCTATGTTATTCAACAAATTGGATTGATGCCTCACATGACAATCTATGACAATATCGTCATGGTTCCTAAGCTGCTAAAGTGGCCAGAAGACAAACAGCGTGAATCTGCGGAACGTTTGCTTGCAAAAGTAGATTTGCCAAAAGATTTTTTGACGCGTTATCCAGCTGAACTTTCTGGCGGACAACAACAAAGAATTGGTGTCATTCGTGCTTTAGCGGCTAATCAAGATATTATTTTGATGGATGAACCATTTGGAGCACTAGATCCAATCACTAGAGATGCTCTACAAGAACTAGTAAAAGAGTTGCAAGAAGAAATGGGGAAAACCTTTATTTTTGTAACACATGATATGGATGAAGCTTTAAAATTAGCTGATCGTATCGTTATTATGCAAAATGGAGAAGTCGTACAATTTGATACTCCAGATAATATTTTGGCTGAACCAGCCAATCAATTCGTTGAAGATTTTATTGGAGAAGACCGCTTAATTCAAGCGAGACCAAATATCCAAACGGTTGATCAAGTGATGATAAAAAATCCGATTTCAGTGACTCCTGGAAAATCTCTTTCAGAAGCTATCCGTATCATGAGAGATAAGCGAGTGGATTCGCTATTTGTAACGGATGACGCTGGTGTTTTAAAAGGATATGTTGATATTGAAAGAATTGACCGTAACCGTAAACGTGCTACAAGCGTAGGCGATATTATGATAGATAAAGTTTACTTTGTTCGAGAAGGAACTCTTTTGAGAGACACAGTTCAAAGAATTCTAAAACGTGGTTTTAAGAACATTCCAGTTGTGGATAATAAAGGTCGCTTAATTGGTTTGGTTACTCGTACATCATTAGTAGATGTTGTTTACGATACAATCTGGGGTGAGGAAGAAGAAGAACTGGCAAAAGCTAGTGTTTTTGAAACGACCATTCCTGAAGAAAGCAAAGAATAGAGGAGGGAAAAATAATGGCTGATTTTTTTGCAACAAATGGCTCTGATTTACTCCTGAAAACATGGGAACATCTTTATATTTCTGCATTTGCATTGGCGTTAGGTGTAATAGTAGCGGTCCCTTTAGGAGTTTTATTAACAAGGTTTGAAAAAAGTGCTAAATTCATTATTGGTTTAGCCACGATTTTACAAACGGTTCCTTCACTAGCACTGTTGGCTTTAATGATTCCTCTTTTTGGGGTTGGTAAAGTTCCTGCAATCGTTGCATTATTTATTTATTCATTATTGCCTATACTGAGAAATACTTATATAGGGATGAATGGAGTAGATGTTAATTTACGAGACGCGGGTAAAGGAATGGGTATGACAAACTTTCAAATGATTCGTAATGTTGAATTGCCTCAAGCAGCACCCGTTATTATGGCAGGGATCCGGTTATCCGGCGTTTATGTTATCTCATGGGCTGCTTTAGCGTCTTATATTGGTGCTGGTGGGTTAGGTGATTTTATCTTCAATGGTTTGAATCTTTTTATACCTAGTTTGATTATTGGTGGAACCATTCCTGTGACTCTTCTTGCATTATTGGCAGATTTTGGACTAGGAAAACTAGAAAAAAAAGTAACACCTAGAACCGTGCAAGAAAATGAATAGGAGGGCTTCAACTATGAATAAAATTCAAAAAATTGCTGCCCTTTTTGTGGCAGTACTACTATTAAGCAGTTGTTCTTTACCTGGTTTAGGTGGCGGATTTAACGAAGAAGGTATTACGATTACTGGTGGTTCTACTACCGAACAACAAATTGTAGGGTATATTGTTGAAGGAATGGTTGAACATTACATTGATATTGATGCTCAAATCGTCAACAATTTAGGTTCATCCTCTCTAAATCATCAAGCTTTAATTGGCGGAGATGCAAATGTAGCTGCTATAAAATATACGGGAACTTCTTTAACAGGTGAATTAGGTCAAGCGCCTATTACTGATCCTGAGAAAGCATTAGACTTAGTTATTGATGGATTTGCTGATAAATTTGACCAAAAATGGTTCCCAACATATGGTTTTGCAAATACGTATGCTTTTATGGTGACAAAAGAACTTGCAGATGAGTATGATTTAGTCACTATAAGTGATTTAGAAGAGATTGCTGGAGAACTAAATGCAGGAGTAGATACCTCTTGGATGGAACGCGAGGGAGACGGTTATGATGCGTTTTTAGAAACGTATCAATTTGATTTCAACCGTGTGTATCCTATGCAAATCGGTTTGGTCTATAATGCATTACAAGCAAATGAAATGGATGTCGTTTTAGGTTATTCAACGGATGGACGTATTAAAAGTTATGACTTAGTAGTTTTGGAAGATGATAAGCAATTATTCCCTCCTTATGATGCCAGCCCAGTTGCGACTTTTGAAGTTTTAGAAGCTTATCCTGAGTTAAATGAAATATTATTGAAATTACAAAATTCAATAACAGATGAAAAAATGCAAGAATTAAACTTTATTTCAGATAACAATTTAATTGAGCCAAAAGTTGTAGCCGATGATTTCTTGAAAGAAAACAACTATTTTGAATCTGTTGATGTAAATGAAGAAGGAGGCACCCAATAATGGATATGACACAAATGAATATGTGGGAACAGTTAATTTTTTATTTTTCTGAAAATGGGTTATACATCTGGAGCCAATTTATTCGTCACTTCTTGATATCAATTTATGGTGTACTTTTTGCTGGAATTATTGGAATCCCACTTGGTTTTTGGATTTCTCGTCATGGTAAACTAGCAGACTGGGTCATTGGTGCGGCTAATGTCATCCAAACGATTCCTTCATTGGCCATGTTATCTATTTTAATGTTAGGTTTAGGGTTAGGTGTGAATACCGTTGTGACAACAGTATTTTTATACTCATTATTGCCAATCATAAAAAATACCTACGCAGGAGTTCAAAGCGTAGATAAAAATATCTTGGATTCTGGTAAAGGAATGGGTATGACAAGATGGCAATTAACTTATATAGTCGAACTTCCACTAGCTTTATCTATTATTATGGCCGGAATTCGTAATGCTATGGTAGTGGGTATTGGGGTAACAGCGATTGGAACCTTTATTGGAGCTGGTGGTTTAGGTGATATCATTACTAGAGGAGTCAATGTGACCGATGGTGGAGCTATCATTCTTGCAGGTGCTATCCCAACGGCACTAATGGCAGTGATTAGTGATCTCTTTTTAGGATGGATTGAGAAAAAATTGGATCCAACAAAAAACAAAAAAATATTGTCTTAATGCTATTCAATACCTAGGCTATTGTGTGGCAAAAATAAAATACTTGAAAACTCTCCTTTCATTGCAAAGGAGAGTTTTTTTTCACCAAATGACTTAGATATGAAAAGGTAAAAAAATCAAGGTAATCGGATATGTCTTATATCACTAGGAAGAACCAGATACGTCATATGATTTAGTGGGTTTTCTAAAATAATTTGAGGTCTTTTAGAAGATGTAGATCGGATATAACCTGTAACCTCAGTGAAATCAGAATGATGGGCTAATTGATTTAATTGTAAAATGATTTTTCTTTTTTTAGTAAAGGCTTGATTTAAGAAATAAGTAAGTTGCTCTTCGGGCATTTGTGGTAAAAGCGCTAGTTCATTAGCTGTATTAAATAAGAAAAACTTTTTTTGAAGATAGGTAAATGGATGAACTGGTTCTTCTAAAGTATTTTTTTTCATCTTTATTCCTCCGAACGTTTGTTTGATATTTATATTATACGAACAAACGTTCAACAAAGCAAGTTGTTTAATTATTTTTTAAAAGTTTCTATTTCAGTGAAAAAATGGCATAATGAAAAGGAAGAATCTATAGATTTATGAAAAAAAGGGGTTTTAGCAATGGATTATAAGATTATCGCAGATTCATGTTGTGATTTGCCATTAGATTTTATAAAAGAAAATGATATTGAAATTATCAGTTTAATCATTAATATTGATGGGAAAGATTTAGTAGACGATATGGGAAAAACATTCGATAGAGATGCATTTTTCGAACAATTAAAAAATGGCTCAATGGCTACTAGCTCCCAAGTTAATATTGGAACATTTATGGAAACCTTTAAGAAGTATGTCGAAATAGGGCAACCAGTTATATTTTTAGGATTATCTTCTGCATTAAGTGGTTCATACAATAATGCTTTAACAGCTGTCAAAATGTTGGAAGAAGAATATGAGAACGTAGATATAACGATAATCGATACTAAAGCAGCTTGTTTAGGTGAAGGGTTATTAGTCTATGAAGCTGTAAATAGAAAAAAAGAAGGTCAATCTTTAGCTGAAGTCGTTAATTGGCTAGAAGAATACAAAATGAAACTTCATTCTTGGGTAACCGTTGACGATATCAAACACCTTGAACGAACTGGAAGAGTAAATTCCGTTTCAGCTACACTAGGAAGTGTTTTAAATGTTAAGCCAATTATAGTTATGAATGAAAAGGGAGGCTTAGTACCTTTTGCTAAAGTAAGAGGTAGAAAAAAATCGTTGCTTTATTTAATTAATAAAACAGTTGAGGGAATAATCAATCCTGAAAATCAAACCATTTTTATTGGTCATGTAGGAGTTCCAGAAGAAGCTGAATGGATCAAGGAAGAAATTAACTCGAAAATCAAAGTGAAAGATATACAAGTATATCCGTATGGTCCAACTATTGCATCACATACTGGATTCGGATCTATTGCCTTATTTTCTTTTGGTGAAGTAAGAAAATAAGGAGTATTTAAAATTTAATAATGTCTTAATAAACAAGAAAAAATGTCGATATACTAATGAAAGTAGATTATTTGCTTTTTTTATTTATCTAAGTATTTATGGACCTTTTTTATCTAAAAATAAGATTAAACGTATAAAGATAGTTGGTGAAAAAACGCTTTATACGTTGATGTCAAGGTGTTTATAATTTGACAAGTAGAGAGTGCTATGTTAAGTTATGCTTAGTTGAATAAAAAACAATGGTTGGGCATTTGCTTTCAAGGATAAATTCTTCAAGGGGTGAGAAGAATAGTTCTTAGTGATGCCTTTTTTTGCATTTTAAGGAGGTGTATGAATGAGTATAGAAGCAATTGAATACGTTAAAGAAGCGGAAGAAAGAGCCCAGAAAATAGAAGTTAATGGAGAAAAAAAGATTCAAGAAATTAGTCAATCCATTAATGAAGAAATTAAAAAAAGTAGTCAAAATATGCAACAGGAATTAGACGCGTATGAAGCAGATCAACAAGGACTGTTTCGTGATCGTTTAGCAATAGAAAAACAAGCTGTTGATCAAGAACAGTCTCTTGAGGTCGAAGCAATACTTCGATCTGTTGAGAATAGACAAAACAGTATTGTTGATCATATTGTAAAGGAGGTAAGCACTCACTATGGCAATAGCTAAGATGAAACAAATGACACTTTTAGCGGAGCAAGAAAATAAGGATTCTTTATTAAAAGCTGTACAAGAATTACAAAAGCTTGAAATGGTTGAATTATCTACATTAGAAGAATCTGAATTTCTTGATTACTATTCAACCGATACAGCGCCTCAAAAACGTGTTGAGTATGAAGAAAAGTTAAAAGAAATTCAGGCAACTCTAAATTTCTTAAATCAACATATTTCTCAACCAGGTATGATTGCTAAGTTGAAAAAAGGTCGTGAAGAGTACACTCTCGAAGAACTTGAAAGTCATGTCTGTCATTCAGATCTTAATCATACTATCATTGAGTTAGGAAAAATAGAAAAAAGACTGGTTGAATTAGATCAGAAGAAAAAAAATCTTGGAGAAAAAGAAGAATTTCTTCGGAAATGGCAAAATATGACTTTTAATCCTAATGATTTAAAAACCTTTCAATTAATGTCTGGAACGGTTGGAAGTATATCTTCTGGTAACGTAGAGAACTTTGAAAAAGAAGTTGAAGCAATAGAAAATAGTTATTTAGAAAAAATATTTCATTATAAAGACGAAGCTTCCTATCTAGTATTAGTACCAAAAAAATTAAACTCTTTAATGGAAGAAGTTTTTGAACGTTTCCAATTATCTAAATTGTTTTATCCTTATAAACAGACTCCTCTAGATGAATTGAAAGTAGTTCTTAAAGAAGTTAGTGATTTACGTAAAGAAGAAGCTAAATTAAAAGACACAATAAAAACATTTAAAGAAAAAGTCATAGATCTCCAACTTGGTGAAGAATATTACTACAATTTAGTTGAAAGAGAAATAGGGAAAACTTTATTACTAAATGGTAGTGATTTATTTATTTTGAATGGTTGGCTAGAAGAGGAACGAATTCCGGAATTAAACAGCCTTTTAGATGAACATGTTGGAAAAGATGGTTATGTCGTTCTTGCGGATGAAATAAAATTTAAGAACTATGCTAAAGTACCTGTAGTATTGAAAAATAGTAAATTAGTTAAACCGTTTGAAAGTATTACAGAAATGTATAGTATGCCTAAATATGATGATGTCGATCCTACTCCATTTATGATGCCATTTTACTTTGTCTTTTTTGGAATGATGAGTGCAGATTTAGGGTATGGAGTATTACTTTGGTTGGCAACTCTAATTGGATCTAAAGTGTTCAAGTTTGATAAGGGTATGAAGAACTTTGTCCAACTCTTTCACTATTTGTCTTATTCAGTAATTGCTTGGGGAGTTATTTATGGAAGTTTCTTTGGATATGACCTGCCATTCCAACTATTGTCGATTACGAATGATGTCATAACCATTTTGATTTTATCTGTAGTATTTGGTTTTATCCAGTTAGTATATGGATTGCTTTTAAATGGTGGACTAAAATGGCGTAAACAACAAAGATCATCTAGTTATATTGATGGAACAGCATGGGCTCTTATCTTATTAGGTATTGGTCTTTTAGTAATCAATATGGTCATTTGGAATAATGACCTTGTACAAATGATTTCTTTAGTTGTAATCATTGCCAATGTTATTGGAATTGTATTGGTAACTATGTTGGCATCTGACAATAAAGCAATGGGTTTTGGACTAGGGCTTTATAATATTTATGGAGCAACCAATTATGTTGGAGATTTAGTCAGCTATACTCGTTTAATGGCATTAGGCGTTTCAGGTGGAAGTATTGCGGTAGCTTTTAATTCTATTGTAGACATTTTCCCACCAGTAATGAAATTTACGATAGGTGCATTATTGTTTATCGTCTTACACTCATTAAACATTTTCTTAACCTACTTAAGTGCTTATATTCATACAATAAGACTTCAGTATGTTGAGTTTTTCGGTAAATTTTATGAAGGTGGAGGACGATCATTAGATCCTTTTAAAACCTTCGAAAAACATATTTATTTAAAAAATAGAACCAACAAATAAAAAAACGAATTTAAATGGAGGAATTTTATAATGGAAACTTTTACAAGTTATTTAATTGAAAATGGTGGATTAGTATTTGCAGCTTTAGGTATAGCTTTTGCTACATTCTTTGCTGGAACTGGTTCTGCTAAAGGTGTCGGAATTGCAGGGGAAGCAGCAGCAGCATTGACGACAGAACAACCTGAAAAATTTGGACAATCCTTAATTTTAATGTTATTACCAGGAACTCAAGGCTTATACGGTTTTGTTATTGCATTTTTAATTTTCTTAAATACTGGAGCAGATACAAGTTTAGCTGAAGGTATGTACATGTTTATGGCTTCTTTACCTATTGCATTTACTGGTTTAACTTCTGGTGTGGCACAAGGACGTGTTGCAGCTGCAGGTATCCAAATCTTAGCTAAAAGACCAGAACATGCAACTAAAGGGATTGTGTATGCAGCCATGGTAGAAACGTACGCTATTTTAGGTTTTGTTATTTCATTCTTAATGATATTTAACGCTTAATCATAATGATTCCATTTATAGTGAAAATAGAAAGAATGGAGGCGTGGAAATGTCAGATTTAAAACTATTGACAGAACGTTTGATTGAAAATAAAAAAGCTGAAGTACAAGTAAAAATCAAAGAAGCCGAAGCTGAAAAAGCTCAGTTGCTTGAAGAGTCAGCTCGGAGTCTAGCTGAAGAAAAAGCGAAACAAATCAGTTTAATTGATTCACGGTTGGCAAGGAAGTTTGAACAAGACAAGCATACGTTGCAAATCAATAAGCGAAATGAATTGCTTTCTGAAAAGCAAAAAATGTTAAAGCTTGTTTTTAATAAAGCTGAAGAACAAATGAATCAATGGACTGATACGGAGTTCCAACAGTTTTTATTGTCTGTTCTAAAACAGCATAAAGATAGTGAATCTATTGAATTGATACTAGGCCAATATTCTATCGATAAAGTATCAGACGACTGGATTAATAAAGTAGCTAAAGAAGTGGTCGATATTCAATTATCTGCTGAAACAATTTCTAGAAAAAATGGATTCATCCTTAAAAAGACTGGAATAGAGTACAACTATCTTTTTGATGAATTAGTTAAAGATATTAAAGGACAACTTGTTTCATCAGTTTCAAAACAATTATTTGATTAAAAAGGAGAGGAAATAATGAAATCAACAGACTTTGTTGGCGCAAATACACGCGTTCGCGTATATGAAAGTAGTCTCCTTAGAAATGATCAATATGAACGGATGTTACAAGCAAGTAATTTTGAAGAAGCAGTGAATGTGTTAAAAGATACTCCTTATCGAAATGATGTTGAAGAATTGAAGGAGACTAAGAATTACGATACGCTGTTGATGAATGAATTGCAGTCTGTCTATACTGATTTATTTAAGATTTCTCCTAATCCTAAGTTAATTGAGTTATTTTCATTGCGTTACTCTTATCATAATTTAAAAGTTTTGTTAAAAGAAAAGCTTACTAAAAAAGATTTAGATGCATTGCTTATAGATATAGGGAGTGTACCTACTTCAGTATTAAGACAAGCAGTTGAAACAAAGAGCTCAAGCGATTTAGATAACGATTATTTAATCAGTATTCGTGAGGCAGCCGATTCTTATGAGGAATACAAAAATAGCCAAGCCGTTGATATTATCCTAGATCGCCGCTATTTTACTCATTTAAGACATCTAGCAGAAAGTCTGGCTGATACTAAAATTTTAGATCTAGTGACTTTTTATATTGATTTGAATAATCTGTCTACTTTAACAAGAGCAATTCGCCAAAAAAGAACGCGCAATTTCTTAACAACTATTCTATCTAGCTCTGGGACGATACCTAAAGAGCAACTTGTTCAAATTGGAGCAGATAATTTAGTCAATGCAGGTAAAAAACTGGCAGAAACTAAATATAAAAACATTATTTTAGCTTCAATTAATGATGAAACAAAAGAGTTATCGCCAGAAAAAATAGATTTAGAGACAGATAATGCTTTTATTAATCGCATAAAAGATGCTAAACTTGAAGTTTTTGGTCCCTTACCAGTGATTGCTTATCTCTATGCTAAAGAGAATGAAGTGAAGAATTTGAGACTAATTTTAGTTGGTAAAGAAAATGATCTTCCCGTTGAAGCTATTAGAGAAAGGATGCGAATGAATTATGGCTCATAAGATTGGTGTAGTAGGAGATAAAGATTCTATCTTACCATTTAAAATGCTAGGCTTTGATGTTTTTTTCGCATCCGAAGCAAAAGAAGCTAGAACAACGATTGATCGATTAGCAACAGAAAATTATGGCATTATTTACTTAACTGAACCATTAGGTAAGTTGATTCCTGATACCATAAAACGATACGATGAAGAGATTTCGCCTGCTATTATATTGATTCCGAATCATTTAGGATCATTAGATATTGGTAAAAAGCGAATTCAAGAAAATGTTGAAAAAGCTGTCGGTCAAAATATTTTATAGGGGGTTACGAGTTTGAAAATAGGAAGAATTGTTAGTGTTTCCGGTCCTTTAGTTACAGCTGAAGGAATGGAAGAAGCAAATATCCAAGATATTTGTAAAGTCGGTAAATTAGGTCTAATTGGCGAAATTATTGAAATGCGTGGCAATGTAGCCTCAATTCAAGTTTATGAAGAAACATCTATGATTGGACCTGGAGAACCAGTTGAAACGACAGGAGATGCGCTATCTGTTGAATTGGCTCCTGGGATGATTGCACAAATGTTTGATGGAATTCAACGACCTCTCGATAAATTTATGGAAAAAACGGATAGTAATTTTTTAGTTCGCGGAGTCAGTATTGAAGCTTTAGACCGAACAAAAAAATGGGAATTCACACCAACTGTTACAGTTGGCCAAAAAGTATCTACAGGAGATATCGTAGGTTCAGTTCCCGAAACTAAAGTAATTTCTCATAAAATCATGGTTCCACATGGTATTGAAGGAACAATAAAAACTATTGAACAAGGTCAATTTGATATTAATGAAACAATTTATAGTATTGAAACTACAGATGGTGTAAAAGAGTTTACGATGATGCAAAAATGGCCTGTTCGTCATGGTCGTCCAACGGCTAAAAAATTAAATCCAGTTGAACCAATGGTAACTGGGCAACGTGTTATTGACACGTTATTCCCAGTAGCTAAAGGCGGATCAGCAGCTGTACCAGGTCCATTTGGAGCGGGTAAAACGGTTGTTCAGCATCAAATTGCAAAATGGGCGGATGTTGATTTAGTTGTTTATGTTGGTTGTGGTGAACGTGGAAACGAAATGACAGACGTAATCAATGAGTTTCCAGAATTGATTGACCCTAATACAGGAGAATCAATCATGGAAAGAACAATTTTGATTGCCAATACTTCTAATATGCCAGTTGCGGCTCGTGAAGCTTCAATATACACCGGAATCACTATTGCAGAATACTTCCGTGACATGGGTTACAGTGTAGCTATCATGGCGGATTCTACTTCTCGTTGGGCAGAAGCATTACGCGAAATGTCTGGACGTTTAGAAGAGATGCCAGGAGACGAAGGATATCCCGCTTATTTAGGTAGCCGTATTGCAGAATACTACGAACGTGCGGGTAAAGTAATCACATTAGGTTCTGAAGGCAGAGAAGGCAGTATAACAGCTATTGGTGCTGTATCCCCTCCAGGAGGAGATACATCTGAACCGGTAACTCAAAATACATTACGTGTTGTAAAAGTTTTTTGGAGCTTAGATAATTTATTGGCTCAAAGACGTCATTTCCCTTCAATTGATTGGTTGACTTCTTATTCTCTTTACTCAAATGAATTAAATGCTTATATAGGAAAAGCTCTTGATAAAGATTGGTCTGCTATGGTTACAAGAACAAAAGCACTTTTACAAGATGAGTCTGAATTAGATGAAATTGTACGTCTAGTCGGAGTGGATTCTTTATCTGAAAAAGACCGTTTGAAATTAGAAACAGCTAAAATGATTCGTGAAGACTTCTTGCAACAAAATGCTTTTGATGATGTTGATACGTATACTTCAAGAGAAAAACAATACGAAATGTTAGCGACTATTTTGAACTTTGAAGATGAAGCAAGAGCAGGTATGGAACTTGGTGCTTACTTTGCTGAAATTATGAAAGGTACATCAGCTGTTCGTGAACAAATCGCTAAATCAAAATACTTCCCTGAAGAACAAATCAGTAAATTTGAAGTGTTAAGAAAAGACATTAAAGAGGCTATACATGAAGTTGTTTCAAAAGGAGGTATGGAATAGATGCTCAAAGAATATCGCACAATAAATGAAGTTGTAGGACCTTTAATGGCTGTTGAAGGCGTAGAAGGTGTCAAATTTGATGAATTAGTTGAAATACAAATGCAAAACGGCGAAAAAAGACGTGGACAAGTTCTTGAAATTGATGGCGATAAAGCTATGGTTCAGATCTTTGAAGGATCAAGTGGAATTAACTTGAAAGATACCAAAGTCCGCTTTTTAGGAAGACCGTTATCTTTAGATGTTTCTGAAGACATGGTTGGACGTGTATTCGATGGAATGGGACGCGTAAATGATAATGGCCCAGAATTAATTCCTGAGAAAACATTAGATATCAATGGTGAAGCAATCAATCCTATGGCTCGTGACTACCCAGATGAATTTATTCAAACAGGTATTTCTTCTATTGACCATTTAAATACATTAGTTCGTGGACAAAAATTGCCTGTATTTTCAGGATCTGGTCTGCCACACAAAGAACTAGCCGCTCAAATTGCTCGTCAAGCGACTGTAAAAAATTCGGATGAAAAATTTGCCGTTGTTTTTGCAGCTATTGGGATTACTTTTGAAGAAGCTGAATTCTTTATGGAAGACTTCCGTAAAACTGGCGCAATCGATCGTTCAGTTATGTTTATCAATTTAGCGGATGATCCTGCTATTGAACGTATTGCAACGCCTAAAATGGCATTGACTGCAGCAGAATATTTAGCTTATGAAAAAGATATGCATGTACTAGTTATTATGACTGATATGACAAACTACTGTGAAGCTTTACGTGAAATTTCAGCAGCACGTCGTGAAGTTCCTGGTCGTCGTGGTTACCCTGGATATCTTTATACTAACTTGGCTACCTTATATGAACGTGCGGGTCGCCTTGTAGGAGGAAAAGGATCAGTAACTCAAATTCCTATTTTAACAATGCCGGAAGATGATAAAACTCATCCGATTCCAGATTTAACAGGATACATCACTGAAGGACAATTGATTTTGTCTCGTGAACTATACAATAGTGGTGTTCAACCACCAATTGATGTACTGCCTTCTCTTTCTCGTTTGAAAGATAAAGGAACAGGTGAAGGTAAGACTAGAAAAGACCATGCAGCAACGATGAACCAATTATTCGCTGCTTACGCTCAAGGAAAACAAGCGAAAGAGCTTGCGGTTGTTTTAGGAGATTCTGCATTATCAGCAGAAGATAAAATGTTTGCAGAATTTGCGAATCGTTTTGAAAAAGAGTATGTGAATCAAGGGAATTACACAAATCGTACAATTGAGGAAACATTGGACTTAGGATGGGAATTGTTATCTATTCTGCCACGGACTGAATTGAAACGTATTAAAGACGATATGTTAGACGAATACCTGCCGAAAGGGGAGTAAGTCTAAATGGTAAAGTTAAATGTAAATCCCACAAGAATGGAATTAGCGACATTAAAAGCAAAACTAAGTACAGCAAATCGCGGACACAAATTATTAAAAGATAAACAAGATGAATTAATGAGACAATTTATTTTATTGATTCGAAGAAATAATGAGTTACGTGCAGAAGTTGAAACGAAGTTGACCAAAGCGATGCAATCTTTTGTAATGGCTAAAGCACTCTTGAACGAAAAATTTATTGAAGAGTTAGTAGCTATCCCACCTCGGAGTGTTAGTCTTGATTTGTATGAAAAAAATATTATGAGTGTAAAAGTGCCTGTAATGAATTTCAAGTACGATGATAATGAAGACTCTGAAGAATTGGTCTATGGTTACCTTAATTCTAATAGTGAATTAGATACATCTATTGAGCAAATGGCAGATGTGCTCAAACAACTATTGGAATTGTCTGAAATAGAAAAGACATGTCAATTAATGGCTGATGAGATTGAAAAAACTCGTCGTCGAGTAAATGCTCTAGAATACATGACGATTCCTCGTTATGAAGAAACCATCTATTTCATTCAAATGAAATTAGATGAAAGTGAACGAGCTGCGATTACTCGATTGATGAAAGTTAAAGACATGGGTTAAAAAAGTGAAAATAAACATCAAATCAGGGGTTTTATCCTTGAATTGATGTTTATTTTTTTGGGGAAACGTGATTGGTATGGCTTAGTAAATGGGGAATTAAAAAATAGAATTAGTACCTAAAAAAATAAAAAGCTATAAGAAAATGGGATTTTATGCTAAACTGGAGAATAAGTTATCTTTAACAGATAAAAATGAGAAGTAGATATAGATTGTTGAGGTGTTTATAATGAATCAAAAAATTTCATTTGAGATTTTGGAAGAATTAGCAGTTCTTTCTGAAAACACTAAAGGATGGCGCAAAGAATTAAATTTAGTGCGTTGGAATGAAAATCCTCCTAAGTTTGACATTCGTGAATGGAGTCCTGACCATGAAAAAATGGGAAAAGGTATCACGTTCACAAATGAGGAAATGGATGTTCTTAAACAATTTTTAAATACTTAAACAAAATGGAATTTGTTGAATCTGGATAATGGGTAAGAAATATTTCGAACATTTTAAGGATAGGAAGGATTTTGACATGACTGAACGTGGACTTTTAATTGTTCTTTCTGGACCATCTGGCGTAGGAAAAGGGACAGTAAGACAGGCAATATTTGAAAGCGACGACAACGATTTTGATTATTCAATTTCAATGACAACTCGCAAGCAAAGAGTAGGGGAAATAGATGAAGTAGATTACTTTTTCAGAACAAAAAAAGAATTTGAAGCTTTAATTGAAAGTGGAGGATTGTTGGAATATGCTGAATATGTAGGAAACTACTACGGGACTCCACTTGAATACGTTGAAAAAACGTTACAAAGCGGTAAAGACGTGTTTTTAGAAATAGAAGTTCAAGGAGCCCTTCAAGTTCGTGAAAAAATGCCTGAAGGAATATTTATCTTTTTAACACCACCAGATTTAAAAGAATTAAAATCGCGCATCGTTGGTCGTGGGACAGACGAAATGGCTATAATTGAACAACGTATGACAAAAGCAATTGAAGAAATTGATTTAATGCGTTATTATGATTATGCGGTTGAAAATGATAAAGTTGAAAATGCTGTAAGAAAAATCAAGCAAATCATTGAAAGTGAACACTTAAAAGTTTCACGCGTCATACAGCGTTATAAAAAAATGATCGAGGAGTTGTAAAAATCATGATGTTAGAACCATCTATTGATAGCTTATTAGAAAAAATTGAATCTAAGTATTCATTGGTTACATTAGCAAGCAAACGAGCACATGAACTTGATGAAGGTTCAATGCCAATGTTAGAAAAATACCGTTCACACAAAAATGTTGGACGTGCTTTAGAAGAAATTAATAATGGTGATTTAGTTATTGATCCAATAACTGTTGGACCAGAAGAATAAGATATCTAACTTAAAGTGCTTCAAAGTAATGTTTTTCTTACTTTGAAGCACTTTTGTCTTGAAAATAAATGCAATCAGAATGGGTTAATGCTAAGAATTATAGGATAGTTAAGACAAATGGTTCTATTTCTAGTAAAATAAAGAAGAGAAGCATCACTAATTTCAAGGCTCTATCAGGGGGGTTATCAGTTGTTAAAAGGAAAGAAAGTAGCAGTGTATGTTACCGGAGGGATTGCAGTTTATAAAGTCTCTGATTTGGTAAGACGCTTAATAAAAGCAGGAGCTACTGTGAAAGTAGCAATGACAATGTCTGCAACTGAATTTGTTACACCGTTGACCTTTCAAATATTAAGTAAGCACCATGTGTATACAGATACTTTTGATGAACGTGAGGGAGATAAAGTCAGTCATATCCACTTAGCTGATTGGTCTGATTTAGCAATTGTAGCGCCAGCAACGGCCAATACAATTGCTAAAATTGCACAAGGTATTGCGGATAATTTCGTGACTACAGCATTATTGGCTACGACAGCACCTATTTTTATTGTTCCCGCTATGAATCAACATATGCTTGAAAATGCGGCAACAGTTAGAAATATGCAACTACTAGAAGCTGACGGGCATTTTATTATGGAAACTGATACAGGTTTCTTAGCTGAAGGTTATGAAGGCAAAGGCCGTTTTCCTGAACCAGAAAAAATTATTGAAACGGTTCAAGCATTTTTATTAAATAAAGAAATGGATTTGCCATTAAAAAATAAAAAAGTCGTTATAACTGCTGGAGGAACAAAAGAACGAATTGATCCTGTTCGCTTCATTACAAATGATTCATCAGGGAAAATGGGTTATAGTTTAGCAATTGCTGCACGTAATCTAGGAGCTGATGTTTGTTTGATTTCGACGTCTAAAGTATTACAAAAACCATATGGCGTAACGTTAATCCAAGTTGAAACGGCAGAACAAATGCACCAGGCTATTAATAAAGAATTTGATAAAGCCTCCATTATTATTATGGCAGCTGCAGTATCTGACTATCGTCCAAAAAAAGTCGAAACGAATAAAATCAAGAAAAATGAGCAAGAAATGACACTTGCTTTAATAAAAAATACGGATATACTAGCTACACTTGGTAGCCAAAAGAAAGAACAATTTTTAATAGGATTTGCTGCAGAAACAACGAATGTTGAGGAATACGCTAGAGGAAAATTGATTAAGAAAAATGCCGATATGATTGTGGCAAATGACGTATCTAAAGCACATGCAGGATTCAACAAAGATACAAATGAAGTCACTATTTTTATGGTAGATGAAAAACCTATCGAATTAACAGTGAAAAGTAAACAGATGATAGCTGAGGAAATTTTAGCTGTTGCTCTTACTAAAATGAAAAAATAAAGGTGTGAGAATGAGTGGTTTCAATTGCTAAAGTAATTGTGGATGTTCCAACAATGCAGACGAACAAACCTTATGACTACCGTATTCCAGAAGAATTCGAACAAGACATTGTTCGAGGAATGCGTGTTGCTGTTCCCTTTGGTAAGGGGACGAGACAAGTCCAAGGTTTTGTTGTAGAAATTACTCACTCAACAGATTATGAAGGCGAGTTAAAACCAATTGTTGGGTTGATGGATCTAACAGCGGTTCTTGACGAAGAAATGCTGCTGTTAGGAAAAGCGATGGCTAGCAAAACCTATGCTTTTCAGATAACGTGTTACCAAACAATGTTGCCAGCAATATTGAAAGCGAAATATGAAAAAAGAATCCGATTGATTGACGAAATTCCAGAAGAGTTATTTTTTGAGTTGTTTAAAGGGAAAAATGAAATCAGTTGGGATGAAGCAGAAGAAAGAGCCATTTTACCACAGCTGATTGAGTTGAAGAAAAAAGAAGCTGTTGAAGTAATCTATGAAGTCAAAAACCAAGCAAAGACAAAGAAGAAACGAACGATTCAAGCTAGTTTGTCTTTTGAACAATTAGAGGATGAGAAAATTGCTTTAGGCAAACGTGGTCCAAAAAAACGATTGCTTTTAGATGTTCTACAGTCGCTAAATGATCAAACAATCAATGTGAGTGATATTACTACTGCAACAACTCTTACTACAACGGATATTCGAGCAGGGGAGAAAAAAGGCTGGTTGACAATTAAAGAAGTCGAAGTTTACCGTGACCCTTTTAAAGATCATTCGTTTAAACAGACGGTATCTTTCCAACTGAATGAAGGACAAGAAAAAGCAATTCAGCCTATATTAAAAGCTGTTTCTGAGGAACGACCAGAAGTATTTTTGTTAAAAGGGGTAACGGGTAGCGGCAAAACCGAAATTTATTTACAAACTATTGCCCAAACACTTCAAAATAATAAGAGTGCATTGATGCTTGTGCCTGAAATAGCTTTAACGCCTCAAATGGTCAATCATTTTAAAGGCCGATTTGGAGAAGAAGTAGCGGTGCTACACAGTGGTTTATCTGTTGGCGAAAAATATGACGAATGGCGTAAGATTGAACGAGGCGAAGCACGTGTAGTCGTAGGAGCTCGTTCCTCTATTTTTGCCCCGGTTAAAAACATCGGAGTCATCATTATCGATGAAGAGCATGAAGCGACTTATAAGCAAGATGAGAACCCCAGATATCATGCTAGAGATGTAGCAGTTTGGAGAGCAAATTACCACAATTGTCCGGTTATTTTAGGGAGTGCGACGCCTTCATTAGAATCAAGGGCTAGAGCTCAAAAAAAAGTTTATACATTATTGGAATTGCCAACTCGAGTGAATAAAAAAGAATTGCCTGATGTTGAAATTGTAGACATGAGAGAGGAAGCTAAACAAGCAAATCGCAGCAGTTTTTCCATGCTTTTACAAGAAAAAATTCGAGATCGAATAGCAAAAAAAGAGCAGATTGTTTTGCTATTGAATCGACGCGGTTATTCTTCTTTTGTCATGTGTCGGGATTGTGGATTTGTTTTACCTTGTCCAAATTGTGATATTTCGTTGACGTTGCATATGGATACAAAGACAATGAAATGCCATTATTGTGGTCATGAGGAAAAGATTCCGCATACTTGTCCAAGTTGTAAAAGCAACAAGATTCGGTATTATGGTACGGGAACACAAAAAATTGAAGAAGAACTAAAAGACGTTTTGCCTGAAGCAAAAGTAATCCGTATGGATGTCGACACAACACGGAAAAAAGGAGCACATGAGAAATTATTAGCTTCTTTTGGTAAAGGTGAGGCAGACATTTTACTAGGCACACAAATGATTGCAAAAGGGTTAGACTTTCCTAATATCACACTTGTTGGCGTTTTAAATGCAGACACAGGTTTAGGTCTCCCAGACTTTAGAGCCAGTGAGCGAACGTTTCAGTTATTAACACAAGTGAGTGGACGTGCTGGAAGAGCTGAGCTAACCGGTGAAGTAATCGTCCAAACCTTTAATCCTGAACACTATGCAATTCAGTTAGCAAAAGATCACGACTACGATACATTTTATAAAAAAGAGATGTCATTAAGGCACCGTGGAAACTATCCGCCTTATTTCTATACGATTTTGATTACGACCAGTCATGAGAAAGAACTTGAAGCAGCGAAGAAAATGCAACAAATCGTTCAATTTATTAAACCGCAATTACAACCAGAAACCATCTTGTTGGGTCCAACACCAAAAGCTGTTGCCCGCATGAATAACCGGTATTATTATCAAACAATTATTAAATATAAGAGTGAACCGCATTTAAAAGCGATTCTGCAAAGTATTTTAATGGAATCACAACGAGAAATGGCTAAAGGGTTACAGATTGCTATTGACTCTGAACCAATGAATTTTATCTAACAGATACACTCGATTCAGCTAAAGAAACGAAAAGAAAGAAGGCTAATTATGTCCGTTTTACCGATTCTAAAATACCCTGATCCAATGCTGATTACACCTACAAAAGAAGTAACAGAAATTACAGATGAAATTGTTCAACTATTGGAAGATATGTATGAAACAATGGTTGCAAATGATGGAATTGGGATTGCTGCTCCACAAGTAAATAGCAATCTTAGACTAGCTATCGTAGAAATTGATGAAGAATCAGGCTTGTATGAGATGATTAATCCGCGAATCGTACATGCTACTGGGGAAACAATTGACGTTGAAGGCTGTTTAAGTTTTCCAGAAGTATTTGGGACGATAAAAAGAGCAGATACAATTGTTTTAAGGTACTACGATCGCAATGGGGATGAGTTTGAAGTCGAAGCAGATGACTACCTCTCACGTGCTTTTCAGCATGAGTTGGAGCACTTGGATGGAAAGTTATTTACTGATAAAATCATTCAAAAGATTAACCCAGAAGATTTAGAAAGTTATATGGAGGCGAATTTAGAATGATAAAAATCATATTTATGGGGACTCCTGCTTTTTCAGTCCCAATACTTGAAGCATTAATTGATTCAGAATATGAAGTGATTGCTGTTGTATCCCAACCGGATAGACCTGTGGGTAGAAAAAAAGTATTAACTGCTTCACCAGTCAAAGCTGCAGCAGTTAAGCATGGATTGCCTATTTTTCAACCAGAAAAAATTTCAGGTTCACCCGAAATGGATGCACTAATTGCACTAGAGCCAGATTTAATCGTTACTGCAGCATTTGGGCAATTTTTACCGCAAAAATTATTATCAGTTCCTAAATACGGAGCGATTAATGTGCATGCTTCATTACTGCCTAAATATCGCGGTGGAGCTCCTGTTCACTATGCTCTTATGCAAGGAGAAAAAGAGACCGGCGTTTCTATTATGTATATGGAGAAAAAAATGGATGCAGGAGATATTCTTTCACAAAAATCATTAGAAATTACCAGAGATGATGATGTTGGGACATTATTTGATCGATTAAGTCTGTTAGGTAAAGAATTATTAATGGATACTTTGCCTAAATTATTAGCAGGAGACATTACACCGGTAAAACAAGATGAAGCAAAAGTTACTTTTTCACCCAATATTAAGCGTGAAGAAGAGATGATAGATTGGAATAAAACAGCAACTGAAGTAGATTTTCAAGTTCGCGGCATGCGTCCTTGGCCGGTAGCGTATACGGAGTTAGAAGGAAATAGACTAAAATTATGGGATGTAACGCCTACTGAAGAAGTAACAACGGCTGCTCCTGGAACGATTATACGAATCGAAAAAGAGGCAATCTATTTGGCATGTGGAAATCAAACCGTTTTAAAAATCAACGAAGTCCAACCAGCTGGGAAAAGTAAAATGACTGTTATGGCTTTCTTAAGTGGAGTAGGAAACCAACTAAAAGTTGGAGAAATGGTAGGGGTATATGGAAACTAATCAAGAGCCACAAAAAAGAAATGTCAAAAAAACAAGTCGTTATTTAGCTATGTCAATTTTAGAACGGACTGATAAAACGGGTTCATATTCTAATTTGCTTATTAACGAGGCGATTCAAAAAAATAAGTTGAGTGCAGCTGATGCTCGCTTATTAACCGAATTGGTATATGGCGTTTTGCAACGGAAATTAACTTTAGATTTTTATTTATCTTCATTTCTAGCTGAAGATAAAAAAATTGATATCTGGGTTCGCAATCTATTAAGATTGTCAATTTATCAAATGATTTATTTAGATAAAATACCGGTACATGCGATTTTATTTGAAGCAGTTGAAGTAGCTAAGAAAAAAGGGCATATCGGAATCAGTAAATTTATTAACGGCGTTTTAAGAAACGCTGATCGTAAAGGTTTCTCTAGCATTGAAACAATTAAGGATCCTATGGAACGTTTAAGCATTGAATTGAGCATGCCAAAATGGCTAGTCGAAAAATTCACTGAGGACATTGGCTTAGAAGAAACTAAAAAAATGGGTGAATCTCTGCTTCGTCCGAGCCATTCAAGCGCTCGAGTAAATGAGAAGTTTTTGACAGTGGAAGAAGCTTTAGAAGCTATGGAAGAAGAAGGATTTGACGTTCGTAAAAGTGCTATTTCACCAGTTGGTATCGTCAGTGATGGTGGACATTTTGCTTCCTCTCCTTTATTTCAATCAGGTCAATTAACGATTCAAGATGAATCTTCTCAACTAGTTGCGCCTGCTTTACAACTAGAACCACATCATCAAGTTTTAGATGCTTGTGCTGCGCCAGGTGGAAAAACAACTCATATTGCTTCATATTTATCTGCTGAAGAAGGCGGAAAAGTAACGGCACTTGATCTGCATGAGCATAAAGTAGCTTTGATTACTGAAAACGCCAAAAGAATGCATGTTGAAGATGTTGTTACAGCAATGAAACTGGATGCTAGAAATGTAGACCAAGAGTTTTCTGATGAACAGTTTGATCGCATATTAGTTGATGCGCCTTGTTCTGGTCTAGGATTAATGAGACGTAAACCAGATATTAAGTATACTAAAAAAGAAAAAGACTTATTAAATTTGCAAAAAGTTCAGTTGGGTATTTTAGAACAAGTCGCTCCAAAACTAAAAGTAGGTGGACTTTTAGTTTACAGTACGTGTACAATAGCAAATGAGGAAAATAAAGATACAGTTGACAAGTTTTTATCGTTACACACTGACTTTGAACAAGTTTCTGTCAAAGTTGAAGACTCGCTAACTAGATGTATAAAAAATGGATCTCTTCAACTTTATCCGCATGATTTTGGAACAGATGGCTTTTTTATCAGCTGTCTAAGAAAAGTACAGAAATAAGCGATTCAAAAGTTAAAACAAATAAACGGGAAGTTCTTTTCCCGTTTGATTTGTTTTTTAAGTAATTGTTGAGTATGTCTATTTCTGTATCATTTCACTACGGCTTGTTTATTCAAGCCGTAGTGAAATGATACAGAGAGTGAATAACCAATCGAAATTTTAATAAGAAACAAATTAGTGAAAGGTATGAGGTGGAACAATGGAAGTTGTATTTCGCAGTGATACTGGTAAAAAGAGAAAGAATAATCAAGATTTTGCTGGTTACTTTATCAATAAAAACAATATTATGCTAGCGATTCTTTGTGATGGAATGGGTGGGCATCGAGGCGGAGATGTTGCAAGTGAAATGGCCGTATCTCAATTAGGACATTCATGGGAGGAATCGACTGTTCAGAATGCTGAACAAGTCACACAATGGATGTTGACCAGAATTAGTCGCGAAAACAAACGCATTTTAGAAAAATCACGTCAATTTTCTGATTTGGAAGGAATGGGGACTACGCTTGTTGCAACAGCATTGGTCGATCAAGAATTTGTGATTGCGAATATTGGCGACAGCAGAGGGTACCACTACACTGCCGGACGTTTTAACCAAGTAACTGAAGATCATTCATTGGTTAATGAACTAGTAAAAAGCGGCGAAATTTCTTTGAAAGATGCCGAAAATCATCCTAGAAAAAATGTTTTGACTCGTTCTCTAGGTGTAACAGATGAGATAGATATTGATGTAACGATTTTACCGGCCTTGCCAAATGATCAAATGTTACTTTGTTCAGATGGATTAACAAATATGGTTGAGGATCAAGAGATAAAAGATATTTTAAGCACTAATAAATCGGCTGAAGAAAAAATAGATACGTTGATAGATGTGGCTAATGACCGTGGAGGGTTAGATAACATAACGATCATATTGGTTCAGACAAAAATAGAAGGGAGGGACAGCAGTCATGGAAATGGGTAAAAAGCTAAACGGTCGTTACAAAATAATTGGAACAGTTGGTTCTGGTGGCATGGCAAATGTTTATCTTGCAAGAGATCTTATTCTCGAAAGAGATGTAGCGGTTAAAGTATTGCGCTTTGACTTTAGAGACGATCAAGATACAATCCGTCGATTTAAACGGGAAGCATTAGCTGCAACAGAATTGATTCATCCAAATATTGTAAGTGTATATGATGTAGGAGAAGAAGAAAACAACCAATACATTGTTATGGAGTATATCAAAGGCATGGATTTAAAACATTATATCCATAGTAATTTTCCTATACCCTACCAAAAAGTTCTAGATATTATGAGACAAATTCTTGCAGCCGTTGCAGAAGCTCATAATAATCGGATTATTCATAGGGATCTAAAACCCCAAAATGTTTTAATAGATGAGTCAGGCGTCGTTAAAATAACAGATTTTGGTATAGCAGTAGCGTTATCACAAACGTCTATTACACAAACGAATTCTTTATTGGGATCAGTCCATTATCTTTCGCCAGAACAAGCAAGAGGAGGAATGGCAACCAACCAATCAGATATCTATTCATTAGGGATTATTTTATATGAATTGTTAACAGGAAATGTTCCTTTTGAAGGCGAATCTGCTGTGTCGATTGCTTTAAAGCATTTCCAAGAATCCCTTCCATCAGTGAAAGATTTTGATCATCGTATTCCACAGTCTTTAGAAAATGTTGTTCTTAAAGCAACGGCAAAAGAAACGATTGACAGATATCGTTCCGCTCAAGAAATGGCTGCTGATTTAGCCACCTCTTTATCGCCTAAAAGAATTAATGAATCAAAATTTTCCCCAGCCAGTTTGATGGAGAAAACAAAAATATTGGAACCTATTGTTCCTGTAGCGCCTATTGCTTTAGCCGAAGAGAAAGTAGAACCGTCTAAAAGTGAAAAGCAAACTAAAGAAACAAAAAAAGATAAAAAGCCAAAGAAAAAGAAGTGGAAGATATTTTGGCTTACAGTATTGTTGCTCATACTCATTGTTACAGGTGGAATGGTTGCTTTTGCTCTTTCAGCGCCAAAAGATATCTCTGTACCAGATGTAATAGGAATGTCCGAAAAGGAAGCCAAAGAGGCTCTTTCAACCGCTAATTTGCAAGTTAGCCAGACTATCATAGAGACAAGCGAAGATGTCGAAGAAGGACTTGTAACAAGAACAGATCCTGAAACCGGTACAACTGTTAAAGAGGAAACGGATATTAACTTATATATTAGTTCTGGAAAAGAGACTGTTTCATTTAAAGACTATACAGGTGAACCTTATGAAGAAGTTCGAGCTGAACTGATGGAGCAAGGCTTTACTACTGAACGAGTTGATGAAAGCAGTGATACGGTTCCAGAAGGCTCTATTATTGAACAAAGTATAGCTGAAGATGAAGAGGTTGTTCCAAGTGAAACAACCGTTACATTAACAGTTAGCACGGGCGAAGCTAGATTTGAAATGAAAGATCTAACGGGTTATTCTGAAAAAGGTGTACAAGTCTATGCAGATGAAAATGGGTTGTCTGTAACTTTTAAAGAAGAATATTCTAATGATATTTTAGAAGGACAAGTCATCTCGCAAGACCCTGCAGCAGGAGAACTGTTGTCTAGCGGCGCTTCGTTCTCAGTCGTGATTTCATTGGGTAAAGAACCGGAACAAACATTTTCAAAAACGGTAACGATTCCTTACGCGAAACCCAAAAAAACAGATTCTGAAGCAGCGGTATCTGGCAGCGAATCCCAAGAGTCAGCTCCTATACCAAATGAGATTGTTATTTACATCAAAGATAAAGAACACTCTTTAGAGAATGAATTTCAAAAATTTACGATTACTGAAAATTTTGAAACTGTCATTCCATTTATTCTCCAAGAAGGTGAAACTGGAACGTATCGGATTGAACGTGATGGAGAAGTTATAGATGAAAATACCAATGTTACAATTGACTAAAATGCGAAAGATCAAAGAACTGATTTCAAGTTCTTTGATCTTTTTTTCGTCTAAAATAAATGAAATTTGTATGATTAAAATCTTGCTTTCTGGAGATTCATTCAGTAGAGTAGAACTGAGAGCACGTATTAGGAGGGGTTTTATTGCCGGAAGGTCAAATTAGAAAAGCGTTAAGTGGATTTTATTATGTATATTATAAAGGTGAAACCTATCAAACTAGAGGGAGAGGGAACTTTCGAAAAAGAGATCTAACACCTTTAGTTGGCGATTATGTTTTATTTGAAAGTGGCAATTTAAAAGAAGGTGTCGTGCAAGAACTATTACCTAGAAAAAATGAATTAGTTCGCCCGCCTGTAGCAAATGTTGATATTGGTGTTGTGGTTATGTCAGCTATTGAGCCCAATTTTTCAACGAATTTATTAGACCGCTTTTTGGTCACATTAGAAAGTAAAAGAATCCAAGCCATTATCTACATTAGTAAAATTGATTTATTGACAGATGAAACGTTGCAACAAATAAAAGAAAAACAACGAGAATATGAAAAAATTGGCTATTCAATAGTCGTACCGGAACAAAAAGACAATAAAAAATCATTAGAGGAATTGGTTTCTTATTTTCCTGATAAATTAACAGTCTTTATGGGCCAATCAGGAGCAGGGAAATCGACACTGCTAAATAGCATCGCACCGGATTTGTTGTTGAAAACGGCTGAGATTTCAAGCTCTCTGGGACGTGGGAAACATACAACAAGGCATGTTGAATTATTGCCTTTATATAACGGGTTAGTAGCAGATACTCCTGGTTTTAGTTCAATCGATTTTTTAGAACTTGAGCCAGAAGAACTTTCTGCTTGTTTTCCTGAATTTGTTGAGGTACAAGATGAATGCCGATTCAGAGGATGTATGCACAAAAAGGAACCTGGATGCCAGGTGAAAAAAGAAGTAGAATTAAATACAATACCAGAATACCGCTACCAGCATTATTTGCAATTTTTAAATGAAATTGAAAGTCGAAAACCAAGATATGATAATAAAGATAAGAAATGAGGATGAAATAATGAAACTAGCACCATCTATTTTAAGTGCAGACTTTGCAAATTTAGCAAGAGATATCCGTTTAGTAGAAGACGGAGGGGCTGATTATATTCATGTGGATGTAATGGATGGGCATTTTGTGCCAAACATTACGTTTGGAGCTGACACAGTAGCGGCTATTCGTCCGGTAACTAAACTACCTTTAGATTGTCATTTAATGGTTGAATATCCAGAAAATCACGTTAAGAATTTCGCTAAAGCAGGCGCAGATATTATTACGATACATGCTGAAAGTACGCCTCACATTCATCGGGTGCTTCAATTGATAAAAGATCAAGGTGTTAAAGCCGGAATTGCAGTTAATCCGGGTACACCAATCGAATCATTGATTCATGTATTAGGTTTAGTTGATTTGGTACTAGTTATGACTGTTAATCCAGGTTATGGTGGACAAAGTTTTATTCTTGAAACACTTAAAAAAATACAAGCAGCAAAAGAGTTGAAGGATAGAGAAGGGTATACTTATGAAATCGAAGTTGACGGAGGGATAGCCGAACAGACTGCTAAGCAATGCAAAGAAGCGGGAGCATCTGTTTTTGTTGCTGGTTCTTACATTTATAATGCAGAAGACCCGACAAATCAAATGGCTATCCTAAGGGGTGCGGTAAAATAAAATGGGACAACATCTTGCTATTATGGTAGGTGGACCTTGTGAGCAAATTCCATCACTAAAAGACATCCATTCGAAAGAACTCATTTGGATAGGTGTTGACAGAGGAGCTGTTCGTTTATTAGAACAAGGAATTGTTCCACAGATAGCACTTGGAGATTTTGATTCTGTTACAAAAGAAGAATTAAAACACATAAAAAAAGAAATTGCTGATGTTCGAATTTACCAAGCTGAAAAAGATGAAACTGATACGGAATTGGCTGTCCAAATTGCTTTTGATGAATTTAAACCAGAAAGTGTCTCTATTTATGGAACAACTGGTGGAAGAATGGATCATCTGTTAAATAATATCTATATGATATTCCAGCCAAAACTTTTCCAGTATGCTTCTAAAATCCGCTTGTTAGACGTCCAAAATACGATTTCTTATTTTACGTCTGGTACACATAGTTTGACGAAAGAACAAGATAAAAAGTATCTAGCGTTTGTCTGTTTATCTCCAGTGAAACAATTGACAATTAAAGATGCGAAGTATCGTTTAACAAATACAAATTTTGTTCATCCGATTTCTTTGGCAAGTAATGAATTTGTCACTAATACAGTTTCTTTTTCTTTTGAATCAGGAGTAATAGCTGTTATTCAAAGTAAAGATAATGAAACATAAGAATAACGAGTAACAAATTGAGGCTCTGTGTTTTTAGTGCAGAAAGATGAATTTAATTGATGCACAACATTTCTGGAGGAATAGGATGGTTAGCCCTGTGGGCACTCAGGGCGAAATCTATCATGGTTGTAAGCAGTTAAAGTAGCAACACTACGACTAAGAGCTCTAAGTGAATGAAATAGTTGAAAAAAACCAAACAAAAAGAACCTTCTCCATAACGATGGGAAAGGTTCTTTTTTCAGTAAAATTATACGCGTGCAACTTTACCAGATTTAAGAGCTCGAGCAGATACCCAAACTTTTTTAGGTGATCCATCAACCATGATACGAACTTTTTGTAAGTTAGCACCCCAAGTACGTTTTGTTTTGTTCATAGCGTGAGAGCGGTTGTTTCCGCTTCTTGCTTTACGTCCTGTAATTGCACATTCTTTAGCCATTAGTCTTTCCTCCTTTGCCGATATATCGAAGCAAAGCTTCAATCAATACTCATACTTCAATAATTTATCACAATTTACTTGCCTTTGCAACAAGTTTCTTTCAAGGGAATTTACTTGACAGTCTTTTTTAATTCCTTATTGTCGTTTAAATGAGGATTAAATTATGGAAACTTAGTTTTTCTTTTCTTAATCGGTCTGCTATGATAAAATATAGAATAGTAATTTATGGCTTGCTAGCCAAGAGGAGGATTTTTAACATGGCAGTTAAAATCAAAACACAATATGGAACAATAGATATTTCAAACGAAGTTATAGCAACTGTTGTCGGCGGTGCAGCAACCGAAATTTTTGGAATTGTTGGTATGGCAAGTAAAAGCCAAATACGTGATAATTTAAATGATATATTAAAAAAAGAAAATTATTCACGTGGAGTAATTGTGCGACAAGAAGATAATGGTGTAGCAGTTGATATTTATATTATCGTTAGTTATGGAATAAAGATTTCTGAAGTCAGCCGTAATGTGCAAGAGATTGTAAAATACAATTTAGAAACCATGTTAGGTGTTACTGCTAATACTGTAAATGTTTATGTTCAAGGTGTTCGTGTATTAAATGACTAATAAAGAATTATCAAAGAAGAAATAGTTACTATAACGTTAGTGAAAAGTAACTTAGGAGGATATATGTAGTGAAAGTTACAAAATTAGAAGGTAAACAGTTTCGCTTAATGATAGCAACAGGAGCTAATCGTTTAGATAAAAATGCGGAATATGTAAACTCATTAAATGTTTTTCCAGTTCCAGATGGTGATACAGGAACAAATATGAATTTATCATTGGCTAGTGGAGCAAAAGCAGTTTCAAATACAGCTTCTGAAAGTGTCGGCGATTTGTCAGCGGCGCTATCTAAAGGTTTATTAATGGGAGCTCGTGGGAATTCTGGAGTTATTTTGTCTCAATTATTTAGAGGATTCGGTAAAGCTATTGAAAATAAAGAAACGTTGTCTTCTAAAGATTTGTCTGAAGCCTTTACTAGAGGTGTTGAAGCGGCATATAAAGCGGTCATGAAACCCGTAGAAGGTACGATTTTAACGGTAGCTCGTGAATCTGCTAAAGCTGGTGAAAAGAAAGCAAAAGAAACAGATGATGTTGTTGAGGTAATGGAAGCAGTTGTACGCGGAGCTAAGAAATCTTTAGCTAGAACGCCTGATTTACTACCTGTACTAAAGGAAGTTGGCGTTGTGGATAGTGGTGGACAAGGACTATTATTCATTTATGAAGGATTCTTAGAAGTATTATCTGGAAAAGTTATCGAAGAAGATATCCATCAACCATCTGCTCAAGAAATGTCAGAATTGGTTAATGCTGAACACCATAAAAGTGTTTCAAATCACATTCATACTGAAGATATTACATTTGGTTATTGTACCGAAATCATGGTTGAAATTGGCAAAGGTGAAACAGTAGATAGCGAATTTGACTATGATACATTCCGTAACCATTTAAACGAAATCGGCGATTCTTTACTCGTGGTTTCTGATGACGATATCATTAAAGTTCACGTTCATACAGAACATCCAGGCGAAGTTATGAATTATGGTCAAAAATTTGGTTCATTACTCAAAATAAAAGTTGATAATATGCGTGTTCAACATGAAACGATTCTTGAAAATGAGTCGCAACAACCTGTTGTAAAAGCAGCTAAAACACCTTATGGCATTATTGCAGTTGCTGCAGGAGAAGGCGTTCAAAACTTGTTTAAAAGTTTAGGCGTGGACTATGTCATCAGTGGTGGACAAACAATGAATCCAAGTACAGAAGATATTCTTAAAGCGATTGAAGAAGTGAATGCTGAAAAAGTAATCATCTTACCAAATAATAAAAATATCTTTATGGCAGCAGATCAAGCTGCTGAAGTTAGTGACTTATCAGTGGTCGTTATTCCTAGTAAAACAGTGTCACAAGGCATGACTGCTATGCTAGCATTCAATGAATTGAATGATTTAGATACCAATAAGGCTGAAATGATGAATGAATTGGCTAATGTTGTTAGTGGCCAAGTTACGAATGCTGTAAGAGATACAGAAATCGATGGCATGAAAATCAAAAAAGATGATTTTATGGGAATTATTGAAGGGAAAATCAAAGTCTCTCAATCAAACCGTAAAACTGTTACAATTGAAACCTTGAAACAAATGATATCAGAAGATAGTGAAATTGTGACGATTTTACTTGGAGAAGATAGTGATGCAAGTGAAGCTGCTGAAATCGCTGCTGAAATTGAAAAACTATTTGAAGAAGTAGAAGTAGAAATTCATGATGGTCAACAACCAGTCTATCCTTATATCTTGTCGGTAGAATAATTAAAAGACAAAAATAGATCGGGATTTTATTCCATTCCTATTTTTGTCTTTTTTAGTGGTAGTAGATAAATCGATTCGATTGTTCCATACACTAATGTGTAGTTGTCTACTGTGCAAAAAGAGGCTCTTCGTCAAATAGTATGGATGCTTCTAAAAATTCTTTAGGAATAGACGGATTTGCTTGTAAGAGCCCTGGTACCGTCTTAAGCCTAAAGTTGTCATGGTTGTTGCTGCTTCAGCTGCTTACAAACATGATAGACTTGGGCATGAATGCCCACAGTGCTACCCTTTCATTTTTTTACAGGGCTACAAGCAATCCTATTCCTCCAGAAGTGTTAAGTATGAACTAAATTCATCTATCAACATTAAAAAATATAGAGCCAAAAAAGAATACAATAAGGGAGGTAAGAGACAGATTTAAGCGTAGATTTTATAGCTTTAAATCTGTTGAAAATATATGACTAAATCAATTTATGATTCTGTTTCTGTCCTCCCTTACGTTGGAGAAAAACGTTTAGAGGCTCTGCATCAATTAGGGATTCATACAATCAATGATTTGCTGTCTCATTATCCAATTCGCTATGAAGATATCCAAGAGCGTGATTTATTAGAGATAGAAGATCAAGAAAAGGTCACGTTAAAAGGAAATGTTGTTTCAGAAGCAGTAGTCAGTCGCTTTGGTCCTAAAAAGAATCGTTTGTCGTTTCGTTTAATAATTGAACATGCTGTGATTTCTGTTACTTTTTTTAATCAAGCTTACTTGAAAAGTAAAATCGTGACGGGAGAAGAAATAGCTGTTTTTGGTAAATGGGATGCAAAAAGAAAAAGTTTAACCGGTATAAAAATCTTAGGAACCCGTTCAGATTCTGAAAAGGGAGATTTCGAATCCGTATATAGCGCCAATAAACACATTAAGCAAAGTACTATTTTGCAGTTGATTACTGAAGCATACAACCTTTATCAAGATCACATTCCGGAGGTCGTACCACCGGAATTAAGAATTAAATACAGATTGATTTCTCATCGAGATGCCGTTTATGCCATGCATTTTCCAGCTTCAGAGAAGCAAAAAAAACAAGCTAGAAGAGAAGTTGTATTTGAAGAATTTTTATTGTATCAAATGCGCATGCAAATTGTACGTAAAAAACAAAAAGCAATGGGTAAAGGAAATACACTCAATTACAATGTAACGGATTTGAGAAATTTTATTGAGACATTGCCTTTTGAATTAACAAAAGCCCAGAAACGAGTAGTGAATGAAATCTGTAGCGACTTAAGACAACCTATTCATATGCATCGCCTGCTTCAAGGAGATGTTGGGAGCGGTAAGACAATTGTGGCTGCAATCGCGTTATACGCCGCTACAAACGTCGGTGTCCAATCGGCCTTAATGGTACCGACTGAAATTCTTGCTGAACAACATATGGAAAGTTTGTCGGAATTGTTTAATCCTCTTGAAGTCCGGATAGATTTGTTGACGGGTTCTACGAAGACAAAAGATCGGCGTTTGATTTTAGAACAATTGGCCAATGGCGAATTAGATGTTCTAATCGGTACACATGCCTTGATTCAACAAGATGTTTATTTTTCTAAATTAGGTTTAGTCATTACAGATGAACAACATCGCTTTGGAGTGAATCAACGAAAATTATTAAGAGATAAGGGTAAAGATGCGGATGTCTTATTTATGACGGCTACTCCCATTCCTCGAACATTAGCTATTACAGCATATGGAGAAATGGATGTATCAATTATTGATGAAATGCCTGCTGGAAGAATCCCAATTCAAACCACGTGGATTAAACCACAAAATTTTGAAAAAACGCTAGAATTTATTGAACTTCAGTTAAGAAAAGGGTCGCAAGCGTATGTTATTTGTCCTTTGATTGAAGAATCAGAAACCATGGATGTTAAAAATGCGACTGATATCTATGAAAAACTAACCGCTTATTATGGCGATCGTTTTCAAGTAGGGTTGTTGCATGGGAAAATGAAATCAAGCGAAAAAGAAAGCACTATGGAAAATTTCAAAGAAAAAAAACTACAGGTCCTTGTTTCGACAACCGTTATTGAAGTAGGGGTAAATGTTCCTAATGCAACGACCATGATCATTTATGATGCCGATCGTTTTGGACTGTCTCAATTGCATCAGTTAAGAGGCCGTGTTGGTCGTGGAGATAAAGAATCTTATTGTATTCTTGTTGCAAATCCTAAAACAGAAAATGGGATGGAACGCATGAAAATAATGACCGAAACAACTGATGGTTTTATACTCAGTGAAAAAGATTTAGAGCTGAGAGGGCCTGGAGATTTATTTGGCAATAAACAATCGGGTTTGCCAGATTTTAAAATTGGAGATATTATAGGCGATTTTGGAGCTTTAGAAGCAGCAAGACAAGAAGCGAATCAACTGGTTAATCAAAAAGATTTCCTTACAAATGAAGTGTACCAACAACTTAGAGAAGCGGTTGGGTTTAATGAATTAGAAGGATTAGATTTCAATTGAGATTCAATCATGATTAGTGGTAAAATTTAATAGAACGTAAAGTTCAGAAACATTGGAAGTTCACTAGGGAGGCAAATGATTTGAAAATTGCAGTAGATGCTATGGGCGGAGATAACGCTCCAAAAGCAATCGTAGAAGGTATTATGATGGCAGTTAAAGAATATAAAGATATTGAATTTATTTTATATGGAAAAGAAGACTCTATCAGAAAATACTTAACAGATGAAACAAACATTACCATCGTTCATACAGATGAAAAAATTATGAGTGAAGATGACCCAGTTCGCGCTGTACGCCGCAAAAAAAATGCTTCAATGGTATTGGCTGCGCAAGCCGTTAAAGACAAAAAAGCAGATGCCCTATTTTCTGCGGGAAACACTGGTGCATTATTGACTGCGGGCTTATTGATTATCGGAAGAATCAAAGGGATTGATCGTCCAGGTTTATTGGTGACGTTACCTGTAATTGGAAAAGAAGATGAAACGTTCAATTTAATGGACGTTGGTGCAAATGCGGATACCAAACCTGAAAATATCAATCAATATGCAATATTAGGCAGTTATTATGCTCAATTTGTTAGAGGAGTAAAAAATCCAAGAGTTGGTTTGTTAAACAATGGAACAGAAGAGAATAAAGGAAATGATGTGACTAAGAGAGCTTATCAACTTTTAGCAAACAATGCAGATATTAATTTTATTGGAAACATAGAGGCTCGTGAATTGCTTAGTGGTGTAGCTGATGTAGTGGTGACAGATGGTTACACTGGAAATGCTGTCTTAAAGACAATTGAAGGTACGGCTTTATCTATGATGAAACTTATCAAAAATGCTGTATATGAAAATGGGACAAAAGCTAAATTAGGTGGCTTGTTATTAAAAGATAGTTTTTCTAATATGAAGGATGTCTTAGATTATTCTACACATGGTGGAGCCGTATTATTTGGTGTTAAAGCACCAGTGATTAAGACACATGGATCAACGGAGAAAGAAGCGGTCTATTATACTATTAGACAAATTCATGAAATGTTAGATTCTCATGTTATTGATGATTTAGTTCACCATTTTGAAGAGAAACAAGTATCTGCTGATTAAATCTTATTTTATAAGAAAAAGGCAGCTCAAAAAAAATAGTTGGACAATATCTGTGAATATCGTTAAAATAAATAAAGCGACGTAATTTGTGTTTAAATATAAAAAGTTGAAAACGGAGGTATATATATTGTCTAATAGTGAAACTTTCGAAAAAATAAAAAAAATTATTGTTGAAAGATTTGGCATTGATGAAGAAAAAGTTACTAAAGAACTTACATTTAAAGAAGATCTTGGTGCTGATTCGCTTGATATCGTAGAATTGGTTATGGAATTAGAAGATGTTTTCGGAACGGAAATATCTGACGAAGATGCTGAAATAATTACTACAGTTGGAGATGCAGTAACTTACATCGAAGAACACAAAAATTAATGAAATTTCAAGAGCCCCTGAGCTTATCAATAAGTCAGAGGCTCTTTTTTTTATCGAAAAAAAAGATTGAGTTTTCAATAAGCATTTTCTTCGTTAGCGCTACTAAGCTAGAAATGGTTTATTTTTGTGTACAAACACAGTATAATGATAAAGCGTAAAGAAATATTTAAAGAAAGGGAGAATATAATGGATGAAGCATTTTTAACACATTTAAAAACTAAATTTGGTTTGGTTTTTCAAGACCTTTCTTATTTAGAAGAAGCATTTACCCATTCATCATATGTGAATGAGCACAGGAACCTTAAATTGAAAGATAATGAAAGAATTGAATTTTTAGGAGATGCTGTTTTAGAATTAACGGTGTCAAGATTTTTGTACGAATTATATCCTAATGTACCTGAAGGGAAATTAACTCGATTGAGAGCGACTATCGTCTGTGAAGCGAGTTTTAGTCAATTTGCAAAAGAGTACGAATTCGATCAATTTATTCGTTTAGGTAAAGGTGAAGAACGCATGAATGGCCGAAAACGACCTGCCTTGCTTTGCGATTTGTTCGAATCTTTTGTTGGTGCATTATACCTAGATCAAGGATTAGACGGCGTATTATTTTTTCTTGAACAAACAATCTTTCCAAAAATTAAGTCCGGTGCTTTCTCACATGTGATGGATCATAAAACAAATTTACAAGAATTTTTACAACAAAAAGGTGAAATTGAAATTGAATATAATTTGGTGGATGAAATAGGTCCAGCACATCAAAAAGCGTTTGTGGTAGAAGTACTTGCTGAAGGTCAACTATTAGGCCAAGGTCAAGGGAAAACAAAAAAAGCGGCTGAACAAGTAGCAGCTGAAAATGCATTGCTTACTTTACAAGAAAAATAGTACAGGGGAAAGGAGCCAGTAGTTGTGCAATTAAAAAGAATAGACATCGCTGGTTTCAAATCGTTTGCAGATAAAACGACAATTGAGTTTCACGATGGTGTAACAGCTGTTGTTGGACCTAATGGAAGCGGAAAAAGCAATATAACAGAAGCCATTCGCTGGGTTTTGGGTGAACAATCAGCGAGGAACTTACGTGGCGGAAAAATGAATGATATTATCTTTTCGGGATCAGATACAAGGAAATCAGTTAATTTAGCTGAAGTTACCTTGATACTAGAAAACGAAGATCATTTTTTACCGTTAGAATTTAGCGAAATAAGCATTACTAGACGTTTGCATCGAAATGGTGAAAGCGAATTTTATTTAAACAAGCAAGCTTGTCGGTTAAAAGACATTGTAGACCTATTTATGGATTCTGGCTTAGGCAAAGAGTCTTTTTCAATCATCTCGCAAGGGAAAGTTGAAAGTATATTCAATAGCAAACCTGAAGAGAGACGGTCTATATTTGAAGAAGCAGCTGGTGTTTTGAAGTATAAAACACGTAAAAAAAAGGCCGAACAAAAGTTAACGGAAACGGAAGAAAATTTAAACCGTGTTCAAGACATTGTTTATGAACTAGAAGGACAAGTTGAACCTTTAAGAGAACAAAGCAGTGTAGCTAAAGACTTTTTACTATACAAAGAACAATTGTCTGAAATGGATATTGCTTTGATGGTCGTTGAGATTGAGCAATTGAAAGTCGATTGGGATGAAAGTAAAAAAGAAATGCTTTCTTTTGAAGAACAATTGGCTGAAAAGAAGCAAAATTTATTAGAGTGTGAGAATCAATTAAAAGTTAAACGCGAACAAAAGATGAACTTGACGGAAACAATAGAAGAAACTCAATTGCAATTAGTCCAAGCGATTCAATTGTTTGAACAGACGGAAGGCCAAAAAAATGTTTTATCTGAGCGCAATAAATACACTACCGAAAATCTTCAGCAACTTGAAACGTCTAAAGAACTATCAAATCAAAGAATCGTTCAATTAGAGCAGGAATTAGAAACAATCAATGAAGAGCTTGTGGTAAAAAGCGAACAAGAAAAACAATTAAAAATAGCCTTCCTAGCTGCAGAAAAAGAGGCTTTATCTCTTTCGGGGAATTCAAAAGAAACGATTGAGAGTTTGCGAGATGAATATGTTGATTTGATGCAAAAACAAACTAGCTTAAGAAATGAGCAAAGTTACCTTGAACGCAATTCTTATCAATTGGCACAAAAAACGTTGAAATCAGATGCATCGGTTACTGAACTCGAAAAAAATATAGCGGAAATAACACTCCATTTTAAGGAAATCGCTCAGGAGCTATCAGATACTCAACAAGAAATTGCTCAAAAATTATTGCTTTATCAAGAGCAACAAGCCAGTATACAAATGAAACGACAAGCGTTAGAAACGAATGAAACACGCATGTATGATGCTTTAAAAGTGGTGCAGCAAGCAAAAGCTAAAAAAGAAAGTCTAAAAGAACTAAATGAAGACTATGCAGGCTTTTATCAAGGAGTTAAAGAAGTTTTAAAACGAAAAAAAGAGATTGGCGGCATTATCGGAGCCGTTGCTGAATTGATTGAAGTACCCAAACAAGCTGAACTGGCTATTGACATAGCACTTGGTGCAGCAAGCCAAAACATCATTGTTCAAGATGAACAAAGTGGCCGTAAAGGGATTCAATATTTGAAACAAAAAAGAGTTGGGAGAGCAACGTTCTTACCGCTAACAACTATTAAAGCTCGGCAGTTGCCAATATCTGTAGAAACTAAAGCCCGTAATTGTGAAGGTTTCTTAGGTATTGCGAGCCAATTGATTGCTTATCCTGAAACGGTTGCGACGGTCATTCAAAATTTGTTAGGAACAACTATCGTTGCGAAAGACTTGTCTTCTGCTAACACTATTGCTCGTGAGATACAATTTAAATACCGGGTTGTGACTCTTGAAGGTGATGTCATGAATGCAGGTGGATCAATGACTGGTGGAGCAAGTAAGTCTGGCAATCAGGGGAGTTTATTCGCTCGAAAGAATGAGTTAACTCATTTGGCGAAGCAAATCGCTCAAATGGAAGCAACGTTGACCGAAAAAGAAATAGAAGTTCGTACGATGAAACAAGCAATTAAAAAAGAAGAAACAACACTTAACGAGTTGCGTGAAATTGGTGAAAAACAACGCTTGAGAGAACAAGAATTAAAAAACCAATTTGAAACGTTAGAAGAAAAACAAGTACGGTTTACTAGAGAATTAAAAGCAGTGCAATACGAATGTCAAGAAGCTAAAGAAGAAGTTGAATCCTATGAATTGAAAAAAACGGAGTTAATGGAATCTTTGCAAAAAATTAAAAATGAAATGGAACAAATCAACCATCAAATTTTATTAGCGTCTTCTCAAAATGAAGAACGTGAAAAAAACCAGACATTAATCAATGAAAAACAACAAAATTTACGAACTAAGCTAGCTGCTTTAAAAGAGCAATTAGTTGGATTGAAAAAAGAACAAAAAACGGTATCTAGTCAATTAGAGAATCAACAAATAGAGAGTTTATCCATCACTAATCGCATGGAACAAATGACTCAATTTGATGGCACTCATCAAATGACTAAGCAAGAATTGAGCGATAAGTTAGCACAATTAAGCGAAACAAAACGCAACTTAGAAAGTCAATTATCTAAAACAAAGAGTGAAAAAAATACGATAGAAAGTCAATTGAATGAAATTGAACAGTTGACTACTAGAATGAATAACCAAAAGCATTATCTGCTAGAAGAAAAAGCAAAAGCTGAAGTTGCGATGAATCGGACGGATGTGGCCATTGAAAATCGTTTGGGTTATTTAAGTGAAGAATATGAATTAACATTTGAAGCTGCTGAAATGAGTCATTTACTTAATGTTTCAATTGAAGAAGCAACACGTAAAGTGAAACTTTTGAAACAAAGTATTCAAGAGTTGGGTTCTGTTAATATTGGAGCCATTGAAGAATTTGAGCGTGTAAATGAGCGCTATACTTTCCTTGTTGACCAACGTGAAGATTTACTAGAAGCTAAAACGAGTTTGTATACTACGATGAATGAAATGGATGAAGAAGTTAAAGTGCGTTTTTCAGAAGTATTTGAAGATATCCGCATGAAGTTTTCTGAAGTCTTCCCGCAAATGTTTGGTGGGGGATCTGCTGAACTTCGTTTAACAGATCCTGAGAACTTGTTAACAACCGGTATTGAAATTATTGCTCAGCCCCCAGGGAAAAAATTGCAACAATTGAGTTTACTATCTGGAGGAGAACGAGCATTTACAGCGATTGCTTTAATGTTTTCAATCATACAAGTTCGTCCCGTGCCATTTTGTATTTTAGACGAAGTTGAAGCAGCACTTGATGAAGCCAATGTTGTTAGGTTTGGAAGGTACTTAAAACAGTTTGATGGGGATACTCAATTTATCGTCATCACTCACCGTAAAGGAACGATGGAAGAAGCAAATGTGCTCTATGGCATAACAATGCAAGAATCTGGTGTTTCTAAAGTGGTATCAGTTCGTTTGGAAGAATTAACGGATGTTCCCGCTGGGATAAACTAGACAAGTGGAAAAAGAAAAAGGTCGATAAGTGTCGATCTTTTTCTTTTTAAACAAGTAATAAAAAGGATTGGGGTTAAATCATGATTAAATTAGTTGCAATTGATTTAGATGGTACATTATTAAATAGAGAACACATCATATCAGATGAGAATAAAGAAGTCATAAAGAAGGCAAAGGAACAAGGCGTTAAAGTGGTCCTTTGTACAGGTAGACCTTTATTAGGCATGATTTCTTATTTAGAAGAATTAAACTTAAGAGAAGTTGGAGACTATGGCATTACGTACAATGGTGGACTAGTACAACGCACGGATACTGGTGAAGTCCTATCTAAAAAAACATTAACGAAAGTTGAAATTGAAGAAATTTTTGCACTAAGTAAAGAAATCAATGTTCCTTGTAACTTCATTGATTTAGAAAAAATTTATGAACCACCATATCCTGAAGGTCGCGATTCACTTTACCCAACGGTTATGAGAGCCTTACCGTATGTTCCAATTGAGATGGAACATGTGTCTGAAGATATTGCAATCAATAAAACCGTTTTTTGTTATGAACAAACTAGTCTAGACGAAGCCATTAAAAAAATTCCAGTTCATTTCCATGAAAAGTATACTATTATGAAATCACGACCTGTATTACTAGAATTAATGCCTAAAGGTGTCGATAAAGGCAGCGGAATAGCCGTTTTAGCTGACTTGCTAGGCTTTGAAGCTTCTGAGGTCATGTCTTTAGGTGATGAAGCTAACGATGCAGCAATGATTGAATATGCTGGTATGGGAGTAGCAATGGGAAATGCAACGGATGAAATCAAAGCTATGGCACAATACATCACCAAAACAAATGAAGAACATGGTGTCGCACATGCTATTCAAAAGTTTGTACTTAATTAAATAGGAACAATGCCAAGAGAAGAGGGTGTAAAATGGGATTATTTGATAAAATAAAGAAAGCTTTTACCGGTGAAGAAAAAGTTGAGACCACAGAAGTAACGGAGAAATATGAAAAAGGTTTAGAGAAAACGAGAAAAACATTTTCGCAACGCATGAATGAACTGTTTGCAAATTTTAGAACAGTTGATGAAGATTTTTTTGATGAACTCGAAGAAGTGTTGATTGGAGCAGATGTTGGCTTTGAATCAACAATGGAAATTACTGATGCTTTACGTCAAGAAGTGAAATTGAAAAATGCAAAAGCTTCAAATGAAGTTCAGCAAGTCATAATTGAAAAAATGGTTGAAATTTATGAAAAAGGCAATACTGATAAACCTGAAATTAATATAAACCCTGCAGGATTAACAGTAATTTTATTGGTTGGTGTAAATGGTGTAGGTAAAACAACCACAATTGGTAAAATGGCTCATCTGTATCAACAAGAAGGAAAAAAGGTTATGTTGGCAGCTGGAGATACATTTAGAGCTGGAGCGATCGAACAATTACATGTTTGGGGTGATCGTGTTGGAGCAGAAGTTGTCAGTGGTAAGGCAGGTGGAGATCCAGCAGCTGTCGTATTTGACGCTATAAAAGAAGCTAAACAAAAAGAAGCGGATATTTTATTTGTTGATACGGCTGGAAGGTTACAAAATAAAGTGAATTTGATGAACGAATTAGAAAAAATGAAACGAATCATTGAACGTGAAATTCCAGGTGGACCGCATGAAGTATTGTTAGTGCTAGATGCAACAACTGGACAAAATGCAATGAATCAAGCTAAACAATTTAAACAGACAACAGATGTAACAGGAATTGTATTAACTAAATTAGATGGCACAGCAAAAGGTGGAATTGTTTTAGCCATTCGTAAAGAATTAGATATTCCGGTTAAATTCGTTGGCTTAGGTGAAAGTATGGATGACTTACAAGTATTCGATCCGAATGAATACATCTACGGTTTATTCAGCGAATTAATTCAAAATTCTATTTAATAGTTAACTTAAAAACCTACCTCTAAAGCAATTTTTAGAGATAGGTTTTTTTTAATGAACATGTGTACGTTTTCATTTTGAATGTAGCGTAATAATGTGATAGGATAGTTCAGTATGATATTATTCATCTTTATGCATGTTCTATGCAAGCAATTATTTTAGATTCAAGGAGGAAAAGAAGTGAAGGATAAATTATTTGAAGGTTTGCAAAAAATGGGTAAAACATTTATGCTGCCGATTGCGTTACTTCCTGTAGCAGGTTTGTTATTAGGAATAGGATCCTCTTTTACAGGAGAATCATTTGTTGGCCTATATGATTTAGAATGGTTATTAGGTGAAGGTACTATTTTGTATGGTATTTTAACAGTCCTTAAAGATTGTGGAACCATTATATTTGATAATCTGCCATTATTATTTGCTGTTGGAGTTGCTTTAGGAATGGCAAAGGCAGCTAAAGAAGTAGCAGCTCTATCTGCTGTTGTAGCTTACTTAATGATGTATGCATCATTAACAAGCAGCATAACAAACTTCGGAAGTATTGAAACATTGCAACAAACACCCGGTTTAATCGGATCTGTGCTTGGTTTTGAGACAACTATGAACACTGGGGTATTTGGTGGGATCATTATGGGTCTAGTGGTTGCAACTTTACACAATCGTTATTATAAAATTGAATTACCAGATGCTTTATCATTCTTTTCTGGAACGCGTTTCATACCAATTGTATCAGCGTTTGCGGCTGTAATCGTTGGGATGATTTTAGCTTTTGCATGGCCATACGCTGGTGCAGCAATTGCATGGTTAGGTTCTGTTGTAGCAGATCTTGGATATGTTGGAACATTCCTTTACGGCTTTATTTACCGTGCATTGATTCCACTAGGATTGCACCACGTGTTTTATCTTCCCTTCTGGCAAACAGCACTTGGAGGAACAGCTGAAATCAATGGTACAGTAGTAGAAGGAGCACAAAATATTATCTTCTCACAATTAGCTAATGGACAAGTAGTAGATCCTGAAGCTGCTAAATTCTTCTCTGGAATGTTCCCATTCATGATTTTTGGTTTCCCAGCAGCAGCATATGCTATGTATCAAACGGCTAAACCAGAACGTAAAAAAGATGTTAAAGGACTGATGATGTCTTCTTCCTTAACGTCAATATTCACTGGTATTACTGAACCGTTGGAATTTTCATTCTTATTTGCTTCACCGTTCTTATACTTTGGAGTACATTGTGTATTAGCAGCCTTCTCATTTGTGATTATGCACTTCTTAAATGTTGGAGTAGGATTGACCTTCTCAGGTGGCTTACTCGACTTCGTGTTGTATGGTATTTTACCAGGACAAGGGATTACAAACTGGATACCCGTTGTGCTAGTAGGAATCGTATATGCGCTTGTTTATTACTTCGTTTTCCGTTTCTTCATTACGAAATTCGATTTAAAAACGCCTGGTCGTGAAGACGAAGTGGCTGAGTCAAAAATGTATACAAAAGCTGATTACCAAGCTAAAAAAGCTGGTGAAAAAGCAACTAACGAACCCATTCAAGATGAAATGTCACAAGACATTATTGCTGGTCTAGGTGGGAAAGATAATTTAATTGATGTAGATAACTGTGCAACTCGTTTAAGAGTTACGATTAAAGATGGGAAATTGGTTGATCAAGCTCAATTGAAAGCAACTGGAGCAGCTGGAGTGGTAGTAAAAGGGAATAACGCTCAAGTGATTTATGGTCCAAAAGTTTCGAACATTAAATCAAATATAGATGAATATTTAGCTAGCACATCAACTGCAAGTGATGCTACTTCTACAAAACCGGTTAATCCTGCTGATGAAATATCTATCAGTATTATCGAAGGGCTTGGTGGAGAAGCAAATTTGATTGATGTAGATAACTGCGCAACTCGTTTGCGAGTTACCGTAAAAGATGGTCAATTAGTTGATCAAGCTCAATTGAAAGCAACTGGAGCAGCTGGAGTGGTAGTAAAAGGGAATAACGCTCAAGTGATTTATGGTCCAAAAGTTTCAAATATCAAATCAAATATTGAAGAGTACCGTAATGGTAAAAACTAAGCAAATTTAATTAAAAAGAACACCTTCGCTACTGGTTAATTAACTGCGAAGGTGTTCTTTTCTATTCAGCTAGCAATAGGTATTAGAAGAAATAAATGTTTTGCAAAAACATGACAAACTATTGACTATTGACGCAAAAATAGGTACGCTATTAAGGTGTGTAAACGTGTTTTCCTTGACAGTTGTTAAGCGAAGAAAGAAGGGTTAAAATGGAAATTGAAAAAACGAATCAAATGAACGCCTTATTCGATTTCTATGGCTCTTTATTGACTGAGAAACAAAAAAGTTACATGCAATTATACTATGCAGATGATTTTTCTTTAGGCGAAATTGCAGAAGAATTTGAAGTGAGTCGTCAAGCAATTTATGATAACATAAGGCGCACTGAAAATAGTTTAATGGAATATGAACGGAAATTGCATTTATTAGAAGATTTCAACACAACAAAGGCAGTCGTAGAGGATATGTCGCGTTACATTAAAAGTCATTATCCAAAAGATGAGTCGTTAGAACAGTTTATTCAATTATTAAAAAAAGATAGAGACGAGAAATAAAGGAATGGTGAAGTGTAATGGCATTTGAAGGTTTAACAGAACGTCTCCAAAGTGCGATGACGAAAATGCGTCGCAAAGGGAAAGTTACTGAAGCTGATGTAAAAGAAATGATGAGAGAAGTACGCTTAGCTTTACTAGAAGCTGACGTTAACTTCAAAGTTGTAAAAGATTTTGTGAAAACGGTTAGTGCCCGAGCAGTAGGAGCAGAAGTGTTGGAGAGCCTTTCTCCAGGACAACAAATCATTAAAATTGTTAGCGAAGAATTAACAGAATTAATGGGTGGAGAACAAGCTACCATCCAAACGGCAGCAAAAGCACCAACCGTTGTCATGATGGTAGGGCTACAAGGAGCCGGTAAAACCACTACAGCTGGTAAGTTAGCTAGCTATTTACGCAAAAATCAAAACAAGCGCCCTTTACTGGTAGCTGCTGATATCTATCGTCCAGCTGCTATCCAACAATTGGAAACGATTGGGAAACAATTAGATGTACCCGTTTTTTCTATGGGAGATCAAGTAAGTCCTGTTGAAATTGCCAGACAAGGGATTGAAAAAGCTAAAGCAGAACATTTAGACTTTGTACTGATCGATACTGCTGGACGTTTGCAAATTGACGAAACATTGATGCAAGAATTAAGTGACATCAAAGAGACTACACAACCAACAGAAATTTTCTTGGTTGTTGATGCAATGACTGGGCAAGAAGCTGCCAATGTTGCTGCTTCTTTTGATGAACAATTAGATATCACTGGAGTTATCTTGACAAAATTAGATGGTGATACTCGTGGAGGAGCTGCACTTTCCATCCGTGCAGTTACCGGGAAACCAATCAAATTTACAGGGTCTGGTGAAAAACTAGATGCTTTAGAACCATTCTATCCAGATCGCATGGCTAACCGTATTTTAGGTATGGGAGACATGTTAACGCTAATTGAAAAGGCTCAACAAGATTTTGATGAAAAGAAATCGGAAGAAATGATCACGAAGTTACGTGAGAATAGTTTTGATTTCAATGACTTTATTGAACAAATGGATCAAGTCAGCAATATGGGACCAATTGAAGACATTCTAAAAATGATTCCAGGTATGAATAATGTCCCAGGATTAGATAAACTTCAAATCGATCCAAAAGATACGGCTCGAATGAAAGCTATCGTGTTGTCTATGACACCGCAAGAGAGAGAGAATCCAGATATCTTATCTCAAAGCAGACGTCGTAGAATCGCTCGAGGATCTGCTCGTCCGATTGCTGAAGTAAATCGAATGATCAAACAATTCAATGAATCTAAAAAAATGATGAGTCAAATGTCTAAAGGCAATATGAACGGCATGGAAAATTTATTTGGCCAAGGTGTAAAAGGTAAACTTGGCAAAATGGCTATGAATACTATGGTGCGCAAGAATAAGAAAAAAATGAAGAAAAAAAATAAAAATAGTCGCAAATAATCTCTTATAATAGTAAATGACCAATTTATAAAAAAAAATTCACCTGTAAAGAAAAAACACTTTACAAGCTATAAATAAACTGGTAAACTACTTATTGTGAGATAGTTAATGGAGGTGTAAGAAATATGGCAGTAAAAATTCGTTTAAAACGCATGGGATCTAAAAGAAATCCATTTTACCGTATCGTAGTTGCAGATTCACGTTCTCCACGTGATGGACGTTTCATCGAAACTGTAGGAACATACAATCCAGTTGTTAATCCAGCAGAAGTAAAAGTGGACGAAGAAGCAGTATTAAAATGGTTAGCTAATGGTGCTCAACCTTCTGATACAATTCGTAACATCCTTTCAAAAGAAGGCATTATGAAAAAATTCCATGAATCAAAAAACACTAAATAAAAGGATGTTTTTCTATGGCTGACATAAAAGAATTAATTCTTACAGTTGTGAGTCCTCTTGTTAGTCATCCTGATGAATTAATGATTGATGTAGTAGAAACTGAAGAGTTTTTAGATTATCAATTGTCCGTTCATCCTGATGATGTAGGGCGAATAATTGGAAAAAAAGGTCGCGTAGCAAAAGCTATTCGTACAATTGTTTACAGTGTTAGAGTCCTTGGACCCAAACGTGTAAGATTAACAATTGTAAATAGCTAAATTCCGAAAAAGAAATCATTTCTTCAATAAGAGATGGTTTCTTTTTTTATAAATGATTTTAATGAGCATTCAACTAAACGATATTTTAATATGAAAATTACTGATAAATGAGGGAATACAATGACAAAATTATACAATGTAGGAAAAATTGTGAATACACAGGGAATCAAAGGTGAAGTGCGTGTTATTTCAAAAACTGACTTTCCAGAAGAAAGATATAAAAAAGGTTCTACTTTATCTTTATTTAAAGATGGAAAAAAAGTAACGGAATTAACAGTTGCAAGCCATCGCAAACACAAAAATTTTGATATTCTTTCTTTTGAGAATCATCCTAATATTAACGATGTAGAAAAATACCGTGACTGTATGTTGAAAGTCAGTGAAGATAGATTAACTGAGTTACCTGAAAATGAATTTTATTTACACCAAATTATTGGTCTAACTGTTCAAGATGACGAAAAGAATGTCATTGGAAAAATTAGTGAAGTCATGTCACCAGGTGCTAATGATGTATGGGTGATTGAACGTCCTAAAAAGAAAGATTTATTGATTCCATATATTGAAGAAATCGTATTAAATGTTGATTTAGAGAATCAACTTGTGACTATTCATATCATGGAAGGGTTAGATGATTAATGAAAATTGATGTTTTGACCTTGTTTCCCAGAATGTTCCAAGGTCCATTGACTGAGTCCATTATTGGAAAAGCTATTGGAAAAGACTTGCTACAAGTAAATGTAATGAATTTTAGAGATTATACCGAGAATAAGCATCAAAATGTAGATGATTATCCATATGGTGGTGGTGCTGGAATGTTATTGACAGCACAACCTATTTTTTCAGCAATGGATGCCATAAATGAAGTTTCTCCGGATACTAAAAAGCGCGTCATTTTATTAGATCCTGCAGGTGTTCCATTTACGCAATCTGTAGCAGAAGAATTAGCTGAAGAAGAGCACTTAGTATTTATTTGTGGCCATTATGAAGGGTATGACGAACGAATTCGTACATTGGTAACAGATGAAATTTCTTTAGGCGATTATGTGCTAACCGGTGGCGAATTAGGTGCAATGGTGATGATTGATGCAACTGTTCGTTTGCTACCTGAAGTTTTAGGAAACGATCAGTCGGCTAAAACAGATTCTCATTCTACGGGCCTTTTGGAGCATCCCCAATACACTAGACCAGCAGAATATCGCGGAATGAAAGTTCCAGATGTGTTGATTAGTGGTAATCATAAAAAAATAAAAGAGTGGCAAGATAAAGAGTCAATCAGACGGACATTTGAAAGACGGCCAGATATGTTAGAGGCACTTGATCTATCAGATGAACAGAAAAAGTACTTACTTGAGATCGAAAAAGAACAAGAAATGCTTTAGAAAATAGAAAAACGCATGGTCTGTAGAATGAATTTTTTTACAAAAACAAAGGAAATTTACTTTACACCTAATTAGTCATATGTTAAACTAGTTTAGTGAGTGGGCAAAGCCTGCCATTAAAACGATGTTCCGCTGTATCTATTTATGATATATGAAGGTTTGTTGGAAGGAGAAAAACATAATGAGTAATTTAATTGAATCAATCACTAACGCACAATTACGTGAAGACATCCCAGCTTTCCGTCCAGGAGATACTGTACGTGTTCATGCTAAAATCGTTGAGGGTACTAGAGAACGTATCCAATTATTTGAAGGTGTTGTAATCAAACGCCGTGGTGCTGGAATTAGCGAAACTTATACAGTTCGTAAAATTTCTAACGGAATTGGCGTTGAACGTACATTCCCAATGCACTCTCCACGTGTTGCTCAAATCGAAGTTATTCGCTTTGGTAAAGTACGTCGTGCTAAATTGTACTACTTACGTGAATTACACGGAAAAGCAGCTCGTATTAAAGAAATCCGTCGTTAAGATGATTTTTTTAAGTTCTAACTCAATTGAGTTAGAACTTTTTTTGTTTTCTTAAATACTCTTTTCATTATGAATAGAGTACGTTATAATTAAAAATGAAAAAGCGATTAGAATTTAAAAAGTGGGGTATAGTAGAATGAATAAAGCACTAGTAAACTTTGAAGCCATCTTAAAAGATAAACATGTACCATTAGCTAAGAAAGAAATCAAAAATGGACAAGTTCTTTATAATGGTAAATTTAAATTGAACGACAGCCAAGCTTTGCCATTTGGAGTTGTTTTTGATAATAAAGAAGAAGGTATTATTGATTTTCAAATCGTGTACCATAAATTAGCATATGTAACGAATTTTGATGCAAAAAATCAAGTATTAGAAGTTTTAAATGAACTGAATGAAATGAAAACAGGTTACTACCGCGTTTGTCTGGCCGGAGACGGTGAAATCTATATGAGACTTCTTTCTCGTACAACAGAGGACGTAAGAGCAGCTTATGAAATGATGATTGTTGGATCAACGATTGCTAAAAGTATTCTTCCAAAAATCGAAGAGGCTGTAAATAAGAAGTAGTATTTAAAGTTAGAGATACTTTCAAAAGAAAGTAGGGATTTTATGGAAAATCAAAAGCCGTTATTTCATGCTGAAATGGTCAATGAAACAGGTGTGAATGGTCATGCATTTGTAAAAAACGATGGATTAAATGTTAAACTTTCTAGTCCATTAAATAAGGATGAAGGCACAAACCCTGAAGAATTGATTGGGTTGTCTTTTAGTACTTGTTTAAATGCTACGATTCAATCGTTATTAAAAGCAAGAGGAAAAGAAAATAAAAGTCGTGTAGAAGTTCATGTCGATTTCATGCGTGAACCAAATGGAATCGGGTATTTCTTCAATGTAGAAGCTTTTGCAAAAATTGCTGAATTACCTTTTGAAGAAAGTAAAAAGATTGTAGAAGAAGCTGAAAAACGTTGTCCGGTATCTAAATTATTTGCAGGAAGTAAAACAGTCTCAGTGGAAGCAGTCGAGGAATTCTAAACAACAAAGCCTAAAGACCTTCAAATAAAATTTGAAGGTCTTTTTTTTACGGCATTAAAAATAGGAATGCTAGGTTATCTATAATTTGTAAACTCAAGATCAATTGGTAAGTTCGCATCTCTTAGTAAAGCGATAACTTGTTGAAGATCATCACGATTTTTACCAGTTACCCGTATTTGATCGTCTTGAATTTGTGTTTTAACTTTGATACCCGATTTTTTAATCAATTGAGTAATAGTTTTTGCATGTTCTTTATCAATTCCGCTGATTAAATCAGCGAATTGACGGACATTTCCACCAAAAGCTTTTTCAGTTGAAGAGTAGTGAAGATTTCTGGTAGGAACCCCTCTTTTAACTAATTTATTCGTTAAGACATCTTTTACTTGTTCTAATTTAAAGTCATCATCTGAAACTAAAACCAATTTTTCTTTTTCTAACTTGATTTCGCTGATAGAACCTTTGAAATCAAATCGATTTGCGATTTCCTTTGTTGCCAATTGTATGGAATTCTTTATCTCTTCCATATTCATTTCTGAAACGATATCAAAACTTGCTTCTTTTGCCATAATTATTTCCTCCTTTTACATTGTCCCTTTGAATTGTACCATAAAAGGCTGATAGAATAGAAGAAAACGGATACAAATGAGAGGGTAATGAAGAAAACTATTTTTTCCTTTATTTATAAGAAGAAACTTGTTATCCTTGTCTGATTAAGAATATAAGGAGTTATATAATGACACAATTAAAGACACCAAATTTCTGGATTGAACATGCAAAAAAAATATTTTTCATCTTTTTTGCAGCTATTACAAATGCAATTGCCTTAAACAACTTTTTGATACCATCTAATATTTATGCTTCTGGCATTAACGGAATTGCACAATTAATATCTGGCGTATTAGATAACTCTTCAGGAATTATTATTGATACGGGTATCCTAATTCTTGTATTTAATGTACCCATTGCTTTACTTGGATGGTTTAAAGTAGGGAGAAATTTCACTTTATACAGTTTTATGACGTCTATCTTAATTTCATTTTTCACTATATTATTGCCGATTAATCCACTGACGAGTGATCCTATGATGAATGCTTTATTTGGAGGAATCATTAGTGGTACTGGGATTGGTTTTGCGTTGAAATATGGTTTTTCAACTGGCGGAATGGATATTATTTCGATGGTCTTGGCCAAAACAACGGGACGTTCAATTGGTACACTAACCTTTGCGATGAATTTACTGATTGTATCATCAGCTGGTCTATTGTACGGCTGGGAATATGCGCTTTATACATTGGTTTCAATTTATGTAATGACAAAAATGATTGATACAGTACATACCAGTCATCAAAAAGTGACAGCGATGATTGTGACCAATGAGCCAGATGCTTTAGTGAAAGAAATACACGGAAAATTAATCAGAGGAATCACTATTATTCCTGCAAAAGGTGCGTATTCAAAAACGGATCGTTCGATTTTAATGATGGTCATTACGCGCTATGAAATGTATGAATTAGAACAAGCCGTTAGAGAAGCGGATGCTTCAGCTTTCGTCAATTTTATGGAAACGAATAAAGTACTAGGTGAATTTTGGAGTTCAGACCGACAAAAGGAATCAAGATTAATGAAATAACTACAAAAACAGGTAGCCGTTCTATTGAGCGGCTACCTGTTTTTGTAGTTTTTAATATAAGAGAAGTACTAAACTAAACCGAAATAATTTTCTAGGTAAAGAGCTAGTCCATCTTCATTATTTGTTTTTTCTGTTACATCATTTGAAATGCGTTTTAAAGCATCGATACCATTTTTCATTACGACACCATGTCCGGCATATTGAATCATTTCATAGTCATTGTCTTCATCGCCAAATGCAATGATATCTTTTTGCTTGATGCCATATACTTGTGCAATACGTTCGACTCCAAGTGCTTTTTGAACACCGGCAGCGACGATTTCTAAACAAGGCGTTTGTCCGCCCCACGTTCTAATTTCAACAGTATTTCCGTATCGAGCAGAAATTTTTTCAATAATATGGGCTTGATTCTCCGCATCAGTAAAAACACAAATAGCAGTGGGGTCTTCTTTCAAACTAGAGGCTGTAAGTTTGGATGCACCTTTTTTACCTTCAGGAAAGAAATCGCTGTAAGGGACAAAATAGTTATCTGCAAAAACGGTATCTCTAAGTTCTGCCGCAATTAAATGAATGTCTAATTCTTTTTTTAAAGTCAACATATCTAAGGCAATTTCACGGTCTAAAGTTTTGTGGTATTGTGATTCCCAGTTTAATTGGTTAGGTAAGTGACATAAAGCACCGTTAAAGTTTACAATGGGTGTTTCCATACATAGTTGAGTATAAAACTGTTTGCTGTTTCTATACGGTCTACCTGTTACAATCGAAACAAGGTGACCATCATTTCTCAAAGTTGTTAAAACATTTTGCGTTCTAGCTGAAATCTCTGAACGATTATTTAAGGTAGTGCCATCTAAATCAAGAGCAATTAATTTTTTATTCATCAAAATCCTCCGACTAATAGTCATTTGTATTTGTAAAAGCTTCTACGTTTCTTTTATGATACACTAACTCCATAGAATCTTTACAAATAGTGTACCACAAAGTCTATAAGAATAAATAGAGAAAGAGGATAGATAAATGATAACAGTAAAACATGAATATATTAACGGCATACCATTATTAGAAGTAGTTTTAACAGAAAAGATGAATGAAACTTTACCGACTGTTGTTTTTTATCATGGTTGGACAAACTTTAAAGAAAGTTCTTTAGTTCATGGCTATGAAATTGCTAAAAAAGGATTTCGAGTCTTAATTCCTGAAGCTTATTTGCATGGAGAGAGAAGTAAAGGCGCACCAGTCAACGAAAGAAGCTTAGAATTTTGGGATGTTGTCCAACACAATATTGTTGAGTTCCCTTCTTTAATTGAACAGTATGTTAAAGCAGGATTAACGGATCAAAGCCGTGTTGGAGTGGCAGGCCTTTCAATGGGTGGCGTGACAACGAGTGCCATTTTAACGCAATATTCTTGGGTGAAAACAGCTGTTGTTTTAATGGGAAGTCCATCACCAATCCCTTTTTCTAAATGGTTATTGACGTCTAAATGGCAACAAGGGGTAGAAATTGATTTTGAAGCAGAACAATTTGCTCCTGCTATTGAATCATTAAAAACGATTTCACTCAATTTGCAACCGGAAAAAATTGATGGGAAATTCGTTCACTTTTGGCATGATAAAGATGACGATTTAGTACCTTACCAACCGACTTTTGATTTCTATAAAAAAATAAAAGATCGTGATTATGGAAAGCATGTGAGTTTTACAACAACTGAAGGTTACGGTCATCATGTGCCTTATTTAATTTCTGTTGAAACAGCCGAATATTTTAATAATCATTTATAAAAAAATCACAAACTCCAATTGAAATGATTTACTTTGACAGAGACAAGAGGTAAAATGAAGTTAAAAAGAGAAGGTGTTTCATACATGGAACCGACTAATTGGAATGAAGATAAGGTAAATGAAATCAAAGGGAATATACTAACTGCTTTAGAACAAGTCATTGATCCAGAATTAAACATTGATATTGTGAATTTAGGCTTAGTTTATGGGGTTGAACTAGTTGAAGAAAATCACTGTGTGATAAAGTTAACGTTAACTACAATGGGTTGCCCATTAGTGGATACGATTACTAATGATATTATGAAAGCTATGCAAGCCGTACCTGAAGTTTTGTCAACTGAAGTGAAGTTAGTCTGGTACCCCGCATGGGATACAAGTAAAATGAGCCGATATGCAAGAATTGCGTTGGGTGTAAGATAAAAAAGTTTACTCTACTAAAAAAAGTTAGGGTAGACTTTTTTTAGTCTTAAAGCCAAGGATAAAATAATTTTCTACAATACAAAACATTATTAAACTAGTAAAAAAAAAGCGAAAATTTCACGAGAAAATATTTGACCTTTACTGACCAAATGAATATAATAAGAGTAGAAAAAATCAAGGAGGGGTTATAATGGATATAGAAAAAATGACCACTACAATGCAACAAACCCTTGGAGAAGCCCAACGTGTTGCCGCAACTAGAAAACATCAAGAAATTGATCTTCTCCATTTATGGAAAATGTTTTTGACACCTGACCATTTTGCACGTGGACTTTACCAATCTTTAGGGATTGACACTGCTGATTTTGAATCTTTTGTAGACAAAGAATTGGACAACTATCCAACTGTAGAAGGCTCAAACGTCCAATACGGACAGGGTATGAGTCAAAATCTATATCATTTATTAACTGAAGCTGATAAAATCAGAACGGATTTTAAAGACGATTTTCTTTCAACTGAAATTGTGTTGCTAGCGCTTATGAAATTGAAAAATCATAGTTTGACAAAGTATTTAACTAAGAATGGTTTAACTGAAAAAGCCTTAAAAGCTGAAATTGAAAAAATAAGAGGAGGAGATCGTGTGACATCACAAAATCAAGAAGAATCCTATCAAGCACTTGAAAAATATGGAATCGATTTGGTTAAAGCTGTCAGAAGTGGAGATCAAGATCCGGTTATTGGAAGAGATGATGAAATTCGTGATGTGATTCGTATTTTATCTCGTAAAACGAAGAACAATCCTGTGCTGATTGGTGAACCTGGTGTCGGTAAAACAGCTATAGTAGAGGGATTAGCTCAACGGATTGTGCGAAAAGACGTCCCTGAAAATTTAAAAGGAAAAACAATTTTTTCATTAGATATGGGAGCATTGATTGCAGGAGCTAAATACCGTGGTGAATTTGAAGAACGACTAAAAGCAGTCTTAAAAGAAGTGAAAAAAAGTGAAGGTCAAATTATCTTATTTATCGATGAGATTCATACAATCGTTGGGGCTGGGAAAACGGAAGGCAGCATGGATGCCGGTAATTTATTGAAACCTATGTTAGCCCGTGGCGATTTGCATTGTATTGGTGCAACGACACTCGATGAATACCGAAAATATATGGAAACGGATAAAGCGTTAGAAAGACGTTTCCAGAAAGTATTGGTTGATGAGCCAACTGTAGAAGAAACCATCAGTATTTTAAGAGGATTAAAAGAACGTTTTGAGATTCATCATAGCGTAAATATCCATGACAATGCGATCGTTGCTGCTGCAACGTTATCCAACCGTTATATTACTGATCGTTTTTTACCAGACAAAGCCATTGATTTAATCGATGAAGCTTGTGCGACTATTCGAGTTGAGATGAATTCACGACCTACTGAATTGGATCAAGTTTCTCGTCGTTTAATGCAGCTAGAAATCGAAGAAGCAGCGTTGAAAAAAGAAAAAGATGATGCTAGCATGCGAAGATTAGAAATTATTCAAGAAGAATTGTCTAATCTACGTGAAGAGGCCAACCAGTTGAAAATGAAATGGGAAACTGAGAAAGAAGAAGTTGCTAAATTGCGTGACAAACGTGCTGAAATTGAAAAAGCACGTCATGAGTTAGAAGAAGCTGAAAGCAATTATGACTTAGAACGTGCCGCTGTTTTAAGACATGGCCAAATACCTGCTTTAGAAAAAGAATTGAAAAGGCTAGAAGAGGAACAATTAGCTGCCCAAGGCAATTCAATTAGGCTGGTACAAGAATCAGTTACTGAAGAAGAAATCGCTGTTGTGATTGGTCGAATGACGGGTATTCCTGTTAGTCGATTAGTCAAAGGGGAACGAGAAAAATTGATGCACTTAGATACGTCATTAAGTGAACGGGTTGTCGGTCAAGACGAAGCGGTACAAAGTGTATCTGATGCGGTCATTCGAGCTAGAGCTGGTATTCAAGACCCTAATCGTCCATTAGGTTCATTCCTATTCTTAGGACCTACTGGTGTTGGGAAAACGGAATTGGCTAAAGCATTAGCTGAAAATTTATTTGATTCGCAAGATCATATGGTGCGAATTGATATGAGTGAATATATGGAAAAACACACTGTTTCAAGATTGATAGGAGCTCCTCCAGGTTATGTTGGATACGATGAAGGAGGACAGTTGACCGAAGCGGTAAGAAGAAGCCCATATACAATTGTCTTGCTAGATGAAATTGAAAAGGCTCATCCAGATGTATTTAATATTTTATTACAAGTATTAGATGATGGACGCTTAACCGATTCTAAAGGTCGAATGGTCGACTTTAAAAATACCGTTCTAATTATGACAAGTAACATTGGTTCTGATCTATTATTGGAAGGGACAGATGAACAAGGACAAATAAAAGAAGCGACCAAAGAACTTGTGATGTCATTGCTAAAAACATCCTTTAAACCAGAGTTCTTAAATCGAATCGATGATACGATTTTATTTGCGCCACTTAGCATACAAGTTGTGAAGAAAATTGTTCTCAAGTTAGTACACAACTTGTCTGAACGTTTAGCAGAACAAGAGATTGAACTGACAATTTCTGAAGAAGCACAAATATGGATAGCGGAAAAAGCATATGATCCTATGTATGGGGCAAGGCCGTTGAAGAGGTTTATTACTAAAGAGGTAGAGACACCGTTAGCTAAAGGGATTATTTCTGGAGAAATTCCACCAAAATCTAAAGTGACGATTACCTTAAAAGAAGACCAATTGTCTTATGAGACGGTAATAATAGACGACTAAAAAAACCATTTAGGTTATAAAAGACTTCTATTACCGATAACCGTATATTGGCTGAACGAAACAAAAAAGACATTCAACTGAATGTCTTTTTTTGTTTCGTTCGATTTACTTAGTTGCGTGCTCATGTTTTTGATCTGGAAAAGTTTTGGCAATTAAAATAACCATTACACCGATAAATAAACCAATACCTGATGCAGTAATGAAGTCATATGAACTACCTGATAACGAACTTCCAATATAATTTACAGCTTGTCCAATAAAGAATCCCCAAAATAATGTGACTAAATATTTCATAAGTTTAACCTCTCTTCTTTTACAAGTTCATTTTATCACTTTCAAAAAGTTTGTAAAGTAAAAATCTATAGAATGTTTTTTTTGAAAGTGCTCTAATTAAGCATGAGGTGACAAGAATGAAAAGATCGCTTAGAAGGTTTGCGTATACGAATCTTAGAAGGGTATAATGGTAACTAGTGAGTCAGAATGGAGTGACAAAAATGTCATTTGTACAATTACAAGTTATTAGTTCTTATAGTCTATTACAAAGTACGGTTACACTTGAAGCATTAGTGCTTAAGGCTAAAGAAAGAGGCTATCAAGCAATAGCTTTGACCGATTATAATATTTTATATGGGATAGTTGATTTTTATAAGATGTGTAAAAAGCATAATATTAAACCGCTTTTAGGCTTAACGTTGGATGTAGGCGGTATTATAAAAACAGAAGAAAATCATTCAATCCTATTGCTAGCTAAAAATGCTGCAGGATATGAAAGTTTATTGACTCTTTCAAGTGAAAAAATGCTTTTAGCTGAAACTGAACGATTGACCATTGATCAGATCAAAGAACATAGTCGAAATTTAATTGCAGTGACACCTGGAGAAAAAGGAGAAGTTGAACATTTTTTACTCCAAAATGAAAAAAAAGCTGCAGCAGCTGTCGTAGAAAAATGGCAAGCACTATTTCCAGAACGTCAATTTTATTTGGGCGTTCAACTCCATCAAAATCTCCTACCGATTAAGGATGCATTGACTGAACTAGCGAAGGAGACAGGAACTTTACCTGTTGCTCTACAAGATGTTCGCTATATTGATGCGACAGATGACTTTAGCACCCGCGTTTTGAGAGCAATTAATAAAGGCGAAGTCCTTGAAACGCAACATGCAGCAGTAATTGGCGAGTACTATTTACCTGAAAGTAGCCAAGCTGAAAAACGATTCATAGACAATGGTTTAAAAGAGGCTGCTCAGCGAACCAATGACATAGCAAATATGATTGATGTAGAAATAGCGTTGAATCAACAATTATTGCCGAAGTTTCCTTTGCCAACTGAAAAAACGACAACGGAATTCTTAAAGGAACAATGTCTGGTTGGTTTAGAAAAAAGAGTATCCGAACCGGATAAACGTTATACTGATCGCTTAGAATATGAATTAACTGTCATTGGAAAAATGGGATTTGAAGACTACTTCTTAATTGTATGTGATGTTATGGCTTATGCTCATAAAGTGAAGATTGTTACCGGTGCAGGTAGGGGGTCAGCGGCAGGGTCTTTGGTGGCTTATTTGCTTGAAATTACGGATGTTGATCCAATCGAATATGATTTGTTATTTGAACGGTTTTTAAACGAAGAACGTTATACTATGCCAGATATCGATTTGGATTTCCCAGATAACCGACGAGAGGACATCTTGCAATATGTTAAAAATAAGTATGGCAAGAATCATGTGGCTCAAATTGCAACATTCGGAACGTTAGCTGCTAAGATGGCTTTGAAAGACGTATCGCGCGTATTTGGTCTAAGCCCTTCTGAAGCGAGCGTTTGGTCTAAAGCAATTCCAAGTGTATTGGGCATTACGTTAGAAAAGGCATTTAAACAATCTGTAAACTTAAGAAATTTGGTTGGAGAGAATGAAAAAAACACTCTTTTATTTGAAACAGCCAAAAAAATTGAAGGTTTGCCACGTCACATTTCAACTCATGCTGCAGGGGTAGTCATCAGTGATAAACCCTTAACGCATTACGTTCCTTTACAAAAGGGCGGAAGTGACATTCTTTTAACCCAATATCCTATGGGGAATGTTGAAGAAATTGGATTGTTGAAAATGGACTTCTTAGGTTTGAAAAATTTGTCGATTATAGATAACGCACTAAAACTAATCCAAAGAGAGACCGGCGAGCGATTAAATTTATTAAACATACCTATGCAAGATCAAGAAACACTACAATTATTTCGAAAAGGAGATATGGTAGGAATTTTTCAATTTGAATCTGCAGGGATTAAAAGTGTGTTGCGTAGGCTAGAGCCAACCTCAATGGAAGATATAGCAGCTGTTAATGCCTTGTATCGTCCAGGTCCTATGGAGCAAATCGATACGTTTATCAAAAGAAAGAAAGGGCTACTGCCCATTGAATACCCTCACGAAACTCTTTCTGAGATTCTGTCGGTCACGTATGGTGTAATGGTCTATCAAGAACAAGTTATGCAAGTAGCTTCAAAAATGGGAGGCTACACACTAGGACAAGCAGATATTTTACGCAGAGCAATTGGGAAGAAACAAAAAAGCGTAATTGATAAAGAGCGTCAACATTTTACTAGTGGTGCTGCTAAATTAGGGTACAGCCCAGAAGTTGCCATACAAGTCTATGATTACATTGAACGATTTGCAAACTATGGTTTTAACCGGTCACATGCAGTAGCGTATTCGTTTATTGCCTACCAAATGGCTTATTTAAAGGCACATTATCCTCATGCTTTTTTCGTAGCGTTACTAAACTCGGCTTTAAATAATTCAGCAAAAATGAAAGAATATATTATCGAAGCTAAGAAAAGAAATATCAAGGTTCTTTCGCCAGATATTAATGCAAGCTTCGGGGGATTTTCGTTAGTTAAAGGCCAAATTCTTTTTGGTTTCAGTTCTATAAAAGGACTAAGAAGAGATATGATTGACGATATGGTTACGAATCGGAAAAATGATGGCTCTTACAAAGATTTAATTGATTTTCTTAAAAGACTTAATAAGAAGTGGTTAAAGCCAGAATACATCAAGCCTTTGATCTATGTTGGTGCGTTTGATCAATTTGAGTACTCTCGAGGAACACTTTTAGCTTCAATCGAAGGCATCATTCAAAGTGTGCACATGAGTGGAAATAATAGTGGGTTATTTGAATTGTTAAAACCCAAATATGAATTTGCTTCTGATTTAACCATTGAGGAAAAGTTAGAAAATGAAGAACTTTTTTTAGGGACGTATTTATCGGGCCATCCTACTGAGAAGTATGATTCCGTAAGACCTTGGAAACAAATTGTTTATGTCAATGAGTTAATCATTGGAAAAACCAGCAGAGTGATTGGTTCCATCAAAAACATTCACAAGATAACAACAAAGAAAGGCGAACCAATGGCTTTTGTGACGATAAGTGATACTTCAGGAGATTGCTCGTTAACTTTATTCCCTACAAAATACCGTCAATTTATTGAATTGCTGACGGATAAAACGGTTTTGTATGTAGAAGGAAAAGTAGAATCAAAACGCGAAGGTATCCCGCAGATCATTGTTCAGCAAATGGATGATATTGAGCTAATAATGAGCAGCCAAACGAATAAAAAATGTTTTATTCGAATCCAAGAAGAACAGAATAACAATGAAACATTAGCAGCAATTAAAAAGATAATGATGAAATCTAAAGGGAACATTCCGGTTGTGTTGTACTATGTGCAAACGAATAAAAAAATTGGTTTAGCAGAGGAAAGTTGGATTAATGATACGCCTGAATTAATTGAAGAATTGGAAAATTTGCTTGGAAAAGAAAACGTTGTGCTTAAAATTAATTAAAGTTAAATGATTTTTTAGTGAAAAGCCATTTTTAAAGGGACAAGACGGCATAAAAGTGGTAGAATAACAGGTGAGCTTATGATAGTAAGTTAAAAAAAGAGTTGTTATACTAGAATTAAGTGTAATGAGTAAAAAAGTTTTTAGAAAATGGCCGTTATAAGTTGTTTAAAAGAACTATTTACTTTAATCTATTTTATGAGGTGAAGTCAATATGAAACGTATTGCTGTTTTGACAAGTGGTGGAGATGCTCCAGGAATGAATGCAGCTATTCGAGCTGTTGTACGTAAAGGTCTTTATGAAGGAATGGAAGTATATGGCATTAATTATGGTTACGCTGGTTTAGTAGCTGGGGATATACGTAAGTTGACTCGTAGAGATGTTGGTGATAAGATTTCAAGAGGTGGAACATTCTTATATTCTGCTCGTTATCCTGAATTTGCTACTGAAGAAGGTCAATTAAAAGGTATTGAACAACTAAATAAATTTGGGATTGAAGGTTTAGTAGTTATTGGTGGAGATGGTTCTTATATGGGAGCTGCTGCCTTAACAAAACACGGTTATCCAACTGTAGCATTACCAGGTACAATTGATAATGATATCCCAGGTACTGATTTCTGTATTGGATTTGATACAGCTATTAATACGGTATTAGATTCTGTCGATAAAATTCGCGATACGGCGACAAGCCATGTGCGTACCTTCATTATTGAAGTTATGGGTCGTAATGCAGGAGATATTGCATTATGGACTGGTGTAGCAGGCGGAGCAGAACAAATTATCATTCCTGAAACAGAGTTTAATATGGAAGAAATTGCTAGTACTATTCAAAAAGGCCGTGAACGCGGTAAAAAACATAGCATTATTATCCTAGCTGAAGGCGTAATGAACGGAAACGACTTTGCAGAAGAATTATCAAAATTTGGAGATTATCAAGCACGTGTTACTGTCTTAGGACATGTTCAACGTGGTGGTTCTCCAACAGCTCGCGACCGTGTTTTATCTAGTGTTTTTGGCGCAAGAGCAGTTGATTTATTGAAAGTTGGTAAAGGCGGATTATGTATCGGAATCGTAGACAATAAAATTGTTGAAAATGATATTGTTGAAACGCTGAAAAGCGGCAAACATATGCCTGATGTTAGCTTGTATAAATTAAATCAAGAAATATCTTATTAAAAGAAATTACAAACTTATAAATAATTGTAATAAAAATTGCTGTTAGGAGAGATATATAGAATGAAAAAAACTAAAATTGTATGTACGATTGGTCCAGCAAGCGAAACAGTTGAACAACTGGTTCAAATGATAGATGCAGGTATGAACGTTGCCCGTTTAAACTTTTCACATGGTGACTTTGAAGAACATGGTGCACGTATCAAAAACATTCGTGAAGCATCAAAACGCACTGGTAAAATGGTTGCTATTCTATTAGATACAAAAGGTCCTGAAATGCGTACACACAACATGAAAGATGGTCGTGTTGACTTTGAAGCAGGAGACGTTGTTCGCATCTCAATGACAGAAGTTGAAGGAACAAAAGAAAAATTCTCAATCAGTTACCCTGAATTAATCAATGATGTAAACCCTGGAACTCACATCCTATTAGATGATGGTTTAGTGGATCTTGAAGTAACAGAATTAGACCATGCAAATGGTGAAATTGTTGTTTTAGTTAAAAACCCAGGAACATTGAAAAACAAAAAAGGTGTTAACGTACCAGGCGTATCTGTAAACTTGCCAGGTATCACTGATAAAGATGCTGCTGATATTCGTTTTGGTTTAGAAAACGATATTGATTACATTGCAGCAAGTTTCGTACGTCGTGCTAGTGACGTATTAGAAATCACTCAAATTTTAGAAGAAGAAAATATGACTCATGTTCAAATCATTCCTAAAATTGAAAACCAAGAAGGCGTAGACAACATTGACGAAATCTTAAAAGTTTCTGATGGTTTAATGGTTGCTCGTGGAGACTTAGGAGTTGAAATTCCTACAGAGGAAGTTCCTATTGTTCAAAAAGCTCTTATCAGAAAATGTAATCAAGCTGGTAAACCAGTTATTACTGCTACACAAATGCTTGACTCAATGCAACAAAACCCACGTCCAACACGCGCTGAAGCAAGTGACGTAGCGAATGCTATCTTTGATGGTACAGATGCTATCATGCTTTCAGGTGAAACAGCTGCTGGGGATTACCCAATTGAAGCTGTACAAACAATGTCACGTATTGCTGTACGTACTGAAGAAGCTTTAGTAAACCAAGATGCATTTGCATTAAAAGCATACAGCCAAACAGATATGACTGAAGCTATTGGTCAATCAGTAGGACATACTGCACGTAACTTAAATATTCAAACAATTGTTGCAGCTACTGAATCTGGACATACTGCACGAATGATCGCAAAATACCGTCCAAAAGCAAATATCGTTGCTGTTACATTTACAGAACGCCAAATGCGTGGACTTGCATTAACTTGGGGCGCTTACCCAGTTGTTGCTGAAAAACCAGCTTCAACAGATGATATGTTCAACTTAGCAACTAAAATTGCTCAAGAAACTGGATTTGCAACTGCAGGAGATTTAATTATCATTACTGCTGGTGTACCAGTTGGAGAACGTGGAACAACTAACTTAATGAAAATCCAATTAATTGGAACTAAATTAGCTAGCGGCCAAGGTGTTGGATCAGATGCTGTTATTGGTAAAGCAGTTGTTGCAACTAGTGCTGAAGAAGCAAACAAAAATGCTGTAGAAGGTGGAATTTTAGTTGTGAAAACAACAGATAAAGACTACTTACCAGCAATTGAAAAATCATCAGCTATAGTAGTAGAACAAGGCGGTTTAACTAGTCATGCTGCAGTCATTGCAATTGCAATGAGCATTCCTGTAATCGTGAATGTTGAAAATGCTACAACTCTTATTAAAAATGATGAATTAATCACAGTTGACTCACGTCGTGGAATCGTCTACCGTGGAGCAACAACAGCTATCTAATAGCCATTAAAATTTAAATGAACAAAACTCTCTTGAGGATTGATTTTGGATCCGATAGGGAGTTTTTTTTTTGAAATTATTTTAAAGTTTAGTTTACATAATAAAAATATGGTAAACTTATATGGAATCTTTTCAACATTCTTTCATTTCTAGTCTTTTTCGTATAAAATGAAATGGAAGGATAAATGACTCACTATTAAATAATAGAGCTAAACTTATGGAGGAAAAAATATGAATCAATCACTAGGAAAAATTATTATAGGACTTGTTACAGATGTAAATGAGGACGCATTTTTTGTACAAAAAGATGGCGTAACCTATAAATTAGATAAGACTGAAGGAATGGAATACAAACTAGGAGATACAGTAGAAGGATTTGCTTATATTTCGATGGATAAAGACTTTATGTTAACTCAAAAAATTCCTGAAGTACGAGTAGGTTATTATGCATGGGGTACCGTTATTGATACACGTAAAGACCTTGGCGTGTTTGTAGATGTTGGCCTGCCTGATAAAGAATTGGTTGTGTCACTTGATGAACTGCCTACCATTAAACAATTGTGGCCTAAAAGAGGCGATCGTTTATTGATCACAATAAGAGTAGATGATAAAGATCGTATGTGGGGAGAACTAGCTACTGACGAAGTCTATCAATCGCTAGCAAAAAAAGGAACAGAAGAATTAATCAATCAAAACATAAAAGGAACAGCGTACCGTCTAAAAGTTATTGGAACGTTTATTTTGACGGAAGACAATCAAATTGGTTTTATCCATCCTTCAGAACGCAAAGATGAACCACGTTTAGGTGAAGTTGTGTCTGGACGTGTTATAGGTGTTAGACCAGATGGAGTGATAAATATCTCTTTAATGCCTCGTGCTTATGAAGCAATTGGCGACGATGCTGCAATGTTGATGGCTATATTAGAACGCACTAAAACAGGTAGTTTCCCGTATACAGATAAAAGTTCGCCAGATGATATTGCTGACCGCTTTGGCATTAGCAAAGGGCAATTTAAACGAGCTATCGGTAATTTAATGAAACAACGTTTAATCGTGCAAGAGGATGGCGAAACAAAACTTGTAAATATGCCAACGGAAGTTGAAATTGATATTGATGGCGAAGAAGAATAAAGAACTTAAGACTTTCCTCTTAAGAAGGTAATAGGGTTCTTACAAGCCAATTTATCTATTCCGAAAGTATTTTAGAAATATTTCCACTATTTGACCAAGAGCTAAATTAAAAGAAGGCAGTTCACAATGTGTTCTTGCTTTCTTTTTTTTATTTAAACAGAGGTGAAAGAACATGAATGAAGACGTAGAAGAGTACCTTCGTTTTCTTACAATTGAACGAGGTCTTTCAAAAAATACAATTGAAAGTTATAAAAGGGATATTAGCCAATACCTTACTTTTATTGAAGAAAATAAGCTAACTGAATGGGTACAAATCGATCGGTATGTTGTGCTCTCTTTTTTACAAAAGTTAAAAGAAAACCAAAAATCTGCTGGGACGATTATTCGAATGATTTCTTGTTTGAGGCAATTTCATCAATTTTTAAAACAAGAACAGCTCTCTCTGACTGACCCAATGTTACACATTGATACACCGAAGAAGGCTCAAAAATTGCCAAAAGTACTGTCTATTAAAGAAGTGGATCGTTTAATTGAAACGCCGAATACAGGTGAAACATTAGGGCTGAGAGATCGAGCAATGTTAGAAGTGCTCTATGCAACCGGGTTACGGGTTTCTGAATTAACAGAATTAAAACTAAATGATCTACACTTATCTCTTGGACTTATCCAAACAATCGGTAAAGGTGATAAAGAAAGAATCCTGCCTTTAGGCGATATGGCTATCGAATGGATTGAAAAATATCGGCGGTATAGCCGGTCAAAACTAGAAAAAGAAGGTCACCGGTCACCGTATTTATTTCTTAACCATCATGGTCGGAAATTGACCAGACAAGGTGTTTGGAAAAATTTAAAAATTTTGGTAAAAAAAGCTGGCATAGAAAAAGAAGTGACACCTCATACTTTACGGCACTCATTTGCTACGCATTTGCTAGAAAATGGGGCAGATTTAAGAGTAGTACAAGAGTTGTTAGGCCATTCAGATATCTCCACAACTCAGATATATACGCATATTACGAAGCAAAGAATGTCAAGCGTTTACAAAACCTATCATCCCAGGGCTTAAAAATAAAAAGGATGCAGAGTTTTACTCGCTTTATCGTGTGATTTTTACTATAATGAGAAGGTAGCAACCTATAATTAGGAGGATGGATAACAAATGTCATATAAAAGAGTGCATTTAATAGTTATGGATTCAGTTGGTATCGGTGAAGCACCAGATGCTGATAAGTTTAATGATTTAGGAAGCGATACATTAGGTCATATTGCTCAAGAAGCAGGACTGACAATACCTCATCTAGAACAATTAGGTTTGGGAAATATTAAACCTTTAAAAGGTGTTAACAGCGTTACAGACAACTTAGGTTACTATACAAAACTTGAAGAAATATCTGTAGGTAAAGATACAATGACTGGGCACTGGGAAATCATGGGTTTGAATATTCAAACTCCGTTCCGTGTTTTTCCTGATGGATTTCCAGCTGAATTATTAAAACAAATTGAAGACTTTTCTGGTCGTAAAATTGTGGGAAACAAACCGGCTAGTGGAACAGCCATTCTTGATGAATACGGAAAACATCAATTAGAAACGGGCGATTTGATTATTTATACTTCAGCAGACCCTGTATTGCAAATTGCGGCTCATGAAGATGTGATTCCGTTGGATGAATTGTACCGTATCTGTCAATTTGTAAGAGATATTACGAAAGACGATCCGTATATGATTGGTAGAATCATTGCTCGTCCATATGTGGGTGAACCAGGTAATTTCACAAGAACAAGTGGTCGACATGATTATGCTTTGAATCCATTTGGTAAAACGGTATTAAATTACCTAAGCGAAGGCGGCAAAGAAGTCATTGCAATTGGTAAAATTAATGATATTTATAACGGAGAAGGAATCACTGAATCCGTACGTACAGAAGACAACATGGATGGCGTAGACAAGTTATTAACCGTTATGGACAAAGATTTTGAAGGAATCAGCTTCTTAAATCTTGTTGATTTTGATGCGAAATTTGGCCACCGCCGCGATGTCGTGGGTTACGGTAAAGCGATAGATGAATTCGATGCGCGAATTGAAGAAATTGTTGGAAAGCTAAGAGAAGATGACTTATTATTAATCACGGCTGACCACGGAAATGACCCAATAGCTCCTGGAACAGATCATACAAGAGAATACGTTCCTTTACTTGCTTATTCTCCATCAATGAAGGGTCAAGGCGAAATAGCTCAAGGACATTTCGCAGATATCGGAGCTACTATTGCAGCAAACTTTGGTGTTCAAGATACTGGCTTTGGCGAAAGTTTCTTAGACAAATTAAAGTAAAAAAAAGTATGAACTACTGGAGGACAAATATGATTACAGCACTTTCCAAAAAAATTGAAGAAGCAAAAAGTTACATTTTAGAAAACGGCGTTCAAGATATTGAAGTTGGTTTAATTTTAGGATCAGGTCTAGGCGAATTAGGGGACGAAGTTGAAAATCCAATTGCTATTTCGTACAGTAAAATTCCTCATTTCCCAGTTTCAACGGTAGAAGGTCATGCAGGACAATTGGTTTATGGTACACTAGGTGGCAAAAAAGTCTTAGCTATGCAAGGGCGTTTTCATTTTTATGAAGGGTATTCTTTAGAAGAAGTAACGTTCCCAGTACGCGTAATGAAAGCTCTTGGTATTCATTCATTAATCGTTACAAATGCAGCTGGTGGAATCAATACTGATTTCACTCCAGGTGAATTAATGATGATTACAGACCAAATCAATTATACAGGAACCAATCCTTTGATTGGACCTAATGATGCCTCAATGGGTCCACGTTTTACAGACATGAGCCATGCTTATGACCCAGCTTACCAAGAGATTGTGCGTTCGGTAGCTAAAAAGATGGACATCGACCTAAAAGAGGGTGTATATATTGGTTTTTCTGGACCAACTTATGAAACACCTGCTGAAATAAAAATGACTCGTTTGTTTGGTGCTGATGCAGTTGGAATGTCAACAGTTCCTGAAGTTATTGTAGCTAAACACGCAAGTATGAGAGTAATCGGTATTTCATGTATTACCAATTTAGCAGCAGGTATGCAAGCTAATTTAAATCATGAAGAAGTTGTAGAAACAACACAACGCGTTAAGCATACATTTAAATCTTTTGTAAAAAACATTCTTTCAGAAATATAATCAATCAATACTAAAGAGAAACTGTGAAAAAGTTATGGTTTATTAGCCAGACTTTTAAACAGTTTCTCTTTTATTTCTAGATTCGTTGCAAGTTGAAACTAACTAATGTTTAAAGAAGTCTGTTGTCTTGTATTTAAGCTATATGCTCGCATTGAGAAAAGCATGTTTTTGTGTTAAAGTAAGTAAAGCAAAAAACAAGCGAACTTGAAATGAGGATAGTTGATCGATGGATGAAAGATTATTAACTGGAACAATGAAGATAAATGAAGCCAACCATTTAGAAATTGGAGACGTAGATACTGTCTCATTGGTTGAAAAATATGGAACGCCTCTTTATGTTTATGATGTTTCTCAGATTAAATACAAAGCTAGAACGTTCAAAAAAGCCTTTCTAGATAGAAATATCAAAGCTCAAGTTGCTTATGCAAGCAAAGCTTTTTCTTGTTTAGCTATTTATCAATTAATGGCTAAGGAAGAACTGTCTTTAGATGTTGTTTCTGGTGGAGAACTATATACAGCTATCCAATCCAATTACCCAAGCAAGAAAATACATTTTCATGGAAATAATAAATCGGATGCAGAAATTGTTGCAGCACTTGATTACGATATTGGCTGTTTTGTAGTCGATAATTTCTATGAATTGAAAAAACTGAATGAGTATACAGCACAACGTAAACAAAAAATGGCTATTCTACTTAGGGTGACTCCCGGAGTTGAAGCGCACACTCATGAATACATCACTACTGGGCAGACCGATTCCAAATTTGGATTTGATCTAGATAATGGACAAGCGCAGCAAGCCTTGGAGCTTGCTTTAGAAATGCCTTATATCGATGTTATGGGCTTACATTGCCATATTGGTTCACAGATTTTTGAAACAACTGGTTTTAGTCTAGCGATTGATAAATTATTGATTCAGTCTAAAGAATGGCAAGAATTGTTCGGTTTTCATTTGCGTGTCTTAAACGTTGGTGGAGGTTTTGGTATTCGGTATACTGCTGAAGATGAACCTTTACCAATCGAGGATTATGTGAATAATTTGATTGATGAAGTTCAAAGTGTTTCGGCTAAAGTTCAATTGCCGATGCCTGAAATTTGGATTGAACCAGGACGTAGCTTGGTTGGAGATGCTGGTATTACACTGTATCAAGTTGGTTCGCAAAAAGTTATACCAGATGTTCGGAATTATTTGGCCATTGATGGCGGAATGACGGACAATATTAGACCCGCTTTATATGATGCAAAATATACGGGTGTTTTAGCAAATAGAGTTGAAGACAAAGTTGAAGAAACGTATTCTATAGCTGGAAAATGCTGTGAATCTGGTGATATGTTAATTTGGGATTTGCCACTGCCAAAAGCAGATGATAAAGATATTTTAGCTGTTTTTAGTACTGGTGCTTATGGTTATGCCATGGCTAGTAACTACAACCGCATTCCACGACCGCCAGTTGTATTTGTTGAAAATGGAAAAGATTTTTTGGCTATTAAGCGAGAAAGTTATGCAGACTTGATGCGGTTAGAATGCTCTCTTTATTAATTTTAAATAAGATATGCGCCAACATTGAGCGATTGCAAACTTAAAGCGCTAGGAGGAAATTATGTTACTCGATTACAAAAATGATTATGAAAAAATTTCAATGGGTTTGCTTTCCTTTGTTCCAGACTTGAAAGACGTTTCACGTTTACAAGATGAAATGGATTGGTATCAAAGCAAGGAAGACCATAAGCTTTATTTATGGAAAAGTGAAGATACCCAGGATATCATAGGTGTAATAGGCGTAGAAATTGGAAACGATATGATATTGTTAAGACATATCTCAATTAATCCCTCATTTAGAAATGAAGGGATCAGTTATAAAATTTTAGCCGCGCTAGAACGCCAATTTCCACAAAAAAAGATAATGGGAACATTGGAAACAGCTTCTTTGATTGCTAAATGGGAAAATAAAAAGTATGAGCAGCATAGTTTAGAAGCTGATGAAAAAGGCGAGGATTAAATGTCATCTGATATAAATATAAAAATTGATGCTTTTGAAGGGCCGCTAGATTTATTGCTGCAATTGATTAAACATTTAGAAATTGATATTTATGATATTCCTATTGCTGAAGTTACAGCGCAATATCTAAATTATATTCGAGCTATGAAAGTCTTGCAATTAGATGTTGCAGGTGATTACTTAGTTATGGCAGCCACTTTAATGGCTATAAAAAGCAAATTACTTTTACCTAAACAAGAAATGACTGCTGATTCAGAAGATGAAGTTTTTTTTGAGTCTGGTGAAGACCCTAGAGATGCTTTAGTAGAGCAACTATTGGAATACCGTAAATACAAATCAGCAGCAGCTTTATTAAAAGTAAAAGAAGAAGAACGCAGCCAATATTTTTCAAAAGAACCGACGAACCTAGAATCGTTACAGGAGAAAGTTCCAATGGAGCCGCTTCAAATTAGTACGTTTGATTTGGTTGCAGCTTTTCAAGATATGTTTAATAAAAAGCTGAAGAAAATTCCACTACAAACAACGATTAGAGCAGAAGAAACAACAATCAACGAAAAAATGGATTTTATTATGGGGAAATTAAAAAGTGCTAAGGCAAACCAAGGTGTTTTGTTTACTCGGCTATTTGATATTCCTACAAAAAATGAGATGGTAACAACGTTTATGGCTTTGCTTGAATTAATAAAAGAGAAAGATGTCTTTATTCAGCAAGAAATTACGTATGGAGATATTATTGTCTATCCATCAGAATCAAAAGAAACAGGTGATGAGTAGTATGGATGAATTAGCAGCAATTGAAGCACTTCTTTTTGTAGCTGGAGATGAAGGAATGTCTTTAGAAGAAATCTCTACAATGCTAGAGTGTTCGACACAACAGGCATATCAATTCCTTATGCGCCTCCAAAAAGAATATGAAGCTTCAACGGCCAGAGGGTTAATGCTTCTTGAAGTAGGAAATCTTTATCAATTGGCTACAAAAAAAGAGTATGCTGATGTCATAAAAAAATACGCTATTTCACCTTTGACGACCAATCTTTCGCAAGCGGCACTAGAAACACTTGCTATTATTGCTTACAAGCAGCCATTGACGCGTATGGAAATCGATGAGATACGCGGTGTTCAAACAAGTGGAGCACTACAAAAACTAACGCTCAGAGGACTTATTGAACCAAAAGGACGAGTAGATGGTCCTGGAAGAGCTATTTTATATGGAACATCAGAGTATTTTATGGATTATTTTGGACTTAAAGATTTAAAAGAATTACCTAAAATAACAGAATTAGAAACAGAAAATAATGAAAAAGAGTCCGATTTATTTTTTGAACGTTTTAATCAACAATTTGATAATGAATAAAAATAGATTTTATTAAGGAGAAATTATGGAAAGATTACAGAAAGTTTTAGCTCATGCAGGGGTAGCTTCACGACGTAAATCAGAAGAATTAATATCTAAAGGGCATGTTAAAGTAAATGGAAAAGTTGTTAAAGAAATGGGTATTCAAATTGGAAATTCTGATGTAGTTGAAGTTGATGGAGTGCCAATTTATAGAGAAGAACCCGTTTATTTCTTATTGAATAAACCTCGTAATATGATCACAGCCGTTTCAGATGATAAAGGAAGACCTGTTGTAACGGATTTATTTCCGAATATCGAACAACGGATTTATCCAGTTGGGCGCTTAGACTATGATACAACAGGAGCATTAATGTTAACAAATGATGGAGAGCTTTCTCAATTGTTGATGCACCCTAAGTATCAAATTAACAAAACGTATGTTGCTAAAGTAAAAGGTTTAGTAGACAGAAAAGCGTTAAATAAACTTGAAAAAGGTGTCGTTGTTGAAGGTAAAAAGACTGCACCAGCTAAAGCGAAAATACTTTCAGCAGATCGAGCTAAAGATATCACGATGGTAGAATTGACCATTCATGAGGGACGCAATCGACAAGTAAAGAATATGTTTCAAGCGATTGGACATCCTGTTGAGAAGTTGAAAAGAGAGTCTTATGGTACATTGAATTTAGATGGGTTGCAAACAGGTGAATGGCGTGAATTAAAAACGTTTGAAATTTATCAATTGCGTAATTCAGCAATACAAGAAGAAACAACTAAATAAAACTGAAGTGCAAAAAGTTTGGAAGTAAAACGAGTCCAAGCTTTTTTGTTTTGAAAAAAATAACTTATGTTTTAAAGTATAGATAAATTAGTTAAGTTAAGTCGTGCTAAAAGCTTATTTTGAGAACGTTTCATATTTTAAAGTCAGAATCATTTGAATTAGTTGAAACTTGTGACAAATGTTGTGTATACTAAGACTAGACAAATGGTAAGTAAAGTTTAACGTAAATTGATGGGGTGTAAATAAATGGAAAATGAAGCAATAAATCTACTAGTAGTAGATGATGAAGATCGAATTCGCAGATTATTAAAAATGTACTTAGAAAGAGAAAATTATGTCGTCTTTGAAGCCGATAATGGTGAAGACGCAATAAAAATGGCTTTAGAAAATGACTACGATTTAATTTTATTAGACTTGATGCTTCCTAAAATGGATGGAATTGAAGTCGCTGGAAAAATACGAGAAGCTAAAGATACTCCTATTATGATGTTAACAGCTAAGGGAGAAGAAGTGAGCCGTATAGAAGGATTTGAAGTTGGGGCGGATGACTACATTGTGAAACCATTTAGTCCTAGAGAAGTGGTTTTAAGAGTATCAGCTATCTTAAAAAGAACTCAAAGCAGTAAACCAAAGGAAAAAGCAAATCCTGATTTAATTGAAATGCCGCATTTTGAAATAGATGACCAATCTCATCGTGTGTTAGCAGATGGAAATCCTGTTAATCTGACACCAAAAGAATACGATCTTTTACTATACTTGGCACAATCTCCTGATCAAATTTTTGGCAGAGAACAGTTATTGCGTGAAGTATGGAAATATGAATTTTTTGGTGATTTAAGAACAGTGGATACTCACATTAAACGCCTAAGAGAAAAGTTAACGAAACATTCAGAGCCAGCCGCAAAAATGATCGTAACTGTTTGGGGTCTTGGATATAAATTCAATTCTTTTCCAGAAGAATCTGAAAAGTAGGCCGAAATATGATTAAACTAAGTAGTTTAGTTACTCGTACATGGCTGGTAACGATGTTGGCTATAGGAATTTGTTTTTTTACGACGACTCAAGTGTATGGAATGATTTATCAAAAAAATATTGAAAAAAATTATTTGAAAGATTTTGAAAATTCGATTCATTCTTTAGTCGGTATTTTAGAAGCAGATCCAGAATTCGTAGTGGAAAATATTGATAAGTTAAGAGCCTATGATTCTCAGCTGATGTTAATGGTGAAAATGGAGGATGAGGAACCTGTTTATTCTTCTAACGTTAATTTGGACGAAAGTTTAAATGATCTCAACAAAATTATAGCTAACAGTAAGATTGAAAATGCCTTAGATAGCAGTGGGAATTCTTTAATAATAGACAAAGTTAAGTTTGATGGGAAACAAAATACGCCATTCATTTTAAAAATCCAGAATTTTAAAATGAATAATAAAAATGGCCGATTTTATGTTTATGGAGATTTGTCCTTTCTGAACGATACAAATAGTAGAATGAGTACGTGGGCAGCCATCATTGGTATTTTATATGTCATTACTGGAATTTTATTGTTTTATTACTTCCAAAATAGGCTAGGCGGACCATTAACTCAATTAAGAGATATTGCGTACGACTATGCTAAAAATGACTTTTCTAAACAAGCGCAATCAAATTATAAAGATGAACTAGCTCAGCTCGCTTTGGCTATGAATAAAATGGGGAAATCATTAGAAGTTACAGGTGCCGCAACTAGACAAGAAAAAGAACTATTAGAAAATATTGTCACGTCTATTTCTACGGGAGTATTGTATTACAATCAAGATAAAACGTTATTGATGTCTAATCCACTTGGAGATGAGTTTTTACAACATTTGTATCGATCAGGCCAAATAGCAAAAACAACTATACCAGAAGTATTAGAATATCGGATTGATTCTGTTATAAGATTTCCAGAAAAAGTCAGTTATGATAATAATATCGATGATTACTATTACAATATAACTTTGATTCCTCTTTTTGATGAAAATTTAGAAAGCGTACGTGGTGTACTCGTTTCTATTCAAAATATAACCAAAGAGAAACGTCTTGATATCATGAGAAATGATTTTATAAACAATATTTCACATGAATTAAGAACTCCTTTAGTTATGATACAAGGTTATAGTGAAGCTATCTTAGACGATGTGGCCGAAACACAAGAAGAGAAAAAAGAAATGGCAAAAATAATTGGAGAAGAATCCATTAGAATGAATCGGATGGTAAATGAAATGCTCGATAGTTCTAGGATGGAAGCTGGTTTTATTAATTTGATAAAATTGGATGTTGACTTTGAAGATTTTTTCAAAAATCTTTTTACTCGATTTGCTACTATGTCTGAAAAAAATGCGATTCAATTAAAACTGACTCTTGATCCTAATTTAGAATCTTATTATATGGATGAAGATAAAATGAATCAAGTATTCGTCAATTTAATTAATAATGCTATTAGGCATACGAGTATGACAAATAAAGAAAATAAAAAAGTCGAAATTTGGGTGCATCTAGATAAAATCATGGATGAGGTTCTTATCGAAGTAATCGACAATGGAACAGGTATTTCAGAAGAAGATGTCCCTTATGTATTTGATCGTTTTTATAAGGCAGATAAATCCCGGATGGTAACGAAAGAGAATAAAACGGGAACAGGTATCGGATTATCTATCGTAAAAAACATAATAGAAGCGCATGGTGGGTTTGTTGAAGTTAAAAGTGTAATCAATGAACAGACGAGATTTATCGTTCATTTGCCCTATTTAGATTAATATACTAATTAAAAGTAAGAAAAGTGTTGATTTTTATTTTACTATGTTATACAATTAAGGTGTTAAAAAAAATATAAAGATTCGTCTTCAGGGGCAGGGTGAAATTCCCGACCGGTGGTATAGTCCACGAGCTAAATAGCATTATTTAGTTGAACTGGTTTAATTCCAGTACCGACAGTAAAGTCTGGATAAAGAAGATGGAGTTTATTTGAATAGGTTTCATTATTCAAGTGCTCTGTTTAATTATCTGAAGATAATTAGGACGAGCATTTTTATATTGTTTTTATTTAAATAAATTCAGAAATGCCTAGGCTGATGAATCCTTTTAGGAGGATTTTTATGCAAAAAAGTAACACGAAAAAAATGGTGGGAATCGCCATGTTGGCTGCTCTTGCAACCATTCTGATTTCATTCGGTTTTCCAATAATTCCAGGAGTTTCATTTCTAAAAGTAGATTTTAGTGATATTCCTGTTTTAATCGGCATGTTTTTATACGGCCCGGTTGGAGGTACAATGGTCGCATTTATTCGATCACTGCTCCATTATATTCAAACGGGCGGTGACGCAGGGTATCCAATAGGTGATACGGCAAGTTTCATTGCTTCCGTTGCGTATACGTTGCCGATCTATTTAATTATGAATGCCAAAATCAATGATACGAAGAACATTATTTTTGCAAATGTGATTGGATCGTTATCTTTAACGGTAGTTCTTTCCGTTGTAAATTATTTCTTCTTGTTGCCATTGTATTTAAGAGTATTGAATTTTAGTGTAGGGCCTATTAAGGATTATCTTTTAATGGGTGTTGTGCCATTTAATCTTATAAAAGGCGCAGTAGTCAGTACGGTTTTTATTATGTTATTTGCAAAATTAAAAACTTGGTTACTACGCAATCAAATGACAAAAATTAGTTTTAAATAAAAAAAAGAAACCGCAAATTAATCGTTTGCGGTTTCTTTTTTTTGTGTACGAGTTAGAATGATGTTATTAATATTTTTTAAAGTTTAGAAAAGAATTCCCTAAAAATGATTATTTTTGGTATATTAGATTTAACGAAGGATCTGTTCGACGATTAATTATTTTTATGCAATCAGAATGTGGGTGAGTGTTTTGGAACAATCGTTATACAGTCAGTATTTTTGTCTTTCATTATATTCTAAAAAGTACCCTATCAAACCTTCAACGCTTTATCACATTTTAGTTGGAAAAAGAACAGCCTCTATCCTATTTAAGGCTCATTCATACCATATTATAAATTTTTTTTCAGTATTCCCTCATTTACAGCGTGAACAGTATGATAAGATGATTCATCATTTTATTGCTAAAGGCTGGATAAAAGCAGCAATAGCCGATGAGGAATTTTATCTCTCTGCACAAGGTGACATTGAAGTAGAAAACTATTTTTCAAATCATTTTTATCCAACAAATTTAAATCAGTTGACCCAAGGGAAAGAAACTAAAGAGTTTTGGAAAAAAGTATTATTTTTAACTCAAGTTCTTTCAGAATTGCGGTATAAAAATAAGCGTTATTTGCCCATTGATAAAGAGTTTAAAACACAGCTTTGGGTAAAAGAGTGGTTAAAGAGAAGCCCATTAGATAAACAAGAACTGGCCATTTCATATGGAAAAGAATGGGTTCAAGTGTTAAAAGAAATGGATTCATTTGATGCAGAAATAATTGTGTCACAATTAACGGGACATGCAAAATTTGGCAAAACAAGTACCCAAATAGCAACCAAATTAGGAATTGAACCAATGGAAGTAGCCTTTCTTCTTCAACATGCTATTAGTCAATTAATGGATAAAATTAATAATAAAAAAGAGTCCTATCCGTTGTTTTATCTGATTTATCAAGAAAGCAGTGGAGATCGATACAGTAGTCTTAGTCAAAGTACTAAATTAACCGCTCATTATTTAGAAAATGGGCGTTCTATTGAAGAAATTGCTATAAAAAGAAAATTAAAGGTGAACACCATTGCGGAACATGTGATTGAATTAGCTATTATCTTCCCGGATTTTGAAGTAGCAAGATTTATACCTCGTGATGAGTATGAACGATTGAATGCACTTTTTAATCGTCATGAAGCAATAAGCTATGAGGAATTGGTAGTAAAAATGCCTCGTGTTCCTTTTTCATGGTACCGTTTGATTCAAGTTGAGAGGAGTCGTACCTTTGAATAATAAAGAACTCATAAAAAGAAATTTAGAGAATTATTTTGGGTATAGCTCTTTTAGAGACGGGCAGGAGGAAGCAATTTTGGCAGCTCTAACAGGCAAGCACACATTGGTCATGCTGCCAACAGGAACGGGTAAGTCCATTTGCTACCAACTGACAGGCTATTGTTTAGAAGGGCTTGTAGTGATCGTTTCCCCATTGTTATCTTTAATGCAAGATCAAGTAGAGCAACTAAAATTAAATGGTGAAAAAAGAGTCGCTGCTATTAACAGTTTGATGGATGCGCACGAAAAAGAATGGGTATTAAACCACTTAATTGATTATAAGTTCATCTTTCTCTCACCGGAGATGCTGCAACAGGAATACGTCATGTCTTGTTTAAAAAGAGTCCCGATTTGTCTTTTTGCAATTGATGAAGCCCATTGTATCTCTCAATGGGGGTTGGATTTTAGACCTGATTATTTAGATTTAGGTCTGATTCGCCAACAATTAAATTTCCCATTAACAATGGCTTTAACCGCTACCGCTACGAAACAGGTCAGAGAAGAAATTTTAACGTCATTGCAAATTGATGATGAAAATACAAAACAGATTGTTTATTCCGTCGACCGATCTAATATTGCTTTTTCGACCATTAATTGTGAGCGTGATAAAAATCAGCAATTAATAAATCATATTCAAAAATTAAAGAAACCAGGAATTATTTATTTTTCTAGTAAGAAAACGGCCGATGAAATTGCTGAATTGATTCGCAGTAAAACAGGTATCGTGGCTGAAAGTTATCATTCAGATGTAGCAGCGGAAGACAAAATTAAAATCCAGCAACAATTTGTTCATGATGAGATCGCTATTATTTGTGCGACGAGTGCTTTTGGGATGGGAATTAATAAAAGTAATATTCGATTTGTCATTCATTACCATTTGCCAGGCAGTCCAGAGGCCTATTTACAAGAAGTTGGACGCTGTGGCAGAGATGGAGAACCAAGCTTAGCGCTTTTATTATATGAACCGGGAGATGGCATAATTCAATTACGTTTACAAGAATATACCTTGCCAACTATTGACATGTTGGAATATGGTTATAAAAAAGGCGTGATACCAGAAGGCAGCTGCAGTCCTACCCAAAAGCAATTAATAGAAAATTATTTAAAAGCTAAAATAACGATTGATGCTGCTAAAAATCAAGTGAAGAGTAGAACGCTTTATAAACAACAGCAATTATATTACATGATCGATTATGCTGAAACCTCAAGTTGCAAAAGAGCTTTTTTATTGCATTACTTTGAAGAAAAATTGAAGAGTAAACCTAAATGTTGTTGCTCTAACTGTAATTTAGAACTAGCTGACTTTTATGAGAAAGCTGATTTGGAAAAAGAAACAATAATGATGAAAGAAAAAAATTGGGAAGAAATTTTAACTGAATTGTTTTTAATTGGAAATAAATAAGACAATTCTATGTAAAAATGATACAATAATAATGATTTTGGTTTAGGAGGAGTACTATAAAATGAGTAAAAAAAATTCTAAAAATAACCCTAAAAAAGAAAAAGTCTGGGATCGTAAATTTGATGATGATGATAGTTTAGTGGACGATAAGTATTCTAGAACAGCTAGAAAAAAAGCGAAGAGAAGCGTGCATCCAGTTATAACATCATTAGTAATTTTCTTAGCCTTGATTATTATTTTGCCGACCGCAGCGTATTTTTGGTGGTCTAAGGAAGACAGTGGATCCAATAAAACGCTAAACGCTTCTGAAGAAAGAATGATCATCACAAAAAACAGCAGCAGCGAACTAAGCAGTTCAAAAACAGCTGAGTCAGAAGCGGAATCGGAAGTTTCTTCTGAAAGTACTCAAGAGGAATCATCTGAAAGTGAAGCACCAGAACCAGAAGCACCAGTTGTAGAAGAACCAGAGTCACAAGTAGCAGAGGAACCAATCGTAGAACCTGAACCTGAAGTGGTTGAGGAAACAACGAATACTTATACTGTTAAAGCAGGAGATAACCTTTATCGAATCGCGTTGAACCATAATATGACAACAGATGAATTAAAATCTTTAAATGGTATATCAGGTGATTCGGTCAGTGTAGGAACTGTTTTAAAAGTAAATTAAAAATTAAGTAAAGCCTCATCTTTATAATTGGCGCTAAGGCTAGGGTAACCTAGCCTTTTTAATATGAAATAAGAAAGTAGGACAAAAAAATTGGAAAAAACAATAAAAATTGCAATTGATGGTCCGGCATCTGCTGGAAAAAGTACGGTCGCTAAAATAGTAGCAGTGGAACTAGGTTACATATATTGCGATACTGGAGCAATGTACCGGGCATTAACGTATCAAGCACTGGAAAAAAATATTGCAGTAACAGATGAAGAACAACTCGTAAAATTGTTAAAAGAGATGACAATCTCTTTCGAACCGAATGGTGACAATCAAAAAGTATTTGTGAATGGCCAAGAAGTTACAGATGCTATTCGTTTACCAAATGTAACTAATTTAGTTTCAGCTGTTTCAGCACATGGTGAAGTGAGAGCAGAACTAGTTAAACGACAACAAGAAATCGCTTCGCATGGCGGAGTTGTTATGGATGGTAGAGATATTGGGACTGCCGTATTGCCAACAGCAGAAGTTAAAATATTCCTTGTAGCAAGTGTTGCTGAACGAGCTCAAAGACGCTACAAAGAAAATATGAGTAAAGGGATAGAAACGTCATTAGACGTTTTGCAGCAAGAAATTGCTGAGCGAGATTACAAAGATTCTCATCGTGAAGTATCACCGCTTATCCAAGCTGAAGATGCGATTCTTTTAGACACAACAAGTTTATCTATTGAACAAGTTGCTGAAAAAATCAGACAAATTATCCAAACTAAACTTAAAAAATAGAGTTCTTTTTATCTTTTCAAACGTTTTTGTGGCAATATTTTGAAATATTGGTTAAAATATAAGGAGAAGGAATTTTATTGGCTAGTTATAGGAGGGCAAACATATGACGGAAAATGAAAAAAACCACGAAGTCGAAGAACAAGAATCAATGATGGATGCAATGAACAGTGTTCAAGAAATCAATATTGGTGATGTTGTTAAAGGTGAAATTTTAACTATTCAAGATAATAAGCAAGCAATAGTGGGTATTATTGGTGGCGGAGTTGAAGGGGTCATTCCTAACAATGAATTGTCAGCTGCCCCATTTGAAAACGTAACCGATATCGTAAATGTTGGCGATATTGTTGATTTAGTAGTAATTAAAGAGATTAAAGAAAAAGAAAATGGCAGTTATTTGCTATCTAAGCGTCGGATTGATGCTAAAAAAGTTTGGGAAAAAATTCAAAAAGAATTTGATGAAGGAACAATTATTGAAGCACCGGTTAAAGAAGTCGTAAAAGGTGGTTTAGTAGTAGATGTCGGAGTCAGAGGTTTTGTACCCGCTTCTATGGTAGATGTTCATTTTGTAGAAGACTTTTCTAGTTACAAAGGACAAACTTTAAAATTTAAAATCGTAGAAATTGAACCAAGTGAGAACCGTTTGATTCTTTCTCATAAGGCTGTTGTTGAAGCTGAAAACGAAGATAAGAAAAAAGATGTATTGAATCATTTGGTTGAAGGTGAAACGGTAACTGGGAAAATCGCTCGTTTAACAAACTTTGGAGCCTTCATTGATCTTGGTGGAGTAGATGGACTAGTTCACATTTCGCAAATTGCTTATGAACACGTTAAAAATCCTGCAGATGTGCTAACTGTTGGGGAAGAAGTAAAAGTTAAAATACTTTCTGTAAATGAAGAAGAAGGCCGTATTTCACTTTCTATTAAAGAAACGTTGCCTGGACCATGGGACAATATCGAAGAACGTGCAGCAGTAGGTTCTGTTTTAAGCGGATTAGTTAAACGTCTAACAAGTTTTGGCGCTTTTGTTGAAGTATTTCCAGGGGTTGAAGGATTAGTTCATATTTCACAGATTTCACACAATCACATCGCAACACCTCATGAAATTTTAAGTGAAGGCGATGAAATTAAAGTGAAAGTCTTAGAAGTAAATCCAACAGATCAACGTCTTTCTTTAAGTATAAAAGCACTTGAAGAAAAACCTAATAATCCAAAAGAAAAACAAGAAGAAACGAATTATGATTTACCTGAAGAAGATACAGGGTTTACATTAGGCGATATTCTTGGAGATCAATTGTCTGATATCACAACAAGTGAAGACAATTAATACCTCTTTTTAAAAAGGACATGTGGGCAATTTCTGTTCCATGTCTTTTTTTTTGCTGTTTTCAACAAAAAAAGCTCAAATTTATAAAGTATTTATGAGAGTTTGCCTTATTCCTTAAGCAAAAGCTTGCATGTTTTAAGGTATTTCTATAAACTAACTAGAGAATATAAAAAAGGAGGCAAAAACAATGGCAAAACCAGTTGTAGCCATCGTTGGTCGCCCTAACGTAGGAAAATCAACTATTTTTAATCGTATTGTTGGAGAACGTATCTCAATTGTAGAAGATGTATCAGGGGTAACTCGTGATCGTATTTATGCACCAGCAGAATGGTTAGGAAAAGAATTTAACGTGATTGATACAGGTGGGATCGATTTAGGTGATGAACCATTTTTAGAACAAATTAAACACCAAGCTGAAATAGCAATGGATGAAGCAGATGTGATTATTTTTATCACAAGTGTAAAAGAACACATTACGGATGCAGATGAGAATGTAGCAAGAATTCTTTACCGTACAAAAAAACCAGTCTTATTAGCAATTAATAAAGTAGATAATCCAGAAATGCGTAACGATATTTTTGATTTTTATGCTTTAGGATTAGGTGAACCTTTCCCTATTTCAGGAAGTCATGGACTAGGAATTGGAGATTTATTGGATGCAGCTATCAGCCACTTCCCAGATGAATCAGAAGAAGAATATGATGATTCTGTTATAAAATTCAGTTTGATTGGTAGACCAAATGTTGGGAAATCTTCCCTTGTAAATGCTATGTTGGGAGAAGACCGAGTAATTGTTTCAAGTGTCGCAGGAACAACTCGTGATGCAATCGATACAGCTTTTGTTGGCGAAGATGGATCTGAGTTTGTGATGATCGATACAGCAGGAATGCGTAAAAAAGGGAAAGTTTATGAAAATACTGAAAAATATAGTGTTTTAAGAGCCCTTAGAGCGATTGAACGCTCAGATGTCGTTTTAGTTGTATTAAATGCTGAAGAAGGTATTAGAGAGCAAGATAAAAAAGTTGCTGGATATGCCCATGAAGCTGGTAAAGGAATTATCATTGTTGTAAACAAATGGGATACTCTTGATAAAGATAACCATACAATGAAAAAATTCGAAGAACAAATCAGAAGCGAATTTTTATATTTGAGTTATGCGCCGATTATTTTCGTGTCAGCTTTAACGAAACAACGTCTAAATAAACTTCCTGAAATTATTGAGCGAGTAAGTATGAACCAAAACTTACGTATTCAATCAGCAGTTTTAAATGAAGTAATTCTAGATTCAGTTGCTATGAATCCTACTCCAACAGATAAAGGAAAAAGATTGCGTATATACTATGCTACTCAAGTGGCTGTTAAACCGCCAACATTTGTAGTATTTGTTAATGAACCAGAAATGATGCATTTTTCTTACGCTCGTTTCTTGGAAAATCGTATTCGAGACGCCTTTACTTTTGAAGGAACACCGATTCATCTAATTGTAAGAAGAAGAAAATAAAAACAAACAGGTAAGAATAAATTCAACATTTTAACACAACTCTTAAGGGGTTTCAAATAATTTATTGAATATTTGGAAAATGCTTACGAATATCAGCTAATACAGTAAAAATCATTGCAGTATCAGTATTTGTATGATATCTTTTTAAATGAAATGTCATTTAGAATTACTAATTTTACATTTCGCAATGATTCATTTTTGGGCCACTCAAAAATGTCTAAATGATGTTTATTTGTTTTAAATAATGCATCAATTCTTCTTTCCGAGGGAGGTGAAATACACATGGCTAACAAAGCAGAATTAATCGAAAACGTTGCAACTTCAACAGGTCTTACTAAAAAAGATGCAACTTCAGCAGTAGATGCTGTTTTTGAATCAATTCAAACTTCATTAAGTGAAGGTGAAAAAGTTCAAATTATTGGTTTTGGTAACTTTGAAGTTCGCGATCGTGCTGCACGTAAAGGTCGTAACCCTCAAACAGGGGAAGAAATCCAAATTGCTGCAAGCAAAGTACCTGCATTCAAACCAGGTAAAGCTCTTAAAGACGCAGTTAAATAATACAGTACTTAAAACCCCTGAGAAATCAGGGGTTTTTGCTGTTTTATAGGGTAGACGTTTCTAAAACTAGCAAAAAAACAGCATTTTTTACAAATCGCTCTTTTCCAACTGTTCAACAATGTTTGGTTTCAACTAACTAGTGACGTGAGTATAGATACGATTTGTGATATCTACATCCTCATGACCAACTTTATTCATAATTGTGTTTAAAGGTACAGTCTTTTCGGCTAAAAACGACCCTTAAGAGGGACTGGAGATGCAAGGGTATAGAAGCTTGTCGTTCAACTCAACTCGTTCTCCGGCGCATTTTAGGGCTATATAAGGAGTGTGATTTTGAATTGGCATACCGTTTATAATGTTAAAGGACAATACGGTTGAGGTTACACTAATCGTATTGTCCTTTATTTTGTTTAACGTAAGGTATACTATTTTATCAGTTAGTGCACTAAGCAAAACAGGCGGGTTCTAATCCTGTTTATTTGTGTTAAAATAGAGTATATAGAAGATTGTTAATGAAAGAGGTTTTTGAGATGTCAAATGGACAAATGATGATTGAGTCACTTCAAAAGAATCAGTTAGAAGAAGCAATGGATTATTTTGAAGAAGCTATAAAACAAGATACAGATGAAGAACTTTATGTTCTAGCAGATTCTCTTTATCACCTTGGTTTTTTAAATGAAATTAAACGAATAAACTTACACTTACTTGAACGATATCCTGAAGACGATGAATTGAGAGTTGGTCTGGCAGAAATAGCTATTGAAGCAAATGAATTAGAAACAGCCATGGATTGGTTGTTAGAAGTAGCAGAAGAGAGCCCAGTTTATCCTCAAACGTTGCTCGTTTTAGCGGATTTGTATCAAGTTCAAGGTCTTTATGAAGTCAGTGAGCAAAAGTTGCTTAAAGCTAAAGAAATTGTGCCTGATGAATCGGTTATAGACTTTGCACTAGCAGAGTTGCATTTTTCTATGGGTAAATATGCTCAGGCGATTCATGGCTACGAAGAATTAATGGCTCAAGGACTTACGGAATTCTCTGGTATTAATCTTGCAGCTCGTTGTGGTAGCTCGTATAGTGCTTTAGGTGATCTTGAACAAGCTATTTTATATTTAGAACAGAGTTTAGAAGAGAAAGAAAATATTGATACATTGTTCCAACTAGGTTTTTCTTATCTACAAGACAAACAATACCGTCGTTCAATTGAAACGTTGAATAAATTAAAAGAATTAGATCCAAGTTATACTTCCTTGTATCCTTATTTAGCTAAAGGATTAGAAGAAGAAAATGAATTAGATAAGGCTTTAGAAACGGTCAAAGAAGGTTTACGAGTAGATCAATACAACTATGAATTGTTCTACTATGGGGCAGATATAGCAATCAAATTAGAAAATGAAACTTTGGCAGAAGATTATTATTTAAAAGCTATTCAACTTGCTCCAGAGAATGCAAGTGTACAACTTGCTTATACCAATTTGTTGTTGCAACAAGAACGGTACGATGAAACAGTTGAGTTAATCCAAAAAGTTCTGATTCAAAATGAAGTCGATCCCCAATTCTATTGGAATTTAGCATTAGCAAATGAAGGGTTAGAAGAATATCCTGCCGCAGGAACAGCTTACCAAAAGGCATATCCAGCTTTACGTCAAAATAAAGATTTCTTGAAATCGTATATTTATTTCCTACGAGAAGAGGGAGAACGTCTGATTATTAAAGACGTCTTAAATGATTACTTGCTTATTGAACCAACAGATGCGGAAATATTAGAAATTTTAGAGGAAATAAATAGCAACTATTAAATTATTAAGTTATAATGAGAAAAAGGGTAAGATAGGGAGGTATTTACATGAACATCCAAATTTCTTTAGATGATAAAAAGATTTTTCTTGGCTGGTTTTTAGACAGATACCAATTAAAAAGACGAGAATCTATGTGGATACTAAACTACTTACTAAATCATGATATTGTTTTAAATAAAGTCCACTTTATTGAAGCTGTAGAAAAAACGCCAAGAGGTATGGTTATGTCAACAACGGAGATGGACAGCGAACCTTTTTTATTTTATAAAAAAGGAACAGTATTTAGTGACCCAGAACAGGCTTTCCATGAAGTTAGATTAAATTGGCAAGAAGAAATGTACATTGAGTTAATTTTTTCGAATCCTTGGAAGTCAGCGGAATATCTAACGGTATTAGAAGATAACCCTTACTATAAATGGAATGAAACGATCAGTCCCAAACTGATTGAAGAAGTTGAATTAGCATTAGAGACGTTATCTTTAACCGAACGCAAGCAAAATACGTTACATCAAATTGATTTATCTTTAGAAGAAGATGATCGTGAAAGATTTATTCAATTATCCAATCAGTTAAAAGAAATTGAAGAAGATTTAAAGAATGAACAAAAAAAGCCAAACCATTAAAGGTTGGCTTTTTTTTTGAAAAGAGGTTGTTTAGGTTTGGGATCAAATGAAAATCCTTCACCTAAAACTTCATGTACTGTCAGGAGCGAAAGAAAAGCTTTCGGGTCTATTTCGTGAATAATTCTTTTGGCCATCACTATTTCATGACTTCCCAAAACACAATACAAAACTTTTTTTTCTTCTTTTGAATAAGCTCCTTCAGCTTTAAAGAAAGTTACCCCACGTTCCATTTCAATCATAATATTTTCTGCAATCGTGTCATTTTTATCTGAAATAATTAATAATCCTCTTGCAGCATAAGATCCGTCTTGCATGAAATCAACAATTTTAGAAAATACATAAGAAGCAAGTAAGGTATACATCATATGAGGTAAATCTATGTAACTAAGCGATAATGTAAGAATGAACACATCAAAGATTAGCAATGTTTTCCCCATTGAAATGCCTTTTTTCTTTTCTAAAATTCGAGCAAGTATATCGCTACCACCTGTTGTTCCACCAGAACGGTAAATCATACCACTGCCTATACCGCCGCATAACCCCGCTAAAATCCCAGCTATGAAAAGGTCATTTTCCAGATTAATCATTAAGGGTGTTCTTTGCCAGATATATAAAAAGAAAGAAAGCATAGCCGTTCCATATATTGTATAGATCAATGAGCGATTGCCCAACATTTTCCATCCAATCAAAATGGTTGGAATATTCAATAATAATGTAGAAAGCGCTGGATCAATTCGGAACCAATACCTTAACAACAGTGAGACACCAGTCATACCGCCTTCCGCTAATTCATTCGCGATGTTGATGTACACTAAACCAAATGCATAAAGCGCACAGCCAATTGTTATAATAAGTATATCTTTTACTGCTATTTTTTCATTTACCATATCTTCACTCCTGATTTCATTTATCTTATAAAGAATACATTTTTTTTTGAAAACAAGCAACAAGTCTTGCAACCTTCTCACTTTTTGGTAGACTTAGAGGGTGAGATGCCAGTAAAATGAAGGACAGAATACTTGTTTGGCATAGGCGATGACTAACGTCAAAATAAAATTTAAGTAGCGGTTGAAAAACCGATTGAGAGGACAGGATGAAATGATTAAAATCGTTGTTGCAGGTTTTAAAGGTAAAATGGGATTAACAGCCACAAAAATGGTGCTAGAAAATGAAAAGTTTTCATTAGTGGGTGTATTGGATCCTCATTCTTTAGAAAAGAATTTAAATGAGATGAGCGATTTTACAAACGTGGATGTGCGTGTTTTTCAAGATAAAGAAGAATTGGTAAAGGAAGTTCAAGCAGATGTATGGATTGATTTTACTATCCCAGCTGTTGCCTATAAAAATACTTGTTTCGCTTTAGAACACGGGATTCGTCCAGTCGTTGGGACAACAGGTTTTACAGAGAAAGAAGTTAAAGAAGTTCAAAGTTTGGCTAAAGAAAAAAATATCGGAGGGTTAATCGCACCTAATTTTGCTATTGGCGCTGTTTTAATGATGGAATTTGCTGCTAAAGCATCTAAATATTTCCCTGATGTTGAGATAACTGAAATGCATCATGACAACAAGTTGGATGCTCCCAGCGGTACAGCGATAAAAACAGCTGAAATGATTTTTGCGGAACGAGGATACCATGAACAAGGAAACCCTGAAGAAAAAGAATTAATTAAAGGTGCACGTGGAGCTGATTACGAAGGCATGAAAATTCATAGTGTGCGTTTACCTGGTCTAGTTGCTCATCAACAAGTTCAGTTCGGAAGTGTTGGAGAAGGCCTATTGATTCGCCACGATTCATTTGACCGCTCTTCATTTATGACTGGTGTTGCTTTAGGTTGCGAAAAGGTCATGACATTAAATGAGTTAGCTTATGGATTGGAAAATCTTTTATGATTTTGTTCGATCCTCAGTTTAAACAAGCATTACCGATTATTGATAAAATAGAAGAAGCAGGCTTCGAGGCATACTTTGTAGGTGGAAGTGTGCGGGATACATTATTAAAAGAAACAATTAATGATGTAGATATCGCCACTAGTGCAAAACCAGATGAAATTAAACAAATATTTCAAAAAACAATTGATGTAGGAATTGAACATGGGACTGTAATGGTTTTATGGAAAGATGCGACGTATGAAATTACGACTTTTAGAACAGAGTCAACCTATCAAGATTTTAGACGACCGGATAATGTTGAATTTGTTCGTTCTTTAAAAGAAGATTTAAAACGACGAGATTTTACCATCAATGCATTAGCTATGAATCGGGATGGTCAAATCATTGATTATTTCGAAGGTCAGACAGATTTAGAAAAGAAACTAATCAAAGCGGTTGGGAATCCTGAGGAACGTTTCTTTGAGGACGCTTTGCGTATGATGCGTGGAGTGCGTTTTGTTAGTCAATTGAACTTTGAAATGGACCGTGAAACAGAGCTTGCCATTCAAAAAAATCATCCTTTACTTGAGAAGATAGCCATTGAGCGTATTCAAGTTGAATTTACAAAGCTTCTTTTAGGAAGTGGCAGAAAAAAAGGGTTAGAATTATTTATTCGAACTAATTTATTTTATTATTGTCCAGGATTGAAAGACCAGAAAAAAGCATTAGAAGAATTTGCTAAATTAGAATGTACAATCGATAATCGCATCGTTGCTTGGACAATGTTGATTTATTATCTGAGCAAGTCCAAACCAGCTAGTGAAGCTGAGCCGTTTTTAAGAGCCTGGAAATGCTCAAAAAAAGAAATTGCTCAGGTGAGGTCTGCACTATTTGCTTTAGAACAACGGTTGAATGATACCTTCAACAGCCAAGTTCTTTACCAAGTAGGGTTACCGATAGCTTTAGATGTTGAAAAAATAATGGCTTGTTTAGGACATACTGCTAGTTTTGAGCGAATTCACTCTATGTACCAAGGTTTGCCGATTTATAATAAAAAAGAAATTAAAATAAACGGCAATGATTTACAAGCAGCATTAAATAGAAAACCAGGAAAATGGCTAGGAGATTTGATGATAGAAATGGAAGCAGCTATTTTAGCTGGCGAATTAGTTAACGAAAAACAAGCTATCCTTGAATGGGCCACTCATAAGGAAAAATAAAACTTTAAAAAAACTTTCACAAAAATTAACAAAAAGGTTTACTAACAAAAAATAAGTTGTTATACTTATTGAGTAAGTTATTTTTAAGGAGGAATTTTAATTATGGAAAATCAATTCACAAAATTATTAGAAGAACGTCGTTCAATTTATTCTTTAGGAAAGTCTGTTACTTTATCTGAAGACGAAATTGTTGGATTAGTAGCTAAAGCTGTTAAAGAAAGCCCATCATCATTTAATTCACAAACTTCACGTGCAGTTGTTTTATTTGGAGCTGCTCATAACAAAGTTTGGGATATTACTGAAGAAGTTTTACTTAAAGCTGTTCCAGAAGGACAAGATTTCACTCCAACTAAACAAAAAATAGAAAGTTTCCGTGCTGCATTTGGTACGATTTTATTCTTCGAGGATACAAGTATTGTTAAAGCTTTACAAAAACAATTTGCATTGTATGCAGATAACTTCCCTATTTGGTCTGAACAATCTACTGGTATCGCACAAAACTCTGTATGGACAGCATTAGCTGTTGAAAATATTGGAGGAAGCTTGCAACATTACAATCCATTAATCGATAGTGCAGTTCAAGCAGAATGGAACCTTTCTGCAGACTGGAAATTAACTGGACAAATGCCAATTGGATCTATTGAAGCTCCAGCTGGTGAAAAAGAATACATGGATGATTCTGCTAGAGTTCTTGTATTTAAATAATTTTTAGCCACTAAACTGTTGTTAAAATGAATAAGAGAAGGAATGGAAAAGTTGGTGAACTTTCTATTCCTTCTTTTTTAAATTCGATTGTTAAAATAATCACAAATAATGGAGTTAAGTGTTTACATTCATCTATTTTATGGTAAAATAGATTTATCGAAAGAATCACAAACTTTTCGTTTAATAAAAGTAAAAGGGGAGAATACAAATGAAGAAAGAAGTTATGGCTTTAAAAATGATGTTTAAAAACGGAGAAACTTGGACAATCAATAAAGAATTTATTGGTGATTTATGGATTAAACATATTTCGAGAAGTTTTGGACGGATTGGCGATAGTGATTTTCAAGAAATTTTCCCATGTGAGTCTCTAAAAATTGAAATTTTTCCAGAAGCAGATGAAGTGAATTCAAATGACATCAATTTAGGCGGCCTAGAAATGGGTATGTTTGAACGAGCAGCAAAAGATCCGGATATTGAAAAAATGGATATTTTGTATAAAGATGGCGAAAATAAAAATTCTGTAGATGTTGTTGCTGAAGAAACAGTTTACTTTCCTTATGAAGCAAAAGATTCTGATCGAATCGACAATGTTTATCAAAGTTCATTTGTCTCAAAAGAAAATAAATTGTACATTGTAATTGATAAAGATAAAACAGCAAAAGAAGTTTATAAAGAAAAATTTTAAACTTTTTAAACAAGTAATACACTCAAGAAAAATTGGAATCTATCCATATTTTCTTGAGTTTTTTTGTTTTTTTTTATGCTTCATAGTATGATGGTAAAGAAAATAATATGTCTAAAGAATTAGGTGAATAGAGTGAACCATAAAGATACATATGCTGTGGTAGATATTGAAACAACAGGCGGGAATGTAGCTAGCGGAGATCGCATGATTCAATTTGGTTGCGTCTTATTAGAGGGCGATCAAGTTGTTCATCGTTTTGCAACCAATATCAACCCCTTAACCAGTATCCCAAAACAAATCGAACATTTAACGGGTCTTTCAAATAAAACGGTCGCCCAAGCACCCTATTTTGAAGATATTGCAGCGACTATTTATAATTTATTAGATGGCTGCATTATCATTGCGCATAATATCCAGTTTGACTATACGTTTCTTTCGGCAGAACTCCAACGTTGTGGTATGCCAGCCTTGCAAAATAAAGGGATAGATACTGTTGAACTTGCACAAGTCTTACTGCCTACTGAATCTAGCTACCGACTAAACGATTTGGTCAGTAAATTTAATATTGAACACACCAATCCACATCAAGCAGATAGTGATGCAGCTGTTACGGCAGAACTTTTTCTTGTATTAAAACAGAAATTAAAAGAATTGCCATTGGTCACTGTCGAAAAGATGGTTGAACTTTCAGTAAATCTTACTATGGAAACAGCTTATTTTTTTAAAATGTGTTTAGCAGAAATGAAAACGGAGAGGTTGCCACTTTCTGAGGTACTCCTGATAAAGAATGGATTAGCAATCAAACGAAAAAATCCTATTTTTGAACAGAAAAATTACCGCGATAATGTTCGCTACCCAACTACAGTAACTAAAAAGGAACACTTATTTCAAACAAAACTGACAACCAGAAACCAACAAATTAAAATGATGGATGCAGTATATGATTATTTTACAAGCGATGAGACGAGTCATTTTGCAATTGAAGCAGCAACAGGAGTTGGAAAAACATTAGGCTATTTATTGCCTCTAGCTTATATCGCATCTGTAGAAAATCCAGTAGTTATTAGCACGTATACTACACTATTGCAAAAACAATTATTAGATAAAGATATCGTTCAACTAAATACGATTTTACCTTTTACAGTACAAGCGGCTATTTTAAAAAGTAAAAACCATTACATCCACTTAACTAAGTTTGAAGAAGTGTTAAAAGAGCCTGTTGACCAAAAAGTTGAAGTGATCTATCAAATGAAACTATTAACTTGGCTGACGGAAACAGAAACTGGGGATTTGGATGAATTGAATTTAACCAATTACAACCACTTGTTTTGGAATAAAGTAAGACATCGTGGCTGGTTGACGAGACCTGAAGAAGATCGATGGTATGATGAGGATTTTTATGTACATGCGCAACATAAAATTAAGCATGCTAGTGTAATCATTACCAATCATTCTTTTTTGTGCCATGATTTGAATCGTAAAGAAAAAGAATTGCCATCTATTGGGAAGTTGATTGTTGATGAGGCGCAGCATCTGCCAGATGTAGCAATGGAAGCTTCAAGTGAAATATTCGGATACTACCGCATGCAACAAATAATAAAATTAATCGGCCGTGCTTCAGAGGAAAAAAGTTTTTTAGGTAGAATTACTCAGTTAAGCCAACAGCTTACAAAAATAGAAGTGTCATATATTGAAAACATGGAGATGAACATTTTTTCATTAGAAGATGAATTGTCGGATTTTATTTATCAACTATTGCTTTATTGCAAAAATACTGCAGGTAACAAACATTCCCAACAAGAGCAAATGGATATTCAGTTCAATAGAGAGACACATTGGAACTTAGCGTTAAAAAAAGCTTCCAAAAAAGTTCTCACATTGATGAATGAAATCAGCTATTTAGGGTATGAGGTGGTTAATCAAGGCTTAAATGAACAGCACCAGTTAACTCAAAAAGAGCGGTATTTATTTGAAGATTTTTTTGATGTGATTTCAACTTTTGAAAGCCAAAAAGATATTTTTTATGCTGTTTTTCAAGAGAATGAAGAAAATGAAGTAACGTGGTTTTCATATAAAGAAAAAAGCCCTAAAAATAGTTTTACAATTAAGCGTTCGAAAGTAGATAGCAGTAAGTTTATAAAAGAAAAGTTAGTGGATAAAACACCTTATATTTTATATACAGGAGCTACACTAGAAATCAATCAATCGTTTAATTATTTTGAAACGCAATTAGGAGAAGAAAACTTAAAGGAATTAATCATTGAGTCCCCTTATGATTACAAGAAACAAGCAAGACTTTGGGTTCCCAAAGAACTGAAACCGATTAAAGGATTATCAAAGAAAGAGTATGTTCATATGGTTGTCGAACAAGTCGGAAATATTATTGAGAATTCTGTTGAAAATACGATGGTGTTGTTTAATTCATATGAAATGCTTCAAGAAGTGTATTTTTCACTGCAACAAAATCCAGTAGCATCTGGGCGAGAATTATTGGCACAGGGATTTTCAGGTAGTAGAGACCGGATGTTAAAACGCTTTTTCAGGTCTACAGGAGGTATTTTGTTAGGAGCAGATAGTTTTTGGGAAGGCGTCGATTTGCCAGGAAAATCACTTAGCATCATTGTCATCACTCGTTTGCCATTTGAATCGCCAGATCGACCGTTTGTAAAAGCAAAACATCGATACTTGGAACAAAAACACTTGAATCCTTTTACAATTGATTCTTTGCCAAAGGCGACCCTACGTTTAAAACAAGGTTTAGGAAGACTTATTCGTTCTGAGAAAGACAAAGGTGTTATGATTGTATTAGATAATCGGTTGATTCAAACGAGTTATGGAAAGCAAATCGTGAGTTCACTTCCTAAAGGATTGCCAATTGAAGAGGTAGCAACCAAAAATATGGGTGAAAAATTACGCCATTTTCTAAATACAGAAGAAAATGAAACAAACTAAACGACTAAACTTTATGAAAATTTCAGAAAAAAAGGTTAATTTTCTGTTATAATAAACTATTGAAAGTCACTACCGAAAAATAAATAAAAGAATAAACTAAAAGTAGGGATACTTATGAAAAAAGGAATACTCATCACTTCGGCAGTTGTCATGTCTGTTATTCTGGTGTTTTCGATTACCCTTTTGATGATCAGTCAAGATCCAATAAAAAAAGCAGAAAAAGAAACGGTTGCTATCGCGAAAGAAACAGCTGGATTAGTAAAAACAACCGATTTTTATTGGTACAATCGAGATAAAACTTATTTTTCAGTTGCTGGATTGAATGAAGCAGATGAAGAAATACTGGTAATTGTTGCTAAAGACGGCGGAAAAACAATTGTTTTGAATCAAGATGAATTTATTACAGAACAACAAGCTAAAGAGTTAACCCGTGAAGACAAGGGAGCTGTCGATATTCTTGAAGCTCGTATTGGGCTTGAAGGCGATACGCCAATCTGGGAAATTTCTTATAAACAAAAAAATGGCCGACTAGGTTATTATGTTTTAACTGCTAAATCGGGCAAATGGGTGAGCGATATCGAAAATATTTAAAGATTCTTGAAAAAGAACGTTATAGAGTCCTTTTTTCTTGTATAATAGTTAAGGCAGTAAAAAATAAAGTGAATCATCAAAATTTATTTAAAGGAGTTTTAAACCGTGAATCATATTACAATTAAAGAATCCAAAAATCATGTTGGAGAAGAAGTAGAAATTGGAGCTTGGGTAGCTAACAAACGTTCAAGCGGAAAAATCGCATTTTTACAATTACGCGATGGTTCTGGTTTTTTCCAAGGAATCGTTGTAAAAAGCGAAGTTGAAGAGGAAGTATTTCAATTAGCTAAATCATTAAATCAAGAAACATCTATTTCATTAACAGGTATCATTCAAGAAGATAGCCGTTCGAAATTTGGTTATGAAATAGCAGTGAAATCTATTAAAGTAATCGGAGAAAGTCAGGATTATCCAATCACTCCTAAAGAACATGGGACTGAATTCTTAATGGATCACCGTCATTTATGGTTACGTTCTTCTAAACAACATGCAATCATGCAAATTCGTAATGAAATTATTCGTGCTACTTATAATTTCTTCAATGAAGAAGGCTTCATTAAAGTTGATCCGCCCATCTTAACAGCAAGCGCTGCAGAAGATTCAACAGAATTATTCCATACACAATATTTTGATCAAGAAGCTTTCCTTTCACAAAGTGGTCAATTATACATGGAAGCAGCAGCAATGGCATTTGGAAAAGTCTTTTCTTTTGGTCCTACTTTTAGAGCTGAAAAATCAAAAACTCGTCGTCACTTAATTGAATTTTGGATGATTGAGCCAGAAATGGCATTCATGGATCACGAACAAAGTTTAGAAGTACAAGAAAAATATGTGGCTTACATTATTCAAAGTGTTCTAGATAACTGTGATGATGCTTTAGATGTTGTAGGACGCGATAAAGAATTACTTAAAAAATATACTGAATTGCCATATCCTAGAATTTCTTATGACGATGCAGTTAAATTATTAAATGATAATGGATTTGATGATATTACTTGGGGAGATGACTTTGGATCACCTCATGAAACGTTTATTGCGACTCAGTATGACAAACCTGTCTTTATTTTAAATTACCCTAAAGCAATAAAAGCATTTTATATGAAACCTCATCCAGACCGTGATGATGTTGTATTATGTGCAGATTTAATTGCTCCTGAAGGTTATGGAGAAGTTATCGGTGGAAGTGAACGTGAAGTCGATTTTGATGCTTTGTCACAACGGATTAAAGAGTTTGGCTTAACAGAAGAAGATTACGCTTGGTACATGGATTTACGTAAATATGGTAGTGTTCCTCATTCAGGTTTTGGTTTAGGCTTAGAGCGGACTGTAACTTGGATTTGTGGGACAGAACATATCCGTGAATCAATACCATTCCCACGCTTATTAAATCGTATTTATCCATAAAAAAGCTAGTGCAGCAACTTGAGTTTCTTAAGTTGCTGTTTTTTTTAATCGTATTAGAAAAGAAGCTCCATCTTTTATATGAAGACAGCAAGGAGGACACAAATAATGAACAATCATCTTTTACAAAAATGGCTCAAAGCGGGAAATACGACTGTTTCAAATGTGTTATTGACTCATTTTAAAGAAGTGGGCTTAACTAATGAGCAATTGATTCTAATTTTACAATTAAAATCTTTTATTGATGCTGGAAATGATTTTCCAGATACAGAAATCATCTCAAGACGGATGCAGATTTCATCTGCGGAGGTCTTCCAAATGATACATGGACTAATCAATAAAAAATTGATTGCTATTGAAACAGAAAAAAATAATGATGGAAAAACACGTGATAGTTATCGATTGGATTTGTTGTGGGATCGTTTGGCATTAGTTATTTCGCAACAAGAAAACCAACAGCGTGTTGAGAAACAACATTTATCTGAACAAGAATTATTTCAATTATTTGAATCTGAGTTTGGCAGACCGTTATCGCCAATCGAAATGCAAACGATTGGGATGTGGTTAGATGATGATCATTATGCGGTTGAATTAATTGAATTAGCATTAAGAGAAGCTGTGTTGAGTCAAGTTTATAATTTGAAATATGTTGACCGTATCTTGCTGAATTGGGAAAGAAAAAATATTCGAACGAAAGATCAAGTGGATAAAGAAGCAACTCGTCGTAGGCAAGGAAACTCCAAGACGAATACTTATTCAGTATCTAAAGAACCAACAACAAAAGTGCCATTGCACAATTGGTTGAACAATAATGATAATCCTTAACGAGGAGGAGAGTTATGCTGTCTAAAAAACGAACTATTCAGATGATTGAAGCAATGGGCGAGTTATTTCCTCATGCAGCATGCGAATTAACTCATAAGAATGCTTTTGAATTATTGATTGCCGTTATGTTAAGTGCTCAAACGACAGATGTCGCGGTCAATAAGATTACGCCAGCACTTTTTGAGAAATATCCTACACCTGAAGCATTTCTAGCTGCACCAGTAGAAGACATTATGGAACGATTGAAAACGATTGGCTTATACCGCAATAAAGCAAAATTTATTAAAGGTTGTTGTCAAAAGTTAATTACTGACTTTAATGGCAAAGTTCCGTGTAATCGAATGGACTTAGAATCTTTACCAGGAGTGGGTAGAAAAACAGCAAATGTTGTCTTAAGCGTGGCATTTAATGTGCCTGCCATCGCTGTTGATACCCATGTTGAACGTGTAACCAAAAGATTAGGTATTTGTCCGCCTAATGCTACTGTTCGCGAAGTAGAAGAGATATTGATGAAGCAGTTGCCTGAAAATAAGTGGAGTGTTGCTCATCACAGACTAATCTTTTTCGGACGTTATCAGTGCATAGCAAGAAATCACGACCATACTATTTGTCTTCAGCTGTTACAAGAGAATAGCGCGATAAAAGCGCAATAAAAAAAGATGCAATGTATCTCTGACGATACGTTGCATCTTTTTTTATAGTTAAGGGTTGATTAACGAATAGAAATCTTTTTACTCTGCTGGAGCCGAGCTTGAAGGTTTCAAATCTGGGGCAACAGAACTACTACTTGCTGCAGAACTGCTGCTCGATGAGCTGCTACTTGGAGCCGAACTTGAAGGTTGTGATTCTGGAGCAGCAGAACTACTACTTGCTGGAGCCGAGCTGCTGCTTGACGAGCTATCTGGGCTTTCTTCTTCCTCAGGTTGTTCCTCTTCTTTTTTAGGTGGAATCAGAAAACTTGTGGAAGCGGCAGGACCAGTTTTATCGCCAGCTTGGACAGCTAACGTAATTGGAAGCTCACCTGGAGTTGGGCTTTGTACAATATAAGAAAGGTCATTTGTTGAATAAGATTCAGAACCTACTGTTAGAACGTAAGAGATACCTTCTTGTGAATAGGCGTTCCATTTAATAGACAAAGCATCAGTCTCTTCGTTATAAGTAGCTGTTAGACCACTTGGAGCTTCTAATGTGATTTCTTCCTCTTTACTTTCTTCTTTTTCAGGCTTCTTGGCTGCTACAGTAGTGGGTTCTGTTCCTTTAACGAATAATTCAGTAGTGATGTCGCTGGATGGGGTATCAGGACCAGCAAGTTTTGCAGGCTTCGAACCTTTTTCAACAGCAACTTCTACAACTGATTTTGGTTTTGTCCAATCGCTTGATTCAACAGATTGTGAAACATAGGACATTAGCGCTTGGTAAATTTGTTGAGGCAGTAAACGTTCGCTGCCTTCATTGTCTATTGAGTCAAAAAAGTCATCATGTCCAACCCAAACGGAGAGAGCATAATTTGTTGTATAGCCGGTATACCATTTGTCAGGTACGCCGTTTTTTTGAATGTTGTGTTTGATTTTATCTTTTTCCTCATAGTTGGTTGTACCTGTTTTACCTGCTTGAGGAATACCGTTTAATCCGACTCTAGAAGAATTGTTTGAGGCAACATCTTTCAGCATATCCGTAATCATATAAGCAGTAGATTCTTCCATAGCTTTAGCTGATTCAGGTTTCAAATTGATTTCTTCGCCATCTTCTAAGACGATTTTTGAAACAGTATATGGTTCAGTATAGGTTCCACCATTTGCAAATGCAGCATAAGCACCTGATAAAGCAACAGGAGTGATATTTCCAGTAAATCCATTGGATTCAACTAGTCCCTTTGAACCAGGATTTAATGTTTTGGGATCAATCCCTAGGTTTGTTAAAAATTCAGACACTTGTTCTCTAGGCACGTCTTCGTAAATTTTAGTAGTAGGGACGTTCCGTGAATCAACTAATCCTCTACGTAAGCTGATTTGACCTTCGTATCTGTTATCATAATTGTTGATAGGTGTCCCATCTTTAAAGGTGTAAGGTTCATCAACGACTTGTTCATAGGTAGAGTAATTTAAATACTCGATTGCTGGACCATACGCCGTTAAAGGTTTGATGTTTGATCCGACACTTCGGTTTAACTCCGTAGCGTAGTTTGTTCCTAATTGGACTTCTTGGTCACGCGCGCCGCCCAAAGCTTTCAGTTGTCCTGTATTCACATCAACTAAAGAAATTCCAGTTTGGATTTTTTCGTCTTCAATAGAGACATATTCATCGGTATTGACGATATCATATAAACGTTGTTGAGCATCCATATCTAAATTAGTATAGATGGTCAAGCCTGATGTGTAGGGGTCTAAATTAGTTTTTCTCTCCACTTCAGCCAAAACTTCTTTGACATAAGGATCAAAAACGAGACTGTTTGTTTCTTCATCAGAATGGTCGACTAAACCTTCTGAAATATCGACTGCTTTAGCCTCTTGAGCTTCAGAAGCAGTAATTGCACCATTCTCAACCATCATGTCTAAAACTAAATTACGGCGTTTTGTCGCATCATTTGGATTCGTATTTGGGTTATAGGCGTTAGGGGCTTGCGGCATTCCAGCAAGCAAAGCAGCTTCTGGTAATGTCAATTCAGCTAGTGGTTTACCAAAGTAATAGTCACTGGCCGTTCCCATTCCGTATTGATTAGCAGACATATAGACTTTATTAATATAAAAAGTTAAAATTTGTTCTTTTGAATACTTTTGTTCTAATTTAATAGATAACCAAGCTTCTTGTGCTTTTCGTTTTAACGTTTGGTCTTCAGATCCAGTAGAGAAAACCGAAAGTTTAATTAACTGCTGAGTAATGGTACTTCCACCTTCAGAAGCAAAACCATCTGTAACGTTCGCGACAACTGCACCGGCAATCCGAATAGGGTCAATCCCGATGTGAGTATAAAAACGTTGATCCTCAATCGCAATGATTGCATCTTTCAGAACTTGAGGAACATCATTCTCAGAAACAAGTTCTCGGTCTTCACTAGATAGGCTTAAAAATTCGTTTCCTTTCGAATCTATTAGTGTTGAAGAAACAGTATCAATTAAATCGTTCTCTGTTACGTCAGGTGCCGATGAAACGTAATAGGCAAATAATCCCATACCGCCAATTAATACTGCTGCTATTAAAATGATCATTCCAACAAGAATCTTTTTCCAAAGGGAAGAAGAGGATTTCTTATTTTTTTTACCTTTTTTTGAACGTTTTGCTTTTTGAGTTTGTTTTTTTGAAACACGGGACATTTCTTTTTTTTCTGGCATAGTCAAATCTACTCCTTAATTCTCTTGTATGATAAAATTTCTAAATTAGTTAGAACTAATTAAACAAAACCAGTATCATATTGATTTATCTTTTTCCTTAGCAATTAAAAAATCCACGACTCTTAAATAAGGAATCCGCGGCGAGAGTTCATAATACATTTCATATCCGTTCTTTTCAAGTTCTTTTAGAGGAATTGATTTTCTCCCATCTAGTTGTTGCTTATTCCAATACTCAAGTAAATGCTTTGCTTCTAAGAGAAAAAGACGCTCACTTGCAGAAAAACGCATGATCACAAAACAAATAGCTTGTTGTTTTATGCATTGTTGCATATGAATAATCTGGTGTTCATGGAAATTTTTTAATGGAAAGGAAAGTTTGTTCTTTGTTTCTTTAGCCTCGAAGTCCAAATAATAACCTTGGTAAACGCCATTATAATCTGTTGTAGAGGCATGCCTGAAGTAAGCTTCTTTGATAACGGCTGCGCTTCTTTTAGGGTAATCCACTTTGACAATCTGAACAGGTGTGGGCTTTTTATGGATAACGGCGTCTCCTTTTGCTAAATAATATTGATTACTTGCATTCAAGTCATCTTCTAAGGACATGCCTCGTTTACTAAATGAAGTTAACTGATTGTTTAGTTGCTTTTTTGGTAAAGATTTGTCACTATGAATATAGGTTTTACCATTAGGATATCGAATAGCCAATTGAAATCACACTCCTGAATTGTATTATATCAAATAAAGACCTTTAAAGAAAAGGAGAATCAAATGAGTTTATGAGAAACTTATATATTAGCGGCTATCGGACATTTGAACTTGGCATATTTAAGGAAGATGATCCAAAAATAGCGGTCATAAAAAAATGCTTGAAACAAGAAATTAGTTCATTTATTGAAGACGGAGTCGAGTGGATAATAACCAGTGCTCAGTTTGGCACAGAGCAATGGGCAGTCGAAGTTGTTGATGAACTAAAAAAAGAATACCCAGCTGTCAAAGTAGCTGTTATTCTTCCTTTTTTAGAATTTGGATCAAATTGGAATGAAAAAAATCAAAGCAAACTATCTTCTATAAAAAAACTAGCTGATTATGTTGAATCAACGTCCCATAAAACGTACCAAGATCCCTCACAATTAAAAAATCATCAAGCTTTTTTATTAGACCATTGTCAAGCAGCTTTGTTAGTGTACGATCCTGAGTTCGAAGGCAAAACCAAGTTTGTCTACCAAGCCATAATAAAGAAACAAGAGACAAAGGAATTTGAGCTACGATTGATTGATGTAGATCAATTGCAAAATAGTAGTACCGAAGAATACTATTAATTCATTCGTTTTTCATCTCTTTTATTCGTGAAGCTGTAACATAATATAAAAATTAGTTTTTTTTTCTCATTATCTTTGGTATAATAAGAATTATCGAAGAAACGAGTACAATGATTTGTTAGAAGATGAAGCAAACAAAGAGGTGTAAACATGGCAAATAGATCATTAACAACAAAAGATATTCTTCAAAAAGAATTTAAACAAAGTATGCGCGGGTATAACCCAGCTGAAGTAGATGAGTATCTTGATGAAGTGATTCGTGATTATGAATCATACAATAAAGAACTTACCCAATTAAAAGCTGAGAACGATCGTTTATTGAGTAAAATCGATGAATTAACAAAACAAGCGTCAATTACTAAACCTAGTTATTCTTCACAACCGAATAGTACAGTAACTAATTTTGATATTTTAAAACGTTTATCTAATTTAGAACGTCATGTATTTGGCTCAAAATTAGACGAGACGGAAGACGAACTTTAAACTTTTTAGTTTAAAGAAGTTTTTAAACCAGTTAACAAGCAATAAAAAAACATTTGTAAATTTCGGGTAATTGCGGTTTAGCTTGACTAAACTGAGGAAAGTCCATGCTCGCACAAGCTGCGATGCTTGTAGTGTTCGTGCCTGGCGAAATCATAAGCCAGGGCCTTCATTTAATTATGGAGAGACGGCAGAAAAAAGAGCTAAGGCTGTAAAGCTATGCTTGAGTATTCTTGAAAGTGCCACAGTGACGAAGCAATACGGGAAACGGTATTGGTGGAACGCGGTAAACCCCTCGAGCGAGCAACCCAAACTTTGGTAGGGGCACTTTTCCTAGGGAATTGAACCGATGGAAGAGGCAGTAATTGCAGACAGATAATTACCTCCGGATAAAACAGACCCTGACTTTTTATCTGAGACAGAACATGGCTTACAGAAATTTACAAATTCAGGTATGGAACCCTCCTTTTTGGAGGGTTTTATATTTATCTTAGAAATTACTTAAAAAAAGAAAAAAGAATTGGAGCAAATATATGAAAACATTTCAACTTGTTGCAACAGCAGCTAGCGGAATAGAAGCATTAGTAGGAAAAGAAATCAAAGCTTTAGGCTATGAGTGTCAAGTAGAGAATGGTAAAGTCTTTTTCGAAGGAACTGAAAAAGATATTGCTAAAACAAATCTTTGGTTGAGAACAGCTGACCGTGTTAAAATCATTGTTGGTGAATTTGACGCGTATGAATTTGACGAATTATTTGAAAAAACAAAAGCTTTACCATGGGAAGACCTTTTACCAATGGATGCTAATTTTCCTGTAGCTGGAAAATCAATCAAGTCAAAATTATATAGTGTATCGGATTGCCAAGCTATTGTAAAAAAAGCAATTGTTAATCGCTTGAGCGAAGTTTATCATCGTAATACACGTTTACCAGAAACGGGTGCTTTATATCAATTAGAAGTGGCGTTATTGAAAGATAAGGTTACTTTAACATTGGATACAACTGGACCAAGTTTGTTTAAACGTGGATACCGTTCTGCTAAAGGTGGCGCACCTTTAAAAGAAAATATGGCTGCAGCACTTGTGCAATTAACGAATTGGCGCAAAGACCGTCCTTTCTATGATCCCGTGTGTGGCTCAGGAACGATCGTGATTGAAGCAGCTTTAATTGGTCATAATATTGCTCCAGGATCTAATCGTTCATTCAGTTGCGAAGAATGGGAATGGTTTGATCAAAGTGTTTTTGAAGAAGTTCGTGCAGAAGCAGATGCTGCAGTGGATCATGATATTGTATTGGATATTATGGGTACTGATATTGATGGTACGATGATCGAAATTGCCAAAGCAAATGCAGATGAAGCAGGAGTAGGCAGCAGTATTACATTTAAACAAATGCAATTAGCTGATTTTACGACTGAAAAAGAATATGGTGTTATCTTAGCTAATCCTCCTTATGGAGAAAGGTTAGGTGAAGAAGAAGAAGTTCACAAACTATACAGAGAAATGGGAAAAGTATACCGCCCATTAAAAACTTGGAGTAAGTACATTATTACAAGTGATTTAGCTTTTGAAACATTTTATAGAGAAAAAGCGACTAAAAAACGTAAATTATATAACGGCGCTTTGAGAACAGATTTATTCCAATATTGGGGCGAACGTCCTCCTAGAGCACCTCGTAATTAAAAAAGAAAAAATAACAGCTTAAGCTTGTCTTAAGGCTGTTATTTTTTTGAAATTATTTTTTGCAAAGCTTGTTTAGCCAGATTATCAGCACCTTTATTTTTTGATTCTGGAATCCATTCAATAAAAAAAAGTGGGAAATGTGTGAGTCTTTCTTGAATAGTGGTTAAGTGAACGTTAAAAAGATCTTTTTTTACGTAATTTTTTTTAACAGCCGAGGCTACTAATTTGCTATCTGTGTACATCATTAAAGTTTCATCGGTCAAATTGTGTTCAATTAAGTAATGAAGTCCCTTTAAAAGTGCTTCAAATTCAGCTTCATGATTACTCATTTCTTTTTCAAGAGCAATAGATAATTGCTCGTGTCTATCTTCAGTACTAATGACGATTCCTACACCGCTGGGACCAGGATTGTTTTTTGTGGAAGCATCAGTATACATTTTAATCATATTCATTTACTTCCTTTCATTTAAATGGGTTTCTGACTTTAGATATGTTAAAATGAGAATACTTTCGTATAAGGAGTGCAACGTATTGGATGATAATACTCGTTTGAAATTTTCTCTTTCAATAGAACCAGCTTTTCAAGTTATTTATTGGTCAATTTGTTGGCTAGCCTTTTTTTTATTTCTTATTTTAGCTTTAGAAACACAATCTATTAGTCTTACAATGGTTAGTTTAATTATTATATTTGGCATACTTTTATTTTTTGGACTAGGCTCTACTCTAAAGATAAAAAATAACAACTTGAAAATTAGTTATTTTAGAGGAATTAAAAAAAAGAGTATTTCACTAGATGAACTAACAAAAATAACGTTTTCTGATAAAAGGGAAATCAATGTATTTCTCAACCAAGATAAAGAAGGGTTTCAGATTTACTTAAACAAAAAGAATAAAAAAAAGTTTTATGAGTATATCAAAACTAATGCACCATTAATTCAATTAGAACAACAAGATAGATGGGATGAGCTATCCGAACATAAGTAAGTAAAAAACGATACCCTAAATCAGGCGTATCGTTTTTTGGGTATTCATATAGCTAATTAAATTAGTCTAGAACAATGACGTTAGTAGCTTGAGGGCCACGGGTGCCTTCCAAAATTTCGAATGAAACAAGTTGTCCATCAGTCAAAGATTTAAAGCCATCTTCATTCACAATACCCGTAAAGTGAACGAAAATATCCTCGGTTTCGTTGTATTCAATAAATCCGTATCCTTTTTCGTTGCTGAACCATTTAACTGTTCCATTTTCCATCTACGAAACCCCCTTGTTGAGCTGTTTTAATAACATTCAGTTTCTTTATTCTAAAGTCTAAAACAACTGACCTAATATTATTATAGAAACAATTGAGCTATTCGTCAATTCTATCTAATTTTGAAAATACTAAAAGAAATATTTCAATTGATTTTTTAGATAAGCAATCCAAGAAGAGAGGAGGTTGATTGATTTGGATACAGTATTAACAACTGACCTAGTTGCCTTAGCTAAAAAACGTTCCCAACATTTCAATGTTGAAGGCTTTGTCTATGGGCAAGGTCCCGTTAATCCTAAATTCTTATTAATAGGAGAAGCTCCTGGAGAAACAGAAGCTTTAAATGGAATCCATTTTTCTGGGAGAGCAGGGAAAGAACTGATGCGTTTTTTTGACCTGTTGGAAGTTGATCGAAAGGAAGTTTATATTACAAGTGCTTTTCGGAGTCGTCCTTATCGATATAAAGAAAAAATAGACCGCAAAACCAAACAAGTTGTGCTAAGAAAGTATAACCGACCTCCAACTAAACAGGAACTGATCGCACATGCTCCATTATTAGATCAAGAAATTGAGAAAGTCCAAGCACCTTACATTTTAACTATGGGAAATATTGGGTTACAAAGACTGCTCGGACCAAAAGCAAAAGTTTCAGCTCAACATGGACAATTGTATAAAGGGCCAGTATTGCGTTTAGTTTCTTTAAAGGACAATACGTACACCTGGACTGAAAAAGATTATGCTGTTTTTTCGACTTTTCATCCAGCAGCGATATTTTACAATCGTCAGTTATTAGAAACCATTCACGAAGATCTTGCTGAATTTAAAAAACTGATTCATAAAATATAATTGGAGCAGTCTAAAGATATTATGAATAAAAAATGGTAGAATGTTAAAGATAAGCAAATATGTAGGATAAAGGAATGTGAAGATAAAAGATGAAAGAATTAAAAGTACAGAATTTGACAAAAACATACGGAGAAAAAGTATTATTTGATGATATTAGTTTTTCAATCATGGAAGGCGAAAGAATCGGTTTAATTGGAGTGAATGGTTCTGGGAAAACGAATTTACTGAATGTAATCACAGGAAATGATAGTGCTGAAAAAGGCAGTATCCAAAAACCGAAAGACTATACAATTAGTTATTTGATGCAAGAACCAGATTTGAACCCTGATAAATCTGTTTTCGATGCTGTTTTTGAGGGAGATACACCCATCTTAGTGGCTGTTAGAAACTATGAAAGAGCCTTAGAATTGTTAACGGCAGATCCAATGGATGAAAAATGCCAAAATAGGTATTCAAGAGCTGAACAAGCTATGAATGATGAAAATGCTTGGATAGCTGATACAAACGCAACGACAATTTTGACTAAATTAGGTATTAGTGATTTAGAACAATTGGTGGGAACGTTATCCGGTGGTCAGAGAAAACGAGTAGGTTTAGCACAAGTGTTAATTCAAGAACCCGATTTGCTAGTTTTAGATGAACCAACAAACCATTTAGACTTTGAGACAATCACGTGGTTAGAAAGTTATTTAAGTGCGTATAAAGGAGCCCTATTGCTTGTAACACATGACCGTTATTTCTTAGACCGAATTGTTAATCGAATGGTTGAATTATTCCATGGAAATGCGACGTTCTATACAGGTAACTATGAGCAATACGTGATTAATAGAGCTCAAAGACAAGAAGCAGCCGTAGTGGCAGATCATAAAAGGAAACAGATGTATACGAAAGAATTAGCTTGGATGCGAACTGGAGCAAAAGCACGCTCAACAAAACAACAAGCTAGAATCGGTCGTTTTAAAGATTTAGAAGACAATTTAAAACAATCAAACGTAGATGAATCAGTTGAAATGAATTTAGAAGGATCGCGCTTAGGAAAACGAGTCTTTGAATTGAAAGATGCATCGCTGAATCTAGGCGGAAAAGTTATATTAGATCACTTCAATATGTTGATTCAAACGAAAGATCGAATTGGGATAAGCGGAGAAAACGGAGCGGGTAAATCAACCTTCTTAAATACACTAGCTGGAAGATTCCCATTAGATTCAGGAGAAATGGTTGTTGGTGAAACGGTAAAAGTTGCTTACTTCACGCAAGTAATTGAAGAAATGAACCCTAATAAGCGTGTCATTTCTTATTTACAAGAAGTTGGTGAAGAAGTAGAAACAACTAATGGTGAACGAATCAGTGTGACAAATTTATTGGAACAGTTCTTATTTGAGCGTCATACACATGGTACGCTGATTGGTAAATTATCTGGTGGAGAAAAAAGACGTTTGTATCTATTGAAGTTATTGATGCAACAACCAAATGTATTATTGCTGGATGAACCCACCAATGATTTAGATATTGCAACTTTAACGGTCTTAGAAGATTATATCGAAACATTCCCAGGAGCAGTTATTTCAGTTTCCCATGACCGTTACTTCTTAGATAAAACAGTAGAAAAATTACTGATATTTGATGGACATGGAAAAATCAGACCATTTTATGGCAGTATTACAGATTATATCGAAGAAGAAAAAGAGAAAAAACAAGGTCGCTCGGTTCAAAGTAGTGATTCAGTTACAAAAGTTGCCACACAACCGGAACCAGTTGTGGTAGATGAAAAAGTGAAATTAACCTTTATAGAACAAAAAGAATGGTCCACGATAGAAGAAGAAATGTTTAATCTTGAAAATAAAATTGAGACACTCAAACAAGAGATGCTAAAATCGGGTAGTAATTTTAGTTTGCTACAAGAACAGCAAGAACAAGTAACGGTTTTTGAAAAAGAGCTAGAAGAAAAAATGAATCGTTGGGAATATTTAAGTCAATACGCAAATGATTAAACCATAGGAGGTAAGGTTGTGGAGTCAGAATATCTAAATCTAGCAAGAAAAGTTTTGGAAGTAGGCAACGAAAAAACGGATCGAACAGGAACGGGAACTAAAAGTTTATTTGGCCACCAAATGCGGTTTAATCTACAAGAAGGTTTTCCACTTTTAACCACGAAAAGAGTACCTTTCAGTTTGATTAAGAGTGAATTGTTATGGTTTATTAAAGGCAATACAAATATTTGCTATTTGTTGCAGCATAATAATCATATATGGGACGAATGGGCTTTTGAACGTTTTGTGAAAAGTGAAGATTATAAAGGACCAGATATGACTAATTTTGGCAGAAAGTCTTTGATAGATTCAGAATTCAATACTCTTTATCTAAAAGAAAAAGAGGCGTTCTGTACCCGTATTTTAGAAGATGAGACCTTTGCATTGCAGTATGGTGAATTAGGAAATGTTTACGGTGCACAGTGGCGCAAATGGAAAACAACGCAAGGTGAAACGATTGATCAATTAAAAGATGTGATTAAATTGATTAAAACATCTCCAGACTCAAGACGTATGCTTGTTTCAGCGTGGAACCCTGAAGATGTACCCAATATGGCGCTGCCTCCTTGTCATACATTATTTCAATTTTATGTTGCGGATGGGAAATTAAGTTGCCAATTGTACCAACGGAGTGCCGATATCTTTTTAGGAGTCCCGTTCAATATTGCAAGCTATGCGTTATTGACGCATCTTATTGCTCATGAAACGGGGCTAGAAGTAGGCGAATTTGTTCATACTTTGGGAGATGCACATTTGTATTCAAACCATATCGAACAAATAAACAAACAACTAGCTAGAGAACCTAAAGAATTGCCTACCTTAATATTGAATTCATCAAAAACAAGTATTTTTGATTTTGAAATGGACGATATTAAAATCGAAGGATACGACCCTCATCCCGGGATAAAAGCGCCAATAGCTGTATAACAAGAAGAAAGTAGGGAATGATATGATTGCTTTTTTATGGGCTCAAGATCAAAATGGGGCAATTGGGTATCAAGGGACGTTACCTTGGTATTTGCCGAATGACTTAAAATTTTTCAAACAAATGACAATAAATAATGCGGTTGTGATGGGTAGAAAAACCTTTGAAGGAATGAACAAACGGCCTTTACCTAATCGCATCAATATTATATTAACAACTGATCCCAATTATCAAGCTGAAGGGATTAAAGTCATGCATAGTCGAGAGGAAGTACTAGACTTTGCTAAAGAGTATTCAGGAGATACCTTGATTACAGGTGGAGCAAACGTCTTTAGTTTCTTTATGGATGACGTAGATGTATTGCATCGCACCATGATTGAAGGCGAATTTAAAGGCGATACCTTTATGCCTGAAATAGATTGGTCACAATGGAAACTAGATAAAATAGAAGCTGGGATTCTTGATGACCGCAATAAATATCCACACGTTTTTGAAACGTATGTACGAAATGAAAAATAAGTAAATACACTAGTCATTTCAGATAGAAATGTATACGAAAAATAGAGAATCTGGTATACTATTTTCATATATCGACAAGTAGAGGAGTTTTTAACATGAAAAAAGGACGGTCAATTATCGGTATCTTCCTTTTTTTGATGATTGCTAGTCTTCTCGTTGTTGGTTTGCTAACCGTTTTATTTCAAAATAATTCAACTAACAACGAGGAAAAAAGCGAACTAAAAAAAGAGTCTCTTCATATCGTTGCAATTGGTGATTCTTTAACACAAGGTGTTGGAGATACTTCTAATAGTGGCGGATACGTTCCCATAGTAGCTGACTTATTAAAAGAAACGGATAATTATAAAGAGGTAACCACAAGCAATTATGGGAAAAGTGGCGATCGAAGTGACCAAATATTGGAACGTTTCTATGAAAGTGAGGACATCCAAGAGGATATTGCTTCTGCTGATATCGTTGTATTGACGGTAGGTGGAAATGATATTATCCAAACCTTAAAACAACATCTTTTAACGGTTACTAAAGAAAATTTCCTTATACCTGAAGCAACTTATAAGGAAAACCTAACCACTCTTTTATCGGCTTTTAAAAAAGTGAATCCTGAAGTTCAACTATATATCTTTGGCATTTACAATCCTTATTCTATTTACTTTCCTGAAATAACTGAAATGGAAACTATAGCAGGTGAATGGAATGAAACAACAAAGGAAGTAGTAAATGAAACTGAAAATGCGACCTTTCTTCCTATAGCTGACTTATTTAATCCGTCATTGAAACATGAGGAGAAAAAAGACGTATTGATAAACGAGGAAGAAGCTAAAGAACAGGCTAAAGAACAAGCAATCAGCAATCCTTATTTGTATGAAGAGGATTTATTTCATCCGAATGAAGCTGGATATCAGTTAATGAGTGAGGTCTTATTTCAAGCTATTGTAGCTGAATAAAAAGAAAACTTGTGGAGTAAGGAGTTTTTATGAGCATAAAAAGTAATGAGCAAAAGAGTAAATTAAATGGCTGGAAATGGGCTTTTCTTGTCCTGCTTTCAATCGTATTAGGAACATTATTTTGGTTTTTCACTCAAATGACTCCGGTTATTATTGGAGAGCCTAATCTAGAAACGCAAACTAGTAGTGATGAAGTGACGTTTCAAGTATCAACAAAGAAAGATGATATCAATCAATTGGTAGCTTCGTATCTTAAAGATGAAAAAATAGTAAAAGGTCCGGTCAATTATCAATTTAAATTGGAAGACCAGGCTCAATTAGTTGGCACCTTTCAATTATTTGGAAAGGATGTCCAATTCCAGCTTTCTTTAGAGCCATTTGTTATGGAAAATGGCAATCTGCAATTTAAAACAACAGGCCTTTCAATTGGAAAATTGAATTTGCCGATTTCCTTTGCCTTGAATCAAATTGAAAGTCAATTAAATATTCCAGATTGGGTAGCTATTGATAGTGAACAAGAAACACTTGTTTTTAATTTAAATGAGTTCACGCTAGATAGCGGTATCCATTTTTCGGTCGATAAGATTGATCTAGCCGAGAATGATATTCGAATCAATGTCTATGTGCCAACCAATTGATCTAATTTAAGAAAGGATGAGGTCTGTGAGAGATACTGCAATTTTTGCCGGAGGATGTTTTTGGTGTATGGTTTCGCCATTTGATGAACAGCCTGGAATTGAGAAAGTTGTTTCAGGCTATACAGGCGGACATACGGTTAATCCTACTTATGAAGAAGTTCTAGCCAAAACAACGGGACACACGGAAGCTGTTGAAATAACCTTTGATCCAACAATTATTTCATATGAAGAATTGGTCGAAATCTATTGGAATCAAACGGATCCAACAGATGCTATGGGTCAATTTCAAGATAGAGGAGATAATTACCGACCTGTTATCTTTGTACGAGATGAGAATCAAAGAAAAGTTGCTGAAAAATCCAAGCAACAGTTAAGCGAAAGCGGAAAATATAAAAAGCCAATTGTTACTGTAATTGAAGCCGTACAACCTTTTTATCCAGCTGAAGAATACCACCAAGAGTTTTATCAAAAAAATCCAGAAAAGTATGCTCAAGAAAAAAAAGAGCGTCTTGATTACCAGCAGGATAAAGAAAGGAATTAAGTTAATGCAACGTCCGTTTTATCATTATTTAATGACTGAAAGAGATCCATATAAAAAAGATGCTGTAACGTTATTTGCAAATGCCGTTTATTTAGATAATAGCTTTCCTAAACAATCAGAAGATTATCATGAAATTAGTCATTATTTGGAATTAAATGGTACTTACTTAGAAGAAATGACAACGTTTGATAAAGCATGGGAAATCTATTTGGATAAAGATAATTAAAAAAAACAACAAAACAACTAGGAGGAAATAATCATGAGTGTACACATTGAAGCTACAGAAGGACAAATCGCAGAAACGGTATTATTACCTGGAGATCCATTAAGAGCAAAATATATTGCAGAAACATTTTTAACAGATGTGGAACAGTATAACCGCGTAAGAAATATGTTTGGGTACACTGGAACCTATAAAGGCAGACGTGTTTCTGTCCAAGGAACAGGTATGGGAATACCTTCTATGATGATTTACGCTGAAGAATTAATAACAGGTTACAACGTGAAAAACTTAATCCGTGTAGGAACTGCTGGCGGAATGCAAAAAGATGTTAAAGTACGTGATGTTATTTTAGCGCAAGGTGCAACAACTGATTCAGCTGTTGTAAAAAATACATTTAATGATCAAGTACAATTTGCTCCGATTGCTGATTTTGATTTACTTAGAACAGCGTATGAAATTGCAACTGAACAAGGAATGAAAGTTAAAGTGGGGAATATTTTATCTGCTGATCGTTTCTACAATGCTGAACTAGATAAGAAGAAATTGGCAGATTATGGCGTACTAGCTACTGAAATGGAAGCGGCTGGTCTATACACGTTAGCAGCAAAATACAATCGTAGAGCGCTAGCTATTTTAACCATAAGCGACCATTTAATTACTGGAGAAGAAACTTCTTCAGATGAGCGTGAAAAAACCTTTAATGATATGATGATTGTAGCTCTAGAAACAGCGTTAAAATTCTAGTAAAAAGTGACCTTGTTTATTAAATTCTTAAAAGTAATGTAAGAAATAGACTAGAATGGTCGCGAATGTAGAGTCTAATTGAAAGTAGAGAGGAACCTTGCAAATGGAGAATGAACCAAAGAAATCACAAAAGCAAAAAGGAATCAAACCTTGGGCATATGGTGCTTCTCTCATAGTAGTTGCTGCACTTTCAATTGGTGGAACTGTTGCTGTTACAAACGCAAATGATGATAATGATGAAGTACAAAAAAATGTAAATTCCTCAGAATCCAGTGTTGCAGTAAATACAGAGGATTTTGAAAAAATCCAAGCTGTCTATGACACTTTAATGTCAGACTATTATCAAGGTGTAGAAGGGGAAACCTTGATTGAAGGTGCCATTACTGGTATGACTGAATCTGTGGGCGATCCGTACACACAATACCTCGATGTAGAAGAATCGTCTTCTTTAGATGAAAGTATTTCAGCATCCTTTGAAGGAATCGGTGCAGAAGTGATGAAACAAGGAGACAATGTTATGATTGTTTCTCCTATTGCAGGTTCACCAGCTGAAAAAGCAGGATTACAGCCGAACGATATTATTTTAAAAGCTGGTGATCAAGAATTAACCGGCATGAATTTAAATGAAGCTGTTTCACACATTCGTGGCGAAAAAGGTTCGGAAGTTGTTTTGTCTATTAGGCGTGGCGATTCTACCTTTGAAGTAACGTTAGTACGAGATACAATTCCGGTTGAAACCGTTGTTTATCAATTAGATGAAGAAAATCCAACAATTGGGTATATTTCCATTACGAGTTTTTCTTCACCAACTTATGATGATTTAGTAGCTGCGATAAAAGATTTGAGAAATCAAGGTGCAAAATCCTTTGTGTTCGATGTTCGTCAAAATCCAGGCGGTTTATTAAATGCGGGAATGTCAATTTCTAATCTGTTTTTAGAAAATGGCGATACTATTTTACAAACGCAAGAAAAAGATCAAGAGCCTGTCTCAATCGTCGCTGATAATGCGACAATGGGTGATTTTAAAGTTACTGAACCAGCTGTTTTATTAGTAGACGAAGGCAGCGCTAGTGCTTCAGAAATTCTAGCAGGTGCTGTTAATGAATCAGGAAATGTTAAACTAATTGGAACGAAAACGTTTGGTAAAGGGACAGTCCAAAATGTGGCTGCATTTAATGACAAAAGTGAGTTAAAAATAACGATTGCAAAATGGTTAACGCCAAGTGGAAAATGGATCAATGAAAAAGGCATCACGCCTACTATCGAAGTTGCTTTACCGGATTATGCGAATTTATTGATAATTGATGGATCAAAAACCTATCAATTGGGCGATGTTTCTGAGGAAGTTAAAAACCTAGAAAAAGTCCTTGATGCATTAGGTTATTCTGTAGATACTATTGATGGATACTTTGATGAAGCAACCCAAAAGGCTGTTAGTCAATTCCAAATCGATAAAAAGCTCCCTGTCGATGGTAAAGTGACAGGTGAAACGGCAACTCAACTCGTTGAATCGTTAAGAAAATTGATTGATGAAAATGATACTCAATATGAGGCAGCGATAAAAGAGTTGCAAGCCACTAAATCCAACGACTAATAAGCAATTGAGTTGTAAACAAAAACAGTTAAAACTTACTAGGGAAGAGAGGTAGGCGTTTTCTATCTCTCTTTCTTGGTCAGCACTGTGTTAAATAGATAGTTATTTGAAAAAAATTCTTGTATGATAGAATAAACAGATTGGTTTGGAGCGAAGGATATGGGGAAAAATTCGTGGAAGGAGTTTTCATGGAAGTGGTCTAAGGCGCTATTGTTAGCTGGATTGATCACTGTTTTATTGCGAAATTTCATCTTTATTCCTATGACTATTGAAGGTTCGTCTATGATACCTACCTTTCAACAGGACGATCAAATTATTGTCAAAACAATATATGATATAGAGAGATTTGATTTAGTTGTATTTCACGATTCTTCAAATCGGACTCTTGTAAAAAGAGTAATTGGTTTACCTGGAGAAAAAATCCAATATGAAAATGATCAGCTTTATGTAAATGATAAAAAATTCGAGGAAAAATTTCTAGATAATGATTTAGTGAATAACGCTGGCGGAATTTGGACATCTGATTTCACCTTAGAAGAATTGACTGGAACTCAAGTAGTACCAGAAGATGAGTATTTTGTATTAGGTGATAATCGTAGATCAAGTAATGACAGTCGGTATTTTGGAAGTATTCCAGTTGAGTCAATTGTTGGAGAAACTTCGTTTATTTATTATCCTTTTAATCGCATGAAGAACGTTCAATAAACAATGAAAGTAGGGAGAAGCTATTGAGTAAAATAAATTTTTCTGATGATCAAAATCAAACAGAAAGATCTTTCGAACCTAGAAAGTCACGTCATCTTTCTTCGAGTCAAAAACGTAAAGAAAAAAAAAGTCTTGGAAGTGAAATTTTAAGCACACTACTTTATTGTATAGTAGCGTTAATCATTTTTTTACTTATTCGGCATTTTTTGTTTGCTCCAGTAAGTGTAGATGGTGAATCGATGGTTCCTACTTTAGAAGATCACGATCGTTTGATTTTAAATAAAGTCTCTAATATAGACCGCTTTGATGTTGTTGTTTTTCCTGCTCCTGATGAGCCTGAGAAACAGTATATCAAAAGAATCATCGGTCTTCCGGGTGACACTATTCGTTATCAAGATGATGTTTTATATATTAATGATAAAGCAGTTGAAGAAGAGTATTTGCAAAGTTCGATTGAATCCTATGCTACAGGAGGCAACTTTACCGAAGACTTTTCATTAGCCTCTAAAACGGGTGAAGAGACGGTTCCTAAGGGCAGCTATTTTGTGATGGGGGATAATCGTATAAATTCAAAAGATAGTCGTTTTTTTGGATTCGTAGATGCAACTACTGTAAGTGGTACAGCTAATTTCCGGATTTGGCCACTTAAAGAGTTTGGCTCAATAGACGAAGAATAAAAAAGAAATGTAAAAAAAGAAGATGAAAAAATTGTTCTTTTTTGTGTGTAAATAGAAAGGTGAAAAAATAACATGACCATTCAATGGTTTCCAGGGCATATGGCCAAAGCAAGACGACAAGTAACCGAAAAAATTAAATTAGTAGATGTGATATTTGAACTCGTAGATGCAAGATTGCCTTTATCAAGCCGCAATCCCATTTTAGACGAGATAATAGGAGAAAAACCAAGAATCATTATTTTAAACAAAAGCGATTTAGCTGATCCTGTTCAAACAAAAAAATGGGTGGAGTACTTTAATGAACAAGGAATAGCTGCAGTCCCAATTGTTGCACAAGAAGGAAAAGGCATGAAGCAAGTTATGGAAAAAGCAAAAGAAATTTTGAAACCAAAATTTGACAGAAGAGCCGCTAAAGGAATCAAACCACGTGCTATCAGAGCAATGAGTATTGGAATTCCAAACGTTGGGAAGTCTACTTTAATCAATCGTTTTATTAAGAAAAATGTGGCAAAAACAGGAAATAAACCAGGTGTCACAAAAGCTCAACAATGGTTAAAATTGGGCAAAGAATTGGAATTACTGGATACTCCAGGTATTCTTTGGCCTAAGTTTGAAGATCCAGCTATTGGACAAAAACTTGCTTTAACAGGAGCAATCAAAGATACCATACTTCAACTAGATGATATCGCTATGTATGGAATAGAATTTATGCGAGAAAATTATCCGGAATCAATTTCAAAACGATACCGCTTAAGTGAAGAGGAAATGACATTAGCAATACCAGAGATGCTCATGCTTATTAGTGAGCGCAGAGGATTTCGTGATGACTATAGCCGTGCAGCTGAAATGGTAATTTTTGAAATAAGAAGTGGTAAAGTAGGACGATTTACATTAGATATTGCTCCGGTTTCTTTACCTAAAGAATAGAGGAACGCGTGTGGAAAAGCCTTTAAGTATTGCAGCAATCAAAGAATTATTGTCAACCATTTCCGATTCAACCGATGAGCGACTATCAGCAATTAGGAATGATTCCCGTAAAGGGGCTGCGAGTGCATACAAAGCATGGGAAAATAAGTTGAAGAAACAGCAATCTATTCTTGATAAACAAGAAGAAATGCTTCAAATTGAACGTTATTTTTGGGAACAAGGTACGCAATACATCGCTGGAATCGATGAAGTAGGAAGAGGACCACTAGCTGGACCTGTTGTGGCTGCTGCAGTGGTATTACCGAAAGATTTTGATGTGTTAGGTATAAATGATTCTAAGCAATTGTCTAGTGCAAAACGAGAAGCATTATTTGAACAGATCCAAGAAGCAGCAGTAGCTATTGGAATTGGTGTAAAAGATCATCATATAATCGATAAAGTAAATATTTACGAAGCAACTAAATTAGCCATGATTGAAGCCATACAACAATTGCCTGTACAACCAGAACAATTATTGATTGATGCTATGCATTTACCAGTTAGTATACCGCAAGAAAGTTTCATCAAAGGGGACGCCAAAAGTATATCTATTGCTGCGGCAAGTATTATTGCTAAAGTAACAAGAGATAGAATGATGGCTGATTATGATGATTTATATCCAGGCTATGGTTTTGCTAAAAATGCTGGTTATGGAACTAAAGTACATTTAGAAGGATTAGAAAAACAAGGAGCATGTCCAATTCATAGAAAAACATTTGCTCCTGTAAAAAACGTACTAAAATAGGTACCGCGATATAGCCTAAAAAAACGAATGAATAGGAAACTATTCATTCGTTTTTTTTATATTATTGGATATGGCTACGGTATAAGCCAATAACTTTACCTAAAATAGTTAATTCATTAAGTAGGATAGGACTCATTGTATCATTTTCAGGTTGTAATCGATAATGATCTTCTTCTTTATAAAATCTTTTACACGTTGCCTCATCATCAACAGTCATAGCAATGACAATGTCGCCATTATTAGCGGTTCCTTGTTTGCGAATAATAACTTCATCACCATCAAAAATACCAGCATTAATCATGCTTTCTCCGCGAATAGTCAACATGAATAACGATTCATTTTCAAATTGTAAATTTGGAGGAAGAGGGAAATAATCGGTAGCTTCTTCTACTGCTAAGATAGGCTCTCCAGCTGTAACGGTTCCTAATAAAGGAATTTTGTCTAATGCAATCCCTAATTTTGTTAATCCTAAAGCTGTTAATTCAATGGCACGTGGTTTACTAGGATCCCGTTGGATATATCCATTTTTTTCTAAGCGGGAAAGATGTCCATGTACTGTTGATGTAGAAGATAAAGAAACGGCTGTTCCAATTTCTCTAACAGTTGGAGGATAACCCTTCAATTTAACTTGATTGTATATATATTGCAAAACTTCAACTTGTCTTGATTCCGGATTTTTACTCATAATAGATATAAACACCTCGTTTCTTTTTTTATCATTCTAAGATTACCATATATAGCACAACAAATCAAACAAACGTTCGTAGATAAAGAGGATAAAAGAGTGATTTTATCAAAGAAGTTTGTTATAGTTGAACCAGAAATAAAAAAAATGCTGGAGTGATTAAATGTTACCAAAAGAGCAGATGGAAAGAATAAACGTTTTAGCGAATAAAGCAAAGACCAAAGGATTGACCATACAAGAACAAGTAGAACAAAAAAAATTAAGAGACGCTTATATTGAAGCATTCCGAGGTGGAATGAGAAAAACAATTGAAGGTGTTAAAATAGTAGATGAAGAAGGTACGGATGTTACGCCTGATAAATTGAAAGACATCCAAAAAGAGAAAGGCCTTCATGGCAGATAAAAAGGTTTGTTCATAAATGGGATAAGCATTAGATTCTCCCATTTATGAACATTCTGTTCGTGAAAGCGTTGCACTTAAAGCGGAATAATAGTAAACTAATAGAGTACTAATAGAGAGTTCAAATCGAAAGGATGATTTTTTTGTTTGATAACACAGACCAGTTAGCAGTAAATACAATTAGAACACTAAGTATGGATGGTATACAAAAAGCCAATTCCGGACACCCAGGCTTACCTATGGGGGCTGCTCCAATGGCTTACGCATTGTGGACTAAACAATTAAAAGTAAATCCAAAAAACTCAAAATGGTTTGACCGTGACCGTTTTGTCTTATCAGCTGGACATGGTTCAATGTTATTATACAGCTTGTTACATTTAGCTGGATATGACGTTAAAATCGATGATTTAAAACAATTCCGTCAATGGGATAGTAAAACACCTGGACATCCAGAGGTTAACCATACTGATGGAGTAGAAGCAACTACTGGTCCTCTAGGACAAGGTATTGCAAATGGTGTAGGTATGGCTATGGCAGAAGCTCATTTAGCTGCTACTTATAATAAAGAGAGCCACACAATTGTTGATCATTTCACGTATGCTTTATGTGGAGATGGCGATTTAATGGAAGGTGTTTCAGCTGAAGCAGCAAGTTTAGCTGCTCATTTAGAACTTGGAAAATTAGTAGTTCTTTATGATTCAAATGATATCTCTTTAGATGGACCAACTTCAAAAGCGTTCACTGAAAATGTTGGACAACGTTTTGAAGCTTACGGTTGGCAACATATTCTTGTAAAAGATGGCAATGATTTAGAAGAAATCAACGCAGCAATTGAAGCTGCAAAAGCTGAAACGAAAAAACCTACTTTGATTGAAGTTAAAACAATTATTGGTTTTGGAGCTCCTAATGCCGGAACACACAAAGTTCATGGTGCACCACTTGGAGCAGAAGGAATTGAAGCTGCTAAAAAAGCTTATGGATGGGAAGGCGAAGATTTCTTTGTTCCTACCGAAGTAGCAGAACGTTTTAAAGAAACTATGGTAGATAAAGGAGCAAAAGCTGAAGAAGAGTGGAAAGCTGCATTTGAAGCATACCGCACTGAATATCCAGAACTAGCTAAACAGTTTGAAATGGCATTAAGCAATGAATTGCCAACAGATTGGGATGCTGAATTGCCAACTTATAATGTTGAAGATGATGCATTAGCTTCTCGTGTAACCGGTAGCCAAGCTCTAAATGCGATTGCAAAAAAAGTTCCATATTTCTGGGGCGGTTCTGCTGACTTATCTTCATCTAATAACACGATGATCGCAGATGTAAAAGATTTCCAAGCTGGTCAATATGATGGCAGAAACATCTGGTTTGGTGTTCGTGAATTTGGTATGACAGCTGCTATGAATGGAATTGCCTTGCATGGCGGTTCTAGAGTATATGGCGGTACTTTCTTCGTATTTACGGATTACTTGCGTGCGGCTGTTCGTTTAGCAGCTATTTCAAAACTCCCAGTAACATATGTATTTACACATGATTCTGTTGCTGTTGGGGAAGATGGACCAACGCATGAACCTGTTGAACAACTTTCTAGTTTACGTGGCATGCCTAATTTATCAATCTTACGTCCAGCAGACGGCAATGAAGTTGTTGCTGCATGGGAGTTAGCGTTGACTTCAACAGATCACCCTACAATGTTGGTATTGTCTCGTCAAAACTTACCTGTATTGCCTGGAACTAAAGAAGGGGCACGTACAAATGTTGCTAAAGGAGCTTATGTTATTTCAGCTCAAGCTGGTGAAAAACCAGAAGGGATTTTATTAGCATCTGGATCAGAAGTTGCATTAGCTATTGAAGCTCAAAAAGTTTTGAAAGAAAATGGAACAGATGTTTCAGTTGTTTCAGTACCAAGTTTTGATCTATTCGACAAACAAGATGCTGCCTATAAAGAAAGTGTCTTACCAAATGATGTACGAAAACGTGTATCTATTGAAATGGGTGCTACTTTCGGTTGGGAACGTTATGTTGGTTTAGATGGTGCTACAATCGGTATCGACAAATACGGTGCAAGTGCACCTGGTGCAACTGTTATTGAAAATTATGGTTTCACGGTAGAAAATGTTGTAGAAACATTCAATAACTTATAATATATGGCCATGTAAGTTGGTATTTTCACTTACATGGCTTTCTTTTGTGCAAATTTGTCATGAAATATGACTTTTTAGCTTCATAAATAGAATTTTAGTTTATTTTTTTACTATTATTTAGTACAATTAAGACTTGAGAGGTTTGAAAGGAGTGAATCAAAAATGAATTTAGGTCTTGCTATCTTTTTAATTATTTTAGCTTTGGTTGGTGGAGCTGTCGGTGGATTCTTTATTGCTAGAAGATACATGATGGATTATTTCAAAAAAAATCCACCAGTTGACGAAAACATGTTGCGTATGTTAATGATGCAAATGGGACAAAAACCATCAGAAAAGAAAATTAAACAAATGATGTCGTCAATGAAAACACAAACAACAAAAACGACTAAAAAAAAATAAGTGCATAAACTGGCTTATTAGAATGAATTGCGAACAGATTGTTATCTGTTCGCGTTTTTTTATTTTAATTAAGAATAAATAAAAGGTGGGGGAATAAGATGGGGATCTATAAAAAATTAGGTTGGTTTTTTAAACAAGAGAAAAAAGCATACGTGACAGGTGTTTTATTTTTATTTCTTGTAGCGATCATTCAATTAGTGCCTCCTAGAATAATAGGGATCATTGTAGATGAAGTTGCTCAAGGAACGTTAACGCTAACTAAGTTAGTTCAATGGCTAAGTCTATTAGGCATTGCTGCACTCGCTACTTATTTGTTTCGTTATATTTGGCGTGTGAATATTTGGGGAACCTCTGCAAAGTTAGAACGGATACTTAGAACACGGTTATTTAATCACTTCACTGAAATGGATAACAGCTTTTTTCAAAAGTATCGCACAGGAGATTTAATGGCTCATGCAACAAATGATTTAACAGCTGTTCGGAACGTTGCCGGTGGAGGGATATTGACCTTAGCTGATTCAATCATTACAGGCGGTACTACGATTATTGCGATGGCTTTAGTTGTTGACTGGAGATTGACGTTGATTGCTTTAATTCCACTCCCGTTGTTGGCTATAGCTTCACGCGTTTTAGGTTCTAAGTTACATGAACGGTTTAGAGGAGCGCAAGCAGCTTTTTCTAATATGAATGATAAAGCTCAAGAGAGTATTTCAGGAATGAAAGTGATAAAAACATTTGGTCAAGAAGATGAAGATGTTGAGGAGTTCAGTAATAAAACAAAACAAGTGGTTACTGAAAACAAAAAAGTGTATAAAATCGACTCTTTATTTGATCCTACGATTACTTTTATAATGGGAATTTCATACGTATTAACCATCGTAATGGGTGGAATCTATATCAATTCAGGTGTTATCTCGATTGGTGAATTGGTTTCTTTTATTAATTACATCGCTATGCTTGTATGGCCAATGTTTGCAATTGGACGTTTATTTAATATATTGGAACGTGGAAGTGCAAGTTATGACCGTGTTGAGAAATTACTTTTAGAGAAATCTAAAATTGTTGAAAGACCTGCTGCTTTAACTAAAGCAATTAAAGGAAATATTCATTATTCGGTTGAGAAATTCTCTTATCCTAAATCAACTGTTTTAGCGCTTAAAGAAGTTCACTTTGAATTGAAACGTGGACAAACATTAGGTGTAGTAGGAAAAACAGGAGCAGGGAAAACGAGTATCTTTAGGTTGCTACTAAGAGAATATGACCGTTATCACGGACGTATTTTGTACGGAAATGAAGATATAAGAAATTATACTTTAGATGCTTTGTTGCAGCATATTGGATACGTACCTCAAGATCAATTCTTATTCTCAACAAGTATCAAAGAGAATATTCGCTTTGCAGATCCAGATTTGTCACAAGAAGAAGTTGAAAAAGCCGCAGAACTAACGGCAATTCATACCGACGTCATGGAAATGCCTGATGCGTATAATACCGTAGTTGGTGAACGCGGGGTTTCTTTATCTGGAGGTCAAAAACAGCGGATTGCAATTGCTCGTGCCTTAATTATTAAACCAGAATTATTGATTTTAGATGATGCCTTATCAGCGGTTGATGCTAAAACCGAAGAAAAGATATTATCTGCATTGAAAAAAGAGCGTTCTGAACAAACGACGATTATTGCTGCGCATCGAATTAGTAGTGTGATGCATGCAGATGAAATTATTGTGATTGATAATGGAGAAGTGATTGAAAGAGGAACGCATATTGATTTGCTGCTTCAAAATGGATGGTACAAAGAAATGTTTGACAGTCAACAACTTGAAAGAAAAATTGAAGGAGGTGCAGACTAATGGAACAGGAATCAGTGTGGTCAAAATCATTTACAACTAAAGAACAAATGACAATTTTAAAACGGATCATTAAGTTTGCTTCACCTTTTAAACTTCAATTTTCAGTTGGTATCCTATTTGGCGTTTTATTAGCCGTTACAAACATTCTTTTGCCAAGGATTCTTCAAGTTTTTATTGATGAGTATTTAGCAAAAGGAACGGCTACAAACCGAGTTATCGGTCTGTTTGCCTTACTTTATTTTGGTATGACGTTAGTAAAAATTATTTTTTGGTATCTGAACTTGTATCTCTATAATATGGCTTCTGAGAAGACTGTTGAAAACATCAGAAATGCGATCTTTAAAAAGCTACACACGTTAGGTATGCGTTTTTTTGATCAAACTCCTGCTGGTTCAATCGTTACGAGAGTGACAAATGATACAGAAACGATTAAAGAATTTTGGTCAGTATTTCTTACGATCCTACAAGGGATATTAGCTGTAACAACATCGCTTTTCGCTATGTTGTTATTAGATGTTAAGATTTCTCTTTGGATTGTTGCGTTGATTCCAGTGTTAGGAGTCGTTATTTGGTATTATCAAAAATATAGTTCTCGCTTGTATCGTAACATGAGAGAAAAATTAAGCCTGCTAAATTCAAAATTAGCAGAATCGGTTAATGGTATGAGTATTATTCAACAGTTCCGTCAAGAAAAAAGGTTGCAAAAAGAATTTGACGAAACCAATATGGACTATTACAAATTACGTTATGCCATGGTAAAAACGAATTCCATTTTACTGAGTCCAGTAATTGACTTTTTATACACGTTCTCTTTAATTATGATTTTGGGTTTCTTTGGATATGAGTCATTGAATGGTCCCGTTAGTGTTGGTGTGATTTATGCATTCACTTCTTATGCTCGTAATTTCTTTAATCCTATGACAAGCATGATGGATAGTTTAAGTATTTTTCAAGATGGAATTGTTTCTAGCAGCCGTGTTTTAGATGTGTTAGATAATGAAGAATACACACCGCAACAAAATGAGACGGCTGAAGCTAAAATTCAAGATGCTAAGATTGAATTTAGAAACGTGAGCTTTTCTTATGATGGAAAACACACTGTTTTAAATAATATTTCTTTCACTGCATTTCCAGGTCAAACGGTTGCTCTAGTTGGACACACTGGAAGTGGGAAAAGTTCTATTATCAATGTGATGATGCGTTTTTATGAATTCAATGAAGGAGAGATTTTGATTGATGATATTCCAATCAAAAACTATCGGATAGATGAATTAAGAAAGAAAATGGGATTAGTTTTACAAGATTCCTTTTTATTTTATGGGACAATCAAAGACAATATTCGTTTGAAAGATCCTTCTATCACAGATTTTCAAATAGAAGAAGCGGCTCGATTTGTTCAAGCGGATACTTTTATTGAAAAATTACCGAATCAATACGATTCTAAAGTGATTGAACGAGGAGCAAGTTATTCAACAGGACAAAAACAATTGATTTCTTTCGCGAGTACAATTGTGACAGATCCTAAAATTCTGATATTAGATGAAGCAACGGCAAATATAGATACAGAAACCGAAGCTTTGATTCAAGAGGGTCTGAAAAAAATGCGCAAAGGGCGAACAACGTTAGCTATTGCCCATCGTTTATCTACGATTCGCGATGCAGATTTAATACTTGTATTGGATCATGGTAAAATCGTCGAACGTGGTACACATGATCAGCTGATTCAACAAAATGGTATCTACTTTGATATGTATCAATTGCAAAATAATGGTATCCACTAAAAAAACAAAAAAAAGAAAAGTCAGCGACTTTTCTTTTTTTTGTTTATTTTTTGTACTCATATTTAAATGTAGGGTCTATCTCTAAGTCCAATTGATCAAAAGCTTGTTGGATTTGTTCGTCAATCAATTTCAAGTTTTCTTTTGTTAGTTTAACTGTGCGATCGATAATAATCGGATCTCCAAAACGAACGGTCACTTTTTTTCTTTTTAAAATCCCGCCTAATTTCAATGGTCCTTGATAAACAGCTGGAATAATGGGTACGCCGCTTAGTTTAGCAATCGTAGCTGCGCCTCCTTTTATTTCGTTTGAATGTCTGGTTCCAGTAGGGAAAATCATTAGACTTAAATCGCCTTTTTTTAAGATTTTTACAGGCGTTTTAATCGCGCTAGGTCCTGGATTAGCACGATCTACAGGAAAGGCGTTGGCATGTCTAATGATCCAACTAAGAATGGGATTTTTGAATAATTCTTTTTTTGCCATAAAAGTAAACGGTTTAGGACTAGCAGCTAAAGCTAGATAAACAGGATCAATATACGTTCTATGTGGTGCAACTAATATATAAGATGAATCAGTGGGGAGTTTGTCGCGGTTTTCATAATGAGCATTGCCATTTAGGATCGCTAATAAAAAGCGTAAAGTGGCTCTTAATAGTCTATAAAACAAAATAATTCAACCTCTTTTTCATTCAATTTTCTAGTGCATTTTTATACTAATAGTATGATTCATAACCCATATTTTAGCAAGTTATTTTTGAGTTACCCCATTTGGAATGAAGATTCAAAGAATTTTATGATAAAAACAAGCTGAAATCCTATAGTAGTAAAAGAAAAAATTTTCTTTTTTAGCCATAATGACGTACAATAGAGAGATAGAAAAAAACGTGCTTGAAAACAATTATTTTATGAAAAGCAAGAAAGTAGGGGAATGTTGAATGAAATGGAGTATACCAGAACGCGTTATTGAGCAGGGAAGACAATATGTTGCAGAGAAACGCGTCCTTTCAGTCAACTCGTTTTTAGATAAGAAAATATGGTCTGCAGAAGTTATGGGAAGCGACATTTTTCATGTTGAGTTAGATGGTTCTACAAAAGAGGATGATTTTTGTGAATGTCTATATTGGAAAAACCATGGCTATTGTAAACATACAGTTGCTGTTGAGTTGGAATTGAGAGATAGAAAAATTAGTCGGGTTATGACAGCCGAAAATGCTAAACAAGTCGCTGTGGATTCTCCAAATCCAGGTCAAGAGTTAACGGAGTCCTTTACTCGGATATTTTTAAATGAAAACAGAAAAAAAACAACGGTAACCAAACAAAAACAATCATTAAAATTAGAATATAGAATTGAAATCAAACCAATGACAACTGCGCTCATAAGATCTTCATTTGATGTGCTTGCTCTTAGCCTTAAAGCTGGAACAGATAAAATGTATATTGTAAAAGATTTACCGTTATTTTTAGAAAGTTTTATAAAAAAAGAAACTGTTGAATTGAAATCAGGTCAGGAAATTAATTTCAAAGATATTTCTATTGAACAAGAAGATAGTGAGATTTTAGCGAATTTGTATAAGCAACAGAGATCGATTCAATTAATTTCGGGCGAACACAAAGATGCTAAATCACTCTTAGCCAATAGCCGGTTCTTGATTTTAATGACCGCTTTAGCCGAAGCAACTATTCAAGATTTGCAAGATAGCGGAAATTTAAACTTTATTACAAAAACAAACACCTATAAGACGATGATGTTTGTGGAAGAAAAAATGCCTTTTTCTTTTGACATCTCTCAAAAAAATAGTACGGTCACTTTATCTATCACAGGGCTAGCAGATAGTCATTTAAAAGAATACGATTGGTTTGTGTCTGATAACGTTGTTTTCCAACCATCGCTAGAACAAATGCGTGCGTATCGTCCGTTGCAACAGTTTTTGCAACGGTATGAAGGCGATAATATCATTATAGAATCTGCTGATATGCCTGATTTCACTGCTTACGTTATGCCGTTACTCGTGAAGATAGGAACGGTCTCTATAGATGATCAATTGAAAGACTCTTTTGTACAAGAGCCCTTATTAACAGCTGTCTATTTTGAATACCGTAATGAAGCGGTACATGCTACCGTAGAGTTTAATTACAAACATATGATTTTATCTACAGATCCTACTAAAAATCAATTGCCAGAAGAAGGCGTCCAGATTATTAGAGATAGTGAAAAAGAAATGAAAATCATCAATCAATTAATCGGATTTGATTACCACCGAACTGAAACAAGTTATACGAAACGAATGGTTCGTGATGATGACTTTTATGCATTGTTTACGAAAGAAATTCCAACATTAGAACTGGATGCTACTGTTTATGTAGATGATTTATTGGACAGTATGTTTTTGAACCAAATAGATCCAGAAACCATTATTGATCTACAAAACGAAGGATCGTTTTTAGATGTTCGTTTCGATATCAAAGGAATCACACCTGAAGAAGTTGATGATGTGTTGAAAAGTTTAATCGAAAAGAGAGCTTTTCATAAATTTGATAATGGAACGATTCTTTCCTTGGAGTCAGAAAGTTTCAGACAAGTCAGTGATGTGTTAAATGAGTTGAGAGTCACTAAGAAATTTCAAAATGGTGGAGTTCAATTGCCTAGCTATCGCGGACTTGAATTAAATGAAAAATTTTCAATGGATGAAAAAACTAAAGGAACCGTATCAAAGAAATTCAAGAATTTGATTCATGATTTGAACTTTCCAGAAGAATTTGAAGTTGATGTACCTAAATCGTTAAAAGCAGAGTTAAGACCGTATCAAAAAACAGGTTTCCAATGGTTGAAGATGTTGTCTAAATATGGATTTGGCGGTATTTTAGCGGATGATATGGGACTTGGGAAAACGATTCAAGTCATTACGTATATGTTGTCGGAAATAGAAGAAAAGGGCCAGAATGATCCTTTCCTAATTGTCGCTCCAGCGTCATTAATCTACAATTGGCACTTTGAAATTGAAAAATTTGCGCCTTCGATTGAAAGCATTGTCGTTTCAGGCACAGCTGAAGAAAGAATGCAGTTAATTGAAAATGTTAAACCAAACCAAGTATTGATTACGTCTTATCCTAGTTTTAGACAAGATGTCGTTCATTATAAGCAGTCTCCTTTTAGTACGTTGATTTTAGATGAGTCGCAAATGGTGAAAAATCATAATACCAAGACTTCTCAAGCGCTAAGAGACCTGACGATTAAAAAACGATTTGCGTTGAGTGGAACGCCGATAGAAAATAAAATAGAAGAATTATGGGCTATTTTCCAACTAATCATGCCTGGATTTTTCCCTTCAGTCAAAAAATTCAAAACACTTCCAAATGAACAAATTGCTAAAATGATTCGTCCGTTTGTATTAAGACGAATTAAGAAAGATGTTTTAAAAGAATTGCCTGATAAAATTGAAACGAATCTATACAGCCAAATGACTAAAGAACAAAAAACGGTCTACCTTGCTTACTTACAAAGAATTCAAGAAAGTGTCAATAGCATGAATGGAGCCGAATTTAAAAAGAACCGTATCGAGATTTTAGCTGGCTTGACACGTCTAAGACAGATTTGTTGTGATCCTAAATTATTCATAGATGATTATGAAGGCGACTCAGGAAAACTGGAGCAATTAAAAGAAACAGTTCAAACTGCAAGAGAAAATGGCAGACGCATCTTGATTTTTTCTCAATTCACGTCAATGCTTGCTATCATTGAAAAAGAATTAGCGCAACAAAGTGTTGAAACATTCTATTTAAGCGGTCAAACGAAACCGAAAGAACGAATTGAAATGGTTAATCGATTTAACGCAGGAGAAAAAGAAGTCTTTCTTATTTCGCTTAAGGCTGGTGGGACTGGTCTAAATCTTACGGGTGCAGACATGGTTATCCTTTATGATTTATGGTGGAATCCGGCAGTTGAAGAACAAGCAGCAGGTAGAGCACATAGAATTGGACAGAAAAAAGTTGTTCAAGTATTGCGCTTAATTGCAGAAGGAACCATTGAAGAAAAAATCGACCAATTGCAACAAGAGAAAAAAGCCTTGTTTGATCAAATTATTACTGAAGATGGCTCTATCCAAAGAGAAGGAAGTCAATTATCAGAAGATGACATTCGTGAGATTTTGAGTATAGGAATGTAATAAGGAATAAAAAACGTGAGTTAGGCTTGATATTTTCAAATAGATAATATATAATTATTAACGGTGCTAAAAGCACTGAAAATTATTTCACACTTCAAAGGATGTAAAGGACGGTGCTTGATTATTCAAGTCTCCTTACAGTTGAATTTGAAGGAGGAAAATAAAAAACCAATGGAGGAAACATATTATGGCAGTAATTTCAATGAAACAATTGCTTGAAGCAGGAGTTCATTTTGGTCACCAAACACGTCGTTGGAACCCAAAAATGAAACGTTATATCTTTACAGAAAGAAACGGTATCTACATCATCGACTTACAAAAAACTGTTAAGTTAGCTGATACAGCATACAACTACATGAAAGAAGTATCTGAAAACGGCGGAATCGCTTTATTCGTAGGTACTAAAAAACAAGCACAAGAAGCTATCAAAGATGAAGCAACTCGTGCTGGACAATACTTTGTAAACCACCGTTGGTTAGGTGGAACATTGACAAACTGGGATACTATCCAAAAACGTATCAAACGTTTGAAAGCTATCAACAAAATGGAAGAAGACGGAACTTTTGATGTCCTTCCTAAAAAAGAAGTTGGGATTTTAATCAAACAACGTGACCGTCTTGAAAAATTCTTAGGTGGTATTCAAGATATGCCAAGAATTCCAGACGTAATGTTTGTTGTTGACCCTCGTAAAGAACGTATTGCAATTCAAGAAGCACACAAATTAAACATTCCAGTAGTAGCAATGGTTGATACTAACTGTGATCCAGATGAAATCGATGTTATCATCCCTTCAAACGATGACGCTATCCGCGCTGTTAAATTGATTACTTCTAAAATGGCTGATGCTATGATCGAAGGAAATCAAGGTGAAGATGAAGTCGTTGAAGAAACATTCACAGCTGAAGCACCTGAAGCTTCTGAAACTGCTTCAATCGAAGAAATCGTTGAAGTTGTTGAAGGAAAAAACGCTGAATAATTAATTCTTTAATCACATATAAGGCTGTCTCGAGTGGGGAGAAGTGAGTAGCGACTTTTTGCGAAGCGGCGTCATTTCTTTCTTGACGAGTCAGTCTTTTTTTGTAAAAATAAATTTAAAAAAGTATAAAGCAATTTACTAGGAGGAAATATAGAATGGCAAAAGTAACAGCTCAACTAGTTAAACAATTACGCGATATGACAGGCGTAGGAATGATGGATGCTAAAAAAGCATTAGTTGCCGTTGATGGAGACATCGATGCAGCAGTTGATCACTTAAGAGAAACAGGTATGGCTAAAGCTGCTAAAAAAGCTGGACGTATCGCTGCTGAAGGATTAGCTGGCGTTTATGTTGATGGAAATGTTGGTTCTATTACAGAAATTAACTCTGAAACTGACTTTGTTTCTAAAAACAACCAATTCATAAAATTAGTTAAAGATGTAACTGAAGCAATTGCTGAAGGAAATCCTGAAACTGTTGAAGATGCTCAAACTCTTAAAGCAGGAGACGGTACTGTAGCAACTGAAATCTTAGCAGGTGTAACTAAGATCGGTGAAAAAATCGAATTACGTCGTTTTGCACGTGTTGAAAAAACAGATGCAGATGTTTTTGGCGCTTACACTCACATGGGCGGACGTATTGCAGTATTAGTTACTCTTGAAGGAACAAATGATGAAGAAGTTGCTCGTGATGTTGCTATGCATATCGCAGCAATCAATCCTAAATACGTTTCTCGCGACCAAGTTTCTCAAGAAGAAATTGATCACGAAACAAAAGTATTAACTGAACAAGCATTAAACGAAGGCAAACCAGCTAACATCGTTGAAAAAATGATTCAAGGACGTTTAAATAAATATTTAGCTGAGATTTCTTTAGTAGACCAACCATTTGTAAAAGATCCAGATCAAACAGTTGGAAAATACATTGAATCAAAAGGCGCTGTAGTTAAATCTTTTGTTCGCTTTGAAGTCGGCGAAGGAATTGAAAAACGTGAAGATAACTTTGCTGAAGAAGTTATGAATCAAGTAAACAAATAAAATGAATCATCTTAAAAAGGAACGCAACAATTGCGTTCCTTTTTTACTAGTGTTTTTTTAGGATGATCCTTTTTGGTATGGATAGATGAACTTATGTGATAGTCAAACAATGCTTCAATATCGTTTAAGATTTAAAGGTTTCTTATCGAGTGATCTTACTAAGAGAACCAGTATAAGGTCTATCTTTTGATGAAGTTTTTGTCAGAGTATGGTAAAATAGTAAAAGTGAAAGAGCCAATGGAGGGAAACTTAAATGATTGAACCAAAGTATAAACGTATCGTTTTAAAATTAAGCGGTGAAGCTTTAGCAGGTAATACTGGATTCGGAATTGCACCACCAACTATCAAAGAGATTAGTAAAGAAATTAAGGAAGTTAAAGAATTAGGTGTAGAAATCGCTATTGTTGTTGGAGGCGGAAACATTTGGCGCGGTCAAGTTGGTTCTGAGATGGGCATGGAACGAGCACAAGCTGACTATATGGGAATGCTTGCTACAGTAATGAACGCTTTAGCATTGCAAGATTGCCTTGAAAATGAAGGTGTCCCAACGCGTGTACAAACTTCAATCGAAATGCGTCAAATCGCTGAGCCGTATATCCGTAGAAAAGCTGTGCGTCATTTAGAAAAAGGACGCGTCGTTATTTTTGCTGGTGGTACTGGGAATCCTTATTTCTCAACAGATACAACTTCTGCTTTAAGAGCAGCTGAAATTGACGCTGACGTAATCTTAATGGCTAAAAACAATGTTGATGGGATCTATTCAGCCGATCCAAAATTAGATAAAAATGCTACGAAATTTGAAGAATTAACTCATTTGGAAATCATTAACAAAGGTTTACTAGTAATGGATACAACTGCAAGTTCATTGAGTATGGATAACAACATTCCGTTGGTTGTCTTTAATTTAAATGAAACAGGAAATATTAAACGTGTTGCATTAGGTGAAACTATTGGAACAACTGTTAGGGGGAAATAACATGACAAAAGCAATCTTACAAACAACAAATGAAAAAATGGTTAAAACGGAAAGTGCTTTACAACGTGAATTAGGAACAATTCGTGCTGGACGTGCAAATGCTGGTCTATTAGACAGAATTAATGTAGTTTATTACGGAGCACCTACACCATTGAAACAATTGGCTCAAATTTCAGTTCCAGAACCACGCGTTCTAATGATTACACCATTTGATAAAACATCTATCTCTGATATTGAAAAATCTATTATGCAGAGTGATCTTGGTATTAGTCCAGCAAATGATGGAAATGTTATTCGCTTAGTGATTCCTCAATTGACTGAAGAACGCCGTAAAGAGTTAGCAAAAAAAGTAGGTAAAGAAGCTGAAAATGCTAAAGTATCTGTCCGTAACATTCGTCGTGAAGCAATGGATGAATTGAAAAAAGCTGAAAAAAATAACGAAATTACTCAAGATGACTTACGTACTTTTGAAGAAGATATCCAAAAAATTACAAATGAAAGTGTCAAAAATATTGATGCTATCGCTGCTGAAAAAGAAAAAGAACTATTAGACGTATAACTTACTGCTAGAGTAAGTTTACAGTTTTAAAAAAGGCTCTATACTTTATAGGGTTGATTAGATGAATTTAGTTCATGGTTAACACTTCTGGAGGAATAGGATTGCTTGTAGCCCTGTGAAGTATTCAATGCGAATGATACAGCATTATCGCTTTAGCGATTAAGCTGTGTTTGAGGCTTAAGACGGTACCAGGGCTCTTACAAGCAAATCCGTCTATTCCATAAGAATTTTTAGAAGCAGCCACACTATTTGACGAAGAGCCAAAAAGACACTACAGACCATTCATTAGGAAGGTTTGTAGTGTCTTTTTTTTATTTTTTTTAGGCTTTTTCTTTATCTTCTCCCATTAACATGCTTGTTAATTTGGTTACGACAGCAGAAATAATTAACCCAACGATAAATTTTTTGATTCTTCTATTCATTTTTAATGTCCTCCTTAAGTAACTAAGTCTATAATTTATTATAACATTTTTCATTTTTAGAGCCTACTAAAAGGCATTTTTGCACTATAAGTCAGAATCACTAGTAGTTATCATAGAAATTTCAAAATCAAACTTTATTTATTTCTTAAATATTTGCTAAAAAAGTTGTTTATTAGTAAATTTAATAGGTTTTTAGCCCCTTTTTTGCTACAATGAATAATGGTGAATCACGAAGTGGAGGGAAACCCGTGAAAGGATTATTTAGAAAAAGAAATCAAAAAGCAAAAGAAATAACAACTGATTCTTTTAACGTTGATGAAACAATCCCACACCATATTGCTATTATTATGGATGGGAATGGGCGTTGGGCTCAAAAGAAATTTATGCCACGGATTGCTGGTCATAAAGAAGGAATGAATACTGTAAAAAAAGTAACTAAAAGAGCCAGCGAAATTGGTGTTAAAGTATTATCTCTTTACGCATTCTCAACTGAAAATTGGAAACGACCGGATGAAGAAGTAAATTTTCTAATGCAGTTACCAGTTGATTTTTTTGATACTTTTGTACCTGAATTAATGGAGCAGAATGTAAAAGTGCAAGTCATGGGATTTACAGAAAAATTGCCGAATCATACGCGTAAAGCTGTTGAAAAAGCTATTTCTGATACTGAAAAAAATACAGGTATGGTATTGAATTTTGCGCTCAATTATGGCGGACGAAGTGAATTACTTGAAGCTTCAAAAACACTCGCAGAAAAAGTCAAAACGGGTGAAATCGATGTAGAAGATATTACAGAATCTTTATTTGAAGAGTCATTAATGACTCGCAACTTAGAAGAGTATCAAAATGTTGATTTTATGATCCGCACAAGTGGTGAAGAACGAATTAGTAATTTTATGTTATGGCAAAATGCTTATAGTGAGTTTTATTTTTCTAAAGTACTTTGGCCTGATTTTGATGAGCAAGCTTTAGAAGACGCTATCGGAATTTATCAAAAAAGACACCGTCGTTTTGGAGGATTATAATTAGTTTAGGAGGAAATAAAAATGAAACAACGGATTATTACGGCAATTGTTGCCCTTATTCTCTTTGTACCAGTTGTTTATATGGGTTCGTGGATTTTAGAACTTGTTGTTGCTGGGATAGGGATAATTGCGTTATTTGAACTGTTTAGAATGAAAGGCAATAAAATTATGTCGATTGAAGGACTTATTTCTATTTTGGCTTTATTAGTGCTATTATTTCCAAATTATGTAACAAAGCTCATGCCAGAACAGTTTACTACGCAAAATCTATTTTATCTTTTTGTATTATTATTATTGGTTTGCACGGTATTTTCAAAAAATAATTTTACGTTTGATGATGTAGCAGTAGCCGTTCTAGGAACAATGTACATAGGATATGGCTTCAGATTTTTACTGCTGACAAGACAGTCAGGATTAGGTTTATTACTATTTGTTTTGTTTGTTGTTTGGTCAACAGATATAGGGGCATACCTGATTGGAAGAAAATTAGGGAAGCACAAACTCGCACCTTCAATCAGTCCCAACAAAACCATTGAAGGTGCCTTAGGCGGAATTGCTTTGGCTATTATCGTGGCATTTATCTACCTCTCTTATTACCCACAAATGAACAACACAAGTTGGATGTTAGTTTTAACGATAATACTTTCAGTAGCAGGACAATTAGGTGACTTAGTTGAATCAGCGCTTAAACGGTATTATGATGTGAAAGATTCTGGCAAATTACTACCGGGTCATGGTGGGATTTTAGATCGTTTTGATAGTTTACTATTTGTATTGCCAATTCTTTACTTTTCGGGAATGGTTTAATTTTCATAGTGGTTTAGAAAGTAGTTGTCCTTTATTGTGATGGCTGCTTTTCTCTTATAAGTAATAAATTGATAAGTCGGTTGGTTATTGTATCTAAATTATGATAGAATTAAACTTGTTTTGTATGCAGTATGAATCATCTAATCCATCATTAAAAGTTAAACGAATCTTGTAAAGCAGTATAGAGGAGAGAGTATATGATCGCTACCATTATTACTTTTATTATAGTTTTTAGTATTTTAGTAATTTTCCATGAATTTGGGCATTATTATTTTGCAAAAAAAGCAGGTATTTTAGTTAGAGAGTTCGCTATTGGATTCGGACCGAAAATATTTTCCTATCGAAAAGGGGAAACGACATTTACTATTCGTATCTTACCTGTAGGCGGATATGTTCGTATGGCAGGTTATGAAGAAGAAACAGAAATAAAACCTGGTACGCCTCTTGGTTTGCTGTTGAATGACGCTAATGAAGTGACGTTAATTAATAATTACAAGAAAAAACAATTGCTAGATGCAGTTCCGATGGAAATCAGTTCGATTGATTTAGAGAAAGAATTGTATGTTGAAGGTTATCTAGCTGGAGACGAAACCAATCTAGTTCGCTATCCAGTATTAAGAAATGCCATGATTATTGAAGAGGATGGAACTGAAGTTCAAATTGCACCACTGGATGTTCAATTTCAATCCGCTAGTCTGCCAAAAAGAATGATGACGAACTTTGCTGGACCAATGAATAATATTATTCTAGCAGTAGTTGCATTTATTGTACTTGCATTCTTACAAGGCGGAGTAGTCAGTCAAGAAAACATATTGGGTACGGTCATGCCAGATAGTGTTGCAGAAGAAGCAGGCTTAAAAGAAGGCGACCGTGTTGTTCAAATTAACGATGAAAAAATTACTACATGGACAGAAATGGTAAACGTGGTTAAAGTTAATCCTGGGACTGAATTAACTTTTCAAGTTGAATCCGCAGATGTCGCTGAAAAAACAGTTCTACTGACCCCTGTTGCTAATGAAGCAAGCGATGGAACAGAAGTAGGCCAAATTGGTGTTCAAGCCACATTGAAAACATCAATCTGGGACAAAATCAGTTTTGGTTTTACTCAAACTTGGTTTTTGATAACTCAATTATTTACAGTTCTTGGTTCGATGTTTACGAAAGGCTTTTCTATTGATATGTTTGGCGGACCAGTGGCTATTTATGCAACGACGGAATCAGTGGTTCAATCGGGGTTAATAGGAGTAGTCAATTGGCTGGCAGTATTAAGCGTTAATTTAGGAATTGTTAATATGTTGCCTATCCCAGGTCTAGATGGTGGTAAACTGCTATTGAATATAGTAGAAGGCATAAGAAGAAAACCATTAAGTGAAGAAAAAGAAGGAATCATCACCTTAATTGGTGTTGGTTTACTGTTATTATTGATGGTATTAGTTACATGGAATGATATCCAAACGTATTTCTTTAATTAAAAGCTAAAAATGATCAGATAGAGATGAATTTAACGGATCAAAAAGGAGACAGTAAAAGAATGAAACAATCAAAATTATTTATTCCAACATTAAGAGATGTACCGAATGAGGCAGAAGTTTTAAGCCATAAAATGTTATTAAGAGCAGGATACATCAGACAAATTTCAAGTGGTGTTTACAGCTACTTGCCATTAGCTAATCGTGTAATCGAAAAATTAAAAACAATTATGCGTGAAGAATTTGAAAAAATTGATGCAGTTGAAATGCTCATGCCTTCTTTATTGCCTCGTGAATTATGGGAAGAATCAGGTCGTTATGAAACGTATGGCGATGACTTGATGAAATTACAAGACCGTCATGGACGCGATTATCTTTTAGGACCTACTCATGAAGAAGCTTTTACAACTTTGATACGGGATGAAATTACATCATATAAACGTTTGCCACTTTCACTTTATCAAATTCAAACAAAGTTTCGTGATGAAAAACGTCCTCGTTCTGGCTTGTTAAGAGGAAGAGAATTTATCATGAAAGATGCGTATTCTTTTCATGATAGTTATGAAAGTCTAGATGAAACGTACCTAGATTTTGAAAAGGCCTATACAAGAATATTTGAACGTTGCGGATTAGATTTCAGAAGCATCATTGGGGATGCTGGAGCAATGGGCGGCAGCAATTCTAAAGAGTTCATGGCGATATCTGATATAGGAGAAGATACGATTGTTTATTCTGATTCAAGTGACTATTCAGCTAACTTAGAAATGGCAACAAGCTTCCATATGCATAAAAAATCACTTGAAAATGAAAAAGCTTTAGAAAAAGTTGAAACACCAAATAGTAAGACAATTGCGGAAGTTTCTGCATTTCTAGAAGTAGAACCAGAGAAAGTCATGAAGAGCTTATTATTTATGGCTGATGAAAAACCCGTTTTAGTAATCGTCCGAGGCGATCATGAAGTGAATGATGTTAAATTAAAAAATCACCTTGATGCGGCCTTTTTAGAACTAGCAACTGAAGAAGAGACAATGAAGTATCTAGGTGTAAATGCTGGTTCAATCGGACCTGTAGGCGTTAATGAAGAAGTTAAGATTATTGCCGATGTTTATGTTCAAGATATGGTTAATGCTGTTGCAGGAGCGAATGAAAATGGCTATCATTATTTAAATGTAAACTTAGAACGTGATTCAAAAGTTGAAACCTATATCGATTTACGATTTGTACAAGAAGGTGAATTATCACCTGATGGACAAGGCGTTTTGAAATTTGCCAAAGGAATTGAAATTGGCCATATTTTCAAATTAGGAACTCGTTATTCAGAAGCAATGAATGCTACTGTTTTAGACAATAATGGACGTTCTATCCCTGTTGTTATGGGATGTTACGGAATCGGTGTTACGCGATTATTATCTGCTATTACTGAGCAACAAGCTACTGAAGAAGGCTTGAATTGGCCAAGACATCTTTCACCATTTGAACTTCATTTGGTTCCAGTTAACATGAAAGCCGATGACCAAGTAACTTTATCAAATGAATTATATGAAACCTTACAACATGCTGGATTTTCTGTTTTGCTTGATGATCGTAATGAACGAGTGGGCGTGAAATTTAAAGATTCAGATTTAATTGGATTGCCTATTCGCATAACGGTTGGTAAAAAAGCACAAGAAAACATTGTTGAATTAAAACTGAGAAAAACAGGCGAAGCTTTAGAAGTACGCGCTGATGAATTGGTTGACACGTTAAATATATTATTAAGTTCTATCTAATCAATTTTATTCATACAAAAACACAATTATGAAAGGAGTTCAAACAAGTACGTACATCCACTTGTCTGTACTCCTTTTGCAATTAGTTGTTCGATTGCTAAGTGTTTTTCTTTCGTCATACCCTTAGCAAGTGAAAGGAGTTTCTCATGAGTTTAAACCAAGAAGAATTATTTCAAAAATTACTAGAACAAGTGGGCTTACAGCATGAAGAACGTTACACACCGTATTTTTATCAAGCCAAAGTTTTAAAAGTTACGGTTCATAAAGTGTCAAAATGCTGGCATTTTCATTTGCAATTTCAAGACATTTTACCGTTTGAAGTGTATCAAAATCTTTCAGAAAAAATGCAATTGGCGTTTCATTCGATTGCTAATGTTAAATTAACTATCGAGACACTTCAGCCGGTACTGACGATTGAGAAATTAGAACATTACTGGGCAGCAGCAGTGAAGTTAAGCGAAGTTTCTTCACCATTATGCGACAAACCTTTTAGAGAACAGTTTCCACTTTTAAATGGGAAAAAAATCCAATTTCATGTTGAAAACGAAGTTGTAAAAGGCCATTTAATGAATCAGTACCTTCCACCAGTTGAAGAAGCGTATGCTTCTTTGGGTTTTCCAAAGTTTAAAATTGAGCCGATTATTGATGAAGAGGCACATTTGAAAAAAATAGCAGAATTTCAAGCGAAAAAAGAAGAATCTGAAACGCTATTGGCGATCCGTGCGAATGAAAATATTCAAAAGGCTGAACAAGAAAAGAAACAAAATAAAAATCAAGTTCAAGCTCATAAAGGTCAGGTTGTTTTAGGTCGGAAAATTACAGCTAAAGAAGAGATTAAATCAATGGATCAAATCATTGAAGAAGAGCGCCGTGTCACTATTGAAGGATACGTCTTTGATGTTGAGGTGCGTGTATTAAGATCCGAAAGACAGTTATTGATCTTAAAAATGACTGACTACACGTCTTCTTTTTCAGTGAAAAAATTCTCGAATACTCCTGAAGATGAGGCAGCTTTTGCAGCAATCAAAAAAGGGATGTGGGTTCGAGCAAGAGGAAGCGTTCAAGAAGACAATTTTATGCGTGATTTAGTCTTGAACGCTCAAGACATTACGGAATGGGATCATGAAAGTCGTAAAGATACTGCTCCAGAAGATGGCAAACGTGTAGAATTGCATTTGCACAGCAATATGAGCCAAATGGATGCAACCAATACGGTCACAGATTTAGTCAACCAAGCAGCTAAATGGGGACATAAGGCTGTTGCAATAACCGACCATTTTGGTGCTCAATCTTTTCCAGATGCTTTTCATGCAGGTCAAAAAAATGGCATAAAAATTCTTTATGGCATTGAAGCTAATATAGTGGATGATGGTGTGCCAATTGCATATAATCCTAAACACATTGAACTAACAGATGCAACGTACGTTGTTTTTGACGTAGAAACGACCGGACTTTCTGCTGTGTACAACAGTATTATTGAGCTATCAGCCGTTAAAATGCATAAAGGGAATATTATTGAGTCTTTTGAACAATTTATTGATCCAGGACATCCATTATCGCAAACGACAATTAATTTGACTGGTATTACAGATGAAATGGTACAGGGTTCAAAGTCTGAAGAAGAAGTATTGACTTTATTTAAAGAATTCGCTGGAGATTCAATCTTAGTTGCGCATAATGCTAGTTTTGATATGGGATTTTTGAACACTAGTAACGCGAAACACAACATACCGGATGCTGAAAACCCAGTGATTGATACGTTAGAATTGTCACGTTTTTTACATCCACAATTCAAAAGCCATCGTTTAAATACGTTAGCTAAAAAATATGGTGTCAATTTAGAACAGCATCACCGAGCTATTTTTGATGCTGAAACAACTGGGCACTTGTGCTGGGTGTTTCTAAAAGAAGCTAGAGAAGAGCATGACATCCATTTTCAAGATCAATTGAATGAGCATACAGGTGAAGGGGATGCATATAAACGAGCTCGACCTTTTCATGCAACGATTATTGCCACAACACAAACTGGATTGAAAAATCTGTTTAAATTGATTTCTTCATCCATGGTCGATTATTTTTATCGGACTGCACGCTTGCCACGTTCTGAGCTGATTAAACTGCGAGAAGGTTTGATTATTGGAACAGCCTGTAGTCAAGGTGAAGTATTTGAAGCAATGATGCAAAAAGGGTTTGATGAAGCAAAAAATAAAGCGAAGTTTTATGATTATATCGAAGTTATGCCAAAAGAAGTTTACGCTCCTTTGATTGAACAAGAATTAGTGAAAGATGAGTCGGATTTAGAAGAAATTATTCGTAACCTTGTTAAAATTGGAGAGGATTTAAACATTCCAGTAGTTGCAACCGGAAATGTGCATTACTTAAATCCTGAAGATAGCATTTACCGCAAAATATTGATCAATTCTCAAGGCGGAGCAAATCCTTTAAATAGATCTGAATTGCCTGAAGTACATTTTAGAACAACGACAGAAATGCTGGAAACTTTCTCGTTTTTAGGAGAAGAAACGGCACAACAAATCGTTGTTAAAAACACAAATAAAATTGTCGATATGGTTGACGATGCTATTACACCCATAAAAACCGATCTTTATACTCCTAAAATTGAAGGTTCAGAAGATGAAATTCGTCAATTAAGTTATGATGAAGCACATCGATTATATGGCAATCCATTGCCGGATATTATTGAAAAAAGAATCGAAAAAGAATTGAACAGTATTATTGGTAATGGTTTCTCAGTTATCTACTTGATTTCGCAAAAATTGGTGCATAAAAGTATGTCAGATGGCTATTTAGTTGGTTCACGGGGATCTGTCGGTTCCAGTTTTGTTGCAACAATGACTGGAATTACCGAAGTAAACCCAATGCCGCCTCATTATAGTTGTCCTAAGTGTCAGTATTCTGAATTTTTCACAGATGGCTCAGTGGGTTCAGGGTATGATCTACCAGATAAAGCTTGTCCTGAATGTGGAGCTCGTTTGCATAAAGATGGACACGATATTCCTTTTGAAACGTTCTTGGGATTTTATGGAGATAAAGTACCGGATATTGATTTGAATTTCTCCGGTGATTATCAATCTAAAGCTCATAATTATACGAAGGAACTCTTTGGTGAAGAATATGTATTCCGTGCGGGAACAATCGGTACCGTAGCTGACAGAACGGCATTCGGCTATGTAAAAGGCTATGAACGAGACAATAATTTGAATTTACGTGCTGCAGAAATCGATCGCTTAGCAAAAGGGTCAACAGGAGTTAAACGAACAACAGGACAGCATCCAGGTGGTATTATCGTTATACCGGATTATATGGATGTTTATGATTTTACCCCTATTCAATTTCCAGCTGATGCACAAGATTCAGAATGGAAAACGACCCATTTTGATTTCCATTCGATTCATGACAATGTTTTAAAATTAGATATACTGGGTCACGATGATCCAACTGTTATCAGAATGCTACAAGATTTATCTGGAGTCGATCCTAAAACTATTCCTACCGATGATCCAGAAGTAATGAAAATTTTTGGTGGTACCGAAGTTCTAGGAGTAACTCCTGAACAAATCCAGTCGAAAACGGGTACTTTAGGCATTCCGGAATTTGGTACGCGTTTTGTAAGAGGAATGTTGGAAGAAACCTTACCAACAACCTTTGCTGAATTGTTACAAATATCAGGATTGTCACACGGGACGGATGTATGGTTAGGAAATGCGGAAGAATTGATTCGCGTGAATGATATTCCATTATCAGAAGTAATCGGTTGTCGTGATGATATTATGGTTTACCTGATTCATAACGGGATGGAAGATGGCTTAGCCTTTAAAATTATGGAATCGGTTCGTAAAGGAAAAGGAATTCCTGATGATTGGCAAAAAGCTATGCGAGATGAAAATATACCAGAGTGGTACATCGATTCTTGTTTAAAAATTAAGTATATGTTCCCTAAAGCCCATGCGGCCGCATACGTGCTAATGGCTTTACGGGTAGCCTATTACAAAGTTCATTTTCCGATTCTTTATTATGCTGCATATTTTTCTGTCCGTGCAGATGATTTTGATTTAGTTGCTATGGCTAAAGGGAAAGACAGCATAAAACTGAAAATGAAAGAAATAACCGATAAAGGGTTAGATGCTTCAACGAAAGAGAAAAATCTGCTAACGGTTTTAGAATTGACTAATGAAATGGTCGAACGAGGATTTGAATTTAAAATGGTTGATTTAGCAAAATCAGATGCGTCAGATTTTGTTATTGAAGGCAATACGCTGATTGCACCATTTAGAGCAGTACCTAGTTTGGGAGCTAACGTTGCTAAGCAAATTATAGAAGCAAGAAAAGATAAACCGTTTCTTTCAAAAGAAGATTTAGCTAAAAGAGGAAAAGTTTCTAAAACGGTTATTGAATATTTAAATGAGAATGGAGTATTAAAAGGATTGCCTGATGAAAATCAATTGTCTTTATTTGATCTCTTTTAATCACTTATTTTTAACCTCTCTAAATTAGAAAATAAACCAAGTTGAAAATCGACTGAAAAGACTTATTTGATAGTGTTTTGTTGCTTATTGCGTGATTTTATGGTATTATTTATTTGGATTTAGATATTCTGTTGAGAGTGAGCGGTGACGCTCACTCTTTTTCGGCAGTAAGTTATAAAACTAACTATAAGGAGGCGAAAAAGTTGAGTAATGTGGTAGAAACAGTAACTGAAATCGTGCAACCTATTGTTGAAAGAAATCAGTTTGAATTGGTAGATATAGAATTTGTAAAAGAGGGTCAAAATTGGTTTTTAAGAGTTTACATTGATAAACCAGAAGGAATTGATTTAGAAGACTGTGCATTAGTTAGTGAGCAAATTAGCCAACATATGGACAAAATTGATCCGGATCCAATACCGCAAGCCTATTTCTTGGAGGTCTCATCTCCTGGAGCTGAAAGACCATTAAAAAAAGAACAAGATTATACAGATTCAATCGGAGAATACATCCATATTTCTTTATATGAACCTGTAGATGGTGAAAAAGTCTATGAAGGAACATTAAAAGAAGTAAACGATGAAACGTTAACGTTGACTATTCGCGTCAAAACGAGAGTGAAAGATATCGATTTCAGCCGTAAAATAATTGCAAAAGCTAGAAGAGCCATTCAATTTTAATTAAATGATTGTTAGAGACAGGAGTGAAGTGAGAAATGAGCAAAGAAATGTTAAATGCTCTTAATGCTTTAGAACAAGAAAAAGGAATTCCAAAAGAATTCGTTATTGAAGCGCTAGAAGTTGCCTTGATTTCGGCTTACAAAAGAAATTATGATCAAGCACAAAACGTTGAGGTTGAATTTGATTTAAAAAAAGGAAACATTCATGTTTATTCTGTTAAAGAAGTGGCAGATGTAGTTTATGACTCTCGCCTTGAAGTAGGCCTTGAAGAAGCTTTAGAATTAAATAAAGCTTATGAATTAGGCGACAAAATCCGTTTCGAAGTAACGCCAAAAGACTTTGGACGAATTGCTGCTCAAACAGCTAAACAAGTTATCATGCAACGTGTACGCGAAGCGGAAAGAAATATTATCTACAATGAATTTATTGCTTATGAAAATGACATTATGCAAGGAATCGTTGAACGACAAGATCATCGTTATATCTACGTTAATTTAGGAAAAATCGAAGCTGTATTATCTAAGCAAGAACAAATTCCTAATGAAGTGTACAAACCTCATGATCGTATCAAAGTATATGTAACAAAAGTAGAAAACACGTCAAAAGGACCACAAATTTTTGTTAGTCGTAGCCATCCTGATTTATTAAAACGGTTATTCGAACAAGAAGTTCCTGAAATCTATGACGGAGTTGTCGAAATCGTTTCGATTGCTAGAGAAGCTGGAGACCGTGCTAAAGTAGCGGTTCGTTCTAGAGAAGAAAATATCGATCCTGTTGGAACTTGTGTCGGACCTAAAGGACAACGTGTACAAGCTATTGTCAATGAGCTAAAAGGTGAAAACATGGATATAGTAGAATGGGATGCAGATCCAGCAACTTATATCGGAAATGCTTTAAATCCTGCTCAAGTTGTCAGTGTAACCTTTAATGAAGCTGCCGGTAGTTGTTTAGTAGTTGTACCTGATTACCAATTGTCTCTTGCTATTGGTAAACGTGGTCAAAATGCTCGATTAGCAGCTAAATTAACAGGCTATAAAATCGATATCAAATCTGAAACAGACATGGCGGCTATTCAATTAGCTAAAGAAGAAGCTGGATTAGTAAAAGATGCAGAGTATGCTGAAGTTATTGAGACAATTGAAAGTCAAGAACAAGAAATGAATGAAGAAGAAATCATTCAAACGGTTGAGGACTTAGATACTGAATTTGATGAAATCACGATGGATGCTGACATCGAAGAAGGCAATCTAGATGCTGAAGCTGCAGAAGAGCTGATTGAGTTAGCTGAAGAACGCAACAACGTTGAAGACTAACAAGAGGTGATGACAATGCAAAAACGCAAAATACCTATGCGGAAATGTGTTATTTCCAATGAAATGAAACCAAAAAAAGATATGATTCGAATTGTGATTAATAAAGAAAATCAAGTATCAATCGATCCTAGTGGTAAACTGCCTGGGCGAGGTGCTTATGTCTCAATTGAACCTGAAATTGTACAAGCTGCATGGGAAAAACATGTGCTAGATAAAGTATTGGGAACAGCATTAGACGATGATTTTTATCAAAAACTGTTGGATTATGTTACGCATCAAAAAGCTAGGATGAGTTTATGATAGAAGAACAAAAAGTATTAAATCTTTTAGGTATGGCAACAAGAGCAGGCAAGCTTACTACTGGAGAAGACCTGAGTTTGAAAGAAATCAGAAATCTATCTGCAAAAGTTGTTATTGTGGCTACAGATGCTAGTGAAAATACTAAGAAGAAAATCTCGGATAAGTGCAATTATTATCATATTCCTTTTATAATTCACTTTACGAGAAGTGAGTTAAGCCAAGCAATAGGAAGAGAACGAACTATTTGCACCATCACGGATAATGGCTTTGGAAAAAAATTCCGAGAATTATTATCAATTTAATTGGAGGGTGATAACATGGCTAAAAAACGTGTTTATGAGTACGCCAAAGAATTGGATGTACCAACTAAAAGTGTTATTGATAAAGCGAAAGAACTTGGGATTGACTACAATAGTCATATGTCTTCAATGGAAGATAAACAAGTAGAACAACTTAATCGTATTTTTGTTTCAACTAATAAAAATGGATCAACAAGTACTTCAAGTACAAAAAATCAAAAAGGTGGTAATCCTATAACGAATCAGAAGAATCAATCCAATCAAACAAACAAACCAGCAACGAACAAACCGGCTGCAACAAATAAGCCAGCAGCAACAAACAGACCGGCAGCAACAAACAAACCAACTACTACAAGTAGTTCAGCTGCCCAAACTGGGACTGGAAACCAAACACAACAACGTACGACAACTCAAGGTCCAAATAAGAATAAACGTACTGGTAACAGACCATTTAACCGTGGAAGCGTAGGAACACATGGTGGATTTAACAAACGTAAGAGAAAAGGTAAAAAAGGTGAAACTAAACCAGTAGCACCACCAGTTGCACGTAAATTTAAAGAACTACCTGAAGTTCTAGTGTACACAGATGGTATGACTGTAGCGGATATATCTAAAAAGATTTACCGTGAACCAGCTGAAATTATCAAAAAACTATTCTTGCTTGGTGTTGTAGCAACTCTGAACCAAAGTTTAGGTAAAGAAGCTATTGAATTACTTGCTGAAGAATATGGTATTCAAACAGAAGAAAAAATTCAAGTAGACGTTTCTGATTTAGATATTTACTTTGATCAAGAAGTGGTTGAAGAAAATCTTATCACTCGTCCACCAGTAGTCACAATCATGGGACACGTTGACCATGGTAAAACAACTTTGTTAGACTCACTTAGAAATACAAAAGTAAGTTTAGGCGAAGCCGGCGGAATTACACAACATATTGGTGCTTATCAAGTTGATGTTGATGGAAAAACCATTACTTTCTTAGATACACCAGGACACGCTGCCTTCACAACAATGCGTGCTCGTGGAGCAGACGTAACGGATATTACAATTATCGTTGTTGCGGCTGATGATGGAGTTATGCCACAAACAGTTGAAGCTATCAATCATGCTAAAGCTGCTGAAGTTCCAATTATCGTAGCTGTAAACAAAGTGGATAAACCAGATGCTAACCCTGAACGTGTGATGCAAGAATTAACAGAATACGGTTTAGTTCCAGAATCTTGGGGCGGAGATACAATATTCGTTGAAATCTCAGCTAAATTCGGTCAAAACTTAGACGAATTATTAGAAATGATTTTACTTGTCGCTGAAGTTGAAGATTTGAAAGCTGATCCTAAACGTTTAGCTCTTGGTTCAGTAATCGAAGCTCGTTTAGATAAATCTAAAGGTCCAATTGCGACTTTACTTGTACAAGAAGGAACACTTAATGTTGGAGACCCTATTGTAGTTGGAAACACTTATGGACGTGTCCGTGTAATGGTCAACGAAAATGGCCGTCGCGTTAAACATGCTGGTCCTTCTGCTCCAGTTGAAATCACTGGATTAAACACTGCTCCTCAAGCGGGAGATCAATTTGTTGTCTTTGAAGACGAAAAAACAGCTCGTGCTGCAGGCGAAACACGTGAGAAAAAAGCAATGGCTGAGCAACGTTCGGTAACGAACCGCGTAACAATCGATAACTTATTCTCTAGTTTGCAAGAAGGAGAATTGAAAGAAGTTAATGTTATCATCAAAGCAGACGTACAAGGTTCTGCTGAAGCATTATCATCAAGTTTGCAAAAAATTGATGTAGAAGGCGTACGTGTAAAAATGATTCATACTGCTGTTGGAGCAATCAACGAAAGTGATATTACTCTAGCTGCTGCAAGTAATGCTATCATTATCGGTTTTAACGTTCGTCCAACTCCTCAAGCTAAAATTCAAGCTGATCAAGAGCAAGTAGATATCCGTTTACACCGCATCATTTATAACGCAATCGATGAAATTGAAACAGCTATGAAAGGTCTATTAGACCCTGAATACGAAGAAAAAGTAACCGGACAAGCGGTTGTTCGTGAAACATTCAAAGTATCTAAAGTTGGAACAATTGCCGGAGGATTTGTTACAGATGGTTACATCACTCGTAGCAGCAGCATCCGCTTGATTCGTGATAATATCGTTATCTTTGAAGGCGAATTAGCAAGTTTGAAACGCTTTAAAGACGACGCTAAAGAAGTTAAAAAAGGCTTTGAATGTGGATTTATGGTCAAAGATTACAATGAAGTTGAAGTTGATGATATTATTGAAGCTTATGAAATGGTTGAAATTAAACGTAAGTAATACGTAAGAAAGAAGGGTTAAACATGGCAAATCATAGAATTGGACGTGTTTCACAAGAAATTCAAAGAGAAGTAAATGATATCTTGAAAAAACGCGTGAAAGATCCACGGGTTGCTGATGTAAATATAACCGACGTACGTGTAACCGGTGATCTCCAACAAGCAACTGTTTTTTATAGTATTCTATCTGATAAAGCTAGTGAACGTGAAAAAACGCAATTAGGATTAGATAAAGCATCTGGTTTAGTTAGAAGTGAGTTAGGCAAACGTTTGTCGCTCTACAAAACGCCAGAAATCAGTTTTGAACGTGATGAATCTGTTGAATATGGAAATCATATTGATGAATTGTTGCGTAATTTAAATAAAGACTAAAAAAAACCTCCAAGGGGCAACCTTTTGGAGGTTTTTTTGTAAAAATTTTAAAATAAAAGGATTAAAAAAATTTATTAAAAACTAGAATAGTTGTTCGAAGTGGTATAATAAAGGTGAAAGAAGGGCCAATAACATAGTATAAAATCGCATTGAAAAACTTACTTAAAAAAATAAAGGAGTGAGTAAAATGCGTTTTAAATTTGGATTGGTTAGCCTTCTAGTATCATTTTTGCTCTTAATCAGCTTAGCTTTTGCTTTACCCGTTACTGCAGCTAGCTCTCAGTATGTTACTAAAGGAAATACGACGTCTAAAGTGGTTGCCTTAACATTTGATGATGGGGCCGATGGTAAAAATATTACTAAGATTCTACAAATTTTAAACACCAATAAAATTAAATCTACCTTTTTCATTACTGGAAAAGCAGCTGAAAATCATCCACAATTGATTAAAATGATTGTTTCTCAAGGTCACGAAATAGGAAATCATTCTTATTATCATCCTAATTTCACTAAAATGACCGCAACTCAGATTAAAACAGAATTAGATAAAGCAGACGCCGCTATTAAAAAAACGGCGGGGAAGACCACGAAACCTTATTTCCGTGCACCTTTTGGTTCGGTAAACACGGCTACATTATTAGCAGTGGGAAATTTAGGTTATACAAACACCATTGGTTGGACAATTGATACTGTCGATTGGAAAGGTGTTTCTTCATCAGAAATCACTAAAAAAGTAGTAAATAATGAAACTCCAGGAATGATTGTTTTGATGCACACAGGAGAAGGAGCACCAGGCACTCCAGGAGCCCTTCAAACGATGATCAACCAATTGAAAGCAAAAGGTTATACATTCGTTACGGTGAGCCAATTATTATCGACCATACCAACTAAAGCTAGCAGTGGTCAACACGTTGTTAAATCTGGAGATACATTAACTAAAATTTCCGCATTGTATGGTGTTACAGTTCAACAATTGACAACAGCTAATCAGCTAACGAATATGAACTTGATTCGTGTTGGTCAACTACTCATTATTCCGACTACTAATTATACTGTCAAGGCGGGTGATATATTGATCAAAATTGCTAAGGCACACAATGTAACGGTTCAACAGTTAGTGGATACCAATAAATTGACTAACCCAAATTTGCTGAAAATCGGTCAGATTCTAAAGATTCCTGCTAAACTTGCAGCAACGACAATGAACTATAAGGTTAAATCAGGAGATACACTATACAGTATTGCTAATAAATATGGGGTGAAAGTTCAGTCAATCGTCACCGCTAATAAGTTAGCTAGTGCTAATGTCATAACGGTTGGCCAAGTGTTAAAAATACCGACTAAATAACCTGTTCAATTGCTATGGAACCAAGCTATGTCTTACGTTTCACTTTATAAACCCGTTCAATTTGTGCATCAAAAAATTAAATATTGAATAGCAAAAGAGGCTGGGAAAATCCCAGCCTCTTTTAATAATTATTTTTTAAGGTAAGAAATAGCAAATGCTTCTTTACCAGCATGAGCCATTAAAGTAGGGCAAGCATAACCAATGTGCATTGGAACTCCAGGGAAATTTTCTTTCAGTGAACGAATAATTTTTTCGGAAAAAGGATTTAAACCAATATGAGTAAAACCAATTTGTTTGATGTCAGCTGATGATTTCATCTCCATAATGATACTTTCTACTTTCTTTTGTAAAGCTTTTAATCCTCTACCTTTTACTTCTGGTATTAACGCTTCAGGTGTGAAGTTTAACATCAGTTTAATATTTAAGAAAGTAGAAATTCGACCTAAAGTTTGGTTCATGCGACCACCTTTAATTAAATTGTCTAAGTTGACAATCCCAATATACATTTTAGTATTCCATTTAATCAATTCAAGTTCTTGTTTGATTTCTTCTATAGACGCTCCTTGTTGCGCTAACTCAGCTGCCCTTATTACTTGATAGGCTAGTGGACGATCGACAAATTGGCTGTCGAATATCGTTACCTTTGATGAAGATAACATCGCTCCTTGTTGAGCTGCAGAACATGTGCCGGTTAAATAGCCAGCTACATGAATCGAAAGGACTTCACTGCCATTGGATCCTAAGCGGTTATACGTTTCCGCCATTTGCCCAATAGAAGGTTGAGAAGTCTTAGGCAACACTGGGCTTTTCTCCATTAGGTGTAAGAATTCAGCTTTAGAGACAGTAATATCATCATAATATAGCGAGTGATCTAACATTGCAGCTAGTGGTACAACTGTAATATTGTATTTTTCTTGTTCTTCTTTTGATAATTGGACAGTAGAATCTGTCACTATTTTAATGGGATTCATTTGTAATCCTCCTACAGAAAATCATTAACTGTATAATAATATCAAATTTTTGATTAAAAAACCATTATTTTTAGTTGTTTACTCAACTTTTAAAGCATGACGATTAGTAAAAAAATATGGTATACTAGGAGAGTTAAAAATGGAAGGTTGGGGTTAAACGATGGAAGGTATTCTCCCTTTATGGAAAGAACGTGGCATGACCAGCCATGATTGTGTATTTAAACTTAGAAAAATTTTAAAAACAAAAAAAATTGGACATACAGGTACTCTGGATCCAGATGTCGACGGTGTATTACCTATTTGTGTTGGAAAAGCCACAAAAGTTGTAGAATACATGATGGAAACAGGTAAAGGGTACATAGGTGAAATTACACTGGGCTATTCAACAACGACAGAAGACCGTAGTGGTGAAATTGTTGAACAAGTGAAAGTAGAACGTATTCCAACATTGGAAGCTGTTGACGCTGCAATGAAAGAAATGGAAGGAAAAATCACTCAAGTTCCGCCCATGTATTCTGCTGTAAAAGTAAATGGTAGAAAGTTGTATGAATACGCTCGCGCTGGTGAAACGGTTGAACGCCCTGTTCGAATAGCTGACATAAAATCATTTAAACGTACTTCGGATATTTTGGTAGATGAAGAGCAAGGAACTGTTTCATGGAAATTTGAGGTAGCTTGTGGAAAAGGAACTTATGTCCGTACGTTAGCAGTGGATTTAGGCGCAAAGATGGGTTACCCGGCACATATGTCAGACTTAACACGTATATTAAGTGGAACTTTTAAAGCAAGCGATTGTTTAACCTTAGCTCAAGTTGCTGAAAAAATGGAACAGCAAGAAATTGAAGAAGCATTATTTCCTTTAGAATTTGGATTAAAAGAATTAGCGTCATTCGACATTGATGAAGTTTTATTGGATAAAGTAAAAAATGGCTCTGTACTGCCACTGGATACGGTGCCTAAAGAGTTATCTATGCCAGTTGTCTTTACTTATCTGCAAAAAGCGGTCAGTATTTATGCTATCCATCCACAAAAGAAAGATTTTTTAAAACCCGTCAAAGTTTTACGGAATAATATATAGAGGAGTTTTTACACTATGAAAATCATTAAACTGCGTCATCCATACCAAGCAAATGAAATCCCTGAAGATGAAGTGGTATTAGCTTTAGGTTTTTTTGATGGTGTGCATAGAGGGCATCAAGAAGTGATTGGTAGAGCAAAAAACATTGCTGATAAAAACAATCTGAAATTAGCTGTGATGACGTTTAATCAGCATCCTTCTATTGTATTTAAAAAATTAGATCCTGATCAACACAAATATCTTTCCACTGTTTCTCGTAAAGAAGAACTGATGGATAAAATAGGGGTTGACTACCTTTATGAAGTAGACTTTACGTCTGCCTTTGCTAGCTTATCTCCGCAAGATTTTGTGGAACAATACATTATTAATCTCCATGCAAAAACGGTTGTTGCTGGTTTTGATTATACATTTGGTAAAAAAGAAGTGGCTTCAATGGAGCATTTGCCAATGTACGCAAATAATCGTTTTGACATTGTAGTGGTGGAGAAACAAACGTTAAAAGAAAAAAAAATCAGTTCTACACGCATTCGCTTAGCTTTAGAAATCGGCGACATGGCTGTTGCAAATAAACTTTTAGGGTATACTTATGCTACTCCAGGAAGAGTCGTACATGGCGATGCTAGAGGAAGGTTACTTGGTTTCCCGACAGCCAATATTGAAGTTGAAAATTTTGTTAAGCTGCCACGCATAGGCGTGTATGCTGTTGAAATTTTAGTTGGTGGTCAAGTTTATAAAGGAATGGCCTCTATCGGTCATAATGTAACTTTTGAACCGAATCGTCCATTGACGGTTGAAGTGTACATTCTTGATTTTAGCGATGATATCTATGGTGAAGAAGTTACGGTGTTTTGGCATGACTATTTACGAGGTGAAGAAAAGTTTGATTCCATTGATGCTTTGATCGCTCAATTGAAACAAGATGAATTAGATACGGTACATTTTTTTGAAAAAAAGGATTATTCAACTCAGGTAGATGAATTGTCTTAATGCCAAATCAATTAAACCAAAAAGACAAGAGACCGATTGTTTCTTGTCTTTTTTTTTGTCTATTAATGATAAATTGATGAATGGTATTTTTAACCAGTGGTTCTAATTTATACACGTTTTATGAATAAACGATAAATTTATACAATATTATTCCGGAATAAAGCTAAAAAATACACTATTTAGCATAAAAAAACACTTTAAGCTTGTTTTAATCTTCTTGCCATGTTAGGATACTTTCATGCAAGAAAATTAATCGGATGAGGTGTTTTTATGAATAAAGGAAAAGTAGTTTTAGCTTACTCAGGAGGATTGGATACTTCAGTATCTATTAAGTGGTTAATAGATGAAGGATACGAAGTCATTGCTTGTTGTTTAGATGTAGGAGAAGGAAAAAACTTAGATTTCATTAAAGAAAAAGCGATACAAATCGGAGCTTCTGCTTCTTATACGATCGACGCTAAAGAAGAATTTGCAAATGAGTTTGCATTGATTGCTTTACAAGCACATACGTATTACGAAGGCAAATACCCATTGATATCGGCGTTGTCTCGTCCACTCATTGCTAAAAAATTGGTTGAAGTAGCTATAAAAGAAGATGCCGTAGCTGTAGCACATGGTTGTACAGGAAAAGGAAATGACCAAGTTCGGTTTGAAGTAGCCATTCATTCTCTAGCGCCTCAATTAACGGTACTTGCACCTGTTCGTGATTGGACATGGTCAAGAGAAGAAGAAATCAATTATGCGATTGAACATTCTATTCCGGTTCCGATTGATTTAGATAATCCATTCTCTATCGATCAAAATCTTTGGGGAAGAAGCAACGAATGCGGTGTTTTAGAAAATCCTTGGATCGCACCACCGGAAGTGGCTTATGATTTAACAGCGAGTTTAGAAAATACGCCTGATACTCCTGAACTTATTGAAATTGAGTTTTTAGCAGGTGTACCGATTGCACTTGATGGTTCTAAATATGAATTGTCAGATTTGATTCAACAGTTGAACAGCATTGCTGGAAAACATGGAGTTGGACGGATCGATCATATCGAAAATAGATTGATTGGTATCAAATCTCGTGAAGTCTATGAAGCTCCTGGAGCGGTTACGCTTATGACGGCTCATAAAGAATTGGAAGATTTAACTTTTGTTAAAGATATTGCCCACTTTAAACCGCTTATCGAACAAAAAATAACTGAAATGATCTATAACGGATTGTGGTACAACCCATTAACTGAAAGTTTGATTGCTTTCTTGAAATCGACTCAAAAGTATGTAAATGGAACGGTACGGGTGAAACTATTTAAAGGACACGCAATCGTGGAAGGCAGAAAATCACCAAATTCTCTTTATGATGAGGATTTAGCAACGTACACTTCTGCAGATACATTTAATCAAGAAGCTTCTGTTGGATTTATTAAATTATGGGGACTGCCTACAAAAGTTCACGCTGAAGTGAATAAACCTAAGGATGCCATTAAGAATAAATAAACCAAAAAGAAAGTACTCTTAAATACGGATAGGATGACAAATATGAAAAAATTATGGGGCGGTCGTTTTGAAGGAGAAAACCAAAAATGGATCGATGAGTTTGGTGCTTCGATTGAAGTAGACCAAGTTTTAGCTGAAGAAGACATTATAGGAAGTTTGGCACATGTTAAAATGTTGGCTAAAACAGCTATTATTCTTCAAGAGGAAGCAGATGAAATCGTCAAAGGGTTAGAAAGTCTTTTAGAAAAAGCCCGGAAAAAAGAGTTGGAATTCTCTGTTGAAAATGAAGATATTCATTTGAATATTGAAACGCTGCTCCATAAAGAGATTGGACCTGTTGCTGGAAAATTGCATACTGCAAGAAGCAGAAATGATCAAGTGGCCACAGACATGCACCTTTATTTGAAAAATCAAGTTGGCGAAATCGCTGAAGTACTAGTGGATCTTGAAAAAGTTATTTTGTTAAAAGCGGAAAAACATGTCGAAACGATTATTCCTGGATATACACATTTGCAACATGCACAGCCAATATCTTTTGCGCACCATTTATTGGCTTATTACAACATGTTTAAACGCGATTTAGAAAGATACCAGGATAGCTTAAAACGAATTGATTGTTCACCATTAGGAGCAGCTGCTTTAGCAGGAACGACCTTTCCAATTGATCGCTTATACACTGCTGAACAACTCGGTTTCAGTTCGGTTTATTCAAATAGTATGGATGCTGTTAGCGACCGTGATTTCATCTTAGAATTTCTATCAAATAGCAGTATATTAATGATGCATCTCTCTCGTTTTTGCGAAGAAATCATTCTTTGGACAAGTCACGAGTATCAATTTGCTAGTTTAACAGATGCATTCTCAACTGGAAGTTCAATCATGCCGCAAAAGAAAAATCCTGACATGGCAGAACTAATACGTGGTAAGACTGGCAGAGTATATGGCAACTTATTTTCATTATTGACGGTGATGAAAAGTTTGCCGCTAGCTTATAATAAGGATTTGCAAGAAGACAAAGAAGGCATGTTCGATACAGTAAAAACCGTTAAAGATTGTTTGACGATATTTGCGGGTATGCTAGATGATATGATTATACATGAAGAAAAAATGAGTGAAGCAACTACAAAGGATTTTTCAAACGCAACGGAATTAGCCGATTATCTTGCTTCTAAAGGTATTCCATTTAGAGAAGCACATGAAATTGTCGGTAAATTAGTGTTGAAGTGCTTAAAAAAAGGCAATTACTTACAAGATATTTCTTTAGCAGAGTTTCAAGAAACAGCTCCAGTCATCCAAGAAGATGTCTATTCATTGTTAGAAGCGCGTGTAGCTGTAGAACGTAGAAACTCGTTAGGCGGCACTGGTTTTTCTCAAATTAAGTTTGAACTAGAAAAAGCAAAAAAAGAGTTTCCTATCATTTAATGAAAAAAAGAGAGTAAAAATGAAGCGATTTATTTTTACTCTCTTTTTTTTGAGCGAAAAACCGAATAAATCAAGCGGAAACTCAGTATTTTGGTTAAACGTCAAAATTAGTCAAAAAAGTAAGCAAAAATTATTGACAGAAACAATTATATTTGGTAAATTAATAAATGTATTAGCACTCAATAGTTTCAAGTGCTAAAAAAGAGGTGAGGTAACATGTTAACTGAAAGACAGATTTTAATTTTAAAATCTATCATTCGCTTATACACTTCATATGAGACGCCTATAGGGTCTAAAACCTTAATGAATGAAGCTGATATTAATTTTAGCTCAGCAACCATTCGGAATGAAATGGGACGTCTTGAAGAATTAGGCTTCATTGAAAAAACGCATTCGTCATCAGGTCGTGTTCCATCGTTGAAGGGCTATCGTTTTTATGTAGACTATCTAGTGCACCCAGCAAAAATTCAGAAAAAAGATCTTGCTGTCATAAAAGATGCTTTAGGCAATCAATTTAGACAGTTGGATGAAATTGTTTTTCAATCTGCTGAATTACTTTCTCAGTTGACCAGTTATACGGCAATTACGTTAGGTCCTGAAATTAAAGAAAGCATCTTAACCGGTTTTCGTTTGGTACCCTTAAATGATTATCAAGTCATGGCTATTTTAGTAACTGATAAAGGCCATGTAGAAAACCAAGTTGTTGCTATTCCAAAATCGATGGATGTTAACGAGCTAGAAAAAATTGTTCGCATTTTTAATGAACAATTGGTTGGTCTACCGTTAATGGAAGTATTTAAAAGACTGAAGACTGAAATTCCTTTGTTGCTAAACAAGTATGTTAGAACAAATGATGGGCTCATAAACACCTTCGAAGATATCTTTTTGAAGGCTGGACAAGATAGGATGCATGTTGGTGGAAGAATGAATATTTTAGATTTTTCGAATGAATTAAACGTCGAAAAATTCAAGTCTATTTATTCCTTGATGGATGGTACTCATGACTTGTCTTCTTTAGTGATTCCCAGCACTACTGGAATCACTGTAAAAATTGGCACGGAATTAAATAATGAGCTATTTAATGAGTTTAGTTTAATTACGGCAAGCTATGAGATTGAAGGATACAATTCAGGAGTCATTGCATTATTGGGGCCAACGAATATGCCTTATTCAAAAATGATCGGACTTGTGGATGTATTTCGAAATGAGCTTTCAAAAAAAATAATCGACTACTATCATTCTGTAGAAGATTAATCAAAAAGGAGCTGTTGATGTGTCTAGAAATAAAGATAAGAAGCAAGAACAAGAAGTGGTTGAAGAATCAACAACAGAAACAGTAGAAGAAACGGTTATTAAACCTGAAGAAACGACTGAATCTGTCGAAGTTGAACAACCAGAAGTAGATGAACTTGCTGAAGCAAAAGCTGCTTTAGAAGAAATGGAAAACAAATATTTGCGCGTGCAAGCTGAAATGGCAAATATCCAAAAACGTAATGCAAAAGAGCGTCAAGACGCTGCTAAATTCCGTTCTCAATCTTTAGCAACTGAATTGCTGCCAGTAATTGATAACTTAGAACGTGCTTTAGCTATAGAAGTAGCAGACGAGCAGGGCAAAAATTTGAAAAAGGGAATCGAAATGGTAATGGAAACATTCAATGCTGCCCTAAAAAGCGAAGGAATTGACGTTATTGATCCTCTAAATGAATCATTTGATCCGAATTATCATCAGGCTGTCCAAACAGTTCCCGTTGAAGACGGACAAACAAGTGAAACAGTTGTACAAGTTTTACAAAAAGGGTATGATTTAAAAGGACGTGTATTGCGTCCAGCAATGGTCATCGTTGCACAATAAAACGGATAAAAATATAAAAAACTAAAATAATAGATAAATGAGGGATTTAGAATGGGTAAAATAATTGGTATTGACTTAGGAACAACAAATTCAGCAGTTGCTGTATTAGAAGGCGGAGAAGCAAAAATTATTCCGAATCCAGAAGGTAACCGTACGACTCCTTCAGTCGTAGCTTTTAAAAATGGTGAAATGCAAGTTGGGGAAGTAGCAAAACGTCAGGCTGTAACAAACCCTAATACAATTAGTTCAATCAAACGTCATATTGGCGAAGCTGGATACTCAGTTGAAGTTGATGGGAAAAAATATACACCACAAGAAATTTCTGCAACAATTCTACAATACTTGAAAGGCTATGCTGAAAGCTATTTAGGCGAAACAGTTGATAAAGCTGTTATCACTGTTCCTGCTTACTTCAATGATGCACAACGTCAAGCAACAAAAGATGCTGGTAGAATTGCTGGTCTTGAAGTTGAACGTATTGTAAATGAACCAACTGCTGCTGCATTGGCTTATGGTTTAGACAAAACAGATAAAGAAGAAAAAGTATTAGTATTTGACCTTGGTGGTGGTACATTTGACGTTTCTATCCTTGAATTAGGTGACGGAGTATTTGATGTATTATCTACTGCTGGAGACAACAAATTAGGTGGAGATGATTTTGATAACAAAATCATGGACTACTTGGTAGCTGAGTTTAAAAAAGAGAACGGTGTTGACTTATCTAAAGATAAAATGGCTGTTCAACGTTTGAAAGATGCTGCTGAAAAAGCTAAAAAAGATTTATCAGGCGTAACTTCAACACAAATCAGCTTACCATTTATTACCGCTGGTGAAGCTGGACCATTGCACTTAGAAATCAACTTAACTCGTGCAAAATTTGATGAATTAACTTATGACTTAGTAGAACGTACTAAAGGACCAGTTCGTCAAGCTCTTAAAGATGCTGGTTTAAGCACATCTGAAATTGATGAAGTTATCTTAGTTGGTGGATCAACACGTATTCCAGCTGTTGTAGATGCTGTACGTAAAGAAGCTGGCAAAGAACCAAACAAATCTGTTAACCCGGATGAAGTTGTAGCAATGGGTGCTGCAATCCAAGGTGGAGTTATCACTGGTGATGTTAAAGATATCGTATTATTAGATGTTACTCCATTATCATTAGGTATTGAAACAATGGGTGGCGTATTTACTAAATTGATTGACCGTAATACAACCATTCCAACAAGTAAATCACAAGTATTCTCAACTGCTGCTGATAACCAACCAGCTGTTGATGTACACGTAATGCAAGGTGAACGTCCAATGGCAGCTGACAACAAAACGTTAGGTCGCTTCCAATTGACTGATATTCCTGCTGCACCTCGTGGTATTCCTCAAATCGAAGTAACATTTGATATTGATAAAAACGGAATTGTTAACGTAAGTGCGAAAGATTTAGGAACTCAAAAGGAACAAACGATTACAATCAAATCTTCTTCAGGTTTAACAGATGAAGAAATCGAACGTATGGTTAAAGATGCAGAATCTAATGCTGAAGCAGACAAAGCTCGTAAAGAAGAAGTAGAATTACGTAACGAAGTAGATCAATTATTATTCCAAGTTGATAAAACAATCACTGAACTTGAAGGTAAAGTTGATGAAGCTGAAGTTAAAAAAGCTGAAGAAGCTCGTGATGAATTAAAAGCTGCTGTTGAAGCAAATGATCTTGAAACAATGAAAACTAAACGCGATGAATTAAATGAAATCGTTCAAGCTTTAACAGTTAAATTGTATGAACAAGCTGCTCAAGCTCAAGCAGAAGCAAACCCTGAAGATGCACAAGGTGGATCTGATGATGTTGTAGACGCTGATTTTGAAGAAGTCGATGACGAAAACAAATAATCTTTATAACTAGAGGATGGAAGAGGAAAGCCAAGGCAAATTGCTTTTGGCTTTTTCTTCTAGATATGCTATGCTCATTAAGGCGAATTTAAAGATTTATTATAAAATTGTCACGTAACGATGGAGGGAAATTATGGCTAAAAGAGACTTATACGAAGTGTTAGGAGTATCAAAAGGTGCTTCTGACGATGAAATAAAAAAGGCTTACCGAAAATTATCAAAAAAGTTCCATCCAGACATCAACAAAGAAGCTGGGGCAGAAGATAAATTTAAAGAAGTTGCAGAAGCCTATGAAGTATTAAGCGATGCGAATAAACGCGCTGCTTATGACCAATATGGCCATGCAAGTACAGATCCAAACTTTGGAGCAGGCGGCGGTTTCGGCGGCGGAGGCTTTGGTGGTGGTTTCGGTGGCGGCGGATTTGAAGATATCTTTGAATCTTTCTTTGGTGGCGGTGGTCGTTCACAAAATCCAAACGCACCTCGTCAAGGGGAAGATTTACAGTATTCAGTAAATCTTGAATTTGAAGAAGCTATTTTCGGAAAAGAAACGACCATCAGCTACAATCGTGAAGAAGAATGTAAAACGTGTCATGGAGATGGTGCTAAACCTGGTACTCATCCTGTAACGTGTTCTAAATGTCGTGGTACAGGTTCATTAAATGTTGAACGAAATACTCCGCTTGGTCGCGTAATGACTCGTCAAACGTGTGATGTTTGTCATGGTACTGGTAAAGAAATTAAAGAGTCTTGTCCAACTTGTCATGGTTCTGGACATATGAAAGACAAACATACAGTTAAAGTGACTGTCCCTGCAGGTGTTGAAGACGGCAATCAAATGCGCTTAAATGGTCAAGGTGAAGCCGGCAAGAATGGCGGACCATACGGTGATTTATATGTTGTTTTCCGTGTGAAAGCTAGCAGAGAATTTGAACGTAATGGATCAGAAATTTATTATGAATTGCCAATCAATTTTGTCCAAGCTACTTTAGGAGATGAAGTCGAAGTTCCAACTGTTCACGGTAATGTTAAACTTAAAATACCTGCTGGAACGCAAACTGGAACGAACTTCCGCTTGAGAGGCAAAGGTGCTCCTAAATTACGTGGTACTGGTACTGGAGATCAACACGTAAAAATTAAACTGGTTACACCAAAAAACTTATCAAAAGAACAAACAGAATTGTTGAGACAATTTGCTAAAGCAAGTGGTATGGACGTTGACGAACAAGACGGTTCTATTTTTGATAAAGTAAAAGATGCCTTTAAAGCAGATAAGAAAAAGAAATGAACCGATTTCTTTAAATAAGTGTGAGCCTTAGTTAAACTGAAAAGAAAACCTAAGTATAACTGCTTAGGTTTTCTTTTTTAGTTTAAACGTTCGTTTCGCTCTAATCCATTGTAATTCAAGGGTTTCACTGGTATAATTTACAGTGACACTTTTTCGGAATAAATAATGAAGGTAGGCACGACTAAATGAATAAACAAGAATTACTGGAAAGACAAAAACGCATTCGGAATTTTTCCATTATTGCCCATATTGACCATGGAAAATCAACATTAGCCGATCGTATTTTACAAATGACGCACACGGTCGCTGATCGTGACATGCAAGCACAATTATTGGATTCTATGGATCTTGAACGTGAACGAGGCATCACCATTAAACTAAATGCGATTGAATTGAACTATACGGCAAAAGATGGCGAAACATATACGTTACACTTGATTGACACACCAGGTCACGTCGATTTCACGTATGAAGTTTCAAGAAGTTTAGCAGCCTGTGAAGGAGCTATTCTGGTTGTAGATGCAGCCCAAGGAATTGAAGCCCAAACATTGGCAAACGTTTATCTTGCGTTAGACAACGATCTTGAGATTATTCCGGTTATCAACAAAATAGATTTACCAGCTGCAGATCCAGAACGTGTTCGTGCTGAGATTGAAGATGTAATTGGAATCGATGCAAGCGATGCCGTTTTAGCGAGCGCTAAAGCTGGTATTGGAATCGAAGATATCTTAGAACAAATCGTTGAAAGAGTTCCTGCTCCAGTTGGTGATACTGACAGTCCTTTGAAAGCTTTAATATTTGACTCAGCTTACGATGCTTATCGTGGAGTAGTATTGAATATTCGTGTGATGGAAGGGATGATCAAACCTGGAGATACCATGAAAATGATGAGTAACGGAAAAACATTTGAAGTAGCTGAAGTGGGCATCTTCTCACCTAAACCGATCAAACGTGATTTCTTGATGGTTGGTGACGTTGGATACGTTACAGCTAATATCAAAACCGTTCAAGATACGCGAGTTGGGGATACAATCACATTAGCAAACAATCCTGCTGAAGAATCATTAGAAGGCTACCGCAAAATGACGCCAATGGTTTATTGTGGAATGTACCCAATTGATTCATCTCGTTATGGCGATTTAAGAGACGCTTTAGACAAGTTACAATTAAATGATGCAGCTCTACAATTCGAAGCTGAAACGTCTCAAGCGCTTGGATTTGGGTATCGTTGTGGGTTCTTAGGACTTTTACACATGGACGTTATTCAAGAACGTCTTGAACGTGAATTTAACTTAGATTTGATTACAACAGCTCCATCCGTTATTTACCACGCTAACTTAACAGATGGTACGCAACAAATCGTAGCTAACCCGGCTGAAATGCCTGAGCCAGGTGTAATTGAATCAATCGAAGAACCTTACGTTAAAGCAACAATCATGGTTCCGAATGATTACGTTGGTGCAGTTATGGAAATTTCACAACGCAAACGTGGTGACTTCTTAACAATGGATTACATGGATGATAACCGTGTAAACGTGGTTTATGAAATTCCATTATCAGAAATCGTTTATGATTTCTTTGATAAATTAAAATCAAGTACTAAAGGATATGCTTCTTTAGATTACGAAATGATTGGCTATAAGAAGAGCGCTCTTTCTAAGATGGATATTCTATTGAACGGTGAAAAAGTAGATGCTTTAGGATTTATCGTCCATAAAGACTTTGCTTTCAACCGTGGTAAAGCCATTGTTGATCAATTGAAGACGATCATTCCAAGACATCAATTCGAAATTCCAGTTCAAGCAGCAATCGGACAAAAAATTGTTGCACGTTCAAACATCAAAGCCTTGCGTAAAGATGTTACAGCTAAATTATATGGTGGTGACGTAACCCGTCGTCAAAAACTATTGAAGAAACAAAAAGCTGGTAAAAAACGTATGAAACAAGTCGGATCAGTTGAAGTACCTCAAGAAGCGTTTATGTCTGTACTTAAGATGGACGACGAATAAATCGTTGATATAACAGTGTTTTTATTGGGGATTTTATGACTTGATTTAATGATTTGCCTACCATTTGCTTACCAAAATAAATTGGCTTTTCGTCAAATGGTGTGGATGAGCTAAATTTAGTTAAAAATATAATCTGATTTAGGCAGCGTGAGGCAACGTACTCACGCTGTTTTTTTAGTCTCTTGGCATAAAGTGTGGTTAATTTCTTGCGTACCATATGTTTTGAACCAAAATCAAAATTCGTGGATGAGACTAAAAAATTTCTTTAGCTTTGAAAATCGATAAAAACATTTTAATTTCGATAAACAGATCCGAAATTGAAAAATAACGACTAAAATAACTTGATATTTAAAAGTATGAACTATTCAGGTATAATTAGATGGATTAGTTTTGTAGTTACAGGAGGATAACAATGGATATTGCTATTGTAGGAGCTGGAATTTCTGGTTCCAATGTATTAAAAAGTTTAATAACCCATCCGAATTTCCAAGCGGATGACTTAATTGATGTCTATGAACCCCGTCAGTCTCTAGGCTCAGGTTTACCTTATGAACCAACTGACGACGAATCAATTATGTTAAACACCTCTTCGGATGTTTTGAGTGTGGATGAAAATAATGAATTAGATTTTACGGAATGGTTAGAAAGTCATTTTAAAGAACCAACGAATTTTGAGCAACTCGTTTCACGACCACATTATGGAAAATATTTAGTGGAGCGCTTTTCCCCATTCTATACGCACGAACAAGTACACCACGTTCAAAATACTGTTGTTGACGTTGAAGTGCTAGATGCTGCAACAAAAGAACCAGCAGATGACACACAAGACGGCAATTTTGTGTACCGTATTAAAACGGAAGACGGCTGGCAAGATAGTGTCTATGATGCGGTATTCTTTTCAGTTGGACATCCTGAATACAATGATTTCTATGATTTAAAAGGGACTGAAAATTATATTCATAACCCTTACCCAATGAAAGAAAAACTAGCAAATTTTGACAATAATCAAAAGATTTCAGTTGTTGGAAGTGGTGCTACAGGTGTTGACTTGATGCGTTTCTTCATGTCTAATTATGAATTAGAGCAACCTCTAACATTTTATGATTTAAAAGAACCGTTCTACTGTGTAGCTATTCCTTATGAGAAGGATGATTTTACCTATCACTTAACAAAAAATTGGGTGGAAGAACAAAAAGAAGTACACGGTGGGTTTATTCCGCTCCAAGTCATACTCGATACGATTAAAGATGATTTAAAACAAGAGAATGCTAAGCTATGGTAGTTTACAATCGTTATAAATCAGGAACGCTAGACGTTTTCCGCAAAGCATTTGATATGAAAGACCAGGAATTGGCAGCTGTTCAGAAATACGCGGCTAATTCTGTTCCAAATCTTCCGCATTTATATAATGCATTGTCAGGTGAAGACCAACAAGAGTATATGAAAAACTATTATCAGATTATGTTGTTTTTCAAAACGAAAGTACCTTACTACAGCTATCAGTGGTTATTTGAATTAATCGATGCGGGTAAAGTAGAAACCGTTGCTGGTTTAAAAGAAGTAAATGTTTTAGAAAATGGACGCTTCCAATTTGTGACGGAGGATAGCGAAGCCGAAGCTGATATTGTCGTTAACGCAACAGGTTTTATAAACAATATTGAAATACTGACTAAACACTCTGAGTTAATTAAAAATCTGTTCCATCGCCGCTTAATTATGCCGCATGTGAATGGGAAATTTATCTTAGTCGATTGGCCACAGTGTCGTGTGCTTAACCAACAATATGGACGTATGGATAATTTATTCTTCCTCGGTCTATTAATTGGTGGAACACAACATGAGAATAATGATGCCGGGCAAACGATTCAGCAAGCCCAATATACAGCAAAAGCGTTTATGGACGAACGATAATTTAACAATGAAATGAGCTCAGAACCCTTTGTGGTTCTGGGCTTTTTTGTTCACATGCGTATAAATTTCGGAATGGCCGGATTATTGTTATATTAAGGGTACGCAAATGGAACAAGCTATATGAATGCAAGAGGAATTTATATGGAAATCGAAGGTTACGAAAAATTAACGCTATGAGGTAAAAAAATATTCGATCGAACACATGTGGAGAATAAGAAAGTTGTAGATGACGAATCAACTCAACTGCTTGTATGTCATTCATATATTCATAAAATAAACTTTGAACTGGAACGGTTAATTCGTTTAGTCGGATAAGTTTAGTGTTCCTTCATATAGATAGTAAATTTCTAAGGTATCATTATTTCCTGGTTCCCAATAATATTTTTTCTCAGCTACGCGGGATAGACCCTTGTGTTCATAGTATTGATAATCAGAAGAATTGTCGGTAAACAAATAGAAGTTTTCTGCTTGATGTTGTTTAAGGTAATTATAAAAATGATTATACAGCAGTCCCCCAATACCCAATCCTTTAAATTCTTCTTTCACGATAAGCAAATTTAAACCGGCATCATAATTTTTCTGGCTTTTTTCTAAAAAAAATTCATTGATTTCCAACGTCTGAATGTATTTTAAAAAGATCGAATCAGGTTCAGTAATGCGTAAAAATTTTTCCAATGAAGAAATATTCTTCCTAGTACTGATTTTCTGAATATTGGTTTGGTCTACTAATCCGGATGCTACGATCCCAACTATGTCGTCACCTATTTGAGCAACAAAAACATCATCTGATTCTAGTAATAAATCACTTAGAAAAAAATCGGCCATTGGAGCTACTAAATCGTTTGGGACCCATGACCGATAATCCCAAGTGTTAATCACTAAATCCAAAATAGAATCATAATCATCAGGTATCATTTTTCTTAAGATAGTTTCTTGTTTCATTCCTATGCTCTCCTTTTTTTAAAGTATTTCTCTATGTGCAACTAACTACTGGAAACAGTGATGTAAAACGACTTTTTCTATCTCCTAAATGATTCTATCAGAACAGCCAAGTAATTAATACAACAGCCAATACGATTTGGAAGAAGCCAATCAGTAAACCGTACAACATCGTTCGAGGTCCTTCTTTTAAGATATCTGAGAACTTGACCTGTAATCCAATTGCAGCTAAAGCAGTAATCTCAAATTGATTGCTGATGACTTCCGAGCTGTGGATCATCAGGGAAGGCAAAGGTAGAAAGCTTCTAAGTAAGAACAACAAGAAGAAGCCGATAATAAACCAAGGAACAGTCATTAGGCTAGAATTCTTTTTCACTTCAGAAGTTGAGCGAGTAGTCGTTTTAGAAAATAGCGATTCTTCCTCTTGGGTATTTAATTTGCTGAAACACAAGGCTACACCAACAATGAGGAGAACTCTCATGAGTTTAAAGACAATGGACAAATTGGTTACGTCGACGCTGACCAGCTTTGCTGAAGCAACGACCTGTCCTATAGATTGGACCGTTCCTCCGATGAGTGAAGATGTTTGAACGACTTCATTTTGATACAGAACAGAAGAGAGGATAGGCAATAAGACCATCAATATCGTACCGATGACATTGACTATAGTAATAGACATGGCTTTGTCTTTCTTATCAGCTTCAATTACTGGAGAAACGGTCCCAATAGCAGAAGAGCCACATACTGCGTTACCCGCACCCATTAATAAAGACATCTTTTTATTGAACTTCATAGTTCGACCGATCCAATAAGCAAATAATATCGTCAAAATCATTTGAAAAATTACAAAGATAAACCCGGTAGGACCAACTTGCTTGATGATCTGAAAATCTAAAATCATCCCATTTAACACAATTGACCACTCTAAGAGTGCTTTTTCAGAAAATTTAGTTCCTCTTTTTAAATATGGTTTGTTCAAAAAGGTATTTCCTAGAAGGATTCCTAAAAAAATGGCAATCAATGCTGCACCTATGTTCGGTATAAGATTGGTTAAATACTGACTAATGAATGAAATTATGACGCTAATCATTAAACCAGGCAAGATGGAACGATTATTTTTCATTTGAGTATACATATTAAACCTCCTCCAATCTTTATTTATAGGATTATAATATAAGATAATTTGTATAAAATAAAATAATCATTTATTATATATTCATAAGATAATCTTATGAAGGGGATGTTTGAGATGCTAGATTACCGATACCAAACATTTCTTACGCTGACAGAAGAAATGAGTTACACAGCAACAGCCAAAAGACTGCATATTACTCAACCTGCTGTCACTCAACACATCCAGTATTTGCAGCAGGAATTAGGGGTCGAACTGATTCACTATGAAAACAGACAACTTTCCTTAACCGCTAAAGGCAAGCAACTGCAAAAGGATCTTTATTTGCTGCAAAGAGAGATCTCTAAAGTGCAAAAACAATTGGTCTCTACTGTAGAACACACTACTCTTACATTTGGAGCTTCTTTGACGATTGGGGAATATATGATGCCGGACCTCATTGAGTCGTATTTAAATCAATATCCAACACATGATATTACGATGGTAACGGACAACACTCAGCACTTGATTGAACTTTTGGAACATGGGAAAATTGATTTTGCACTTGTAGAAGGAGAATTCAATCAATCTGTATTTGAATTTCAAAAGATTGCTGAGGAACCATTTATCGCTGTCTGTTCCGAAAAATGCTCTTTATGGAAACAAGCTCAAAGCGTTAATGACTTGTTTTCTACGACGATTTTGGTGCGTGAAGAGGGATCTGGATCACGGCTTATTTTCGAAACAGCCATAAAAAACAAAGGAATCCATTTAGACAGCTTTTCAAAAGTTATGACGATTGGGAGTATTGGTGCAATAAAAAAACTGGTCGAAAAAAATTTAGGTATTACTTTTGTGTATCAGAAAGCTGTTGAAGAAGAACTGAAAAACGGCATCTTAAAAAAGATTCCGTTAAGTGATTTCAGTGTAGTACATCCGTTTTATTTGATTTACTTGAAAAGGATTCAGTTAAGAGGAGTGGAAACAATAGAAAATTTTTTGAGGTTGGTAGATTGACCAAATTAAAATTGATTGTAAAATCGATGATAGACTAAAAAAATTTATACGGATTTAATCTCAATAAAATAATGGCAGTAAATGTAAACCCTCCGATAAGAATAAATTTATATTATTCTTATCGGAAGGTTTATTTGTTTGTAAAGAAACATTATGTTACAAAGCGTTATTATAACAAAAAAAGTAATCTAAGAAGATGCTAACGAATTTTAACTCTACTTCATAGCAGTCACTATATATTGATTGTAGGAGCTAGTTAATTTTTATAATAATTTCCAAAAAAGAACTGCTATAATAGCAGTTCTTTTTTGGATAAAGCTAAGAAATATTAAATTCTTAGCTTTATCATAGATTTAATATTTCTACTTTCTTTTTGTTGAATTCTTCTTGGTTAATGATATCTAAATCTAAAAGCTCTTTGTATTCTTTTATTTGTTCAACATTACTTTTAGAAATATCTACAAGAGAGGTAGGTGTAGGATTTTTAATTTTAAAGTTTATTAATTGAGCATTTTTAGAAGAATCACAAACGATTTGGATGCTGAATTTTTCTGAAGTGGTTATGTTTTTTAATTTCAACATAGCTGTGCTAGGAACTTCTACTCGTTTCTGAGTTTTAATAACCCGATAACTATCTTCGGTAACTGAATTGTTTTTCTCTTTTTTCTTATTTCTATTTTTTCCTCCTACATATGCACCTGCTAATGTACCTATACCTGGAAATAACATTGTTCCTAAAATAGCTCCTCCAACAATCTTCCTTAATTGAGCTTTTTTTTTAGATTTATTTTTTTCTTTAGTAACGGATAGCCCATTTTGTTTTGATTCAACAACAGTATTGTAAACAGCACCATCAAAAGCATATTCAAGCAATTCAAAATAAATAGGTTCTTTTTTATTGAAAAAGATTAAACCTTCTTCGTTTTGTATTATTTCTGTTAAACCAGTAAAGTTAACGCCAATTTTTTCTCGTCCATTTTTAATCTGCAACATTGATTTATTTCCTACAGTCATTTTAATTCCTCCATTTTTTTGTTTTACGTACTAAACTGATTATTAAAATAAATAGAAAAGAATTACACTAGGTCAGCGGGTAACTTGTTTAAAGTATGTATATAAATAATGCTCCATTTTAAAAATAAAGACAGAAAAGTCTGATTGCTTTTAATATTTTTGAGGAATTATAAAATAAAGTGAAATTATAAGTAGAATCACTACTGGAAATATGTATAGAGTAACTTTGTATAATATAGCTTTTTTCTTAGAGGTATCAGACGGATTAAACACATTTACCCCTTTTTTATATTTATTAGCGATATGATCGATAAAAAATGAAAAAACCATTAATAGCCAACCGGCGTAAAATAACCAATCTGAATCAGTACTTAAAAGTGCGAAATAAATGAAAAAAAATGAATAACTTAGCGGATGGATCCACTGATATTTATTGTTTCTATCCTTGATAAAGGCTAATAAAGATCGAATCAAATAAATTAGTATAGCAATGAATAGTATAAAGTTTATAAATAAAATAAAGTTATCCACTAAATAGCCTCCATAAAATAAATTCCACTGCATTTATATAACGTGTTTTATGTAATTTATTTTAGCATTATAAAAGGATTTTGTGTATCTAAAAAATAAAAGTTAGATACAGGTGTGTGGGTATTTACAATTTATTGCTCCAACAAAGGATGCAGAGAAAAGCAAAATGTTACAGTTGGAGAAATAATGGATATACCTTCAAGGAGAGTATTCAATTTTGCAAACAGCGAGAATAATTACTTTGCAGTAATGGAGAAAAAGGGACTACCTCATTAATTTGTGAGGACATTGCTTAAATAAGATTAACGTCTTTTATTGCTTAGTTTAGCTTTTTTCTTTAGCAATAGATGGTCCTGTCAAAAGTAAACTCAAACAACAGACAATTCATTTTTTATGATTATTTTCATTTTAGTTACGCATCCGTTTCTTACATTTCAACTGCTGAAAATAATTGATTTAAATCAATTGGATATTAGAGAATATATACTACAATCAATATGTTGGATTTCTGCTTATCTAGTTTGTGTAATTTATAATGTACGCTCGCTTCAAGCAGCCATGAACTATTATAGCAAGATATTAAGAGGAGGCAAAATATGTTAAGCGAAAAATTTATTGAGGTAAGTAAAAATGAGGGAGTTGTATCCATAACTTCATGGGGAAGTGGGGATCAACCAAATGTTAGATGCACTTGGAATTCATATATTCGTATTACAGAGGATGAACGTATTTTAATCCCCATTGCAGGATTTACCAGCACTCAAAATGATGTTTCTAAAAATGATAAAGTGATTTTAACATTAGGAAGTCGTGAAGTAGAGGGATTCAATAATTATCAAGGAACCGGTTTTTTAGTTGAAGGTAAAGCGCGTTTCACAGATTGCGGCGCCGAATTTGAACAAATGAAAAAAGAATACTCTTTTATTAATAAATTACTTGAAATCACGATTGAATCAGCTAAACAACTTCTTTAAAACAACGCGTTTATTATCCAAAATTTTGTCCACTTTGAGTATCTTTGTTAAAAAGATCGTGGACTTTTTTGATGACTTTTAATTACATAGGGTTTAAGAGTAAAAATTAAAATAGTTTGGTTCAGTTATTTGCAGATAAAGTAGAAATTGAATTATGTAAGATAAAAGGTTAAGCATTTGACTGAAGTTCATAAAACAGTCAAAAATTTATGAGCTATCTGTATAGTGTTGGAAACGTTTTCTGTTATAATATGTGTATTAGAAAGGAGGGATAACAAATGGTGAACTATCGAGTTTTAACTGTTGCGAGTAATCCCTTGGGAGAATTCGAAGGTCGTGAAACCGTACAAAATGATTTAGAAGTATTGTTAGGAGAAGTAAGTGAAAATGAAGGAGAAATTGTTTCAGTCACTCAAGTTCTGACTGAACCACATATTTTACTTACAACAGTTATTTATAAAGTGAAATAATTTTTAAGACTCCTTTCTGGGGTCTTTTTTATGTATGCTAGGCATGTTAAATCAGTTTATTGGTGTAATGAAAGGTAAAGGAAATACATTATAATAATACGTACAATAAAATAGAAAATTGCCCTACACCTGATATGCAGGACAATCGATGAATCTATTGCTTAAATTGATTAGGCAACTACCAAACTTGTATTAAAAATAATGGGCGGATTAACTTATTGAAATTGTTGACCTATTTAGATAGTAACAATAATAAGAATAAACCTTAAAACATAACCTTTTTGTGTGGCATTCGGTGACCTTTATAATCAAATACCTGTCCAAAGTAATTAGGTGGGCTTAATAGTTTGAATTTTTGAACCACTAATTGATTGCGATCGTTAATGACTGATTCAATCGTAATTTCTGAACCAAGTTTTATCTTATACATAAAACCAAAAGCTTTCTTTCCAGTAATCAAACAATTAAACTTGCGACCATCCGAAAGTAGAGTGAATCTACAGAAAGGTGTGTTGTTTTTTGTATTGATTACTTTAATATCTGAATCAATCTTCCCCGTAATAATAGCAGTATTCATGAGTTCCCCTCCATTTTATTATTAAATGTCATTAGTAAGATTAGTCCATTTTTTTAAACTAACAAATTGAATGTTGTGAATCTCATCAAAATCAATTTTTGTATCATTTACATAAATACCTAATTCATCTCCGCCAATAACTAGACCAATGACATCATCTTTGTAATATCCATTTTGGTCTACCGCTTCAATCTGTATAGCAACGGATTTATTCTTTAGGATAGCTTCATTTATTACTGACGTAATTTCTTCAGAATCCATCTGTTTTTTTTGTGGATTGACTTTCTTCATCTCCGCCGTTAAATTTTCTTGAGCAGCTGTATGTTCTGACAAATAAAATCCTGCCCATTTTTTAATACCACGATCATGGTATTCCTCATTTAAATAGTTCATTTTATGCCCTCCATTCCACCAGCATGACCACCAACAAGAGAACTACGATTAATAGCTGTTGCGCCATCCATAAGACTACTAGCATGTACTAATGATTGAAAACCATATTTATCTCTTATTTTATCGACTAGTAAATCTAATTTTTCATTTGTAATTTGTTCAGTCGGATTTTCAAATAGATCCAATTGAATATCACTCGTATAGGATAATTTTGAATAGGTAATTCCTATGCGCCGGACGGATTTGTCATCCTCGTAATACTTATTAAAGATTTCAAAGCAGTATTCAACTAATTTTTTTGTATTAGAAGTACTTGGTATCTTTAATTGGCGCGAAAAACCATCTTTTTCCTCATACTTAGAGTAACTAACAGAAAGACTGACACATCCTGTTTGACAATGATGCTTTCTAATTCGGGTAGCAACTTGTTCAGCCATTTCACGAATAACAATTTTGATTTCCTGTCTTTTAAAATAGTCTTTTTTGAGAATTTGAGAGTTGCCATAACTTTTTTCTAAAGGACGATAGGAGTCTCTAATATCGCTACGGTCGATACCCCAAGCATTAGCATAAAGTTGTTCACCAATCAAGCCCATTGAATCTCTCAATTGATAGAAATTTGCGTGTGCTAAGTCATAGACTGTCTTAATGCCTAAACTATTTAATCGTCGTTCTGTTCGACTTCCAATGCCCCACATGTCTGTCATGTTTTCGATTTTCCAAACTGTTTTCGTAACGTCCTCGTAACGCCACTCCGCAATCAATTCTGAATTATATTTGGCCCCATTGTCTAAAGCTAGTTTAGCCATCAGCATATTGTCGCCAATGCCAATCGTTACGTATAGACCGGTCTTCTTAAAAATATGGTATTGAATCATTCTAGCCAGTTCATAAGCACTTTTCTTTTTGAACAGTTTTAGACTTCCTCGGACAGAAATAAACGATTCGTCGATACTATAAATATGTAGATCTTCATCAGAAACGTATTTACGAAAAATATCGTTGATTTCAGTATTCTTTTTAATATAATAGCTCATTCTAGGTGGTACGATAACCAAATCCGGGTGATAAGGGATTTCCCATTTCCTAGTAACGTTTCGAATACCTAATACTTTTTTAGCCATTGGCGAAGCAGCTAACACGATGCCACCGGGTTTATCTGCGTTACTCATAACAACTAATAGAGCTTTTAGAGGATGTAAGCCACGTTCAACACATTCCACAGACGCATAAAAAGATTTAACGTCAATACAAAAAATATCATCGCTTCTTTCTTTAGCATAATTGAATGACATAAGAACCCCTCCTTTCATTCCATTATACGAACGTTTGTTCTTTTTGTAAAGCGAACACACATAAAAAATAGTTCTATCCAAAAGAAAATAAGAGGTTTAAAAATGAAACTCAAATATTGAGTCTTCTGTACTAACTAGTTCATGAGTTATATAAACGTATTTAAAACACTTTCTTATAAATAGTGCTAGTATTATAATAAAATTAAGTATATTTAAAATTTTATTATTCGAGTCATTTGTTGTGGCATGAATAAAAGATTGAAAGAGTAGGTCTTAAGTATAATGTTCTAAAAATCGTTAATTATTTTCAACAATAAAAGAAAGATGGTGCTTTTTTGTTAGATAAAACAATTCCATATGCGGAAATTTGGATGTATCGTTCAAAAAATCTTCCAGTTAATGAACCCGTTTTACCTGAAGGTTTTTACTTTAAAAGTTATCAAGAGGGCGATGAAGTAGTATGGGCAGCCATTGAAACGGCTGTTTCGGAATTTGAGAATGAGGGACTAGCATTGAATTACTTCGAGGAAAAATTTGCGCCATACTCTAAAGATCTGAGAACGCGATTGTTATTTGTCGTAGATTCTTCAGGAGAAAAGGTTGGCACATGCTCAGCTTGGTGGAAGGAATCACCGAATGGTGTGCGTTACCCATTAGTTCATTGGGTAGCTGTAAAACCAGGTTATCAAGGAAAAGGACTCGCAAAAGCAATGGTAAATCGAACTCTTAAACTATTGCAAGAACTTGAAAAAAATTCACCTATTTATCTGCACACTCAAACGTGGAGTTATGCAGCAATTCACTTGTATCAAAAACTAGGGTTTGAGATCACAGATAATAATTTAGATGGAAGCCCTAACGTAGATTATCAAAAAGCTATGAGTATTTTAGCTAGCATACAGAATAAAAAAACTAGGCTCATAAAAAATAATGTCATCATCAATCAATAAGATTATAGACACTGGTATATGGAATCAGATTATCCTAATGCAAAGTCCACTAACATAGGGGAGTCTTATTCTGTTTTTAAAAAAGTAACTACATTGGGCAAAAGTGGGAACTGAACTCAATTTAATTGAGCAATCGACGACTCAGTTATTTTACTTTTATGATTAACATAGTCCAAGGAATATTGAATTTTCTTCATTAAAAAAAAGTTGTTTTTACTTGACTTAAAGTTCACTTCAAGGTGTATCCTGGTCACTAATAAGGTAACTTTTATTGAAAAGGCTTTTGAGTAGTAAGAACAAGCATCATTTAGTAAAATGAACCTTATGAGATAGCTTCATTATTAGTTAAGGGGTGAATAGATGGAATATACTAAACTAGGAAATACAGGAATGGATGTTTCAAGGATTTGTCTAGGAGCAATGAGTTTTGGAGATCCAGAAAAATGGATTCACAAATGGGTATTAAATGAAAATGAAAGTCTCCCGATTATTAAACGAGCATTGGAACTGGGTATCAATTTTTTTGATACTGCGAATATTTACTCAATTGGGAAAAGTGAAGAAATTTTAGGAAAAGCATTAAAAGAGTATGCTAATCGAGATGAGATCGTATTAGCAACAAAAGTCCATGGTCATATGTTTGATGGTCCAAACGGTGGAGGTCTATCAAGAAAAGCTGTTCTTTCTCAAATTGACCAAAGTTTAGAACGATTGCAAACCGATTATGTTGATTTATATATTACTCATCGCTGGGATTATGATACGCCCATAGAGGAAACGATGGAAGTACTGCATGATATCGTGAAATCTGGTAAAGCAAGATATATTGGTGCTTCTTCAATGTATGCTTGGCAATTTCAAAAAGCACAAAATATAGCAGAACGGAATGGGTGGACTAAATTTATATCTATGCAAGATCATTTGAATTTAATCTACCGTGAAGAAGAACGCGAGATGATTCCTTATTGCTTATCAGAAAAAATTTCTCTGACGCCCTATAGTCCTTTAGCTTCAGGTCGCTTGACACGAGATTTATCGATTCAGACAAAACGTACAGACACGGATAAGATAGCGCGTCTTAAATATGACAAAACAGCTGATCAGGATCTTGAAATTATTGAAAGAGTTGCACAACTAGCGGAACGTTATGAAGTCAGTAGAGTGCATGTAGCACTTGCATGGCTCTTGCAAAAAGAGGGGGTAGCTGCACCGATCATTGGAGCAACTAAACTCGAACATGTAGAAACAGCTGTTGCTGCGGTAGATTTTAAACTTACTCAAGAAGATGTTCAATTTTTAGAAGAACCCTATATTCCACATCGCATTGTTGGTTTTTCATAGAGAAATAAGTAAAATAAAAACATGGAGGCCAATTAAATGGAATTAGTTACGTTAGCAAATGGCATAAAAATGCCAATTTTAGGTTATGGAGTGTATCAAGTAAATGATCTTGAAGAATGTGAACGTGTTGTAAGTGAAGCCATTGAGGTAGGGTATCGTTCAATTGATACCGCACAAGCCTACGGGAATGAATCTGCTGTTGGAAATGCTGTGAAGAAGAGCGGAATTCCTCGTGAAGACTTTTTTATCACAACAAAAGTTTGGATCTCAAATGCAGGATATGAAAAAGCAAAAGCTTCCATCGAAGAGTCTATGGAAAAATTGCAAACTGATTATTTGGATTTGGTTTTGATCCACCAACCGTTTAATGATTACTATGGAACTTATCGTGCGATGGAGGAATATTATAGAGCAGGAAAAATAAAAGCCATTGGGGTTAGTAATTTTTATCCGGACCGTTTTATTGATATTGCTGAGTTCAGCGAAATCAAACCTATGGTGAACCAAGTTGAAACGCATGTATTTAACCAACAAGTAGAAGCTCAAAGTATTATGGAAGAATACAATACTCAAATTGAATCATGGGGACCATTCGCTGAAGGGAGAAATGATTTCTTTAACAATGAAACATTGAAAAAAATCGGTGAGAACTATGGCAAATCTGTAGCGCAAGTTGCTTTACGGTATTTGATTCAACGGAATATTGTGGTCATTCCTAAAACAGTCACAAAAGAGCGTATGATTCAAAATTTTGATGTCTTTAACTTTTCATTGACGGATGAAGAAATGGCAACGATTCTAGGATTAAACCAAAAAGAAAGTTTGTTTTTCTCTCATTACGATCCAGAGACAGTTAAATTTTTAACAAGCTTAGGTAAAAGAAAATAAAGACTAAATAAAATTACTTTGAAAGAATAAGTAGATTTAACTATCTATTTATTCTTTTTTTTGCTAACATAGTTACCTATAGTAACTATGTTAAGTAACTTAATTTGAAAGGAGAAAAAGCCATGGATAGTCATCTATCTGAAAAATATATTGATGCCTGTTTTAGCGCCAAACAAACGTTACGGTTCTTACCTGAACCACCTCCTGAATTACAAAAAAGACACGTTTATATTATCAAAACATTGTATAACTTATCAAAGGAGTTAACTGAGGTACGTGTCAGTGACATTGCTGAGTCTATTGGTGTAACGTTACCTAGTGTTACAAAAAACATCGCAACGCTAGAAGATTTAAATTATATAAAAAAAGAATCAAACCTAAACGATAAGCGAGTAGTAAATATTCAGTTAACCAAAAAAGGGTTAGCATTATATCAAACAGTTTTTCATGATTTTCATCAAGAAAATAGTCAGGTTTTAAAAGCTATTCCTGAAGAAGAGATGCGTTTAACAATAAAAACAATTTACCGGATTCATGATTTAATGGAGCAGGCATACTTGCTCGATTAAAAGGAGAGGATAAGAATAATGTATAAAAAATTAATGCAATCTTTGCGACAATATAAGAAACCAGCCTATTTAACGATGCTTTTTATGGCATTAGAAGTTGCTGTTGAGATATTCATCCCCTTTCTCATGGCAAAAATTATTGATAAAGGGTTGATAGCAGGCGATCTTAGCTATGTTTTGAAAATAGGTTCACTAATGTTTGTGTTGGCTTGTTTTTCTATGTTGTTTGGAGTACTGGGCGGGAAATTTTCTTCCGATGCTGCAGTAGGACTTTCAACAAATCTTCGTCAAGACATCTACGAAAATATTCAAACATTTGCATTTGATAATATTGATAAATATTCTTCATCAAGCCTAATTACCAGACTGACAACAGATATTACAAATATTCAAATGGCTTTTCAAATGGTTTTAAAAACGATTATTCGAGCACCTTTCATGATTGCCTTTGCGTTTGCAATGGCAGCTTATACGAATTTGAAATTGTCGTTAACTATTTTAATTATTGTTCCGATAGTCGCATTTATTTTAATCGGCTTAATCTATCGTGTACATCCTTATTTTATAAAAGTTTTCAAAAAATACGATCGATTAAATCAAACTGTGCAAGAAGATATTAACGGTGTACGGGTTGTAAAATCATTTGTGCGTGAAGAAAAAGAAATCGAAAAATTTAAAGTAGCTTCTGCAGATATCAAAAACCTATTTACGAAAGCTGAAAAAATTACGGCCCTTAATGCTCCGGTTATGCAGATTGCAATTTATTCTTGTTTACTGCTCGTTTATTGGTTTGGAGCAAAATATGTTGTCGGCGGAACAATGAGCACGGGGGAATTAACGAGTTTTATTACGTATATGATGCAAATTTTAAGCAGCATCATGATGATATCAATGATTTTTGTCATGATTGTTATTTCTGAAGCTTCAGTAGAGCGTGTTACTGAAGTCTTAAATGAAAAAGCCTCATTGTCTAATCCAGAAAACCCGCTAATGACCATTGAGAATGGGGAGATTGAATTTAGAAATGTTCAATTTAAATACAATGAGTTGTCTGAGGAAGCTGATTTAAGTCAAATCAACTTTACAATCAAATCTGGCGAAACAATTGGGATTATTGGCGGAACTGGGAGTGGGAAAAGCTCACTGATTCAATTAATTCCAAGACTTTACGATGCAACTGAAGGAGAAGTATATGTTTCAGGTCATAATGTAAAAGACTATGATTTAGTGACCTTGCGTGATCAAATCGCAATGGTATTGCAAAAAAACACGTTGTTTTCTGGAACGATTAGCGACAACTTAAAATGGGGAAATAAAGAAGCTTCCAAAGAAGAAATTCAGCGTGTGGCTAAATTAGCCCAAGCAGATGAGTTTGTTCAAGGATTTCCGGATAACTATGAAACGGTCCTTGACCAAGGCGGTTCAAATGTATCAGGTGGACAAAAACAACGGTTAACGATTGCACGTGCGTTATTAAAGCAGCCTAAAATCTTGATTTTAGATGATTCAACAAGTGCAGTGGATACAAAAACAGATGCTTATATTCGAAAAGCATTCATAGAAGAAATTCCAAATACAACAAAAATCATTGTGTCGCAACGCATTTCATCTATCCAAGATTCTGACCGCATCATCGTATTAGAAGAAGGTAAGATCGATGGGATTGGGACACATGACGAATTGTTGAAAAATAATAAAATTTATAAAGAAGTATACGATTCTCAAATAAAAGGAGGGACGATAGTTGAAGAATAAACCGATTACGCGACCAGCTGTTAGTCCGTTAAAAATATTCAAACGTATTCTTTCTTATGCAACGAAACAATACAAATTACGCATCATCATCGTAGTGGTCAGTATCATCATTAGTGCTGCAACCAATGCGATTGGAATTAGTTTTACAAAGACATTGATCGATGATTACATTGCACCTTTACTGACTCAAGAAACGCCTGATTTTTCGAATCTAGCGCGTATTATTGGTTGGATGGCACTATTGTATTTAACCGGTGCTATATTCACTTACATCTTTAACCGTACAATGGTCACAGTGTCTCAAGGCATCTTAAAAGATATTCGTGATGAAATGTTTACACATATGGAGTCTTTGCCGATTCGTTACTTTGATAGCAATGCAACGGGTGATATTATGAGTCATTATACGAATGATACGGATACGTTAAGACAAATGATTAGCCAATCCATTCCACAGATTTTTTCTTCGCTGATTATGATTTTATCGATTATTATTGCGATGCTTATCATTAATATACCAATGACGTTATTTGTTTTATGTATGGTAGGTATCATGGTTGCTGTGATTCGCACAATTGGGAGCAAGAGTGGTCTTTACTTCTCAATCCAACAAAAAGCATTGGGAACGTTAAATGGGTACGTGGAAGAAATGATTGAGGGCCAAAAAGTCGTGAAAGTATTTAATCATGAAGAAGAGGCAATTGCTGATTTTAGTGAATTAAATGAGGAACTAAGAGAAAATGCGACGAAAGCAAATACGTATGCAAATATTTTAATGCCAATTATGGCAAATATTGGAAATTTTATGTATTTATTGACCGCAGTGATCGGAGCTATTCTCTCGATTACGGGACTTACAGCGTTAACAGTAGGGAGTGTTGCATCTTTTGTTCAGTTTACAAAAAGTATTACCATGCCAGTAGCTCAAATTTCGCAACAGTTTAATGCAGTTATTTTGTCTTTAGCGGGTGCAGAACGTATTTTTAATTTGTTAGATGAAAAACCTGAAGAAGATGAAGGAACAATTGAATTAGTCAATGTCACTAAACAAGCTGACGGAACAATCGAGGAAGCTAGTCAACGTACAGGTAGTTGGGCTTGGAAACAAACAACAGCTGCTCAGGAAGCTATCTATAAAGAATTGACGGGTGATGTGCGTTTTAAAGATGTTACATTTGGATACAATACCAATAAAACGATTCTTCACAACATTAATTTATTTGCAAAACCAGGTCAAAAAATTGCTTTTGTTGGCGCAACTGGTGCTGGGAAAACAACGATCACCAATCTAATTAATCGCTTTTATGATATTCAAGAAGGAGCCATCACTTATGATGGGATTGATGTCAAGAAAATCAAGAAAGATGATTTGAGAAGATCATTAGGCATTGTACTACAAGATACGCATTTGTTCACCGGAACGATAAAAGACAATATTCGTTACGGACGTTTAGATGCTAGTGATGAAGAAGTGGAAGCAGCTGCAAAATTAGTAAATGCCGACTTCTTTATCAGACAATTGCCACATGGTTACAATACTGAATTAACGGGCGATGGCGGTTCACTTTCTCAGGGACAAAGACAATTACTTGCAATTGCTAGAGCAGCCGTAGCGAATCCGCCAGTCTTGATTCTTGACGAAGCTACTTCAAGTATTGATACACGGACAGAATCGGTTGTCCAAAGTGGGATGGATGCGCTGATGAAAGGGAGAACGGTATTTGTTATTGCTCATCGACTTTCAACGGTTCGCAATTCAGATGCCATCATGGTAATGAAACAAGGACGTATCATTGAAAGAGGATCTCATGATGAATTGATTACTCAAAAAGGGGAATACTACCAACTTTACACGGGTGCGTTTGAAATGAACTAAACAATTGTTATAAAAGGTGCTTTCCAATTGTTGGAGAGGACCTTTTTAACTGTCGTAAATATTAGGTTGTGTATCTAAAAAAATAAAAAATTAATGCAGCATCAAATGAAAAGCACTATTGTTGTACATGATCTAAATAAGAACAACAAAAAGGATACTTAGTTTACTTCATAATAATCTTCCTTCATAATGATAATTAAATTGAAGATGTTCTAGAAAGGAAATTATTATGAACTATTTAAGTTCAATTTCATTTCCTAATATAGAAACAAAAGTTGACTTTTTCCTCAAAATCAAACAAACAATCTATGATTTTTTTTATCCCTTTCAAACTTTGGTCAAACACAGTTTAGAAAGAATTAATTTTGATTCCATTACGATTCTTTATGGGAGAAATAATTATGGGAAAACTACAGTATTAAATATCATTTCTGAAAAGTTAAAATTTTTATGACTTAGACTCAGAATTAGCAGGCATGAAAAAACGGTCACAGTTAGAAAATATTCAAACCTATTATAATTTTTTCGAAAAGCACCAAGATGAATTTCGTTAATCCGAGATTAAGTTTAAGTATTAAAAATTTAATAATCGGACAGATGAACGATCCTTGAAGGGAACTATAAACTATGGAGGTATTTCAGATGAAAGAGCCATATTATTCAACAAGCAGAGTTATTTTCATGTGTGGAACAGCAGGATCAGGAAAGTCGACTTATGCTCAGATGTTAAAACAACAAGGATTCGTTCGTTTATCTTATGATGTAGAGTCATTTAATAGAGGACTCACAGTTCACCCACTGCCACCTGATGTTTACGATGAAATCAAAACGGTTCTTGATCTAAAGTTAAAAGCACTAATTACAAAAAATGAAAATGTTGTTCTAGATTATTCCTTTTGGTCACGTGAAATGCGTGATGAATATAGAAATATGCTGGTTCCATTCGGAATAAAACCAGAGATCATTGTAATCGTTACCCCTAAAGAAATTACTTTGCAAAGAATTTCCGACCGAAAAGGAAAGAATCCTAATGATATTATGTTAGACAAACAAACTGCAGCTCAATATTACGAAAATTTCCAACCACCAACATCTGATGAAGGGGAAGTAACATTCATTAAAGGTTACTAATATTCAAGTCGGCGAAAAATAATAGTTTGAGAAATTTATAAATTAAACACAATGAAAATTTCAAAGTGATTTATTTAATTATCAATCTTAAAAATGACTTTCTTTTTATCTAAGTGTTATTTTATTGTATACTAGAACTTGAAGAAACAATCACTAAAAATGAACAAAACAAGAAAGAGGAATAAAATTGGATTTTTGGACAGATCACACTAAAACAACGGAAGAAATCGCTCAAGACTTATTGGGGTGTTTAGTCATCAAAGAAACTGATGAAGGGGTGACATCGGGTTGGATCGTTGAGACGGAAGCTTATTTAGGCGAAATAGATGGAGCGGCTCATAGTTATGGGTTAAAGAAGACGCCTCGTTTAGCATCTATGTACAAAGAATCAGGAACGATTTACATCTATAGTATGCACACTCATCTAATGTTGAATGTCGTTGTTCAAGAAGAAGGAAAACCAGAAGCAATTTTAATTCGAGCTATTGAACCTTATACAGGTATGGATTTAATGGCTGAACGGAGAGGGAAAGCTGGTTTTGTAGTAACCGATGGCCCTGGTAAATTAACAAAGGCAATGAACATCACTAAGTTGGATGACGGCACACTTGCCTGGGATCCTCCTTTAAGAATTGATGTCGACACAAGAAAAAGCCCTAAGAAAATTGAAGTATCGCCTAGAATTGGCATTCCAAATAAAGGGAAATGGACGGATGCGCCGCTTCGGTATACTGTTGCAGGAAATCCATATGTGTCAAGAAAAAAAGGTAAAATTGAAGCAGATTTCGGCTGGGATGAACCAACAAATTAATGGAGGCGAAAAAGAATGGCACAAGAAACACTAGTAGATTATTTAGGTGAAGCGTTAGAAGAAAGTGATTTTGAATTTGATTGGAAATTAGAATGGAATAAAAAACAGCATGTTATTGAGGTATATTTTTCAATTTTTGCAGAACAGAAAGAAAATAATATTATTATTGAAGATATTGAAGGAACAGCTACACAAAATGAAATCATTCAGTTTGAAGACGCAATCTGTTTCTTTGACCCTAAGAAATCAAAGATCCAAATGGATAATTATTTAAAAGCGTTTCCGTTTGATTTTAAAATGGGTGTCGAAAAAGGGTATATTGATGCCATACTTAAAACCTTGCGCATCGTTGTAACAGAAGGCCAATCTGATTTGTTAGATTTTGCTACTGATCCAGCAATTGAAGAATTTGAATTAAACTGGAATGATCTGAATTTTGACGGAACAATTAAAACGTTGAAAGATATCAATCGATATAGTGAAGAGAAACTACTTTATCCAAAATATTAAATTAACCGAAGAAAATTGTTAATTGGAGGCAAAGCGATAAAATGAAGTGGACTGAATTACAAATACAAACCTCAAATGAAGCGGTAGATGCTGTTTCAAATATTCTGATTGAATCTGGCTCGCAAGGAGTTGCGATTGAAGATAGACAAGATTTTTTAAATACACCGGATGATGGTTTTGGTGAAATCTGGGCCTTAGATGAAGCCGACTTTTCTAAAGAAGGCGTTATTATCAAAGCTTATTTTTCAGACACGCTTTTTTTACCTGAATTGGTTCCTAGCATTCAACAAAGAATCAAAGCTTTAGAGAGTTTTGGTTTAACGATTGCCCCAAATAGATTGAAAATTGAAGAAGTAACGGAAGAGAACTGGGCAACCGCTTGGAAAAAATATTACCGTCCATTGCAAGTGACCCGCTTTTTAACCGTTGTCCCAAGTTGGGAAGATTACGAAGTGCAACATGCGGATGAGCGTGTGATTCGCTTAGATCCAGGTTTAGCATTTGGTACAGGTACGCATCCAACGACGATTCTTTCCTTACAAGCTCTAGAAACCTATATTCGTGGAAATGAAACGATTTTAGATGTGGGGACAGGTTCAGGAGTATTGAGCATTGCAAGTAAAGCTTTAGGCGCTAAACATGTCCACGCGTATGACTTAGATGATGTTGCAGTCAAAGCAGCTGTGGAAAATATCGATTTAAATGACTATGCGAAAGATGTAGTTGTTAAAGCCAATGATTTGTTGAAAGGCGTAACGATTGAAGCTGATATCGTTGTAGCAAATATTTTAGCTGAGATTATTGTTCCTCTTATACCAGAAGCTTATGAAGCATTGAAACCAGGCGGGCTATTTTTAACGTCAGGGATTATTGAAGATAAAAAAGAACTGATTCTTTCAGATCAAAAGAAACAAGGTTTTACAATTATTCAAGTGCAACAAATGAAAGATTGGTGCAGTATTGTCGCTCAAAAACCTTTAGCGGAGGATGAATAGATGCAACGTTATTTTCTAAAAGATGACTTAACAGACTATCAAAATCAAACCATTTCAATTGATGGAGATAGTTTTCATCACATGGTAAAAGTGATGCGGATGAAAGTTGGTCATCGTGTCTACCTTGTAACCAAAGATCAAAAAGCTTTTATTGCTGAAATAAATGCAATTGAAGATCAAGAGGTTTTATTACATTGGGTAGAAGATGATCTTAGGCAACAAGAATTACCGATTGAAGTAACGATTGCAAGTGGATTACCTAAAGGAGATAAGTTGGATTTGATCATCCAAAAAGGAACTGAATTAGGTGCGCATGCGTTTATTCCATTTGCAGGTTCTTTTTCCATCACAAAATGGGATGCGAAAAAAGCGGCTAAGAAAACCGAGCGATTACAAAAAATTGCTCAAGAAGCAGCTGAACAATCGCATCGCACAAAAATACCGACCGTTCAACCACTTTCTTCAGTGAAGCAACTTGTTGAAATGAAAAATCAATTTGATGTGTGCTTAGTTGCTTATGAAGAAAGTGCTAAAGCAGGAGAAGACCAAAATTTTGTTAAAGGGTTGAAACTGTTGCCTGCTGGAGGGAAACTATTAATTGTTTTTGGTCCAGAAGGTGGTCTGTCTAAAGAAGAAGTTAATGCCTTTATTGAGAGTGGATTTTTGCCTTGTGCATTAGGTCCTAGAATCTTAAGAACAGAAACTGCTCCATTGTATGCATTAGCAGCGACGTCGTATCATTTTGAGTTAATGCATAAATGAGAAATTTCTTTTTTGTCCCAGACTGAAAAGTCAGGTATAATGAAAATGCTATCATCACTATAAGAAAGAGGGATATAATATGACAGTAGAATTAAATAAAACAATTGATCACACATTATTAAAACCAGAAGCAACGGAAGCACAAATCATCACACTTTGCGAAGAAGCAGCAGAATATAACTTTATGTCTGTATGTGTAAACCCAACTTGGGTAAAAAAAGCAGCAGAATTATTAGCAGGTACAGAAGTAGCTGTATGTACCGTTATTGGTTTTCCTTTAGGAGCTAATACAGCTGAAGTTAAAGCTTTTGAAGCAGAAAATGCGATTAAAAATGGTGCTACTGAAGTAGACATGGTTATCAACATTGGTGCGCTTAAAGGCGGAAACGACGCTTTAGTACAAAGTGATATTGAAAGTGTTGTAGCTGTTTCAAAAGGAAAAGCGTTATCTAAAGTTATTATTGAAACATCATTATTAACAGACGAAGAAAAAGTAAGAGCCTGTGAATTGGCTAAAAAAGCAGGAGCTGACTTTGTAAAAACATCTACTGGTTTTTCAACTGGCGGAGCAACTCTTGAAGATATCAAATTGATGCGTGCTACTGTTGGACCTGACATGGGCGTTAAAGCTAGTGGCGGAGTTCGTACGACTGAAGATGCTCACCAATTTATTGAAGCAGGAGCAACTCGCTTAGGTTCTTCAAATGGAGTAGCAATCGTAAAAGGTTAATTGGGTTCTAACTCGTATATGAAATAACTGAATAAATAAAGTAGAAAGAATGCGAGTCTGATGTGACTTGCATTCTTTTTTTCATAATTTTTTGATTTTTGAGTTTATATTGAAATTAATCATTAATATGAGTATAATATAGGGTGAATCAGTATTTAAAGCACCCATTTGGAGTGCTTATTTTTATACTAATCGAGTTGAAATAAGAAAGAATAATGAGGCTTAAATTAGTGATAAATGAAAAGAAGGTGACAAGATGCCCAAAAATAAAGATTACACTGCACAAGAAGTAATTGCGCTAACCGTTACTTACATGAATAGCAGTCATGTGGCTTTTGTCAAAAAGGCTTGTGATTTTGCTACAAATGCTCATAAAGATCAATTTAGAAAATCAGGAGAGCCTTACATTATCCACCCCATACAAGTTGCGGGTATTTTAGCTGAATTGAAAATGGATCCTGTAACTGTAGCAACTGGATTTCTTCATGATGTTGTAGAAGATACTGAGTATACTTTTGAAGATATTTCAAGAGAGTTTTCGCCAGAAGTTGCTATGCTAGTAGATGGTGTTACCAAGTTAGGAAAAATTAAATTTAAATCTCATGAAGAACAACAAGCAGAAAATCATCGTAAAATGTTGTTAGCGATGGCAAAAGATTTAAGAGTAATTATGGTTAAATTAGCTGACCGTTTGCATAATTTACGGACCTTAAAATTTCATAGACCAGAAAAACAAAGACGTATCGCTAATGAAACACTTGAAATTTACGCTCCGTTAGCTCATCGCTTAGGGATTAATTTAATTAAATGGGAATTAGAAGATACTTCGTTGCGCTATTTAAATCCTCAACAGTACTACCGAATTGTTCATTTAATGAATTCTAAAAGAGAAGAAAGAGAAGCTTATATCTCTGATTCTATTTCAAAAATTCAAGAGTCCGTTGAAGAGTTAAATATAACAGCCGATATCACTGGTAGACCGAAACACATCTACTCCATTTACCGCAAAATGCGCGATCAGAAAAAACAATTTGATCAAATTTACGATTTATTAGCAATTCGTGTTATTGTTGATTCAATTAAAGACTGTTATGCCGTATTAGGAGCGATTCATACTCGTTGGAAACCGATGCCTGGTAGATTTAAAGATTACATTGCTATGCCGAAATCAAATATGTATCAATCTATTCATACGACAGTTATTGGCCAATATGGTAAGCCTATCGAAGTTCAGATCCGAACAAAAGAAATGCATGCAGTAGCTGAGTATGGTGTTGCGGCTCACTGGGCATACAAAGAAGGCATTACTAAAAAAGTCGAAGATGATTCTGAAGGAAATAGAATATCGTGGTTTAGAGATATTATTGAGTTGCAAGATGATTCAAAAGATGCCAGCGACTTTATGGCAAGCGTAAAAGAAGATATTTTTAAAGATAAAGTTTACGTCTTTACACCTAAAGGAGATGTTAGTGAACTACCTTCTGGAGCAGGCCCGTTAGATTTTGCTTTTAATATTCATACAGAGATAGGCAATAAGACAATTGGTGCTAAAGTAAATGGAAAAATTGTTCCTTTAAATTATAAGTTGAAAACGGGAGATATCATTGAAATCTTAACGTCTCCAAATTCATACGGACCAAGTCGCGATTGGATTAATTTAGTCTCAACGAGTAAAGCTAAAAATAAAATCAAGCGTTTCTTTAAATTGCAAGATCGTGAAGTCAATGTCTTAAAAGGCCGCGATATGCTTGAAAAGCAATTGAATGACATGCAATTCCAACCGAAAAATTTCTTAACGAAAAACAATATCAAAATGCTTTTAGAACGCTTCAATTTTACAACAGAAGACGATTTATATGCTGCTATAGGGTATGGCGAGTTAACAGCTCTGGTTGTTGCGAACCGCTTAACTGAAAAAGAGCGTAGAGATCGAGACAATGAAAAGAAAATTCAAGAAGTTACATCTATTGAATTGAAAACTAAAAAAGAACCAGAAAAAATTAAAATAAAACACGAAGGCGGAATTGTCATTCAAGGAATTGACAATTTGCTTATCCGCATTAGTCGTTGTTGTAATCCTGTGCCAGGCGATGAAATTGTTGGCTATATTACAAAAGGACGAGGAGTTTCGATTCACCGGAAAAATTGTCCTAATGTTATTGCTGCAAAAGATGCAGAGAATCGCTTAATAGAAGTCGAATGGGAAGATACTACTTCTAAAAGTCAAGATTACAATGCTGAATTACAAATTATTGGCTATAATCGTTCAGGCCTATTGAATGAAGTCTTACAAATTGTAAACAGCATGACGAAAAACTTAAATAATGTAAATGGAAAAGTAGATAATAATAAAATGGCCACAATCACCTTAACAGTGGGTATTCAAAATATTCATCAGCTAGATAAAATAGTTGAAAAAATAAAATCTATTCCTGAAGTATACAGTGTGAGAAGGATGACTTCTTAATCCGTAACAGTAAAAAAGCAGAAAACGCCCTGTCCTTTAGGGCAAATTTCTGCTTTTTTAGTTTAAGTTGAATTTTTAATAAAAGCATAAGGGGATAGGTAAACATGAAAATTGTTATTCAAAGAACAAAAGAAGCAAGTGTGACCATTGAAGGGGCCATTGTGGGCGAAATTTCTCATGGATTAGTCTTATTAGTGGGCATTGAAGAGCAAGATCAACAGGAAGATGTTGATTATCTTGTGCGCAAAATCAGTAAAATGAGGATTTTTGAAGACAGCGAAGGAAAAATGAATTTAAGCATAGAAGATGTGGGTGGTGAAATCCTCTCTATATCCCAATTTACACTATACGCGGAGACGAAAAAAGGAAACCGCCCGAGCTTTATTAAAGCTGCAAAACCGGAAACAGCTATTCCATTATACGAAGCTCTTAATACTGGTTTAAGAGAAACAGGATTAACCGTTCAAACGGGTGGATTTGGCGCAGATATGAAAGTGTCTCTTTTAAATGATGGTCCGGTTACAATTATTATCGATAGTAAACAACACTGAAATTCCAGATGAAAAAGAGCTGATAAGTAGAGCACGTGCTCTACTTATCAGCTCTTCTTTTTTATGGGATAAAATATTGATTTAATGATTGATAAATGATTTCGGCAACGGTTGTTTGATAGTTTGAGGTATTAACCGTGAGTTGATCCACATCATTATTTAGATAACCCAACTCAATTAAAAGCGCTGGTTGAGTATTTTCTCTAGTGACATAGAAATCGCCAAAACGAACATCATTGTTAGGCAATAGCCCTTTTTCTTGGAAATTCCCACTAACGATTTCAGCTAAAGGCATATCTTTATCATGGTAGTAATACGTTGTCGTTCCGCTTATCTCATTAGCATGTTCAGTTGAATCATAGTGTAAACTGATAAAGACGTCTGCATTAGATTTGTTACTGATAACAGCTCGTTCATCTAAGCTCACAAATGTATCATCTGATCGAGTTAAAATTACATTTGCTCCAGCATCGCGTAAACGATTAGCAACAAGTTTAGCGGTATCTAACGTTACTTCTTTTTCATAAAAGGTATTCGCTAAGGCACCAGGATCGTTCCCACCGTGTCCTGCATCGATAACAATAGTAGCTTCAGCTAGTGAAGTAACACTTGCTGTAGGAGCTGGTGTTTGATCTGCAGATAAATCAACGACCCAATTGGCTACATAGCCTTTTTGACCATCTGGTAATTTCACTTGATACCAATCGCCTTCCGTAGAGAGGTAAGTGAAGCTTTCCCCTTTTTCAGCAGTTGTCACAACACCACTTTCTATTGAAGGGCTGTTTCTGATATTTGTGCCTGAACTACGCGTCGTAACCGTTTGGATAGGTGCGGAATCTTCTTCTTCTGCAACAGCAACTGTCGTTGTTTCTGTTGCAGACTCAGTCATTTTAATTAATTCTGAACTAATCCAAGCAACTTGGCCATAGTATTGAACTTGAGTCCAACCTTCTTGTTGAAACAGCACAGTTAATTCCGTTCCTTTTGTAACTTTTCCAAGAATATCCGAATCAGCATTGCTTTCACTCCGAATGTTTACTTCTTCTCCAGTCACAACACCAATTTTATTGGTTGCAGCACTCACTTCGGTATTTTCAATAAGCCAGCTGGCGATCCAGCCGATTTGATCGTTGCTTAAACGTACTTTATACCATTCGTTTTCCTCGGTTAACATGGTTACTTTTTCTCCACCAGTAACTTGTGTCATAATGTCGTAAGATAGTCCTGGTCCCGTTCGGACATTGACAACACTTGCATCCACTTTGATGGTTCCTTGATTAGCCAGAACAACGGTAGCGAAAGCAGTTAATCCGATAAACAATGCAATGATGAACAATGTGACAAACTTTTTTTGCTTTTTTAATATTAATTTATTTTCCACTGATAGTTTCACTACTTTCTTAATGGCGGTAACGCAACCAACTATAGATTCTATGTACTTTCCAATTATAGCAATGATGCGCTTTAATATGCAATTAAATCCTAATATTCCTTTGTATTTTTTTATTAATAGAGCAAAATGAAACCCATTTAGCTTTCTAGTCTTGACATTAGCTAGTCTTTCTTGTAACCTTACTTTAATATATAAGTACCCAATGACAGAAAAAGTAAGTAGTTCTGACGTGTGAATAGAGAGAATTTCCTTAGGCTGAAAGAAATTCCCGTAGAGTTAACTGAAAGACATTCTTGAGGGTTAGCAGTGAAAAGCTGTTACGTTACGAGCGTTAATCGTTGAGGAAAGCTTAGGCTTTCAAATAAAGGTGGTACCGCGTATAGTGAGCAATCATTCGTCCTTATTCTATTCAGAATAAGGATTTTTTTGTGTTTTTTTATAAATGATAATTGTATAAAATAAGGAGTGTTAAGGTATGGCAATTCAAAAACCAAAAGGAACCGCTGATTTATTACCAGAAGATTCAAGAAAATGGCAATATGTTGAAGAAATTTTAAATATGGTATTGGCTGACTATCAATTTGGAGAAATAAGAACACCAATTTTTGAGAGTTACGATTTATTTTCTCGTGGAGTAGGCGAAACAAGTGATATCGTTTCAAAAGAAATGTATGATTTTTATGATAAAGGCGAACGTCATATGTCGCTTCGTCCAGAAGGGACTGCACCAGTTGTCCGTGCGTTTGTTGAAAATAAATTATTTGGTCCAGAACACAATAAACCCTATAAAGTTTATTACAAAGGCCCAATGTTCCGCTATGAACGTCCTCAAGGCGGCAGAATGAGACAATTCCATCAATTAGGTGTGGAAGTTTTCGGTAGTACAAATTCAGCAACTGATGTAGAGTCAATGGCACTTGCAATGGCCTTATTTGAAGAACTTGGATTAGAAAAATTAACATTAGTTATCAATTCATTAGGAGATGCACAGAGTCGTTTAGCTTACAGAGAAGCTCTTATTGCTTATTTAGAACCTCATTTCGAAGAGTTGAGTTCAGATTCCCAAACACGTTTGCACAAAAATCCTTTACGTGTCTTAGATAGTAAAGATAAAAATGATAAAGAAATCGTGAAGAATGCACCATCTATTTTGGATTACTTAAGTGAAGAGTCAAAAACGCATTTCGAGGCAGTCAAAGCAATGTTAACGGCTTTGAATATTCCTTTTGTAGTAGACAGCAATATGGTTCGAGGTTTAGATTATTACACACATACAATTTTTGAAGTCATGAGCGATGCTCCTGGATTCGGCGCAATCACAACGATTTGTGCTGGTGGACGTTACGATGGTTTAGTAGAAGAAGTTGGCGGACCGGCTACACCTGGTTTTGGTTTCGCATTAGGTTTGGAACGTTTGATGATGACATTAGATGCAGAAGAAATTGACATACCCGATACGCATGAGGTAGATGTCTATGTCATTGGGTTAGGAGAAGCAACTAACCTTGAATCGCTTAAAATTGTTCAAGCGATTCGTGGAGCAGGATTGTCTGCTGAACGAGATTATATGAACCGTAAAATAAAAGGACAATTTAAAACAGCGTCAAAATTAAAAGCGAAAGTTGTTATTACTTTAGGTGATGCAGAACTTGAAAGAAAAGAAGCAAATTTTAAAGTGATGAAAACAGGCAAAGAATCAAGTGTTTCGCTAGCAGAAATTTATAAAGACTTCGAAAAATTATTCAATTTAAAAATAGCAGATATGACAGCTTTTAATGATTTTTTCAATAAAGAAGACTAAAACGATTAATTAGTGATAGGAGCTGGAATGAATGGGAAAAAGAACCGAATATTGCGGGAAAGTTTCGCGCGATTTATTAGGGCAAGAAATAGTATTAAAAGGATGGGTACAAAAAAGACGCGACTTAGGTGATTTAATTTTTATCGATCTACGCGACCGTGAAGGAATTGTTCAAATCGTTTTCAATCCAACTTTTTCAAAAGAAGCTTTAGCTATCGCTGAAGATATTCGGAGTGAATTTGTACTGGAAATTAAAGGGAAAGTTGTTGAACGGAGTGCCGCTGTTGTAAACAAGAATATTCCAACAGGTGAGCTTGAAGTAGAAGTATATGACGTAACTGTTTTAAATACGTCAAAAACAACGCCTTTTTATATCGAAGATGGTGTAGCTGTATCGGATGATAAGAGAATGCAATACCGTTACCTAGATCTTAGACGTCCAGAAATGACGCAAAATATGATTTTACGTCACCAAATGACAAAATCAATCCGTCATTATTTAGATGATCACAATTTTATTGACACTGAAACACCTTATTTAACAAAATCAACTCCAGAAGGTGCCAGAGATTACTTGGTTCCCTCACGTGTTCACCCAGGTCATTTTTATGCCTTACCGCAATCACCGCAATTGTTCAAACAACTGTTGATGGGTGCTGGGTTTGACCGTTATTATCAAATCGTGCGTTGTTTTAGAGATGAAGATTTGCGTGGAGACCGTCAACCTGAATTTACTCAAGTCGATATTGAAACGAGCTTTTTGGAGCCAGAAGAAATTCAATCATTTACGGAAGAGTTATTAGCTAAAGTATTAAAAGATACTAAAGGTGTTGAATTAACGTTACCATTCCCACGCATGGGGTATGACGAAGCCATTAGTCGTTATGGTAGTGATAAACCGGATGTTCGTTTTGGGCTAGAATTGGTTGACGTTAGTGCGTTAGTTAAAGACTCTAGTTTCAAGGTGTTTAGTGGTGCCGTTGAAAATGGTGGAGCTGTTAAGGCGATTAACGCTAAGGGTGCTGCTAGCAATTACTCTAGAAAAGATATCGACGCTTTAGGCGAATTTGTTTCTGTATACGGAGCTAAAGGCTTGGCATGGTTAAAAGTTGAAGAGGATGGTTTAAAAGGTCCTATCGCTAAATTCTTTAAAGATGATGCTGCAGCTTTGATTGAAAAAATGGGGGCAGAAACTGGCGACTTATTATTGTTTGTTGCAGATCAGAAATCAGTTGTTCACGATTCATTAGGTGCTTTGCGTTCGAAATTAGGCAAAGAATTAGAATTGATTGATGAATCAACGTACGCTTTCCTTTGGATTGTTGACTGGCCTTTATTGGAGTATGACGATGAAGCAAAACGCTATACTGCAGCGCATCATCCGTTTACGATGCCAAAAGAATCGGATATAGAATTATTGGAAACAGATCCTGGCAAAGTCTATGCTCAAGCCTATGATATCGTGTTAAATGGTTACGAATTAGGTGGAGGATCTATCAGAATTCATAAACGTGACTTACAAGAAAAAATGTTTGCTGCTTTAGGCTTTTCAAAAGAAGAAGCTGAAGAACAATTTGGTTTCTTATTAGAGGCATTAGAGTACGGCTTCCCACCACATGGTGGAATTGCACTAGGACTTGATCGTTTTGCTATGTTGCTTGCAGGCAAAGAAAATATTCGTGAAGTTATTGCTTTCCCTAAAAACGGAAAAGCAACAGATCCATTAACTTCAGCACCTAGTATAGTTAGTGAAGCACAATTGGATGAATTATCCATTCATACAACAAAAATTGAAGATTAACAGTCAAACAACGCGAGTAAACTAGTTTTATTCGCGTTGTTTTCTTTTTTTTTTAAAATATAAAGAAATCAATAAAAATATAACTTGTTATTCATAATCAGTTTTGTCAAAATAGACTAAGGAAACAAAATTTGGGAGGTTTATAGATGAATGCAAAAAGATGGAGTGCGATTGGTGTAGCGCTAGGTATTTTTATTTTCTCATTATTTTTCAGTAATTATTTTTCTTATACTGCAGATAAACAAGAAGCAACTGAATCATTAAGTGATAATTTATTAGGTGTATTCGGCACTACTGAACTGGAAGAAAGTATAATAGAAGCTGGAGACAGTTCAAAGCGAATCGTTGTATTGTCAGTAGATGGCACTATACTAGCAGGTCAAACAGCTAGTTTCACCGGTGACTCAGGATACGATCATAATGGATTCTTACAACAATTGGAACAAGTTTTGGTAGACGATACAATTAAAGGAATCATTTTGTCTGTTAATTCTCCAGGCGGCGGAACGTATGAAAGTGCCCAAATTAAAGATAAATTAGTTGAAATTCAAGAAAAAACTAAAAAACCTATTTATGTTTCGATGGGAAGCATGGCTGCCAGCGGCGGTTATTATATTTCAGCACCAGCAGAAAAAATATTTGCTGCTGAAGAAACGCTGACTGGCTCAATTGGAGTTATTATGTCTGGAACAAATCTCGCTGAATTATTTGAAAAGATAGGGATAGATGATACAACTATTAAAAGTGGCGAATTTAAAGATATCGGTTCTACCACTAGAGAAATGACTGAAGAGGATGCAGCCATTTTACAAACAATGGTAAATACATCATTTGATCGCTTTGTAGATGTAATTGTTAAGGGGCGAGGCATGGATGAAGATGTAGTTAGAACGATAGCTGATGGACGCATTTATGATGGTGCACAAGCTGTTGAACTTGGATTAGTCGATGAGATTGGTTACCAAGAAGATGCCCTTGAAACTATTCAAAAAGATTATAAACTAGAAGATGCAGAGATTTTCAGTTATCAAACACCTTCTTTATCATTTTCATCTTTGTTTAGTGCAAAAGTAAACAGTTTATTTCAAACAAGTGAAACAATGGAATCAGAGCTAGGTAAATTAGTGTCTGCTATTGGAACACCAGATTCTCCAAAGATGATGTATTATTACGGAGGTGAATAATATGTCTATAACTTCGGAAAATAATGAGCCAGAAAATGCAAAAGAATTGAAACAAACAAAAAAAGGCGATACCAAAGAATTAGATTTAGGTGAATTGAAGAAAGTATTAGCAACTGAAGAAGCAGAGCTTGAAAGAGCAAAACGGTTGAAAAAAGATGAAGAGAATAATGAAGTAACAACTCATTCAGAAAAAGCAGCATTTAAAACTTCCTCAAGTGAGATGAAAACAGAAGAGAAAAAACCAAAGAGTCCACAAGAACTTAGAGATGCTAGAAGAAAATATTGGCAAGAAAAACAAAAAGAAGAAGAACGTCATCGGAAGCCGTTTCACAATTTTCCTGCTTTTTTTTATGCGGGATTTTGGCTTAGATTATTTGCTTTTTCAGTTGATTCAATTGTTATTTGGAGTTTAAATCGATTAATTGTTAAAACGCTATTTTTAGTGTTGCGCTATCCACTTAACGAAGAGCCTTTTTCAGCGTTTTCATTAAGCAAATTGGCTGTATATCTCTTTTATTTTATTGTTGTAACAAAATGGACAAATGGACAGACAATTGGAAAAATTATTTTTGGAATTCGGGTCATCAGTTTTAAAGAAGAAAAATTAAGTTGGGGAACGGTTCTTGTTCGTGAAGGCTTTGGTCGTTACATTTTAAAAACATTCCCATTTATCTATTTGATGGTATTATTTACTCAAGAGAAACAACACTTAGCTGATTTTTTCAGTGATACATCCGTTGTTTCAGAGAATTTAGTTAGAGCAAGTAAACTTTCTCTCAAAGAGTAATTGAAAATAAATAAGTTAGTCTTAGTTGTTCTTTTGAAATAACTAGCTTAGAATGAAAGAAAATGCATTTAATGTTAGGAGAAAAAAAGATGGTTTTATTAGGTTCACATGTATCAATGGGTGGGAAAAAAATGTTGTTAGGTTCAGCGGAAGAAGCTGCTAGTTACAATGCTGAAACGTTTATGATTTATACTGGAGCTCCTCAAAACACAAGACGTAAATTGGTTGAAGATATGAACATTCCTCAAGGAACAGCGTTCATGGTAAAAAATAATTTGTCGAAAATGGTTGTTCATGCACCTTATATTATAAATTTTGGGAATACAATCAAACCCGAAAATTTTGCTTTTGCGATTGAATTTTTAAGAGCTGAAATTGTCAGAGCAGAAGCTCTTGGCGCAAGACAGATCACGATGCATCCGGGAGCGCATGTTGGTGCAGGGTCAGAAGCAGGGATTGCTCAAATTATCAAAGGATTGAATGAAGTGTTGCATAAAGATCAACTGGCACAGATTGCACTTGAAACGATGGCAGGTAAAGGAACCGAAATAGGGCGTAATTTTGAGGAACTTGCAAAAATTATTGAGGGTGTATCCTTAAATGATAAACTATCTGTAACGATGGATACTTGTCATATAAACGATGCTGGCTATAACGTTAAAGAGGATTTTGACGGCGTTTTAGAGGAATTTGATAAAATTATAGGATTAGAGCGTCTTAAAGTGGTCCATGTGAATGATTCGAAAAACCCACAAGGCAGTCACAAAGACCGTCATGCAAATATCGGTTTTGGCACGATTGGATTTGACGCTTTGAATAAAGTCGTTCATCACCCTCAGTTAACAGACTTGCCTAAAATATTAGAAACGCCTTATGTAGGAGAAGACAAGAAAGACAAAAAAGCCCCTTATGGCTATGAAATTAAAATGCTAAAAGAACAGACTTTTAATCCGAATTTATTAGAAGATATCTTAAATCAAGTAGGTTATTGATCAAAAGAGTGTCCGTTAAGGAGAAAAAGAAAAAAACTTTCTTTTTCTCTTTTCTTGTCTGTAATATTTCCTAAAAAAAAGGTTTTATGTCATACTTAATTCAAGAGAACAGGTTCGTTTAGAAGAAAGAGCTTAATGAGTAATGGTCTTACGACTATTTGATTGGCTATTACTTTTTCATTCTTTAGACGGATGCGCCAATCAATGAAATAAAGTATACTTAAATAAAAGAAAATAAATTAAGAAAGAAGGATGACACATGAAAAATATGAAAAGTGGCACAAAAATACTTATAGGAATCATCGTAGCAGTAGTGATTATCGCTATCCCTTTAATCAGCTCATACAATGGATTAATTAAAGAAGAAAGTAATGTAGATTTAGCTTGGTCGCAAGTTGAATCGCAATTGCAACGAAGAAATGATTTGATCCCAAATTTAGTTAATTCAGTTCAAGGAGCAATGGACCAAGAAAAAGAAGTCTTTTCGGCGATTGCAGATGCACGTGCTTCATTAAGTGGTGCGGGTTCTATGGAAGAGGAAGTAGAAGCTAATAACGAAATGAACTCAGCGCTGTCTCGTTTATTAGTCGTAGTTGAGAATTATCCAGAGTTGAAATCGAACGAAAATGTAACGGGGTTGATGGATGAACTTGCTGGAACAGAAAATCGAATTGCTGTTGAAAGAAAACGTTACAATGAAACTGTACAAGGATATAATAACAAAGTAAAACGTTTCCCAGGTTCTATTATTGCTAGAATAACAGGATTCTCAGAAAAACCTTACTTTGAAGCCGTTGATGGTGCAGAAATTGCGCCTGAAGTTAACTTCGATAATGAATAATCAACATTATGTCTTATGCGCGAGGAGAAAATCTAGTGAAAAAAATTAAGCCTATTTCAATTTTAAGCACCTTGTCGCTACTTTTCAGCTTATTGCTTTTAAGTATATTTCCTCTAACGGTTGAAGCTGCTGTTGATTATCCTGAACCATCTAATGAATTTTATGTTTTTGATGAAGCAAATTTACTATCAGATGAAACTGAAAAATTTATATTAGATGTTAATAAGCATTACGAAGATACTCAAGAAAAACCACAAATTGTAGTAGCTACCGTAGATAGTTTACAGGATGTTACAATTGAAGAATATACTGCTGAATTGTTTGAAAAATGGAAAATTGGTGGGGCTGATTTAGATAATGGTGTCTTAATTCTATTATCTGCTGAAGAACGTGAAATCCGATTTGAAATTGGGTATGGTTTAGAAGGGGCTCTTACCGATAGTGGAACCGGAGCCATATTAGACCGTAATATCGATGCTTTATCGAATAATGATTTTGATGGTGCCTTGAAAAATATTTTTACTGAAACAGCTGTAAAGGTTAATGAAGAGTATCAATTTGATAATGACACAATTTTTTCTGGTTATGAAGTCAATCCATCAGAATACAATGATGATGATGGTGGTTTTTCATCTATTATTATTGTGGTGATCATCTTTTTTGTTATCAGTAGCTTTTTTGGTGGCGGCGGATCTGGTGGAAGAAGAGGCGGTGGAATGTGGCCTTTACTATTAGGAATGTCTGGTGGAAGTCGTTACCGTGGTGGTGGCGGTTTTGGCGGCGGAGGTTTCGGTGGAGGTGGCTTCGGCGGCGGTGGAGGATTTGGTGGCGGCGGAAGTTCCGGTGGCGGCGGTTCCAGTCGTGGATTTTAAAGCGAAGCCAAATTTCTTTAACGTAAACCATTAGCAACAAACGATTAGATTGCACCTTGTCAACTAGACAGGGCAATCGGCAATTATGGAATAAATAGTGAAGTGTACGGTATGAAAGTAGAAACCGAATCAGAGGATTAAGAGGGATATAATGAGAAATATTAAAATGACAGTAGAGTACGATGGCGCTAGATATTTGGGTTGGCAGAGACTGACTGATTCAGATAAAACGATTCAAGGTAAAATAGAAAATACGATAACCGCAATGACAGGAACTAAAACTGAAATAGTCGGATCAGGGCGTACGGATGCTGGGGCTCACGCTAAAGGGCAGGTAGCCAATTTTAAAACAGAATCTACCATGGAGCTTCAAGCAATGTTGGACCATCTAAACCGTTATCTTCCCCGTGACATTGTGGTTAAGAAACTGGAAGAAGTACCGGAAAGATTCCATGCTAGATATAATGCTAGCGGTAAAAAATATAGCTACTATGTTTGGAATAACAGTGTACCTTCTGTATTTGAACGCAATTTCAGCTATGAGTACGCTGGTGACCTTGATATAGATAAAATGAATAAGGCTTGCGACAAACTTGTTGGAAAGCATGACTTTATCGGTTTCTCTTCTCTAAAGAAATCGAAAAAATCAACCGTTAGAACGATTAATGAAATCAAGATCCATAAAGAAGGCGACTTATTGCACTTTACGTTTATAGGAGAAGGTTTCTTATATAAAATGATTAGAATCATTATGGGTACAATTTTAGAAATTGGTGCTGGAACGACGGAGCTAGAATCGATTGATGCTATTTTCAAGAGTGGAATCAGAAGCGAGGCAGGTATGACTGTCCCTTCTCAAGGACTATTTTTAGATGAAGTTTATTACGATTAATAAGACTAAAATCCTCTAACAAAACCAAATAGAAACAACGAAAAAAAAGAACTTGAGAGATAACGCTTTAGGCGGTTATTCTTCAAGTTTTTTTATTTTGAGCAAGGAGTCTTTATTGACACAAATTAATTTTGTTCATGTGTCTTATGCGCAATTTGCAATGTATTAATAATAATAGCTGCTGTTTCTTCAATTGATTTATTCGAAACATTAATCACTAAACAATTTAATTTTTCATACAATTCTTTAGCAAAAGCTAATTCTCGATCAATACGGTCCAACTTAGAGTATTCTGTATCTGGATTCATTCCATAAGTTAACATTCGTTCTCGGCGAATAGAGTTTAACGCTTTTCGATCACTTGTTAAACCAACAATTTTTTTAGGATCTACTTGCCAGATCTGTTCAGGAATATGTGCTTCCGGTATAAGAGGTAGATTAGCTACTTTATAATTTTGATTAGCCAAAAACATACTTAATGGTGTTTTTGAGGTTCTAGAAATGCCGAGTAATACGATGTCTGCTTCTAAGAAACCTTTTGGATCACGGCCATCATCAAATTTAACTGCAAATTCAATAGCTTTTATTCGATTAAAATAAGTTTCATCTAAAAGATGTAATGCTCCTGGTTTTTGTAAAGGAGCTAGTTCAGAACGAGTTTCTATTTCTCTAATGATTGGAGATAATGGATCAAAACAAACTAATTCATGTTCTTTGCAAAAAACTTGAGCCATTTTATTCAGCTCTTCATCTACAAAAGTGTGAAGAACTAACGCATTATCAATGTCTGCTTTTTCTAATATGGATATGAGCGTATCTGTTCCACGGATAAAGGGGTATGCTGAAACCTTTATATCGGCATCAGGAAACTGAGTCATGGCTGCTTGACCGAGTTGATTAGCCGTTCCTCCTACTGAATCTGAAATAATATATAAATTAATTGTTTTTTGTGAAGACATTTTGTTCCTCCTCATTATTTCTACTTACTTTCCTAATAGTATACAGGAATACGGAGTGAAACGACAATGAATCACTTATGAAAGATGCAAGATTTACAACTTGATTAATACTAGACGGATAAGTTATACTACTTGATGGTAAATGGTTCATGTAAAGGAGGCGATCATCTATATGACAGCAGTTGAACAAGCTATTGAAACGTTAAAAGAACATGGATATAAATATACTGATAAACGCGAAAATATGTTATCCGTATTTGCCGCGGAAAATCGATATTTAACAGCAAAAGAAGTACAACTAGGTTTAAAAGAAAGATACCCTTCTATTAGTTATGATACAATTTATCGTAATATTTATACTTTTGTAGAATTAAATGTTCTTGAGGAAACGGAATTAAACGGAGAAAAAATGTTTCGTTTTGGATGCAAACACACTGGGCATCACCATCATTTTATTTGTACAAATTGTGGGAAAACAAAACAAATCGAAATGTGTCCAATGAATTTTTTCGAAAATCAATTAAATGGGTGCACAATTGAGTCCCATCGGTTTGAAATTTTCGGAAAATGTGAAAAATGTTCTTAAATAAAATGATAAAAGTGCAATAAACTTCAAAAAAAAGCAATAAAGTGTTCTTTTTTATTGAAATATGGAAATGTTGTATTGACGTAAAAAAATACATTCGATATAATAAGGAAGGACAGTGTTTATGAATGCAGTAATTTATTAGTGTGTTCTAAATAACGGTTACTTTTTCAAGCACGGAGGGAGGGAATTTATATGTCAAAAACAGTTATTAAGAAAAATGAATCTCTTGATGATGCTCTTCGTCGCTTTAAACGTTCCGTTTCAAAAACAGGTACTTTACAAGAAGCTCGTAAACGCGAATTCTATGAAAAACCAAGTGTGAAACGTAAGAAAAAATCTGAAGCAGCTAGAAAACGTAAATTCTAGTAAATTGCTTTTAGAATTGAGGGTGGGAAAGTCTTGTCACTTTTAGAAACCATTAATGACGACATTAAAACTGCGATGAAAGCCAGAGATAAAGAATCTTTAGCTGTACTACGTATGTTAAAAGCTGCATTGCAAAATGATCAAATCAGCAAAGGTAATGAATTAAGTGAGGATGAAGAGTTAACAGTTCTTTCTCGCGAAATGAAACAACGTCGTGAATCTCTTGCGGAGTTTAAAGATGCTGGTCGAGAAGACTTGGTTGAACAAACAGAAGCAGCTATTGATATCGTTGGAAACTATTTACCTCAACAACTTTCTGAAAACGAACTTAAAGCGATTATTCAAGAAGCTATTACTAAGGTAGATGCTAAGTCTATGAAAGATTTTGGGAAAGTTATGGGAGTTGTTATGCCTTTAACAAAAGGTAAAGCAGACGGTAACGAAGTAAATCGATTAGTAAAAGAACTATTGAATGCTTAAGGATAAGCAATTATCCTCTAAAAAAGATAAAGTTAAGATTTTTCTTAACTTTATCTTTTTTTTGCTCTTAATGTTCCCTAATTGCTCTTCTATCTAAGAAGGAAAGCTTCATTTTAGACAAAAAATGTGCTATTCTTTAAAGTATAGAAAGAAAAAGGAGAGTGTTGTTTGTTTGACTAACTTAATGAACGAAACACGTTTAGTAAATTTGAAAAACGAAAATACTGCAGCTATTCTATTTGGTACTCAAGATAAACATTTAGCTTTATTAGAAGACTCAATGGAAGTTGTCATTAACAGCCGTGGAAGCCATTTAGAAATTATCGGTACTGAAGAAAAGACAGCTGTAGTGGAAGCAATCCTTAATCAATTAGAAGAACTAATCAAACGTTCCATTAGTATAGGACCTGCGGATGTCGTAACGGCTATCAAAATGGCGAAAAATAACACTCTGCAATTCTTTATTAGTATGTATGAAGAAGAAATAGGAAAAGATCATGACGGTAAGCCCATAAGAGCAAAAACCTTTGGGCAACGTCAATACATCCAATCAATTAAAAAGAATGACATTACGTTTGGAGTGGGACCTGCTGGGACAGGTAAGACATACTTAGCGGTCGTTATGGCTGTTGCTGCGATGAAAAAAGGTGAAGTGAAAAAAATCATTCTTACTCGTCCGGCAGTTGAAGCAGGTGAAAGTCTAGGCTTTCTACCCGGAGACTTAAAAGAGAAAGTTGATCCATACTTACGTCCGATTTATGATGCGTTATATAACGTCTTTGGCTTAGAACATACCACTCGTCTAATGGATCGAAATGTGATTGAAATTGCTCCTTTAGCTTATATGAGAGGGCGAACCTTAGAAGATGCTTTCGTGATACTTGATGAAGCACAAAACACGACGAAAGCCCAAATGAAAATGTTCCTTACTCGCCTTGGTTTTGGTTCAAAGATGATCGTAAATGGAGATGTTACTCAAATTGATCTGCCAAGAGGAGCGATGAGTGGACTCGTTCATGCTGAAAAAGTTTTAAATCAAGTTAAAGGTATTCATTTTGTTCAATTTGACTCAAATGATGTTGTTCGTCATCCGGTAGTAGCAAATATTATCAATGCTTATAACGAAGAAAAAACATTAAGTGAAGGTAAAAAGAGCGATATTGAAAAATTGACTAGCGAAAAAAACGAATAGGAAGTGAATGAATGCGAAGAAATTTAATACGCCTTCAGAAAAAAATGGGCAAACTATATATTCCTTCTATTCTTTTGCTTACATCAGTCATTTTATTTTCAATCATGTACAGTGCTGTTAAACCAAAATCTTTAGATATTGAGCTCTTTCAAGTAGCTGAAGAAACCATAAGAGCAAATGCAACTGTTGAAGATAAAGAAAAAACAGCAGAAAATAAAACGACTGTTGCAGCGACTGTTGCTCCTGTATATACGTATAATGCCGATTTAAAAGATATTCAAACTGCAAAAGTAGAAGTTTTATTCGCTACGGTAGATGAAGTAATCCAAGAAGGAAACAAAGCATATGAAGACAATTTAAAGGAAACAAGAAAAAAGGCCTCAGAAAGTAACAGTTCGATATCTTCTCAAGAATTGTCAGAAATAAAAGTAGATCAATTAACGAATGATGCCCTATTAGGTATGTTCAATGAAAAGTTGAATAATCTAGACGAAGCTACAAAAGCTTTCATTGAGATGCTTCCTGATTGGGCGATTTTAGATTTAATCGCGACTGATGAAAAAATTTTAACCAGCATGAAAGAATCTATTGCTTTCGTGGTTTCTGATGCGATGACTCAACCCATAAAGAATGAAGAAATAAACGAAGTTAAATTGGAAGCAAATAATAATTTAGATTATTCTGATTTGGATTCAAATATGCAACGAATAGCAAGCTTGATTGTTGATAATGCAATTGTTGAAAATAACATTTACAACGAAAATGCTACTGAGCAGAAAAAAGAAGAAGAGATGGCAAACGTTCAACCGTCATTGATTTTACAAGGACAAGTAATCGTTCAAGAAGGTCATGTCGTTGATAGTAACGATATGCACCAGTTGGAGTTACTAGGCTTGTTAGATGATGATTCTTCTAAACAAGCTTTATATGGGCTAATTGTTTTGCTATTTACTCAAGCGCTATTATTGTTCTATTTAGGAAAATCAAGAAACATTGATAGGATAGAACATGGACGTCAAATTAGCTTTTACTCCATCGTTATGGTGGCTTCACTATTATTGATGAAAGGGTTACAGTTGATTCAAACGGCCGATATAGAATTTATTGGTTTATTGTTTCCAGCTGCATTGACCTCCATTTTATTGACCGCATTTGGTTCAAGACGTTTTGGTATTTTAGCTAATGGATTTACCGCAGCGTTTTCTATCTTTATTTTTAGCCCTGATTCAGGAACCAGTTTTAGTATTGTGTTGGTTCTGTTTTATCTACTAAGTGGCATGATGGGTACGATGATCACCCGTACTAAAATTACAAACCAATTTTGGTCAAGTTTTATATGGGTAACGGTTTTTAATGCCTTATTTATTAGCTCTTTTGTTTTATACTTAAATATGACTATTTGGTCTCAACAGACGTTTTTAATCGTTGTTTATGCCCTCTCAAGCGGCATCATATCTTACTTGCTAGCGGTACTTCTATCGCCTTATATTGAAGTATTGTTTAGTGAAAATGCGGTATTAACCTTAACAGAATTGTCTAACCCAAATAGCTCTTTGTTAAAAGAACTGCTAACGAAAGCTCCAGGAACCTATCATCATAGTTTGATGGTAGCGAACCTAAGCGCAAATGCTGTTGGGGCTATCGGAGGAGATTCATTATTTGCTCGCGTAGCTTGTTATTATCATGATGTTGGTAAATTACGTCATTCACTCTTTTTTGTCGAAAATTTACCGCCTGGAATGGAAAATCCACATAATTTATTGACTCCTTTTGAAAGTAAAGAAATTATTTTCGGACATGTTTCTGAAGGTGTGAAAATGTTAGAAGCAGCTAAATTACCTCAATCAATCATTGATATTTGTGCTCAGCATCATGGAACGACTCTTATGAAATATTTTTATGTTGCTGCTAAAGAGAAAGATGATACTGTTCTTGAGAGTGATTTTAGGTATCCTGGTCCGAAACCACAAACAAAAGAAGCAGCGGTCATCAATATTGCAGATAGTGCTGAGGCAGCTGTAAGGTCAATGTCACATCCTACTAAAGAAACCATTGAAAATTTTGTTCATAATTTAATTAATGGTAGAATTGTAGATGGTCAGTTTGATGAGTGTTCAATTTCTTTAAAAGAATTGAAAGTAGTTGAACAAGCCATCTGTACAGGATTAAACGGGACATTCCATTCGAGGATTGAATATCCGGCTTTAAAAAAAGAATGATTTTAAGCATAGAACAGTAAAATAAAAAGGAGTGAGGATAGCCCTTATGGAACTAGATTTGTATGATGAAACAAACCAAATTACAATGGAACAAAAAGAAATGGTGAATTCTTTATTGGAGTTTGCTGGTAAGCATATAGAGTTGCCAAAAGATACAGAGATGTCTGTGACCTTCGTAGACAACGAAAATATTCAAAAAATTAATAAAACTTATCGTGGCAAAGATCAGCCAACGGATGTTATAAGTTTTGCAATTGAAGATGAAGTAGAAGATGAATTAATGATCAATTTTGATGAATTAGATGAACCGATGCCAAGAAATATTGGCGATATCATCATTTCAGTTGATAAAACCGCAAGCCAAGCCAAAGAATATAACCATTCTTTTGATCGAGAATTAGGATTTCTTGCCTTACATGGTTTCTTACATCTAAATGGGTACGATCATATGAATCCTGAAGATGAAAAAGAAATGTTTGGGTTGCAGAAAGAGATATTAGAAGCTTATGGACTTAAAAGATAAAAGTGGAATTGGGAAAAATTCTACATTTCTTGACTCTTTTAAATATGCATTTAAGGGAGTTTTAACCGCATTTCAAGAAGAAAGAAATATGCGTTCACATATTTTGATTGGTTTAATTGTTTTGATTTTGTGTGCATTCCTTAATTTAGTCGTCAATGAATGGCTATGGGTTATTTTCAGTGTCTTCTTAGTTATCATAATGGAAGTTTGGAATACTGTAATCGAAAATGTAGTCGACTTAGCAGCTAAAGATCAGTATCATCCTTTGGCAAAGAAAGCAAAAGACATGGCAGCTGCAGCTGTTTTAGTTACCGCAACTTTTTCCATTGTTGTAGCTGCAATCATTATTTTACCTAAATTATGGCAAATACTATTTTAAAGGAGATTTTACTTATGCACTTGACAGATCAAAAAGTCGACACACTTATTAATAAAGCAACGGACATGTTAGAAAAGGCTTATGTCCCTTATTCTCATTTTCCAGTTGGAGCAGCTCTTTTAACGAAAGAGGGAGAAATTTTTTCAGGCTGCAATATTGAAAATGCTTCTTTTGGTTTAACCAATTGCGCAGAGCGAACAGCAATCTTCAAAGCTATTTCTGAGGGGAATAAAGAATTTGACTATTTAGTGGTAACGGGTGATACAGATGGTCCTATTTCTCCTTGTGGAGCATGTAGACAAGTACTGGCAGAATTCTGTGGGCCAGACATGCCAGTTTTATTAACAAATAATAAAGGCAACAAACAATTCACAACGGTTGGCGAATTGCTGCCGGGAGCTTTTAAATCGGAGGATATGGTTTAATGAAAAATATGAATGAGCACAAATCAGGTTTTGTTTCTATTGTTGGTCGTCCAAACGTCGGTAAATCAACTTTATTAAATAGAATTGTAGGACAAAAAATAGCAATCATGAGTGATAAAGCTCAAACAACAAGAAATAAAATTCAAGGTATTTACACTACACCAGAATCACAAATTGTGTTTATCGATACCCCAGGGATTCACAAACCAAAACACCGTCTTGGGGACTTTATGGTAGACTCAGCGTTTAGTGCTTTTAGAGAAGTGGATGTTATTTTGTTCATGGTAAATATTGCAGAAAAACGTGGCCCAGGAGATAACTTTATCATGGAAAGATTAAAAACAGTAAAAAGTCCTGTATTTTTAGTGCTGAATAAAATTGATAAAATCCATCCTGACCAGTTGTTGCCAATTATTGAGGATTACCGTTCATTAGTCGATTTTGAACAAGTTATTCCAATTTCTGCTGCAGATGGCAATAACGTAGAAACATTATTATCAGAAGTAACGAAATATTTGCCTGAAGGACCTCAATTCTATCCAGATGATCAAGTAACCGATCACCCAGAATATTTTATCGTTTCTGAATTGATTCGAGAAAAAGTTCTTGAACTAACAAGAGAAGAAGTACCTCACTCTGTAGCTGTAGTCGTTGAGAGTATGCAACGAAATGAATTGGGTAAAGTCCAAGTTCATGCAGCAATCATTGTTGAACGTTCTAGCCAAAAAGGAATTATCATTGGCAAAGGCGGTAAAATGTTAAAAGACATCGGTATCCGCGCTAGAAGAGATATTGAAGTGTTATTAGGCGATAAAATTTACTTAGATCTTTGGGTAAAAGTTCAAAAAGACTGGCGTGATCGTCAAACGAATTTGCAAGATTACGGTTACCGCAAAGATGATTACTAAAAAGGATTAATCGATTTAAAAAACAAACCATATTTTTTGGTTTGTTTTTTTAAATGAAGAGCATATCATAGGAGGATTCTATATGGCTCAAATAGAAGAGGTAGAGGGCATTGTATTATCGGTGCGCAATCATCGCGAAAACGATCAATTGGTCAAATTGTTTACGAGCCGCTTTGGCAAAAGAATGTTTTTCGTTAAAGGAACCCGAAAGCAAAAAAATAAACTTAAAACAGCGGTATTGCCTTTTACGAAAGCAACATACATCGCTGATATTCGAGATACTGGACTGTGCTTTATACGTGATGCAAAAGAAGTAGATCAGTATAAGAGTATGCAAACAGATATTTTTTTGAATGCCTATGCGACGTATATTTTAAATTTAGCGGATGCAGCTTTAGATGACGGTATCGTAGATGGAGCATTGTTTCATAAAATTGATCGCTGTTTAACTGAAATTGATGAAGAAACGGATCCTGAAATAGTTGTCAATATATTTGAAGTGCAGATTCTGCCATACTTTGGGGTTTCTCCTGAATTGAGAGGTTGTCGTGTATGTGGGGAGACTGAGGGACCGTTTGACTATTCAGGCAGTTATGGCGGTTTACTGTGTCAAAGTCATTGGCATTTAGACCGTTACCGTTACCATTCAAGTCAAAGAGCTATTCATTTTGTGCGGTTATTTTCGGTCGTTTCATTAGATCAATTAGGCTCTATTACCGTTAAAGAAGAAACAAAACGAGAAATTCGGACGTTGATTGACTTGATTTATGATGAATCTGTCGGAATTAAGCTGAAAAGTAAAAAATTTATTGATCAGATGCATACGTGGGGAAATCTCTTAGTCGATAAAAGAGTCCCTCCTAATGAAACAACCGGCGAGAATGAAAAGAAATGATTGACAAACGTTCTTGTTGCAAGCTATGATAGTAACAACTGAATAACCGGCGTTGAAAGAAAAAAGTAAAAATTTCACTCTAAATGAGCGAGTTTGGGATAGTGTAAGCCAAATATAGAGGAAGTTTTGAAAGGCATTCTGGAGCTGTTAAAAAAAAGAGATGCTAGTTTTTTAATAAACTAGAATTAGGGTGGAACCGCGATTGTATTATCGTCCCTATGCTGATAGTTGTCAGCATAGGGACTTTTTTGCGTTATTTTTTAGTTAACGAGTAAAATGTGAAATGAAAAGGAGAATGCGATAATGAAAGAAAACAGTCTAACGTTTCAGGAAATTATTTTAACATTACAAAATTATTGGTCAGATCAAGGATGCCTGTTGCTTCAAGCTTATGACACAGAAAAAGGGGCCGGTACGATGAGCCCGTATACATTCTTACGTGCTATTGGACCTGAACCATGGAATGCGGCATATGTAGAACCTTCAAGACGTCCAGCAGATGGTCGTTATGGTGAAAACCCAAACCGTTTATTCCAACACCACCAATTTCAAGTGGTTATGAAGCCATCACCTGATAATATTCAAGAACTGTATTTAGGAAGTCTTCGTTTATTAGGAATTGATCCTTTAGAACATGATATTCGTTTCGTTGAAGACAACTGGGAAAATCCATCAATGGGTTGTGCTGGTTTAGGCTGGGAAGTTTGGCTTGATGGAATGGAAATCACTCAGTTTACGTACTTCCAACAAGTTGGAGGATTAGAATGCAATCCTGTAACTAGTGAAATTACTTATGGATTAGAACGTTTAGCTTCATACATTCAAGACGTAGACAGCGTCTATGATATTCAATGGACTAAAGGCGTAAAATACGGTGAGATCTTTATTCAACCTGAATATGAGCATTCAAAATACGCATTTGAAAATAGCAATCAAGAGTTGCTTTTGATGTTGTTTAATGAATATGAAAAAGAAGCTCTCGTTCAAATTGAAGCTGGTCTGGTTCATCCTGCTTACGATTATGTTTTAAAATGTAGCCACACTTTCAATTTGTTAGATGCAAGAGGAGCAGTATCGGTTACAGAACGTGCGGGTTACTTAGCGCGCATTCGTAATATGGCTCGTTCGATTGCAAAAGCTTTTGTCACAGAACGTGAAAAATTAGGCTTCCCTTTGCTTCAAGATCAATCAATCGAAACTAAGGAGGCAAACTAATATGACAAAAAACCTATTACTCGAAATTGGGTTAGAAGAAATTCCAGCGCACATCGTTACCCCAAGTAGCCAACAATTAGTGCAAAAAATAACAGCCTTTTTAAAAGAAAACCGCTTAGAACATGGAGAAGTGATTCCTTTTTCAACTCCAAGACGATTAGCGGTTATTGTCAAAGATATTGCTGAAAAACAAGAAGATGTTCAAGAATCTGTTAAAGGGCCCGCTCAAAAAATTGCACAAGATGCTGAAGGCAATTGGAGTAAAGCCGCTATTGGATTTGCCCGTGGTCAAGGGGCAACAACAGATGATATCTACTTTAAATCAATTAAAGACGTTGATTACGTTTATGTAGATAAATTTATTTCTGGAAAAACCGTTAATGAAATTTTGGTTGGCTTAGATAAAGTAATCACTTCACTGACGTTCCCTGTAAGCATGCATTGGGCAGACCATACATTTAAATACATCCGTCCATTCCACTGGTTAACAGCGATGTTAGATGACGAAGTGATTCCTTTTGAATTACTGGATATCCAAACAGCGAACACATCACGTGGCCACCGCTTTTTGGGACATGATGTAACGTTTGCTGATGCTTTAGCATACGAAGAAACCTTAGAAAGTGTCTTTGTGATTGCGGACAGTACAAAACGTAAACAAATGATCGTTAATCAAATTGAAGAGCTTGTCAAAGCAAATCAATGGTCTGTTTCGATGGATGAAGAATTGCTAGAAGAAGTTAACAACTTAATCGAATACCCAACGGCCTTTTATGGTTCATTTGATCAAAAATACTTGAATCTGCCAGAAGAAGTTTTGATCACTTCAATGAAAGACCACCAACGTTACTTTGGGGTAAGAGATAGTGAAGGAGCTGTTTTACCTTACTTTATTTCTGTTCGTAATGGAAATGCTAATCACATTGAAACCGTTGCTAGAGGAAACGAAAAAGTATTAACGGCTCGTTTGGATGATGGTCAATTTTTCTTTGAAGAAGACCAAAAATTAACAATTGCTGCTTGTGTCGAACGCTTAAAACAAGTAACATTCCATGAAAAAATTGGTTCTATTTATGAAAAAATGAATCGAGTGCAAGCTATTGCGCAACTTATTGGAAAACAAGTTGGCTTAAACGAAACGGAATTAACTGATCTGAAACGTGCTTCTGAAATTTATAAATTTGATTTGGTAACGAATATGGTTGGTGAGTTTCCTGAGTTACAAGGAATCATGGGTGAGAAGTATGCTTTGACGCAAGGAGAAACGCCAGCAGTAGCTGCAGCTATTAGAGAACACTACATGCCGGTATCCAGTGAGGGAGAACTGCCAAAAACATCTGTAGGGGCTGTTTTAGCGATTGCAGATAAATTGGAAAGTGTCTTAAGTTTCTTTGCGGTTGGAATGACTCCAACTGGATCAAATGATCCTTATGCCTTGAGACGCCAAACGTATGGTATTGTCCGCATCATTGAATCAAAAAATTGGAATTTCCCAATGGAATCTTTGAAAGAGGCTATTTTATCGACTTCGGTTATCGCACAAAGCGCTTTATTCGAAGGGTACAAGTCGAGTACAGCTGAAGTTGTTGACTTCATCAAAGCTCGTATCCGTCAATTATTATTGGCAGAAAGTATCCGTCATGATGTCATTGATGCGGCTTTGAATTCCCGCCAAGAAGATTTACTTAAATTAGTAGAAGCTGGACGTATTATCAATAGTCATTTATCAGATACTATTTTTAAACCGACAATCGAAGCTTTAACTCGTGTAGTAAATCTAGCAAATAAAGGTGAAGCGATGCTTGATCAAGACCAACTTTCAGTTGACCCGGCTTTATTTGAAACAAATTCTGAACAAGAATTGTATGAAGCATTTGTAGAAATTGAAAAAACAGTCAATAATGAAAATAGCAAACAAAGTTACACTTCTTTTGAACAGTTGCAACCCTTGATTGAAGCCTTTTTCAATGAAAATATGGTGATGGCTGATAATCAAGCTGTTCGGAATAATAGACTAGCTTTACTAATGAAAATTTCTAGTTTTGTATTATCTTTTGCAAGTGTAGACAAATTGGTTGTTAAGTAATTCCTAGCAAATTTGTTTACTTTAAACCCTATTAAGGATAGAATTTTCCTTAATAGGGTTTAATTTTTTAGCCTGTTAATAGGGGGATTAGAAATGTCTAGTTATCGACTAAATATGAAAAGAGTCTATGAGAAAGCTGAAAAAGAAGATGGTTACCGTATTTTAGTAGATCGAATGTGGCCCAGAGGAGTGTCAAAAGAAAACGCCAGTATCGATGACTGGGTAAAAGAGATTACGCCAACGACGGCCATTCGTAAAGAGTTTAATCATCAACCACAAAAGTTTGAGTGGTTTAAAAAAGTTTATTTGGCTGAATTAGAATCAAATCCTGATACAAAAAGTTTTGTTAAACAAGTTTTTGAACAATTAAAGCGCACCCCGGTCACCTTTGTTTATGCAGCAAAAGATGAACAATTCAATCATGTGGTGGTTTTAATGGAGTTTGCTCAAAATCAAAAATAGACTTAATGTTTTGGTTGGAAAATAAATAAACTCGTTTGGAGGATAATATGTTAAAACGTTTTTTTAGTTATTATAAGCCGTATAAAAAGTTATTTATACTGGATTTTGGATGTGCGATACTAGCAGCCATTTTAGAGTTGTCTTTCCCAGTTGTGGTTAATCGAGTAATCGATGATTTATTGCCTTCGGAAAATTGGACATTGATTGTAACGGTTTCGTTATCCTTACTATTTTTGTATATCGTGAACACTTCTTTGCAGTATGTTGTCGTTTATTTTGGACACAAACTGGGAGTGAATATTGAAACAGATATGCGCCGTGAATTGTATGGGCATTTGCAAGAGCAACCGTTTAGTTATTACGACAATCAAAAAACGGGCAAATTAATGACGCGCCTGACGAACGACTTATTTGAAATATCAGAAGTTGCTCACCATGGTCCAGAAGATGTGTTTATCACGTTCATTACGTTAGGTGGAGCTTTTTTATTGATGTTGAATGTTCATGTTCAGCTTGCTTTAGCAACGTTTGTGATGATTCCTTTTATCACGATTGCATTAGTATTTTTTAATAAACGAATGACTAAAATCAATACAAAAATTTTTAATGATTTAGGCGAATTTAGTGCGGGCATCGAAGCTTCCGTCAGTGGAATACGCGTTGTTCAAGCTTTCGCTAATGAAGAACATGAAGCCGGGAAATTTGAAGTTTTAAACCAAGCTTATCGAAAATCAAAAATCCTTTTCTATAAAATGATGGCAATCAGCTCTTCGTATAATTATTTGTTGATCCGTTTGATTAATTTATTTGCGTTATTTTTTGGTGCTTATTATACGATTCAAGGCGAAATTAGTTACGGAGATTTTGTAGGTTTTATCTTATTGTCTAATATTTTTGTTCGACCAATCGAAAAAGTAAATACGATGATTGAAAGTTACCCTAAAGGAATTGCAGGATTCAAGCGTTTAACAGAAGAACTTGACAAAGAGCCTGCTATTCAAGATAAGGAAAATGCAATTGAAGTAGAACGTTTAGAAGGAAATATTGACTATAAGCATGTTTCTTTTTGGTATGATTCATCAAAAAAAGTTTTGGATGGTATTGATCTATCCATTCGAACGGGCGAAACCGTGGCTTTTGTTGGACCGAGTGGTGCAGGTAAAACGACAATCTGTAACTTACTGCCTCGATTCTATGAAGTTAATGCAGGTGAAGTAACCATTGATGGAATCAATATTCAAGATATGACTATGCAGTCATTACGAGAGCAAGTTGGTGTAGTTCAACAAGATGTTTATCTTTTCCCGGGAAGTATCAAAGAAAATGTTGCTTACGGAAAATTGGATGCAAGTGAGGAAGAAATACAAGAAGCCGTGCGGTTGGCTCATTTAGAGAAAGTTGTGAACGATATGCCAGAAGGTTTAAACACCATTATTGGTGAAAGAGGCGTTAAGTTGTCTGGTGGACAAAAACAACGCTTGTCTATTGCGCGTATGTTCTTGAAAAATCCGCCCATTCTGATTTTAGATGAAGCGACTTCAGCTTTAGATACTGAAACAGAACAAGTAATTCAAGAATCGCTCAATTCGTTAGCTGAAGGTCGGACAACGTTAATCATTGCCCATCGATTAGCAACCATTAAACATGCGACGCGTATTGTTGTGGTAACGGAAGAGGGAATCGCTGAACAAGGCAGTCACGAGAAATTGCTAGCAAATGACGGACCGTATAAAAAATTGTATGAAGCACAATTTAGCCAATAACACTTAAAACCATTGATATAAAAGCATTTACAGTGCTATATATCAATGGTTTTTTTACGTTCAGGGCAGATAAAGGGCATAAACTGTTTTTTTACTTAAATAAAACATCAAAAGTAGCGGAGGCACTTTGATCCATTTCGTCTTGAACGTGAGTGTAGACATTCATAGAAGTTTTAATGTCGCTATGACCTAAACGCTCTTGGATAACTTTAATGTTTACATTTTGCGAGAGCAACCAAGTAGCATTAGTATGCCTCAAATCATGGAATCGTATGTGCCTTAAATTATTTCTTTTTAAAAATCGTTTCCACATCCTTGTAATTCCATCAGCTAACTTAGCATCTCCATTAGCATTACAAAATAAAAATTCTCGTTTCGGTTTTATAGAGACCGCTAATAAATCACTTCTACGTTTATCGTCGAATAATTTAATTTTAGTTATTAAGTCCCCTGGAACTGAAACTACTTTTGCAACACCGGTCTTAGTAGTATGATGTAGTGTTGCACCTTTGCCAGCTTCGTCAATGATCATTTGTTCGAAAGTGATGGTGTTGTTTCTGGAATCGATATGTTTACTTTCTAAAGCAGCTATTTCACCTCTTCGAGCGCCGGTTACTAATGCGATTAATACAATTAGTTGTAATTCCTCGCGTTCTCCGTCTAATGCGTTGATCAGAAGAGTTATCTCTTTAACGTTGTAATACCCTATTTTATTGCTATCTAGAGTTCTTTTTTTTGCAAGATTAACTTTATCTATCGGGTTGTCTTTTAAAAACTGGTAGTCTGTAGCGAATTTAAAGACGGACTTAATAGCAGAAAACCGCCTATTTTGGCTAGACCTAGAAAGGGGTTGTTTGTTGCCATCGAATCTAGTTAGATCATCTACAATTTTTTTAATGTGAATAGGTTTAATCTCGTTCATTTTTTTATATCCTATAGTAGGCATAAAATAATACTCTAACACTTCCTTATAACCAGTTGCAGTATGATAACTGTATTCTTTTTTAGCGTAGTTAGGATACCATTCTTTGTAAATAAAATCCTCGAATCTCATATTTGTATATGATTGATAATTATCTTTTTCTAAATAATTGATAAAATCTATCAGCATTTTTTCAGCTTTCTTATCACTTTTGGCAATAACCGTTTTGCTTTTACGAATAGGATTTCCGTTGCCGTTGTATCCAACAGTAACGCGAAGCCTGTATTTATCTTTATCTATAGCTTCTATAGATCCATTCAGTCTCCGTTTTCCCATGTCTTCACATCCTTGTAACTTAATTTTGCATGCAGCTGCTGCTTTTCTTCATTGATCCACATATCTACGACGTCGGTTAAACCGACATCAGGATAAATCGTGCCGACATCTCGTAATTGTTCCCAAACTTCATCACTAATGTCTTTGTCGTCGTACCTGGATAAAGAGAGGTGGATGTAGTCCTTGAAGTAATAGACGAATAAACTATACTCCATGTCGATATCCATTGACCTCACACGTACTGAACCAGTATTAACCGTAGCTTGACGACAGAAATCCGATTCTAGCGTAGATAAGTCTTTAATGATCATGTTATTTCCTCCAATAATCGTAGTTTGTACCATTGGTATGCGAATGTATGTTCTTTTTGTATTAAAAAGAAAAGGCTGTTAAGCCTAATCTTTTATTTAACTTCAAAATTTACTGTTCCCATTTCTTCGCCCGTAATCATATCTTCTGCAGTTAAAGTAACAGGAGTAACATCATCGTCTAATTCATAAGCTACAGCATTAGAAACCGTTCCGTCTTTTTTGATGATTTCCATTTGAGAATCTAAGAAAGCATCATCTGGAAGTGATGCCATATTTAATTCGTTTATACTATCTGCATTATTATCTTGGAAAGCTCTAAACGCAAAAATCCAAGCAGTTGAAGGGTCTAATTCTTCATCAGATAAGTTAGTTGTTTCATACCAAAATGCAATGACTGGTTTTTCTCCGTATTCGTTACCAGCTTCTCCAACAGGAATAATTCTTGTTTCCGTTATCTTGATTTTCATATCTGGTGTAACTAATTCATTATCTTTAAAGGTTGAACCTGCATTACTTGATTCTGATTCAACTACGCTGCTTTCTTCTGTCGAAACCGCTACTTGAGAAGTTGATTCTTTTTCTGGTGCCGCAGCTTCCTCAGAACTACAAGCTCCTAATACCAAACCGCAAACTCCTAATGCTACTAATAATTTAACTTTCTTCATATGTATTTCCTCCTAGTGTTTTTTAATCAATATATGTTTCTAAGATATCTTTAGGTATACCGTATAAATTGTAGAGTTCATCGTATGAGCTAGGGTACAACCCGTATTCTTCAACGTATCTATTCGCTAGCAAGTTAACCGCAAATTTATTTGCTTCTGTTTCTAGCTTTCCTCTTGAAAAAGAGTTTTGTATGTAATAACCCGACAACTCCGAATGCATTAATGCGTGGTAAAGTTCGTGAGCCATTACAAAGTATCTCTCATTGCTATCTGCCAATTCGTTATTGATTAAAATAATTTTTTGATCGTGAATAACAACGTATTGACCAGAAGGGCTTTTTAAAAAAGACTCATACCTAATTTCGATATTGCAACTTTCAGCGATTTCAAAAGGGTCTAAAGTATTGTATTTAGTATAAATATTTTTTATTGAATCGTTAAAAAGGTTTGTCATATGAAATCACTTCTTTTTAATTTTTTCTAATTTTTCCCAGAAGATGCCGGTAAGTATATCTTTAACTCGTTGTTTTTCTTCTTCTGTCAAATTTTCGCCACCGTAAGCCATATTAACGTTCGAATCTAACATTTTATATAAATCTAAGATATCCGATTGATTAGCCCATCTAGGAACGTCTCTTCCTAAAAGGTAATCAATTGAGACGTTAAATAATTCTGCTATTTCTATCAGCGTATCGTTATCTGGTTCTCTATTGCCTTGTTCGTACATCGCATAAGTTGTTCTGCCTATACCAAGTTTTTTTGCAACTTCCTCTTGGTTAAGACCTGTTTCAGCTCTTAAATCTCTTAATCTTCCTATATTCATATTTAAAACTCCTTATTCGGTATATGCAAATTATAGTACACAATACGTGTAAAAACAGTTAATTTAAAACAATTTCACGAAACGTGTAAATAATAGTTGACGATACACGAAATGTGTACTACTATGTAATTACACACAACGTGACATTAGGAGGTGACAGGAAATGAGAGAATGGTTGAAAGAAATTCGCTTGAATGAAAATTTAACTCAAGGTGAATTTGCTGACAAACTTCATATAGCCCGTACCACTTACGCTATGTATGAACAAGGTGAACGTACACCGTCAGTTGCAAACGCTAAGAAAATGGCAGAGGAATTAGACATCGATTGGACTATTTTTTTTACGAACAAGGTTCACGAAACGTGTAGTTAATTATCTTACTAAGTTAATTATATAACGTAATCAATCGTATCAAAATACAGGTTAATACGGAAATGGAGGACTTTGAATGAACGGATTAATTAAAACGCACGAAAGTGAAACGGGAGAGATCCTTATCAACGGAAAAGAGCTTCATGAATTTTTAGAAGTAGGTACGCCTTATAAAAGATGGTTTGAAAGAATGGTCGATTACGGTTTTGAAGAAAACACAGACTTTATTGCAGTTGGTCAAAAAAGTCCAATCGCGAATGGTGGGTTTCAAACTATAACTAATCATCATGTGAAACTGGATATGGCAAAAGAAATTAGTATGATCCAACGAACTGACAAAGGAAAAGAAGCTAGACGTCACTTTTTAGAAATCGAACGAAAGTGGAATAGTCCTGAAATGGTTATGAAACGAGCTTTAGAGTTTGCGGATAAACGAGTTAAGCAATTAGAAATTGAACAAGAACAAAATAAACCATATACAAACTTTGGTTTAATCGTTTCTAACTCAGATGGAGCAATAAACATTGGTGAGTTTTGCAAGAATATTTTCGATAAACACGGGATCAATATTGGTAGAAATAAAATGTTTAAGTGGTTACGTGATAAAGGTTACCTAATTAATACAGGTAGAGAAAAGAACAATCCCAAACAAAAATATATTGAACAAGGATTATTCAAATCAATGCCGGTAATCATAGCTAGAAGTGCTGGAAACGTTCAAGATTCAACAACTTTAATTACTGGAAAAGGGCAAATTAAACTAACTGAAAAACTACTAAACGAAATGGAAGTGAAGAAATGACATCTATCAACGTAAGCGCAGAATTAAAGCAAGCAGCAACAAGACAGAATGTAACTCAATTATTACTAGCTAGAAAGACTTTTAAAGCACATACGACAGTGAGTGGGTACTTCAATAAAGAAGAAACACCGTTAGATGCAATACAAGACTTATCAAATGTGCTGCAAGATTCAACTTTCACACACCAAATGGCCCACAAAACTTACGGTACTTTACCAGTTATGGAATCTGAAACGTATCACGAAACACCACATGTATTAGAAATGCTTTCTGTTAAGGAATCAAACGAGCGTCAAACACGAAAAAATGAAGCTCTTATGATTCTTTGCAAGCAAGATGAGTATTTAACTGAACAAGATAAAGCGGAGCTTAGAGCTTATGTAAATGAGTTTTTAGATGAAATGTTAATCGAAATGAAATTAATATTATCCATTCTCAGCAAAACAGGCGTTTCATTCATGCAAGCGGTCAAAGACAGAACACCTTATTGGATCGTTCAAAAATATTTGAAAGGATGATTGCATGCCAACGAAAGTATTATTCGTTAAACCAAAACAAGCGTTAAACGCAGAAGAAGCTTGTGCGTTTCTCCAAATCAGTAAACCAACGCTTTACAAATACGCACGAATCGGAGTTATACCGGGTAGAAAAATTGGTACAGAATGGCGGTTCAGTAAAGCAGCGTTAGAAAAATGGCTATCAGAATTTGAAAACGAAAGAGGTGGGAAACATGAAAATAATCATTACTGAGGAGTTTAAAGAAAAAGTAAAAACGTTCATTGCTGGCGCGTTGATTATCGGATTTATTCTTTTGTTAGCTGGAATTGCTGGTGGAATTGAAATGGGAACAATTGGATAGAAAGGGTGATTTTGTGGCTAATTTAAGGAGAAAAAAAGCACATATAGATACTAAAAAAATGTGTAGGGTTTGTAACGCAAAGAAAGCAGATTGGGTAGTTACTGGTCAAGGGTATGAAGGAAGTTATTGTACTGATTGTTTAAAAATTGTGTCTAGTAAATTTAAGGAAGAAAGGTACAAAACACAAATAGAATCGCAATCAGAAGCAGAGTGGTCAATAGGTAAAAGATACAACCTATAAGGAGTGAACTAGATGGTAGAAGAACTATTCAAACAACTAGCTTGGAAATGCCAACTCAATGGATTTCATTTCAACTCTCAACCTCCTGGAATAATCAATATATTTTCTATTGAGGACAACGATTACACAATCATTTCAAGAGGATACATTGCTAATTACCGATGGGAAACGCCAGAGGAAGTATTAGAAAGAATGAACGAAGAAGTGGATTTGCGCATAAAAAAGACCGACAAGGCAGCCACCTAGTCAGTCAGTTGAGAAATAAAAGTTAACCCTATTATATCAGTATTTAGGAGGAAAGTCTATGCCAGTAGAAGTTAGGACAGACAAAATTAAAGATAAGCACGGCGCTTGTTTAGAAATCGAAGAATACACCCACAAAGGTGAAAAACGTGTACAGGTATCAACTGCAGGTTTTGAGAATGAAACAGAAACAGTTGATTTGAGTAAAAAAGATTGGATTGAGTTTCTGAAAGAACAACTAGGAGGAACATACAATGAAAACAAGTGAAAAGATTGACGAGTTAGCAGCAGCTTTAGCCGGTTTCCAAAAGATCGTTGGTAGTCCTAAAAAAAGCGCTGAAAATCCAGCATTTAAACGCGAAGGTAAAACTCTTAAATACGCTGATTTAGATGCCATTATCAAAGTTATAACACCAGCACTAAGCGAAAACGGATTATCACAAATGCAATTTACTAGTTCTGATATTGAAACGAAAACGGTCACTGTTAACACAATGTTGCTACACAGTTCTGGACAGTTCATGACAAGTGATGATCTAATCCTACCAGCTGAGAATTTTGGTAAATTCAACGCTCAAACAATTGGTTCATCTATCACCTATGGCAGACGTTATAGCTTATCAGCAATGTTAGGAATCGCCAGTGAAGATGATGACGATGCCAATACACAAAGCTTGGCAGATAACAAAAACGGTAAAGAAGCACCTATTAATAAGCCTCAACCAACGAACAGCGATAACGATTTCTTTAAAAATAAAAAAGAAGTTGAGGATCGCATTCGTGCAGTAGCTGCTAAAACAGGCAGTACCTTTGAAACGCTTAAAAAATACGTTATAGACAAGTCTAACGAACAAATGCATAAAGAGTTCAAGGATTTCAATTCAAGCAACCTACCTTCTTCAATGGGGTATGTGAAGGTATTGGAAACCAAAGCAAACAATCAACCAGAAGTGAATAACAAACCAGAAGCAAAACAAGGTGCAATCTTAGACGGTATGACAAGTCAGCCGACACAAACAGTTGATTGGGGGAATAAATAATGGCAAATGAATTAATGGAAACAGGTGAAGTAGAATTTTTCGGAGTTGACTTCACTCCTTCTAAAATTGTAATCAACAACGAAGATGAACTGACTAAAACGATCGAGGACTATGCAGCTAAGTATAAAGGACTTGTTGTTAACGAAGAAGATGTAAATGACGCTAAAAAGGTACGTGCTGAAATGCGTGGTGTTGCTAAATCGCTAGATGATAAACGTAAAGAGGTTAAGAAAGAATACAACAAGCCTTTAGCACTATTCGAGAAACGAATTAAGAAGTTAACTGAAACAATTCAAGAAGTAATTACTCCAATTGACGAAGGAATCAAGAACTTAGAAGAACGCGAAAGATTATCCAAGCAAAATGAAATTGAAACACAGGTAAATAAGTTGTTAGAAGAACAATCTGATTACGTTAAAGAATCATTCTTGCACAACCCTAAATGGTTAAATAAGACGGTTGCAATGAAAAAAGTTGCAGAAGAAGTTGCAGAACAAATCAAGTTGCTGCAGAAAGAAGAACAACAAATCAAAGCAAATGAGGACATCATCACCAACTATTGCAAAGCAGTCAAAGTTGAGCCACAAGGTTGGTTGAGCGTGTTAAAAAATGGCAATTCAGCGCCAGAAGTTATGAAGATGATTGATAAGTCGCTAGCGGATGCAAAAGAGCGTGAACAAGCTGAAATCGACCGTAAGCAACGCGAAGAAGAGTTAGCAAGAATCAAACAAGATAGCTACGTTGAGTTAAGTGTAGAAAGCGTACAAGAAACACCATACGAACCAGATTTCACGGATTTAGAAGAACCAGAAGTACAGACGTATCATTTAGAAGTTACTGGAACAATCGATCAGTTAAGCGCGTTAAACAGCTTCATGGTAGATAACGGAATAAAGGTTAAATCAGTTTAGGAAGTGAGCAAATGGAATTTGTCGGAAAGCTTGAATCGTATTCTGGTAACAAGATGATAATCGACATCCCGAGCGGTTTTGATATGGATGAAATCGTTCGGAAAAGTAAGCAAGGTGAGTTGGTTGTTGATTTCTACGAGAAAGACACGATAACAGACTTGCAACGCAATCACTATTGGGCATTAGTTGGAGATATAGAAGAGTATACAGGCTACACAGCAGACGTGATTGATTCATATTTAAGAGTTCAGTTTATGAAGTTAATCAGCTTAGAAGAGTATCCAAGTTTGAAACGTAACCAGATGAAAAAAACGGTCGCTAGCGAGCTTTTAGAATACGTTATCGACTTATGTATCGTCAATGATATTCCATTCCGCAAACAGCAGTTTTACTTAACTATCAATACTAGCAAGATGCTATATGCATTGACATTAAAAAGGCTTTGTTGGGTTTGTGGTAAGCCTTATTCAGACATTCATCATACAAATGGATCAACTGTAGGTATGGGAAATGATAGAACGAAAGTTAATCATGTTGGAAGAGGAGCTATGTGTTTATGTAGAGAACACCATACAGAAATGCATTCCATGACTGAAATAGATTTTTTTAATAAATACCACATATTGCCAATAAAATTGAATGAAGAAGCAGTTATAACTTTAGGATTAATGACTAAAAAAAGAGTTGAAGAAATGGAGGCAATCGAAATTGGCTGACAACAAGAAATATTACTATATCAAATTAAAAGAAAATTTCTTTGAAACAGAGGAAATGATTGTTTTAGAAAGCATGCCAGACGGCTACAAGTATTCAAATATATTGCTGAAAATGTATCTGAAAAGCTTGAAGCACGACGGTAAGGTGATGTTAAACGAACGCATACCTTACAACTCAGATATGTTGGCAAGTGTTACCAGACACAGCGTTGGTGATGTTGAGAAATCGATTAAGATTTTTAGAGAATTAGGGTTAATAGAAACATTTGATAACGGGACTATCTTTATCTCTGATATACAAACATTTATTGGTAAATCGAGCACAGAAGCAGAACGTAAAAAGCAGTATAGAGAACGTATAAAAGCTGAAAATTTAGCACTTGGACAAATGTCCGGACAAACGTCGGACGTTAGTACACCAGAGATAGAGTTAGAGAAAGAGATAGAGTTAGATATAGAGCTAGAGAAAGAGATAGATAATACAGCTAGCTATTCAAATAAAAGAAATCAGCAACTAATAAAAGAGTTAAAAGAATCGTCGTCGTCAAATTTGTTCAAATTTTATGAAGATAACGGTTTTGGAACCCTGTCATCTATTGTTGTTCAATCAGTAGATGGTTGGTTGGATGATATTACAGATACAGGAACTGAAGTCGAAGAAGCTGAAAAAGTCGTATTAAAAGCAATGACTATTGCGGTATTTAATAACGCTAGAAATTGGAACTACGTTAATAAGATACTGATTAATTGGGAGCAAAAAGGATTGAATACAGTCGCTAGCATAGACGCTGCAGAAAAAGCGCGTGAAAAAAATAAGAATAAAGGTTTTAAACAGCAACCTATCAGAAAAGAAACTTTACCAGATTGGGCTAAAAGTGATTACCAAGAGTCACAAAAAGAAACAAGTAGTTGGACAGCAGATAAAGAAGCAGAATTCCAAAAACTAGCTAGAGGTGAGTAGATGAATAATTGGGCCAAGAGTATTATGGCTTATCCGTTACCAGACAGATTTCCGAATAGTTACATTGAAGTGATCAAAGATGAAGTTAGGGATCATGTTGAAAATGGCGGGAAAGTTACCGACGAAAGAACGTCAAAATTATTTTTGAAGCTATGCAGATTTGTAGATACTTTTCTCCACCAAGATATTGATTGGACGAAACAACCTAACGATTACTTAGAAGAAATTGGAGGTGCGAGCTATGACAATTATTCTTGAGGAACGCAAATTCATTTGGGAAGACGCGGAGCTGAGAGAGTTCCGCGAAATGTGGGAGCAAGGCGATAGCGTGAATAAGATGGCTAAGCGTTTTAGATGTAAGGAGATTGATATTGCGATGTTGGTACTGGACCAAGCGGAGAAAAAGCTGATTAGGTCGAGACCTGCAGGATTGATTGGAGGAGTAAACCAATGAAATACGAATTAGGCGACAAAGTACTAATCAAAAAGCATTGGCAACGTAAAGGAGCTACTGAACAGTTAAAACTCCAAGGTATATCAAACCTCGAAAAACATCTAATGTCTGATGATATGGCTGGTGGATATGTCCAAATTGACAAGTATAAGAAAGAATCAATCAGAGAAATTGGTTATATATGTGGAATTAGGGAATTTAAAACTAGTTATAAATTGGAATATATCTTTGAAGAACCTTATGTAAAAGACGGCATTCAACAAATGGATTATCAAACAGAAAAAGTTTATTTAGTAGCAACTAGAATGAACGGATTAAGACGTGTCAGTTTTGAAGATATTGAATACATGAATTAAAAATCGTATGGGAGTCTAATATATGACCACAGTAAAAGTCAAACTAACCGAAGATTGCGAAACAACGATCATGAAGCTTATCACGTCACAATTAATCCTGGCTGACATGGTTGGACCAGAACAGAAGAAGGAAGTTTTGAAGGAATTAGGGCATTTAGGGATAACGATAGTTGATAAGGGGGAGAAGTAGAGATGGATCGATTAAGTTACAGACAATCGTTGTGGCCTATGACAGACGAACAAGTAGAAAAAGAGTACAACGAAAAAAGCGATTGGAAAAATATGGATGATTTAGAATTATTCCGCGAAGTTGAATCTGAGCACGGAAAACGCAAATACAGGCAAGAACAGAAAATGAACAGAAAAAAAGAGGAAGAACGAGTAGGTGTTTTGGTTTTAGAATATGACAAGATATTGAAAAAATGGTTAAAACAAGGCGTTAAAAAGATAAACGGTGCTTATAAATATAATGGAAGAACGATGTACTGGAATGTTTCTAGCAAACATATAGATGAAATTATCGTGAAACTTAGAGAAGAAGATGAAAAATTCCAAATTATAAAACTAACGGAGGAACAATCTAAATGAAAAAACTACTAAAAGCAACACTTATCACATTAATTGCAGTATTTGCATTACTTGGAGCGAGTCAACGCTAAAACGCAGGAAAATAAAGCCTTAAAGAAAGAGAACGACAAGTTAAAGGAAACATCTACTAACGAAGCAAACAAGCTTAAACAGGCTGAAATGGATATGTCAGACGTAGACCAGAAGTCTAAAGATGTGCTGAATAAGTTGAGATAGGGGTGAAGTAAGTGACTAAAACATTCGCAGTATATAAAGGATATGAAATACTCGCAGAAGGCACAGCTAAACAGTGTGCAGAAAAGTTAAACGTAAAAGTAGAGACGATTTGGTATTACAAGAGCGCTACTTATCAGAAGAAGGGTAGCGGTAAAAATAGACGGATTGCTATTGAATTGGAGGAAGCTAAATGAATGAACGTTACCATTTTTACCGTTGCACAGACCCAAAAAATGCTCCGCCTTACGCATTCATAGACTACAGTAACGGTTTAGTCGGCTATCCGAACAAACTAGCACAGGCGGTATCGAATTATGCAGGAGCCTATTATCTAGGATTTATGACAGAAAAAGAAGTGTTGAATAGGCCGAAAAGCGGGAGACGACCAGCTAAGTTGGTTAAAACTAGAGCTAATAGATCTTAGGGGGATTAAATTGTGATCAAAATACTTGAATTGTTTGGAGGGATTGGGGCACCTAGAAAAGCGTTAATCAATCTAGGTGTGGAGCATAAATCAATCGATTATGTGGAATGGAATGAGAAAGCGGTTCGTAGTTATAACGCGATGTTTGATAATCGGTACAAACCAGAATCCGTTGTTGGGTACAACTTAAAACCTGATATCTTGGTCCACGGCTCTCCTTGTCAAGATTTCAGTATTGCTGGAAAACAATACGGTGGAAATGTAGAGGATGGTACAAGATCCAGTCTAATGTTTGAAACAATAAAAATTATCGAAAATTTAGGAAATTGGAAGCCTAAAGTCGTTGTTTGGGAAAATGTGAAAAATACTTTATCTAAAAAGATGTCTAGTGCTTTTAATTTATATTTAACAGATTTGGAAAGATTAGGTTATACAAATTCTTATAAAGTTTTGGATGCGCGAGAGTTTGGAATACCTCAAGCTAGAGAAAGGTTGTTTACTGTATCTGTTCTAAACGGAGAGTGGTTTAATTTCGATTTGTTAGAAAGAAAACCTATGAGATCAATAGATGAGTTTTTAGTAAAGGAATTTAGCGATAAACATCTTATTACTCAACCTAGTATGTTAAGTAAATTGCCTGGTAAAAAAGTTTCTGGAACATATGGCGGAAGAATGTTGACGGAAATAAAAGAATATACATGGACAATCACGACTAAACAAATGAGATCTCCTAATAGTGGTGTGATAAGAGTTGAAGGTAATAAATTTAGATATTTAACTGAGCTTGAATGTTGGCGGTTAATGGGGTTTGATGATATAGACTTTGAAAGAGCGCTGAAGGAACATCCTGGTCAAATGAATAAACTTAATGGAACTCTTTATCATCAAGCGGGAAACAGCATAGTAGTAGATGTTTTAGAGGCTATTTTTAAATCAATTATAAGTAATCATTTAAACGTTAAGGAGGACTAACCATGAAACTATCAACCGAAAAAAAAGCTGATAATGCGAAAGATTACGACTTAAGCAAGGTTAAGAACCCCGAATTAGTAAGTTTCATGAACGACTTGCTGAAAGTGAATGAGCGGATAAAGATGGAGGAATCAGTGAAAGACATAGCATCTCATTATGGCGGAACTAATCCGAATGACTAGGAGTGGAGAAATGAAACTAACAGTAGATTTAAATAAAGTAGAAAATAAGGTATTAAATATTGTTGAAATTGCTGACGAAGATATCAAAGAAGCATTGAAAGAGTCTTTAGAAGAAATGAATACAGAAGAAATGGTAACTGCGTTTGAGGACAATCTAGCTTTAGGTTTAGTTCAAGGGTTAATGAAAACTTACAGTAAGGATGTGAAATTTAAAAAATGATAAACAATATTGTACTTACAGGAAGATTAACAAAGGATGCTGATTTAAGATATACGCCAGCAGGAAAAGCAGTAGCAACATTCAATTTAGCAGTCAATAGACAGTTTGCGAACGCTAAAGGAGAACATGAAGCAGATTTCCCTAATGTAGTTATATGGGGCAAGTCAGCTGAGACTTTAGCTAACTTTACTCGTAAAGGAACGTTGATAGGTATCACAGGGCGTATTCAAACACGTTCATACGATAATCAGCAAGGGCAGCGAGTATATGTAACGGAAGTGGTAGCTGAAAGTTTTACATTCTTAGAAAAGAAAGCAGACAATGTGCAATCTAACGGTTCATCTCATAACCAATCAAGTAACGAGCAAAGAGATCCATTTGAAAAGAACGGTCAACCAATTGATATTCAAGATGATGATTTACCATTCTAAGGAGCTGACAAGATGAAGAAGACGAATGATAAAATAGGTTATGCAATCGGAACAGCATTTGCAATGTGTGCAGCAGTATTGGTATCTCTTTTAATACTAGGAGCAATTGCTATCGCAGTGATCAAAATATGGACATTCTTCTTTCAATTACTCTAGAAATATTAGGCGGTGAATAAGTGGAATTTAGGCAAATATACCCCGACGAAATAGCGACATTACAAGGAAAACATGGTATAATAGTACTATCAAATGGCACAAGTTATTTTAAAGAATTACCGGATTTCGGCAAGACGAACATAACACTAACGAACGCTGATGGAAAAGTTATGTACATCGAAGAAGAGACGAAGGTAAAGACTAAATTATAATTGAATAAGCTGACTAGACATACTAGAGGCAATGATTAATTCCTAGAAATAGGTTTAATTGTTGCCTCTTTTTTTGCGTTTAAAGGGGGAGTGAGAAGTGAAGTACACCTATGACATTGCAAATGAATACCGAGAAGATTTGAAACGATTAAACAAAGAGAAGTTTAGTAGAGATCGAGAGAGAGCGTTTCTAAAAGAAATAGAATATTTATCAATGGACCAACTGCAGCGATTGACAGATTTAGAAGCAGACATTAGCCAGATTAGCGGAATGATATCAAGTACAGAATACGCATTGTTTTGGATTGAGAGTGGACATGAACGGATGGCGGGTGAGAAACGACCTATCACGAACCAGAGCAAGAAGAAGCGCACTCAATTGTGGGGGAATATAGAACATAGCAAATATCTATCGTATGAAGCGCCTAGAGAGTTAGAAAGAGAAGAGTTGCAACTAATAGATGATGTGATGAGAGAGCTGTCAGAAGTCGAGAGAGTGGCATATATCTCCATTTACGGTAAGTGCAATACTTATGCAGAGACAGCTGAATACATGAACGTGCCAAGAAGTACCGTGCAGCGTTATATAGAGAGAGCCAAGAAGAAGATAGATCATGAGTTACTCTATGGAGCGCAACTACAATTGGTTTAGCGTACAAAAACTACTAACAAGTGAAGGAGACTTTAATAAGGTAGGTGGTGACTAGATGTGATTTGGGAAGAGATACGTAAGGAATATGAAACAAGCGATATTACGATGAAGGATTTAGCAGAGAAGCATAATGCTAAGTTAGGTACGTTAAAGAGTAGAGCAAGTAGAGAGAAATGGTTAAGCAACCCTAAGAAGAAAGTTGCAACCAAAAAGGCAACCGAACGTAAAAAGGTTGCAACCAAAAAAGCTGAAAAGATTATCGAAAGCAATAGTGAGTTAAAGGGATGGGAAATTGAATTCTGTTATGAATATATAAAGAGTTGGAATGCCACTAAGTCCTACATGAAAGTAAGAGATACCACTTATAACACAGCTCGAACAGAAGGTAACAAACTACTTACAAAGCCTTGCATTATCAAGGCAATCAAAGATATCAAGAAAGAAACAGATACAGAACTGCTGATTAGTGTTGAAGATATCAAAAGAGAATACTTTAAACAGTCATTTGCTGATGTAACAGATTTCGTAGAGTACGGAGCAAATGAAATACAGGTTCACGATAAGCATGGCAATCCGTTAATGAACACTAATGGCGAGCTAGTCACTTACAAGGATTCGTACGTTAACTTTAAGGATATGAGTGAAATAGATGGCAGGCTAATCAAAGAAGTACGAATGGGTAAAGATGGTCCAGTGATTCAGTTGTACGATAAACAGAAAGCTATGCAAGAGTTACTTAAGCTAATGGCTGGTGGAGACGATGAAAACACTGGTGTAGTATTCGTTGACAATGAAGAAGCAATGAATCAATACATGGCCGAACATGGTGAAGCTTATGCCGATTAAAGTTAACGATCCATTCAAGAAGCTAAACCCTAAATTTTATCCGGTTTGGATTACAAAGAAGTCTGACATCATTCTAACGGGTGGTCGTTCAAGCACGAAGTCTTCTGTAGTCAGTCAAAAGCTTGTAGAAAAGAAGATGCGCTATCCAATGGGGAATGCGGTTATCTTGAGGCAGGTTGCAAATACGTTGCGTAAATCAGTCTATTCTCAAATATCATGGGCCTTGCACGATGCAGGAGTTGCAAATCAATTTATATTTAAAGCTAATCCAATGGAGATTATTCATAAAAAATGGGGAACGGGTTTCCATTTTAGTGGAGCTGATGATCCAGAGAAACTAAAGTCATTAATTATTCCAGTTGGTTACGTTCAAGATTTATGGTTTGAAGAAGCAAACTCTTTCGATGGAGAAAAAGCTTTAGATACTATTCAAGATACCTTTATCCGTAAGGTGTTGCCAGATGGTCGAGAAATGCAGACGTGGTACTCATGGAACCCAGAACGCAACCCGTATCATTGGAGTAATGAATTTGCTAAGAAGCATAAGAATAATGAAAGTTACCTAGTCCATCATTCAACTTACATGGATGATATTCGAGGATATAATTCGAAACAAATCCTTAATAAGATTGAGAACTACAAAAAGAATGATATCGATTATTGGCGATGGATGTATAAAGGTGAAGTTATTGGAATGGGCGACAACGTTTATAATGCCGATTTATTCCATCTAATAGACGAGTTACCAGAAGATGAGCATTTATATGGATTGTACTTTGCAACAGATACTGGGCACATGGTATCAGCTACAGCGACGATTGCGGTTGGTATCACTAACAAACAAAACATCGTGATATTAGATACTGATTACTATTCGCCAAAAGGTAAAACGCACAAGAAGCCTCCAAGTGAAATGACAAAAGACTTATATGATTTCTACGAAAAAGTAAGAAAAAAATACAATGTGCCTATTTACCAGAAAACAATTGATTCTGCCGAGGGTGGGATTCGTAACCAATATTTCAACGATTACGGTGAACATATCCATGCAGTAGCAAAAAGTAAGAAGGTAGACATGATTGACTACGTCCATGATTTATTGGCACAAGGTCGCGTTTATGTAATGAACATACTAAGCAATAAAATATTCATGGATGAACACAAGAAATACCAGTGGGATCAAAAGACGTTGCAACCAGGAAGAGAACCGGAAGTTATCAAAGACGATGACCATACGTGCGACTGCTTCCAATATTTCGTTAAAGACAATTTGAGACAATTAGGACTTAAATTTTAGGAGGGTTGGATATGAAAATTGAAACGATGTTTTCGAATGTACCAAAAGAGTTTGGAATTAATCTTCAACCAAAAGAAATTTGTATTTATTGCAACGGAACTGGTCAACTGAAGCAAATGGAAAGAGTTTCTTATTTTAATGGTGGAGGTATTTCGAAAGACAGTAAACAAACAGTTCCTTGTAATGTGTGCAACGGAACAGGTGGGCGGTGATTAAATGTTCGATAAGACAATCGCAAAAGTAAAGGGGTGGTTAACTAGAATGGGGATTATCAAACAACTAAAGACGATTACGGAACATAAGGATATCAATGTGGATGATAAAGCATATGATCGTATCGCAAAGAATAAAGCTATCTATAGCGGGTATTTATCGGAGTGGCACGACATCGAATTTAGAACGTCTGCAGGAGAAAAGAAGAAACGCAACATGCTATCAATGGGAATGGGTAAAAAGGTTGCTGAGGAAATGGCAACGTTGATATTCAACGAGAAAGCAACGATTACAATTGCTAATGAAGCGGCACAGATGTTTGTTGACGAAACTTTGAGGAAAAATGGATTTCATAAGAACTTTTCACGCTACCTCGAATATGCTTATGCGACTGGTGGCATGGCCGTTAAAGTATTTGCTTATGATGGACAAGTCAAACTAGCTTATGCAGTAGCAGATGCTTTTTATCCACTGTCTAGCGATTCAGAGAGCATTGACGAAGCTTTATTCATCAGCGAAGAAACGAAAGGCGACAAACACTATACATTGCTTGAGTGGAATGAATGGGAAGGTAACCAATATATTGTTACGAATGAATTGTATCAATCAACTGTCAAAGGTGAGTTAGGTACAAAAGTGGGGTTAGGAGTTCTTTATCCAGACTTACAGGAAAAGACATACATTAACAACTTAAGACGTTCATTGTTCGTGTATTTCAAGCCAAACATTGCAAACAACAAAGATATGACAAGCCCTTTAGGGATTAGCTTATTCGAGAATTGCTACGATGATTTGTATTTATTGGATTATATGTATGACTTCTTCTTTCATGAGTTTAAGTTAGGTAAACGACGTATTGCAGTAGATAGAAGCATGGTCAAACCTTATCCAGATATGAACGGGAATATTGTAAATGTGTTAGATCCAGAAGAAACGGTATTCGATGCGTTTACTTTACAAGAAGGTAAAGGTGTTACTGATATGTCTGTAGATATCCGCTCAACTGACATTATCAATTCGATTAACTCCGTCTTAGACGTGTTAAGCATGAAGATAGGATTTAACCCGGGTTCGTTTAGATTCGACGGTACAGGTATTAAAACAGCAACAGAAGTAGTGTCTCAGAACTCTAAGACGTATCAAACAAAGAACAAGCACGAGGTTTTGATTGAAGAAGGATTGAAAGAATTAATTACGTCCATTATTGACGTAGCAAAACTATATAAATTATATGGTGGTCCAAGTGAATTTGAAATCGGCATTGATTTCGATGATTCAATTGCTCAAGACAGACAAGAAAACTTTAATTACTATTCAGCGATGGCGGGTGCTGGCTTCATTCCTAAATTGATTGCTATTCAAAAAACATCCGACGTTCCAGAAGAGACAGCAAAAAAATGGTTAGACATGATTAAAGAAGAGCAATCCAGAACGGTTAATGCTGATGTCTCAGATTTATTCGGAGTAGCAGCAACAAACGTTAGGGAGTGATTGAATGGCGATTCAAGGGAATATATTCGTAGAAAGAATGTATCAGCAAATTGAATTGGAAATGCTCCAGAATATTGGCAAAGTAATTGGAAATGGCGAAGGCGTAGACAAGGACGGAGTTACTCAGTGGCGAGTGGCTAAATTATCTCAGTTAGGCGTATTAAGAAACGATCAATTGAAAGTATTGGCTAAGTACAGCGACATGACGGTTCAAGAATTAATCAATTATATTAACGAGCTAGGTGTGACAGAAATCGAAGCATTCGAAGGACGCAATAAAGCGTTGGTAGATGCTGGTGTCGATTATGTTCCGCCTAGCAATAACGTTTATGATCGTTTACTAGCATTAGAAAAACAATCTAAGGACGTTACGAACATGGTTAATTCAAATATGCTGACATTCAGCGAACAGGCATACATTGACATCATAACTAAGGCTAGTACAGATGTTTTAACCGGTAACTCAACACTTTACCAGTCGTTGATTAAGGTTGCGGGAGAATGGGCAGAAAGCGGCATTCCAGCAATCATTGATAAAGCGGGTAAGGAGTGGAGTACAGAGGCTTATATCAGCATGGTGTTGCGTGCTACTCAAAAGAATGTGGTAAACGAAATGCAAGAAGGGCGCATGGATGATTACGACATTGATTTAGTCGAGTTCAGCAGTCATACAGGAAGCCGTCCTTCACATGTTGAGTTTCAAGGGAAAGTTTATTCTAGGAGTGGAAAGTCTAAGAAGTATCCAGCAAGAAGTGAAACAACTTATGGTATCGGTGCTGATGGAATGATTACTGGTATTGCGTGCGGTCACCAAGAATACGCGTATGTTGAAGGGATCTCAACGAAACGTTATAAATCTTACGATAAAAAAGAATCAGAAGAAAAGTATATCGAATCTCAAAGGCAACGACATTTAGAAAGGAATATCCGTAAAGCTAGGAAAGAACGTGAAATGCTTGACGCTATGGAAGTTAGCAAAGAAGATTTGCTGAAAGCTGACGAAAAAATCGAGAAGAGAAAACGAGAAATGACTAAATTTATCAAAGAGTCTGGCAGAACTAGGCGTAAGCAGAAAGAAAATATCGTTTGATTTGCGTACAGAAGCGACTAATAGATGAAAGAAGAAATGCGTATGCTTCATTTACACCAAGCGAGTTATCCAAGTTGTAAGAAAGGAAGTGGTCCATTTCTCTAAGCTAGTTAGTGACTAGCCTTTGTAAAATAAGAAAGGGTGAGTTAGTGGGTAATGTAATAGATTTAAAAGAAGTTAAACAAAAAGAAAGAGCGAGGGGTTTCAGTAAACGAATTAGTTAAAGAGTTAAATGAAACTAAACAGAATTACGATGAAATTATTATTTTGGGAATCACGTCGGATAAAGAAGTAGATATATCTTTTTCGACGGATGACACTTCTTCTGTTATAGGTCTTTTAGAGGTTACTAAATCAATATTAGTAGATGAAATAATAGGCTAGGAGGTTATTAAATGATTAAACATCACATGACAAAGTATCGTGAAAATGGATCGCTATTCATTGAATCATGGTTGCAAATTGATTTGTTCAGACGTTGCTATTGTTTTTCTAGAAAGAAATACTTAATCGATAAACGAGGAAACGCTATCGCTTGTTAATCTCCAAGCCCAACCATGCTCAAGGCTATAAACTGGCAAGAGACAGTCAAACAAGACTTAAAAAAGGAGAATGATTATGACTAAATTGTTTAAAATTCCTATGAGATTACAATTCTTTGCTGATGGTGATGAAACTACTCCACCAGCTGATGAATCGAAATCATTCACTCAAGAAGAAGTAGATCAAATAGTTGCAGATAGAGTTGATAGAGCAGAAAAGAAATCAGGCAAAGTAGCAACTGGATTGCAAGCTAAATTAGACGAAGCAACTGCTAAGTTGGATAACGCTGGCAAAAGTAAAGAAGAACAAGACAACGCTGATTTAGAAGCTTTAAAAGGCAACCTATCTGCAAAAGAAGAAGAATTAGCGAATACAAAAGCTGAACTTGAAGCTTTAAAACAAGGTGTACCAGCTGATAAGCTTGAAAAGGTAATTAAACTTGCTAAGTTATCAGACGAAGAAGATATCGAAACTGCTATTGCTGGAGTTTTAGAAGAATTTCCGATGTTTAAGGAGAGTAAAGAAGACGAAAAAGGTCCTTACTTTTCCAAAAAAGGGAATAAAAATAAAGACGATAAAGAAACCAACGCTTTTGAGTTGGTGGCAAAAAAATACAAAAAATAAGGGGATAAAAAAACATGGCGATTAAATTATACACATTAGAATACATGAGTCTTTTCCAGAATATCTTTGCTAAACGAGCACGTTTCTTGCGTTCATTTGGTGGAACTATTCAAGTAACTGATGGGGTTAAAGATACTGACAATTTCTTGCATTTGAAAACAACTGATTCAGAAGTGGTTATCCAAACGTATAACACAGGAGCTAACGTTGGATTTGGAACAGGAACTGGAAATACAAGCCGTTTTGGTCCTCGTAAAGAAATCAAAGCAGTTGATACTACAGTTCCTTATGATGGCGCATTATCAATCCATGAAGGTGTTGATAACGTAACAGTTAACGACATCCCAGACCAAGTTGTTGCTGAACGTTTAGAAGCGCAAGCTTTAGCGTGGACTGAGCATGTAAACAAATTCCTTTTCACTTTGTTATCTACTTCTGCAAGCGAAACATTAGCAGGCGTGTTGTCAGAAGATGGCGTTACAGCTTTATTTGCGGCAGCTCACAAAAAAATGGTCAATAACAACGTTTCTAGTGCTATTCCTTGGGTTGCTTATGTTAATCCAGATGTGTTCAACTTCCTAGTTGATAGCCGTTTAGCTACTACTGGTAAAAATTCTTCAGCTAATATTGATTCTCAAACGTTGTACGCATTCAAAGGTTTCATTTTGGAAGAAACTCCAGATGCTTACTTTGTAACTGGTGAACAAGCTGTTTTCGCAGCAGATAACGTAGGAGTTGTAGGAACTGGCTTCTCAATGGTTCGTACAATCGATTCAGAAGACTTTTACGGTGTTGCTATTCAAGGAGCCGCTAAATACGGTAAGTACATTCCGGATAACAACAAAAAAGCTATCTTAAAAGCTAAGTTAACAGAAGCGGAAGTAATTCCAGCAGGTTAGGAGGAAATTGATAATGGCTAAACAAGAAGCATTAATCAAATGGCGTGATCTACAAGACAAAGCAAAAACGTTCCCTCTAGGACGAGTTTACGAGGCGGGGGATTTATTCCCTGCAACTAAACGTAAAGTGCCTGATGATCGTATCGAAGAACTTAAACAAAAGGGTTTCATCGGTGACATTGAAGAAGAAAAAGAAGAACAAAAAGCAGCAGATGAAACGGAACAACCAAAAGAATAGAGGTGTCTTATGTACGTGGACGCAGATTATTATAAAAATGACTATGTCGGTGTCGCTATTAGCGATGCCGATTTTTTAACGAAACTAATTAAACGTGCTGAGCGTGATATTAACGTACTCACTCAGTATCGCATAACTGATTTCGATAAGTTGACCACATTCCAAAAAGAGCGCGTTAAAGAGGCTGTATGTGCTCAAGTTGAGTTCTTGTCTGAGAATGGTGAATTATCATCTACCGTTTCAGATAGTGGCGGTTCGGTAAGTATCGGATCGTATTCGGAAAGTAGCGGTTCAAGTGGTAGCAATAGCAATAAGTTGTTAATTGCAGATAGTGTAAAAGGTTATTTATGGCCCACTGGTTTGCTTTATGGAGGAGTTGGTGTAATTGGCTAATCCTATCAAAAGAAGATTGCTGATTCATTCAATTGAGTACAAGAAGAAACAAGAAGATGACGGTTGGGGTAATGAATATGCTGAGCCGTTAACTATTGAAAAAGTTAGAGTTGAACCAAAAACGAAACTCGTTCGTTCTGGTACAGGTGAAAGCGTAGAGAGCACGACAACTGTTTTTTGGGATGTTGTATTTAGCACACCGACAACATTCGTTAAAGGTTCTAAACTAACGTTTAACGGCAATGAAATGGAATTAAGACAAGTTGACGAGTTTTACGATGGCGAGAAACTTCACCATTTAGAATTGAGGTTGATTTAATGGGAATTAGTGTTAAGTCAAACTTTGCTGGAGCATTTAAGAAGGTTAAACGCAAAACTGAACGTACTCAATTTATATTGGATCAGCAGATTGTAAAAGATTCTAACTTTTACGCACCGTTTGCTGATGGTTTATTAATCGGTAGCTCATTAGTTGCGTCAGAGTTCGGTAAAGGTAAGTTGGTTTGGGATACGCCATACAGTCGTAAATTGTACTGGAATCCGCAGTTTAACTTTAGTACCGATAAAAACCCTAATGCAGGTGCTATGTGGTTTGAGAGAGCAAAAGCAGAGCATATAGGAGAATGGTTACAAATAGCGCAATCGGAGGTGAAAAAGTAGTGTTTGAATTTTATAAAGCTTTGAAAACTCATTTAGAATCGAACATGACTTTGTTCACAACGGTTGCTTTAAATGGTTTGACTACAAACGAAAGGAGTATCTCGATTGGTTCTATGCCGTCAACTTTAGGAACGAAATTCTATGACGATGAAAGACAACGAGTGATCCAAATTCAAGTATTGGTTAAAAGTCCAAACCCAGAGGAAGCGATGAACACTGCAGAAGCAATCGATACTTTTTTAGATGGTAATTCATTTAGCGTTACCGGATATAAAGTCGAAAGTTGTGAAAGTTATGTTCCGCCTTCTTTATTAGAAAAAACAACAGCAAGCGAATGGAAATACACAGCTGCTTATAAAGCGGAAATTATGAAGGAGAGTGAATAGGAATGGCAAGAACAAAAAACGCCCTACGAAAACATGAAATCGCACCAAGAATTGACGAAACAATTCCGGTAGAAGGATATGTTGAGTTAGCTAAATATATTAGTTCGATCACAGATGACACAGAAGAAGAAAAAGACGATGCTGTTTATTATGATGGTGATGGTACGCCAAGTAATGAAGTTATCTCGTTGGCGGAAGCATGGACAGTTGAAGGGACATACGACCCCGAAGATGCAGCTCAAAAAATGGTTGATCGCATGAAACGTAAATTAGGCGCTGACCGTAATATTTGGCATAGAATCACGTACACAAGCGGAGTAGTGGTGGAAGGTCCTGCGACTGTTAATGATATTATAACTGGCGGTGGAGATGCTGCAGATTACGATGCATTTAGTTGTGTATTAAATTATACACGTATCCCGACTGTTACAGCAGCTATCCCAGAAGTCTAAGAAGTGAAGGTTATCCGAAAAGGGTAGCCTTTTTTTATTTGAAAAATTAGGAGGAGTTTAATCATGGCAATCAAAATTCAATTAGGTAGTTCACTCGTAGATGTGGATTTAGGTGGAAAAATATTTGAAGCAGATATTTCAGATAAAAATGTTGAGAAATTTACAAAAGCGATTGCAACATTGGAAAACTCGTTTGATAAATACGAACAATCAGAAACAGAACAAGAAGTTTACGACTTGTTGACAGAAGATTTCAGAGGTGTTTTAGCTATCTTATTTGCAGAAAACCCTTGTGATTACATCTTAGAAAAAGTTGGTCGTGCAGTCGGTTTGCTAGATGTTGTTATTGACATCAGAGAAGGTATTACAAACGAATTAGGAAATTCTACAAAACAGAAAATTGCCAAGTATTCTGCTAAACCTAAAAAGAAAAAAAGATAGAGGTGGCTAAATGCTGTCACTTGCATATCAAACAGAAAACGAAATCGAGATAAACGATAAAAAGTATGTAGTTGATATGTCGTATGATAATATCATTCGATTATTTGATTTGCTGGAAGATACGACTATTGATGATTTGAACAAGATATTTATCGGCATGAAGATGTTGCTTGATTGCAACGTACTAGAAAAAGATAAAACTTGTGACATGGAAATGCTTGTTGCAGCTTTCTTGACCATCAAAACAGAGTTCATCATCGATAAAGGAAACGGAGAATCGCTTTTAGATTTGCAAGGTAATCCAATGCCACAACCGAAAAGCAAAGAGTTGTATTCTTTAAACCACGATGCAGACTACATATATGCGTCGTTTGTTCAAGCGTACGGAATTGATCTAATCGAAGTGCAAGGCGAGTTAGATTGGCGAAAGTTTAATGCGTTGCTGCAAGGGTTGCCGTCTGATACACGTTTTAAAGAAGTGGTAGATATTAGACAACGTCCTTTTGCAACTGGTAAAGGTAGCCAAAAAGAAAACAAGAATTTAAGAGATTTAAAGAATATGTATGCATTGCCTGGCCACAACGTGGAAGAAGGTGAATAAATTTGGCAGATGGTAAAGTTCTAATAGAAGTAGATTTGAATGATGATGGTGTAAATAAAGCACTAAGTAGAGTAGAAGATAAGGCGATTAGTAGTAGCAATAAGATTGGCAATTCGGTCAATAAGTTATCTGAACAATCCGTCAACATGGCTAAAAATGCTGCATTAGGCATACTAGCTATTGCGGGTGCTTTTGGTGGATTCAGTATCAAAGCAGCTGGTGATTTACAAGCTACTAACGCACAATTTGACGCTGTTTTTAGTGGCATGGAAGAAAATGCTTCTAAAAGTGTTGATAAAATAGCGAAAGATACTGGTATGTTGCCAAGTCGATTGAAAGGCACATTTACTCAAATGGCCGCCTTTGCTAAAACGACTGGTTTAGAAACAGCAGATGCGCTTAAGTTGACTGAAAGAGCAACGATGGCAGCTGCAGATAGTTCGGCATTCTATGATAAATCAATTGAAGAAACAACAGAAACGTTACAATCATATTTAAAAGGTAACTATGAAAATGACGCTGCACTAGGTATTTCTTCTACAGAAACAACCAGAAATGCAGCAGCTAATAAACTTTATGGGAAATCTTTTAATGATCTTGAAGAATCACAGAAACAGTTAACTCTTTTGCAAATGGTTGAGGATGGAAACAAATTGGCCGGAGCATTTGGACAAGCAGCTCGTGAAACTAATGGATTAGAAAACGTCTTAGGTAACATGAAACAAGTTGTCACAGATGTAGCAGCCGCTTTCGGAGCTCCTTTACTGGCTCCGTTTATTGCAGGCGCTAAAGGTGCTATAAGTGTTTTGAGCGGATTTGCTAAAGCTTTAACCGCTAATCCTGCTTTAGTCTATGCAATCGCTGGAGCAATCGTTACCTTAGCTAGTGCTTTCGGTGCGGTTTATTTAGCAGCAAATAAAATGAAAATACTAGCTTCAATCCAGTCTGGTTTTGCGTTATTAACGAACCCAGTCTTTTTAGTAGTTTTAGCAATAGGAGCATTGGTTACAGCGTTTGTTTACTTTTATAAGACGAGTGAGAAATTTAGGAATATTATTCAGAAAATTGTTAGTCCGTTAAAAGCACTATCTCCATATATTGATAAAGCAAAAGATAAAATTAAAGAGTTGTTTGACAATTCCGTATTTAAAAATGCTAGTTCAATTGGCGATGCTATTACTAAATTGGTGGATAAATTCGTTGCATTTGTTAAACCAATCGCACAAGCAGCTAAATCAATGAATTTAGTAGAAATAGCCTTCACTATCCTAAAAGCAGCTGCATTAACCTTATTAGGCCCAATCGGCTTAGTTATCAAGATAGTTGAATTGGTAGCTAAAGCATTAGGTGGTGGAGATGTACAAAATGGTATTCAAAAAATGTTGGACGGATTTAGCGACTTAGCTAGTGGAGTGAAAGAAGCTGGCGGACAAGTCGGGGCAAGTGTTGGTGACATGTTAGCGGGTATTTTAACCGCAATTGGCGCTGCACTGCCGGGAATTATATCTGGTGCTTTATCAATCATTGCTGGATTTATTTCTGGTTTAGCTCAAGGGTTGCCACAAGTCGCTTTAGCAGCAACTCATTTAATTTTAGCATTTACAGCAAGCATGTTGTTATTGATCCCAACTATTGCAGCCTCAGCTACTTTATTGATTGTTGCATTGCTTGGAAGTTTAGCGGCCGGTTTGCCACAAATCATTTTAGCAGGTATTAATCTAATCGTGTCGCTAGTTGCCGGTTTAACTGCTGGCATACCTCAATTTGTAATAGCAATTACTAATTTAATTGTTGTATTTTTAGCGAGCGTTACTGCTAACTTACCAAGAATTTTATTAGCAGGTACAAATTTATTAATCGCTTTCCTTCAAGGATTGATTGATAATTTGCCAAAAATTGTTGAGACAGTCGGCACTTTAATCACGACATTCCTAGATGCGATTACTGAAAAACTACCGTCAATTATAACGAGTGGAACTAATTTGTTAGTTGCTTGGTTGCAAGGAATTGCGAATAATTTACCAGATGTTATCACGGCTGCCGTAGATGTAATTGTTGCTTTCTTGAGTGGAATTGCTAACAATTTACCTAGAATTATTACTGCAGCAGTGAGCGTAATCGTTGCTTTCCTAAACGGGATTGCGAATAATCTACCTCGTATTATTGCTTCTGCAGTCAATTTGATTGTGGCTTTTTTACGCGGGATTGCTAGTCAAATAGGCAGAATCGTAAGCGCAGCAATGGATTTAGTCGATGCAATGGTTCGAGGGATTTTACAAGCACAAGGTCGTTTAACTAGTGCAATCATTACTTTAATGAACGGCTTGGCTAGAAACATTGAACAAAGCGCACCTCAAATGAAATCAGCAGCAGGTAGATTATTGAGAGCTATTATAGAAGCGTTTCCTGGAGGTGGACTAGTTACAGCTGGTTATGACTTAATGTCTGGTTTAGCTAGAGGTATTGGCAATGCGGTAGGTAACGTTATATCAAAAGCAAAAGAAGTTGCTGGAAATATCATTGGTGCTGTTAAAGGTGCTTTCGATATAAATTCACCTTCAAAAGTTTTTGAAAAAGAAATAGGGGTTTATCTACCACAAGGTATCGCTGTTGGTATGGAAAAAGATACGAGCAAAGCAGTTAAAGCGGCCAGATTAATGGCCAGTAAAGTAGTTAACTCAATACCTAGTGCCGAAATGGCAATGGGAATCAATGCCAAAATGAGCACAAGTATATCAAGTGTTTCTGGTAGTGCTGGAAGTTCTAACGCTTCTTCGGATACAAGTTACAGCGAAATGGTTAAATTGTTGAAACAACTCGTTAATAAAGACGGAAACGTCTACTTTAACGATGCGTTAATTGGAACGATTGGACCTGGTGTAGATACATTTTTAGGGACAGAAACAACAAACAGTGGAAGGTGGGGATAGATAATGGGGTTTAAAACAAAACAAAAAAGTCCAGAAGAATTTGGATTAAGACTAATTTCTCGTTATCTTCCACCACCAGAAGATGTGGATCTGCCAGAAGAGATTCCTGGTATGCATGGTTCGGTTGATTTTTCGATGATGTTCGGTGAAAGGATTGCTAAAAACAGGCCATTGACTTATGAATATCAATTATTCGAACCAGAACCAATCAAGCGTAATTTTGTTAAACGTCAAGTTGAAAACTGGTTATTAAGAGGTACTCACGAACCGTTATGGGACGATTCAGAGCCGTTGTATTATTACATGGCTAAAGTTATCAATGTGGATACAAGTGTTGATATCGCAACAGGTATGATGAAATACACGATTGAGTTTGACGCTTACCCTTATAAGATTAAAGAAACGCCAGAAGATGATCCTTATTGGGATACGAAAGATATTACGGATTACGTTCAAGATACCGCATTTACGATTAGTGGAAGCAAGGTAGTCGATTTAGTTAATGTCGGAATTATCGGAAGTGTTCCAACGATTACATCAAGTTCAGCAATGATAATCAGCAAAGGAAATAAAACCTTTCAAATATCAGCAGGAACAACTAATTCAGAACGTTTCAGACTTGAAATTGGGAACAATCCAATGACGATTACAGGTAACGGAACGATTTCATTTAGTTGGCATAAGGAGGTCAAGTAATGTATTGGTTGACCTTGCACGACGGACCAAATGATAAAGAAGGAACAGTTATCCATAACCCTTTTCCAAAAGGCGCTAAAACATCAGTAGCAAACGGTAAACTTAAAACGAAAGGCATTTCTACTATGACGTTCACTGTTAACCCGTTCAGTCCTATGTGGGGTAGAATTAAGCCTTATCAAACGTTGATTAAGGTAACAGACGACCAAACAGACGAATTAGCGTTTAACGGTCGCATATTCAATTTAAAACAGTCTATGTCAAATGGTTCGATGTTCTCAGAAACGTATGAATGCGAAGATGTATTGGCTTATCTATATGACACTACCCAAACTTACGGGCGTTTCCAAAACATATCCGTTTTTGATTTGTTTAAGACAATAATAGGCCGCCACAACGCGCAGGCTGAACCGCATAAACGTTTTAAAGTAGGTAATGTAACGGTAACAGATCCCAACGATTCGCTTTACCGCTATTTAGGTTATGAGAAAACGTATGACACGATTAAAGATAAGTTGCTTGATAGATTAGGTGGCTATCTAGTTGTGCGTTATGAAGAAAGCGGTATGTATCTAGATTATTTGGCAGAAGTTGGACAAGTTGCAGAACCAACGATTCAAATGCGCAAAAACATGAAAAGTTTAGAAAAGAATATAGATCCAAGCGGATTGGTAACAGTGTTGATTCCGAAAGGTGCAACGATTGACACAGATGATGAAGATACCAGCGCAAGCAAACCAAGAGTTGGGATTCAGTCAGTGAATAACGGCATTGAGTATATTCGTGATGAAGAGTTGATTGCTGAATTTGGTGAGGTAAAGAGTTCTGAACCTTATTACGATGATGTAAACGAACCTTCTATTTTGCTTACTAAAGCAAGAGATTTCATGGACAGTCAAAAGGCGATTAAAACAACATACAACGTTTCTTCGTTGGATTATTCGTTAATAAATGGCGGAATAGGTCAATTAAAGAAAGGAAATTGGCATTATATAGATAATCCAATTCTAGCAATTGACGAACCTATTCAAATTGCAGAAATAGGTATTGATTTCATTGATCCTCGCAACCCAGATTTAACACTAGGAGAAAAGCAACCAACGTTAACGCAGTACCAAAAAGAATCGAATAAACGTGCAGTAAATATTGATAACTTGCAAAAGATAGTGGATAACCAAGCAAATTCTATTTTTAGATTAACGGAGTCAAACATAGAAATTGTTGATAGATACAACGAAATCCAAACGTCATATAATAATTTAAACACGACTTTAGAAATAGACGATGAAACAGGTACGAGTTTAGCTTTGCAAAATTTAAAAAAAGCAATTGACGATTTAGGCGTTAATATAGAAGACTTACCGATTTATGTTCCAGTAACTCCAGTACCAGGAAGTCCTCCTGGAACCATGACACCAGAAGACAAAGTAAAGTTAGATAACCTAAAAGAATACATCGAGGCTACTCATTTACAGAGTGGTCTTTTTAGCGCATCTGATAAGACTAAACTAGATTTGGTTACTGTTATTAGTCCGGTTGATTTGAATGACATAGTAGCAAGATTGACAGCATTAGAACAACCAGAATAAAGGAGTGAGACATTTGGCAGAAACAACTGAACAATATCGTACAAGAATTAGTCAAATAAAAACAAGTATCGAAAATGAACCAAGGATCGTAAAAATGCGTGACGATATCGCAGAAGGTATTTCTAAAACAGGTAACCGTCAAGCAGATATCGAAGTACGACAAGACACATTAGAAGATGATTTTGTAGCCGTGCAGCAAGATGCTTCATCCGCTTCTCCATCGGGTGCTGAGGTAGCCGTTGCACGTGCAGGATATAACACGCTAAATGGAAGGTTGACGGCAAAAGAACAAGAGATTGTCGCTCAATTCACGAGAACCGGCACTTATTTTACTGATGTAGGCGGGGTAGGAGATGGTGTGACAGACAATACCGAGGCTCTTAAAGAGTTCGTTTCTTTAGGTGGAAATCTAGTAGTTCCTGAAGGCACGTACATGTTAAGAGCTGATTTCTATGAAATAGCAAGTAACACAAAACTATTTTTTATCAATAACGCTACGTTAAAATTGTTGCCTCATAATGCTTCAAACTATTCTATTCTACAGTGCAAAGGTGTAGATAACGTTCTTATTGTCAAACCACAAATTGACGGAAGCAAAGCGGACAATTTGGCGACGTCTGGCGAGTGGGGACACGGAATAGACATACTAAATTCAACTAAAGTTAAAGTCATCCATCCTATTGTCCGCAATACTTTCGGGGACGGTATTTATATAGGTCATGATTACTTCGGAACAAGTTTAAAAGAAACTGAAGATGTAGACATTATCAGACCCCTAATTGATGGCTCGCGCAGAAATGGCTTGTCGTTGTGTAGCGGTAGACGCATTAATGTGATATATCCAACTTTTAAAAATATTACTGACGTGAACCCTAAAGCGGGAATCGACATCGAACCAGAAGGAGAAGGCCCATTAAAACCAATTCTCGAACACGTTCTTATAGATAGTCCTGTTTTTGAAAACTGCACGGTAGGAATAGATCATAATTTGTTCAACTTGATGGACAGGGACCTTGGTGTTGACATCGTGATAAGAAATCCTACGTTTATAAACTGTTCGCATCCATTGATGTTTAGACCCTTGACAGGAAAGTTAGGCGGATCTATAAGCATATCCAAACCAATCATGAGAGGTACTCTTAAAGACGTTCTACATGTTGATAATTACTGCACAAGAGATACTCCACACGTGACGATTGATAGACCTGAGATTTATGGTTTCAATTTGTCCGGTTCACAAGATGAGTTTTATAACCATTGTTTTACTTTTTTGAAATTATCTACTACGACAGATCCGGTAGATATAGGCAATTTTTCGATAATCAACCCATACATCGAAGATAATAATAATGGAGCTTTTAAACTATTATTCGCGAGTGCAGGTGGAGTCAAAAAAATTGGGAATGTAAAAATCGTAAACCCAGAGATCAAGACAACGAATCTTTTACAGAACTTCGTTAGGGACAATCCTGATTTACAAATCATAGACGGGTTAGATTCAATGGTTTTGAAAGATCCTTACTTCACTCACGATATAGCTCAGACTTTAGCTACACAAGTCACCAATCCCGATGCGAGTGTTTGGAATACCTATACGTCCACAGATGCAAATATTCCTTACGGCCACAAAGTCAAATTTAGAGTGGTGAAAAACATGCGTATGACATTCAGACCAACAGGCGGAATAGTCGGATATTCAGGGGCGAATAAAGGTATTTACAGCGAGACTGTAGGAAGCATGATAGAGCTTATTTATCTCGGCAAGTGGTATGTTGAAAATAAAGCTGGTGAATGGTTAGTAGAAACTTAAAAAAAGGGGATTATATGATGAGTAATAGTAGAGAAATAGGTATTTCTATTAGCCGATATAAGAACGTGTTGGTCGAAGAAAAGGCAGTAAAAGAAGAATTAGTTAACGTAAATCATAACATGGCAGATAAACACATAACTATTCAATCGAGATTTTTAAACTCTGCAGGAGAATTTATCAAAGAGGACACCACTTTCGTATCGGGAGAGGAATATGCGTTGCTGATGAGCGATTCTGATATTTTTGGAGTTGGGAAATTGTCAGGCGTATTTAAAGACTCGGATTTGTGGTACATGATTGATAAAATAAGAGGAAAACAAACAAGTTAATTTATGAAAACGAAGATCTACTCAATCGAGTGGGTCTTTTTAATTTGAGAAAAGGATGGTGAGAAATGGTAAACAGGAAATTAAAACAAGATTTGCAGAAAGCTTCCTACAAACGCCCTAGTGACTTCTGGGGTGCTTTAATTGCTGTTGTTAGTATTTTGTACGGTGAATTTATATTTAGAGTGGACGGCTATTTAATTGCAAGCGCGGAGCCATATTTGAGCAAACTACCAGAGAATATCATAGGAATATTACTTCTTATTTTAGGGATGCTGAAACTAGCTGGATTAGGATTGCAAATAAACCGTTAAAAAAAATCAGTATTTGGCTTTTAAGTGGTATGTGGAGCGGATTATTCTTTGTTGCTCTTACGTACTCATTTGGCACAGGGTATCCACATCCGTCATATTTATTTGCTGGAATGATAGCAATAGGATGTTTAAGAGTATCGCTCAAGGGGGATTATAGTGCATGACGTGGCAAATGTTAATAGGTTTATTCGTTGGAACAGGAGGCGCGGGAGCTATTCTATCCGCTTACTTCACGCACAAAAGCAACAATCAAAATCACGAATTGAATTTGTTGGATCGTGCGCGTGTAGAAATTGAACGATTAGATACCAAAATAAAAGAATTAGAAAAAGAAGTAGACGAAAAAGACGAAGAAAATAGCACTCTGAAAGGTATCATTCAAGACTTAAGATTTCAGATGAATGAATTGAAATCAACCATAAAAAAAGGAGAGAACGCAGAATGATTTTAAATAGTAAATACTACGACATTTTAAAATGGATCGTAACAATCGTATTACCAGCTTCTATCGCATTAATTGGTACGGTAGGCGGTAGTTTCAATTGGGATTATACAGAAGTGACCATGACTATTGTTGGAGCTGTTACAACGTTTCTAGGTGCTACACTAGGGGTTTCAAACTCTAACTATAAGAAGGAGGAAAATAAATAGTGGGTACTGTAACCAGAATTAATCGTGATGATATTATTAATGGTAAAGCAGGTAAGCGTCAAGGAAAACCAAAAGGTGCTGTAATACACAACGATTACGGTGCTATGACACCAGAACAATACGTAGATTGGTTAGTTAGAAGAAAAAATGCAGGACAACTAGGATTAGGATTCGCTCAATACTATGTAAATAAAACAACCGTATTAAGAGCGGATAATACTGGAAACAAAGCTTGGCACACTGCTAACAACGAAGGAAACGCTTGGTATCTAGGATACGAAGTTGTACAAAGTTATTACGGTATTATTTCTGATAAAGAATTTATTAAAAACGAAGACATGACTTTGCGCCAAGTAGCAGAGGATTTTCATTACTACGGATTGAAACCGAATAGAGACACTATTAAATTACACAAACAATTTTCTTCAACTTCATGCCCGCATCGTTCTTGGGAATTACATGGGAAATCTACTAACGCAGTAAAAGATTATTTTATCAATAAAGTAGCTCGCTATATGTCTTTAGGTAAAACTGTTGAAAATATGCTGGCTAAAGAAGGAGTATCTGCCCCCGTCGCAACAGTTCCGAATACGGTTACACCTCAACCAGACGGTAAGACAGTTAAAGTTGGCAAGCAAGCAACTCACTGGGAAACAGGTAAAGTTATTCCTAAATTTGTAATCGGACAAGTATATGATGTATTAGCATCTAAGCCTGTCACAAAATCTAAGTCTAAAAAAGCCTACCTAATTGGTAAAGGAAAAGTTGCTACTGGATGGATATTAGAACAAGATGTTGACGGATTCAAAACCGCCGGTGGCGGAAACACAAATAAAGCTACTCCTGCAACTAAACCAGTAATTACAGGAACAACAACAGAGACTCAATCAATTGCTGGGGTTCAAATGTTCTTGAATCGTTGGTTCTACGGTGGTTTAACTGTTGATAATTTAGCTGGTTCTGCAACGTATAAAGCATTGATTAAAGCTTTACAAACGGAATTAAACAACCAATTTAACGCTGGACTTGTGGTAGATGGCTACTGGGGAGCTAAAACTAAGGCAGCATGTGTAACGGTTCGTAAAGGAGCCAGTGGTAACCTTAGTCGTTTAATCCAAGCTGCATTGATTTGCAAAGGTTACAACGTTGGTAAGTTTAACGGAGTATTTTCAGACGATTTATATAATGCAGTGATCCGATTCCAGAAAGCAAAAGGGTTATCAGCAGATGGAATTGTTGGTAAGGATACTTTTGAAGCGTTGTTTAAATAGACACAACAAAACCCTATCTCTTAAATGAGGTAGGGTCGTTTTTTTACAGCGTTTCTTCAATAGAATTAATAGTGTCCGAAACTCCTTTATATATTTGTTTAAGAGTCTCAATTACCGGTAGTTTTAATTCTTCAAAAGAAAGCTTGTTTTTTGCTGTGATATCTTGGTTGATTGAACCTGGAGGGAAGGTGTTTATTAAATCGTAGTCTTGATTACCTATTCTTATAGGAACTCCGACATTTGTCATAGTGATGTTTGTAAATTTAGCTCCCCCGAACTCAAGACTTTTGATATTGATACTTTTCTCTGATGTGTTAAAAGTAAGCTTAGCGTGCTTATTTTCATTAACTAGAAATGTTAATTGACTTAACCATTGTTCGTTGTCTTTAAATGGTTGTGACTTTTCAATTTCTTTAACTATATCGTGTCTTGTATCGTTCAATCCAATAAAATTTGCGTGTAAATTGTTGTGTAATTTATGTTTTTTATAACTTATTGGATAATTATGTTTTATGTTTTTTAGTTGTTTAAAAGTGTAGTTTTCTTTACAGTAGGTATCAAATAAATAATTCGAAATATAGTCGAGTGGTGATCGACAGTTTTCTAGGCAATTTTTTATTTTCGGCTTACAACGTTCCAATAGTTCTATATCATGTATTGAATTCTTTTCTAACTCTTCTATTTGTTGAATAATTTCTTCTGCTTCATTTAAACATAGTAAAGAATCTTTATACCAATTCATATTATCACCTCCTTTATGATATAATTATATTAATAATACATCATAAAGGAGGCTAATGTATGGCTAAGGAAAATATTTTAGAAGTAGTCGATGAAATATTACAAAAATACTATTGGTCAGAAATGGCATGTATTAGTGAATTTGCAATAAACAATGATGGAAGTTTAGAAGATGAATTAGAAGTAGAAGTAAATGAATATAGAAATAAAATAAATATTCTTATAAATAGTTAAAGCCTCTAACCATAAATAATGGTCAGGGGCTTTTTTTGCATTAAAACATAGTTTTCTTAAATGGCAGTCTCCTACCTTTATAGTCCCATAATTGACCTAAAAGAGTAGGCTGACTGTCAATTTTGTATTCTTGAATGATCAGTTGTTTACGTTCATTAATCGTGCAATCAACTGTTAAACCAGTGCCATTTTCAACCTCGTAAACAAATTTAAAAGCTTTCCGCCCAGCAATCAAACAGTTATGAATTTGTCCATTAACCTCTAAAGCAATGTAGCAAAATGGGTATCCATGTTTAGTGTTGATCACTTTTACATCCGAAACTACTTTCCCTGTCATCATTGCAGCATTCATGATCCTCATCCTCCTTCAATAGTTCATCTAATTCATCTTCAATAAGTAACAGTGAAGATTCACTCAATCCCCAAATATCATCCACAATCATTCCTCCATTTCGATAGTAATGATAAATGCATTAAATCCAAAAGGAACGCCATCCAATCGATATTTTCCAATTTCGCCCATATAAATCGTCTGTACCATAGCTGAATATTCGATATTGTATTCTTTGACTTCTTGATGAGAAATCTTATCAAGTATGTAATCAGATTGGTCTCTTTCTGGATATTCTTCAAAACTCATTTCTTTTTCGTTAAACATCATATAATTTTGGTCGAATTCTTGTACTATACATTTCTTCATAATAAATCACCTCGTGTTTATTATACGAACGCACGTTCGTTTTGTAAAGGGATAAATACCCTCGCTGGATGAGGGAGAGCGAGGGCTGGGTATCTATAATATATGCAAATTGAACTAAATAATTTTATTATGGTATAATTTATTTTAACAGAACTCCAAACACCTCTTAACAATGTGTCCCACGTGGAGACGTTATTTATCATCCTACTCGCTAAGGGTTAGAACTTACTAGTTACTATAGTAGGTTCTGTTCTATTAATAGGGCAGAAAAAGGGCATAATTGTGTTTATTCATGTGTATACATATTTATTTTGGAACTCGCTTTATCAAGCGTATCACTTCTTATTATCTCTGGTTTATTCCAGCTCTTATATAAAATTGTATGAGGCACAATTTAGTCAATAAAACAGATGAAAAAAGCCACTAGTAGGATTATTTTCCTTACACTAGTGGCTTTTTTCTAGTTTTTACGTTCAAGAGTGATAATTAATAGATGAGGTTTATTGTTAATCCGAAATGGGAACACGCTGTTCCCGATTCCTCGGCTTACCACTAGCTGCTTTGTAGGGTCTTTTTCACTAGTGTAAATACCTGTGGTATATTTAGGGAAAAATCCTTGGCCAGGAGAGTATAAAGGACCGATAAGTGGCAGTCTTATTTGTCCGCCGTGGGCATGGCCACTAAATGTGATATCCGGCTGGATCATTGGATTAGAAGTGAGATACTGCTCGAAGTATTCCGGGTGATGAGCGAGCAGCAATAATGGTGTATCGTCGCTTATGGAATCTGATAGAGGCACTTCATTGGGAAAGGATTCATCTCTAACACCCACTAGCGCGAGTTGAGCATCATTAACGGTTAAGGTAAGTTGACTATTGTTTAATAGCGTAACGCCACTATGACTTATTTCACTTTCCCATGCGACTAATTGTCCGCTGCTTGTTTCATGATTACCGGATACGGCATATGTTGGAGCAATACTCATTAAAGAGCGACCAAATTCTTCAAGAGGTACTTTACTTAAGTCTGCCGTACGATCGATTAAATCACCCGTCAAAAGAATAATGTCGGGTTCGGCTTGTTCAATTTCAGAAAGTAACGTGTCAATTGAAATACGATTTCTTTCAAAATGAGTATCCGACAAATGAACGATTTTTAAATGGTCTAACTTTGGTGGCAAGTCTTCCAAAGCAATAGTTTGATGATCAATGTCCAATGAACGATTTTCATAGTAGCCATAGAGGCAAAAGATGATAGTTAAGCTCATGAGTAAAAGAAAAATAAATGCCAATTTTTTCATTTGATCTCCTTGTTAAAACGTTTTTTATAGTATAGCACATTTTTGACAAATTTTTACGGATGATAAGTTTTATATAAACGCTTTAATTGAAGCAAATTAGGGTATAATTAAGAATAAAAGAGTGCATTAATTGAAAAGGACTGATTTTTGATGGAAGCAACTAAAAGAAGAGACAGTATTGTTTCGATTTTATCACAGGAGAATAGACCGGTAAGTGCCAGAAAGTTAGCAGAACGGCTAAGTGTGAGTCGTCAAATTATTGTAGGCGATGTGGCTTTATTAAGAGCGAGTGGTATTGATGTCATAGCTACTCCCAAAGGATATGTATTGGAATCTGCATCAATGACCAATAAATTTGTCGGTCAATTAGCCAGTGACCATAGTGCATCCGAAACAAAAGCTGAATTGTATGCAGTAGTGGACAATGGAGGAGAAGTAGTAGATGTTATCGTAGAACATCCTATATACGGAGAGTTAAAAGGGCGTTTAACGATTTCTTCGCGTTACGATGCGGATCGCTTTATGGATACGATAGAAAGTAAACAAGCCAACTTATTGTCAGAATTAACTGATGGCGTTCATTTGCATACTATTGCGTGTGCTGACAAAAAAACGTTTGATCGAATAAAAAAGGTGCTGGATACGCTAGGTCTGTTGTACAAAAACTAAAGGTGTCTTGACAACTTTCGGAAAACAGCTATAATTAAATTTGTTAGCATGTCATGACACGTGATAATGCACATTTGAGAGTAGGAGTTGTTGAGATGAAAACGAATAAGATTCATAAATTAACGATTGCAGCACTGTTAGTAGCGATAGGTATTTTAATTCCAATGGTTTCGCCAGTTAAATTAGTTTTAGAACCAGCATCCTTTACATTAGCGAGTCATGTAGCTATTTTTATTGCGATGTTTATCTCACCGATGATTGCCATAGCAGTGGCATTGGGAACAGCTGTCGGATTTATGCTGGGAGGTTTTCCAGTCATCATTGCACTAAGAGCCTTAACGCACGTTATTTTTGCAGGAATTGGATCGTATGTGTTGTTTAAAAAACCAGATATCCTTCAGTCTGCTGTTAAAACACAAATCTTTTCGTTTTTAATCGGTGTGCTACATGCATTTTGTGAAGTAGCCGTTGTATCTGTTTTTTATTTCGGTGGGGGAATGACAACTGCTTACTATGCGCAAGGTTTCTTACAGTCTGTTTTCTTACTAGTTGGAGCAGGGACAATTATTCATAGCATGATTGATTTCATGCTTGCACATGTTGTTTGGAAGACACTAATGAGTCGCAACTCATTTGCTACAACTATGGCAAAAATTAAATAACTAAATCAGAAACAATTAAGTTTGGAAATTCGATGAGAATTTTCAAGGTTAATTGTTTTTATAATTACCATTACACCGTTTATTTATTCCTGCTAAAAATTTGTTTTATTTCGCTAAATGTGCTAATATGAATCATGTATAGTTCTGTCTGAGAATAGATTTTGAGAGTAGAGTCGCACTTGTTTTTGAGTGCGGCTTTTAGAGACTTAATGTTCTTACTGATAGGGCCTAACGTTCTTTATTTTTATTAAGAGGTGAACAGCTTGGCAATGATGATTCCAGAAGAAACTGTCAATAAAATACGGCAAGAAACCAATATAGTGGATGTCGTCAGTCAGTATGTTCAATTAAAAAAGAAAGGCAAAAATCTCTTTGGCTTTTGTCCCTTTCATGAAGAACGGACTCCGTCATTTTCGGTAACAGAAGAAAAACAAATTTTCCACTGTTTCAGTTGTGGACGAGGCGGTAATGTTTTCACTTTTTTAATGGAAGTTGATGGGTTATCTTTTCCAGAAGCGGTCATTAAAACAGCAGATTTGAGTCAATTTCAACTAGATGAATCTTTGGTTCAAGACCATAATCATAAAAATCAACCAACTGACTCAACAAAAGAAAAACTTATTCGTGTCCACGAAGAAAGTGCTGAATTATTTCATCATATTCTATTGAACACAAAAATTGGAGAAGATGCTCTAGAGTATTTAACTCAAAGAGGATTGACTCGAGAAGTAATCGATACATTCAATATTGGGTTTGCTCCACGAGAGCGAACGATGTTGCAACAGTATTTAGTCGGGAAAAATCATGAGCAAGAGTTATTAAAAAAGACGGGTTTGTTTGTCGAAAAAGACAATGGGGATTTGCTAGACCGGTTTTACAATCGGATCATCTTTCCTATTCGCAATCAGCAGGGTAAAACCGTGGCGTTTTCAGGACGTATCTTTCAGCAAGATGCTGAAGACGGCGCTCCTAAATATTTAAATAGCCCTGAAACCCAGTTGTTTAATAAACGAACCATTCTTTTTAATTTTGATCTGGCTCGTCCTGCTATCAGACGAGAAAAAGAAGTCATACTATTTGAAGGATTTATGGATGTTATTGCAGCTTGGAAAGTGGGATTAACAAACGGAATCGCTTCAATGGGAACCAGTCTCACAAATGAACAAATTCATTTGATTGATCGGGTGACAGACCATGTACTGATTGCTTATGATGGAGATACTGCAGGAATTGAAGCAACTAAGAGAGCAAGCGATCTGTTAGCGGCAGAGACTAACTTTGATATCGATATTATTCGTTTCTCTGAAGGCATGGATCCAGATGAGTACATTAAAAAAAATGGTGCGGATGCTTTTAAAGAGTTAATCGCTCATGGGAGAGAAACACTCTTTGGTTTCAAAATGGCTTATTATCGTAAGTCACTTAATTTATCAAATGAGAGTGAGCGTTTAGGGTATATCGAAAAAATATTATCCGAATTGCTTACGGTCACGTCGGCTGTGGAACGTGAATTGTACTTTAAACAGTTAGCCAGTGAGTTTGAACTCTCCATTGACTCTTTAAAGGAACAATTCCAACAGAAATTTCATGAGTCGCGCAATCAACGAACGAAAGAAAAACAGCAATTGTATCAAAAGCAACCTGTTGAAAGAAATTATCCTCAAGTTCAAATGCAAAAAAGAAAACCGGATAATATTGAAAATGCAGAACGTTTATTGTTGAATCGTTTGTTTCATTTTGAAGAGGCTTGGATTATAATGAAGAATGGTGCTGATGATTTTCATTTTGTACATGATGAGTATCAAATGCTGTTTATTTTATATGAAAGTTTCCGAGAACATACGGATAATGAAGGTCCTATTGATGCCTTTATTGACTTCGTTAAAGAACCGGAACTGAAAAATTTGATTGTTGAAATTGAACTTTTGTCTATCAGCAACGAAGTCACCGCTAGAGAAATAGAAGATTATCTAGATATGATTTCAAGAAAGTCAATTCTTCAAATGAAATTGAAAGAAAAACAAGAAGCATTGACAGAGGCATCAAGGCGAGGCGATAAAGACCAACTTCGCGTATTAATGATTGAAGTAGTCAATTTATCTCGTTTATTAAAAAATAAGTAAGTAAGACTCTAGTAATAAAGTGCTAGTAAGATTGATAGAGGAGGCTTTTTAATGGCTGATAAAAACCCAACAACGAAAAAAGCATTTGATAGCGAAGTAAAGAAATTGATTAAAGAGTACAAACCAGCAGGAACGATTCATTATGATGATTTGACAAATAAAATAGCAACGCCTTTTTCATTAACTGCTCAAAAAATGGATGCACTTATCCAAACGGTTGAAGATGCAGGTGTTGGAGTGGTTGGAGACGATGGTGGTCCAACAGCTCGTCAATTGAAATTGAAAGAATTGAAAGCCGAAAAAGATGCTGAAAAACCTGAAGACTTAACGGCTCCTCCGGGCGTGAAAATTAACGATCCTGTTAGAATGTATTTGAAAGAAATCGGGCGTGTCAATTTATTAACGGCAGCTGAAGAAGTTGAATTAGCCATTAAAATTGAAGAAGGCGATCAAGAAGCTCGTCAACGTCTTGCAGAAGCTAATTTACGTTTAGTTGTTAGCATTGCCAAACGTTACGTTGGACGTGGAATGCAGTTCTTAGATTTGATCCAAGAAGGAAACATGGGATTGATGAAGGCTGTTGAAAAATTCGATTATAAAAAAGGGTTTAAATTCTCTACGTATGCTACTTGGTGGATTCGCCAAGCGATTACGCGTGCTATAGCCGATCAAGCTCGTACGATTCGTATTCCAGTGCATATGGTTGAAACAATCAATAAATTGATCCGTATCCAACGTCAATTATTACAAGATTTAGGACGCGAACCAACTCCAGAAGAAATCGGAGCAGAAATGGATTTACCGACTGAAAAAGTTCGTGAAATCTTAAAAATTGCTCAAGAACCAGTTTCTTTGGAAACGCCAATCGGAGAAGAAGATGATTCTCATTTAGGTGATTTTATTGAGGATCACGATGCAACTAGCCCAGCAGAAAATGCAGCTTATGAGTTGTTGAAAGAACAATTAGAAGATGTTCTAGACACTCTGACAGACCGTGAAGAAAATGTATTGCGTTTACGTTTTGGTCTTGATGATGGACGTAACCGTACGCTTGAAGATGTAGGTAAAGTATTTGGGGTTACGCGCGAACGTATCCGTCAAATCGAAGCTAAAGCACTACGTAAATTACGTCACCCTAGTCGTTCAAAACAATTAAAAGACTTTTTAGAATAAAATTAAAAGAGGGTCGTCCAAAATGAGCTTTATTTGGGCGACCTTCATTCGTTCATAACTAAAATTTAATCGGTTTATTTTAGTATTGATGATCTTAAAAAATTCAGGGATAAGACGGTACCAGGGATCTTACAAGCAAATCCGTCTATTCCGTAAGAATTTTTTGAAGCAGCGCACTGTTTGATGAAGAATCATAAAAATGAACGAATGACAGAAAAAACTGGTATAATAATAAACGATGTAAGAATGAAGGGATGAATGACATGTTATCATTTGAAGAAAAAAAGGCTATCTTTGATAGTTACGAGGAATTAACAGCAACAAAAGTATCAATGAACCGATTGAACTACCACTTTAAGGACAGCGCAGTACCTAAAACAATGGCGATCCGTTTCCTTCACCCGAATGGAAATGCTCTGATTTATGCAGGTTATTTGCCGAAAGAAGAAACAGATAAAGGCTATGTATCCGTTAGAGATGAAACAGAAGAAACGATTCGTTCTATGGTAGATCAAGCGATTGCTCACTTAAAGAAAACAGCTGATGGCTATGAAGAAGGATACACAGAATTATGGTTTGACAATAATGGCGACATTTTACGTTTAATTTATGATAATCCTACATGGGTAGTAGCCTTACCAAATGATCAAGTTGAAGGTGTTTTCAATACTAAAGATGCCGCAGAAGGTTACTTAATGGATGAAGAGTTCTTCGAAGGATAAAGAAAATCATTAATTGAAAGAAGTGTTGAGTATGGACGAAAGTCAATTGTCACTGCGTTTAAGTACAGCTGCATCTTATGTTGAACAGGGTGATCGTTTAGCAGATATTGGTTCTGATCATGCCTATTTACCTTGTGCTTTAGCAAGTAATGGAAAAGTTGCTTTTGCGATAGCTGGGGAAGTTGTTAAAGGTCCGTTTCAAGCTGCACAAAATCAAGTGAATCGTTTAGGGTTAACTAAACAAATCAGTGTTCGTTTAGGTGATGGATTAGAAGTGCTTTCTCCAGCAGACGAAGTATCGGCCATCACTATTTGTGGCATGGGTGGTTCGTTAATTGCTTCTATTTTAGATAATGGCTTTAAAAAAGGTCATTTAACTGGTAAAGAACGATTGATTTTACAACCGAACGTAGGAGAACTAACATTACGCAAATGGTTGGTGGATCATAACTACATGATTACTGCAGAAGATATTATCGAAGAAAATGATAAAATCTATGAACTGATGGTTGCGGTGAAAAGCCCAACAGAAAAGTTTGTAGCAACAGCTTCTCAGTTGACATTTGGATTTTATTTAAAAGATAAAAACTCAGCTATTTTCAAAAAGAAATGGCAAAAAGAACTGGAAAAGAACCAGTACATTCTCGCTAGTTTAAAAAAATCAAGTGTAGATCAAACAGCAAAAATCAAACTAATCCAAGCAGAAATTCAAGAAATAGAAGAGGTGCTGAAATGACTAAGACTTATGGAAGTGAATTTATCCAAAAATTTGAATCATTTGCTCCAAAACAGCTAGCTGAAGCTGGAGATCCGGTTGGGTTAGCAGTAGGAACGTTAAAGAAACCGATTGGAAAAATGATGGTTACGTTAGATATTCGACCTAAAGTCGTACAAGAAGCGATTGAGAAACAAGTAGACTTTATTTTTGCACATCATCCGCCAATTTTTCGTCCGATTAAAAACTTGGCAACAGACGATGCACAAACGAAAATGTACGCTGATTTATTGAAGCATGATATTACCGTTTATGCTGCTCATACCAATTTAGATGTGGCAACCAACGGTATGAATACGTGGTTAGCCGATGCATTAGCGCTAAAAGAAACCGAAATCATGCACGTGACTAAAAGACTAACCTATAAAAAAATTGCCGTATTTGTTCCTGAAGAAAATCAAGCAGAAGTCCGCAATGCATTGACGGCTGCAGGAGCTGGACAAATAGGTCCAAATTACAAAGATTGTACGTATACATTTGCTGGCGTCAGCCGCTTTACACCGATTAATCAGGCTAATCCTACAAAAGGAACTATCGATGAAACGGAACATGTAGCTGAAGTTCGGATTGAAGTTGTTTTTCCAGAACACTTAACGCAAACGATTGAAAAAGCGTTATTTGGAGCGCATCCTTATGAGGAACCGCCATATGATTTGTATACAATTGAAAATTTTGTGGATGAATATGGTCTTGGGAGAGTCGGCAATTTAGCAGAACCCATTTCAGTTGCTGACTTTGCTCAAAAAGTCAAAGATGTTTTTGGAGTGTCTGGTTTGCGTTATGTTACATCAGATAAAGATCAACTAATCCAACGTGTGGCAATTTGTGGTGGAGATGCTGGAAAATATTATCCGGATGCGCTAAAAAAACAAGCTGATGTTTTTATCACAGGAGATGTTTACTACCATACAGCTCATGATATGTTAGCGGATGGATTAAGTGTGATCGACCCTGGTCATCATATTGAAAGCATTTGTAAACCAAGATTAGTAGATTTGTTTACACAATGGAAAACAGAAGCAAATTGGGATTTTGATATTATTCAATCGAAATTAAATACTGATCCTTATAACTTTTTATAAAAAACAATTTTGAAAGGAAGTTATCTTTTATGTATGAAAACCTTGTACCTCGTTTTATTCGTTATGTAAAAACAGAAACACGTTCTAATGAAAACAGCACGACTATTCCTTCAACGCAAAGCCAAGTTGCATTTGCTAAGACGTTAATGAAAGAATTAGAAGAAATTGGATTAAGCGATATTGCATATAACGAATCCAATGGTTATGTTACAGCAACTTTGCCTAGCAATACAGCTAAAGAAGTACCAACAGTTGGTTTTATTGCTCATATGGATACGGCTGATTTTAATGCAGAAAATGTGAACCCTCAATTCCATGAACAGTATAATGGAGCAGCAATTGTATTAAATGAAGAACAACAAATTGTTTTAGATCCGAAAGATTTTCCTAATCTGAAAAATTACGTGGGACAAACGTTAATCACAACAGACGGAACAACTTTATTAGGGGCTGACGATAAAGCGGGAATCGCTGAGATTATGACAGCTATGGAAGTCTTGATTAACGACGATTCAATCGAACACGGTACTATTCGTGTTGGCTTTGGTCCAGATGAAGAAATCGGCATCGGAGCAGATCGTTTTGACGTACCGGGTTTTAATGCAACATTTGCTTATACCATGGATGGTGGTCCAGTTGGCGAATTGGAATTTGAAAGTTTCAACGCGGCTTCAGCGATTGTGAAGATTCAAGGGAAGAATGTTCACCCTGGAACTGCTAAAAATACAATGGTCAATGCCGTTAAAATTGGAATGGCTTTTGATGCCTTATTGCCTCAAGATGAAGTACCTGAGAAAACAGAAGGACGCGAGGGATTCTACCACTTAGTTGGGATTACTGGAGAAGTAGATGAAGCAACTTTATCTTATATTATCCGTGACCATGACCGTGAAAAATTCGAAGCGCGTAAAGCCTTTATGCTTGAACAAGCTGCAACCTTAAATAAAGAATATGGCAGCGAACGAATCACGATTGAATTAAATGACTCTTACTACAATATGGGCGAAATCATTGAAAAAGATATGACTGTAGTTGATATTGCTGAAGAAGCAATGAAGAATCTGTCTATTAAACCAATCATCGAACCGATTCGCGGTGGAACAGATGGCTCGAAAATTTCCTTTATGGGGCTTCCAACGCCAAATATTTTTGCTGGTGGAGAAAACTTTCATGGCCGCTATGAATTTGTGGCAGTTGAAAGTATGGAAAAAGCCACTGCAGTTATTGTTGAAATTGCTCGTTTGAATGCTGTAAAAGGAGCATAAAGATGATCTTTTTATGGATTTATTTGTTATTGTGCAACAGTTTATTATTCGTATTGATGTACGTAGATAAACAAAAAGCCGTTAAACGCCAATGGAGAATACCTGAAAGAACATTGTTAGGTCTGGGTCTTATTGGTGGTGGAATCGGTGGAATCTTAGGTATGAAATTGTTTCGCCATAAAACGACAAAGGGTTCTTTTAAAGCTATCTACACTTTAGGCGCTGCCTTTGCTATTTTCTTGGTTGTCTATTTTTCATAAAATAAAGGACTTATACATTTTCATTTTGTATAGGTCTTTTATTTTTTGCGTATGTTAAAATAAGAGAGACGAAAGTTGAACGAGAGGATGTGTGAAACACTATGGGATTACAATTTGTTTTAGGTCGTGCCAATCGTAATAAACGTTCGGTACTGTTGGATGAAATAGCCGAAAGTCTGACTAACCATACTGAAGAGTCCATTTTTTATTTAGTGCCGGACCATATTAAATTTCAAGCTGAAATGACTGTTTTGGGAAGTTTGAGTCAATACCCTTATTTTAAAAATAAACCGATGATGGGTATGATGCATTTACAAGTATTTAGTTTTACACGATTAGCCTGGTATTGGTTAAAAGATACGGATATTTACGCTAAACCTCAGTTAACAACGACTGGGCTATCCATGCTGATTCGTAAATTATTGATTGAACACGAAGAAAAATTAACTATTTATCGTGGTGAAGTCCGTAAAGAGGGCTTCGTTCAGCAAATGACCGATTTATTTTTAGAACTGCGGAGCGGTCGGATTACACAAATTGATTTAGATCAAATGATTCTTAATTTAGGTAATTCTCCTAAAGAAACTGACTTCAAATTGAAATTACAAGATTTGTCATTAATTTACCAAGCATTTGATGCGGCGTTACTAAATAAATATATCGAATCTGAGGATATTGTGTCTGCTTTAATCCAAAAAGTAACAGAATTAGATTTATCTGAGACAACCATTTATATTGAAAGCTATTATCAATTTACGGCTCAAGAACAAGCGCTTATTTTGGCGTTAATGAAAGCTGCTAAAAAAGTAACCATTGCTTTGACTACAGATAAAGCTTATGCCGTTGAAAAACCAGAAATGCATAATTTGTTTCAAACATCAGGGACAACTTACTACAAACTGTATCAATTGGCTCGCCAAAATAATGTACCTGTTTATAAAGATAAGGTGATTCAAGAAAAAGATGCATCTTATTGTGAGGAATTAAATCAATTGGAAGATTTTTGGGTAGAGACCAGCCAACTTTCACCAGCAACCACTGTCTCTTTAGCAAGTTCTGATGCAATGGGCAACTGTATTGAGGTATGGGCCGCAGAAAATAAACAAGCAGAAATTACACATGTGGCGAAAGAAATTCGTAAATTGGTTGCGACGGGACATTACCGATATAAGGATATATTAGTCTTGACTCGTAATATGGATGATTATTTAGCTATCATAGAACCGCTATTTACGAGCCATGCAATTGAATTGTTCATTGATAGTGCAGAATTGATGAATCAACATCCACTTATTGAAGTGATTGACGCATTAGTCAGTATTTATAAACGCAATTGGCGTTACGCAGATGTGATGCGGCTGCTTAGAACAGAATTAGTGATTCCTGCGTTTGAAGAGCAAGAATCCCTTTCAAAAGAACGAGCGCAACGTGTGAGTCAACAGGTTGAGCGTGCACAAAAGTATCGCGAAAAAGTGGATATTACCGAGAATGTTTTACTAGCATATGGCTACGAAGGCTACCACTGGACGAAGACGGAACCTTGGCATTATACACGCTACTTTTATGAAGATGCCGAATTTCAGTCAGATAATGATCAACGTATTGAACAAACGGCAAATTCGATTAAAACAGCTGTCTCAGGATTGTTAGTTCCGTTTTTCAAACGATTAGAAAAGGCTAAAACAAGCAAAGATGCGGCTAAAGAACTCTATTTATTTATGGAAACGGTCGGCGTTAATGACCAAATAGGCTTTTGGCGTGACCAAGCTATTGAAGACAATAATCTTGAAGAAGCACGTAAACATGAACAAACGTGGCAAACTTTTTTGCAACTGCTAGATGAGTATGTAGAAGTGTTAGGTGATGAACCGTTTGATTTAGATAGTTTCCATGCCATTTTAATGACTGGATTCGATAATGCCACTTACAGTATGGTTCCACCAAGTATTGATCAAGTGACTTTTTCAGGAATTGAAGGAACGAGAATTGGTACAGCAAAAGTGACTTTTATGTTAGGCGTGACAGATGCTCATTTGCCAGCTAAGACGGAAAATAAAAGCATCTTAACTGAAGAAGACCGAGATTTCTTTTCCTATTTCTTAGATGAAACACAGTATTTAAAACCAACTGTTGAAGCCGTAATGGCCTCTGAACCGTTTATTGCCTATCAAGCATTCTTAGATTCTTCAGAAAAACTGATTTTTAGTTATCCGACTAGTGATGAAACGAAAAATGGGCCGAAATTATCGCCTTATGTAGATAGAATTGCAAAAGCATTCCAACTTCCTATTCAAGCTAAACTCATGGATATTACTTCTTTAGAAGACCCGACTGGCAATGAATTGTTGGATTTTGTAGGTACAAAGAAAACAACTATCAGCCAGTTATTGATGGTTTTACGCAAGGAGCAAGACCAAAAAGGGCAATTAAATGCATTTTGGCAAAATCTGTACATGTTCTTTAAACGAGATAAACAAGTGGCACGCGATTTTAATCATTTGCTTGTCAGTTTAGTTAAAAAGAATGTACCAATGCCGTTAAGAAATACGATTGCGACAGATTTATATGGCAAAGATTTGTATTTATCTGTTTCGCGTTTAGAAGCTTTTTACGCGGATCATTACGGTCATTTCTTGACTTATGGGTTGAAATTAAAAGAACGAGATGTTTTTGAGCTTTCGCCAGCGGGTACAGGAGAATTCTTCCATGATGCATTGGATCATTTATTTAAAACAATTATTCAAAAAAATCTCAGCTTTAATCAATTGAATGAAGAGATGCTTGAAGAACTGACAACCGAAGTTTTGACGGAACTTTATGGCAAACCAAAATTTTCTATCTTAAATGCGTCTAATCGTATGAAATATATTCGTGATCAATTAGGGCAAACCATCAAGAAAATGGTGTGGGTCATTGGCAATCAAAGTCGACGCACGAATATGAAAAATATCCAAACTGAAGTGTTATTTGGACATGTAGCAAATCAAACAGGTATCGAAGGTTTATCTTTCCGACTTAATAATGGAGGAACCCTTTATTTGCGAGGGAAAATCGACCGAGTAGATGCCATGACAGTAGGAACTGAATCTTATTTAAGCGTAGTAGATTATAAGTCAAGTGCACATAAATTCAATTACCAGGATGCTTATTATGGTTTAGCGATGCAGATGATTACGTATTTGGATACTGCTCTTCAAAATGCGGTTGATTTAATTGGGCACGAAGCTAAACCAGCTGGCGCATTTTATCTACATGTATCCAATCCTTTTATGAAAAAAGGAACTTTTTTAGATGAAGATGCGTATATCAAGGAATTATTAAAGTCTTATAAAATGGATGGTTTGTTGCTTGAAGACGAAGCGATGTTGCTGTCGCTAGATCCAACGATTGAACCAACGACTGCTTCACTCGTTTACCCTTTTAATCAGCTGAAAAGTGAAGCGTTAAAGTCTACTAAATTTGTGACATTAAATGAAATGACAGCTTTGCGTCAGCACAATAAAAAGTTGATTATCGATGCCGGTAATAAAATAGTCGAAGGTGTAACGACTTTAAATCCTTTCTATGAAAAAAGACAATTTATCCCAACTGTTAATGGACCATTGCGCGCTGTTTCTCAATTTGATGCGATGTTGCCAGAAAATAATTACCGCCGGATGGAGTCATTAAAAAGAGAAGATATTCTTAAGAAAATGCAAGAAGAGGAGGAAGATGAAGAATGATGAACCCACTTCCGCTAAAACCTGAAAATAGTCATTTTACAGATGGTCAGTGGCAGGCTATCTATGAAGAAGGACATAATATACTTGTATCAGCTTCGGCTGGTTCAGGAAAAACCACCGTTCTTGTTCAACGGGTCATTGAAAAAATAAAAGCTGGCACAAATGTGGATGAAATGCTGATTGTGACCTATACAGAAGCTGCAGCCAAAGAAATGAAAGCACGAATACAAGTGGCCATTCAAGAATCAGTCACTTCCGAAAGTGACATGGAATTAAAACGGCACCTTACGAGACAAGTGACGTTGATCAATCAAGCTTCTATCAGTACACTACATGCCTTTTGTCTCCAAGTTATTCGCCGGTATTATTATTTGATCAATTTAGACCCTATCTTTCGTTTGTTGACGGATGAAACAGAGATTTTGCTATTAAAGGAAAGCGTTTGGGAAGATGTACGAGAAGAGTTATACGGAGAAGAAGATACGTTGTTCAAATCTTTAACAGCCTCTTACTCTAATGATCGAAGTGATGCAGGCTTAACCGATTTGATTTTCTCGCTGTATGAATTTTCAAGAGCCAATCCTAGACCGGAAGCTTGGTTGGAGCAATTGTCTTATTTGTACCAGGTTGAAGGCAATGATTTAACCAATGGCGTTTTATTTAAAAAACTGTTAAAACCGCAAATTTTGTCGGTACTAGACAGTCTAGTTGAACTGTCACAAACGGCTGCTCAATTAGGTGAAGGCAGTGAGGAATTGCAAAAACAAACCGCTTTAATTCGAATAGAATGGACAGCTCTGCAAGAAATACAACTGGCTATTAACGAAAACGATTATCAAACAGCTTACAATTACAGCAAACAGTTTGAATTCTCACGGTGGAATGCTGTCAAAAAAGGTACTGATGAAGCGATAAAAGAGACGGCCGAAGAAATGAAGCTGTTAAGAGATCAGTATAAAAATCGATTCAAAGAATTAACCAATGATTATTTTTCTGCTTCACCGCAAGAGCAAATTGATCTTATGTTAAATGCCGCACCGCTTGTAGAAGAGATAGCAAGAGTCACGCAGCTTTTTACCGATGCCTATCGTCAACGTAAAGATGAACGAAATCTATTAGATTTTAATGATTTAGAGCATTTGACGCTGCAAATTTTGGCTCAATTTAAAAAGCAGGATTGGGTTCCAACAGAAGCTTCCATGCACTACCGAGATAAATTTAAAGAAGTTATGGTAGATGAATACCAAGATATCAACCAGCTGCAAGAAAATATTTTACGCTGGTTAGCACATGATCAATCGGATCAAGGAAACTTGTTTATGGTAGGAGATGTCAAACAGTCCATTTACTCTTTTCGTTTAGCTGACCCAGGATTGTTTTTAAAAAAATATGAGCAATATGGACACCATCAATCTGGTGAACGAATTATATTAGCTGAAAATTTCCGTTCTAGAGGAGAAGTTTTGCAATTCACGAATCTAATCTTTGAACAACTGATGGATAAAGCGGTTGGACAAATGGATTACGATGAAGCTGCTCAATTGGTCCAAGGGTTTTCTGGTTTTCCAGCACTGCAAAAACACCATCCTGAATTGTTGATCTATGAAAAAGGAACAACTGATAGCGAAGAGGACAGTGAAGAAACGGAATCAGTCAATTGGGATATGCGTATTGAAGATAAAACAGAAGGCGAATTATTAATGGTTGGCCAGAAAATACAAGAGCTCATTCAAACCCAATTTCCGATTTATGACAAACGTTCTAAAACAACTCGGCCAATCCGTTACAAAGACATTGTCTTGTTAACACCGACGAAAAAAAATAACTTGGTATTGATGGAGATGTTTAAACGACTGTCTATTCCATTGCAAGTAAATGATACGCAAAATTATTTTCAAACGACTGAAATCACCATCATGATGTCTTTATTAAAAGTGATTGATAACCCTTATCAAGATATTCCTTTGGCAGCTGTCTTGCGTTCGCCAATTGTGGGATTGGATGAAAATGAATTGGCTTCAATTAGGATTAGTCAAAAAACGGGTGATTATTACGATGCGTTAAAAACATTTTATCAAACTTATCCAGGTATCGAAAAAGCCAGCCGCTTTACGACAAATTTATATGGAAAAATCGATGTCTTCTTGACTCGCTTGAACAAATGGCGTGAGCTTGCTCGACGTGACCACTTAGTCGCACTTATATGGGCAATTTATGATGATACAGGTTTCCTGGATTATGTCGGAGGAATGAACTCTGGTAAACAGCGGAAAGCGAATTTACACGCTTTATATGAACGTGCAGCTAGTTATGAAAAAACTAGTTTCAAAGGGTTGTTTCAATTTGTTCGATTTATTGAGAAAATGCAAGAAAAAGATAAGGATTTGGCAGAACCCACAGCTATATCTGAAGATGAAGACGCAGTTCGAGTCATGACGATTCATGCGAGTAAAGGGTTAGAATTTCCAGTTGTATTTGTCTTAGATTTAACGAAGAAATTTAATCTCCAAGACATCAAGAAAAGTTATGTTTTTAATGAACAATACGGTGTGGGGACTGATTACAAAGATTTGGAGCGCCGGATCCGGTATCCTTCTTTGCCAGAAACGGCTTTAAAAGTTGAAAAGAAAACGAAATTATTATCCGAAGAAATGCGAAAGTTATATGTTGCGTTGACCCGAGCAGAAGAAAAATTATTCTTAGTGGGTTCTTATAAAAATGAAGAAGCTGCATGGAAAGAATGGGGCGTCGTTAGTTCTCATACGCCTACTGTTTTGCCAGCTGATATTCGGTTTACAGCTGGAAGTTTAATGAAGTGGATCGGATTAGCGTTGGTTCGCCATCCTTCAAGCGAAAATGAATTTACATCTTTCACAGCTCGCAATGGCACTATTACAAACCATTCAGCTCATTTTGCTGTTCATTTTTACGATGAAAGTGTGATTCAAGAACAACTGATTTCAAAAGATGTGGATTTAGATGAAAACTGGTTAGAAAAATTAGACGAGCAGCAAGAAAAAACTCCAACCGATGAATCCATCCATCAAACGGTTCAAAAAGCGTTAGCCTTGATGAATTACACTTATGAACATGAAGGAGCTTCACATACAACGAGCTATCAGTCTGTTTCAGAAATTAAACGATTATTTGAAGAACCGGATAGTGATCAAATGGTGAAAATTGATGTCAGTCAACCTAGAAACCGAAACCGGTATGTTGAAGACAGTTTAGACCGTCCTTTATTTATGACGGAACTGACAGTACCTTCTAATGCAGAGATAGGTACAGCAACTCACTCAGTTATGCAAGCAGTTGACTTAGCTACCAAGCCAACTAAAGAGTCGCTTGAAGCGCTCATTGCTTCTCTAATCAAAGCTGGCGTTTTAAAAGAAGAAGTTGCTTCAAAAGTCAATGTAGGACAACTGGTTCAATTTTTCGCTACACCGCTGGGAAATATGATTTTAGACTATTCAAAAGAAGTCCATCGTGAAGAACCGTTCTCACTTTTACTAGAAGCTGAAAAAATCTTTACAGATATGAACGGCGATGCTGAAGATAAAATTTTGATTCACGGAATTATTGACGGCTATATCGAGTTGGAAGACCACATTATTTTATTTGACTATAAAACAGATAGAGTCAGTCATTATGGAGCACAAGCAGGAAAAAATATGCTAGAGAAGTATAAAGGTCAAATGAATTTATATCGATCTGCATTAGAATCTATTTTAAATAAAAAAGTAACGGAAGCCTATCTTTGTCTACTGGAGACAGGTGAAATCATTCCTGTACCTCAATAGAAATAGAAGGGTTATAAGTAGTAATTGAAAGAAAAATGAGTTAACAACTTTATAAGCAAAAAAAAAGACTAATTCCCTAATCGAGTAAAGCTCAATTAGGGAATTAGTCTTTTTGTAGTAGTTAATCTGCTATTTCGACGACAATGCCGAAGTGATCAGAAATGATAGGTTCATTGTTATCATTAAAAATTACTTGAGAAGAAATTGTTTTTACCGGTTGATTGGCAAAAATATAATCGATTCTTAAGCCGCTTTGATTTTCGGACCAACCATCGATAGCATCTGCCACCGTAAAACCTGTGTCTTTTTGTGCTGCTAAGTGATAAGTATCAAACCAATTTTGTGTGACTAACTCATAACCCTCTTGTTTAATATGAGCTGGGTTATTGAAATCGCCAAGTAAAAAGATTGGTTCTTTTAAAGTAGCGAAATGTGCAGTGCATTTTTCCCATTGACCTGGAAAAGGGTCGTGCTTATCTTGCCACCAACCTAAATGCACGTTAAAGTACCATTGATTTTCTGATTTGATGCCAATAACTTTTCGGCTCTTATAGTCATTATACGCCGTATTTTCTGAAGCAAAGAAAGAGCGAGTTTCTTGAATCGGATTCAAACTCAAAACAGCCAGACCCTCATCATACCGGTCATAACCGATATGTGAAGGTTCCCACGTCCAGTAGTACTCCAATCCATTCTTTTGCAGTTCTTGTTGCAATAAGAACGCAAAGTTATCTTCTTTGATAGGATGCTCATTGTTCGTAGCTGAAAAGGTAACCAATAATGATTGGTCTACTAGGGCAGAAGTCATAAGTTGATTGACTTCTTGCAAGGCAATCACATCAAATGACTGACGAGTAATCGCATCACATAAGTTTTTCAATTTTATTAAAGGATCCTTTTCCATCCAACTGTGTGTGTTTAACGTTAAAAATTTCAAAAATTACACTCCTAATACATCATTGATATCTGATTTTAATACATCAGCTTTTGGTCCGTAAATCGCTTGAATACCTGTTCCTTTTTTGACTAAACCTAAAGCGCCTAGTTTTTTCCAAGCAGCTTCATCTTGAACTGCATCAGGATTTTTAACTGTTACACGTAAACGTGTCATACAAGCATCTACATCTGAAATGTTTTCACTTCCACCTAGAGCTTCGATGATACCATTAACTTGTGCATCAGCAGAAATTGTTGCGCCAGCAGGAGTTCCTTCAGTTGCAGCTCCATCTTCAGTAGCAGTTTCTTCGATATAGTTTCCTAAACGACCTGGAGTAGCAAATTTAAATTTGCCAATCATCCAGTATGAAATAAAGTATGCCAAGAAGAAGAATACCACACAAGAGATAACAAAGTTAACAACATCCCAGATTAATCCGGCATTGACAGACATTGGGATACGTGTCAAGAATTCAAGCGTACCGAATGAGTGAACACGTAAATGAATTACATCTGCCAGTGCAAATGAAACACCTTGAAGAATAGCGTATACTCCATACAAAGCAGGAGCAGCAAACATGAACATAAATTCAAGAGGTTCAGTAACACCTGTTAAGAAAACAGCTATAGCAGCTGATAAAAACATTGATTTGTATTTTGAACGTTTGTCTTTATCTGTGCGACGGTACATAGCAAATGCGATACCTAATAACGTACCAGCTGCACCAATCATTTGTCCAACTTTAAAACGTGCAGGAGTAATAGAAGATAATAATTCATTATAAGCAGTAGTATCGCCAGCATTTTTCAAGTTCACTAAGTCACTGACCCAAGCTAACCACAATGGATCTTGTCCGAATACTTGACTACCAGCACCAGAACCAGTTAAGACAGTGTAAGTACCACCAAGAGCGGTATAGTTTATTGGAATAGTCAACATGTGGTGTAAACCAAATGGAAGCAATAAACGTTCTAATGTTCCGTAGATAAATGGTGCGAATATAGGTGCAGTTTCGCTAGAATTTGCAATCCATTGTCCAAAGTTATTAATTCCTGTTTGAATGACCGGCCATACAAGAGCCAATCCGATTGAAATAATTACAGACCATAAAATAACGACGAAAGGTACAAAACGTTTTCCGTTAAAGAAAGAAAGGGCTTCCGGTAATTTGCGGTAATTATAATATTTATTGAATACAACCGCTCCCACAAATCCAGAAATAATTCCGACGAACACACCCATATTTAAAGCAGGTGAGCCTAGAACAGATGTAAAGTAACCATCTACAGGGATTGTTTGTCCGAATAGAGTAGACGTTGTAGCGCCTTCAGTTAATAACATATCAGAAGTGACTCCGAAGATAGCTCCTGAAGTCATATTAATTAAGATAAAAGCTAAAAGAGCAGCGAAAGCTCCACCGGCACGTTCTTTAGCCCAAGAACCACCAATAGCAACTGCGAATAAAATATGTAGGTTACCAATAATAGCCCAACCTAGGTTTTCCATAACACTACCGATTGTCAGAACTAGGGTGATGTCTCCACTGAACATGGCAATCATTTTTCCAATACTAATCATCAATCCGGCTGCTGGCATAACAGCCACAACAACCATTAACGCTTTACCTAATTTCTGCCAAAAATCAAATGAAAAAATTTTTTTCATTTTTAAAATCCTCCTCGTGAATATAAATATGAATAAAAGTTCGCTATGCAAACGATTGCTTTAAATATACGGCTTGATTTAAAAAAATGCAACCGTTTAAAGTAATCGTTATCTTGTTACCGGTAACAAGATAACGGAATTGCTTTAAATCAGTGTTTCTTTAACTCTGTTCATTAGGAGAGACAAAGTTTTATCCTTTTCAAATTGACAATGCAATCGTTTGCGCTTAAACTTGCGTTAGCTAATAAAGAAAGCGTGAATTGCGAAAATAATTTTTATGCAATTCCTGCGATAGGAGGAAAAAAATGTCATATACACAATTGTTTGAGATAGATGAATGGAAAGTTAGAACAACAGAATTGAATAAAGAAGAACGTCGCTTACAAGAAAGTTTAACAAGTATTGGAAACGGTTATATGGGTATGCGGGGTAATTTTGAAGAAGCTTATTCAGGGGACCATCATCAAGGAAGTTATATCGGTGGCGTTTGGTATCCAGATAAAACACGTGTCGGCTGGTGGAAAAATGGCTATCCTGAATATTTTGGTAAAGTAATTAATACGATGAACTTTATCCAAGTTGATTTATTGATTGATGGCGAAAAAGTTGATTTATATACCGATAAAGTAACCAATTTTGAGTTGGAATTAGATATGCAACATGGAATCTTGAGAAGAAGCTACTTAGTAGAAAAAGGCGGTAAAAAAGTTCAAGTTGTTGTAGAACGCTTTGTCAGTTTGGATCAAAAAGAACTGTGTGCCATTAAAATGGAAGTGACCAGTTTATCCGATCAAGTGAAAGTAGAAGTGATTCCAGCTCTTGATGGAAATGTAACTAATGAAGATTCGAATTATGATGAACAATTTTGGTTGCCTATTTCTCAAGAAACGACTAGCTTAGTTATTGAAACAAAACCGAATGATTTTGGTATTGATCAGTTTACAGTGGGCGCTACAATGTCAAATCACGTTACAAATTTAGAAAAAACAACAAATTTTGTTTCTGAAATGAAAGTTTCAGAAACGTATGCTGGAATTTTAGCCGTTGGAGAAAAAGCTGTCATTGAAAAACGAATTGTATTAACGACTTCACGTGACTACAACAAAGAAGATGTGAAAAAGCAAAGTCAAGCAATCAGTAAACGTGTTGATCAATTATCAATTGAAGAATTGCGGATGCGCCATGAATCTCTTTGGTTAGAACGTTGGAAAAAAGCTGATATTGAAATCGGTGGAGACCCTGCTGCTCAACAAGGCATTCGTTTCAATTTATTCCAATTGTTTTCAACTTATTATGGTGAAGATACACGATTGAACATTGGACCTAAAGGCTTTACTGGTGAAAAATATGGTGGAGCAACGTATTGGGATACTGAAGCATATGCTGTACCGTTGTATTTAGCTTTAGCAGATCCAAAAATTACAGAAAATCTATTAAATTACCGTTACAATCAATTGCCACAAGCAGAACACAATGCTAGACAACAAGGTTTGAAAGGTGCTTTATACCCAATGGTAACCTTCACAGGCGTGGAATGCCACAATGAATGGGAAATCACTTTTGAAGAGATTCACCGTAATGGTGCGATGGCTTATGCTATCTACAACTACACAAATTACACTGGCGATGAAAGCTATTTAAAAGAAAAAGGATTGGATGTGTTAGTAGGCATCAGTCGCTTTTGGGCAGACCGTGTACATTATAACCGCAGAAAAGACCAATACATGATGCATGGCGTAACTGGTCCGAATGAATACGAAAATAATGTCAATAACAACTGGTATACAAACAAGTTAGCCGTTTGGACATTGAAATATACGCTAGAATCTTTACTATTGTCAGCAGACAAAAAAGAAAGTTTACAAGTAACCGAACAAGAAATCGGGAAATGGCAAGAAATCATTGAGAAAATGTACTATCCTTATGATGAAGAAGAGCAAGTTTTTGTTCAACACGATACTTTCTTAGACAAAGAATTGCGTCCAGTTTCTGAATTAGATGTAGCAGATCTGCCATTAAACCAAAAATGGTCATGGGATAAGATTCTTCGTTCGCCTTTTATTAAACAAGCAGATGTTTTACAAGGAATCTACTTCTTTAAAGAAATGTACACTATGGAAGAAATTGAGCGTAATTTTGATTTTTACGAACCAATGACGGTACATGAGTCTAGTTTATCTCCAAGTATCCATGCGATTTTAGCAGCAGATATTGGCAAAATGGACAAAGCTGTTGAATTTTATGAACGTACGGCACGATTGGATTTAGATAATTATAATAATGATACAGAAGATGGGTTGCACATCACCTCTATGACAGGAAGCTGGTTGACGATTGTTCAAGGCTTTGCAGGAATGCAGACGGTTAACGGACAACTATCGTTTAGACCTTATTTGCCAGAAAACTGGACGAATTATGCTTTCCATATCAATTATCGAGGACGCTTATTGAAAATTAACGTGACGAGTGAAGAAGTATCAATCGTATTGCTTGATGGTGAGTCTTTGGAGCTAGCTGTTTACGATGAAGCAGTCGTTTTGAATGATATATACAGTGCAAGAACCAAATCACCAAATAAAACAACTAACTAACAGGAAGGAAGATACTCTATGAAAGCAGTACTATTTGATTTAGACGGCGTGATTACAGATACAGCTGTCTACCATTATGAAGCATGGAAAGCATTAGGAACTAAGCTTGGTATCGAAATCGATGAGGAGTTTAATGAACAATTAAAAGGAGTGAGTCGGACAGACTCATTGAACCTCATTTTAGAAAAAGGCAACAAACAAGATGCTTATACAGAAGCAGAAAAAGTAGCAATGGCTACAGAGAAAAACGACTTATACAAAACATTAATCGAAAAAATGTCGCCAACAGATTTGTTGCCTGGAATCAAAAATTTATTAGATGAACTAAAAACAAAGTCTATTTTGATTGGCTTAGCCTCTGCCAGTCAAAATGGACCGATAATCTTAGACAAACTGCAAATTACCGATTATTTTAATGAAATTGTTGACCCTGCTAAATTAAAAGCGGGTAAACCAGATCCAGAAATTTTTGTGACTGGTGCTCAACAACTTGGTGTTGATGTGAGTGAGTGTGTGGGTGTAGAAGATGCAGCAGCTGGCGTGGATTCAATCAATGCTGCTCATATGGTTTCTGTTGGTGTTGGCGAAGCTAAGAATTTAGGTAAAGCGACAAGAGTTGTCCCAAGTACGAGCGATTTGACAGCAGCACTATTAATGGATGTATGGAGTGAAACTGTTGGACGCGCATAAACGACATTATGGTTGGCATGAAGGGCAAGAAGTTTTTGAGTACGTTCTTACTAATGATCAACAAGCTGTTTTTCGTTGTATCAATTATGGAGCGGTTGTAACGAAAATCGAAGTGCCTGATCAGTTAGGAAAAATAGAAAATGTCGTACTCGGATTTAATCAGTTTGAAGATTATGTAACGGACTCGCCATATTTTGGTGCTTTTGTTGGAAGAGTAGCAGGTCGTATCGCTGATGGTGCATGGTCAGATTATCAACTAACAAAAAACGAGAGAGAACATCATATTCACGGCGGAAATCAAACTTTCAGTCAAGTTGTTTGGGACAGTCAATTAGTCAAAGAACAAGATAAAATCGGTGTGTCTTTTTCATTTGTCAGTCCAGATGGAGACAACGGGTATCCAGGAAATCTCAGCGTGACGGTCACCTATTATTGGACCAATGAGAATGTGTGGGAAATGCTAATCACTGCTAAATCGGATCAAGAAACGCTGTTTAACCCTACAAATCACACGTATTTTAATCTGAGCGGACAAACGAAACGAAACGTATTGAATCACACTCTTCAAATGGAAGCAGCAAACTATGCGGAAACGAATGAATCTAAATTGCCGACTGGACGCTTGCTTCCTGTTGCGCAGACAGCTTTCGATTTTAGAGAACCTAAAAAGATGGATTTAGCCATTCAAGACCGGCCTGTAGGATTTGATACGCCATTTAAATTATCAGGAAACAAAACTATTCGACTTGATGATCCAGATAGTGGTCGAATCTTAAAGATGGAAACAAACCGAGAAGCCGTAGTGGTATTTTCAACTACAGGTATGGAAGAAGAATACCTGGTGGACGGTGAAAAAATGAGCAGTCATCGAGGAATTGCCTTGGAAACCCAAGAATTACCTGATGCAATAAATCATCCTCAATTTTGCTCTATCGTGATTGAACCGGGAAAAACATATCATTATTGGACAAAGTATACGTTTACAACGCATTAAATATAGCCTAGAATAAAGGAAGAAAGGATGTGCGCAGATGTCAGTCACAATCAAAGATGTAGCCAAAAAAGCTGGAGTAGCCACTTCAACTGTCTCGCGCACCATCCAAGATTCTCCCAGCATCAGTGAAAAAACAAAACAAAATGTTCGACGTGTGATGAAAGAAATGGGGTACCGCCCAAATTTAACCGCACGCGGATTGGTGAATCAAACGACACAAACGATTGGAGTTATTTTGCCCGTATCTCAAGGGCAAGGTTTTCAAAACACTTTTTTTCTCAGTATGATTCGAGGAATAAGCAAGGCATGCAACGAAAAGAAATACATGGTTTCGCTTGCTTCTGGAACGACAGAAGCAGAATTGTTGGAGAGTATCCAAACAATGGCTGAAGGTGGTCGCGTCGATGGATTTATCGTTTTGTATTCTAAAAAAGATGATCCAATCATTGAATACCTGCACCAAGAAAAAACACCATATGTGATGATTGGAAAACCATATAAATATGAAAATGAAATGCTTTACGTAGACAATGACAATATTATTGCTGGAAAAGATGCAACAAATTATTTGTTGCAGTTGGGGCATAAAAAAATTGTTTTTGTTGGAGAAAACACTAAACAAATGGTGATTCAAGCGCGTTTAAAAGGCTATACGCGTGCGTTAGAAGATGCTGGAGTTCTAGTAGACCCAAATTTGATTCTGGATGTGACCCTTCCAAAAGCAGCTTATCGTAAAAAAACGCAGCAACTTTTTGAAACTGATGATTTTCCGACGGGGATTGTAGCTAGTGATGATTTAATTGCTTTGAATATGAGTTATTTACTTAGTGAGTTTGGTTTGAAAATACCAAACGATGTTTCGATAATCGGCTTTAATAATTCTATTTTTGCTGAAAAGTTCCGTCCTGAATTAACTTCGATTGATTTGCATACTGATTCGTTGACTTCACAAGCAGTGTATCAACTGATTCAATTGATCTTAGGCAAACAAACATTAGCAGTCAAAATCATTTTACCTCATCAAATCATCGAAAGACAATCCTGTATAAGAAATGATAACTAGAAAAAAGCTGCCACCCTCCTTTTCAATAAAAGAGGGTGGCAGCTTTTTCTATAGGATCTGCTTTCTTCTTCTTCATCAAGTGATATTGGCAGGGTAAATGTTTATTTACAATAGATAAAATTAGATAAAGCCGTGCGTGCATTAAAATGTAAACCAATGGTTGCTAGATGTAAACCAAACGGTGCGTTACTTTTCAAATGAAATAAGAGATAATAGGACTCGTAAGTATTATTTCCGGTATTTATTTTAACTGGTATTCTGTTTTAGATTATTTTCTAAATTGAGTAAGCATAAGGGGGGATAACAATGAAAGTAACCAAAATATCCATGATTATAGCTATCATTATTGGAATAGTATTCTTATTTATTATTCCTTCTGCTAAACAAACGCTTTATTTTTTGCCGCTAATAATCATTGTCAATATAATTAGAATTTGGGAAAAGGCTGTAAATAACAACAATCAAACTAAACATTGATGGTTATTATTTTAAAATGGATGAATCACTTGTATGTTGCTATAAATATGTGGATATTTTTTAGTTGTTTTAGGTAATTTTTCTTCTCTGAAAACCAGAATTGGTTGACAGAAATTCTTTAATCAAGGTTGCGATGAAAAATATAAAACTTAAATATAGATGTTTACCTTGAGGAAAAAATAATGGTGCAGTTTTGGCATTACTAAATATTTTGAAAGCTAGACTTATGATTTTTCTTGAAAAAGATGTTTGATAGTAAAGTTAATTTATCTACAAATACTCTAGAAAGTACTATAAAAGTATCAAGGGAGGAGATGTTTTGAAAAATAATATGTACTATATCCTAATGATTTTTTATTTTCTTTTTATTATACCCTTATTTTGTACCACAATATCTTTCTTTAGATGGTTTTCTATTAAGTTGGTTGTTATTTGTAGCTTTAACGGCCACGTTGATTAGATTAATAATGTCGTATTTGAAAAAAAAAAAGATAATTAATTTCATCTATCCCTTTTATAGTATTTGCATTAAACTAAAAACGATAATATGTTTTTGGTTCCAAAAATTATTCTTTATAGATCTAAGACTATTTACATTGAAGCTATAGTTTATTTAGATACTCAAAAAAGAAAAGAGGTACTCAAGTGAAAAAATACAATAAAATACTCATTGCTTTGGTCATCATACTGGCTGTTCTTGTTCTTGCTCCAGTTATTATATACTTAGTTTATAGTTGATTTCATTTAAAAGGTAGGGAATGAATATGAAAAAGAATATGAGCGTTCTTCTCGCAAAAGTCATTTATAGCTTATTCATAATGGCAACGATAATAGCTCTTATAGTTGTTTATAAAAACATAGAGAATCCTGTTTCTACTAATTTTTTATTGGGTTATGTCCTTTTTGCAGTCTTGATGGTTATTTATATTCCTATTATCACTATTGTGAATGCAAGAAATTTTACATGGAATCAAATAAGAAAAAGAATTGTTAAATTTACTAGCTTATTAATATTGTTTACTGCAGTAAATTATTGTTTTGATTACATAGTTCGACCAACTGAGATAGATTTGCTGAAAAATGCCAGTACTGGTTTAGGAGTATCATTTGGCATAGCTTTTTTTGATATCGTATTTTCAAAAAATAAAACGACGGTATAAATAAGAAAGGGGACAGCTAATGAGTAGAGTTGACTACCGAGAAATCACAAAAGAAAGTGAACTAGATTTACGCCTGCCAAATGAATCATTCGACGTATTTGGCAAATTAATTGTCAGTCGTCTAAATGAGAACTGGAAAACAGATATAGAGTTATTTAGCGAAGTTCATTCTATGGTGTTTCCCAATGAAGCATATCAGTTTGAAGAAATGAATAAAGACGGGTTTGCTCTGGGTGCTTATGAAGGTGGTAATTGTATTGGCTTAGCTGTTTTTAAAGCAAATTGGAACAGCTACATGTACGTTTATGATTTGAAAGTGAATCAAAAATTTCGCAAAAAAGGGATTGCCGAAGAATTGATTTCCAGAGGATTGAAAATAGCTCTGAAACTAGGTTATGTAGGATTGTACACTGTTGCGCAAGACAATAACATAGCTGCGTGCACATTTTACTTAAAACAAAAATTTATCATCGGCGGACTAAATACCAATGATTATAAGCATACAAAACAAGAAGGAAAGTCAGACATCTATTTTTACTTAGAAGGATAAAGGAAAAAAACAGCTGGGTTTTTATTAAAATAGGACGAAGCTTTACCAGTAATAACAATAAAAATGAAATATCCAGAAAAGATGGGAGGAATAGATCAAAGTGAAAGCAGTATTCCAGATTGTCTCATTTTTAATGTTCATATCTCTGATCATTATTTATATTAATTATGTTAATTATTATGATCACTTAATTTGGTTTCCGGGGATATTATTATTCGCAGGACTAGTTTTTAATTGGTATCTTTTTTCTAACCTTTTCACTAAATTGCGTAAGCAGAAAGAGGATAAAAAATAATTCAGATTCTATAGACGGTTTATTTAGCTTCTGATTAGATTTTTACTCATATTATCAAGGCATGCGAGCGAATGAATGTCAAAGGGGATGATATTTACGTTTAAATCAGAAAAATTTTATAAGTTTACTGGATTAATGATTGTTTCAATTGGATATATCAGAGTATCCGCAACAGGAGATTTTAGTAAAGGTAGATATTTAATCTTAGTCGGTTTATTGATTCAAATGATGGGATTACCATTTTATTTTCGTAAACGTTATAATAAAAAACAAAAATAATTGTTTATTGTAATTTTTATTACAAAGTATAGACAGAATACAAATTAGTCCGTAATTAAAAACTCTAGAGCTCTACAAGTGAAACAGCCATAATCTATTTGCTAATAAACGTATTATAAGGATAGGTGAATTACAATATGAAAGCGATAAAAATACTCATTCATCTGGTTACAATTGTGTTGTTGATTGTCCTTGGATTTAGTTATGTTAAATATATCAAACTTGAAGCTAACTTAATATGGATTCCTGGTTTTTTATCTTTTTTTGCTATTTGTTTTAATTGGTATTTCTACTCGAAATTATTTAATAAATTAAGTAAGGATAAAAAGAAATAAAAAAACATGAAGTTGGATAAAGTCTTGTTTATAGAACCTTATTAAAGTTGAAACAGACGTGATATCTCTAACTAAACAAAAGACCACCACTTTATTAGTAGAGTGGTGGTCTTTTATTCAGTTGGATAATGAAACCTTTTTCTTTTTTTGTTTTTTAGAACTAATCCAAAAGAATGTATTGAAAGCCAATACTCCAGAGATTAAAATAATGACACACATTCTTAATGCGACATACGTATCCAACAAAGTTGCCCAGTCTCCCTGGCTAATCCATTGTATGACTTGCATTAAAAGTATAGATAAACTAAGAAATGCCAGGCCTAAGCTGACCGTGAGTTTATTTGAAGAAAAATCTTTTTTCGATAAACTATAAAGTGGAATAATCCAGCTTCCCAAACCTAAAAGCAATACCAATATCAGACCAACTTCTTCTAAAAACATAATTATTTTCTCTCCTTTATGTTTAGTCTATTTTATTTCTATTACAAAACCTTAATTGATTTTAGTATACATTCTCTTATTAAGAATGACCAAGTTTTAACTATTTTATTTTACTTAAGATTTAATTTTGAGCTTCTTAAACCTTTTTGTTTTTTCATATAAATTGCTTGAAATAAGTGCATTTTTTTACTTTTTATCAAACCTCTTTAGGTGATATTTTATGAAAGAAATATGACTTGGTTTAATTGTTTCCGAATTGACTCGCGAAGTTGATGAGTGATCATTAATACGGTTAGTTCGTCATTTTTTATCAATTGGTTTTCGATTTCTAACGCACTCTTTTCATCTAAGCTAGAAGTTCCTTCATCAAGAAGGATGATTTTTTTGCCACGAACCAAACCACGAGCAAGCGATACGCGTTGTCGTTGTCCGCCTGAAAGTAGACGACCTGCATCACCAATATTTGTATCGATTCCTTGAGGTAGCTTTCTTACCACATCTTCTAAATAGCTACTCTTTAAGGCCTGATGAATTTGTTCATTGGAAAAATCTTCGTCTAAAGTGATATTTTCGCGGATTGTTCCTTCAAATAAATACGGAATTTGATCCATGTATAAAATATGTTCACGCAATTCCCTTCCAGATAAGAGACTTAATTCTTTTCCTGCAAATTGGACTGAACCATCGTAATCCGTTAATTTGCCGTTTAGAATATTTAATAGAGTTGTCTTTCCGCTACCACTTTCACCAACTATGGCATATTTTCCACCTAGCTGAAATGAGAAGTCTAAGTTATTCAGAACCACCTTGTCACCGTAAGCGTAACTTAAATTGTCTAAAAAAATTCCTGATTCAACTCGTTTAATTTCTTCAGTGGGTTTCTCAAATGAAGGTTCAATGCTTTCTAACTTTTTAAAAATTGGGTCAGCTGATCGAATGGCAGCAATTTGTTGGCTGATGTTTCCGACGGTATTAAATACATTGCTAGCTAACTCTCCGGTTGCCATGATTGAACCTATGGAGACGATTGATTGAAAAACTAAAAACCCAGTTAGACTCATAATCGACAGTTGCCCTAAAATATTTCCAAAAGTACCTAACAAAGCTACCTTTGCAGTCACTTTAGCTCGATTATTTTTAGCATCAGCTAGTTTGATAGATGCTTCTTTCGTATTTTTTGTTATATTTTCTAATAAATTAAAGGAAAAAAATGTATCAAATCCATTTAAGGTATCTGTCACTTTACTTAAGAATCGTTCGCTTTCTTCAGTTACGAATAAAGAGGACATGCTGAGCAGCTTTTGGTACACCATGGGTAATAAAATTGTTAAAATAGTAATAGAGAGGGTCAATAAAACAATGGACCAATGAAAGATGAACATGGCAATAATGGAACTAAAAGTGCTAATCATTCCTCCTAAGACGGTATAAAATTGATCGAAAGCAACTGTTTCAATCGTATTTAAGTCATTACTGAGCCAGGAAGCATATGTTCCAACTGATTTTGTATGGAAATTTGAGTAGCTAGTCTGTTCCATTCGTTTTGTAACATCTGTTCGAATAGCAGTAGCCATTTTTTGTTTTGTTTGGCTTCTTTTATTGATTTCAATATAGGAAAAGAATAAAAACACCATAAAAATTGCCGCATTGGCTAAAATTGTCTCAAAAAATAATGTAAAATTAAGATCAACTAATGCATTTAAAGAGGAAGCCATAACTACACTCACTAATGTTAGACAAACATTAGTGATGACTAATAAGCCAAAAATTAACAAGTTATGTTTCCAGAAACGCAATATATATTTTTTCATTTTTTCTCCTCCTAGTCATTCTTTCACTTAGAACAAATTATTTAGTAATTATGAGGTATAAGTCTAGTTTTAAATGAAAGGATACTGTATTGAATGTACAATTATTTTATTTGTATCTAAATTATAAACGAACTATACTTAATCAAAATAAAGAATTGCATATATGCAATAAGTTGGGAGAAAGTATGAATTATAGCAAAACATTTAAGAAAATACGAATAGCAAAAGGCATGAAGCTAAAAGAAGCTGCTGGAAATACACTATCAATTTCTCAATTGTCTCGTTTTGAAAACGAACAATCCATGATTTCAATTGATTCATTTATTGAATTGCTAAAGAATGTAAACACCTCACCAGAAGAATATTTTTACTTATTGAGAAAAGAAGAAAATGAATTAAAGAAATATTTTAATATAATAAAGAATTTGCTCAATAATAGAAAGTATGACAAACTTGAAGAGTTGGCTATTGATTTAAAAAATCAAAAACCTACATCGAATAGTTGGATGAGTTTCATAGTATTGTTTGTGGATAGCATTATTATTCTAGATAAAGAAAAAAGAATACTAAATCAACCAAGAGTTCTTTCTTACTTGATGAAAGTAGAAGACTGGGGAGAAATGGAATTATATATTTACGCCATTTTTGGTTTTGTATTTGATGTAGAAACAACCTATCTTTTAATGAAAACAGCGATTAAAAAAAGCCGATTATACCAATCGATTCCACAAGATATGAATCTACTATTTAGCATTTTGTCAAATAATTTTTCTACATTTATTCTACATAAGCGCTACGATTATGCAGAAGAAACTCTTGCTATTTTCGAAAAAAAACTATCGGAGAATACCCTATTAATTGAACCTCATTTAGATTTTTTATTTAATAAGGGGATCTTGGATTTTACGCAAGAAAAAGAAGAAAAGGCAAAAGAGCATTGCGAACAAGTATTTGAACTTTGCCGTTTATTTAAGCTAACTGAACAAGAAGAAAACTACCGAAAGCGCTATCTTATTTGGTCGAAAAGTTATCTAGATCCAGATTTTCAAGAACTAATAATCAAAATTGGATTCATAGTTTAAATGTTGTGGCTAAATAAATTTAGAATAAATAGTGCATCTCGATTTTATTAAGTTATGTATAATCCATTTTAAAAAGAAGTAGGATTTTTTTATAGAATTTAGTCGATAAATAATTAAAAAAGGTATTGCCATTATGGTATCATTTAAAATTAATAGCGCTCTATTAATAAACTGAATCAATACCTGATGAAGGAGAACTTATGACAACTCAAAAAAGCCGTATTTTATTACTAGCTGAAAATACTATTTTAGAAACAGAACGTTTGATTTTAAGGCCCATAAATTTGGAAGATGGCACAGATTTTTTTGAATACGCTAGCGATGAAGAAACAATGAGATACATTTTCAATCCACATACGTCATTGCATCAAACAAAAGAGTTTATTGCGAATTATTACTTAACATCCCCATTAGGTTTTTATGCGTTAGAACATAAAGAAGATCATAGAATGATTGGCGTGATAGAGTTTAGAGTAGAGGATAAAAAGCATGAAGGTGAAATTGGGTACATGTTGAATAAAAAGTACTGGAGACAAGGCTTAACAACTGAAGCCTGCTTACGCATATTATCACTAGGTTTCAACACGCTCCGTTTAGAACATATCTCTTCTGGTCATGATACTGGTCACATAGCTTCAGGAAATGTATTAAAAAAAGTAGGTATGACGTTCGAAAATATTACTAAAGATTCACATGAATTAAAAGGTAAGATGGTAGATACCCATTTTTATGGAATAACTAGAGATGCTTATTTAACAAGCCATCCTAAAAAAGCTGATTTAAATTAAATAACGAAGAGTCATTTTAGTAATTCCTTACCTGAATAATACATATATATATATATATATATATATATGCAATTTTCAAATATACTATACTAGTAACTGACTATACAACGTTTTGACTTGTAAGATGAAAAATTATATAATAGAACAATACCATTTTGGGAATGAATGTCTCCCTTAGCATACTGCTTAAACCGCTTATTAAAGCTGATGACTTCTGCGCATAGGCCGCAGTCTGTCTTCAGCTTTTTTTGTGGAGAGTGAGCAAATTATTTTTTTATTTAGAAGGAGGTAGAGTAAAGAATGCTTTTAAGTATAGCTTTGATATTAATTGTTGGTTTTATATTTAGTTCAATTTTTAGTCGTTTCCGTTTACCAGGTTTATTGGGTCTTATTTTAACTGGAATTATTTTAGGTCCATATGGTTTAAATCTTTTAGATTCTAAAATTTTATCTATCTCAGCTGATATACGTCAAATTGCATTGATTGTTATATTATTTAGAGCAGGATTGACCATGAACATCAGTGACTTGAAAAAAAAAGGTCGTCCGGCTATTTTAATGACCTTTTTACCCGCTACATTTGAAATAATTACAGTAACGATATTAGCCCCATTATTATTTGGAATTAGTACTTTAGAAGCGGCTATTTTAGGAGCTGTTTTGGGAGCTGTTTCCCCTGCAGTTGTGGTTCCGCGAATGATTGGCCTTATCGAAAGTGGCTATGGAAAAGCGAAAGGAATTCCCCAAATGATTCTAGCTGGTGCCTCTGTAGACGATGTTTTTGTGATAGTTTTATTCACATCATTTTTGGGAATGTTTCAAGGGAATAGATTTGACTTCTTTTCATTACTTTCGGTTCCTGTAGCGATTTTATTTGGTATTCTTTTAGGAGTTCTAGTTGGATACATTATGGTTAAACTATTCAAGTATCTTCATGTTCGCGATACTGTAAAAGTGTTGTTGATTTTAAGTGTTTGTTTTTTAATGGTTTCTCTAGAAGACAGTTTGAAAGGGATTTTTCCTATTTCTGGTCTATTAGGCGTTATGGCTTTAGGCGGGATTATATTGAAGTTATATCCACTTTTAGCTAATAGAATTAACATTAAATTTTCAAAAGTTTGGTCAGGTGCAGAAGTTTTTTTATTTGTATTAGTAGGTTCGGTAACGGATATATCGGCACTTAGTGAAGCAGGATTTTTTGTTGTTCTATTGATTTTTATTTCTCTAATCTTCCGTATGTTAGCAGTGTTTTTAAGTGTTGCTGGTACCAATTTAACAGCTAAAGAAAAATTATTTACAGCAGGCGCTTATACACCAAAAGCTACGGTACAAGCTGCGATTGGTTCTCTTCCGTTAGCGATGGGTGTGCCAGCAGGTAGCCTTATTCTAAGTGTCGCTGTTCTTGCTATTATTTTGACTGCTCCACTAGGTGCAATATTTATAGATCTTTCTTACAAAAAATTATTAGATAAATAAGACTTTACGCTTCTTATAACTACGCTATCATAAGCGATAGGAAAATAAAATTCGTTTTATACTGGATGAAAGGAATACACACATGAGGAAATATATAGTAGAGTATAAAGAAATTGGGATATACGCAGTTGTCGCAGTATTTATTGGGTTAGTAGTTGGAATGTTAGATGCATTATTTGGAGAAGTTCTTATTTTTATCAGCAGTTTTAGAGATAGTCATTTTATTTATTTAGTTCCATTCCTTCCTGTGGCTGGATTGATCATTGTCTATATGTACAAAAAAATAGGAAAGAATACGAATAAAGGCATGAGTTTAGTCTTTTCAGCAGGCAATGAAGAATTGCACGAGATTCCTAAACGAATGATTCCTTTAACCATTATTGGCACTTGGATAACCCATCTATTTGGTGGTAGTGCTGGACGCGAAGGTGTCGCTGTTCAGATTGGTGCGACTTTTTCTCATGCAATTGGTCGGAAAATTCCTTTTAAAAATGCTTCAAAAATAATGTTGATTACAGGAATGGCTGCAGGGTTTGGTGGCTTATTTGAAACCCCATTTGCAGCTACATTTTTTGCACTAGAGGTTCTAGTGGTCGGTAAATTAGAATATTTAGCGTTATTTCCTGCTCTAATCGCTGCATTTGTGGCTAGTTATGTCTCTCACTTTTTAGGCCTAGAAAAATTTTCAGTTAATCTAGATGTTGCTGTAACGATGGATAGTCAAACTATAGTTAAAATGATCCTCTTAGGTATGATATTTGGGATTGTAGGCGGCCTTTTTGCTTATGTTTTAGGCTACTCAAAACAATTTATAGGAAAGAAAATCCCAAATTTAAGTAAACGAATTTTCTTTGTAGGGATTTTAATTAGTTTATTGCTTTTAATTTTCCAAATGGGTAGATATTCAGGTCTTGGAACAAATTTAATTGCCGCAAGTTTTAGTGGAGGAAGTATTTATGGATATGATTGGCTTTTAAAATTCCTTTTAACAATTCTTTCCTTAGCCGCAGGTTTTCAGGGTGGAGAAGTAACACCCATCTTCTCAATTGGTGCTAGTTTGGGTGTTTGGCTTGCTCCTTTATTCGGTTTACCTATAGAGTTTGTCGCTGCATTAGGTTATGCAAGTGTATTTTCTTCTGCTACAAATACACTTATTGCACCTGCACTAATCGGAGCAGAAGTTTTTGGTTTCAATTATCTACCTTATTTTCTTTTAACCGTTTGTATTTCTTATGTTTTTAATGGCAATCATTCTATTTATAAAGGACAAAAGACAGTCTTTTAAAATAGATGAACGTAAAATGCTCATTAATTGCTTGAAATATTATTTATTGTTATTAGTTTGATAAATAACACAATTGACAAAGGTGGTTTGACTTTAACTATCATAAATAGATGTCCTTTTTGTTCTTTAAAATTAAAGAACAAAATAATGTATCAGCAACTAAACAATTGATTAAAGCAAGATAAATATTATTATTTCTATTGAAGGTAGCTTATTAGTATGACATGACATTTTTGTAACTAAGCCAGAAATTTTCTAAGAACAATTGATAAGGGTATCCAATTCTTTTAAAATATTTTCTTTTGAATTTAAAATAATTCTTAGTTGAAACAGTAAATGATTAATAGATTAATATATGAAATGGGTAGAATTAAACAAACAGAACCTTAATTTAACAAGGTTCTGTTTGTTTTTTATAGTTATCTTTATTATTGGATATAATAATAAAGATATATAGAATTGACAATCAGTTTAAAAAAGTATCGACACTAGTAAATTGTTGTTGCATCACCTGAAATTTTAGTTGTTTAACTGCCTGCTAGTAAAAAATATGAATACGTATTGAAGGAGAAGTAAAATCCCTAAAATAACACCCACACCTATTTTACCTTCTTTTGAACTTAATAATTCTGAAAAAATGTCTATCCTAGTAAGAATTCCTAAAATAGCAGAAGTAAGTAAAATTGGAAGAAAAGGTGCCCAAAATTTTCTATCCTTTTCTTTATAAAAAAGATAGAGTATTAGTCCAGATATAAGAATGATGGTAACTATGCCTAAATTACCACTAAGATTTACTTTGAGTGGCGTAGATATTAAAAAATTAATATAAAAACCAACTGAGACGCCTAATCCAACTAATAAAAGTAAAACTAGTTTAGAAAATTTGTCTTTAAATCGATATAAGCTAATCCCTAAAAGCCATAGAGAAAAGATAACCATAATAGCCCAATAGAATCCGCATATCAATAAGCTTCCGATATCTAGGGGTTCATCTGGAAAAATAAGGTTGGGTAAAGTGTTAAACATACTATAACTTGCTAAAGCTATTAGGATTATCTTTAGAGTATCTAAAAGGTTAATGGGCAGTTGTTTAATGATTTCATCAGCGACTTTTTTTGGATTTTCTCCAAAATATTCTTCTGCAGAAAATCCTTGTTCTTGCGCATCTAGGATATCTCGTAACACTTCTAGCAATAATTCTTCACTCTTTTTCACATCTCTAAAAACAGCCATTGTTCTAATATAAATAAGTAGGTTTCCGTAGTATTTTTCGTTTTCTTTTGTCAACGAATCTTGTAAGCTAGCAGTTGTTTCAATCAATTCATTTTTTTCCAATTTATTCACTTCCTTCTACTAGATTATCAACACTTTCTCTTAACTTATTCCATTGCACTGTAAATTCATTTTTTTCTATTAGTCCTTTTTCAGTAAGAGAATAATATTTTCTTTTGGGCCCTGTATCAGAGTCACGCAATGTCCCTTTAATTAATTCTTTTTTTTCCAGTGAGAGCAAAAGGGGATAGATCGTTCCTTTAGGAATATCAGTAAAACCAAATTTTGTAAGTTTTTCGCTCAGTTTATAACCATATAATTCTTCTTGATAAAGTAAAAGTAAGATACTACCTGATAAAATTCCTTTTAACATTTGAGAGTTTATTTTATTGTCCATAACATTCCTCCGCTAGTATGCTTTACAAGTTAGTTATACCAAAAAACTACTAACTTGTAAAGCATACTAGTTATTTTATAAAAATAGTTTGAGTTGTATTAAGCTAAGTTACTAAAAATTTCATAAGTAAATTGTGTAGGACATTCGTGATCACTTCTATGTATTCTTTGGTCAGAAATACATGATGAGTGTACCCAGAATGGCTTTTTTAGTTATCTAGCTAAGTCTTATTATACTCGGCGAAACTATATCATGTTGTACTCATTTAAATAGATGGTATAATTTACTTAGTGTAATATATATGTCATATAGGGAGTGATAATATGGCTAAGAATTTAAGATTGAAGGTAGCACGAACTAAGAAAGATATGTCTCAACAGCAGTTAGCAGATGCAGTAAATGTTACTCGACAAACAATCAGCGCTATTGAAAGAGGAGATTACAATCCGACGATAAATTTATGTATAGAGATTTGTAAAGAATTTAATCTAACATTAAACGATTTATTTTGGGAGGAATGAAAGTGAAACAATACGATGAATTCCAAAAATTAATGAGATATAAATATGGTTATTATTCATTTATTTCTTTAGCTAGTTTGATTATATTAAATTACATTCTTGGTTTATTTCTTGATTTTCATTGGGGTGCAACTAAAGAGCTAGAAATATTGATAATAGTGTACATAGTGGCGTTATTTTTTGTGAATATTTGTGTTTATCATAATGCTTACTTTCGCAAAAATGATAACAAAATGATTCTCTCATGGCTATGTTTAATTACGGGATTAATCGGTCTATATACGACTTACCAAACTTTTTTAATTAGGCCTGAAGAAATAATTATAGATGGAAAAATAGGTAGTGGGGTTATTCAATTATTTTCAAGTATTCTGTTTTTGTCTATCCCTGTTACTGACTTCATAAGAAATAGAATTGATAAAAAAATAGAAAAAAAAGAATGTCAACATAGTTAATTAAAAAAACAATACTTGTAAGGAAATAGAATCAAGTATTAATAACTTATTATTTCAGCATCAATTGTTATAAAAAAATATTCCTAAAAGGTAAAATGATTAAAATAGTGCTATGTTTAATTTAATTAAGGGAGGTTGATTGAAGAATGAAAAATAAAGGTATTTATTTTATGGAATTTAATGAAAGTGATTTATCAGAAGTGGTAAATGTTTATATCGAAGTGTTTTCAGCTGAGCCTTGGAATGATAAATTAACAGATAACCAAATTACATCCTATGTTAACCAAATGACTGAATTGAACACATTTAAAGGATATATCGTTAGAGAAGAAGGTACAGCTAATTTATTGGGTGCTGCATTAGGTTTTATTAAACCCTGGTATATGGGAAAAGAATACCAGTTAGATTCCTTCTATATTTCAAATGATTATCAAGGGAAAGGGATAGGTACAAAATTCTTGAATTTTATCAAAGGACAATTAAAAGATAGTTGTATACCCACTATAATATTAGATACCGATCGAGGCTATCCAGCTGAATTATTTTATTTAAACAATGGTTTTGAGCATTCAAATTCATCAGTTATACTTCACGGAGATACTTCTAGCTAAGTTTAAAAATAGGATATATTTTTTTGTTAATACAAGGTTCTCTTTCATTGGAAAGCGCTTTATTTTTTTGAAATAGGCTAGTACCATAGCAATAGAGTAAAAAGAAGTACTTATGATACTGCCTATTAAGTAATTATAAATAGTTTTACCAGGATGGAAAAAGTAAAAAAAGATATACATAAAAATGAAGAAAGTAACTGCACTTAAAACTTCTCGTTTTACTCCTTTTATATTCATAGGTTCTCCTTTTTATGAAAATATGTTATGAGCGGTATAAAACTTTCGTTATCGCTATTACAACGTGGACACGTTGCGCTAATTGAGATCTTTGGTCATAGAAACATGAAAAGGTCACGAAGCATTATATTGAACTTCAGATTGATTTATTAAGCTTATACTTTGAATAAAGTCCAATGAAATCAATTATTTTCATTGGACTTTTTTTCTATTGTTAATAACAAAAAAATTGATTGCCACAACTATAAGTAGTGAGGGAATTGCCCAAATAAAACTAAAGAAAAATGCTGAATTAAATGCACTTTTTATTGTTTAGTTGTTGTTAAACATAAAAATGAATCTTGTACCTAAAAGCACTAGTGCGAATGATAAATAGGAATAAGCGAAGGTTTTAAGATAGTTCTTTGCTTTTTCTGACAATTTAGTTCCTTCTTTTGAATTGGTTGTTATTTATTTAAAATAATTAGTTAATAACACTACTTTATCTGCTATATTATAGATGTTATTAAAAAAATGTTTGGAGGAATTTAATTGAAAAAACTAGTAGTTCTTTTATGTTGGTTCATCTTTTTTAGTCTAGACGTTACAGAAGTAAAGGCGGAAGAAGCTAATTCTATTGATACAAAAGAAGTGATCTATGATTTAGCAGTTGGAGGGACACAAACATTTGAAAGTTTGAGCCCTGATGGTGAGCAACTGATTATCGAAATTGAAGAAATACCTAGTTATTTTAGAGCTGTGAAAAATGGCAGTTACCAAATTGCAGCCTCTACTGCTGGTCAATGGAAAGCGAGTTACCAAATTACAGTGAGTGGCGATAAAATTACAAGAGCATATTCTCCTGCTATTGTGGCTTATACAGGAAGTTTTACACAAGCAGAATTGAAATTAGATAGTTCTATTCAATCTACTTACTATTTGAAAAGGAAAGTAGGTTTATTTACAACTTCAATCAATTTAAGAGCAAAGTTACAGTCTAATAAAATTTCTATTACGTATTAATTATCCTAAATACTCAACAGTAGTTGTTCCCCAACCAAAAATATCACTTAAAATGCCATAGCCTATAAATAAATTATAGGCTATACAACAAATGCACGCTATGTAGATCAACCTGTAGAGTGTGTTTGTTTTTTTATTTCTAATCATTAAAATAGGTGAGATAAGTAACCCTAAAGGTGAGATCAAGAAACTAAGAAATGAGAGACCTAATAATACCAAACCTTCATCATTTTGACTTATGCCACGAATAAAATTTAACTTTTGACTCTTATCTTCAATTTCGAGCTCATTTGCTTCGATTTTATTTTTAAGCTGTTTATTTTCTTTTAATAATTCATCTATAGATACTTCATAGTAGTTACTTAGTTTTACTAAATTAGCTAGATCAGGGAGGCTATTCCCATTCTCCCATTTTGAGATAGATTGTCTTGAAATATTTAAATGATCTGCCACATTTGTTTGTGAAAACCCTTTGTTAGTTCTACTTTGTTTTAATCTTTCTCCTAGTTCCATTATTTCCTCCTTGTGTTTCGTTTTTCTTTATCATACATAATTGAATAGTCGGTGGCTACCATTTATTGCCTTAAATTCTTGAAAAAAAGTATTAGCAACTAATAGTTGCTAGGATGTAAACTGTTGGTTGCTAGTAGTTGCTACGACGTTTAGATATAATAAAGGAACTATTTCAGTTGGAGGTGAGTTTGTGTTTACTAAATATAAAAAATTTAAAGAAAAACGGCCATATGCGAATGTCATACTGATAATGATATTTACGAGTTTTATTGGTATTTTAATAGAGTATATAGTAAATAAAGACTTTATCGGTTCAGGATTATATCCTGCTGTAGCATTCACTTTAATAGGCGTTTTAAGAGTCAAAAGAAGAAATAAAACAAAACAGGATTTATAATTGTCTTGTGAAATAGGATTAACCGATTACTTAACAATAATAGAAGCCTCTTTGTCAACTAATAGGGATTTAAAAAAATTTATGGGATAGACGGATTTGCCTGTAATAGTCCTGGTTTAAGCCAAATTCTTAAGAACTGTTAAGCCTCAAACACAGCTTAACAGCATTGAATACTTCATAGGGCTACAAGCAATTTTATTCCTCCAGAATGATAAGTATGAACTAAATTTAGCTATCAACACTAAAAGTATAGAGCAAAAAAGAACCCCCTCTGCAATTTAAGAGGGGGTTCTTCAAGTATCTATTTGAGAATTGTTTTTATGTTAGCCATTATTCCATATTGTAAGTTACACCTGGTGTGTAACTATTAGAAGCATCCCACAATAGAAATTCATTTACTCCAGCGTCGTGTAATGCTCTTACTTGATCTTCAACTTGAGCTGCACCATATTGTTGGTAATTTCCAGCTCCTAAGTAAGAAGCAGTGAAATCTTGTAGCCATGGTCTTGATTTTGGAGGTGTTTCTAAACCTAAAAGCAATTTGTTTTCAACTTTCATATACTCTGCAACTAAATTGTAAGGTTCTAAGTCTGGTTTACTAATTCCAAAGTAAGAGTTCCAATGACTTGGGTAAATCATAGAAGAAATAACGTCAACATTTTCAGAAATCTTAGAGAAGTTTTGTCCAATGCCAGGAGCTTCTGGAACGGTTGCTGAATAGCCAAAGATATCAACGGAAACTTCTACATCATAAGCTTTAAGTTGTTCTCTAGCGTAAGCCACAAAATCACTAACAGCTGAAACGCGTTGTTGAACGTCATCAAAATCGCTTGTTTCGTAATCACCCAAAGTGTAATCTAATGATTTGCTTTCGTTTTCAAAGCCTTCTGGGAAACGAACATAATCAAACTGAATTTCTTTGAAGCCCATTTTTGCTGCTTGTTTAGCTACTTCAACATTATAATCCCAGACTTCTTTAGAAAAAGGATTTACGAATGCATCGCCGTTAGCATTTTTCCAAACACTGCCGTCAGCTTTTTTAAAAGATAATTCAGGTCTAGCTTCAGCCAGTAAAGTATCTTTAAAGACCACCACCCGAGCGATAGGGTAGACTTCATTTTCTTCAAGTTGTTTCATCATAGCAGCTGGGTCAGTAACGTAATGCTTTGTACTATCTTGGACGATCTTATTTTCAGATTTCAAATCCATAGTCATATTACCGACATCGTCTTTGACATCAATAACCATTGAGTTTAACCCACTAGTATTGACAAAATTAATCAATTCTTTCATTTTATCTGTTCCACCGGCTGAATAGGCGGTAACGTAAATTCCTTTTACGCCATTTTCAGGATAGTCAATAGCAATTCCACTATCATAAGTGAATTTTGATGGGAATTGGACGGGTGTGCTTAGAATAGGTTCTGCATTAATCTCTAGTAGAGTTGGTTCAGAATTCTCATCTGCTGATACAGCAAGAGGGGAGAATCCAAAACTTGCTGTAACGAGTAGTCCAAACCAAAAAGATGTTTTTAATTTCATGTTTTTATTCCTCTCTTTCAGGTGTTTCAATAAGTTTAGGATCAACTAAGATATAGCCTTTTTCAACTAGGCCTTCCGCAATGGGTAACACTGCTTCATTCGTCCATGAACGGTCATGCATCAACAAATTAGCGCCATCATTTAGATATTCTGTAGTCAACATGATATCGGTTAAGGCTTCGCTTGTTTGATAATCTGCTTCCCAATCGTATCCGTAAGTCCAGTTCATAGAAACCATGCCTTCTTCAGCCATAATGGCATCAGAGGTTTCAGTTGTTACACCATGTGGTGCGCGGAAGAAGTGTGGCTTTTCACCTGTGACTTCATAAATCAATTCATTGGTTTTCAAAATTTCTTCACGTTGTTCTTCAGAGCTGATGGTACTTAAATTTGGATGTGTTTGGGTATGGTTTCCAATTTCAAATCCCATGTCATAAATTTGTTTCAATTTGTCTTTGCCTTCATCTGATTCTATGTACATACCGTTTACAAAGAAGATAGCAGGGGCGTTGATTGTTTTTAATTGTTTGGCTATATCTACCGCATGTTGATCTGGAGAGTCATCAAACGTTAAAAGAGCTACTTTTGGGTTGGTTTCTGAATCGATTGGTTCGACAACTGAAGTAGTTGGATTTATTTTGTAACGGTAAGCTTCTTGTTCGGTAGGCAATTCTTTAGTGGATTCGATTGAACTCTGAGCTGAACTACTTGTTTCACTTGAAATACTTGATTGATCTCCACTTGTTTCAGAAGTAAGTGAGCTGCTCGTATCATTGTCAGTTGCGCCAGATGTTTGACAGCCACTTAGAATAAGTGCACTCATAAGAGACACTCCCAGTAAAATAGTTTTCATTTTTAGAACTCCTTTTTCGTTACTTATTTTGAATCATCATTTAATTCGTTCAGAGATGCCGTTGTATTCTTATTTGAATCTTGAACCTCAACAAGTTGTTTATCCAACTTTAAAAGCAATTCTTTTGTTTTGGCATCTTGTTTATTAATTGATTCCATACCAGTAGTAAGTGTTTCGTATGTGGCTTCTCCTTTGCCTAAATCTGTGAAGTAAGTTTCTTGATCTGCTAATACTGATTCATAATGAGTGATGTACTCATCTAATGAAGCAGTTAACGTTTCTATTGTTGTCGTTAATTGGTCTAATTCTACTTGTGGCAATTTATCACTTGTTTTTTTGTCTAAAAGGACTTGTTCTTCTTTTATAGTAGTAGTGGCTTCTTTTAGTTCAGATAGTGAATTCGAACGCGTATCAACATTTTCAAAAACGGCAGAAGTTCCATCTGCGAATGTGCTTAAGGTTTCATCTTCAGCAAGTGTGTTTTCAAAAGATCCTTGCAATTTTTTTTCTTGTTCGGTAATGGCGTTTAAATCACCTACAATCTGATCTTCATGTGACTTAATGGCTGTTGTTGAATCTAATGCTTCTGCAACGTCATTGTTTCCACAAGCAGTTAAAAACAAGGCTACTGCGAATAGATTTGTGACTAAGTATTTTTTTTTCATTTTTATGCAAAACTCCTTTTTTTAGTTTAACCAGATTCGATTTAAGAAAAGAACGTCAAAAAAAGTGTAACATTACGTTCTGATTTAAATGAATCGCTTTTTCTATTATAGCAAACGCTTCCTGATATCTAAAGCAATACGAGTCGTTATTTAATGGTACAAAGTAATGGAATAAAAATAAAAAACTATCTCTTGACTAGAGAATCATGTAAAATGGTAGAGTAAGTGAAAAATAGAATGAGATAAAGAGAGGGCTAATATGTTTATATATTATATCTTAGCAGCCATCATAGTGGCCGTTGATCAGTTCACTAAATTCTTAACCGTGCAGAATATTGACTTATATGAAACAGTAGAAGTTATTCCAAATGTCTTATCATGGATGTACATTCGCAACACTGGGGCAGCTTGGAGTATTTTAGAAGGCCAAATGTGGTTTTTTTATCTTATAACCATCATAGTAGTAGGTGCAGTCATCTATTATTTGCAAAAATTCGGCAAGAACAGTCGATTATTTTCAATTGCTTTAGCACTTATTTTAGCTGGTTCAATCGGGAATTTTATTGATCGTATTCGCTTTGAATATGTTATCGACATGGTTCGTTTGGAATTTATAAATTTTCCGATTTTTAACGTAGCAGATATGTCTTTAAGTATCGGAGTATTCTTAATGATTATTTTTGTTTTCATAGACGAAAGAAATGAAAAAAAGAAACACTAAACCATTGCTTTATTGGAAAGAGTCGGTTTAAAAAAGGAGATCAAGTATGCCACAAGAACATAATTTTATTATTAAAGAAGAAACAGGTCGCTTAGACAAAGTATTAACGGAATTGCTGCCGTCTATCACCCGTTCGCACATCCAACAATGGATTAAAGAGGGAAATGTCACTGTCAATGGCGAGAATTTAAAAGCTAATTATAAGGTACAACCAAATGACGAAATTGTTATTATTGAACCAGAATTGGTTTCATTGGAAGTACTTGCAGAAGATATTCCAATCGAAATCGTATACCAAGATGAAGATGTCGTAGTGGTTAATAAAGCACAAGGTATGGTTGTTCATCCTTCTGCCGGTCATCAAACGGGTACTTTAGTAAATGCATTGATGTATCATATTAAAGATTTATCTGGTATTAACGGAACGATCCGTCCAGGAATCGTTCACCGTATTGATAAAGATACTTCTGGTTTACTAATGGTTGCTAAAAATGATAGTGCCCATGAAAAACTAGCTGCTCAATTAAAAGACAAAACGTCTTTAAGAGAGTATATAGCGCTTGTACATGGTGTGATTCCTCATGAAAAAGGCACAATTGATGCACCGCTTGGACGTTCAAAAGTTGACCGTAAAAAACAAGATATTATTGATGGCGGAAGAGAAGCTATCACACATTTTACTGTTCTTGAACGCTTCAAAGATTTCACTTTAGTGTCCTTAAAACTAGAAACTGGCCGAACTCACCAAATTAGAGTTCATATGAAATACATTGGTTACCCTTTAGCAGGAGATCCAATATATGGACCAAGAAAAACCTTAGAAGGCAAAGGTCAATTTTTACACGCCCAAACACTAGGATTTAAACACCCAACAACGGGAGAATTTGTAACGTTTGAAGCTCCGTTACCACAATTATTTGAAGATACATTAAAAAAATTAAGAAATGATTAATTCTTTTGATTGACTTTCTAAAAGACGCTCTGTATAGTCAGTAGTGACAGAAAGATAAATTATCCTTTAATCCTAGTCCTGTGAGACTAAGAAGGAGCATATTAAGAAAAGGTGGACGAAACCTTCTCTTCTATTACTCAACCGTAATATGCCCTCTTCGACCATTAAAGGTTAAGAGGGCATTTTTTATTGGATGATCCTAGTTAAAGCGATAAAAAAAGAAAGTTGGAGGGAAAAACATGTCAATCAAATCTGAAGTAGAAGTAGTCGATCAAGCTGCTGTAAAACGTGCTTTAACACGTATTACTTATGAAATCATTGAAAGAAATAAAGGAATTGACGATTTGATTTTAGTCGGTATCAAAACACGTGGCATCTATCTAGCGCGAAGAATTGCTGAACGAATGAAACAATTAGAAGGTGTGGAGATTCCAGTAGGTGAATTAGATATTTCACTTTACAGAGATGATGTCCATTCAAGTTCTGCAACTAGCGAGGCTCAAATAAATGGTTCAAGTATTCCAGTATCTATTGAAGGCAAACAAGTGATTTTGATTGATGACGTCTTGTACACTGGCCGTACGATTCGTGCCGCTTTAGATGCTCTAATGGATATTGGTCGTCCAAGCAAAATAGCCGTTGCAGTATTAGTAGACAGAGGACACAGAGAACTGCCTATCCGTGCAGATTTTGTGGGTAAAAACATTCCAACATCTCTAGAAGAACAAATCAAAGTCGGCGTCGAAGAACTTGATGGAGAAGATCATGTTCTCATTCAAAAATTAATTAAATAAAGCTTAAGTGAAACTTTAAATTAGCCCTGTGAGACTAATAAGGTCACTACTATAATGCTGCCCTGATACTATGCTGAGAGTCACTTCCAGATACAGGGCGATTATTCTAGAACCTAAAGTTTTCCATAAAACTTTAGGTTCTTTTTTTGTACAATTTAGCCACTTTTACGCATGAAAAAAGGATTAGGAGGAAAAATGACATGGAAAAAATTTCTGCAACGATTCCTTTGGACCATTTTGTCTCGGTAGAAGATTTAACAAATAAAGAAGTGCTTACTTTAATTAAAAGGGCAGCACAATTTAAAAAAGGGACGATTTCACCCCAGGTAAGGGAGTCTCTTTATGCGGTGAATTTGTTCTTTGAAAACAGTACACGTACCCATAAAAGTTTTGAAATGGCTGAAAAAAAATTGGGTATCGAAATCATTGACTTTGAACCGTCAACAAGCAGCATTAAAAAAGGAGAAAGCCTATACGACACTGTTTTGACCATGTCGGCTCTCGGTACCGAGATTGCGGTTATTCGGGATAGTAAAGAAGCATTTTACACCGAATTGATTACGAGTCCTTCAATCAAATGTTCCATCATCAATGGAGGAGATGGAACGGGTCAGCACCCTAGTCAATGCTTATTGGACTTGATGACTATTTATGAAGAATACGGCCATTTTGACGGGTTGAAAATAGCCATTGTAGGAGATTTAAAACATTCAAGAGTCGCCAAGTCAAATATGCTGATGCTGAAACGATTGGGTGCAGAAGTTAGCTTCTCTGGCCCTGCTCGCTGGATGAACGAAACTTTTAGCGAATATGGTCAGTATGTAGCCATAGATGATCTCGTGCCGGAAGTGGATGTTGTCATGCTATTACGTGTCCAACATGAACGGCATGAAACGCACGACGATGTTAACGTTGAAACGTATCTAGATGATTACGGTTTAAATGAAACTCGTGAAAAGAAAATGAAGCCGTCAGCAATTATCATGCATCCTGCGCCAGTTAACCGAGGCGTGGAATTGCAAAGCTCGCTCGTTGAATGCGACCGCTCAAGAATTGTGACGCAGATGTCAAATGGCGTATTTGCCAGAATGGCTATTTTAGAAGCCGTCATTGCTGGAAGAAATAAAGCCGCTGAAACAAGTTATTGATACTTTTACCTCAGGAGATGAATAGATGACGATTTGGATAAAAAATGCTACGTTGTTAAATCAAAAAGAAAAAATTGTGCCCATTGAGCTAGTACTCAACCAAGAAACGATTCAAGCCATGGGAAAGAATCTAGCTTCGCTTAATTTAGAAGTTGACGAAATAATTGATGCAAGAGGCGCCTTAGTTACGCCTGGTTTGATTGATGTACATGTCCATTTAAGAGAACCGGGATTTTCTTATAAAGAAACCATCAAGTCAGGAACAATGGCAGCTGCGCGCGGTGGGTTTACAACTATTTGCGCTATGCCAAATGTTCAACCTGAACCGGATACAACTGAAAAAATGAAAACTCTTCAAGCAAAAATAGCACAAGACGCTGTTGTAAAAGTCAAACAGTATGCGCCTCTTACGATGGGCTTACACAGTGACACGTTAACCAATCAAACAGATTTACTAGATGCGGGAGCATTTGCCTTCACAAATGATGGAGTCGGTGTTCAGTCAGCAGGTACGATGTATCAAGCGATGAAAGAAGCGGCTAAGAATCAAACAATCGTCGTTGCTCACACAGAAGATGATTCGCTTTTATTTGATGGCGTGATGCATGAAGGAAGGCGGAATAAAGAATTGGGATTGCCGGGGATTCTTAGTGTAACGGAAGCGAGTCAAATCGCACGCGATGTCTTATTGAGTGAAGCAACAGGAGCACACTACCATGTCTGCCATGTTTCAACGAAAGAAAGTGTCCGAGTCATTCGTGATGCCAAACGCGCGGGGATAAACGTAACCGCTGAAGTGACACCACATCATTTATTGTTAACGGAAGATGCGATTCCTACTGATTCTAGTCTGTATAAAATGAATCCTCCGCTAAGAGGAAATGACGACCGGGAAGCGTTGATTGAGGGGTTGTTAGACGGTACGATCGACTTGATTGCCACGGATCATGCGCCACATAGTGAACAAGAAAAAGCAGGGGGCATGGTAGGATCGCCTTTTGGAATTGTCGGCAGTGAAACAGCCTTTTCATTGTTATACACGCATCTCGTTGAAACAGGCATCGCAACGCTAGTTCAACTCATCGACTGGATGACGGTTAAGCCAGCTAAAGTTTTTCAATTAGAAGGCGGAACAATTGAAGTTGGTCAAAAAGCCGATATAGCTTTTTTCGACTTAACAACAACTAAAAAAATTAAAGCTGAAGATTTTCTTTCTATGGCAACGAATACTCCTTTTATCGGATGGTCTGTTAGAGGAACGACAACAATGACGTTTGTCGATGGGAAATTGATCTATCAGGAGGGAGCTAATAAATGAAACGATTATTAATATTAGAAGACGGCAGCATTTTTAAAGGCCGAGGATTCGGAGCGGCAAATGATGCAACTGGAGAAGTCGTTTTTTCAACTGGCATGACTGGATACCAAGAATCCATTACTGACCAGTCGTATAATGGCCAAATGCTCATTTTTACTTATCCTTTGATTGGCAATACTGGAATCAATCGAGAGGATTATGAATCCATTGATCCTACAACGAAAGCTGTGATCGTTAAAGAATTTGCTCGTGTTCCATCTAACTGGCGAAGCCAAATGAGTTTAGATGAATTTTTAAAAATCAAGAAAATTCCTGGGATAGCCGGTGTAGATACTCGTAAGTTGACCCGCATTATTCGCCAACACGGCACGATGCGCGGCATGATCATTGATGCAGAAGATGATCTCAAACATGCTTTTGATCAATTGAAAGCCACTGTTTTGCCTGTGAATCAAGTTGCTCAAGTGTCCACGAATCGTTCGTATGTTAGCCCTGGAGAAGGTAAGAATGTGGTGGTCGTTGATTTTGGATTAAAACACAGTATCTTAAATGAATTAAACAAAAGAAATTGTCATGTAACGGTGTTGCCGTATAACACAACTGCTGAAACAATCCTAAGTTTAAATCCAGATGGAGTGATGTTAACCAATGGACCAGGAGACCCTACTTCAATCCCAACAGTCCTTACAATGATTCAAGGTATCCAAGAGAAACTGCCAGTATTTGGTATTTGTTTAGGGCATCAGTTGATTGCTTTAGCAAATGGAGCCCAGACATTTAAGATGAAGTTTGGTCACCGCGGATTTAACCATCCAGTAAAGGAAATCGCTACAGGAAGAATTGATTTTACTTCGCAAAATCATGGCTATGCAGTAGACGCCAATTCCATTGATAAAGAAAAATTACTTGTGACCCATATTGAACTAAATGACGGAACCGTTGAAGGAGTTAAGCATCGCTATCACCCAGTATTTAGTGTCCAATATCACCCAGATGCAGCACCAGGACCACACGATGCAGCTCATCTTTTTGATCAATTTATGGAATTAATGGATGCTTGGAAGGAGACAAATAAGAATGCCTAAACGGACAGATTTAACGAAAATTATGGTAATCGGATCAGGACCAATTGTCATCGGTCAAGCAGCTGAATTCGATTACGCGGGTACTCAAGCGTGTCTTGCATTAAGAGAAGAAGGTTATGAAGTTGTATTGGTCAACTCTAATCCTGCTACAATCATGACAGACAAAGAAATTGCCGACAAAGTATACATTGAACCCATTACATTAGAATTTGTTTCGCGTATTTTACGTAAGGAACTACCAGATGCGATTGTCCCAACGCTAGGCGGACAAACGGGCTTAAATATGGCTATGGAATTAGCCAATTCTGGGATCCTTGAGGAACTAGATATTGAGTTGCTTGGGACTAAATTAAGTGCAATTGATCAAGCGGAAGACAGAGATTTATTCCGTAATTTGATGAATGAGTTAAATGAACCCGTACCAGAGAGCGCTATCGTCCATACGGTTTCAGAAGCGACAGTATTTGCTGAAAAAGTTGGCTTTCCAGTCATTGTTCGCCCAGCTTTTACTTTAGGTGGAACAGGCGGCGGAATCTGTGATAATGAAGAAGAGTTAAAAGAGACAGTAGCTAATGGCTTGAAATTATCTCCCGTAAGTCAGTGTTTAGTTGAAATCAGTATTGCAGGTTATAAAGAAATTGAGTATGAAGTGATGCGGGATAAAAACGATAATGCAATTGTTGTCTGCAACATGGAAAATTTTGATCCAGTAGGTGTTCATACGGGAGATTCAATCGTTTTTGCACCAACACAAACATTAACGGATAAAGAACACCAAATGCTGCGTGATGCGTCATTAAAAATTATTCGGGCTTTAGGAATTGAAGGAGGCTGCAACGTTCAATTAGCGCTTGACCCACATAGCTTCAATTACTACATTATTGAAGTGAACCCACGTGTCAGCCGTTCTTCTGCATTAGCAAGTAAAGCAACCGGTTATCCAATTGCAAAACTAGCTGCTAAAATTGCCGTTGGGTTAACGCTGGATGAGATGAAGAATCCAGTAACTGGAACAACATATGCTGAGTTTGAACCAGCACTTGATTATGTCGTTGCCAAAATTCCACGTTGGCCATTTGATAAATTTGAACAAGGCGACCGTCGTTTAGGAACCCAAATGAAAGCCACAGGAGAAGTTATGGCTATCGGACGGACATTAGAAGAAGCTTTATTAAAAGCCGTACGTTCATTGGAAATTGGGGTATCTCATGTCTCGTTAGAAGAAGCTTCCCTGGCAAAAGATGAAGCTTTAATCGAAAAAATGATTAAAGCTGAAGATGACCGGTTGTTCTATTTGGTAGAAGGAATTAGACGCGGCTATACGATTGAAGACTTAGCCAATTTAACGAAAATTGATTTGTTTTTCTTAGACAAATTGTTGCACATCGTAGAAATAGAAGCAGAACTGAAGCAACAGGTGAAAGATATTACTATACTGGCTACAGCTAAAGAGTACGGCTTTTCGGATAAAGCGATTGCCCAGCTATGGGAGATGACTGAACGAGACGTTAGTAACATCCGTTACGAAAATGACATTGTCCCAGTCTATAAAACAGTCGATACTTGTGCGGCAGAGTTCGAATCCAATACACCTTACTTTTACAGTACGTATGAAGAAGAAAATGAAAGTATCGTTTCCGACAAGAAATCGGTTTTAGTTTTAGGATCCGGTCCCATTAGAATCGGACAAGGAGTGGAATTTGATTATGCTACCGTTCATTCGGTTAAAGCTATTCAACAAGCGGGCTACGAAGCGATTATTATGAACAGCAATCCTGAAACCGTTTCGACTGACTTTTCCATTTCAGATAAATTGTATTTTGAACCTTTGACTTTAGAAGACGTCATGCATGTCATTCATTTAGAAAAACCGGTTGGTGTAATTGTTCAATTTGGCGGACAAACAGCTATCAACTTAGCAGAACCGTTAACTAAAATGGGCGTAACGTTATTAGGAACTCGTGTCGAAGATTTAGATCGCGCCGAAAACCGTGATTTATTCGAGCAAGCGTTGAATGAACTCAATGTTCCGCAACCTCTAGGAGATACGGCTACAACGGCAGAAGAAGCTGTCGTTATCGCAGACCGAATCAACTACCCCGTATTGGTTCGTCCAAGTTACGTTTTAGGCGGACGTGGTATGCAAATTGTCGATACACAGCCGGATTTAGAAAACTATATGCGAAATGCTGTAAAAGCTTCTCCAGAACACCCCGTTTTGATTGATCGGTATTTAGTAGGAAAAGAAGTGGAAGTAGATGCGATATGTGATGGGAAATCGGTCCTTATTCCTGGCATTATGGAACACATTGAACGCTCAGGTGTCCATTCTGGCGATTCGATGGCCGTTTACCCACCTCAATCCTTATCAAAAGAAATTCAAGAGACCATTGTTGACTACACCACTCGTTTAGCTCTTGGCTTAAATTGCTTAGGAATGATGAATGTTCAGTTTGTGATTCATGAAGATACGGTCTATGTCATCGAAGTTAATCCGCGTGCCAGTCGTACAGTACCGTTCTTAAGCAAAGTGACCGGTATACCGATGGCTCAAGTAGCTACCAAAGCAATTTTAGGCCAATCTTTAAAGGAACAAGGATATGCGGACGGCTTATATAAAGAATCTGCTTTAATACATGTTAAAGCTCCTGTGTTCTCGTTCACCAAATTACAAAAGGTTGATGCTTTGTTAGGTCCTGAAATGAAATCTACAGGAGAAGTCATGGGAAGCGATACGACTTTAGCAAAAGCTCTTTATAAAGCATTCGAAGGAAGTTACTTGCATTTGCACGATCACGGGACGGTCTTGTTTACTGTAGCTGATGAGGACAAAGAAGAATCCCTCCTATTAGCGCAACGGTTTCATGAGATTGGGTATACCATCGTGACAACGGAAGGAACAGGTCAGTATTTTGCAGCACATCAATTGCCGGTAAAAATCGTTGCAAAAATCCAACACGAGGAAGACGAAACCGTATTGGATCTTATTCAAGGCAATGACATTCAACTAGTAATCAACACCATGACCATTGGAATCGGAGTAGTAAACGACGGGAAAGTTATTCGGAAAGCTGCGATTGAGCAAGGCATTCCATTATTGACGTCACTTGATACGGTATCAGCTATTCTAAATGTACTTGAATCTCGTAACCTTATGACTAACCCACTGTAATAGGGATAAAGCAACAAGCTCAATCAAACAAAAAAACGACGTGGAGGCCAACAAATGAATCGTTTAGCAGTAAACCTACCAGGGTTAGAATTGAAAAATCCCATTATGCCAGCCAGTGGAACATTTGGATTTGGAGAACTTCACCTGGACAAGTATGACTATAATCTATTAGGTGCCATTGTCATTAAATCAACGACTATTGATGCACGAGTAGGAAATGCGTATCCTCAGTACCATCACTCAGAAACGGGTGTACTGAATGCGGTAGGGCTAAAAAATCCAGGCGTAGATGTGATTGTTACTGAAAAATTACCGGCATTAGCAAGATTTGATACACCGGTAATAGCAAGTGTAGCTGGTACAACGATTGAAGAGTATTGTGAAGTTACAAAAAGATTGTGCCAATCGCCCACTGTACGCGCACTTGAAATAAATGTTTCTTGTCCAAATGTGAAAGAAGGCGGATTAACTTTTGGTGCGAGTCCTGAATTGGTTTATGATATAACAAAAGCCGTAAAAGCTGTTGCTACGGTTCCCATTTATATCAAATTGACTCCAAATGTAACAGATATCGTTGCAATCGCCCAAGCCGCTGAAAAAGCAGGAGCGGATGGCATCAGTATGATTAATACGGTGCTAGGAATGAGCATCAATCTCGAAAGTAGAAAACCAGTCTTAGCGAATAAGACTGGCGGACTTTCTGGTGCAGCTATTAAACCGATTGCTATTCGGATGGTTTATCAAGTCGCTCGTGCAGTTTCGATTCCGATTATTGGAATGGGCGGTATTTCGACAGTTGATGATGTGCTTGAAATGTTCTTAGCGGGTGCTAGTGCGGTTGCAATTGGGACGGCCAATTATGCCAACCCAATGATTTGCAAAGAGTTGATTGAAGCTTTACCTAAACGAATGGATGAGTTGGGGATTGCATCCATCAAAGCATTGATTAAAGAAGTAAAGGAAGGTCAAAAAAATGATAACTAGACCCATTATTGCTTTAGATTTCGCTACGGTGTCTCAAGTTGACGCGTTTTTAAGCACGTTTAACGGCGAATCTTTATTTGTTAAAGTAGGTATGGAACTGTTTTATCAAAATGGGCCAGCAATAGTCACGCATCTTAAACAATTAGGCCATGATGTTTTTTTGGATTTAAAGCTACATGATATTCCCAATACAGTTCAACGTTCCATGAAGGGACTTACAGCATTAGAGGTCGATATGCTCAACGTTCATGCAGCGGGTGGCCAAGACATGATGGAAGCCGCGATGGAAGGGATTCTTTCAGGCACACCAACTGGTAAAAAGCGACCGAAGCTGATTGCTGTCACACAATTGACTTCGACAACGCCACTTGCTATGCAGCAAGAACAACTGATTGCTGTTCCATTGATGGAAAGTGTGATCCATTACGCCAAATTAACTCAGTTAGCTGGGTTAGACGGTGTGGTGTGTTCTGCATTAGAAGCACGTAAAATAAAAGAAAATACTGGAAAAGAATTTTTATGTGTCACTCCAGGAATACGTCCAGCTGGAACCGATGTAGGAGATCAAAAACGCATTTCGACGCCTGCTATGGCTAAGAAAGAAGGCGCATCCTATATTGTTGTCGGCCGTCCTATCACACAAGCTGATGATCCATTAGCGGCTTATCGGACAATAAAAGAGCAATGGAACGGAGTGGATAAATAAATGACGAACGAAAAGAGAATTGCTGAGAAATTATTAACCATTAAGGCAGTGAGTCTTAATCCAACAGAGCCATTTATCTGGGCAAGCGGAATGAAAAGTCCGATTTATTGTGATAACCGCATCACCATGAGTTATCCCGCAGTCCGACGGGAGATAGCAAATGGTTTAGCAGCATTAATTAAACAGCATTACCCAGCTGTGGAAGTCATTGCTGGAACAGCTACAGCAGGTATTCCTCATGCAGCATGGGTAGCCGAATTATTGGACTTACCGATGGTGTATATACGAGGCAAAGCGAAAGACCATGGCAAAGGAAATCAAATTGAAGGACGACTAACACAACATCAGAAGATAGTTGTGATTGAAGATTTAATTTCTACCGGTGGTAGTGTTATTGAAGCGGCACAAGCGGCGACTAATGAGGGAGCTGACGTTTTAGGTGTTGCAGCAATCTTCACCTATGAGCTGCCGCAAGGAATTAAAAATTTCAGTAACCAAAATATTTCATTAAAGACATTGACTAATTATTCTAATTTAATTGATGTCGCTTTAGAAAAAGGCTACATTGATGCATCAGAATTAGCCCTCTTAAAAGAATGGAAAAAAGACCCAGAACACTGGTCTATTAACTAAAAAAAAGTAACGCATACCTGTTAAATTCAGGCAATGCGTTACTTTTATTTAACTGAAATTGTAGTTCTTAGACTTTCAATCGATTAACCAAGTCCTTATCCGGAGTTACAAAAACAGTATGTTGACCTTCATAGATGACAAAGCCAGGTTTAGCTCCATTCGGTTTGCGAATTTTCTTCACTTCAACATAATCTACCGGAACAGAGGCAGATAACTGCGATTTAGAGAAATAAGCAGCAATATTAGCAGCCTCTAGAATCGTTTCTTCACTAGGGTCAGCTGATTGGATAATGACATGCGAGCCGGGAATGTTTTTTGTGTGGAGCCAAATATCTGACTTACGTGCTGTTTTAAGAGTTAATTGGTCATTTTGCAAATTATTTTTCCCAACTAAAATCATTGTCCCGTCTGTAGAACAATATTGATCCGGTTGACTTAATTTTGCTTGTTTTTGTTTTTTCTTGGTTTTCTTTTTCTTCATGTATCCTTGTTGAATCAATTCTTCTTTAATATCCGCAATATCTTTTGGTGTAGCCAACTCAACTTGTGTTGAAACAGATTCTAAGTAATCAATCTCTTCACTAGTCAAGCGCATTTGTTCGTTTACAAAAGCAATAGCATTTTTTAGTTTTTGGTACTTTGAAAAATACTTTTGTGCATTTTGAGAAGGTGTTTTTCTAGGATCAAGCGTTATCGTCATAGGTTTCTCGTCATCATAAAAATTCGTTAATGTAACTTCTTTTTGGCCTTTGGTCATGGTATAAAGATAAGCTGTTAACAATTCGCCTCGAACTCTGTAATCGTCGGCTAATTCAGTTTCATCTAATGTATTTTTAAGTTTTTTCATTTTTTTCTTATTGCGTTGAAGTTCCGTTTGAATTAAATGAATGAGATCTGATCCCTGTTGCTTGACACGGTCTCTATCGGCTTTACTTTCATAGTACTTATCTAACAATTCACTCAACGTTGAGTAACCAACATGTTCTCCTTCAATACTTAGATAAGGAAGGGGAGTGAAAAATTCTTTTTTAGAACCTAGTGTCAACGTTGGTGAAACAGAACCTTTGCGAATACTATCCATGAATGAATCAAATAAAACAGATACGTTCTGAATATTATTTTCACTGCGGTACATGAGTTCTTTAGCTGTGTCTGCACCAATACCTTGATAGACATGCTGCAATCTTTTTTCGTATGATAAATCTGGATCTTCAAAAGCCGTCATTAACTCTGCTAGTTCAGAACTACTTGTTTCAAAGGGATTCAATTTATCTTGGTGAGGTGGCGCTTGATAGGTAGCACCTGGCATGATGAAGCGATATGAATTTTGACTTGTCGGGACATGTTTAATTGTATCCAAAATACGCTGTGTATCTTGCTCAATAAGTAAAATGTTACTGTGTCGACCCATTAATTCGACAATTAAAATAACATTTTGAACATCTCCGATTTCATCGCGACTTTTAAATCTAAAATGAATGACACGGTCGTTACCAACTTGTTGAATATCTTCTAAAATAGCCCCTTCAAGATGTTTCCTCATAATCATACAAAAATTGGGCGGAGAACTCGGATTTTCATAAGGAATCTCGGTTAGTTGAATACGTGCATAGCTTGGATGAGCAGACAAGAGTAATTTATGGTTTTTTCCATTGGCTCGCATAACAACAACTATTTCGTTAGGATAAGGTTGATGGATTTTTGACACTCGTCCATTCTGTAATGCTTGGCTTAATTCATTCACCATTGCATGGGTAAAAATACCATCAAATGACATGTGTTTTCCTTCTTTCATTCTCAATTATTTCAATCGATTCTAGTCGACTAATAGGATAATTAACTTCTATTAGTGCTGTATTTGTAATTATACCATTTTTTGTTCAGAAATTGTTAGTAGAAAATTAGAGCGAATTAGTTGCAAATTTTTTGCTAAAAAAGTTACAATAGTTCTTGAAAACTTTAGGAGGGAAACACATGGAATGGAACTACCAAGGAGATAGAGGGCCGGACAATTGGAAAACGATTTGCTCAGCTTTTTATCAAGCAGAAACAGAAAGTTTACAATCTCCAATTGCTTTAGATGACGATCAAATAAAGTTGACAATCTCACAGCAGTTACTGACGTTTAACTACAATAAAACACTATTTGAAACGTCATTTTTTAACCATACCGTACATCTAGTGCCAAAAACTAATGAAAATTTAAACACGATTACATTTAATCATAAAAAATACTTTTTGGAAGACTTGCACTTTCATTTACCTAGTGAGCATGTCATCAACCATGAATCCTTTCCGTTAGAATTCCATTTGGTTCACCGTTCTGCAAAAAATGAACTTCTCGTTGTAGGAGTGACTGTTTTGCCGTCTGAACGACCGATGAATAAAGTGTTTGCGGCAGTAGATGAAAGAGCCTTAAATCCACGTGTAGTAAAAAGAGGATTGACGGTTCCAATAGAACTAGACAGATTGCTCCCTAAGAGTAAAGAATTCTATCACTACACAGGATCCTTGACGACCCCTCCAAGCTCTGGACCAGTCGAATGGATTGTATTCCGTAATCAAACCTTCATGCGTCAGGGGTTACTACAAGCCTTTAAACGAAATGTTGGCAAAACCAATAGACCTTTGCAACCTATAAATAATCGGCCCATCTACACATCAAAATAATAAACTGTAATTAAATTCTCATTTATTACTTGACACATAAACAGACAACTAGTAAGATTATCGTAATAGAAAAACAACAAAGGAGTTCTTATGATGCTAATGACCTTATCTAATGGACAATTGAATAGCAGTTGGCAAAGCCAAGATAGATAGGTTGATCAATGAGAACGCTCATAGATGCAGCCTTCAGTACACTGAATGTATGCATCTATGTTGGTTTATTTGAAGATAGGCTAGACTTCCAATCCGCATAGAGAGAGTATTTGATTCTATTTCTATGTGGATTTTGTTTTGCATAAAAACAGCTTCCACGCATTTTTGTGGTAGCTGTTTTTTTTATTAATCTAATTTGAGGTGAGTACATATTATGGAAAAGAAACGATGGCGAATGTACTAAAAAATTTGACTAACACTAAATCATTACTGGAGGATAAAAGAAATGAAAAAAATGATAGGTTTCATTATTTGTTTGACGGCACTTTTAACAGTTGCGTTTTTTACTTCTTCAAATGAAACAGCCCCAACAAAAGATAGTAAGCCGATGGTTGGTATTTTGCAACTGACAAGTCACCCAGCACTTGATCTAATCTATCAGGGTACGGTAGATGCATTAAATGAAGCCGGCTATATCGATGGAGAAACAATGACATTAGATTTCCAAAATGCTCAAGGAGATCAAAGCAATCTAAATTCAATGAGTGCTCGTTTTGTCAGTAGAGGGGCGGATGTTATGGTTGGAATCGCAACGCCTTCCGCCCAAGCATTAGCTAACAGCTCACAAGAGATTCCAATTGTGTTAGGTGCAGTTACTGATCCTGAAGGCTCGGGATTGGTTAAAAGTAATGCAACACCTGGTGGAAACATAACCGGTGTGAGCGATTTGACACCTATCAAAGAACAATTCGCTTTAATCAAAGAAATCTTACCAGAAGCTCAAACGATTGGTATTTTGTATTCTTCAAGTGAAGATAATTCAATTGTACAAGCTGATCAAGCGATTGAAATTGCGCGTGAAATGGGATTGGATACCCAGGTTATGACAGTTTCTTCTACAAATGACGTTTCGCAAGTTGGGGCTACATTAGCTTCACAAGTAGATGCTATTTGGGTACCGACTGATAATACAGTAGCTAGTGCAATGAATACGTTGGTTTCAGCTGCAGATTCGAACGGCATACCGATTTTCCCAGCTGTAGATACGATGGTTGAAGAGGGAGGTCTAGCTACTGTTGGATTAGATCAGTACGAATTAGGTCGTTTAACAGGAGAAATGGTTGTGGCTATTTTAAATGGTGAGTCAGAGCCAGCAACTACGCCTATTCAGTATTTAGATCAAGGTAAAGTTATTATAAATGAAGAAAAAGCCAAACAACTTGGCATTACGATTCCAACCCAGTTATTAGAGCAAGTAAAATAAACGATTAATTTAGTTAATGAGAGTGGAGGAAATCAAATGGATTTAATTGTTACAGCAACAGCACAAGGGTTGTTATGGGGAATGATGGCTTTAGGCATTTTTATTACCTATCGGATTTTAGATTTGCCGGATATGACTGCGGAAGGTTCTTTTCCTTTAGGAGGCGCTGTATGTGCTCAACTCATTATTTCAGGTGTAAATCCTTTAGTTGCGACTGCTAGTGCATTTGTAATCGGAGCCTTAGCTGGAGCCATTACAGGATTTCTAATTACAAAAGCACATATTCCTGGGTTACTAGCTGGAATTTTGACGATGACTGGATTGTATTCTATTAATTTACGAATCATGGGTCGGGCTAATTTAAGTTTACTAGGAGAAGAAAAAGTAACGGATCTTTTCGAACGTTTTACCTTGCCAAGTCAATTTGATACCATATTTATGGGAATTATTATTGTCGTTAGTGTCATTACATTACTAGTCTTGTTTTTCAAAACAGAACTTGGACAAGCTGTTATCGCTACAGGTGATAATGAAAAGATGGCACGTTCGTTAGGAATTTCTACGAATCAAACGAAGATATTGGGACTTATGCTCTCAAATGGTTTGATTTCTGCGGCTGGTGCGCTGATTGCTCAAGATAACGGATATGCTGATATCAGTATGGGAATTGGTACAATTGTTATTGGTTTAGCGTCTGTCATTATTGGGGAAGTTATTTTTGGAAACCTATCATTTGTCAATCGTCTGATATGTGTCATATTAGGAGCAATTATTTACCGTTTCATTATCATGTTCGTCTTATTGATTGGTCTACAACCAAATGATTTGAAACTTATTTCAGCTATCATTTTAGCTGTGTGTCTGGCATTGCCTAGCATACGCACCAAATATAATTTGAATTTCTTTCAAAAAAAGGAGCTGTTGTAATATGAGTAATACACCTGTCTTATCTTTAAAAGGAATCACTAAGCAGTTCAATAAAGGAACAGCCAATCAAAATACCGTGTTAAATCAGTTGGATTTAGAAGTAAAAAAGGGGGACTTCATTACTATTATTGGGGGGAATGGAGCTGGTAAATCTACCCTACTGAATAGTATTGCTGGGAACTTTATGATTGATAAAGGATCCATTATGTTAGGAGATAAAAATTTGACTGCTTTGAAAGAAGAAAAACGTGCGGGCTTTATCGGACGTGTCTTTCAAGATCCTGTCATGGGAACCGCTCCTCGGATGACTGTAGGCGAAAATTTGGCTATTGCTTATCGTAGGGGAAAGAAACGTTCTTTGCGAAAAGGTACAACAGAGAAGGAACGCGCTTATTTTAAAAGTATTTTAGGCGAATTAGGTTTAGGATTAGAAAATCGTTTGGATAATGAAATGGGGTTATTATCTGGTGGACAACGACAAGCCATTGCTCTTTTGATGGCAACAATGAATAAACCCGATTTATTATTGTTAGATGAGCATACTGCAGCACTAGATCCAAAAACAGCTAAAATTGTTTTAGAAATTACTCGTAAACGAATTGAACAAGAAGAGTTGACTACTTTAATGATTACTCATAATATGAATGACGCATTAAAGTATGGCAATCGATTAGTTATGTTAGACAACGGACAAGTTATTGTAGATTTATCTGGTGAAGAGAAAAAGAATTTAACAGTAGCAGATGTTCTAGTTCTATTTCAAACAGCTACGGATGAAGACGGTGGAGCTGGTCAATTACCAGATGAACTTTTATTAAGTCGTTAAACTAAAAACTCATTAATCTGCAAAAAAGTTCAAGAGTTAATCTTGAACTTTTTTTGTTTTCTGTACATTTTAAGGCGTTAGTTGTATACTACATGTATAATAGTTGCACCATACAACTACATTGATATAGGAGGTTTTGATGAGGAATCAACCAGAAATACCCATCCATTCGCTTATTCAACGTTTCACTGAATTTAACCAAAATTTTTCAAACTTAGAAAAACAAGTATTTGCTAAATACAACGTCACTAAGTCAGGTTTTGCTGTTCTATCATTTATTAAAGACGAAAAAATATCCTTAAATGAATTGGCCGAGCATTCTGGATTAGACAAATCAACTTTAAGCAGACAAGTTAAAAATTTGGAAAAAAAGGGTTTTGTAATGAAGGAATCAGGAAAGGATAAACGTTTTACTTATGTATCTTTACCTTCTGAATCCCAACAACTTATATTAACCATTTCATTTGAGCTCGAAAAAGCCTATAGTTTAATCTTTAAAAGTTGGCCTGCTGATGAGAAGCAACTTTTATTGGTACTGATGGGTAGAGTGAACCGCAGTATCCAATCTTTTCAATTAGTGAAGTAGTAGAATTTTACAATTAGATATAAACCATCTACAATTACGAGAGAGTCAATATACAAAGGAGACAACTAAATGGATTCAAAAACACTTAATGCTTTATCAAAAGAAGATTTAATAGAACTTGTCATTCGTCAGAGTGAAGAACTTAAAGAACAAGATATTCAGTTAGAAGCAGAACTTGAAGAAAATCGCTTTATTAAAAGCCTGGGTTTTGTAGATGGATATAAAAATTATCGAAATTACTTTATTCGCTTTTTTGAAGATGAAAGTGATGGAACAGCTAAAAAAGGGAGCATCTTTTTAGGAATAATGGAAGATTTTATTAATGACTATGGTAGTGAGCCCGTTCGCGAGTTAATGGACGAGTTTATTGAAGATCACGTTTAAGTAAACGGGATAGTTGCTCTCTAATAGTAGAATTGATAAACTAAGCATATGGACAAATTGAAAGATTGAAGGAGGACTAAAAATGACTGTAGAAAATAAGAAGATTATTGCTTTAGTTAGTGATGATTTTGAAGATTTAGAGTTATGGTACCCTGTTTTACGTTTAAGAGAAGCTGGTGCAACTGTTCATTTAGTTGCTGAAAAAAAAGAAACTGTTTATCATGGAAAGTACGGTGTGCCTGTCACTTCTGATTATAGTTTTGAAGACATTATCAAAGAGAATTACGATGGTATTTTAGTTCCTGGAGGATGGTCACCGGATAAACTAAGACGCTTTCCTAAGGTTATTGAGTTTGTTCAATATTTTGATCAACAAAAGAAACCCATTGGACAAATTTGTCACGCTGGTTGGGTATTGATTTCGGCAGGAATTCTTAATGGTGTAAATGTTACGAGCACACCAGGGATAAAAGACGATATGACGAATGCTGGGGCCATTTGGCATGATGTTCCTGCTATAACAGATGGTCACATTATTTCAAGTCGTAGACCTCCAGATCTACCTGAGTATATGAAACAATATATTGCGGCTTTCGCATAAACTTAACCATTTATTAAGGATTAAAGAGGCTGGGACAAAAGGTCTCTCAAAAAAATACACTCCCAAAACTATGAACTATTTTGTTCAGTAGTGGGAGTGTATTTTCTATATCTCTATCAAAACAAACGAAAGTGGGACTACTTTTTTCACAAAAGTAGTTTTGTCCCAGCCTCTTTTTTTTTCTAAAAATAACGGCTCCTTAAAAAGGCTAGTCTAGGGTGAATGATCATTCATTAACTGAAGTGACCTATTCACACGATAAATACATAAGCTCTAATATAAAAATAACAAGTGTATCTTTTAAGAAAAAGAAAAGAAATTTATAATGATATTTTTAATAATATAATGTAAAATAACAGAGTATACAGATAATCGTTTTTTAGATAGAAAGAAGGGATTCAGGTGTACCAAAAAAATAAAAGCGCTTATAGAACAGCTATTTTAGGTATTCTTACAGCAATTGTTATTATTCAAAATTTTGTTCCATTACTGGGGTATATTCCTATACCTCCTTTAAATCCTACCATAATTCATATTACTGTTATTGTTGTTTCTCTTACACTCGGGACAAAAGATGGTATGATTATTGGTTCCGTTTGGGGTATCACACGAATGGTCAAAGCTTTTACACTGCCTGCTTCACCATTTGATTATTTTTTATGGCGAAATCCCATTATTGCGATTTTCCCTCGTATTATGGTCGGCTTCGTGGCTGGCTATGTTTATAACGTATGTAGAAAGAGATTTAAAAAGGATTCAACAGCAATGATTCTTTCTTCTGTTTTAGCTTCATTGACCAATACGATTTTAGTTTTAGGACTGATATATCTTATCTATGGAGAAACCTATGCGGCACTTTTAAAAGTTGATTATTCAAATCTTTTAGGTGTATTAGGAACAGTTGTTTTAACAAGTGGGATAGGAGAGGCGATAGCCGCTGCCATTATTGCACCAATTATCGCACGACCATTAAAGAAATTTAGAACTCAAAAATAAAAAAAAATCCATTAGAAGCCGGTGGCTTTCTAATGGATTTTTCTCTTATAATAATTCTTTTCTCAGTTGTTCAGAAGATTTATCTGATAAATAAGCCATAGGAACATCTAAGACACTAAATGCACCGGTTTTAACTTCATTTTTAAACTTAACGGCAGCTCTTGCATAAGCCACTAGAATAGAAGACGTGAATTCTGGATTGCTTTCTAATTCAAGCTGGAATTCAGCTTTTTGTTTGCTTCCAGTTTCAGATTCACCCGTACGGATAACAAACCCACCATGTGGCATTTGTTGGTGATCTGATTCAAATTGTTCTTCGTCAATGAAATGAACCACTGTTTCATAAGGTTCAAAGTAATTTGGCATTGATTTGATTGTTTGTTCTATTTCTGTTTGATTTGCGCCATCTTCAGAAACTACGTAGCAAATGCGCATGTGTTTTTCGCGAGTAGATAATTCAGGATTCAAACCTTTGCGAACTTCTTCTAACGCTTTATCTAATGGCAGAGTGTATTGAACACCTTTTTTCACGCCAGTTACCCGTCGAATAGCATCAGAATGGCCTTGGCTTAATCCTTTACCCCAAAAAGTATATGTTTGTCCTACAGGAAGAACAGCTTCAAATAATGCTCGGTTAATTGAGAATAAACCTGGATCCCAACCTACAGAGATAATGCTGACATTTTGACCACTTTTAGCAGCCGTATCCATATCTGCAAAATAAGCTGGTATCTTTCCGTGGTTATCATAGCTATCAATCGTTGAAAAGTATTTTGCTAGTTCTGGCCCTTGTTCAGGTAAGTCCGTAGCTGATCCACCACATAAAATTAAAACATCGATAGCATTTTTGTACTCTAGGATATTTTCAATTTTTACTGCAGGAAGCATTGATTTTACTTCTGCTGGGTTTCTTCTAGTAAAAACAGCCACACCTTCCATATCAGGAAATTGATTAATTGCTAACTCAACACCTCTGCCGATGTTTCCATATCCAACCAAGCCTATACGAATCTTTTGAGTCATTGTTTTGTCTCCAATCTGTGTTTCAAATTTTATTATTCACCTTATTAGTATAATAGATAATGAAAGATAATCAAATCTTGTCAGTAAAAAGAACTAGTGTTTGTTTGTTAGTGTTTTTTTAGCTAGTATATATGGTACAATTTAAAGCGTAGAAAAGTTTAAGGCGGTGGCTAACTCTTATAAAAAGGGGTGATGCCAATGTTTTTTGTTTGGGCTTTCCCTAGAAAGGAAAACTCATGAGCATTTATGAGGCACTGATGTTTGCATTAGCTTTTGCAACTCTTGTTTTAAAAATCTCGTCAAACAAAAAAAAGTAACCGTCTAAGCTTTAGCGAGTAGGACGATTACTTTTGTATGATATTCTATAGTAGCTGCCGTCTTTAACGGTTCTATTCTAAAGAGGGGTATGTTGACGCATATCTCTCTTTTCATTTATAGTTTAGCATGGCTAATGAGATTTTTCAATTAAAACACTGTTAATAGTGTTATCTGTCGAACCTTGCAACGGTTGAAAACAAAACAATGTAAAAAACGAAATAGAATAGTAATGCTTGCTTAACGTTTTTAATCCATTTAAGTGGTATACTAGTTAAGAAGTTTTTTGAAAATATCAAAAACGAAATAAAACTTAATTGAAAAGATTGGAGAATTAACATGAAAGAGCCTAAAGACAATAAAAAGAATACTCGTTCAAATAAATATGACAAAGAAAGAAAAACGGTTAAAATATTGACTTTTGCAGTCATTATTGCAGCTTTGATCGTTATCCTATTATTAATCATGTCGCTTTTTAGTGGAGGAGATAAACCTCAAGAAGTTGCAACTGAAAGTTCAAGTAGGGTTATAAAAAATAGTGAAGAATCAACTCAAAGTGAAGTACAAAATTCTGAAAAAAGTAGTGAAAGCAGTTCTGAATCTGAAACATCTCAAAGTGAGTCAAGCGAGTCCGCAGAAAGTGAATCATCAGAATCTGTTGAAACAAAAGAAACGGAGCCAACGGACGAAAATGTAACAGAAGCCTATACCGGAGACTGGAAACCCGTTGAAACACAACAAGAGGGAGAACACACAACGAATTTTAACGATGGATCTCAAGACCGTATTGAAATTAAAAAAGCAACTGCCAATGCTACAGGATTAGATGAATCAGCTATGATTGAATGGTGGGTCGAAAATAGTGGAGAAGGGCAGGTAGTCGCTACTGTCTCAGATACTGGTCAAACCAAAAATTATCGTGTTTACTTAAAATGGGTAGACAATCAAGGATGGCAACCTATTAAAGTTGAACAGTTGAAAGAAAATGATAAAAATTAAACTTGTAACTTAAATTTAAGAGCTGGTATTAAAGCGATTGATTGCTTAATACCGGTTTTTTTGTGTGTTTGAATCTAATTTAGTTAATAAGTCGCTTAAGAAGCGCTTTTCATTTCTGTTCTGAGTAGAAAAGATGATATGATAGTCTTAAGTATCAGCAATTTTAATGTGTGAGGGAGTGATACTATGCGTTGGAAAGACAGAAGAAAAAGTGACAACTTAGAAGATCGTAGAGGAAAAAGCAGTGGTGGTAAGACGTTAGTTGGGGGCGGGATAGGCGGAGTTCTTATCTTGTTGGCATTCACTTTTTTAAGTGGTGGAAATTTAGGTGATTTTTTAAATTCAGTTGTATCAGATCCTAGTGGGAATACGGCGACCGGTTCCTATCAAGAGACTGAGACCGAATCTGAGCGAGCTGATTTTGTCTCGGTAGTCTTAGCAGATACTGAAGAGGTTTGGACAGATGTTTTTCAAGCCTATGGGTATACGTATGAAGAACCAACTTTAGTGCTATTTTCTGAATCAGTTCAATCAGCATGTGGTGTAGCGGGTTCTTCAACGGGACCATTTTATTGTCCTGGTGATGCTAATTTGTATATTGATTTAAGTTTTTATGATGAATTAAGCCAACAGTTCAACGCTCCAGGTGATTTTGCAATGGCTTATGTCATTGCTCATGAAGTAGGCCATCATGTTCAAACGCAGTTAGGACTGACAGAGCAGCTAAATATCTTACGGAATGAATTAAGTGAAACAGAATTCAATAAATACCAAGTTCGCTTTGAGTTGCAGGCTGATTATCTTGCAGGTGTATGGGCAAATTATGCTCAAGGATTAGGCTATTTAGAAGAAGGAGACTATGAAGAAGCTATCAACGCTGCGGGTGCAGTAGGTGATGATCGTCTCCAACAACAAGCACAAGGATACGTTGTTCCTGAAAGTTTTACTCATGGTACTTCTGAGCAAAGAATGGATTGGTTTAAACGCGGATTTGAAGCCGGTAATTTGGAAGATGGAGACACATTTGACGGAAATGCTAAATTTAAACTTCCTTAACAATGTTCTAAATTTCAGTGTAAAGTCAAACTACGGAGGTTATAATGAAAAATTTAGATAAGAATTTTAATATGGTACAAGATATTTTAAACAAAACAGAAGAGGAACTAAAAAAGATGAACCCAGTCAATATCATGGTAGTAGGTAAGACAGGGGTAGGTAAGAGTACGCTAATCAATAATTTGTTTAGAGAAAATCTTGCTCTAACCGGTATTGGAAGACCGATTACAAAACATTTAAGACGGATTTCTAAAGACGGAGTCCCTTTGGTTTTATATGATACTAGAGGTCTAGAGTTAAGTCTCGAAGTACAAAAAGAAATTAAAAGTGAAATTTTTGACACAATTAAAGAAAATAAAAAACTAGGTGTTCAAGGAGAAATTCATCTAGCTTACTACTGTATTAATGCAAATTCTTCACGAATAGAACCAACAGAACTTGAACTTATAACGGAATTAAGTGAAAAAGTCCCGGTTGTGATCGTTTTGACCCAATCAATCGGTGAACCAGCAGCAACATTTAAAACCTATATTGAAAACCTTAATTTACCGATTTATGGTGTTGTATCTTTGATGGCTGAAAGCTTCAAATTGACGGAAGAAATGTCGATTCCAGCATTTGGATTAAAAGAATTGCTTGAATTAAGTTTTGAAATCATACCAGAAGAAGCAAAAAAGGCTTTTAACAATGCCCAACAAGTAGATATTGCCCGAAAAGCGAATTCTGCTCGCAGTTGGGCGACAAGATATATCGCTACTTCATTTGGCGTAGGTTTTTTACCGATTCCTTTTTCTGATGCATCCGTTCTTGTACCAATGCAAGTAACATTATTGGCCCATATTACAGCGATTTTTGGTATATCAATGGATAAAGCCACTATTGCAAGTCTTGTAGCAGCAATAGGAGGGACTGGGGGAGCTACATTTGCGGGAAGGTACATCGTTTCAAATGTGATAAAAATGATTCCTGGAGCGGGTACAATTGTTGGAGGACTAATTAGCGGTACAACAGCTTCAATCATCACAACGGCGCTTTCTATGAGCTATATAGAAGTGTTAGCCATCATAGCTGCCGGAGAAAAAGATGGAAAATACCCGGATTTAAAAAATATTGAACAGTTAATGAAAGAAAAATTTCAAGAACGACTAAAAAAAGGCGCTAAAATCGATAAAAAACTTGATTTAACAACTGATTTATCAAAAGAAAACTTAGAATTAGACGATGCAAAAAAAGATCATTTTTTAAGTAAATTTAAAAGGTTTACTAAGCGAAAAAAATCTTAAAATGATTCATAAATACATTTTGTCCTAACTCAAAAAAATAGCAAAAATACTTTAAAACCAAAATAATTATTTTGGTTTTTTCTTTAATTATACTAATTCAGCAGTATATTGAACGGTATTTAAAATTTCCCAAAGCATTTTTATGCTTATTTTACGTAAACACAGTATAGATGTAGTTAACATAATTAGATTATGGTTAACTACATCGAACAATTTATCGCTAATTAATAAAATAATAAAGCTCACCCTTAAGATTCAGTCTTAGATGAATTTTATACAAAGATTCATCTAAGACTGAATCTTATGGTATAATCAAAAAAAGAGGTGATTAGATGACCAGACAAACTGTAAGGACTCCATATGCAGCCATTATAGGAGATATTAAAGACTCTCGTAAAATTGCGGATCGAAAAGAAGTGCAAGAACAATTTCATTCTATTTTGCAAATAATAAATGAGAAATATGCAGAAGACATTGCTTCTAATTTCATTATTACTTTAGGAGACAGCTTCCAAGGATTACTAAAAAATAAACAAGTGATTTTAAGCATTATTTTTGAAATCGAATTGGCCATGGCTCCCATTGAATTGCGATTTGGCATTGGCTTAGGCAGTATCAGTACACCGATCCAACGAGATAATTCTATGGAGATGGATGGCACAGCCTACCACCGCGCAAGGCAAATGATTGAAACTATTGAAGAAAATGAAAATAAATATACCACAAGCGAGACCAATATGATGATTTGTTCCGGAGAAGGCTACCAACGAACAGATCAGCTATTGAATACTATTCTGTCACTGGCCACAGCATTGAAATCAAAGTGGTCTGCTAGACAAAAAGAAATTATGTATGCTTATTTCACACATGGAGAAAATCAATATAAGACAGCTGAAGAATTAGGGATTGGCCAATCTAGTGTTAATAAAGCTCTGAATACAGCGAAATATTATACCTATAAAACAGCTTTGAGAGACGCTAGCCACTTTTTAATTCAGGATATAGAGGAGGATGAATAGTTGAATCAAGTCGTATGGATAGTATTATTTATCGGACATATCTTGGGAGACTTTTATTTCCAATCGTCCGCGTTAGCGAGAGAAAAGGATGTATTTGGTAAGAAATTAGTGCTCCATTGTTTTATCTATTTGATCACTATGGTAGGCGTGATCATTCCTATTTTTAGTTGGCCTTTATTAAAAGTGGTCATAGGGATTTCAGTGCTGCATTTCATGATAGATGGTCTAAAATTTTTGCTTGCGAATCGCTTTTTCATTCATAATAATAAAGATACGGTTATCTTTCTAGTAGATCAAGGGCTACACATCCTTGTATTACTTGCGGCAGTTGTCTATATCACAGTATCTAATATAGAGATTGACTATATGCCAGGATTAGAAACCTTGTCGAGTAGTTTAGGTTTGGATATGAAAAATAGTTTGTCATGGATACTGATTCTATTGGTGATGATCCGGCCATGCAGTGTAACGATAAAAAAAGTATTGAATCACTATCGCCCAATCAATGAAAATCAAATAGATGAGGGTATCCCAAGTGCGGGGGCGTTGATTGGTGTTTTTGAACGTTTCTTTATTTTGCTGATGCTGTATGCTAATCAATTTACGGCTATTGGATTTGTTCTGACAGCGAAGTCCATTGCTCGGTACAATAAAATTTCAGAAAATCCTCAGTTTGCAGAATACTATTTACTGGGAACCTTATTGAGCACTTTGTTGATTATCGTCAGTTACTTCTTTATTTTCTGATGATGCAGCTGTAAAAGAATCAATTGTTGAGATTCGCTTATTGTTGAATCTTTGGACTTTTGAATTGGTAGTTAAATAATCAAAGTAGCATTTGTTCCCTTAGGTATTATAAACTATAAGGACAAGGTGTAGAATAAAGTCATTACGCATAAGGAAAAGGAGAATTCTATGGCATTTAAGCAAATTGAGACACAAGAGTTACCGGATATTCAATCTGTGGGAACCGTTTATGAACACGTTGAGACAGGAGCCAAGGTTCTTTATCTAGCAAATGACGATTCCAATAAGGCGTTTACGATTGGGTTTAAGACACCTCCGTATAACGATAACGGAATTGCTCATATCATAGAGCATTCAGTTTTAAATGGATCTGAAAAATACCCTTCAAAAGAACCATTTGTTGAATTAGTCAAAGGGTCATTGAATACGTTCGTCAATGCAATGACTTTTTCAGATAAGACAATTTATCCAGTTGCTTCTACTAATAAAAAAGACTTTATGCATTTAATGAGTGTTTATTTAGATGCTGTGTTTAAGCCGAACTTTTACAGTAATGCACAAATATTAGCGCAAGAAGGTTGGCATCATCATTTAGAGTCAGCAGAAGATGACCTGATTTATAAAGGGGTTGTTTACAATGAAATGAAAGGGGCGACAGCCTCTCCTGAAAGACAAGTTCAACAGCATTTGACTCATCAGTTGTACCCCAACAGTATTTACCGGCACGAATCTGGTGGAAATCCAAAAGCCATCCCTAGTTTAACGCAAGAAGAATTTGTTGCGTTCCATCAAACTTATTACCACCCAAGTAATTCTCTGACTGTCTTATATGGAGACATTGATAAAAAAGAAACTTTTGCTGCATTAGAGGACTATTTCAGTGGCGCAGGCAAACATAGTGAAAAAGTCGACTTATCTTTTGAACCAGCTGTTCCTGATGATGCTGTATTTGAAGATACTTACTCAATAACTGCAGGAGATAACCCTGAAGGAAAAAGATTATTTGGCTTTAGGGTGGCATGTATCTGAACCGAATGATGTACTGGATATGTATGGACTAGAAGTTTTGGAAGAGATTTTATTTGGCAATAATCAATCACCGCTTAAAAAAGCTTTATTGGATGCGGATATAGGTGGGGACATAATAGGTGGCGTTGCTGATTTTGGCTATCCAACGGGGTTTATGATCACTGCTAAATATTCTGATGCCTCTAAGATGACTCGATTCAAAGAAGTTGTTCAAGAGACTTTAAAACAGTTAATGACTGAAGGAATCGATGAAGGGCTGATTGATTCAGCGTTGAATAAAATTACTTTTCAAACGAAAGAAGCGGCTATTTCGGAAGACAACCCACGTGGAGTCATTTATGCCATTAATGCTTATCAATCCTGGTTGTATGACAAGAGTCCTTATGTGAACTTGCAATTTTCAGGTTATTTGAAAGAACTAGCAGAATTGGCAGGTAAGGGGTATTTTGAGCAACTGATCAAAGAAAAACTAGTATACAATCCTTTGCGTACTGCAGTGATTTTAAAAGCTGAACCGGGTAAAAGCGATCAATTTGAAGCGAAAACTCATCAGCAATTGCAAGAATATAAAGCTAATCTATCTAAAGAAGAAATCGACAAAATGATAGCTAAAACACAAGAGTTGATCAAGCGTCAAGAAGCGCCGGATAAACCGGAAGATCTAGCAAAGATTCCAACACTGACGAAAGAAGATTTAAGCACACAGGTAGAAGAGTATCCACTAACGGAAATTCCTTTTAATGAGGGAACTCATTTTTATCAGGCTGAACAATTCACTTCCGGCATTGACTACCTTAGTTTGTATATTGATTTGAAAGATGTTGCAGCTGAAGAATATCAGTGGTTGGGTTTATTGAGTCATCTTCTTGGGAAGCTAGACACTAAGAAATATGATGTCGCAACTTTGCAGCGTCAAAAAGATCTGTACACAGGCGGTATTTACGGAAAGATTGATATTTATGAAGATAAAGCAGGTCAACTAAAGCCTTATTTTATTTTTACGCGGAAAATCTTTGGAATCTTCTTTTGAGGAACTGGTCTCATTAATGCAAGAAATCCTGTGCCACACGCAATTTGAAAATAAAGATGATATTTTGAAAATCACTCAACAGCTGATTTCTAATTTCGAACGACGCATTAATTCTAGTTCCCATGTTCTAGCTGCAAACCGGGCCTTGAGTCAAGTGAAATCTTCAGCCAAATTAAATGAACTGATTAGTGGAATGGATCAATTCCTTTTTTTGAAAGACATTCGTGCTGCTTTACAATCCGATAAGTCAAAAGAGGCAACAGAGCGTATCAAGCAGACAGTAAAGGGTTTGCTAAATAAAAATCGCTTGAACATTTTATACGTCGGTGAGAAAGATCGAGGAGTACTGGTCAAAGAAACATTAC
>NZ_JQNF01000006.1 GCF_000745125.1 Carnobacterium jeotgali MS3
TAGTGCTATTTTCTGAATCAGTTCAATCAGCATGTGGTGTAGCGGGTTCTTCAACGGGACCATTTTATTGTCCTGGTGATGCTAATTTGTATATTGATTTAAGTTTTTATGATGAATTAAGCCAACAGTTCAACGCTCCAGGTGATTTTGCAATGGCTTATGTCATTGCTCATGAAGTAGGCCATCATGTTCAAACGCAGTTAGGACTGACAGAGCAGCTAAATATCTTACGGAATGAATTAAGTGAAACAGAATTCAATAAATACCAAGTTCGCTTTGAGTTGCAGGCTGATTATCTTGCAGGTGTATGGGCAAATTATGCTCAAGGATTAGGCTATTTAGAAGAAGGAGACTATGAAGAAGCTATCAACGCTGCGGGTGCAGTAGGTGATGATCGTCTCCAACAACAAGCACAAGGATACGTTGTTCCTGAAAGTTTTACTCATGGTACTTCTGAGCAAAGAATGGATTGGTTTAAACGCGGATTTGAAGCCGGTAATTTGGAAGATGGAGACACATTTGACGGAAATGCTAAATTTAAACTTCCTTAACAATGTTCTAAATTTCAGTGTAAAGTCAAACTACGGAGGTTATAATGAAAAATTTAGATAAGAATTTTAATATGGTACAAGATATTTTAAAAAAAACAGAAGAGGAACTAAAAAAGATGAACCCAGTCAATATCATGGTAGTAGGTAAGACAGGGGTAGGTAAGAGTACGCTAATCAATAATTTGTTTAGAGAAAATCTTGCTCTAACCGGTATTGGAAGACCGATTACAAAACATTTAAGACGGATTTCTAAAGACGGAGTCCCTTTGGTTTTATATGATACTAGAGGTCTAGAGTTAAGTCTCGAAGTACAAAAAGAAATTAAAAGTGAAATTTTTGACACAATTAAAGAAAAAAAAAAACTAGGTGTTCAAGGAGAAATTCATCTAGCTTACTACTGTATTAATGCAAATTCTTCACGAATAGAACCAACAGAACTTGAACTTATAACGGAATTAAGTGAAAAAGTCCCGGTTGTGATCGTTTTGACCCAATCAATCGGTGAACCAGCAGCAACATTTAAAACCTATATTGAAAACCTTAATTTACCGATTTATGGTGTTGTATCTTTGATGGCTGAAAGCTTCAAATTGACGGAAGAAATGTCGATTCCAGCATTTGGATTAAAAGAATTGCTTGAATTAAGTTTTGAAATCATACCAGAAGAAGCAAAAAAGGCTTTTAACAATGCCCAACAAGTAGATATTGCCCGAAAAGCGAATTCTGCTCGCAGTTGGGCGACAAGATATATCGCTACTTCATTTGGCGTAGGTTTTTTACCGATTCCTTTTTCTGATGCATCCGTTCTTGTACCAATGCAAGTAACATTATTGGCCCATATTACAGCGATTTTTGGTATATCAATGGATAAAGCCACTATTGCAAGTCTTGTAGCAGCAATAGGAGGGACTGGGGGAGCTACATTTGCGGGAAGGTACATCGTTTCAAATGTGATAAAAATGATTCCTGGAGCGGGTACAATTGTTGGAGGACTAATTAGCGGTACAACAGCTTCAATCATCACAACGGCGCTTTCTATGAGCTATATAGAAGTGTTAGCCATCATAGCTGCCGGAGAAAAAGATGGAAAATACCCGGATTTAAAAAATATTGAACAGTTAATGAAAGAAAAATTTCAAGAACGACTAAAAAAAGGCGCTAAAATCGATAAAAAACTTGATTTAACAACTGATTTATCAAAAGAAAACTTAGAATTAGACGATGCAAAAAAAGATCATTTTTTAAGTAAATTTAAAAGGTTTACTAAGCGAAAAAAATCTTAAAATGATTCATAAATACATTTTGTCCTAACTCAAAAAAATAGCAAAAATACTTTAAAACCAAAATAATTATTTTGGTTTTTTCTTTAATTATACTAATTCAGCAGTATATTGAACGGTATTTAAAATTTCCCAAAGCATTTTTATGCTTATTTTACGTAAACACAGTATAGATGTAGTTAACATAATTAGATTATGGTTAACTACATCGAACAATTTATCGCTAATTAATAAAATAATAAAGCTCACCCTTAAGATTCAGTCTTAGATGAATTTTATACAAAGATTCATCTAAGACTGAATCTTATGGTATAATCAAAAAAAGAGGTGATTAGATGACCAGACAAACTGTAAGGACTCCATATGCAGCCATTATAGGAGATATTAAAGACTCTCGTAAAATTGCGGATCGAAAAGAAGTGCAAGAACAATTTCATTCTATTTTGCAAATAATAAATGAGAAATATGCAGAAGACATTGCTTCTAATTTCATTATTACTTTAGGAGACAGCTTCCAAGGATTACTAAAAAATAAACAAGTGATTTTAAGCATTATTTTTGAAATCGAATTGGCCATGGCTCCCATTGAATTGCGATTTGGCATTGGCTTAGGCAGTATCAGTACACCGATCCAACGAGATAATTCTATGGAGATGGATGGCACAGCCTACCACCGCGCAAGGCAAATGATTGAAACTATTGAAGAAAATGAAAATAAATATACCACAAGCGAGACCAATATGATGATTTGTTCCGGAGAAGGCTACCAACGAACAGATCAGCTATTGAATACTATTCTGTCACTGGCCACAGCATTGAAATCAAAGTGGTCTGCTAGACAAAAAGAAATTATGTATGCTTATTTCACACATGGAGAAAATCAATATAAGACAGCTGAAGAATTAGGGATTGGCCAATCTAGTGTTAATAAAGCTCTGAATACAGCGAAATATTATACCTATAAAACAGCTTTGAGAGACGCTAGCCACTTTTTAATTCAGGATATAGAGGAGGATGAATAGTTGAATCAAGTCGTATGGATAGTATTATTTATCGGACATATCTTGGGAGACTTTTATTTCCAATCGTCCGCGTTAGCGAGAGAAAAGGATGTATTTGGTAAGAAATTAGTGCTCCATTGTTTTATCTATTTGATCACTATGGTAGGCGTGATCATTCCTATTTTTAGTTGGCCTTTATTAAAAGTGGTCATAGGGATTTCAGTGCTGCATTTCATGATAGATGGTCTAAAATTTTTGCTTGCGAATCGCTTTTTCATTCATAATAATAAAGATACGGTTATCTTTCTAGTAGATCAAGGGCTACACATCCTTGTATTACTTGCGGCAGTTGTCTATATCACAGTATCTAATATAGAGATTGACTATATGCCAGGATTAGAAACCTTGTCGAGTAGTTTAGGTTTGGATATGAAAAATAGTTTGTCATGGATACTGATTCTATTGGTGATGATCCGGCCATGCAGTGTAACGATAAAAAAAGTATTGAATCACTATCGCCCAATCAATGAAAATCAAATAGATGAGGGTATCCCAAGTGCGGGGGCGTTGATTGGTGTTTTTGAACGTTTCTTTATTTTGCTGATGCTGTATGCTAATCAATTTACGGCTATTGGATTTGTTCTGACAGCGAAGTCCATTGCTCGGTACAATAAAATTTCAGAAAATCCTCAGTTTGCAGAATACTATTTACTGGGAACCTTATTGAGCACTTTGTTGATTATCGTCAGTTACTTCTTTATTTTCTGATGATGCAGCTGTAAAAGAATCAATTGTTGAGATTCGCTTATTGTTGAATCTTTGGACTTTTGAATTGGTAGTTAAATAATCAAAGTAGCATTTGTTCCCTTAGGTATTATAAACTATAAGGACAAGGTGTAGAATAAAGTCATTACGCATAAGGAAAAGGAGAATTCTATGGCATTTAAGCAAATTGAGACACAAGAGTTACCGGATATTCAATCTGTGGGAACCGTTTATGAACACGTTGAGACAGGAGCCAAGGTTCTTTATCTAGCAAATGACGATTCCAATAAGGCGTTTACGATTGGGTTTAAGACACCTCCGTATAACGATAACGGAATTGCTCATATCATAGAGCATTCAGTTTTAAATGGATCTGAAAAATACCCTTCAAAAGAACCATTTGTTGAATTAGTCAAAGGGTCATTGAATACGTTCGTCAATGCAATGACTTTTTCAGATAAGACAATTTATCCAGTTGCTTCTACTAATAAAAAAGACTTTATGCATTTAATGAGTGTTTATTTAGATGCTGTGTTTAAGCCGAACTTTTACAGTAATGCACAAATATTAGCGCAAGAAGGTTGGCATCATCATTTAGAGTCAGCAGAAGATGACCTGATTTATAAAGGGGTTGTTTACAATGAAATGAAAGGGGCGACAGCCTCTCCTGAAAGACAAGTTCAACAGCATTTGACTCATCAGTTGTACCCCAACAGTATTTACCGGCACGAATCTGGTGGAAATCCAAAAGCCATCCCTAGTTTAACGCAAGAAGAATTTGTTGCGTTCCATCAAACTTATTACCACCCAAGTAATTCTCTGACTGTCTTATATGGAGACATTGATAAAAAAGAAACTTTTGCTGCATTAGAGGACTATTTCAGTGGCGCAGGCAAACATAGTGAAAAAGTCGACTTATCTTTTGAACCAGCTGTTCCTGATGATGCTGTATTTGAAGATACTTACTCAATAACTGCAGGAGATAACCCTGAAGGAAAAGATTATTTGGCTTTAGGGTGGCATGTATCTGAACCGAATGATGTACTGGATATGTATGGACTAGAAGTTTTGGAAGAGATTTTATTTGGCAATAATCAATCACCGCTTAAAAAAGCTTTATTGGATGCGGATATAGGTGGGGACATAATAGGTGGCGTTGCTGATTTTGGCTATCCAACGGGGTTTATGATCACTGCTAAATATTCTGATGCCTCTAAGATGACTCGATTCAAAGAAGTTGTTCAAGAGACTTTAAAACAGTTAATGACTGAAGGAATCGATGAAGGGCTGATTGATTCAGCGTTGAATAAAATTACTTTTCAAACGAAAGAAGCGGCTATTTCGGAAGACAACCCACGTGGAGTCATTTATGCCATTAATGCTTATCAATCCTGGTTGTATGACAAGAGTCCTTATGTGAACTTGCAATTTTCAGGTTATTTGAAAGAACTAGCAGAATTGGCAGGTAAGGGGTATTTTGAGCAACTGATCAAAGAAAAACTAGTATACAATCCTTTGCGTACTGCAGTGATTTTAAAAGCTGAACCGGGTAAAAGCGATCAATTTGAAGCGAAAACTCATCAGCAATTGCAAGAATATAAAGCTAATCTATCTAAAGAAGAAATCGACAAAATGATAGCTAAAACACAAGAGTTGATCAAGCGTCAAGAAGCGCCGGATAAACCGGAAGATCTAGCAAAGATTCCAACACTGACGAAAGAAGATTTAAGCACACAGGTAGAAGAGTATCCACTAACGGAAATTCCTTTTAATGAGGGAACTCATTTTTATCAGGCTGAACAATTCACTTCCGGCATTGACTACCTTAGTTTGTATATTGATTTGAAAGATGTTGCAGCTGAAGAATATCAGTGGTTGGGTTTATTGAGTCATCTTCTTGGGAAGCTAGACACTAAGAAATATGATGTCGCAACTTTGCAGCGTCAAAAAGATCTGTACACAGGGCGGTATTTACGGAAAGATTGATATTTATGAAGATAAAGCAGGTCAACTAAAGCCTTATTTTATTTTACGCGGAAAATCTTTGGAATCTTCTTTTGAGGAACTGGTCTCATTAATGCAAGAAATCCTGTGCCACACGCAATTTGAAAATAAAGATGATATTTTGAAAATCACTCAACAGCTGATTTCTAATTTCGAACGACGCATTAATTCTAGTTCCCATGTTCTAGCTGCAAAACCGGGCCTTGGAGTCAAGTGAAATCTTCAGCCAAATTAAATGAACTGATTAGTGGAATGGATCAATTCCTTTTTTTTGAAAGACATTCGTGCTGCTTTACAATCCGATAAGTCAAAAGAGGCAACAGAGCGTATCAAGCAGACAGTAAAGGGTTTGCTAAATAAAAATCGCTTGAACATTTTATACGTCGGTGAGAAAGATCGAGGAGTACTGGTCAAAGAAACATTACAAGTAGCATTTTCTGAGGTGCCTAGTGTTGAATTAGGTGAACCAGCCATCATTAAGCCTGGTGCGAAGCAACATGAAGCTTATGTCACTGCTCAGACGTGAACTATGTAGCGGTTGCTTCAAATGCCATGATAAATTTGACTACACTAGGCACCTCAGAAAATGCTACTTGTAATGTTTCTTTGACCAGTACTCCTCGATCTTTCTCACCGACGTATTAAAATGTTCAAGCGATTTTTATTTAGCAACCCTTTACTGTCTGCTTGATACGCTCTGTTGCCTCTTTTGACTTATCGGATTGTAAAGCAGCACGAATGTCTTTCAAAAAAGGAATTGATCCATTCCACTAATCAGTTCATTTAATTTGGCTGAAGATTTCACTTGACTCAAGGCCCGGTTTGCAGCTAGAACATGGGAACTAGAATTAATGCGTCGTTCGAAATTAGAAATCAGCTGTTGAGTGATTTTCAAAATATCATCTTTATTTTCAAATTGCGTGTGGCACAGGATTTCTTGCATTAATGAGACAGTTCCTCAAAAGAAGATTCCAAAGATTTTCCGGCGTAAATAAAATAAGGCTTTAGTTGACCTGCTTTATCTTCATAAATATCAATCTTTCCGTAAATACCGCCTGTGTACAGATCTTTTTGACGCTGCAAAGTTGCGACATCATATTTCTTAGTGTCTAGCTTCCCAAGAAGATGACTCAATAAACCCAACCACTGATATTCTTCAGCTGCAACATCTTTCAAATCAATATACAAACTAAGGTAGTCAATGCCGGAAGTGAATTGTTCAGCCTGATAAAAATGAGTTCCCTCATTAAAAGGAATTTCCGTTAGTGGATACTCTTCTACCTGTGTGCTTAAATCTTCTTTCGTCAGTGTTGGAATCTTTGCTAGATCTTCCGGTTTATCCGGCGCTTCTTGACGCTTGATCAACTCTTGTGTTTTAGCTATCATTTTGTCGATTTCTTCTTTAGATAGATTAGCTTTATATTCTTGCAATTGCTGATGAGTTTTCGCTTCAAATTGATCGCTTTTACCCGGTTCAGCTTTTAAAATCACTGCAGTACGCAAAGGATTGTATACTAGTTTTTCTTTGATCAGTTGCTCAAAATACCCCTTACCTGCCAATTCTGCTAGTTCTTTCAAATAACCTGAAAATTGCAAGTTCACATAAGGACTCTTGTCATACAACCAGGATTGATAAGCATTAATGGCATAAATGACTCCACGTGGGTTGTCTTCCGAAATAGCCGCTTCTTTCGTTTGAAAAGTAATTTTATTCAACGCTGAATCAATCAGCCCTTCATCGATTCCTTCAGTCATTAACTGTTTTAAAGTCTCTTGAACAACTTCTTTGAATCGAGTCATCTTAGAGGCATCAGAATATTTAGCAGTGATCATAAACCCCGTTGGATAGCCAAAATCAGCAACGCCACCTATTATGTCCCCACCTATATCCGCATCCAATAAAGCTTTTTTAAGCGGTGATTGATTATTGCCAAATAAAATCTCTTCCAAAACTTCTAGTCCATACATATCCAGTACATCATTCGGTTCAGATACATGCCACCCTAAAGCCAAATAATCTTTTCCTTCAGGGTTATCTCCTGCAGTTATTGAGTAAGTATCTTCAAATACAGCATCATCAGGAACAGCTGGTTCAAAAGATAAGTCGACTTTTTCACTATGTTTGCCTGCGCCACTGAAATAGTCCTCTAATGCAGCAAAAGTTTCTTTTTTATCAATGTCTCCATATAAGACAGTCAGAGAATTACTTGGGTGGTAATAAGTTTGATGGAACGCAACAAATTCTTCTTGCGTTAAACTAGGGATGGCTTTTGGATTTCCACCAGATTCGTGCCGGTAAATACTGTTGGGTACAACTGATGAGTCAAATGCTGTTGAACTTGTCTTTCAGGAGAGGCTGTCGCCCCTTTCATTTCATTGTAAACAACCCCTTTATAAATCAGGTCATCTTCTGCTGACTCTAAATGATGATGCCAACCTTCTTGCGCTAATATTTGTGCATTACTGTAAAAGTTCGGCTTAAACACAGCATCTAAATAAACACTCATTAAATGCATAAAGTCTTTTTTATTAGTAGAAGCAACTGGATAAATTGTCTTATCTGAAAAAGTCATTGCATTGACGAACGTATTCAATGACCCTTTGACTAATTCAACAAATGGTTCTTTTGAAGGGTATTTTTCAGATCCATTTAAAACTGAATGCTCTATGATATGAGCAATTCCGTTATCGTTATACGGAGGTGTCTTAAACCCAATCGTAAACGCCTTATTTGGAATCGTCATTTGCTAGATAAAGAACCTTGGCTCCTGTCTCAACGTGTTCATAAACGGTTCCCACAGATTGAATATCCGGTAACTCTTGTGTCTCAATTTGCTTAAATGCCATAGAATTCTCCTTTTCCTTATGCGTAATGACTTTATTCTACACCTTGTCCTTATAGTTTATAAATACCTAAGGGAACAAATGCTACTTTGATTATTTAACTACCAATTCAAAAGTCCAAAGATTCAACAATAAGCGAATCTCAACAATTGATTCTTTTACAGCTGCATCATCAGAAAATAAAGAAGTAACTGACGATAATCAACAAAGTGCTCAATAAGGTTCCCAGTAAATAGTATTCTGCAAACTGAGGATTTTCTGAAATTTTATTGTACCGAGCAATGGACTTCGCTGTCCAGAACAAATCCAATAGCCGTAAATTGATTAGCATACAGCATCAGCAAAATAAAGAAACGTTCAAAAACACCAATCAACGCCCCCGCACTTGGGATACCCTCATCTATTTGATTTTCATTGATTGGGCGATAGTGATTCAATACTTTTTTTATCGTTACA
>NZ_JQNF01000007.1 GCF_000745125.1 Carnobacterium jeotgali MS3
GCACACCTTAGGATTCTCTCCTCGACTACCTGTGTCGGTTTGCGGTACGGGCAGTTTGTTTCTAACTAGAAGCTTTTCTTGACAGTGTGACATCGGGAACTTCGGTACTTAATTTCCCTCCCCATCACAACTTGTTCTTAAAGAAGCAAGCATTTGACTCACTTCAAAACTTGTTGCTTGGACGCGCATATCCAACAGCGCGTATTCCTTAGCCTACTGTGTCCCTCCATTGTTCAAACAAAACAAACTGGTACAGGAATCTCAACCTGTTGTCCATCGTCTACGCCATTCGGCCTCGACTTAGGTCCCGACTAACCCTGGGAGGACGAGCCTTCCCCAGGAAACCTTAGTCATTCGGTGGACGGGATTCTCACCCGTCTTTCGCTACTCATACCGGCATTCTCACTTCTAAGCGCTCCACTAGTCCTCACGATCTAGCTTCAACGCCCTTAGAACGCTCTCCTACCATAGAACCAATGGTTCTATCCACAGCTTCGGTGTTATGTTTAGCCCCGGTAAATTTTCGGCGCAGGGTCACTCGACTAGTGAGCTATTACGCACTCTTTAAATGATGGCTGCTTCTGAGCCAACATCCTAGTTGTCTAAGCAACTCCACATCCTTTTCCACTTAACATAAACTTTGGGACCTTAGCTGGTGGTCTGGGCTGTTTCCCTTTCGACTACGGATCTTATCACTCGCAGTCTGACTCCCGGATATAAATCAATGGCATTCGGAGTTTATCTGAATTCGGTAACCCGAGAAGGGCCCCTAGTCCAAACAGTTGCTCTACCTCCATGATTCTAATTCCGAGGCTAGCCCTAAAGCTATTTCGGAGAGAACCAGCTATCTCCAAGTTCGATTGGAATTTCTCCGCTACCCACACCTCATCCCCGCATTTTTCAACATACGTGGGTTCGGTCCTCCAGTGCGTATTACCGCACCTTCAACCTGGACATGGGTAGATCACTTGGTTTCGGGTCTACGACCACATACTCATTCGCCCTATTCAGACTCGCTTTCGCTGCGGCTCCGTCTCATCAACTTAACCTCGCATGGGATCGTAACTCGCCGGTTCATTCTACAAAAGGCACGCTATCACCCATTAACGGGCTTTAACTATTTGTAGGCACACGGTTTCAGGGGCTATTTCACTCCTCTTCCGAGGTTCTTTTCACCTTTCCCTCACGGTACTGGTTCACTATCGGTCACTAGGGAGTATTTAGCCTTGGGAGATGGTCCTCCCGGATTCCGACGGAATTTCTCGTGTTCCGCCGTACTCAGGATACTGATCAGAGTGAATTTGGTTTCGGATACAGGGCTTTTACCTTCTTCGGCAGACCTTTCCAGGTCGCTTCTCCTACCAAAATCATTTATGACTCTATGTGTTCAGTCCTACAACCCCAGAAAGCAAGCTTTCTGGTTTGGGCTATTCCCGTTTCGCTCGCCGCTACTCAGGGAATCGATTTTTCTTTCTCTTCCTGCAGGTACTTAGATGTTTCAGTTCTCTGCGTCTACCTCTACTGACCTATGTATTCAGTCAGCAGTAACATCCTATAAAAGATGCTGGGTTCCCCCATTCGGAAATCTTTGGATCAAAGCTCACTTACAGCTCCCCAAAGCATATCGGCGTTAGTCCCGTCCTTCATCGGCTCCTAGTGCCAAGGCATTCACCGTGCGCCCTTATTAACTTAACCTATGGTTAATCGTTAATTTTCAATACTCATCTTGCGATGAGAACCTTAAAAAACTTACATTTAAAAATTTCGGTGTGTTTCTGGTTTCTTACTTGAATTACAATTTTTAACTTTATCCAGTTTTCAAAGAACAAGGTATTGCGGTTAAAAGATTGAGAAGATTAGACCTCTCAAAACTAAACAAAGTAAGTACGAATGTGTGGGTTTCCGTTATATTCCTTAGAAAGGAGGTGATCCAGCCGCACCTTCCGATACGGCTACCTTGTTACGACTTCACCCCAATTATCTGTCCCACCTTAGGCGGCTGGCTCCCAAAAGGGTTACCTCACCGACTTCGGGTGTTACAAACTCTCGTGGTGTGACGGGCGGTGTGTACAAGACCCGGGAACGTATTCACCGCGGCGTGCTGATCCGCGATTACTAGCGATTCCGGCTTCATGCAGGCGAGTTGCAGCCTGCAATCCGAACTGAGAATGGCTTTAAGAGATTAGCTTGGCCTCGCGACCTTGCGACTCGTTGTACCATCCATTGTAGCACGTGTGTAGCCCAGGTCATAAGGGGCATGATGATTTGACGTCATCCCCACCTTCCTCCGGTTTATCACCGGCAGTCTCACTAGAGTGCCCAACTGAATGCTGGCAACTAATAATAGGGGTTGCGCTCGTTGCGGGACTTAACCCAACATCTCACGACACGAGCTGACGACAACCATGCACCACCTGTCACTTTGTCCCCGAAGGGAAAGTCCTATCTCTAGGATTGTCAAAGGATGTCAAGACCTGGTAAGGTTCTTCGCGTTGCTTCGAATTAAACCACATGCTCCACCGCTTGTGCGGGTCCCCGTCAATTCCTTTGAGTTTCAACCTTGCGGTCGTACTCCCCAGGCGGAGTGCTTAATGCGTTAGCTGCAGCACTGAAGGGCGGAAACCCTCCAACACTTAGCACTCATCGTTTACGGCGTGGACTACCAGGGTATCTAATCCTGTTTGCTCCCCACGCTTTCGAGCCTCAGCGTCAGTTACAGACCAGAGAGTCGCCTTCGCCACTGGTGTTCCTCCACATATCTACGCATTTCACCGCTACACGTGGAATTCCACTCTCCTCTTCTGCACTCAAGTTCTCCAGTTTCCAATGACCCTCCCCGGTTGAGCCGGGGGCTTTCACATCAGACTTAAAGAACCGCCTGCGCTCGCTTTACGCCCAATAAATCCGGACAACGCTTGCCACCTACGTATTACCGCGGCTGCTGGCACGTAGTTAGCCGTGGCTTTCTGGTTAGATACCGTCAGGGGATGAGCAGTTACTCTCATCCTTGTTCTTCTCTAACAACAGAGTTTTACGATCCGAAAACCTTCTTCACTCACGCGGCATTGCTCCGTCAGACTTTCGTCCATTGCGGAAGATTCCCTACTGCTGCCTCCCGTAGGAGTCTGGGCCGTGTCTCAGTCCCAGTGTGGCCGATCACCCTCTCAGGTCGGCTACGTATCATCGCCTTGGTGAGCCATTACCTCACCAACTAGCTAATACGCCGCGGGTCCATCCATAAGCGGTAGCCGAAGCCACCTTTCTTCCATTCGTCAGGAGACGATTAGAAATATGCGGTATTAGCATCCGTTTCCGAATGTTATCCCCCTCTTATGGGCAGGTTACCCACGTGTTACTCACCCGTCCGCCACTCCTTAACTTCGATGGGTGCAAGCACCCGGTGAAGTTAAAGCGTTCGACTTGCATGTATTAGGCATGCCGCCAGCGTTCGTCCTGAGCCAGGATCAAACTCTCATATAAAATGATGCTTGAAGCTCATTATTGAATTGCTAGCGAATAATTATTCACTATTTTGTTACTGTTGACTCAGCACTGCTGAGTCATCCTCACATTTGGTTCGTCTTACTTTGTTTAGTTTTCAAAGGTCTAAAGTTGATTGTTTCGTTTTGACAACTTACTAATAATATCACGTTCGATATCGTCTGTCAACAACTTTTTTAATTTTTGTTTCTCGCTTTACCGGTTTGTTTCAACCTGTCTCAGCGACATGTATTAATATAACAGGAATTCTAAATAGCGTCAATGATTTTTTTACATAAAATAAACATATTTCACAATTCCAAACATTTAATTTGTATTTTTAAAATATTAGATATTTTCTTCGCCAAAAACGAACATTTATGTCGTTATGCATTCTATTCATCTGTTACTTTATATAAGGATAATTATTCAAAAAATATAACTAGGAACTACTTAATTCTCAATTGTTGAAAAAAATAGACTGAAATTCCTTTTTAGGGTCATTCTAGTCTACTTTTTTCAAGCAACTATTTAGTTTAATTTCATTCCATAATATAAGTGGTCATGTAATTCTCCATTAAATTCAGCAACCTTTGGCATTCTTCCCCATTGCTGGAAACCAAATTTGCTAAGCAGGTATTCACTAGCTCCATTACCCTCTACAATCATAGCCATAACATTGTGATAGCCAATTTCTCTAGCTTGTTGAAGGGTATGCTCGACTAATTTTGAACCAATTCCACGGTTACGGTAATCGCTATTTACATAATAACTGATCTCAGCTACTCGTTCTACGGCTCTTCTACCAACTCGGTAACCACTTAAATGACTATATCCAGCAACCTTTCCATCAACTTCATAGATAAAAAGTGGGTATTTCTCTGTTTGATGAGATTCAAACCATGATTTTCTTTGTTCTACAGTAAATACATCAATATCACAAGTTATGCCTCCTGTGAGTATTGCCTTATTATAAATATCAACCATTTCTGGCAAGTCGTTTAAACTCGCTTCTCTAATAAGTGCTTTTTGTGTGGTAAAGGTTACCTCTATCATTTAAGCGTCCTCCTATCCTAACTAAAACTCATTTTTTTGAAAATTTCACGTATTATTTTTGTGTCGTTTTAAAGTGCCTATTTTCAAGGTTTTATCCCACATTTATCTATATCTCTAAGGAGGCGACTTTACTTTACAATCTTATTTACATTCACTAAACTTGTGGTAGATAAATTAGAAATTTAGCGGAGGTGATTACCCGATGCAACGAATCCTTTTTTTAATTTTTACTAGTAGTTTGCTATTTTTAGGCTATTTTTCATTTAATGTCTTAGCAATACAAGGCTTTATTAACCCTACTATTGAAAAACCTAGCGAAGAAATGATTATTAAGGAAGGTGATAGTTATCTTAGTGAAGTCAAAAAGCTGATTGGCAATCCTTTAGAATTTACATCAGGGTCTCACAAAAAAGCTGGTACTAGTATGGAACAAAATCGGAGCGCATTAATTAAAAATTCTACTATTGTAACTTACCAAGTTGATGGTGATACTCTTTCTACTAAAAATATTAATTATAAAAATGCCAATCAAGTCAAATATGCTGAGGATACTTCTCAACATAAGGAACTATGGGAATCGTTTACGACTATCATCCCAACAGATTTACGGACAAACGTTAAATCATTTTCTGTTTTCTCTGATGGAGCTAGTAATCTTTTAGGCTATGTTGATTCATTAGACTACAATGGAGATACTTGGCAGCTTGGCGTGGATTACGCTGACAGTAAAGATGAAAAAAACTTCTATTATACTTTGATTCATGAATATGGTCATCTCCTCACTTTAAGTAGCGATCAAATGGTATCAAATTACGATTGGAAAACTACTGGTGAAAAGGAAGCTACTTATTCTTCCTTTTATGGTAAAAGTAATACGGATTCTTATATGAATCTGTATTATCAAAAATTCTGGCTTGATTATTACCAAGAGTGGCAACAGCTTAATAAACAAAATGACACCGCTGCGAAAAATGCCTTTTATACTGAACATGCTGAAGATTTTTTGACACCTTATGCTGTTACCCATCCTGAAGAGGACATTGCTGAATCGTGGACTTTCTTTGTATTGTCTCCTAAAGAAAGCAACACAACAATTGCACAAAAAAAACAAAACTTCTTTTATCAATTTCCAGAACTAGTTGAGATCCGAACTGAAATATTGAAAAACCTTCTTACAGAAGCTAAAAAAGACTAAACCTGCAATAGGTTTAGTCTTTTTATTTATTTTCATGAATAAGAGATAGCTATTTATATACATTGCTATTATTGAGCTGTAGCAGGTTTTAAACGCGCCCAAACATTTTTTATAGATGTTCTCATTTTCCCAGTCAATGGAACGGCCACTTCTTTCACTGCACAATATTTATCAACAAACGTTACAATATAACTTTCTTTATACTTTGGAAAAGCTACTGTAGCTAACCACATATGTTTAATAATAATATCGCATTCTAGTTCACTTAGCTCTGTTAATTTCTTTGCATTTTCACAAGCCATACGAGGATGAACATAGGCATGAGAGCCTTCATCAAATTTCGTTATTCGCCAGTCATAATAAAATAAATCATGAAGTAATCCTGCACGAGCTGTTGCTCTAAAATCCAAACCATGTTTTTTAGCAATGCAATAGCTGATATAAGATACACTAATTGAATGATCTAATCGTGTTGTAAAATGATGTTGCGTATAGTCATTCAGTTTTTTTACTTCTTCGAATTCCAATAAATCCTCAATAAGCGCGACGTATTCTAAATCTTGCTTCCACTTTGGTTCGGTCATTAAACGACTTCCTTTTCCTTAATAAATTATGATGTTTTCTAACTGGTTCCAATCTTACATGCTCTGTCTTTATTTTTAAAGCAGAACCACTTAAACTTAAAGAAATATTAGGAAAGTACATTTTTTTGACACAAATTTGCAACACTATTTACTCAGCTTTTGTTAAGCTAAACATTACTACACCTGCTGCTACAGCGACATTTAAAGATTCTGCTTGTCCAACAATTGGGATATAGAGATTTTTAGTGGTTCGTTTCAATAATTCAGCTGACATTCCGTTCCCTTCATTTCCCATAACCAACCCATAAATCGATTGCGGTTCAATAGTTCGATAAGAAACGGCTTCTTCATTTAATTCAGTGCCATAAACTGGAAATCCATGCTCAAAAAACAAATCAAACCATTCGTTTAAATCTCCTTGATAAATAGGTAAGTGAAAATGACTGCCTTGCATGGAGCGTAGTACTTTACTATTGTATAAATCTACAGATCCTTCACCTAAAACCACACCGCCAAACCCAGCAGCATCAGCTGTACGAACCATTGTTCCAACATTTCCTGGATCTTGAACATTATCTAACAACAAAAAAGGCTTATCTAATAAAGGTTTTTCTATTAAATCTGTTTTTTGAATAACAGCAAAAATCCCCTGAGAAGTTTCTGTCTCACTTAAGACTTTGGCAATTTCCGTCGAAATTTCAACTTGTTTTTCTTCATCAAATTGCGGGATATCTTCAAAAGCGATTTCTTCACTTATCATCATTTCCAAAATGTCTGCATGATTTTTTAAAGCTTCTTCTATTAAATGAAATCCTTCTATTAAATAAGTTCCTGCTTTTTGGCGCCCTTTTTTGGAGTGAAGCTTTTTCCAGTTCTTTACACGTTCATTTTTTGTAGATAAAATTAATTCCATTTGTGATCCTCCGCCCATTTCTTCTTCTCATTCATTCTACTAAAAAAGTCCTCTCTTTAAAAGAGAGGACTTCAGCTATTTAAGTTTTTAATTCGTAATCTTATACAAACCGTTCACTTTTTTAGTTCTTTCTTCTATAGATAGTTAGCTGGATCGACACGAGAACCATTTACATAAACTTCAAAGTGTAAATGTACTCCTGTAGAAGAACCGGTCGTACCCATTGTTCCAATTTGTTGACCCTGAGAAACGTGTTGTCCAGGAGAAACAAGCAAACTACCTGCAACCATATGGGCATAAAGTGTTTGAAGACCATTTCCATGATCAATTTTCACATAGTAACCCCAAGAACTATGGTATCCAGCAAAAACGACTGTTCCACTTTGTGCTGCTACAATTGGACCACCACCACCAAAATCAATACCACCATGTAATTTATTTACACCAGTAATAGGGTGGATACGGTATCCGTATGAAGAAGTTGAGTAACCGCCACTTGGTTTGATGAATCCTGAACTATTTGAAGAAGACGGGCTACTTGAAGGTGCAGTAGTACTGCTTGAATCCTTAGAACTGTTCGATGAAGAACTATTAGCTGTTTGTTTAGCTTCAGCTTGTGCAGCTTGTGCTTCCGCCTCAGCTTCTGCTTTTTTAGCAGCCGCTTGTGCTTGTTCTTCTTCAGCAATAATACGTTGACGTTCTTGTTGCAACTCGCTTGACAAGACACTTGTTTGAGTAGCAATAACGGCTTGTTCTTTAACAAATTGATTTTTTTCAGACTCTGTCATATCGTATTTTGTTGCCACTTGAATAATTTTATCATCTAGTTCTGCTTTTTGAGCAACTAAATTATTTTTATTAACTTCAATTTCTGATTTTAATGATTCTATCGCTACTTTTTCTTCTTGTGCAGCTTGTTCATTTTTTTCTACTTCTTTTTTATCATTCTCTTGTTGAGTTACAATATCTTTATTTGCAGAAACCAATTGATTTACCACACCTACACGGCCAATTAAATCAGACAAACTATCTGCCGATAATACCAACTCTACCATATTAGTAGTATTACCATCGGTTTGAACAGATCTTGCTTGATGCTCTAATTTTTCTTCACGTTTAGCAATTAAATCTTTAAGTTTTTCAATTTCTACTTTTAATTTTTCAATTTTTGCTTTTGAGTCAGCTAATTTCTGCTCTTGTGCTTTTAATTCTAGAACAACTGCATCAATGTCTGTTTGAAGTTTTTCAACTTCTGATTCAAGGTTTGCTTTTTCAGATTCTAGGTTATTTAACGTTTCTTCTTGTGATTGGATTTTTGAGTTTAAATCATTTGATTTATTTTCTAATTCAGCTTTTTGGCTCTCAAGATCTTCGACGCTCGCTGCTTCTGTCACAGTTGGCATTACGATAGGACTTGCAAGTAATAGTGCTGCAATTATCCCGGTCATTAATTTCTTTTTCAAAGTATGCCCTCCGTGGTTTTTTATACCCTTTTATTTTTCTCACATTTGTTAGTATAGCATAGAATTCATCCGAAAATGATGTTAATTCTTTAACAAAGCAGCTCGCTTTATTACATTCTTATTTCCGAAAGCGGATACATATTGTTTTTAATTTACGAAACGCTTGTTTTGTATATTTAGCCATATTTTGTACATATTTAACGAACTGTTAGATAATATACGTTAGTTAATAGCATATCTTCTTTAAAAGTATTTATAAGGAAATATAACTTAACCATTCTTAATAATTGTAAACGCTTTAAAAAAAGTCATTTAGTTATTATTTAGGTGGTATAATGGCTTCATAACTGAATGCTAGGAGGGTTTTTATGAATATATTAACCGCATAAAGAAGTTGATTTTCTTTGAATAATAAGTATCTGCTATTTCCAAAACTAGTTATCAAGATGAAACTTACAGATATTACACAATATTTATTGAATGTACTAATTTTAATAAATACCAAGCTTTATTGATAAAAGTAATTTAGTTGATTTTATTAGAATTATGGGAGGTGTAACATGCCAATATTAATAGTTGTGTTAATATTTATTATCATATTTGTATCAGTTTCATTTATAGGTAATTTGGTATTTAATAAAAATGTAGATAATGAGATAAAAGTATTATTTAACAAGGTAAAAAATAAAAGGTCACATATATCTAAGGCAGATATAGAAGTACTGCCACAAAATGTTCAAAGGTGGCTTAAATACGCCCAAATTATTGGAAAGGAAAAGGTAACATCTGTTCGTTTAAAGCAAAAAGCAACTATGAGATTAGAAATAGACAAAAGATGGATGCCTGTTCAGGCAGAACAATACTTTACCACAGAGGAGCCAAGTTTTATTTGGAAAGCAAATATTAAAATGGCTCCCTTATTTCATATTGTTGGAAGAGATATATACACGGAAGGAAAAGGAAACATGCTGATTAAATTCCTTTCATTATTTAATGTTGCCAATTCAAAAGGAAAAAAAATCAATCAGGGTACATTATTAAGATACCTTGCTGAGATGGTGTGGTTTCCTACTGCTGTAGTAAATAATTTTATAACGTGGGAAGAGATTGATACTAAACATGCAAAAGCAACTATGACATACAAAGAAGTGATCGCCTCAGGAGTATTAACCTTTAATGATAAGGGTGAGGTGATTAATTTTGAGGCTGAAAGGTACGGAGAATTTGACAACAAGTTCCGGTTAGAGTTGTGGTCAATTTCTTTGTATGCTTATAAAAAATTTGATGGAATAAAAGTTCCGACAAAAGGTGATGTCACATGGAAATTAAAGACTGGAAATTTTAATTGGTTTAATTTTGAAGTTACCCAAATTGAATATAATATACCATTACCCTATTAGTTTGCTGGTGAAGTTTTGGAAGTGACATAATTCGTATATTATTTTTTCCTCAAAAGATATGCAAAACCGGTTTGAATAGATGCTTTAAAGCTAGTTTGTTTAATATAAAAGGCAGAAAAAGAAGCAACTGAATACAGTCACTTCTTTTTCTTCACATAGTAAATGAATGCTTTTATGGTTCTTTATTCTCCTACTTTAATCACGATTTTACCCACTGCATGGTGTGTTTCACTCATTGCGTGAGCATCGTAAATGCCTTTTTCAGTCAAAGGATAAGTTGCGCCAATAATAGATTTCACTTTGCCTTCTTCCATTAATTGAGCTAATTCGGCCAATTGTTCTCCTTTTGGTTCTAACCAAATATTCTTAAACGTAACATCTGCTTTTTCAACTAATGCTTTGTCTGCTTCGCCAACAATTGAAATGATACGTCCAGTATGCGGTTTGATTACTTTAAAACTATTAGCTAAGATTTCTCCGCCCATAGTATCAAAAATAACATCTATATCACTCAAAATTTCTGTAAAGTCTTCATTCTTATAATCAATAAATTGATCTACTCCTAAGCTCAACAACAATTCACGATTTTTTTCGCTTGCTGTAGAAATAACATAAGCACCTTTACTTTTAGCTAATTGGATAGCATAAGTTCCGACTCCACCTGAACCAGCATGGATCAATACTTTTTCTCCTTCAACCAATTTGCCATGATCAAATAATGCTTGCCAAGCTGTCAATCCTGCTAAAGGAACAGCCGCTGCTTCTTCATAAGAAATCGTTTCAGGAATATAAGCCAATAAATGATCATCTACTGCAGTATATTCAGCATATGTTCCAAAACGTGTTGTCTCTGGGCGCGCGAAAACTCGGTCTCCAACTTTCCAGTCCGTTACTTCACTGCCGACTTCAACAATATCTCCAGCAACATCCCATCCCAAAATAATCGGAAATTCCCAAGGCATCATTGTCTGTAAATACCCTTCGCGTAATTTCCAGTCGATAGGATTGATTGAAGTTGCTTTTTCTTTTATAACTACTTGATGAGCACCCGCTTTAGGCATCGGTACTTCTGATTCTTTCAACTTTTCTTTTCCACCGTATTCTTCGATAATAACTGCTCTCATTATTCTTTCCTCCAAACACTAATCTTTTTACATAATTTTTATTAACACACTTCTTACTAATAATAAGTATACCAAAAAAAAAAAAAAAAAGAAATCCTAATGATTTGTTCAGATTAAATATTCCATCTAACTTCTTCTTTTTTGAAGTGAATACATGCTATGATACTTAGAGGGACAAAGAAATCCAATTTTGGTTTAATAGGAAAGGAAGAATAACAATTTATGACAACAATTCGTACTTTAACCATAAAATATGCTCTGCTACAAAGCTTATATTGGATGGTATTTTGCTCCATCTATGGTTTTGCTTCAGTCTTTTTGCTCTCCCGAAGCTTCGAAAATCAAAATATTGGGCTTATTCTTGCCAGCTCCAATATCTTATCTGTTATTTTACAACCTACTTTAGGTGCTGTAATCGATAAGTTTAAAAGATTAACATTGAAATGGAGCTTAGCTATGCTTACGATTTTATCTATTGCCCTTCTTGTTTCTTTGCTTCTTTCTACTGGCGCTCCTGCAATTGAAGCATTACTATTTATAGCTGTAGTTTCATTAGTCTTATCCATGCAGCCATTCATTAATTCTTTTACCTTTGAACACATTAATAGTGGGGTAAAAATCAATTTTGGTTTAACAAGAGGAGCAGGTTCCCTAGCGTTCGCTCTAACTTCATACACGTTAGGTCTATTGTTAACACGCTTTAGTACAATTATTTTACCTATTGCCTGTATTTTTTTATTATTAGCTTTTTTGGTCCTTATTTTCACCTTTCCCGAAACTACTATTTCTGAAGTGCCATCTGCTCCAAATTTAAAGTCGAATAACCCTTTAACCAAAGAAAAAGAAACCTTTTTTAAAAGATACCCTCGCTTTGCCTATTTTCTAATAGGAGCGGCCTGTTTGTTTCTTTTTCATACTATTGTAAATACATATTTAGTCCAAATCATTCATTCGCTTGGAGGAAACGACAGTGACTTTGGTTTGTCGTTAATGATTACAGCTTTGAGTGAACTACCTGCTATGTTAGGATTCAGCTATTTATTGACTAAACGAAAAAGTGGTATTTGGTTGAAAGTAGCTGCCATTTCCTTTGTAATCAGAAGTATTCTTTTCTTACTATCAGGATCAATATTTATGCTTAATATTACTCAATTATTTCAAGGATTAGCATTTGCTCTTTACATTCCAGCCTCAACTTATTATGTCAATCAGCTAATGCAGAAACCAGATTATGTCAAAGGACAAGCGTTTAACATAGGCGCTGTTACCCTAGGTAGTGTGGTTGGAAGTTTTATAGGTGGATGGTTGCTAGACCATGCTGGTGTTCCAGAAATGTTAAGTGCTGGAATAGTGGCGGCATTTATTGGGTGTTTATTACTCTTTTATTCAGTAAAAACCGATATTTAGACATAGGAAAAAGCAACCAAAAGCTGTAAACATACCGTTTGCAACTTTTGGTTGCTTTTTCTGTTACCTTCAATAATGGATAATTATTTTTTTAGTTCTTTCATTAAATACATCAAATCTTTTTCAAAAGCAATTCCATACAAGGGATCAATTTGGTCTTCAATAGTCCGTTTGACCACTCTGGAAATGTAATTTACGGCTACTTCGTTGGCTCTTTTCAAGCTGTGTTTTTGAAATAAAAATCCTGCTACTACACTTGTAAACAAATCTCCTACTCCATCGAAATGCCCCGGATAAACTTCTGAAAAAGCATAATGGATTTTTGAACTTCCTTTGGAAATAAATGCAGCACCAACTTGTCTTTCATTTCCGGTTACACCCGATAAGACAATATTTCGGTTGTTTTTGTCCGTTAATTTCCTAATAATAGGTTCGATTTTTTCTATATTATGTGGCTTTTCTGGATAGTTTATTTCTGTTAGTAAGCAAGCTTCAGTCACATTTGGTATCAAGACATCTGCAAATTGACAAAGTTTACGCATCGCTTCAACATGCTCAGAGGTAAAACCCGGGTATAAAGTTCCGTGATCACCCATCACAGGATCTACTACAATTAGAGCTTCTTCTGTTGAAAATTGTTTGATAATGCTTTCCATCAATTTAATTTGTTCTATAGAGCCTAAATACCCAATGACTATCCCATCAAATTTTATTCCTAACGAACGCCAATGGTTTAAGATAGCTGGTATCTCAGCACTTAAATCTAAAAAAGTATAATCTTCAAAACCTTTACCAGTATGTGTAGACAACAATGCTGTAGGCAAGATGCTCACCCAGTTTTCTAAACAACTTAGAATTGGGACAGCCACATTCATTGAAATACGGCAACTTGCTGAAATATCTTGGATAACTAAAATTCTGGGCTGCTTCATCTTTTTCTCCTCTTCTACCTGGTTCTTAATTACTACTAGTCTAGCATAATTCACATACTAGAATCTGTTCTTTTCTAATTTTTTTTTGAATTTGAAAAAAATCATGACTTTAACATTGAAAAAAGATAAAATGATTTTATCACTATAGATAAAGGATGAGGATAATGCACAAAATTAATACTAAAGAAATTGTAACTTTTGCTTTATTGATGGCTTTAACTATCGTAATGACTATCCTTGTTCGCATTCCTTCTTTTCATGGTTACATTAATCTTGGGGATATGGTTTTATTGTTTGCAGCCCTTTTTTTAGGAAAAAAAGCTGGTTTTTTTGTGGGCGGATTGGGAAGTGCCCTTGCTGACATTATTATTGGTTATGCTTATTATGCTCCTATCACATTCGTAGTTAAAGGATTACAAGGCTATATTTGCGGTTGGATTTTTCAAAAAACAGGCTATAACAATCCCTTTTTAGCAGCTATTCCTGCTGGGATTTTTATGGCTTTAGGCTATTTCGTCGCCGAAAGCTTCATGTATGGTATAGCTGGAGCAGCTGTTTCAATTCCTGGTAATTTGCTTCAAGGAATGGTTGGAGCACTAGGCGCTGTTTTATTACAAAAAGGTATCGGCACTAAGATAAAAAGATAGTTACATTAAAAAAAGTATTGATGAGTATGCTCATCAATACTTTTTAGTTTAAATTAAACCAGAATTAAAAAAACTTCCTGCTATTATCTATTTATTTCAGCCGGTTTATAGTTGCTTTCCAATTTTTCCATTAGCAATCCTACAGACAATCCTACAAAGAATAACACAACTGTCACTGCTATTTCTCCAGCAGTCATGCCATTATATTGTTCAGGCATCGGAGCGATGATGACCGTTGAAGCTATTACAACACCCAAAATAAAGTGGAAGATAGATGTATAGGCAATTTCCATTAACTTGCTTACCAATTTAGACAATAATAACACGCATAAAATTGCCCCAATCGCAACAGGAATCAAAATAGAAAAGTTCAGATCTTTTATTCCTTCTGTCATCGGTTCATATAGATGCATATACATCAAGAAGTTTGACGGGCTTAATCCAGGAACAATAAAACCTAATGCAAAAATACCGCCAGCCATTACCCATGATAAAGTAGATTGTTCAACAATTACATTCATATTGAATTTTGCATAAAGTAATCCAATAAAAGCAAGAATAGCAACAACTACTGTGATAACAAGATGATAAGGTTTGCGTCCATTTTTTCCAGCTTCTTTGTATAAAGCGGGCAATGTTCCCAGAATACAACCGATAAAGCACCATAAAACCTGAACCTCATTATTTTTCAAAAAATAATCAATCGGATACGCTAGTACAAAAATCCCGAATAAACCACCAATCCCTACTGGAATAAAATAGTTTACATTTTTAAGAAAATCTTTGCGAATATTTGAAAGAAATGCAATCATATTTTCATAAATTCCAAATACAGCAGCTAATGCTCCACCACTTACTCCAGGCAAGATAGCGCCAGAACCAATGAACATTCCTTTCACAAATCGAATAAACCAATCAATAATACCTTCGTTTTTTTTCATAATAACTAAATATACCTCCACTCACTTAAAAAAAAAGCGATTATTGTTTTATATATACTGCTTTTAATATTATGACCCAAATCGTTTTTTTTTGATACACTTTATATACTTTCTTAATGATTTTTAAATAAATAATATGACTGTCTCTCATACAACAAACAGCCAATTGGAAGCTATCTTTTACTATAATACTTATCCATACATCAAATGACAAGCATAACAGTATAAACAACTACTTTTTTCATCAGAAGTGAAAATTATATCTTTTCCTCCTATTATTAGTCAATCAAAAAAATTAGTTTCTTTCCCCTTTATTCAATTTAGAAGGATATATTCTTACTTTATTTTTATATTCTTGTGTTAGTTTATAAAATTCAGTTTTATTCACCTTATTAAACTTGTGATTCCATTTAAACATATTTATAAGCATTGAAAAAGTTGGTTTATAATTTGCTTTTTCTACTTTTAATACTTGCTTCACATATCTAAATAAAATACGTTTTACTCTGATAAAATAAGGTGTATCTAGAAAAATAATAGAATCCGCATTTTTAAAACTATTAATCACCCATTCTTTTGTACTAGTTCCTTCTAAAATCCACGTTTCAGTTTTACTGATTTCTTCTATCCTTTTTACTATTTCCTCATCAGACCTTCTACAATCTCCTGATGGCTGTCTTTCAAAAATGATATTATCTATCTCATAATAGGGAATATTTAGTTCACTTGAGAGCTTCTTTGCTAAAGTCGTTTTTCCACTACCCACAGAACCAACGATATGTATTTTTCTTTCTGAGCCCACTCCAAAACTCCTCCAATGATTAAACCAGTTACTTTATATAGAATGTATACTAATATACGCTTTATTGTTATCAGTGTCTTTATTATTTCCTTTTACCGTTAATATTTTCTAGTATTTTAGTTAATAAAAAAAGTAACCACAGTATCTATTGACATAGAAATTAGGATCAATAGAAAAGCACGATCTATAATCATTTGACTCTTACTTCTACTATCTGAGTGGTCTAAAAACAATCTAACTTCTTCATATGTCATCCATGTAATCCCGAAAACAAGAATAACTGATAGCAAGGATATATCTGATGTGAAAGGTGTTTTAATAAAATAATTGATTGTTAATGGAATAAATAGAAATAATGATAATCCTTTTAATACATATTTCTTACCCATATATTACCTCCATTTGACTGTTTAAACTCTCATTTTTTTCAAATTTATAAAATAATAAACACTCTAAATTTCTAGCTATTTTGCAATATTTAATTTAGTTTCTATCACCTGAATAATTCATACTTTTAATTAAAACCATGTGAAACTGCCTCACGGCAGCTTACAATTACTTTTTCATCTTCACCCGTTAAGTGATGAAAAAAGAACCCCTTTCTGCTATGGTTAAAGTGACTAAACCAACCAAAAGAAAGGAGTTCTTCTAATGACTAGCTTACACAAAAACCAAGTAAAATTCAATTCAAATATCACTATTTCTCATACAGGTGGTCAATTATCGAGTGATTCGGGTCTCGTCCTAGTGAAAGAGCTGATGAACACCTTCGGTTTTTCTGAACTGGCTAAGCAACACATTCACATTGAAGACGAACGAGCATATTTTACTCATGACAACTTATCCATACTTGAGCAGTTCATTATGCAATTAATTGCTGGTTACTCAGCTGATTCTGCAGCTAATCTCCTGAGACAAGATCCTGTGTTTAAAGCTGTTTTAGATAGGAAAGAACTCGCTTCTCAATCTTCACTTTCTCGATTTTTAGATCGACTATCTGAGGAGAATATCCATGAACTTCAAGCTTTGAACCAAGAACTTATTGATAAAGCACGCCTCATCCGTAATGATACGGAATTAATCATTGATTTAGATTCGACCCATTCAGATACATTTGGTCACCAAGAACAAACGGATTATAATACCCACTACCAAACCTATGGTTATCATCCATTGGTAGCTTTTGACGGATTGACTGGTGACTTCTTAAAAGCTGAACTACGTTCAGGAAATCAATATACATCAAAAGGCGTAAAGGAGTTTCTCACACCTTTATTAGAGCACTATAATCACTCTCTACCAAACACTGACATCTTGGTTCGTGGAGACAGCGGGTTCGCTACACCTGGTGTGTATGATTCGTGTGAATCAAAAAAGAGTCATTATGTTATTCGACTGAAGAATAATCGTAGACTAGGTCAAATAGCTGAGAAATCAGTACTTTATGGCGATAATCAAAAGTGGGAAGAACGAGAAGTTCAGTACTTCTCCACCACTTATCAAGCACAAACCTGGTCACAAAGTCGTCGCGTGTGTATACGCTCAACACGTGAAGCGGGCGAACTACTCTTTCGACATGAGTTTATCGTGACGAATCTATCAGAAAATGTTTCTCCTGATACCATCTTTTCTCTCTATGCCAAACGTGGCACAATGGAGAACTTCATTAAAGAAGCGAAAGCTGGCTTTTACTTTGACAAGACAGACAGTCCTCGCTTTTTGGAGAATCATGTCCGAATGATGCTCAGCTTGATAGCTTACAACTTAGTCAACTTCTTAAGAACGATTGGCTTTGAAGAAGTCCAAAAGGGAATGACCATTCATTCTATTCGATTGAAGTTTCTGAAAGTTGCTGGGAAATTAGTCCAAACGGGTAGACGAGTCTATCTCAAATTATCTAGTTATCATGTGTATCAGAATGAATTCTACAGGGTCTTTGCTCGCCTGAGGCGAGCCAGTCAATGGATCTAATCCAACAATCTAACGATTTTTTTACTGGGAAGTTATCCAGGGAGAAGTATGCTCAAAATGCCTTACACCCAAAATTTATTCCTCAATATTTTTGAACAGTGAATGTTTGAAGTAACTTTTTAGTCAAAATCAGTTGATAGGGATATTAGTGATACATATTTCAATAAAATGTACCAAAGAATTAAAGCTATGAATTATTCAGGTATCATTAATTCCTCTAATTTTTATTATAGTCTCTTATGACAGATGGTACAATATAGATGATAGGGTTTACACTATTTGATTATTTTTTTTTATTCCTAATTGATTGTTAGCAGTAGTTGCTCAGTACTCAAAAAACAAGTTAACCATGACACTTCTTTGAAAATATGTACACGGTTTGTCCATCACTGTTTTGGGTTACTTCTATAAGTTGATACCCTCTTTTTATGTAATAATTTGGAGCATTTTCTGTTTTAAGAAAGACTGCTTCATACCCTATCTTTTCTAAGTGTGCTATAGCCATTGTTAGCAATTTTTCAGCAATCTTTTGATTACGATATTCGGGTTCTACTACTAACGACGCAATCCAAGGAGTTGCTTCTTTTTTTTCTGCCCAATCATTTTCAAAAAGCGATACAGACCCTACTAACTTTTCATTTTTAGTTGCTATAAAAGTCATTGGGAAGTTTTTTTCATAGGTATGCGAGAAAAAATCAACACATTCTTTATACGACTTAGTGCTAGCTGTTTTTAATACAAATTCATTAAACACTTCTAAAGCGACATCTTCAACGTATACTTTATTGTTGCAGAGCATTTCAAATTTCATTTTCATTCTCACCTTTCTATGTATTCTGGCTAGCATAAAAAAACTATGTTTGCTTTGAGTAGTTAACATATTATACCAAACAACACTTATCTTGGCGTGATTTAACCACATACTTTATATTCTAAAATCTGAGTTATACTTATATTAGAAAACGGATACACTATTATTTTACTTCACTTTAAAAAAAGCATACAATAAGGAAGTAACATCTTTAAAAATGAGGAGGAAATAATTTATGATGAAAGAAAATTCTTTTGTGTTTCACAATGGTGTTGAGATCCCAAATATCGGTTTTGGTACTTGGCAAATCCCAAATGAGGAAGCATATGATGCCGTAACAATGGCTCTTAAAAATGGCTACACTCATATTGACACAGCATTAGCTTACCAAAATGAAGAAAATGTTGGAAAAGCAATCAAAGATTTTGATTTACCACGTGAAGAAATCTTTATCACTAGTAAATTACCAGCTCAAATTAAAGGTTACGATGAAACCTTAGAGGCTTTCAACACCACTATTACAAACTTAGGTGTAGATTATTTAGACCTTTATCTTATTCATGCTCCATGGCCTTGGAATGAAAAAGGTGCTGACTATACCGAAGAAAACATTCAATCTTGGAAAGCTATGGAAAAATTATACAACGATGGTAAGATTCGCACTATCGGAGTTTCTAATTTTTCTGTGTCAGATATTCAAGCTCTTATCGATGCTTGTGACATCGTACCAATGGCTAATCAAATTCCATTCTACGTTGGACATGATCAAGAGGAACTTCTTGCTTTTTGTAAAGAACACAATATTGTGGTTGAAGCTTACTCTCCATTAGCAACCGGTCAAACATTAAACAGTCCAGAAATTAAAGAAATGGCAGAAAAATACGATGTGACTCCTGCACAATTATGTATCCGTTATTGTTTAGAACGCGAAACATTGCCACTTCCTAAGTCAACACACGAAGAACGAATTGTTGAAAACAGTCAATTAGATTTCACGATTTCTCCCGAAGACGTGGAAAAATTGAGCGCTGTTGAAGATGTACGTAAATAATTTTTAATAATTAACTAGATGACCTGAGGAAATTATCTCAGGTCTTTTTTTATTAAGTTAACTTTTTCTAATTTTTTTATTTTCTTATTCTTAGAATTGTGCTACGCTACTTTTATTAAGTTGTTCGAGAAGTAACTTATCTGTACTTATTTCTTACTACTTTATAAAAAAACAAGATAAGGATACAGATCAAATAAATCACCTGTTTTCTTATTTGTAAGGAGCTTATTATGCTATCATCTTTTTCAAAAAATATTCAAACAACACTAGTCACTTCATTTTTTAGTAGTTTAGTTTATGCTTGTACCATTCCTTACTTGATTATTTATTTAGCTGGTATATTTAGCTCAGAAACGCTTGGTTTATTAGTCATGATAAATGTTGTCTCTTCATTTTTAGCTGGAATCGTCGGTGGCTATTTAGCAGATAATTTTCAACGAAAAAAAATACTCATGATTTTCCAAAATTTATATGGCGTTTCCTTATTTATTGTTGCCTTAAATTTTACTGGTCTTCTACCACAGCATTTTTGGTTAATCGGTGGGTACCTTATTTGTGGTATTACTTATAACTTATATTATTCCGCTTTTGATGCTGTATTACTTGACTCTACTGTTCCAAATGAACGTAAAAAAGTCTATCAGTTGCAGTACTGGACATTTAATTTATCAATGGCTTTAGGTGCTTCAATTGGTGGTTTCTTATTTAAACATTACTTAGTTTACTTATTTTTAGGAGCAGCTCTTTTACAATTCGTCGTTTCCGCTTTTCTGCAAAAAGAACTTTCTTATAAAAATAAGGTATCTCATAAAAAAGGAAAAACAATTTTCCATGATTTGTTTACCAACTATTATATTGCTGCTAAAGATAAACGGTGGGTTATTTTAATTTTAGGAATTGCTCTTTATAGCGCAGCAGAATTTTCTTTACAAAACTATACTGGAATTCGTTTATCAAAAGAATTTAACCCAATCACATTATTCTCGATCCCTATTGACGGTGTAAGAATGCTTAGTCTTTTACAAGTAATCAACACCATTATGGTTGTTTGTTTCACATTCGTGGTTTCACGATTAACTGAGAAAAAGAACGAACGTACTGTTGTCATCGTTGGTTTGTTTGTTTATGTTACTGGTTATAGCTTAATGGCTTCTGCCAATAGCATTTACCTATTGATTCCATTAGCAATTATAGCTACTATTGGAGAATTAGCTTCTGCTCCTATTTTAAATGCTCGTCAAGTTAATTTGATACCTGAAGACAAACAAGCTTCCTATTTAAGTTTTGCTTCTCTTTCTTTCCAAGGTTCTCAGCTTTTAGCTGCATTAGGATTAACATTGGGTGGGTATCTTGCTGCTGGCTTAATTAGCGGCTATATCATCATTTTAGGAGTTGCCGGTATTTATTCTGTTGTTTCAAGCTTATATGGCACTAAAAAAACAGTCAATTATGACTAACCATTTACACTTACCAACTATGTAAACAAAACTAAACCACTGATAAACTATTTTGACTAGTTCATCAGTGGTTTCTTAAATCTCATTTTTATTTTTCTTCATCTATTTGTAAACACCAAATTGCTATAACGATACCTAATACTAACTGACCATCTTTTTCTTCTTTACAATCTAATACATAAGCATCACCATAGGAAAACCATTTCTTTTTGAAAGAAGCAATCTCACTAAATCCGGACTTAATTTCATAATCCTCTTTTTCAACATTGCCTTTGATTTTCCAATTCACTTTATCAATTTCATAGTCGGATGAAAATAAATTTGATTCTTTTTTTACTGTAGCAATTTTTTCTCCTTGTTGATAAATAGCATATTTAGGAACTAACCCTATCTTTTTCTCTTCAATTGAAAGGACTTTCTTCTCATTGTGATCATAAATATGCACTTTGTTCCCAATTGATATTCGTTCGCTTTTAATCTTATAAACGAGTTGATTTTGTTCATCTCGAACGATTAACTGATCTCGCCATGAAAAACGTTTCTCTTTAATATACAATTTCATTATCAGACACCTCTTTCAAATGATCGAATAGGATACAATTTAATTATAATCATCCTTTTAGTCATACGCTACTATTAAGCTAGTTGTGAACAATTCTTTACATTATTTTCTCTATGCTTTTGCTTTATTTTAGATGAGATTCTCATTTAAAGTTCGATATGCTATGATGAACGTATCAAACTTACTGATATTAGAGGTGAAACCGTTTTGAATTTCGAGCAAAATTACACTCAATTACAAAAACAACAATTGGCTATGACCCCCCAATTGCAACAATCCATTCAAATGTTGCAATACAATCGTAAAGATTTAGTTGAATTTTTAAAACAGAAATCATTAGAAAATCCTTTCATTTCTATTTCTGTAAAATCGACACCAAGAAACCAAGGAACTTCGACACAAAAATACAATAGCAATCAGTCAAGAACAGATCAAACGTCTAATGGGTCTGTCTGGGATACAGTGGCAACCACTCCTGCTGCTTCTCTTTATGCTACTGTTATTGATCAAATTCATTTATCTTTTAGAGAAACTGCCTTACGTGATTTGATTATTTGGTTAGCACAATATCTTGATAATAATGGATACCTAACTGTTTCATTGGAAGATGCTTGTACGCTAACTCAAGCAGACCCTCTTCAACTACTGGATGCATTGACTCTTTTACAACAATTGGAACCTGCAGGAGTAGGCGCCAGAAATTTGCAAGAATGTTTGATGCTTCAAACAGAAAGAAAGGAAGAAGCACCCAACCTTGCCTATTTGATTCTTGAAGAGGAATTTGAAGCTTTTGCTAATCGAAAATGGGAATGCATTGCAAAGCGTTACGCTATATCATTGAGTGAAGTTCAAGAAGTGTCTGATTTCATTAAAACTCTTACACCACATCCTGGAGCAATCTTTTCAAGTACTCCTACTCAGTACATTCGTCCTGATTTATCTGTTAAAGTAACCGATGAACAAGAGATTGTAGTAAGTTCTGTTAAGTCTGGGCTTCCCGTTATCATTTTTCAAAAAGAGTATTATGAAGAATTGAAAGTGCTCAAAGATAAAGAGGTTTCAACGTTTTTAACGGAAAAACAATCCGAATATGAGTGGCTTAAAAGAACGCTTATTCAACGAGAAGATACGATTCTTAAAATTGGAATTGCCATCGTAAATGCACAGAAAGCATTTTTTCTATCCGAAGATCATCCCATCCAATCTTTAACGCTTAAAACAATTGCCGAAGAGTTGAGTATTCATGAATCTACAGTAAGTCGTGCCATCAATGGAAAATACCTTACAACCGAATTTGGATTATTTGAGTTGAAACACTTCTTTACAAATGCTTTATTGTCTACTTCTGAAGATCATGACGGTGCTATTTCTTCTAACCAAATAAAGAAAGAAATACAATCTTTAATTCAAAATGAAGATACAAAAAAACCCTTATCTGATCAAAAAATCGTGGATATTTTACAAAAAGATGGCATTAAAATATCTAGGCGAACAGTCACAAAATACCGTGAAGCTCTGTTTATTGCTAGCTCTCCAAAACGCAAACGATTCGATTGAAAACTACTCATCCTTTGCAATCTATGACTTCTCAGACAAAAAAGCTGTCTCATCCATTTAGGATTGAGACAGCTTTTTTTGAATCATTTGTTTATTTTACATCAACGAATAAATAAAATTCACTATTGTACTGATCATCATAAATATCAATTGAGGTAAACAATACCTTCATTTCAACTTGTTCGTTTTCCGCTACAACCGTTCCTTCTTCTATCGTAAATAGATTTTCAGTCTGAGTAGTTGTGGCTACTTGCTCCATTGCCTCTTGAAGATCAATACTCATAAGACTTTGTTTATTTTCATCCATTAAAACAAGATTTTTACCTTCTTTACCTTGGGTCTCAATTGCATAAGTTGAATCGCCAACTTCAAATTCTATCGCTGAACGTTCACTAAATTCATAGTAAGAAATGGCAATCATCTTATCGTAATCTTCAATTGAAATCACTGGGGTTTGCTGGCGATCTAATGTAGCATAATACGCATCTTGAGCAGGCTGGTTATTTACAAAACCTGTTTCACCGTATATAGGTTGGAAACCAAAAATTTCTTCAAATTGATACGTTAGTTGTTGACCATAAGGCGCTAGCCATTTTATATCTTCCGTGTAATCCATATCCGTTAAATAATAAATGGTTTGGCTAATCTTAATTTTATCTTCTTTAGATACATCAGCATTGGGAATAAGTTTATTTTCTTCTAGCATTTGATTCTTTTCCAGTGTTTCTTTCAACAAATTAGTCTGCGATGTTTGACTGACCGTAAAAGCATCTACTGGAGGCGTAATAGAGATCACAGAGAGCACAATCAATACAACAGCAATCCAACCATTTTTTTTAACAGGCAAGATGCTAAAAATCAATCCTGCAATGACTGCAAATAGCCCAAATAGAATAACGTAATAGCGACCATGTGTCAGTCCCGTTTCTTGGATTTTTAAGACAGAAGAAATGGTTTGAAATAAGACAATAGGAACCAATACTTTTGGGAAAATTTTTCTAAAAAGAAGAGCTGATTTGGTTTCAATATTACTAGCTAAAAGGTACACGAGAATAACCGTGACCGAATAAGAAACCAACATTGGCTCTAGCAAATTATTTGTCCAAAAATCTCCCGTGATATTCTGTAAAAGGTAAACCAATAGAATGACCGTAAAAATTGCGGTTAATGGAATAAGAATATAGGAGATTAACAGTTCAAGTACTTTAGGAACAGAGACTTCGTTTTTTATTTGATTCTGTTTGGCAACAAGTTTTTCAGGAGTTTGAGTAGCTTCGTCTTTTTTTGTTACATATCCTGGTGTATAAGACAGGAAAAAGATTGGTGAAAAAAGTGAAATAATCAAGTTAGCGCTATGCAAGTTCGCTTTATAATCTACTGAAAATAATAATTGATCAACAGCAAAAATAATAAACCCAACACCTGCATATAAAATAACCGTAAACAACACCGTTGTAAAAAATGCTTTAAAGGCCGATAAATAACTCTCGCTAAATGTAATCCGATTTTTAATAGTAGGAACCCATATGAAAGCAACCGCAAGTATTAAGAATATAATGCTTGTTTTAACAGTCATTTCAAGATCATAGACCGTTGATGATCCAATTGTATAAAAATATAAAAGTGTTAATAGAAGTGAGCCCCCCATTAACGCTATCCTTTGGGAAGTCTTTTCAAAGAATCGTTCATATATGTGTTGAGCTACCGCACTTAAAAACACACCTACTATAAGACTATACACATAATTGATGTAATCATCCGTTTCTTGTTGAATCAAGTACGTATTGAGCCCAGCGATAACTACTAAAAATAAGACAGTTAATGGATATCGTTTGCTTGCTTGAATAAGCCCTTGAAATTTATCTTGTATATTCTGTACCAACTTCATAAGTTGTCCCTCCTTAAAAGAAGTGAGTTTCCACTAATTTTTCTTACTCTTATTATGTGGTCTAATGTGAACTTCTGTCAATCATTAGCCAAACTAAAAAAAAGCTGACACATACGTATCAGCTTTTTCTCCTAGAATAAATGATTTAATCTACGTATTCTGTTTGATTCTTATTTAACCATGAATAGAGCACTCCAATAATCAATGCTCCTCCAACATAATTCCCTAATAGAGCCATACCCCAGTTTGTCAGTACCGCACCGAGTGTCATACCAGGAACAGAACCACCAGAAGCAAAAAAGGCTAATGCAAAAGAAGAAAAGTTTGCAATGACATGTTCAAAACCAAGATAAGCAAAAATAAAGATAATGAAGATCATTGCAATAATTTTCCCAGCATCATCTTTCATCCTTATTGTACAAAAGACAGCTGTATTAACGATAATATTTGCAAAAATACCTTCTGAAAAGATTTGTAAAGGTGTTTTAGCTAATTTTCCAGCTACTGCTGTAAATAAATAATGGTCACTTGGCAATGCATGGAACTTATATGTGAAAGATATAACTAAACTTGCAATAATTCCACCAATTAAGTTAAATAATATACAATAAAATAAAATAGCTAACGCTTTTTTAGGCTTCATTAACTTTCTTTGTATTGCTACTGTCATGTACATCATATTCGAAGTACCTAATTCAGCATTCATATAGATAATCATAACCAGTGACCAACTAAACATAAATGCATATAGCATTTTTCCTAATCCCGGTGCGATTTCTTCTCCAGCTTGACCAATCATAACCGCAACAGCTGTTCCTAATGTTAAGAATAAACAAGCTAACATCGCACGAACAAAATAGCGAGACTTACTGTTATCATATAAATTTTGTTTTTTCATAATGCTTTTTTCAATATTATACATTAGACCAGTATTCTGTGTTTCCATTATTTATCTACCACCCTTTTAGTTTGTTATCTTTTTAACAATATTGTTATTATACTCCATAATAATATTTTTTTGTGAATAAATACGCTTACATTTTATTTTTTTTTATATTTTGTTCTAAAATTCGCCTTAATTTAACTTGCTTGAATAACTGTTATTTTCAATTTTGTGGTATACTTTACTTCATAAATTTATTTAAATAAAGGAGCACATCCATTATGCAAAATAACATTTCAAACTTCACTTACTTTAATCCAACAAAAGTTGTATTTGGTAAAAATCAAATCAGCACTTTAGATCAATTAATTCCATCAAATAAAAAGGTATTGATTACTTATGGTGGTGGAAGCGTCAAACGATTTGGTACATTAGATAAAGTTAAACAGGCTTTAGGAGATCGAGTATACGGTGAGTTCGGTGGAATCGAAGCTAATCCTACTTTTGAAACGGCTATGAAAGCTGTAGAACTCGTAAAAAAAGAGGGATATGATTTTCTATTAGCTGTTGGAGGTGGTTCAGTTATTGATGCAACCAAGTTTATTGTAGCTGCTGCTGAATTTGAAGGCGACCCTATTAATATTTTTGGTTCAGGAATCGGAACTAGTGAACCCATTAAATCGGCTTTACCTTTTGGAACTATTTTGACATTACCTGCAACTGGATCTGAAATGAACGCAGGTTCCGTTATTACATTTAAAGAAAAACAAGCAAAAGTCAGTTTTGGTAGTGAAAAAGTTTTCCCAGTTTTTTCTATTCTAGAACCAGAATTAACCTACACTTTGCCAAAACGCCAATTAGCAAATGGGGTAATTGACGCTTTTGTTCATATTATGGAACAATATCTAACTTTTCCAGTAGGTGCAATGGTCCAAGATCGTTTTTCAGAAGGCCTATTGCAGACCTTAATAGAAATTGGACCAGATGTGATTGACGAGACAAATAAAGATTATAACTTGCGTGCTAACTTTATGTGGACCGCTACAAATGCGCTAAATGGAACATTATCTCCAGGAGTTCCTCAAGATTGGGCATCTCATGATTTAGGTCACGAAATAACGGCTCTTTATCATATTGACCATGCTCGGACACTTTCTATCGTCTTACCTGCGCTTTTAACCGTTAGAAAAAATGAAAAATACGACAAATTGCTTCAGTATGCAGAACGTGTATGGCAGATCACTGAAGGAACAGATGAAGAAAAGGTTACAGGAGCTATTGAGAAAACTAAAGAATTTTTTGCACGTTTAGGCGCGCCAACTTCTTTTAAAGATATTGATTTGGGTGAAGAAGTAATTGATATTTTAGTCACTCAATTAGAAAGCCACAAAAAAATTGCTTTGTCAGAACGTAAAGATCAAACAATTGAAATCAGCCGCAAAATTTACCAAGCTGCTTTAATCGAGTAGGAGGTAGATAATTAATTTATCTACCGACCTCTCACACCACCGTGCGTACGGTTCCGTACACGGCGGTTCAATAATTTAAGTATCACTTACGCTCATATAGTAGGATTAAATCTTTTAATCCCCACTGTATGAGCCTTTTATTTGTTATCGAGCGGTGTAGAACTTCACTACGTGAAATACGCCAATACCCTTTACGGCTGGCTGCTGTTTTCAGTGCGTTATCGTGGTCTATTCCTAATCTTTTCAGTTGATTGTATCTAGTGGATACCTTTTTCCATCGTTTCCATATTAATTGTCTTACACGATGGCGCAACCAGTTCTGAGTTTCTTCTAGGAAGGATTTCATGAAGGAAATCTTATAATAATTTATCCATCCAACAGTTACTTGGTTTAGTTGTGTTAGGATTTCTTTAAATGTCCCTGGCCGTTTTCGGCTTGTGAGATACTTTAGTTTATTTCGGAATCGTTGTTTTGCCGACTTACTAGGTCGGCATCCAACTTTCCCATATGGTTCATAATATGAAAACCAAGGAATTTTGCTTTAGTCGGAGTGGTGATACTGCTTTTCTTTTGGTTTACTGTAAGACGCAAGTCTTTTTCAATGAATTGAGTAACACTTTCCATTACTCGTTCGCCTGCACGTTTACTTTTAACGTAAATAACGAAGTCGTCCGCGTAGCGAATGAAAGCATGACCTCTCCTTTCAAGTTCCCTATCCAGTTGATTTAAATAGACATTTGCTAGTAATGGAGAAAGTGGGCCTCCTTGAGGAGCTCCGGTATCTGTCTCGATATAACTATCTTTGTCTAAAATGCCTGACTTTAGGAATTTCCATATCAGCTTTAGAACGATTTTATCTTGAATAAACCATTCTAGGTTTGCCCGTAATTTCTGATGGTGTATCGTATCGAAATAGCTTTTTAAATCACAATCGACTACTACCCGATACCCTTCTTTATAATACTGTTCTGCCTTTTGAATGGCCTGATGGGCATTTCTTCCTTTTCTAAAACCATAACTGTTGTCGGATAATTGTGGGTCGATAATCGGATCAATCACCTGGAGAATAGCTTGTTGTACCACTCTATCCAATACAGAAGGAATCCCTAATAATCTTTTGGTGCCATCTGATTTTGGAATGGATACTCTGCGCACTGGTTGTGGTTGATAAGAACCGTCTTTCAATTTCCTTATAAGATGAGGATAATATCTCTTCATGTGACCTTCCAGTTGATAGACGGTTAGACCATCTACACCTGGAGCTCCTTTGTTCTTACGAACTTTAATCATCGCTCTTTCTAAATTATCTTTATCTATAACTTTCTCGATAAGTGTGATACCATCTTGTTTTTCCATATCTATGCTACGTCCCTACGCACTCCTACATACTCTTTCGTTTCCAACTTATCCCTCTGTAGGTAGCCATCGCTTGGTCTTTACCTTGATGTTTTCTGCGATAGTGGTGACGTATTCACCTCCTTGTTTTCCCAAGATTATTATTGTTCAGCCCTTCAGAGAACAACGTTCTCCTACTATGGCGTCTGCTGACTTCTCACTATTCGTTATTACTACGAGCTTGCTCGCTAGTGAGACCTCCCCGGGTAAGAATGATAACCTTCCACTCATGTCACTGCCTCATTTACTGTAGAAGATTCGTGCAGTATTGGACTTTGCTTTGTTTAGCAAGCTCGTCCCTCTCCAGTCAGCCTTATATGAGGTTTCTGTTCGTCAGTGCGAGTGTTTGCGTCCGGCTTCCTTCAGATTCCACTTCACAATGGACACCCTTGCCATTCGCTAACAGTTCCTACTGCAAAGCCTGTTGTGGACTTTCACCACCAAGTTATCACCCATGCCGGGCGCACTAAAAAAAAATCCTACTGATTTCTTCAGTAGGATTTTTTTGCTTTTCATCTCAACTTAATTTAGTTCCTTCCACAATCCAAACATATTCATTCATTTGATGGAAAGCTACTCTAAATCCTGCTTGTTCAAATAATTCTTTTAACGTTGGGATTAGAGGATAATATTCTCGTTCTAAATCTTTAGCTAAAGCGTAAAACTGTTTTTGCTTGGCTTGTGCGATGGCTTGTTCATTCGTTGCTTGTGATTCAAACATGGTATCTGCGAATATAACTTTCCCACCCACTTCTAGTTGATTAGCATAATCCTTTAAAGCGAGACTTTTTTCTTTATCTGTCAAATGATGAAAAACGTATGAACTGACAATGGTATCTAATTGTTTAGTGGGACTTGGGTACTGTTGCATATCTCCGTCATAAATAACTATTTCATTCGGTAACTTCGTTTTAGCAATTTTCCGCATTTCTTCTGAGGGTTCTACGGGAAAAACCCATTTCCCAGCTAAAATCAATTCTTGGGTCAAATTTCCTGTGCCAATCCCGAATTCTAGTACGTTCAGTCCACTTCTGCGAACAATTTCTTTCAAAATAGTACTATACCCTTCAAAAACAGCTTGGTATTCTGGATCTTTACCTTCTACAAAATCATCATAGTCGCTTGACCACTCTGTAAAGATACCTAAAAATTCACGTCCCATTTCGTCTATTCTCCCTTACTAGTAGATACAAATACTAATGCCTGCTCTAAATCAGCTATCAAATCCTCAACATCTTCTAAACCAACCGAAAAGCGCACCAATTCATCTTTTATGCCTGCTTTAAGACGGATTTCTTTTGGAATAGATCCGTGTGTCATTAATGCTGGAATTTCAATCAAACTTTCAACCGCTCCTAAACTTTCAGCAAGTGTAATGATGCTTAATTTTTCGACAAAATCTTTAGCTGAATACCCTTCTTTCAATTCAAACGAAATCATTCCACCAAAACCACTCATCTGTTTTTTAGCAATCTCATGTCCAGGATGGGTTACTAATCCTGGATAATATACTTTTTCGATACTAGAATGATTAATCAAGTAATCCACTATTGCGTGAGCATTCTTTTCATGTTCTTCCATTCTAATTCCTAAAGTCTTGATTCCTCTTTGTAAAATCCAACTATCTTGTGGCCCTAAGATTCCACCAATTGCATTTTGTAAAAAACCGATTTCATCCGCTAATACCTCATTCGTGGTGGTAACTAAACCTGCCACTATATCGCTGTGTCCTCCTAAATATTTGGAAGCACTATGAACAACAATATCCGCTCCAAGCGTTAAAGGACGTTGATGATAGGGGGTCGCAAATGTATTATCCACAATCGTAATTAAGTTGTGCTTTTTCGCTAGTTTCGCTGTTTCTGCAATATCGGTTATCTTAAGCAACGGATTGGTTGGCGTTTCTAAAAAAATCGCTTTTGTTTCTGGGCGGATAGCTGGTTCAATAGTGCTTAGATCACTTGTGTCAACTGTCGTAAAGGTTATTCCTAAACGAACGAGTACTTTATTCATTAAGCGATAAGTTCCACCATATACGTCATCTCCCACAATAATATGGTCTCCTTGAGAAAATAAGGAAAGGACAGCATGAGTACCAGCCGACCCTGACCCAAAAGCAAATCCTCTAATACCTTCTTCTAAATCTTTGATCAGTTCTTCCACTGCAAAGCGGGTCGGATTCCCGGTTCTAGAATATTCGTAGCCTTTATGTTTCCCAACTTTTTCTTGTTTATACGTAGACGTTTGATGAATCGGAACATTTACTGAACCAGTTGCTTCATCATGGCTAATACCACCATGGATTAATTTTGTTTTCATTTTCATTTTTGACACTCTCCTATTGATAGATTTTTTTACTTAAGTATCGTTCACTGCTGTCTGGGAAAATCGTTACAATCGTACTTCCTTCAGGTAACAACCGAGCTTCTCTCAAACAGGCCGCAAACGCTGATCCGCTTGAACTTCCAACAAATAATCCATTAGTCATGGCTAACTGTTTAACAAAATAAAAAGCTTCTTCATCAGAAATCGTATATATTTGATCAATGAGCCTTTTATTTAAAAATTTTGGTATAAACTCCATTCCGATTCCTTCAGTTTTGTGCCCATGGCTAGCTCCTCCACCTAAAATAGAGCCTTCAGGTTCAACAATACTAGTTCGAATCGTTGGGTTTTTTTCTTTTAAATAAGCCGCAGTACCCACGAATGTTCCGCCACTACCAGCTCCAGCTACGAAAGATTGAATTGACATTCCTTCCATATCTTTTATAATTTCTGGTCCAACAGTTTCATAATAAGTTAACGGGTTTGCTTGATTTTCAAACTGCATTGGAATGTAACTATTCTTAATTTCTGCAGCTAAAGACTTAGCTTTTTCTATTGCCCCAGTCATTCCCTCTTCACTTGCTGTAAAGACTATTTTTGCACCAAGAGCTTTCATCAATTCTTGTTTTTCTTGACTAAATTTTTCTGGAACTGTAAAAACAACTTTTAGTCCATACTCTTGCGCAGCTAAAGCTAAACCAATACCGGTATTTCCAGCAGTCGGTTCAATAATTGTTGTTTCAGTATTTATTAATCCTCTTTCAAAAGCAGCTCTTAACAAGTTGACGCCTAAACGATCTTTGATACTTCCTCCAGGATTATACATTTCTAACTTGGCGAATATTTTACTATTTTTTGGCAAATCAAAACCATGAATCTCGAGTAACGGTGTATCCCCTATCAAATCTTGTATTTTGCTATAAAGCATTGCTCTCATTCTCCTTTCGTTAGTTTAATGTTTAAAAAATAAGACAAAAAAAGTGCATGAGTTTTTACACTCATGCACCTATCATCAATTTTTTAATTCAGTTCCTTCTAAATGAAAACAATTTCAATACACCCGCTTAAAAAAATGGTTTTTAAAAGCTACGTTCCTTAGGGTATGAAACTTTAATTGTGTTCATAAAAAGAAGAAGACCTAATAAAAGATGACAACTGTCGACATGAGTGTTCCATACAACATAAACAACAACACACGTCTGAACCGTTCATCTTTTTCATTATGGCTTCTTCCTTTCTTAGTTTATTATTTTTAGTTTATTTAATGTAAGAGACTTCTTACATCTTTGTAGACACATCTTATCAATCACCCTTTTATTTGTCAATCTAATCTTTATTTTTAATTCCAAGGAAGATATTTTTTATAGCTATTTCCAGTTGCATTAATGCTTCATTTTTGAGAAAATAATCATTGGAGATTAATGAGATACCCCTCTATCCGACTAAATGAAATCAAAAAGGAGTTGCTGCAATGTGGACATATAAGAACTTTGATGAATTAACAAAAGATGAATTGTATTTATTTTATAAAGAACGCAGCGCTATTTTTGTTGTTGAACAAGCATCTCCTTACCAAGATATCGACGGTAGAGATTTTAATAGCATCCATATTTCGTATATCGAAGATGGAAAATTAATGGCTTATTCTCGGGTTTTTGTCACAGATAGCGGAAATGTTCACATAGGTCGTGTCTTAGTGACAAAACAAAATCGCGGAAAAGGACTTGCACGCCAGTTATTCCAAAATGTATTAACCTATTGCAAAAAACACTATCCGGAAAAAGCAATTGAATTAAATTCTGAAGAATACATAAAAGATTTCTATGCTTCTTTTGGATTCAAAGAAATTTCCGAACCTTATACTTTATTCGGTGTTAGCCATGTTTCTATGCTGCTAGAATGAAATTTAAAAAGAACACAAACAACTCGCAATTATCCGAGTCGTTTGTGTTCTTTTAATTCCTTTTAGTCAGACCATTTGATACAAATCTTCTGCAGTAATAAAATTTTCTATTAGAGTTGCTTTTTTTTCTTCATCTGTGATTACCAATAAACACGATGGCGTCTCTCTTATTCCCATAGCCTGGGAAAAATTTTGATCGGACAAAAAAAGTTTTTGAACAAAAGTAGAATGAAAATCTACTAGAAACATTTCTACATCTATATTGGCTTTTTTAGCTGCATCAATCACTAAATCTTTTGATAGCAATTCATTTTGATTCATCATCTTGCGCTGAAGATCCATCAAGAACCTTCTGCCTTTCTTCTTCCCTTGAATGGAGGCGGCAATAAAAGCCAACGATAGATGGTAACTATCATTATGAAGATTATTCCATAAGGTAGCATTCTCAAATGATAATTGATTTTTTATCATGTAGCTATAAAGTGTATGAGTATTGTGATAAGGATAAATGGTTATTTGTGAGTTATTTTCATAGGTGTCAATAAATTTAAATGCTTCTTCTTCCATTTTTAATGAATCATGACTGATTGGATTAATGAATAAGAATAATTCAACTTGTTTCGTTCTTTCCACCATAAATATTTCACCCCAATTCCATATTAACTATAGTACTATCTTAACAGTAATCAGCTTCCACCAAAAATCATCTGCTCATTAGTGTTTTTTAGTACCGAAATTGAGGTTAGCTATTTTCAATGGTAGGGTTGGTCATTCTTTTTCAAAGAGATTCTCTGAAAAAATTAACTAATCACATACATTAAACAGCATTAGAGTAAAACATTTTACAAAAAAAGAAAAGACTGAGTCGTAGGCTCAATCCTTTCTCGTAGCTAATTTCATTTAATTATTATTGATTAAGTCTTCGTAGAATGCAACTTTTGTTGCATTTTTATAAGGCATCAACCAGATAAACCCAATACCTAACGATAAAATAGCTAATATATTCCAACCAAGAAAACTTAAGTCTAATATGAAAAGGCGCCATTTATGCCCTTTCATTAGGTTTTTACTTTCCGTGATACAATCTAAAGAAGAAACCTTTTCATTTGAAATGCTACTAGATTGATCTTTATAAATTAAGTACGCTTGAGAATACGCATAGGATTTTATGATTCCTGGAATAATCAGTAATAAACTCCATAATGTCGTAAAAATAGACGTTATGATGTAAATCAATATTACTCTAAGAAAGTATTTTTTTGTAAATACTTGCAGCCCATTTTTTAAAGGGTTAATTTCCATCTTAGGATTTCTAAACCAGTCTAGAAATGTAAATGAAATACCAACTGTAAAAAGCGTGGATAAAATCCCACTACCAACATTACTCGTGCCGTTTCCAGTACCATCATCAGAAAACAACGCATTGTCTACCCAATTTCCTAAAGTTGTATCTGCATTATTAGACAGACTAACCGCCAAAGCAGCGATCAATAGTATAATAACGATTGATAGGATGGTTGGAATAAGGTTTAGTAGTATTGCATCTTTCCACCTTCCTTTAAATAATGCTTTAGCATCGTACTTTAATTCAGCTCTTGTTTTATAACTGTCCATTTTTTTTGGTAATCTCCTCAAACAAATTATTTTCTATAGTTTACCAAAAAAAGAATAGCATTTGTTATCTTTTAAAAAATTTTCTTTATTCTAGACAAAAAATATCCTTCACTTACAAAAATTTATCTTCCGATTCAGACTGTTTTCCTATAATATTTTTTTTCAGGGTAGCTTTGTAATAATCTTTATAGGAACTAATATCACTCTTTAGTAATTTCAATCCTATTTTATAATACAATGGTATTTTTTTGTCATTATCGATTTCATTCTGATACAGTTGAATATCTTGTTGAAGTCTTTTTTGAAAAGCAACTGTATCTGGCGATTCAGATGCTTGGCTTAATTTATACCCAACAGAAATAATACTTTCTATGAGCTTTTGTAAAGCTACGTGTTTCAACTCAGGAAAATCGTTTTTTACCAATGCATATAATTGTTCCGTCTCTGTTAGAATATCGTAATATTCTGGTGAAAAGGTACTGCTGACAATTGTATTTGACCTTCTGATGTAGTGGTAACCAACAGTAGTAGTCACAATTGTCTTACTAGATAACTTGGCTAGTTTATATGTCGTTACAATATCTTCAAAAATCTTTCCCTCTGGAAAAGACACGCTTTGAAATAAACTATGACGGTAAATTTTATTCCATGTATAAAAAGCTACCCCTGAAGAACTGAATATCAATTTAATCAGTTCTTTTGGTTCAGTAATAATTGAATTTTTACTCCGTTTTTTAGGCACACTGATCCCGCCATAAACTTTATCAAAATTCATCACATACATCGTCATATCTTCGTGTTGCACTCTAGCTTCATAGAAATTTAAAAAGGCCTCTTCATCAAACCGATCATCGCTGTCAATAAATGCATAGAACTCACCAGAGGCAGCTTTTATCCCTTGATTTCTAGCGGCCGATAATCCTTTATTCTTTTGATGAACAACTTTAATTCGTTCATCCGTTTTTGCTAACAAATCACAAATTTCTGGTGAACTATCTGAAGAACCATCATTAATCAAAATCAGCTCAAAATTACTAAATCGTTGCTCTAAAACGCTTTTCACTGCATCTCCTAGAGTTGCGCTAGTATTATATACAGGCATAATGACACTTAACAACATCTTTTTTCCTCCTTGAATATTTTTTACACACTTCTAGGAATAGGATCCTTCTCAAATGGCTTTGACACTTCCGCCATCAATCATTAAAGCTGAACCAGTAACGTACGTATTGACATCAGAAACAAGAAAAACAACGAATTTTGCAAATTCTTCCGGTGTCCCATATCGACCAAGCGGAATAGCATTTTGAGCTCTTCTTGTAATTTCTTTCATAGATACATTCTGTTTCTTAGCAGTAATTTCATCTAACTCTGCTATTCTATCCGTTGCGATTCGTCCTGGCGCAACAGTATTTACTAAAATATTGTACGGTCCTAACTCTTCTGCTAACGTTTTACTAAGGCCCACAATACCTAGGCGAAAGGTATTCGATAATATCAAACCTGAAATTGGCTGTTTGATCGATGAAGAAGCAATATTAATAATTTTCCCACCATTTTCTTTTAAATCCGGTAAGACTTCTCGAACAGCTCGAATGTAGCTCAATAAATTCAACTGGAAGGCATTTTCCCAATCATCATCTGAAAAATCCTCAAAAGAGCCCGATGGAGGTCCTCCAGCATTATTGATAAGAATGTCAATGGAACCAAATACTTTTTGCGTTTCTTTTACGAGTTGTTGAATATCTTCACTTTTAGTTATATCAGCGGCAAAAAAAGCGACCCTTCCTTTTCCAATTGCCTTTAATTCTTCTTGAACTTTTTTTAACTTCTCAGGATTTCGGCTAGAAATCATCACATTTGTTCCTTCTTTTACTAATTCAGTTGCTATAGCTTTTCCTAACCCTTGACTTGATGCCATAACTAAAGCTGTTTTCCCTGCTAAATTTAAATCCACTAAAATACCTCCTTTTTCTTCGTTCCCTATCTTTTCATCTTAATTCATTTTTCCATATTAAAACACAAAAGTAAACTTTTACTCTGAATTAATCTCAAAATACCTCTCACTTCCTTTTAACAAATCTGGGTGGTATACTTTCATCACCTAAGAAAAGGCTTTCTTTTCTGTAAACAAGTTGGTTTTATTTTATTTTTTCTTCATTTCATGCTCATTTTATCCTTTCGAAAGGACTGTTAACTATGCCATCTGCCATTGAATTACAGACATTTATTCCAGTTATATTAGGAGGGAACTTAGGCGCTTATAGTACGGCACGCTCATTTTATGAAGCCTATAGCGTTACTTCTCTCGTTTTGTGTACTTTGCTCACTGGACCTATCGACCATTCTGCCTTCATTGAACCAATAGTTGAGCCTAAAATGATGCAACCAGAAGCATTGCTAACTCTCTTAAAAAATATTGATAAACGTTACCCAACTATTAAAAAGATCCTTTTAGCAAGTACCGATAACTCTGTTGAATTGCTTATCACTCATAAATCACATTTTCCTAAAAATTGGATTATTCCATATGTAGATAAAGAAGTTTTTTATCGTGCAACGAATAAAGCGAGCTTTTATACCATTTGTGAAAGCGAAAGTGTCCCTTATCCTAAAACCATAGTGATAAACGAATATGAACCTCATTTACCTTTTGGCTTCCCTATTATTATTAAACCGACAAATAGTATGAAATACCACGCCATCGACTATCCCGGTAAAGAAAAAGTTTATATCTGTGAAGACCACGCTACATACAAAAAGAGCATTCACGATATGAGGCATAATGGGTACGATGATGAAATTATTCTGCAAGAGTACCTTCCAGGCGATGATTCATTAGTTGGAGTGGCTACAGTTTATTCTTCTCATAAAACTGGAGAAGTAAAAGTTATTTCTTTCGGTCAAACGTTATTAGAAGATCACACTCCGTCAGCAATTGGAAATCACCTGGCTATTTTAACTAAAAAAGATGATCAAATTGTAAGAGATGTAACCAAATTAATCCACGCCACTGGCTGGACCGGATTTTCTAATTTTGATGTCAAATACGATTCACGTGATCAGACCTATAAATTTTTCGAACTTAATGCTCGTCTTGGCCGCAGCAATTATTATGTCACTGCTGCTGAGAAAAATACTGCTTCTTATTATGTAAAAGATTTCATTGAAAATAGTTCTATCGACTTCTCTATAGCGGATAAACAAATTTTATACTCTGCTGTGCCGAAAAAACTATTGTTGGATAATATCCATTCAGATGAAATAAAAAAAACTATTCAAGAATTATATAAAACTAACAAAGTTTACCACCCTTTAAATAGTCATGATGAGCCAAGTATCAAACGCAAACTTTACGTAACAATAGCTACTTTAAACTATTTCAAAAAATTTAAACGGTATCCTCAACCTTATTAACTTCTTATTCTATTGCGTAACAGGAAGGTCGTCCTAGTCATGAAGAATTTTTTTGCTATTTTAGGCGGTATGGGTACATTGGCCACGACTAATTTTTTACTTGAACTAAACAGCAGACACACTCCAACAAAAGATCAAGATTTTTTCAATTATATTTTATTTAATCATGCTGAGATTCCTGATCGTACAACATTTATCCTTGATCACTCAGCACCTAGTCCTTTACCTGCACTATTAGAAGATATTGAAAAAATCAATGTCTTACAACCAGCATTTATCGTCATTCCTTGTAACACTGCCCATTATTTTATCGAGGAATTAAAGAAAGCTACACCGATTCCAATCATCAATATGATTAAAGAAACGGTAAAGGCTATTCCTTCTAATTTTAATAAAAAAATTGGCTTAGCAGCGTCCCAAGGAACTTTAGAAAGTCAGTTATACGAACGTGAACTTCTTGCTAAAGGATTTGAAGTCATTCTACCAGATATCGTATTGCAAGATAAAATCAATCAATTGATTTATACCTTCATAAAAGAACAAGCTATCATTAATCTTTTCCTCTATGAAGAAATATTGGAAGAGTTTCATTCAATGGGAAGTGAAATCACTCTACTTGGATGCACAGAACTTTCGTTGGCCAATAGCCATGATCCGTTAAAAAGACTTCCCGTTATTGATGCTGAAAAGATTCTGTTAGATCGGACCTTTCAGCTAGCACAAGACTTGAAAATAAAAGTTTAAAAAAATAGGATTCTTTTTACAAAGAATCCTGTTTTTTTTAGTTTGCTATTTAATTAATTCATAAATGGCTTCTGCGTAAATGCTCATTGCATTCATTAAATCATCAATTGCCATAAATTCGTTAGCTTGGTGCATGGTGTCGATACTGTTCGGGAACATCGCGCCATAAGCAACTCCACGTTCCAACAAACGGCCATATGTTCCACCGCCAATTGTTTGTTCATGTGCTTCTAATCCCGTTTGTCTTTGGTAAACATCTAAAAGTGTCTTAACTAATGGATCTTCAGCTGATACATAATGCGGCATTTGTTCTTTGCCTCGACTAAGAGTTACGCCATACTCAGCTAATTTACTTTCCATTTTAATTTCGATTCCTTCAGGTGTTACCCCTTTAGGGAAGCGAATGTTTACTGCAATAACTCCACCATTTTCAGGAGTGAACGTAAATACACCTGAATTCATTGTTAAGTCTCCCATAACGTCATCAATGTAATCTAATGCTAATTTTTCAGCTTTAGTATCTTCATGCAAATACTCTGCTGTCAATTGTAAGTAGTTTTTAGCATCTCCACCAAATGAATAACGGTTTAAGAAAGCAGCCAAATACGTTCCAGCATTTACGCCTAAATGCGGTGCCATACCGTGAGCAGCTTTTCCTCCTACTTCAATCGTAACTTGATCATCAACTACTTTGATTGTTCCTGTAATTGGAGAAACTTCAACAAAGTCATAAAAATCTTTTTCAATTTGTTCAGCTTCTTCACTAGTAAAGATAGCAGTAGCATCTTGAGGAACCATATTTTCACGCAAGCCAGCATCAAAACTTATTAATTCATTTTTTCCGCCTTTGTTGTTGCCTTTTGTGTTTATATAAACCGTAAGAATCCCTTTTTCACCATTGATAATTGGAAATTCTGCATCTGGAGAGAAACCAAAGTCTGGGATTGGTTCATTCGCTAAATAATGATCCATACACATCCAGCCACTCTCTTCATCTGTTCCAATAATAAAACGAACTTTTTTAGAAACTGGTAATTCTAGGTCTTTGATCATTTTCAAAGCATAATAAGCAGCCACGCCTGGTCCTTTATCATCACTAGACCCACGAGCGTAAATGCGTCCATCTTTGATCACAGGGCTGAATGGGTCGGTTTCCCAGCCAGTTCCAACTGGAACGACATCAACGTGAGCAAAAACGCCCATTGTTTCATCGCCGGCACCGTATTCGATATGTCCAGCTAAATTACCAACATTTTTAGTAACAAATCCATCTCGTTCTCCCAAAGCTAAGAATGCTTCTAACGCTTCTTTCGGTCCTGGACCTACTGGAGCATCAGTTGTTGCTTTGCTATCATCGCGTACGCTGTCAATTTTAAGTAATTCTACTAAGTCTGCTATGAAATCATCTTTTCGATTAGCAGCTTCTTTTTTCCAATCAATTGTCATATTTTCAACACTCCTTTTTATTTTATCAACACATCTATCATATCACTTTTCGTTTCTAAGACCAACGTCTAGTCCAATTTTTTTGCTATCTACTTAGTAGAAGAAGTTTCGTGCAAAAAATAAGCATTCGTTCTATAATCGATGAGAGTGTAAGTTTAAATTATTGGAGGGTCTTAAGTGAAAGAAATAAATTCAGAAGCCATTCAAGGCATGATTCCCAAAAGAAAAAAAGAGAGTCATAAAGCTGATTATGGTCGTGTGCTTGTAATAGGCGGAAACGAAGACATGGGCGGAGCTATCATTCTTACTGCTAGTGCTGCCGTTTATAGTGGAGCTGGGTTAGTTACTGTCGCAACAGCTAAAGTAAATCATACGGCTTTACATGCACGGCTGCCAGAAGCAATGGTCTTTGATATGTATGATGCAGATCGATTGCTTAAACAGCTCGCAACAGCAACCGTTATTGTCATTGGTCCCGGACTAGGTCTCTCTTCTGAATCATTAGCTATTTTAAAGTCCGTTTTAGCATCCGTCACAAAAGAACACTACTTAATTATTGATGGCAGTGCCATCACTTTAATGGCTAAAAACAACTTAAAGACACCGATAGCTAAAACAATCTATACGCCTCATTTAGGCGAGTGGCAAAAGCTTTCTCACTTAAAACCGACTGAACAGAATGAGACCTTAAACATTCAAGCCCGTAAAGAATTAAAGGCTGCAGTCGTTTTAAAACAAGCGCGCACAGAAATCTACTTTTTAGATGAAGTTTGGAAAAATAGTCTAGGCAATCCTGCAATGGCAACTGGCGGTATGGGAGATGCATTAGCGGGTATGATTGCTGGATTTAGTGCTCAATTTAAAAATAATCGTTTTGCTATCATTACTGCTGTTTTCTTGCACAGTAAAATTGGAGATGATTTAGCTAAAAAGCAATATGTTGTTCTTCCAACACAAATTATTGCTAATATCCCTTTTGTAATGAAAGAATTCTCTACAAAGTTCATTTTTTAATTTCATTGGTCCTCTATCTGGTTATTAGCGTTTTATTCCTCTTTAACAAATCTTATCGTATGAATTGTAATCTTTTTCCTTTCCAAGTATACTCATTTATAATCTAGTCAGCTCCATCATTCAGATTAAAAAGGAGTGGTATATATGGTAAAACGCATCATTGAACATGATCCATCAGACCCAGATTTTATACCAGAAAACGTTCCAACTGATCTAGCTAGAGGTGAAAAACAAACACGTTCTACTCGAACACAACATTTAGATTATGATGACAAAGACTTAGATTCAGCCATTCACACTGCTGGAGATTTAGAAATCGAAGAAGATTTCCCTCCAACAGAGTCACCTGATAGATCTGATTTTTCTCAATAGACGCAAAAAGGAATCAAGGTAAAAACCTTGATTCCTTTTTTTAGTATTTAGTTATCTTTTAAACTAGCTAATTCTTCTTTTGTCAGTTGTCTGTACTCACCTAGTTCTAAGGTTTCATCTAATTGTAAGCTCCCCATAGACAAACGCTTCAAATAAATAACAGATTTATCTACAGCTTCAAACATACGCTTAACTTGATGAAACTTTCCTTCGTGTATCGTGACTTGAATAACAGAGCTTTCTTTTTCAAAATCTACAGATAGTATTTCTAATTTAGCTGATTGACAATTAAATCCATCATCTAACGTTATACCATTCTCAAATGCTTGAACATCTTGTTCATCAACTACTCCTTCAATGATGGCTTCATAACATTTATCCACATGTTTTTTTGGGGAAAGCAAGTTGTGTGCTAACGTTCCATCATTGGTTAAAATCAGTAAACCTTCTGTATCCTTATCTAGTCTGCCCACGGGAAACGGATCCATGACTTGGTCTTGCGGCTGTAGCAAATCAATGACTGTTTTATGCACATGATCTGTCGTTGCACTCACAACTCCTTGTGGTTTATGCAACATAAAATACATGAATTCTTGGTATTGGATGACTTCTCCTGAAACCTCGATTTTATCTGTCTCTGGATTCACGTGAGTTTTTCCGTCTTTTTCAACTAATCCATTTACAGTTACTTCTTTTGCTTTCAATACATTTTTCACCGTTTTTCTTGTTCCAAATCCCATATTGGCTAACAGTTTATCCAATCGCATTTTCTTTGCTCCATTCTTTTAAAACAATTAATTAAAAAACTAGTTGAAACTTTTTTTGTCTCAACTAGTTTCTTTTATTTAATGTGCAGTTTAGCTCTTATACCTGTAACACGAGCTCCTAATAAACGATCCGCTAAACGTGTTTTTAAAGAAGCATACATATAAACTCCACCGCCAAATAAAACTGAAATACCCATTACCAAAAGTGCACTTGTTCGATTGGTTGGATTCATTACTAAGTAAAGCATTTCTTTAACGACAAACGTCACAACAGCCATCGCTAAAGTGATGATTACCATCAATAATATACGTCTACTAACTAATCCAACATCAAAATGCGTAACTTTATACATCTTTCTTAACATTATGAAGACTGTGACACCAAATCCAAAGATATTAGAAACAAACATTCCATTTGTACCGACTATTGCCAACATTGGATATTGAAATGCTAATTTTACAACTAGCCCAATGACTAGTGCCCATAGTGCGGGCCTTGTTTGGTTTGCAGCTTGCATAGTTGATCCCATAAGGACAAACAATCCTAAGAATAAACTCATAAAAGAAGCGACTTGTAATGAGGTTGTTCCAAAATCGCTATGTCCATAGAAAACCGTGTATAAAGGTTCAGCTACTATCATCATTCCAATTGAAGCCGGCAGCATAATAAAGAAAAATAATTGCAGGCTGTCGCTGATTTGACGAGCAATTTTTTTAAAATCATTTTTAGCTATCAACTCTGAAATTAACGGAACAGATGTGATTGCCATTGATCCACCAAAAGAGATGACAATCATAATCAATTTATTAACATTTCCTGAAGCCACTCCATAATTATTCACAATTTGTTTTGGCGACAATTCAGAAATCCGAATCATAATTTGTTGAAACGTAAATTGATCAATCATTTGAAAAAGCGTAATACCTGAACCAATAATGATAAACGGAACAGCAGTACGGATAATCGATTTAAAAATTTCATTTGTAGAAATACTTACTTTATTCAAACTTTGAGATGCGCGTTCATCTAACTCTGGTTTTTTGCGCCAAATAATGTAGAACAAATACCCAATACTAAAAACAGCACCAATAACGGCTGCAAATGTTGAAGCAGAAACCGCATTTACTACTGAACCATTCCATACTTTACGAATCAAAAACACTGCAGCCAGCATAAAAATAACACGAGCTAATTGTTCAATAAATTGTGAAATAGCTGAATACTTCATCACGTGATGCCCTTGAATATATCCACGAGTTACACTCATGCAAGGAATAATCAGTAATGCCCAACTTAGTGAACGAATAACCTGTGTGGCATTTTCAACCGAAACATTTGGACTGCTTGCTGCTATAAACGGCGCCGCAACATACATAATTAATGCCGACACGACACCTGTAACAGCCATTATTTGTAACCCTTTTTTGTAAATATTTTGACTTATTTCGTATTCATTTAAGCTATTGTAATAAGAAACTTGTTTAGCAATTGCGGATGGAACGCCAGCTGTTGCAATATTTAAAAATAAAGCATACGGTGTGTACCCAATTGTATAAAGTGCGTTTGCTGATTCTGCTATATCTTGATTCCCCATCCAAGCCATCCAAGGAATAATGTAGAGAGCTCCTAATAATCGAGATAAAATACTTCCACCTGTCATCCAAGCTGATCCACTGATCATTTTATCTTGTGAACTCATTTCTTTTTTCGGTTGTTCAATTTTATTATCATTGACTGTATCTTTTGACATGACTCAAAAACCTACTCTCATACTTTTGTATATCAGGTTCTATTTTACTTCTTAACTAAGTGGGTTGCAATGCTTAAAGGACCTCTCACACTTAACTTTAAAGAAAAATTAAATTCTGTTTACGGTAGTTGAATGAAAAAGAGACAAGACAAAAGTCTCATCCCTTTTTTTCTTATACCCATAATTCGTTTAAAACCTACTTGGAAATCAGCTTAATTCGCTACAATATTTACCAATCTTCCAGGAACAACAATCACCTTGCGAATCGTTTTTCCTTCAATGGCTTCTTTGATTTTTTCATTACCCATAGCTAATTTTTCTAAATCATCTTTAGAGATTTCTTTTGCTGCCTGAGCTTTTGCTTTTAACTTTCCATTAACTTGGAATACAACTTCAATTTCATCTTCAACTAAGAATTTTTCATCGAATGTAGGCCAAGCAACATAAGAAATACTTTCATTACTATTTGTTAAATGAGCCCACAATTCTTCTCCCATATGTGGTGCGATGGGTGCAAGTAATTGAACAAAAGATTTTATATAATCTACTGGCAATGCGTCGGCTTTATAGGCTTCATTAACAAAGACCATCATTTGAGAAATTGCCGTATTGAAACGCAATTGTTCAAAATCTTCTGTTACTTTTTTAACCGTTTGGTGATAAACAACATCAAGATATCCATCATTAAACGTTGTAATACGGTCGCGAACTTTGCCCTCTTCATCCATGATCAAACGCCATACACGATCTAAGAATTTGCGGCTTCCTTCTAATCCGTTTTCGTTCCATGCAATTGAAGCATCTAAAGGTCCCATGAACATTTCGTACATACGTAATGTATCTGCACCGAATTTTTCTACAACGTCATCAGGATTTACAACATTTCCTTTTGATTTAGACATTTTTTCATTATTTCCGCCTAAAATCATTCCTTGATTGTATAATTTTTGGAAGGGTTCTTTAGTTGGAACAACACCAATATCATAAAGGAATTTATGCCAGAAACGAGCATATAACAAATGCAATACAGCATGTTCAGCTCCACCAATATAAATATCCACTGGTAACCATTGTTTTAATTTTTCTGGATCTGCTAGCATTTCTTTATTTTTAGGATCGATAAAACGTAAGAAGTACCATGAGCTACCTGCCCATTGTGGCATAGTATTTGTATCACGGCGTCCTTTCATTCCTGTTTCAGGATCGACAACATTTACCCATTCCGTAATATTTGCTAATGGAGATTCACCAGTTCCACTAGGTTTGATTTCATCTGTTTTTGGCAATATTAATGGCAATTCAGATTCAGGTAACGTTGTTGACGTACCATCTTCCCAATGGATAACTGGAATAGGTTCTCCCCAATAACGTTGACGGGCAAATAACCAGTCACGTAAACGATAAGTCGTTTCTTTTTTACCAACACTATTTTCTTCTAACCAGTTATTTATTTTATCAATCGCTTCTTCTTTTCCAAGACCATTCAAGAAGTCAGAGTTGATGTGTAGACCATCTTCAGTGAAGGCAGCATTTGCTACATCTCCACCTTCCAGTACAGGAAGAATATCTAAATCAAAAGTTTTTGCAAATTCATAATCACGTTCATCATGTGCTGGAACAGCCATGATTGCACCAGTTCCATATGACGCTAATACATAATCAGCAATCCAAATCGGGATTTCTTTGCCGTTTACAGGGTTAATAGCGTAAGCACCAGTGAACACTCCTGTTTTATCTTTATTCAAATCTGTTCGGTCTAAATCGCTCTTTAAACTAACTTTTTCAACATAAGCATTTACTTCAGCTTCTTGTTCAGGAGTCGTAATTTGTTTGACTAACTCTAATTCTGGAGCTAAGACACTGTAAGTTGCACCAAACAAAGTATCTGGAAGAGTCGTAAAGACCGTAAATTTATGATCTGTATCTTTAACAGTAAAGACTACATTTGCTCCAATTGATTTTCCAATCCAATTGCGTTGCATATCTTTAATGCTTTCTGGCCAATCTACTAACTCTAGATCATCTAACAAACGATCTGCATACGCTGTAATTTTCAACATCCATTGTCTCATTGGTTTACGAAAAACAGGATGTCCTCCACGTTCACTTTTTCCATCAATTACTTCTTCATTAGCCAATACGGTTCCTAATGCCGGACACCAGTTCACAGCTACCTCAGCCTCATAAGCTAATCCTTTTTCGTATAATTTAGTAAAAATCCACTGTGTCCATTTGTAATAATCAGGATCAGTTGTATTTACTTCACGTTCCCAATCGTAGCTAAAGCCCAATGAATTGATTTGGCGACGGAATGTTTCGATATTGTGCGCAGTGAATTCAGCAGGATCATTCCCAGTATCTAATGCGTATTGTTCAGCTGGCAATCCAAATGCGTCCCATCCCATTGGATGCAACACGTTGAATCCTTGAGCACGTTTCAAACGAGAAACGATATCTGTTGCTGTATAGCCTTCTGGATGACCTACATGCAAGCCTTGTCCTGATGGATAGGGAAACATATCTAGTGCATAAAAATTTTCTTTTTCAGCGTCTTCCGTTGTACGGAATGTTTTATTTGAAGCCCAATAATCTTGCCATTTTTTTTCAATCGTTTTATGGTTAAAGCTCATATTTATCCCTCTTTCATTTCTTAATCAAAATAAAAATCGTCCTATGAATGCAGATGACTATCTGTACTCATAGGACGATTAAATAATTCATTACTCGCGGTACCACCTATGTTTTCTACAACTATTCATTAATTAAACGAATTAATTGTAGACTCCTCATACCCTTAACGCAGGTGCTACGTCTTTGTCTACTCCTATTTCAACAAAGCAACTCTAAAGGCGAGTTCAAAAGTCTTTTTTATGCATTTCCACCACCCATGCACTCTCTCAAAAAAAATCGTTTCTACTATTCCTTTTCACTGTTTTTTTCTATTGGTTTCATTTTAACAAAAAATAGCCTCTGGAGCAATAAGAAAAGCAGTCCGTTCATTTCTAATAAGACTTTTGCTCTCTCAATTACATCATTTTTTAATTTTCACTGCTGTTCCACTGCACGTCACCATGATCATTCCATTATCTGCACCTAATGTTTCATAGTCCATTTTCACTCCAACGATAGCATCTGCACCTAGTTCTACAGCTCTTACTTCCATTTCTTCTAGCGCTTTACTACGAGCCTCTAACAGTTCATTTTCATAGCCTTGAGAACGCCCACCAAACATATTTCGTAAACCCGCTCCCATATCTTTGAATAAATTAATCCCAGAGATGACTTCACCGAATACAATTCCTTCATAAGCTGAAATTTCATAGCCTTCAATCGACGTTGTTGTAGTAACGATCATCATTTACACTCCCTTTTTAGTTTAGCTAAAAAAAACAGAGACCCAACCTGATGGCTGGTCTCTGTTATCCTTATTTGATAATCAAAGATTGACCAACAAATATAACATCTGATTTTAAATAATTTACTGCTTTTAAGTCTGAAACTGACATACCGTATTTTTGAGCAATATCCCACAGTGTATCATTGCTGACAACCTTATGCGATTTTACATTACTAGTATTTGGTTTTACAGGTGCTGTAGCAGTTGTCGTGCTTTTTACAATTAATTTTTGACCAACATAAATCGTATCTGACGTTAAGTTATTAGATTTTTTCAAATCTGATACGGATACGCCATTTTTTGAAGCGATGCCCGTTAATGTATCGCCTGATTTTACAGTGTACGTTGAGCTACTTGTATTTCCTGTACTTGGCGTTGGTGTTGTCGTTCCACCGGATGTTGAGCCGCCTTTGATTGTCAACGCTTGGTTCACGTAGATTGTATCTGTTTTCAAGTTATTCCATGATTTCAAGTCTGATACGGATACACCATTTTTCGACGCGATGCCCGTTAATGTATCGCCTGATTTTACAGTGTACGTTGAGCTACTTGTGTTTCCTGTACTTGGCGCTGGTGTTGTCGTTCCACCGGATGTTGAACCGCCTTTGATTGTCAACGCTTGGTTCACATAAATCATATCTGTTTTCAAGTTATTCCATGATTTCAAGTCTGATACGGATACGCCATTTTTCGACGCAATGCCCGTTAACGTATCTCCTGATTTAACTGTGTATGTTGAGCTACTTGTATTTCCAGTACTTGGCGCTGGTGTTGTCGTTCCACCGGATGTTGTGCCGCCTTTAATTGTCAATCCTTGATTCACATAAATCATATCTGTTTTCAAGTTATTCCATGATTTCAAATCTGATACGGATACGCCATTTTTTGAAGCAATACCCGTTAACGTATCTCCTGCTTTAACTGTGTATGTTGAGCTACTTGTATTTCCAGTACTTGGCGCTGGTGTTGTCGTTCCACCGGATGTTGTGCCGCCTTTGATCGTCAATCCTTGATTCACATAGATCATATCTGTTTTCAAGTTATTCCATGATTTCAAGTCTGATACGGATACGCCATTTTTTAAAGCGATGCCCGTTAATGTATCGCCTGATTTAACTGTGTACGTTGAGCTACTTGTATTTCCAGTATTTGGCGCTGGTGTTGTCGTTCCACCGGATGTTGAGCCGCCTTTAATTGTCAATCCTTGGTTCACATAGATCATATCTGTCTTCAAGTTATTCCATGATTTCAAGTCTGATACGGATACACCATTTTTCGACGCGATGCCCGTTAATGTATCGCCTGATTTTACAGTGTACGTTGAGCTACTTGTGTTTCCTGTACTTGGCGCTGGTGTTGTCGTTCCACCGGATGTTGAACCGCCTTTGATTGTCAACGCTTGGTTCACATAAATCATATCTGTTTTCAAGTTATTCCATGATTTCAAGTCTGATACGGATACGCCATATTTTGAAGCGATGCCTGTTAATGTATCTCCTGATTTAACAGTATATGTTGAGCTACTTGTATTTCCAGTACTTGGCGCTGGTGTTGTCGTTCCACCGGATGTTGAGCCGCCTTTAATTGTCAATCCTTGGTTCACATAGATCATATCTGTCTTCAAGTTATTCCATGATTTCAAGTCTGATACGGATACACCATATTTTGAAGCGATGCCTGTTAATGTATCACCTGATTTAACAGTATATGTTGAGCTACTTGTATTTCCTGTATTTGGCGTTGAGACATTCGTATTCTCATTTGGTATAGGATTAGTTTGAGGTTGCTCTCCTGAAGATTTCGTATCATATTGTGTTAAATTATATGAATTTATAATAGCATTCAATTTAGAAGCATATGTTGGGTCCGTTGCATAACGTCCTTGCAACCACGCAGTCGCTTCAAAAGCACTATCCGTATTACTTACCCAAGCACCTGCGTAATAATTATTATCCCATGAAGTACCCTTTTTTATTAAATTAGCATTATCTTGTAATGATTCAGCATAAGAAGGATATTTCTTGAAGTTTTGCGGGATATAAATCCAACCTGTTGAAGAACTCCATTCAGAAGTGTACATCGTAACACTATTTCCATTATAGCTTCCTTTTATACCAAATAAATTATGGTTTGGACTTGTCGCTAATTTACTGCTGCCATAACCACTTTCTAAAGCTGCTTGAGCAATCATGACTGAAGCGTATAAGTTATTGTTTGCCGCCACTTGTTTTGCATAAGATGAAACAGCATTAATAAATCCAGCTGGTGTTTTTGCACCTGCAATTGCTTCATTTGTGTTACTTGGAGTGGTTACAGGCGTAGTTTTAGCTGCTGTTTCATTTAAAGCTAAAACTTGTCCAGGTTTAATAAGATCTGAAGATAAATTATTCCATTTTTTCAGTTGTGTTACAGTTACACCATTAGCACTGCTAATTTTATTTAAAGTATCTCCAGATTTAACAGTGTAGGTTTTTGCTGTTGCTACAGAAGTTGTTGCTACTTTAACCGTTTCTGTCACAGATGTTGTCACTGCTTTTACTTGGGCTGATGTAGTTGTTGCAGCAACTTTTGGAGTAGCAACTTTCGCTTTAACCGTTTCAACGATAGCTTTTTCTTTTTCAACTACTGGTTCTACTGCTGATTTTTCAGATTCTACAGCTGGTTCAATAGTATCTTCTATTTCTTCTGGAATACTGATTTCCACTTCACGTGGTGCTTCTACATCTTCTGATATGTTTGTGTCATTAACATCATTATTTTCTTTTGCTAATGATTCTTCTACTATTACTTCTTCTATTATTTCTTTTTCTAGAACACTAATTTCAACTTTATTTGGTACTTCTACAGCTTTTGGTTCTGTGATTTCTTCATCTGCTACATCAGTTTCTACAGGAATAGTCGCATTCAACTCATCCGTTGAGTCAATATCGGTTTCGGTTTCGGTTTCGGTTTCGGTTTCGGTTTCGGTTTCGGTTTCGGTTTCTTGAGCATTTAAAATTAAATCATTAATTTCCTCGACTGATAATTCGTCAAATTCTAAAGCTTCAAACTCTTCAATTGTCATACGTGCCTTAAGTTTATTAATTATTTGTTCTTTCTCAGTTAAACCATCTTCTGATATGTACTCACTGCTACCAGTTTCTACTGCTACTTTTGTACCTTCTTTTGCTTCATCTACATCATTATTCTGTTCAAGTGTTTTTTCCAATTCATTGCTGCTTTGTCCTGCTAATTCATTTGCACTAGCTGATGCAGAAAAAGCTGGAAATGCTAGTAAGCTCACTAATAGAGTTGTGCTAAAAACAGCTGTGCCTTTTTTGATCAATTCGCTAGAATATACTGAATGATCAACACTTTTTTTATTTTTTTCAGCTGAAATTCTTTCTTTTCTTGTTTTTTTCAAGTGAGTACCTCCTATTTTTTATTTAGACATTTTTAAAGTTGATTTGCATAAAGTCATTGCTATTTTATTATATCTTTACGATCCTTATAATGAAAGGTTAACTTAAACAGATGTCCGTTTTTTAATATACGTTACACAATCGTAATATAGTTTAATAGTTACAAGATCAATAATTTAGCATAAAAAAAAATCTGATGTATACAAACATCAAATCCTTTTCATCTATTTTCAAGCAAAAGATGTATCTAAAATCCAATCTTGCTGTAAAAGAAAATATGTAACCTTATTATAAGGAATCCAAATCTCAGCATTCATAATGTCTGAAATAGATTTCCAAAAAACAACGTCTGTCTGCTGTTGTTTTGTCGTATTAATTGCTATACTTTCATTATTTTCTGTTTGTACTATAATTTTTGGAAACTGAATACTTTTGATCTGACAAGTACCTACTGTTTCAGCATATTCACTGTCATCAATCAGCATTGTATTTCACTCCCTTTATCTACTATCTTAATTATATTCCTCAACTATTAAAAAAGAGATAAGAAAATCTTTTTTATCAGTTAATTACTAGTTCATTAGCTTGCTTTATTGTTAAGCAGCCTTTTCAGTTTATTCTATGCCTCAAATATGCTAAAATTATTATGTAAGGTACCTGTTTATTTAATTTTTACATTTTATAGAAAGTACGAGATAAAAATATGAGACCCTCAACGAATAAACCATTCTACACTTCAACCTATTTCTTTATCAGTCTGCTTCTACTCATCCCTTTTAGTATTTTGGCTTTTGGAGTAACAAAGCAAAAAGAATGGCTCAATACTTTTGACCAATTCATTGCTGCTCCCCTTTTAGCTGGTCGTTCTGTTGAAAAAACCATTTTTTATTCCTATATAACTGATATGGGAGGAACACTCTTTATTATTCTACTGACATTTCTTGTTAGTCTTTATTTCATTTTTAAAAAGAAAGATTTTAAAACCGCTTATTGGTATATTTTTCATGTTGCTGTAGGAGCGGGTGTATTAAATCAAGTCGTTAAGCTCATTTTTCAAAGAACACGACCAACTATAGAGCACCTTGTTTTACAAGATGGCTACAGCTTTCCTAGTGGTCATTCTATGGCTTCCTTGATTTGTTATGGCGGAATTGTTTTATTGATTTTCCATCTAAATCAAAAAAAATGGATTAATTTGTTAGCTTGTCTTTTGGCATCCGTCATTATTATTACTATTGGTATCAGTCGAATCTACTTAGGTGTTCATTTCCCTTCCGATGTCCTTGCAGGTTTTTGTTTAGCTGGCTCTTGGTTATCTCTTTCTGCTGCTATTTATTCAAAAAAAGTTCTAAAAAATAAACAAAGTTAAAAAGACGGCTCACAACAATGAGCCGCCTTTTTTTGTGTTCCATATAGGTTAATAAATAATAAAATGGACTAAACGATAATTATGTCCATAACCTTTCTCAAATCGATTGCACAGTCTTACGTTATGACTTCTTAAATCATAAAAATAATTCTATTTTTCTCATCGCAAATGAAAAAATAAGAAAGACCAATGACTAAAAAATCATTGGTCTTTCTTATTTTAATTTAACATCTTACTCAGCTAAAAAAATTTTCAAACTGTCAACTTTATCTGTTTGTTCCCAAGTTAACTCAATATCAGTACGTCCAAAATGTCCATAAGCTGCTGTTTGTTTATAAATTGGTCTTTGCAAATCTAGCATTTTGATAATACCAGCTGGTCTTAAATCAAAATTAGCTCGTACAGCTTCGATTAAGCGAGATTCAGCTACCGTTCCTGTACCAAACGTATCTATAGCGATAGAAACTGGATGTGCTACTCCGATTGCATAAGCTAACTGAACTTCACATTTTTCGGCGAATCCAGCTGCGACAATATTTTTAGCAATATAACGCGCTGCATAACTTGCTGATCTATCCACTTTTGTAGGATCTTTCCCAGAGAAAGCTCCACCACCATGACGAGCATAGCCTCCATAAGTGTCCACGATAATTTTACGTCCTGTTAATCCGGCATCTCCTTGTGGTCCGCCAATAACAAAGCGCCCAGTTGGATTAATAAAGTACTTAGTATCTTCATCTAATAATTCACTAGGTATTTCATGTTTAATAACAAGTTCAATCATATCTTTTTTCAATAATTCATAGGTTACATCAGGATGATGTTGTGTACTAATAACAATAGTATCTACACGCAATGGTTTATTATTTTCATCATATTCTACCGTAACTTGAGCTTTCGCATCTGGTCTTAAATAAGAGACCAACTTTTCTTTTCTAACGATCGATAACCGTTTTGTTAAACGATGACTCAATGAAATAGGTAATGGCATTAGTTCTGGTGTTTCATTTACAGCAAAACCAAACATTAAACCTTGGTCACCCGCACCAATTTGATCTAATTCATCTTGATTCGTTTCTTTCGATTCAATAGACTCATCAACACCTTGAGCAATATCTCTTGACTGTTCATCAATAGATACGATTACAGCACAAGTATCTGCGTCAAAACCATACTTAGCTCTTGTGTAGCCTATTTCGCGTATTGTATCACGTACCGTTTTTTGGATATCTACATACGTTGTAGTAGAGATTTCCCCTGCGACTAATACTAAACCTGTTGTTACTATCGTTTCGCATGCAACGCGTGCGTCCGGATCTTTTGTTAAAATCGCATCCAATATAGCATCACTAACTTGATCCGCTATCTTATCTGGATGTCCCTCTGAAACAGACTCAGAAGTAAATAATTTTTTTTCTATCATTACTTTGTTCCCCCTTTAAATTTTCGGTTACAAGGCTTCTCCACTTTAAAAGTGAATCCTCTCGGGAATCCGAATTGCAAACCTCATACATTCTACCATAATTTACGCCTTATTAATATCAAATCTATCACATTTGATAAATAACTGATTACTTTAATACTAATTATTTTTACTTATTTATTATTTACCTGTACCCTTCATCTCATTTTGGGTAAAATAAGAATAGACAAAAAATTAAAAGGAGTCTTCTAATTGGTGCAGCCTATTTATAGAACTATCAAACAGTATCTTTATCATCCTTTATTCTTAGTTATTATTATTCCTTTATCCTATCTACTAGCAGGCACTCTTTATGCTAGTCAATATACTCGATTTAATTTCATTCCATTCATTCTATTATATGGTTTCGTTTTTATAAACCACTTATTAGGAAATTTCTTATTTAAAACAGCTAAAATTACTCTTTCTTTTAACCATATATCCTTTATTGTATTTGAAGTAATTAATCTTTTGCTCATCTATTACTTTTCATCCGCAATTCATTCATTAGTAGGCCTACTTTGTTTCTTTTATAGTGCAGTGATCCATACTCACTTTTATTTAATTAGACAAGGATACACTTGGCTAACATTAGCTATTTCCAGTATTTTTAAAGGCGGTATACTAACTTACTTAAGTTTTTATGTCCAAGCAAATTTCATTCCGACTACCCTCTTTTATTGGAGTATTCCTTTAATTCTAGTTGTATTCTTAGTAGAGTTAGGGAAAATACAACTAAACTATCCAATGATCAATGTACAATTGACTGATCAACAGACAAATACTACTTTTTTAGATACAAAAAAATTCAACCGTTTTTTATTAGGTTTATTACTACTCATTTACCTAATAAGTTTTATCTTCTATATTCCTACTTTCAAAGGAACAACCTTTATTATCCTATTTACTTTACCTTTTGCCATCAAACTTATTCAGTATCTCTTTTCTAAAGAAGAGTTGATTGCTAAGAAACTTAAACAAAGAGCTTTACAGTTATATTCAGTTGCCTTTTTTATATCCTTTAGTGTTATTCTATTCATTCATACAAATTAAATATAAAATAAAGGTAGTGACGTTTAGAGGTTCTATAATAGTTAGTGTTGGTGACTAAAAGTCGCCAGCACTATTTTTATAGAAAATGACAAAAAATTAAAACAAGCGAAAATCTCCGTTAGAATAAAGTTACGACACCACATTCAAAGGGAGGATTTTCACTTGTATAAACTATAGGTAGTGATGTTTCGATTCACTTCCTTACTGCAGCATCCATGATAAAACAAAAAAAAGGATCGGAGAGAAAATCTCCAATCCTTTTTTTTGTTTATTTTATGACCCGTACGGGAATCGAACCCGTGATACCGCCGTGAAAGGGCGGTGTCTTAACCGCTTGACCAACGGGCCATTATTTTAAATAGTGCAATGGGCCTAAATGGACTCGAACCATCGACCTCACGCTTATCAGGCGTGCGCTCTAACCAGCTGAGCTATAGGCCCAAAAAAAAAAGCGGGTGACGAGAATCGAACTCGCATCAACAGCTTGGAAGGCTGTGGTTTTACCACTAAACTACACCCGCATTACAAGAAATGGCCCGGGACAGAATCGAACTGCCGACACCTTGAGCTTCAATCAAGTGCTCTACCAACTGAGCTACCGGGCCAAATATTTAATTAAACGGTCTCGACGGGAATCGAACCCGCGATCTTCTGCGTGACAGGCAGACATGTTAACCCCTACACCACGAGACCTTTTTTGCATTTAAAAACTATCTTTAAAAAAAAAGATAAATTGCGGGGACAGGACTTGAACCTGTGACCTTCGGGTTATGAGCCCGACGAGCTGCCAACTGCTCCACCCCGCGATAATATTAATGAAACATTTAAAAAAAGGAGGATAAGAGATTCGAACTCTTGCGTGCTTTTACACACCTGACGGTTTTCAAGACCGTTCCCTTCAGCCGGACTTGGGTAATCCTCCATAAGACTGATAAGATGATACTGTATTAAATTAAACAAAAATGTTTATGACCCGTACGGGAATCGAACCCGTGATACCGCCGTGAAAGGGCGGTGTCTTAACCGCTTGACCAACGGGCCTATAAAATTACAAAAAAATATAATACGGAGAAGGAGGGATTTGAACCCTCGCGCCGCGTTAACGACCTACACCCTTAGCAGGGGCGCCTCTTCAGCCACTTGAGTACTTCCCCAATAACTAAAAAATAAGTATTAATTTATTCAATGGGCCTAAATGGACTCGAACCATCGACCTCACGCTTATCAGGCGTGCGCTCTAACCAGCTGAGCTATAGGCCCATAAAAAAAGCGAGTGACGAGAATCGAACTCGCATCAACAGCTTGGAAGGCTGTGGTTTTACCACTAAACTACACTCGCAAAAACGGTCTCGACGGGAATCGAACCCGCGATCTTCTGCGTGACAGGCAGACATGTTAACCCCTACACCACGAGACCTTTTTTACATTTAAAAACTATCTTTTAAAAAAGATAAATTGCGGGGACAGGACTTGAACCTGTGACCTTCGGGTTATGAGCCCGACGAGCTGCCAACTGCTCCACCCCGCGATAATATTAATGAAGCTTTAAAAAAAAGGAGGATAAGAGATTCGAACTCTTGCGTGCTTTTACACACCTGACGGTTTTCAAGACCGTTCCCTTCAGCCGGACTTGGGTAATCCTCCATTATGATACAAGGGTACTTTAATCTTAACTGATTAATGGACCTTGTAGGACTCGAACCTACGACCGGACGGTTATGAGCCGTCTGCTCTAACCAACTGAGCTAAAGGTCCAAGATCTTTTAAATAATAATAATAGCGGCGAAGGGGATCGAACCCCCGACCTCCCGGGTATGAACCGGACGCTCTAGCCAGCTGAGCTACACCGCCATAATAAAAGTAATAATTTTAAAAAAAGTGGAGCCTAGCGGGATCGAACCGCTGACCTCCTGCGTGCAAGGCAGGCGCTCTCCCAGCTGAGCTAAGGCCCCTAATTTTTAAATCGGGAAGACAGGATTCGAACCTGCGACCCCTTGGTCCCAAACCAAGTGCTCTACCAAGCTGAGCTACTTCCCGTTAAATAAGGTTTTATTCTTTCTTTCAAAAGAAATGCACCCAAGAGGACTTGAACCTCTAACCCCTTGATTCGTAGTCAAGTACTCTATCCAATTGAGCTATGGGTGCAAATGGTGCCGAGGGCCGGAATCGAACCGGCACGGTGATCACTCACCGCAGGATTTTAAGTCCTGTGCGTCTACCTGTTCCGCCACCCCGGCTTTAGAACAGTTTTCATTCTTGCGAATGAGCTTACTAGTCAACCTAGTAAGCGAAAGACGGGATTCGAACCCGCGACCCCCACCTTGGCAAGGTGATGTTCTACCACTGAACTACTTTCGCAAAAAATGCCGGCTAAAGGAGTTGAACCCTCGACCCTCTGATTACAAATCAGATGCTCTACCAACTGAGCTAAGCCGGCTAAAGTGGTACTTCACTAATCATTCAAATAAAAAATGGTGCGGGTGAAGGGACTTGAACCCCCACGTCTTTCAACGCTAGATCCTAAATCTAGTGCGTCTGCCAATTCCGCCACACCCGCAAAAAGTATGGCATAACTAAACATGGTTGAATGATTAGTTATGAGTCATGCAGGATTCGAACCTGCGACCCTCTGATTAAAAGTCAGATGCTCTACCAACTGAGCTAATGACTCATGGTGGAGGTTGACGGGATCGAACCGCCGACCCTCTGCTTGTAAGGCAGATGCTCTCCCAGCTGAGCTAAACCTCCATATGAGAAAAATAATTGAATGTGCGTGGCAACGTCCTACTCTCACAAAGGGAAACCCTTCACTACCATCGGCGCTAAGAAGCTTAACTTCTGTGTTCGGCATGGGAACAGGTGTGACCTTCTTGCCATCATCACCACACAATTTCAATCAAGAGAACGTTGTTCTCTCAAAACTGGATAAGTTAAAAATCATTTTTCGTTCTGAAACCATCTTACACCGTTTAAAAAATTTGGTTAAGTCCTCGACCGATTAGTATTGGTCCGCTCCATCTATCGCTAGACTTCCACTTCCAACCTATCTACCTGATCATCTCTCAGGGGTCTTACTCACTTACGTGATGGGAAATCTCATCTTGAGGGGGGCTTCACGCTTAGATGCTTTCAGCGTTTATCCCGTCCACACATAGCTACCCAGCAATGCCCTTGGCAGAACAACTGGTACACCAGAGGTGTGTCCATCCCGGTCCTCTCGTACTAAGGACAGCTCCTCTCAAATTTCCTACGCCCGCGACGGATAGGGACCGAACTGTCTCACGACGTTCTGAACCCAGCTCGCGTACCGCTTTAATGGGCGAACAGCCCAACCCTTGGGACCGACTACAGCCCCAGGATGCGATGAGCCGACATCGAGGTGCCAAACCTCCCCGTCGATGTGGACTCTTGGGGGAGATAAGCCTGTTATCCCCAGGGTAGCTTTTATCCGTTGAGCGATGGCCCTTCCATGCGGAACCACCGGATCACTAAGCCCGACTTTCGTCCCTGCTCGACTTGTAGGTCTCGCAGTCAAGCTCCCTTATGCCTTTACACTCTGCGAATGATTTCCAACCATTCTGAGGGAACCTTTGGGCGCCTCCGTTACACTTTAGGAGGCGACCGCCCCAGTCAAACTGCCCGTCAGACACTGTCTCCCAGCCCGATAAGGGCTGTGGGTTAGAGTGGTCATACAGCAAGGGTAGTATCCCACCAACGCCTCCACCAAGACTGGCGTCCTGGCTTCATTGGCTCCTACCTATCCTGTACAAGCTGTACAAACACTCAATATCAAACTGCAGTAAAGCTCCATGGGGTCTTTCCGTCCTGTCGCGGGTAACCTGCATCTTCACAGGTACTATAATTTCACCGAGTCTCTCGTTGAGACAGTGCCCAGATCGTTACGCCTTTCGTGCGGGTCGGAACTTACCCGACAAGGAATTTCGCTACCTTAGGACCGTTATAGTTACGGCCGCCGTTTACTGGGGCTTCAATTCTGAGCTTCGCCCGAGAGCTAACCCATCCTCTTAACCTTCCAGCACCGGGCAGGCGTCAGCCCCTATACGTCATCTTACGATTTTGCAGAGACCTGTGTTTTTGATAAACAGTCGCCTGGGCCTATTCACTGCGGCTGACCAATTGGTCAGCACCCCTTCTCCCGAAGTTACGGGGTCATTTTGCCGAGTTCCTTAACGAGAGTTCTCTCGCACACCTTAGGATTCTCTCCTCGACTACCTGTGTCGGTTTGCGGTACGGGCAGTTTGTTTCTAACTAGAAGCTTTTCTTGACAGTGTGACATCGGGAACTTCGGTACTTAATTTCCCTCCCCATCACAACTTGTTCTTAAAGAAGCAAGCATTTGACTCACTTCAAAACTTGTTGCTTGGACGCGCATATCCAACAGCGCGTATTCCTTAGCCTACTGTGTCCCTCCATTGTTCAAACAAAACAAACTGGTACAGGAATCTCAACCTGTTGTCCATCGTCTACGCCATTCGGCCTCGACTTAGGTCCCGACTAACCCTGGGAGGACGAGCCTTCCCCAGGAAACCTTAGTCATTCGGTGGACGGGATTCTCACCCGTCTTTCGCTACTCATACCGGCATTCTCACTTCTAAGCGCTCCACTAGTCCTCACGATCTAGCTTCAACGCCCTTAGAACGCTCTCCTACCATAGAACCAATGGTTCTATCCACAGCTTCGGTGTTATGTTTAGCCCCGGTAAATTTTCGGCGCAGGGTCACTCGACTAGTGAGCTATTACGCACTCTTTAAATGATGGCTGCTTCTGAGCCAACATCCTAGTTGTCTAAGCAACTCCACATCCTTTTCCACTTAACATAAACTTTGGGACCTTAGCTGGTGGTCTGGGCTGTTTCCCTTTCGACTACGGATCTTATCACTCGCAGTCTGACTCCCGGATATAAATCAATGGCATTCGGAGTTTATCTGAATTCGGTAACCCGAGAAGGGCCCCTAGTCCAAACAGTTGCTCTACCTCCATGATTCTAATTCCGAGGCTAGCCCTAAAGCTATTTCGGAGAGAACCAGCTATCTCCAAGTTCGATTGGAATTTCTCCGCTACCCACACCTCATCCCCGCATTTTTCAACATACGTGGGTTCGGTCCTCCAGTGCGTATTACCGCACCTTCAACCTGGACATGGGTAGATCACTTGGTTTCGGGTCTACGACCACATACTCATTCGCCCTATTCAGACTCGCTTTCGCTGCGGCTCCGTCTCATCAACTTAACCTCGCATGGGATCGTAACTCGCCGGTTCATTCTACAAAAGGCACGCTATCACCCATTAACGGGCTTTAACTATTTGTAGGCACACGGTTTCAGGGGCTATTTCACTCCTCTTCCGAGGTTCTTTTCACCTTTCCCTCACGGTACTGGTTCACTATCGGTCACTAGGGAGTATTTAGCCTTGGGAGATGGTCCTCCCGGATTCCGACGGAATTTCTCGTGTTCCGCCGTACTCAGGATACTGATCAGAGTGAATTTGGTTTCGGATACAGGGCTTTTACCTTCTTCGGCAGACCTTTCCAGGTCGCTTCTCCTACCAAAATCATTTATGACTCTATGTGTTCAGTCCTACAACCCCAGAAAGCAAGCTTTCTGGTTTGGGCTATTCCCGTTTCGCTCGCCGCTACTCAGGGAATCGATTTTTCTTTCTCTTCCTGCAGGTACTTAGATGTTTCAGTTCTCTGCGTCTACCTCTACTGACCTATGTATTCAGTCAGCAGTAACATCCTATAAAAGATGCTGGGTTCCCCCATTCGGAAATCTTTGGATCAAAGCTCACTTACAGCTCCCCAAAGCATATCGGCGTTAGTCCCGTCCTTCATCGGCTCCTAGTGCCAAGGCATTCACCGTGCGCCCTTATTAACTTAACCTATGGTTAATCGTTAATTTTCAATACTCATCTTTCGATGAGAACCTTAAAAACTTACTTTTAAAAATTTTCGGTGTGTTTCTGGTTTCTTACTTGAATTACAATTTTTAACTTTATCCAGTTTTCAAAGAACAAGGTGTTACGATTTAAAAGATTGAGAAGATTAGACCTCTCAAAACTAAACAAAGTAAGTACGAATGTGTGGGTTTCCGTTAGTTTCCTTAGAAAGGAGGTGATCCAGCCGCACCTTCCGATACGGCTACCTTGTTACGACTTCACCCCAATTATCTGTCCCACCTTAGGCGGCTGGCTCCCAAAAGGGTTACCTCACCGACTTCGGGTGTTACAAACTCTCGTGGTGTGACGGGCGGTGTGTACAAGACCCGGGAACGTATTCACCGCGGCGTGCTGATCCGCGATTACTAGCGATTCCGGCTTCATGCAGGCGAGTTGCAGCCTGCAATCCGAACTGAGAATGGCTTTAAGAGATTAGCTTGGCCTCGCGACCTTGCGACTCGTTGTACCATCCATTGTAGCACGTGTGTAGCCCAGGTCATAAGGGGCATGATGATTTGACGTCATCCCCACCTTCCTCCGGTTTATCACCGGCAGTCTCACTAGAGTGCCCAACTGAATGCTGGCAACTAATAATAGGGGTTGCGCTCGTTGCGGGACTTAACCCAACATCTCACGACACGAGCTGACGACAACCATGCACCACCTGTCACTTTGTCCCCGAAGGGAAAGTCCTATCTCTAGGATTGTCAAAGGATGTCAAGACCTGGTAAGGTTCTTCGCGTTGCTTCGAATTAAACCACATGCTCCACCGCTTGTGCGGGTCCCCGTCAATTCCTTTGAGTTTCAACCTTGCGGTCGTACTCCCCAGGCGGAGTGCTTAATGCGTTAGCTGCAGCACTGAAGGGCGGAAACCCTCCAACACTTAGCACTCATCGTTTACGGCGTGGACTACCAGGGTATCTAATCCTGTTTGCTCCCCACGCTTTCGAGCCTCAGCGTCAGTTACAGACCAGAGAGTCGCCTTCGCCACTGGTGTTCCTCCACATATCTACGCATTTCACCGCTACACGTGGAATTCCACTCTCCTCTTCTGCACTCAAGTTCTCCAGTTTCCAATGACCCTCCCCGGTTGAGCCGGGGGCTTTCACATCAGACTTAAAGAACCGCCTGCGCTCGCTTTACGCCCAATAAATCCGGACAACGCTTGCCACCTACGTATTACCGCGGCTGCTGGCACGTAGTTAGCCGTGGCTTTCTGGTTAGATACCGTCAGGGGATGAGCAGTTACTCTCATCCTTGTTCTTCTCTAACAACAGAGTTTTACGATCCGAAAACCTTCTTCACTCACGCGGCATTGCTCCGTCAGACTTTCGTCCATTGCGGAAGATTCCCTACTGCTGCCTCCCGTAGGAGTCTGGGCCGTGTCTCAGTCCCAGTGTGGCCGATCACCCTCTCAGGTCGGCTACGTATCATCGCCTTGGTGAGCCATTACCTCACCAACTAGCTAATACGCCGCGGGTCCATCCATAAGCGGTAGCCGAAGCCACCTTTCTTCCATTCGTCAGGAGACGATTAGAAATATGCGGTATTAGCATCCGTTTCCGAATGTTATCCCCCTCTTATGGGCAGGTTACCCACGTGTTACTCACCCGTCCGCCACTCCTTAACTTCTATGGGTGCAAGCACCCGGTGAAGTTAAAGCGTTCGACTTGCATGTATTAGGCATGCCGCCAGCGTTCGTCCTGAGCCAGGATCAAACTCTCATATAAAATGATGCTTGAAGCTCATTATTGAATTGCTAGCGAATAATTATTCACTATTTTGTTACTGTTGACTCAGCACTGCTGAGTCACCCTCACATTTGGTTCGTCTTACTTTGTTTAGTTTTCAAAGGTCTAAAGCTTGCTGTGTCAGTTCTTGACAACTTCTAAATTATAGCAGTTGGTTTTTAACTTGTCAACAAGTTTTTGATAAATATTTTTTTAATTGAATATTTATCCATTTGTCAGCTCGTGTAACTCATGAGGACTTAAATAGATTAACATATTTTATTACGCTTTGTCAACATTATTTTTACAATAATTTTTCGACAACTATTAGGTCTATCACTTATTTCTCTTAGCGACATCAATTACTATAACAAGTTTTTTACGACTGGTCAATAAAAAGATATTGTTTTTTTTACTTTTTTTTCAAAAGCGTATAATTTATCATTTTGTTGCATTTTAATCTGTATTACTTCTAAATGAAACAAACAAAATGAACGATCTATAAAAATACATTTTATATAATCGTTCGTTTTTCGAAAATTCAGTTTAAGTTATATTGATACAAATTAAAGTCACTTATTTGTTCTCCAGCGTTAAAATCTTCTTTACACTTGATGAATTCAAATTTCTCTTTAAGATATAACTGGTTTAAAAAAACATTACTGGCAATGCAATCTAACCGGATACCCTTTTTATGTTCGCTTTCAGCGTACTCTTTTGCTGCATTGATCATCAAATGTGAAATTCCTTTTCCAGCTTTATCTCTTTTTATATTTAAACGATGAAGATAGTAAAAGTCACCACTTGTATTTTCTCCCCATAAAGCAGTATCCCACTCACTTTGATTGTCCCATAATATAAACATCCCAGCTAATTCATTATTCAGTGTTCCATAGAATACTTCTCCTCTATCAATTGCACTTGCTGTATCATGATTATCTTTACCATCTAATATTCCATTCCATTGTAGCGAACCTTTAGCTTTTAACCATAGTGCCGTTTCTCTAAGTAATGCATCAATCATTTTAACATCTTTAGGTTTTGCTTGGTGAAGCGCAAAAATATCACTCATGTTTTACTCCTTTCTTCTATATAGATAGTTGAATACCATAATAGAAGACAATTTTTAGTTATTAGCATACTTTACTACAAAAGTTGTTTATCATTCAATACTAATTGACACCTAAAACCTGAAGTTTATTATGATTTAGTATAAATTGGCTAAAAAGATTATAAACTTTGTATTTCGGAATATTTAATCTTCATTAGAGATTTACTCTTTAGAAGCATCACTAATGTCAGGATTATCGATCCTTTTTTAGTTGTATTTTAACTGATTTTTGCTTTAACACTGTTATTTTAACTCCTACCTTGATTCTCTTTTAGAATTTTACTATTAGACTCCAATCTCTAACTGCTAATCCAGCGACAAAGATTTAACAATTAGCTTCTTATTATTTAAGCCTAACTATAAAAAAACATCCTAGACAAAAGTGTCTAAGATGTTTTTTTATAGTTGTTACTTTATTCTCGATTGATTATAGACGTGCGTTTAATTCTTTAGCTAATTCTTCAAATCCTGGTTTTCCTAGTAAAGCGAACATATTTTTCTTGTAAGCTTCAACACCTGGTTGGTCAAATGGGTTAACACCATTTAAGTAACCAGATACACCGATTGCGATTTCGAAGAAGTACATCATGTAACCTAATGTGTAAGCATCTTGTTGAGGAATTGTTACGATTAGGTTAGGTACATCTCCATCAGTATGAGCCAATAAAGTTCCTTGGAATGCTTTCGTATTTACGTAGTCGATACCTTTTCCTTCTAAATAACCTAAGCCATCTAGATCTTCTTCAGTAGAAGGAATAGCAATATCAAATTTTGGTTTATCTACTTTAATAACCGTTTCAAAGATGTTACGTTGTCCTTCTTGGATGTATTGTCCCATTGAGTGAAGGTCAGTTGAGAAGTTTACACTTGAAGGGTAGATCCCTTTTTGGTCTTTTCCTTCTGATTCTCCAGCTAATTGTTTCCACCATTCAGAGAAGTATTGCAATGACGGTTCGTAGTTTACTAAAATTTCCGTTGTTTTTCCTTTACGATAGAAAACATTACGTAATACTGCATATTGATAAGCAGCATTTTCTTCGATTTTATCACTTGAAAATGCAACTGATGCATCTGCTGCACCTTTCATCAATTGATCAATGTCTGCTCCACTTGCTGCAATCGGCAATAAACCTACTGCTGTCAATACAGAGAAACGTCCGCCAACATCATCAGGAATGATGAATGATTCATAGCCTTGTGCATTTGCTTCTTGTTTTAAAGCTCCGCGTTCTTTATCTGTAGTAGCATAAATACGTGATTTAGCTTCTTCCGCACCATATTTCTTTTCTAATAATTCTTTAAATACTCTAAACGCAATAGCCGGTTCAGTTGTTGTACCAGATTTAGAAATAATATTTACTGAGAAATCACGGTCTCCGATTGCTTCAATCAAATTATACAAATAACTTGAACTAATGCTATTTCCAGCAAAAAGAACTTGTGGAGCTTTACGAGTTTCTTTATCAAGTAAATTAACAAAAGAATGATTTAAGAAATCAATTGCAGCTTTTGAACCTAAATAAGATCCTCCAATTCCAATAACAACAAGAACTTCTGAATCGTTTTGGATTTTCTTAGCTGCTTCTTTGATACGAGCAAATTCTTCTTTATCATAATTTGTTGGTAAATCGATCCAACCTAGGTATTCATTACCTGCTCCAGTCCCTTTACGTAACATTTCATCAGCAGTTGTGACCTGTTGTTGTAAGTTCGTAATTTCATGTGGTTGTACAAATTTCTCAACATTTGAATAATCAAATTTAATATGACCCACGTAAACCCCTCCAATTAATTGTTTTAAAGAATAAAAAAGCTATCTTCATACTAGTTAACTTTAGTTGTTTTAATAGAAAAAAGCAAGCAAAAACGGCATTTCTTATTCAAGAAATGCCGTTAAAGAAAGATTTTATTTAAATTGTGGTACCCCTGAAATTTCCCATTTTTCTAACGTTTTTGTTAATTCATCAGAATGCAGCCAAGATAAAGAATTATCATTGTTTTCAGTTAGCAGTCTATGATCAACTTCAACATCTAGAAATTCAAAAACAAATAACGGGATCCGGTTATCACTCACTACTGCATTTGTCAGTTCATATAGTTTTAAATCAGATGCTTCGATTGGTAAGATTGTTTTTAATTTATCTATTATACTTGCTAAACCTGTTTTAGTGTCATTGATTTCAGTGGTAGTGAAAAAATCCATTTCAGTTTCTTTTTTTACCAAAAAAACATATTTTCCCTCTGGTCCTTTTGCCATTATCGTCCCAGCTACCAATCTTTTTTCTGTCATTAGTTTACACCTCTGGTATAGTTTTAAGCGCATTTGTTTTGTGTATAGTAGGTTAATTTTCTTTTTTAAAACATCATTCTATTTTTTTCATCTTCTTTTGCTTCTTCGATCCATTTGGGGATTGCCTCTTTTATTGTACTAAAGCCTAACTTTCCGACTTTTTCATGATGCTGTCGTCTCTTCTTAGGGTGATATTGAAATGTTGCACTTTCTTCTAATGCTCTTAGTGATAAGCTGATTTTTTTTGTGTATTCATCAATATCTAGTACCATCACTTCAATTTCATTTCCCACTGCTAGTACTTCACTTAAGTCTTTAACAAAACCATGCTTGCATTCTGAGATATGGATAAGCCCTTGTGTTTCTTCATCAAGAGAAACAAAAGCACCATAAGGTTGAATTCCAGTAATTTTGCCTTTAATGACCATGCCAATTTTATAATTCATACTATCTCCTCGCTTACCCATTTCTTAAGTATTTTTGTGTTAGTTTTATTTTAGCACAAATAACAATGAAACATATTCGGAATACGTTTTCATTTTAACGTTACTTCAATTTTTTTATCATCATTAGCGAGAATTAGATATCTATACTGTTTACTAGTATAATTAATGAAACGATTATGACTATCTTTTGACTGGAGGAATTGGTATATGAACCTAAATTTTGATGAACTCATTGATCGAAATGGACAAAATAGCATTAAATGGGGTTATTCAAAAAAATTATTTGGTGAAGGCGATATTCTACCTATGTGGGTAGCTGATATGGACTTTGCCAACGCACCGATAATTTTAGATGTGCTAAAAAAATTAGTGGACCACCGTATTTTAGGTTACGCTTATCCTCCTGACTCACTTTACCAGGCCATTATAGACTGGCAAAAAGATCGCCATCATTTGCAATTAACCGCTCATGATATTTTATTTTCCCCTGGAGTTGTTCCAAGTATCGCTTTATTGATCCAAACGTTCACAAAAGAACAAGATGCAGTGCTTATTCATGACCCCGTCTACACACCTTTCGAGCAAATGGTAACCCTAAATAACCGACGAGTAATTCGGTCTCCTTTAACTATTGAAGAGGGTTTATTTAAAATGGATTTTACCATTATGGAACAGCAATTCAAACAAGAAAGAGTAAAATTAGTTCTATTAAGTAACCCGCAAAATCCTGGCGGGCGCGTTTGGACAAAGCAAGAACTCAGCCAGTTAGCCAATCTTTGCCAAAAATATCAGGTCCTTTTATGTAGCGATGAAATACATGGCGATTTAGTCTATCAGCCTGAAGACTTTGTTTCCGTTGCGAGCATCAATGAACAGTACAAAGAATTCGTCATCACTCTCACTGCAGCTACCAAAACATTTAATTTAGCAGGCATTAAAAACTCTATGATTTTCGTACAGAACGAAACTTTGCGAAATGCATTGATACAAGCACAAGCAAAGACCGAACAAAACAGCATCAATACATTTGGCTATGCTGCTACGGAAGCTGCTTTTGCGTCAGGCGGACCTTGGTTAGAAGAACTTTTAGCTTATTTAAACGTTAATTTAGAAACCATTTGTGCTTTTTTTGATACTGAATTGCCTGATGTTCCTTATATGAAACCACAAGGAACTTATCTGTTCTGGTTCGATTGCTCGTCTCTAGACCTTCCTGTTGATCAACTGACCAATCATTTTGCACAAGTTGGTAAAATCGGTTTAAATGCCGGTTCTGATTATGGTCCTGCCGGAAATCAGTTTATGCGTTTAAATTTCGCTGCTCCTCATGCAATGGTTATAGAAAGTTTAAAACGCATAAAATATGCTTTTGACAATCCGGTTGGCTAATTACCCAATAAAAAAATGATGACTGAGAGAACTCAATCATCATTTTTTATTAATAAGCTAACGACATTTGTTCTAGCTTATTCTTTTTTATTAACCTAAGACGATACTTTCAATAACAATATCGTTTACAGGTTTGTCTTGAGGTCCGCGTTTAACATTTTGGATGCTTTCTACAACGTCCATTCCTTCAATCACATGACCAAATACAGTATGACGGTTGTCTAACCAAGGTGTTCCACCGTTTGTTTTGTATGCTTCAACAACTTCAGAAGCATATCCAGCAGCTTCAAGTTGACTGATCATATTTGCCGGTGTTTGAGAAGCTGATACGATAAAGAATTGGCTTCCATTTGTATTTGGACCAGCATTAGCCATTGAAAGAGCACCTTTAAGGTTAAATGCTTTATCTGAGAATTCATCTTCAAAAGAATTTCCCCAAATACTTTCTCCGCCCATACCTGTTCCGGTTGGGTCTCCACCTTGAATCATGAAATCAGGAATAACACGGTGGAAAATGATGCCATTGTAGTAGCCGCTTTCTGCTAACTTAACAAAGTTTTCTACAGTTTTAGGTGCCACTTCAGGGAACAATTTAATTTTTAAATCTCCCATAGTCGTTTTAATGGTAGCAACCGTTTCGTTGCTTGCTACTTCGTTAGATAATTGTGGAAATTCAGACATTTTATCGTCCTCCTATTTTATATTTACTTCTCTATCATACCGAATTCTTACTTGTATTGCTATTTTTTTTAGTCGTTTTTATCAAGGGAATTAAAAAACAATGGCTTAGCTCTTCTTTTTTAACTTTTCCAAACACTTTTTTATCAAAGAAAAGTTCGTTTCATGGTATGATAGAAAAAGAATAGTATTTTTTTAAAAGGATGGTACACGATGCTTATTTTAACAAACTTTCCGCTTATAGCGGCTTTTACAGCTATTATATTTGCACAATTCATTAAAATCCCAGTAGCCTTTCTACTCCAAAGAAAAACAACTTGGGCATTGGCTACTTCAACGGGTGGAATGCCTAGCTCACATTCGGCTGCTGTATCTGCCCTTATTACTGCTTTAGCTTTACAATATGGTGTTGCTTCTCCTTTTGTAGCTATCGCAAGTACTTTTGGCGTTATCGTTATGTTTGATTCTATGGGTGTACGCAGACAAAGTGGCGAACAAGGTATTTTATTGAATCAATTAATCATTGATTTTCAGCTATTACGTAAAAAAGTGGTCAAGCTTTCTCATGAATCCGCAGCTCTTGTTGACGGACAAAAAGAACGGCATTTAAAAGAATACCTTGGTCATAAGCCCATTGAAGTTTTTTTTGGTATTCTTACGGGTATTCTAATCGCTTTTGTAACAAAAGCTGTATTGACTCACTTTTCACTGCTTTAATTTTCAATGCCGCGTTTATTAGTCCTTTTAGCTGTCTTGAAAGAGACTAGCATTTAAAGGACTATTTTTATTTGCATCTAAAGTTAGGTGTTTCCAAGGTGAACGACGGCAAATTATTTCAAATGAAAAATTTTGTATCATGGGAGGAATTGAATTTTGACTACTAAAGACATTTTTGACATTACGATTATCGGTGGAGGTCCTGTTGGCATGTTTGCTGCTTTTTATGGCGGTATGCGAAATGCAAAAGTTAAAATAATTGAAAGCTTGCCTCAATTAGGCGGTCAATTAAGCATGTTATACCCTGAAAAAGATATTTATGATATAGCGGCGCTTCCTGTCGTTAAAGGACAAGAATTGATTGATAACCTTTCCGTTCAAATCTCACGTTTTGATCCGACGATTTGTTTGGAAGAAGAAGTGATTAATGTCGTTAAAAATGATAGTGGCATCTTTGAACTGACAACTACAAAAGCCGTCCATTATTCAAAAGCGATTATCATAACAGCTGGAAATGGCGCTTTCCAACCACGCAGATTAGAGTTAGAGCATGCGGATGACTATGAAGGAAAAACACTGCATTACTATGTTAATAACATTGAACAATTCAAAAATCGAACTGTTGCCATTTGCGGCGGTGGTGATTCTGCCGTAGACTGGGCGTTAGCTCTTGAACCCATTGCTAAGAAAGTGTACCTCATTCATAGAAGAAATAAATTCAGAGCATTGGAGCACAGTGTTTCTTTGCTAAATCAATCGAGTGTTGAAGTTATCACTCCTTATATTCCAGTTGCTCTCAAAGGAAACCACCCTCATATTAAATCTATCCAATTAAAAGAAGTCAGAGGAGAAAGTGAAAAAGAACTTGAAATTGACAATTTTTTAATTAACTACGGGTTTACCTCTTCCATTGGACCAATGAAAAATTGGGGGTTTGAGGTTAAACGAAATGAAATTCCCGTAAATACTAAAATGGAAACGACTGTTCCTGGTATTTATGCGGCCGGTGATATCTGTACTTATGAAGGGAAAATCAAATTGATTGCTACCGGATTTGGAGAAGCGCCGACTGCAATCAATAATGCTATGAGTTACATTAATCCAGATGAACGAGTACAACCTATGCACAGTACAAGTCTTTTTTAATTCAGTTTGGCCAGACGTAACGGTTTACGTGTTAATGGTTATTAGAAGTCATTTAATCTACTTTCTAGTATAATGAAGCTATACTTAAAACGGAGGGATACAAATGGTAAAAGATACCAATGAATTACATCAAAAATCATTAGAATTATTAGAACAACGTGGCGTGCAGTTAGAAGATATTGCCGAACTAGTCATGTTTTTACAACAATCGTATATTGATGACTTAACACTTGAATTGTGTTTGGAAAACGTAAAAGCTGTAATTAGAAAAAGAGAAGTGCAAAATACCATTCTTACAGGTATTCAATTGGATATCTTGGCAGAAAACAAACAATTAATGAACCCTTTGCTTGATATTATTGTTGATGATGAGGGTCTTTATGGAATTGATGAAATCATGGCTCTTTCTATTGTGAATGTCTATGGTTCAATTGGTTTTACAAACTACGGATATATTGACAAAATCAAGCCAGGTATTTTAGGCAAATTAAATAGTCATGACGATGATGAAGTACACACTTTCTTAGATGATATCGTTGGCGCTATCGCTGCTGCCGCTGCTAGTCGACTAGCACACGCTCATCCATCAAAAAGTGACATTACCAAATAATTTTATGGTTATCAAAAAAGAACGCACTGACATTTTTTTGTCAGTGCGTTCTTTTTAATTAAAAGCCTTTTTTTTAGTGTAAAAGTAGCCAAATACGATTTGAATTTCAATCAATACAAACGCTAGAATAAAACAATGCATAAAGAACGTTTCTGGCAATGCTAAAATAATGGGATCCGTAGACGGATTGAATAGCCAAGCATCATTATTAAAAAACAATTTATGAAAGGCCACAAATAATTGATCAAAACTAACAGCGATCATAAACAATACAACAAACGGAACCCCAATCCCTACTTGGAATGGGCGGACCAATTTCCAAAAAAGTTGATTTTTCTTGATGTAACGAATATAGAAAAATGATCCAATAGCAGTAACAAATGCTATGACATAGTCCAGAGTAAACAAACGTCTAACTTCGTAAAAGTGAAACAAGCCGCTTTCAGAACTCGGGAAGTTTGGAAAATTCAATTCAGCTACCCATGGAAAATTAAGGTAGTTTAGTAACACACGATAATTCTCCATCAATGTAGCTTTAGACAACCCTACATTCTCAGAAATTCCTAAGTAATCAATATCGAAACTATATAAGGGAGTTAAGTTGATTGTCAGTGCAATCGAAAACGATAAAATAAACAAAAACAGGCAACTCAAGCCTATAAAATGGAGCACTTTTTCTTTCACTAGAACACCCACTCATCCAAAGAGTTCAATAGATAAGTTGGTTGTTCTTCTACAAGTTCTAAATCTTTAAGAGATGTAAAACCGGTCAATACTAACAGCGTATCCACATCATTGTTAATTCCTGCTAAAATGTCGGTTTCATAATTATCGCCTACCATAATGACCTCTTCTTTTGTTAAGCCAATCGTTTTAATCGCTTCTTCCATGATGATAGCTTCCGGTTTGCCGATAAAAGTAGGTTGAACTCTAGTAGCAGCTATCAATAATGCCACTAATGACCCTGCACCAGGAACCATTCCTTTATCACTCGGCAAATTGGTATCTTTATTGGTTGCAATAAAGCGAGCGCCTTTATGAATAGCCAAGGTAGCAGTTTCAAAGTCTTGATAGGTAACTTGTCGGTCGATTCCCACAACTACATAATCTGGATTCTCTTCATCTTCAATGAAACCTGCATTTCTCAAAGCATCTCTGATACCTGTTTCTCCTATAATATAGACCTTTTTCCCGCCACCTAATGAAGTCAGATAATCGGCTGTTGCAAGTGAACTAGTGTACACTTCTTTTTCAGACGTCTGAACACCAAAATTTTGAATCAAATTATCGGCTACTTCTTTTTGTGTTTTAGACGAATTATTGGTAACAAATAAATAGGGAATCTTATTTTCTTGCAGTCTTTTTATGAACCGTGAAGCTGCTGGAATCGGTTCTTTTCCTCGATACATTGTACCGTCTAAATCAATTAAATATCCTTTGTACTTCATTTACCTGACACAACCTTTATTCTCATTAGTTTATTTCGGAACTACTTTACGACGGATGCTGTATTGACGTTTCCCTTTAGCATCTTTTACAGTTTCTACTGTTTCTTTTGAAACTGTTTTTTCAATCGATTTTTCAATTGGTGAAATTTCTTTTTTAACAAACTCTTTTTTCGCTCTCATTCTATCCGATGATTTTTTCGTATTAAAAGTATTGGTTTGTTTTGGAACAGTATTTTTTGATTGATCTTTTTTGACTACTTTATCATTTGTAGGACTTTTACTTTTTTGTGTTCTGCGTCTTTTGGGTTTACTAGTTGCTGTGCGTTCTTTTTTTTCATCCATTCGTTGCAAAACAAAATAAGGACATCCAAAGTTACAGTACTCATATAAATAATCCTGTAAATTTGCAATGCGTTGATCTTGTGGCACTTTACGATTACGGTTATCGTAAAAACCTTTCAATCTCAGTTGTTCAAATCCCCAGTCCGCAACAATGTAATCATATTTATTTAAGATTTCACTGTAGCGTTCGCCCAGCCGCTCTGCATCGAATGCTTCTCGGTAGTCTTTGACAATTTCAAATTTCTTACCCTCAATAGTGATTGTCGTAGCATCAATTCGTTGAACAATGGGTTCTTCAATGGGTTTAATTAATTCATCTACTTCTTTGTCGATTTCATTTGCTGTCAAACCTTCTGTATCCCGCTTCTCTTCTGTTTCAGCCACAAACGGATGTGTTTCTTTCACTCGTTTTTTCGGTCTAGGTTTAGCCGGTCTTTTTTTTGCTTGGACCGCTTTTCTAGGCTGAGTTGTTTCTTCTTTTTGTTCTTTAGTAATTTCGTTCTCACTTGTCATTGCGTTCACCTGCTTTCTTTCTCTATTCATTCGGTTGATTTATCTGCTGGATAATGCTTTTTCAGATAGAGTTCTAAAACATTTCTAATAAAATATGGAAATAACACTTCATTTTTCCCTTTGATTTCAATAGTAGGAAAAAATGGAATAAACATAAAATGATCTACTGTAGCAAACGTATACTGCTTATCGGGTTCTATTGGTTTATCTAACCAACAGACTTCACCGGTCATTTTATCATAAGTTACTCCATTGTAACAGATTTCGCCAAAAATTTGACCTCTAAATCCAATTCCTTTGATTGGGAAATTTCTCAAAAACAAGCGATTTTTTTCCATTTCATAAATCATACGAATCAGATCTTCTCCATTTAAGGTACACCTCAAGATCCGCATCGGATGTGGCAAAATTTCGTGCAGTGCATCTTTCGTAACTGTACCTTCAATTAACGGCTGCATAAACAAACCTGCGTTTAAAATCGCTGCATCAGTATGCGCGTATTCTTTTAGAGCTTCTAATCCTAGCGTAACAAGTTCTGAACTGCCTTGCCAGCTCACAGAAAAAGTATCTGGAACAGTAGCGATAATCTGTTCCATTAACAATTGATGCCCTTTTTTCTCATAGCTTTCAATCACTAACCTTTCATTTTTAGGAGCTTGCATGGTTGCCGTTTCTTTAACTGTTGCCTTAGCTGTTTTAATTTTATTTCCGTCAATTTCTAATTCAATATGGCCAACATATTGCCCATACTTTCCAGCTGCAGCGAGCAGCGTATTTCTTATTATTTCTCCATTTGGTAATAAATGATGCGTATGCGATCCGATAATAATCGAAATCATCGGATACATCTCCGCTATGCGCTTATCTTCACCAATTCCTAGATGAGACAGTAATATAATGGAATCGACCAAAGGAGACAACAGTTCTAGCATATCTCCTATCACTTCATCTGGGTTTTTCACATTCCACCCAATCGGTTTATAACTAGTGGGAAAAGGAGCCGTCAATCCAAATAGACCGATTTTATGACCCGTTTTAGTTTGAACGATATGAAATAATTTTGCCCATTCTGGTGGGTACCCTGTCTTATCATCATATAAGTTTGAAATTACAACAGGGAAATTGGCTTCATCGTATAAATGGTTCAATTGTTTTTTTGAGCTTCCAATTCCTTCGTTGTTTCCAATCGTAACCGCATCATACTCTACTTCATTTAGTAAGAGGATGTTGGCTTTTCCATCAGTAGCTTCCGTAAAAGGATGGACTCGATCACAGGCGTCTCCAATATCAAATAAAAATACTGTTTCATTTTCTTGTTCCAATCGCTTAGACTCTTCACGCAAATAAGCAGAAATTCTCGGCCAATTTTCAAAGTGAGAATGAATATCGTTTGTATGATAAATGTGGACACGTTCCATTTGCTTCATCCTTTATTTCAGAAATTTAGACTACTTTTATTATACCAATCTTCAAAAAAAATATCTTGTGTATTGATGAAGAAACACTCACTGATTCAAATTAACTCCAAATAGTCACAGACAATTTCTTATTCAACTTGAAAAAAATCGAATTCATTTGCAAAGAACCTTCTTTAATGATAAAATTTTCGAGTTGCCACATGTTAAAAACTTTCGCATAAAAGATTGGCTATCTTCCTATCCGTTGATTTTATCAAGAAAGTAAAGTCATCTATCTTTACTTTTCCAAAGAAATTCTTCATAATTATGAAGACATCTATCATTCATTGCCATTTCCATAACCCTAGTGTCATTTGTTTCATTTTACAACTGGATATCTTTAGATATTGGCTAATTTATAGTGTGTTCATCCATTCTATCTAACTCAATTATCTAAAGAAAGAATACTGAATCTTTTCAAATAAGAACAGGTGCTTTACAAAAAATAGAATATTCTATCTACCTACTGTAAGTATTAGAAAATTCTTTATTTGTTCTAAGCTTTTTTTTATTGTTCAAAATTTTATTCCTATATAAAGAGCGTGTAAGAGGTCTACTCCTTTCATCGTTCTTAATCTACCAACTTAAACATAGAAAACAAGGAGTGTGTCTAAATGATTGAATTTAAAAATGTTGAAAAGTACTATGGTGAGTTTCATGCTTTAAAAAACATCAACCTTACCTTTGAACAAGGTAAAGTGGTGGTAGTAATCGGTCCTTCTGGTTCTGGTAAAAGTACCATGCTACGTTGTATCAATGGTTTAGAAGAAATCTCTGAAGGAGAACTATTGATCAAAGACCAAAATATTCATGATAAAAATACGAATATCAACGAAATTCGTAAAAACGTTGGAATGGTATTTCAACATTTTAATCTTTATCCGCATAAAACCGTTTTAGAAAATATTATGTTGGCACCGATGAAAGTATTGAAACAATCTAAAGAAGAAGCTCAGAAAAATGCTGAGAAATTTTTAGAAAAAGTGAACATGCTAGATAAGAAAGATGCTTTCCCTTCTAATTTATCAGGTGGACAACAGCAGCGTATCGCTATTGCTAGAGGCTTAGCTATGGATCCGAGCGTTTTACTGTTTGATGAGCCAACCAGTGCCCTAGATCCTGAAACAATTGAAGATGTACTAGATGTCATGAAAAAACTAGCTAAAGAAGGCATGACAATGATTGTTGTTACCCATGAAATGGGATTTGCACGTGAAGTTGCTGACCGGGTTATTTTTATGGCAGACGGAGAAGTCCTTGAAGACCGCGAAACCGTTTCGTTCTTTGAAAATCCCAAAGATGAACGAGCAAAACAATTCTTAAGCAAGATTATTAACCATTAATTTTATAGGAGGACTTTACAGATGAAAAAATCAAACAAGCCATCACTTTTTCTTCTCTTACTCCTACCGGTCTTTTTTCTTGCTGCCTGTGGTTCTCAAAGTGCAGCAACAGTAGACATAACCGAACGTATAGAAGAAAACCCGACCATTACGTGGGGTGTAAAAGTAGATACTAATCTTTTTGGTCTCTATGATATCAAATCTGGTGAGATTAGAGGTTTTGATATCGCTATAGCGAAAGCTATCACTGAAGAAATAACTGGAGACGAAGCTAACGCAGAATTCGTTGAAGTAACGTCGAAAACTCGGATTCCATTATTAAAAAACGGAAATATTGACGCTATTATTGCGACTATGACAATTACTGAAGAAAGAAAAGAACAAGTCAACTTTTCTGATATCTATTTTGATGCAGGGCAAGCTTTATTGGTCCCAAATGATAGTTCTATTCAGAGTCTAGAGGATTTATCGGCTGATACGACAGTTCTAGCGGTTAAAGGCTCCACTTCTGCACAAAATATTCGCGAGTTGTCCCCTGATACAAATGTACTGGAATTAGAGAATTATTCTGAAGCATTTACTGCCTTACAATCAGGTCAAGGTGATGCCGTTACGACTGATAATGCCATTTTATTAGGAATTATTGCAGATAACCCAGGCTACCGATTAGCCGGTGGAAATTTCACTCAAGAACCTTATGGTATTGCTATTAATAAAGGTCAAGATGACTTTCTAATCAAAGTTAACGAAGCTTTAAATAAACTCAAATCCAATGGCGTATACGACGAAATCTACGCTAAGTGGATTCCTGAAATGGAGTAAGAGCAAGACTATTACAACTTCACCTATAAGCAGTCAAGTTTACTGCTAAGAAATAAAGAAGCGAGGTGCACCTATGCTAACGATTTTAACAACCTATCCTGACGTATTAATTGATGGATTTATAAATACACTGTTTTCAAGTGTTATTGCCTTATTTTTCAGTTTAATCATTGGTACTTTGATGGCCATTTTACAGTTAGCTAAAAACAAATGGATTAGCGGTTTGGCAAATGCTTATGTCGAGTTCTTCAAAAATATTCCGCTTTTAATCATTGTAATGTTCTTTTACGTAGTCGTTCCGTTATACTGGTTCTCTATTAATGGCTTTACAGCTGGTACAATCGGATTAACCATTTACACTTCTGCTTTTATTGCAGAAACGGTTCGTGCTGGAATTATGGGCGTGCCTAAAGGACAAACAGAAGCTGGACTTTCAACTGGTCTAACACAAAATGAAACCATGCGTTATATTGTATTGCCTCAAGCCTTTAAAATTGTGATTCCACCGCTTGGAAACCAATTTATCAATTTAGTTAAAAACTCTTCCGTTCTAGCAATGGTTACCGGGCTTGATTTAATGTACCAAGGCGATTTAATTGCCAGTGAGACGTTTAATACATTTGATACGTATATCTTAATCGGGTTAATTTACCTCATCATTACATTACCTTTGACTTACTTGATGAGTTATATTGAACGCCGCTTAAATGTAACATCTTAAAAGGAGGAGAAATTATTTGACTATTATAGAAGCTTTTTCGTGGATGAATATCCGCTTCTTACTGGATGGACTTCTCGTAACAGTAGAAGTCGCTTTACTTTCAATCGTCTTTAGTTTCATTATTGGAGCCATTTTAGGTTTGCTTCGGTATATGAAAATTCCCGTTTTTTCAAAAATCATCGGGGCTATTGTTGATTTAATACGAAATTTACCTTTGCTGTTAATTATCTTTTTTACTTATTTCGCCTTACCACAGATTGGTATCCGATTTGACATCTTTTGGTCAGCAGTAGCTGCATTGACTATTTTTGAATCTGCTATGCTTTCAGAAATCATTCGTGCTGGCTTAAACTCTGTTCCTTCTGGTCAAATGGAAGCTGGACGTTCTACTGGATTGTCGTACCTTCAAACGCTTTGGTTTATTCTTATTCCACAAGCCTTTAAAGCTATGGTTCCTCCAATCGTCAGCCAACTGATTTCTTTGATAAAAGATACTTCATTGGCAACCATTATCTCTTTACCAGAGTTAACTCATAATGCTCGAATCATTTATGGGCAAAATACCACTTATGTGATTCCAATGTTTATTGCTTTAGCATTCTTCTACTTTATTATTTGTTACGCTTTATCAAAAGTTGCTAAACGCTTTGAAACAAAATTAGCTTAACTAACAGAATAAAAGAAAGCCGCTCACTAAGAATATTTTTAGTGAACGGCTATTTTTTTGTTTTCTTTTCAGTTACGATAGAATAAAGTTAACTAATTAAAATAAAAATTGAAAGGACTTTACTATGACTCCCTTTACTGAACGTACCATTCAAGTCATCCAATCAATTCCAAGCGGAAAAGTCATGACTTACGGACAAATTGCTGCACTTGCTGGAAATCCACGTGGAGCAAGACAAGTCGTCCGTACCTTGCATACCATGAGTGGGAATTATAACTTGCCTTGGCACCGTGTTATAAACACTAAAGGCGAAGTAGCCATCAAAGATGCTGAAGGTGCCTTTACTCAAAAAGACCGTTTATTATCAGAAGGCATTATCTTGACTACTTCCGGAAAAATTGATCTATCGGTCTATCGTTATCATCCAGTAGTAGATTGGATCGTTGAAGAACTTTAAAAATAATACTTTTACGAGCAGACTAAACTAGTTATGCACATTTTTAACTACTTTCTGTTGATAGTGTATCTAACTGTCCAATTCATCCACAATATCTTCAATTCAAGAGATAAATGTTCGTTTATCCACAAAAAAAGTTTAACTTATCCACAATTCTTTTATGAACTAGTGCTTTTCGGTGTATAAACTCGTATAAATAGTTTTAAATTCTCATTTTTGTCCGTTATTATTTCTAATATCAATAGTTATACATGGTTATCAACAGGTTGTCTCTCTCGTTTAATTTTAGCGTTTTTTAGTGATTCTTTGTCAATTCATAGGTATGTTGCAAAAGAAATTTCTTATGGAATAGGTAGATTTTAGGCTTCTTCCATAATCAGCATCTCATTATCATCAAATTTCCAACTAGAACTATACGCAACTTCCCAATAATAACCATCTATATCTTGGAAGTAACCGCTGTACCCACCCCAACTAACTCTCACCGGTTCTTTTACAATTTTCCCGCCATTTTGTCTTACAAGAGCAATTGTATCATCTACTTCTTTTTCTGATTTCAGATTACAAGCTAATGTGATTCCGTTAAATCCTCTTTCTTGAACCAGTGGTGGAGCCGATTCATTAATATCTTTAGCTAGTTCTTCAATTGGAAACAACTCAAGTTTACTGCCTTGATTATTGAAAAAAACAATAGCTGGCGCATTTGATTCCTCAAACGTTTCAAAGCCAATGCTTTTATAAAAATTTAACGCAGCTTTGATATCCTTTACTCCAAGACAAATTAAATTAATGCGATTCATTTTAAGGTCTCCTTTTATAATGATTCAATCATAAATTGATCTTCTTTTGTTAGCTCAAAATCAAATAATTCTAAATTGGAAATTTGATGATCTTTGTTGTGAGACTTGGGGATAACTACCACACCTCTTTGAATTTGATACCGCAATAAAACTTGTCCCCAATTTTTCCCATAATTTTCAGCAATTTTAGCTAATTTAGCTCTTTGTTCTGGAGTAACTTTACTTAAGGGACCCCAAGCTTCTGGCACAATATCATTTTTAAGCATATAATCAATCATTTCATGATTCCATGTATGTGGATTCGATTGAATTTGGTTGACTGCGGGTTTAATACGAGCAAAGTTATGCACAGCTTCCAACATTTCAATAGTAAAATTAGAAACACCTATCGACTTGATTTTACCATTATCCACAAAAGATTCTAGAACTTCCCAAGTATATTTTAACTTTTCTTCATCATCAATTGGCTGGTGAATCAAATACAAATCAATATAATCCGTTTTTAAATTTTCTAAACTTTTCAATACCGTTTGTTCAACGGCTTTTCTTGAACCAATATAAGCATCATCTGATGGAATTTTTGTAGTGATATAAAATTCTTCACGGGGAATACCACTTTCAAAAATGGTTTTGCCAACACCAGATTCATTTTGATAAGAAATTGCTGTATCAATGAGGCGGTAGCCTTCCTGTATCGCTGATTTTAACGCACTAAAGTCTCCGTTCAACTTTCCTCTATATTGATTGCCTTCTTTGCCATAAGTGTTCGTACCTGTTCCGAGAAGTGGTATTTTTAATCCATTTGCTAATAAGGTCGTTTGCATTGGCTTTATTCCTCCTTATGATGATTTAGTTAATGTAATAGTAAGGGTTCTCATTATTATCTGTCAACTAACGACTATTTTTGGAATTGCAAATATCGAATTTAACGACTAAAAGATAGCTGAATAAAGACAAAAAAAACGTTCAATGCAGCTTTGCAATGAACGCTTTTTTGTTGCTGAAAAGTTATCTCAGCTTTATATTAAATGAATCTAGTTGATTATTTTGCTACAGTTGTTTCGCCAGTAACAGTACCAGCGTCTAATACTGCAGAATCCATTAATTCTTGAGAATCAAATGTTACATTTCCTTCAACTTTTGAATCAGCTAGTTGGAATCCTTCAGCTTTAACTACAACATCTCCAACAAATGTTCCATTTTGGATTTTGAAGTTAGGTGATTCAACAATCATTTTTGGTGCTTCTAAAGTGAATTCTGCTGTAACGTTGCGATCTTCATCTTGTGAATACAATGCTAATTTGCGGTAAATATCTCCGCTTTCGTCGTTTTTATCATAGAACGTTCCAGATACAATAATATCTTCTGGTACAACTACGTCATCTGTGATTGCATAGATCCAAGTACCATCTGCACTAAGTCCTGCTACTACGTCTGCTGGGTCATTGCTGATTGATGCTGTTGTAACTACTTCTGTACTTTCTGCAACTGAAGAAGCCACCTCTGAACTTGCTACAGATGAAGAAGCTTTATCTGCTGTATCTTCGTTATTGCCACAACCTGCTAAAATAATAAGTGATGCACAAACTCCTAAAAACAAACCTCTTTTTTTATTTAATTTAACCATTATATTCCTTACCTCCATTTTTTTAATACGTTTCCAAAGCTATCAATACAATTTTCTAATAAAAATTTACACGTATTAATAACTTATACATAGTGTACAACGTCTTTGTGAATTATTCAACTTGTTTCGCTTAAAAAAACAAGTTTTTTTTAATTTGTGACAATTTTTTGTATAATTCAGTATTTTTTCCATTATTCAAGTGTTCTGCTTGCCATAGTCTTACCGTTTTATGATAACAATGACCTTATCCTCTTATCTTGCTATCAAGTAATTCGGTTGCTTTAACTTTTCCATTTTCGAACTAATGGGTATGCATCCATCTTCAGTCCGTTATTTTAGTTGCTCATTCATATAATATCCTTCTATGCCACTCTTCCTTGTGAATTAGTTTCAATTTCTCCATCCTGTAGTTAACTCATCAAAAAAAACCTAAAGATAATAACTATTACTTTTAGGTTTTAATCTTATTTATCTATGAAATGTACTCCGACACAAAATCCTGAACTTTTTTCTTATAGTCTTCTTTATTCTGTTCATACGATTCTGCATGATCAGCATTCGGTGCGATATAGAGTTCTTTAGGCGATGGATTCGCTTCATACACATCGTATACCATCTCTGTTGGTACAAATGTGTCTTTTTCACCATGAATAAACAACATAGGAACATTGTTATTTTTAATTTGCTCTACTGTATCAGCTTCTCCAAACCAGTAATCCGAACGGATCTTTGTTACTAAACTGGTTACAGGAATTAGAGGAAATGCTGGCAAGTCGTACATATCTTTTAATTGATAGGCCAACTCTCCATTTAAAGAACTGTATCCACAATCTTCCACGATTACCTTAACATTAGCTGGCAATTCTTCTCCACTGACATTCATAACCGTAGCTCCGCCCATACTAATCCCAAATAAAGCCAATTCAGCATCTGTACCGACCTTATCAATCATCAATTGAATCCACTGTAAGTAATCATTCCGTTCATGCCAACCAAAGCCGATATAATTGCCTTCACTTGTTCCGTGTCCTCGGGCATCGGGTACAAGTACATTGAATCCCATATCATGATACATTTTAACATACTGTGCCATTTGCTCTAAGTTTCCTGCATAGCCATGGGCCAATATAGCTACCTTTTTAGCATCAGAATCGCCTTTGATATAAATTCCAGAAAGTTTTAATCCATCTTCAGATTCAATTGATACATCTTCACGCTCTATCTTATCGTACCATTTCTTTTCTTCCAGCCATGGATCTTTTGGATCATAAACTCCGTCTACATCAGCTGCTTCAATAAAATCCTTTTGGTTGATTGCCACAGCTACATCATAGAAATAATTTCCTGCGAAACCCAAACCAAACACAACTAAAATGACTAAAACTCCCAAACCTATCCATAATTTTCTTTTCATTTAATCACACTCCACTTTTTTGTTGATTGAATCTTAAACCATTCAGTTTATTTTACCCATTTCTTCTATCAAATTGTACATCAAAGACAAAAAATAAAAGGCATACATTATTCGAACTGTTATACTCAAAATTGCTTATTAATCTTCCAAATAACTAAGTAGTTTAATAGTTGTATTTCGATTCCTGATGGTTACCTTTTTATAGAATAATTGACGGGCCAACTTCGAATAATACGTCTTATTGTAATTATTTTTAAAAACAGAGGACCAAAAGATAGCATGTTTTCCTATATAGACTTTTTCATAATTAGTATCAATAGCCGATAATAGTTCGACAATTTCTTTCTTATTTGCTGAAGGCAACAAAAATAAGGCATTGTGTTTGTAATCTGCATCTTTTCCCCACCATGTTGGTATACCCGCTAATTCCATTTTGTATTTCTCACCAGAAATAACCATGACATCAATTTGAAAAGCAAAATAGTTCATTAAAATTTTTTGACATTTTACCAGAACATCTTGTTCCGTTCCTTCTGCACTATCAACAATCAAATTGCCACTGTTAATATAAGTTCTGACATTTGTAAAACCATCCTTAATCAAATAGTGCGTTAACTCACTCATTGAAACGCTATTTTTACCTCCTACATTGACCCCTCGCAATAAAATAATAAATTCCATACAAAAACTCCCTTATTGATTGAATGGTTATTGCTGTTAAAAAGAACTGTTTTATTTATGGCCTATCCCATAAAAAGCTCGCAACAAGCTCATCAACTTGAGTATTTTCATGTAGTTGACTATGAGAAGCTTGTGATCCAGTAACGATTTCCTCACTATAATTCATTTCATTTATTTGCATTAAGTGCCCTATGGATAATCCACTTCTAAGAGAAACAGTTCCATCTCCATCTGACCCATCTTGCACATCTCCAACGATATTCAACAATGGTGTCTCTTTGGGATACTGCTGGATGCCAGCAGCAAAATCACTATATCGTTGACTGATGATTAGTGGACCATCCTGCTTTAAGGCATCAAACGACTGCTCTTCATTACCGGTTACAAAATCATTGAATGGCGCACCGATTGCAACAAATCGATTCACTATCGGCAGTGAATCTTCCTCTCCATATGTGACTAGATAGCGAAAACTGCTCACTCCACCCATTGAATGACCGACTAGATTCACCTCTTCAATCTGATACGTTTGTTTTAAGTAGACTAAAGTAGCCTTAATCCAATCTGCTTGATTCCATTCGTTATTTTTGTTGTCTGAAAATAGTACCTGAACCAATGGATTAGTTGATTGGTCATCCCAAGTACCGGTATCTGAAACACTCCCATTCGGCTGAACCGTTACGGTTAAAATCTTTTTCCCCCAACCATTTGTTTCAAAACGAGACAGCATTCCACTAAAACTTCCTTCCGTTCCACCATAACCATGGATAAAGAGTGTTGGAATGGCCGTTTGATTTGTCGTTAATGGATCCGTTACGCCACTGCTGGAAGTACTAGGTTCACTAGAACTATTTGACTTCAATTCACTAGTTGGATCACTTTCTTTAACCGTTCTAGCTGTCTTTTCATTTCCACATCCTACACTTACTAAACTAAGCACTAGGAATAGGAAAGAAAAAAAGAACATCTTTTTCATACCACTTTACTCCTCACTATTTTTTACTATACTACCAAAAAACTCTAATTTCCTTGAATTGTTCCTATTTTATTATTTCTATAATGTATCAAGATTAAAATCTTTCTTCATTATAATTCTTATCGTTTCCTTTTACTATTACCAATCATTGCAAAAAAAATAAACCCCTACTATTTCCATAGAACAGTAGGGGTTTATTTTTCACTCTCTTAGAAAGTCAATTAGTTATCCAGCTCAACCTGATATTTTTCAATTTCCGGTTGGTTTGCCCATACGAAATGTCCCTCTTTTATTTCTACAAAAGAAGGCTTTTCTACAGAATAATCGTGGGTGGATTCATCATAAACAATCAACACTTTTTCTTTTTCTATTTGAGGATCTGGTATAGGTACTGCAGACAACAGAGATTGAGTATAAGGATGTATCGGATTGGTAAATAACTCTTCTGCTTCTGCCAATTCCACAATTACTCCATAATCGTTAGTGTCACTCTTTCAACTCTCGGTTTTGGATTTGTATTATTTGGATTTAGCAGTGCGGGTAGTCGTGGTTGGGATGATACACTAGTTTTAGCAACGATCGTTATAGGTATTGCCTCACTTGTATTATTCTCAGTGCGTCAATTACGTTCAAGTGATCCATTTTTAAATCTACGCGTTTTTAACAATAAAATCTTTACTATGACATCTTTTATCAACATTATTGTAACGATGATGTTATATGCGGATATGATTTTGTTGCCAATGTATTTACAAACAGGACGCGGCTTTTCTGCAGTTGATTCAGGACTACTATTACTGCCTGGAGCACTTGTTAATGCTGTTTTATCTCCAATTGTCGGAAAATTATATGACCGCTTCGGCGCAAAACCCTTATTCATTATTGGTTTGATTTTTGTTATTCCTTCCATGTGGGTCGTTACGAGTTTAACAGCCGCAACAACCTTTACTTTCTTGATGATTCGTACAATTTTCTTGCGTATCGGTTTAAGTTTTATCACAATGCCATTGAGCACTGCTGGTTTAAACGCCTTACCAATTGATCTTATTAATCACGGTACAGCTGTTAACAACACTGTTCGTCAAATTGCAGGAGCAGTTGGAACGGCTGTTGTTATAACTATCTACTCTTCAAAAGCAACCCTTTACGCAGGTGATTTAGCAGCTCAAGGTATTACAGAAAATATCAAGTCTTTAACGTCCATTTTTGCGGCAAGTAAAGCCTATTACTTTATGACGATTCTAGCTATTCTTGCAATGGTACTGACATTCTTAACACCATTAAAGAAACCTACACCAGTCATTGAACAAATTGAAGAATTTGAGCAGTAATAAACTTTCAGATTTATAAGTGTAATCAATAAAAAAGTGCTTCTAGTTGAATACACTAGAAGCACTTTTTTTACTGTATTAATTTTGATAACCCTAATCAGAATTTTAAAAATAATGACCATAAAAGTTATTTTCTTTTCTTTCTACCCATCGATTTGAAAGCACGTTTCATAACATCCATAAAACTTAGGGATTGAACCATATGACTTGGATCTACGTATTCTCTTATAGCTCTAAGAACTTTCTTAGGATTCTTAGAAGAAAAAGTAAACGTACCAGATTTCTTCGTTTCAATCGCGTACCGTGGAATCCATTTTCCTTTGAACATGACAGAAGCAATCACATTTTCTACTTCTTCCCAAGGAATTTGAATGTATTTACGAGCATCACGTGCATTGAAAAACTCAAATCCATTATCACCAATCATAATTTTCCCGTAATCTGTTAGGCCCGTAAAAGCGGTAGCGTCAATTACCAGGTCCACCTTTGTATTAATTGATTCAACCATTTTATCCGCTCCATCTCTTTATCTTGTTATGATTTCATTATACGTTGTTTCAAACATTTAAGGAAACAAAAAAAGTGACTGAGAGATTCCCAGCCACTTTTTTTGTATACGAACTAGTGTTGATTCAGAAAACTTAAAAGACTTTATTATAGAAGTCCGATTAAGTGTCCACCAATTCCGACTACGAATAAACCAAGAATGATAACGATTGGGCTAACTTTTTTCTTAAGCAAGAACATACATAACATTGTTAAAGCCAATGCTGCCAATCCTGGAATCAATTGATCCAAGTTGTTTTGTAAAGTAGTTACTTTTGTTCCTGAAAGCGCCATACCTGAGTTTACTTGTTCAAAAGCTTGACGGATACCTTCTCCACCATTAGGAAGTTCATCCCATTTAATGAATGCTCCATCATCTAATTGAACTCTAGAAACAACTGGTTTGAAACTAATTGATACCCATCTCTGTACTAGTGCTGCCAGTACGAACATACCTAAAATTGAAGCACCTTTTGTAATGTCTTGTAATAAACCACCTGAAAGGTCTTCTGTGATTTTAGAACCGGCTTTATAACCGAATTCTTGTGTATACCACATGAATCCCCAACGAATAAGGTTCCAAGCTACGAAGAAGATGATTGGTCCAAGGATATTTCCACCCATTGCTAAAGATGCTCCTAGAGCACCTAACATCGGACGTACAGTAAACCAGAACACAGGGTCACCAACACCGGCCAAAGGACCCATCATACCAACTTTAACCCCTTGAATAGCTACATCATCAACAGGAGCTCCATTTGCACGTTCTTCTTCAAGAGCTAAAGTAACTCCAAGAATTGGTGAAGCAATATATGGGTGAGTGTTAAAGAATTCTAAGTGGCGTTTTAACGCTGCTTTTTGATCCTCTTTATTTGTATATAATTTTTTGATTGCTGGAATCATTGAGTAAGCCCAACCACCATTTTGCATACGTTCATAGTTCCAAGAACCTTGAATGAACGTTGAACGCCATGCTACGGCTAAGCGATCTTTTTTAGTTAAAGTAATTTTTTCTGCCATGTCTCTTCTCCTCCTTCAGGATTAATAATCGTTTAAGATATCGCCAAGCGGGTCACCAGAGTTACTTCCGCCACCATTTGAAGAACCACCCATTTTAGAAAGGTTCAAGTAAATAAGAGCTAAAGCTACTCCTAATGCTCCAAGAGCAATAAGTGTTAATTGAGAAATTGCTGCTACTACGAAACCAATAATGAAGAAAGGCCATACTTCTTTTGTTGCCATCATGTTGATTACTAATGCATAACCAACCGCAACAACCATTCCTCCACCAATTGCCATACCTTCAGTTAACCAAGCTGGCATTGATTCTAAGAAAGATTGTACTGTTGCTGCTGGGATAAATAATAGTGCTCCTGCAGGAATTGCAATACGAACCCCTTGCATAGCTACTGCTGATAAGTGTAACCATTCAATTTTCTTGAAGTTACCTTCTTCAGCTGCACTGTCCATTAAGTGTACGATAGGTACAGCTAATGTACGAACAACCATTGTTAAGAAAAGTCCTGCTACTGCAAGTGGAACCGCAATTGCGATCGCTGCTGGAACTCCGGCAACGCCTTGTCCACCTAATACTAAAATAATTGCTGATGCAACTGATGCTAATGCAGCATCTGGTGCTACGGCTGCTCCAATATTTGCCCAACCAAGAGCGATCATTTGAAGAGTTCCGCCAAGAACGATACCTGCTGTTAAATTACCTGTTACTAAACCGATTAATGTACATGCTACTAACGGTTGGTGGAATTGAAATTCATCTAAGATTCCTTCCATACCAGCTAGAAATGCAACAAGAATTACTAGAACAATTGATATTATAGACATAATAGGCCTCCTATTTAATTTAATGTTGTTACTTTATTTTGCGCGTGCTAACTCATTTTTTGCTTTTTTAATAATTTCTTGCATGTTGGCACTAGAATCGTTTGGTACTTTACGTACATCAAATTTAACGCCTTTTTCTTTCATTTCTTCAAATGCTTTCACATCTTCATGTCCCATTGAAAGAACTTTACTTACAACAACTTTACCAACAGAGTGAGCCATTGAACCAACGTTAACTTCTTTAATGTCTACGCCGCCGTCCATAACTCTTAAAACATCTTGTGGATTTTCAAACAACAATAATGCTTTTGTGCCGCCAAAACGAGGGTCTTTATAAATTTCAATCATTTTACTGATTGGAACAACATTCGCTTTAACTCCTGGTGGTGCTGCTTGCTCGATTAATTTCTTACGAAGTTCATCTTTAGCAACTTCATCAGAAACGATGATGATACGGTTTGGTCCCATAGCTTTTGTCCAAGCAGTTGCTACTTGACCATGCAATAAACGAGAATCCACACGTGTTAATACCAATTTAATTTTTCCGTCACCAACTACTGTACCTGGTGGGATTGAACCTTGTACTGGTCCAGCAGCTGCAACAGCAGTTGTAGATACAGGTTCTAATTCTTCTGGTCTAATTCTCACGCCTTCTTTTGCTGTTCCAATGATTTGTGCTGCAATTTCTTGAGCCGAAGTCATTGACAAACGAGATGCATAAGCTTCAATTACCATTGGTAAATTCAATCCAGAAACGATTGCCCATTTATCTTTGCGTTCTTCAAACAATGTATTAGCTTGATTAAACGGAGTACCACCCCATAAATCAACTAAGAATAATACTTCATCTTGATCGTCAAACGATGCAATTGCAGTTTTCATTTTTGCTTTAACATCTTCTGGACCTTCGCTTGGCATTAAAGTAATAGCTTTAACATTTTCTTGTTCTCCAAAAATCATTGCGCCAGATTGCAAGATGCCTTCAGCAAATTCGCCATGGCTTGCTAGTATAATTCCTACCATATTTCTACCTCCTAAATATTTTATTCCTAACTTTTCTAGTTAGACACAACTAACAGCTTTGAGTTGTTACTATACATTAGTTTTGTCTGTTTTAAAAAATAACCTCCAGTGCTAACAACACCGCCACCTTTCAAAACTTTCTTCTAAACTTTTTTAGTGTTTAGATTTTTTTATTGCCTTTATTAATTTGTCCATCACTTAATAAAATGCAACTATCGTGCCAACTTTAGTGTATCACCAAAAAAATCGATAGAATCGACATTCGCAACTAGAAATTCACGACACAAACGATACACTAAATAGTGTATCGTTTGTGTCGTGAAGCACTTTCATCTTTTGAATTTTTAGTGTATTATATTCAATTTTAAAAAAATGACTATAATACACTAAATATCTCTTTTGTTATAGCCTAAAAATCCACTAACAGAAAGAACAGTACCTACTATACTCAAGAGGCTTAGAGTGAGCCAATTGACCTCTTCATTTGGAAGCAACGGCACGTGGTAAAAAGCAGAGAACCGGTTTAGCCATTCTGGAAATCCAAGTAAACTGCCCAAATAAATGACTAACATTGCAAAGAACATATAGACCCAAACAAAACCCGCCCATTTAGGAAAAACGCCTACTAACAAAGTGGTTAAACCTATCACCACCCAGATAGCTGGAACATAGGCTAGCACAGATGCTAAAACGGATCCTAATCCAATAGTCTTTTCTATTACTTGACTTGCCGAAACATATAGTCCTATTCCAATTAGGATTTGCGTCAATATACCCGTTAGAAAGGCAACGATGTAATAACTCCCCATAATTTCACTGCGAGAGACCGCTCGACTATAAAAGTTCTCTGTACGTCCCATTCTTTCTTCTTTTTTCAATTTCAACAAAATAGAAACAGTTGGAATAGCCGCAAAAACAGACATAATTCCAATCAATAACGTAATAAACTGTTCTATCATGGAAGCAGTTGAACCATCGGGTAAGACCTTTTGAACCAATTCAAAGTCTGAGAAATAAGCTTCCAGATCCCCTAAAATCGATCCAAAAGCAGCACTCATTAAAAATATGCCGATAGCCCATGAAAGGATAGTTCCTTTTTCTAACCGCCAAGTTAAACCAAACCGGCTCTTTAAAAAGTGTGAAGCGTACCGTTTTCCTTTTTTATCAGGGAGCAGGCCGGCATTGATATCTCTTTTATGATTCAGATAAAATGCACTCACCAGCAATGTTGCAGCCCCACAGACCAAGAAAATAATTGGCCACCACTGGTTGTCAACAAATACCTTTGTTCGAACAGTCCATCCTAATGGAGAATTCAAAGACAACCCCTCATTGCTAACGTCACCTACCGCTCTTACGGTATACGCTGTTATCATACCGCCAAAAGAAATTCCTAAAGCACCTCTTGTCGTTGCTGTTAATTGAGCAGCAACCGCTGCAACTCCTGCAAAGAACAAACCCGTACTTGCAAGAACGCCGCTGTACAACATAACCGATTCTAAATTAAACGATTCATGCATAAACGATCCTAACCCTATCGACAGAAAAATGAACAATACACTGTTTACGATAACCATCAGGATTATTCCTGCTAATAAATACGACAACCTCCCGACCGGTAAAGCTCGAATCAGTTCCAAACGCCCTTCTTCTTCGTCCATTCTCGTACTAGAGGTTACCAATAAGATATTCATAACACTCACTGCGATAGCCGAAAACAGCAACATTTCACTCGCAAAAACTGCACCTAGATTAAAGGTTTCAACCTGATAAGCTTTTCCTAACATCGCCACCATAGCAGGATTTTGCATCGTTAAGCCAAATTCAAAAATTTCTTTTTCACTTGTGTAAATGGTTGTATAGGCCGTTACAGTCGCTAAAGATACGCCAATCAAACCGAATAACCATAAACTAATTTTCAAACCATTTTGTTTAAAAAGCAGCCCTATTATGCGATTGGTTCCTTTGAATAACTGAGCAATCATCATTAGACACCTCCTGTTACGCTGCTTTGTTCCTCACTATCTTCTTTGTAGTGCCGGATAAACAAATCTTCCAAGGTGGGTGGAGCACTTTCAAGTTTTAAAACGCCAAATTGACTGATATACTCGATCACTTTTTCCATTTCCTCACTATCTACTTGGAATGCCCACCCATCATTTGTGTGGATAGCGTCATGAACCCCTTTTAACTCAGACAATCCAACCATTGCCTTTCGTGTTTCAACGGTTAACTTTGTGCGTGTCAAATGTCGCATTTGGGATAACGTTCCTGTTTCAATTATTTCGCCTTCGCGAATAATGGCTACACGATCACATAATTTTTCAACTTCAGAAAGAATATGACTCGATAATAAGACCGTTTTACCTTGTTGTTTCACTTCCAAAATACACTCCTGGAAAATTCGTTCCATTAAAGGATCTAATCCAGCAGTGGGTTCATCAAGGATATACAGATCTGCTTCAGAAGCAAAAGCTGCGATCAAGGCTATTTTTTGTCGATTCCCTTTTGAGTAGGTGCGGCATTTTTTTGACGGATCTAGCTTAAAACGTTGAATCAATTCATCGCGTCTATTTTCATTGCCCTTACCGCGCATGGTTAAAAACAAATCAATAACTTCTCCACCAGTTAGATTAGGCCATAAATTAGCATCTCCTGAAACATAGGCAACTCTTTTATGGATTGCTACAGCGTCCTTCCAAGCATCTTTGCCAAAAATTGTCACTTGTCCTTCACTTGGTTTTAACATCCCTAGTAAAACGCGGATAGTAGTGGATTTCCCGGCTCCATTCGGACCAATAAACCCATAGATTTCGCCTTCATTTACGGATAGATTGACGTTTTTTACAGCAGTAAATTTTCCAAATCGTTTGGTTAATCCTTTTACTTCTACTAAACTCATTTTTACTCCTCCTAATAAAAACAATTTTCCAAACGGTGTACTGATTAATTTGCTGCTATTCTATTTTAAAAATTCAGCGTCAATGACCGCTTCGGTCGTCCGTTGCAAAGACTCTTTAGAAAGTTGGTTTTCTTGAGAACGATTAAGCGCATGCTGACTGCCAAGTTCCTTGGTATACTCATCCAGCTGATAGATTCTAAACTTATTTCTTGAATCTTCGGTATCGTTCTTATTGCCTGTGTACTGCATAACTGTCGCATCCCATTTGACATTTTCAATAGTTTTTTCTTCTTCTGTCAGAACAAAATCAAATGAAATCATTCCGCCTAACATATTGTTTTCAGTTCCCGTGGACATTGCAGAGAGAAAGTTCCCCAATGAGTAAACGACCAATGTTTGATTGCCATTTTTCCCTTCTACCCACTCGACCGGTTGAATCACGTGCGGATGAGTCCCAATCACTGCATCTACTTCTAGATCCGCAAACAATTGAGCATATTTCTTTTGAAACTCATTCGGTTCAAGCATATGTTCGTCGCCCCAATGAGCAGATACAATCACAAAATCACTGACTTTCTTTGCCCGTTCAATATCTTGAGTGATCAACGCTTCATCAAAATAATTCAACCGGTAAGAAACATCCGGCTCAATGCCATTGGTACCGTATGTATAGGCTAGAAATGAAAAGGTTACACCGTCACGTTCAATGACCGGAATTGCATCACGCTCTTCTTGAGAATCAAAGACCCCTGTAAATACCATATCTTCTTGTTTATCCCATATGTCTAAAGTGTTGACTACACCTTGTCTGCCTTTGTCCAGTGAATGATTAGATGCGCCATTCACTAAATCGAACCCTAATTCATTTAAATCAGCTGACATATCGCTAGGTGTATTAAATGCTGGATAGCCGGAAAATCCAAAATCATCTCCACCAATCAATGTTTCTTGATTAATAAACGCTAAATCAGCCGTTTCAATCTCCTCTGCTACGTTTTCAAACATGGGTTTAAAATCAAATGTGCCATCTTCTAACTGTGCTTCTTCAAAAATCACATTATGAATCAGGTTATCTCCTACTCCCATAAATGAGACTCTTTTTTCTTCACTAGTTTGTTCAACAGATGATTCACTTGATGAAGTGATTTCTGATGAGTGATTTTCACCAACTTTATTTATGCATCCACTTAAGAGTAATGCGGCTACAAAACACCCTATTTTTTTCATTTTGTTTCTCCCTCGTATTTTCCATTTAGTTCGTTTCTCATTCAAAATAATGGTAAGCGTTTTATATTGGAATGTAAAGCTTTATAAGCCTTTCTTCATCTTTCTTCACGGCAGCAAATTTATCTTAAAGTCAGACTAAAGACGGTCGCTGAATTTTTTTCAACATGTTACACTATTGATTAGTTTATTTATGGAATACAGAGAAAGAGGCGACAGCATCAAATGGAAAAATTAAAAATTCAATTTCAACGATTTATGGTGGGCAGATATGGCGTAGATAAATTTTCAACCTACTTGCTTTACGGAGGATTGGCTATTGTTTTATTCTTTAACTTGCTAAATTGGTCGATTGGTGGCTTACTTGGATGGGCAGCGATCATTTTAGGCTACTATCGAACTTTTTCCCGCAATCGGACAAAACGGTATCAAGAAAATCAGAAATTCCTAACTTTTAAACGCCGTATCGATAACCAATGGAAGAAACAACGCAAAAAATTTCAAGAGCGAAAAGTATATAAATATTATGCTTGTCCCAACTGTCATAAAAAATTACGTGTGCCCCGAAATAAAGGCAAAATCACTATTACATGCCCGCACTGTCGCGAAAAATTCATTAAGAAAACTTAAATTGCTAGGTATTCATCAAGCAATCATTTAAAACCAAAACCTTGCTACAAGTTACTTAAGAAATCCAGTAACTTGTAGCAGGTTTTTTTAATTCATTATTAACGCTTAAAATACAGTATTTCGACTGTTTTATTCATATTTTTGTGAATTTCCGGCTTATATTGCACATTTTTTGTATAGATGTGTTATTATATTAAAATACGATTAGTTAAATTAGATTAAGGAGTGTTTATAGTGAGGAAAACATATAAATTAGCAGCATCTTTGAGTACAGTATTCTTATTAAGCGCATGTAGTAGCAATGGTGATACTTCTAGTACTTCTAGTAGTAGTTCAACAAATGACGGCTCAGGGGACCAAGTCGTTCATTATACTGCACCCACAGAATTATCAACGATGGATACAGCTTTAATTACCGATATCAATAGTTCCAATTATTTAGGACATGTCATCGAAGGGTTATTGCGCATCGATGAAGAAGGAAACCCAGTACCTGCTATTGCAGCTGATGAGGGAGTCATCTCGGAAGATGGTCTTACGTATACTTATAAACTTCGCGAAGATGCGGTATGGTCTAATGGCGATCCTGTTACAGCCAATGATTTCGTATATGCTATGCAAAAATTAGTTGATCCTGATACTGGTGCTTCTTATAGTTACTTAGCTGAAACGATTAAAAATGCTCCCGAAATTATGGCTGGTGAAACAGAGGTTAGTGAATTGGGCGTTACGGCAAATGGAGATCATGAAATTACGTTTACCCTAACCCAGCCCACTCCTTACTTTAAATTTTTATTAGCTTTCACAGCTTTCTTCCCACAAAACCAAGCATTTGTTGAAGAACAAGGTGATGAGTATGGAACATCTAGTGATGCGCTACTTGCAAACGGACCATTTACATTGGAAAATTGGGATGGAACTGGATTAACTTGGGACTTAGAAAAAAATGACGATTATTATGCAGCAGATGAAGTGTCTTTAGACGCCGTTAATGTTCAAGTTGTAAAAGAACCAAGTACTGCAGTTAATTTATTTGAAGGCGGTCAAACGGATAACGCTCATCTAACAGGAGAAATCGTTAAACAATACGCTGATAATGAAAATGTTGTCGTTCAAAAGAAAGCAAGAACCTCTTATTTGGAATTCAACTGGGATAATGATTACTTACAAAACGAGAAATTAAGAGAAGCTTTAGGTTTAGTAATTAATACAGATGATTTAGTCAACACTGTCTTAGGCGACGGTTCGACTGAAATTGGCGGCTTTTTACCAGCTGATTTTGTTACTAACCCAACTACTGGAGATGACTTCACTGAAGAAACAGAATCTTTCCTTTCTTACGACGTAAAACGTGCACAAGAATTATGGGAAGAAGCAAAAACTGAATTAGGCGTAGAGAGTATCGCCCTTTCTTTCGTTGGAGACGATGATGAGAAAAGCAAGCAACTCAGTCAATACATCCAAGGGCAAATTCAAAATAACTTACCAGGCATTTCCATCGAACTACGTAATGTTCCTAAAAAGAATCGTCTTGCACTAGCAGATTCTCGTGACTTTGATGTTCTGTTGACTGGTTGGGGAGCTGATTTCGCTGATGCAATCAACTTTATGGACTTATTATACAGTGACTCACCGTACAACGAAGGTGGCTATGCAAATGCCGAATATGATGCTCTTATCGATCAAGCTAAAACAACGAATGCAAATGATGATGAAAAACGTTGGGCCGATCTTCAACAAGCTCATACAATCTTGACCGACGATTTTGTGTTCATTCCGTTGTACCAAGAAGCCGAAACACAACTTCGCAATCCGGCTGTTGAAGGAATCATCCTCAATTCAGTTGGTGTCGAATTTGACTTAAGTCGCGCAAGTGTTAAAAATTAATTAGTGAACAACAAAAAACCAAAGAGAAGTTTCTTTGGTTTTTTGTTGTTCACTCACTACTGTAGATTATTCTAGAAGTTTTTTTATGGAATAACCAGACTTGCTTGTATAAAGGCCACGGAACCATTTGAACAAAACCTTCTCTGCAATTCTTTTTTAACGATCCTCACAACATCGAACTATTTGACTTCTAAAAAGGTTTAGGCTAGCATAGTAAATGAATTGAATAAGACTTCTGTTAGGTGAGGCTCCTATATGGACACACGCTGCTGCCCAAAAACGTCGAGAGACACCAATGGGTCAACAGGAATGATCGAATTAAGGTCATTTTTAATGTAGCTGATAATTAATCTACGCCATATAGTGCTAAAACTCAACGATGGGGAGAAACTAAAGTTTTTTTTACAAAAAACTTTGATTAAATATGAAATCGTTTATTTGGAATGGGCATTCAAGCATATACTCTATCGTTGAATAGAGTATATGCTTTTTTTGTTGTTGTATTTACAAAAATAGTTTTAACCTCCCTTTCAAAGATTTGTCTTATCGTTTCACATATTATATGGATGACTAATAAAAGTGAGGTGAGTGGTATGGAAATAAGTTCCAGTAATGATAGCCCGGGTGATGATTTTTGGAGAAGAAATGAAGGAATAAGTAAGCCTACCATGAGATTCTTCTTGGTTAGGAAATTCATGCAGTAGACTTATTTCTTCAGTAAGTTAAAGGAGGAAATAACAGTGACAAACACGAAAAAATCTATTTATACAGAAAAAAAATCTAAAAACAATCAATTAAAAGAACTCGGTTACCTTGAAGAAACTGCTATTTTAAAACAATTGAAGACAACTGAATCTGGTTTAAGCGAACAAGAGGCAGAAATACGCTTAGAAAGATACGGCTTAAATGAAGTAGCTGTTCAAAAACCAACCCCTTGGTATGTATTATTGCTTCAAGCCTTCAAGGATCCTTTTATTTATGTTTTAGCGCTTTTATTAGTCGTTTCAGCTGCCACTAAAGATTTCGAAGCCAGTATTGTGATGGCTATGATGATTTTATTTAGTGCTGGTCTTCATTTTATTCAAGAATTCCGTTCTAAAAAAGCTAGTGTAGCTTTGAAAGAATTAATTGAGACTACTTGTACGATAACAAGAGACGGCGCAACAAAAGAAATTCCAATCAATGAAGTAGTTCCTGGTGATATTGTCAATCTTTCGACGGGAGATTTAATTCCGGCAGATTCTCGCTTGATTTGGGCCAAAGATTTATTTGTCAATCAATCATCTTTGACTGGTGAATCTATGCCAATTGAAAAACTTCCTTATTTGGAGAAAGAAAATTCACAGTTGACCGCTTTAGACCTTCCGAATTTATTGTTTATGGGCACCGATGTGTTGAGTGGACAAGGCAAAGTCGTGATTTTAAAAACGGGCGAAGCGACTCTATTTGGCGATATTGCTGCTCAATCTTCCAAATCTAGAGGCGAAACGAGTTTTGACCGCGGAGTGAAAAATGTAAGCAAACTATTGATTCGTTTTATGTTAATTATGGTCCCTATTGTCTTTTTGATCAATGGTTTTTCAAAAGGTGACTGGAGTGAGGCCTTCTTCTTCTCAATAGCCGTTGCCGTTGGTCTGACACCCGAAATGTTGCCAATGATTATTACCAGCAACCTCGCTAAAGGCGCGATTACGATGTCTAAGAAAAAAGTAATTGTTAAAGAATTAAACGCCATTCAAAACTTAGGTGCCATGGATGTTTTATGCACAGATAAAACTGGCACCATTACAGAAGATAAAGTTGTCTTGGTTCGCCATGTTAATCCAATCGGAGAAGAAAGTAATCGTGTTTTAGCATTAGCGTATATGAATTCTAATTATCAAACCGGTTGGAAAAATGTGATGGATCATGCTGTAATCGAGTATTTCAATGAAAATCGCGAAGAAAACAAGTTAGAAAAAATCGAAAAGATTGATGAAATTCCTTTTGATTTTTCAAGACGTCGCTTAACAGTCGCTGTTAAAGCAGGCGATCAGCAATTAATGATCACAAAAGGTGCCGTCGAAGAGATGCTAAAAGTTTGTCGCTATGTAGAGTTAAATGATGAAATCATTCCATTGACTCCACAACTACAAAAAACTCTGGAAGAAGTCAGTATCAACATGAACAAAGAAGGTATGCGTGCATTAGGCGTTGCCTATAAACAAAACGTACATGATTCAGCTATCTACTCCATTAAAGACGAATTTGATATGGTTCTTGTTGGATTTATGGGATTCTTAGATCCGCCAAAAGAATCTGCTATTTCGGCCATTAAATCGTTGCATGAACATGGTGTGAATGTAAAAGTATTGACTGGCGATAATGAAATCGTTGCTCAAAAAATCTGCAAAGACGTTGGAATCCAAGTCGATCGAACAATCCTCGGAACGGAGCTTGACTCTATGACAGATACAGAATTGATGGATGCTACTGGAAAAGTGAATCTTTTTGCTAAATTAAATCCAACTCAAAAAGCTCGTATTATTGAATTGTTGCAACAAAAAGGGCACACTGTTGGATTTATGGGCGATGGGATTAACGATGCTCCAGCATTGAGAACTGCTGATGTCGGTATTTCGGTCGATACAGCAGCCGATATCACGAAAGAGGCTAGTTCCATTATTCTGCTAGAAAAAAGTTTAACCATATTAGAAGATGGCATACTAGAAGGAAGAACTGTGTTTGGAAACATGATGAAGTACATCAAAATGACCATAAGTTCTAACTTTGGAAATGTATTTAGTGTATTAGTAGCAAGTGCCTTTTTACCCTTCTTGCCAATGCTCTCCATACAGCTCCTAGTACAAAATCTTATTTATGATGTAGCTCAATTAACAATTCCTTGGGATAAAATGGACGCGGAAGATTTAATGAAACCAGCTAAATGGGGCACTTCTGATTTATTGAAATTTACGTTTAGCATTGGACCCATCAGCTCTATTTTTGATATTTTAACCTTTATATTAATGTGGTTTATTTTCCAAGCAAATACCGTTCAAAATGCTGCACTATTCCACACAGGATGGTTCGTAATTGGTCTGATCACACAAACAGTTGTCGTCCACATCATCCGGACAAAGAAAATACCATTTATCCAAAGCAGAGCCAGCATGAGTGTAACCTTGTCCACACTTGCAGTTATCATTGTTGCTGTGTTGATTCCAAGCAGCACCTTTGGGACCTTCTTTGATTTTGTAGCACTGCCAATTGCGTATTGGAAATGGATGATTTTAATTGTCTTAACCTATGTTGTACTGATACAAGTAGTCAAATCTATTTATATCAACATTAATAAACAATGGTTATAATAGTTGAAAGATTATAATGGAATGAGCTTATGCTCTAGCAACGGCTTATAGATCTATCTACTCAAACTGAAATTAACCTTGAGTTAATCGAAATAGGGCTCATTGCGTCTGCTCAAACTACTTGACGACCTTGAGTCAACCGAACTAGAGCTCGTTGAGTCTGCTCAAACTACTAAACGACTCTGAGTTAACCCAACTAAGGCTCGTTGCGTCAACTCAAACTACTAAACGACTTTGAGTTAACCGAACTAGGGCTCATTGCGCCAACTCAAACTACTAAACGACTCTGAGTCAACCGAACTAAGGCTCGTTGCGCCAACTTAAACTTAAAATGATCTTGAGTTAATCGTAATAAGAGTCACGGATGGCCTCTTTTTTATCCACAAAAAAACTCGTTACCTTTATTTGAAAAAGGGTAACGAGTATTTTTTCTTACATTTCTCTTGCTAATTTTTCGCCATTCAATACTACATCATAAGTGATTTCAGCTTTTAATGAATTAGAAACGGTGCAATATTTTTCTTCACTTAAACGAACGGCACGCCAAATTTTGCTGCTATCTACTGTTCCGTCTACTACAAAAGTTATGTTCATAGCCGTAAAGTCTTTAGGCGCTTCTTCTCGGCGGGTTCCGTCAGTGATAATTTCAAGTTTTTCAATTTTTTCTAGATGAGGTTTTAAAATCATCGTTGCATCAATTCCGATGCATCCAGCTAATGATGCTAAAAGCATTTCAGTCGGAGTAGCACCTTCCCCTTGTCCGCCATAAGCTGGTGTAGCATCCATCTTAAGTTCATAACCTGAATCACCTTTAGCGGTAAACTTACGACCTTTATTCCATGTTGTTGTTACAATCATCGTTTTACCCCTTCTCTATGTTCTAATTCTTCCATTTTTAAAAATCGTCTAGCACGTTCCGTTTTTGGTTGTGTAAAAAAGGCTTCGGGCTCATTTTGTTCAACGATAACGCCGTCTGCCATAAAAATCACACGATCTGCCACTTCACGTGCAAATTGCATTTCATGTGTCACGATAACCATTGTTCGACCTTCTTTAGCTAATTCTTTGATGACTGTCAAAACTTCATCGACTAATTCAGGATCCAATGAAGATGTTGGCTCATCGAATAACATTACGGTTGGATCCATAGCTAACGCACGTGAAATGGCTACACGCTGTTGTTGTCCACCCGATAATCTAGAAGGAAATTCATCTTTTTTATCTGATAATCCTACTTGTTCCAACATTTTTTCGCCAAGTTGGTTTGCTTTAGTTTTATCCATTTTCTTAACAGTAATCAACGCTTCCGTTACATTTCCCAATGCCGTTTTATGGGGATACAAGTTAAATTGTTGAAAAACCATTCCTGTATGCAAACGTGCTTCACGAACTTTTTTGGTGCGCTCTTTTTTAGACTGCTCAGCGTTCATAATAACGCCGTTTACTTCAATGCTTCCAGCTGTTAGTTCTTCAAGACCATTCATGCAACGCAGCAAGGTGCTTTTTCCAGATCCACTAGGTCCCAAAATAACCACAACTTCACCTGAACTAATTTGCAAATCAATCGACCTTAAGACTTCTAATGCTCCAAACGATTTTACTAATCCATTTATTTTAATCATGTTAATCCCTCAACTATTCATAGATTGACATACGTGCTTCCAACTTGTTCAGTAGGAAAGAAAAAACCGTGCTCATGATCCAATAAATGACCGCGATTCCCAAGTAAAACGGCATGTAACTATAATATTGAGCAATCAGCAATTGAGCTGAACGCAATAATTCCGTTACACTGATGACCGATACTAAGGACGTTTCTTTCAACATACCAATAAAGGTATTCCCTACTGGCGGAATAGCAATGCGAATGGCTTGCGGAAGAATGATTCGACGCATCGCTTGCCAAGGTGTCATCCCTGTTGCATAAGCAGCTTCCATTTGACCTTTTGGAATCGACTGTAAAGCTCCACGAATTGATTCAGACAAATACGCTCCATTATTGACACTCAGTGCAATAAAAGCAGCTGGTAAAGGATCTAATCGAATTCCAAAATCAACTAATCCATAATAGATAATGATGATTTGGACCAAAGTCGGTGTGCCACGGATAATCGAAACGTAACCGCGAGCAACCGCTTGGATCACTTTATTGCCTTTCAGACGAGCAATTGCAACAATGATCCCGATAAGAGAACCGAAAAACATCGAAACCAACGTGATCAATAACGTATAATACGCTCCTTGCAACAAGAACGGGATATTCTGTATTAAAACTTCCATAAAAGAAGTACCTCTCTTCTACTTATTCTTGCTTCATGTTTAGTCTTTTGGTGGTGCTTCGCCGAACCATTTCATAAAGATTTCATCATACGTACCATCTGCTTTAATATCAGCTAAAATAGTATTTACTTCTTCAATAAATGCTTCATTGCCTAATTGAACAGCAATTCCTGCTTGGTCTGATTTGATTGGTTCACCAACTGCTTTAATCTTCAACCCATTTGCTTCAATGATTGGTTTTAAAGCATACATGTTGTTGATAGTAGCATCGATTCGACCAGAATCCAAGTCTTTCAAAGAAGTGATCACATCATCATACGTACGAATGTTAAATTCGCCGACTTCAGGCATCAATTCGTTACGCAAGTATGTTTCATCATTTGTTCCTAGACCTACTCCAATGTCTTTACCCACAAAATCCTCAACAGAAGTAATCTCTGTATTGTCGTCTTTAACAATAACTTTTACTTGATTGGTGATATATGGATCTGAGAATAACATTTCTTTTTTACGGTCATCCGTGATCGTCATTTGACTAGCAACCATATCAAATTTACCCGTTTGCAATCCAGCGATCATTCCTGAAAATTCTTGAGAGACAAATTCAATGTCCACATCTAATCCTTTGGCAATTTCTTTAGCAATATCTGCATCAAAACCATCCATATCTTTATCTTCATTGATAAAGTTGTACGGTTGATACGTTCCCATTACGCCGACTTTTAATACCCCAGCGTCTTGAACTGACTTCAATAAATCTCCATCAGCAGTTGAAGTTGCATCCTCTTTTGTTGATGTTCCACATGCACTAACAAATAACGCTACTACCGCAATTCCAGCCAGCATCCATTTCTTCTTTTTCACTATTTATCTCATCCTTTTCTGTTGACGTTCTTAATTTTTAATTTTATCACTTTACAAAAAGTAAGTAAAGAGATTAGTTTATCATTTAAAAAAGTCTACATTAGCTTTATATTAACTATACAACTTGTATTTAGTTTATAACAATAGAGACTGCAAAAGCTAAAAGATGATTCTTTAATCTATCTTTTTTGGCTTAGTTGCCTTAAACACCATAAAATCAGCACATCTTAAATCTTCTTCGAATGACGGATATTTTTCCAACATTGTTTCTGATGGCTTCGGTTCGACTATACTTTCTATAGTAAAACCAGTTTTTATTAACTTGTCAACATAACTGGTTAATGTCCTGTGGAAAAACATTACTTTATCTTTATCCCCTAATCGTTGTTCATGAGCACCTTCATAAAAATAACGATCCACGTTCCAATGCAATTTTTCTCCACTATCATTTTTCTCCCAACCACTTCCAGGAGTAACAAAACAAGGATGCAAAATAGAAAAGATAAAACTGCCTCCTTCTACTAATAAACGAAACATCTCTTGAAAGGCTTTTTCGTAGTTTGGCAAGTCTTGCATAACCATGTTAGATACTATCAAATCAAAATTAGTGTCTTTGAGCGTATTCAAATCCTCACAGTTGCCTTTTATATACTTAATCTGTAAGTCATTTGGTGTTCTCTCTTGTGCAATTTCAATCATCCTCAAAGAGTAATCAACCGCTGTCACATTCGATCCACCTTTGGACAACAATCGGCTTAAATAGCCTTCACCACATCCGGCATCCAAAACTTGTTTATTTTTAAATTCTCCCATAAGAGAAAATATAGTTGGATTTAAAAACACTTCTTTATGAATTTCCCCTTGTTCGTTATGAGTTTTTGAATACGTATCGGCAAACGCATCCCATCTTCTAATGGCTTCTTCAGCATTAACAGTTTGGTCCATTTATGATTCCCTCCTAATTGGAACGACTTGAGTTCCGGCTATTAAATCACCTAAATGACGTTTATCTTTTCTAAAAAATCCCATAACCAATAAGATAACAGCTAACAGAATTCCGGCATTTGTAAAAACAATCGAGCTCCAAGTTGTAAATTCAGAATAAATACCATCGATGACCCCAATATGAGCAAGCTGCCACGGTAAAAATTTAATGCTATTTCTAACCAAACTTCTAAAAAACGAAGGCGTTTTATACTGTACTTTTAAACCCACTCTTCTCTTACCATATGTCCCAAAGGGTTTTTTGTAATCAAGTAACGAGAAAACAAGCACTATCGGAACAACCGATTCAAACGTTGCTATCAGTTGAGATTGAATGATTGTAAATCCAGGTATTCCATCTAACACTAAAAAATAAAAGACTAAGTTAGCCAGAAGAAGAAACACAAGATAAAGCAAAATCACACTGTAATCAATTGCCAGTTCTTTGATTCTTACTTGCACTCGAATCGGATTATTCTCCCTCACTAGCTTCACCCTTTCAAACTAAAATTTGAACTTATGCGTCAATTATACTACATATTTTTACTTAACAGGTTTAAGTAAAAGTTCAACATGCGTTTAGGAAAAACAAAAATATACAAAAACTATTGCAGCAGCAATAACCCTATAGGAATTCCTAATTTTTTACTATACAATTGAAAGATACCAATCCATTTTTTCATACAGTGGGTGTTTAAAATAAATTTACTATTAAGGAGTCCAACTTATGAAGAGTGGTTTAGAACCAATCTATGATGAAAATACTAAAATTTTGATACTCGGCAGTGCTCCAAGTGAGAAGTCGTTAGAATTGCAACAATACTATGCCAATAAAGGCAATCAATTTTGGAAAATCATTTCTGAATCTTTAAATACTACTGATCCAATCGACTATGAAAAACGGTTGGAATTATTGTCACAAAACCAAATTGGCCTATGGGATATTTATAGTCATTTTGATAGAATTGGGAGTTTAGATAGTAACTTTAAACAAACAAAATTAAATAATTTTGATGCATTATTTTCAACAGCATCTATCAAACTTATCATTGCAAATGGAGACAAATCTTATCAAGAAGTTTTAAAATCAACTATTTTTGAGCACTATACTGTCATAAAATGTTTATCCACCAGTGGTGCAAATAATGGCAAAGCACAAGAACGAAAAATAGAATGGAATGAGGCTCTCCAACTTCCCTTTCTTAGAGAGTAATTCATTCAAATCTTACAGTAGCCATGGAGTACCCTCTAGTATTCAAAGTGAAAGGGTATACGTGGGATTTGATTAAAATATAATGAACTAAATTTATCCTAACAAAAAGACAAAATATCTTTATACGATATTTTGTCTTTTTCATATCTAAATCTAATTAATATATATTACATTATAAAGGAACTCTCTCTATCGAGCTCCTCCGCCGCCTCCACCACCGGCACCTCCACCTCCACCAAAGGAAGTTGAACCACCCGTTCCAGATACTGCTGATGAAGCACTTGAATGGAATCCACCATTTGCTAATCCACTAGACCAGTCATTTCTAAACCCTGTCACACCATTCCAATACCAGTAATGGTAGATGAATTGATTGTCGCCATAACTATTATCCGGATTCGGAATCATTTTCTTGAACTCTTTGGTTATTTCCTCACTTCTATAGTACAACGTATTCCAAAATAGGAATTCTTCAAAGGAGAATTGGTTAGTACCATCTGAAAAACCTTCCAAGTCAATTTCTTCTAAATAATTATCAAATTGAACCAAACGGTCAAATAATTTATCCCCTTCAGGACTAGCAACAGCTACCTCATGTTTCGCACCCCATACGTCAACTTTTCCAAATGAAATAAGATTTTCTTTTTCTAAATATTCTTTTGAATAATCAATCAAATGATCTGCAAATTTCTCTACTTCTTTAGCATGTTTTCTAGCCCATTGATTCATTTCATCATCTTTAATAATTCCATTACTGTCAGAAGCATCCATGAGCATGGTCCACAAACCACTTTCATATGTTTCCTCGTGATTAGTCTCAAGGTTATCCACAAATTCTTTGAACGACTGTGGATAACGTAAACACTCTTCCTCAAAATGAAGCATTTCAATTTCTGTATCAAATCCATCACTAAATAATGATTTTTTCTCAACTGTATGGATAATGATTCGTTCCTCATAAGACCATTTCAGCAAATACGCTGAGAAGTAATCTTCGAAATACCCTTTATGGATGTCTTGCAATAAATAGGCAATGCCGGCAAAATCTTCTCCAGTAAATGGAATCTCTTCTAATACAACATCTTTATGCTCTTTGATTCTTTGTGCTCCTGTGCGCATTTGCCCTGCTTCTTTTCTGGCCTTTTTTAATTTCTTTGTATAATTGATAATAAAAGCTGTGATTCCTCCACCAGCAACTGCAATAAGAGAGATGATAACGATAGGAATTGTATTAGAAATAGCCTCGTCATTATACGCTGAACCATTCATAGCCATTTCGCGCTGTTCCTCCGTCGTCATACCTGCACTAGCTTGTGTAGCGAACATACCTTGCGGAAACTGCAGCAAGACCGTTACATCTTTGCTATCATCAACTTCTTCATCGGCTTTCCACACAATCGTATTTCCTTCTAATTGGATATCTCCTTCAAAACCAAATCCCCAGAAACGAACATTTTCTTTAGTAAAGGGTTCAAATCCAGTAATTTCAACTGTTAAATTCTCTGCTGGAATGTCAGAAAATGTATCAAAATTCCATAGTAAACCCTGTCCATCTTCCAATTCACGAACTAAGTTTGATAAAGTATACGTCACTTCATAGTCATTTTCTCCATACTCCCCAATACCCCAGATGAGTTCTAATCCATCATCTGTCTCAACAGTGCCATAATGTCCAGCCTTCTCTTTTAATGAAGCATCTAGATTCCATGGTTCCATCAATTGATACCCAGCTACTGAAAAATCAAGCAGTTTAGAATCTTGCAAGCTTTCCAAAGCAATGTATAATTCAGTACCATCATCCATCGTCATTCTTCGATGTTCTGTAACAACTCCAGAACCGTCTTCTTGTAAGTCAATTTGAATTTTCATATCTGATAATTTATTTTCCGCAAAAACAGTTTCACCAAATGCCATACTAAACAGAAAAGCTATGCCTATACCAACTAACCCTTTGATCCTTTTATTCATCTAACTGTCCCCACTTTCTGTTTTATGTAACTCATTTCTTTTAGATAACTTATTTTTGTTTAATTCTTCTATCTATTTCTAGTATACACAATATCACTATACTCTAGGAAACGTTTTCCTATATAGCTGCTATAAATGTTCTTTTGCTTAACTAAGTACTCCTTTAAAAAATTGGAAGTGAAAAAGAGAGCTTTAGTATTAGTCTCTAAAAATCAGTGTGAAAACTAATTTTAGAGACAACTAAAGCTCTCATCTATTATCTAAATGTCTATTAAAAATTATTAGCGTGGTTTTTAGTCACAAACCCATTTGCCGTCAATCATGTTGCAAGCGGCCGCATTTGATCCCATTAATGTTAGTCCTTTTAATTGAAATCCTTCTTCTTTAGCGATTTTTTCAATCGTTTGTTCGATAACTTCTTGTGGCTGTGCTCCACTGATTAAGTATTTTTGGTTCACTACCAGTGCAGGAGCTCCTTGAATACCATAATCTTGTACGCGTTGTAAGTCTTCCAAAACGGCTTGTTCCGTTTCTGGGTTCTCGAATTGCACTTTCCAATCATCAAAATCAATTGAAGTTTTCTTTACTACATCTTCAATCACTGTCAAATCTGAGATATCTCTGTTTTCTACAAACAAAGCTTGTTGCAAACCATCGAAAACAGCCCAATACGTGTCTTGATCCGCAATCATTCCAGCAGCTTTCGCAGCTTTCAATCCATTTTTAGATGTTGGAAATAAGAAATCCTGTTCTTTCATTCCTTCTATATTAAAACGGTGTTCGTCATCATTTTGATTAGCATTTTCCCAATGATGAATTACTTCAGGTTTTACTGCTTCATGCGAACCAAATTGCTGAATAAACTGTTCTTTCTCCCATCCTAAAGCAAATGAACGATGGATGATTTCTAATTTTGGATACTTTTCAGCCACTTTTCTCATGCGATAAGACATCGGAAAACAAAAACTACAGATCACATCGTGGAAAAATTCTACTTGCATGTTATCACTCCTACTAGTTGACTTCTACTTACTTATTGTAACTTGAATAGATTGCATTATCAACTTTGTCCCCTCATTTGATATTCTCGTTACATTCGCTTATTTTGATGTGTGATCATTGATTGAATAAACCAGATTACACTTTTACTCTCCCAATTAGGTTGATTATTTTATTTTTTTGGGGACTGTTAACATAATAGCATTGCCTCATTTTTAAAGTTCTATAGATACCATCCGCCATATTTTATGCCATTCTTTATTTTTCATACGTTCAACATATATTGGATAAAAATCACTCGGCTTTTGGTAAAAAGGTGTAGGCTTCACTTTCATTTCAAACAGATCTTGTATTCCATAGGGTGCCATGATTTCAAATTCATTATTAGAAATCCTTATTGCTAGTGCAGTTGGTATTTCTGGAAAGTGAGCAACTCCATCATACGTTGAAGTAAAAGGATCAAAGCCACTTTTTAAATGCATACGGGCTTGGTTTTTCACGGACCAAGGCTGATTTGGAAGTAAAATCCCTAACTCTTTTTCCAATTGTTTTTCTATTTCCCAGGAAATATTTGAAGGATCGTAATAAATAACATCAATATCATTTATAGGTGTCGCAATATGATGAAACTTATCCCAAACTTTATTTCGAATAAGACCTGCACATACCCAAGCATCTTTTATCTCTAATTTCTCTACAGTTTTCAAAATTGATACTATGTAAGTGTCTTGTTTAATCATTTCTGTCAACTGTTTTTCGAAGTTAGCCATTTTGACCTCCTTAAATATGGCTATTTCTTTCGTATGATTTTATATGTAGCATTTTCATGACTAAGAACACCGTATCTTTTAATCAAAAATCACGAAGAATTTTGATTTATAAAAATGTGATTTTAAGATAGCTTCCTTCTCATTATTGTAAAAGACAAAATATTCAGGTCAATCAGTTAAAGAATCATCTTTCCTATGAAACAGTTGATACTTTACTTTTTAACTATATTGCTTTATATCCTTTTTATCAGTAATTTTAAATAAAGGGTATATCCTTACTCTTACTATAGGCTCATTCAAAAAAAAAACACGAAACTATTCAACTTCGTGTTTTAAAAACCTCTACAAATTAATGAAATTTCCCAGAAACAAGTTCTCCATTAAACATGACAACTCTTTCTAGGCAAACTCGTGCAATTAGGTGTGCAGAACTTTCTGCTTTTGCAAATAATATCTGCGCTTGGTCTCCAATTTTTGGCCATCGTTGATTGCCTTTTGAATCTAAAGGAGTTAATCCATTCGAAACCAAAGAATATGCTTGAGCTAATGACCTTTCATCTTTCATCGAAAACACTTCTGCGGCCCGGCTAGCTCGTTCAATTAAATCCCCAGAACCAAATGGGCTCCAATGGTCATTGATATTATCATTTACCACTCGTACTTTTACTCCCTCTTCTTGAAGTAATAGAACTGGTAGAACAGTTGTATCAATCGGAATAGTTGTGTTAATTCCAATACCCGCTTCAGCTAATTTTTTTGCAATCGTTTGAATCATTTCTTCATCTCCATCAGCCAAAGCAAGTGCATGGCTAATTTGAACTTTTCCTTCTAATTGGTATTTTTTTGTGTAGTCAATTATTCGATTAATTTCAAATAATCCTAATGTTCCTCGATCATGCAGATGGTAGTCAATTCCTCTATTGTATTGACGAGCTAATGTAAAAGTTGTAAGGAGCGATTTTTCTATATCTCCATCAATCGTTGCTGGATCCAATCCCCCTAAAATAAACGTATCATCACTAGCCAAAGCTCTACTTAATAAGCCTTGTTCTTCAGTTATCAACGTGCCATGTTGTGGAAAAACAACAATTTCGTAGTCTAAACGATGTTTATTTTTTTCTAACACTTGTTTTACACACACTAAATTATCTAATTCTATGACCGAATCAACATTTGTTTGAACTCTTAAAAAGGTAGCTCCTTTGCTACAAATTAAATCAATCAATGCTTGTGCTTTTTGGGGTGTTTCAGAAAGAAAATCTCTTAAAAATTCTTTCTCTTCTTGAATCCGTTCTGCTACTCCTGAAGCAGGGATAACCGCTTGCCATTTTCCGCCAAAATGACCCTTGTCTAAATGGACATGATTATCTTGCAGAGCAGGTAAAGCTAAGTAACCTTTTGCATCAATTGTCTTTAGACTAGTTTCTGGAGCTTTCTCAGTAATCGTCTTGATTTTGCCATTCTCAACTTCTAAAGCAAACTCAGCTGTAGTCGTTACAAATTTATTCGATCTGACTTCCTCGTAACCTGTCTCTAAATAAACATTTTTTATCCAAACCATATCAATTATCTCCTTCTTTGAATTATGTAACTCTAGTTCATTATTCACTACTTATTAACTGTTTCAATTCTACTTCTTCCTACCCTTACCCTATAAAGACATCTTCTTGAGGATAGCGCAACAAAGAATTTTCTTTTCTAGCAATCAATATAGAAGCAACCGTAACAGGACCGAGACGTCCGACAAACATGACAAACATAATAACAAATTTACCTATTGTCGTTAGTTCCGATGTTAACCCAGCTGAAAGTCCAACGGTTCCGAATGCTGAAACAACTTCAAAAATAATAGCAATAAATGATCCATTTTCAGTTATCGTTAAAATAAAGATGGCCACAAAAACTAATAAAAAACTTATCATAGTTAGAGTAAAAGCTCTCAAAATAGCATTGCTTTTTATTCTTCGCCCAAACAAAGACACTTCTTCTCCACCTTTTAAGATGGTAATGGTTGTTAAAAGTAAAATAATAAATGTGCTCAGCTTGATTCCACTACCAGTTGAAGCACTTCCTGCCCCAACAAACATCAGTAACACAGTTAACAGCATGGTGGGTACTGTCAGCGCAGTTATATCAATAGAATTAAAACCAGCTGTTCTAGGAGTCAGGCCTTGAAAATAAGCACTCCATACTTTATCCCCAAATGATAAATTTCCTAATGTTTGAGGATTGGAATATTCTAAAAGAAAAATTGAAATTATTGCAATTACATTTATAACTATTGTACCTATAATCATAACTTTTGAGTGAAGAGTCAAGGTCTTAAATTTTTTCTTATTCCACACATCTAAAAGAACTGTAAATCCTATTCCCCCTAAAATAAACATGCTTGTAATGGCCAAGTTCACTAACGGATCTCCTACATAATTAGTTAGATTATCCGGCCATAGAGAAAATCCAGCGTTATTAAATGCTGCGATAGTATGGAATAAGCTATAAAAGCCACCCTTAGAAAATCCGAATTCTGGAATCCATTTGATGGATAAAATGATAAAACCAACTAGTTCAATACTAAAAGAGAAGACTAATAAATATCGAACCAATCGAATAATTCCTCCTGAAGAATCTTGATTTAATGATTCTTTAATAAGATTTCTTTGTTGCATGCCAATTTTCCGTTTGAATATGAAAAAAATAAAAACTGCAGACGTCATTAGGCCTAATCCACCAAGTTGCATGAGGAACATAATAACCGTTTGTCCAAATAACGTAAAAGCTGTACCAGTATCAACTACAATTAAACCTGTAACAGTAACTGCAGAAGTTGCAGTAAATAAAGTGTCTAACCATGAAATTGTTTGTGTAGTCGCAATAGGTAATTTTAATAATACTGTACCTATTACAATAAGAATAAAAAAACTTGTTACAACTGTCATTGATGGATTTAAACGACTAGTAGATTGTTTTAAATATCCTTTTAAAGTAATCTTATTCATCAATCTACAATCCTTTCTCTTCCAAACGTTTTATATCATTATTTTTTCCTATAACGACGATCATATCTCCTTCGTATAATTTATCTTCTGCTGAAGGCGATATATTTACTTTCTCTTCATTTTTTATAGCTAAAATAGTACAGCCATACTTTGCTCTGATATTTAACTCATTAAGCGTTTTATTAGCTAGTCTTTTAGAAATGTCTAATTCTGATATGCTATACTCTTCAGAAAGTTCTATATACTCTTGAAGCTTTCCAGATTGTATTTGATTAGCAACTCTAATTCCCATATCGTATTCTGGTTGTATGACTCTATCTGCTCCAATCTTAGCAAGAACTTTCTTATGATTAGCATTTTGAGCCTTTACCCATACATTTCTCACCCCCATTTCTTTTAATAATAGGGTACACATAATACTAGCCTGCATATTATCTCCTATCGCAACCACAGCATAATCAAAGTTTCCAACACCCAGTAACTTCAAAACTTCTTCACGGGAAGCATCTGCTATAACAGCTTTTGTACTATCGGTTAAAACCGCATTAACTTTTTCTTCCTTTATATCAATCGCTAAAACTTGATGACCCAAACGATGCAACTCTTTACAGACACTTCCTCCAAATCTTCCTAATCCAATAACTACAAATTCTTTTTTCATAATTCAACTCCTACCTACTCTCCCAAAAATCATAGGGATTAATAGCTTTTTTTAATGATAGTTGAAAATTTTATAACATTTTTCAAAAGGAAATCTTGTAATCCATTATGTATGTTTGTAAATTTGATTTCATTAATATATGTGACTATAGTATTGTTCTTTATACATCATAATAGTGTGCACTATATAATAATTCAAGCGATTTCTATCAGTTCATTATTTACTAAAGTTAATTTTTTTATTTATTTACTGGCTGTAGTCCTATTTTATTTTATTGTATACTATTCTATAGATGAATAATTTATTAGTATTATTCTTTTAACCGTTTACTACAATTATTTGGTTATCTGTTACTTATTACCACAAAAATTAAACGATACAACTGGAGATGAAATTGACTTGAAGAAAAAAAATTACACATTGAGAGCTTTTCTTTTTAACCCTGTAACCGTAGCGATTTACGGGATAGGGGCTTATTACGTATGTTCACTTGCTCAATACGGCGGAGTTGCTCAGAAAGCTCCCATTATTTTGACTATTTTTATTAGTTTGATTGTCTGGATGGGTTGGGGTCTTTATTGGTACATCTGGAAAGTTGATAAAAAACAAACACCTTCACCACATACCATAAAACGCAGCAAATTTCTCTTTCTACTTAGTATCAATTTTTCCCTTTTGATCACTGTTGCATCAGGAATCAGCCTTTACCATAGCGGTACTAATTATCAAGGGAAATTAGCTTATGTCATTCAAGATTATTTAACTTCTAGTGATGTCACATTTGATCACAATAATGTCTATCAAGATGGTTTAAATGGCTTATTAGAAGATCTTGAAACGAAGTATGATTTGCCAGATGAATTGTACGTCAGCAATCAAGTCGAATTGACCTTTAATAAAGCGGGCGACATTACTACTTTCTATAGTTTTTTGTATGGCTTAAATGACGCTGGCGAGACAGAAAGTTATTTGATTGATTACGATAGTTCAAAAAGTGCTGATTTCAGCGTAACTTTAAACGGCAACGTCAATCCAACATTTGAGAAAAACATGAGACTCCAACCCTTACTAGATGCGATGGAGATTCTTCCGATAAAAGAAACCGTAAAAGACTGGGATGAAGATTCGTTTGGCATTTATTACGCTGGTTCACGTAGTTGGGGATACAATACTGAAGGAATTCTTTATTTTGATGAAAAAGGCGATACTTTTCCAATCGAAACAGCCTTCAATGAAATTATCGGTTATTCAATTTCTGTTTATACACCTACTAATAATACGATTACACCAGTCCGTTTTGTCGACTATACACCAGATGTTTCACCTATCCAAAGTGGAGATGTTCCAACCGATCAAAATATGAATGACATTGAAACCCATTTTCTGACTAAAAAACTTGGCTATCAATTAGTCGTAGTAGACGCTGCGGCAGGTTCGCGTTTTTATTCATTGAACAAGACTACAGATGGCGGAAATACTTGGAACGTGGTCAACGCTGATCCATTTGCAGGCCAACTGGGTGTTTCATCTGGCATCACTTTTATGGATGAGAGTCTCGGTTTTGTCGGACTCTCTCACAGTGGAGGTAGCTATGCAGATCTCTATCGCACAACCGATGGAGGTATCTCTTTTGAAACAGTAGAACTACCAACAATCGAAGTTCCTTTAACCGATACAGAAAAGTACGCTCCTTTCGATTTTCCGGAAATGCCTTATAAAGAAAGCGACAGTTTGTTTATCCAAGTAGGTCAAGGTCAAGATGGCGATTATAACGGCGGCAGTAAAGCCTTGTATCAATCCAAAGACAATGGCGAAACTTGGGCGTTTGTTGGAGAAGTTTAATAATATTCACCTTATAAAAAAGATAACCTTCAGTTTGTTTTAAACAAACTGAAGGTTATCTTTTTTTTACTTGAGTAAAAAACCAACTTATTCAAGTTTTCCTATCTAAAGAATGTCTTGCAATTCTTGGATAGCATTTATCCTTAGATCTGATTGTTGCAATTCTTCTTCTGACCCAAATCCATAATTACATCCTATGTTAACTAGATTGTGGTAGTGACTAATTTCAAAATCCTGTATGCGATCTCCGACAATAAGAAAATTTTCTTTATACTGTTTTTCAATTAATTCAAAAATCTTGTATTTGGCACTATACTCAAATGTTTCTGTGCAATACATCTCTTCAAAATACTGATTTAACTGAAAAGCTTGCCGATGTGCATTCATATATTTTTCACTACAATTACTTAAAAAGATAAGTTGGTATCCTTTATGTCTTAAGTAACCTAATGTTTCCAAAGCTCCAGTATAAAGAGTTGCTTCTTTTGCGAGAACTTTTTTCAGCAACGTTTCTCCTATGATTTTTGAAGCAGTAGCTTGGTGTTCAGCATCTAAATTAGGCATGAAATTTTCCCACATGTCTTTACTGCTATACCCTAACCATTTAGTGATTTCTTTATCTTTCCACTCTCTTGGGTCAGCTTTTTTATTCTCGATCAAATAGTTATAAGCCATTTTGAAAGCAGCAATATAGTTTGCCGTACTGTCATGCAGTGTCCCATCGTAATCAAAAATATTGGTTTGAATGTTCTTTAGTCTTGTTTTATCCATGATCCGACCTTACATGCCTTTCAATAGATTGGCCATTTCAATCGCTGAAACTGCAGATTCATAACCTTTGTTTCCAGCTTTCGTACCGGCACGTTCAATGGCTTGTTCAATGTTATCTGTCGTTAAGACCCCAAACATTACGGGTACACCTGTATTCATTGCAGCTGCAGCTACTCCTTTTGAAACTTCAGAACAGACATAATCGTAGTGCGAGGTAGACCCTTTAATGACTGCCCCTAAAGTAATAATAGCATCATACTTTCCTGAAGCTGCCATTTTTTGTGCAACTAATGGAATTTCATAAGCTCCTGGAACCCACGCAACTGTGATTTCTTCCTCTAGCATGCCATGTCTTCTTAAACCGTCAACAGCTCCACTTAATAATTTTGATCCTATAAATTCATTAAACCGTGCAATCACGATACCCACTTTTAAGTTTTTTGCAATTAATTGTCCTTCGAATACGTTCATTTTAATTCCTCCATGTATGATATTTTTTTGTAGTACGCTGTCCATTTTTAGTAGTTCAAATGATGATGCATTTTTTCTTGCTTGATCTTTAAATAGTCTTTATCTTCCGCAAAAGCTTCCATTTGAAGTGAAATTCTTTCTACAATATCCAAACCGTATTTATCCATACTCTCTACTTTCAGTGGATTATTAGTCATCAGGCGTAGATGAGAAACACCCAAGTCATCAAAAATTTGTTTGCATTCATAGTACTCTCGTAGATCAACTGGAAAACCAAGCAATAAGTTAGCTTCAATGGTATCGTGTCCTTGATCTTGCAACGCATAAGCTCTTATTTTATTGACTAAGCCAATTCCACGCCCCTCTTGACGCATGTAAACTAAAATCCCACGTCCTTCATCTGCAATTCGTTTCATTGCTGCATCCAATTGTTGACCACAATCACATTTTTTAGAACCAAATACATCACCTGTCAAACATTCCGAATGGATACGACAAAGTACCGGCTCTCCATCACTGACTTCACCCATAACCAAGGCGACATGGTGTTCACCAGTTACCGTATGTTCATAGGCATAGATGTCAAAATCTCCATATTTGGTAGGTAACAGTGCTTTAGATTCGCGGAAAATAACTTGTTCTTGGGTTTTTCGATACTCAATTAAATCGGCAATTGTACCGATTTTCAAATCATAATCATCAGCTAAAGCCAATAAATCGTCTCTTCTTGCCATCGATCCATCTTCATTCATGATTTCACAACACAGACCCACTGGTTGCAAACCTGCTAAACGCATCAAGTCAACCGTTGCTTCTGTATGTCCATTTCGAACCAATACACCCCCGTCAACAGCTTCTAACGGGAACATATGCCCTGGTCTTCTAAAGTCTTCCGCTTTTGCATCATCGCTCACCAATTTCATAGCGGTCAATGACCGTTCCCCAGCTGAAATACCCGTTGTCGTTTCCACATGATCCACTGAAATGGTAAAAGCTGTCCCATGATTATCTGTACTGTTTAGACTCATTTGTGGCAATGCGAACTTCTTTGTATAGCTTTTAGGCATAGGCATACAAATTAGACCTTTGGCATAACTAGCCATAAAGTTCACATTTTCTGTAGTAGCAAATTCAGCCGCACAAATAATGTCTCCTTCATTTTCTCTGTCTTCATCATCTACCAATAAAATGTTTTTCCCAGCTCTTAAATCAGCAAGTAACTCTTCAATTGTATTAAACATATGTCTCTCCATTCTGTTCTAAAAGAACCCGTTATCTTTCAAAAATTCTGTCGTTACTTGACTCTCTTGAACTGGCAATTTCGAATCCAAACCTAATAATTTTTCAACATATTTTCCGATCATATCGCATTCAAGATTTACAGCATCTCCTGGTTGCTTATGCAATAGAACGGTCTCTTCACCGGTATGAGGAATGACAGAAACCTTGAACGATTGATTATCAACCGTCACAACTGTCAAACTAACGCCATCAATCGCTATAGAACCTTTCTCAATAATGTAACGCAATAATTTAGGACTTGTTTCAACCGTGATCCAAACGGCATTATCCTCACGCTTCATTTCTCTTATCTTTCCCGTTCCATCGATATGGCCACTCACCATATGGCCACCAAGACGCGTTTCCAAACTTAGTGCTCGTTCCAAGTTAACGTAACTTCCAGGCGCTAATTCCCCTATGTTCGTCCGTTTTAACGATTCGGACATGACATCCGCATCAAAGGAATCATTTTCTATTTTCGTCACGGTCAAACAAATCCCATTTGTCGAGATACTATCTCCGATACGAGTCCCTTGCAATACTTTTTGTCCCTTTATTTTGAGTATTGAAGAATTTTCACCTCGCCTGATTGCTTGAATCGTTCCCATCTCCTCGATAATTCCTGTAAACATGCTTTTCCTCCAATCGATTGCTTCTCTTTATTTAATAATATAGCCTTCCACAAACAGATCTTCTCCGACCATTACAGGCGTCATCCGATCAATTTGAAATGCATTTTTTAATGAGTGAACTCCTGCCCCTTCTACAGCTGTTTTAGCCTCTTTTCCTCCAATGATTTTTGGCGCAATATAGGACTGTATTTTGTCCACGATTCCTTCTTCCAAAGCCGAGAAATTCAAATTTGCACCGCCTTCCAGTAAGATACTATCAATTCCTTTAGCTCCTAGTAGCTTCATTAATTCTTTTAAATCAACTCTTCCACCTTTTTCTTTAGTTACAAGCACTTCAATGTCCATCTGCTTTAACGTATCTAATTTTTCCTTATTGGCTCTTCTTGTGGTGGCCACAATTGTCTTCGCTTTATCTTGTTGAGTTAATACCTTTGAAGCGATTGGGATTCTTAGCTGACTATCGACAACAATTCTAATAGGATTACGACTGTTTAGTGTTCTAGAAGTTAGTTGTGGGTCATCCTTGATAATCGTTTCTATACCGACCATAATTCCAGCTAATTCATGGCGCAGGGAATGGACTTGTTTCCTAGAGGACTCACCAGAAATCCATTGAGATTCACCAGTCACTGTAGCGATTTTTCCATCTAGAGACATTGCATTTTTCATAACCACAAATGGTTCTTTCGTAACAATGTATTTTATGAAGATCTCATTCAATTTTTGACTCTCTTCTTCTAGTACACCTGTAACTACTTCAATTCCATTGCTACGAAGCCTTTCAATTCCTTTTCCAGCAACTAGTGGGTTTGGATCGAGTGTGCCCACGACTACTCGTTTAATGTTCTTGTCTATCAGTAAGTCTGAACAAGGTGGTGTTTTCCCAAAATGAGAACACGGTTCTAACGTGACATACAACGTTGCCCCAGTCACATCTTCTTTGGCTGATGCAATCGCATTTACTTCCGCATGGGGCTGTCCGTATTTTTGATGATACCCTTGCCCAATAACTCTTCCACCTTTTACAATGATCGCTCCAACTAAAGGATTAGGAGTTGTCCATCCTTTTCCCTTTCTTGCCAAGTCCAGTGCCATCCTCATGTACACTTCATCCAATCCTCTCACTCCATTCAAATTAAAAAAGCCCCAAGAATGTACTCTCAGGGCTTTCGTCATTTTTTTTACAAGGCTCAACAAATAACTCCGAATACTTTGTACTCGGTTACTTTTTGATTTTTGTAAACTTTGTCTTCGCTTTATCCAGACTATAACTGTCGGCTTCGGAATCTAACCGAATCTGCCTTACGGCTCGTGGGCTTTACCACCGGTAGGGACTTGCACCCTGCCCTGAAGACTATTTAATTTTTACTTTTCCACACAAAAAAGCCCCAGATTTTTATATCCAGGGCTTCGACTTATAGCTAAATAAGACTAGTTAATAGTTGCTTCACAAATTCATGATTGCTATCTATCCAAAAAAAGACTCTAGCTATCTTAATTTCTCTGCAATTACTTTGTCTTCGCTTTATCCAGACTATACTGTCGGCTTCGGAATCTGACCGAATCTGCCTTGCGGCTCGTGGGCTTTACCACCGGTAGGGACTTGCACCCTGCCCTGAAGACTATTTAATTTTTACTTTTCTACACAAAAAAGCCCTCAGAATTTTATATCCAGGGCTTCGACTTATAGCTAAATAAGACTAGTTAATAGTTGCTTCACAAATTCATGATTGCTATCTGTCCAAAAAAAGACTCTAGCTATCTTAATTTCTCTGCAATTACTTTGTCTTCGCTTTATCCAGACTATACTGTCGGCTTCGGAATCTAACCGAATCTGCCTTACGGCTCGTGGGCTTTACCACCGGTAGGGACTTGCACCCTGCCCTGAAGACTAATTTACTTTTGTAATGTAAGAATATATTTAAATACAAGAGATGTCAATATTTTTTATATGAACTGTCCGATTACCTTAATACTAAGTGTACTAAAAGTACTAGTAAAGGCTATTCTTCAGTAGTCTATTAATCACCTTTTTACATGAGCAACTTAATTCAGTGTCCTCTGAAGTGAGGTGCTCTTTTTTCAAGAAACGCCATGACAGCCTCTTTATGATCATCTGTTAAAGAAGACAGATGCATCAGTTGTGCCTCTCTATAATTGAATTTTTCTAAATCACTATAAAAAAACTCATTGGAAAGTTGCTTTTGATAGGAAACCGTTTGTGTTGGTAATGAAGCTACTTTTTTTGCAAATGCCCATGTTTCTTCCTCTAAAGTTCCATCTTCAACCACTTTATTTGCTAAACCCAATTCAAATGCACGCTCTCCTTTGATAGGTTTAGAAAACATTAACAATTCTGTTGCCATTGAGATTCCTACCATCTTTTGCAAGAAATATAGTACACCTGTGTCTCCTGGTAATCCCATGCCTACAAAGGCTGTAACAAGAGAGCTGCGTTTCTCCATGATACGAAAATCAGCTGCTAGTGCTACCCCCATGCCCGCACCCGCTGCCGCTCCATTGATAGAAGCAATAACCGGTTTGCTGCAGTTTCGAATGGCACGACCCATTGCCCCTGTAGCTTCGACCAAATGTTCTGGAATCCCTCCATCATCTTTTTCTATCATCTCTTTAAACTGGTTAATGTCCCCTCCTCCACAGAACAACTTTCCTTTACCTGTCAAAACAACTGCACGAATATTCCCATCTTCTGACGCCTTCGTTAAAGCTTCTGGAATCTCTCGAAATGAAACTTCTGAGAAGGCATTTCCGACTTCAGGTCTATTAAAAGTGATGTACGCAGTATTCTCTTTTTCTTCATACAGGATTGTTTGATACATTTCTACTTACCCCTCTTTTCTGACAATAATACGGACGACTTAGCAGCAATGGCTTTCTTACGAAATCAGTAGGAAATTCATTTATGCTAATAATTTTTGATCATTAAGACAACGCTTTCTTTTATATACTTAGTATATTCCTATAGCTCATTCGATACAAATTACCATTAGTCATACAGGGTATTAGCAAAGCTAATGACCTGTATGACTTTCTTAATTAAATTAATTTTTAGTTATTTCGTTTAAAACCATTTTACTGACTTATAAAGAAGATCCTGAATTTTTTTTTGCCACTTCATCAATGATATATTCTTCATAGCCATCCCCATCAATCTCATAATTCTTTTTCTGCTAAACCATCCAACATAACTGTATAAGATCCTTCAGGTTTTATACTTACTCGTCTAGACTTGCCATAAACCTTATAATGACTAGCGCAATTTAATCTACTATTTTTGACAAAAAAGCTCCCTCGTGAGATGCTTTATTTGTAATAAAATCAGAATATGAAGAGAATGGAGGATTTTTATGTCAACTATGGTTTTTGTGAATTTCCCTGTATCTGATGTCAATCGCTCTGCTGCATTTTATGAAAAATTAGGGTTTACTAAAAATAATGAATTCTCAAACGATGAAGCTGTCGCAATGGTTTGGGATGATAATTTTTGGATTATGCTACTGAATCACGAATTTTATAGCCGTTTTCTTAAAGATAAAACAATTGCAGATACTCAAACCACTAGCAGTGCTCTAATTTCATTCAGCCTGGAAAGCGCTGATGCCGTCAAAAAGTTTGCTGAAACGGCAAAAACCAATGGTGGTGATTTCTACAAAGTAGACATGGGAATGTCTGAAGATCAAATGTTTGGACTTGAAGTACAAGATCTAGACGGAAATACCTTAGAGCCCAGTTGGATGGCAATGTAATAAAGATTTTTAAACTACTGTAAATTAATAGATTGACGCAAAACACCTCTGTCGAATTCGACAGAGGTGTTTTTATAAAAATTCAATGGCTTTTTTGCCTGAAATAGGATTAATATAGGTGCGACATTCCACTTCATACAATTCTTGAATGACCGCTTCCGTTAACACTTCTTCCGGTCTACCCTCTTTAATAATTCGTCCATCTTTCATCGCATACAAATAATCCGTAAAGCGTGCAGCTAGATTCAAATCATGTAAAGCTGCTAATACACCTATCGGTAAGGAAGCGACTGTTCTTAAAATACTCAATTGATGTTTAATATCCAAATGATTGGTGGGCTCATCCAAAACTAAAAATTTAGGTTGTTGGACCAACGTTCTACCTAATATAACTCGCTGTTTTTCTCCACCTGACAGAGATAAGAAACTCCTATCCGCCATTTTTTCCAAGTCCATTTGGAGAAGAACCTTTTCGACAATTTCATAATCTAACGCATTGTCTCTCTCCATTAAACCTTTGTACGGTGATCGTCCGAGCAATAGCATATCACGGATAGAAAAATCAAAATTGACTTCATGAAACTGTCCCACGACACCCAATATTTTTGCGAGCTGTTTATGTGAAAGGTCTTGAACATTCTCGTCACCCAGCGTAATAACTCCCGTTTTGGGTTCAAGTAGTTTAGAAACACTTTTCAATAAAGTTGATTTCCCACAGCCATTCGGTCCGATCAGACCTACAAACTGATTTTGACGGACATGCAATGAAACATCTTGTACAATTTGCTGGGAGCCAATAGATACCGATACGTTATCAATCGTTAAATTCATACTTACCCTCCAAACTCGTAGCCTTTTTTAACAAAAATGTAAATGAATAGCGGTGCGCCAATTAAAGAGGTCAAAATACCAATAGGCAACTCAACTGTTGGCAGGATAATACGAGATAAAATATCGCACCATACCATAAATAAAGATCCCGAAAAAACTGATAACGGTAAGAAGTACCGATGATTTGATCCGACTATTCCACGGACAATATGAGGAATAATCAATCCTACAAATCCAATCATTCCAGTATTTGCCACGATAACTCCGGTTAGAATTGATGTAATAACGAGATACAATTTGCGGTAAAATTTCAAATTTACTCCAAGCGTAACGGCTGATTCATCGCCTAATAGCATAATATTTAAAATCCGTATTTGTGTTAAGAAAAAGAGCAAACAAACTAGAACAACGGTTGCCAACAAAGGAAGCTTGGACCAACTTGCTCCTGCCAAACTTCCCATCATCCAGAATGTTACTGAACGAATCCCTTCCGCATCATTGGCTATGTATATGATGAAATTGGAAAAGGCTGTAAAAAGGGCATTTAATACCATCCCGGATAAAATCAATTTGATTGAATTCATTTGTCCATGAATATTCGACAATAGTAAAACTAGAAGAGCCGCTGTCACCGCTCCTAAAAATGCCCAAAATGATAACCCAAATTGAGCCAAGATACTAGTTCCACCAAAGCCAATTAGAATAGCAAACGTTGCACCTAGAGAGGCGCCAGAAGAAATACCTAAGATATAAGGATCTGCGAGTGGATTTTGGACCGTTGTCTGCATAACCGCACCGGCTAAGGATAATCCCATACCCGTCAGCATTGCTAAAAGGACTCTTGGAAAACGAATCTGCCAGATGATACTTTCGTAAGAGTTAGAAGAAATGCCAGATAAGTCATTAACTATTCCTCCTGACAAATTTTCAAGCAGTATCTGAAACGATTCTTTCAGAGGTATTGCGACTTGTCCGACCGCAACACCGATTCCAATCGAAAAGATAATCAATACAGTAAAAAGGAGTAAACATATATAAAATAATTTGCGTTGCTTATCAATACGGTTCATCAGTTTACTCCTTCCTGCTGTGAATTAATTTTTTGACTGCATTTCAGTATTGAGTTGTTCCATACCGGTTAAAATTTGGTACCCATAACTCCAGAATTGATTGTAATCAATCGTATAGATGCGGTCTTCTTTGATTGCTGTCAGACTTGAAAGTGCGTCATTTGCTTTCAAATCAGCTAAGCTCTCTTTTGGATCGCGTCCACCCGTATAGTTAACCAATAATAATACATCTGGATCAGCTTCCAATAAAGCTTCGACACTGATTTCTCCCGTTACATCTGCAAATGTATTTTCTAAATCCATATAGCTTAAGGCATCGTTTAAGTAAGTGTCTGCTGCACCACTATAAATATTCACGTCCGTACCTTCTGCCCCAAAAATATAAGCATAATCAAGAGTTGCCTGTTTATCAGGAATGGCTGCAACGATTGCGTCCATTCTTGTTTTTATATCCGTTGAAAATTGTTGTGCCTTCTCTTCAACCGTAAATAATTTTCCTAAATGATCAATATCAGTATAGATATCCTCAAAAGTTGCGCCTGTCGTTGATGTCGCTTGAATATACGTCTGAATATCTAAATCATTCAATTCTTCCACTGTTCCCGTTCCCCATTCGGCATTGGCAAACAGTTGCCCACGTCCCACAACGATATCCGGATCAGTACCTACAACTAATTCTTTTCCAACATATCCTTCTGACAAAACGGGAATGCTAGAGAATTCCTCAGTTACCGTTTCATCGCCTTCACCGTATAAGGCGGCTACGCCTACAATGTCTTCAGCTAATCCAAGTTGGATTAGCAACTCCGCTGTTCCCTGGTTATTGGCAACAATCGATTTCGGGCTAGATTCGTACGTTATTTCTTTTTCTGAAAATACTGCACCTTCTGACGATGCGGTGTAATTATCCAACGTTAATGGAAAAGTTGTTCCTGCTATCTGTTCGGTTGATTTATTGTCCGTATTTGTCTGGTCTTCTGTCGTATTCTCTTGTCCACACGCTCCCAGCAATAAGCTTGAAGCTGCAACAAGTCCAAAGTATTTCACTATTTTTGATATTGTCATTTTTTTCACTCCATTTATATTGATTAGTTTTTCATTCTATTTGTGAAGATTTATACTTTCTTACCTTTATCTATACATTCTATCTAAAATAAGAAGACTAAATATAAAAATCAAGCTTGATAATTAAGAATCATTCCTTTTCTTAATTATATGATTGATTTTTGCTAAAGTAAATAGAAATGTTAAAACATTCACAAATAATCAAAGTAAGCCTTATTATATCAGTATCTTTTTATTGATTAATTCAAATATTAAACACAAACCACGATTTAAATGCTCTGAAATATCAAAAACTCACCTATCTTTTCTCTTAGTTAGCTTATTGTATTTTCACTTCTAAGTAATATTCTCTTTATCCATTAAGCAAAGATTATGGGATAAAGAGATATTTTGATTTGTCTAGCTTAATTTGACAAATTAGAATATTAGAAAATCGCTCTGAAATTCTTTTTAAATAGTTATTATAATCCATTTTACATCCCCTAGTTTAAATCTTTTTCAGCGCCAATATACTGGGCGTGCTTACTTAAATACATTAAATTGCTTAGAACCGTGTTTCATCAACCAGTACTAAAATAAAGCTATCAACTACTTATAAAAAAAGTAAGACTTGACCAGAATTTTTGTGAACGATATTTAAATGTGCTATATTATTCGTGAATTAAAGATTCATTACTAAAAAAACTTTTTTAGAAGAAGGAAAATTTATGTTTAAGCACACGAAAATTTTACAGTATAACACTCTACCTGATAAACCAGATGCTTTAATGGCACGTCGGTTACAAGAAAATCTTGGTGGCCACTGGGGTGAAATGACCGGAATGGCTGCATATTTATTCCAAGGTTGGAATTTAAGTACTCCTGGAAACGAAAAATACAAGACTTATTATTAGATACAGGGACAGAGGAAATTGGGCACATTGAAATGCTCGCTACGATGATTGCTCATCTTCTGGACGATGCTCCTTTAAACGTTCAAGAAAGCGCTTATAACTGTGGCGACCCTGCCCTTGCCGCAGTAATGGGCGGTATGAATCCACAACATGCTATTGTAAATGGTTTAGGCGCTAGTCTTCAAGATGCCAATGGTAATCCTTGGACATCTGCATATATGGAATCAAGCGGAAACTTGCTGGCTGACATGCGTTACAATATTACTCGTGAATCTATGGGACGACTACAAGTTACTCGTCAATACCATCTGACAGAGGATAAAGGAGTTCGCGATATGTTGAGCTTCTTAATGGCGCGTGAGACTCAACATCAACTACAGTTTATGCAAGTAGCGAAAGAATTGGAAGATAAATATGGGGTAATAGTTCCTCATGGTACAGCTGATTTAGAACATTCAGAATTCAGTCACACACTTTACAATTTCTCTGAAGGTGATGAGTCTAAAGAAATAGTTGAAGGCAAAATAGCCATAGATGGACAACCTTTCAAATATGAAGAAGGAAAAGCCATGTCTGAAAAACCGTTTAATAAACCAAGACCTGAAGCATTGAGAAATACGGATCTTGACCAAATAATCAAAGATGGAAGAAAAATTATCGAAAATGATCCTGAGTTAAAATAATCAAAGAGACGTTTTAAAGAGACCGAAACAAATAGTGTTGCCCCTAAAAGTTAGAGTAAAATTAAACTTTTGGGGAATATTTTTTATATTATTTATTTATATTAATGACACTCGATCAGAATGATACAACTAAGTAATTTACCAATCCAAAAGGACTCTATCGCTTAAAAACCGTAGAATCCTTTTTTGATACAATTTAGTTACCTATTTAGTACGTAGAGTAACAATGACATTTTCACTAAATCTCGTTATGTTGCCTGAATAAGCAATTGCGTTTCTAAATCGGGCTTTAGTTCTTCAACAACCACTAAATTTTAACGAAAAAAAAACATGTCAATTTATGACGAAAAAATTCCAAATAGTAAAAAATACCAGCATAGAAACTGTTTTTTGCCATGAAAAAGCGACCTCCAAATTTTAGATTTCACTCTAACTTTTGGGAGTCACTACCTTGAAACAATTATTGAATTAGTCGTTACTATCGGTTCTTTTATGTTTTATCCTAATCAAAATTTCTACCTGATTGCTTTTACTTTTTCTTTGATTAGTTCTCTTGTTTCACGAAACACAGTTAGTATTTCTTCCTCAGTACCCGTTGCTTTAGCGGGATCTTCTAGTCCCCAATGTTCATGCGTCACTCCCGCTGGTATTACTGGGCATTTGTCTCTTGCGTCACCACATAACGTGATAATTAAATCAGCTTTTTTGAAATAATCGGTATCAATCAGATTGGATGTCTGCGTAGTGATATCTATCCCGTCTTCTGCCGTTACTTTGACTGCTCTCGGGTTTAATCCATGTGTTTCAATTCCTGCGCTTTTTACTTCAAACTCTTTTGAGTCTAAAAATTTATGACCGTAACCTTCAGCAATTTGACTTCGACATGAATTACCTGTACATAAGAAATAAATTTTTCTCATAGTTATCCTCCATATTGTTTAGAATACTTAAATACGATTTTAAATAAAAAATATACTAATCAAAATACGAGTTTGCATAATTAAAATGGCAATCTCTTATTTTTGATCACAATATTTTGGTTAATTATCAGAAATTCATATGAGTAAAACTGTGGGAACACTTTTATCTAAAATAGCTATTAGATATTTTTATTTTCCAAAGTGTACTTTCTATCTTCTTCAAGCATTACCGTTTTAATATAGTCAAATGTTTCTTGTGGGATATGTCCGTTCGCATTAACTGCTGGTAGCATAATCGGGAAGTGTTTCGGCAATGCCAACTCATCATAACGATCGGTTACATCAAAATTGATTGTCTCTTCTTGACCATTTTTAATTTTTTGCCTTATCTCAGGATCCATAAGAACAGCCGAAGCCAAGGCGATGATATCCGTATAGTTTAGAGCATCCAAGGCTGCATCGGCACTTAATATGTCACCTGCTGCGATTAGTTTGGTTCTGCCAGCAAGCAATTCATGGATCACTTGGTTGATAATTTCACCTTCATGATCTCCCATTAGGGCTTTCGATTTATACGCTTCTGCTCCCCACAAAGAGGAATGAATATAATCAATCCCTAAATCAGCTATCTTATCAATTAGATAGAGAGAATCGTCTAGTGTATATCCTGCTATATTCCCATGGATTTCTTCCGGGCTAATCCGGTAACCGATAATGAAATCTTTCTTGCCACGCTTCGTTACTAATTCTTTTACTCGTTTTGTAATTTCTATCCCAAAGGCGGCACGGTTTTCACGTTTGCCTCCCCACTTATCATTTCGCTTATTGGATATTTCAGAGAAGAATTGCTGAATTAGGTAGTGGTTTGCACCGTGAATTTCCACACCGTCAAATCCTGCATCTATTGCCCGCCCTGCTGCCTTCACATACTGATCAATTACCTCTTCAACCTGCTCTTCGGTTAATCCGGTAATCGGATAATCTAAAAAGTCAACATCCATTGAACTTGGGCCATACACCACACCGTGCTGTTGGAAGGTGACTTTTGCTTCCCGACCTGGGTGGAAAATTTGGCAAATCGCTTTATTCCCTTTCGATTTCATGCTCGTGGCCAATTGAGTCAACCCATCCAGTTGTTCATCGCGATAAATCCCAAGTGCGTAACCAAATGCATTCCCATATTCAGTTACTGCAGCAGCACCTGAGATTAATAGGGAGGCTGCATTCGCACGTCTTTCAAAGTATTTGATATCTTCTTCTGTTACATCTCCTTCCAGAGAAGAACCATCCACTACCATTGGTGCCATCGCAAAACGTGTGTCTAGCTTTACACCATTATTAAACGTCACTTCTTCAAATAACTTGCCATATTTCGAATTCATAATTATGCTCCTTTACTTTTTATTTTTCACTTCACAACTCTACCCTCATTATAGGTTAAAAAGTATGCGCTTTCAATAAAACAGGCTTTGTCATCCAAGATGATGAACTTGCTTAACATTTGAAGGATGTTTACCAACTTCTGATTATGAAATAGTGAATCTACCAGGGGTTTTCGTTTACAAGACTGGATCCAAATAAAAAAGACTTTGCATACAGTGAAATATGGATGCCTATTCGAAAAAGAGAAATAAGGCAGTAATAGATATAAATCAATCAGGCGATAGAGGAGACAATCACCCACCTCCTGATTGATTTTATTTTCTTCTTTTTACATACTAGGCTTTAGTCTAAATCATTCATAGGTTCTGATTTATCAAAATTTCCTTTAAATAGAAAAACAAGATAGTTTATTTTCTTTATAATATCAGCTTCTTCTTTTTACCTTTTCATATTTTCTAAAGATTATTGTAGACCATTTCCATATGTGGAATGCCATCTTCCAAATACACTTGCGAAACCTTCACAAACCCTAAACTCGAATAAAATTCCAGCAAATACTCCTGTGCAGATATTCTAATTACTTTTTCATTTAAATTGTCCTCAATAAATGCTATTGCACGTGACATCATTTCTTTTGCAAGACCCTTGCTGCGATATTTTTTATTAACTAATACTCTTCCTATAGATACCTCATTAAATGAAACACCCTTCTCGAGTATTCGTAAATATACCAGGATTTCTCCATTTTCTTCCCCAAATAAATGATAGGCTTTTTTGTCTTTACCATCACATTCTTCATAAATACACTGCTGCTCTATTACAAACACTTCACTTCTAATTTTTATAATTTCATACAACTCGTCGTTACTCAATTCGTTAAATGTTTTTATTTTCCACTCCACAGTTTTTTTCTCCTTTTTACCTAGATTTTAACTAACCAGTTCTTTTAAAATAATCATCCTGTGCAAAATTCTATTTTTGGAGCAAAAATTCAACTGACTCATCATAAAATATGGAAATGTTTGGTGCATTACATACAACAATACAATACGTCTAGCATAATAGCCTAATATAAAAATCCCTATCATTAAAAAGAAGAAGAATAAAGGTGAAAAGTTTACAGAATCTACATTGAAACGTTTATTACCATTTTTACTGTAGTTTTAAAAATCAGCTACTATATTCTGAAGTTGGTTTTCAATATTATCGCTAAACAAATCAATATATTTTACTTCAATCTTTGCTTCAAGATCCGATTGATTATCAGAAAAATTAAAACTTTTAAAAACTCGTTCACCATAATAATCACTCTTAGGATAAAGCAGAATCACTTTTTCCACTGATTCTGAATGATGACGATACCGCGTAAAATAGGCATACATTTGATATAAATCACTTTGTGAAGGACCATCTGCTTTTAATAACTTCCATTTTGTATCCACTATTACTAAGTTGCCGCTCCCTTGATTAGAACGAATGATAATATCTGGTCGTAACCTATAGTTGCTTTTACTCCCATCATAACCATCAAATAGAAAATACTGTTGTTCTTGAGTACTTACTTTAAAATTTGGAAAAGCTCTTTTCATTTTATCCGCAATATACGCCTCAAAGATAGTTTCCATAGGAAAAAGTAAGGCAAACGCCAAAGAACTTCCTTTAAATGAAGTAAATGATTTCCGTTTCAAAAAAATTTCGGCCCATTTTATAGCACGTTCATAATATGAAAATTGACGTTTTATAGCTATGCGTTGAAAAGTTATTGGAGGATTATAGGTCAAATTCACATTTTCAAAATACAGCAATTGTTCTCGAATCAAACGCTGATTTTTAGCTTCGTGAGATAAACTTAATAAGTACGTTAACGTTGTTTTTATAATTTGATTTTCTGCTCCATCAACTTTAAATTCATCAAATTCGGTATAAAATTTAGCTTTATTCACAGAATTATGCTGTATTTGTTGCTGCAACAATAACTTTCCCTTTAAAAATATTTCATTACTTCTAACAGGAATATAGTCTGATTTTAAACCTCTTTTTAAAATCTTATCAACTTCGTCAATAAACATGGAAATAAATATCTCTAAGACGTTATTTTTATGTTCACTCAAGTGTGACATATCGAAACTCTTTCCATTAATGTGTTTCACTGTACGAAGCATGCGTATAAATAACTTCTTAACTTGTTCCTGATTTTGATGCGTGCGCGAAATTTTAGGTAGAATTTCGATAGTCAGACCTGATTTAGTCTGCAAAACACCAACGTAATTATTTGCTTGAACGCCATTACGAATAGGCCGTAAGTATTCCGAAATGTTTGAAGTTTCACCATTGCTTTCATCAATAAAGACTTTTAATTCAAGAATATCCTTTTGAGTAATCTTTATACCTTGAAAAACATCATTTACATAAATTCGATCATATTCTGCAATAGTAATCGTTCTATTCATTTACCGCACCAGAATTAGGATTTGCAATGTTGGTAATAAATTTTTCGAACTCTTTTATTGAAACTGATGTAATCAATTCATAATGTCCACTATCTTCTTCGACCCACTCATCTAATATAGTCGTATCGAAAATATCAGCTAAACTTTCCTTTTCATGTCTAATATAGATTTCTTGCGAATCATTTAGTATCGCTTTTATTTTTCTGAAATCATCATAGAAATATTCTTGAAGTAGCGGTAAAATTTTATTTTCAAAAGTTTTTTGTAAGTCTTCCATCGTTTGATTGTTAATAAAAAAGGCATGACCTAGAGTATGTTCCCTATCATAAAGAACACGGATGCGTTTATTAAGTATATCCAATATTTCTGCTACATCAACAGTGTCAATGATTCCGTTATCTCCAACATTTTCTCGGATCACATCTGAATCTGGCATTTTCTCTACAAATTCAAAACGTCTTCTCAAAGCCGTATCCATCATCGAAATTGAACGATCTGCTGTGTTCATCGTTCCTAGAATATATACGTTAGTTGGAACACCAAAACTTTCACCAGAATAAGGCAATGTTGCAGTCATTCCTACCCATTTTCCATCTTCATAGCGAATTCGCTTGCTGTCTTCTATTAATGTGATCAACTCACCAAAAATTTTGCTAATATTCCCACGATTTATCTCGTCGATAACAAATAAAAATTTGTTTGTCTTCCCATTTTCCAAATCTTTTTGTGCTTTACGACAGAAACGTAGAAATACTCCATCTTTCACTTCATAATGGATGTTTCCATTAACCGATTCAGCTCTAATGCCTTCAATAAAATCTTCATAACCAAATGATTGATGGAATGTAACAAATTCAAAAAAGAAGTCTCCCTCTCCTTGTTTTTGTACAGGTGTAGGAACTTCACTAGCATCTATTCTTCCCACTTGAGTTAGTGACCACTGATTATCGACCTTTTCAAAAAAGTCTGTTCCCTTGCGATAAGCAGATACAGTACTCTCTTTTGTGGCATTTTCAATAACTTCCGTGCTTAATGTTCCATAAATCGACTTACTTTTTTTCGTTTTCGCATACTCCTGAACGATTTTTGAACCTTCTATCTCTTTGATTGTTAGTGTTTTGTAATCATATTCTTTATAGGCAAGATAAATAATATCTTTCCAAGAGTATCCATCAAAATGATACTCTTGTTCTTTCGTCAGTTGATTTCCGATTAATTTTTCCCTATATTCATTAATTTGATACGTTTTACCCGTACCTGGAGGACCATATAAAATTGTATTTAAACCCATACTTTCAATTTTTTCAGTTGCTTCTGTTTCTATGCCGTTAACCTCTTTATCTTTTCTTTCTTTAACCGCTACATTTTTCTTATTAGCTGAATATTCAATAAGAATTTCTTCTGTACCCGTACCGAACTTATTTAGCAAACCTTGCACCAGCATAAGAGCATCTATTCCAGCAAAGGTTGCATACCAAACACTTTTCCCACCCAGTTGGATTTCCAAAATATTGGTCATTTTGCTAGCAATTCGGATAGTTTTTTGTTCTTCCACTTTCTCTTTAGAAGAGTAAAAGCCGATTGCGTTTCGAAAGTTGCTCGTTAAATCCTTCAATTTCGCATCTGTAGCATCAGGAAAAACATCTTTTAAAGTAATTTTAGTATCCTCTTTGTATGGAATTTCTAAGAGTAAGGCAACTTGTTCTACAATTCGTTTCCAAGCAAAGTGTTTAAGATTCTCTCTTGAAAATTCGTTCCTATTTACTTTAAATGAGAGTAGTCTTCTTTTTTCTAAGTCTTCATAGCGTAAAGTAAGTGGCACGCCTTTTTTTAAAGTAACATCAAGTTTTCCATACCATTGGCCTTTCCAATAGGGATCATTTAAGAAATACTGATAATCTTGTTCTACATCTTCCATAGAAAATTCAATCAATCTTTTTGCGAATTCTGATTTAGATATCTCTGGTTGCCAAATTGGTTCTTCACTAGTATAGAAAAACCATTCTTTCTTCTCTTGACGATAATCCTTCAATAAATTTACAGTTATAGAACGTTCTTCGCCTGATATACCTTCGACTATTCCAACTGCTTTGATTCGCATAACTGAAATAGTATTATTATTTGGGTTTTCAAATGGAAGTTCTGTTTTTCGTGTAACCGACGTTTTAGCAACTACGTAATCTCCTACACTTATTTCACTAAACCTTTGCATTTCATCTTCTTTATCTTCTAAATTAAGTTCCCATGTTCCTTGGTCAATAAAATCATCTAAACGATCGCTATCTTCAAATGACGTATTAACAAAGAAATAATTTTTCCCTAAATCTATTTCCAATTACTATTCCTCCAAACTATGTACTTATTAACATGTTATGTGCTCAGTTTACCACTAATTATTCATGACTCGCCGATAATATTAATGTCACATCATAGTGTCCAATCTTAAAGCATTTCACTTTAAGAATACCATTTTTAGAAAGAGCCGTTATTACAGAAGATACTATAGTCAATTCATATATTTTATAAATTTTTCTGTTAAACCTTCCGTGGGTATATATAGTTAAAATATACCATTGTTATACTTGTATATATTGGATATCTCATATTCTTTTTCAAAAATAAAATAATGTGACTCTCACTTCCATTTCTGATACAATAGGCCAGTCATGCTATTTCTCAGAGAAACTATATACTTTTTCGGATTAGGTCGATTTTTGAAAGATAGTCAGACTCTTGTATGCTAAACCAACCTAATCCGAAACACATTCACAAAAATTAAATGCATGTATAACATGCCGAGGGAGAACCATTTGTTATTTAATGAATTAGAATTGAACCAACACATATTGCACGCACTGAAAGAAGCAGGCTATACGAAAGCAACGCCTATCCAAGAGGATGCCATTCCGCATCTGATGAACAACAAGGACTTGTTGGGTTGTGCCCAGACTGGTACTGGTAAGACAGCTGCATTTGCCTTACCGATCCTTCAAAATATTATGGAAGAAAAAACAATTGGAAAAGGTGCCATCAAAGCCTTAATCCTTGCTCCTACACGTGAACTTGCCATACAAATCGGTGATAGTTTCCAAACATACGCTAAATACCTTCCATTGAATATCCAAGTAATTTTTGGTGGCGTTTCCCAGAATCCTCAGACAGCCACGCTGAAACGTGGAACAGATATCCTAGTTGCGACCCCAGGCAGACTGTTGGACCTTATCAAACAAGGATTTGTCAAACTGAACCAGGTTGAGTTCTTCGTCTTAGACGAAGCCGATATGATGTTGGATATGGGGATGTTACGTGATGTACGCCATATTATCCGCGAATTGCCTAAGAAACGTCAAAGTATGTTCTTTTCAGCAACGATGCCGAAAGAAATCGAAAAACTTGCAGGAACTATTTTATCAAACCCGGTAAAAGTGGTGGTCAATCCGGTTTCATCCACTGTTGAAGTCATCCAACAGAGTGTTTATCGCGTAGCCAAGGCCGACAAAACTAACCTCCTTATCCATCTTTTGAAGAATAAGCAGGTTGAGCGCTCCCTAGTCTTCTCCAGAACCAAGCATGGCGCCAACAAAATCGTCAAAAAACTTTTGCAAGCGGGTTTCTCCGCCGAAGCGATTCACGGCAACAAGTCCCAGAATGCGCGTCAGCAAGCTTTAGAAAACTTCAAGACCATGAAAACTAGCGTTCTCGTAGCGACAGATATCGCAGCCCGTGGTATCGATGTGCCTGAGCTTTCGCAAGTTATCCAATTTGACTTGCCTGAAGTTCCAGAAACCTACGTTCACCGTATCGGCCGTACAGGACGAGCAGGGCTAAGTGGAAAAGCTATCTCTTTCTGTGATGAAACAGAATCAGACTTGTTGCGCGACATTGAAAAACTTAGTAAGAGGAAAGTTTCAGTCATAAAAGACCATCCCTATCTGTTGAAAGAAGGCACTCAAGCACCAACACAGCAGGCGAGAAAAGCAGTTGCCCCGCGTAATAATGGAACACGAGCTAAAAGTAAACAAGTTCGAAGAGGCGGTCAAAAATCCGCACAAAGACCTCGTGTACAAACGAAAAACACGTAAAGTAAGCGATTAACAAAGGCGTTTTTTGCCACCTCTTATGTGGACTCGCACTTGCATCTAGACTATTACTTCACTGGTCAAGATGACGAAATAAAAAGGGAAGGAAAGAAATCTTCTTCCATCATAAAAGATCGAGGGTTCATGCATTGAATGCATGGACCCTCGATCTTTATCATTGTCAATTCCTTAGGTTAATGACCTATTAGATAACCAACTGAATTCAGAATAATTTTGTTCCATTAATACATTCCAAATTTTAAAATCTGTCGTTATACTAACCAACTGACCCTTCCATCTCATACGCAATCAATCGGTTCAACTCTACTGCGTATTCCATTGGGAGTTCTTTTGAGAAGGGTTCGACGAAGCCCATGACGATCATTTCGGTGGCTTCTTGTTCGGTCAAGCCACGGCTCATCAGGTAATAGAGTTGTTCTTCTGAGATTTTAGAGACTTTGGCTTCGTGTTCGAGCGAGACATTGCCGTTATGAATCTCGTTGAACGGGATCGTATCTGACTTGGATAAGTCATCCATGATGATCGTGTCGCATTCGATATGGGAGATAGATCCGCCTGAGTTTTTGCCAAACGTCACTTGCCCACGGTAATTCACTTCTCCACCGTCTTTAGCGATGGATTTTGAGACAATCGAACTTGAGGTGTTGGGTGCGTTATGGATCATTTTTGCTCCGGTATCTTGGTTTTGTCCGGCTCCTGCCATCGCAATCGACAGCATCGTTCCTCTAGCTCCGCGGCCATTCAATAAGATGCTTGGGTATTTCATCGTTGTTTTGGCTCCAAGGTTGCCATCAATCCATTCCATAGTAGCACCTTCTTCGGCTACCGCACGTTTGGTTACCAAGTTGTAGACATTGTTGGACCAATTTTGAATCGTCGTATAGCGGCAGTAAGCGTCTTTTTTAACAATAATCTCAACGATAGCAGCATGTAGACTACTAGATGAAAAAGTTGGTGCGGTACAGCCTTCGACGTAATGCACACTTGCGCCTTCATCCACCACAATCAAAGTGCGTTCGAATTGCCCCATTGCTTCATCATTTATCCGGAAATACATTTGCAATGGTACGTCGCAGCGCACACCTTTTGGCACATAAATAAAGGTTCCGCCAGACCAGACAGACGAATTAAGTGCCGCTAATTTATTATCGGTTGCCGGTACAACTGTTCCAAAGTGTTCTTTAAAAATCTCTGGGTATTCTTTTAGTGCGGAATCGGTATCAGTAAAGACGATCCCCATTTTTTCAAATTCTTCTTTCATGTTGTGATAAACCACTTCAGATTCGTATTGCGCGCCAGCTCCAGCTAGATATTTGCGCTCAGCTTCAGGAATTCCAATACGTTCAAAAGTTTCTTTGATTTTATCTGGTACATCTTCCCAGTCACGTTCAGGTTGGTTACTGACAGTCTTGTAATACGTAATGTTATCAAAATCGATTTCTGATAAATCTGCTCCCCATGTTGGCATCGCTCGTTTAGTAAAGTGATCATAGGCTCTCAATCGGTAATCCAGCATCCAGTCCGGTTCTTGTTTGCGTTTTGAAATCTCACGAACGGTTGCTTCCGTTAATCCTTTTCCCGTTGTATAAATGGATTCCACATCATCATGAAACCCAAATTGGTAATTCTCACGTTCTGGTACTTCTCCCATTATTCTTCACTCCTTGCTTTCCTTCATCAGTCTTTTATTCCACTCAATGCTTTTTCCAGTGCTTTCCAAGATAACGTCGCACATTTGATGCGGGCAGGGAATTTTGCGACGCCATTCAATAATGCCGCATCCCCTAGCTCTTCCAGTTTTGGAACGTCTTTGCCTTGTACAAGCAGAGAGAATTGATCTGCTAAGGCGAGTGCTTCAGAAACGGTTTTCCCTATCACGGCATCCGTCATCATACTCGCACTAGCTTGACTGATAGTACAACCGCTTCCATCAAAACGAATATCTTTAATCACTTGGTCTTTAACGACTAGTTGTAGTTGCAGCACATCCCCACAAGTCGGATTAAGCAACTCGATTTGAGTTGTTGACTGTTCCAATTTCCCATGGTGATGTGGATGGCTGGAGTGATCCAAGATGACTTGACGATACAATTGATCCAGTTTAGTTAAGGCCATGAGCAAAAAACTCCTTTGTAGCCAGCAATGCTTCAATAAATTTATCCACATCTGCTGTCGTATTGTACAGATAAAAACTCGCTCGAGCGGTTGAATCGGCTGATAATCTGCGCATCAAGGGTTGAGCACAATGATGGCCAGCTCGAATCGCTACCCCTTCCATATCCATAGCGGTTGCCACATCATGTGGATGAAGCCCATCTAGGTTGAACGTTACGATACCGGTTCGTTTTGCTATATCCTTTGGTCCATAGACTATTAATCCTGGAATCGCTATTAATTTTGGCCATAAGTAAGCCATCAAGCTTTTTTCGTGTTCTTGAATCGTTGACAAGCCAATCGTTGATAAATAATCAATGGCTGCACCTAGTCCAATGGCTCCGGCAATATTAGGGGTGCCGGCTTCAAACTTCCAAGGCAATTCTTTCCACGTACTGTCTTGTTCATCCACCACAGCAATCATTTCCCCACCAAATTCAACGGGGTCCATTTGTTCTAATAAGGTACGTTTCCCGTACAGCACGCCAATGCCAGTCGGTCCGACCATCTTATGTCCACTGAAAGCATAAAAATCAGCTTCCAACTCTTGGACATCCACCGGCATATGCGGAACAGCTTGCGCTCCATCGACCACTAATACGGCTCCTCTTGCATGGGCCAGTCGTGCAATGTCTTGAATCGGGTTAATGACCCCAAGTACATTGGAAACGTGCGCCAACGCTATGATTTTAGTCTTCTCACTTAATTGAGCGTGGAAACTCTCCATGTCCAACAAGCCTTCTTCTGTCAGCTCGATATACTTTAATGCAGCACCGGTTTTCTTAGCTAACTGCTGCCAAGGAATCAAATTAGAGTGATGTTCCATTACAGAAATGAGGATTTCATCACCCTGTCTTACATTCGCTTCGCCGTAGCTTTTGGCTACCCAGTTCAAACTAGTCGTGGTACCACGGGTAAACAAGACTTCAGCTGATTCATTGGCGTTGATAAAGTGTTGTACTTTTTCACGCGCTGCTTCGTACCCTGTTGTAGCTCGTTCAGCTAATGTGTGCACACCGCGATGGACGTTGGCATTGGCTTCACGGTAATATGTTTCAAGAGCAGCCAATACGGCTGTTGGTTTTTGAGTGGTCGCCGCATTATCTAAATAGACTAACGGTTCATCGTTGATAATTTGAGTTAGAATTGGAAAATCATTTTTCACTTGTTTGGCTGAAAAACTCATTTGCTTAACTTCCTTTCAATCGTATCCACTAATCCGTCACGCACAACTTTCAGTGGTATCGCCGCAATCACGGAACCTAGGAAGCCACGAATCACTAACCGTTCGGCTTCTTGTTTCGGAATACCTCTACTCATTAAGTAATACAATTCTTCCGGATCGACTCTGCCTACACTGGCTGCGTGTCCAGCAGTAACGTCATTTTCATCAATCAATAAAATTGGATTGGCATCTCCTCTGGCGTGTTCGGATAACATTAAGACACGGCTTTCTTGTTGGGCATCAGCACCTTTTGCGCCTTTGATAATGTGTCCAATACCATTAAACGTTAGCGTTGATTTATCTAGAATCACACCGTGTTGCAGAATATGACCAATCGTATTGCGACCATAATTAGTCACGCGCGTATCGATTCCCTGGATCTGTTTGCCCATACTGATGGCAACGATTTTCACAGCGCTGTGTGCACCTTCTCCAATCAAATCGGTATCAAAGTCGGCCACCACATTTCCGGTATTCATCACACCTATTGCCCATTCGATAGTCGCGTCTTTCAAAATGTGGGCGCGACGGTTGATATACGTTGTCGTATTTTCACCTAATTGGTCAACCGCAGAATATTTCACTTTCGCTCCTGGATTAGCAATTACTTCCACAATGATATTAGCGGTATTTTTTTCAGTCCCAATTGTTTCATATTTTTCCACATACGTAAATTCACTATTGGTATCCGCAAAGATCAATACGTGTTTAATCCAACTATTTTGGACTTGACTGTTTTGCACGTACAGTGCTTCCAACGGTTCTTCAATCACAACATTTTTAGGAACATACAAGAATAATCCACTCGTCATAAAGGCTGTATGGAAAGCCGTTAGTTTGTCTTCATCGTGCGCGACTGCCAACGTCATATAGACTTGTTCGACTACATCTGGGTGTTCTTGTAAAGCCGTAAAAATATCGGTAAAAATAACCCCTTGTTCATAGTATTTCATGGGCAATTGTTCCATAACCGTTTGATTGCCGACTTGAATCACGCGCGGAGCATCATTATCGCCCGTTAAGAAATCTTCCGCTAATAGAATTCCTTCTTCATAGCTGAACAAATCTGGCACTTCAAACAATGGCCAGCGTTGGTACTTGACGCGCTCAAATACTGGCAATTCCAATCCAACAATTTTCGCTAAAGCTGTTTTCCTCAATTCCAGCATCCACAGAGGTTCTTCTTGCATCACTGAAAACTGCTGAACAGCATCAAGATAAGCATTAAAATTTATCTCTTTCATCTTGATCCTCCTTAATCATCTTCCAATACAATATCTAAACCAAGTTCATCACGAATCCCTTTATAGCCTTCTGCTTCCAAGCGTTTAGCGAGTTCTGGCCCACCAGTTTTTACAATAATACCGTTCATCATGACATGCACCACATCGGGTGTGACATAATTCAACAAGCGTTGGTAGTGAGTAATGATCAATGCGCCAAAATTTTCACCGCGCATCGCATTAACTCCTTTTGATACGACTTTCAATGCATCAATATCTAGACCTGAATCAATTTCATCCAGAATGGCAAATGTCGGTTCAATCATCATTAATTGCAAGATTTCATTGCGTTTCTTCTCGCCACCGGAAAATCCTTCATTCAAATAGCGTTCAGCCATTTCTTCTGGCATATCCAATACTGCCATCTTTTCATCTAACTTTTGGATAAACTTCATCACCGAGATTTTATCGTCTTCTGGTCTGCGAGCATTGATTGCCGCACGCATAAACTCAGCATTGGTAATTCCAGCAATCTCACTTGGGTATTGAACAGCTAGAAACAACCCCGCACGTGCACGTTCATCAACCGCCATTTCTAATACATTTTGCCCATCCAATAAAATTTCACCTTCTGTAACAATGTAGCTAGGGTGCCCCATAATGGCTGCCGAAAGGGTGGATTTACCTGTTCCGTTAGGTCCCATAATGGCATGGATTTCATTGGTATTCATCACTAAATTTACGCCTTTTAAAATTTCTTTTTCTTCAATGGACACATGTAAGTTTTTTACTTCTAGTACTGACATAAGTTTCATTCGCTCCTGTACATTAGATTATTTTCACAAATCATGAGTGATTGGATTTTTGCTTTCATAGCTTATATTCTAGACTAACCTTTCTACTTTCGCAATCTTATTAGTCATGGCTATGGGTTTACTTTTCTACTTTGAATCAAGTAAACTGATAAAAGGAACTATTAAGAAATTTAGCTGAATTTTCTAAACTACTTTTATAGTTGTTCAGCTCGTCAAGAAAGGAATGATTTTCATGAAACCTCTTATTGGAATTGCCGGAAATATCTTATTAGACCACGCCGCTATGAATGGTTTTCCAATCACTTATACACCGCAAGGATTTGTTAAAGGCGTTCAGCAAGCGGATGCGATTCCTGTAGTTTTTCCAATCAGTGACCCACACGAAGCTAAAGAATACATGTCGAAAGTGGACGGACTTTTGTTGGCTGGCGGACAAGATGTATCACCATTACTATTTGGCGAAGAACCTAGTTTAAAACTAGGTGCCACTAACCCAGCTCGTGATGCTTTTGAGATTGCTCTTGTAAAAGAAGCACTTCATCAGGCCAAACCCATTTTTGCAGTCTGCCGTGGTCTTCAATTATTGAATGTCGCTTACGGTGGCACACTTTATCAAGATGTTTCGGATTATCCTGATTTAGCTGTCCAACACATTCAACTGACTCATTTTGAGACTGGCGCTCATACGATTACAATTGATCCTGATAGTACGATTGGAAAAATCTTTGGCGATCAATATGTAGTGAATACTTATCATCACCAAGCAATCAAAAATTTAGCTGACCCTTTTAGAGCTGTCGCTTGGAGCAAAGACGGATTAGTCGAAGCCTTTGAAGCTAAATCGTCTAGTCAAAGTATTGTCGCTGTGCAATGGCACCCTGAATTAATGCTGTCACACGATGTCATGATGCAACGTTTGTTTACCGATTTTATTAAACGAGTAATCAAAAAAATGACTTAAAAAAACTAGTTCTGCTTCTTTCCTAAAACAGTAGTGTTCTACTGTTTGATGGTCAGATCATGAACTAGTTTTTTTATTAAAGACTATGTTGAATCAAACGTTGGATTCTTTTTTGCAGCTCAATTGCTTCTAATTCAGGCATTTCAGGCAACTTATGACTGTCTGCTGCAGTTGAGATAATCAAAGACATTAGCCCCATTTTTTGCGTTAAAGGACCTTTATTAGATTCGATGTTTTGAATCCGAATGAGCGGAATTGTGACTCTTTTTTTTATCACGATGCCCGAAACAAAATCAATCTCATCATTTTTATATTCCACTTTCCAAGACTGATAATTTAACGTTGGCACAACATAAATGAGTAAAAATCCACCAATAATTGTTACTCCGATAGTGATATAAATACCCGCTTCAGGTAACGCAGTATTGGGCATGATTTGGAACAGAAAGTTATACAGTAAAGTAACGACCACTAAAGGAAGACTATTCATGAACCCGCGAATGCGCCATAGCTTCAATACTTGGGGATGAATCTTTGTTTCCAGTCCCATACACTTTACTCCTCTCTGTTGTTAAAAACCAATTAAATATTCGTTCACAATCTGCTTCTTCTATAAAAGATAACTGTTTGACCTGGGCGGAATCTCCAAGTGCACTAGATACTTCTACTTTTCCTAAATGACTTTTCTTTAAGAAGGGTGTTTGTTTAACGGTTAGATTTAAGATTCGGTCTCTACGTAAATAAACCGTTTCTGTGCTGATGAATTTAGGCAATTGGAAGGTGATTTCTGCTTCTGAAAGAGTATATCCTGTTCTTTTGTAACTTCGGTATCCATAAAGAATTGTCAACAAACTCATCACAGCTCCAATAATCCAGGCAAATGGCCATAAAATATAGGATACCAATAGTGATAAACTAATCCATATTAGTAGCGGAACTTGGATAAACCTTCTCCAAGAACGAAGGGGAACAACAGGTTGAGCCGGTTGGCAGATAAACTGCGGTACGATTTCTGCTCTTAAAACAGCCAATTGTTTTGTCTTGACGAGCGGCAGTAAAATGATTTCTCCCTTTTCAGTTGCTTCACTTGTATCTTTTTTATCCGCAACGTTTTCATCACTGGTGATACCTACCGAAAACGTCGTGTACCCTGCTAACTTTTGCACCCAATTCTGCTTTTCCCAAACACTTTGAATATTTGCTACCGCAATCGTCTGACTTTTGACCTCTAGTAATCCTTTTTCAATCGTTAGATAGTTATTCGTTACATCAACTTTGTATTCGAAGTTTTTTATAATGGACAGTAGACTTCCGATAAAAAACAAAAGCAGAAATACACCTATACTAAGCAACAAAATAGATACAATAGCCGTTTGGCTGACAAAAGTTCTTGCTTGGTCAAAAAGTGCGTCTGGAATGAGTTCGCCAAAAATATTTATCGCTCCAACAAATACGATAAAGCCTTTAATAACAGAACCGCCCATCACATTCATTTTAAGAATATCAACTAAACTCATCGTATAAACGGTTCGGGTCACGCCAGCTTTTTGTAATGAAAATCCGCTATGACGATCAATCTGTGGTTCTGTTGTACTTTTCCTCTCAGATACAAGAAAGGTTTCTTTTAGAAAGTGCAGTTGATTTGCCAATTGCAAGGCATTTTCTTTCGATAAAGCATCTAAAACAATACCTTTTCCTGGTGTTTTGATTTCCAGTTTAGTAGCATTGAAAAAACGGTGAACAATATCTTCACTGTAATCGATGCTTTGAATACGGGTGATTTGAACATCTTTTTCATTTTGAACAAATAGTCCACTTTTAACAACAAAGCGGTTGCCTTCAATCCAATAAGTTGTGCGAACAAATCGCAACACATCAGCTAAGTAAACTAAACCAAAAATCGTAATTGAAAGCACCGTTAAAATCAGTCCAAAACCATCTAATCTAGAACTTGAAAAGGCGAAGAAAATAATTGGCCAGATAAATGAAACCAAGCGACTGTAAGCAGTGGTCACCAGTGTTATCGGGTGTAGTTTTTTTTCATTATACATCTGATTTCACCGCCTTTATTCGTTCTATCAATTGACTTCTCAATTCTTCAGCCTCTTGTTTAAGGAGTAAAGGAATCTCATGTTCTGTTCCTGCGGTAAAAACTACATTCATTTGTATGCCATATTTTTTAGTCAGCGGACCTTCTTTCACGACCACATGTTGGATGCGTTCGATTGGAATCAACGTTCTCTTTTTAAAAAACAAGCCGTGCATGATTTCTAAATAAAGCGGATGCATTTCATAGCGCACCGATTTTAATTTTAAATAAGGTAACAAGAAGACACTGACTGAAAAGTCCGCTACCGGTAAACTAATCCAAATTGCTATCAACCATTTTGGCCAATCAAATCGCACTGTCAAGAACATTAAAACGCCAAAAAAAGCTAAGGTAAAAAAACTTTCAATAACATTCGTTGTTCGTTCATAGCGAATCACACTTTCATCTAACTTTTTTGTAGGCATTTCCTTATACATGATACTCACTCCTAACCAACTATCCTTTCATTGAGTGTATCATTATCTTGAAAAGAGTACTATCTTAATGTTTCGCTAAATACATAAAACAACCGCTATTCTAATTGAACTTCTCTCTTTTATATTACCAATTCCAATTTCCCATACCGTCAACTCTACAAACTACGAAAACAATCTAAAAATAACCCGCCGACTAAATGATTTAGTTAGCGGGTTAACACCTTATTCAGATTGCATGATTTTTAATTTTGATGATGACTTAATTTGATTACTTAAAATTCTGGAGGAATAAGATTACTTGTAGCCCTGTTGAAGATTGAAAGATCTTAAGACCTAAGGCTTAAGACGGTATCAGAGCTCTTACAAGCAAATCCGTCCGTCTATTCCATAAGAATTTTTTTTAAGCATCCACACCATTTATAAAAAAATATTAGTTCCTTTATTTCTACTAGTTTGAACAGGTTTATTCTGTTACGGGAACGACTGCTCCATCCCATTCTTCTAAGATGAAATCTTGGACTTCTTTAGATTTTAATACTTCAACCAATTTCAAAATAGCTGGATCTTCAGCATCTTCTGAGCGAACGGCAATAATGTTTGCATATGGTGAAGAAGAACTTTCAATAGCAATTGAGTCTTCAAGCGGGCTGATATCTTGATCCACAGCAAAGTTTGAATTGATAGCAATCAACTCTGCTTCATCTTGTTGGTACAATGTCGTCATCAAAGCTGGATCATTTTCGTATTCAAATTTCAAGTTCTTAGAATTTTTGTCAATATCGTCAAACGTAGCTGTGGTAAGATCCACACCATCTTTAATCGTTACAAGTCCGGCTTCTTGGAAAATTCCAATTATGCGTCCCCAGTCTGATTGGTTGTTGCTGACTAAGACAGTTGCACCATCTTCTACCTCATCTAAACTTTTATAACGTTGAGAAAAAATTGCTAAAGGTTCAATATGAATGCTTCCAGCATTCGCAAAATCATAGCCATTTTCTTCTACTGCTGCATCAAAAAATGGAATATGTTGAAAATAGTTAGCATCAATTTCGCCTTCATCTAAAGCCACATTCGGAATCACGTAGTCATTGTAAGTAGTGATATCCAGTTTGATGCCTTCTTCTTCAAGAATCGGTTCAGCAAATTCAAGAATTTCAGCATGTGGCACGTTGCTGGCTCCAATTTTGATTGTTGTATCTTCTGATCCTGAACCAGTCGATTCATTTTTGCTTTCTTCACTGCCACAAGCCGCTAACGTTAAGACTACCCCTGTTGTTACTAATGCTGATAAAAGTGTTTTCTTTTTCATCTTTAAATCCCCCTATTTTCTATTGTTTTAATAATTTAAATCCCCTATTTAAATTGCAGTGTTGCTATTTATCAGCTAATGATTTTTGTTTCTTTTCAGTTAGCTGTTATGCTGACTTACCGTTTATCGACTTTTTTGACAAGCACATCGCCAATAGCTTGGATGATAAAAACGATCACTAAGATAATCAATGTTGCGACTAGTGTTACAGCTGGCTGGCTACGTTGGAAACCATCAAGATACGCTAAGTTTCCTAAACCGCCTGCTCCAATTACACCTGCCATCGCTGTAGCACCAACTAAAGAAATCGTAGTAACTGTAATACCTGATACAATTGCTGGCAAACTTTCTGGAATCAAGACTTTGTAAATGATTTGCCATTTGCTGGCCCCCATAGCTTCAGCTGCTTCAACGACACCTTTATCGATCTCTCTAAAACCAATTTCAACCAGTCGTGCAAAGAATGGTGCTGATGAAAGAATCAATGCTGGTAATGCAGCTACCGGTCCAATAATGGATCCTACAAGCGTTTTTGTGACGGGAATCAACAGCACAATCAAAATGATAAATGGGATTGAACGGAAAACATTGACTAAAATAGCCACTACTCGGTACAGTATTTTGGCAAACACTGTATTTTTTCCATTTGTTTCATACAATAATAGCCCCAGCAATAATCCGGCAAAGAAAATGATTACGACTGATCCAAGTGTCATACTAATCGTTTCAATCGTTGCTTCTTGCATTTTTTCCCAATTGACTTCTGAAAAATCGAGGTACTCTGATAAAACACTGGCTCCAAAACTAAGCTTCGACAACATGTTCTACCACCTCGACTTCTACTTGTAATTTTCTTAACTCTTCAATAGCAATTTGTATTTTTTGACTTTCACCTGTTAGTTGAACATAAAGTGAACCAATTGCACCGTCTTGCGTTTGTTGAATGCTTCCTTGGATGATGCTTAAATCAACACCATCTTCTCGAACAATTTTTGACATAATTGGCATCTTAGCTTGTTTGCCATGGAACGTTAAGTGAACAATCTTTCCTTCAGGATATTCAGCTAATAACTCTTCAAAAATCAGATCCGTATCTTCGCTATCCGGATTTGAATCTTGGCGGATAAAACGTTTCGTTATTTCTTGTTGCGGTTTTTTGAAAACATCTATCACAGAGCCTTCTTCAACAATTTTTCCATTGTCCATAACTGCCACTTTATCACAGATTTTACGAATCACATGCATTTCATGCGTGATCAATACAATGGTTAAATTTAAGCGTTTATTGATATCTAATAATAAATCTAACACCTCATCCGTTGTCTGTGGATCAAGGGCACTTGTTGCTTCATCGCACAGCAATAACGTTGGATCATTAGCTAGTGCTCTTGCAATCCCAACACGTTGCTTTTGACCACCTGACAATTGTGAAGGATAAGCTTTTTCTCTTCCTTCCAGTCCTACCAAACCAATCAGTTCTTTTGCTTTAGCTTCACGTTCTTTTTTAGGCATTTTGGCTAATTCAAGCGGGAATAAAACATTTTCTTCTACCGTTCTTGACCACAATAGGTTGAAATGTTGAAAAATCATTCCGATTTTTTGACGTTCTTTTCTCAGGGATTTCCCCTTCAATTGTGAGATGACTTTCCCTTCAATAGCAACTGTGCCATCTGTTGGCATTTCTAAGCCATTAAACATTCGAACCAACGTACTTTTTCCTGCTCCAGAATAACCGACGATACCATAAATTTCGCCATCTTTGATTGAGACATTGATATCTTTTACAGCTGTTAAACTGCCTTGTTTTGTTTGAAACACTTTTTTTACGTTTTTTAATTCAATCACTTCAATCACCCCTCTCATTTCATTCAAATAAAAAAACTTCCGCCCTTATACTGAGCATACTTGCTTAGTATAAGGACGAAAGTTTCGACTTTTCGTGTTACCACCTTAATTTGTCAATTTATCACTAAATCAACCTCATACAGTACTTAAGTTTTTTTCAACTTTTTTATACTGTGGCACGTTATCGGGTGCACCCGGAATAGGCTTATGCAAAGCATTCACTTATTCTGCTCAAAGACCATCTTCGGTTCAACTTCCATTACCTTTTTTCAGCAAACAAGGCTCTCTATAAATGGTTATTACGAACGTACTCTTCTTATCATCGCGTTATTGATATTTAACATATTCTAACAGAGCTGTTTTTTTCTGTCAACTTTAATTCTTAAACTTCTGCTGACAATTTTTCAAAAGTACCAGGTTCCACATCTTTCACTTCAAGAATCCAGTTGTCTTTTTCATCTGTACTGTTTAATTTTTCCGGATTATCCGTTAACTCAGTATGAAATTGGACTACGACACCTGTTAAAGGAGACAACAATTCAGTAACTGCTTTTGCTCCTTCTACACCTAGTAATACATCGTTTTCTCTTACTTCAGCTAATGTGTTTGGTAATTCTACAAACATGACTTCACCCAAATCATCTTGACCTTTTTCAGATAAACCGATGCGGTAGTTGTCGCCTTCTTTTAATACCCACAAACCATTTTCGCTGTATCTCATTTGTTGTTCCACGTTAACCGCTCCAATCGTTTTTTAGTTTCCATTCCACGTTGTTTCATAAACGTTTGCTTTAAAACCAAGTGTTGTTGTCTTTCCATCCGTCAGCAATGGACGCTTGATCAGCATGCCATCTGACGCCAATACTGCTGCACCTTCCGCTATACTCATACTGGGCACTTTGGATTTCAACCCTAATTCACGGTATCTATTCCCGCTGGTGTTGAAAAAACGGATGAGAGGCAAATCAGACTGCTCTATTAAACTCGTTAGAATTTCTTGCGTTGGCGGAGTCTCAATCATATTTATCGCCTGATAGTCCAGCTCATGTCCGTCTAACCATTTTCTGGCTGCTTTGCACGTTGAACAAGTAGGGTGTTGATAGAATTTAAGCAATTTGGCTCACTCCAATAGCTGTATTTCTTTTATTTGAAATCTTCATCTTCTTCAGAGAACATGTAGCTGCGGTAATGGTACCTCATGGACATTATGAGTCCAACACCCATCATATTTCCTAACAACGCAGTTCCCCCTTGAGAAATAAATGGCAATGGGATTCCCGTTAACGGAAGCAACCCAATACTCATACCGATATTTTCAAAAACGTGGAACAAAATCATCATAATAACACCTGTGGCAATATACGCATAAAATTCATTTTTCGTATCAAAGCAAATGCGGATCATTTGGTAAATCAATAAAAAGTAGATAAAAATTAAAATACAACTGCCAAGAAATCCAAAATTTTCTCCAATGGTTGAAAAAATCATGTCAGACTCTCGAACCGGTACATAAACTTCTGACGTTCCGAATCCTTTGCCGAACATTTTACCTGATCCAATCGCTTTTATACTTTGAATCAATTGATAGGAGGTATCTCCTGAGTCTCCATATGGGTTCAGCCAAGAGTCGATTCGAGAAAATTGATACGGTTTAAAACCTAAGCGCAGTAAAAAGTCACGATTGTATACAACTAATATAAGTAATGTTCCACCAAGTGCAGCCACTCCTGTAAATAGTGGCAGTATAATCTTCCAAGAGACTCCTGAGATCAACACTAAACCAATAATAATGGCAATAAACACTAATGTTGAACCTAAGTCATTTTGTAGCATAACTAATACAAGTGGCGGAATAGACGTTAATATGATTTTGCCTAGCAATAAGAAATCTGCTTTAGGATAATGAGTCGGGTAATCGCCGTTGTGTTTTGTAACGACACGAGCCAACATTAGAATAAAGGCTATTTTCATGATTTCCGAAGGCTGAAAGGTTAATCGACCTATCTTAAACCAACTTTTTGCTCCGGTAACTAATTCAAGAGACCGGTCGTAAAAGAATAGTACCAACACTAATAGAAAAAGCCCAAATCCATACGCTATCGGGGCAAGTTTCCATAACTGCTCAGAATCAAACTGCATGATCACTACGATGGCAACTGCACCAACTACGTACCAGATGACTTGCATCAATGTATCACCGATTCCGGAGTTCCCAGTTAAATGAGTGGTTGAATAGATAGTCGCAATACTAATGATTGCTAGCAACAATACTGATAAGATAATCCCATAATCTATTTTTGTTTCTTTATTTTCTGTCATTTTTTAAAATTCTCCTTGTGTCCTATCTATCAAAAAAATTCATTATCAAACTCCATCCATTATATAAGAAAAACAACCTAAAAAAAAGGCTTGTCGCATTTCTTAGAAAAATCTTACAACGCTATTTGGATATAAGCGTATGAAGAAAAAGAAAACTGAGTCTTCACTCAGTTTTCTTTTGTTTTTCTACTGTTTTTACTTTTACTAATTTTTTATGTTGAATCGAATCTGAACTGTCTGGATATTCTTTTTGCTTGTCATCTTTTTCAGCTTCATCTTTCTCAAGCTTAACTTCATTAACTGATCTGCCCGTTTTGAATTCAAAGTAAACGGTATTGATCAGTCCACCTATTAATAAAATTATAGCCGATAAATAAAGCCACAACATCAAAACAATGAACACCCCAAAAGTGGCACTAGCGGCTGCTTCTCCTCCAGCATATTTAACATACAGTGTAAAGGCTTGAGATAAGATCAACCAACCTACTGTAGCAAATATAGCACCTGGAAGAGCATATTTAATGTGCAAACGGTGATTCGGTACTAAAAAATAAACCATAGTAATGACTAGAATTAAGACAACTAATAGAACTAACCATTTATAGCCAAAGACTTGCAGAACAAGGCTTAAATCGATTCCAATAAAATCTTGGATAAACAATAAAATTTGTTCCCCAAAAACAAAGATGAAAATCAATGCTCCTACGATAGCCACAATGGCTAATTGAACTAAGAATGATACTAATCGAACGATAATGAAGTTATTTCTTTTTTCAACGCCATAAACGTCATTTAATACATTTTGTAATGCATTAAAAGCCTTACTAGCAGACCACAATGACGTAATCAACCCAATAGAAATAGCTCCACCACTCGAACTGCTCAGGTAATTTTCTAGGACTGGTGCTAAGACAGTGTAAATATCTGGCGGGACAGCTGTTTCTAGCATTGGCAAAATATCTGCGGCATTTATCGGGAATAGCGGAATAATATTTGCTACAACCAACAATATCGGGAATAGCGATAATAACGTGAAGTAAGCCAACTCAGCTGCATTTGATGAGACTTCCGCTCGTGCCCAATTGGGTTTTACCACTTCTATCAGAGACTTAAACTTATCTTTGAAAGAAGCCTGTTTTATATCCGTTGTCAAAACGACCACATCCTTTACTTTATGTATAGAAAAATCATAGCATAGATGAGTTTAAAAAGCTTTTAGGACGCTCTTTAAAGAAAGTAAAAACCTAAAAAAACAACCCTATAAAAATAGGATTGTTTTTAGATCTGCATTAGACAATCAGACTTACATTTGGTGTAGATTGTAGTCCATAATTAGTTTATTTATTCCTTCATCGACAGATCTTACTTTAGACTCTGTTCCTGAGTTAGTCGTTACGGTAACAGTCTGGCCTTCTGCTTGTTGCAATTGACCAATTTTTTCATCATTCACATACAGTTCCAACTCAGTGAAACCATCTCTATTATTAGGGGTTTCTTTTACTTCTACTTGAACTTTTTTATTTCCTTTTGACATGCGAATGCTCCTTTTTGCAGTTAGTTTCTCCATTAGTATACTGCATTTCAGAGGAAAATTCATTTATTTGTTTTGTTTACTATCATTTTTCATTCAAAATCACTGACTAAATTAATTAAAAGAACCTAATGCTTCATGATATGGCAAGTTCAAAGACTCCGCGACTTCTTTTTTAGTCAACTTTCCATTCATGACATTGATACCTGTATAAATTGTTGAATTCTCTTTAGCTGCTTTGATCAATCCTTTATTTGCAATTTCTACTGCGTAAGGAATCGTAACATTCGTTAATGCTAAAGTAGACGTTTTAGGTACAGCTCCTGGCATATTTGCAACCGCATAATGAACAATGCCGTGTTTTACATATACAGGATCATCATGTGTCGTCACTTCAGAAGCTGTTTCAACGATTCCACCTTGATCAACAGCTATATCAACGATAACTGAACCTTTTTCCATTTGTTTAACCATTTCCTCGGTTACAAGTGTTGGCGCTTTTGAACCTGGAATCAGAACAGCACCAATCACTAAATCTGCTTCTTTAACAGCTTTTGCGATATTGAATTCATTTGACATTAAAGTGTTAATTTTATTCTCAAATAAATCATCTAACTCTCCAAGACGTTTTGGATTTACATCTAAAATCGTTACTTCTGCTCCTAGACCGATAGCGATTTTAGCTGCGTTTGTTCCCGAAACTCCACCACCTATAATGGTTACTTTCCCTTTTTGAACACCGGGCACGCCTCCTAAAAGAATCCCTTTTCCTTGGTTAACACTTTCAAGAAACTCAGCACCAACTTGCGCAGCCATTCTGCCGGCAATTTGACTCATTGGTGTTAAAAGTGGCAATGTACCATCTTTTCCAACCATTGTTTCATATCCAATAGCGGTAACGCCTTTACTCATTAGTTCTTTGGTCAACTCTAATGCCGGAGCTAAATGCAAGTAAGTAAACAGAATCATTCCTTTTTTAAAATACTTGTACTCGCTAGGTATGGGTTCTTTTACTTTAATAATCATTTCAGCATTCCAAACTTCCGTAGCTTCTTCTAGTAAAACAGCTCCTGCTGATTGATATTCTTCATCTGTAAATCCAGCCGTCTTTCCTGCACTTACTTCTATCATGACTTCATGTCCATGTTCTACAAGGCTATTTACACCTGCAGGCGATATAGCAACTCTGCTTTCATTATTTTTAATTTCTCTTGGTATCCCAATTTTCATAATTGATATCCTCCTATATTTTTTTAGCATTTTTCCTACTTTATAGTTCTATTGTAACGCTCCATGAGGTAGAACCCAACTATTTCGATGTATCTCCTTATTTATCAGTTTTTATTCATTAGACATATTTTGTTCATATAAAACACTGTTTTCAAAGTGTTTTTCAAAAGCTATTTTCATTTTGTTTGGAATGTTATATAATCAATTATTGTGATTATGGAGGTGTAATTTATGTTAATCGACATTAACGATGAATTTTTTAATGAGTTACATGATGTTTCAGACTCGCTAGAGATGACAGTTGGAGAGTACTTAGAAAATCTCCATGAAAAAAATCAAAGCTTAAAAAATATTTTATTAGATGATAAAGAAGGATTTCAAGAATTTATAAAAGAATTCCATCTTATATTAGATGATCTATTTATCCTTAATCATGAGGCATTAACTATTGTAAACGAAAATGAAAAGTCTGCACTAATGAAACCCGTATTTATAGAATTAATGAAAATGTCTAGTAGTAACATTACTGTGTTGTCTAAATTATACGAAGTTTACCTTCAGTCATCTAAATCAATCAGTCAATGAATATAACATATTTCCAATTATTTAAATGCAGTTTAACAGTCGAAAAAAACACATCTCAAAAAGATGTGTTTTTTTTCGATCTTGATTATCTGGCAAACTCGTTACGAGTAAAGTGTTGTAATTTTCGTTACATAAGAAAAATTTAGTCGATGAACTAAAGCATAAAACGTTAGGTGGTATAACGCTTATTCGTAAATACTAATTAACTTTAGGTTTAAGTAACAAAAAAATGCACCCAAAGCGAAATTTGGGTGCATTTTAAAGGCCTTCTATAAAAACACAATTCCATTAAAAGATCCCGTATCACATTTACTTAATAATACGGGATCTTCGTTTTTACTTTTTTTATACAGTAGTATCTTCTATTTCTGCCTTTAATTCTTTAAACCATTTTAAGTTTACTAAATGATGAAAACGAGAATTTTCGTTCATGCGACGAAAATAATCAATTTTACTAGGTAATTCTTTTGTGTTAGCTAGGTATTCATCGAGACGTGCAATTCGGGCTTCAGTTTGATCAATTTGTGACTGGATTAATTCTAACAATTTATTTGTATCAAATTCATCTGCAAAGAGTAAAGCCCCATAGAATTGTAAGTTTACATACTCGGATTTAGTCCCATATTTAGCCATTAATTTTTCGAATTCTTCTATTCCTAAAGGCGTGATTTTAAAGGTGTGAATTTCACGGCCATTGTTTGGACGTATTTGATGTGTTTGTTCAATCAAACCTTTTTCTTCAAGTTGTTGTAAATTGTAATAAAATGATCCTTTAGTGAAGTTAACGATATATTTATAATGTTGTTTTTCCATCAAACTTAATAGTTCGTATCCATGAGCGCCAGGGTTTTGAATAAGTAAGCCAAGGATAAGTAAAGGAATCAAGTCTGCATTACCTTTGCCATTCGTGCTTCAAATTCAGCGTATGTGATTTTACCGAGAGCCAAATTCATACTGTGAATATAAATTAGTTCAGTATTCGAATAGTTATTGTTTATTTTTAGTGATTGATTTTCATCCGCAAGAGGCTCTAATATATGACACTTTTTTGAAAATGCTTCGAAGTAGCGATAACCGAATTTCCTTTGAGAAACAGCGTTAAAATGAATGCCATCTGGGTTGGCAGTTAGACCTTCTGCCGATACAAAATAACAATTTTGCTGCTCGTGAGCGAATTTGCGTAATTGTTCATTGATCTCTTGAAACTCTGTTGAATACTTTCCAAATCCTGTTTTTCCTAAAAATTCACCAAGCCCACCAATAATTAATGGAACATCTTCAAGTTTTAATTCTTTTCTTAAAGTTTCAATGATAAAAGATAATTTCTCATAATAAGTTTCATGTAGAGAATTATTACTATCACTTTCACCTTGATGCCAAAGTATGCCACAGATTTCGCTAGACTCAAGTGCGAAACGAGCTTCAGATAAAGCATGTTGAAAAAGAGTACCTTGCGGATGCCAATCATTCAAAGTACTGCCACCTTCCGCACAAGGAATCAAACCGATGTCATAATCTGGATGGGCTTTCGACCATGCCTCTGTAAAAGATGCTGCTAAACTTACACCAGCAACAGGGCGGTCATAATTAATCGGCTCTGTCATCATTTGCCACTGACCGTTGCGAAGCATTTTTATTTTTTCATTATAGATAGGGTCTACTTCATGCAAGAAGCCACGACCTGCCATATTTGATTGCCCTAACATTAAAAAAGATTTTACCATTTAACTTTCATTCCTTTACTCAATAGTTTAATTAGACCTCAACAGTATAGAGTCTAATTAGACTATTGTCAATTCACTGTATCTAGTAACTTTTTAACAAAATAACGATTAAAACAACATAAGTCTTACTTCAAAAAAGACTTAAATACCTCTAATAAAAAGCATTCAAATTGGCATTCATCATAAAAAAATAAGCCGTTAAAACGTCTTAAAGATACTGGCATATCAACGTTTTAACAGCTTATTCAATTTGATAGTATGGAGACGAGGGGAGTCGAACCCCTGTCCAAATATATCGGCACCCGGACATCTACGTTCATAGTTGTACTATTAAGGTTTCGCTCAGTATTAGCCGCACAACAGGCATCATATATCGCTAGTCTGATGATCTCTTCTAAAACTTACAGACGGAAAGGTTTAGCGTATCCCACTTATTATAGGACCCTTGCTCGAGCACATGGGCGATACCGAGAGGATCTACACTAAGCTGTTATTACGCAGCTAAAGCGTAAGAGTTATTATTGTTTTTATCAGTTATATTTAACTGTAACGTTTTTACGTAGCCGTAACCTACGAAACGCCATCCAAGCTCGACCTATACCTGTCGATTCCGTAACGTCCCCTAAGTGACTGGGTTGTGTGTACAGAAAGAATGATTTGTTTAACACATGAATCATCTTAAGTTAACTCTCTAAGAGTATTGTAACACATTTTAATGGAAAAGAAAATACGTTCGCTTCAATTGAAAAGTATCAAAGAGCAGTTGAATTATATGGATGACAGTTTTTTTCAAATCCACAGGATAGATAGCTGATTTCCAACTTTTTTTATAAATGTAGTATAATAGAGGCGTAAATAGTAATCTACACACCTAATTGCTCACTCCTACACATATGCATTTTCTAATTTCTCAGACTCTTATAAGGAGGCTTTGATTCATGAAAACTTATCAAAGAAAGCTTATGTTTCCGGCTCTTTTATGGCTTGGTCTTTATCTTCTGCTTAGTACTGTAATGGGAAATATAGCTCAAACTGACCAACAACTCTATTTGTTTAGTGCATGGCCACAGCTAGTATTAGCTCTACTATGTCTTTTTTATCTCTATCGAACTGGATTAAGTGTTCAAATCGGACTAACTATTCCTGCCATAGAAAAAACTACTACTATGCTGTACTATTTGCCACTTCTTCTAGTTAGCTGTTTTTCACTCTTATATGGTCTCCGCACAAATTTATCTTCATTAACTATCATGGCTTTTTTAGGAATGTATAGTGGTGTAGTTTTTTTGGAAGAGGTAATCTTTCGTGGTCTCATGTTCGACGCATTGAGCCGGAAATGGAATCATATAATCGTAATCTTCTTCATTAGCTTTACCTTTGCTGTCGGTCATATCATTAGCATCGTTGTAGTCGAAATGTCAGTTTTTGAAAACTTCCTTCAAATTGTCAATGCTTTCGTGGTTGGAATTTTATTTATGATTGTAATGGTCTCCTCGCGCAACCTAAAAGCTTGTATTTTTGCTCATATTCTCTATAATTTTTTGGCATCTATTTCAAATGTTGGAAATACACCTATTGAAATAATAGTTTTTAATACAGTAATCACCTTGTTATACGCTTTTTATCTATGGGTAAATGCCGCTCATTTCAAGGAGTATGTAACAACAAAACCCTCTTAAAATGAATCTAATAACCGATTTATTTATTAAAGGCGCAGTTGGAACCACTTTTAATCAATTAACGACTGCATGAATAAATCATTTTTACATGTAGCAAATAAGCAGTCAGGAGAAATAATTTTCCTGACTGCTTTTTTTATTTTTAATTATCTCCCATTAACTTTTTCAGTACAGCTTTTTGAGCATGTAATCTATTTTCTGCTTCATCAAAAACTACTGAGTGACTACCATCAATCACTTCTGACGTTACTTCTTCACCACGGTGTGCAGGTAAGCAATGTAAGAAAATAAAATCTTCTTTGGCATGATGAGTTAGCTTTGCATTCACCTGATAAGGCAGAAAGTGTTTTACCCGTTCTGTTTCTTCCGCTTCCATGCCCATACTTGTCCAAACATCTGTTACTACAATATCGGCATTTGTTACGGCTTCAACCGGATCATAAGTAAATTGAATAGCCGCTCCTGTTTGTTTTGCTTTAATTTTAGCTTTTTTTAGAATAACTTCTAACGGTTCATACCCTTTTGGACTAGCTATAGTCATATTCATTCCCATAATGGCTGCCCCTTCCATTAGTGAATGAGGCATATTGTTATTTCCATCTCCTACATAAGCTAAATTTAACCCTTTCAGTGTCCCTTTTTTTTCATAAATGGTCATAAAATCAGCTAGAACTTGCATCGGATGATGTTCGTTAGTCAAGCCATTTATAATAGGAACAGTTGCGTTTTCGGCAAACTCTTCAATTATTTCATGACCAAATGTTCGAATCATCAGTCCATCAACATACCGCGAAAGAACTTTAGCAGTGTCCGCGATACTTTCACCTCTCCCCAATTGAATATCTTTAGAACTTAAAAACAAGGCATGTCCGCCTAATTGTGTCATTCCAACTTCAAAAGACACCCTTGTCCGTGTAGAAGACTTTTCGAAAATCATACCCAGTGTTTTTCCTTGTAAGTAAAGATGAGGAATACCTGCTTTAGTTTGTTCTTTCATAACGATTGCTTCCTCAATAAGCAACGTTAACTCTTTTTCTGTCAGATCAGCTACTTGTAAAATATTTTTCTGATGCCATTTCGATTCTGTTTCTGTCATGATGGATTTTCACTCACTTTCTTTTTTTCTTCTACGAACTGTAATACGTGATCTAATTTGGTAATAAATTCATTTATTTCTTCGATTGTGACGGTTAAGGGTGGCAAAATACGCAAAACCCGTTGTCCAGCTGTTAGGGTTAAAATATGCTGCTCTTGCAATAACGTTACGAGTTCTTTTGCTTCTGCATCTATTTCAATTCCTATTAGGAAACCGAGCCCTTTCACTTTTTTTATAGCGCTAGAACGACTTGCCACTTGTTCTAATTGTTCCTGCAGATAAGCTGCTTTTTGCTGCACTTCTCTCAAAAACCCAGGTTTAACCATTTCCTGTAAAGTAGCTATGCCTGCCGTCGCTGCTAAGGGATTCCCACCAAATGTGGTCCCATGAGTTCCATGAGTAAAAGATGCAGCGATATGCGTTTTGGCTAACATAGCTCCAATTGGAAAACCAGATCCCAACCCTTTAGCTAAAGTCATTACATCCGGTTCAATACCATATTGTTCATACGCGAATAATGTTCCTGTTCTTCCCATCCCCGTTTGAACTTCATCGACCATCAATAGAATATCCTCTGTTCTGCAAATATCTTGTAACGCATGCAGCCATTCTTTTTGGGCTGGGTTAACGCCACCCTCACCTTGCACTAACTCCAGCAGTACTGCCGCTGTTTTACCATTAGGAATTTTTTTCAAATCTGACAGTTCATTAAAGGCTAACGTTCGGACACCAGGCATCAAAGGTGTATATCCAGTCTGGACCTTTTCTTGCCCCGTTACGGACATTGTAGCGTAAGTTCTTCCATGAAAGGATTCTTTAAAAGATACAACCGATGTACGTTCTGGATGCCCATGATCTTTTGCATATTTGCGCGCGATTTTCAATGCTGCTTCATTTGCTTCTGCTCCACTATTGCAAAAAAAGACTTGGTCAAATAAAGAATGTTGAACGAGTCCTTTAGCTAGTTCTGTTTGAGAAGGAATCGTGTACAAATTAGAACAATGCCAAAGAGTATCTACTTGTTGGTGCAATTTTTGTGTGATTTGATCAGGAACATGACCTAAGTTACAAGTTGCAATGCCCGATGTGAAATCTAAGTACATCTCATTTTTCTCATTCCATACATGCGTCCCTTTGCCTTTTAGAACTGTAATCGGAAAACGCGCATACGTTGCCATCAGAGCAGATGGTTTATTTTCTTTAGACATACGCCGCTTCCTCCTTATAAACAAATTTTGTTCCCACTTGATTTCCTTTTAAATAACTCGCAATGTCTTCTGGTTCTAAGCCATTAAGAATAACTGCTTGTTTCATTTGGATAGACAGGCTTCCAATTGCTGAACGTACTTTAGGAATCATTCCATCAGTAATGATTTCATCTTTAATCAGTTGTTCAGCTTCTCCTTTCGTTAATGAAGAATATATTTTCAGTTCATTCTTCTTTCGCTTCATGACGCCAGGAACGTTGCTGATAAAAGCTAACTTACCACCTAAAGCTTTTGCAACCGCCGACGCTGCCATATCTCCATTGACATTATAATGCTGTCCCGTCTCATCCATTCCAATAGGCGAAATGACTGGAATAACGTTGTTTTCGAGTAAGTTCATTAGAAAATCAGTATTAACTTCAGTAACTTCTCCCACAAATCCAATAGCTTCTGTTGTCTGAATAGGGATTACCTTCAGTAAACCATGATCAATACCACTCAACCCAATAGCTTGCAGTTGTTGGATTTGACATTGAGTAACAATCTCATTATTAATTGAACCACTTAAAACCATTTCCACTACTTGCAAGACTTCCGTTGTCGTTACGCGCAATCCATTGATGAAGGTTGTAGGAATGTCTAATTTCTTTAATAAGTCATTTATCATTGGTCCACCACCATGAACAATCACCGGATAACATTTTTTTGTCTGCTGCAAATGAGCAATTGTTTTGTAGAAAGACTCTGGTAATTTGTCTTGTATACTGCCACCGATTTTCATAATTAAGATATCCATTTTCTCACCTCATGTCCGATACGATGAATTAATACGAATGTAATCATAGGTCAGATCGCAGCCCCATGCTGTTGCTGTTTGAACGCCTTGTTGTAAATCAATCGACAACTTTACCTCGTCTTTTATTAAAGTAAGCATGACCGCTTCTTCATCGAAGGGAATACCTATTCCTTTTTCAACAACTGCTGTATCGCCAATTAAAATTTTTACGCATGCCGGTTCAATTTTTTGATTGCTGTATCCAATGGCTGATATAATCCTTCCCCAATTGGCATCTGAGCCGTACATCGCAGTTTTAACTAAATTTGAAGAAATGACTGTTTTGGCAATAGCTCGAGCAGCTTCTAGTGTTTCGGCTCCTAAAACCTCTACTTCGATTAATTTGGTAGCTCCTTCTCCATCACGTGCAATAGATTTAGCCAGTATCTTGCAAACGTATTGAAAACCTGCCATAAATTTAGTCCATTGTGGATGACTTTTAGTTAATACGCTATTTCCTTGTGTGCCATTTGCCAGAGCAAGGACCATATCGTTCGTACTTGAGTCTCCATCAACTGTGATCATATTAAACGTCTGATTAGTCGTAGATTTCAGCGCGTATTCCAAACTTTCACTATCAACAACAGCATCTGTTGTAATAAAACCTAGCATTGTCGCCATATTAGGATGAATCATGCCAGACCCTTTTGCAGCTCCACCAATGGTAATCATCTTCCCATCAATTTCCAGTTCAATCGCAATGTGTTTGGTTTCAATATCAGTCGTTAAAATAGCCCGTTCAAAGTTTGTTACCTTTTGACACAGTGGGTCATTCAAGTACTGGATACCTTTCTTGATAGGTTCAAAGGGCAACGGAACACCAATGATTCCTGTAGAAGCAATCGCTACTAAATGCTCATCGATGCCCTTTTCATAAGCTACAAGTTCGGCAGTTGCTTGAGCTTTTAATAACCCATCCTCGCCGGTACAAGAATTAGCATTACCAGAATTCACCACTATTGTTTGGATTTTTTGGGCTTTATCTACATGTTGTTTGGTTAGTTTAAGTGGAGCAGCTTGAAAACTGTTTAGGGTATAAACACCTGCCGCAGTCGCTGGAATCTCAGAATGAATCCAGCCGAAATCAAGCGCTGATTTGCGTAAACCAGTATGTACACCTCCAGCGGTAAAACCTTTTGGCGAGGTCACATGACCGTCCTCTACTATATGAATTGTTTGTATGGGTTGTTTTATATGGGTCAACATTATTTATCTCCTCACTTTTTTAAGGGTATACTGGGCTGTAATCTAATCCTGATTGAACAGACCAGCCATTCATTAGGTTCATATTCTGAATCGCTTGGCCGGCTGCTCCTTTAACCAAATTATCTATCGCTGTGACAATAATCAACTGCTGGGTTCGTTCATTTACATGAATACCAATAGCAACATAATTGCTTCCAACAACTTGTTTTGTTTGCGGTAGTGAACCTAGCGGATGAAGCCGAACAAATAAATCTTTTTCATAAAATTCTTGATACAATTTCTCTATTTCTTTTGCTGTTTTTGGTTGGGTTAGCGGTACATACATGGTGCATAAGAGACCTCTAGTCATTGGAACCAAATGAGTCGTTAACGTTACATTTATTTCCTCACCCACTTCTTTTGATAGATAATACTCAATTTCAGGTGTGTGCTGGTGCTCACCAAACTTATAGGGAATGAGTGATTCATCCATTTCTGAAAAATGCGTCATACTCGAGAGTGTACGTCCTGCCCCTGAAGTACCACTTTTAGCATCAATAATGATTCCTTTTTTTGTGACCAATCCAGTTTTAATAATAGGAATTAGTCCCAATAAAGCCGCGGTTGAATAACATCCCGGATTAGAAATAAAGACCGCTTTTCTTATTTCTTCTGGATAAATTTCAGCTAATCCAAACGTGGCTTTTTCTTGTATTTCACTTGCCGGAGCTGTTTTTTTGTACCATTTCTCATAATCTTTTTTTAGCAATCTAAAATCTCCACTTAAATCAACACATTGCAAAGACGTTTTTAGAACATCCGGAATCAAATCCTTGCTGATACCCGCTGGAGTTGCGAAAAACAACAAATCCACTTCTTTTTCTAGGTAAGAAAGATCGTATTCAATTAAAGGTTTTTCCATAATATTTTTCAGATGAGGATATAAATCGCTTAACAACTCCCCATAATGAGAATGCGAAATAATTTCCGTAATGGTTACATACGGATGATGGTTTAACAAACGGATAAGCTCTAAAGCGCTATATCCCGTTGCACCAATAATAGCCACTTTCATCATTCCTTAACCTTCTTTCATGTAATTTTAATTATTATCAGTATAACAAAACATATTATTTATGCAACTAAAAAGATAAAATTAATTATTTTATACATTTATTAGGTTTTTAATGTATATAAAATGTATAATATTTTTATAGCAGCTAAAAAAATAAGAGCCATCAGCATATTGCTGACAACTCTTATTAAACTAAAAAATTTATTTAATTAAATCGTAAAATTCTAATCCTTCAACAATTCCACCTTCGATATGACTGGAAGTGACATAATCAGCTGCCTTCTTCAACGCATCTATCCCATTTTCCATAGCGACACTATAGTCAGCATGAGTCAACATTTCTAAATCATTCGGGCCATCTCCAAAAGCATACGTAGGAATTTTATCAAACTGCATTAATTTGACCAAAGCTTGAATACCTGTAGCTTTTGAATTGCCTTTCGTGATTACATCTATGCTGTATGGCGTATTCCTGTAAAAAGATAATTCAGGAAATGCCTCTCTAAGCTGATCATCAACTGACGTATCTGTGGTGAGAATCAACGACATCAATACTTCTTCGTTTAAGTGAATCTCTGTATCGACTGGCGGTGTTTTAGCATGAATAAAATTGTACGCACTCTCTACTTCTTTCGAAGTATTAGTAACACGAATTTTATCGCTCGTATAGAAAGATATCGCCAAACCTAACTTATCAGTTGCTTTTTTTAAACGAATTAACAACTCTTGCGGCATCTGACTACGGTAAATTTCTTTGCCTTCATACATAATGTATTGACCATTAAGCGTGATAAACGATTCAATAGGCGTTGTATCTAAGACGTGTTGAATCTCAATTGGACTTCTTCCTGTTGCGATAAATGGAACTCCGCCATTTTCTTTCAACTTTTCTAAAGCAACTATCACTTCTTGGTCTACTTCAGATTTATTATTTAATAATGTTCCATCTAAATCAAAAAAAACTAACGCTTTTGGCACTACCATAAGAATCTCCCTCTTTTTGAATCTATCAGCTAAATTAATTTTCTGAATCCTTAAAATGACCCACTTCATTGTATACTTCTAAATGGTATTTTCCATTGTAGTATTTAACAGCTGAGACACTTGCATTTAATAGTGGCTGCGGATTTTCAAGTTCTGGAACTAAATTATTTAATAAATAGCGAATAGTATTTCCGTGAGCAACAATCATGACTTTATCTCCTGTATCACGGTGTTTATTGATTAATTTAAGCAAACCTTGTTCGACTCTCAACCAAAAAGTTAAAAAATCTTCTGCATCGTGATAAGGATCTGCTTTTTTAAAAGCATTCATTTGTTCAGGGATAGACGTTTCAGCCCACATCTCAGCAACACTTGAGTAGCCCATTGTTTCATTTACTTTTGCCCAAGTTTCATCCACATCGCTTCCTTCAAATGAACCAAAGAAAACTTCGCGAAATTCCGGCATTGATTTTAATGTCAGGTCTTTACCTTTTTTATTTTCCTCTAAGATAATAGTGGCTGTTTCAATTGTGCGGCTCAAGTCACTTGTATAAGCTGCATCAAATTCAACATCTGCTAAACCACGTCCGCTTCTACGAACATCTTCACGTCCTTGAGGTGTCAAAGGGGTATTTGACCACCCTTGCATTCTTTTATAATGATTAAAATACGTTTGTCCATGACGAACAAAATAAAACGTGCAACCTTCTTCCATGAAAATCTCCTCCTGTACAGTAATAGAATCAATCATTCTTTTATCCTTCTTATTGTACCAAAAAAATGCACGATAATATAAATATCCGTTTAGGATTAGGTAAACATTTGATTAACCTCTTTGGAACTCATTTGAGTATAGTATAATTTTGTCTCGGTTTTTCAATAACATCTCCGTTACGGTAGGCTTCTAGCAATATTTTCAAATCACCGACTTGTTTAGTCAATTCTTTACCTACATCGGTTTCTCTTACCTTCTTACGGTCTAGCTCTCGGTCAATCACTCTTCTTGTAGACATGATATCTATTTCATTTTCAATCGCCTCATTTACAGAAGTAAAGGGTTGATGCGAAACTAAAACCATCCCATAAGAGTTATATAGCAGAGTATAGCCGGCTAATCCCGTCGTTCCTTGATAAGCTTTTGAGAATCCACCATCAATCACAATAATGCGACCATTTGCTTTTATCGGGTCTTCACCACGTTTTTCTTTTACTGGTGTATGTCCATTGATAATATGCCCTTTAAGAGGATCTAAACCAAACTCACTTAATATCATTTCACACGTTTGTTCATCATTCCGCATTTTGTAATATGCATTTTTCTTTTCTTCATGTGTAGCTTTCTCTTTAATATAATAACGTTCAAAAGTAGTCATTTGGTCTTTTCCAAATAACGAAGAAACGGGTCCTGTCCATAAGTACCACACATAATCCAAATATTTCTCGTTATTTTCATGGTCTTTGTTCAAGTAACCTTTACGCAGTATTTCTTCAAATTTATCCAATAAATTTCTGCCAGTATATTGTTTTCCTTGAATATCCATTCCCATAAAACTACCTGTTTCAGTCAATGGTATACAGCCGTGAAACAATAGATTGTCATTATACGTTAAATACATACTGCCTTTGCTATATAAATAAGAAATGTGTTTCTGCAGACGTTCACAGTTTTTGAAAGCTGAAACCAATTTTTCAACGACCATTTCTTCCTCTGCTGTTAATTTGTAGGGGTCAGCTGGGTCAATAGTTGGAAAATTCGTATTCAATAACGGGTACTCTATCCCTTTAATTAATATTGTTCCCTTTTCATAATCAATCCCATTTAAAACTAAGCGATGGTCTAATTGAAAATCAGGATGCCTTTTAATGATCTCTCCCTCAAGTTTAAATTGGATAACTGAAATAGCTTGATGCATTTTAGTGATTTGACGTATTTCATCTTCAAAATAATCTTTTTTATCTGGGTCCACTTTAGGATAAAAACAGCTTTCTAAATCTTCTGGATAAGTCATTTCTGCAAATGTAAGCAACTGACGTAATGAAATGCCATAAGCATCTTCTATAATTTCCAAATTATCATAACGAGCACTGATACGCAGCACATTTGCAATACATACAGCTGAACCACTGGCTGCACCCATCCATAAAATATCATGGTTTCCCCATTGGACATCAACCGAATGATGTTCCATCAGTGTATCAATAATTTTGTCGGGATAAGGGCCTCTATCATAAATATCCCCCACCACATGTAATTGATCGACAACCAAACGTTGAATCAGATAAGAAATAGCCGCAATAAACTCTGCACCTCTATCCAACGCAATGATATTATCAATAATTTCACTATAGTAATCTTCTTTATTTGTGTAGCCCTCTCCGTCTTTTGATAGCAGTTCTTCAATAATATAAGCAAATTCATTGGGCAAAGCTTTTCGAACTTTTGAGCGGGTATATTTTGAAGCGACAAATACGCATAATTCGATTAATCTAGATAACGTAATACTATACCATTCATTTGTTTCCTCTTGATTTTCAAACTCATTGCGAACTAATCGAATTTTATTTTCAGGATAATAAATCAATGTCGCTAGGCTATTCATTTCTTTTTGACTTAAACGATTATAAAAAATCTCTTTAATCTTTTCTTTTATATTACCTGATCCATTTCTTAGCACATGTTGAAAAGATTCATATTCTCCATGAACATCACTAACAAAATGTTCCGTACCTTTAGGCAGATTCATGATAGCCTCTAAGTTAATAATTTCAGTAGTTGTCGCCCCTATAGTCGGGTACTCTTTAGCTAATAAACTTAAATACTTTTTAGTCAAGTCCATGTTTTCTCACCCCTTTATAATCTATACCAAATCATTATACCATGTTTCTTATGTTTTATTTTTTTGTTGTACAAACTAAAATAGTTCTCATATTTTTAAAGAGCGTCGCTATGGCACAAAATACAGCTAATAAAAAAGGCTCAAGACTGTTTGTCTGAGACCTTTTTGATACTATTAGCTAGTTGTTACTGCTTCAGCAATATCGGTTTCCATCTTTTCAGGTTTGGTTGTTGAGCCAAATCGTTTAATGATTTCGCCATCTCGACCAATTAAAAATTTCGTGAAGTTCCACTTAATTTTCTTATTTCCTGTTTCTGATGTTAAATATTGATAAAGTGGATCTGCATTTTTACCATTTAACAGTATTTTTTCATGAAGTTGGAAAGAAACACCAAAATTCTTTTGACAAAAGCTGGCAATTTCTTCACCTTCACGAGGTTCTTGATTCATAAACTGATTTGAAGGAAACCCTAATACAACTAGTCCTTGATCTTTATACGTTTGATACAATTTTTCTAAACCTTCTAATTGAGGGGCCAGACCACATTCGGTTGCTGTATTCACAATTACCAAAATTTTTCCTTTGTATTTTGAAAGCGAAACTTCATCTCCACTAATTTCCTTGACCGTATAATCGTAAACAGACATTGTTAGTCCTTCTTTCACATACTATATTTTTAGATACTTCTTCTTGTCCTTACTTTACATCACTTACTTTATCAAAGTCAAAAGGAATGACTTTGATAACGCAACTTCTGCTTATCTTGATCTTAACGCTCGATCCAGTTCACGTTTTTGATCTTTTCGTTTTAAATCTTCTCGTTTATCGTATTTTTTCTTCCCTTTTGCTAAACCGATTAATACTTTTGCATAGCCATCTTTTAAATAAACTTTTAAGGGAATCAATGTATTTCCGCTAGATTTCGTTTCTCCCAATAAGCGCACAATTTGTTTTTTATGCATCAACAATTTTCTTGTTCTTAATGGATCATGATTAAATTGATTTCCTTGTTCATAAGGACTGATATGAACATTATGCAAAAAAATCTCACCATTTTGAATTTTAGCGTAACCATCTTTTAAATTGATTCGACCTGCTCTAATAGACTTGATTTCTGTTCCTTGCAATACTATCCCAGCTTCTACTGTATCTAATATTGAAAAATCATAACTTGCTTTTCTATTTTGAGCAAGTACTTTACCTGTACCTTTTGGCATCAATAATCGCCTCCTGACTCATTCGCTCTAAATTAATTTTTCTTTTTAGGTTTTTTAGCCTTCGCTACATCTTTATAAAAAGGTTTGCTTTTCTTTTTACTGCTTCCCTCTTGTTTAGGTTTATAGGTAGATGAACTTTCTTTTCCTCGACGTTGGCTGTTGCCACGACCTCTGCCTTGTGTTGAACGTTTAGGTCCATCATACTTAGGTGCATCTGGATCAGGAACAAGTTCAAAATCAATCTCACGTGTTTCGGGATCAGCTTTTGTAATTTTCACTTTCACTTTTTGTCCAATGCGATAAACCACACCAGTTCGTTCTCCAACAAGCATCATTTGTTCTTCGATGTAGTTAAAGTAATCATCTTTCATATTTGAAATGTGGATTAGTCCCTCAACTGTGTTCGGTAATTCTACGAATAAACCGAATTTCAAGACCGAACCAATAATTCCTTCAAACGTTTGGCCAACTTTATCCACCATAAATTCTGTTTTCTTCAATGCATCTGTTTCTCTTTCTGCATCAACCGCACGACGTTCTGCTTTTGACGTTTCTTCTGCAATTTCTGGTAAACGATTTGCCCATTTTGTTTTTTGAGCAGACCCTGTTCCTTCTTCGCCATAAGAACGAATCAGACGATGTAAAATCAAGTCAGGGTAACGGCGAATCGGCGACGTAAAGTGTGAATAGAATTCTGCGCCTAAGCCAAAGTGACCTAATGGTTCCACATCATACTTGGCTTGTTTCATACTTCTTAACATCATCGTTGAAACGACTTGCTCTTCTGGTTTTCCTTTTACACTATTGATAACGGTTTGCAATGTCTTAGGTGAAACATCCTTGCTAGTACCTTTAACTGTGATACCAAAAGCTGTAACAAATTCCATGAATTTTTGCATTCGATCGCTATCTGGTTGCTCATGAATACGATAAATTAAAGGAACTTCCATCCGAGAAAAATGTTCAGAGACTGTTTCATTAGCTGACAACATGAATGATTCAATCATGCGTTCACCTACACCACGTTCTCTCAACTCAATATCTAACGGTTTTCCTACAGAATCGACAATAATTTTTGCTTCTTTTGTATCAAAATCAATTGCCCCGCGAGACTTACGTTTTTTCTCAAGTGTATGATGCAATGTTTCCATTAATTCAAACATACCCACTAAGCTACTGTATTTTTCACGTGTTTCTTGATTTTTATCTGTTACTATTTCATTGACTTCAGTGTACGTCATACGTTCAGTTGTTCGGATCACACTTTGGAAAATGTCATGTCCGACAATTTCTCCATCCGGTGACATTTCCATCACACAGCTCATCGTTAAGCGATCTACATGTGGGTTCAACGAACAGATACCATTGGATAAACGTTGTGGAATCATCGGGATAACTCGATCCGTTAAGTAAACACTGGTTCCTCTTTCAAATGCATCTTTATCTAAAGGACTATCTTCTGTTACATAATACGATACATCTGCTATGTGAACTCCTAATTGATAATTTCCATTATCCAATAATTTCAAGCCTACAGCATCGTCTAAATCTTTCGCATCTGCTCCATCGATCGTTACTAGAACTTCATCTCTTAAGTCACGGCGCCCTTCAAAGTCAGTTTCTTTGATTTTTTCAGGAACAGCATCTGCTTGTTGCAAAGCTTCTTTTGAAAACTCAGTGGGAATACCGTGTTTATACACGATTGTCAAAATATCAATTCCAGGATCATTTATATGCCCTACAACTTTTTTGACGATTCCTTGCATACTTCTTGGAAATTCATCATCTGGATACAAGGTTATCTCTACGACAACAATCGAACCATCAACGGGTTTAATTCCTTCTGCTTCAATGAACACACGAATATCTGTAATTTTTTTATCTTGAGGATCGATATACCCATATAATCCGGTTTCTTCAATTCCTTCTTCACTATAAGCATAGAACTCTCCGACTAATTGAGTAAAGTTGCGTTCAACAATAGCTTTAATTTTTCCTTCAGCACCTTTATCTGACCAAGGTTCAGCAGGTTTAATAATATCCACCGTTACTTTGTCACCATCTAATGCATAATTGGTCATATTAGGTGGAATATAAATATCTTTTTCTTCATCTTCAATTGCAACAAATCCAAACCCTCGGTCACTGGCTCTAAAAACCCCTGTTAATACCGGATCATTACTTGGCAATTTAAAATGACCTTTTCTACTTAAAAATAATTTACCTTCTCGCTCCATTTCAGCCAATGAACTAACTAACGTTTTGAAGTCGGCTGCACTTGTCATGCCCATTCCCTCACTGATATCACTAACTTGAAACGAAACATTTTTATGTTCAGTCATAAAAACTAAAATCGCTTCTTGTAACTTTTTTTTATCGCTCATTTTTTATCCTCCATTCCAATCTAACTGTTTTAAAAAATTGCTCACATCTTCTTGCAAGGCTTTTCTATCTACTCCAACCGTTACCGCATGTTTACTGTTTTCATACCAGTGAAAGTCAACTACTGCAGCTTGTGTTAATCTTTCTTTGAACGCGATCGCTACTTGCGGATCAATCATTTCATCTTGACCAGCTTGTGCAATAAAAAAAGGTTGGTTAATTTCACTATAGTGAGTTTCCATTGATTGCGTCAATGCACTTATTTCATTTAACTGACTGTCTAATTTTCGCACTACTTCTGGCATAAGATTGTTAATTTCTATCTCAGAATAACCAGCTTTCTTTTTCATTGTCCGCACAAATGTTAAAAACTCTTCTCTTACATTGCTTCCTTTATGAAAATCTATCATTGGTGAACAGAATGTGCCCCCCGCTAAGACTGGTTCTTTATCTAACAGTATTTTTGTAGCAATGACACCGCCTAAAGATAATCCGAAGATTGCTATCTCTTGATAACCTTTTTCGCGCAAGAACTGAATCGCTTCTTTTGCATCCTCTACCCAATCCATTGGTGATGCAGCTAAAATATCTTCTGGCTCAGTTGTCCCATGTCCTCTGAATAAAGGCGCATAAACCGTGTAATTTTCTTTCTCTAACGCTCTTCCCAACATGCGCATATCATTAGGAGTGCTGGAGTAAGCGTGCATCAAGACGACTGCTTGAGGCCCATTTTCAAAAAAAAATGATTTTATTGCCATTCTTATTCTCCTTCTTCTCGTTTCCTTTAAGTCTTCATTCTACTATTTTACTGTAAAATCCTTTTTTTTCATACTGTAACACTATTATCATTAAGAAAAGTCTTACACTCAACTTCACTTCAGCAAAAGAATGAATTTTTTTAGAAAAAAAAGCCACCTGAAGATTCAGGTAGCTTCACTAAGTTTGTTAATTAATTGCTATATAAGCAAGAGCCAGTGCCAACGCAAAGAATAATGTTCCAAGTACTACTGTAGCACGTTGCAATACAGCCTCAAACCCGCGTGCCTTTTGTTTTCCAAATAATTGTTCAGCTCCGCCAGTAAATGCACTAGCAGCATTGTTTGTCTTTGTTGGTTGCATAGCCACCACAATAACAAGTAAAACTGAAATAATTAGTTCAGCAATTAAAAGTGTATCGTACAATTTCAATGCCCTCCTGTCTGCCGTTTCTTCTACCCCTAATTTTAACATAAAGAATCCTACATTACTAGAAAATAAATGAAGTTCTTGGCTTGCTCTTTCTTATACGATCATTTACTTTCAAGGTCATGAATAAATAATCCACTTAACAATTTCGGTTCGAACCAAGTCGATTTTGGCGGCAATACTTCTCCACTGTCTGCCACTCGTATCAGTTCAGCGATTTCTGTGGGATACATGGAAAAAGCTACTGTAAATGATCCTTCATCTACCGCATCACTCAACGCTTGCAATCCTCTAATTCCACCAATAAAATCAATTCGTTTATCTGTTCGGATATCTTTTATATCAAACAATGGCGTCAATACATGCTCTTGTAAAAGCGAAACATCTAACCCTTTTACAGGGTGATTTGAAATAAAGGCTGGCTTGACAGTTAATTTATACCATGCACCTTTCAAGTACATTCCAATTGTTTTTGCTTGTTCAGGTTTGTAGCTGCCCAACACTTTTTCGACTTCAAATTTTTCAGCTAATTGCTCTAGAAAATTTTCTTCGATTACTCCATTGACTACTCGATTATAATCTAAAATGGCTAATTGTGATGCTGGAAAAAGAACGGCTAGAAAATAATTAAATTCTGCATCTTCCGGTGCATCTGGATGACTTTCTTTTCTTTTTAATGCTACTTTCACAGCTGACTCTGTTCGGTGGTGTCCATCAGCAATATATAATTCAGCTACATTTTTTTCAAATAAATTTTTCAATTGCGCTATAACTGCCTTTTGATCAATGATCCATACCTTGTGTTCTACAGCATGAAAACTCGAAAAATCATAAATAGGATCGTTTTCGGTCACCCATTGTTCAATTAACGTATCGATTGACTCTTGATCGCGGTACGTTAAAAAAATTGGACTTGTATTTGCATCAGCCGCATCAACATGTCGAATCCGATCCACTTCTTTTTCTTCACGCGTAAATTCATGTTTTTTAATTGTTTTCTCTTGGTAATCTTTGATAGATGCACAAACAACTAATCCCATCTGTGAACGTCCATTCATTGTCAGTTGATAGAGATAGAACTGTTCTTCATCATCTTGCACTAGCCAATCTTTTTTCAAAAAATCTTTTAAGTTACTGGCAGCTTTTTGATACACTTCTTCCGCATAAGGAGAATTTTCTTTTGCCAAATCAATTTCTGATTTATCAATGTGTAAAAAAGATTTTTCATTTTGAATGCCCAGTTCACGAGCTTCAGCTGTATTTAGCACATCATAAGGAAGAGAAGCAATATCTTTTACATACTCTCGTGCTGGTCGAATAGCTTTAAACGGTTTAATCTTAACCATATTTTCTCCTCCTATTTACCATTATCATTTTTGATCACTCGAACACTTAAAATCCCTTCGACATCTTGGATTCTTTTAACGATCAGTGCTAATTTTTCAGCGGGAATAAACTCAATATCAATCAACGTATACGCATAGTCTCCGCGACTTTTATTCATAATGTTCACGATATTCACGCTGTATTCAGCTAAACCAATTGACATCTGTGCGACCATATTCGTGACATTACGATTGATGACTGCTAAACGAAGCGGCGAATTAAGAGCCATTTCTACAGTTGGAAAATTAACTGAATGAACAATATTACCGGTCTCTAAAAAATATTTCAATGTTTTTGAAGCCATTTTAGCACAATTGATTTCGGCTTCTGCTGTTGATGCCCCTAAATGCGGTAAGACAACAGCATTGTCCAATTCAATTAGGCGTTCGTCAGCAAAATCGGTCAAATAACTTTTCAACTGACCTTTTTCAAGTGCAGCAATGACTGCATCTAAGTCAACCAGTTCTCCACGTGCAAAGTTCAATAAAACAGCTTCTCTTTTTACTAACGCTAATTTATCTGCACTGATCATTGCTCTGGTTGATTCCATCAGTGGTACATGAACCGTGATATAATCAGATGTTTTTAACACTTCTTCAATAGTTAACACTCGCTTGACCCGGCTAGAAATACTCCATGCAGTATCAACTGACACATACGGATCATACCCTACCACTTCCATTCCCAAACGGTAAGCATCATTTGCGACCATCGCGCCAATTGACCCTAATCCTATAACCCCTAACTGTTTTCCAGCCAATTCGCTCCCGACAAAGCGGTTTTTTTCTGCTTCTACTTTTTTATCTACATCTGGGCCTTTGAGCGTTTTCACCCACTCCACACCTTCAATAATTGGGCGAACCGCTAATAGTAGACTAGCTAAGATCAATTCTTTCACTGCATTTGCATTAGCTCCCGGGGTGTTAAAAACAACTACCCCTTTTTCAGAACATTCATTTACGGGAATACTATTCGTTCCTGCACCCGCACGTGCGATGGCTTTTAGATCGCTAGGAAACACCATACCGTGCAAATTTTGACTTCTTAGTACGATTCCATCTGGGTTTTCCGTTTTATTTAACTGGTAATGTTCAGGTTCAAATTTTTTTAATCCTTCATCGGCTATTGCATTATACGTTTTGATTGCATACATCTTGCTAGTCCCCTTCCACTTTCGCTTCAAATTCTTTCATAAAATTAATTAATTCTTCTACACCTTCTAAAGGAAAGGCATTATATAAACTAGCGCGCATCCCACCTACAGAACGATGCCCTTTTAAATTAATCATCCCTTTATTTTCTGCTTGTTTAATAAATAATTTGTCCATTTCTGCATCTCCCGTAACAAATGGGATATTGGTTAAAGAACGTGACCCTTTATCAACCGGTGAACGATATAGTTTTGATGCTTCAATTGTTTCATAAAGCATAGCGGCTTTCTTTCGATTTAATTTTTCAATTTCCGCAACGCCACCTAATTCTTGAAGCCATTCAAACATTAATTTAGCTGCATAAATAGCAAATGTTGGTGGAGTGTTGTACATTGAACCATTATCTGCTTGCACTTTGTAGTCTAGCATTGCCGGTAAATTTTCTTTTAGACCGATTAAATCTTTGCGCAAAATCACAACTGTTAAGCCAGAAGGTCCTATATTTTTTTGAGCTCCAGCATAGATCAAACCAAAATCCGATACCTTGTAGCTGCTTGATAAAATATTTGAAGACATATCCGCTACTAGTGGTACATCTCCACTAGTTGGAACATCAAGAAAAGCTGTGCCTTCAATTGTGTTATTCGTTGTGATATGCACATAATCAAATGTTTCATCGACTAGGGGTACTACAGGATTTTTGGAAAATTGATTCTCTTTTGAGCTAGCGATAACTTCTACCGTTAGACCGTTAATTTTTTCAGCTTCTTCAATCGCTTTTTGCGACCAACTTCCAGTATTGACGTATGCAACTTTAGCTTTCCCTAAATTCATTGGCAGCATGGTAAACTGCAAACTCGCTCCGCCTTGTAAAAACAACACTTCATAATTTGAAGGAATATCCATCAATTCACGTAATAATGATTCAGCGTCATTCAAAATAGATTGAAATAAGGATGACCGATGGCTTAATTCCATAACTGACATACCACTGTCTTGATACGATAACAGCTCTTTTTGAATTTTTTGTAATACAGTCACCGGCATAACAGCTGGTCCTGCTGAGAAATTATACACACGATCCATTTTAATCCACTCCTAATAATATACCGATTAAGCTAATCGGATTTTAATAAACTTCTTTTTTTATTATACCAGTATTTTCGTATTTAAACAGGCAAACTTATTCTTTTTTACAAAAGTATACAAAAAAGAGGAGCCGATATATCAGCCCCTCTTGCTTATCTAATTCAGATTCTAAACTATATTCAGAAAAAAATTAGAGCATTTTTTCTTTTTTCAACAAATCCATCATGTGAACCTTATTGTCTGCTACTACTTTACGAATCTCTAAATTGATTCCTTTATCATTTAAATACTTCAAGTCTTCTATATCTTGACTATTTACTGCTACAGCATTTGTAATCATTTTTTTACCACCTGAAAAACTCATGCCTCCAATATTGATAGAGTCAAGAATTACTCCGCCTTCCACTACTCTTCTTACATCATGTGGACTTGTAAACAACAACATTGATTTAAAACTATCGAATTTTGGATCATTAAATATTGAGATCATTTTATCAATAGTAATGACATTTACAATAATTCCTGGAGGAGAGGCCTGTTTTAACAACGTTTTTCTCAATATGTCTTTTGCTACCTCATCACTGACCACTAAAATACGGTTTACTTTTGTTACTTTCGCCCATACCGTTGCAACCTGACCATGAATCAAACGATCATCAATACGAGCTAAACGAATTTCCATTGACATTTTCACTCATTCTCCTTTTACACATTGCAACAAATTAGATAGATAGACTGATCGATTTCAACCCTAAATCGTTTCATTTTGTACATCAACTATTTTAACAATATAAAACGATTCTGATTCTGGAATACTCATATTTAATTTTGATTCAAGCACTAAATTAGCTTCTTTTATCGCTTGATAATAAATAGAGTTTTTATCAATGGCTTCATCTGGCTGATTGAGTGGATCTTTAAATAAAACTCGTTCAATCACTCCAGCCATGTGCATCAACAACCCTATTTGAACACTGTTGCTGAGTGTTGTATTTAATTTTTCTTCAATAAATTCTGTGTAATCCCATAATATATTAATAAATTTACGGGGATTTAAGAAGGTAAAGTAAGTAGCTAAATACTCTTCACAAAGCTGCTTTGTGTCCATTGACTTAGCGTAGTTTCCTTCAAGATATTGCTGTGCTAGAATGACTTGTTTAACTTTTTCATCTCCAGAAGTTTGAAATAACTCTTCTAAAGAAAGATGTGGAACCTCTAAAGTTGTCTTTTGAACACCTGCAGTTGCTAACACATGATACTCTTGAGCAATTTTTGAAACTTCTTCTTCCAATCCGACTAAAGAGACAGAAAAAACTTCAATTGTCTCATCAATAAAAGTTTCTAATACACTTTCTACACGTTGTTTTATTCGGATAGCGGTTCCTTCACCTGTTGAACAAATGGTAATAATGGCCTTTGGTTTATTGATTTCTTGCTGTTGAAACACAGGAGAAAGAGCTGTTTTTTCCTCAGGAAGATTGCTGTATCCTCTAAAGTTTTTCAAAGACCAGTAAACTTCATCTAATTGGTTATCCATTAAAGATGTTTTACGCGCAGCTTCCAATACAAGCGGAGTCGTCACCATATCTAACATTTGGACAGCAATATCCGTTTCTCTCATCGCTTTTATGCCAAAAGTAGTTAATGAGCCCATATCGACTAACAACAGCACCCCTTTACCTTCGTTTACATTTCGAATAGCTTCAAGAACCAGTTTATAGGCTTGTTGCGGACTCATTTCCAGAGGCATATCAACAGCTTCAATATTTTTAACATCTAACAATTTTGATACTACTTGCACCATACTCGTAGCTGTTGAGCGACCGTGTGCTGCAACGACTATTCCAACATCTCCCAAATTATTTGGATCTTTTAAAGACACTAATAACATCGTTAAGTACCAACACTCTACTTCTGGCACAATAATTTGATAATTTTCTTTCATATGATCCTTAATCATAATGGCTACTTCATATTCTTTTTGATAATTTAAAATTATTTTATCTAATTCACTATTTTGTTTTATTTGCACAAAGCCTTCTTTAGACCGCTTGATAAATGAACTGAGATGAAGACTCATGGCATATAAAAAGTTTTGTTTAAACTTATAACCTAGATGTTCTTCCGCCATTTTCCATACTTCTTTTGTTAAAGTTATGACTTCTTGTTCAACAATATCTCTTAAGTTGTGTTCATTATTTGGAATCAATTGATTGGTTTTATAAAAGGATTTCAGATGAAGATTGATATCAGTCGTGATAAAATTTTCGATGTCTTCTTGTGTTAGCCCTTCATCTTTTAGCATCACGGCTTTATCTCCAATAATCTCATATAAATTAAACGGCAATTCATAAGAATCTTTGTCTAAAATATAAACCGAATCTTTTGGCTGAATTATCATACGTGGTTCAAGATAATTGGAGATTTCATTTAATTCATCTCGATTTCTTGCAATATTGATTAGTCCTTCTTGTAATTCTCCTGTTAAACCATCCATATTGATCAACATTTCTTCGTTATTATCCATACTATTCAAAAAGGCTTTGGCACAAGCTAATTGGATGCTGGATTTTAATTGTCCAATATTTCCATAAGTGACACTTCCAAGCAATGCCTTGACGACGTCTTCTTCTACAACAATTCGTTTGTCGATTCGTTTTGCTTCAATAGAAAGCAATAATTTAAGCAATTGTACACGTTCACTAGCAGGACGATCATTAAAAGCTGGCAATTGAATGGTAACGGGAATACGTCTTACAAATGTTTTTAGCAAAGTCGAATTTGGATCTTCAGTTGTTGCACAAATAATTCTAACCTTGGCTGAATACCGTTTATCCGTTTCCCCCATTGGTTGAAACGTTCCTGTATCCATAAAATAAAAGAGCATTTCTTGTCCTTCAGGAGGCAATCGGTGAATCTCATCTAGAAATAACATATTATTGTCAGCTTTAAGCAATAAGCCTTCTTTTGCTTCTGTAGCTCCTGTATAGGCCCCTTTAGCATGTCCAAACAAATGAGACATCAACAATTGCGGATTTTGCGAATAGTCCGCACAGTTAAAGATGATCATTGATTGATTTGGTTCAATGATTCCTTTGTCTTGCGAATATTGATACATCGCATTCGCAAAAAAAGTTTTCCCAGAGCCCGTTGGACCAATTACTAAGCTGTTTAAGCCTTTAGGTGGATAAAAAATAGCTGCTTTTGCTTGCTCCATCTGGTTTTTCAAACTACCATTTGAGCCAATCATGTATTCAAATAAATTATGATCATTTTTTCTAGTATCTTCTTGTTGTTCTATTGTGGGTTCTTTTTTTATCAAGGTTTCATCTTTATAGGATTTTACAACTTTCGATAACGGCTTCCATTTTAAGCAACCACTGTCAATATATCGCACAGGTCTTCCTTCAAGTTTCGCTATCTTTCCTTCGCGAACTAAAAGATTCAACTCTTTACTTACATTATTGCGAATGATATTTAGCGCCTCAGAAATTTCAATAGTTGTCATTCCTGATCCGAATTCTATTTCATCACTAGTAAGGTTTTCAGTATGATTTTTTACAAACTGATAAACTAAATCTTTTCTTTTCATTTAGCTACCTGCTTTCTTTTAGTCTTAATCGCTTACAGTCTATCACAAATAAACGGCTTTGTATCCTAATATTTGATACAGTAAAATTTGTGTATCAAATCTGGTGTTAATGTTCATTTTTTGTTCACAACCACAAGTGATTTTTTTGGGCTCTATACTTTTTAGTGTTGATAGATGAATTTAGTTCATGCTTCACACTTCTGGAGGAATAGGATTGCTTGTCGCCCTGTAGAAAAATGAAAGGGTAGCACTGTGGGCACTCATGCCCAAGTCTATCATGTTTGTAAGCAGCTGAAGCAGCAACAACCATGACAACTTTAGGCTTAAGACGGTACCAGGGCTCTTACAAGCAAATACGTCTATTCCGAAAGAATTTTTAGAAGCAGCTACATCATTTAAAGAAAAGAGAAAAAAACACTTCATTAGTTGCGTTGCCTCAACTAATGAAGTGTTTCTCTATTCAAGAATTTAGTTTAACTTAAATTCTTATTTGTTTTTTAGGTTGTAGAAAGCTTTTTTGCCTTCGTATACAGCTAAATCGCCTAATTGATCTTCGATACGTAACAATTGGTTGTATTTTGCAATACGGTCAGTACGTGAAAGAGAACCAGTTTTGATTTGTCCAGCATTTGTAGCAACTGAGATATCAGCAATTGTTGAATCTTCAGTTTCACCAGAACGGTGAGAAATTACTGCAGTGTAACCAGCTTTTTTAGCCATTTCGATAGCGTCAAAAGTTTCAGTTAATGAACCAATTTGGTTAACTTTGATAAGAATAGAGTTTGCTACTCCCATTTCGATTGCTTTAGATAATTTTTCAGTGTTTGTAACGAATAGATCGTCACCAACGATTTGAACTTTATCGCCTAAAACTTCAGTTAATTTTTTAGTACCTTCCCAGTCATTTTCATCTAATCCATCTTCGATAGAAATAATTGGGTATTTTTCAACTAAGTTTTTGTAGATTTCGATCATTTCATCAGCAGTTTTTTCACCTTCGCCTGAATCAGCTAAGTCATAAACACCTTTTTCACTGTTGTAGAATTCTGATGAAGCAGCATCCATTGCAAGCATAACGTCTTCACCTGGTTTGTAACCAGCTTTTTCGATAGCTTCGATGATAACTTCAAATCCTTCTTCGTTAGAACTTAGGTTAGGAGCGAATCCACCTTCGTCACCAACTGAAGTAGCTAAACCTTTTGCTTTTAAGATTCCAGCTAATGCGTGGAATACTTCAGCACCCATACGTAAAGCTTCTTTGAATGAAGGAGCTCCTACAGGCATGATCATGAATTCTTGGAAGTCAATGCTGTTATCAGCATGTGATCCACCATTGATGATGTTCATCATAGGAGTTGGCAATACTTTAGTATTGAATCCACCTAGGTATTGGTATAAAGGAACATCTAGGTAATCAGCAGCAGCACGAGCTACAGCGATTGAAACACCTAAAATAGCGTTAGCGCCTAATTTAGATTTGTTAGGAGTTCCGTCTAATTCGATCATTGTTTTGTCAATTGCCATTTGATCGCGAACGTCAAATCCAATAAGAGCTTCAGAAATAACGTTGTTCACGTTTTCTACTGCTTTTAAAACACCTTTTCCAAGGTAACGAGATTTGTCTCCGTCACGTAATTCAATTGCTTCGTGTTCTCCTGTTGAAGCTCCTGATGGTACCATTCCACGGCCAAATGCTCCGCTTTCTGTGTAAACTTCTACTTCGATTGTTGGGTTACCGCGTGAGTCTAATACTTCACGAGCTAAAATATCTGTAATAAATGGCATTTAATTTCTCTCCTTTGAGTATAAAAAATTTTTAGTGCCAGGGCTTTGCCCATAGCTACATTTTAATGAGTTTACTTGCTAAATGCAAACACTTTAAGCATTGTCTAGCAGTTTCTTTTATTAATCTTATTAATGGAAAGAATTTATGCAAAGTCTGCAGCTTTTACATCATTTTCTTTCGCATAATATTTAGTTTAATTTACTTTTGAATTAAAGATACGCCAGTCATTTCAACTGGTTTTTCAATGTTTAGTAAATCTAACATTGTTGGTGCAATATCAGCTAGACGTCCGCCTTCACGTACTGTTGCTCCTTCTTTAGTTACAATTACAGGAACAGGAACAGTTGTATGAGCTGTATGCGGCTTGCCTTCAGGTGTTGTCATTGTATCTGCATTACCGTGATCGGCAAAGATAATAGCATATCCACCTTTAGCAGTAATTGCATCAACTACACGACCTAAGTTTTCATCAACAGCTTCAATCGCTTTGATTGTTGGTTCAAGCATACCTGAGTGTCCAACCATATCCGGGTTAGCAAAGTTTAAGATAATTGCATCATGTTTATCCGCTTCAATATCTGCCACTAAAGCATCCGTTACTTCATAAGCACTCATTTCAGGTTTCAAGTCATATGTTTCCACTTTTGGAGATGGAATTAAGATACGATTTTCACCTGGAAATTCTTCATTACGTCCACCATTCATAAAGAAGGTAACATGTGGATACTTTTCAGTTTCCGCAATACGCAATTGAGATAACCCTTCATTTGAAAGAACTTCGCCAATAACATTTTTCAAGGCTACTGGTGGGAATGCTATTTCAGCTTTGATACTTGGGTTATACATTGTCATCGTAACAAGTTTAAGATTTTGTGCTCTTTGTCCACGATCAAAGAATGTCCATTCATCATCAGTAATAGCATTTGATAATTGAATTGCACGATCCGGACGGAAGTTGAAGAAAATAATAGAATCATTATCTTGTAAAGTTGCTACAGGTTTTCCGTCTTTTTCAATAACGGTTGGCATAACAAACTCGTCAAATTTTTCTTTGTCGTAGCTTGCTTGAACAGCAGCTAGTGCACTAGTTGCTTTTTCGCCTTCGCCATGAGCAATAGCATTATAAGCTTTTTCTACACGTTCCCAGCGTTTGTCGCGATCCATTGCATAGAAACGACCAGAAATAGTGGCAATTTCACCTGCTCCGATTTCTTTGATTGCTTCTTCTAATTGCTCAACATAGTTGATTCCAGAATTAGGAGAAACATCACGTCCGTCAAGGAAAGCATGAACATAAATGTTCGGAACGCCTTTTTCTTTAGCTGTTTTGATTAATGAAATCAAATGATTGATGTGACTATGCACTCCACCATCTGATAATAATCCAAACAAATGCAAATTAGATTGGTGTTTAATTGTACTATCCATTGCATCGCTTAAAACAGGGTTCGTTTGGAATTCGCCATCTTCAATTGCTTTATCAATACGTGTTAAGCTTTGATATACAATACGTCCAGCTCCAATATTTGTATGTCCTACTTCAGAATTCCCCATTTGACCTACTGGAAGACCAACGTCTAATCCAGAAGCTTTTAATGTACTATGAGGGTATTTTTCTAAAAGACGATCAAAATTTGGTTTTTTAGCTTGAGCTACGGCATTACCCATAACTTCATGACGCCATCCTAATCCATCAAGAATGATAATAGCTACTGGTGCTTTTGTCATTATTTAACAGCCTCCAATAATGCTAAGAACGATTCTGCTTCTAAACTTGCTCCTCCTACTAAAGCTCCATCAATATCTGATTCAGCCATGTATTCAGCAATATTTTCAGGTTTTACACTACCGCCGTATTGAATACGTACCGCATCAGCAGCATCTTGAGAAACTTCTTTTGCAATCGTTTGACGGATAACAGCACAAGTGTCGTTTGCATCTTTAGATGTTGAAGATTTACCAGTTCCGATTGCCCAGATTGGTTCGTATGCAATAACTGATTCAGCTACTTGACCATCTGTTAAACCAGCGATTGCAGCTTTAACTTGACCACTTACCCATTCATTTGTTTCTCCAGCTTCACGTTGTTCTAACGTTTCGCCACAGCAAATAATTGGAACCATACCATTTTTGAAAATAGCATGTGCTTTTTTATTGATTTCTTCATTTGTTTCGTGGAAGAATTCACGACGTTCAGAGTGACCAATGATTACGTAATCAACTCCTAAGTCTCCTAAAGCTACAGGGCTAATTTCGCCTGTAAATGCTCCAGATGCTTCAAAGTGGCTGTTTTGAGCCGCAATTTTCAATTCTGTTCCTTCTGATGCTTTAACTAATGATTGTAAAAATAAAGCAGGAGCTCCAACAACTGAATCTACTTGTTCAGAAGAAGGGATTTTTGTTTTAACTGCTTCAACAAACGCAGCAGCTTCAGCAGCTGTTTTGTTCATTTTCCAGTTACCAGCAATAATTGGTTTACGCATAATTAACTTCCTTTCTCTAATTGAACTAACTTATTTATCTGAAATAGATGCTACGCCTGGAAGTTCTTTACCTTCAAGGTATTCTAATGACGCTCCGCCACCTGTAGAAATGTGTGTGAATTGATCTGCAAAACCTAATTGCATTGCTGCAGCTGCAGAGTCTCCACCACCAATGATAGTCGTTGCATCTGTTAAGTTAGCAATTGCTTCACAGACTCCAACTGTACCTTGAGCAAAGTTAGACATTTCAAAAACACCCATTGGTCCGTTCCATACAACTGTTTTAGCACCTTGTAATTCTTTAGTGAATAATTCAATTGTTTTTGGTCCAATATCAAGACCCATTTGATTAGCTGGTACAGCACCATCATGAATTTCAGTTGGTGTGTCATTGCTGAATTCTGGAGAAGTAACAGAATCAATTGGTAAGACTAATTTGTCTCCGCCTTTTTCAATCAATGTTCTAGCTAACTCAATTTTATCTTCTTCAACTAATGATTTACCAATTTCAATGCCTTTAGCAGCGTAGAAAGTGTAAGTCATTCCGCCTCCGATAAGAACTTTATCTGCTTTACTTAATAGGTTTTCAATAACACCAATTTTATCACTAACTTTTGCTCCACCTAAAATAGCCACAAACGGACGTTTAGGTTCATCAACAGCGCCACCGATAAATTTGATTTCTTTATCCATTAAGAAACCAGCAGCTGATTCAAGATTTGAAGCAACTCCTACGTTAGAAGCATGTGCACGGTGAGCCGTACCAAATGCATCATTAACGAAAACGTCGCCTAAGCTTGCCCAGTATTTGCCAAGTTCAGGATCATTTTTGCTTTCTTTTTTACCATCAACATCTTCAAAACGTGTGTTTTCAAATACTAATACATCTCCAGCATTTAAGCCTTCGATAGCACTTTCTAATTTTTCGCCACGTGTTTCAGGTACAAATGTAACGTCTTTTCCTAATAATTCGCTTAAACGTTCAGCGACTGGACGTAAACTTTTGCCTGCTTTATCTTCTTCAGTTTTTACTTTACCTAAGTGAGAGAATAAAATAACTTTCCCACCTTGTTCAATAACATATTGAATAGTTGGTAATGCTGCTTGAATACGGTTGTCATTAGTAATAACGCCGTCTTTCATTGGAACATTAAAGTCTGCACGTACTAAAACTTTTTTACCTTTTAAGTCTAAATCAGTTACAACTTTTTTCACCATTAAAGATTCCTCCTGTATCGAGCAATTATGTGTAAATACTAATCTTTGAAAAAAGAAAAGCGAGGAAGCGCGCTGCCTCCCCGCTTTTATTATTTTCTATCCTAATTTAAGTTTCTCTTTAAAGATTAACCTAATTTAGCAAAGTATTCTAAAGTACGAATTAATTGTGAAGTGTATGACATTTCGTTATCATACCAAGCAACAGTTTTAACGATTTGTTTGTCACCAACAGTGATAACTTTAGTTTGAGTTGCATCGTATAATGAACCGAATGACATTCCTAAGATATCAGAAGAAACGATTGCATCTTCAGTATATCCGTAAGATTCGTTAGCTGCTGCTTTCATTGCTGCATCTACTTCTTCAGCAGTTACTTTAGTTTTTAATACAGTTTGTAATTCAGTTAATGAACCTGCTGCAACTGGAACACGTTGTGCAGCTCCATCTAATTTACCTTTTAATTCTGGTAATACTTCACCGATTGCTTTAGCAGCACCAGTTGTATTAGGGATAATGTTAGCTGCTGCAGCACGAGCACGACGGAAGTCGCCTTTTGGATGTGGAGCATCTAATGTATTTTGGTCACCTGTGTAAGCGTGGATTGTAGTCATTAATCCTAATTCAATACCAAATTTGTCATTTAGTACTTGAGCCATAGGAGCTAAACAGTTAGTAGTACATGAAGCACCTGAGATAACTGTTTCAGAACCGTCAAGAGTTTCGTGGTTTACATTGTAAACGATTGTTTTCATGTTACCAGTTGCTGGTGCAGAGATAACAACTTTTTTAGCTCCTGCTTTAATGTGTAATTCAGCAGCTTCTTGAGTAGTGAAGAAACCAGTACATTCTAATACGATTTCAACTCCAAGTTCTCCCCATGGAAGTTCTTCTGGGTTACGGTTACTTAAAACTTTGATGTCTTTACCGTTAACAGTAAATGCGCCATCTTTAACTTCAACGTCACCGTTGAAACGTCCTTGTGTTGTATCATATTTTAATAAGTGAGCTAGCATTTTTGGATCTGTTAAGTCGTTAACTGCTACCACTTCAATACCTTCTAATTCTTGAATACGACGGAATGCAAAACGACCAATACGTCCAAAACCGTTAATACCTACTTTAACTGTCATAAATAGATTTCCTCCTTTAGGAATCGTACAATATATTTATTTTAAAGGGTTATCCCTGTTAAAATCTCGTTAGCAGCACCCTCATCTGTGATGAGCCACGTATGGCGAGGTGCGTTTTTCATATGAGCTTCAATTGCTTCTGCTTTAGATTTACCGCCAGCTATCGCAATCACACTAGCAATATTTGCTAAGTTATTTGATTGCATCCCAATGCGTGGTATTTTATAAACCACTTCACCAGACTGATTGTAAAATTCTCCAAAGGCTTCCCCAACTGCAGCTTTATTTTTAATCAGAGCTAGAACTTCTTCGTTCATCCCTCTGCGTTCTGCCATATGCATAGCTTCTCCTATGCCATATAAAACACAATTGGCATCATCGACCATTTTAAGGGTCTTTTTTATACCAGGTTCTTGTAAAAGTGGTTTATATGTTTCTTCACTTACTTGTTCTGGAACATAGAGAACCCGATTTTCGCCACCAGTTTTTTGTGCCATTAAAGCGCTAATGGAATTCGCTTGAATATCCACCGATTCGCCTAAACCGCCTCTAGCTGGAACAAAAATCAACTTTCTTTTTCTCGAGAGAGTTTCATTCATTTGATTTGCTACTTCTGCCATAGTTGTACCGCCCATTACAGCAACAATATTGTTTCCTTCTGGGAGTAAAAAATCTAGAGCTTCTAATGTAGCATGACCTATTTCCTCACGCAGTTTAACCTGTTCATCTACGTTACCTGAAATGATCACACAATGTTCAATCTCCAAATAAGATGCAAGTTGTTTTTCTTTCTCTTTCATCCCCAATAGTTGACCCATTAATTGATCTAATTGGTGATAAATGGATTCGCCTTTTTCAGTCAATTCCATTCCCATTTTTGAAGTTTTTATTAATCCTTGCTTCTTTAATCCTTCTGATTCTGTACGAAGAACACGTTCTGTAATTCCCATACGATCAGCTAAAACTCTTCTGCCGACTGGACCCATTAAAAAGACATTGCGCAAAATGTGGTAACGATTTTGAAGTGTATACATGATATCTGGAATGACTTCTTCAACAACTGATAATACATTTTGCATAAGCGACCTCTTTCCACGTTGGACGCTTTGTGACCGCGTTAGTCGTTCGGCGACCCTTGTTACTTAAAAAAACAAGAGATACGAAATGAAAAACAAACTATCAGTTTCCTGTTGCTGTTTTCTTATCATTCTTCAATAGCATTTAAATTAACACTATTACCATCTCTCACATCAATGATTGTACCAGTTAACTCCTTAAATTTCAACTATTATGTTTCTAAATCTTACATTAACTACTATATAAGTAATTTGATCTTTGCACTTTTATTTAATTAAATACGTGCTTCAATCAAATCTTTAAGTTCTTGTGGTGTAATGTGTTCATCAAAGATTTCTTTTTCAATAAAGACGGTAGGAACAAATACAACTTTTGCTTCATTGGCTTCTTCTACAATGCCTTGGGCTGCCATTTCATTTGATTGTAAAGATAGTCCTCTTTTTTCTTCGGCATACTCTGCAATTGCATCAAAATCTCCTAGATTTCCCCATTCATCCTGATGTGCGAAAAAATAATCTATTTCTTCAAGCGCTTTTTCGGGATTGGTATAATCTAAATAACGATGAAGAACATTTCCTTTTTTCAAACTTGGCTTTTCTTTATCAAAATGTTTAATGACTCGTTGGACTTTCCCTGCTGAAACGTACTCTGCTAATAAGTCTTTTGAGTCTTCATACCACATTTTGCAATACGGACATTTCAAATTAATAAATTCAATTACTTTAACGGGAGCGTCCTCGCTTCCAATTTTAATTCCAATGGTTGTATTTACTTTTTCTGCTTTAATCGTACTTATGTCCATTAATTTAAAACCTCCTTTATTTTACTAACTAAATTTATTATACCGCTAATTTTAATGCGATTAAACGTTTTAGCCTTATTATTTCTTTTCTACTAAAGAAATAATAAGGTGTTTGGTAGATGCTATTGATTCATCTACATAAAATTCCAAACAAAAAAAGAGACTGATTTCTCAGTCCCTTTTTCATTTCTACTCAGTTTATTAGCTTAAAGATGAGTTGTTTTCCATAATTTCGTCAATCAAACCATATGCTTTTGCATCTTCTGCAGACATGTAGTTATCACGATCTGTATCACGTTGGATAACTTCAATTGGTTGACCTGTACGTTCTGACAAAATTTTATTTAAACGCTCACGTGTTTTCAAAATATGACGAGCAGCAATTTCGATTTCTGTCGCTTGTCCTTGTGATCCGCCTGATGGTTGGTGAATCATGATTTCAGCATTTGGCAAAGCATAACGTTTGCCTTTAGTACCAGCTGTTAATAAGAAACTTCCCATTGAAGCAGCCATTCCCATTGCTATCGTTTGTACATCTGCTTTAATAAAGTTCATTGTATCAAAAATAGCTAATCCAGCTGTTACACTTCCACCTGGAGAATTGATGTAAATATAAATATCTTTTTCAGAATCTTGTGCGTCTAAAAATAAAAGCTGAGCGATTACAGCATTTGCTAAATCATCGTCTACTGGACCACTTAACATAATAATACGGTCTTTTAAAAGACGAGAATAGATATCATAAGCACGTTCACCTCTTGATGACTGTTCGATTACTGTAGGGATTAAGTTCATAATTTTGCTTCCTCCTCAAATATACATTTCTTTATTGTGTAAATAATTTATCTACTTATTAAGTTACTACTTGTATTTTACTTCATTGGTCAATAAAGGTCAATTTTTTTGTTCGTTGTTTTTTCCAACTAAACGGTCTTTATTAATCCTTAATTTACCGATTGATAAAACAAGTATAACACAAAAAATAATTCAAAAAATTTAAATGAATAGAACAGCTTTTGCTATTCGCCCAGAATATCCTTGTTGTTTTCTTCGAATTCATCAAGTAAGATTCGTGCTTCATTCGTTGTCTCTGATTCCATTAACTGCACTCTTAAATCACTCGCTCCGCGAATACCTCGGACGTATATCTTAAAGAAGCGACGAAGAGGTCTAAATGAGCGTGGTTCATCAACTGTATATTTATCAAAAAGATCTAAATGCAATCTAAAAAGTTCCAACAGCTCTTTACTGCTATGTTCTCTCGGTTCTTTTTCAAATGCATAAGGATTTTGGAAGATACCTCTCCCAATCATAACTCCATCTACACCATATTCCTCAACCAACTTCAATCCCGTTTCGCGGTCTGGAATATCTCCGTTAATTGTCAACAGCGTTTGCGGTGCAATTTCATCTCGTAATTTTTTAACTTCTGAAATCATTTCCCAATGAGCAGCACCTTTACTCATTTCTTTTCTTGTCCGCAAATGGATAGAAAGATTCGCAATATCTTGTTCAAAAATATGTGTCAACCAATCACGCCATTCCTCGATATTTGTATATCCAAGGCGCGTCTTAACACTTACCGGCAAGCCGCCTGCTTTTGCTGCTTGAATTAACTCAGCAGCTACTTCTGAACGACGAATAAGGCCACTGCCTTTTCCTTTTCCAGCTACATTTGGTACCGGACAACCCATATTGATATCGATTCCTTTAAAACCTTCTTCTGCCATGCCAATACTCATTTGTCGGAAGTATTTTGGTTCGTCTCCCCATATATGAGCTACTAGTGGTTGTTCATCTTCAGTGAAAGTTAAACGCCCACGTACACTATCGCGTCCATCTGGATGACAATAACTAACGGTATTTGTAAATTCGGTAAAGAATACATCCGGTCTAGCTGCTTCACTGACTACATGTCGAAAAACAACATCCGTAACATCTTCCATCGGTGCCAATATAAAAAACGGACGTGGCAAATCTTGCCAAAAATTTTCTTTCATTTTTAATAATCGATCCTCTCATAACGGGACTTTAGGTCACACCTTCATCCCAAACTAAAAATACAAAAACTATCTAACTTCTAACTGACGCTTTTTTCAACATCTGGAATTATACATTTATTTATAAAATAAGTCCAATTCAACTCATCTAGTTTTTGCCCCATGTGTTTTTTACTATCTCACAGGCTTACTGATTTAATTGACTCTATACTTTTTAGTGTGGATAGATAAATTTAGTTCATGCTTAACATTCTGGAGGAATAGGATTGCTTGTAGCCCTGTGAAGTATTCAATGCGAATTACATCGCTTTAACGCTTTAGCGTTTAAGCGGTGTTTGAGGCTTGAAAGTTCTTAAGACTTTAGACTTAAGACGGTACCAGGGCTCTTACAAGCAAATCCGTCTATTCCGAAAGAATTTTTTGAAGCAGCCACACTATTTGACGAAGAGCCATTTAATTAAACAAAGAGAACGCCAATTGTCTAGTGAAATACGAAACCCTAAACAATGAACGTTCTCTTAGTTATTGTGTGACATCTGTTTTAAAAAGTTGTTAATCTAGTCTAGTTAGGCATTTTTATGCCCCCTGAGGGAATCGAACCCCCATTTCAAGAATCGGAATCTTACGTGATATCCATTACACTAAGGGGACCACTACACTAACACGTTAATGGTTAAACGCTGTTCTGGTGTTAGTAAAATACCAACTATTATAGTGTAGCCCAGTTATAATGAAAAAACAAGCAGAACTTCCAAAGAGACCACGTACAATGCTCTTAAAAAGGAAAGCTTTTGCTGACCCTTTTTAAACACATTATTTTCGGTTCATTTTATTTTAGCTAAGCATGCCCGTTTTCATAAGATCTTTAGTTCTTAAGTTTTCTGCCATCTCATTTAACTTACGTAAGCGATGATTGATCCCAGACTTACTGATTGTTCCACTTGGAATCATTTCTCCTAGTTCTTTTAAAGTTACTTCAGGGTATTCTAAACGAACAAGCGCAATTTCTCTTAATTTCGTTGGGATTTTATCTAACCCGAGCACCTCATCAATGAACTTTATACTTTCGATTTGTTTACTAGCCGCATCAATAGTTTTATTTAAATTAGCATTCTCACAATTCACTAGACGATTGACCGAGTTTCTCATATCTCTGATGATACGAACATCTTCAAATTTAAGCATTCCGCTAGTTGCACCTATCAAAGCTAAAAAGTCGGCAATTTTCTCTGCTTCTTTTAAATAAGTGATGTATCCGTTCCGTCTTTCCAACGTACGAGCGTTCATATCAAATTGATTCATCATTTGACAGATATCATCATTATGTTCCTCATAACTTGAGTGTATCTCGAGATGGTAACGACTCGTTTCCGGGTTATTGACCGAACCTCCTGCCAAAAAAGAACCTCGTAAATAAGATTTCACTTTTTGCGTGTTTCCCATTACTTCATCTGAAACATGGCTGTGCAAAGACATACCATCCATAATAGATAAATCTGACAGCACTTCTTGAGTTCCATGTTTTAAACGTACAATGTAAACATTATTTTTCTTTAACTTCATTTTCCGGCGTACCAATAATTCACTTTCCACATCAAAATGATCTTTTAGCAAAATATAAATTCTGCGAGCAATCGCAGCATTTTCAGTTTGTACATTTAAAATGAATTTTTTATCAACCAAACTAACGGTTCCATTCATCCGAATTAAAGCAGCTAACTCAGCTTTAGCATGTTCTCTGTGCACTTCTAATTGGGTCAATTCTTTTTTTACTTCTGAAGCATAAGACATCTACTAACCTCCTTTCTGTATTTTAGTTTGTTTAGTAACTCGTTCTTTTTTCCAAACGTCTATTATCAAAAGCCAACTTAAACAATTCGTCGACCACTTTTGTACCATTATGAAAAACACCTTGATCTCTTAATTCAAGGAAATCATCCGAGATAACAGAAGGCACCTCTTGAGCTAAGCCTTTAAAGTTATGCGCTACTTGCACTAAGTATTCATTGTACCGTTCTGTGTCCATATAATTTTCTGGAACTTCTCCAATATTTACCAGTACCGTGTCAATGAATTTTTTGTCTAAATGTTGATGTAATACACAAACGTGATCTGCATCTGTAAAGTTTTCTGTTTCACCAAGTTGAGTCATAATATTACAAATATAAACTACTTTTGCTTCAGTTTCTTTGACAGCTTGTCCTAAATCTTCGATCATCAAATTAGGTAATATACTCGTAAATAAACTTCCGGGTCCCAATACGACCATATCCGCATCACGAATCGCAGCCAATACTTTTCTAGAAGCTTTGGCTTTATGGTCATCTTCGGTTGGGGTCACATAGACTCGTTCTATTCTTTTTCTTTCTTTAGCTATTTTAGATTCTCCAGAAATCTTAGTACCATCTTCAAAGATAGCGTGCAGAATCAGCGCCTCTTCTGCAGCTGGGTATACGTGTCCATCTACCATCATCATTTTAGATAATAATTGAATCGCTTCAAATATACTGCTTCTCATTTCAGACATCGCCGCAATGATTAGGTTTCCGATTGAATGACCCGCTAAAAAACTGTCATTTGTATCAAATCGATATTGAAAAATATCCTTTTGGACAGAGGGAATATTCGAAAGTGATACTAGCACGTTACGAATATCTCCCGGAGGAACAATGTTAGCATAATTTCTTAACGTCCCGCTGCTTCCACCATCATCAGCAACCGTTACGATAGCTGTTACATCGGCATTTTTTGATTTTAGTCCATTCAAAATAACTGGTAATCCAGTGCCTCCACCAATAACAACTATTTTAGGATTATTTTTTTTCCTTTCTTGTATCATGAACGATTCACCGATTCTTTAACCTTCCCTTTATCACGATGAGTAATATGGACAGGGTAACCATCAATTTCAATTTTTTGTGCAATCCGTTCTACTAAAGCTACTGATCGATGTTTCCCACCGGTACAACCAATTGCGATAGTAACATTATTCTTACCTTCTTTTTTATAACCAGGTAAGATGTACTCTAATAAATCTGTAAATTTACGATAAAAAATTTCCGTTTCTGGTTGTTTCATTACATAGTCATATACAGGTTTATCTTGTCCCGTTAACGGTCTTAAGTTATCAATGTAATGAGGATTCGGTAAAAAACGAACATCCATTACGACATCGGCATCAATTGGTAATCCATATTTAAATCCAAATGAAACCATTTCAATTCTAAACAACTCGGTATCATCTGTTTTAAAATTGCCATTGATTTGTTCTCTTAATTGTCTTGGCGTTAGTTTAGTTGTATCAATAACAACTTGCGCTCGTCCTTTTATATCCTCTAATAATTCTCGTTCTTTTTTTATTCCTACTATCAAACGTCCATTCATTGCTAAAGGATGTGTTCGACGCGTTTCTTTATAGCGAGAAACCAATTCTTCATCGCTTGCATCTAAATAAACGATTTTAGTCGTAACAAAAGATGTATTATCCATTGATTCTAACGCTGTTACAATTTCATCAAAAAAAGCTCTTGAACGTAAATCAATCACCAAAGCAATTTTTGTTAATTTCCCGGATTCTTTAACTAATTCCCAAAATTTTGGCAATAAACTTGGCGGCATATTGTCCACACAAAAATAACCCATATCTTCAAAACTTTGCATTGCAACAGTTTTACCTGCTCCACTCATTCCAGTAAGAATAACTAATTGTAGACTATCTACCATCTTATTCGCCTCTTTCTTTTGGTTCTTCGCATTCCATCTAGACTATTATAGCATTCCGGGTGTGTCATGTATAGTCATCGCTAGCTTTTCATTAAAACTTAATCAAATGTTCTTTTTATAGTTAAACAAGAACTAGGATACAAAAAAGAGGTTGGGAACTACTTATCCCGACCTCTTTTGTTAACTTGTTTATTCGTTTACGATTGAATTAATACTTTCTTCAAGAAGAACCACTTTGTGTTCAATTTCAACACCTGAGTCATCACATGCTCCAATGTAGAATTTAATTTTCGGTTCCGTTCCAGAAGGTCGAATAGCAATCCAACTGTTGTCTACCAATGTATATTTCAATACATCAGCTGGAGGTAAATCAATCTCTTCTACTGTACCGTCAGCTAATCTACGTTTGCTGATTGAAAAATCTTCTACATACGCTACCTCAATACCAGCAAATTCTTCTGGAGATTCTTCACGGAATTTCACCATTAAAGCTTTAATTTTTTCAGCTCCGGTAATTCCTTGCATACTGATAGAAATTGTTTTTTCTTTATAGTGACCATAGTTATGGAAGATTTGTTTCAATCCATCATATAACGTATCGCCTTTTTGTTTATAGTAAGCAGCAACTTCTGCAATCAATACAAGAGCTTGAATGGCATCTTTATCACGCACAAATGGTGAGACAAGGTAACCATAGCTTTCTTCAAAACCGAATAAGAAAGTCTTACTGCCATCTGTTTCATATTGTTTGATTTTCTCAGCAATAAATTTAAATCCTGTTAAGACATCTACCATTTGAACATTAAAGCTTTCAGCAATTTGAGTAGGCAACTCGCTAGAAACAATCGATTTAAGTACCACTCCATTAGCTGGCAATGTTCCAGCCTCTTGTTGTGCCGTTAGTAAATAATGCAACATCAAGCTTGCGATTTGGTTTCCAGTTAAGACTTCGTAATGTCCTTCAGATGTCTTAACAGCTATTCCTAAACGGTCAGCATCAGGATCTGTTGCCACTAATACGTCGGCATCAATTTCTTTTCCTAATTTAATTGCGTATTCAAATGCACCTGGTTCTTCAGGATTAGGAGATTTAACTGTTGAAAAATCGGGATCTGCTTCAGCTTGTTCAGGAACTAAATAAATAGATTCAAAACCTGCATTTTTCAAAGCTTTTTCACCAATCATTTTGCCCGTTCCATGAAGTGGCGTGTACACCAGTTTCATTTCTTTGCTCATTTCTTTTACAAGTGCTGGGTTAACCGTAACACTTTTCACGTTTTCCAAGTACTCACTGTCTACATCTTCACCAATCATCGTAAGCAGACCTTTAGACAAAAGATCTTCTTTTGATAATACTTCAATTTCTAACATATTTTCGACACTACGAACATACTCTGTTAAAGCATCTGCTTCTTTAGGTGGCATTTGTCCGCCATCTTCTCCATAAACTTTATATCCATTATACGCTGCAGGGTTGTGACTTGCCGTAATCATAATACCAGCAAATGCATTTAAATGACGAACTGCAAAAGATAATTCTGGTGTTGGACGAAGACTTTCAAAAACAAAAGCAGGAATTCCATGTGCTCCAAGTGTTTTTGCAGCTTCCATAGCAAATTCTGGTGATTTGTGTCTTGAATCATAAGCAATGGCAACTCCACGTTTTTTTGTTTCATCTCCTAGACTATCCATAAAACGAGCTAACCCTTCTGTTGCTTGTCTAACGGTATAAGCGTTCATACGATTAACACCCGCACCAATAATACCGCGCATACCCGCAGTACCAAATTCTAGAGGAGCATAAAATGCATCTTCTAATGTATCCGAATCATCTTTTAGAGATTTTAATTCATTTTTTAATTCCATTTCTAAATCGTTAAAATTTTCCCAAAGTTGATAAGTCTCTCTCCAGCTCATTTTAATTCACCCTTTACATAATTAGTAGTATTTTTTAGTTAACGCTTCCCTTATGAGTATACCACTTATTGTTGCTTCTTACACACAATTCAATCTAAACCATCTTTCAACATTTTTTTACTATTATGATTACACTCTTTATAGTTGTTAAGTCTCTTAAGTCAATGATAGTGAGTTTTCAACTTTTTCTCGCTTGAAATTTCCGCTAAGTTGTTTTCTTGCGTATTGTTAAAAAATGTAGTCATCATTGCTAAAAAGTAAAAAAGAAATTCTCTCTACTTTTTTGGTAGAGGAATTCCTTTTTTATAACCTATTAAAATACTTTTGGTAACTAAGAACTTTGTTTTAATCAAGGTTCTTTTTTTAAACTCAACACTTCCCGTTTGTCTTTACTTCCATCGTTCGGTAAAACACGAGAAGAAAAGCATATCCAACAATCATAACTGCTTGTGAAATAATGTCTTATAATAAAAAGGCTTAATTGTTACCTAGACTGGATACTCCATCCATGTGTTTTAAGCCTATTTATATAATCTTCAACACTAATTTCTTCAACTTCTATTGCTAACGGCACTAGTGAAACAAAACACTCATTTGAAGTATAATTTATTGTAACTTTAGCCACCTCATATCCATTATGGAAGTTGGAATCAAATCCAGGATCGTCAATTATATCACCTACTTGAGGACGAAAGTTAGATTCAACTGTTTTTACTAATGCTTGAGTGTTTTCCTCAGTAGGTTCTTGATTAAGCGATGAGACAAATAACAGTAAGTTTATATTCAAAATATTTACCACCCCTCCGTGCTCTTTAAATAATCTTTAACTTAATTTTATAATTTTTGATGATTGATTGCAAAAAAAATTTAACTTGTCGCCACAAACTATTTGTACCATTGAGTAAAACAAAAAACCACCTAGTTGATACAGGTGGTTTTGGTTGAAGATCATTCCAACAAAGGATTGATCATGTGAAAAAGATTGTGAAAAGAAAACATAAATATTTAATTTAACATGAAGTTAAAGATTTATTTAGCTAAAGATTTTTTTTTGTGAGAAAGATAAAAAGTCAAACATAAGACACCTAAAATTAGCATGGCAATACTTCTAGGTAAAATATCAGAATCCATAGAAAAAAGAATATTCGTTCTAAACCAAGTTTGAAAAGGCAAGCCAATTCCTAATAATACAGCAAAGAAAAGGATCTTTATACCGATAGATTTACCTTTCATTTTTTTAATGCTGTTGTTGACAAATAATCTTAGTAGTCCCAATCCAATACCTATAGTAAAAAATAAAGGTAAATATAATCGGGCTTCTGACTGAGCAATTAGTGTTTGGATAAATAAGGTAAGTCCAATAACAAAAGCCAGTGAAGTGATTAGTAATTCTTTTTTCATATAGTTAAAAACACTCCTTCGATAAATGTAAGTAATTCTATCACTTTACATAAGAACTAACAATGTATTTAGTTATAAAATTAAAGATTCCACTTAAAATAAGAGCTTTTTTATTTGCAGAAATAGATATTATAAAATTTTGATAATAATAAATATAACTTTTAACACACATGGAATTGGATAAAATCGTGTATTTAGAACCTTATGAGAGAAAGGTTACTTTTTTCAGTTTATTACTTTAAATTAAAATAAAGATTATCAATATTTGATATACTAAAAATAAAAAAAGGAGTAACCAATTATGAAAAAAATTAATTTTAAAAAGTGTCTATTACTAGCAGGGGCATATTTTGTTGCTAGCTTATTAACTCAATACTTTATTAATGATTCGACTGAATTAACAGCTGTTATTATAGGTGCAATTGTATTTGCTGTATTTATTTTCATAGGAGAAATCTTATCTAAAAAAGATGTAAAAAGATAAGGTTGCTCAAATTACTATCTTTACTGTTAATACTAAAAAAATAATATGCGATACATGAAATTAGATAAAATCATGCATTATGGACCTTGACTAATCAGGGTTTTATTTTGATATTAAACACTACTTTTCTAAGTACCAAAGTAGTGCCTTTCTCTCTAAATTTTTAACAAATTCATCTTTACCATCTGAATAGGAGTTAATATTATTTGGGAATTTTATAGCTAGTTCTCTTTTTAAATTACCGTAATCTCTTCTTGCTTCATAATGTGTTCGAAGATAATCTCTTACCGCTAAATGTCGCTCCATATCATTTTTATTTGTGTTTTGGAATACATGTATATGATGTGTCCTTTGATCTCCACCTTTTCTAAAAAAACGTCTTCCCTCTATTCCATACTCGCCAAGAGGTTCGTATCCGATTTTACTCATTTGGATATTAAATGAGTCTACATGTTCAATTTTCTTTACTATTGGCATAATATCAATGATTGGTTTAGCATTTAAGTGGGGCACAGAAGTACTACCAATATGGTGAATAGCAATCAATTCCTTACCAAAGATATCTTGTATTTTTTTTGACTCAACTTGGAATAATTTTGACCATTCTTCTCTATACTCTACTACTTTAATTTTCATGAATAGTTAGTCTCCATTCTTAAAATATAATACACTATTTCAGAAAATCAATGTACTAGAAACCTTGATTTAATAAGGTTGTTTCTTACATTTATTCTTTAGTGTTTTATAAGGTTGGTCGTTATTCTTACTTAGTAAAATCTATTTTTGTATAATGGGGAAGGTTCTTATGTTTAATATTACTGGTAATTTTAAAATACAGTTACCGATCCATATCTCCAATAACAAAGGCTACAACAATATAATCATAAAGTAAGTTTTGTCCATCTTTAGCCACTTCAATTGCACCTATTTATTTTATTTATCTTGATACTGTCGTTTCCCCCAGTATATCGGCTATTTTTTTATTATTTTCGTCGTAACCTTCCGAAACAGAGGCAACTTCCCATCCCCTACTCGTTCATAGTCCCAACCAAGAAAAAAATTCCAACCATTAAAGTGGTTGGGATTTTAGTATACTATGCAATTGAAACATCAGAGGTATTAATTTTTCCATTCGCTATAACCATTTAAAATAATTATATATATTACATATATGCAAGGAATAAATATAGCAAATAGGATTATCTTTATAATCCAACTTACTGTCGAAAATATAGCCCCAATAAGTATATATAGCATAAAAAAAACAAATACGGACATGATTAACAATAAAATAATTAAAATAAAATTTTTAATTATTTTATTGTTAATCTTTAAAACAGCTGATAATATTTCTTCAAAAAAAATTAAAATGAATTCCATTTAAAAGCTCCTTTTAAAAGTCTATCCATCCATTATTTCTATTTTTATCATTCTTGTCAATTAATTTAGCAATTGCTACTGCTGATTTAGAAAGTCCTTTTGCTAATACTTGATATCGTGTATCGAGAATCCTTTATAATTAGAGTTATTTTTTCGCAACAGTCTCCAACTCATGATTTTGCGGTATAATAAACAAAATCAAATATAACTTTTGTGAGCGGAGAGTCTTTGAAGTGAGTTCCAACATCCAATCATTACGGTCTCAGAAAGAAATAACCGACTGTTTAAGGTGCAATGAAAACGCAGATTGGAATGTTTTTCTATTGTTAATCAGTATTAATAACGCTTTGCGCATGTCCGACATTATTACATTAAAGAAAAAAGACCTGATTTCCTATAAAACACTTGAATCATCGAGAAAAAACAGCCAAAAACAGTATTTTATATTTGAGTAGCCTGCAGGACTTGATTCAAGACTATTAAAAAAGAACTAGAGAATCATTTGTTTAAAAGTACTAAAGTCGGTCACTTAGAGGTCAATCTTGTCTATCAGATATTTCAAAAAATTGCTACAATTTTAGTAAAATACGATACTATCACGCACACGATACGTAAGAGATTGGGTTACCACTATTACAATAAACCCAAAGACGTGGTTACACTCATGGAACTATTTGGTCATTGCAGCGAGAAAATCACGTAGCGCTACATTGAGATCAATGAAGATGAAATCAGTAGAACACTACTAAATTTCTGATTAAAATTTTAGATTTTGTTTCATTTTTAACACTTTCAACCCGTTATAATGGAGATGTAAAATACTTTTATCATTATAATGGCAGTATTATAACTACTTTTGATAGTTAAATTTCTAGAAATTCATTAAAGTAATTGTAAGGAGGTTAGTTATAGATGAAATTAGAGACTCGATTAAAACAAAGAAGAAATACTCTAAAAATGACGCAAGAAGAAGTAGCCGAAAAAATACATGTGTCACGCCAAACTATTTCTAATTGGGAAAATGGACGGAACTTACCGGATATCAATAGTCTTATTTTAATTAGTGAGATTTACGCAATTTCCTTAGACAAATTAATGAAAGGAGATCCTAAAATGGTTAAAAAGTTAGATGAAAAAATAAAAAGAGGTAAATTTTTTTATTTTTTAGTAATTGTAATTGGAGTAATTGTTTTATTAAATATATTGCATTTAATCACTATTGGATAAAGCACTATGACTTTATTGTTTTTTGAACTACTACTATTAGTCTTTTTAATGGCTATCCTGCTAATTTCTAGAGGTAAAAGATATAAAAAATAGGTTAAACAACAATTATGTGTTGTTTAGCCTATTTTTTTCTAGTAAGTTTACATTGTAAAAGTCTTTTAACTTACTTTGTATGAAGTATTCTACTGGTACGATTAGCCAACCTTAGAAACAGAATAACGATGCTTTACTGTATTATAGTCAAACCTAGAACAGCTACTATTAAACTTGCTACCGCAATTATAATTTTCCATGTTACATTAGCTTTTTCATATTTTATCCTTCAAAGTTGTTAAGGGTTACATTTATCTCAAAAAGTATAACAATTTTTTTGAAATAGAGATGCTATACTTAATGAAAATAAATCCACAAATGAATAGGAGAGCTTTAAAAATGAAAAATAGTAAAAAAAATGAAAAAAATAGTACTTGGGTTATGTACTTATCACTAAGCTGTGCACTAACTACAGTAGCTCTTGTAATACACAACCCTTTATATTCTTTAGGTGCGATCTTGTTTGGAATATGCGCTGTTTTATCTGCTTTAAAAAAAAATCATAAATAAACTTTTTATATAAATGTTATCTTCTAAATTTTTTAATTATACATATTTTACAGAACTGGGCATCAAAAATATATTGAGGAATAGATACACATATTTAACACGGTATGAATGCACTAAATTAACGAATGTAATCAACATAACTGAAAAGAATACATCATCTATAAATATATTTTAAAGTCACTACTATAATGACAAAAATAAGAAATACTACTTGGCCAATGTCATTAACTTAAGGCTATTGAAGAAAAGAGGCAAATGGAAAATAAAAAAGTTCTCTTCCATTTCACTCTTTTAATCAAAAAAGAGTGAAAGGTCATGCATAAAACACATGAACCCTCACTCTTTACAGTAATCAAGTCTATTCAGTTAATGACATTGAGATTTCTTTCGTTTCTTTTTTCAATTTTACACTTTTTATTGACCACTATTTTTCATTTTTAAACTTTTGCTACTAAGCTTTCTTTCAATTTTTCAACATAATGAAAAACAGCATTTCCTGCTAAGCTGCCATCACCAACAGCTGTTGCAACTTGGCGTAACGGTGTTAATCGGACATCGCCTATTGCAAAAATTCCTGGTTGTGAAGTTTCCATTGTTTCGTTTGTTTGAATCCAGCCTTCTTCATCTGTAATACCTAAGTCTCTAAATTTGTCTGTGTTTGGCAGAATGCCTACATAAATAAACGCTCCATCTGCAGCATATTCTTGGACTTCATTCGTATGAACGTTTCTAACTTTCACACCTGTTACTTTATTGTCATCACCATAAATATTTTCTACAGTAGAATCCCATATAAAGTCAACTTTTTCATTTTTAAATGCTCTATCTTGAAGAATTTTTTGAGCTCTTAACTCATCACGACGGTGAATAATCGTTACTTTTTTGGCAAATTGAGTCAAATACGTTCCTTCTTCGACAGCTGAGTCTCCACCGCCGACAACAACCAACTCTTTATTACGGAAAAATGCGCCATCACAAACCGCACAATAAGATACTCCACGACCGTTGTATTCATTTTCACCACTAACACCTAACTTACGGTGTTCTGCTCCTGTAGCAATAATGATTGAACGTGTCTTAAAGATTTTTTTTCCAGCAATAATGGTTTTGTATTCTACCCCTTGTTGAATTTCTTGTACATCCGCATAAGCATATTCAGCACCAAATTGTTTCGAACCCTCAAACATTTTATCTGATAATTCTGGTCCTAAAATACTATTGAATCCAGGATAATTTTCAATCTCTGCAGTATTAATCATTTGTCCGCCAGGTACTCCGCGTTCCAACATAAGTGTAGACAAGTTTGATCTTGAAGCGTATAAAGCAGCCGTCATGCCTGCAGGGCCACTTCCAATAACGACAACATCATAAATTTTTTCTTCAGTTTCCATAATGAAATCCCTCATTTTCCTTAATTGTTTCTCTTTACTTTACATCTTTCAAAGTCAAACCGCCATCTTTTTGCTTACAAATTAGAAGTAAATGAGCAAGCTACTTAAAAATCATTCAATTCCATTTTAAGCGTTTCTTGTAAATCAGATGCTTCTTCAACAAAATCACCATCTGGGTCTAGCGTTAGATACTGTTCTACCAATATTAAAGATTTTTCCAAATCATCTTTAAAAGCATAATTATTCGCTTGAAAATAATAGGCTTCTGCAAAAATATCGCCACTTTTTTCAATTAATTCATCTAAAAGTTCAATTGATTCGTCGTACTCACCAGTATGTTGATAACAAATAGCTAACTGACAAGAGGCAAAAATAGATTCCTCTTCATTTCTCGATAACGTCACTGCTCGTGAGAAGTATTTTTTTGCACGATCCATTTCATTTTTTTGAAATGCCGTAATTCCACGTTGAAAATAAAATTCACTTGTTGGAATAACTTCTATGATTGTCGCCTTTTGATTTTCTATTTCAGACATGTGCAACCCTCCTCTAAAGTAACATTTGCATAATAGTATAGCATATGGGCAACATTTTTAATAGGTCTTGTTCGCTCCCATAGATGCACAAAAAGATGAACTATTAGAGCTCATCTTTTTGGCTAACCTTATTTAGTTTTATTCTTTTTCTAATTTTTTACCCAACTCAATAATATAGTCATTTAGTGAATCTTTGATTTCTGGATGTTTTAAACCATATTGAATACTTGTTTTTAAGAAGCCAAATTTATCCCCTACATCATAACGGGTCCCTTTGAATTCATGAGCAAATACACGTTGTGTTTTATTTAGTGTGTCGATTGCATCTGTTAACTGAATTTCATTTCCTGCTCCTGGTTCTTGATTTTCTAAAATATCAAAAATTTCAGGAGTTAACAAATAACGGCCAATAATCGCTAGATCACTTGGTGCATCTTCTGGATTTGGTTTTTCCACAAAACGACGAACATTATACGTTGTTTCATCTACTTGCCCTTCAACATCGATGATGCCATATTTTGATGTTTCTTCATGCGGTACTTTCATCACTGCAATATTTGAAGCATGCGTTTTGTCGTATCCGTTGATTAATTGTTTTGTTAATGGTACTTCATCTTCCATCAAGTCATCACCCAACATAACCACAAAAGGTTCGTTTCCAACAAAGGCTTTAGCTTGCAAGACGGCATCGCCCAATCCTTTTGGATACGATTGACGAACAAAAAACAAATTCAAACCAGTTGTTTCTTCAACTAATTCTAATAGCTCCATTTTTCCTTTAGATTTCAAATTAGCTTCTAATTCTGGATTTGAGTCAAAGTGATCTTCGATAGGTCGTTTGCTTTTTCCAGTTACAATTAGAATATCTTCAATCCCTGAATTGATTGCTTCTTCAACAATAAATTGAATCGTTGGTTTGTCAACGATTGGCAACATTTCTTTAGCCATTGCTTTTGTTGCAGGTAAAAATCTTGTTCCTAACCCTGCTGCCGGGATAACTGCTTTACGTACTTTTTGCATATGCTGTATTCCTCCAATTATTTATAGTAGTGTAGCTAAATTATATTATGCTTCTGATTTTCCATCGCGTTTCATTAAAGAAACAATAATATCTTCCACGTTAGCTTCATTATACAATACTTCGTAAATTGCTGCAGTGATTGGCATTTCAATCCCCTTTTGCTGAGCTAATTCATAAGCTGCTTTCGTTGTTGCAATTCCTTCTACAACCATTCCCATACTTTCGAGAACTTCTTTCAAACTATTGCCTTTGCCTAACATGTGACCCGCTCTCCAGTTTCTAGAATGGACACTCGTACAAGTAACAATTAAGTCTCCTACACCACTCAATCCTAGAAAAGTCATCGGATCTGCTCCAAAAGCTACACCTAAACGGCTTATTTCAGCCAACCCTCTAGTCATCAAAGCCGCTTTCGCATTATCTCCATAACCTAACCCTTGAAGTGCTCCGGCTCCTACTGCGATGATGTTTTTTAAAGCTGCTCCCAGTTCAACACCAATTATGTCATCATTCGTATATACTCTAAAATAATCTGTCATGAATAAGTCTTGCACTACCTTAGTAGCCTCTTCATTTGTTGAAGCCGCAGTAATCGTTGTTAAATCCTTGACCGCAACTTCTTCTGCATGGCTAGGACCAGATAAAGCTACCACAGCTTGTCGTTTGCTTTCTGGGATTTCTTCTTCCAAAATTTCTGAAATACGTTTGTGGCTCTCTTGTTCTAACCCTTTACTTGCATGAACAATAATAGTTGGCTTAGTTAAAAGAGGGGCAACTTTACTTGCTACATCGCGGATCGCTTTAGTTGGAATAACAAAAACAATGATATCTGCATCTTTGATTGCTTCTTCAATATGCGAAGTTGCTTTAATATTTTCAGCTAAAACTACAGCTGGCAGATAAAGTTTGTTGGTGTGTTTAAGATTGATTTCATCCGCTTGTTTTGCTTTATGACTCCATAAATGAACGTCATTCCCATTTTCTTCTAATACCATTGCTAAAGCCGTTCCCCAAGAACCAGCTCCTAAAACAGCTACTTTCTTTGACATCTTATTCAGACTCCTTTGTATCGATTACTTCTTTTTTAAATTTTTCGTACTTTTATTCTTTTTTTGCGGCTTCATTCCATCTGTGTAATATGGAACAGGTGGATAATCTCTTCTTCTATAGATCCATAGACAAATTGCTCCTACAAATAAAACTAATGATAAGGCTTGTGATACACGTAAGAAGTCAAAAATCCATAAACTGTCTGTTCTAAGGCCCTCAATAAAGAATCGCCCAAATGAATACCAAAGAACATAACTCAAAGCCACTTCACCTTGTCGCAGCAAGTGTTTTTTATTGCGTAAAACAACGATCAATACAAAACCTGCTAGACTCCAAAGTGATTCGTAAAGAAAAGTAGGGTGGTAGTAAACACCGTTGATTTCCATTTGCTTGATAATAAATTCTGGCAAAAATAAATTTTCTAAAAATGATCTTGTTACTTCTCCGCCATGTGCTTCTTGGTTCATAAAATTGCCCCAGCGGCCAAGAGCTTGAGCAAGTAACACATTAGGTGCTAAAATGTCTAGCATCAACCAAATTGGAATACCTTTCTTTTTTGTATACCAGTATACTGTTAATCCCCCAGCTATTAAGCCGCCATAAATCGCTATACCACCATTCCAAATTGCAATGATCTGGCTAGGATTTTCAAGATAATATCCTAGTTCAAACAAGACATAATACAACCGTGCTCCAATAAAAGCTATCGGTAATGCCCAAAGAGCCATATCCACGATATGATCTCCTTCGATTCCTCTTTTTTCTGCTTCTCGAGTACTTAGAAAAATAGCTGAAAAAATTCCTACAGCTATAATGATTCCATACCAATACACATCCAGAGGTCCTAATGAAAAGGCAATTGGATTAATTGCCCCTAACAAATTGCTCATCTTCTAATCTCCATTCTTACTGTTCAATTGAATTTTTTTCAATCAATTTTTCTAAATTTCGCTCAAAAGTTTCAGTAGCATTATACCCCATGATTTTTGCTCTGGTATTCATAGCTGCACTCTCAATAATAACAGCTAAATTCCGTCCAGTTCTAACAGGAATAGAAATTTTTGGAACATCTACGTCTAAAATACGTTTTTTTTCTTCTCCGCTGCCTAATCTGTCATACGTTTTTTCTTTGTCCCATAGTTCTAAATTTACCACTAAATTAACCGTTTTGCTTAATCTAATGGAACCCACCCCAAACAAATTCACGACGTCTATAATACCGATTCCACGAATCTCCATTAAATGACTTAAAATTTCAGGTGGCTCCCCAATAATTATTCTATCCATTTGGTACATTTCAACGCGATCATCTGCTACGAGTCTATGTCCTCTTTTAATTAATTCTAAGGCCGTTTCACTTTTACCTACACCGCTATCTCCAGTAATCATAACACCCATTCCGTATATATCTACCAATACACCATGTAGAGATATTCGTTCGGCTAACTGTGCTTCTAGAAAATTCGTTACATTACTTGATAATCGTGTTGTAGATTGCATAGAAGAAAGTAACGGAATTCCTTTTTCAGTAGTTGCTTGTATCAATTCTTTTGGAGGTGTTAATCCTCTTGAAATTAGAAAAGCTGGGGTATCCACTTGACACATTCTTCGCATAACAATTAACCGCTCATCGCTAGTCATTTGTTCAGAAAATGATATTTCTGTCCTACCAAATAATTGAATGCGTTCTTGAGGATAATAGTTAAAATAGCCAGTAAGTTCTAGACCTGGTCGTGAAATATCCTCTGTTAAAATCTTACGATCAAGAAATTCCTCTCCGTTATGTACTTTTAACTCCAAAGTGTCTACTAATTGTTTAACCGTTACACTTTCTGCCATATTTTTTTCTCCTCTATTTAAAGATCATTTTTTTATTCTTAGATTTAATCATTAAAAAAACTATTATATAACTTTCATTTTAACATTTTAATCATTCCGTTTAAAGGAAATAGAAAGAAAAGCTAATCAAATAGTAAAATGATTTAAGTTCTTTTATTTCCCAACTTTTTTGAGTAAAAAATAAAAAAGGATCAGAACAATTTCATTCTGATCCTAGTCTATTTAATTAGGTTGTCTGAATTGACTATTTAGCACCATATTGACTAATGACACTAACATAGCAATGAGCATAGTCGCACCAAACGATGAAAATTCAAATCCGCTACCTATAATGAAAGAGGTCAAACTCAACATTGTTGCATTTATGACTATCGTAAATAATCCTAACGTTAATAAAGTAATAGGCAGCGAGAGGATAAATAATATGGGTTTAACAGCCATATTCAGTATTGCCAAGACAATACTAGCTCCTAACGATACCCAAAAACTTTCTACATAGAACATATTTTGCAAAAGACCAGCTAATGCTAGAAAAAGTACCGCATTAACAATAATTTTTTGCCAAAATCTCACTAAAAGTCACTCCAGTCTTCTTCTTTAACTTTTTCAGCTTCCTTGCGCGGAGCATGATGTTCTGGTCCTTTAGCACCTGGTTTAAACCCATAAGATTTTGGATTTTTTGTGTTGCCGTTTATAGGTGCTTCTGGAATCACAATCGCTAATACGATATAAAGAATAAATGGCGAACCTACTCCAATTAGTGTAGCAGCTCCATAAATGATACGAAGCAATGTTGGGTCAAAGCCAAAATATTCTGCAACTCCAGCTAGTACACCACTTACCATTTTATTATCTCTTGATTTCGTTAATTTTTTCATTTACATTCACCTCTTTTATAGTTTATCACTACTTAATAATTTTATTCTACTTCTTTCAACAAGATATTTCCTGTTGTTGTTTCTAATTTTAATATTAATGATTGAGTATCGGCTATTCTTCTAAATTCCAAAAGTTGACTTGTGCGGTCTTTTCTTTCTTTTAATGTTTCAAGATTTTCAACTCGATTTTGGATGGTTCCTAAATTGCTTTTCGCTTCGCCTTCTACGCTATAGTTTTTAGGGAAAGACACTTTCACACTGCCATTTACAGAAGATGCTGCAAGACGTGTTAAATCTTCACCTTCTAAAGTAACCTTTACTGTTCCGTTTACTGTTGAAAGGTTTCCGCTCTTAATTTTACCACGGGTAACGATTCCACCATTTACGCTTTTAACCATCAGATCTCTTACTGTGCTGTCTAACACTGTAACTGTACCATTAACGCCATCCGTTTCCAACATTGTCGCTGTAAGATTTTGGAAAAAGACATTTCCATTTGTACATTTAATATAAAAATCTTTTCCTTCAAAATCTTCAAATTTCACATTTCCATTTAAAAGACTGATTGCGGTATGATCATACACTCTTTCAGGAAGGTAAAAAACTAAGTCACAACGTAACCGTTTATTTGGAACGTGGAACAACATTTTTTCATCTGTCACTTCCACTGTGCTTCGTTTTTCAAAGGCTTCTAAAGGAGTTGCCGTGTCTATTTTGCCGTAGATTTTAATTTCAGCTTCTACTTTGATATCTTGGCTGTCCCAATTTTTAAATAAGACATTTCCGTTTGCAACTTTTACATCAAGAATAGAGGCAGAACTTTCTGGGTAATTAAATTCATGTGTAAATTTAGTTGAAGCTAAACCAGGAACACGAACATTTACATCTTTCCAATCCATATTCTCAATCACTGTTGAGAAGGTGTTTTTCATGAACTTGCCAAATTGATTTCCAGTATCGACCACTTTGCCCGTTACTTGATTCAACGTTTCGTCCATTGTTTCTTTCCAATCTTCGGGTATCTCAAATTTTTCTGAAATTTGTTTCTTTTGAGTTCCCCATTGTTTTCTTTTTACTGTTTTCAATTGGTTTTCTAGTTCTGATTTATCTTCTTCTAAGTCTTCCAATTGAGCTTTCAATTCATTTATCTCATTTTTCATTTGATTCATCTCTGGTAATTTTTCAGGATTCAATCCCTCTAAATCTTCTTTTGTTTCAAGTACCATTAATTTTTCTTGAACCAATCTAAGTTTGCTTTTGATCATAGCAATTTCAAGATTTTTTTCATCTAATTTAACAGAATAAGATGAGGCTTCATTTGCTAAACTTTCTAAGATTTTTTCTAGTTGTTCGCGATCTTTTTGTTCTTCGTTAGAAAAATTTTCATCTTGACCGTCTTCATCTGATTGTGAAAATGCAGGATCCTCTGTTGAGTCTTCAAAAGAAGAGTCTTCAGGAGTTTTAGGTGGAGTTGGCTGTGGTTCCTCAACATGAGTATGCGCATTTTCTTTCTTAATTGCTTCTTTACCTTCTTTTTTCGCTGCGTTTTCTAGTAAAACTAACGCTTCTTCAGTAGAAATAATTCCTTGTTTAACTAATTCGAGTATTCTTTCTCTTTGTTTCATGGTCAGTTCCTCCTTAAAGTTTTCCAATTCATTCAGTAATAATTGATTGATAATAGTTAGCGGTTATTTTTAGGCTGTGCTTTGTTGTTATCATCATTATGCGTCATCTAAGGAAGTTTGTCATAGGACTTAAGTACGATTTTATTGTCGTTACATAGTCTGAACAGGAGGGCAACTTTTCACGTCTAGTTTAACATGAAACAAAGTTATTTAAAAAAAGAAACACTTTAAAAAGGATAAACCAACCGATAACGAATCCGGTTGGTCTATCCTTTTCAAATTTTTTATTAGCTAACAATTGGTTTACTTATAGAGAATTATTGGATTAGTTCACACTTTCTCCACGTTTTTTATCTCTTTTCAAGATTTCAGCTAAATACATACCAGTGTAACTTTTCTTAACCTTAGCTACTTCTTCTGGTGTACCTGTAGCAATAATGGTACCACCACCAGCTCCACCTTCAGGACCTAAATCAATCACGTAATCGGCTGTTTTGATGACATCCAAATTATGTTCAATAACTAAGACCGTATTTCCCGCTTCTACTAATCGATTTAACACTACTAGTAAACGTGCGATATCGTCTGTGTGCAATCCCGTAGTTGGTTCATCCAAGATATAGAAATTATCCCCATTAGAACTTTTGCGCAATTCACTAGCTAGCTTCATACGTTGGGCTTCCCCACCTGACAATGTAGTCGCAGGCTGACCAAGGGTGACATATCCGAGTCCCACATCAATAATTGTTTGAATTTTCTTACGAATTTTAGGTACGTTTTCGAAAAAGACAACAGCTTCTTCTACTGTCATATTTAAGACGTCAGAAATATTCTTACCTTTGTATCTCACTTCTAAAGTTTCAGAATTGTAACGTGTCCCATGACATATTTCACATGGTACATACACATCAGGCAGGAAATGCATTTCAATTTTTAAAATCCCATCTCCTCGGCATGCTTCACAACGTCCACCTTTAACATTGAAACTAAAGCGACCTTTTTTATACCCTCTTATTTTAGCTTCATTTGTTTGGGCAAACAAATCACGTATATCATCAAATACACTCGTGTAAGTCGCTGGGTTACTTCTAGGCGTACGTCCTATTGGGCTTTGATCAATATCAATCACTTTTTCTAAGCCTTTATGCCCTTCTATCGATTTGTATTTTCCGGGCTTTTGTTTTGAACGATTTAAATCACGAGACAAAGTCTTTTTCAAAACAGCATTGACTAAAGAACTTTTACCCGAACCTGAAACACCTGTAACTGCTATAAAACGACTAAGTGGAAAATCTACATTCACATTTTTTAAGTTATTTTCAGCAGCTCCTTTGACACGAATGAATCCTTTATCTTCTGTACGACGCTCTTTTGGAACAGGTATAAATTTTTTACCTAACAAATAGGCTCCTGTTAAGGAATTTTCATTATTAGCAACTTCATCCGGTGTTCCAATCGCCATGATTTCGCCGCCCTTTTCGCCGGCTCCTGGACCTATATCAATTAAATAATCGGCTGCTCTCATGGTGTCTTCATCATGTTCAACCACGATAAGAGTATTTCCTAAATCACGCATTTTTTGCAAGGATTCAATTAAGCGATTATTATCTCTTTGGTGCAATCCTATTGAAGGTTCATCCAAGATATATAAAACACCTGATAAATTAGAGCCAATCTGAGTTGCTAAACGGATGCGCTGCGCCTCTCCACCAGATAAGGTTCCAGCAGTTCGGCTCAATGTTAGATAATTTAGGCCAACATTTTTCAAGAATGACAAGCGGTCATTTACTTCTTTCAAAATAGGCTTTGCAATCATCTGTTCTTGCTCAGACATCGGCAAGTCAGTAAAAAATTGGATGGAGTCTTCAATAGGGTATCCGCATACTTCTCCAATATCTTTGCCCGCTACTTTTACAGAAAGAGCTTCTGGATTTAATCTTTTTCCACCACAAGATTGGCAAGTTAATTCAGTCATATACAACCGCATTTGATCTCTTGTGAAGTCACTGTTTGTTTCACGGTAGCGTCTTTCAATATTGCGAAGAACACCTTCAAAGGGAATATCAACATCTCGTACACCACCAAAATCATTTTTATGATGAAAATGGAACAGTTTTCCTTTTGAGCCGTGCAAAACAAAGGCTTGATCTTCTTCCGACATCTCTTCAAATGGAATTGTTTGATCAATGTTAAAGTGGTTACACGCTTGTTCTAACATTTGTGGGTAGTAATTCGAACTAATTGGGTTCCATGGTAACAGAGCGCCTTCTTTTAAAGTTAAGCTTTTATCTGGAACGACCAAATCAATATCAACTTCTAGCTTCACACCTAATCCATCACAATCAGGACAAGAACCAAAAGGAGCATTAAACGAAAATAATCGGGGTTCTAATTCGCCTACACTAAACCCACAATAAGGGCATGAATAGTGCTCACTAAAAAGAACTTCTTCTTGTCCCATAATATCCGCAATAGCATAACCCTCCGCTAAACGTAAAGCAGCTTCAAACGAGTCAAATAAGCGCGACCGAATACCTTCCTTTACGACTATCCGATCAATGACAATTTCAATATCGTGTTTTTTATTCTTATCTAATTCAATTTCATCGGTAATATCATACATTTCTTTATCTACACGAACACGAACATAGCCTTCAGATTTAATTTTATCAAAAATTTTCTTGTGCTGGCCTTTTTTTCCTGTAACAATGGGAGCCAACAACTGAATTTTAGTCCGCTCTGGGTACTCTAGTATACGGTCTACCATTTGTTCAACGGTCTGACTAGCAATTTCAGTTCCATCATTTGGACAAATAGGATGACCGATACGAGCGTATAACAGTCTTAAATAATCATTGATTTCTGTTACCGTTCCCACTGTCGAACGAGGATTTTTACTCGTTGTTTTTTGGTCAATAGAGATAGCTGGACTTAATCCATCTATACTGTCGACATCTGGTTTATCCATCTGACCAAGAAATTGACGAGCGTAAGCAGAAAGGCTTTCAACATAGCGTCTTTGTCCTTCTGCATATAATGTATCGAACGCTAAAGAACTTTTGCCAGATCCTGATAATCCTGTCACGACAACTAATTTATCTCTAGGTATAGTTACGTCAATATTTTTTAAATTATGTGAACGCGCGCCCCTGACGGTAATTTTATCATGTGCCATATGCTTACTTCCTTTTGAGTTATTTTTTACGCTTCTACTTTATAGATAAGTTTAGTTTAACGAAAACACAAAAAATAGGATAGCAAGATGCATCCTATTCTTATCCTATTAGTTTATCACAACTTATTAATTTTGGCGAACGTTTGTTCACAATTAATCTGCTAGCGAATCTGAAACGATTCGTTGTGTTATCTTTTGCAATTGATCTTGATTCGTAAAGTTTCCACTTAATAAATCAGGCAGTACTTCTTTCAAGAAATAGTGTGTACTAGCCAAATGCCTAAACTCTAAAATTGTTTGCAAAGATTCTTCATATATTTCAGTAAATACCCGTTCAGGATTTCCTTTTTGAATTTCTCCAAAAGATTCATATAATAAATCTACTTTGTCTGAAACAGATAAAATTTGACCTTCTAACGTATCATCTTTTCCTTCTTTTAATCGTTCGAAATATACAGCTTGAAATTCTGTTGGAATCTCTTTTTTTATAAAGTTCTCTGTCATAGAGTCTTCTACATCCGCTAACATTTCTCTTAGTTCCGGGGTAGCGTATTTAACAGGCGTTTTTATATCCCCAATGAATAACTCTGTATAGTCATGATTGAGCGCTTTTTCATATAAAGCACGCCAATCAACCACGTTTCCCGCTTGTTCTTCTACAGTTCCTAAAAATTGAGCAATTTGAGTCACTTTAAAAGAATGGGCTGCGACAGAGTGATCTTCGTATTTAAACTTTCCAGGACAGCGAAATATATTTTCCAAATCACTCAAGCTTTTAATGTATTGATGCATTCCCATCTCATTTCATTCCTTCCCTTTGGTAAATTTTTATAATCCTAACATAGAAAACCAAATAAAGCAAAAGATGCTTGGTTTTACGCATCTCATTATGAGCCTAAAAAAGCGACTGGAATAGTATTCCAGTCGCTTTTTTTACTATTTAATTTATGGGTGTGTTTTTATTGTGGGTATTTAATTCCACAACTTTTCCTGAATTCAAGTACACAATCCATTCAGAGATATTTGTAACATAATCACCAATTCGTTCTAGGTATCCCGCTACAAGCATGTAATCGGATCCTCCTAATACGATTTCTGAATCAATTTTCATATGTTCAATACAATCCGAATGAATTTTTTTTGCATCTTTATCTACTGCTCTATCGCTTAAAGCTACTTCTTTAGCTTTTGCTGTATCAAAATTTATATAGGCATCTAAAACACCTTGAACCATTACTTTAACTTTTTCAGACATCTCAGCAATTTCTGCTTCGACTTCATAAATACGTTTATTTCCTTTTACTCGAATAGTCGATTTTGCAATACTAACCGCGTGGTCGCCCATTCGCTCAAGATCTGCACAAGCTTTCATGACTGTTACAATTTTTCTTAAGTCAGTCGTTACCGGTTGTTGCAAAGCAATCATTTCAAAACATTGTTTTTCTAGATCAGTTTCACGTCTATTGATTTCTATGTCGCCATCAATTACTTGTTGAGCAAGTTCCTTATCATGGTTTATAAATGCTTTTACTGATTTATAAATAGCTTCATTGACCATTTTGCCCATTTCAAAAAAATGAACGTGTAAATCGTTTAATTCTTCTTCAAATACGCGTCTCACTTTCCATCACTCCTATACCATTTTCTTAATTATGCAACGAATTACCCAAAACGTCCAGAAATATAGTCGTCAGTTTCTTTTTCTTTTGGTCTTGTAAAAATTTGTCTTGTTTCTCCATACTCAATTAAATGCCCATTTAAGAAAAAGGCTGTGTTATCTGAAATTCTTGAAGCTTGTTGCATGTTATGAGTAACAATTATCATCGTGTAATCTTTTTTTAGTTCTAATAACATATTTTCAATTTTTGCACTTGATATTGGATCTAAAGCACTTGTTGGCTCATCGAGCAAAATAACAGATGGTTCAATCGCTAATACGCGTGCGATACAAACCCGTTGTTGTTGTCCCCCTGAAAGTGAAAGAGCACTTTTATGCAATTTATCTTTAACATCTTCCCAAACGGCTGCTTTTTTTAGGCTTTCTTCAACAATAGCATCAATTTTTGCTTTGTCTTTCATTCCTGCTATTTTTAAACCGTAAGCAACATTTTCATATATTGAAAACGGGAATGGGTTAGGCTGTTGAAACACCATTCCCACTTTTTTTCTTAACTCAACGGTATCCATCTTAGGACTATAAATTTCTTTGTCTTCAAATTTTACGTTACCAGTAATAGTGACATCTGGAATCAAATCATTCATACGGTTCAGTGTTCTTAGAAATGTTGATTTCCCACAACCACTTGGTCCAATTAAAGCAGTTATTTCTTTAGGCTTAAAATTAAGCGATACACCTTTTAATGCTTCATTTTTTCCATAATACAAATGAACGTCATTCGATTCAATAATAAATTTTTCGTTGCTCACTATTTTTTCCTCCTAACCAAAATGACCAGATACATAATCTTCTGTTGCTTGAATTTTTGGACGAGTAAATACTTTTCTCGTTTCATCGTACTCAATAACATTTCCAACATAAAAGAAAGCTGTATAGTCACTGATTCTTGAAGCTTGTTGCATGTTGTGAGTAACAATAACAATTGAATAATCTTCTTTCAATTGCAGCAATGTTTCTTCTACTTGACTAGTAGAAATGGGGTCCAATGCACTTGCAGGTTCATCTAGCAATAAAATATCTGGTTTAAGAGCAATAGCTCTTGCGATACATAAGCGTTGTTGTCCACCAGATAATGCTAAGGCACTTTTATTTAATTGATCTTTTACTTGATCCCATAAAGCAGCTTGTTTTAAACTTGTTTCCACCGCTTCATCTAACGTATTTTTATCTTTGATTCCATGTCTACGTAATGCAAAAGCAATATTATCATAAATTGATTTACTAAAAGGATTAGGGCGTTGAAATACCATTCCAATATTTTTACGCATTTCATATACATCGATATTTGAAGCATTTACATCAATACCTTTATAAATGATTTTCCCTGTCACTTTAGCAGATTCAATTTCATCATTCATACGATTTAACGAACGCAGATAAGTTGATTTACCACATCCACTAGGACCAATAAGAGAAGTGATTTTGTTTTCCTCGAATTCCAACGAAACCCCTTTGATGGCTTCATTGTCTCCATACCATACATGCAAATCTTCGGTAGATAAGTCAATTTTTTTGTCAGCGGACATTTTTAAAATATTTGTTTCTAAGTTAGTTTGATTGGGCATTGCTTAAATCCTCCTTGTCTAACTGAATCCTTGTTACACACTAGCTCTTGCGTTCATTAAGCAGAAGTAGCTTTCTTTTGTAGTTTTTTCCCTAGATAACGAGCTACTACATTAAACAACAATACTGCAAGAACTAAAACAGCGGAAGCTCCTGCTGACACTTGCGCTCCGTCAGGCATAACCCCTTCACTATTGATTTTCCAAATATGAACAGCTAAGGTTTCAGCTGGTCGCATGATGTTTAATGGACTAGTGATTGATTGCGGGTTCCAGTTGGCAAAATCTAGTGCAGGTGCACTTTGTCCAGCTGTATAGATCAAAGCAGCTGCTTCACCAAAAATACGTCCAGCGGCTAAAATCATACCTGTTAAAATACCTGGTATTGCTGCAGGTAAAATAATACGAGTGACCGTTTCCCACCGAGATAAACCTAAAGCTAATCCTGCTTCTCTTTGAACACCAGGTATAGCTTGCAGAGAATCTTCTATCGTTCTTGTCAATAAAGGCAAATTAAAAATAGTTAATGCCAATGCTCCTGAAAGAATAGAGAATCCAAAATCAAATTGAATAACAAAAATTAAGAAACCAAAAAGTCCTACAACTACAGAAGGTAAAGAACTCAACACTTCTATCGCTGTTCTAATAATATCTGTTAACCAATTTTGTTTTGCATATTCAGACAGATAAATTGCTGCTCCTAAAGCTAAAGGCGTGCTAATTAGCATCGTCAAGAACAATAAGTAAAATGAATTAAATAATTGAATTCCAATCCCACCGCCAACTTGAAAAGATTTTGCTGGTTGAGTTAAAAATTCCCACGAAATTTGCGGTAAGCCTCGAATTAAAATAAAAGCTAATAAGCTAAATAAAATAAGAACGATGAATATTGATAAAGCATACAAGACGCCGACTGCGAATTTATCCCATTTTTTTGCGCTCATTATTTCATAGCCCCTTTCTTACCAATCCAACGCGTTAAGATGTTAAAGAATAATGCCATGATCATTAAAATTAAAGCAAGAGACCAAAGGACATTGTTTTCTAGTGTACCCATAACGGTATTTCCCATACTCATAGTTAAGATACTTGTTAATGTTGAAGCAGGTGTAACTAAACTTGTCGGCATTAAAGCCGCATTCCCAATAACCATTTGAACCGCTAAGGCTTCTCCAAACGCACGAGCCATCCCAAAAACAACAGCTGTTAGCAATCCAGGCATTGCACTTCTCAAAACTACTTTATAAATCGTTTGCCATCTTGTTGCACCCATAGCTAGAGAAGCTTCACGGTAATATCTTGGTACAGAATTTAAAGCATCTACCGCCATACTTGTTACAGTTGGCAAAATCATTACAAATAATACGAAAGTAGAAGATAGAATACCAAATCCAGTACCGCCAAAAACAGAACGAACAACAGGAACAACCACGGTCAAACCAATAAATCCATAAACAACCGATGGTATTCCTACTAATAATTCAACTACTGGCTGTAGAACTTTTTTCCCAGTAGATGGAGAGATTTCCGTCATAAAAATGGCCGCACCAATTGCAAAAGGTGTTGCTAATACTGCTGAAAGCAAGGTAACTAAAAATGATCCTGTAATCATTGGAAGTGCTCCAACAAGTGGTTGACCATTTTCACCAACATTACCAGGACTCCATACAGAACCTGTCAGGAAGCCCCAAAAAGAAACGCCATCTGTGAAGAATGTAGAAAGTCCTTTGCTAGTAACAAAATACAAAATTGAGACAACTACAAATACGATAATAGCGATACAAATAAAACTAACTGTTTTTCCTAATTTTTCCAGTCTGCCTTTTTTTGAGTTTCCAAGTAATTTTGCTTGAATCTCTTCCAAAAGAAGCCCTCCTCTTATATCAAATATAACAAGTTGAAAGACGGCTTTTCTATTGAATAGTCGTCTTCAATCCATGCTATCTATTAATTTTCTAATACTGTTATTTATTGATTTACTTATTCTACGGGCACTGTATTTCCCTCAACATCTCGTTCTACTTCCATTTGGCTAGTTGGTATATATCCCAACGCTCCAATTAATGTTGCTTGAATATCATCAGACATAATGTAATCAATGAATTCTTTCGTCAATCCAGTAGGTTCTCCATGAGTATACATATGCTCATAAGACCAAATCAACCACTCATTTGTTTTTACATTTTCGTCTGTTGGCTCTACTCCATTAATTGTTAATGCTTCAACATCATCGTTTACATACGAAAAAGCAACATAACTGATTGTTCCAGGAGTATTTGCCACGATTTGTCTTACTGTACCGCTTGACTCTTGTTCTTGTGTGATAATACTATTTTGTCCTTCTTCTAAAACCCATTGTTCAAATGTAGCACGTGTTCCACTACCAGATGCACGGTTTAAAACCGTTATCGGTAAATCTTTCCCGCCTAATTCTGACCAATTCGTAATTTTACCTGTGAATATCTTTTGTAATTCTTCTATACTAACATCAGTAACTCCTGTACCTGGTGTAACAATTGGCGTAATGCCTACAACCGCCACACGATGATCTACTAATTTAGAGGCGTCTATACCATCTTTTTCTTCTGCAAAAATATCTGAATTTCCGATTTCTACTGCATCTGCAGCAATTTGACTTAAGCCTGTTCCACTACCTCCACCTTGTACGTTAATAAACTTCCCAACATTTTCAGCACCATATTGTTCACCGGCTGCTTCTACAAGTGGTTGCAATGCAGATGATCCAACTGCAGTAATCGATTCCTCTTCTACTACTGGACCGCATGCTGTCAGAATAAATGCAAATGCAATAGTTAACATAAGTCGACTATTTTTTAGTTTCATTTTATACCTCCTAGGTATTTAGCTAAATTACATACTTCTTAATAATAACCTACTATTGTAAATATTAAATAGCATAATTGTAAATTTTATGTAAACCCACTTTACATTCTATTATTATTCTATCTTTTTTAAATTAAAAGAGCAAAGAAAATAGCGTCAAATTGAGTTTTATCTCTATTTGACGCTAGTTTATCCTATTCATCCTACAAATAAGTTAATGAGGACTTTTTCATCTAATCCCAACCCTATTAACCATCCTTCTTACCTAATTGCTATCTAATGTTTGCTTGTATTTAATTCTACAACTTTACCTGTTTTCAAATAAACAATCCACTCACAAATATTAGTAACATAATCACCCATCCGTTTTAAATACCGCGCTACCAACATGTAATCTGTAGCTCCTAGAACTAATTCTGGATCGACTTTCATTTCATCAATACATTGTCGATAAATTTCATAAAACTCAAAATCAATAGCATTAATAGCTGTTGCGAGATTTTTCGCTTTGTTAGCATCTTCTTTAATATATGCTTCTAGCACACCTTCAACCATTACTTTTACTTTTTCTGAAAGTTCAGCTATCTCTGCTTCGATTTTTGGAACTCGTTTAGTACCTTTAACTCGAATAGTCGATTTCGCCACACTCACTGCATGGTCTCCCATTCTCTCTAAATCGGCGCAAGCTTTCATGACTGTTACTATCTTCCGCAAATCACTTGTAACCGGTTGTTGCAGTGCAATCAATTCAAAACATTTCTTTTCTAACTCTGTTTCGCGTGTATTGATTAGTACATCATTTTCAATAACTTCTTGGGCTAGTTCTCTATCATGATTAATAAAAGCCTTAACCGACTTATAAATGGCCTCATTAACCATCATACCCATTTCCGAAAAATGAACATGTAAGTCTGCAAGTTCTTCTTCAAATACTTTTCTCAATTCATTTTCCTCCATCTATTATTAGAATAGTTAACCAAAACGACCTGAAATATAATCTTCTGTTTCTTTTTGTTTTGGATTTGTAAATATTTTTCTCGTCTCGCCAGTTTCAACAATTTTTCCATTCAAGAAAAAGGCTGTTCTATCTGAAACACGAGAAGCTTGCTGCATATTATGTGTGACCATTACAATCGTATACTTCTCTTTTAAAACTGTAACTAGCTCTTCGATTTTAGCTGTTGAGATAGGGTCCAAAGCACTTGTAGGCTCATCCATTAGTAAAATCTCAGGTTCAACCGCTAAAGCACGTGCAATACAGATTCGTTGTTGCTGTCCGCCGGATAACGATAAGGCACTTTTTTTCAGATCATTTTTCACTTCATCCCATATAGCTGCTCCGCGAAGACTTTTTTCAACTAATGCATCCAATGTATTTTTATCCTTAATACCATGTGTTCGTGGCCCATAAGCTATATTATCATAAATACTCATCGGAAACGGGTTTGGTTGTTGAAAAACCATACCAACTTTTTTGCGCAGCTCATTAACATCAAAATCTTTTTTATAGATATTATTTTCATCTAGTAAAATTTCACCTTCAATTTTACAGCCTTCAATTAGATCATTCATCCGGTTTAAACTTTTAATCAAGGTTGATTTGCCACAACCAGATGGCCCAATAAAAGCAGTAATTTGATTTTTAGGAATTTCTAAATTAACATTATGCAAAGCTTGAAATTCACCATAAAATAAATCCATATTTTTTATACTTAATTTACTCATTACTTTGTCCCCTTTGTCAGTCTATTACTCAAAAATGTTGACAACCCATTAATCATTAACACAACGACGATTAAAATGACCCCCGTTGCGTAGGATTCATTTACATGCATCCCTTCACTTGATAAGACGTACATATGCAACGCTAACGTTCTTCCTGAAGAAAACAGACTGTCTGGTAAGTTGGTCGAACTTCCGAGCGTGTACAATAACGCTGCTGTTTCACCTACAACTCGTCCACTTGCAAGAATCACACCAGATAAAATTCCTGGCATTGAAACTGGTAAAATAACTCTAAAAATCGTTCTTAATTTGCCAGCACCTAAAGCAAAACTAGCTTCTCTTAACGAATCATTTACCGCTAGTAATGCTTCTTCTGTTGAACGAATAATCAATGGTAAAACCATAATCACAGAAGTCAGTACTCCAGCTAAAACTGAATATTGAAAGTTCAAAAAGGTAACGAAAAATAACATTCCAAACAATCCATACACAATTGACGGTACTGCTGCTAAAGTGTCTGTTGCAATCCGCACAATTCCAACGACTTTATTGCCTTTTTTTGCATACTCTACTAAATAGAAACCTGTAAACACACCAATAGGAGTCGCAATCACTAACGTCATGCCTACCACGATCAAGGTTGTAATTAATGAAGGCATCAAAGATACATTATCTGTCGTATACTTCCAAGCGAACATATCAAGGTTAAGGTAAGGTATTCCTTTAATTAATATAAATCCGACAACATAAAAGAGTGACCCAAAAGTTATGGCTGCTGCTAAATAAATGAACCCTCTCGTTAATTTGCTGGCCATCATTATTTAGCCCCCTTTTTCTTAATAATCAAGAACGTCCCATTAATGATTAAGATGAATACAAATAGCACCACTGCCGTTGCAATGAGTGCCTCTCTATGCTCACCACTTGCATAAGCCATTTCCAGTACAATGTTTGTTGTCAAAGTACGAACGCCTAAAGTTAAACTTTCTGGCATAATGGGTTGATTTCCCGCAATTAAGACAACTGCCATCGTTTCTCCGATGGCACGTCCGATTCCTAAAATAACAGAAGAGACGATTCCAGACTTAGCAGCTGGTACAACAACTCTCATAACAGACCGTTCGTGTGTCGCTCCTAGGGCCATACTTCCTGTGTAATAACTTCTCGGAACAGCTCGGATAGATGATTCTGACAAGCCAATGATTGTTGGAAGTATCATGATTCCCAGTAAGATGATTGCTGTCAGCATATTCATTCCGGTACCGCCGACAAATTGTCGCATGATCGGAACAATCGCTTGCAATGCAAAGAATCCATAAACAATAGAAGGTATCGCGGCCATTAAGTTGACTGCCGGTTTCAAGATTTTATGCAACCATACCGGACAAAATTCAGCCATAAAAATAGAAGTTAAAATTCCTATAGGCACTCCAACGATAATAGCACCAAAGGTTACAGCTAAAGATCCCATGATCATTGGCAATATACCAAATGAGGCTGGTGTATTAGATGGTGACCATTTTTGGCCGAATAAAAATTCCGACAACCCATAATCAAGTATAAATGGAACGCCACCTGCAAAAATAAAAATACAGATTAAAATGATGGCTAAGACTGATGTCAATGCAGATACAAAAAAGACACCTTTCATAAATCCATCTAATTTTTTCGTTTTCATAGAGTTCTCCTTTAACATAAAACAGAATAAATCATTCATAAATACAGTTGTTTTCAATTGCATTTATGGATAATTGTAAATAATTTTTACCTACTTTTATCCCCATAAATGAAAACCAACCTATCTTTATTTTTATCTATCAACAGGTTGGATTCATTTGTCAATTTCCCAATTGACAAAAATTCAATTTATAAAAATACCCAGAACCATTCTGGGTATTTTTAGTTTATACCTAATGATTATTTAGCAATTTCGTCCCATGTTGTTACTTCACCTGTAAAAATTTGCTTAACTTGTTCCATTGTTAAATCTTCAATAGAGTTTTCAGTATTAACGATTACTGCAATACCGTCAATCGCAATCGGTTCAGCAGTCAAGACTTCTAATTCTTCGTCTTTTAGTTCACGAGAAGCCATTCCAATATCAGCTGATCCGTCCATTGCAGCTGTCATACCAGCCGAAGAACCATTTGATGTAACATCGATTGTGACATCTGGATTAAGTGCTGTATAACCTTCAACTAAAACTTCCATTACAGGTGTTACAGAAGTAGATCCGACAACACTTATTTTCCCTGACATACCATCAGTTGCTTCATATGCAGGAGCATCCGTTACAGCTTCAACATAACCTTCACCAACAACGATTTCTTGTCCTTCAGCACTCATGATGTAACTCCAGAAATCTTGTGCTACTTCGCTTAATTCTCCATTATGAGCAAGATTAAATGGACGAGCAATTGCATAGGAATTATCTTGAACAGTTTCAGCTGTTGCTTCTATTCCTTCAATATTCACGGCCTTAACACTATCATCTAATGAACCTAATGAAATATACCCAATTGATGTAGGATCTCCAGCAACGGTTGTCATAACACCGCTAGTACTATTTTGAATCGTTGCTGCAGAGTAAGTATTATCTGTTTCATTATCTCCGTCTTTTACTAGCACACCTGTAATTTCTGTAAATGCTCCACGAGTACCTGAACCGTCTTCTCTTGAAATAACATTGATTGTTTGAGAAGCATCAAATCCTCCTGCATCTTTTGATGAATCTGTTGAACCTGAATCAGCTCCACAAGCTGCTAATGTTAATCCTACGCCCATTGTTAAAGTCAGTTTTGATAGTTTTGTAATAGTCATATTTCCCATCCTTTTCAGTTATAATGTTGGACACTTTTACCCCTCGTCCACATAACCCATCTTACCCAATGAATATTAATTTTAGCCTCACTTCATGTAATGTTTTTGTTGATTTTTGTAAAGAGTGTTAAAATTTTGTAAATGCTTTACAGTCTATTTGCATACAAAAAAAACCTCAAGAAATTAATCCCAAGGTTTTTCGGCTTCAAACTATTTATTAGACAATCATTTTTAAATAGCAACTTCTCTTTCATTATTACTAGTAAGCTCTGTCATCATTTCGGTTGAATAGGCAATTTGACAATAAAAGTGGTTCCTAATCCAAGCTTACTCTCAACCGTAATAAATCCATTCAAGTTTTCAACTAAATACTTAACAATGGATAAGCCTAGACCAGTTCCACCAGAATTACGACTACGGGCTTTGTCTACTCTATAAAAACGTTCAAAAATTCGATCTTGCTCGTCTTCAGGTATTCCTATTCCATTATCTGAAACCTTGATAACAGCAAAATTATTTTCTTTTTTTATAGTGACTTCTACCTCGCCACTTTCTTGCGTATAAACAACTGCATTGTTGATTAGATTAGCTAATATTTGTTTTAAACGACTGCTGTCTCCAGTGATGAACAGGTTATCTTCTTCGATTATATTCAACTTCATTTTTTTCTCATCTGCTTTTTGCTTAACCAATTGAAATGTTGATATAACAGCTTCAGTAAGATTAATTTCTTCTATTTTAAGTGGGACTTGTTTCTGTTCCAACTTGGACAACTCTAGGATATCATTCACCAAAAAATCTAATCGACTGCTTTCAGCTAACATAATTTCTAAAAATTGTTTTAGGACTTCTTTATCTTCCATAGCTCCATCTAACAACGTTTCTGAAAAACCTTTAAGAGCTGTAACTGGCGTTTTTAATTCATGGGAAGCATTCGTTACAAAGTCCGTTCGCACTTTTTCTAATCTTCTAATCTCTGTAATATCATAAAGAAGTACGATTAAATTTTGCTCCCCCGGTTCTTTTCCATCAATTGGGACAATATTTGCATCAACAATTTTATCTTTAGGATAATAAAAATATATTTCATCATTTTGTTGTTCATTTTTTTGATAAGCCATTTCAATCATGTGGCTTAAGCCATAACTTTTTGTTGCTTCTACGTATGAATTTCCGACCAATTGACTGACATCTTCGCCTAAAATAACGCTCATTGCTGGATTGACCATTTTTATAATGCGGTGTTCATCAATTAGCATAACTCCGATAACAAGATGATTAATCAGTTCATACAGTCGTTTATCATTTTGAACTAGCTCTAAGTTTTGTTCTTCTAAACTAGTCGCTAGATCATTGATTGTTTCACCCAAATCAGCCACTTCTCCATAAGCATTACCTGTGTATCTAACTTCATATCTTTTATCTGAAAGACTTTCAGCGACTTCCATAATATCATTGATGGGTTTTGCTATACGTTTAGTTATAATAAGCGTAATAAAGGTAGTTAGGATAAGTGCCAGTACACTAAAAATCAACAGAGATTTTTTTATCTGTTCGCTGATTTGATTAATATCTGCAACTGGTCTAGCCAAACGTAAAACACCTAACAGTTCATCTTGTTTTCCGAATAATGGGACAGCGACATAATACAACGTTTCATTAGTACTTTTGCTTTTTCTAACAGAAGTTCCTATTTCGTCTCCTGCCAATACAGCTTTAAATTCTTCCCGATTGTTGTGATTTTCTAATACCTCTTTATTGGTTACAGAATCATAAACTACCACACCAGAAAGATCAATAACGGTTAATCTTTCTTCTGATTGCATATCCAGAGTGGCTAAACTAGTCGCTAAAGATGCTAGATTTGTTGTATTTTCAGTATCTAATTGAAGCATACTTGCAACTGTTTTCGCTTGCTTAATCAATGCTTCTTGTTGACTAGTACTAGCATATTCTTGCAATAAGTTCGTTGAGAAAATAACAATAGAAATACTAAAAATTGTAAATATCGCAATAAAGATGGCTAAAATTCGAAATTGGAGCTTTCTCATTTTTTTGGATCCTCAAACTTATAGCCGAAACCTCTAACCGTTCGAATATAAGTAGGATTTTTTGTATCAACTTCTATTTTTTCTCTTAAGTGACTAATATGCACATCCACTATCCGCGTTTCACCAGCGTAATCGAAATTCCATATAGCATCCAGCAACTGTTCTCTGCTCAAAATACGGTTAATTCGCTTAATCATATACATCAGTAATTCAAATTCTTTTGGTGTAACATCAACTTTTTCATCTCTAACAATTACTTCATACTGACTAGGATCAATTCGAATATCGCCTACTTGGACCAATTCAGCTTCTTCTTTTATAGTATCTTTAGTTTTTAAAGCTTCTTCTGCATTGCTTTTACTACTCATTCGTCTCATAATGGCTTTCATTCTAGCAAGTACTTCACGTGGACTAAATGGTTTTGTCATATAGTCATCTGCACCTAATTCGAGACCAATGATTTTTTCAAGTTCATCGTCTTTTGCTGTTAACATCATTATCGGTGCGTCAATTTTTTCTTGTCTCAACTTTTTACAAATATCCATACCACCCATTGATGGCAACATCAAATCTAAAATAATAAAATCATAAGCGTGTGCTAGTGCCATTTCATAACCTTCTAAGCCATCCAAAGCAGTATCTACATGGTAACCTTCTTTTTCTAGATTAAAAGCTAACAATGTTAAAATTGATTGTTCATCATCGACAATTAATACTTTTTTCATTTTTTATCCCGCCTATAAAAAAATTTTAATTTATAAGTTCCATAAACTAAATTACTTTGTTAAGATGACTACTCCGATTTCATGTGGAGAATCTGCATAGATCGCCGTTTCAGTTAACCGGAGTTCACCATCCACACCGCTAACTTTCAGATGGCAATAAACACTGTTTTTTGATAAAGCTTGATAAAAATCTGTTTCAGTTTCGATAGTAAGATTATTGCACTCAATAATAGTATCGCCAACCATTAAATTCATCTTTTCAGCTGGAGTATCTGGACGAATACCAATAATTTTTATTCCATTTTCAGCTGGTCCAAAAAGAACACTCCACTGTTTTTCGCGCTTACGGTGTCGGTCCAGGGTGATTAGTCCACCGACAATCAATAAGACAAAACCCGCAACCAAAGCATACGGAACCCAGAAAGAGCTAATCACACTAATCAAAGCAATTCCTAATAAAATCATTAAATCTTTAGCAATTTTTGAAACTGCTTCTTTTGGAATCTGAGACTGTACTGTAAATTGCAGGCCCATTAACACGGGAAGCCAAAAGAAAGAGTACTGTTCATTTCCAATTGAAAAGACTGGCCACCAGCTAAAGAAAGCATGAAAGCTTTCGCCTGGAACAACTAATAGTAACGGCAATACCCAAAATGGTTTAATAGGGTATTTCGCAATTTTTTTCCCACGTTTTGTTTTTAAAAACCGTGCTGATAGGTGACGATCAGCGGTTCTCTTAATTGTAAAAATAGAGGTTGCTAATAAGAAAATAAGTATAATAAACACATTCATTAATAACGGTTTCCCATTGAACTCAGCTTGACTTAATGGGTGGTACCAAGTGCTAGGCATAAAAGAAAAATCACTACTGTTTAACATAAATGATAGTCCTATTAGCAGTAAAGAACTTATTGAAAATGTAAATAAAGGGTGAATAAATCGATAGCCAAAAATCAAACTCACGATTGCTACGATTTGATAGATTATAATCCAATCCATTGTAACCGGAACTCCTATAATGGTTAACAGAATAGATCCAACTACTCCAAAAAGAAGTCCTAATAGTAAATAATTTTTAATTTCGTACAATGTATTATAAATTGCTACCCTATGATTGCTTCTTTCATGATTGATTCTACGATAACTTGTCCAAATCGTAAAAACCAATCCAATGATAAATACGGGTTGAACAAAAAATAGCGCTAGTGCAATAAAAAAATTTGCAGCCATTTACATCTACTCCTTTTCTGCTTCTTTTCTATTTTATCAAACTAATTCAATATAATCACGGATATATCCGTTTCTAAATATAGTTTACATGATTTTTACACTTAAAACAGTTTCTAGCTTATATTTCTTCTATTATCTGAAAAAAGCCTCCATACTTTTTGTTGTAGATAGTTGAATTTAGTTCATGTTTAACATTCTGGAGTAATAGAATTATTTGTAGCCCTGTGTAGTATTCAAAGCTCTTACGAGCAAATCCGGTTATTTCGAAAGAATTTTTAGAAGCATTCACACTATTTGACGAAGGGCCTAAAAAAAACGCAAAAAAAAAACCATTTGCTAACACCAAATTAGCAAATGGTTTTTAAATCGTTTTTGGGAAACGGTTAGAATAAATTAATTGTTACATAGAATTTTTTAGTTTACACGACCAAAACCAACTAGGTATTGAGCCCAGTAAGCTTGGCTAATTGTTGTAACAGCAACTCCAGTTGAAGATTGAGAGCCAATAAACTGATTGTTTCCAAGATAAATTCCCACATGATCAATGCTTCCTGTTTGATTAAAGAATACTAAATCTCCAGGTTGAGCTTCAGATTGTGAAATTTTAGTTGTAGCTGCGTATTGTGCACCAGCCGTACGAGGAAGATTGATTCCAGCTGCAGCAAATGCATATCTAGTAAAACCAGAACAATCAAATCCACTAATAGTCGTTCCACCATAAAGATAAGGTGTTCCACTAACTCCATAGGCTGCACTTTTAATTGTTGCCCATGAACCAATTGGAGCTTTAGTTGTTGAAGCAGCATTTTCTGTTTCAACTGGTTTAGCTGTTACTTTTGAAGCAATATTAGTTGAAGTAGCAGAATCTTTCACTTCAGTACTCGTACTAATTGTTTCAACTTTTCCAGTTGTAGCAGTAGTTGTTTTAACAAGTGCCAATTCTTCTGCACCTTGTTCCGCAACAGCTTTAACAGCTAAGAACTTCTCTTTTTCACTTTCTAAACCAGCTTTTTCAGCAGCAATCGATGCAACTACTGCTTCTTTTTCTAATTTTTGTTGTTCCAAATCTGTTTTAGAAGCTTCCAATTTCGCAGCAACTACTGTTTGTTTTTCTATATTTGACTCGGTTTCTTTTTGTTTTGCAGCTACCGCTTTTTTGTCATTTGCTTGAGCTTCAACTAACTCTTGGTTTGCAGAAACAATTTGAGAAACAACATCAACGCGTCCAATAACATCAGCAAATGATTTAGCATTTATGACAAATTCCACATAATTTTGGCTATCTCCGTCTGTTTGTACAGAACGTGCTTGCTCATTTAATTTAGCTTCACGTTTCTCAATAGCTGCATTCAAATCAGAAATTTGCACTTTTAACTTTTGTAAGTTAGTTTGCGTTTCCTTCATTTCATTCATCAAAGATGATGCTTTGTTTTCATTATCAGTGATCGCAGTTGTAATAGCTGCTAATTGAGATTCAGCTGAAACTTCTTTATCTTTTAAATTCACCAATTTTTCTGTAGTTGTTTGGATATCTTTATCTGTACTTGCAAATGCTGTTATAGGTGCTATATAGGTTGTAAATCCTAATGCTGCAACTAAAGCTATGTTAATAAACTTTTTATTCAACTTTGTTATCCCCCGTTTTCCCAAATGATTTTAGTTTTTGATTTTTAGTTAAAGTTATTATACTTTTAAGAATTTTCTAATTGACATAAATGATCCAATCGCACCAATGATAATTCCGATTGCCAACATTAATCCTCCAACTTGGTATAAAAATGGATTTGGTGCTAATAATCCAAAATACGTACCTTTTAAGAAGTCTGTTCCTATACCATAAGCCGTTACATATACAAAACTTAGTATAGCTACTGGAATTATGGCACCCACAAGTCCAATTAAAGCTCCTTCAATTAAGAAAGGCCATCTGATATACCAATTTGTTGCACCGACTAATTTCATAATTTCAATCTCAGTACGACGTGAGAAGATCGTGATTCGAATCGTGTTCGAGATTAAAAATACAGCCGTTAAAATTAAAGCTACTATAACAACTGCTCCAATATTACGAACAGTATTCATTGTTTTAAATAAGCTGTCTGCTGTTGCTCCACCATAATTGACTTGAGTAACATACTCTAAATCTTCAATTTGTTTTGCAACTGGTGCTGTATTTTCTGGAACATCCGTATTGACAATAAAAACGTCATATAGAGGATTATCGTCTCCATCAAATAAATTAAATTCATCACCATAGCTTCCAACTACTTGTTTCAGTTCATCTTCACGACTTGAAAACTCAACAGAGTCTACATTCTCAAGTGTTTCTAATTCTGTCTGTAATTCTTTTTGCTGATCTTCATTTGCAGCTAGATCAATATAAACTCGAACACTTACATCATTTTCAATATCTGTAGCTAGTTTATTAACATTCATCAACATAGCAATAAATGTTCCTACTAGTAGGAGCGTTACTGTTACAGCACTTACTGCTGCTAGAGACATCCAGCCATTTCTTTTTAAACTTTTAAAGCTATCAATTATATGTCTCTTTACTGTTCTAGGCTTCATAACCGTAATCTCCTTCCAATTGATCTCGGACGATGCGTCCATTCTCAACCGCAAGAACACGGTGTTTAACAACATTAACGATTTGACTATTATGAGTAGCCATTATTACGGTTGTACCTTGATTGCTGATTTCTTCTAGAATTTTCATGATTTCCCATGAAGTATCTGGATCAAGATTTCCTGTAGGTTCATCTGCGATCAGAATGTGCGGTGTATTTGCAATCGCTCTTGCTATTGCAATTCGTTGTTGCTCACCACCTGATAATTCATTAGGAAACATACGCACTTTGTGTTTCAAACCGACTAGTTCGAGAACTTCTAATACTCTTTTTTGAATGGCTTTAGGGTTTTTTTCGACAACTTCCATCGCATACGCAATATTCTCATAAACTGTCAATTTAGGTAGCAATTTAAAATCTTGGAAAACTACTCCTACATAACGTCTTAAATATGGAATGTTTTTTTCTTTTATTGTCATTAAATCAAAATCACCGACTTTAATCGTTCCTTTAGTAGCTTTTTCTTCACGATAAATCATCTTAATAAAAGTTGATTTACCAGCACCACTAGGTCCGACAACATAAACAAATTCACCTGCTTCAATACGAACAGATAAACCGTTAATTGCTGTAATGCCATTAGGGTATTTCTTGTAGACATTTAGCATTTCAATCATTATTATCACCTAACTTTTATTAGTTTCTAAATCACAATTCAGGTGTTGCTTCTACCTCAATCGGTACTTTTCCTCAATGCTTAACTATTATAGCATTATAAAAAAATATGTCGGTTGTATTTTCTTTACAAATTCATTTCAATTCGTATTATATTTGTAATGTAACTGTTTTATCCTATCGCATTTTAGCATTTATCTTTATTTTCCCACTATTTTCTTTAAAAAAACCTAAATACAGGTTTCTTTCCCCAATACATTCTATAAAAGGCTACATTTTTGGGATTAGGTAGATTTCTTTTATTACAGACAAAAAAATCAAAATTCTGACAATTAGATTAAATATGTCGGAATTTTGACTTTTTTATTTTATTCTTCTAGGTCAGATACTTTACTTCTTAAATAGGCCTGTATAAACGGATCTATTCCACCATCCATAACTTGTGCAATGTTTCCCGTTTCATAATTTGTGCGGTGATCTTTCACCATTGAATAAGGATGAAAAACATATGATCTGATTTGAGAACCCCAACCAATTTCTAATTGTTCGCCTCTTATAGCAGCCATTTCTTTTTCTTGTTCTTCAACTTCAAGTTGGTAAAGTTTTGCTTTCAACATACTCATAGCTTGATCTCTATTTTTCAATTGTGAGCGCTGAGCTTGACTAGCCACTACTACGCCACTTGGAATATGCGTAATTCGAACAGCAGAATCGGTGGTATTGATATGCTGTCCACCTGCTCCAGTTGCTCTGTAAGTGTCTATTTTCAAATCATCTGAATTAATTTTAATGTCCACACTGTCGTCTAATTCTGGAACAACATCGATAGAAACAAACGACGTATGTCTTCTTCCGGCAGAGTCAAAAGGTGAAATCCGTACTAAGCGATGAACCCCTTTTTCAGCTTTTAAATATCCATATGCGTTCATTCCTTTGATAAGCAACGTAACACTCTTGATACCTGCTTCATCGCCAGATTGATAATTTAGCGTTTCAATTTTAAATCCTCTTTTTTCAGCCCATCTCGTGTACATACGAAGCAATAAGCTTCCCCAATCTTGTGATTCGGTTCCACCTGCTCCAGGATGAAGTTCAATAATCGCATTATTTTTATCATATGGGTCACTCAATAATAGATCTAGTTCATATTGATCTAACTTATCTAAGAAAGGACTGATTTTACTATTTAACTCTTTGGCTAATTCTTCATCATTCTCTTCTTTGACCATTTCAAGTAACAACTCTAAATCTTCTTTCTCGGTTACAAGGTCATTATATTGATTGTATTTTTCTTTCAACTCGTTTGCTTCATTAATAACAGTTTGAGCTTTTTGGGCATCTTCCCAAAAAGTTGGTTCCGTCATTCTATCATTGTATTCAGCAATGTCTCTTTCCAGATTCTCTAAGTCAAAGAGACCTCCCAAAACCATTTATTTTTTTATCTGCCGTTTCTAAATAATTTCTAATATCACTTAACTCCATTATTCCCACTCCAATTCAGAAAAACACGACTCTACTAGCAAATCGTGTTTTTCTTCTATCTATTTTAGTTGACTTGATTCTTAAAAAAATATTTACGGATGCTGCTTATTCAACATTTCCGTGGCAATTTTTATATTTTTTACCGCTACCACATGGACAAGGATCATTACGACCTATTTTTGAACTCTCTATTTTAATCGGTTTTTTGTGCGCTTCTTTCACTACTTGGCCATCACCCGTCGAACGTGCAGTCGTTCCTTTTGCAACTTGTTCTCTTTTTAAATTTTGACGAATTTGTGATTTCATGAGTAGACGTGTAACTTCATAATCAATAGAAGCAATCATTTCTTCAAATAATTTGAACCCTTCTGCTTGATACTCAACTAATGGATTGCTTTGTCCATAAGCACGAAGTCCAATTCCTTGACGCAATTGTTCCATCGTATCGATGTGTTCAGTCCATTTACTATCTACCACACGTAGAATAACAACTTTTTCAAATTCTAATACTTGCTCTTTACCATTTAATTGTTTTTCTTTTTCAGTATAGATAGATTGTGCTGCATCTAACAATACTGTTTCAATTTCTGCAACTGTTTTACCTTCTAAATCACTTAGAGAGATATCATCCGGATGAACTAATGCAGCTTGTGCAAAATCAAGTATGGTTTGTAATTTCCATTCTTCTTTTGTTCCTTGAGTATTAATTTGAACAATACGTGAAATGGTACGCTCGATCATTGGAACAGTCACATGTTTTAGTGACTCTTCAGCCATGATGACTTCAAGTCTTTGATTGTACATGATTTCGCGTTGTTCACGCATCACATCATCATATTGCAACACATTTTTACGTGTATCATAGTTATTTCCTTCAACACGTTTTTGAGCAGACTCTACTTGACGAGAAATCATTTTGCTTTGGATTACAGCGTCTTCTTCACTAACTTTTAAGCGTTCAAGAACAGCTTGAATACGTTCTGAACCGAATCGTTTCATCAGTTCATCTTCTAAAGAAAGATAGAATTGAGTCACACCAGGATCTCCCTGACGACCTGAACGTCCACGCAATTGATTGTCAATACGACGTGATTCATGACGTTCTGTACCAATGACACATAATCCGCCTACTTCACGAACACCTGCGCCTAATTTGATATCTGTTCCACGTCCAGCCATATTTGTTGCTATAGTAACGCCGCCTTTTTGGCCAGCATTAGTAATAATCTCAGCTTCTTTAAAATGATTTTTAGCATTTAAAACTTGATGTGGAATTTTATTTTTTCTTAACAACCCTGATATCAATTCAGAAGTTTCAACGGCAACCGTTCCAACTAGTACTGGCTGACCATTGGCATGGCGTTCTTTAATTTCTTCCACTACAGCATTGTACTTACTTTCCAATGTTGGGTAAAGCAAATCGGCTTTATCTTCACGAATAAGTGGTTTATTCGTTGGTATTGAAACAACATGGATATTGTAAATTTCACGGAATTCTTCTTCTTCCGTTTTTGCCGTACCTGTCATACCTGCTAATTTTTTATACATACGGAAATAGTTTTGGAACGTAATATTTGCCATAGTTTTTGATTCATTTTGAATCTCTACATTTTCTTTTGCTTCAATAGCTTGATGCAAGCCATCAGAATAGCGACGACCTTCCATAATTCGACCAGTAAATTGGTCAACAATCATTACTTTTCCTTCTTGGATAACGTAATCCACGTCATGATGCATAATAAAATTAGCTCTCAACGCTTGGTCAATATGGTGTGTCAAAGCTTGATTTTCAACATCATACAAATTATCAATTCTAAATGTTTTTTCAGCTTTTTCAATTCCATTTTCGGTTAAAGCAATTGTTTTAGAAGGAATATCAATTGTATAGTCCTCCTCTTCTTTTAATCCTTTAACAAAAAAGTCTGTTCGATTATAAAGAGCTGTAGATTTCTCTGCTTGACCTGAAATAATCAATGGTGTTCTAGCTTCATCAATTAAAATAGAGTCGACTTCATCGACAATAGCGTAATTTAATGGTCTTTGTACCATTTGTTCTTTATAGACAACCATGTTATCTCTAAGGTAATCAAATCCCAATTCATTATTCGTACTGTACATAACATCCGCTAAATAAGCTTCACGTTTTTCTTCTGAAGATTTTGAATTTAAGTTTAAGCCCACAGTTAAGCCTAACCATTCATACAACTCTCCCATTTCAGTAGCATCACGACTAGATAAATATTCATTTACCGTTACAACATGAACGCCTTCACCTGTTAATGCATTTAGATATACAGGCATTGTTGCCGTTAAAGTTTTACCTTCACCCGTTTTCATCTCTGGAATATTTCCACGATGTAGAGTAACTCCACCCATCAATTGCACATGATAAGGGTACAACCCTAATACGCGTTTAGCTGCTTCTCGTACAACTGCAAAAGCTTCAGGCAGCAAAGCGTCTAAGCTCTCTCCATCTTGGTATCTTTTTTTAAATTCCGGTGTTTTTGCTTTTAATCCATCATCCGGTAGATTTGCCATTTCATCCGCAAACTCTTCAACTTGCTTAGCTATTTTGCTTAGGCTTTTTAATTCTTTTTTATCATTTTCAATTAAGTTACGTAAAAAATTCGCCATCAGTCTTTCTCCCCTATATCTTTATCTATATTTCTGTTTATGTTAGTTACATTTCATTTACTGTTAGACAAGTTGACTTCAGCTTGACATTTGTACTGCATTTTTCTGACAAAAGTCTCTATTCTTGTTAATTCTATCATTACTGATTCACAATTGAAACCTTTTTATCTATATTAATCATCGCTTTGCAAGATGCTTTTTTACAAAGAATCAGAAAACAAAAAAACTTCAAAGCAAGAAAGAATATTCTCTCGCTTTGAAGTTTTTTAATTTTTCAGTACATTTAATTATTCTGTTTCAATTAAGCCGTATTTTCCATCTTTACGACGGTACACAATACTTGTTCCATTTGTATCTGCATCTTCAAAGATAAAGAAATTATGACCTAACATATCCATTTGTAGAACAGCTTCTTCACTATCCATAGGTTTCAATGATAGTCGTTTTGTTCTAACGATATTCACTTCATCTTCATGTGATTCTTGTTCTTCACCTGGTAAAACAGGAGGAACAACCACATTGGATCCGCGAGTTCTACGATTAATTTTAGTTTTATATTTGCGCATTTGTCGTTCAAGTTTATCTGAAACTAAATCCACACTTCCATATAAGTCAGGCGAGGTTTCTTCCGCACGTAAAACCAAGTAAGGTAAAGGAATAGTTACCTCCACTTTAGCAGTTTTATCGGAATACGTTTTCAAATTAACGTGGGCTGTTGCTTCAGGTACATCATTAAAATATTTCTCAACTTTCCCCACTTTTTTTTCAACATAGCTGCGAATAGCTGCAGTTACCTCAATATTTTCGCCACGGACATTATATTTAAACATAGACACTCTCCCCTTTCATCTGATTGTTTCTCAGAATCAGCTTCATCAGTTGGACCACTCAAATGATGATATGCTTAAATTAATTATATATTAACCCCAAAATATTGCAAATAAAATCGATTACATTTAGGGGATTTTAACGAGAAATTGAAAACGTTTCAATGCTTTTTGCTCCATTTTCAAATAAACAGTCTGCAGCATGAAAAAAAGTCCGGCCTGTTGTATAGATATCATCAACTAAAATGATTGATTTGCCTTTTATATTCTCTTGAAAGATTTCAGCTACTTTAAACGGTTGTGGAGACAGCATCCGCATTTTACGATCTTTGCTTGATTGTTTTTCTCCTGTTCCACAGTGAATTAACGCTGGCATGTACTTTACCTTTGCAAATTCCAACAAGCCTTCAACTTGATTGAAGCCTCTTAATTGTTTGCTTTTATAACTTATCGGGATAGGAATGATTAATTTCTTCTGCTTATAAAAAAAAGTTTGAATCTCCTTTTTATATAATTCTCCAAGCCGATAATCTCCAGCATATTTATAGGCTTCTATCCACTCTTTTATGAAATCATTGTATTGGTAAAGAGCTGTATGTTTGAATGGATAGTTCGGATAGTCTGCTTTCCATTTTTGACAATCTGGACAGAGCCCATCCTCGCTCCAGTAACGACTACAGCCCAGACAGACAGGGCAAATCTGTAATGAAACTAATTTAGCAGAACATGAATCACACCTAACTGTGGGTTCAATTTTAGTAAAAGTAAGCAATGTTCTTAACTGAATGACTTCTTTTTGTGGTTTCTTGCACCATAAACAATTCATTGGTTTATCAGCAATCCCCTTTCGCGAGCTAAACGATTCATTTTTTTTATTTGACGAATAGCACTTTTTAAGGCTTTTGTTTGACCATGATGGAGAAAAAGCACTTCACCAGTTGGAAAATCTCGGTGTCTTCCAGCACGACCGGCAATTTGAATCAAGGCGGCTTCTGTAAATGTTCGATCTTCAGCGCCGATAACTAAAACATCTATATCTCGGAAAGTGACACCTCGTTCCAAAATAGTTGTCGTTAGCATAAACTGATAGGTTTCATCACGCATACTCTCCACTTTCTTTTTACGTTGTTCATCTTCAGAAGAAACACTTGTAAATGAACATTGTGGAAAAATTTCCTTAAGATATGCTGAAAAGTTCACCATCAATTCAATATTGGGTACAAAAACAAGAAAGCGACGATGCGCTTGTATCAGATGATTAATTTCTTTATAGATAACGGCTTTCTTTTGCCGCTTAATAATCGCATTGCGCCAATCTCCTGCCCACATGGCTTTAGGTTCTGGCAAAGCATATCCATGATAACGTGCCGGTAAAATCGAAGCGGTTAGCTTTTTTTGCGCGATATCCTGCCTCATTTTTTTATTTGGAGTAGCCGATAAGTAAATAAGGGATCCATCTGTTTTTTTGGCTTTTTGTGCTGCAAACTGTAAGCCTTTATCTGTATCAAACGGAAAAGCATCAATTTCATCAATAATTAAAACATCAAAAGCCTCTTTAAACCGCATCAACTGATGCGTCGTGGCAATAACTAATTGTGTGTACCTATAGGACTCTTCCATATCTCCATAAAGAGTGAGCTGTTCAACATCTTGAAATGCACTTTTTAGACGAGGTGCTAATTCTAAACACACATCTGTCCGTGGTGAAGCAATGCAAATCCTTTTGCCTTCTCTTAGCGCCCACTCAATTCCTTTGAATAACATTTCTGTTTTCCCAGCACCCGCTACTGCCCAAATCAATCTTGTTTGTGCTGCCTTTATCGTCGACTCAATCTCTTTAGACGCCCTTTCTTGTTGGACTGATAATTTCCCTTGCCAAGTTAATACTGGTTCTTTTACAGGAGAAAATCGATTTTTTTCTGTAAGGGCATAAAGCAGACTGCATCTTTTTATTTTTCCCATTTGAAGACAACGAATGCAATAAAAACAGTGGTCTCCACAATTGCATGGAGCAGATTGTCGGTCTTGCGGCTGGTTAGCTCCACAACGACGGCAGGTTATTTGTTTTCCTATTTCTATAAAACCTAGTGAACTAGTCCCTTCCCACTCTTCAGGTAACCCTTCATTCAGTTCACTTTGCACTAATTCTCTTCCCATCAAAAAAAGATCCATCTCAACTCACCTCTTTTTAGTAATGTACGCAAAAAAAAGAGGTTAAGAAAAATATCTCACCTCTTTTTGACTATTAAATAGTTGTTCTAAATGAATTTTTTAATAAAAATAGTATAATAGCTTAATTTTTTGTTGAATCTTCTATCCAAGTTATTCCTAATGCGCCTTCACCTAAATGTGTCCCAATAACCGGACCGAAATAACTGAGTTCATAACGAATAGTTGGATAACGGTGTTTTAAACTTTCCATCCATTCAACCGCTTCTTGTTCAGCATTAGCATGAATAATTGTCGAAACAATTGGATAACCTTTTTCGACATCTTCTCCTAATAGCTCTTCGATTCTTTTAAGTGCTTTTTTCTTCGTTCTAATTTTTTCAAAAACAGTAATTTTTTTATCTTCAAAATGTAAAATAGGTTTTATTTTTAGTAACGAACCAATCATTGCTGATCCATTGGAAAGTCGCCCTCCACGAACCAAATGATGTAAATCATTTACGACAAAGTAAGCCTGTAGTGTTGGTTGCATTTTTTCAAATGCATGAAAAATTTCTTCAACGGTAGCCCCTTCATTTGCCCTTCTAGCTGCTTCTAGTACAAAATACCCTTGTGCTGAGCAACTGATTCCTGAATCATAAGGATAAATCTTTAAACCTTCGTATATATTCGCTAAACTTGCTATAGTGTTGTATGTCCCGCTAAGCTCACTCGATAAATGAACACTTATAACAGCATCATAATTTTTTGAAAGTTTATTAAATAAATCTATCGTTTGACCAATGGTTGGTTGAGAACTTGTCGGCAAAGCATCCATTTCTTCGACTCTTTTAAAAAAATCATTATTCGTTATGCTCGTTTCTTCTATAACATCATTTCCCATAATTACCGATAAAGGTAACCTGTAAATAGAATATTGTTCACATTGCTCTTCTGTTAGATAAGCAGTACTGTCTGTTACCACTGCGATCCTCAAATCATCACCTCACTAGCGTATTTTTGTATCTAAAATTTTATACTTAAGATAAAAGTATAGCATATATATTTTAGGGTTCAACCTCCTCAATTGCTCAGACTGGTTTTGCTTATTTTTTCTATGATTAGACCTTGTTGAATACTCGTACTAACGGTACACTAACTAAACAAAGTAATTACTTAGGTTAACGAAAGGATTATCTATGTTAAATCATTATTATACAATTGAACAAGATGGGCAATTTGAATTAGAAATTAAAAAATCTCGTTTTATTTGCCATTTAAAGCAGGTAACAACTGAAACAGATGCTCAAACCTTTATTCAAGCAGTTAAAAAGGAACACAGCAAAGCCAATCATAACTGTGTTGCTTATTTGATTGGTGAACAAGATGAAATTCAACGTGCATACGATGATGGAGAACCCTCTGGCACAGCTGGTGTTCCTATGTTAGAAGTTCTGAAAAAAAAACAATTAAAAAATGTTGTTGTTGTTGTTACTCGTTATTTTGGTGGTATCAAGCTTGGAGCAGGTGGCTTAATACGTGCGTATGGAAAAGCTGTCAGCCAGGGGTTGGTTGAAATCGGTGTAGTTGAAAGAAGACTACACACTCAAATAACTGTTGTCGTTGCTTATCCAGCCTCTGGAAAATTAGAAAATTCTCTTCGTGAAGCAAACTATACAATTAAGGATGTTCTTTATTCCGAAGTGGTCTCTTTTGTCTGCCTAGTAGATCAAGAACACCTGAATGCGTTCCAAGAAGAAGTTATTGAATGGCTTAATGGGCAGGTAAGTTTTAAAATAGGTGAAAACGTTTATTGTGACAAAAAAATGTAACGTTAATATTAAGAAATCGTTACTTTTTTTAAATAAACTTTCTACTTGTTTTTATTCGTGATAGAATAAACAAGAAATTTTAGGCTAAAGATTTTGTGTAGTGGCCTCTATTTGATCAACTGAAAAGCAAAATGATTTTTTGAAGGAGAATGAGAGTGAAGAAACATTCTAATACTAGCAGAAGTGTATCGTACGTTAATAAAAGAAAAAAACGAAAAAATATTATTATTCTCAGTATACTAATTCCAATTATGATCATCCTTTTAGGAGGAGCAGTTTATGCAGCTAAGCTATACGCAACTGCTCAAAAAACGATTGATGATTCGTATCATGAGCTAGATCGTACGAAAGAAATAGAAGTCGATCCGATTAAAGAAACGACTTCTATCTTGATCATGGGAATTGATGATACTGAAGATAGAAAGCTTGGCAGTTCAAGAACGGATTCACTTATCTACCTTACTATCGACCCTAATAACCATGAAGTAAATATGGTCAGTATCCCTAGAGATACATATACTCCAATCATGTACCAAGGGGAAAATGAAGGTGAGGACAAAATCAACTCCGCTTATAGCGAAGGTGAGGAGCAAGCAACAATTGAAACAGTTGAAGAATTGCTAGATGTTCCTATTCATTATTACGTAACATTTAATTTTGATGCCTTTTTAAAAATCATTGATGCTTTAGGTGGAGTCGAAATGGATGTTCCGATAACTTTCTCAGAACAAAATTCTGATGGTAAGATGAATCAAATCACTTTAGAAAAAGGGTATCAAACGTTGAATGGTGAAGAAGCGTTAGCCTTGGCTCGTACAAGAAAAATTGATAATGACGTGATGCGTGGAGAAAGACAACAATTGCTGATACAAGCCATTGTAGAAAAAGCCTTAAGTGTTGGTTCAATTACTAAATACACTGATGTTATTGAAGCTGTTGGATCAAATATGCGTACAGATTTAACGTTTAATGAAATGCTAGGAATCGCTCAAACAGGACTAGAAGGTTCATATAAATTCAACTCTTATACATTTGAATGGACTGATTTCATGTTAAATGGTGCAAGTATGGTTGAACTTTATCCAGATAGTGTTGATTTTATTAGTCATCGTTTCCGAGTAGCATTAGGTCTAGATTCTTTAGATGAACGTGATGCTGAAGATTATGAATTTGAAACAAATGGCTTAACGAATTACGCTTACTAGAGGACTTCGTTCTTTATCTTTTGCATAATTTAATAAATAAAAAAATGGGCACCAAGACTGTTTAATCTTGGTGCCCATTTTTTATCGTTTTCGATTTAATTTCTTTGCAAAACGTCCTAGTCTTGATAATAAAGGTCTTCTTTCTTCACTCACTAAACCAATTAATTCCATAAACAACTCTAAACCAAGCAATAACCCTATGGTTAACATTATGGAACCTATGAAATCAGATAATGGATACATTAATGCAATCAATGAAAACATTGCGGCAATACAGTAAATAGCCAGTACCGTTTGTCTATGAGTCAAACCTAATGTCATTAGGCGATGATGCAAATGCATTTTATCCGCACTAGAAATTGGTTTTCGATTTAACCGTCTTCGCAATATAGCGGCTACCGTATCAGTAATCGGTATGCCTAATATGACAACCGGTATGATAACTGTAATCAATGTAGCATTTTTCAATCCTTGTAACGACATAATAGAAATCATAAAGCCTAGAAATAAAGCGCCAGTATCTCCTAAAAAAATGCGAGCTGGAAAAAAATTATACGGTAGAAAACCAACAGCTGCAGCAACTAGCGTAAAAATCATGATAGGTACCACAACATCATCAATCGTTAAAAAGAAAAATCCAATGATACCCATGGTCGTTAAGGCAATAATTGAAACTCCAGTTGCTAGCCCGTCTAGGCCATCAATTAGATTAACAGCATTTGTAATAGCTAATATCCACAGTAACGTTATTGGTAAACTGAAAACACCTAATTGTATTTCTCCAATTAAAGGCAATGTAACAAGATCCATTCGAATATCAGCAACATAATAAATGATAAGCGCGCCTATAACAATACCTAACAGTTTCATTCTTGGCGATATCTCGACTAAGTCATCGATTATACCTGTGATAATGATAACAGTAGACGCAATAAACAAGGGTATCACTTGTTTAAAAGGGATAGGTTGCAAAAAAAACAATGAAATATAAAAAGACAAGTAGATGGCTAATCCACCTAATGTTGGCATAGGCTTTACGTTTACTCGTCTTTCACCAGGTTTGTCTATAGCATTTACTTTTAATGCTAATTTTTTTATTAGCGGTGTTAGTATAAAACTGATAATGACTGTTAACAAACAGAACACTAAAACTTGAAACATATCATACATAAAAAAGAAACCTACTTTCAAAGCCATTCTTCATTTCATTATACAAACATAATTACTAAAACACAATTGCAATTTAGTTTTGAATTTTACGAGTACCGTGAAAACAAAAAAAATTACGCTAGCAATTGCTTAGCGTAAATCTTTTTCTAAATAAAATTCAAATCTTTCGCCTACATATTGAGTACGAACATACTCAAAAGGCAGATTTTCTTTTGAATAACTAATTTGTTTTAACTGAAGAATAGATTCCCCACGTTTTATTGATAAATATTCCGCAATTTTTTCAGAAGCTCTCATGGCTGAAACGGTTTGTTCAGCTCGCATGACGGTAATGCCTTGTTCAGATTCCAATACTTTATAGAGAGATTTTGTGATTTCCTGTTTTCCTAACGATTCCACCAGATAATATGGAATCGTTGCTACTTCAAAACAAATGGGAATTTCATCAGCATAACGAATCCGTTCCATTCTTAAAACCATATCTTCAGTCTTTAACTTCAAATTTCCAGCTTCACTCACACTGGCAGGCTTCACGTGATAAGAAATTGTTTTACTTGTTGGTTTTCGTCCTTGTGAAATCATAATATCTGTAAAACTTTGAATACCTGCCATTTTTTCTTGCACTTTTTTATTGGATACATAGGTACCAGACCCTACTTTTCGCTCTAGTATTCCTTCATCTACAAGAGTTTGTACGGCTTGTCTCAAGGTCATTCGGCTGACACTAAATTGGATAGCTAAATCTCTTTCAGAAGGAATACGCTCTCCAATTTTCCAAACTTCTTGTTCTATCATTTTTCTTATCTGATTATGAATTTGAATGTAAATGGGTGTCGCCTTAGCCATTATTTCGCTCCTAACGTTGAATTAATTTCGCTGCTGCCTCATCTACAATCATAATTACATTGTCATGATTTTGCAAGATACTTCCAGGGACATTTTCAGTTACAGGTCCTTCAATTGTATTTTTGATAGCTTCAGCTTTTGTTTCACCATACGCCATCAAAATTATTTTTTTAGATTTCATAATTGATTTGATTCCCATTGAGTAAGCTAAACGTGGAACATCTTCAATAGTATCAAAAAAGCGTTTATTCGCTTCAATTGTAGATGGAAGCAATTCAACTTTATGTGTTGTTAAATCAAAAGAAGTCCCAGGTTCATTAAATCCAATATGTGCGTTGCTGCCAATACCTAAAATTTGAATATCAATTGGGTGTTTTTCAATAATTTGATCATAACGTTCACATTCTTCTTGTGCGTCTTTAGCCATACCATTTGGTACAAATGTTTCTTTAAATGGTTTTTTAGAAAAAAGTTCTTGGTCCATAAAATAATGGTAACTTTGAGAATCTGTAGGTGCAAGTCCCACATATTCATCTAAATTAAGAGCTGTCATTTCTGAAAAATCTACGTCACTTTGAATCATTTCGTGATACAAAGTAATAGGTGTACTCCCTGTAGCTAAACCTAATACTTTTGCTCCTTGATTCATGCCTTCTTTAATCAATTCAAATGCTTTCTTTCCGCCTTCGATGTTATCTTTCACAATAATTAGTTCCATTTTTTAATTTCCACCTTTTCTTTTCAATTTTAGTTTAATAAACCATTTTCCCGTAACTAAATGTATGCTCTACATCAAAATCATTGCTCATTAAAATTAAATCAGCATCCATTCCAGTTTTTAAACTACCTTTTTTATTTAACCCAAATTCTCTTGCTTGATTGACAGAAGTCATTTTTACAGCATCTTCAATAGAACAACCTGTAAAAGCCATAATGTTTTTAAATGCATCATTGAACGTTAATACACTTCCTGCTAGCGTTCCATCTTCTAATCTTGCTTGGCTATTTTTCACTAAAACTTTTTGTCCACCTAATTCACTTTCTCCATCTGGCAAGCCTTTAGCACGCATTGAATCTGTGATTACTTCAATTCTGTCTGGACCTTTAACTTTATATGCAAGGTTAACCATATCAGGATGGATGTGGTACCCATCGACAATCATTTCAGTATAAATAGAGTCTTCTAAGAATGCATGACCAGTCACTCCAGGTTCGCGATGATGTAACCCTCTTTGTGCATTATACAAATGTGTAATATGAGAAGCTTTAGAATCCATCAACTGAGCTCTAGTAGCATTGCTGTGTCCGATTGAAAGGACAATATTATGATTCACACAATAATCTTCAAATTCTGAAGCATCGCTTGTTTCAGAAGCATACGTTACTAATCGAATCCGGTTCCCACTTAACTTGTTCCATTTTTCCATTTGTTTTGCATCTGGCACACGAATAAATTCTTCTGGTTGTGCTCCTTTAAAAACTTTCGAAACAAAAGGACCTTCTAAATGAATTCCTTGTATCGCTGGATTTTTAATGGCCGCTTCATTGATCGCTACCAGTGCTTTATCGATAGCATCGTAAGATTGCGTCATCGTTGTCGCAAAGTAAGAAGTGATTCCTTCTTGATGCATTTTTTGGATCATTTGATTGATTTCTTCTGAATTCGCATCCATATTGTCGTAGCTGTATCCACCATGACTGTGGACATCAATAAACCCAGGCAAAACAATTTTCCCTGAAGCATCTTGTTCTTGATCAGCCGTTTCTTTTTTATATTCACTCATTCTTCCTACAGCTAAAATTTCTTCAGAGAAACGAATAAAAGCATTTTCAATCTTTTCTTCTCCTGTATACACTGTTACATTTGTAAATACATTAGCCATTTAAGTTTTCTCCTTTACTCTTTTTTATCATTATAAATGGTATAGACCAAAAAAGCAAGCGAAAAAATAAAGCATTTAATCTTCAAAGAAGTTAAACGCTTTACTATAATTTTCACCCACGGTCACATCGTATTGAATTGTATCATAAACCTTTAATAACTCTTGTGTTTCTTCTGAAAGATCTGCTCTTTTTTCAAATACTTCTGTTGAATTTCGTTCAATATATAACCCTTTTTCAAAAGCTGGCAAAGCTTCTTCTAACTCCATCAACAAAGCATAATAAGGGGTAACTTGCGCATTTGTAGTATTTAAAATATGATTCATGAAATAAATTGGGCTGATGGTTCCTAATGCACCCGATTTTTCTGCAAAGTTAGGATAAACTAACAGCGGAGTCTGATGCATTTTTAAACTTCCATTGGTTTCAGCAATAGTTTCACTATAAAAACTAGGTAAGTGGTCGCCCCAGAATATGACAATTGTTTTTTCAGGTAATTCATCTATAGTTGTTAAAAAATCAGCTAGTGCGTCATCACTATAAGACAAGTCCTGCAAATAGTTAGCTGCTTCTTTGGCATTTCCCGTTCCTTGAGCTGAGAAAGCTGTTCCAGGGTATTTACCACTATAAACCATATGATTCTGCATGGTAACCAAATGAATAAAATCCGATTCATCTGTGGTTTCCATTTGTTGTAAGACTTCTTGATAAGCTGATTCATCTGAAATATAAGGATTTTGACCTTTTTTAGCTGAAAACTCCATATTTGTTTCATTTAAAAATGTTGTAAACCCTAACTTTTGATATACTTCATTCCGTTTATACATCGTTGTATTATAGGGATGAATAGCCGTTGTTGCATAACCCTGCTGTTTTAAATAGGAGATGGCAGATGGCAGTTCATTCATTCTAGAAACCAATTGCGTATAAGGAGTTGTTAAACTTGCCGACATTGGTTCCATGGACAGTCCCGTCAATGCTTCAAATTCAATATTGGCCGTTCCACCTCCATATCCTTGAGATAAAATTGTTCCACTCAAAGTAGTTTCCTTCAATAGTCGTATTTTTGGAATAGGATCTTCTGAAACGGTTACTCCTTCCAGAGCTAAAGGATCTGAAAAACTTTCATTCATTACATAAACGATATTCACATCATTTATTGCTGCTGGTCTCGTTTCGTTTATTTCAGCTGCTCTTTCTTTGTATTTTTGAACGATATCCGCTATTTGTTTTTTTGAATAGTTAGCTGGTTCTGTCATTGCATCGACACCCAAGTTATACAAAAAGCCTCCTATAAAGCCATTATTATAATAATTCATTTGTTGGCTGTAAGGTATCCAATAGGCATAACGATCGTAGGCAGACTTCAATACATTTCCCGGCTGATTAAATCCAATGCTGTAATGAAGAACACCGCTAGTGATAATAAACGTTACTCCTCTTACTATCCAGTTTAATTTCTTTTGTACCGGATTAGTCCATTGCTTTGAACTTCTTTTTTTCTTAATGAACAAGATAATACCTAGGCTCACTAGACTTATTAGTAAGATAATAACCGCTATTACTAATTTTCTATCAACCATTTTAAGCAAAAAAGGCAATTCATTGATCATCGTGAAATCAGAGGGATATAACGGCTCACCGCGTAAGGCCATCTTCTGTTGCGTGGTCACTCCCATTGCTACTGTGATAATCAACAAAATTAATGCACTCAACCAACGAGAGCCGCTGAGTGCTGTAAGCCATAAATACAGCGTAAATAACAAAAACATTCCTAATAAAAACATCTCTGTATGCCACTGAAAAGTAAAATGAATAGCTAAGGAAAAATTATATTGATTTTGAAACAGTTGCAAGGAAAAGTTTCCAATGAATGCTGTAATCAATCCTAAAAGAATCGTTTTCAAACCATTTATCAGCCTACCAGAATCGCTATCTGTAAATTGATTCATTCGTTTTTTATTTATTTTTTTCATCACAGTCACCTTTACTAAAAACGTTCTTAACCTGTTTTATTTTTTTGGCTTTTTATCTGTTTCTTTTAAAATATAAATGGGTCTTTTTTTTGTTTCTAAATAGGTTTTTCCAAGATATTTCCCTACTATACCTAAACAGAATAATTGCAATCCTCCGATAGCTAGTATAATCGTCACTAAAGAAGGCCACCCAGCTGTTGGATCGTCAAATAAGACCGTTCGAATAATAATCACGATCATGAAGAATACAGCAATAATAAAAGAGGCTAATCCTACAAACGATGCTAGTGCCAAAGGAATATCTGAAAAATCGACTATTGCATCTAATGAGTATTTAAATAAAGACCATACCGACCAAGACGACTTGCCAGCCACACGTTCCTTATTTTCAAACTCTAAATATTTTGTGTCAAATCCTACCCAACTAAAAATCCCTTTTGAAAAACGATTTACTTCAGTCATACTGAGAATAGCATCCACCATTTGGCGGGTCATCAATCTATAATCTCGCGCTCCATCTACAAATTTCACATCTGAAATACGATTCATCACTCGATAAAACTCTTTTGCTAAAAATGACCGAATAGGGGGCTCGCCTTTTCGATTGACTCTTCTTGTCCCTACACAATCATAAGATTCATCCCGTATTAAATGGAGCATTTGTGGCAATAATTCAGGTGGGTCTTGCAAATCCACATCCATTACAGCTACATAGTCACCAGTAGTATGCTCTAACCCTGCATACAAAGCAGCTTCCTTTCCAAAATTTCGTGAAAAGGACAAATATCGAATCGAATCGGGGTAATCTTGTGCCATTTCTCTTAATACCGTTAATGTATGGTCTTTCGAACCATCATTAACAAAGATATATTCTATAGTCGTATTCGTCAACGCTGTACGGATTTTCTCCACTGCAGCAAAAAAGAGAGGAATCGTTTGTTCCTCATTATAACAAGGAACGACGAGTGACAACTTCTCCATTTCCATTCGTTCCACCTCCTTGTTTTTTTTTTTTGAAAAGACTTTAAAAATCTAGCCAATTTATAAGAACAAAAAAGCTGGAATTTGTCTTCCAGCCTTTTATAAATGCTTATTTCCTTTATTGTTCAATTTTTCATTTCCAAAAATCATCAAATATCGTAATTGGCAAGTGTCGTTTGTGTTCTGTTTTTACAAACCAACTTTCAATTTTTTGAGCTGCTTCTGCTGGCACTTCTTTGCCTTCTAAGTAATCATCAATTTGATCATAAGTTACGCCTAATGCTTTTTCATCTGGTAATGATGGTTTATCTTCTTCTAAATCTGCAGTTGGTATTTTTTCGTATAGATGTTTTGGGGCTTCAAGTTCTTTTAATAGAGCTTTTCCTTGGCGTTTATTTAATCTAAAGATTGGATTAATGTCCGTTCCGCCATCACCAAATTTAGTGTAAAATCCGGTAACGGATTCCGCAGAATGATCGGTTCCCACTACAGCACCCTTATGACTTCCAGCTATAGCATATTGAATAATCATTCGTTGACGAGCTTTGATGTTTCCTTTAACAAAATCACTAACAGTTGTACTGCTATCTTCTAAAGTTTGTACAGTTGCATCTACTCCAGGTTTCACATTAACTTTAACAACTTTATCTGCTCCAATAAACTCAATGGCATCCATAGCGTCTTTTTCATCGGCTTGTTCCCCATAAGGGAGGCGTACAGCAATAAATTGATATTCGTTATCTCCAGTCTCTTCTCGCAATTCAGTCATGGCCAACTGGCTTAATTTCCCAACTAACGTCGAGTCTTGCCCTCCGCTGATACCCAATACTAACGTTTTTAAAAAAGAATATTTTTTTATATAATCTTTTAAAAAATCCACACTTTTTCGTATTTCAATTTTTGGATCAATAGATGGTTGAACGCGCATTTCTTCAATGATTTGTTTTTTTAATTCTGCCATATCTGTGTCCCCTTTTCTTTGATTAATCGTTAAACGTAGTATAGCATAGTTTTTTTTGACTTTATCATTTCTAACTTCAAAAAAAGAATCAGTAACTGATCCTTTTTTTGAAACTATTTTACTATTAGATAAGTGGTTTATTTGACAGTTTTTTCACGTCATCGCGTGCTTTTTCAATGGACTTAATTTTATGGTGATACGCTGATTGTGATAGATCTACTGGATATGCCTCTGGATTTAAGCTACGTTTATACTCTTCCCAAAGCATCCCTAAACTGACTTCAGCATACGTTTTAATTTCCATTAATTTTGGCAGATCATACACTAATTCTCCATCTACAAAAATTTCTTTTAGTAGAGGTCTAGCACTAAAATCCGTTACTGTTTTATTAATATATGTGTGTACCGGATGGAACATAAACAATTCTTCTTTTTGGTCGGGTCTTTCTTCCCAAAGAGTAATATAATCGCCTTCTGACTTGCCATCTTCATTTTTAGTAATACGCCACACCTGTTTTTTACCCGGTGTTGAAACTTTTTCAGCATTGCTAGAAAGTTTCAATGTGTCTACCATATTTCCTTGTTCATCTTCAATAGAAACTAATTTATAAACAGCTCCCAGAGCCGGTTGGTCGTATGCTGTGATTAATTTTGTCCCTACGCCCCATACATCAATGCGAGCACCTTGCATTTTCAAGTTTAAAATGGTCTTTTCATCTAAATCATTTGATGCATATATTTTTGCTTCAGTAAATCCAGCATCATCAAGTTGTTGACGTACTTTTTTTGAAATGTATGCCATGTCTCCACTATCAATCCGGACACCCAAAAAATTGATTTTATCGCCAAGTTCTCTTGCAACTCGAATAGCATTTGGAACGCCAGATTTCAAAGTATCATAAGTATCTACTAGAAAAACACACTCTTTATGTGTTGTCGCATACGCTATAAATGCATCATAATCATTGCGGTAAACTTGTACTAATGAGTGCGCATGCGTTCCACTAACAGGAATACCAAAAATCTTCCCTGCACGTGTATTACTTGTTGCATCACATCCTCCAATATAAGCAGCTCTTGTTCCCCAGATAGCTGCATCCATTTCTTGTGCTCTTCGCGTACCGAATTCTAAAACGGGCTCATTTTTTACAATTGATTTGATGTTAGATGCTTTGGTTGCAATCAACGTTTGGTAATTTAAAACATTTAAAATAGCTGTTTCAACTAGTTGGCAATCTGCTAACGGACCTTCTACTTGAATAAGCGGTTCTCCTGCAAAAACAACTTCTCCTTCAACCATTGAACGAATCGTTCCTTTGAATTTAAAGTCTTTTAAATAAGCTAAAAATCCTTCTGGGTATGTGTTTAAACTTCTTAAGTAATCAATATCACTTTGCGTAAATTTTAATTTTTGAATGTACTGCACAATGCGCTCTAATCCGGCAAAAACAGCATATCCACTATTAAAAGGGTTACTTCTAAAATACGATTCAAAAACCGCATGTGCATCTGCTTTTCCTAATTCCCAATAGGTTTTCATCATATTGATTTGGTATAGATCAGTGTGTAATGCCCAACTGTCATCTGGATATATCGTATTCATTACTCTTCCCCTATCTCTAATTTATTCCCGTTAATCATAACATAAAACTACTAGAAATATGGCGATTTAAAGATTTTATCTGACTAGCTTAAACCACGTATCCATCTAGGTATACTCTACCTGTTTCTTTACCTATGCGGACAGGTTTTTTTGCATGTCCATAATTTCTCAACTGAATTCCTTTAATAGCAACTTCTGCTGCCCGATATTGGATAGCTATAGCAATTTTGTCTGACCGATTCTCTTGTTTGGTTACAGCAAAAAACTGGTGAATGGCTACTTTTTGGTACGCAGATACAACTAGTGATCTTGGCGTTGAAGCTGTATAAAGATTAGTCGTTTGCGGATAACAAGCGGCAAGAAAAGTTGCTCGTATACCAAAAGCTGATTTCGAGTAAGCATCATCTCCTTGGTGGTGACCGATGTGCCTAAAATTATAAGATCGGTTGTCATGCTCCGAAAAGTGCCCAACAATTTGAACATCCGAAGCGGCCGAACTTGTTTCATGAGCTTTTATCTCAACCCCTCCAAAACAAAAAGCTGTATGGTTATTTACTAAAGTCACATGTTGCGAACCATCATCTACTTCGATTCCATTTGAATTAGAGTAGCCTTTTTTGTGAGAACGTCCACTAGGATGATGCGCATAAGAATTAGAGATAAACAGATAATCGCTATGGTGAGTGGTAATTCCATCATCGCCAAATCCGCTTGTTTCAATTTGATCAATCCAAACGTATTGACTGCCTCCAGTTGCTCTAAGACCGTCTCCTGAGTAATTATATAGTGTTGATGTAACATCGATGCCATGCAATCCCGGATTAATTATTTTCACATTACGAATTACAGCATATTTCACTTTGGCTAGCGTAATCCCACTTGAGTATGTTCCACCGGTCGCTGTCTTTTCGGTGCTGCTTAACCTTGTAACATTCCAATCTAAACTCATTCCTTCAATATAGATATGATGATTGCCATTTAAATGATGTTTATTCGTAATCAAGCGTGCTTTTTTGGGGGCATCCTTATGCAAAACAAGCCTAGTTCGATTGATTCCACTTCCAACCAATTCTGTATGAGAAGGAACTTCAATTTCTCTAATGACATAATTTCCAGGTGGGATGATTACCCGTCTAAATCCTGAATCCAAAGCTTTTTTAAAGGCGGTTGTACAATCTTTCTCTCCATCACCCACTGCACCATAATCAAGAACAGATACCGTTTTTGTTCTCTTTTTCAACCAAGTCATTTCAAAATCCAATACTATTTTCCAAAGTGGGAAAACCGTGCCCTTTTTATTTACTAAGACAGGTGGTTCAGTCGTAAAATCATTTTTTACAGAACAGAGTCCACTGATTGTTGACCAACTTGATTTTTGTTGTGCCAAACTACCTGCTAGCGTTCGAAATATTTTTTCTGTTTCATCAATCGCTAGTTGCTTTTTTAACGGACTGCCGTATGAGGGGAAAACGGTCATTAATTTTTGCTGAATTATTTGTGTTTGATTCATTTTTTTCACCCCTAAGTTTTGTTATTTCATTCCTGAATCTTAATGTACAACAACTTACCGCTACATTGACCACAAACGTACTTTTGAGTATTCACTTTACGCTGACGATAAATGAACTGTGCACAACTTTGACATTGATACACTACTCTTTTTTTTACTGGCTTAGGGTTACCTAACGACTTTACAAATCTTGATCCACCGACTTCAGTTAATAGTTGTTTAAATTCTTTGTCTTTGTGCTGAAATCCTTTACCCGATAAATGCAAATGATAATGGCACAGTTCATGTTTAATCACGCCTAAAAACTCGTCTGCTCCAAATGTTTCTAACACTTTTAGATTGAAGTCTAAATGATGCGACTTTAAATGGTAACGCCCTCCAGTTGTACGCAACCGATTGTTAAAAGTTGCTTGGTGCTGAAAAGGCAATCCAAAACAATCGAGTGATGTCTTTTCCACTAGTACCTGTAACTCAATTTGATTCATTCCGACTCTTCCTTTTAAATCCTAATTTTATTTCATCAATTAATTACTTAGGCTTTATTTTACAAGTTTACCCGCTTTCCTACAACTAAAAACCGTTGCACAAAAAAAGGAGTTGGGACACGTACTCCCAATTCCTTTTTTTATAAAACTCTTATTCTTTTGGTTTCAACATGGTCAAAGCAATTCGCCCTTTTTTCAAATCAACATTATCGACCCAAACGGTTACGACATCTCCGACTGAAACAACATTTGTTGGGTGTTGCACATACCCTTTACTTAGTTTAGAAATGTGAACCATTCCGTCTTGTTTAACTCCAACGTCTACAAATGCACCGAAATCAACGACATTTCTGACAGTGCCTTCTAGTTCCATACCTGGTATAAGGTCTTCCATACTCAAAACATCCGTGCGCAACAATGGTGCTGCTAATTCATCTCGCAAATCGCGACCCGGTTTTGATAAAGCTTGTACCATATCTTTTACCGTTTCTTTACCTAGCTCAACTTGTTCAGCCAAAGCTGATAAATCCATTTTTTCTAGAACTTTTTTGGCTTCCATACTACCTATATCTGCTAAAGCTAGTCCTGCTGATTCAAGTATTTGTTTTGCCTCTTTATAGGTTTCAGGGTGGATACCTGTATTATCTAATACATTTTTCCCGCCAATAATACGTAAGAATCCTACTGCTTGTTCGTAAGCTTTAGGTCCCAAACGAGCAACTTTCTTCAATTGAGCACGGCTTTCAAAACGCCCATTTTCTTCACGATAAGCTACCACATTCGTTGCGGTTGTTTTATTCAAGCCTGCAATATGTTGCAATAAAGGTGCACTTGCAGTATTCACATTGACACCAACTTGGTTAACGGCCGTTTCCACTACAAAATCAAGTCGTTCTTCCAATTGCTTTTGAGAAACATCGTGCTGGTATTGACCCACACCAACCGATTTAGGATCTATTTTAACCAGTTCAGCTAATGGATCTTGTAAGCGACGTGCGATACTAACCGCACTTCTTTGTTCCACTTGCAAATCTGGAAACTCTTCTCGAGCCGTTTTACTTGCTGAATAAACGGAAGCGCCCGCTTCATTTACAATGACATAAAAGACTTGTCTTTCTAATTCTTTCAAATTCTCAGCAACAAAGGTTTCAGACTCACGACTAGCCGTTCCATTGCCGATTGCAATCATTTCAACTTGGTAAGATTCGACTAATTCTTTAAACTTAACCGCTGCTTCTGCACGTGCATTTGCACCTGCTGGTTTATGCGGATAAATCACATCAATCGCTAATACTTTACCTGTAGGATCGATAACAGCTAGTTTACATCCTGTACGGTAAGCTGGATCCAAACCTAAGACAATTTTCCCTTTTAACGGAGCTTGCAATAACAAATTACGCAAGTTTTCCCCAAAAATATGAATGGCTTGTTCACCCGCTGTTTCCGTTAATTCTGCACGAATCTCACGTTCAATTGATGGTCCGATGAATCTTTTGTAACTATCTTCGTAAGCAGCTTTTATAAACGGTACCGTTGTCGATTGAGGCTGTTCAATTAATTGTTTTTCTAAGTATTCATGAATTTTTTGTTCATTCAACTCAAAAGAAACCTTTAAAATATCCTCTTTTTCGCCACGATTCATTGCTAAAATACGATGAGAAGCGACTTTTGACAATGGTTCGCTATAGTCATAATACATCTCAAAAGTTCCCTTTTCATCTTTTTCAATTTTTTTGACTTTAGCTGTGATAGCTCCATTTTTAAAACTATAGTCACGAATCCATGTCCGATATCTAGGTTCATCCCCAATTTGTTCGGCAAGAATTTCATGTGCTCCAGCTAATGCCTCTTCACTTGTAGCAATATCATTGTCTTCATTAACGTATTTTTCTGCTTCTACTTGTACACTGTCATTCGGGAAAGACAGCAACCATTCTGCTAAGGGTTCTAAGCCACTTTCTTTTGCAATCGTTGCTTTCGTCCGGCGTTTTTGTTTAAATGGACGATACAAATCTTCCACTAGTTGCATTTTCGCTGCTTTTTTAATTTTTCCTTCTAGTTCTGGTGTTAATTTTCCTTGTTCATCAATCGTTCTTAGGACATCATTTTTACGTTTTTCTAAATTCGTTAAGTAGCTATGACGTTCTTCTATTTCACGTATTTGGACTTCATCCAATGTTCCCGTCATTTCTTTCCGATAACGGGCTATAAAAGGGACTGTATTCCCTTCAGCTAATAAGTCCAAAACCGTAGTTAATTGCTTTTTAGAATAACTTTTTAATTCATTTTTTAATAGATCTAATACTATTGATTCATTTGTTTCAGTCATGTAGCTCTTCCTCTCTCGTTCCACTTTACTCAACTATTTTACCATAAACATAGTACTCTCTCCAAATCACTCTTTTATACCGAATATGATTGTGCCAGTAAAAAATGCGCAAAAAGGATTAGTCCCTTTTGCGCATTTTTTATTTCTAGTTTTTCATCAATTTCTCTGGTAAATGGAATGTTACTATCGCATTAACAATTTCTGCTTCTGGATCTTTCGTTAGCCAATGTTTAGATCCGCCTAAGCACGCACAAATATAGGTGGTTTGATTGTCCACTAAGGTTTTCCGGAAATGAACATGCCCCATAATACTATACGCAATCGGATACGTTTGATACAACTTTTCATACGAAGAACTTCCTAGAAAAGCATTAAAATAATCATAGATTTTATGTGGCAAGGGAACGACAAACTTTGGATGAGTGACCACATGTGTCATTAAGATAACCTTTCGTTCTCCAATGGATTGGAAATCTGATTCTAACTTATTTAGCATCAATTGAGCAATTTGTTTATTCTCTTTTCCCCAATGAACGTAGCGCTTGTCTTGCCATGCACCGAATCTTAATTTCATTTCATTAAAGTCTGCTTCTGTATATTTAGTATGATCTCCATAACCATAATCATACCAACCAGCATTTCCGACAATTGCCCATTCATCATTCAAGATATAAGGTTTATTTAACAAACTATTTGTTTTATTTTTGAAAAACTGATAGATTTTTTGGGTATCCGTTTCTCCATTTTTTATTGACCAGAAATCATGATTTCCTGGGACAAACAATACAGGAATTCCACTTCTAGTTGTAACTTCATCTAAAAACTGTTGAGATACTAAATAATCACTGCTGATGTCCCCTGCAATCAACAGCAAATCAATCTTTTGCCGGTTGATTTGCCTAGTAACGATTTCTGCAAATGTTTCGTTCTCAGCTAATTTTTTCTTATTGGTATCAATATGCAAATCTGATAGTACACCGATTTTCATAAACTTCTCCTTTATAGCTTACACATATCATTCTTTATTTTTCTAATAAACCTTGATCCATTAAAAATTGTTGTGCAACTTCACTTGCACTCTTTCCGTCAACATTTACAGCATAATTCATTTCTCGCATTTCCGCATCCGTAATTTTTCCAGCTAATTGGTTTAAAATATCTTCAACTTCTGGGAAATTCTCGATTGTTTCGTCTAGCATCAATGGAGCCCCTTGATATGGCGGAAATAATCCGCGATCATCTTCTAATACAACTAAGTCATATTGAGCAAGTTCGCTATCGGTTGAATACGCATCTACTAGATTAATATCGCCTGTCTCAATAGCTGCGTAACGCAGTTTTGGTTCCATTGTTTGAACTTCACCAAATTTAAGACTATATAAATCTTGAATTCCTAGATAACCATCTTGACGATCAGAAAATTCTAAAGTAAAGCCTGCTTTAATTTCATCTGCGATTGGGATTAAATCAGAAATGGTTTTCAGATCATATTGTTCCGCTAATTCTGATGTAACCGCCAACGTATAGGTATTGTTAAAGGCCATGGGTTTTAGCAACGTCATATCATATTGGCTTGCTAGACCTTTTTTAGCTTGTTTGTAAACGTCTTGTTCATCTGTTGAATTTAATTCTTCATTTAAGAAAGTAGCCAAAATTGTACCCGTATATTCAGTATACACATCAATATCTCCAGATTCTAATGCATTGAACACAAAAGTTGTTTTCCCCATATTGGGCTCCAACGTAACTGCCACATCTGTTTCTTCTTCAATTAAGTATTTATACATATTCATAATGATTTCAGGTTCGGCACCTAATTTTCCAGCAATGACCAATTCTTCTTTATCTTTCATTAATAATGGTGCTATTAACAAGCCTAATATAATGACACTAAGAATGCTTAATGTAATCATTGTTTTCTTAAATGAAATCTTTTCAAATAAGCTTAAAAGGTAATCAAATAAAATGGCTAATAATGCAGCTGGAATAGCTCCCAATAAAATCAAATGATTATTTCCGCGATCGATTCCTAATAAAATAAGACTTCCTAATCCACCGGCTCCAATTAAGGCTGCAATGGTTCCAGTTCCAATAATCAATACCATTGCATTCCGTATTCCTGCCATAATAATAGGCATAGCAATCGGAATCTGTACTTTAGTAAGTTTCCTCCATCGATTCATTCCCATTGCATCTGCCGCTTCATTTAATGATGGGTCAACTTCCATTATTCCAGTGTACGCATTTCTTAAGATTGGCAGCAAAGCATAAATAACGAGTGCTATAACAGCTGGTACAGTTCCAATCCCTACTAATGGAATCATTAAACCTAACAGAGCAAGTGACGGGATAGTTTGAAAAATAGATGTAATTTGAATCATAACCGTCGCCATTCTTTTATGTCTCGTTAAGTAGATTGCCAACGGAACAGCTATAATAACTGCTATGAATAATGAGATAAATGACAATTGCATGTGTTCAATCAGTGCGGTTAATAATTCACCTTTACGTTCCTGAAAGGTAGTGATAAATTCATTCATACTATCTCACCATACTTTCTTTTTCAACTTGAATTTCTTGAGCCAGGTAATCGAGCAGCTGTTGTTTTGTAATCTTGCCAATTAAATTGCCTTCATTCTCTTTAATATTCACAAATTCTTCTCTAGCTAAGGCAACGACCAATGTATCAACCGTATCTTCAAGAGCTAAATAAGGCCCCATTCCTTCAACTGCTTCTCTGACTTCTAACTTTCCAGTAGCTATGATTTGTTGAATCGTTGGAGACTCTTTAAAATCATTAATACCCGTTTGTAAAAAGTTACGCACAAAATCATTTTTAGGGTGTCTTCGAATGTCATCGGGTGTTCCTATTTGTTCTATTTTCCCATTGTTCATTAAACAGATACGGTCTCCCAAAGCTAGCGCCTCTTGCATATCATGCGTTACAAATACAACTGTCTTGTTCAACTTTTTCTGCAGTTTAGCTACATCCTGTTGTAAATTGTGCTTGCTGATTGGATCTAACGCACTAAATGGCTCATCCATTAAAATAATATCCGGATTAGCAGCTAAAGCCCTGATAACACCAATTCTTTGCTGTTCTCCACCTGAAAGTTCAGCTGTTTTACGCTTCCGGTATGCTTCTGGTTCTAGACCAACACTATCAAGAAGCTCGGTCACTCTATTTTGCATATCTTCTTTAGACCACTTTTTCATTTCCGGTACGATTGTAATATTTTCTTCAACTGTCATATTGGGAAATAAAGCAATCTGTTGCAATACATACCCAATATTCCAACGCAATTCTTGTAAATTGTAATCACTGATGGGTTTTCCATCTATCCGAATAAAGCCTGATGTTAATGGAATCAATCGATTGATCATCTTCAGTGTCGTTGTTTTCCCACTTCCACTTGGTCCAATAAACACAAAAAATTCTCCATCTTTTATTTCCAAATCGATATTTGATACTACCGGTTTACCTTTTTCATATTCTTTAGACACATTTTCAAAAAGAATCATTTTATCACTCCTTCATTTTTTCTCTATTTTATATTTCTCCATCCCAAACAAATCCTGTATTATCTAGTTTGATATCTTTGACTAGCTTTTCTTTATTAAATAATACACCATGAAGCGCTCCTCCGTATACAGCTCCTCCATCTATGCCAATTTTATTATCATTGATCCATAAATCCGTTGTTTGATTGTCTCCGAATAAAGCTGGCGTAATGGTATGACCAAACACAATCGTTTTTCCGGTAGTATTTTTTGCTTTATGAAAAGGATCACGAATCCAGACATAATCTTCATCAGACGTTTGATGCCAATCACGCTTAGCTAAATCAACACCTGCGTGGACAAATATAAAATTTCCCCATTCATAATAGAGAGGCAGTGTTTCAAGAAAAGGGCGCAGCTCAGGATAACGACTAGTTAAAAATAATGCCATTTCTGTAGGTGAATATTCTGCATCTAAACCTGGATGTAAGAACGTTTCAAGAGTTTTCATTCCACCATTTAAACAGTAGAGCTCATAATTTTTTTCAGGATGATCCATAAAAGCCAACAACATATCTTCATGATTGCCTTTTAAATAGATCGCTCCTTTTTGCTCCACTAAAGTCTTTGCTAGTAAGAAACAGTCTTTTGGATTCTCGCCACGATCGCCTAAATCCCCAATTAGAAGCAACTGTTGGGACTCTTCATCCCAATGGCTCAACAGTTCTTTAAACAGTGAGATTTGGCCATGAACATCCCCAATTGCAAATAATTCTCTTTTCATCATCTAACACCTCTTTAGCGCTTTTCATTAGTATACCAGTTGCCCGATAGATTTTATAAAATAATGATTTTATCATTTAAAATATAAGAGCTTAGTCTAGACTATAAAAACTAAAATCATTATAATTAATAAAACGCTTACCACTTCTAATGTCCCCATAGAAAGGAAGTATCGTACTATGAATTGGAAAAAAGGAATCGGAATTATTATAGCTATTGCGGTCATCATTTTTATTGTTTACAGCGTCGTAAATTCTAACTCAGAGGAAGAAACAATTAACGTCCAAACCGCTAAAGTAACGCAAGAGACAATCAAGGAAACGTTAAGCACAACTGGAATAATTGAGTCTACCCAAACACAAGCTATATTTGGACAAGGGTTTGTTCAAGATGTGCCAGTAAATGTAGGTGATTCTATTGAAGAAGGAGACCGCCTTATTTCTTATAGTGATGGTACAACCCAGACGGCTGACTTTAGCGGAACAGTCACAACTGTTAACGCAAAAAATGACCAAGTAGATTTGAGCAGTCAAACTGGAGAACCTGCTATTGTTATTGCCGACTTGACGGATTTACAAGTGACTATAAATTTAAGCAAATCAGATGCACCTCTTGTTGAAAAAGGACAAACTGTCGTTCTAACAACTGGAGAAGAATCATTTAATGGAACAGTCTCACACATTGATCCGGTAGCCTCAACTACAACGAGCCAAACTGGTACATTGACGGCTGTAAAATCCATTATTTCATTTGATACGCCACCTGAAAATCTATTTGTTGGCTTCGATATTGATGTAGCTATTAACACAAACACTGCTGAAAATGTTTTGGCTATTCCAATTGAAGCCCTATTATACAATGAAGATAATAAACCGTACGTTTATGTTGTAGAAAATGGAAAAGCAATAGTTAGACAGATAGAAACGGGTATTCAATCATCTACCCACGTAGAAGTAAAAGATGGCCTAGAATTAGACGACTCAATCATATTATCTCCTGATGATACTATCAATGACGGCACCCTAGTGACGAGTAAATAGAAAGGAGTACGAACATGATTAGTGTGAAAAATATTATTAAAACGTATACAACTGGTGCCGAAACATTAGTCGCTTTAGATACCATTTCCCTGGAAATAACTGCGGGTGAGTTTACTGCAATAATGGGACCCAGCGGATCCGGAAAATCGACATTGATGAATATTTTAGGTTTATTAGATCGCTTTGATTCTGGTACGTATATGCTGAATGATCAAAATGTAAGTGATTTAACGGATAACGAAAGTGCAAAAGTGCGCAATAAGGAAATCGGATTTGTTTTTCAATCCTTTAATTTGATGCCGCGTATGTCCGTTTTAGAAAATGTTGAATTGCCATTAGTTTATACAGGTGTGAAAGCTAAAGAAAGACGAGAACGTGCTTTACAAGCCTTAGAGCGTGTCGACCTAAGCAATCGCGTTAAACACAAACCAAATGAAATTTCTGGTGGTCAAAAACAACGGGTTGCCATTGCTCGAGCGATTGTAAATAATCCTTCTGTATTAATGGCAGATGAACCTACAGGAAATCTTGATTCTAAAACAACAGTCGACATTATGCGTATTTTCCAAGAACTGAACGCCGAAGGAACAACAATTTTAATGGTCACCCATGAACCTGAAGTAGCCTTATATACTAAACGAATTGTCACGTTTAGAGATGGTGTATTAGTAAGCGACCAGCCGCAGCAGCAAAAATTAGTATAGAAAGGAGCTTTCGCATGAATATTCGCGAGAATTTCAAAATGGCTGTAGATAGTATCTTTTCAAATAAATTGCGCTCCCTCTTAACTATGCTGGGCATTATTATAGGAATCGCGGCTGTTATCGCCATTCTATCCGTAGGGAATGGCGCAACTTCAGAGATCACAAAAACGTTCAATGATTTTGGAGCTTCTACCATTTCGGTGTCTGTCAGCGACAAAGCTTCAGTTGATGCAACTATTACAGACGCTGACATTGAAGCACTAAAGAACTCTATTCCAGAAATCACTCGTATCTCGCCAGATAATACGGCTAATACGACCGTACGTTCAGTTTTTGATAGCCGCTCAGCATTGGCCTTTAGCGGCACATCCGATTTGCAATACACCAATCGGTCAATGGAAAGTACTATCACCTATGGACGTTACTTCAATCAAAGTGATTACGATGATGCAAAAGAAGTTGTCGTGATTACTGAAGATACAGCTGCGGCGTTATTCAACGGGCGCCAAAATGTTATTGGAGAGACCATACAGCTGATTGGCAACACCGGAAACACATTAAATTTAAAAATTATTGGTATCATGGAAGGAACTTTTCAAGAATTACAAGGCTCATTTGATTTAAGCCAAATGCCGTTATATTTGGCTCTCCCTCTTACAACAATGAAAAAATTGAATCCCACAGTAGCCGTTATGAATAGTTTGACCGTCCAAGTGACAGATAAGGATGCAATTGAATCTGTCTCGAATCGCATGGTTCGCCTATTAGAAACCAGACATGATACCGTAGGAGAAGATATGTATACAGCAACGAATTTCTTGCAAGCACTTGATCAAGTAGATTCAGTCTTAGGCTTATTCGTCAACTTCATTGCTGCTGTAGCAGGGATTGCTCTATTAGTAGGTGGAATTGGTGTTATGAATATTATGTTGGTTTCAGTCACTGAACGAACCCGTGAGATCGGGACAAGAAAAGCTTTGGGAGCAACAACAAACACCATCCTTTTTCAATTTTTAATGGAAGCTGTTATATTGACTTTGATTGGCGGAATCATTGGCCTTGTATTAGGAATACTGCTTGCAAACGGCATTGCTAGTGCATTAGATATTGTTCCAACTATTACTTTGGGATCCGTCCTTTTAGTACTTTTGTTTTCTACTGCTGTTGGTGTTTTCTTTGGTATCTATCCGGCTCGAAAAGCTGCAAAGCTAGATCCAATCGAAGCGTTAAGATACGAATAATTTTTTGTCCCAACAGCAAAATAACATTAATTCACTAAGGTCCCTGTTTATTAATAGACAAAAAAAACGTTCATTGCTAAAGTGCAATGAACGTTTTTTAAGTGACTGAAACTGTTAGCTCAGTCTATTTTTTTAGATGTCAGACTTTACAACTGCAGAGTCATCATTGAAAATTTCTTCATTGAATGTTTTTAATCGTTTAGATGATACGATACCTGCAATCATACTGTCATTTACATTCAGCAATGTACGAGCCATGTCAATGATTGGTTCAACCGAGATAACTAATCCAACGATTGCTACAGGTAAGTTTAATGATCCTAATACGATCAATGCAGCAAAGGTTGCTCCACCACCTACACCTGCAACACCAAATGAACTGATGGTAACAACTGCCATAATTGTAAGAATGTATGCTGGGCTAAAAATATCTATCCCTGCAGATGGAGCTACGATAGCAGCCAACATTGCTGGGTAAATTCCAGCACATCCATTTTGTCCGATAGACAAACCAAATGTTCCAGAGAAGTTTGCAGAAGCTTCATCTACACCTAAAGCTTTTGTTTGTGTTTCAATATTCAATGGTAATGCTCCTGCACTAGAACGTGCAGTAAATGCAAAACTCAATACAGTAAAAGTTTTTTTCAAATATTGGATTGGGCTAACTTTAAATCCAAGTAAAATAAGCATGTGAATTAAGAACATGACAATAATTGCTGCGTATGAAGCAATTACAAAAACACCTAAATTAACGAGTGCATTAAAATCACTTGTTGCTAACGCTTTGGTCATCAATGCGAAGATTCCATAAGGTGTTAAACGCAATACCAATGTAACAATACGCATTACAATCGCATATAAACTGTGAATGATCTTAGCAAAGAATTCACCGGCTTCTTTATCTTTACGGTGAACACCTAAGTAAGCTACTCCCACAAAAGCCGAGAAAATAACAACAGCAATTGTACTTGTAGAGCGAGCATTCGATAAATCAGCAAAGAAATTAACTGGAATAAATTCTAAAATTTGTTCTGGAATACTTAAATCCGCTACTAATGCTTCTCTTTCGCTTAATTCTGCAATACGTGCAGTTTCAGCAGCACCTTGACTAAACTCTGCTCCATCTAAGTTAAATACCATCACACTTGCAACCCCAATTAAAGCAGCTATTGCTGTTGTTGCTAATAAGGTTGCTAATACATTAAAACTAATTTTTCCAAGGTCTTTAGACCCCTCAATTTTTGTAAAAGCTCCTACAATGGATACAAAAATCAATGGCATGATTAACATTTGTAAAAATTTAACATAGCCTGTACCGACTATACTGATCCATTCAATAGATCCCGTTGTTACCTCACTGCTTGAGCCGAATATCAATTGTAAAACAGCTCCGAATAAAACACCTGATCCTAAAGCAATAAAAACACGTGTTGAAAATTTCATGTGTTTCTTTTGTAATTGCCAGAACCCAACCAGTACCGCAACAAACAGTACTAATATAATACCTATATAAAGATTTGTCATAATGATCCTCCCTTTTTTTGCTCTCTTAAATAAGAAAGCAGATCCATCATAAGATTAAAGGTCTCAAGTAGCCCAGTCCAAAGTGACTACCCTAAATTCAAGGATTTTCCTCAATTTTTAGTGACTAATAAATATTACTTTACTTTTGTAAGGAAATCAAGTAAAAAATACTATCTAGCCTATCACATTGAAAACTTAACTCATCATATTAGGAGGAATATTTTTGCTAAAACACTTCATCTTGAAAACTGCTACACAAAAAAATTAATAAAACTAAACGCTGCAAACTAACGAGAAGACATTAATTTAAAGCGTTTAATTTTATTATTCCAAGCTATTTTTTGGGTTCTTCTAGATCTTTAACAGATTCAGTGTTGATCATAGGCTCTGTAAGTTCTTTATTTTTCCGTTTACTTTTATGGAAAAAAAAGACTTCTAATAAAGGAACAATTATGGCTGCTGTAAACCCGCCTGAGAAACCATTGTTATAGAGATTCATACCCGCATGTAAATAACTTATATTAGTTACAATAACCATATGCAAACTGCCTGCTAAAACACCTGCTATTACCCCATAGTGCCCACTAACTGGTGCTAACGTTGTTCCAAATAGTGCAGTAAGTAAAAAACTAGTGCTCGATAATTCAGTTGATGTTAACCATCCTACGAGCAGCACTCCTAAAAGAATAGGAAAAACGTTTTTTATATGTTTTCCGAAAGCTCCAAAACCAACTACTGTAAAGATCCCTCCAATAACTGGTCCATTTAATTCTCCTTTTACTACCAATACAAAAGTAGTAGTTAGCATACCTAGCAAAGCCATATTTATGAAGGTCAACCCTAAACCATGGCGTTCAATAAAATCTGGTCCACCTCTTCCGTCTTCTTTCAAAAATTTAGCATATCCCGAAAATGACCTTCCATTAAGATAAATTCCTGCACTAAGTAATAAAACAAACAAACTGTAAAGATAAATAGATAAAGGTTTATTATAACCAGATGACACTAAATAAACTGTATCTACTTCTATCCCATAGGCTCTGAAAAATGCAATAAAAGCCATCCCAATAATTCCAGCAGTAAATCCAATGTTATAGAGACTAAATCCTTTATGAAAACTAACAAAGTGACGTGATAAAGGTGGCAAAATCAGTCCAACAACAATGCCTGCTGTACAACCTAAAAAGATTCCCATAAAAAACGAAAATCCACTATTGAACGCTACTTCACTCACTAATGGCCCTAAAGCCGTACCGTATAAAGCAGATAACAAATAATTTTTAAATGGTGTACGAGTCAATTTCGCATACAATAATACCCCAACAATAATTGGAATAGAATTAAACAAATTTTTACCAAATAAAGAAAAGCCTGCTATCGTGAAAATAGCAGCAAATAGTGGTCCTGTTAGCGCTACTTTCGTTGAGCGGATAATTAATAAACTCTTTATAATCATCAATGCTGCATTGATGAATGCCGCACCAACATTTGCAAGTTTAAAATAGTCCGTTATAAGGTTAGCAGGAGAAATAAGAATCTTAATACTCCCGCGCCATATTTCTTCAAGTGTATTGAAGTAAAGAGCTAGCCCAACTAGCGTAAACGAGAATAAAAAAGCTATACTATATTTTATTTTTTCCAGAATTATTGGATCTTCTACCTTTAAAGGTAGAAATCTTACTTTTCCCATACGCATCAACCTCTTTTCTTTGATCACCCGATTAGTCTTTTAGTTGTCTTTTTCAAAAAAGCGAGTACTTGCTATTTAAAAATAATAACACGCCTTTTTTACAAGCACAATATTTTTTTTATCTACCTTCTTTCTATAAAAAAAGCATTCCTAAAATCAGGAATGCTTTTCTTTATTTAGTTTATTCTTTTGAAAACTTTCGCATAAAGAATTTCACTATTTCTACTAAAGGAATAATGGAAATAGCAGATCCTAATACTAACAGCCATTGATTCATATTTAATGATGACACACTAAATGCATCATTTAAACCAGGTATTAATATAACGGCACTTAATAATGCTGCTGATAATAAAATAGCTAAGTTAAATGTTTTATTTTTGAAAAATCCAACCGTGAATAGCGATTTTTTGATCGATTTGACATTAAATGCATGGAATAATTGTAATAACCCTAGTGTAGCAAATGCCATTGTTAACGCATCTTCATGAACGAGATGTAAATCATTTGGATGTGCTGGATAGTGAGTTGCCCACCAGTACACAAATAATGTAATTCCTCCTTCAAAAATCCCTTGATAAATCAGACTAGGAAGAACTCCATTTGAAAAGAAAGTTGCTTTTCTTCCTCTTGGTGGCTTTTTCATTGCGTCCGCTTCAGCTGGTTCCAACCCTAAGGCAATTGCTGGGAAAGTATCTGTCACAAGATTGATCCATAAAATATGGACCGGTGCTAGAATATTCCACCCTAGTAAAGTAGCAATAAACAAAGTAAGCACTTCACCTAAGTTAGCTGATAATAGAAATTGAATCGCTTTTTGAATATTTGAAAAAACTTTCCGTCCTTCTTCGACTGAAACGACAATCGTTGAAAAATTATCATCTGCTAAAACCATATCACTAGCGCCTTTGGAAACTTCGGTACCTGTAATTCCCATTCCAATTCCGATATCAGCTGTTTTAAGTGCTGGCGCATCATTTACTCCATCACCTGTCATGGCAACGATTTTACCAGCTTTTTGCCAAGCTTTAACAATGCGAACTTTATGTTCAGGGGACACCCTAGCATATACAGAATAATCTTTCACTTGTGTTGCAAAATCTTGATCACTGATTTTATCTAATTCTGCTCCCGTTAAAACGCCACCTTGTTGTGTTTCTTCCAATATACCTAAACGTCGTGCAATCGCTTCTGCTGTATCTCTGTGGTCTCCAGTAATCATTACCGGACGAATCCCTGCTTCTCTTGCTACTCTAACAGCATCTTTAGCTTCGGCACGTTCTGGATCAATCATACCCGTTAGCCCAGCAAAAACTAAGTCTTGTTCAACACCTTGCGTAGTTACATCGGTTGGCAGTTGATCAACAATTTTATAAGCCATCGCTAGCACTCGTAAAGCTTGCGTTGCTAAATCATGGTTCATATCTAAAATAGTTTCTTTCATTTTTTCATCTAACGGTTGAATCTCGCCTTTATTATCTACTTGTGTACATCTTTTTAACAGTTCGTCAGGTGCACCTTTTGTTCCAATGAAAAATTTCCCATCAGGCAACTGATGAATCGTAGACATCAATTTGCGATCCGACTCAAAAGGAACTTCCGCAACACGAGGCTCTTTGGTTAATTCCTCTTTCACATTCATTCCTTTATCCAATGCAAATTTCACCATTGCTGTTTCTGTTGGATCACCAATCAATGTTCCGTCATTTGCGATTTGGGTATCATTACTATATGTCATTACTCGAACAATGGGAGCTAGTAAATCAATCTCGTCTTCACTACTTTGTATAGCACCATTAAGATAAATCTTTTCAATTGTCATTTTATTCATCGTTAATGTACCCGTTTTATCAGAACAAATAATATCCGTGCTGCCCAATGTTTCAACAGCTGGTAAATTTCGGATCAATGCTTTTCGTTTTGCCATTTTTTGCGTTCCTAGAGCTAATATAATTGTTACAATCGCAGGAAGTCCTTCAGGTATGGCCGCAACGGCTAAAGAAATCGACGTTAACAGCATATCTAACCATTCACGGCCATTAAACATCCCTACCCCAAACATCACGACAGCAACGACTAAAATTACAATCGTTAAGTATTTTCCTAACCGATTCAAGTTTTCTTGTAAAGGTGTCATTGTTTCTTCAGAAGTAGCCAGCATATCTGCAATTTTGCCTACCTCTGTGTTCATACCTGTTCCAACAACAATCCCTTCTCCACGACCATAAGTTACATTGCTGTTCATATATGCCATATTGAGTCGGTCGCCAATACCTACTTTTTCATCTTCAATTACAGTAATGTCTTTTGATACAGCTTCAGATTCTCCCGTTAAAGCAGATTCTTCTATTTTAAGAGAAGCAATTTCAATTAACCGTAAATCAGCTGCTACTACATCTCCAGCTTCTAATAATAATATATCTCCAGGAACTAATTGGTCGCTTTTCAAAGAAACAACATTTCCATCTCGTTTGACTCTGGCTTCCGGAGAAGACATCTTTTTCAAAGCATCAATTGCTTCTTCCGCTTTAGCTTCTTGATACACTCCTAATATAGCATTTAAAACTACAACAACTAAGATAATAATAGCATCTGTAACATCTCCGAAAATAGCTGAAATAAGAGCAGCTGCTAATAAGACTAAAATCATAAAATCTTTAAATTGTTCTAAAAATTTAACCACGATACTCTTAGATTTGCCTTGATTCAGTTCGTTTGGTCCAAATTCGGCGATCCGCTTTTCAGCTTCACTTGATGTAAGTCCCTGTTGGGTCGTTTCCATTTTTTTCAAAAATGTTTCTTCATCTTGTGCAAAAAAAGTTTCTTTCAATTGCTGCTTTTTTTCCATTTCCCATACATCCTCTCCAATTTAAAAGTTGTTAGTACAGAAAAACAAATGATCTTTCCCTTATAAATTTGATTATAACTTTTGACATTTCTTTAAGCAAAGTATATGAGTTTCAATATTTAGTTTTTCAACATATTTTATTTAACAAAGAATTGCTAATATTACGAAAATCTTCACATATGACATTCATCGCTTGTGTTATACTAATCAAAAGGAAGTAGAAAGGTGGAAATCGAGATGTTTTTCTTTGATCAAACTTATATTTTAATTATTATCGGTGTTCTATTATCTGGAATTGCAAGCTCATTCGTCAAAAGTACGTATGAAAAATATAGTAACGTGACGAATGCAAAAGGATACACTGCCACTGAAGTTTCGCGTCTTATTTTAGATAATGCCGGATTGCAGCATGTAAAGATTGAGGCTGTCAGAGGTGATTTAACAGACCATTATGATTCTAGTGCAGACATTTTACGTCTATCCGATGCCACCCGTCATTCACGCTCAGTTGCTGCTATTGGTGTCGCTGCTCATGAAGTAGGACACGCTATCCAAGATCAAAAAAATTATATTCCATTAAAACTAAGAAGCGCTTTGGTTCCAGCTACAAACTTTGGCCAAAAAATTTCTTTTCCAATGATTTTATTAGGTGTTATTTTTGGATACAACCAGACTTTGATCAATCTGGGAATCATTTTCTTCTCTGTGGCACTGATTTTCCAAGTAGTTACGTTACCGGTTGAATTTAATGCTTCTAACCGAGCCATTGCTATTTTAAGAGACCAACAAATTTTAAATTCTACTGAAGTTCCGCAAGCTAAAAAAGTCTTAGATGCTGCAGCTCTTACTTATGTTGCGGCAGCCATTGCTTCTTTCTTACAAGTCCTCAGATTAGTTTTACTATTTGGCGGCAGAAGAAATAATTAAATTATGATTTTATATAGATAAAAAGAGAATCCAAATTTGGATTCTCTTTTTTGGCTCTATACTTTTTAGTGTGGATAGATGAATGTAGTTCATGCTTAACACTTCTGGGGAATTGGATTGCTTGTAGCCCTGTAAAGTATTCAATGCGAATGACGTCGCTTTAGCGATTAAGCTGTGTTTGAGGCTTGAAAATTCTTAAGATTTTAGACTTAAGATGGTACCAGGGCTCTTACAAGCAAATCCGTCTATTCCGAAAGAATTTTTAAAAGCAGCCACACTATTTGACGAAGATTCTATTTTTTATGGTTCTTTATTAAGTTGAACGTATTTTTCATTTAAAAGTATGAGGTCTTTGATTTCTTTTTGAAAACAATTGAGTTAATAATAATACAAGTGAAAGTAGCCCACTTATTTCAGTAAGAATTAAAGCGACTATACTGTTGTCTTGAAAGAAAAAGATGCTGCCTATCACTACACCAATAAATGCACCTAAATGATAATAGACTCTTTTCATTTGTTCTTTTATTAAAGAAACGAGTATGCCAATCAAAGGAAAGTTTGGTATCAATAAAAATATCCATGCAGTAAGCAATACGTTTACTATTTTCCCAATAGGACTGAGATCTAAAATAGCATCACTACCAAATGAGCCATATAAAAATAACGGGATTGTAAGAAAATTCCACGCAATCAACAAAACTACACTAACTGTTACTATGAAAGTTTTCTTTTGATTTGCTTTCATCATTGCTCCCTCATTTCTAATTTCACCTTTAGAAACACGTTAAAATAGAACTCTTACTTTCTTTTATACTTTATTATATCATTTCTTTTAGTAAAACCTTCTGGTGTAAATCTTCGTTTTATACTCTTATATTTTCATAAAATTTGTTTTACTCATTTCTTTTCTTCAACCGATTTACCAAAGAAGTAAACAACTAAAATAATAACAATCATTGATACTGGAAGTACAAGTCCTATCGGCAGGCCTAATCCAACTGGAAGAAAACCAAATAATACGGTAATCATTCCTACTACAATGGCATAAGGCAATTGTGTTCGAACATGTTCCATATGATTTACACCTGCGCCCATAGAAGAAAGAATGGTCGTATCAGAAATGGGTGAACAATGATCTCCAAAAATAGCTCCAGTTAAAACAGCTCCTGCTGAAATAACAATAAACTCTGGATCAGGTGACAAAGCTGCTGCTAACGGTATCGTCAATGGCATTAAAATCCCCATCGTTCCATAAGATGTGCCCGTTGCAAAGGAAATAATAGAACCTAGAATAAAAATAACAGAAGGCAATAAAAATGCAGGCATGGAATCAGATAATAATGAAACTAAGAATTGAGCTGTTCCTAAATCTGTAATAATTTCACTCAATGACCATGCCAATAACAAAATAGCTCCAGTAATAATAAGAGATTTCATTCCGTTTATCCAAGTTTCGACTGCTTGACCCCATGTAAAAGTTTTTTGTGCCACTCCCATAGCCATAGCAACTAGGCTGGCCAACAAAGCCGCTTGAAACAATACAATACTTGCATCTGATGCTCCAAATGCTTCCTGAATGGCCGTAAACGAATACGGACTCTCTTTTAACAAATCAATTAACATGCTATTTTCTCCAGCTAAAATAGCATGATAACCGTTGGCATAAAAACCGACAATAGCAACAACAATTAAGGTCCCAATAGGAACAATGGCATTCCAAATACTTAAGTGAACCCCTTCAGCTGGTTCCATTTCATCAATTTCATTTACAACACTTGGATTGATTTCATCTTTATTTTCTTGATCGTATTTTCTTGCTCTTCTTTCTGCTGTCAACATAGGACCAAATTCTTTTAAAAAAACGGCAGTACATAGTACAAATACAAGCATTAAAATATTATAAAAACGATAAGGAATTGTTTCAACAAAAATACTATAGGCATTTACCTCTTGGCCAATTGCTTCATATCCATCTTTGATTAATCCTACTTCATAACCAACCCAAGTAGAAATCAATGCAATTCCAGCAATTGGAGCAGCTGTAGCATCAACGATAAACGATAGTTTTTCGCGCGAAACTTTCTTTTCATCTGTTACCGGTCGCATAACTGGACCAACTATTAATGAATTTGCATAATCATCAAAGAAAAGTAGTACACCTAAAATCCACGTAATAACTTGAGCGCTAATAGGTCCTTTGGCTTTCTTAGATAATGCATTTGCAACAGCCTTTGCTCCTCCCATTTTTGTCATCAATGCAATTAAGCCTCCAATTGTTAGAACTTGCAAAATAATCCCTGCATTCCACGGATCAGCTAATGAGTTTAACGTGTAATCAACTATACTCAAAAATGATTGCATGAAGGCATAAAAAACAGAGCCGTCTGCTAAATGTAAGACAAAACCTCCTGCAAAAATACCAAAGAACAATGAAATAATAACATCTTTTGAAATAAACGCTAAAATTATAGATACAACCGGTGGCACTAAAGAAAACCAGCCGAAGTCTACGGTAGATCCAACAGAATCTCTGAACTCTCCATTAATTGAAAACAACATAAACGCAAGAATAAATAAACCAATAACCACTTTTTTCTTCATTCTAAACTCCCTTTCTATTTGTGCGCACAAAAAAACACCTTGAGTTCTATACAACTCAAGGTGCTAGAATAGTTCCATATGTAATGTCCCTTTAACCCTTTTGTTGATAGTCCTCCAAAAATTTCGTGACAAAATTTTTGACAGTGTTAAACATATTCTGCTTAACCCCAGCATAAAGTACTTGGCAATACTTTACACTTCGGCAATTTTCCCTTTCCAGTTATTAGCTTGTGCCTTCATAATAACTGTACTCTTAAAAATTGCGCCTCTATCTCTCTATTAAATTACGTTTTTAAATATACTATAATAGCAATACTTATGCAACTAAAACTACCCAAGCTATTTTAATTGATGATTCTTGTACTCTAATAAAACAATCCAAAAATAATTGGAATGAAAGCTGCAGGTGCATAATTCATTATTTTTAAATCTGTTATTTTAAGCATATTCAAAGCTAAACCGATTATTAAAAGAGACCCTACACAGGTCATTTCATTAATGACTGTATCTGTTAGTAGCGGAGCCAACATGCTTGCTAACAAAGCAATAGTCCCTTCATAAATGAGAACTAATCCTCCTGCTAGTAAAACGCCCACTCCTAAACTTGAAGCTAATACAAGAGCTGCTATGGCGTCAATCAATGATTTAGCTAGTAACGTTTCATGATTCCCCGTTAACCCACTTTGTAATGCTCCTACGATTGACATAGCCCCTACACAGACTAATAAACTAGCTGTTATAAATCCTTTAGAAATTGATACTGTATCTTCTTTGGGACGAAATTTAGTTTCCATTAACAGACCTAACTGATTTACTTTCTTATCTAAATCCAATCCTTCGCCAATGATAACACCAATGACCATTGAACCTATCGTAATGATAATATTTTCTCCAGCCATCGCACCACTAAAACCTATGTACAAAACGCAAAGAGCTAAACCATTCATAATCGCTTCACTTATCCGTTTGGATAGTCCTTTATTTAATAACAATCCAATACTACCACCGAGAACAACCGCTACCCCATTAATAAGTGCCCCAAATAATATCACTTTATATCCCCTTTCAACATTGCAACTAACTAAAAATAAGTATAGTTGCAATACGTCTTTTAAGCAACACTCATTTTTGTATTTACTACTTGATCTTAAATCTAACGACAACAAAAAAAGAGTTCTAAATCAATGATTTAGAACTCTTTTTTTTGTCGTAAAATAAGCGACTAGAAAAGATTTTTATTCAGCCAATCCAATTTCTTCTTTTACAACAGAAGCAATTCGATCAACATAAAGATTTACTTTTTCTTGGGAAGGAGCTTCTGCCATAACACGTAGTAATGGTTCTGTTCCACTAGGACGAACCAAAATACGTCCATCTCCGTTCATTTCACTTTCAACTTCATCAATGATCGCTTTTATAGCTGGAACATCCATTGCTCCATTTTTATCGCTGACACGAATATTCACTAATTTTTGCGGATATGTTTGAACTTCTGCAGCTAGTTCTGACAATTTTTTGCCTGTTTCTTTCATAACATTCAACAATTGAATTCCTGATAACATTCCGTCACCAGTCGTATTGTAATCCAAGAACACCATATGTCCTGACTGTTCTCCACCAAAGTTATACCCATTTTTACGCATTTCCTCTACTACATAACGGTCTCCCACTTTAGTTTGAAGAGCAATCATATTATTTGCTTCAATGGCTTTATGGAAACCTAAATTACTCATAACAGTAGAAACGATTGTATCTTTTTTCAGACGACCTTTTTCTTGCAGATACTTACCGCAAATGAACATGATTTTATCTCCGTCAATAATGTTCCCTAGCTCATCAACTGCTATAACTCGGTCTCCATCACCATCAAATGCTAAACCAGCGTCTGCTCCTTTTTCAACTACAAATTTAGCCAAATTTTCAGGATGTGTTGATCCAACACCATCATTAATATTCAGTCCATTTGGTGTAGCTGCCATTACGTCAAATTCTGTTTCTAAATCTGCAAATAAACGGTTAATAAGAGGACTTGTTGATCCATTAGCACCATCTAAGCAAACTTGTAAGCCAGCTAAATCATTGGGAATAGTTTGTTGTAAAAATTGTGTGTATTTCAATGCACCTTCAGGATATTCATCAACAGTACCTAGACCTTGTGCACTAGGACGAGGCAAATTATCATTATCTTCATCCAATAGTGCTTCAATTTCTAATTCAGTTTCATCAGATAATTTGAATCCATCAGATCCAAAAAATTTAATACCGTTATCAGGAGCAGGATTGTGAGAAGCTGATATCATTACACCTGCTGCAGCTCCTTGGACACGTGTTAAATAAGCAACTCCAGGAGTTGATATAATCCCTAGTTTCATTACTTCGATTCCGACTGATAAAAGACCAGCAATTAAGGCAGATTCTAACATCTCACCAGAAATACGAGTATCTCTTCCAACTAAAACACGTGGATGTTTCTCTCCTTCAGCATGTTGAGTCAAAACAAACCCACCATATCTTCCTAACTTAAAAGCCAATTCTGGAGTTAACTCAGAGTTAGCAACCCCTCTTACTCCATCTGTTCCAAAATATTTTCCCATTTTTACTTTACCCCTTTTCAAAGTTTGAGCCTTATTCAAAAATAATTTGCTCTATCTTATTCACTTACTTATTCACTGGATTCAATTACTGAATCATTTAATTGTTCTTTTGAAGAACTTGAAGAAGATTCACTTTCATTTTTTACAGACGCACTTGATGAACTAGACTCACTTGATGAACTAGATTCACTTGAACTTGAGTTTTTCTTACTTGTGTCAGTCGGACTTTGTTCATTTTCTATTGGATTTTTTTTAGTAACGGTAATGGTTACCTCAATTTCCTTTGGATCTACCAGTGTTACCCCTTCAATTAAAGGCAGCTCAATCGTTTGAGTGATTGTTTTAGTTATATCTGTCACATCAACATCAACTGGATAACTACTTAAGTTCTTTAACACTTCATTATTTGCTTGAACTGAAACGTCTGTATCCGTTTGATTATTAAGCCCTAGTTCATAAGTAAAACCATCATTGGCAGTACCCGTTTGATTTAAGACTAACGGTATTTCCTTAGATGTGGGATTAACAGGTATATTAACCGTTACCTCACTAGGATTAAGATCAACGTCTAATTGTTTACCATCAGCATCACTAACAAGAATAGGAAGTGTCTGAACAATATCTTTTGTAATACCCTCTTCTTCATTCACAACTACCTTAACCGCAGATACTTGGTCAATTGTAGAAGCAGTACCGGTTAGTTCTACTGTTTCGTAATTAATAGTTGGTGTACCTGCCTCATACCCACTAGCAATTAATGACTTATCAAATTCAACATCTACACTAAAAGTTTCTACCTTTTTTTCTTCAATTGTTATAGTTACCTCTTGTGGCGAAATCTTATATTTCAATTGAGGCGAAAGGCCTTCTGCAACTAATTCTATTGTATGAGTACCAACCCCTAAACTATCTAAATCAGTCGCTACAATATCAAAATTTTTAGTTGTTTTAGTATTTAATACAATACTGGAAGGTCCTGATATTTCAACAGATACTGTTTCTGGAAACCCCGTTACATAATAGTTATCTTGATCAATTTCAACAACTATTGGCACATCAAGTATCGTATCCGTTGTAGTCGCACTTAGTCCATCAACACTACTAGTAGTTTGCCCTCTATTATTACTGCTATTTACATACGCAAAGAGGAGAATAGCAAATACGAGTGCAACGACCTTCATAAACCATGGATTATTGTAAATCTTCTCCATTATTTAGAAGCCCCCTTTTTAAAACTATCCACTAGTTCTTGAAAAGAATTTTTCTTCGCTTCTTTTTCAACAACAATTAAGTTTTTTCTTAAGAATTTTTCAAAATCATCTTTAGATAATTCTCGTAATAATTCGCCTTTATATGAAATGCTCACTCCACCAGTTTCTTCAGAAACAATGATTGTTACAGCATCTGTTACTTCACTCAAACCAATTGCAGCTCGATGACGTGTTCCTAATTCTTTAGAAATCAACGTGCTCTCAGATAGTGGCAAATAACTAGCAGCCGATGCTATTTTATAGTCTCTAATAATGACAGCACCATCATGTAATGGCGTATTAGGAATAAAAATATTAATCAATAATTCACTAGATATATCTGCATCTAAAGCAATTCCTGTCCCAATAAACTCATCTAATTCTGTATCCATCTGGATAGAAATCAATGCGCCAATTCTTCTTTTCGCCATATACTGAACAGCTTTTGCCAATTGTTGAACCAAATTTTCTCCAGGATTGATTTTTCTTTTTGCTCGGTTGAATATGGATCCTCGACCAAGATGCTCTAAGCCTCTTCGCAGTTCTGGCTGGAAAATGATAATAATTGCAAGGACACTCCATTGAATTACTAAATCAACAATCCAATCCAATGTTTGCAACCCCAAGAAGAAACTGACGATTTTTATTAACATGATGACTGCAATTCCTTTTAATAATTGAACAGCTCTTGTACCACGCAAAATTTTAATAAGTTGATAAATAAAAAACGTAACCACTAATATATCTACTACGTTAAGAAAATTTCGCCACGTTATTAACTGTGACCAATCTATAGACATACGCGCACCTCCTATACTGTTTCTGATTGTCACCCATTGTGTATTATACCATAATATCTCATATGAATAACATTATTCCACCTAATTGATACCCTCTTATCATTATTAACTTGGATACCTATTTCGGTTTCTAACAGTTATTTTATGATAATCGTTTCATTTTAAATACAAAAAAAACTTGCAACAGTAACTGTTACAAGTTTTTATTATGAGTCATGCAGGATTCGAACCTGCGACCCTCTGATTAAAAGTCAGATGCTCTACCAACTGAGCTAATGACTCAACATAAATGAATCTGCGTGGCAACGTCCTACTCTCACAAAGGGAAACCCTTCACTACCATCGGCGCTAAGAAGCTTAACTTCTGTGTTCGGCATGGGAACAGGTGTGACCTTCTTGCCATCATCACCACACAACATTCATTTGGATTATACTTGCATATTCATGCAACTGGGCTAGCTGGATTCGAACCAACGCGTGAGGGAGTCAAAGTCCCTTGCCTTACCGCTTGGCTATAGCCCATTAATGGTGGAGGGGGGCAGATTCGAACTGCCGAACCCGAAGGAGCGGATTTACAGTCCGCCGCGTTTAGCCACTTCGCTACCCCTCCATAATAAAATTATCTTTGCTATCAAATGATCATCTAAATGAATGCCGGCTAAAGGAGTTGAACCCTCGACCCTCTGATTACGATTCAGATGCTCTACCAACTGAGCTAAGCCGGCAAAAAATTTAATAAGAAAGAAAATGACCCGTACGGGAATCGAACCCGTGATACCGCCGTGAAAGGGCGGTGTCTTAACCGCTTGACCAACGGGCCATACGTGTAAATATTATTCAAGCACAAGGAATATTATATAAATAATCCAGTACAATGTAAAGACTATTCTTACATTTATTTGCATTTTTAATCATTTTATAATCTTGAATAGTTTTATTTACCAAAAAAAGTGATTACGAATAATTCCTATCCATAATCACTTTAACAAAAAAGAACTCTTTATTCAATAGGACGATTACTATTCAGCTTCTATAGTTTTATATTTTTCAGGTTTTCTATTAAATAGTTCTTTTGCATAAGGACAAAGTGGAACAATTTTTTTGCCTTCACTTTCCATCTCTTCAACAACTCTATCTACTAGTTGCGCAGCAATACCTTGACCTCTTAAAGAAGGATCTACAAAAGTATGATCTAAAATTACTTTATCTTCACCTGAAGGAATATACGTTACTTCTGCAATTAATTTTCCGGACTCATCATTTTTGAAGAAACGATTTCCATTTTTTTCAAATTCCATACTAACACTTCCTTTTTAATTTACTTCATTAAGTTTAACACTTCTTGAATTAGATACCAAGAAAAGCCTTACAAAAAATGATTCGCTTTTTTATTTACTTACACGAAGAACTATCTTACCCATTTGTTCAGCTGCTTCCAATCGGTTAAAGGCTGCTTCATAATCCTCAAAATCAAATACTGTATCTATAATAGGCTTAATAGAATACCCTTCAATAAATTTGAGCATGTCCATATATTCTTCTCTACTCCCCATTGTCGTTCCTAGCAAAGTGTATTGGCCATAAAAAAACTCGCGCAAATTTAATTCAACAATATCACCAGTTGAAGATCCGAATAAAACCATTTTCCCACCTTTTTTTAATTGTTTCAACGATTGGTTAAAGGTTGCTGCTCCCACTGACTCTATTACACTATCCATTTTTTCATCATTAAGTTCTGGTGCCCAATCTTTTGTACTATTTATTCCTTTATCTGCTCCTAATTTTAGCGCCTTTTTCAATTTTTCATCAGACCGTGACGTTACATAAACTGTCGCACCAACTGCCTTAGCAAACTGAAGCAGGTATGTGGCTACTCCTCCGCCTATCCCTGGGATTAAAATGGTTTGCTGATTAGATACCTCACCTTTTGTGAAAAGTGCTCTATACGCTGTTAAAGCACTTAATGAAAGAACTCCTGATTCTTCCCATGTTAAATAACTAGGCTTCAGTGCTACAAAATTCTCATGAATAATAAACTCTTCTGAAAATGTTCCTTGTAGTGGATTTCCTAATATCTGGAAATTCTCTGGTGGGGCCTCAGTCTTATTTAACCAGCCTATACCAGGATTTACAATCACTTCATCACCTACATCAAACAAGGTTACTTCTGATCCTACTTCACTTATAATACCTGCACAATCCGATCCAACGATTAGAGGTCTACTCATCTTATTACGTCCATTAACAGTGGCCAAATCTCGATGATTTAATCCAATCGTTTTCACTTTGATCCTTACTTCTTTCTTACCTATTTCTTTAGTTTCGACTTTTTTTAGTTTCAGTCCTTTTATACCTGGAGTTTTTTCATGGATTAGAGCCTTCACATCAATCTTCCTCTCTTTGACTTTTTTCTATTCTGTTAAGTATATCAGTACTCTCCATTAGACTCAAAGAGCGCGATTTCCTACACTTTATTATCAAAAAAAGAATTGATCATAAAAGAATTAATAATGATTATTAATCTAACCTGAGATATTCCAGAAAAATTTATTTAGAAAACAAAAAAAAGACCTTAGAATTTCAAGGTCTCTTTCTATTTCTGTAAGCCACTTGCCGGATTTGAACCGGCGACCTCTTCCTTACCATGGAAGCGCTCTACCAACTGAGCTAAAGCGGCATTACTCAATTATACTATTAATTATTTGCAAAAAAAAAAGACTCCGCAAGTAGGACTCGAACCTACGACATCATGATTAACAGTCATGCGCTACTACCAACTGAGCTATTGCGGAATAATTGAATCTGCGTGGCAACGTCCTACTCTCACAAAGGGAAACCCTTCACTACCATCGGCGCTAAGAAGCTTAACTTCTGTGTTCGGCATGGGAACAGGTGTGACCTTCTTGCCATCATCACCACACAATTTCAATCAAGAGAACGTTGTTCTCTCAAAACTGGATAAGTTAAAAATCATTTTTCGTTCTGAAACCATCTTACACCGTTTAAAAAATTTGGTTAAGTCCTCGACCGATTAGTATTGGTCCGCTCCATCTATCGCTAGACTTCCACTTCCAACCTATCTACCTGATCATCTCTCAGGGGTCTTACTCACTTACGTGATGGGAAATCTCATCTTGAGGGGGGCTTCACGCTTAGATGCTTTCAGCGTTTATCCCGTCCACACATAGCTACCCAGCAATGCCCTTGGCAGAACAACTGGTACACCAGAGGTGTGTCCATCCCGGTCCTCTCGTACTAAGGACAGCTCCTCTCAAATTTCCTACGCCCGCGACGGATAGGGACCGAACTGTCTCACGACGTTCTGAACCCAGCTCGCGTACCGCTTTAATGGGCGAACAGCCCAACCCTTGGGACCGACTACAGCCCCAGGATGCGATGAGCCGACATCGAGGTGCCAAACCTCCCCGTCGATGTGGACTCTTGGGGGAGATAAGCCTGTTATCCCCAGGGTAGCTTTTATCCGTTGAGCGATGGCCCTTCCATGCGGAACCACCGGATCACTAAGCCCGACTTTCGTCCCTGCTCGACTTGTAGGTCTCGCAGTCAAGCTCCCTTATGCCTTTACACTCTGCGAATGATTTCCAACCATTCTGAGGGAACCTTTGGGCGCCTCCGTTACACTTTAGGAGGCGACCGCCCCAGTCAAACTGCCCGTCAGACACTGTCTCCCAGCCCGATAAGGGCTGTGGGTTAGAGTGGTCATACAGCAAGGGTAGTATCCCACCAACGCCTCCACCAAGACTGGCGTCCTGGCTTCATTGGCTCCTACCTATCCTGTACAAGCTGTACAAACACTCAATATCAAACTGCAGTAAAGCTCCATGGGGTCTTTCCGTCCTGTCGCGGGTAACCTGCATCTTCACAGGTACTATAATTTCACCGAGTCTCTCGTTGAGACAGTGCCCAGATCGTTACGCCTTTCGTGCGGGTCGGAACTTACCCGACAAGGAATTTCGCTACCTTAGGACCGTTATAGTTACGGCCGCCGTTTACTGGGGCTTCAATTCTGAGCTTCGCCCGAGAGCTAACCCATCCTCTTAACCTTCCAGCACCGGGCAGGCGTCAGCCCCTATACGTCATCTTACGATTTTGCAGAGACCTGTGTTTTTGATAAACAGTCGCCTGGGCCTATTCACTGCGGCTGACCAATTGGTCAGCACCCCTTCTCCCGAAGTTACGGGGTCATTTTGCCGAGTTCCTTAACGAGAGTTCTCTCGCACACCTTAGGATTCTCTCCTCGACTACCTGTGTCGGTTTGCGGTACGGGCAGTTTGTTTCTAACTAGAAGCTTTTCTTGACAGTGTGACATCGGGAACTTCGGTACTTAATTTCCCTCCCCATCACAACTTGTTCTTAAAGAAGCAAGCATTTGACTCACTTCAAAACTTGTTGCTTGGACGCGCATATCCAACAGCGCGTATTCCTTAGCCTACTGTGTCCCTCCATTGTTCAAACAAAACAAACTGGTACAGGAATCTCAACCTGTTGTCCATCGTCTACGCCATTCGGCCTCGACTTAGGTCCCGACTAACCCTGGGAGGACGAGCCTTCCCCAGGAAACCTTAGTCATTCGGTGGACGGGATTCTCACCCGTCTTTCGCTACTCATACCGGCATTCTCACTTCTAAGCGCTCCACTAGTCCTCACGATCTAGCTTCAACGCCCTTAGAACGCTCTCCTACCATAGAACCAATGGTTCTATCCACAGCTTCGGTGTTATGTTTAGCCCCGGTAAATTTTCGGCGCAGGGTCACTCGACTAGTGAGCTATTACGCACTCTTTAAATGATGGCTGCTTCTGAGCCAACATCCTAGTTGTCTAAGCAACTCCACATCCTTTTCCACTTAACATAAACTTTGGGACCTTAGCTGGTGGTCTGGGCTGTTTCCCTTTCGACTACGGATCTTATCACTCGCAGTCTGACTCCCGGATATAAATCAATGGCATTCGGAGTTTATCTGAATTCGGTAACCCGAGAAGGGCCCCTAGTCCAAACAGTTGCTCTACCTCCATGATTCTAATTCCGAGGCTAGCCCTAAAGCTATTTCGGAGAGAACCAGCTATCTCCAAGTTCGATTGGAATTTCTCCGCTACCCACACCTCATCCCCGCATTTTTCAACATACGTGGGTTCGGTCCTCCAGTGCGTATTACCGCACCTTCAACCTGGACATGGGTAGATCACTTGGTTTCGGGTCTACGACCACATACTCATTCGCCCTATTCAGACTCGCTTTCGCTGCGGCTCCGTCTCATCAACTTAACCTCGCATGGGATCGTAACTCGCCGGTTCATTCTACAAAAGGCACGCTATCACCCATTAACGGGCTTTAACTATTTGTAGGCACACGGTTTCAGGGGCTATTTCACTCCTCTTCCGAGGTTCTTTTCACCTTTCCCTCACGGTACTGGTTCACTATCGGTCACTAGGGAGTATTTAGCCTTGGGAGATGGTCCTCCCGGATTCCGACGGAATTTCTCGTGTTCCGCCGTACTCAGGATACTGATCAGAGTGAATTTGGTTTCGGATACATGGCTTTTACCTTCTTCGGCAGACCTTTCCAGGTCGCTTCTCCTACCAAAATCATTTATGACTCTATGTGTTCAGTCCTACAACCCCAGAAAGCAAGCTTTCTGGTTTGGGCTATTCCCGTTTCGCTCGCCGCTACTCAGGGAATCGATTTTTCTTTCTCTTCCTGCAGGTACTTAGATGTTTCAGTTCTCTGCGTCTACCTCTACTGACCTATGTATTCAGTCAGCAGTAACATCCTATAAAAGATGCTGGGTTCCCCCATTCGGAAATCTTTGGATCAAAGCTCACTTACAGCTCCCCAAAGCATATCGGCGTTAGTCCCGTCCTTCATCGGCTCCTAGTGCCAAGGCATTCACCGTGCGCCCTTATTAACTTAACCTATGGTTAATCGTTAATTTTCAATACTCATCTTTCGATGAGAACCTTAAAAACTTACTTTTAAAAATTTTCGGTGTGTTTCTGGTTTCTTACTTGAATTACAATTTTTAACTTTATCCAGTTTTCAAAGAACAACTTAAATTTTCGCAACTAAAGTTGCAATGGAGCCTAGCGGGATCGAACCGCTGACCTCCTGCGTGCAAGGCAGGCGCTCTCCCAGCTGAGCTAAGGCCCCAAGAGCATTTATTTTATTATTATTATAGAAGAAAGATCATTGACCTCTCAAAACTAAACAAAGTAAGTACGAATGTGTGGGTTTCCGTTAGTTTCCTTAGAAAGGAGGTGATCCAGCCGCACCTTCCGATACGGCTACCTTGTTACGACTTCACCCCAATTATCTGTCCCACCTTAGGCGGCTGGCTCCCAAAAGGGTTACCTCACCGACTTCGGGTGTTACAAACTCTCGTGGTGTGACGGGCGGTGTGTACAAGACCCGGGAACGTATTCACCGCGGCGTGCTGATCCGCGATTACTAGCGATTCCGGCTTCATGCAGGCGAGTTGCAGCCTGCAATCCGAACTGAGAATGGCTTTAAGAGATTAGCTTGGCCTCGCGACCTTGCGACTCGTTGTACCATCCATTGTAGCACGTGTGTAGCCCAGGTCATAAGGGGCATGATGATTTGACGTCATCCCCACCTTCCTCCGGTTTATCACCGGCAGTCTCACTAGAGTGCCCAACTGAATGCTGGCAACTAATAATAGGGGTTGCGCTCGTTGCGGGACTTAACCCAACATCTCACGACACGAGCTGACGACAACCATGCACCACCTGTCACTTTGTCCCCGAAGGGAAAGTCCTATCTCTAGGATTGTCAAAGGATGTCAAGACCTGGTAAGGTTCTTCGCGTTGCTTCGAATTAAACCACATGCTCCACCGCTTGTGCGGGTCCCCGTCAATTCCTTTGAGTTTCAACCTTGCGGTCGTACTCCCCAGGCGGAGTGCTTAATGCGTTAGCTGCAGCACTGAAGGGCGGAAACCCTCCAACACTTAGCACTCATCGTTTACGGCGTGGACTACCAGGGTATCTAATCCTGTTTGCTCCCCACGCTTTCGAGCCTCAGCGTCAGTTACAGACCAGAGAGTCGCCTTCGCCACTGGTGTTCCTCCACATATCTACGCATTTCACCGCTACACGTGGAATTCCACTCTCCTCTTCTGCACTCAAGTTCTCCAGTTTCCAATGACCCTCCCCGGTTGAGCCGGGGGCTTTCACATCAGACTTAAAGAACCGCCTGCGCTCGCTTTACGCCCAATAAATCCGGACAACGCTTGCCACCTACGTATTACCGCGGCTGCTGGCACGTAGTTAGCCGTGGCTTTCTGGTTAGATACCGTCAGGGGATGAGCAGTTACTCTCATCCTTGTTCTTCTCTAACAACAGAGTTTTACGATCCGAAAACCTTCTTCACTCACGCGGCATTGCTCCGTCAGACTTTCGTCCATTGCGGAAGATTCCCTACTGCTGCCTCCCGTAGGAAGTCTGGGCCGTGTCTCAGTCCCAGTGTGGCCGATCACCCTCTCAGGTCGGCTACGTATCATCGCCTTGGTGAGCCATTACCTCACCAACTAGCTAATACGCCGCGGGTCCATCCATAAGCGGTAGCCGAAGCCACCTTTCTTCCATTCGTCAGGAGACGATTAGAAATATGCGGTATTAGCATCCGTTTCCGAATGTTATCCCCCTCTTATGGGCAGGTTACCCACGTGTTACTCACCCGTCCGCCACTCCTTAACTTCGATGGGTGCAAGCACCCGGTGAAATTAAAGCGTTCGACTTGCATGTATTAGGCATGCCGCCAGCGTTCGTCCTGAGCCAGGATCAAACTCTCATATAAAATGATGCTTGAAGCTCATTATTGAATTGCTAGCGAATAATTATTCACTATTTTGTTACTGTTGACTCAGCACTGCTGAGTCACCCTCACATTTGGTTCGTCTTACTTTGTTTAGTTTTCAAAGGTCAATCTGTTCATCTGACAACTACTGAAGTATATCACCTTCAAAATAAGTTGTCAACAGTTTTTAAATAATTATTTGTTGTAATGTATAATTATTCATGTAACCGCTACAATGTATTTCTGATGACTTCAGTATAATAACATTTCTTTATTACACTTGTCAACATTTTTTCGAATTTCTTTTTTATCATTGCTACATTCTGTAACAACGTGTTCTAATATACCAAGAATTTTCTTTTTCGTCAATACTAAATACTTGCTTTTTTAAAATATACAGGCATTTCAATTAAAAAGCAGCTATTAAACTATTTTTTTATTGAAATGCCCTCTTTTTTTATACTTTATCCTCTATCATATACG
>NZ_JQNF01000008.1 GCF_000745125.1 Carnobacterium jeotgali MS3
TGAGCTTCGCTCAAAAGTAAGTTCAAATATCCAACGGGTATTTTATTTTCATGTGGTTGATAACCGGTATGTTATTACGCATGGTTTTACGAATAAAACTGATAAAACACCGAAAATGAGAAAAAACGGGCGCGTGAGATCCGAAAAAAATTTATGGAGGAATAACGAATGGAGACAAGTACAGTAAGTAGCTACATTTCTCGTCGACGTGCAAAAGATAAAAGTTTTGACGAAGCCTTTGTGGGTGAAAGTGAACGCTTAGAAGTCGCTGTTGCTTTAAGAACGTTGAGAGAAACCGAAGGATTGACCCAAAGACAATTGGCCGAAAAAGTTGAAAAGCCGCAATCTACGATTGCACGTATTGAAAACGGAAATATGAATGTGACGTTTAAGACGATGAATGATATCGCGAAAGCATTTGATAAAGTTATTGAAGTTAAATTTGTATAGTTAATAGAAAAAGTTCCTCACAATCTGTCTCTTTAGTCTGATTGTAGGAACTTTTCTATTTATTTAAGAATCACTTTCCAACAACTTTCGGGTAATGTAACGAATGACCATGGAGATAGCATGATAAGAGAAAAGACAAATCCATACTATGTTGGGAATACGATTTGATAAAGAGCCACCTAGCAAAATTAAAATAATTAAAATATGTAAAATTTCGTTTGAAATGACTAATGATTTAAATTTTTCTCTTTTTCTTTATTTTCAGATAATTTTTTGAGTTGATCTTGAAAGGCAGAAGCCACAGTGAAATAACGCACAAAAACAGAAGTGTATTTTCCTGACAAAACTTTGAAAATACTAGCTAAATCCCAACTTATCATTAGTATAACAAGAAGATAAACTATGTAATTTATCAAAATAAACCCTCCTTTTCAATTTAAAACAGGTAATAATGATACTAGTATATAAATAATCCCTCCTATTACAAATCCTAGGAAAAAAATAATTAAATTCCTTCTATTTTTCATTTAAAAACCTCCCATAAATAAGGCTATAACAATAAAAAAAGTATTTATTAGAATGATAAAATCTTAATTCTATTATCAATAATTTTAATACATGCATAAATTTGCTTGAATGAATGTATTTAGAACCTGTATTACTAAGTTTTTTTGATAGTAGTATGCCTTAAGGAGCAAATCCATAATATAAAATTTCAAAAACAAGTTGTCCCAATATTAAAATTCCAACTAATGCACCTACATAAAAAAATTGGAATATTCTTTTCAATAAGAGGAATTGATCTTGAGCGCCTATTTTTTTTATTCCATACCATGCAAAAACAACTAACTGAGGTATAAACAATACAAAATAGGAAGTAGTCACAAATCTGGAAAAATGTTCATATGTTTGAAATCCTACATTTTGGGTAGTCATTAAAAAGATAGATTCTCTGAACCAGATAAACAAAAATGATAACTGAAGAATACATGCCAATATAGTAAGACTATAATTAATATACTTTTTTTCTTTTCTAACTAATAAATAAATACTTCCAACATAAAAAATCCCTAATAAAACCGCGTAAAATGGTTGATATAAAAACAATGATACCGCCTCTTTTCTTTATCTAGACACTATTAATGTTAACCCATTATAGTTAACACACATATTCTTAAAAGTTTGTCTGTTTTTTTATCCATAATCAGTTTGTCTCCTATCTGTAATTTAAATTAAAATATATTATCCCACTGATATTCGGACACGTATCTCTTTAATCAAGCCGTCCTCTAATGGGTATTTCTAATTATTTACTGAATTGACATATTAGAAAAGAACGGATTAGTTTACATAGCAGCAACCATTGGTTGCTATTATTTAAACTAATGCGGAAAATTAGAATATTTAAAAAAAAACACCATTTACAACACATGAAATTGCTTATAATAGTGTATACAGAACCTTTAAAAAATGGGCTTTTGTGTTTTTATTTTATGTAAATTATATTGATATAGAATATAAAGAGAAATGGTATAATATTTGATAACATATAATTGTTTTAAATTTGTTAAGGAGGTTATTTTTATGAATGGGAATGGTGTTTCATGTACTAAAACAAAATGTTCTGTCAATTGGGGGCAGGCTTTGACTGAAGGAACTAAACGTTGGGGAGATAATCTTTTTGGAAGTGTGAGTGGTTAAATATGAGTGATTCAGAAAAAAGTAAAGAGCTTATTCATGATTTATATAATAAACTATCAAAACGCACTAATTCCAGTCCTGAATTACTAGATATCATTGACGTTTTATACCAAGTGTATCTAAAAATCGATACTGTAAGTAACCCAGAAGCGCTTGTTCAACGTTTGGTTAATTATATATATAGCACTGGTCTTAAAGGGAAACTTTATTTTCCTAAGGATGAAAATAATTTAATTGCTGATCTTGGGGTTATTGGTCAAAGAGCTGGTTTGAATGGTTTATATAAAGCTAACTACGGTGATAAATCTCAGTTTTATAGTTACTTCGATGATAATAAAATGCCTAAAAATTAAATAATAAATGAAAAAGGACTGATTTCTAGTCCTTTTTTTGTTTGCTTATTATCGGAGTTTTATTTGTTGTCATTTCGTTAATTATGTTATTGCCAGGTAGTTCAGATATAATCGCTCAACTATTACAAATAAATTAATAAATAAAGAAAATAATACATGAGATTAGATAGAATCATGTATCTATAGCCTTTTCAAACTAGTTTTTATTTATCCCTTTAATTTCTTTTGTTATTTCTTTTTTGAACAATATGAAAATAATAGCTGTCCACACAATTTGAGAGAATATATTTGTTTCAAAAGAAAGAAATAGCTTAGGTATTAAAATAATACCTACAATTAATATTAATAGACCTAGTTTTATGTAATGGTTATTAGTATCAACAGCTTGGCTATAAGAAAAAACTATGAAAATCACTATAAAAATAAATAGAATTAAATCTAGTAATGGAGTTAATGATTTATAGAAAATCAAATAACTTATGCTTAATAGTGTAGATAGCCCAAAAGATAGGGTGTTTTTCACTTAATGACCTCCAATTTAATTATTTTAGTACTACTTTTCTAAGCATAAAACAAATGATCTGTTTTGTAAAAAGAGTATATTTTTCCATTATAAACTTTGATTATGATTATTAATTTGAGACATATAAACCATTTTAGTTAATTTAAAAATCAATACATGAAATTGGATAAATTAATGTATCTAGAGTCTTATTAAATCAATAGTTTAAAAATTAAATTATTTTTTAAATACAAAACCATCATAATATTTATCTATAATATTTTCTACAGTTGTCCCGATTTTTTCGATAAATGTTCTACTAAAAACTTCTGTAAAGTCATTTGCTCCAATTGAGTCTATAATTTCAAAATAATCTACGGTCAAAACAATACTACTTCGAATTGTTTCTCCATAACTATTATCATATTCTAGTGGTGGTATTTTTTCATTAAAGTATTTAATTAAATATTCTTGAGAATTATTTTCAAAAAATTCTTCTTCTGTTTCGAGTAATATTATACTTTCCTCAAATATTTTTGTATTATCCATATTTTTTTGTTCAAGGAGAGTAGACTCTTTCAGTAAAACTACAGAAAATAAACGATCTTTATTTATCATTTTTTACTCCTTTATTTGAGTTTTACTCAATTCTTATTGTGACAAACTCACCTTCATTTCAGGATACACTATTTTACATATAATCGTGTATCGAAAAGGAAAGGGTCACAAAACTCACATAAAACATATGTGAGTTTTATGACCCTTTTTATTGTGTTTATCTACTACTAGTCTTATTTAATTACATATCAGATTAAACTTTTTGTAGGTGTTATTTTAGGAATCGTGACAAAGTTAAACGACTACTTCCATTTTTAGTTTTCCGCCTACAGATTCCACGATGTCACTTAATGTTTGTACACTAATGTTTTGTGACCCTTTTTCTACTCGAGAAATATAAGATTGTTTTTTTCCAGTTAGAGTAGCTAATTCAGATTGAGTTAGATGTTTTTCTTCTCTAATTCTTAAAAGAATGTTTGCAGCTTGATAGCTAGCTTCAGTTTCTTTCCACGCTTCAGCAAACTCTGGTGTTTCCATTTGGGTGTCGAAGTAACTTTTTAGTTTATTTTCCATCATTTTCACCCTTTCTTTCTAGATAGTCTTTACGATACTCTTTGGATTTAGTAATTTCTCTTGAAGGAGTTTTTTGTGTTTTTTTCGTGAAACCATGTGTGATAATATATTTATTATGACTAAAATGAAAATATAAACACCTAAAAATGTTGCTTGAGAATTTTACTCGAAGTTCGTAAATGCCATCATCTAAGTGATCGATATATCCTGGTGGAGAATGGACTCCAAAATCTTCCACAATAGTTATTGCTCTTAATACTTTAGCTCTAGATTTTACATCTAAACTATCTAAATACTCCAAAAAGGGAGCTTCACCGTTTTCTTTTTCATAGACATCGAAATTATATTTTTTCATACTTTTATTATAACTTATAAGTGATAATGTGTAAACAATCTTATTTAGGAAATCGAATACTAGGTACTATTGATTTTATGAGAATACATAAAATTGTTTAAAAACGTGTATTGACCTGAATAATTCATAGCTTTAATTCTTTGGTACATTTTATTGAAATATGTATCACTAATATCCCTATCAACTGATTTTGACTAAAAAGTTACTTCAAACATTCACTGTTCAAAAATATTGAGGAATAAATTTTGGGTGTAAGGCATTTTGAGCATACTTCTCCCTGGATAACTTCCCAGTAAAAAAATCGTTAGATTGTTGGATTAGATCCATTGACTGGCTCGCCTCAGGCGAGCAAAGACCCTGTAGAATTCATTCTGATACACATGATAACTAGATAATTTGAGATAGACTCGTCTACCCGTTTGGACTAATTTCCCAGCAACTTTCAGAAACTTCAATCGAATAGAATGAATGGTCATTCCCTTTTGGACTTCTTCAAAGCCAATCGTTCTTAAGAAGTTGACTAAGTTGTAAGCTATCAAGCTGAGCATCATTCGGACATGATTCTCCAAAAAGCGAGGACTGTCTGTCTTGTCAAAGTAAAAGCCAGCTTTCGCTTCTTTAATGAAGTTCTCCATTGTGCCACGTTTGGCATAGAGAGAAAAGATGGTATCAGGAGAAACATTTTCTGATAGATTCGTCACGATAAACTCATGTCGAAAGAGTAGTTCGCCCGCTTCACGTGTTGAGCGTATACACACGCGACGACTTTGTGACCAGGTTTGTGCTTGATAAGTGGTGGAGAAGTACTGAACTTCTCGTTCTTCCCACTTTTGATTATCGCCATAAAGTACTGATTTCTCAGCTATTTGACCTAGTCTACGATTATTCTTCAGTCGAATAACATAATGACTCTTTTTTGATTCACACGAATCATACACACCAGGTGTAGCGAACCCGCTGTCTCCACGAACCAAGATGTCAGTGTTTGGTAGAGAGTGATTATAGTGCTCTAATAAAGGTGTGAGAAACTCCTTTACGCCTTTTGATGTATATTGATTTCCTGAACGTAGTTCAGCTTTTAAGAAGTCACCAGTCAATCCGTCAAAAGCTACCAATGGATGATAACCATAGGTTTGGTAGTGGGTATTATAATCCGTTTGTTCTTGGTGACCAAATGTATCTGAATGGGTCGAATCTAAATCAATGATTAATTCCGTATCATTACGGATGAGGCGTGCTTTATCAATAAGTTCTTGGTTCAAAGCTTGAAGTTCATGGATATTCTCCTCAGATAGTCGATCTAAAAATCGAGAAAGTGAAGATTGAGAAGCGAGTTCTTTCCTATCTAAAACAGCTTTAAACACAGGATCTTGTCTCAGGAGATTAGCTGCAGAATCAGCTGAGTAACCAGCAATTAATTGCATAATGAACTGCTCAAGTATGGATAAGTTGTCATGAGTAAAATATGCTCGTTCGTCTTCAATGTGAATGTGTTGCTTAGCCAGTTCAGAAAAACCGAAGGTGTTCATCAGCTCTTTCACTAGGACGAGACCCGAATCACTCGATAATTGACCACCTGTATGAGAAATAGTGATATTTGAATTGAATTTTACTTGGTTTTTGTGTAAGCTAGTCATTAGAAGAACTCCTTTCTTTTGGTTGGTTTAGTCACTTTAACCATAGCAGAAAGGGGTTCTTTTTTCATCACTTAACGGGTGAAGATGAAAAAGTAATTGTAAGCTGCCGTGAGGCAGTTTCACATGGTTTTAATTAAAAGTATGAATTATTCAGGATTGATAAAACTACAGTTTCATTTAAAAATTTATAACTGAAGTACTTTTTTATTTGATTTTTAGTGTATGTAAACCAATAGTTGCTAATTGTAAACGAATAGGTGCGTTACTTTTTAAGCGGAAATTGAGAGAATATAGTTATTAAGTTAAGGAGGATAGTAATGATTTAAACTTGTGTTTAAGAGTTAGACATCCAATTTCATGTTATGAATACATGAGATTCTATAAAATAATATATTGAAGAAAATAGGTAGCTGCTAAAAACAAGCGAGCGACTCTCTTAAAATTAGATCTGTAAAAGATTTTTTATTTCAATTTCAGAGATACTTTTTTTAGCGGTTAAAAATACTTTTTTTCTTCTCTTTTACCAATGGTAACAATCTCAATAATTTCTATCTGATTATCTGTTGGTGGTTTAAAGATGAGACAAATGCCTAATTTTTGGTTCTTTAACAAAAAATTAGGACTTAAAATATCAATCTGCAATCGCTTAAAGTGATTGCTATTCGAAGATAATAGCTGTACTCTCAATTGTGGAATTTAAAAATACTAGACTTTTAATAGTGCTTAATTAAAATCTATTTTTCACTAATCAAAATAAAAATACATAAATTCGAAAATGTCGCTAGTTTAAAAGTCTTTAAAAAATTTTAACTAGAAGAACTAATCAATAAAAAGGAACCCAAAAAGAGGAGAATTGATATGTGCGGATTTGTTGGGTATATTTCCAATGTGGAAAATGCAATACAAAAAACAATAGAGAACAATATTAATGAGATGAATAAAATGATTGTACATAGAGGACCAGATGAAGAGGGGTATTATAAAGATAATACGATTGCTTTAGGTTTTAGAAGATTAAGTATTATCGATATTGAAAAAGGGCACCAACCATTATCTTATGAAAATGAACGGTATTGGATTATTTTTAATGGGGAAATTTATAATTATATAGAGTTAAGAAAAAAACTAAGTGGTCAAGGGTATTTATTTAAAACGGATAGTGATACCGAAGTTATCATTGCAGCTTATTCAGCCTATAAAGAAGAAGTAGTGGATAAATTAAGAGGAATGTTTGCATTTGTGATTTGGGACAAAGTAGAAAAAACATTCTTTGGAGCTCGTGATCATTTTGGGATTAAACCTTTTTATTATGCAGTAGAAGAACAAGGCCTATATGTGGCTTCTGAAAAGAAAGCTATTCTAAAAGTGGTTCAAGACCGACAATTAGATCAAATTGCTTTACAAAATTATTTAACTTTTCAATATGTTCCAGGATCAGAAACGATGCACCAATCAATTAAGGAACTACTTCCTGGTCATTTTATGACAAAGAAATTAAATGAGACAGTAAAAATTACGAGATATTGGCAGGCTGATTTTTCACCCATTAACAAATCAGAAGATTTTTTTACAAAAGAAATTCGAACAAGCTTATGGGATTCCGTTGAAAAACATATGAGGTCAGACGTTACAGTTGGTTCCTTCTTATCAGGAGGAATTGATTCGTCAATCATTGTAGCAATGGCACGCGAGTTTAATCCTAAGCTTAAGACATTATCCGTTGGATTTGAAAGAGACGGATACAATGAAATTAATTTAGCTGAAGAGACGGCAGAAGAGTTAAAAGTAGAAAACTTTAGTCATACGATTACTGTAGAAGAATTCATGGCTGAATTTCCACGTTTTGTTTGGCATATGGACGATCCTTTAGCTGACCCTGCAGCAATGCCGCAATTCTTTTTGTCAGCATTAGCTCGAAAGCATGTAAAAGTTGCGTTATCTGGTGAAGGAGCTGATGAATTATTTGGAGGGTATGGTATTTATAATGAACCACATGCGTTGAGAATGTTTAATCTTACTGGTAAGTATACCAACCAAGCTATCCATCAGTTAGCTCAGCTGATGCCTGATGGAGTAAAAGGGAAGAGTTTTCTTCTTAGAGGAACCGTTCCTTTAGAACATCGGTACGTTGGAAATGCAAAGATTTTTGAAGAGCTTGAAAAGAAAAAATTGTTAACCAATTATAATGCTAACTACCCGTTCAAAAATGTGACTGATTCATTTTATCAGCAAACAGTAGGGCGTAATCCAGTGGATCGCATGCAATTAATTGATATTAATACTTGGCTAAATGGAGATCTACTTTTAAATGCAGATAGAACTACAATGGCTCATTCTTTAGAGTTGAGAACACCATTTTTAGATAAAGAAGTATTTAATATTGCTAAAGAAATACCAGCACATTTAAGGCTAGCTCATGGAACGACTAAATATATTTTAAGAAAAGCCGTAGAAGGCATTGTTCCAGAAAATGTTATTTACCGTAAAAAATTAGGTTTTCCAGTTCCAATCCGTCATTGGTTAAAAGATGAAATGTATGATTGGGCATTGACGATTATACGGGAATCTCAAACAGAGCATTTATTAAATAAAGGTTATATTGAAGACCTCTTAATTAATCATCGCATAGGTAAGATAGATTATTCGCGTAAAATATGGACAGCTTTAACTTTTATGGTTTGGCACCGTATTTATGTCGAAGAATCACAAGAATTTTTAACAGAACCGCTACAATCTTCTGTACAGCAATAATTAATATATGAAATTAGATAAAAATTTGTATTGATAAATATAGACCATAAGTACACAAGTATCCTGTGTACTTATGGTCTAAAATACATTATTTTACATAGAAATATGTATCTAGAACCTTGTTAATACAGGGTTACTTTTTTACAATCATTATTTTTCTTATAGAAAGAAATAATAACTAAAATAGCAGTAGCAACCACTGGTTGCTACTATGGAAACCAATAAGTTCTATTAAATTAGGACTATTTGGTAGATAATAAGGTGTCGATTAGAAGGGGGTTAGAAAGGTTATTCTTGAATGGTACACATAATAGATAACTTATTTTCTTCGAAATAATATTTTATACCTACTATTATTTCAATCTAAACAGATAGGTAAAAACAAGTAGCGAGAGGAATGGTTTTTTGGAAAGATATAAGAGTCGAAAAGAATTAAAAGCGGAGGTGAAAGAGGTATTACGTGGCAGATGGAAAGAAGCCATTTTATTAAGTGCTATACCAATAATTTTAACAATAATAGGGGTAGCGATTACTTTATTATCCTATTCCTTTATTCAGCAAATAATCGGTTTATTTTCTGATATAGGGACTAATATTAACAGGTATGAGTCATCATATACTGAAGACTTTTGGTCTACCATCTTTGGAGCCTTATCTACGTTTATTGCTGTTGGTATTTCATATACTTTTTTAGATTGGTTAAGAAACCCAACTATGCGTATTGAACCAGTTAAACAAGCTTTTCAAATATTCACTAAAAAATACTTTTTAGGTACGTTTTTAATTTATATTTTCACCGGATTTTTTACCTTATTATGGGCATTTCTTTTTATCGTACCAGGAATTATAAAAACAATATCTTATTCTCAAGCCTATTTCATTTATAAAGATCAAAAAATACTAACTGAAAATGGAAAAGTATCTGCTCTCGATTGCATAACAGAAAGTAGAAAAATGATGGATGGCCATAAGTGGGAATACTTTGTATTACAGTTAAGCTTTATTGGCTGGGGCATTTTAAGCATTCTATCTCTAGGAATCGGATTTCTATGGTTAAAACCATATGTATATTGTACATATGCAGCATTTTATAATAATCTGACTGAAAATAGTCATTTTGACGAGTCATTAGATGACTTTTAATCTACTTAAGTTATGTATAAATAGCTAGACTAAAAAAAAGAGTAGTTCTAAATTGTTTATTATCAATAAATAAGTTTATTGAAGGGACAATTAATACAGAACTATAATAGAGTATGCTTACCATTTAAGGTGTCGACAATTGCGCTATATTAGCAAAAATAGTTTAACTTCAATAGACTATAAAGAAAGTACAATAGCAACTAAACTCACGTGTGACTATAATTAAGGAGCGATATTTTATGGGCAAAACAAAATGGTATTCCGGAGGAAATGAACGAGCAAAACAAGCAGCAAATATTATTACTGATCTATTAGATGATTTAAAAACAAACTTAGAAAACGAGTCGCTACAAAATGTATTAGAGAATTATTTTGAAGAATTAGAACAAAAGGGCGCTTCTATTCCTATGATTTTAAGTCGTATGAACTTAGATATTTCTAAAGCAATCAGAAATGATGGAGTTACTCTATCAGACTATCAATCTAAAAAACTAAAAGAATTGACTTCCATATCCAATATTAGATATGGATATTAACAGTGTACAAAAATAGATAAATTCAATTATTCCTAATTAAATTAATTTATAAGGTCACAGTAGTTATAGTGACCTTATTTTGTTTAGTCAATATGGAAAGATCAATTAAATTATATAGCCAATCGTTCCTTTAAGTTATCTAATGCTTTTTATAAATATTAAATACATGAAATTGGATAAAATCGTGTATCCGGAATCCTATTCCAATAGGGTTCTTTTTTTAGTTCGTCCTTCAACACACGATTATATGGTATACTAAACAAAATCATGTATCACTTTTGTGAGAGGAGAGGGCTTTTAAATGAGTTACAACGTCCAACCATTAAGAACGCAACAAGAAATAAACGACTTTTTATTCTGTTTGAGAAGAAATAAAAACGCGGATCGGGATGTTTTTCTGTTTTTGATCGGGATTAATAGCGGTTTACGCATGTCGGATATTGTAAAATTGAAGAAACAAGACCTGATTTCTTCCAAAAACCCTCGTATTGTAGAGAAAAAAACAGGGAAAACGCGTATTTTGTATTTGAGTAGTCTGCAGGACTTGATTTTAGAATACACGAAAGACTTAGCACCAGAGGATTATTTGTTTCCGAGCACCAAAGGTGGCCATGTGGAAGTGAATACGGTCTATCAGATGTTTCAAAAGGTCGCTAAGCTGTTAGGAAGAGACGATATTGGGACGCACACGCTACGTAAGACGTTTGGTTACCACTATTACAAGAAAACCAAAGACGTAGCTACACTGATGGAAATATTCGGTCATAGCAGCGAGAAAATTACCAAGCGCTATATTGGAATCAATGAAGATGAAATCAGCGAGACGTTATTGAATTTCAGACTAGGTTTTTAGTACTTTTAAACTAGAAAAAGCCGACAGATTAGGTTCACTGTCGACTTTTTTTAATCTTAACAAGCAAGAAAATTCATACTAATGTCATTATAAAGCTGTTTAGCTTCTTCTTGTTGTTGGATGAGATCTTGTTCCTTATCATGTGTTCCAAAAAAAACAATCTCAATGTCCGTTAGAACATTTCTAAGTAAGTCGTTCTTTCTACAATTACTTAATTTTTCTGACTGAATAATCGCTTTATAATTAGCCTGAGAATCTCCAAGTGTTCCTATCATAATAATCATTCCTTCTGGTTAATTTTCTCTTTTAAGTATAAATAAATTCAGTTATTATAGCTACCTCTTAATGAATAATTAATTTTTTTTCAATCGAATTAGATCTATTTTTTTAGGGCTTCTCTTTTAATAAATGGTCAATTGAAACTTGATAATAGGTACTTAATTTAACCAGGTTATCTAATTCAGGATAGCTGATGTCATTTTCCCATTTGGAAATAGATTGCCTTGAAATATGTAACTGTTCTGCTACATCATTTTGTGAATATTTTTTTTTAACTCTACTACTTTTTAGTTTTTTTCCCAATAACAATGTTATTCCTCCTTGCTTATTACTTATATCTATCATAATGAAAGTAAGGAAGTATGACTATAACGCAATGGTTTACATGGTAGCAACCATTGGTTGCTACCATGTAAACCATTGCGTTCTTTTCGTTTCATAAGATAAGATAGATAAT
>NZ_JQNF01000009.1 GCF_000745125.1 Carnobacterium jeotgali MS3
TGGTATTTTTTCATTAAAGTATTTAATTAAATATTCTTGAGAATTATTTTTCAAAAAATTCTTCTTCTGTTTCGAGTAATATTATACTTTCCTCAAATATTTTTGTATTATCCATATTTTTTTGTTCAAGGAGAGTAGACTCTTTCAGTAAAACTACAGAAAATAAACGATCTTTATTTATCATTTTTTACTCCTTTATTTGAGTTTTACTCAATTCTTATTGTGACAAACTCACCTTCATTTCAGGATACACTATTTTACATATAATCGTGTATCGAAAAGGAAAGGGTCACAAAACTCACATAAAACATATGTGAGTTTTATGACCCTTTTTATTGTGTTTATCTACTACTAGTCTTATTTAATTACATATCAGATTAAACTTTTTGTAGGTGTTATTTTAGGAATCGTGACAAAGTTAAACGACTACTTCCATTTTTAGTTTTCCGCCTACAGATTCCACGATGTCACTTAATGTTTGTACACTAATGTTTTGTGACCCTTTTTCTACTCGAGAAATATAAGATTGTTTTTTTCCAGTTAGAGTAGCTAATTCAGATTGAGTTAGATGTTTTTCTTCTCTAATTCTTAAAAGAATGTTTGCAGCTTGATAGCTAGCTTCAGTTTCTTTCCACGCTTCAGCAAACTCTGGTGTTTCCATTTGGGTGTCGAAGTAACTTTTTAGTTTATTTTCCATCATTTTCACCCTTTCTTTCTAGATAGTCTTTACGATACTCTTTGGATTTAGTAATTTCTCTTGAAGGAGTTTTTTGTGTTTTTTTCGTGAAACCATGTGTGATAATATATTTATTATGACTAAAATGAAAATATAAACACCTAAAAATGTTGCTTGAGAATTTTACTCGAAGTTCGTAAATGCCATCATCTAAGTGATCGATATATCCTGGTGGAGAATGGACTCCAAAATCTTCCACAATAGTTATTGCTCTTAATACTTTAGCTCTAGATTTTACATCTAAACTATCTAAATACTCCAAAAAGGGAGCTTCACCGTTTTCTTTTTCATAGACATCGAAATTATATTTTTTCATACTTTTATTATAACTTATAAGTGATAATGTGTAAACAATCTTATTTAGGAAATCGAATACTAGGTACTATTGATTTTATGAGAATACATAAAATTGTTTAAAAACGTGTATTGACCTGAATAATTCATAGCTTTAATTCTTTGGTACATTTTATTGAAATATGTATCACTAATATCCCTATCAACTGATTTTGACTAAAAAGTTACTTCAAACATTCACTGTTCAAAAATATTGAGGAATAAATTTTGGGTGTAAGGCATTTTGAGCATACTTCTCCCTGGATAACTTCCCAGTAAAAAAATCGTTAGATTGTTGGATTAGATCCATTGACTGGCTCGCCTCAGGCGAGCAAAGACCCTGTAGAATTCATTCTGATACACATGATAACTAGATAATTTGAGATAGACTCGTCTACCCGTTTGGACTAATTTCCCAGCAACTTTCAGAAACTTCAATCGAATAGAATGAATGGTCATTCCCTTTTGGACTTCTTCAAAGCCAATCGTTCTTAAGAAGTTGACTAAGTTGTAAGCTATCAAGCTGAGCATCATTCGGACATGATTCTCCAAAAAGCGAGGACTGTCTGTCTTGTCAAAGTAAAAGCCAGCTTTCGCTTCTTTAATGAAGTTCTCCATTGTGCCACGTTTGGCATAGAGAGAAAAGATGGTATCAGGAGAAACATTTTCTGATAGATTCGTCACGATAAACTCATGTCGAAAGAGTAGTTCGCCCGCTTCACGTGTTGAGCGTATACACACGCGACGACTTTGTGACCAGGTTTGTGCTTGATAAGTGGTGGAGAAGTACTGAACTTCTCGTTCTTCCCACTTTTGATTATCGCCATAAAGTACTGATTTCTCAGCTATTTGACCTAGTCTACGATTATTCTTCAGTCGAATAACATAATGACTCTTTTTTGATTCACACGAATCATACACACCAGGTGTAGCGAACCCGCTGTCTCCACGAACCAAGATGTCAGTGTTTGGTAGAGAGTGATTATAGTGCTCTAATAAAGGTGTGAGAAACTCCTTTACGCCTTTTGATGTATATTGATTTCCTGAACGTAGTTCAGCTTTTAAGAAGTCACCAGTCAATCCGTCAAAAGCTACCAATGGATGATAACCATAGGTTTGGTAGTGGGTATTATAATCCGTTTGTTCTTGGTGACCAAATGTATCTGAATGGGTCGAATCTAAATCAATGATTAATTCCGTATCATTACGGATGAGGCGTGCTTTATCAATAAGTTCTTGGTTCAAAGCTTGAAGTTCATGGATATTCTCCTCAGATAGTCGATCTAAAAATCGAGAAAGTGAAGATTGAGAAGCGAGTTCTTTCCTATCTAAAACAGCTTTAAACACAGGATCTTGTCTCAGGAGATTAGCTGCAGAATCAGCTGAGTAACCAGCAATTAATTGCATAATGAACTGCTCAAGTATGGATAAGTTGTCATGAGTAAAATATGCTCGTTCGTCTTCAATGTGAATGTGTTGCTTAGCCAGTTCAGAAAAACCGAAGGTGTTCATCAGCTCTTTCACTAGGACGAGACCCGAATCACTCGATAATTGACCACCTGTATGAGAAATAGTGATATTTGAATTGAATTTTACTTGGTTTTTGTGTAAGCTAGTCATTAGAAGAACTCCTTTCTTTTGGTTGGTTTAGTCACTTTAACCATAGCAGAAAGGGGTTCTTTTTTCATCACTTAACGGGTGAAGATGAAAAAGTAATTGTAAGCTGCCGTGAGGCAGTTTCACATGGTTTTAATTAAAAGTATGAATTATTCAGGATTGATAAAACTACAGTTTCATTTAAAAATTTATAACTGAAGTACTTTTTTATTTGATTTTTAGTGTATGTAAACCAATAGTTGCTAATTGTAAACGAATAGGTGCGTTACTTTTTAAGCGGAAATTGAGAGAATATAGTTATTAAGTTAAGGAGGATAGTAATGATTTAAACTTGTGTTTAAGAGTTAGACATCCAATTTCATGTTATGAATACATGAGATTCTATAAAATAATATATTGAAGAAAATAGGTAGCTGCTAAAAACAAGCGAGCGACTCTCTTAAAATTAGATCTGTAAAAGATTTTTTATTTCAATTTCAGAGATACTTTTTTTAGCGGTTAAAAATACTTTTTTTCTTCTCTTTTACCAATGGTAACAATCTCAATAATTTCTATCTGATTATCTGTTGGTGGTTTAAAGATGAGACAAATGCCTAATTTTTGGTTCTTTAACAAAAAATTAGGACTTAAAATATCAATCTGCAATCGCTTAAAGTGATTGCTATTCGAAGATAATAGCTGTACTCTCAATTGTGGAATTTAAAAATACTAGACTTTTAATAGTGCTTAATTAAAATCTATTTTTCACTAATCAAAATAAAAATACATAAATTCGAAAATGTCGCTAGTTTAAAAGTCTTTAAAAAATTTTAACTAGAAGAACTAATCAATAAAAAGGAACCCAAAAAGAGGAGAATTGATATGTGCGGATTTGTTGGGTATATTTCCAATGTGGAAAATGCAATACAAAAAACAATAGAGAACAATATTAATGAGATGAATAAAATGATTGTACATAGAGGACCAGATGAAGAGGGGTATTATAAAGATAATACGATTGCTTTAGGTTTTAGAAGATTAAGTATTATCGATATTGAAAAAGGGCACCAACCATTATCTTATGAAAATGAACGGTATTGGATTATTTTTAATGGGGAAATTTATAATTATATAGAGTTAAGAAAAAAACTAAGTGGTCAAGGGTATTTATTTAAAACGGATAGTGATACCGAAGTTATCATTGCAGCTTATTCAGCCTATAAAGAAGAAGTAGTGGATAAATTAAGAGGAATGTTTGCATTTGTGATTTGGGACAAAGTAGAAAAAACATTCTTTGGAGCTCGTGATCATTTTGGGATTAAACCTTTTTATTATGCAGTAGAAGAACAAGGCCTATATGTGGCTTCTGAAAAGAAAGCTATTCTAAAAGTGGTTCAAGACCGACAATTAGATCAAATTGCTTTACAAAATTATTTAACTTTTCAATATGTTCCAGGATCAGAAACGATGCACCAATCAATTAAGGAACTACTTCCTGGTCATTTTATGACAAAGAAATTAAATGAGACAGTAAAAATTACGAGATATTGGCAGGCTGATTTTTCACCCATTAACAAATCAGAAGATTTTTTTACAAAAGAAATTCGAACAAGCTTATGGGATTCCGTTGAAAAACATATGAGGTCAGACGTTACAGTTGGTTCCTTCTTATCAGGAGGAATTGATTCGTCAATCATTGTAGCAATGGCACGCGAGTTTAATCCTAAGCTTAAGACATTATCCGTTGGATTTGAAAGAGACGGATACAATGAAATTAATTTAGCTGAAGAGACGGCAGAAGAGTTAAAAGTAGAAAACTTTAGTCATACGATTACTGTAGAAGAATTCATGGCTGAATTTCCACGTTTTGTTTGGCATATGGACGATCCTTTAGCTGACCCTGCAGCAATGCCGCAATTCTTTTTGTCAGCATTAGCTCGAAAGCATGTAAAAGTTGCGTTATCTGGTGAAGGAGCTGATGAATTATTTGGAGGGTATGGTATTTATAATGAACCACATGCGTTGAGAATGTTTAATCTTACTGGTAAGTATACCAACCAAGCTATCCATCAGTTAGCTCAGCTGATGCCTGATGGAGTAAAAGGGAAGAGTTTTCTTCTTAGAGGAACCGTTCCTTTAGAACATCGGTACGTTGGAAATGCAAAGATTTTTGAAGAGCTTGAAAAGAAAAAATTGTTAACCAATTATAATGCTAACTACCCGTTCAAAAATGTGACTGATTCATTTTATCAGCAAACAGTAGGGCGTAATCCAGTGGATCGCATGCAATTAATTGATATTAATACTTGGCTAAATGGAGATCTACTTTTAAATGCAGATAGAACTACAATGGCTCATTCTTTAGAGTTGAGAACACCATTTTTAGATAAAGAAGTATTTAATATTGCTAAAGAAATACCAGCACATTTAAGGCTAGCTCATGGAACGACTAAATATATTTTAAGAAAAGCCGTAGAAGGCATTGTTCCAGAAAATGTTATTTACCGTAAAAAATTAGGTTTTCCAGTTCCAATCCGTCATTGGTTAAAAGATGAAATGTATGATTGGGCATTGACGATTATACGGGAATCTCAAACAGAGCATTTATTAAATAAAGGTTATATTGAAGACCTCTTAATTAATCATCGCATAGGTAAGATAGATTATTCGCGTAAAATATGGACAGCTTTAACTTTTATGGTTTGGCACCGTATTTATGTCGAAGAATCACAAGAATTTTTAACAGAACCGCTACAATCTTCTGTACAGCAATAATTAATATATGAAATTAGATAAAAATTTGTATTGATAAATATAGACCATAAGTACACAAGTATCCTGTGTACTTATGGTCTAAAATACATTATTTTACATAGAAATATGTATCTAGAACCTTGTTAATACAGGGTTACTTTTTTACAATCATTATTTTTCTTATAGAAAGAAATAATAACTAAAATAGCAGTAGCAACCACTGGTTGCTACTATGGAAACCAATAAGTTCTATTAAATTAGGACTATTTGGTAGATAATAAGGTGTCGATTAGAAGGGGGTTAGAAAGGTTATTCTTGAATGGTACACATAATAGATAACTTATTTTCTTCGAAATAATATTTTATACCTACTATTATTTCAATCTAAACAGATAGGTAAAAACAAGTAGCGAGAGGAATGGTTTTTTGGAAAGATATAAGAGTCGAAAAGAATTAAAAGCGGAGGTGAAAGAGGTATTACGTGGCAGATGGAAAGAAGCCATTTTATTAAGTGCTATACCAATAATTTTAACAATAATAGGGGTAGCGATTACTTTATTATCCTATTCCTTTATTCAGCAAATAATCGGTTTATTTTCTGATATAGGGACTAATATTAACAGGTATGAGTCATCATATACTGAAGACTTTTGGTCTACCATCTTTGGAGCCTTATCTACGTTTATTGCTGTTGGTATTTCATATACTTTTTTAGATTGGTTAAGAAACCCAACTATGCGTATTGAACCAGTTAAACAAGCTTTTCAAATATTCACTAAAAAATACTTTTTAGGTACGTTTTTAATTTATATTTTCACCGGATTTTTTACCTTATTATGGGCATTTCTTTTTATCGTACCAGGAATTATAAAAACAATATCTTATTCTCAAGCCTATTTCATTTATAAAGATCAAAAAATACTAACTGAAAATGGAAAAGTATCTGCTCTCGATTGCATAACAGAAAGTAGAAAAATGATGGATGGCCATAAGTGGGAATACTTTGTATTACAGTTAAGCTTTATTGGCTGGGGCATTTTAAGCATTCTATCTCTAGGAATCGGATTTCTATGGTTAAAACCATATGTATATTGTACATATGCAGCATTTTATAATAATCTGACTGAAAATAGTCATTTTGACGAGTCATTAGATGACTTTTAATCTACTTAAGTTATGTATAAATAGCTAGACTAAAAAAAAGAGTAGTTCTAAATTGTTTATTATCAATAAATAAGTTTATTGAAGGGACAATTAATACAGAACTATAATAGAGTATGCTTACCATTTAAGGTGTCGACAATTGCGCTATATTAGCAAAAATAGTTTAACTTCAATAGACTATAAAGAAAGTACAATAGCAACTAAACTCACGTGTGACTATAATTAAGGAGCGATATTTTATGGGCAAAACAAAATGGTATTCCGGAGGAAATGAACGAGCAAAACAAGCAGCAAATATTATTACTGATCTATTAGATGATTTAAAAACAAACTTAGAAAACGAGTCGCTACAAAATGTATTAGAGAATTATTTTGAAGAATTAGAACAAAAGGGCGCTTCTATTCCTATGATTTTAAGTCGTATGAACTTAGATATTTCTAAAGCAATCAGAAATGATGGAGTTACTCTATCAGACTATCAATCTAAAAAACTAAAAGAATTGACTTCCATATCCAATATTAGATATGGATATTAACAGTGTACAAAAATAGATAAATTCAATTATTCCTAATTAAATTAATTTATAAGGTCACAGTAGTTATAGTGACCTTATTTTGTTTAGTCAATATGGAAAGATCAATTAAATTATATAGCCAATCGTTCCTTTAAGTTATCTAATGCTTTTTATAAATATTAAATACATGAAATTGGATAAAATCGTGTATCCGGAATCCTATTCCAATAGGGTTCTTTTTTTAGTTCGTCCTTCAACACACGATTATATGGTATACTAAACAAAATCATGTATCACTTTTGTGAGAGGAGAGGGCTTTTAAATGAGTTACAACGTCCAACCATTAAGAACGCAACAAGAAATAAACGACTTTTTATTCTGTTTGAGAAGAAATAAAAACGCGGATCGGGATGTTTTTCTGTTTTTGATCGGGATTAATAGCGGTTTACGCATGTCGGATATTGTAAAATTGAAGAAACAAGACCTGATTTCTTCCAAAAACCCTCGTATTGTAGAGAAAAAAACAGGGAAAACGCGTATTTTGTATTTGAGTAGTCTGCAGGACTTGATTTTAGAATACACGAAAGACTTAGCACCAGAGGATTATTTGTTTCCGAGCACCAAAGGTGGCCATGTGGAAGTGAATACGGTCTATCAGATGTTTCAAAAGGTCGCTAAGCTGTTAGGAAGAGACGATATTGGGACGCACACGCTACGTAAGACGTTTGGTTACCACTATTACAAGAAAACCAAAGACGTAGCTACACTGATGGAAATATTCGGTCATAGCAGCGAGAAAATTACCAAGCGCTATATTGGAATCAATGAAGATGAAATCAGCGAGACGTTATTGAATTTCAGACTAGGTTTTTAGTACTTTTAAACTAGAAAAAGCCGACAGATTAGGTTCACTGTCGACTTTTTTTAATCTTAACAAGCAAGAAAATTCATACTAATGTCATTATAAAGCTGTTTAGCTTCTTCTTGTTGTTGGATGAGATCTTGTTCCTTATCATGTGTTCCAAAAAAGACAATCTCAATGTCCGTTAGAACATTTCTAAGTAAGTCGTTCTTTCTACAATTACTTAATTTTTCTGACTGAATAATCGCTTTATAATTAGCCTGAGAATCTCCAAGTGTTCCTATCATAATAATCATTCCTTCTGGTTAATTTTCTCTTTTAAGTATAAATAAATTCAGTTATTATAGCTACCTCTTAATGAATAATTAATTTTTTTTCAATCGAATTAGATCTATTTTTTTAGGGCTTCTCTTTTAATAAATGGTCAATTGAAACTTGATAATAGGTACTTAATTTAACCAGGTTATCTAATTCAGGATAGCTGATGTCATTTTCCCATTTGGAAATAGATTGCCTTGAAATATGTAACTGTTCTGCTACATCATTTTGTGAATATTTTTTTTTAACTCTACTACTTTTTAGTTTTTTTCCCAATAACAATGTTATTCCTCCTTGCTTATTACTTATATCTATCATAATGAAAGTAAGGAAGTATGACTATAACGCAATGGTTTACATGGTAGCAACCATTGGTTGCTACCATGTAAACCATTGCGTTCTTTTCGTTTCATAAGATAAGATAGATAATTTAATTATGAACTACTAGGTTAGGAGAATGGTTATGGGAGATATCATAATGAAAAAAATAACTAAAAGAAGCTGCTATCAATTTTTGTCTCTTCTTATTTTTTGTTTAGCTATTGTTACTGTATTAAACAAAAAAATCAGCTTGGGATACGCTCTAATTATTATTGGTTATTATTTACTGAGAAAATCAGATCTAGTTGACTAAAAAAATAGAAATAGAAAGGTGATTTAATGCAACAAAAAAAATTGAAAATAATCCTAACTACACTAATAATAACGATGTTAATTTTTGCAATTATTGGAATAATAACCTTTTTACTTTAATCGAAATTTTCAGCTTCAGAAGAAAAACTAATTAAACAAAAGAGCTAACTATCCCAAATAAAGGATATACATATCAGTTTATCACTACCGGTATTATAAAAATTGGAGGAATTCACTTGAAAAAAATCATTTTTGCTCTAAGTTTTTTCACTATTTTTACTCTTAACAGTACAACAAAGGTACAAGCTGAAGAACTTTTAACTACCCCCGTGAACAGTGTAAGTTACGATATAGATCAAGGTGGACTACAAGAATTTGAAGTTGGAGATTCCCCTGATGAGACCTACACTATTACCATTGAAGAAGAACCTCAATTTTCTATTATGGCAAGAGTATCAAAAATAATACCTATAAAGTCACAAAAGAACGAGCTCTGCAATGGAAAGTAAGCTATAAAATAGATATAAAAGGAAACTCTATTACTAAGGCGCACTCACCTTCTATAAACAATTACATAGGAAGTGTTCGTAATTCAAGTTTAAAAGTGGATAATTCTAAACAAGCTACTTACTACATAAATATGATTATGCTAAAACTGAACAGCCCGGTGAATGTTCGTGCAACACTTCAAAATAATAAAATTATTGTAACCTATTGAATTAATCAACTAATTCTACGGTAGTGGTCCCCCAACCTAAATAATTACCTATCGTAAAGTAGAGAGCATAAGCATTCATTATAATACAACAAACACACGCTAGATAAACAAACTTATAGAGTGTGTTTGTTTTTTTGTTTCTCTTAATAATAATAGGGGCTAGAATTAAACCAATTGGGGGGATTAAACTTCCTATAAAAGCAAGAATTAACAGGATTAAACCTTCGTCTTTATCTGTATTTCCACGAATAAAATCTAATTTTTGAACATTTTCTTCTATTTTGACTTCATTTTCTTCAATCTTTCTTTTAAGTTCCTGATTTTCTTTTAGTAATTCGTCAATCGAAACTTCGTAATAGGTACTTAGCTTTACTAGATTATCTAAATCAGGGTAACTATTGCCATTTTCCCATTTTGAAATGGACTGTCTTGAAATATGTAAATAATCGGCCACATCTCCTTGCGAATAGCCCTTATTAACTCTACTTGCCTTCAATCGTTCTCCTAAGGCCATAATTATTCCTCCTTCTGCTCTTCTTTATTCTATCATACCGAAAGTAAGGATCATTGACTATAATCTATTAGTTGCCTTTTAGCACCTAATGGTTGCTACTATGTAACTAATAGCGTTCTTTTAATTTTAGCCGAATATAAACATAATTAAGTTATAAAAAGAAAAAGGAGGGTATAGTGAATAATTGTAGTTTTGTAGTTCTAAATGATGAAAAATAAAAAGTTTTATACAAAATAGGAGGAAAATTATAATGAAAAAAATTGTACTTAGTTTACTAGCAGGAAGTATGTTAGCGAGTTATGCTTTACCTACATATGTAAGTGCTTCTGTTTTTTCTGAAGATGAGATTAGAGAAGTTAATGTTACAGAGGAAAGCATTTTAGAAAATGATATTCAAGCTGACGAACCTATAATAGTTGATAGTGGAGAAAATTCTGATGATACTATTAATTCTCAAAATTTTACAATTGAATATGAAGAAGATGGTCCAGTGGTTATAATCTACGAAGAAAATATTAAAACAGCAAGAGCTGCTGCTGGAAGCACTAGTGTTTCTAAATGGGGAGCTTGGACGAACACTCGCATATCAGTTAGTAGAGGAGTTTTAGCAGGCGCAATTAATACTACTTTTTACACTGGAATAGCTGGGGTAGCTGGAACAATTGGATTACCTGTACTTGCTGTAACAGGATTACTGAATTCAGCCCAATGGACTAAATTAGGAAATGCTCCAGGAACTGCAGTTGCAAAAAAATGGGATACAAGCGGGAATGGCTGGGTAGAATTTTATATGAGCAAAGGGTATAATGCAGCAGGAAAACATGTTGCAACTAAATACAAAACGAAGTAGCTATAAAGTAGCTATATAGGTTAGAGGTGATTTTATGTTTAAAAAGTATAAAGAATTTACAGAGAAACACCCATATGTTTATGTCATACTAATAATGGTATTTACTAGTTTTATTGGTATCTCAATAGAATATATAGTAAATAAAAGTTTTATCGGCGGAGGATTATATACAGCTATAGCACTTACTTTAATTGAACTTTTAAGAGTAAGAAGAAGAAATAATTTAAAAAATTAATATTTTAAATGTAAATTAAAACTTTGTTGACATAATCACCATTAAACAAAGAACTCCCACCATTTTATTATGGTGGGAGTTCTTTGTTTAAAAATTGGCAAAACATACTAAATTAATATAATTATTTTTTTTTGAATATACGATTAAATATACTTACTTTCTCTGGTGAACTTTGTTCTAGTTCCAGTAATTTTTTATCGTGATTTTCTAACTTTACAATAGCAACTTCTAATTGATCTGACAATTTTAGGTTACTTTCAATTAGTTGATTAATAAGTGACTCGTATTTTTTGATTTTATCATCTTGAATCGGTTGCATATCGTTAGATGTGTCGCTCTCAAAACGGATATCGGTATCTGATACGTCCGATACGTCGTTTTCTGATAATGCTTGTTTAATTGACTTTTCAAGGGAAAAATCAGGGCGTACTTTTAGCGCTACCACCCGTTTTAAAACCGATACGTCGCTATTTGTGTATAATCGACTATTATTGCTATCACGATTAAAATAAGACTTGTTTCCGCTCGTTTTCTCAATC
>NZ_JQNF01000010.1 GCF_000745125.1 Carnobacterium jeotgali MS3
AAAATCTGACCATACTTCTATTTTCATCCTGTATCACTCCTAATAGTTGCTTACTAATGATAAGCATAAAGGTAAAAGTATTCAGTTGTCAATAAAAGTTAATCTTTTTTGAAAAAAAGCTTTGTAAAAAAGCTTGCAAATAAGAACAAGAATGTGTATATTTATTATCAAGTTCTAATTTTATTAGAGAGAGATTAAAAACGGATAAGAAAACAGGGGGATTTAACTATGGAAAAGAAAAAGTGGTGGCAATCAGGTGCATTAGTGTTAACAGCTGGTTTATTAGTAGCTTGTGGAAATGACGCAGAAAGCGAAAAAGGCAGTTCAAGCTCAAGTGAAGGTAATTTAGCAGAAGAGCAAGTATTAAATTTAGTTGAAATTGCTGAATTACCGACTGGGGATACAGCACTAGCTACAGATACAGTAAGTTTTACTGTTTTTAATAACATCAATGAAGGCTTGTATCGTCTTGATAAAGACAGCCAACCCATTCCTGCTTTAGCTGAAGATGAAGCAACAGTTAGCGAAGACGGCTTAGAATATACTTTTAAATTGCGTGAAGACACAACTTGGTCAAATGGTGACCCTGTAACAGCTAAAGATTTTGTTTACGCTTGGAAACGTGTTGTTAATCCTGAAACAGCTGCTTCTTATTCTTACTTATTTGAAGGAATTAAAAATGCATCAAGTATCATTTCAGGTGAGGCTGATCCTGAAACATTAGGCGTAGAAGCAGTAGGCGATTATGAATTGAAAGTGACAATGGAAACGCCAGTACCTTATTTCATTTCATTAATGGCATTCCCTACATTCTTCCCTCAAAATCAAGCATTTGTAGAAGAACAAGGTGATAATTATGGAACTTCAGCAGAAACAATGGTCTTTAATGGACCGTTCACATTCACTAAATGGGATGGAACGAATCTAAACTGGACATACGAAAAGAATGAAGATTATTGGGATGCTGAAAATGTTGCTTTAGAAGAGATTAATGTTGAGGTTATTAAAGAAACGTCAACAGCGTTAAATTTATATGATTCTGGTCAAATTGATCGTGTTAATTTAACAGGTGAATTTGCTAAACAATACCAAGATAATGCAGACTACACAGTTGAAACAGAAGCAAGAACGTCTTATCTTCAATTGAATCAAGAACGAGATGGCAAAGAAACACTCTTAGCAAATGAAAACTTACGTAAAGCTATTGCAACTTCTTATGACCATGATTTATTGGTTAATGAAATCTTAGCTAATGGTTCTCAAAAAGTAGGAGGACTTGTGCCTGCTGAATTAGCAGCAAATCCAACGACTGGAGAAGATTTCCGTGCAGAGTCTGGCGACTATCTAACGTTTGATAAAGATGCAGCTAATAAATACTGGGAAGCCGCTAAATCTGAACTAGGTACAGATACGGTAACATTAGAATTACTTGGTGATGATGATGAATCAAACAAAAAAATCGGTGCTTACATGAAAGACCAAATTGAAACAAACTTACCTGGTGTAGAAATCACACTGAAAAATGTTCCATTCAAAGCTCGTTTAGAATTACAAACAAAACAAGATTATGATTTAGCTTTAGGTGGATGGGGAGCAGACTTTGCTGATCCAGTTAACTTTATTGATTTAATGACATCAGAAAGTCCATATAACCGTTCAAGCTACAGCAATGCAGAATTTGATAAATTAGTTGCCTTATCTAAAGGTGAAAATGCAACAGATGTTGATGCACGTTGGACAAACTTGCTTGATGCAGAAAAAATCTTATTAGATGAAGCTGGCGTAGCTCCTCTTTTCCAAAGAGCAGCAGCAACATTGCAAAAAGAATATGTTAAAGATATCTATAACTACCAAGTTGGAGCTAAATACAGCTACAAAGATGCTTATATTGAATCTCACTAAAAAGTGACTTATTTATAAACAAGACTAAATAGAAAGAGCTCTGAACGAGAAGTATCACTCTTCGTTTAGAGCTCTTTTTATCTTAGACGCTTCTGTTCAGGCTTTAGTTGCTTTATTAACAATTTTGTTCGTTTGTAAATCAAAAAGAATATTGCAAACAAATAACACAGCTAAAACAGAAATACTCACAGCGGTATTATTATTAAGATAAAAATGAACAAATAGCGAATAAATCACGATTTTAGCGATTAATTGCAAACTAAAAATTTGTTTTAATTTTTTATTAAAGGAATGGTCGGTTTAGCTTTGATATTTTTTATGATTCTTCGATCATTTACAAGGAAGATACGAACGAATTGACTTTCAAATCATAAGCGCCAAAATGACGTAAGGCTAATAAATTTCCCATTACGTAAAAGACAATTAGTCCGATTAAAAGGTATTGAAACAAGAGCATTACTCCTTTCTGAGCAGTAGAAAATAAGTTGATTATTTATTATACCATAACGTCTGCAGAACTTTTTTTCACTAGTGCAGTTCAAGAAAACGAAAAAAGTAAAACCTATCCATGAGGTTAGTATCATGGATAGATTTTACTCTGTTAAAACAAATAAATAATTTTTCTCATCGGCATCGTCATAAAAAGATAATGTATCATTTGCTTGACGCTTAGCAATCAATTCATACCCAAAATGATCCGTGAAGACAAGTTGTTGTGAGGAGATAGAAGTAATGCTACCTAAAATAGGTTGGTCATTAATAACAAAATTTCCTTCTTTTGTTATTTTTAAAAGACGCTGTTTTTCGTCTAGTTCTTGATTACTCCAAGTCCCGATGAAAGGAGCAAGAGGATCTTTCATAGAGATTGATTTAGATAAGCCGTTCTTTTTCTTTGAAACAGAATTTCCCAGCAATCCTGCAACAACAGAAAAACCTAAGAAAAGATTGATGTATTTATTCATTTTCATAATTTTTTTCTCCCATAATAAGTAATAAAATAAGTGCATCTATAAAATAAAACGTTGAATGTCAACTACTTTATTATATGCTTATTTTGGGGAATTAAATAGGGACTAAAGTATTATTTTGATGTCAAATTGATGTTAAATAGATTACTAAATGATAAAAAGACAAAATGAAATAATATTTCTGCTTTTTTGATTAAATAGATAGAAAGACTTGATTCTCAACGAAAAACAGTCCAAAATGTAGGAATATACTTCTTTCCCTTGTCCAGTGATGAATGAAAGTAAATAAAAAATAATAAAGGATGTTACTTTGATGAACGTGATTAAATTTGGTGGAAGCTCATTAGCTTCAGGAAGTCAGTTGAAAAAAGTAGTACAAATTGTAAAAGCGGATGCTGCAAGAAAAATTGTTGTCGTATCAGCTCCTGGTATGTAGATCAGTTCTGAATCAGAAGATGAATCGATAAAGCGACTAACTTGGATTATTATCGCACTTGCTAGCATTATTTGGCATATGCTAAGCATCTATTGGTTGATTCATCATGATTTCGTTCAAAGCTAATCTTCTGATTTGAACGCGCAATAATCTTACCCAATACTGCGCTAAAATCATGCCTACAAGAGCTTTCATACCAAATCCAATCAATAAGTCGGTTACCTTTTCATCTTCTGTTGAACGCTTACCAGGAGCTGATACGACAACAATTTTTCTTGCAGCATCCGCTTTTACAATTTGTACTACTTTTTTCAACTGACTTCCTGAAGCTAATGAGCTTCCACCAAATTTAATCACGTTCATCAAAGTAACATCCTTTATTATTTTTTATTTACTTTCATTCATCACTGGACAAGGGAAAGAAGTATATTCCTACATTTTGGACTGTTTTTCGTTGAGAATCAAGTCTTTCTATCTATTTAATCAAAAAAGCAGAAATATTATTTCATTTTGTCTTTTTATCATTTAGTAATCTATTTAACATCAATTTGACATCAAAATAATACTTTAGTCCCTATTTAATTCCCCAAAATAAGCATATAATAAAGTAGTTGACATTCAACGTTTTATTTTATAGATGCACTTATTTTATTACTTATTATGGGAGAAAAAAATTATGAAAATGAATAAATACATCAATCTTTTCTTAGGTTTTTCTGTTGTTGCAGGATTGCTGGGAAATTCTGTTTCAAAGAAAAAGAACGGCTTATCTAAATCAATCTCTATGAAAGATCCTCTTGCTCCTTTCATCGGGACTTGGAGTAATCAAGAACTAGACGAAAAACAGCGTCTTTTAAAATAACAAAAGAAGGAAATTTTGTTATTAATGACCAACCTATTTTAGGTAGCATTACTTCTATCTCCTCACAACAACTTGTCTTCACGGATCATTTTGGGTATGAATTGATTGCTAAGCGTCAAGCAAATGATACATTATCTTTTTATGACGATGCCGATGAGAAAAATTATTTATTTGTTTTAACAGAGTAAAATCTATCCATGATACTAACCTCATGGATAGGTTTTACTTTTTTCGTTTTCTTGAACTGCACTAGTGAAAAAAAGTTCTGCAGACGTTATGGTATAATAAATAATCAACTTATTTTCTACTGCTCAGAAAGGAGTAATGCTCTTGTTTCAATACCTTTTAATCGGACTAATTGTCTTTTACGTAATGGGAAATTTATTAGCCTTACGTCATTTTGGCGCTTATGATTTTGAAAGTCAATTCGTTCGTATCTTCCTTGTAAATGATCGAAGAATCATAAAAAATATCAAAGCTAAACCGACCATTCCTTTAATAAAAAAATTAAAACAAATTTTTAGTTTGCAATTAATCGCTAAAATCGTGATTTATTCGCTATTTGTTCATTTTTATCTTAATAATAATACCGCTGTGAGTATTTCTGTTTTAGCTGTGTTATTTGTTTGCAATATTCTTTTTGATTTACAAACGAACAAAATTGTTAATAAAGCAACTAAAGCCTGAACAGAAGCGTCTAAGATAAAAAGAGCTCTAAACGAAGAGTGATACTTCTCGTTCAGAGCTCTTTCTATTTAGTCTTGTTTATAAATAAGTCACTTTTTAGTGAGATTCAATATAAGCATCTTTGTAGCTGTATTTAGCTCCAACTTGGTAGTTATAGATATCTTTAACATATTCTTTTTGCAATGTTGCTGCTGCTCTTTGGAAAAGAGGAGCTACGCCAGCTTCATCTAATAAGATTTTTTCTGCATCAAGCAAGTTTGTCCAACGTGCATCAACATCTGTTGCATTTTCACCTTTAGATAAGGCAACTAATTTATCAAATTCTGCATTGCTGTAGCTTGAACGGTTATATGGACTTTCTGATGTCATTAAATCAATAAAGTTAACTGGATCAGCAAAGTCTGCTCCCCATCCACCTAAAGCTAAATCATAATCTTGTTTTGTTTGTAATTCTAAACGAGCTTTGAATGGAACATTTTTCAGTGTGATTTCTACACCAGGTAAGTTTGTTTCAATTTGGTCTTTCATGTAAGCACCGATTTTTTTGTTTGATTCATCATCATCACCAAGTAATTCTAATGTTACCGTATCTGTACCTAGTTCAGATTTAGCGGCTTCCCAGTATTTATTAGCTGCATCTTTATCAAACGTTAGATAGTCGCCAGACTCTGCACGGAAATCTTCTCCAGTCGTTGGATTTGCTGCTAATTCAGCAGGCACAAGTCCTCCTACTTTTTGAGAACCATTAGCTAAGATTTCATTAACCAATAAATCATGGTCATAAGAAGTTGCAATAGCTTTACGTAAGTTTTCATTTGCTAAGAGTGTTTCTTTGCCATCTCGTTCTTGATTCAATTGAAGATAAGACGTTCTTGCTTCTGTTTCAACTGTGTAGTCTGCATTATCTTGGTATTGTTTAGCAAATTCACCTGTTAAATTAACACGATCAATTTGACCAGAATCATATAAATTTAACGCTGTTGACGTTTCTTTAATAACCTCAACATTAATCTCTTCTAAAGCAACATTTTCAGCATCCCAATAATCTTCATTCTTTTCGTATGTCCAGTTTAGATTCGTTCCATCCCATTTAGTGAATGTGAACGGTCCATTAAAGACCATTGTTTCTGCTGAAGTTCCATAATTATCACCTTGTTCTTCTACAAATGCTTGATTTTGAGGGAAGAATGTAGGGAATGCCATTAATGAAATGAAATAAGGTACTGGCGTTTCCATTGTCACTTTCAATTCATAATCGCCTACTGCTTCTACGCCTAATGTTTCAGGATCAGCCTCACCTGAAATGATACTTGATGCATTTTTAATTCCTTCAAATAAGTAAGAATAAGAAGCAGCTGTTTCAGGATTAACAACACGTTTCCAAGCGTAAACAAAATCTTTAGCTGTTACAGGGTCACCATTTGACCAAGTTGTGTCTTCACGCAATTTAAAAGTATATTCTAAGCCGTCTTCGCTAACTGTTGCTTCATCTTCAGCTAAAGCAGGAATGGGTTGGCTGTCTTTATCAAGACGATACAAGCCTTCATTGATGTTATTAAAAACAGTAAAACTTACTGTATCTGTAGCTAGTGCTGTATCCCCAGTCGGTAATTCAGCAATTTCAACTAAATTTAATACTTGCTCTTCTGCTAAATTACCTTCACTTGAGCTTGAACTGCCTTTTTCGCTTTCTGCGTCATTTCCACAAGCTACTAATAAACCAGCTGTTAACACTAATGCACCTGATTGCCACCACTTTTTCTTTTCCATAGTTAAATCCCCCTGTTTTCTTATCCGTTTTTAATCTCTCTCTAATAAAATTAGAACTTGATAATAAATATACACATTCTTGTTCTTATTTGCAAGCTTTTTTACAAAGCTTTTTTTCAAAAAGATTAACTTTTATTGACAACTGAATACTTTTACCTTTATGCTTATCATTAGTAAGCAACTATTAGGAGTGATACAGGATGAAAATAGAAGTATGGTCAGATTTTGTTTGCCCTTTTTGTTACATTGGAAAACGTCATTTAGAAGCAGCTATAAAAGAGCGCACCGATGTAGAAATTGAATTTCATAGTTATGAACTAGATCCCACAGCACCTGAAAAAGTTGAAGGAAATATGGAAGATTATTTCGCTGATCACAAAGGAATGAGTGTTGAACAAGCTCATTCTATGATTCAACAAGTTACTCAAATGGCTAATAACGTCGATCTAGATTACCATTACGAAACGATTCAGCATGGAAATACTCTGAAACCACATCGTTTGTTTCAATATGCTAAAGAACATGGTAAAGGAAATGAATTTATGGAACTAGCAAAAAAAGCTTATTTCATTGAAGGGAAATGGTTAAATGATGATGACTTTTTAGTTCATTTAGCCACTTCGATTGGATTAGATGAAACAAAAGTTAAAGACGTTTTATCTTCAGAAGCTTATTTAGATGCCGTACGTTTGGACCAAGCCAAAGCAGCTGAAATTGGTGTTCAAGGTGTTCCTTTCTTTGTTATTGATGAACAATATGGCATCAGTGGAGCACAACCTATTGAAGTATTTGAACAAGTATTAGCAGAAATAGACGCAAAAAAATAATTGAATGACTGATATAAATATTTTAATTTGATGCGTTTCACGAATAGTGTTCTACTGTTTGGAATGTAATTATTAATTAAACAACCAAAAAACCCTCAGAAATTAGCGCCTAATTTCTGAGGGTTTTTATTTTTTTCAACTAGTAATTAGATTAATGCAATAGCGATCATTGTAAGCAAGAATAAAAATGATACAACGTGCATAGCTTTTTTCACTTTAAATAAATCACCTTGTGCTAATTTGAAAATTGGATAAGCTACGAAACCAAATGCTAATCCATCAGCAATACTTGACGTTAAAGGAATCATAACCACAATCAAAAATGCCGGGAACCATTCACTAAAATCATCAAATGGCATATACTTCAAATTCCCCATCATGATGGCACCTGTAATAACAATTACGGGTGACAATGCTGCGTTTGGAATATAAGACAACAGCGGAGTAAAGACTAATGAAAGTAAAAACAATCCTCCAGCAAAAATAGCTGTTAAACCTGTTTTCCCTCCAGCTTTAATTCCTGAAGCACTTTCTGCTGCTGGAATAGTTGGACTTGTTCCGAGTAAGCCAGATACAAGAGTCATGACTCCGCTGACTTTGAATGCACTGGTATAACGCGTTTTATCTTCTAACATTCCTTCAAATAACCCAATCGATTCAAAGATCAAGATCATTGTCATAGAGAAAATGGCTATTAAAGAAGGTAAAGTAAAGACAGCTGAGAAATCTAGCGCTCCTAAAAGTGCTGGGAACTCTGTGATGTTTCCCAATGAGAATGAAGAAACACCTGCTTTATGAATACCAGTCACTAGCGAAATAAGTGTGATCACAACAATTCCAATAAAGAAGTTTCCAGGTACATTTCTTAAGTACAATACGCCAGATAAAAAGATTCCAATAACGGCCAATAATACAATTGGATCCGATAGATCGCCTAAGACTGCAAATGAGTCTGCTCCTCCATCAACAAGAATACCGCCATTTTTTAATCCTAGTACAACTAAAAACAAGCCTATACCAGCTGTGATTCCGTGCTTTAATGAATCAGGAATAGCATCTGCTAACAGTTTACTAATTGAAGTATATCCGACAACAATAAACAATAATCCCGATACGACAATAACAGATAATGCTTGCTGCCATGATAGCCCCATTGCTCCAACAATTGTATACGTAAAGAATGCATTGATCCCCATACCTGGTGTTAAGACCAGCGGAGCATTTCCCCATAATCCCATAACAATACTTCCAATAGCTGAAACGAGTATTGTACTAAAAACACTTAACTCGGCTGGAATACCTGCATCAGCTAGTATTAAAGGATTTACGATAATTATATAAGATAATGCAAAAAAGGACGTAAATCCTGCTAACATCTCTTGTTTGATACTTGTTTGTTTCTCTTTCAATTTAAAATAATTCATTATTTCTGCTCCTTTTCGATGTGTTTTTCAAACACAAGTAATCTGGAGACATGGGCTTGCAAGCTTTATAAAGCTTGCATAGCAAAAAAGAAAGTTTCTTTCTTTACACGCCCCAACATTTCATTATACCATCTGTAGAATCAAATGTCATGACTTATATTGTATTTTAATCAAGCCGTTAAAACACTCGTTTCAGCTCGTATGATTCACAAAAACGAACCTTCTATTAGTCAAGATGACTAATAGAAGGTTCGTTTTTATTTTTTAAATTGTAAGAATAGTCATTTCTTGATTCTGTTCTTTTTTTAACAGAACAATGCCATTGCCTTCTACTTGAATATGATTTATTTGATGCTTGTTTAAAAAAGAAACAATATCAAAATCATACTGTTCTAAAATAGCTGAAATTTCTAAGCGATTTTTTTTATTGGATGTGTTTAAAAGAACGACTACAAATTCTTCCATACTTATCCATCTGATGATCCCCACTAATTCATCTTGTGAAAAAACATAAAAATCGCCATCTTTCAGACTATTTCCATTCTTTCTTAAAGCAATCATTTTCTTTACAACGAATTGAATCTCTTTATTTTCTTTTCCCCATGGATACATTCTGCGATTATCTGGATCTTCTTTTCCTTCAAGACCTACTTCATCTCCATAATAAAGACTCGGAACTCCAGGTAAGACAAACAATAAGAGCAGTGCTTGTTTTAATTTTGCTACATTCTGGTTTAATGCCGTTAAAATTCGTTCAGTATCATGTGTTCCGATATTATTAAAATTACTTTTGAACGCTTCAGGTGGATAATTTTCTTTTAAATTCATCCACTTTTCAGCAGCTTCTTGCGGCTTGATGGATTTTCTGAGCAATCCTAGAATAATCTCTCGAAAAGGATAATTCATCGCTCCATGCAACATACCTCCTTCAATATAATGTCGCCTTTTTTCATAAGCAATTTTATTCGAAGCATCTTCCCATACTTCTCCAATAAGTACAGTGTCTTGGATAGTTTCTTGTAATGCTGATCGTATCCCTTTCAGTACATCATCCGATAATTCATCCGCTACATCAAGGCGCCATCCACCTAAACCTAGCTTTGACCACTTGCGTATGACACTATTTTTTTCTTTATAAATGAAAGACTGGACCTCTGGATTTTCCGTATTTAACTTGGGTAAATCTTTCACACCCCACCAAGATTCATAATCTTCCGGAAAATTTTTAAAGGTGTACCAATCAGAATAGACGCTTTTCTTAGACTGATAGGCTCCTACCTCATTATACGTTCCAAACAAATTAAAATAGCGACTGTCCGCACCAGAATGGTTAAATACGCCATCTAAAACAATATGCATACCCGCTTGTTTGGCTTCTTTAATAAGTTCTTTAACTATTTCTTCATCGCCAAACATGGGATCGATTTTCATGAAATCGCCTGTATCGTATTTATGATTGCTGCGTGCTTCAAATATCGGACTGAGATACAAAATGGTTATACCAAGTGTCTTTAAATAAGGCAATTTTTGGATAATACCCTTTAAATTTCCGCCATAGAATTCCCAGCGAACAACTTCCCCTTTTTCGTTCTTAATGTACATGGGCAAATCATCTTGATTAGCATACAAAAAAGAATTTTTTTTTGGATTCGCTACTTTTCCATCTTCGTTGCCATTGTAAAAACGGTCAACAAAAATATGGTAAGCAACTCCCTCACGGTACCAATTAGGTGAAGCATCATCATAAAGATAGCTGGTTAATTGATAGGGTTTCACTTGATTTTCAGCTTCATAGATGTGACCTGCTCCGCCTTTTGATTGTTGATTATTTCCGTAATAAAGTGTCTTTGTTTGCTTTTCTTTAGGAAGTGTCAGTTTAAAAAAATAATAATACAATCCTTGTCCTTCTGTTAATGAAACCGTTACTTGGTAGTGAGAATCTCCTTTGGAATGCATTTCTATTTCAAACGTATCTCCAAAATCTTTTTGTACGATTAAGTAAACTGATTCAACGACTGGCCGTTCACACGTAATAGTAAAAGTTACTTTTTCATTAACCCGTACAGCCCCAAATGGTCTTTTGTATTCTGTTAACCAAGAATTGTAATAAATTGTTTCCGTCATTTAATTTCCTCAGTTCTACTGTAGTTAACATTTCTTCGTCGTTATATTGGCTGATTTCCTTTTAAAAAGGCTTTATTTTTTGTAGATAGCCCCTTAACATTCCATATTTCATCCGCATAACGCATAATTGTGAAGTCGGCTGAAAATGGCCCAGAACTTGCAATGTTGATTAATGCTTTCTGATTCCACAACTGTTTATTTTGGTATAATTCATCTGCTCTTTCTTGCGCTGCAACAAAACTTTCAAAATCTTGCAAGACATAATATTCATCATTGTATCGAATTAAGGAGTCGTAAATCACTCTGCCTTCTTCTTCAATATCCGGAATGGTACCATTTACTAGACACTCCAATACACGATTTAAACGTGGGTTATTCTCTAAGACTTTTTTAGAAGAATAATACCCTTCTCGATTCATTTGATTCACTTCATCATTTGTCAAACCAAACAAAAATATATTATCTTCTCCTACTAGATCCTTGATTTCAATATTTGCACCGTCCAAAGTCGCCATAGTTAAAGCACCATTCAGCATCAATTTCATATTGCTTGTTCCAGAAGCTTCTTTACCGGCTAATGAAATTTGTTCACTAATATCGGCAGCTGGGATAATCAATTCTGCCAAGGAAACACCGTAATTTTCAACAAAAATGATTTTTATTTTATTTCCTACATCTGGATCATTATTTACCAATTGAGCTAACGCGTTGATAAATTTTATAATTTGTTTAGCATAGATGTAACTTGGTGCGGCTTTTGCTCCAAATATAAAGACTCTTGGTTGCAATTCCACTGTTGGATTTTCTTTGATTTTCAAATAACGATCCAAAATATGAAGGGCATTTAACAATTGACGTTTATAGGCATGCAGTCTTTTGATTTGTACATCAAATAAAGCAGTAGGGTCAAGTTCAATGTCGTATTTTTCTTTTGCATAGGCTGCAAAGTGTTTTTTGTTAGCCAGTTTAATAGCTGCTAACTGCTTTAACGTTTCGTCATCTTTCGCGTAAGCTTTAAACTGTCTGAGTTCTGCTGGGCTGGTTTTCCATTCTTTGCCTATTTTCTCATCAATTAACTGTGTCAATTTTTCATTGGCTAAATGCAACCATCTTCGTTGTGTGATACCGTTTGTTTTGTTATTAAATTTAGATGGATACATTTCATAAAAATCTCGCAATGTTTGTTCTTTCAAAATATTTGTATGCAACTGTGCAACACCATTTACACTGTGGCTACCGATAATCGCTAGGTTCGCCATTTTGATATTGCCATCTGAAATAATGGTAGTTCGATAAGTCAATTCTTCCCCATATAAAGGTATTTTTTTATCAATATGGTGTTGATTGATGGCTTCAATGATTTGGTAGATGCGTGGAATCAATTCTTGGACCATTTGAACAGGCCATTTTTCCATAGCTTCTTGCATAACAGTATGGTTGGTGTAACTAATTGATTTCTTCGTAATATCCCAGGCTCTTTCCCAACTCAGACCTTCTTCGTCTAACAAAATACGCATCAATTCTGGAACACATAAAGCCGGATGTGTATCATTAACATGAATCGCTATTTTATTTGGAAAATCACTCCATGGCAGCTGTTGTTTTTTGAAAAAGCGAATGATGCTTTGAATCCCAGCAGATGTAAAGAAGTATTCTTGACGCAATCGAAGAAGCTGTCCTTCATAGTTGGAATCATCTGGATAAAGTACTTCTGTAATTTGATTCACGACTTCTCGTTCAGCACTTGTTTTGAAATTTATTTCTTCCTCAGGTGGTATTTCTGCCGACCATAACCGTAGTTTATTGACGACATCATTTTCATAACCAATCATTCCTGTGTCGTAAGGGACCGCTAAAATATTTTGAGTATTAGAATAAATCGGTCGTAGCTTATTCTCCCCATCCTCTTTCATATAGACTTCTCCACCAAAACGGATCATAACAGCTTTATTCTCTTTTCTAACTTCCCAAACATTTCCGTTACGTAACCAATTTTCAGGCAATTCTACTTGGTAACCATCAACAAATTTTTGTTGAAACAAGCCATAGCGGTACCGAATACCATTTCCATTGCCTGGGATGCCTAGAGAAGCGATAGAATCCATGAAACAAGAAGCTAATCTTCCTAGTCCACCATTGCCTAGAGCTGGATCTACTTCTGATTTTACAATAGCATCAAAATCTAATCCCATTTCTGCTATTCCATCACGTACTGTATCTAAAATACCTAGATTCAATAGATTGCTTTTCAGCATACGTCCAGGCAAAAATTCCATCGAAAAGTAAAAAACTTGTTTGACTTTATCTTCAAGATACCGTTGACTTGTTTGATTCCAATTTTCAGAAGAATAGACTTTTACGAAGTTCCCTAATGCTGTGTATTGTTGAATAGATGAAGAATCCTTCACATTGGAAGCATACAATCCTTCGAATACTTGTTTAAATTGTTTTTTAAATGCAGTCGTTGTTAACGTCATAGTTTTCTCCCCGTATTCTTTTATAGTTGTTGTTCAACAAATGGTGTGGCTGTTTCAAAATCATTTTGAAAATTCCAACTAATAGATTCCATTTAATTTGCCACAAGCGTTCTTAAAAAAAGAAACTTCAACAGTTAAAATAAGAATAGTTGCCTATTTTTATACTCCTGTTGAAGTTCATCATTATGCCTTAAGTAGCGCTGTGTAAACGTCTATATATTCTTTAGTAGACTTCTCCCAACTAAAATCTTTTGTCATAGCTTGTTTTACCAATGATGACCACGCTTTTGGTTCATCATAATAAAGAGTCAATGCACGATCAATGGTCTCAACCATCACTTCTGAACGAAAATCATAAAAGCTAAATCCAGTTCCTTCACCAGTAACTGGGTTGAAAGGTTCTACCGTATCTTTTAATCCACCCGTTTCATGAACAATTGGCAAGGTGCCATATCGAAGCGAATTCAATTGTGATAATCCACATGGTTCAAATGCTGATGGCATAATAAATAAATCACTTCCCGCATAAATCAACTGGGCTAAGGATACATCAAAATCAATGATGACTTTAAATTTCTCTGGATATTTCCAAGTGAAATAACTAAAACTGTCTTCATATTCTTTTTCTCCTGTACCTAATATCAGAACTTGGATATTTCGTTGCATCAATTCATCTATTTTATCACGTAACAAGTCACAGCCTTTTTGAGTGGTCAATCTACTGACCATAGACATTAACGCAACCTTCTTATCTACTGGTAAACCGACACGTTCTTGCAATGCCAATTTATTGGCCGTTTTTCCAGCTAATTCTTTTGCAGAAAAATGAGCTGGAATCAAATCGTCCGTTTCAGGATTGAAGACATCATAATCGATTCCGTTTAAAATGCCGCTCAATTTATAATTATTGTGCCGTAATACACCATCTAAATTTTCTCCAAACTCAGGTGTCTGAATTTCTTGTGCATAAGTCGGACTTACTGTTGTGACCTGGTCCGCATAAAATATGCCACCTTTTAAGCAATTAATCTGGTCATAGTACTTCAAACCATGCTCATGAAACGTATTGTATCCAATACCATATAAATCAGATAACGCGAGTTGATCGTATACCCCTTGGAACTGGAGATTATGAATCGTTAAAATCGTTTTTATCGATTGATAGTTCTCAATCCAATGGTACTTATCTTTTAGTAAGACTGGAATAATAGCAGTATGCCAATCATTTACATGCAATACATCCGGAATAAAGGCTATTTTTTCCAGCATTTCACAGATTGCTTGCGCAAAAAAGGCAAACCGTTCACCATCATCATCAAAACCATAAATACTTGGACGATCAAAATAGTAAAGATTATCAACAAAGTAGTACACTACTTTGTCCTTTTCCAACTTTTTAATGCCGCAATATTGGCTTCTCCAGCCAACTTTCACTTCAAATTGAACGACATCTTCTAGCTGATCTTTATATTTTTGAGGCATCGTACTGTACAAGGGCAATACCACTCGCACATCTATACCTTGTTTTTTTAATTCTTTTGGCAAAGCTCCGGCGACATCTCCTAATCCACCAGTCTTAAAGAAAGGAGCACATTCCGCCGCCGCAAATAGTACTTTCATCTTTTCAGCTCCCTTTTTCAACAGTCATTTTACTATCTTTTTCAATAACTAATGGGTTTTCTTTGGTTCCGGTTAATTTTACTCCTGGACCAATCTTTACACCCTTATCTAAAATGACGTAATTTAATTCTGCTCCTTCAGCAATTTTACAGCCTTGCATAATTAAAGAGTGTCTGACAATTGCTGTTTTTTCAAGGGTAACTTTACGGAAAATAAGTGAATCTTCCACTGTTCCATCAATCACACAGTCACTGGCAAACTGAGAATTACTAACTTTCGCTTCTTTAGAATAATAAGTTGGTGCTCCATTTTTCACTTTTGTAATGACCGGTTGACTACGATAAAATAATGCATTGTAATTATCCTCATCTAACAAGTCCATATTTGCATCATAATAACTTGAAACATTTTCAATATTTTTCAAGTAACCCGTATATTCATAACCATGTACTTTATTTTTTTTCAAACTGTGTCTAATTAAGACATTGATATCGCCTTTTATACGATTATTCGCTGCCTCAGTCGTTAATTCAACAAATTTGTCCTTGCTCATAATCGCAATTCCCATTCCAATAGCCATTTTTGTTTCATCTTTTGATAGTTCACGTGCTGGAGTCAGAGCAGTTACTTTACTATCTCCTTCTGCCGCAAATGATAAACAATTATCAATCGAATCCGGTAAACAAAATCCTTTTGAAACATTTTTATAAACAATGGTGATATCTGCTTCATTTTCAAGATGGCTTCTTAAAACACCTTTCACATCTACGTTGCACAACATTTTACTGCCCATAACCACTACATAACCTTTTTTAGAATGTTGCACAAAATCAATTTGGTCTTGGTAATAACTGCTAATTTCGCCTGGTTCTAATTTTTCTAAGGCCTCTTTGATTTCTGCTCCTGAGTGAACGAATAAACCCCCACCAACGGTAGAGTCCATCCCCCAAGGGTAACCACTTCGAACGTGATCCATTAATGATCTAGCGCTGCCTCGGACAAATATGGCAACAGAAGAAACTTCTGCACTGTATAAACTAGAAAGCGGAAAATCAATTAATCGGTAACGTGATCCAAACGGCAATGCCGCAACTGCTCTTTTTTTCGTTAAAGGCATCAATTGTCTTTCTGATTCATCTAAATTTAAAACTGCACACAGCTGTTCTTTAATCTTCATCTTTTAACCCTCCTACCTCTTCTGCATATCCAATAACCGTAATATTTTTTTCATCTCCATTAATTTGAGCTCCATCATGAACTTTTGCATTTTCTCCAATAATGGCACAATTGATCGTTACATTTTCTCCAATCGTTACATTTGCCATGATCAGACTGTCTTTAATTGTTGAATTTTTACCCACTTTGACATTATGAGATAAAATTGAATGTTTAACTTCTCCAGCAATATAACACCCATCAGCAATCATTGAATCTGAAACATTTGACGATTTCGTCAAAAATTGTGGCGGCGCAGAAGGATTTTGAGTGTAAACCCTCCAGGATGTATCTCTTATATTCAATGCATGATTTGGATCTAAAAATTCCATATTCGCTTCCCAAAGACTTTCAATCGTTCCTACATCTTTCCAATAGTCTTTAAAAGCGTAAGCAAAAATATTCTCGCTGTTTCTTAAATAAGCAGGGATAACATCTTTCCCAAAATCTTCCATCGTTCTATTTTTCGCATGATTGTCAACAAGATATCTTTTCAACATTGGCCAATCAAAAATGTAGATTCCCATTGAGGCTAAGTTACTTTTAGGTTCTGCTGGTTTTTCTTCAAATTCAATAATTCGATTTGTCTGATCGGTGTTCATGATACCAAAACGGGGAGCTTCTTCAATAGGAACTGGAATAACACCTACTGTTAAAGCTGCATCCTTTTCTTTATGAAATTCAATCATATCTTGATAGTCCATTTTGTAAATATGATCTCCGGAAAGAACTAGTAGATATTCAGGATTATAGCGGTCAATGAAATCAATATTTTGATAAATAGCGTGAGCCGTTCCTTTAAACCATTTTTCACCATCTACACTTGAATAAGGTTGTAAAATCGTTGCCCCACCATCATGTGTATTTAGCCCCCAGCTTTCACCATTTCCTACGTGAGTATTCAATTCAAGCGGCTGGTATTGGGTAACTACACCAACATTTTTGATGCCAGAATTAGCACAATTACTTAATGCGAAATCAATGATCCGATACTTTCCACCAAAAGGTACAGCTGGTTTAGCAATATCTTTGGTTAACTTTCCAAGCCTTGTTCCTTGTCCTCCTGCTAAAATCATAGCTAATGTCTCAGTTTTTTTCATTGTTCTAACGGAAGAATCATCTTGCCATTCTTCCTCTACCCTCCTTTTTATCTTTTAGCTTTTTGGTACTCCGAAAACTCTTTTAGGTCGTAAGATTACTACACTCATTGCCGGTACAATTAGTTCAATCGTATGGTCTTTTTGATTAGTCGTTTCTTTTACCGTTCTCAAAGGTCCCTGATTTCTTGTCCAAACTCCACCATACTCACTCATTTCAGTATTTAAACACTCTTCATAAACGCCTTCAAATGGCACACCCACCCGATAGTTTTTACGTTCAACAGGCACAAAATTGCAAATCACAACTACAAAATCACGTGGCTTTTTCCCTTTACGAATAAAAGTTAAGACGGTTTCATCCGCGTTATCCGCATTTAAAATTTCAATACCGGCTGCTTGATGATCAATTTCCCACAAAGCCCGTTCTTTTTTATAAATAGCATTTAAAGTTTCCATAAAATGTAAATGTTTGGCATTCATCTCATCGGTCAAATTTTGCCATTCTAATCCTTCATGAATTCGCCATTCTAGAAACTGACCAAAATCATTTCCCATAAAGTTTAATTTTTTACCTGGATGAACCATCATAAATGCCTCTAAAGTGCGTAAGCTAGCAAATTGATTGTATCGATCGCCTGGCATTTTATGCATTAAAGATTTTTTTCCGTGAACAACTTCATCATGAGAAAATGGTAAAATAAAATTTTCATTGAATGTGTACATGAAAGAAAAGGTGATTAAGTTAAAATGATGTTTCCGTAATGCCGGGTCCATTTCAAAGAACTTTAAGGTATCGTTCATCCACCCCATATTCCATTTGTAATTAAACCCTAAACCTCCCATATGAACAGGCTTTGTAACGTTTGACCACGCTGTACTTTCTTCAGCAATCATCAGTGTTTCAGGATGCCGTTCAAATACTTTTTTGTTTAATTTTTTTATAAACTCAACGCCTGCTCTATTATGATTGCTTCCATCTTCATTAGGTACCCACTCACCAATATCATAATCCAAGTACAACATACTTGACACGGCATCAACTCTTAGTCCATCTAAATGGAATTGTTCGATCCAGTAAAGAGCGTTAGAAATTAAAAAGCTTTGAACCTGATCTTTGCCTAAGTCAAAGTTCATTGTGCCCCATCGGTTATTTTCAGCTTTATTCTTATCAGCATATTCAAATTGTGGTGTCCCATCAAAATAAACCATACCGTAATCATTGCGATTAAAATGACCTGGAACCCAATCCATTAACACGCCGATATTTGCCAGATGAGCCGCTTCTACAAAATCTTGAAACTCTTCCATCTTGCCAAATTTTGACGATAATGCATAGTACCCAGTCAATTGGTACCCCCAAGATGCATCTAAGGGGTGTTCCATCAAAGGCATAAATTCAATATGCGTATAACCCATCTTCTTTACATAAGGAATTAGTTCATTTTGTAATTCAGGGATGGTATACCAGCTATCGTCATCATGATGTTTCCAAGAGCTGAGGTGTACTTCGTAGATATTTAGAGGACGTTCATAAACAGAAAAGCGTTTTTTACTGGCCGTCCAAAGACCATCTTTCCATTTCTTTTTCGGCAAATCTTTTACAACTGAAGCATCTTTAGGTCTTACTTCAAATTCAAGCGCATAGGGATCAATTTTTAATTTTACCGTACCATCAGATTGTTCTATACGGTATTTATAACATTGCCCTTCGATAGCTTGCTCACTAAATACTGTCCAACTGCCTGTACTGGCTATTCTTTCCATTTCGAGGCCTTCATGCCAATCTGAAAAATCTCCTACTAAACCAACACTTTTTGCATTAGGAGCCCATACAGTAAAACGAAAACCAACTTTCCCTTCAAAATTTTCCCGCTTACATCCCATAGTTAGATAACTATTAAAATGCTCACCCGTGTTAAACAAATACAACTCTTTTTCAAGATTAGCTTTAATTTCATCATTTACCGATCTATTCGTCACTTGATTCACTCCCAACTAAGCATTCTAAAATATGAAACTTTTCATCGTTTTATCATCTTTATTTCATTTTACAACGAAACGATTTAATAATCGACCTAATCTTATAATTCTTTTAAAGTATTCCATTCAATCTTATGTTTGTAGTATACCATTATTTGAGGAAATCGCTTACTAATACACAATTGAAATTTTTATTTCCTCTACTTTGATCCTAAATTTAGAGTTATTTAGTTTTTAATTGGCTTCAGAATAAATACTGAATTGTTTATATTTAATAGTTCAATGTATTCGTCTAAACTATTTTCTTAGCAAAACCTTTTTTGTTTAATTGTTTGCCAATCTTTCTGTTCAAATAGAAAGAAATCCTAGCAAATGCTTTGTTAAAAGTGCGTAACACTGTTACTAATGGTAAAATGAAACTAACTAAGATTAGTTCTCCTTAGTTTTAACGACTAAAAAAGACTAGCGGAACGTCTCTTAAAGGAGGTGAATATATTGGAAATACTCTTATTAACTGTTGGCTTTATTGGTTTAGTAATAGCGGCATTAACGCCTCAATCGACGTTAGGTGGACTTTTAGCACTAGCAAGCTTTGGTGGTTACTTCTATTTAAACAGTTTAGAAAATTGGGTCCCTATTGTTATTTTCATTTTAGGCATTTGTCTACTAATCTTTGAAGTTTTTGTACCAGATTTTGGTGTAGCAGGTATCATTGGTTTTCTTTTAATTGTTGGCGGTGTTTATTTAACTAACGATGATTTGGGACTAGCGCTACGCGATTTAAGCATTGCAGTAGTAGCCGCTTCATTCTTAGTCATCATGCTTATTAGAAGAGGTTATTCCTTAGCTCATATAGAAAAACTCGTCCTTAAAAATAATTTGGACAAAAAAAGTGGTTTTTCGAGTAATAATGATGCATCCGTTTATTTAGGAAAAACGGGAACAACAACTACGCCTCTTAGACCATCTGGGAAAGTTCAGTTTGATGGCACAGAATTAGATGTCGTAAGCACAGGTGAGCACATTGATGCTGATGTTTCAGTTGTAGTTACAAAAGTAGAAGGATATAAAATTAGTGTTAGGAGAGTGGATTAAACATGACAACAGCTACAGAAACCACAACAAATTGGATAGGTTTTCTATTTATAGCCATTATCGTAATTATCGTTATCAGCTTATTTTTCCGTTTCGTACCCGTTGGATTATGGGTCACAGCCTATTTTTCAGGTGTCAAAGTCAACATAGGAACTCTTGTAGGAATGCGTTTAAGACGAGTAGCTCCACAAGATATTATCCGTCCACTAATCAAAGCGACTAAAGCTGGTTTAGATATCGATATCAACGAATTAGAAGCCCATTATTTAGCTGGTGGAGATATCAACCAAGTTATCGATGCTTTAATTGCCGCACAACGTGCAAATATTGATTTAGTATTTAAACAAGCTGCTGCAATCGACTTAGCAGGAAGAAATGTTTTTGAAGCCGTACAAGTCAGTGTTAATCCTAAAGTTATTGAAACACCTCAAATTGCTGCCATGGCAATGAATGGTATTGAAGTTAAAGCACGTGCAAAAGTAACGGTTCGTGCAAATATTGAACGACTTGTCGGTGGTGCTGGTGAAGAAACAATCATCGCTCGTGTTGGCGAAGGTATTGTAACAACCGTTGGTAGTGCCGCTAGACATACAGATGTTTTAGAAAATCCAGACTCGATTTCAAAAACAGTTTTAAGAAAAGGATTAGATTCTGGTACAGCTTTTGAAATTCTTTCAATTGATATTGCGGATATTGATGTTGGACGGAACATTGGTGCCAGCTTACAAATGGAACAAGCCCAAGCAGATAAAAATATCGCTCAAGCTAAAGCCGAAGAAAGACGTTCAATGGCGATTGCTCAAGAACAAGAAATGATCGCTGAAGTTCAAAAAATGCGCGCTCGCGTGGTTGAAGCTGAAGCCGAAGTACCTTTAGCATTAGCCGAAGCATTAAGATCTGGTAATTTAGGGGTAATGGATTATTACAATATGAAAAACGTTAATGCTGATACTAAAATGAGAAACTCTATTACAGGTTCTACAGAGAGAGAAAGTGATGAATAATGAATAGTTTATTGACCCTTGTTATTTTATTTCTAATAGGGACTGCATTCTTTTCTTTCATAACAACCATATTTCGTATTTTCATGTCCTTAATTGGAAATTCATCTGCTCCTTCAAAAGGCAAACAAAGACAAATTTCTCAACGAGCAGATTTAACTCACAAAGACTCTATTTCTTTAAAAGATGCTTTTATCGCTCACGACCCTGCCAGACTAAGATCACAAAAGAACACACCTGTTGACTCTTCCAAAAAAAGAAATCAGCAGACCCGCTCAAATCAATTATCTAGTCGTATGCAACAAGATGCAGCGCAAAGAAGAGCAGCAAACTTGCAAAAAAATACCAAAAGACGACCAGAACCCGTTCATTCCTCTTCCACTTCAAAATCAACTCTTTTTCACGAAAAAGAGTTGAAGAGAAATGCCAATCATACACAGTTTGAAAAAAATGATTTAACCACTTTAGTTCCAATTGAAAAAGTAACTTCTACAAATAAAATTACTCATCCATCTCGAACTAAAAAAAATCAATTTCAAAAAGATCTTGTCAGAGGGATGATTTACAAAGAGATTTTAGATAAACCTCGTAGTTTAAGATAATATAAAAAAACGGCTCTTCGTCAAATAGTGAGGATGCTTCTAAAAATTCTTTCGGAATAGACGGATTTGCTTGAAAGATCTTAAGCCTAAAGTCTTAAGATCTTTCAAGCCTCAAACATCGCTTAATCGCTAAAGCGTTAAAGCGGTGTAATTCGCATTGAATGCTTTACAGGGCTACAAGCAATCCTATTCCTCCAGAAGTGTTAAGCGTGAACTAAATTCATCTATCAACACTAAAAAGTATAGAGCCAAAAGAGGCTGGGACAAAACCTAGCTAAAAAGCATCCAGAAAAGTTTAAATGACTTTTCTGGATGCTTTTTATAATACAAAAAGAAACCCCTTTGATATAATGTAAATAACCACAAATACAATTATCGGAGGGGTTTCTAATGTATAAAAAATATACCACGAATCAAACAAGCTTGCCAATAGAATTGTCTTGTTTATTGTCTCCAAACCATATTATTTTTGAAATTCATGAATTTATTGAATCAATGGACAACACGTTGTTTTCTCAACTTGATTCTTCCGAGGGAAGACCTGGTTATCATCCAAGGTTACTAATAAAAGTACTTCTCTTTGCTTATTCAGAAGGGATTTATTCTGGCCGGAAAATTGAAAAAATGATGACGGAAAACATAGCCATGATGTGGGCAGTTAGTAACGAAGTTATCTCCTATCGAACAATCAACCGATTTCGTTCTTCTGAAAATTGCCAAAAGTTATTACCTGAATTATTTACTGAATTTACGGTTAAACTCAAAACAGAAAATCTTATCTCTATGAATGAACTATTTATAGATGGAACTAAAATAGAGGCTAACGCCAATAAATATTCCTTTGTATGGAAAAAAGCTATAGACAGATATGCAACTTCTCTCAGAATGAAGACGAAACAATATTTTGTAGACGAAATTCAACCACTGGTTGAAGAATCTATGGTGATAGATGATTTAGAGGATATTTCTATTGGCGAACTTGAGGATTTGACAACCCTAATCGAAAAAGAAATCAATCAATTGACTACTGATATTGAAGATCATCCTGTTCATGGAAAGAACCCCAAGAAACAAAAGAGACGAAGATTAAAAAAACATTTACGTAAATTGAAAAATGATTTCATCCTACGCAAAAGAAATTATGAAGCCCATGATAAAGTGTTTAATGGTCGTAATAGCTTTTCTAAGATTGATTTAGAGGCTACTTTTATGAGAATGAAAGACGATCATATGATGAACGGCCAGTTAAAAGCGGCGTACAATATTCAAATCGGTACTGAAAATCAATTTGTATTAGCTTATGATGCTTTTCCAAATCCAACGGATACACGGACACTCATTCCGTTTGTTGAATCATTAGATTACTTGCCAAAAATGATTATTGCAGATGCTGGTTATGGCAGTGAAGAGAACCTAAATTTTCTGAATGATATCGGAGTAAATCATCTCATAAAATATAACCTCTTTGATAAAGAACAAACACGATCCTATAGTAGCTCTTCAAGAAATAGAAAAAACTGGACTTATCATTCCGAAGGAAATTACTTTATACATCCAGATGGTACAAATTATTATTTTAACTATATAAGTCACAAGAAAAACAGTAGTGGATTTCATCAGGATAGTCATGTTTATAGACCGGATAATCCAGAGGAGGCAGAACAAAAAGCCTTCTATTACAATTGGCATTATGAAGCTTTAAAAGAAATAGAAGCGACTAAGCTTTTATCACCTGAAGGCTCCAAGATTTTTGCGAGACGCAAAATCGAGGTAGAGCCAGTTTTCGGGCAGGTAAAAGCTAATTTAGGTTTCACTCGCTTCCATTTGCGTGGGAAAGAGAAAATTAAAGTCGATATAGGTTTGGCTTTTATGGCTAATAACTTCAAAAAATATAGAAAAACAAAGGCGATTTAGCCTAAAGAATTTACTTAATCAGTTGAAAAAACTAAAAAAACGTTAATTGCAAAAATGCAATTAACGTTTTTTTAGTTACTGGGAGGTTTTGTCCCAGCCTCTTCTTTTTGCTCAAGACTATACTTTCGCTTCTTCTTCATCATATTCTAGTGCTTTTGATCCTTGTACTCCAGAACTTACTCGAATAACGTTTTCAACAGGATAAACAAAAATTTTGCCATCGCCAACCGTCCCGGTATACAATGCTTGTCTAGCTGTTTCAATCACTAAAGAAACGGGTGTCTTACTTACCACTATTTCTAATCGTATTTTAGGCAATAAGTTGGCTTCCATCTCCACTCCTCTATAATAAGCTGTTTGTCCTTTTTGAATGCCATACCCTTGCACGTTCGTTACTGTCATTCCTGTGATTCCAATATCATTTAAAGCTTTTTTCAAATTGTCGAATTTAGCTTCATTCGCTATAATGTCTACTTTCATTAATTTAGCATTTTCGTCCGTTTTATTTGGATCTATATTACCTGTTTTAAAAGCTTGCGGTTGAACTCCAATAGCTTGATGGGCATCCTTTTCTTCAATAGAGACGCCCCCTATACCAACAAAAGCTAAATTAGTTTCTAGTTTTTCAAAATTAAACCCTTGAAACACTGGTTTTTGCCCAAATGGAACCGTAACAAAATCTCCATAACTCGATTCTAAACCATGTTCTGATATATCCATACCTGCAATCTCTTCTTCTGGTGTTACGCGCAAGCCAATTGTTTTATCGACAAGTTTAAATGTAATGATCATCGTTGACACTACCCAAAGAGCTACTGAACCTACCCCTAATAACTGAATACCTATAAGATTAAAACCACCACCATAAAACAGACCTCCATCAGTTGCAAAAAAACCAACCAAAATAGTTCCTAAGGCTCCAGAAACTCCATGCACTCCAAATGCTCCAACTGGATCATCAATTTTAGCTTTCTTTTCAATAAATTCGATTCCATAGACTAAAGCACTAGCCGAAATTGCTCCAATAGCTACTGCACCAAATGGCGAAACCGTTGCACAACCTGCAGTAATTCCTACCAAACCAGCTAATGACCCATTAAGTGTCATGGAAATATCTGGTTTACCATACTTTATCCACGTTATCATCATAGCAACTAAAGTAGCTGTTACAGCTGATAAATTTGTATTCAAAAGAATTGTTCCAATCAGCGTTAATGACTCATCTCCAGTTGCCGAAACCGTTGATGCTCCATTAAAACCAAACCAAGCGAACCAAAGAATAAATACGCCTAGAGCCCCTAAAGTTAAACTATGTCCTGGAATAGCTTTTGCTTTTCCAGCTTCATCATATTTCCCGATTCTTGCTCCAACCATTTTCGCACCAATCAAAGCCGTTATTCCTCCTACCATATGAACAGCTGTTGATCCCGCAAAATCAACAAATCCTAATTGGGATAACCATCCTCCACCCCAAATCCAATGTCCTGAAATAGGGTAAACAACTGTAGAAATAACTAACGTGTATACGAGATAGGCACTGAATTTCGTTCTTTCAGCCATTGCTCCAGAAACAATTGTTGCGGCAGTTGCAGCAAAAACAGTTTGAAACATCAAGAATACATATCCCGGTATTGTCGTATCATAATTTCCTTGTACAAATAGGTCAGGTGTTCCAATTAAACCTGCTATACTCGGACCAAACATTACACCAAAGCCAATGATCCAGTACATTAAAGAGCCTAATACAAAGTCCAATAAATTTTTCATGATAATATTCCCTGCATTTTTTGCTCTAGTAAACCCTGTCTCAACCATTGCAAAACCTGCTTGCATAAAAAATACCAAAACTGTTCCTACTATTACCCATAACGTGTCCACAGATGAAAACATATTGTTACCCCCTTTTTTAATATGTTATAAAATCTAACATTAGAAAAAGAGTCAAACAAGTGATTTACTTGAATTAGCAAAAAAAACTAAAAAAACCTATCAATTGATGTTACTTTTAATGACATCAATTGATAGACTTTAGTTTTTTTATTCTTCATTTAACTTGTAATTATACAATGCTCCAATAATATTTCCATTATTTCCAAACTTACTACCCATAATAGTTGGAACTATAAAAAGCCCTTCTCCCAACTCTTCTTCATATATTTTTGACAGATTCTCTTTAATTAATTGAATCAGTAATGGATTTCCACTTATGCCTCCACTGATGATAATCCTTTCTGGATCTAAAATGGTTTGTAGATTGAATAATTGAATTGCTAGTGTATAGCAATATTCATTTAAACAGTTCGCCGCTTTTTTATTTCCAGCTTCAATTAATTCATACATCTTATATCCGTTTATAGACTCTATAGGCAGTTCACATTGAACGGCTATATTTTGAAACAATTTCTTAATGCCATTTTGAAATCCAAACATATAATCAGCATCTTTAGTTCTAGCACTATTCGTTTTAATAAAAGAAAATTCTCCTGCTGAATAATGGTGACCTTTCAGTACTTCTCCATTTACAACGATTCCGCCGCCAATGCCCGTCCCTAGATTAAGCATAATAGCATGTTGAATACCTTTTAAGTTTCCTTTCCATAATTCTCCAAGTGTTGCAGCTTTCCCATCATTTTCAACATGAATAGTCGTTTGGCATCTCGTCTCCAACATTTCTACCATATTCATTTTCTTGATATACTTTAACGATCCACCATGAACTGCATAACCAGTTTTGGATTGAATAATTCCAGGCATACTAATAGCCATTCCCTCAATTTGATTGGCATACTCATCGTAAATATCGCCCATCATATCTAAAAATTGTGTTAACGATTCCATAGGTGTTTTGATTGTTTTAATATCTCCTAATTCACCTTGGTCATCTATTAATCCATAATTTGTTTCTGTTCCTCCTATATCAATGCCTAGATAAAGCATTATTCTTCCCTCCTTAATTTTAAAACTACTTATTTATTTTTAGTTTATCACTATCACACTTCAAATAAAACGGTTGCATTAAATGTCATTTTTATTTATTTCATTTAACCATTGTTATGTAATACTATTCTAGCTTTTTGTCACACAACTAACATCATATTTGCACTTTATTTATGCTATAATTTTTAAGTATGAAACAAGTATGAGAATCTTATGGAGGTAGACTATTGAAAAAAAGAGTATTAACAGGAATTATGGCTACGATGTTATTTGCTAGTCCCTTTCTGCCAACTATCGCTCAAGCCGATACATTGGAAGAAATGGAACAACAAAAAAATGCACTTGAATCACAATCATCTGAGCTTAATAATAAAATCACTGAACAAGATGAAGCCTTAACTAATTTAGAAACAGAAAAAAGCAATTTAGAATCAGATATTACTATCCTGCAAAGTCAGATTGACGAAACAGTCTTAAAATTACATGATCAAGAACAAAAATTAGAAGAGTCTAAAGCAAAAGTCGAACAATTAAAAAAAGAAATCGAAGCTTTAAAAAAATTAATTGCTCAACGGACAGATAAGCTTGAAAACCAAGCTCGTTCTGTACAGACTGATGCTAGTGCTTCTAATTTAATAGGCCTTCTTATAACTGCTGAAAGTTTTACAGATTTAGTAGGCCGCATAGGTATTGTTAACCAATTGGTTACTGCCAACAAAGATATTGTTACTGAACAAGCAATAGATCAAGCATCTTTAGAAACTAATGAAGTAAAAGCTGAAGCTGAAAAAATTGCTGTTGAAGATACAAAAAACGCTATTGAATTATCAAAAAATAATTTAGTCGCTCAAAAAGCTGAAATGGATGATAAAATCGTCCAAGTTGCTATTCAATATGATATGACCGAAGAAGAAAAAAATACATTTGTTAATGAACAACAAGTCATCGCTACTCAAACCAGTACTTTATCTGAAGAAATGCAAAAAGAACGTCAACGCATTATCGAAGAGGAACAAGCGAGACAATTAGCTATTCAAAAAGCTGCTGAAGTAGCAGCTGCAAAAGCTGCAGCTGAGGAAGAAGCCAGATTAGCTGCTGTAGAAACTCAAGAAAAAGCTGAACAAGAAGCTGCTGCTCAAAAAGTTGCGGAACAAAAAACAACTGTGGCCAACTCAGCTCCTGAGAAATCAACAAACACGAATAAATCGAATAATTCGTCAAGCACTACTACTAGTCCTAGTAACTCAAGTCCTTCAAGTAACTCTAGTTCTTCAAAAAAACCAATTGTGACACAAAAACCAAAACCTACACCTTCACCTTCATCTGATTCAGGTTTTATTCGTCCTAGTGGCGGTTATATGACCTCAGCATACGGTTATCGCATTCACCCTATCACGGGTGTGTATAAACTACATGGTGGAACTGACTTTGGTGGTGGTGGAGCAATCGTTGCTTCTAAAAGTGGTACTGTTGTCTTTGCCGGATATGACTCAGGTTGGGGTTATTACGTGAAGATTGATCATGGCAATGGGATGCAAACCCTTTACGCTCACATGGTTGCAGGAAGTTTACTTGTTTCTCCAGGTCAACAAGTCTCTCAAGGTCAACAAATTGGTACAATGGGTACAACTGGTTCTTCTACTGGCGTACATTTACATTTTGAAATGTACAAAAACGGAAGCCGTGTTAACCCAGCATCTTATTTATAAACTTAATTATTGACTAAAAAGAAGACAGATCGTTCATTTTCCAAATGAACGATCTGTCTTCTTTTTAGGGCTCTATACTTTTTAGTATGGATAGCTTAATTTAGTTCATGCTTAAGACGATACCAATGCTCTTACAAGCAACTCTCTTTATTCCATAAGAATTTTTTGAAGCATCCATACTATTTGACGAGGAGCCCTTTTTAGCTAGTATAATATCTACCAAGAAATTTTTTTAGTAAAGGAAACAAAATGGGTGCTAATATCAGATAAAAACCGCCATTTCCGACTGCATGTAACGTGTCAAAAGGGAGCCCTGATGAATAATAAACCCAAAAATTTTGAATGCCAAAAAACGGAGCTTGCACTATAGAAATCAAAAAACCATATAAATATCCTGTGAAACCAGCGTATATAAGCATGAATCCAAAAGGAATCTTGTTAAAAAAAGGTTTAATAATCCATCCAGTAAATAAAACAATCCCACCAAACGAAACGATTTGAGCAATCGTCCAGACTCCCATTCCAAGTGTTATATTTGATAGAATAATTGACAATACGGCTACAATCAACGCATCCGTTACTCCTAACGTTAACGTTAAAATAATTAATATAACTGTCACAGGCTGGACATTTGGTAGAAACTGCAACAACTGCCGACTTACTTGACAAAGTGCCGTCATAAAAGCAAGTAAAGTGAGTCTTTGAAGAGATTTTTTGCCATTCATGTTATTGTAAAGCATTTAAAAACCACTTCACTTGATCTCCATCTTTTACTAAGTATTCAGCTGCACCTACAGTTGGCTGTTTATCGTTCACCTCATACATCCAATATTTTCCTGCCTCCTTGTCTTGTTTCATTCCATCAATAGAGACAATAAAGCCACCTTCTTCCACTACTTCATACTGGTCTTTTAGAACTTCTAGTACAGTAGTGCCTTCTTCTACTTCCATTTTTTTACTTGTGCCATCGACTTCTTTTCCATCTTTTTCTAATGAACTACCAACAGTGAGCATTTCTTTTGTTTGATTCTCAACTAAACTGCTTTGTTCTGAAGAAGCAGTTTCTTTTGCAGACCTATCTCCACATGCTGCCAAATTTAGAGCCGTTAGTACTATAAATCCTACTTTTAAAATTTTCATTTTTATTTATTCCTCCAACAATCAACTATTTTATAATCTGTTATATTTTTTTATTTTAAATCCTCTTTTTTCAACTCCGGATGAAAAACTTTTCCTCCTCTTTCATATAAAATCTCTTTTACATTATAAGTACAATTAACTGCTCTCGCGACGGCATATAGATAATCAGACAATCGGTTCAAATAAATAGCTACCTGTTGATTTATCGCTTCTTCAGATCCAAGCGTGACAATCTGTCTTTCCGTTCTTCTGGCAACTGTTCGAGCCATATGTAATAAACTAGCTATTGGATGACCTCCTGGCAATACAAAGGATTCAATTAAAGGAGCTTTATCAGCATAATCATCAATAATTGCTTCTAAATTTTGTACCGTTTCTTCTGTTACTTTACACTTTAGCTTTCCATGGATATCTGCTAAGTCCGTTCCGCAATCAAATAGATTGTGCTGAATTTCGATGAGTTCTCTTTTTAACACTCTGTCATTTTCAGTTAATTGACTTATGATATACCCCATTAGAGAGTTTAATTCATCAATTGTTCCATAAGCGTTAACTCGATTCGAATCTTTCTTTACCCTTTCTCCACCAATTAATCCTGTATCGCCTTTATCGCCTGTCTTTGTATAAAGTTGCATATTCATTCTCCTTTACCACTTTCTTAAACCACTATATATCAGTTCATTATATTTTTCAACCACAACATGTTGTGTCAAAACAAAAAAAGATTAAGTCGGTTGACCTAATCCCTTTTTGCCGATTCAACTAATCATTTCAGACTATCGCTAGGTTAAAAGTCATAACGGTGTTCCGAATAGTTGAACAATATAAAGATTTTCTCCATCATAATGGACACCAATACCGACCTGTTTGAAACCCATATTTACCATATTCTCATAATGGCCAGGGCTCTCTTTTAATCCTTTGAACAACCATTCAGCCATTTCTTTTTCATCTAAATAATTGGTTCCCATTGCCAAGTTTTCTCCTGCTAGCTGATAGGTATACTCAACGCCCGCTTCTTCTAAAACCGTAAAGGTGGCTCTACCGTCAGGACGCGTATGCGAAAAAGATTCTTCCGTTTCAATCGCTCGTATATTCGCTGCTTTTTTCAATTGATCATTAGAAGTTACTGGTGAAACGCCTACTTCTTTTCTCAATTCATTTAATAACTCCAAGACCCTATTCTCTACGATTCCAACATCAATTTCATCCGTTTTCATTAGGTCATTCGTACTTGTAGTTACTGAGTTCGTGCTCGTTGCTTGTTCTTGTTCACTAGTGACTGGATTTCCTTCGATAACTACACTCTCTTCATTGGTTAGTTTATCCGCCATTTGAGAAAGAGTGTTTCCAATTTTTGTACCTTCTAGAATAGTTGAATTTCCCAGTCCATAGCCAAAACCAATCAATAGGATCACTATCAAACTATATGAGAAAAATTTTCTCATTCCATCAAACCTTTCTTTTATTCTACTTGACTGAAGTACTAGTTGTAGTATACCAAAAATCATGTGCTACAAATACAGGTTGAAACGAAAACGATTGTTCTCTTTTTAATTTATATTTTACTAAGCATTTGGTGAACAAAAAAAGACCGTTTCTTTAAGAAAAGATCTTTTTTGATTTTAAACGTTTATTTAAAGTTTTCTATTAATTGATCCAACGTTTTCAAGATAGCTTTACTTACTCCAAAATCAATATTGAGTATTCCGACCGAGCTACCTGAAATGATTGCTATCAATTCAACTTGTTCATTTTCTAAAGGATGGATATGGAGAGTCAAGGTTGCTACACTTTCATTTCGGTAAAAGTATTTTTCAAAAACGGTTAAGTAACCTTTTCCATAGTCAAAATCAAACTCATAAGTAGTAGATTGTTCATAATTTTCAGCAGTCAAATTTTTTTCGAGGTACTTTAAAAGATCATAACTATTTCCATTCAAGATAACCTGCTTTTCTTTCATATTGTCCCACCCTTTAGATTTAGTTTATTCTATTATGCTGTTTTTTTTACCATTGAACAAGGCAAATGGTATACTTTCTTAGGTGAATTAGAGAATAACTAATCCAAGGAGGCAACAATTTGAAACAATACCAAACCCTTTTATTTGATATCGATGATACATTACTAGATTTTACAGCAGCTGAGGATCATGCTCTCAGGTCTTTATTTAAAAAATATAATTTGGTGTTAACCGATGAGTTGAATCATTTTTATAAAAAGATGAATCATCAATTATGGTCTTCATTTGAAAAAGGCGAAATTGAGAAAGAACAACTGTTACATTCACGATTTTCCATCTTATTTCAACAGCTTGGCTTAACGGTAGACGGGGTTCATTTAGACAACCTATACCGTCATTATCTTGAACAAAGTGCTGTCTTAATTGACGGAGCAGAACAACTCATCAAGCAATTAGCAAATCATTACGATCTTTACATTGTGACAAATGGGGTTGCACGAACACAATCCATTCGTCTGAAAAATGCGGGTTTAACTCCTTATTTTAAAGGTGTCTATATTTCTGAAACCATAGGATACCAGAAACCTATGAAAGAATTCTTTACTCACGTTTTTGAAAATATTCCAAAACAAGTGATGGATAAAACGCTTATTATTGGCGATTCTTTGTCTTCCGATATTCAAGGAGGATTTAATGCGGGAATTGATACATGTTGGTTTAATCCAAAGAGCACAAAAAGCTTTATTCAGAACCCAACTTACGAGATTCAACATCTTACTGCGTTAGCAGACATTCTTTTATAATTGCATGATACAGATGATTCAAAATCATTCACTAAAATCGTTTAAAATTGACCTATACCAATTTCAAAAACATTGATTTATCAACCTTTCTAAGCTATTCTGCTGTATAATTTAATTGCATTCTCTTAGGTGTAAGTGCTACACTTAAGAATGAAAGAAACAAAAAAAGCATCTATTTTATACCCAAGAAGGAGAATTTTCATGTCATTAAAAGAGATTATTGCCGATTCAACTCGTATTTTTGAAGGGAAAGATGTTCCTGAAAAATACTTATTTGATGAATATGTCGGTCATGCAAAAAGTGTTTACGGTGTTGCTTTACCTAAGACAAAAGCTGAAGTGATTGCGTTAGTAAAATTTGCTATTCAAGAGAATCTAGCTATTATTGCTCGTGGAGCTGGTACTGGATTATCTGGTGCAACTGCTCCCGTTCAAAATGAACTGATTATCGATTTACACCTTATGAATCAAATCATTGACTTTGATTTAGAGACTTTAACATTGACTGTTGAGCCTGGTGTATTGCTTCATGAAATTCAAGAGTATGTTGAAAGTAAAGGATTCTTTTACCCACCAGATCCTGGCTCAAAGAATTCTTCTATCGGCGGGAATATTGCTACAAATGCTGGCGGCATGCGTGCTGTTAAGTATGGTGTAACAAGAGATTATGTTCGCCAATTAGAGGTTGTCTTAGCAACAGGTGAAGAATTAACCTTAGGCAGCGTTAATATAAAAAATAGTTCTGGTTATGACTTGAAAGATTTATTTATTGGTTCTGAAGGAACTTTGGGTATTACAACTCAAATCAAATTAAAAGTTATTCCGTTGCCTAAAGCTAGCTTATCTCTAGTCGTTGCTTTTCCAACTCTTAAAGAATCAACGGATGCTGTTTTAACGATTCTGCAAAATGGCGTTGACCCTACAGCCCTTGAATTTTTTGAAAGAGAAACGATTCATTTAAGCGAAAAAGAAAAAGGGGTACTCTTCCCTAGTCAAAAAGGTGAATCTTATCTTTTAATCACATTAGACGGCGATAATATGGATGTTATCCACAACCGTGTTCAATTGCTTAAAAAAAGTATTCAGCCTCATAACGCTTTAGAATTAGTTGTTTTAGATACTCCTGAACTAGAGAAAACAGCTTGGGCTTTACGTGATTCTTTGTTAACCGCTGTAGTAAATTATACTGAGCAAGTAACGATGGATGAAACAGTTCCAATCAATCAACTTTCTACACTTTACCAATACACCAAACAATTGGAAGCAGAAAGTGGATTGAGTATGATTAGTTTTGGGCACGCAGGTGATGGCAATCTTCATACGTGTGTTGCTCGTGGAACAATCACAGATCAACGAGAATGGGAATCAAAACGTGATGATGTGTTGACTAAAATGTATGCAAAAATCAAAGAATTAGGTGGACTTCCATCTGCCGAACATGGTATTGGATTGATAAAAAAACCGTACCTTGCTAAAATGACAGACCCGAATTACCTTGCATATATGCGCAAAATCAAGCAAGTTTTTGATCCAGAAGGCCGTTTAAACCCAACTAAAGTGATGTAAACAAATTAAAAAAAAGAGTAAAGCCCACTCTCTTATTTCGAGAGTGGGCTTTACTCTTTTTTTTATTTATGGTGTATGTTTAACAATTAATTGTCTAGCAGCTTTCACTTCATCTAAGCGTCTTACAGAGGTCGTGTATGGAGCATTTAAGACCATCTCTGGTGTTTCTTCTACTTCAATTGCTATTTGGATTAAGGCATCTGCAAATGCATCTAGTGTCTCTTTTGTTTCCGTTTCTGTTGGTTCAATCATCAAAGCTTCATCAACAATTAACGGGAAATAAACCGTTGGTGCATAATAACCAAAATCTAAGATTCTCTTTGCAATGTTCAGTGTTGGAACACCTTGTTTTTTCTGTCTTGAACCGGATAAAACAAATTCATGTTTGCTGTATTGGGTATAAGGTGTATCATAATACGGTTCTAGTCGCTTACGTAAGTAATTCGCATGCAGTACGGCGCTTTCAGATACTTGGCGTAATCCTTTAGGCCCCATTGTTCGTATATATGTATATGCACGAACATTGACCCCAAAGTTTCCATAATATCCTTTTACACGGCCGATAGAATCAGGATAAGCTGCATTCAAAACATAATGATTTTCTTGTTTTTCAATCCGTGGAATCGGTAAATACGGAATCAAAAACTCCTTGACTCCAACTGGACCAGATCCTGGTCCTCCGCCACCATGTGGCGTGCTGAATGATTTGTGTAAATTTAAATGAACAATATCAAAACCCATCATTCCGGGAGTTGTTTGACCTAAAATAGCATTCAAGTTTGCACCATCGTAATAAACTAAGCCACCTGCTTCATGAATAATCTCAGCCATTTCGATAATATCTTTCTCAAAAATACCTAATGTATTTGGATTAGTCAACATTAATCCAGCAGTATCCTTCCCAACTTGTTTTTTCAATTCAACTAGATCCACTGTTCCGTTCGGATTAGACGGTATTTCAACTACATCAAATCCAGCAGCATGAGCACTCGCAGGATTAGTTCCGTGAGCAGAATCAGGAACCAATATCTTCGTTCTAGCAGCTCTATCGCCATTTTTAGTGTGATAAGCTTTTATCATCATCAATCCAGTCCATTCTCCTTGAGCACCGGCAGCTGGCTGTAAGGTGATGGCATCCATTCCTGCAATCACTTGTAGATCTTCTTGTAATTCATACAATAGTTCAAAAGCTCCCTGAACCGTTTCAACAGGTTGAAACGGATGAATCGCTGCAAACCCGTCATAACGAGCAACATCTTCGTTAATTTTTGGATTGTATTTCATCGTGCACGAACCCAATGGATAAAATCCATTATCTACACCAAAATTTTTAGTCGATAACGATGTGTAATGACGCATCAATTGAGGTTCTGATACTTCTGGCAATTCAGCCGGTTCTTCACGAATCAGGTGTTGTGGAAATTTGGTTGTTAGATCAATTAAAGGAACATCGCTTTCGGGAAGGCTAAAAGCTGAACGTCCGGGTTGACTTACTTCAAAAATCAAATCATTGTATTCCGTCATTTAGTTATTCCCTCCAGTGCTTCAATAAATTGATCTATTTCTTCTTTTGTTCGTTGTTCAGTAACCGCGATCAACATTGCATTTTCCATGCCATAATCAAATTCCAAATCGTATCCGCCAATGAAGCCTTTTTGAAGCAGCAGTTGATTAATTTCTTTAATTGGAGCATTCAGCTGCACGACAAATTCATTGAAATTTGGCGCTTCATTTTTCAATAAGAAGCCTTTATTTTCCATTTGTTTCGCCATATAATCTGCTTTTTCAATATTCAGCTTGGCCATTTTTTTTATGCCTTCTTTTCCTAAAGCAGACATAAAAACAGCTGATGCTAATGCATTCAACGCTTGATTGGAACTCATGTAAGAAGTCGCTTTCTCACGGCGAATGTGCTGTTCTCTTGCTTGGAGAGTTAAAACAAATCCCCGTTTGCCTTCTGAATCGGTTGTTTGACCTATAATACGTCCTGGAATTTTACGGATATATTTTTTCTTGACTGCAAAGTAACCACAATGCGGTCCACCAAAATTCATAGCTAATCCCATCGGCTGCATGTCGCCAACTACAATGTCCGCCCCTAATTTTCCCGGCGATTCTAGCAAAGCTAAAGCTAAAGGATTGGCCATCACGATTAATAAGGCTTTGTGTGCTGTAACCAGTTCTTTAATTGCTGCTAGATCCTCAACTGAACCAAAAAAATTGGGGTACTGGATGACAACAGCTGCAGTTTCTTTATCTAGTTGTTCTTCCAATAAGGTTAAATTTGTACTGTCATTCAATAGGTCAATCTCTGTTACTTGATAGTCATTCCCATTGGCAACCGTTTGAAGAACTTGTCTCCCTTGAGGATGAGCGGCTTTAGAGATAAGAATTTTAGAACGTTTCGTTGCACCAACAGCTAATGTAGCTGCTTCTCCAAGTGCAGTAAACCCATCATATAAAGAAGAATTCGCTGCATCCATACCCGTTAATTCACATACCATCGTTTGGAACTCAAACAAAGCCTGCAATTCTCCTTGGCTAGCTTCTGCTTGATAAGGCGTGTACGCTGTGTAAAATTCTGAACGAGAAATAACATGATCCACTACGCTTGGAATGTAGTGATCATAAGTTCCAGCTCCTAAAAAAAGCGTATAATCATGAGCAGTAGCATTTTTGGCTGCTAATCGTCTCATTTTCTTTATTAAAGCTGACTCATGAACAGCTTGTGGAATTGGTAAATCTTCTGTCAATCTAATTTCTGTTGGAATATCCGAAAATAATTCATCAACTGATGTAATTTCTAAAGCATCTAACATCTTTTTTTGGTCTTGTGCAGTATCCGGAAGGTATCTATATTCGTTCAATCGCTTATGCCTCCTCTTCAGCTGCCAATTCAGCAACGTAGGCTTGATAGTTTGCTTCACTTAATAATCCTTTTAATTCAATCGGATTTTCTAATTGGATCTCTGCAAACCATCCTTCTTCATATGGAGAATCATTGACTAATTCAGGTCCGTCTTCTAATTCTTCATTAACAGCTATAATCAATCCAGTAACTGGCGAAAAAATTTCTGAAGCTGATTTAATAGATTCAACAGTTCCCATTTCACTACCAACAGAAACCTCTGCATCTATTTCTGGAACTTCTACATATACGATGTCTCCAAGCTGTTCTACAGCGTAAGCTGTAATTCCTACACGTACTGTATTTTCTCCTAATGGCAAAATCCATTCATGGTCTTTACTATATAATCTTTCCTCTGTCATCATAAAGCACTCCTCATTCTTCATTATTATTTTGGTAGTTATTTTTCTCTTTTATAGAATGGCGTTTCTACAATTACGGCGTCTATTAGCTTATTGCGTACTTCAATTTTTACTTTTGTGTCTACTTCGTTTCCGTTGGTTGACAAAAAGGCTAATGCAATACTGCTGCCTAGTGTTGGAGATTTTGTTCCTGAAGTGATCACACCAATTTCAGAACCAGCTTCATCAAGAACCTTGTATCCATGTCGCGCGATTCCTTTTCCAATCAACTCGAGACCTTTTATTTTTTTATCTACTCCACTTTTCAATTGAGTTGTTAAAGCAGCTTTTCCGATAAAATCAGCTTCTTTTTTAGTTTTAACGGCAAATCCAATGCCTCCTTGAAGAGGTGAAATAGTGTCTGAAAGTTCATTTCCATACAATGAAAGACTCGCTTCTAAACGCAATGTATCGCGAGCACCTAATCCACAAGGCTGCAAGCCCTCTTCTAATCCTACTTCAAGCAGCAAATGCCATAATTTTTCGGTTTCTTTGGCTTCCAAATACACTTCAAAACCATCTTCTCCAGTGTACCCTGTACGAGAAATTAGGACAGGTGACAAGTCGTTTAATTCAACATGCTGGAAAAAGTGAAACGGTTTGAGTTTACTCAAATCATCATTTGCTAGTTTTTGTAAGATTCTTTCGGCATTTGGGCCTTGGAGAGCTAGCAATCCAATATCTTCTGATCTATTTTCTAACACAACGTCTCCGGTCAGATGTTTCTCCATCCACTGAAAGACTTTGTCACTATTTGATGCATTAGGTGTAACTAAATACCCTTCTTCATCTAGTTTAAAGATAATCAAGTCATCAATTGTACCGCCATGTTCATTCACGATAGCATTGTATTGCGCTTGACCAATTTTTATTTTCGACACATCATTCGTCAATAAATAATTTAAAAATACTCCGGCATCTTTTCCTTTTACAAGAATCTCTCCCATGTGGGAAACATCAAATAATCCAGCATATGTACGGACACTTTTATGCTCATCTGCTATACCTGAAAATTGAACAGGTAAAGCCCAACCTCCAAAATCCATTAATTTAACATTTTTTTCTTTATAATAGTTGAATAAAGGTGTTTTTTTTAATTCTTTTTCCATCTTATATCCCCCATTCTTTCATGATAGGCAGCAAATAAAATTGTTGTTGTTCTTTTTTTAGTTTACCTTGTAAGTTAAATTTAACATTTTACCTTACTCTTTCATAGACTAACATTTGCTTTGATAAAAAAATAAGTGTCTGTTATTTTTTTCCTACTAAGGCATAATGATTGCTTTTTAAGGCTTTTTCTTTTAAGATTTTTATTGAAAACGTTTGCGTTTACTGGTATATTATACTACTATTCATAGAACTTGATAAGGAGGGTTTCACATGATTACGTTATATTCATCTGCTAGTTGTACTTCTTGTCGCAAAGCCCGTTCCTGGTTAGTAGAACATGACATTCCATTCACTGAAAAGAACGTGTTTACTGAAAAAATAACCGACCAAGAATTGAAATCAATTTTGCAACTGACGGAAAACGGAACAATTGAACTCATCTCACAACGCTCACAAGCTTTTAGAGAACTAAATGTGGATATAGACGATATGCCTTTAGGAAAAGTATTGAAACTGATTCAGCAACATCCCGGAATTATGCGTCGCCCTATCCTTGTGGATGATAAGAGGTTGTTAGTTGGTTATAATGAAGAGGACATCCGCTGCTTTTTACCGCGAGATATCCGCAAACTAGAACTTTCCAAATTACACGATCAATTACCAGTCAACTTCTAATGATAAAAAAATTCGTAGTTGTTATTATACGTAAAAAGACTTCTCTCCACTGAGTAAAATGGAGAGAAGTCTTTTTAGCCTCACAAATCAAATAAAGTATTAAATATTTCTGACATAACAGGATGAGTGATAACTTGGTCTCTCAGATACGTATATGGAATTTGATTATCCATTGCCATCTTAACTTGATTGACCAATTCATGTGCTTGGTCCCCAAAAAGAGTCACGCCTAAGATTTCATTTGTCTCTTTGTTGACGACTGCTTTGTACAAACCTCTTGTATCGTTAATAACATCTGAGCGGGTCGTTCCACTGACTAGAGCCGTATTCGTTATCACTTGATATCCTTGCTCTTTTGCTTCTGATTCGGTTAAACCCACGCGAGCAAATGCTGGCTCAATAAAAATCGAATAAGGTACATGTTGGCGCTCTGAACGCCTGCGATTCCTTTTACCCAATACATAATCAGCAATTAATTTCGCATCATTAATTGTAATATACGTAAATTGATAGCCTCCTCTAACATCTCCTAAGGCAAAGACATGTTCAACTGCGGTTTCTAAAAAGTCGTTTACTTCGACTCCGCCTGTTTCATCCACCACAATACCCGTACTCTCTAAATTCAAGTTTTTAGTATTGGGTTTGCGTCCGGTAGCGACCAAAACTGCATCGAATAAAAATTCCTTATGGTCTTCAGTTTCAAGTTTAACTAGTTCTTTTTCGTTTGAAACTTTATTTATTCTTGCATTCAGCTGGATTGTTATTTTTTTATCTTCCAGAACTTTTTGAACGGTTTGTGCTACCTCGGGTTCTTCTTTTGGCATAAACTGATCACCTGTCTCAAAAAGAGTCACTTTCGATCCAAACATAGCATAAATCGAAGCAAATTCTAACCCAATATTTCCTGCTCCAATAATGCCCAATGTCTTAGGTATTTTGGGCAATGATTGAAGTTCAGTGCTGTTGTAGACATTTTTTGTGTCTGTTAACCCTTCAATAGGTGGATAGTAACTGTCTGATCCAGTATCAATAAAGATATATTCCGCTTCAAGTTCTTCCAATTTTTTGCCTAGATCAACTGTTATCACATGATTGGATTTGAATGAACCCATTCCGGTATATAAATCGACCCATTCGTTATTCTGCATGCTAGTAAACTCAGTGTTTCGATTTCTTTTAGTAACGTCGTTTTTACGTTTTAATGCTTCTGCATAGCCTTTTTCTTCACGAGCATCGTGTTCTAAAATTTTGGTAGGGATACAACCAATATTTACACAAGATCCGCCATACATCAACTCATTTTTTTCAATCAAAGCTACTTTCCATTCATTCGCTGTCAACTTAGTTGCTAAGGTACGAGCACCTTGGCCAAATCCAATAATAATCGCATCATACTTTTTCAAAATAACACCGTTCCCTTCTAAGATTATTTGTATTCGTTTTCTTAATCCGACTTTAGTATAGCATTTGAATACTCTATTAAAGAATAATCAGCTCACAAGATTTCAACATATAACCTATAATATAAAATCACATTAAAGAGTTTTGATTTACTCTGTTTATTAATTTGTTTTTGTAAACGTTGGTTATAAATGGTATTCTTATAAAAAAGTACATAGAGGTAGGTTATCTTATTTATGACAAACAATCTTGATCTTTCTAATCGAATTAACCAAAATTATTCCCTCTTATCAAAAAAAGAAAAGCAGGTAGCTGCATTTATACTTGAACATAAAAAAGACATTGAATCATGGAACATTAAAGATCTTTCACGTTTAACTGAGACTTCAAATGCTACTATTTCACGTTTTTGTGCGAAATTAAGTTATCGGAATTTCAATGAATTTAAAACATTTGTAACTCAAGAACTAAGCGGCAATCCTACCCCTTTGCAAGTACCCGTCAAAATTGCTAGCTACTATACACAATTGATTCATTCAGCATCTCAATTAATTGAAACAAAACAGATCAATGATTTTGTGGAAGCTATTCATCTTTCCAATAAAATTTTAATTTGCGGCGTTGGCAATTCTGGATTAAGTGCTATGGAATTGAAATATCGTTTAGTCAGAATGGGATTGATTGTTGACGTAGTAACCGATCCGCATATGATGTTAATGGATGCCGTGTTATTAAAAAAATACGATTTAATGATCGCTATTTCTAATTATGGGCAAACGCAAGCTGTCATTGATGCCTGTACGATAGCAAAAAAAGAGGACGCGACTGTTTTTGTCATTACCAATCAAAATCACACACCTTTAACAAAAATTGCCGATCAAGTACTATTTGCTTCTGGTAGAACATCTATTCCAGATGAACAATTTATCAATAGTCAATTGCCAATCCACTTTATTTTAGACGTATTGTGCTACGTTTTATTAGAAAATAAGTCTTATAAAGAGAACAGAAGAAAAACTTTAACTGCGATAGATTTGAATTAAAGTGAAATAAAAAAAAAACAAAAAAGCTAGTAAAAAGTGGCCTAAAACCACTCTTTACTAGCTTTTTATTTTCACTTGTTAATTTACTTCTTTCATTTTCCCAACAAACTCAGCAGTTATTAATTGAGGCCGAGTAATAGCACTTCCCACTACAATTGAATGCACTCCAAGTTCTTTACATCTTTTCGCTTTCTCAGGTGTATCAATGTGACCTTCAACAATAACAGGAACGTTGACAGTCTCTAAAATGATTTTCAAACGTTCAAAATCGTTGTCTGCAATATTTTGGCCTTCAGATTTTTTTGTGTATCCCATTAAAGTAGTAGAAACACAGTCAAAACCAATTTTCTCTGCTTCAATTACTTCTTCTACAGTTGATGCATCAGCCATTAGTAAGATGGAAGGATATTTAGAACGAATCGCTTGAACAAATGACTCCAAGGTTTCCCCATTTGGTCTAATGCGGTCAGTAGCATCTAGAGCAATCATATCACATTTAGACTTAGCCAACTCATCAATTTCTTTCATCGTTGCCGTAATAAAGACTGCTGAATCTTCATAGTCTCTTTTAACGATTCCAATAACCGGCAAGTCTGTATTTTTTTTGATTTCAATGATATCTTCTTTAGAATTTGACCGAATCCCTTTTGCTCCACCCTCTTCAGCGGCAACAGCCATTCTTCCCATAATATATGAACTGTGTAATGGTTCATTGTCTAAAGCTTGACATGAAACAACTAATTCTGATTTTATTTTATCCAACATATTCATTTTTATTCGTCTCCTAACAATTCTTCAATCTCATTTTTAATAACAGACACTTGCGGTCCATAAACAACTTGGATTCCATTTCCTCTTTTGATTAGTCCTTGACTGCCCGTTTCTTTTAATAGTTCTTCATTGACTAAAGTCTCGTCTTTAACGGTGACACGTAGTCTAGTAGCACAATTGTCAACATCCACTAAATTGTCTGCTCCGCCTAGACCATTAACAACATCTAGTGCACGGCCTTCTACTTTTGCTTTGTTCCCAGCAACTTCTATTTTATCCGTTCTACCTGGCGTTTGGAAGTTGAATTTTGTAATTAGGAACATGAATGTGAAGTAATACAAGAAGAACCAGACTACTCCTATTACTAATACCATTATCCAATTTGTGCGTTCATTTCCTTGCAAAACCCCGAATAGAATAAAGTCTATAAATCCACCAGAGAAGGTTTGGCCAATTGTTATCTCAAAGATATGTGCTAACATAAATGCAAGTCCATCAAAAACAGCATGTACTACATATAATGCCGGTGCTATGAATAAGAATGAAAATTCTAGCGGTTCTGTAATCCCTGTTAAGAAGGATGTTAAGGCTGCGGACAACATCAACCCGCCAACAACTTTTTTATTTTCCGGTTTTGCTGTTTTATAGATTGCAAATGCAGCTCCAACTAAACCAAACATCATTGTAATGAAACGTCCTGACATGAAACGTGCTGTTCCACCGAAGAACTCTTGTGTTGCTGGATCAGCTAATTGAGCAAAGAAAATATTTTGTGTTCCTTGAACAAGTTCTCCACCGACTTCCAATGTTCCTCCAACAGCCGTTTGCCAAAAAGGAAGATAGAAAATGTGGTGCAATCCAACTGGTCCCAGCATACGTAAGATAAATCCGTATAAGAATGTTCCTAAGTAGCCAGTAGCATTAACTACATCGCCTACGTTAGTAATAAGACCTTGGAATACTGGCCATACAAAATACATAATAGCTCCTAAAATAATGGCTGAAAAAGACGTGATGATTGGAACAAAACGTGAACCACCAAAGAATCCAAGATAGGTTGGCAATTCAATTTTATTAAAGCGATTGTGTAAATAACTGGCTAAAATCCCAACTATGATCCCTCCAAAGACTCCTGTTTCAAGTGTTTGAATACCTAATGTACTTCCTTGACCAACTGCAGCAAGGTTATCCACAGCTAATTTTCCATTAATAGTCAATATCGCATTAATACTTGAATGCATAACCAAGTAACCGATCAAAGCAGCTAAAGCAGCTGTCCCTTTATCTGATCTTGCTAATCCAATAGCTACTCCCACTGCAAAAATTACAGGTAAATTACTAAAGACGATATTTCCTGCACTACTCATAATCGTAAAGATAGCTTGTAACCACGCAACATCCAAAATAGGATAAGCGCTTACTGTATTAGGATTAGATAACGATCCTCCAATTCCTAAAAGTAATCCAGCAGCAGGTAAAATTGCGATTGGCAACATGAACGACTTACCAAATTGTTGAGCTTTCTCAAAAAACGTTTTCATTTCTTCACTCTCCTCTTTCTTTTTCTTATTTGATATTCATTCTATATCATGAAAATGTTTTCGTCAAGGTAATAATTAAGGAAATATTTTCATTAAAGTAGAAGGCTACTTTAATTGCCAAATCAAAACAAAAAAGTTGAACGTTTTCAGATTCTGAGAACGTTCAACTTTTTTTGTTTTATTCACTCTTTTTTTCTCGATTGCCTTCTTTTTTATACTCTTCATCGTTATCTTCACCATAATACTCTTCGTTGTATTCATCGTCTTCTTCTGGTGCACCTTGCTTTTTTTGATTCCTTTTTTCTTCTCTCTCGGCTGCTTTTTTATCATCATAAATAAATACATTATGAAATATTTTTAGGATTGGTCGTGCCGTTAGAAAAACGCCACCAATTAAGTACAGATAGGTGCCGTAAATATCTGGAATATCTGTTAAAGTGGCTAAACTCCCTATGATGTAAAAAATCCCAGTTAAAATATCATTTACTAATGAAATTAAAGTGTAACGATTCTGGAAGTACAACCGAAAACGTCCGCTCTTTATCTCTATATCTTCTTCTTTATCTGGCACAACTTCATGTTCTTTACGCTCAATTTTTGGCATATCTCTTTACCTCACCTTTTTTTATATATTCATTAATGAGTATATAAGATTCCTTATGAACTTTCCAAAAATAGGTTCGATGGATAGTGTTATTAAAAAACACCTACTTAATAATGAGAACTTGCACGTTTTCTATTCTGGTATTAAAATTGATTAGTTACGTAATCAATTTTAACAGATAAATTTTGGAGGAATTAGTATGAGTATAAAAAGACTGTTGTTTAGTATAACCTTTTTTAGCGCAACACTATTATTAACTGCTTGCGGATCAAATGAAGAAACGGCTACAGGAAAGAACGATCTAAAAGAACATGAACTCGCTTCTGAACAAGTTATGCATTTGACTGTGGAAAGTGAATTAGCCACAACTGATAGTGTATTAGTAGCTGAAAATATTACCTTTGCTGGCATAAACCAATTTATAGAAGGGCTTTATCGTTTAGATGAAAATAACGAGCCGGTTCCTGCTTTAGCTGAAAGTGAAGATCTTTCAGCAGATGGCTTGACCTATACGTTTCATTTAAGAGAGGATGCTGAATGGTCTAATGGCGACCCCGTCACCGCGCATGATTTTGTTTTTTCATGGCGCAGATCGGTTGACCCTACTTCTGGAGCTGCATATGCTTATTTATTTGAAAATATTAAAAATGCAGCTGATATTATGACGAAACAGCTTCCAATCGAAGACCTGGGCGTTAAAGCTATCGATGACTATACACTAGAAGTAACCCTTGAAACACCGATTGCTTACTTCTCTTCTCTTATGTCCTTTGTTTCGTTCTTTCCCCAAAATGAGGCCTTTGTAACGAAAACTGGCGATTTGTACGGAACAAGCAGTGAAACGACTCTTTCAAACGGTCCATTCGTATTAACGGAATGGGATAGTGGATTGGATGAAAATTGGACGTATGAAAAGAATCCTGCTTATTGGGATGCAGAAAAGGTTTATTTAACTAAAATTACCAACCAAGTGATAAAAGAAGTCGCTACTGGAGTCAATTTATTTGAAAAAGGCACTGTAGATAATGCCTTGCTATCTGGCGAATACGCAAAACAATTTCAAAAAGATCCTGGTTACACTGTTGAATATTTTTCCAGAACTAATTATTTAGAAGTTAATCAAACGAATAATCCTTATTTGAAAAATGAAACGCTCAGAAAAGCCCTTGCACTAGCAATTAACCGCGAAGAATTAACGGCTATTATTTTAAATAACGGTTCATTACCTATCACGGGATTGGTCCCAGATCACTTTGTTAAAAATCCTGAAACCGGCACAGAATTTGCACAAGAAGCTGGGGAATTTTATACTTATGATCTTCCTAAAGCTCAAAAATTAGTAAAAGATGCTAAAACAGAGCTTGGGGTAGATACAATCGAACTTGAATTACTTGGTGATGATGATGAAACAAGCAAACGGGTTATGGAATATTTACAAGGGGAACTGCAGAATAATTTGGACGGTATAGAGATCAAATTATTAAATGTGCCATTTAGTGCACGTTTAGCTAAAGCTGCGGCAGGTGATTTTGATTTAATTTCCTCAGGTTGGAGTGGTTATGTGTCAGACCCAATGATTATGTTAGATGTTCTTTATAGTACGTCAGCTTATAATAATGGTGGTTATGCTAATAAAAAAGTGGATCAATTGATTGATGATGCAAAAGGGGTTCACGCAAATGATGCTCTCTTGCGCTGGAATGATATGATAAAAGCTCATCATATCGCCATTGAAGACGCTGCACTTATTCCATTGTACCAAAAAGGAGAAGCTATGTTGCGCAATCCTAAAATCAAAGATATCACTATTAATTCCGTTGGTGCTAGGTACAGCTATAAAAATGCCTATATTGTCGACTAATTGTTCTTTCTAGTTTAGTCAGATATTCTTATCCAAAAAAGTTCACCAGCAAAATAACTGCTGGTGAACTTTTTTTATCGTGGTAAATGATTAATAAAGTTTTGAAAAGCAAACCCTTCAACTTCTTCAGCAGTGAATTTTCCCAGTAACGCTTGGATAAAATTCTGTGTTTCTCCAGCATGTGACAAACCTTCAATATGCGTGCTAATTCCATCAAAGTCTGATCCAATTCCAAGCGTATGAACAGCACCTAATTCAACTAACCGCTCAACATGAGGAATCAAATCAGCGATAGTTACCTTTTTGTATTTGCCTTCTTCAACCGTAAATGTTGGATTAAAAATGACATGAATCATAGCATCACGCTCAATCATCGCCTTGATTTGCTCATCATTTAAATTTCGTACATGACTGCATAAGGAAAGAACATTTGAATGAGTGGCAATCGGATAGCTCGCACATTTCATGACATCCCAAAAACCTTGTACACTCAGATGAGAAACATCTGTAAATACTTTTCGCTCGTTCAACCGCTTGACGATTTCAAAACCAAACGTTGTTAATCCACCGCCTCTTGGTTCTTCAACACCATCTGCTGCCAAGTTAGCTGGATTCCACGTCAGTCCTACTGACAATACCCCTGCATCTAGTAAGTAGTCTAACTTGCTCAGTTCATTTCCAATAGAAGAAACACCTTCTAAAGTCAGAAATGATCCAATTTCCTCTTCTTTCAACTCATGGATATCATCCCATTTTTTTAGTTGTTTCATTTCAGGATTTTTACCAAGAATATCCTTTTGGTAATAGTCAATTTGTTCTAAGACGGCTGCAAATTGTTTATCAGAAGGAAGGTCTGGTTCAATAAAGATTGCAAAAGCTTGTACTTTCACTTGCCCTTCTTTTAAGCGTGCAAGATTTACATCTAATTGGTCTGAATCCTTAAAATCTAAAGTCCCTTTACTATTTTGCATTTTATAAAGAACATCACAATGCATGTCTATACTATTCACATTTACTCCTGCTTTCCGCTTTTACGCACTTCTTTATATTTTCTCATCATACTTTAATCACAATAGAAGTGCAATACTAAAAAAAGGGAGACAAACAGCTGCGAGCTGTCTATACCCCTTTATAATCTAATTCAGTTTCGTTTCACGAGTTGGTTCTTCAACAAAATAAAGGATCGCACCGCCAATAACAAAAAGAATGATTAGTGCAAATACCCCGTTTAAGGAGTTCCCAGTCCTTTGAGAAATAACCGCTACTAAAACAGGTCCAATAATAGCTGCAAATTTGCCGAAAATGTTGTAAAAACCAAAGAATTCATTTGCATGTTTCTTAGGAATCAACTGGCCAAATAACGAACGGCTGAGTGCTTGGATTCCGCCTTGAGCTGTTCCAACAAGAACGGCAAGTACAATGAATGTCACCAATGAATCTAAAGTCAGAGCATAAATACAAATAAAGGTATACGTAATAATTCCAACATAAATCATCTTTTTATTGCCAAATCGGCCAGCTAAGATACCATACAAAATAGAAAAAGGGAAAGCCACAAATTGACTCACCATCATTACAACGATTAAATCATTCGCTGCGAGTCCAATATCTGAACCAATCGCAGTCGCCATCTGGAAAATTGTTCCTACACCGTCTATGTAAAAGAAGTACGCAGCCAAAAATAAAAAGACATTGCGGTACTGACGAATATTTTTAAGTGTTTCCCATAACCTCAAAAAACTATTTCTAACGACATGGGGCTGTTTTTCAATATACGTCTTTTGTTCGACATTTTTCCAGTATGGAATGGTAAAAACAAACCACCATAACGCTGTTGCTACAAAGCCGCCTTTGATAAGCGCACTTTGCGATACTGGTAGAATACCTGTTAACTGAAAGAAAATAAAAATAACAAAAGGAATTGAACTGCCAATATAGCCCCAGCCATAGCCTGCACTGGATACACGATTCATTCGGTTCAAGGTTGTAGTATCGACCAACGAAGCATCGTAAAAAATATTTGCAGCCCCATAACCAATCGAAGAAATGGCATAAAGAGTCAATAACACTAACCAATTTTCATCTGGAATGAAGGCAAAGCTAATGGTAGCAATAATGCCCAGACCTGTTGCTAAAGTAAACATCGGGTTGCGATACCCTTTATAATCAGCAATTGCTCCTAAAATAGGGGCTAGTAACGAAACAACTAATGTTCCTATTGAATTTGCATACCCAAGATACGCTGTCGAATTTGCCGCACTAACGCCTGAACCTTCAGAAACGGCTTTGAAAAACAAGGGGAAAACTGCTGTAGTTACCATGATCGCATAAGCTGAGTTAGCCCAATCTTGCAGAATCCAACTTTTCTCAGGTTTCGTATACTTAAATCGTTCTTTTTGACTATCCATTACTTTCCCTCCTCGTGCTTAATTAAATAAAGTATCTAGAACTTTTCCATCTATTGCCTGAGGAAATTCCAGTCCCATTGCATGTAAAAAGGTCGGGCCTTCATCAACCAATCGTGCTGAGGGTATGCGAGCATTTGAGTTGATTCCTGGGCCTGAAATGAACAGTGTTGTTTCATAATTTTCTTTTTTAGGACTGTATCCATGTGTCCCTTTATGGAATGCTGTTGTCTCAGCTCGACTAATTTCTTCTAAAAATGGACCATCACTATCACTGACAAAATAGTAGCCTTTCTTAGCTTCTACTAAAAAACTACAAGTGGCATCTGCTCCTAAATCAGCAGCTTCTTCTTGAGTATAAATAGTCTCTATTTGTTCAGAATGCTGCTCTAAACTATTACGGACATCCGCTAAGTTTACGCCAGGTTTGGTATATATGTAACATGACCCGTCTGCTCCTTTAGCCAAGACATCCCATTCTTGAATCATTCCGTCTTTACTTTCTTTTAACCAGCCTTGTGCTTTAAATAACTGGTTTAGTCTTACAACTGTATGAGTGTCTAATTGATAATGATCTCCAAATAGCGCCAATACGGTTTCTTCAAAGATTCCTTTTTCTTTCATAGCAGTAATAATTTGATTTAAGTGATCATCCATCCGTTTAATGGCTGCCCTTGCTTCTTTTGTATCTACGCCAAACTCATGTCTCGTACTGTCCAAGTCAACTAAATGGATTGCCATTAAATCAGGATTTTTAGTATGGATTGTGTCTACAATTCCAGCAGTTAAGAAATGATCTAATTCAGGCTGCTTGATTCCGTTTCGCATTTTACCAAATTTCCGTTCCAAATTGAACACAAATTTTGGTGAAGATGACCATAATGAAATTAAGACTTGCGATTGCCAAGGACGATTGGCAAAAATCTCCGTAAGGTTATAGTTTATAGCTTTACTTCGACCAGTAACTGGCCATAGAAAAGAAGCAATCGTGTACCCAGCTTCATGGGCAATATCAAATAGGCTAGGAACTTTGATATCTTTGGCATACCAGTGCCAGTCAGGGGATTTTCTTTTAGGCTGCACATAGGTGTTGTTCGTAATCCCATGTGTCTTAGGGTATACCCCCGTTACAATAGATGTATGTGCCATATAAGTTAAAGATGGATAAACCGTTTCTACTTTTTCTACTAAAGCACTGCGCTCCAACAAATATTTAAATGTTGGCAATGTACGGGCATAGGCTAAATCTTTTGCTCCAAAAGCATCTAAAGAAATCATGTATAAACGCTGTTTCTTCATTTTAATCCTCCTCTTTACCGCTCTATTATCCCACAAGTTTTTTCGCTGAGAAAGCTAGTTTTGTCATTTTTATGTAAAGAATTTTCATTGATTTTTCTATTTTGGCTCTTCGTCAAATAGTGTGGCTGCTTACAAACATGATAGAATCGGGCATGAGTGCCCACAGTGCTACCCTTTCATTTTTCTACAGGGCTACAAGCAATCCTATTCCTCCAGAATGTTAAGCATGAACTAAATTCATCTATCCACACTTAAAAGTGTAGAGTCTATATTTTTCGTAAAAAAAAAGCACTGATAAAATCAGTGCTTTTCCGACAATATTCATTTTCATAAATAGGTCCCATGAATTCCACAAAACAGAGGGGTCCAAACACCTGCATCTTGCAGTTGTACAGAAGTACGGTTGTGCCTTGTCTAAAGTTCCAATCACTTGTCGCCGCAGCGAAATGACCGAAGTCACCTGATTGGAGGTCAACTCATCGCATGGGTATACTTTACCATGGTATTTCATTAAATACAAGAGTTTTTTCATATTTACCTATTTTTTTTATGCAACTGTTAATAAAACTTATTTCTATTTTCCATGCTTATCATTGGTACTATACACTTAGCTGTTCTATAATGGGATTGATTCAAAGGAAAAGTTTTTCTTATTACTAGGCAAGACTTTAATTTAAGGAGGCCTTTTTATGAAAGAAGAAGTTATTGTGAATTATTTGGATCGTCATGGACTAGAAGCAAAAACTGGTACGACCATTTTGGTTGAAAGAAAAACATGGAATCGAAAATGGTACGCTACATTATTTGGTAAAAACAAAACTGAAAATATCTACCTAAATTTTGCTGAAAGAGAATTTGTTATTTTGCCGCTTGTTCAAGACTCTATGACTCTTATTGAAGGCGACTACGCCCAAGTTCCTCTGATAGAAGTTAAATCGATTTATTTCAAAAACCAATCAACCTATTATGCTTTAATGATTCAATACAACGATGCTACTGATACCGATGATCGCATAAAAAAATACAGAGTCCCTAAGGAAGTTGCTGATTCTCCATGGCACAAACAAAATTTAGACAACCTAATTGAGCGCTTTGGGTTAAAAGAATCTAAATAAAAAAACGGTTTTTAGACATTCATTTATGCCTAAAAACCGTTTTTTTCATTTAGCCTTTTTTCAGACTAGTAAAGCCACCTTTTTTGTCTTAGTTCTGAATGACTTCGATTTTATATCCATCTGGATCGGTAATAAAGAAGAAATTAGCTGCATTATCTGGAAGACTTTTTAGATCTGTAACTTCATATCCACTAGCTTTATACTCTTTTTGAGTCGCGCCTAAGTCATCTACACCAATTGCAATGTGCCCATATCCATTTCCAAGAGTGTACGCTTCTTCTTGATCATAGTTATAGGTTAATTCTAATTCATAATCATCGCCATCCAACACTAAATATACTAATGTAAATTTAAGTTCTGGAAAATCTAAACGACGAGCTTCTTTAAATCCTAATACATTTGTATAAAATTCCATTGATTTTTCTAAATCTTTTACACGAACACAAGTATGCAACATTTTTTTTGTCATCTTTCAATCATCCTCTCATTCCATTATTTACTACCTCTTTATCTTAATGCAATTCCACCTAGAGTTCAAAAAATATTATTCGTGTAGTTCCAATGGCAAACCATCTGGATCTTTGAAAAAAGTGAATTTCCCATTTGTGTACTCATCAATTCGGACCGGCTCTGTTTCAATTCCTCTTTTGTTCAACCACTCGATGGCTTCGTCAAAATCATCAACATAAAAACACAAATGTCTCAATCCTACTGCTTCCGGTTGTGTAGGCCGTTTTGACGGATTAGGAAAAGAAAACAATTCAATTTCACTTTCTCCCAGTTTTAAATCCAACTTATAGGAATCGCGTTCTGCTCGGTAATTTTCACGTATGATTTCTAAACCTAAGATTTCAGTGTAGAACTGTTTAGATTTTTGGTAATCAGACGCAATGATGGCCACATGATGAATTTTTTTAATATTCATAGAACATTCCTCCAATTTTTTAAATGTCACGAATCATTTCAATACTTGTAAAATCTGGATTTTCAGTATCGACTATGTCCTGAAGGTAGTTAAATCCAAGAGCTTTATAGAATAAAAGGCTCTCTTCATTTGATTTAAAGAAACTGACCAACTGAGTATTGTTTCCTAATAGTTGTTGCATTTGTGTTAAGTGATCTACCAATCGTCTTCCAATTCCTTGTTTTATATAATCTGCATCAACATATAAAACAAATATTTTACCTACCTTAGAATCAACAATTCCTCCGCCAATTACACCGATAACTTTTCCGTCTAATCGAGCAACAATCCAGCCACTCCATTTAGCCGATACTTCTTTAATTTCTTTTAGAATTCTTTCAGGATTGTAATATTCTTCAACTTTCTCCTGTACTTTTTGCTTATCCTTTACAGCAGTTGCTGCATAAGCATACCCTTCAATACAAATAGCCACGATACTATCAATGTCTTCTATTGTAGCCAACTCAATACGAACGTCTTCAAAACTTGAATTCTCTTTTACTTCAACCTGTTTCATCCCTTTTTCTCCTCTAGTCAAATTCTCCAATAAACACCCTTTTATTCTATCCTGTTATCAACTATATTTTTCTTATCACCTCTAAATTAGCACTAAATAGCCCATTTGTCACTAGCATACTGGCGGCGATATAAAAACAATTTTGCCGTACTAGATTAATTTACGGTATACTTCAATTAGTCTATTTTTTATAAGGAGGGACAAAGTGACTGTTAGCAGTATTATTTTACAACAATTGGGCAGTATGTTTATTCTTATCCTTTTTGGCTACATTCTTATAAAAGGAAATGTGCTAAATAGTTCTGGCACCAAGCAAATTGCTAAAATGTTAGCAAACTTTATTACCCCTGTGCTGTTATTTATGTCCTTTCAACGAGCGTATCATTCGAGTCAATTCAAATGGTTTTTAGCAACGGTTGGAATTACGATTTTGTTGATGGCTGTCCGCATCCTAGTGAATTATTTTTTCTTACGGAATGCCTCTCGAACAGATCGTTACGCCACAACTTTTACAAATGCAGGATTTATTGGAATTCCGTTAGTTCTAGCAGTACTTGGTTATGAAGGTGTTTTTTTTGTATCTGCCTATAGTGCTGTGACGAATATCTTACAGCGGACTTATGGCATTTACATCATTTCAGGTGATAAGTCATTGATTACTCCAAAACGAGCATTGCTAAACCCTGCAACTTTAGGCGCTCTTACTGGATTAATTTTTTACTTACTGCAAATACAGTTGCCAACACTTTTAAGTGATTCTCTTTTTACTATTGCAGATTTAAATACCCCTTTAGCCATGATTTTATTAGGCAGCTATGTAGCAGAATCTAAATTACTAAATCTCTTTAACCATCCGCGAGCTTACTGGACGACTTTTTTAGCTTTAATTCTTTCTCCTATTATTAGTATCTCACTATTATGGTTATTGCCTTTAGATAATTACTTAGTCTTTTTTGTCTTAGCCATTGCAACGGCTGCTCCAATCGCCGTAAATACAGCTTTATTTTCACAACTTTATGGCGGAGATTATGAATATGGTGCGCGTTTAGTTGTTTTATCAACTTTGCTGTCCATTATTAGTATGCCTTTAATGTTACGGTTTGCTGATTTTGTCTTTTTAATGAATTAATTTTTAAAGGCGAAGACAAATAAGAAGCTTCCTATCATATTAATTAACTAAAGAACAGAGCAGATAAAAAGAACCCATCTATTTTGTATAGGTGGGTTCTTTGAATTAGCAAGTAGGATGATAACTCTATCATTTTTCATTTTTTGAAAAAATTTCTTTCATGTAATCATCAAGAAAAAGTTTATAAGTGATAAATAATCCACCTGATGTTTTAAAAAAAGAAACAAAAAATGCCATTTTATGGTGTGAAGAAAGGTATTCACTATAAAAGTAATTTAGTAAAAATACAAGTACTATCCATACAATAAGGGCTAAAATCCATTTTTTTTTTCCATACTTACCACAACTCAATCTATTTAATGTTTTATTCATTCTATTTCGAGAGTCAATAAATTTAGCAAATCGAAAACCTTGATATATCAATGCGGCCGAGAAGAGTCGAACTTCCACCAGGATAATCCTGACCAGCCCCTCAAGCTGGCGCGTCTACCATTCCGCCACGACCGCGTTTAAAAACCTTACTAATACGGTATCCTCGATAATTCTAACGTTAGTTTACGCTTGATTTCGATAATTACCACATTAGTTATTATACAAATACGTGATCTTTTTTGCAATAGCAACAAACGAAACAAAAAAAAGGCAATATAAAATAAGCCGAAAATTAATCCGACTTAAATCTCATATATTCTATTATCGTAAATTAGTCCATTCGAAAGTTTTCTTCGACATATATCCGTTCTTCTTCGGGTGTGGCTAAACGTTCCGCTTCTCCGATATCACCCTCGTTCGAAGACCATATACGATTATGCACTTCTACTGAATTCGAAAAATCCCCTTTTTTCCACGTGGTCAATATCTCACGATAGGATTCTTCGTTTTCCATTTCTGTTTCGTCTAATACCTTAAGTAGCATATCGATGTTTTCTTCTTTCATTTCAAATGCGCCCCACTTAGATTCTGCGTATACCTTTTGATGGGTCATTTCGTGTACTCTACGTTCGAATCCTTCATCGGAATACACATAAGGTAGTGATTCGACTACTTCCGCAGATTCGATTTTTTCTGCTATTTCGGCGTCTTTCGACTTTTCGTTTGCCTTATCAAAAGATATAAAAACTACGGTCATAATCCCCCCTAATACTAATACCCCGAGTAACCCTAAAATAATTTTTTTCAATTTTGTTCTCACCTCATATAATTATCTGAAATTTCTTTCTACGAAATCTTGTTCTTCTTCCGGTGTCAATAACCGTTCTGCTTTTCCAATTGTACCGCCTTCTTCTAACCACACTTTATTGTGTACTTCGACCGCATTAGAAAAGTCCCCGTCTTTCCACTTGTTTAGGACTTCCTTATAATATTCTACTTCTTCATTTGAATTAGATTCTTTTAGTGCTGATAGTAGTGAATCGATGTGTTCTTCGCTCAGTTCGTACACTTCAAACTTGTATTCTGCGTATACTTTTTGGTGCGTCATTTTGTGAATTAATTGTTCGATACCCACGGAATCATTTTCCCACGTTCCTATAAATTCGACGGAAGATGATTCCATATCTGACGGAAGTGTTCCCATATTGATTTCGGGATATTCCTCTATGACACTTTCTTGAAATTTCGATTCTTTGATTGCTTTCGATTCTTCAACTTCTTCTTGCATAGATTCGGTTACATCGACTTCTTCCGTATTTTGATACGTTATGTAAATTACCAACGGCAGCAAACTAAGTATAAACAATGTTAAAACTAATCCTATAAAAAATTTCTTCAAATTAATGTCCTCCTATACCAATTCACTTACTTATTATCATGTTAATTGAAAAATATGAAATTAGCAACCCTTGTTCATGGACCTTCGTTTTGTAATAATAAAAACAAAAATGTGTGTACCTATTCGATCATAAGTGATTTCGCAATAAATACTACGAAAACTATTGTACAAAAAAAAGACACTGCCTAACGTCTAAAATTAAACGTCAAGAAATGTCGGCTCTATACTTTTTAGTGTGGATAGACGAATTTAATTTAGTCAGTAATTACTATTCTGGAGGAATTTTTAGAAGCAGTCACACTCTTTGAAGAAGAGCCGAAATATCTTGGTATTCTTCCACAAGCTGATTTTGTTTGTTATTTAATCCATGGTCACTTTGATATAAAACTGGCTTTTCGAAAGTCTTGTTAATAAAGTTAAAAAATAAAGGCTAGAAATATTTTTTATCCCAGCCGATTCATTTTGCTTTATTTCAATACCAAATTGCCCTTTACATCTAAATATGCAGTAATGTTTTCCCTTATGTCCATTAAAGTTAGTTGTTTATATCCGATATGTACTGTTGTCCCCCCGTAAGCCTTTTTAATTTGAACGGTACTACCTGCTGGTACAGAAAGAATCGTTTTCACTCCTCCAGTTGATCCAACAACATTGGCTTTAATGCCTTCTTTTGCTGTAATATTTCCCCCTCGTAAATAACCACCAATTACTACTTTACCTTGAGCTTCTATTGTAGTATTTATGCAGCCCTTACCAAAAACATGGATATCTCCATTACATAACAAAGTGCTATTTGACACACTTGCAATATAAATAAATTTACTTTCTTCTAAATCTAGCAGATTCATCTCTTGGATAGTATGCATCAGCGATATCAATAATTTAATTTGAGTTAAGGTGATATCTAATTGAAAAACTTCAAATAATAAGTTTTTTAATTGTTCTGCTGTAATTTGCCATTCTTTTTTTAAGAAATCTTTTTCTTGATAAACAAGTTCTATGTAGTTTTTCGCAACATCAGTAAATTTAACAAAACTGTGCTGAAGTAAAAATTTAAAAATAGATTTTAGACTTTGTTTCGATTCACTATTCTTATATGATGCGGACTTAGCAGTTTGCGATAAAATTTCGTACATCTCTTCTAACTGTTCGGTAATCGTCCTTAGGTAAGAATCAAGTTGAACGATAACGGTATTCTTTTCACCAACAGAAAGAATAGAATTTTCACTGTTTCCACCACTAGTAATCGAGTTCAGTGCTGTCACAGTAGAGTTCCTTATAGATGAATGAACAATTACATTACTTCCGGCATCTATAACCATATTCTCCTCTACTTCTCCTTTTATTTCTACATCTCCAAAAAAGTGAATATTTCCTGTAGTGAGATTAACATTTCCTTTTTGGATAAATTTAGGAATGATAGCTGCTTTTACAATATGATCCTTCTGGTAGATACGTGGTCTTCCACTCCTAGTCGCAACGATACGGTTTCCATGCAACTTTGTTCCATTTTCCGAATAAAAAGTAATGGACTTCAAGGATTTGGGTTTAATTGGTTGATTGGTAACACTGATACCCGTGTTTCCTTGTTGTGGAGGATGAATAATTCCTAATAGTTCACCTGTTTCCACAATCGGTATCTCACTACTCTCTCGAAAATCAATGTTGCCTCTTTCATCTTCCAACAATAAGTTTTTAATGTTCAAATCGACTTTCATTTCTAAAAAACCATCTTTCCCATCTTGTGGAGGTATACCTGTTGCTACTTCATATATGATTGGTTCTTCAGCTTGAGATGCCATGATAATCACTTCTTCTCTAATCCCATAAAAGACATTGGCTTCTCTTAAAGCTTGACGAATTTCCTCTATACTGACTTTTTCAGTAATTGTTTTTTTTTCTTCCACTGTTAACGTTACTTTTCTTGCTAAAAGAGCATTCTTTATTTTTCTCGTTATCTCATATCCAGGCTCAACCTCAATATAAGCTTTTAATTGCTGTTCATTTGTTGTCACAATGCATCTTGGCAATACCTTTCCATTTATGACCTCAATAGAAATATCATCTTTTTCAGAAATAGCCAACATATCCTCCGTCATGATTTTCCCGTTCTTTGTCACTATTATTTCATTCAAAAAAGCACTATCAATTTGCAATGTAGGGAAAACTCCCGGATCATCTTTCACGTATACTACCCCGTTAGTTATCCAAATCTTCCCCTTTAATAATTGCTTTTTGTAGCTAGCAAAGCCTTGGTAATCAATCAATTTCTCTACTTTTCCCTTAACTATTTCGCCCTCCATAAGTAAACGCCTCCATTCTCAGTATCTTTCTCAGTATATCCTATTTCCCATTCGAAATATACCAATTTTAGGCTTCTCTATATACCTTATCCAATTTCTTAATTTTTTCCACACAGAATTTCTACTTTATGACTCTTTCTTTGAAAAAACATGGAACACGATAGCTTTTTTGTAGCTTATTTTATTAATTAGTTTTTTTAAATTCCTGTTAGCTTTCTATTGCTTTATGCTTTATGGTATGATTAAAGACACCTACTATCCTTGTTGAGAAATTTGCAAAGGATTGAAGAAGTTTAATTTAGCTGTAGGCGACGATAGTGATAGTAACTTCTCTAATGAGTTAGATGAGTAGAACTAAATATGAAGGTTTAAAAAACGAGTATTAGAAAGGTGATAAAATTGAATTTTAAAGAATTCGAAGAATATTTAGACGCAAATTTAGGAAGTAAAGACATCTTTTTTGAAAAAGCTATGGAAGACCAAATGAGAAGGAACGCTAGAAGACCACCTGCAAAAAGATGGAATGAAGCAAAATTAGAACGGGCTGTTAATAGAATGTGGATAGACATTGTTAGAAGTATCTATGATAAATTTAAAATCACGATCAATACTAAGTCTGCTGATCCCTATCAAGCTTGGATAGAGTTTTTCGAAAAAAATGAAGCTTTAGAAAACTTAGATGAAATGATGAATGATTTAGAATTTGAATAAACACTCATTGGAATAACGAGTTCCATACAAAAAGAGTTCAGACACTTGTCTGAACTCTTTTTGTATTATTTATTCGTTTTAAAATGGTGAGCTTACATCATGCCGCCCATTCCAGGATCCATTCCCATTCCGCCCATTGGAGCATCAGGTTTTGGTTGGTGAGCAACAACAGCTTCAGTCGTTAACAATAAGGCTGCAACACTTGCTGCATTTTGTAAAGCTGAGCGTGTTACTTTAGTTGGATCAATGATACCAGCATCAATCATATTTACCCATTCATCCGTAGCTGCATTGTACCCTACGCCTAAGTCAACGCCTTTTAGTTTTTCAACGATTACTGAACCTTCAAGACCAGCATTCGTCACGATTTGGCGAACCGGTTCTTCAAGAGCACGAATAACAATTTTAACCCCTGTTGCTTCGTCGCCTGTTGCTTCAATTTCTGAAACTTTGCGTTGAACGTTGATTAAGGCTGTTCCACCACCGGAAACAATTCCTTCTTCAACAGCTGCACGAGCTGCATTCAAAGCATCTTCAATACGCAATTTACGTTCTTTTAATTCTGTTTCAGTAGCTGCTCCAACTTTGATAACGGCAACTCCACCAGAAAGTTTAGCTAAGCGTTCTTGTAATTTTTCTTTATCAAATTCAGAAGTTGTTTCAGCTGCTTGAGCTTTCAATAAAGATACACGGTGTGAAATAGATTCAGCAGAACCGGCACCTTCAACAATTGTTGTTGCATCTTTTGTTACAACGACTTTGCTTGCATGCCCTAATTGATCAATAGCTGTATCTTTCAATTCTAGACCTAAATCTTCAGTGATAACTGTTCCGCCAGTTAAGATAGCAATATCTTCAAGCATCGCTTTACGACGATCGCCAAATCCTGGAGCTTTAACAGCAACAACATTGAATGTTCCACGTAATTTGTTTAAGACTAAAGTAGGAAGAGCTTCACCATCCACATCATCCGCAATAATCAACAATGGGCGCCCTTGTTGTAAAATTTGTTCTAATAATGGAAGGATTTCTTGAATGTTTGAGATTTTTTTATCTGTGATTAAAATATATGGATTTTCTAAATTAGCTTCCATTTTATCATTATCGGTTACCATGTATTGAGAAAGATATCCACGGTCAAATTGCATTCCTTCAACTACCGTTAATTCTGTTTCGATTCCTTTAGACTCTTCAATTGTAATAACACCGTCTGTTCCAACGCGTTCCATTGCTTCTGCAACTAATTCTCCTGTTTCACTGCTTCCTGAAGAAATAGATGCAATTTGAGCGATTGCTTCTTTTGAATCAACTTGTTTAGAAATAGCAAGCAACTCATCTACAGCAACTTTTGTCGCCATTTCGATACCGCGACGGATTCCAACTGGGTTAGCACCAGCTGTTACATTTTTCAAACCTTCGCGAACGATAGCTTGTGTTAAAACAGTCGCTGTTGTTGTACCATCTCCAGCTATATCATTTGTTTTAGAAGCTACTTCTGAAACCAATTGTGCTCCCATATTTTCAAAATGATCTTCTAGTTCAATTTCTTTAGCAATCGTAACGCCATCATTTGTAATTAATGGTGAGCCGTAAGATTTTTCTAAAACAACGTTTCTTCCTTTGGGTCCTAATGTTACTTTAACAATATCTGCCAAAATATCTACACCACGCAACATTGATGCACGTGCGTCTTCAGAAAATTTAATATCTTTTGCCATTTTTCCTTCACCTCATTAATTTAGTTTGTTCAAGTTTTTACTCGTTATATTTAATCTATGACTGCAACGATATCGTGTTCTTTTACCACTAAATATTCTTTACCGCCGTATTTCACTTCTGTTCCAGCATATTTTTCAAATAACACAGTATCGCCTACATGTACTGACAATGCTACTGTTGAGCCGTTTTCCAAAACACGACCTTCCCCAACAGCGATTACTGAACCAGTTTGAGGTTTTTCTTGAGCTGAACCCGGTAAAACAATCCCACTGACTGTTTTTTCCTCTTCCTTAGCAACTTCAATGATGACACGATCTCCTAATGGTTTTAACACGTAAATCCCTCCGTTTAAATTATTTCTTCTGTTTTAGCACTCAGACAACTCAAGTGCTAAACTACTTCTTTATCATAACAAATATAGAAAAGAATGCAAGAATTTTTATCTCGCTTCCAATCCCTTTTTAGTTGGAACCTCTTTTATCGAAAAGTAATCTTTGTCTTCTATAGAAGTAGGATTTCTTTTTCACTCTTTTATGGTATACTGAAAAATGAAGTTATTTTCAATTTATCTAAATTTTAGCAGTTGTTACTATTTCATTAGAGAGCTTTTTACGTCTAATAAATAGAACTATCACTAAACTGGGTAAAAAAGAGACTCAATTATTTCGAAAAAAAGAAGGTATTGATCATGATAAAAAAGATCACTAGTCACACATCTATTTTAATTATTGTTTTTTATTTAATTGCTCAATTTTTACCAGTATTTATCATTTCAGCAACTCCAAAAGACTTCCAAACAGAAGCTTCAATTTACGGAACAATCGTTAGTTTTTCTTTAGGAGCCATCGCTATGCTTATACTCAATCGAAAATCTACTATCCGAAATTCGTTGACGTTAAGTCCTTCGTTACCTTTAAAAAGCATTCTTTATTGGGGAATCATTGTTGGAATACCACTCGTACTTTTAGCACAATACATCGCAAATATTATTGAAATTTTAGTATTGGGGCTTCCAATAGACTCTGCGAATACTCAAAATATTCTTGTGATTGTAGAAAGTTACCCTATCTATATGATCATCGTTTCAATTATGGGACCCATTATGGAAGAATTCGTTTTTAGAAAAGTCATTTTTGGTTCCTTATATGATCTTACAGGCGGTATCGGTGCAGCAGTGATTAGTTCGCTTATCTTTGCTTTTATGCACTTTGATGGACATATTTTACTTTACTCTGCTATGGCTTTTGTTTTTTGTTTCTTGTATAGTAAAACAAAAAATATAGCAACTTCAATCATTGCGCACGTCGCTATGAACACAATTGTGCTCTTAACAAGCTTCTTACAATAGCTTGCTAAGTATTAGAAAGGAATTTTCATTTGATAAATAAACGGAATTTTATAATACAAGTTATCTTCACTTACTTGATGTCAGGAGTGTTCATCTGGTTTGCTGTTGATTCTGTTGGCAACTCAGGCTGGACATTTTTTTCTATCCTCTATGTTTTGTTTTCGACAAGTTATTTTGTTAGAGCTTCAAAAATCCTTGAAATTTATTTCAAACTAAAAAAAGGAAACAAACCTTAATCGGTTTGTTTCCTTTTTGTTTAATTACTCTTCTGTTGGTTTGTAATGATCTAAGAAATAAATCAATGTTTGAAGTTCATTTGTTAAATCAACGTTTTGAACTCTCACAGTGTCTGGTACAGAGATTCTAAAAGGTGTAAAGTTCAAAATCCCTCTTACATTTGCTTCAACTAATCGGTCAGTTGTTTCTTGTGCTACATTTGATGGAATCGTGATAATAACAATTTCAATTTGTTGAACTTTCAGTTGTTCAATCATATCATCCATATGGTAAATAGGAACACCACTTAAAATGGTACCTACGATTTCTTTATTTATATCAAACGCGGCACTGATCCGCATATTATTGCTTTGATGGAAGTTATAGTTCAATAAAGCATGTCCTAAGTTCCCTACTCCAATTAGAGCAACATTTGTTAAGCGATCTTGTTTAAGCGTTTTGCTGAAGAAGTTCATCAAATCCTCAACATCATAACCGTATCCTCTTTTTCCTAAAGCACCAAAATATGAAAAGTCTCTTCGAATTGTTGCACTATCTACTTTAATAGCCTCACTCAATTCAGTTGAAGAAACACGTACTTTTCCGGAATCGTGTAAGAATCGCAAATAGCGATAATAAATAGGCAATCGCCTAGCCGTTGCATTGGGTATTTTTTTTTCTACCATTCTTTTTCCTCCATCAGTTATAATCAAATTTCTTCAATTGATTTGCTGTTTCAAATTTCACAAGCAAACAATTATATATTTTCCTTCACAATCTTTTTTCAAGTGAACGGTATTATTATATCACTTCCCTATTATATTACTACCACTTTTTTTGTTTTTTTTATAATTTCATATACTTACTATTAGTTATATTACTAAAATTCACATGAATCCTTGTGAATTCACTTCTGAAAAGTTAGCCTATAATGGATAGTAATTTCCCTTGAACTAAATCTATGCTAAACTACTATTGAGAATGATGAAATGAGGACCAAGACTATGATTCTATTACAAGCACAACATGTTGCCCGTTATTTTGGAGCAGAAGTGTTGTTTGAAAATATTTATTTAGAAATTCAAGAAAACTCTCGTATCGCTTTAGTTGGAAGAAATGGTACAGGTAAATCGACTCTTTTAAAAATGATTGCAGATATCGAGCAACCTGACTCTGGAAAAATTGTTAAAGGCAAACAAGTCACTATTGGGTATTTGGCTCAAAATACTGGTTTAGCCTCTGAAAGAACTATATGGGATGAAATGTTACTGGTTTTTGAACCTGTTATCCAACTTGAAAAAGATTTGCGTACTATTGAAAAACAACTTGGAGATCCAGAGCTGCTTTCTAATGAAGAACTATACCACGCAACATTAAATCGCTATGACCAGATTCAGCACCGCTTTCGTGAGGAAAACGGCTTCGGATATCAATCTGAGATTCGTTCTGTCTTACATGGTTTTCGTTTTTATGAAGAAGATTATCTTAAACAAATCAACCAACTTTCGGGTGGCCAAAAAACGCGATTAGCTTTAGCAAAATTATTATTAGAAAAGAAAGACTTACTGATTCTTGATGAGCCAACAAACCATTTAGATATCGAAACATTAAGCTGGCTGGAAAGCTATTTGCAATCTTACAAAGGAGCATTGCTGATTGTTTCTCATGACCGTTACTTTTTAGACAAAGTCGTAAATGAAGTTTATGAGATTAGCCGTAAAAAGATTTCTCATTACAAAGGAAATTATTCAAGGTATTTAGATCTTAAAGCGGCACAACTTGAGCAAGAATGGAAAGAATTCGAGAAACAACAAGGCGAAATTGCTAAATTAGAAGATTTTGTCAACCGTAACCTAGTTCGTGCATCAACAACGAAAAGAGCGCAAAGCAGACGGAAACAGCTAGAAAAAATGGACCGGATTGATAAGCCTCAAGGAGACGAAAAATCAGCTCGTTTTTCATTTAAATCAGAAAAAGCAAGTGGCAATGTGGTATTGTCTTTAACTAATGGTGCAATTGGTTACGACGATACTATTTTATCTAGTCCTATTGCATTAGATGTGCGCAAATATGATTCTATTGCGTTAGTTGGACCAAATGGAATTGGAAAATCTACGTTGTTAAAATCACTCATTGGACAACTTCCACTAATCCAAGGTGAAAAACAAATGGGTACAAATGTATTATTGGGTTATTATGATCAAGAGCAATCTGATTTGAATTCAACTAAATCGGTTCTAGCAGAGCTTTGGGATGATCACTCAACGACTCCTGAAAAAGACATTCGTTCTATTTTGGGCAGTTTCTTATTTTCCGGGGCAGATGTTGAAAAATCAGTTTCATCCTTAAGTGGTGGTGAAAAAGCACGTTTGGCTTTAGCTAAACTGGCTATGAATAAAGACAATTTCCTCATGTTGGATGAGCCTACGAATCATTTAGACATCGACAGTAAAGAAGTATTGGAAAATGCTTTAATTGATTTTGATGGGACATTGTTGTTTGTCTCTCATGACCGTTACTTTATTAACCGAATTGCGACAACCATCATTGAACTCTCTGAAAATGGCAGTACCCTTTATTTAGGAGATTACGACTATTACATTGAGAAGAAAGCTGAACAAGAAGAGTTGCGTTTGATAGCTGAAGCTGAGACCGCAAAAACAGACAAAAGCGAACCTGTACCAACGATCAAAGCAAATCGAGAAATCAATAAAGAAGAGCAAAAGTTGCTACGCCAATTGACGCGTCGAATTGAAGCGATTGAATCAGAAATGGAAGAATTTGAAACGATTATTACAAATTGCGAAACCCAATTAATTGATCCAGAAGTATTCGGAGATCATTTGCGTGTGCAAGAATTAAATGTAGAAATTAACGTTGCTCAAGAGAAATTGAACAATTTAGTTCATGAATGGGAAGAAAAAAGTCTACAATTAGAAGACTTGCAATAAAATAGCTCAAAAAAAGAAATTGGAATAATCCAATTTCTTTTTTTGGGCTAATTTTTACCATTGATAGCTGAGTTCATGTGAAAAATTGAATTTCTAGAGGAATAGGATTGTTTGTAGCCCTGTAAAGTATTTAATGCGAATGACACAGCGTTAACGATGTGTTCGAGGCATGAAAGCTCTTTAGATTTTAGGCTTAAAACGGTACCAGGGCTCTATACAAGCGAATCCGTCTATTCCATAAGAAATTTTTTAAAAGCATCCACAGTATTTGTTGAATAACCATTTTTTGCTTTAATTAAAAGTTAATCCTGGTTTAGCATTCAACGCATAATCGGTGAATTGATCTTTTTGGTATTGAATAGATGCAGCTGCTCCAATCATAGCTGCATTATCCCCGCAGAGCGACAAAGGTGGAATAATCATTTCTACATCTGGCAATTCTTCAGCCATTACTTTTGTAAAAGTATCACGTAACCCTTTATTTGCAGCTACTCCTCCTGCTAAAAGCAATTGTTTTACATCATATTCTTTAGCTGCTCTAAGCGTTTTTGAAACCAATACTTCAATCACACTTGCTTGAAAACTAGCAGCTAAATTGATATCATTTAAGGGTTCACCTTTTTGGTTAGCATTATGAACAGTATTAATAAAAGAACTTTTTAGTCCGCTGAAACTAAAATCATAATTATCTTCTTTTAGCATCGCTCTTGGAAAGTGATAGGTATCTTCTCCAAGGTGGGCCATCTCATCAATTTTCTTTCCACCTGGATAAGGCAAACCTAGTACTCGTCCAATTTTATCATAAGCTTCCCCAGCTGCATCGTCTCTGGTTTCCCCAATAATTGTGTAGTCCCCATCTTCTTTCATGTAAACCAGCTCAGTATGACCGCCACTAACAACCAGCGCTAGAAGTGGAAAAACAAGCGGTTTAACCAATCGATTAGCATAAATATGTCCTGCCATATGATTGACAGCAATCAAGGGCAATTGGTGAGCGTACGCAACAGCTTTCGCTGCATTAACCCCAATTAAAAGAGCGCCTACTAAACCTGGGCCTTGAGTAACCGCTACTGCAGATAAGTCATCATAGCCAACTTTAGCTTCCGTTAAGGCTTCTTCGATACATTGGGTAATTTGTTCAACATGGTGTCGACTGGCAATTTCAGGAACAACACCGCCAAAACGCATATGACTTTTTATTTGTGACGCAACTATATTTGAATGAACGATCGTTCCATCTTCAACTACAGCCACACTTGTTTCATCGCAACTCGATTCAACAGCTAAAATTAAATTTCTCTTTGCAGACATACTTTTCACTCTTTCTCTAATGAACTCTTTTTATATGCTCAATTGCATAATCAAGGCATGGTCTACTGGACCATGGTAATAGTTTTTACGAACAGCAATCGTTTCAAAGCCTAGTTTTTTATAAACAGCGATAGCTGCTTTATTTTGCTCTCGGACTTCTAAAAATAATTTCTTTATTTTTTTGGCTTTTAAATATTCTATAAAAGAGCGCAAAAACAACTGACCAATTCCTTGATTTTTAAATGGCGTCAGAATACCAAATGTTGTTATTTCAGCTTCATCAAAAAGCAGCGTATAACCGATGAATCCTATTTTTTTATTTTTTTGTAAAGCAATCCCATATTCATTATAAGTTCCTGTCAATTCGCTCTTATAAATTTCAACAGACCACGGACTTCCATGTGGATAACTATTTTCAGCTAATTGATACAATTCCTGTTCGGTTAATGCTGAACTTTGATTAAACGAAAAAAAAAATTCTCGATCTGTACACTGATTATCCATTACTCAAATCCTCATATAAATTTACTCATTTCCAGTGCATCTTCTTTATCACCAGTATAGTAATCTATTTTTATTTTTCCCTTTTGAAACCCCAACTCAGCATATAGGCGTTGCGCAGTGTCATTTGAAATACGAACTTCTAGACTCATTTTTTGCATACCTTCATGCTCAGAAATTTTTTGCAGTTCAGAAATCAAGAACGTAGCGATTCCTTGTTTTTGATAATTTGGAATAACAGCTACATTTGTAATATGGGTTTCTTTTTCTACTAACCATGCACTAATAAACCCGATAGCCTTATTAGATTCCCGAACAATCAAATAAATAGCCCGGTTATTGGTTTTCATTTCCTGTTCTAGCGCTTTTTTATTCCAAGGTGTTTTACCATTGTAACAAAGTGTTTCTATTTCTAAAATATCTGAAATATCTGATACTGACGCGATTGATGCTTTCAAAAAAGAACCGTCATTCAACTGAATCATTTCTCGCTCTAGTCTTGCCCGTTTAGCTAAATTCCCGCTAAAAAAAGGGCGTATAAGCGAATCAATTTCTTCATTACTAAACCACTGCTTAAATTTTTTCAACATACGCTTCCTCCAGTTGATCTGGATGTTCTTTGCGCCAATTTTCCTCCGCTTCTGCTAGTTTCAAGTAATCAGGCGTAAACATGTGAGCATCCACAGTTTCTTCCTTTAATCCTAATAAGCCTAAAACACTTGCTTTTGGAAGGTTGTCTTTTAATGGAGCTTCATACACCCGGTTCATTAAATAACGTTCAAATGTATCTTTAAATAAAGATTGATCTTCGCCAATTAATTCAAATGTTCCTTCTTTTTTACTCAAGTATTCAGCCCACTGTTCAGCCGAAATGTGTTTGTCGTCTTCGATTTGAATCAATTCCCCATTTTGCCATTGGTATAAACCCGTATAAATATTTTTACGGCGAGCATCAAATAAAGGCACAAGATAATGCGGTGAAGATTCACAGTTTCCAGCTAAGGTTTTCAAGCTAGAAATACCCACTAATTCAACTCCTAGAGTCCAAGCCAACGTTTTGGCAACCGTGACACCAATTCGTAAACCTGTATATGAGCCTGGCCCTTTAGCGACTACTATTCGATTTAGGTCACTGGGTTGCCATTGTACATCCTTCATTAATTCATCAATAGCAGGCATTAAGCGTTCGCTATGATTACGTTTGATATTTGTTGTGATTTCTCCTATAACTTTCTCATCATCTAATACCGCAATACTCATTGCTTGATTCGATGTATCTATTGCTAATACCTTCATGAAACGGCTCCTTTTTGTCCAACTTAATTCTAGCTTTATTTTAGCACATATCTCTTGAAAACTTAAATTCCTAATTTTTGACTAATCTTCTGAAAGCGTATTAGTTGATTTTTTATTTCTAAGAAGTTATGCTTTATTTGTAAAGATAATTCTTATCATTTTTCCAAATATTCAATACTATACGTGATTTATTTGGTCAGATAAAATTATCGCCGTAAAAAAATCTAGTTTCATAGGAGGAATTGTTCATGGATAAAGATAACGGAATGAAAGATAAAGCTAAAGGTATTAAAGATAAAGTTGTCGGTGAAGCTAAAGACTCATACGGTGACGCAACAAACGATCACAGTAAACAAGCTGAAGGTAAAGCTCAAAAAGCCAAAGGCGAAGTAGAAAAAAAAGTCGGTAAAGCAAAAGACGAGTTTAATGATAAGAACAATAAGTAAGAATTAACTTTGTTTCCCCCTAAAGAGTACTGCTAACGTGGTACTCTTTTTAACTTAAATTTTTTTCTAAGGAGGCAATCAATTGGCTAAAATTTTAATTACTGGAGCGACTGGAACAATTGGAAAAGTGTTAACGTCTCATTTAAAAAACAACCATGAATTAACTTTAGTGGATATCGATTTCTCTAATTCTGACAAAGAACTTGTGGCAGGTACGGTCATAAAAGAATTGGATTTATCTGTTTTGGCTAATTGGAAAGGTCTATTAAACGGAATTGAATACGTCATCCAATTAGCTGGAGACCCCAGTCCAGATGCTGAATTTTACGACAGTCTTTTAGATTTGAATTACAAACTTCCTCATAATCTTTATATGGAAGCTTCAAAAAATGACTCTGTTAGACGAATTATTTTTGCCAGCTCAATTCATGCTGTCGATGCTTATCCGCAAAATGTTCAAGTAGCTACAAATGACCCGGTTCGACCTGCTGACTTATACGGTGTATCTAAAGTTTACCTAGAAGGTTTAGCAAGTCATTACGCTTTTACAACTGGTCTAGAATCGATTGGTCTTCGAATTGGAGACTTCAAAGAAAACGATAAACCTGCTTTAGATGCACCAGAGGCCATGGCAAATTATTTATCTGGTAGAGATATGTGCCATCTTATTGACTGTTGTTTAACAGCTCAGTTGAAAGAACCTTTCTTATTAGCCAATGGCATTTCCAATAACACTTTTACCCGTTTAGATATCGATCAAGCGAGAGTGGATATTGGCTACCATCCAAAAGATAATGGATTTAATCTGTATGGGTATTTCAAGAATGATTAACTAAAGAAATGGCTTCGTTACTCCCTTAAGAGAGAAACGAAGCCATTTCTTAATTAGGACGTGTTTGAAAAACTACTAAGACTCATTGCGTCTGGTCAAATAGAAAATGACTTCAAGTTGGTCGAATGAGGACTTATTGTGCATACTCAAATAGAAATTGATTTTGAGGTGATCGAATAAAGACTCATTGCTTCTACTCAAATGGAAAACGACTTTGAGTTGGTCGAATGAGGGCTTATTGCGTCTACTCAAACAGATAACAATTTTGATTCGGCCTATCGCAGCTATTTTTCTCGTGATAAACTAGTTTTAAAACACCCCCTAATTTTCCCAATCATTGTACTCACTTTTCCGAATCATTTTCACTTCATAAATAGCTTTTATGACGATTGCTACTACTGCACCTATTAATGCTCCAAAAGGACCAAAAATAAGCAGACAGACAATTGTTGAGATGAATGTGTAAAGCGGTCTTACCCCAATTTCTCTACCTGTCACAAAAGGCTCAGCAATTTGGCGAATCACGGTAATAATGATATAGACCAAGCCTAATTGCCACGCAATAGTTGTATTCCCCATTAAGAAGTGAACAAGTGCCCAAGGAATCATGATAATTCCACTTCCTAAAATAGGGATAATATCGACTACTGCTACTCCTAGAGCTTTTATTCCCCAGTAATCCATTCCTATGATAAAAAATCCAATACATAATAGAATAAATGTTAACGCCGCTAATTTTAATTCTGCTTTGAAATAACCCTTAATCCCTTTTATCGATTTAACTAAAATTTCTTTTATATCTTCCATTGTCATCCCTCCTTTTTCCATTTATTTATTTCTTTATTTCATTGTACGAGATTCATCATATTCTGTAATCCAACTTGAGTAGTATCTTTAATCATACAAAAAAATCCTATTAAACGCCAACAGTACGCTACTGCCGTTTGATAGGATTTCCTTCAGTTACTTTTTATTTTTTTAGATGAATGCCATGATTAAGAAATTCAAAACAAACAATAATGTTGAGACCCATAATACAGGATGAATATCTTTACTTTTCCCTTTGACTACTTTAACAATAACGTAGAAAATGAACCCAGCAGCGATACCATATGAAATGCTATAAGATAATCCCATAAAGATAGAAGCAAAGAATGCTGGAATAGCTTCTTCTAAATTGTCCCACTTGATTTCTAAGAATGAAGACATCATCATCACACCGACTAAGATTAAAGATGCAGACGTTGCTTGAGCAGGTACAAGTGCGACTAGTGGTGAGAATAAGCTTGTTAACAGGAATAACACAGCTACAACAACACTTGTTAAACCGGTTCTTCCGCCGGCGCCAATACCAGCTGCACTTTCAACAAAAGTCGTTGTGTTAGATGTTCCAAAAATAGCGCCTACAGAAGTTGCGATAGCATCTGCGAATAAAGCTTTATCCATTTTTGTTTTAAAACCAGTACTATTGTCTAATGCTTCTTCATCTTCTTTAGTAAAGATACCTGTTTTGCGGCCAGTTCCAATAAATGTTCCAATCGTATCAAATACATCTGACAAACTGAAAGCAAAAATAGTCATGATTACTAAAGGCAACCGTGACGCACTACTGAATAAAGAAATCATTCCTTCACTCCCAAATGCAGCACCAAAAGTCGTTCCTAGTTCTGTAAAAGCACTTCCTAAAGAATTAGCTGGGTTAGAAATGACTGAAACGTCTACTACACCCATTGGAATTCCAATAATCGTTGTAACAATGATACCAATCAGAATAGCTCCTCTTACATTTTTCACTAATAAAATGACAGTGATAATCAAACCAATCAAGGCTAATAATGATCCAGGACTTGTAAAATTCACTAATGCAGGAACAATCCCCCCACCAGTTACGACACTTGAAATACCATCCGAATAAGAAGCTGTTGCATCAAAAGGTGCATTATTAATCGTTTGGATATTACCTGGTTCAGAAGTGAACTGAAGGAATCCTGAGTTTTTAATTCCGATGTAAGCAACAAAAACACCAATTCCAGCACTAATCGCATGTTGCAGACTTTCAGGAATCGAACGAATAATCATTTTACGTATCTTTGTTACCGTAATTAATATATTAAACAGTCCACAAAGAAAGACCATTGCTAAAGCTTCTTGCCATGTAAAACCTAGTGCAAAGACAACTGTATAAGTAAAGAAAGCATTCAATCCCATACCTGGTGCCTGTGCATAAGGTACATTTGCAAATAATCCCATCACTAACGTTCCAATAGCCGCAGCAATCAAAGTTGATAAGAAAACAGCTTGTGAAGGCATCCCCGTTAAAGAAAGAATTGCCGGATTGACAAAAATAATATAAGACATTGCGAAGAAAGTCGTTAGTCCTGCTGTAATTTCAGTACCTACCGTCGTTCCATTTTCTTTTAATTTAAAAAACTTTTCCATTTTACTATATCCCCACTTTATTTATATTACAAAGTGAACCGTACTAGTTAAATCTACTGAGTTTCAGTCTTTCTACCTAACTGTTGGTAAAGCAATAATTACAAAAACAATATAAATAATCACAGTTATCCCAATGCATCTAATGTATCTCTAAATAAACTAAAATGAGTTTATTTAGAACCAATAGTCTGAACATTTACGGTGTTCGGTAGAAACTTAAAGCCCATATCGCTTAATTATATTCGGTTCTAAACATTGCAAGTTAATTATATAAGATGATTTTTTATAAAACAACCTTAAAATGTATATTACATTAAAAAAATCAGTTGATTGTTCGTGTTTTACTCGAAATTCGCTATTATATCACTATTTTGTTTAATTACCGTCATTTTTACTCTTATTTGTTTCTAATTCTCAACCGCTTTCTTTTTCCCATCACTTATTTTCAACAAGCGTTATCTTTTCTAATTTTTCTTTAAATACGTTACAATAGACTCAAACAATACAGGAGGGAATTATTATGGATTTCACACAGGTAAAAGGGTATAGTGAATTAGATTCAGGTCAAATCAGCTGGTTGACCAACGTTTATGCGCAACACATGGACACATTGGATGATCCTCCTAAATATACTAAAGAAAATATTGATGAAGTCCTATGGAATAATGAACTTCAAACAATGGATGTTCACTTTAACAATGGTGAAATTGTTCATTACAGCAGTAATGGAGACTGGCATTACGAATAAATTCGCTTAAAAAACGGCCACTTACTTTTGATGAAATAAATCATCAAAAGTAAGTGGCCGTTTTTTTATTAGAAACACCGCTCTTCTCAGACCAAAAAACATGAGGCTAGCGAAACTTGTTAGTTAATCTATTCGTCATACTGATTTAACTAAGTCATTGTAACGAATTCTTCAGCTCCAGTAGGGTGAATCGCTACTGTGTTGTCAAAATCAGCTTTTGTGGCACCCATTTTAATGGCTACTGCAAATCCTTGGACCATTTCGTCTAACCCTTTTCCAAGTCCATGCAAGCCAACAATTTTTTCGTTTCCTCCTTGGCAAACCAATTTCATATAAGTTTTTTGTCGGTTAGCTGTTATGGAACTATGCATAGAAGTAAAAGTAGATGTGTACACTTTGATATCTGCTTCTCCATACATTTCTTTAGCTTCTTCCTCAGACATACCAATCGTTCCAATTGGTGGATGACTAAAGATAACCGTTGGAATATTCGTGTAATCTAAAAATGAATTTGGTTTGTTATTAAATAAACGTTCAGAAAGTCGACGTCCTGCAGCTATAGCCACAGGCGTTAATTCAATATGTCCGGTCACATCTCCAATAGCATAAATATTTTTGGCCGTTGTATTTTGGTATTGGTCCACTGTAATGTATCCACCAGCATTTAATTCTACATCCGTTACTTCAAGGTTTAAGTTTTTTGTATTTGGTTGACGGCCAATCGCCCATATAAGTGTATCTGTTATATGAGTAGATCCGTCTTCAAAGTGGATCGTTAAAGTGCCGTCTTCATTTTTTATGACTTCTTTAGGAATAGAATGAGTATGCAAAGTTGCACCTTCTCTGGCCATTGTTTCAACCAGTCCTTCCACAATGATTGAATCAAAGTTCCGTAATGGAGCGTGCTTTCTAACAAATAAATGAGTATCTGAACCTAACCCATGTAACACACCTGCTAATTCAACAGCAATATAACCTGCACCAATAATCGCTACTCGTTCAGGTAATTCCGTTAATTCAAAGAATCCATCTGAATCAATTCCATATTCTGCACCAGGAATTTTTGGTAACTCAGGACGTCCGCCTGTTGCAATCAAAAAGTGATCAGCAGTTAGTTGCTCACCATTTACTTCAATCGTATGTGCATCAATAAATTTCGCGTATCCATTGATCAATTCAACGTTGTTGTTAGTTAAGTTTTTTTGATAAATCGTGTGTAGACGCGAAATATAATTTTCTCTATTTTTTACTAATTTTTCAAAATTCAATTGACTATCTTTGATTGTAATACCATAGTCTTCTGCATATAATTTCATATCATCTAGCATTTGAGCGCCATGCCACATAACTTTTTTAGGCACACACCCTACATTCACACACGTTCCACCAATAGCATTTCCTTCAATCAAAGCAACGCTTGCTCCATGCATTCCTGCACGGTTAGCAGAAGCAATCCCGCCACTTCCTCCACCAATTGCAATATAATCATAATGTTTACTCATTTTATAAATTCCTACTTTCTTCCATATGCTTACTTAAGTATAGCGAATTATTAGTCACAAAGAAAGGAGAAGCTTTTGCAAGATTCATTTGCTCGTGTAATTATTCTGCAAGATTCTTAACCTCTTCTTTAAAATGGATTTAATAAGTGAGCTGTTTATGCATTTATTTTTTAGTTGTTGCTACAGGATCTGCTGGCATAATAATATTCAAGATTAATGCTACTAAACAACTTATTACAATCGCTGATTCTCCAAATAAAATTGCTACTAAATCGGGTAAACCTGCCATCGCTTCAGGAACTTGAGTTAATCCTAATCCAAATACTAAAGAAAGACCAATGATTACTTTTGAACGATCTGTTAAAGGCTCTGCCGTTAATATACCAATTCCTGTTAGTGTAATTTGAGAAAAAATGATAATAGAAGCTCCACCAATAACTGCTTGTGGTAAAGTAGAAATCATCGCTCCAAACTTAGGGACTAACCCAGCAGCTATTAAAAAGACTGATCCAACCGCTACAATATAACGACTCATCAACTTAGTAAAAGAAATCATCCCAACATTTTGACTAAAAGAGGTGTTCGGTAAAGAATTGAACATAGCTGCTAATGCAGAAGTCACTCCATTTGCTATGATAGATCCAGATAGTTCTTTATCTGTTGGCTCTCTATCTGACCCACCCATCGTTATTGCGGTAACATCTCCAACTGTTTCTACTGCTGTAACGACAAACATAATCAACATAGGTGCGATAGCACCCCATTGAAACGTCAATGGGAAATAAAAAGGTTGAGGCAATGAAAACCAAGTTGCTTCTTTTATTGGACCAAATTCAACCATGTTAAGAGCAACCGCCACAATATATCCTATAACAATAGCAATTAAAATAGATGATGTTTTAGCCATACCTTTACCGAATTGATTTAAAATTAAAACTAAAAACATAACAAATAAAGAAACTGACCAATTTTTCATTGAGCCAAACGTTTCAGACCCATTTCCACCAGCCATAGCTTGAATACCTGTTGGGAGTAAGGATAAACCAATCGTCAACACGACTGTTCCCGTAGCAACTTTTGGAAAAAATCGTCTTAAGGGTTGTAAAATAAATCCTAATCCTGCACAAAAGAGCCCACCAACGAATGTAGCTCCTAGTAAACCAGAGATACCGTATCCACTAGCGATTGAAATATTAGTTGGTAAAAAACCAAAACTAGTTCCCATTACAACAGGAAGCTTAGCCCCAACTTTCCAGATTGGGTAACACTGTATTAACGTCGCTACCCCAGCCATTACCATTGCACTTTGGACTAAAACGGTTAAATCTCTGCCGGAAATTCCAACTACTTTTGCTACAATTATTGGAACGGCTATATTACCTAAAAACATGGCGAAGATATGTTGCAACCCTAGCGGAACTGCTTCCCTCAATGGAGGAATACCATCTACATCATACTTGCTTCTATTAAAGGGTTTATTTCTCTTCATCGAAGAAAGAAAGTTCATTTAATCAGCTCCTAATTTATACTTATAACTCACGCCTAACTCCGTCGGATACCTTCAATTTTTTCTATTTTCAAATGTTTTCTACTAATTTTCCGACCGCAAAATCAGGTCCTCTATCTTTAGATACGTTGCTCCAATACGTTAGCTCTTTATGATCTTGACTTTTTAATTTTAAAAGAGCAGCTACCAATTTTTCTTCTGTAAACGTGTTCGGATCCAATATTTCAGCTAATTGTTTCATTTCACAATCATAAGCAATATTAAATTGATCGCTTGAAAAAGGTAAAATAATCATTGGTTTGCCATAATAAAGTGCTTCAGTAAAGGTATTGCAACCTCCGTGAAAAATGACGCTATCCATATAAGGCATTAAAGCTTTTTGTGGAATAAATTCTTCAATAATAACAGAATCAGAGCGATATTCGTTTAATTTTCCAGCATTACTTCCTGCTGAAACAATCAAAAGTGAATCTGGATTAGCTTTCTTTGAGCCGATTATTAACTTTTCAAGTACATCCACTCGATTAGATAGAAATGTTCCTAGAGTAATTAATAGTCTATTCTTTTTATCTTTTATTTTGTTTTGCCACTCTTCATCGAGTGTCTCTTCTTCAAAGCAATTACCCATAAAAATTTTATTGGGTAACTGATTAGTATCTTCAATCGAGTCAAAATCAAAATAATTATAAAGGATTGCTTTATCTGAAACTAGACTAAACGCATTTTCTATTGGTTTACGATTGCTCGAACTTTCTTCTATCATTGTATTAAAAATTTTTGTAAATTCGTTTTGAGTTTTTCTTGAAACTTGTTTTAACTCGTGTAGCTGTTTTTGATTCACAGGTATTACAGAAGGCCAATCATTAGGGACACCATAGTTCTCATTCTTCATTGGAATCGTTCGTGGATGAGGTGGACAAAATGTTACAAAAGGAAGCTCTAAGGTATACAACCCTAAAGTAACTCCATAGGATAAAATATCCACCACATATAAATCTACCTCTAAAGAATCAGCTATTTTTTTGATTTTCGAAACGAGTTCCTCCGGTTTATAAAGCATGTCTTTTTTTCTATGCTTAGACTGTGTAATGAGCGTTTCGACAGCTCCTTCTCTGGTTGATTCAAAAAACTCATCTAATCTATCTTTTTCTGAATCAGGCTGGTTCGTGATTTCAGCTTTGCTAATATTTTTATTTTTACTGATATCTATTTCATAAAAAGATAAGTTTGCTTGTTCAACTTGATTTCTAAACTCACTGCTACACCCAAACGTTACCTCTTTCCCGATTTTTTTAAAACTCTTCGCAAGAACTAGTAAAGGCGTAAAATGAGAATAAAAAGGAGGACTTATAAAAAACAGATGATTAGCGTTCATTCACTTTGCTCCTTTCGAATGATAAATAAAACAATAAAAATTCTTTAGCTATTTCTTCCATAGAAAAACGGTCTTTGACGGTTTTTTCTCCAGCATCTTGTATTTTTTTAAAAGCTGCCGGATTATTTTTCAATCGCTGAATAATGAGTTCTGTTTCTTCAGAAATGGTTTGCCAATTGGAAGTATCAATTAAAAATCCATTGACATCATTCTCTAAATAACTTTTTACGCCTCCTCTTTCAGGTCCTAGCACCAAGAACTTTTGTGATAAGGCTTCTAGAATAGCTATTCCAAATTCTTCTTTTTTACTTGAACAAAGATAAATTTGTGGATAATTTTCTTGATGCTCCATAATTTCATTTTCAATCATTCTTATGTTTTCATTTGACAAAGCACCAATATGACAGAATTTATCTCTCAGATGTGGGTGTTCAGTGAAGTATTCTTCAAATGAATGAATCATTTTCATTTCATCATTACTAGGATTCTCTATATCTCCACCAATCAGCAATAAGTTATACACATCTGAGATGCTCGAATTTCCCCATGCTTTTAACAATTCATCTTGAGATTTTAGCTGTTCTAACCTCCCTACATTTAAAATAATTGGTCGATCAAAAAATTCTTTTTTCAAATTGACTTCTTTTAATTCTTTGTTATGAGTTGATTTCTCATCACTATTTTTTGAATTCCCATCAACTTTTATTCCTTCACTAATCATCCACACGGTTTCTTTTTTATCTTCTTTAAGTAATTGTGGGAAATAAGATTCTAATTCTTTTCCCATTATATGATTACCTATTCCAACTATTTGATCACTTTCAAAAATTAATTCGTCACCTATCTTTATTTTATTTAATTTTTGAAAAAAGTCATTCGCATCAAAGGATTTTAATGTTCCATCGTTATTGATCATGTTTCGATGCGGATCCGGCGTTAAGGTGAAAACTAATTTTTTACCTAATTCCTTGCTTAAAAGTGCTACTGCTTTAGACGCATTATCTAAATAGCGAACATGAAAAATATCTGGTTCAATTTCTAATTTCTTTAAGAACCTATCAATTGCTCTTTTAATAAATTGTTCCTTTTTTAAATAAGGATCTTTAATTGTTTCATCGATATAGATAGGGACTCTCAGAAATAAATGGTTATCAGAGTAAAAATTCATCAGGGATTTATTATGGGACCATTCATTTGTAATTGTTAAGGTTACAACTAGAGAAACTTCTTTTGACTTAGACAACTCACTTCCTAGTGTCTTCAAAAATACCGCCATTCCACCATTATTGCCTTTTCCACTATTCTCAAAATCGCCATAGAACATTGATTGTAAAATTGTTAGCCCATTATGCTTAACGAGTTGTTCTCTATTGATGATAGCCATATAATCACTGAACAATTTTTTATTTGTTTGAAAAGGAATTAGACGTTCAATGTCTTCATAATTTAGTTTTTCTAGTGAATAAAGCTCTACCAATAAATCTATCAACTGAATTTTAATATTAATTGGATAATCTTCTTTCAGCCACTCATATATAATTGATTCAAATCCCTCTACTTTAAAATGATAAAGATAGTCTATTACTATCGAGAAAACATCCAACTGCTTTATGTGGTAGGTTACTAAATTTCCCACCATTTCTTTAGTCAATACGTCCCTACCACATTCAATACAACTATCTATTAAGGCATAAACAATTGCTCCATTTGTTTTCTCTTTAGACAACAGATTAATCACTTCTTTATCGAAACCTTCCTGAGTAAGAAGGTTATTGTTGTCCATAACTAACTTTACTAGATACCGATCTAGGTAGTCGTTTTGCCCTAAATAAGCAAGACCTTTAATCAGTTCACTCTCTTCTAGTTCTTTTTTTGTACTGAGTTGTATAATCTCTTTAAACGATTTTAAAAGGATTTCTAATTTTAAAGTATCCACAAGATTCTCTTCTTGATATTTCTTTAAAAAGAATAAAGGGAATGAAGAATTCTGTTCTTTCTCAAAATAATTATTCCTCAATTCAATAAACTTATTCATGGTTTACCACCTTTCTAAAAGAAATCGCATTCACCTTATTCATTCAACTACTGACATTTTTTCTGTTTCAAAACGATGTTTTTAACTAAACTCTTAGAAAATATTATAGCATAGTGCCATAGTAACCGTTAAAGAACCGACTTTGTTTATTCCTGTAGGGCCTGCCCAACTACCTAGTGAATCTAATAAAAACTTAGGAACTAATAATAAATGAATATTACCGTTCCTTAAGTTTTCGAAATTTGTTGTATCACATATTAAAATGATTTTTTTAACGTAAATTCATCGAAGAATACGTTATATTTAATGCCATTGCTTTATCAGCAACCATTTTATTAATGGCTTTATAATAAAATAAATACGAAGCAGTCCCGAATAAGGCTGCTAACAAATAGGATAATTTTGTAAGGCATAACTTTCATTCAACTCTTTTTCACTAGCTTCCAAAAAAAACGATTGTACTCCTATCCATTAGCATATAAACATCACTATCGTCGTCACAAGGGATAAAACCGTTATGTCTGATTGCTCCAATTAAGATTCCTACGAAAAGCTGGTACTAGATTTTATATTTTTCACACAATTGATTAAACTATAATAGAATTTCTACCTGAATGTTTTGTGCCTCTTTAATGCCGACACTTAATCCGAGAATGTGAGTTCATTTTTTTTGCAAATGAAAGATAAGATGATTTTTCCCATTTTTTTCGATTTACAAATCATTCTTCATTTAAGATTGGATAAGGTATAATAGGATTGAATGATTTTTAGGAGGGATTTTTTGAAAAAAGATACATCTTTTTATTGGACACTATTTTTATCTACTTTTACATTAAGTGCTTTTACTTTTGGCGGTGGGTACGTAATCGTTCCACTGATGCAAAAACGTTTTGTAGCTGAATTAAAGTGGATTGATGAAGAAGAAATGCTTGATTTGGTAGCCATTGCTCAATCTTCTCCCGGCCCAATTGCCGTTAACGCTTCTATTATTATAGGGTACCGAATGGCTGGCATTCGAGGGGCACTTTTATCTGTAATCGGTACTTCTTTACCACCTTTAATCATTATTACAATCGTTTCCTATTTTTACTTAGCTTTTCGTGATAATCCTATTGTAAATGCTGTCTTATTTGGTATGCAGGCTGGCGTCGCCGCTGTTATCGTAAATGTGGTTATAAATATGGTTAAAGATATAACAAAAAACAAACTAATTTTGCCTATTGTCGTCATGATCTTATCGTTCATTGCAGCAGCATTTACTTCAATCAATATTGTCGTCATTTTGTTTATTTGTGGAGCTATAGGGGCTTACACGACCCATAAAGAGACACAAAAAACTAAAGGAGGACTAAAATAAATGATTTATTTGCAATTATTTTGGAGCTTCTTCCAAGTCGGTGCTTTAAGCTTTGGGGGCGGTTATGCCGCATTGCCATTGATTCAAGAACAAGTAATTGAGCAACACAATTGGTTGACAAGTACCGAGTATATTGATGTATTAACTATTTCACAAATGACTCCTGGACCGATTGCTTTGAACGCTTCAACTTTTGTTGGTACAAAAGTTGCTGGAATTCCTGGCTCCCTCGTTGCTACTCTAGGTTGTATCACACCTTCTGTTATCATTGTTTTGTTGTTAGCAGTTCTTTATTACAAATACAAAGGTCTCTCTTTAGTACAAGGAGTCATCAAAGGGTTGCGCCCAGCTGTAGTCGCTTTAATTGCTTCTGCTGGATTGTCAATTTTATTAACGGCTTTGTTTAATAAAGATACTCTTCCAATTCAATGGGCTGAATTAGATTTAATTTCTTTAGTTCTATTTATGATAGGTTTAGTTTTGTTACGAAAAACCAAAATTGGTCCTATCTATGTCATGTTAGCAGCTGGTCTGGCTAGATTAATCATTTATGGTTTAACGACTCTTTAGATCAAATTGTTTTCCAGAAAGCAGGTGTCTATATGTTTGAATTGGAATATAGCGAAATTTTTCTTCGCTTGATAATGTCTGTTGTGTTTGGAAGTACTATTGGATATGAACGTGAAATAAAAGGCCATGATGCTGGTTTACGAACACATATATTGGTCTGTGTGGGTGCATGTATTATTACTTTAGTTCAGTTGCAAGTAACTTACAGCACGGTTGAAATGGCATTAAGTGAATCAGATTTAACGCAAGTTTTAAATACAGATATGACACGGATGCCAGCTCAAATCATTAGTGGTATTGGATTTTTAGGCGCTGGTACGATTATCGTAACGAAAAAAAGTGTGACAGGATTAACCACGGCTGCTTCTATTTGGACTGTTGCTGGTTTAGGTATAGCGGTAGGAATGGGAAGCTATTTTCTAGCTTTAATCGGATGTTTGATTATCTTACTCGTTTTACGTGTCATAAAAAAAGTATTTCGTGTTCAAAGTTCGAAAAGAATTGAAATTTATTATACAAACCGTGAAGAAACTAAAAAGTTTTTGACCCGTTACTTTGCTAATATGAGCATTAATGTCCTTGGTTTAGATTACAGCGTAGATACAAATAACGTAGAAAAAAATAGTTACATCAACCTTTATACACTTAGTTTGCCAGACACTATTTCCATTTCTTCAGTAGTAGAAGATCTTTCTGAATTTGAACATATTCGTCGAATTCATACATTAAGAGAAAATTAATTGTAAAATTTTCAAAAAAAGAACAAAAGTGAAAACTCACTTTTGTTCTTTTTTTACGCTATAAAATTGACGGTGTCTCTCTAGTGTTTATTCAAAAACAACTGGTTAATCACTACTAAACCAATTCCTACTAAAGAAAGTATGGCTCCTAGAACTAAAAATGGCGGTTGATACGTAAAGGTAACTTCTGAATTTCCAGCTGCTAGCGGAAGTCCAATGAAGCCTTCATTAACTATAAGCGTTTCAACCTTCTCTCCATTCACTGTTGCTTTCCACCCCTTAGTATAAAGAATCGTTGTGGATAAAATAGACGGTTCACTCATTGTAATTGAGCCGTTAACTTTTTTATTATTAAAAGTATCAATGTTTAATTGATTGTCTCTTTTTTCCGCAACTCTAGCTGAATACTCTTCATCTAATGGAACAATAAAGACTGTAATATCTTTCAAAGCATATTTTCCTGCTTTAGAAAATTGAAGGGTGAGTGTATCATCTGTGCTGTCTTCATCTTGGTATCCCATATTAAACAACATTTTTGATCGCTTAATGTAAGAGCTAAAACTTAGCACATCGGATTGGCGGATGGATTTTTTCCGTTCGCCTAATGCTACTCTAGCCGTAAAACTTGTTGGCGTTCCAGTAAGTGGATCACTCACGCTTGGTGTGAAATCCAATCCTTCCAAGTATACGTAGACTTCAGCATTTCTTAGAATAGTGGGGTCCTCTAATAACAACTCAACTTCTCCATTCTCTTCTTTTACCGTTATCCCGTCTTTTTCGACGCTAACGTTGCTTTGATTCTTTGGACTTATTTGGACTTCTTTACTTTCAACATTTAACGGTTGGGCAAATACGGTTAAGTCCACTGGATCCACTTCTTTTTCATCTATAACAACACCATAAGATAAGAATTGTTCTTTTTCAATAGGATTCATCTTTTCAAATGATTCATACGTTAAATAAGTGGCATTAGCATAAGCAAATGGGAAATAATTTTGAGTTTCAGCTACACTAAAAGTTGAACTTTTATCGGATAGTTCTTCCACTACTTCATATCCATATGGAAGATAGGCTTCATTTTTTTTCTCTGTCAGAATGTAACGGATACCTAAAAAATTATTGGCAATTTGACGGTCGTCGAAGCCATTTCTTAAAGGTTGGATCAGTTGAAATTGACTTGTTTCTAATTGTCGGGCAAAATTTGAAATATATCCATTTGATACCGATAAATAAGAATTCAGTCCCATTTTTTCTAAGATGATCAGTTGGTTTTTCACATGGTTATCTTTACTTGTCACTCCGATTCGAGAAATATCATCATCTTTTGGCAGTTCCTGCTCAAGCCCATCAAAAGTTGATAAATACTCTTCATCTATTGTTCCATAGTCAACGGATAACTCGATTGAATTTTGTCCCCAGGGATAATAGTAATCCATTGCATTGTAGCCTAAATTCACCATAATGAGGACCAGCAAAGAAGCAGAATAAAGCCATTTAGAGCGGATTGTCAGCGTCCTTTTGTCCTGTTGTGTATTTGCTACGACTACTATCAGCCACATCATGCCTGCAAAGATCAATGGAGTGATAAAAGCTGTTCTAAATTCGGTAAACTGAACCATTACAACAATTGCTCCACTGTAAATTAGGAGCACCCAGCCCATAGCTGTATACTCGTTTTTCTTTAATTTGAACCGATTATTGTAAAGCATAGCAGCTCCTAAAGAACTAAACAAAGGGATGGCAAACGTCCATCGATTGTATGGACCTGCAAAGCCGTTCATAATAGAACCAAATACTGGCAATACTAACATTACTGCAAACAAACCTAGACTAGCTGAAATAAAGCCGAATTTTTTTCGTTTTATCCAAAGCATAGGAAGCAATAATAATGCAAAAGAAGAGAATCCAAATACCGTCCATAGGTACCGTTCAGAAATAAATAAATTTAGAATCAAAGACCAATAGTACTTAACAGGGTAAACAAGCAGTCCACTGGCAAACTTTCCAGGTTCTCTTGAAGACTGTAGGAATCCCCCTACAATCGGGACAAATAAAGCACATGAGAGCAATAACCCAATCAAATAAGAATAAACGGCTTTCCAAACATAATTCAGTAAATGTTTGATGGGTTTCTTTCCATAAAGATGAAAATACCGTATAACAGCATAAATAAAAATCAGTACACTCAACATATAAAAGAAATAGAAATTGCTGCACGCACTGAGAAATATGATTGCAATAAAGAATGTGTTTGATTCATTGTGCAGAATCTTTTCGATCCCAATGCACAATAACGGGAAAAATAGCATCGGCATGAGGAAAAATGGATGCCTCGTGACATTTAAAACAACATAAAAAGTAAAGGTATACATCACTGTACCGACTAAAGCACCCGAGCTGCCGACTTGCATCCTGCGACAATAAAATAAAAAGGCAACTCCTATAGCGTAAACACGTAGCAATACCAACACATGGTAAGCAAGTTCAGTCATACTTGCGGGAAACAGCAACCCAAGATAAACAAACGGATCCCCGACCACATAATACCCATAAGCACTTAGTACATCTGCTCCCATACCGTTTGTCCAGTCCCAAAAGGGGAAACCAGCTGCTGGGTCTGCAAAATAATCTTTGATTATAGTCAGGTAATCTTTAAAAATTAAATAGTGCTGTGAAAATCCATCACCTTCCCAGATAAATGATTTTTGCAACACTACAAAGTAACTATAAATACCAATAATCATAATTAAAAATAATCCAGTAAAGAGAGCAAAAGTTTGTTTAGTGATTTTTTTTTCTTCAAATAAATTTCTGCCAAGGTTTTTTAGCACTTACTTCACTTCCCTTGTTTGAAAATAAAAAATTTACTAAAGACATAGTTCAAAGCAACAACAATGAATTGTGTAATGATTTTTGCCAAATTAGCATCTATATCTAGTCCATCAACCAGAAGCCACATGCTTCCCATATCAAATACAGCCGATAATAAACGAAAAGACACAAATAAACTAAATTCTTTCAGCCACATTTGAAAGGTTGGTGTTTCTGATTTAAACACATACTTTTTATTGGTAAAAAAGGCAAATAAAATTGAAACAATAATGGCAATGGCATTTGCAACTAAGTAATGCGCTCCAAAAATAGAATCAAATAAATAAAATACAACAATATTAACCACGGTCGTTAGGCCGCCAAAAACTAAATAACCAATTACTTCTTCGTATCTGCTAATAAACTTTTTTATCTTAGTCATTTCTACCGTCCATCTCTTTCTTTAATTCTTTTGTTTCATCGGAATCTGTTTTACCCTTCTCACTTTCATTTTCTGAATACTCTTGAATAAAGTAAACTGGCCGTTCCTTCGTTTCAACAAAAACACGACCTAAATATTCACCAATGATTCCAAGTGAAATGAGTTGAATACCACCTAAAAATAAAATACCCGCAATTAAGGATGGGTATCCAGCTACTGTTGTTCCAAATAAAGCCGTTCTTATAATCTCAATAGCTAAGTAGACAAAAGCAAATATTGAGATGATACAGCCAATAATTGACCAGATCCTTAAAGGAATCGTACTATAAGAAGTTATTCCATTCAATGCTAAATTCATTAAAGCCGAAATTTTCCATTTTGTTTCTCCAGCTGCTCTAGCTTCTGCTATATACGAAATTTCTTTCTTTTTAAATCCTATCCAGCCATACATTCCTTTGGTATAACGCTCATGTTCTCTCAGTTGTCTTAAAGCTTCAACACATTTTTTATCCAATAATCTAAAGTCTCCAGCTTGAGGATAAACTTTTACTTTAGCTACTTTTTGCAACACACGGTAGTACATATCAGATGTCCATTTTTTTAACCATTTTTCTCCTTGACGTTCTTTTCGAACAGCATAGACGTCATCATACCCTTCTTCCCACCAATGGATCATTTCAGCGAATGTTTCTGGCGGTTGCTGTAAATCAGCATCTATAATGATTAGCGCATCTCCATTAGCATAATCAAACCCTGCTAACATGGCTGTCTCTTTGCCAAAATTGCGTGACAAATCAACATATTGTACGCGCGAGTCTTTTTGCTTGAATGCTTTTATTTGTTCAAGCGTTCTGTCTTTACTGCCGTCGTTCACAAATAGAAATTCAAATGCATACTGAGATAACTCTCCACAAACTGCCTCTAATTTTTTGTACATTTTGTCAATAACTGCCTCTTCATTATAAGCAGGAATCAATATTGTAATAGTTTTCATTCAATCTAACCTTTCATTACCATCCTTAGAACTATATCATGCATACGTTCGTCTCCTATCCAGTATATATTACAGGAAAATAGACGTCTAATTTTGACACTTCAAATGAGAATATTCTCTTAAATCGCTAAGTGTACACGGTTTCATTTCATGAATAAAGAAAAAAAACGGAGTAGAAAGACTACTCCGAATAAAGACTAGTTATTTTTTAATCTCTTTAACCTTCTCCTTTTTCGAATGAAGGGTATAAAGACATGCCGCCATCAACAAATAGCGTAATCCCTGTTACATAGCTTGACTCATTAGAAGCTAACCAAGCTGCTGCAGCTGCGACTTCTTCTGGTTTTCCGATGTAATTTAGTGGAATCATTTTTAACGTCGCTGCTTTTTGTTTCTCATCTTCAAATTTTTCAGCATTGATCGGTGTATTGATTGCTCCTGGAGCAATGCTATTGACGCGTATTCCTTTATGGGCATATTCTAGTGCAATCGTTTCATTGAACCCTTTCACTCCGGCTTTACTTGCTGAGTAGTGGGCAAATGTTGGCCATGGGATACGTTCATGTACTGAAGACAAATTAATGATATTCCCTTTTTTATCGTGTTCTAAGAAATGATTCAAAGCTGCTTTAGATCCTAGAAAAACACCTGTCAAGTTCACGTCGATTACTTTATTCCAGTCGTCTAAAGTTAACTCGTGTGTTGGAACTTGATTCTCCATACCCGCATTATTAATCCATAAATCTAACTCACCAAAATTAGAAACCGCCGCATCTAGCAAAGCTTGTATGCCTTCTTCACTGCTTACATCTGCTTGCACTGCAACAGCTTCTCCACCAATTTTCTTCAAGTCTGCTACCGTTTCTTCGGCACCCTTTTTGTCGCTATGGTAATTGATTACAACTTTCATTTTTTCTTCAGATAATCGTCTAGCAATTGCATTTCCGATTCCTTTTGAGCCGCCTGTAACGACTGCAACTTTTCCTTTTAAATCGTTGTACATCTAACTCCTCCTCTTATTTTCATTTGATAAAGGCTCCATTAAGTATAACTCACCAAAAATACAGCGTCTATTTTCAACCCTCTACCTCACCATTAACCTGATTTAATCGTTCAGCTTATTATTCGCTTTTAAACAAAACAAGAGTAAAATGTAAACTAAAGAGGATTCATGTACACCATTAATTACAGGAAGTAGGGATTAAATTGAAACTTATTTTTGTGCGACACGGATTGAGTGAATGGAACAAGTTAAATCAATTTACCGGATGGATGGATGCTGATTTAAGTGAGCAAGGGTACGAAGAAGCTCGCAAAGCCGGACAAAAAATCAAAAAAGCAGGAATTGAATTTGATTTTGCTTTCACATCGGTCTTAAAAAGAGCCATTAAGACTTGCCACATCGTATTAGAAGAATCAGATCAATTGTGGGTTCCAGAAGTAAAATCATGGCGCTTGAATGAACGCCATTATGGAGCTTTGCAAGGGTTAAATAAACAGGCTACTGTTGAAAAATTTGGCCCGGAACAAGTTCAAATTTGGCGCCGTTCTTATGATACTTTACCGCCATTATTGAAACCAGATGATCCTAATTCCGCTTTAAATGATCGTCGTTATGCGAATCTTCAAAAAAGAACCATTCCAATGGGTGAAAGTTTAAAAGTCACTTTAGAACGTGTGATTCCTTTTTGGGAAGATCACATTGCACCAGCCATTCTAGATAACAAAACGGTACTCATTGCTGCTCATGGAAACTCCATTCGAGCTTTAATCAAGTATTTAGAAGAAATACCAGATGATGAAATCACGGCATTAGAAATTCCAACAGGTCAACCACTCGTTTATGAACTGAATGAAGAATTGGCTGTAACTAAAAAATATTATTTAGACTAGGGTGTGTTTTAAAACTAGTTTATCTCGAGAAAAATAGCTGCGGTAGGCCGAATCAAAATCGTTATCTGTTTGAGTAGACGTAATAAGTCCTCATTCGACTCACTCAAAGTCGTTTTTCATTTGAGTAGACGCAGCGAGTCTTTATTCGATTAACTCAAAACCAATTTCTATTTGAGTATGCACAATAAGTCATTATTCGACCAACTTGAAGTCAGTTTCTATTTGAGCAGACTCAATGAATCTTAGTAGTTTTCAAACACGTCCTAATCAAAAAGTCATCCCTTACGAAAAGAGATGACTTTTTTGCTTTTTTCTATCTAGTTTTTTTGAGCAACACTTGCTCTGCATTTTTCTACTTCAGCTAACGCTTTTTCTAAATGATTCTTATGCCATTTGGTTCCTGTAGCTAGTTTATTTATTTTTAAAGGCAGAATTTGTTCACCGGCTGTAAAGGTTACCTTGTGTAGCAGCATATTTTTTCCTACTTCCACCGAATCTAATTCTTCAAACGGGATGATAAGCGGTTCTTTCTTGTAATCCATTTTACCTGTTACTTTATGAACGGGCAATAAAATAACTTTATCTTGCTCCATACATAACACAAAGTAAGACCCTTTTAACAACTGAGCATAAGCTCCAAATACCAATAAGGAACCTGTAGAAGGCATGATTTGTGCCCATACAGCTGTACTCTCTGTCATTGGATTCAATAAACTATTGGCATCTAAGTACGCTATTATCTCTTTTTCTGATAACATTAATCCCATCTTGTTCCCTCCCTTTTATCATTTAACAGACTACTTTAAAAATCTATTAAATCCTTTTCGATTTTAAAAATGCGTTCAACAAACTAGCCCACCAAACTAATCTGTCTTTGAGATATAACTAAATTCAGTATAACATTCCGTATTATCGATCACTATTTTTAACTATCGGTACTAGATGAGTCTATCCTCACACTCATATGGGATGAAAAAAAGGCTGTTTGATATTTTCTGCTTATTAAAGTGCAGTCTTCTACACTAAAGAAGTCCGGCATGTTAAAATCATACTAACTAAACTTTTCAGGGGGATGAGTAACATGTTAGAAAAAACGCTTGTATTAATTAAACCAGATGCTGTTGAACGAAATTTAATCGGAAATATTTTAGTAGAATATGAAAGAAATGGTCTGAAGGTCCTAGATATGAAATTAATCCATGCCACTACAGCATTGGCAGAGCAACATTATGCAGAACATAAAGGAAAACCTTTTTTTAACCGCCTAGTTTCTTATCTTACAAGAAGTCCATTAGTTGCTCTTATTTTGGAAGGCGAAAATGTTATCAGCCGCGTTCGAACTTTAAATGGAACAACAGATCCTGAAACCTCCCAAGACAATACGATTCGTGCGTTGTACGCTCTTAGTATGTCTGAAAATGCTGTACACGCTTCTGACTCGAAAGAAAGTTCAGTTCGAGAACGTGCCATTTGGTTTAGCTAAAAGCTGTTCTCACTAAAAGAATCTTTTTTAGTGTGGAACAATTGGGGCTGTGAGAACAAACTAAATTTCTTCCGGAATGAATCCTTTACAGGACTACAAGCAATCTTTATTCCTTCAGCATTTCATGGCATAAGGAGTCCCTAATCATTCTGAGCAAACCTTGGTTTTTCATCATTATTTAGTTTGCCAAATTATTAAAAAATAACTCATTTATTTAACTCCTCTTTATTGTATACTTAAGAAAAGCTCTACTATGGGAGGAAAAAAATGAAAAAGACTTTTTTATTTTTGATGAGTTCTCTGTTTTTAAGTGCTTGCACAACAACCAGTACCTTACATACATTTTCAATTGATGCCCGAACAAAAGATGTTGCTCTGGAAAACTTAGTGATTGTATCCAATGGTGCTGAATTATACATTCAGCCAACCTATCAACTATTTGCTATTGAACATACAAATAGCGACCCTGTTGATTTAGTTAAACAAGCTAGCTTTGGTCTATATGATGAAGAAGATACTCTTTTTTACTCAGTCAATATGGGCTCAAATCAAGCAGGCGTTCTTGACACACGCACTAATCCATTAGAAGGTGATTTAGTTGGTTTTACTGTACCTTCTAAAAATATAGAAACTGGAAAAAATATTAGTATTGAATTTACATATGAGAAAAACAATCAAGAAATTACAAAAAAAGTAGAGGTCGCTCTTCAAGAAAGCAAATAATACGACATTTATAGCCTAAAGAACAGGGAAATTACTGTTCTTTAGGCTATAATTCTTCGCTATTAAAAAATAAAATGGTGTATAAAATTAGCTTTGTTTATAAAAATCTATTCCATCTCTACCCTAACCAAACCATCTTTTTTCAATTCATACACTTGATCGCAGACTTCTTTTAAAAACATCCGATCATGGGAAATAGTAATGATGGAACCACCAAAGTTTTTGAATAGTTTCCGCAGTTCTGGTTGAGAGAGCGGCGAAAAATTACGTGTCGGTTCATCTAAAAGCAATACATTCTGTCCTGATAAATCGATTTTCAATAATAACAACTTGGCTTGCTGTCCTCCTGATAGTGACTGGATTGGATGATGCATTTCATCTGTCGTAAAACGCATGCTTCCTAAATAAGTCATCACTTGAGTGCGTTCTTCACTGTCTCCAGTTTTACTCAGAAATTCAACCGGTGTTTCACCCATCAGCAAATACTCAGCATAATTTTGCGGCATGTATCCAGCTGCAATATCTGTACGCTGACTTAATTCTGTCCATAATTGCTTCAGCAGTGTGCTTTTACCTACCCCGTTTTGCCCGATGATTCCTATCTTTTGAGGAGACTTCACTAGCAGATTCAGTGAGTGTGCTAAAACTTTATCTCCTAGCTTCACACTCTTATCTTCCAAATGAAGAATGGTTTTGTTTGTAGGAAGAGATTTGGTATTTGAAAATTTTACTAAAATAGCATCTGCTCTTAATGGAATCTCTTCAAAGTTTTCCTTTTCGCGTTCAAATCTTTTACCCATTGATTTTACTGCATGCATTTTCTTTTTTAATAACCTTGCTCCAGACGGATCCTGTCTTGAAATGGCTCCTTGTGCATGATGGACACTGCTTTCAACTTGTCGGTACTTGTCCATTTGTTTTTGGTGTTCTTCTCGTTGCTTGTTGGCAACTTGAGATTGGTGTTCATAGCGTGCTTCTTTTTGTTCAATGTATTCTTTATAAGATAACTTGGACACAGTCGCGACGGGTACTGTCTTATGCCTTAATAGCTCAATCTGAATGACTTTGGTCGCTGTCGCAGCAAGCAGAGATTCGTCATGCGAGATAAAAATAATCGTTAGTGGTGTAGCTTTTATAAAGTGCTCTAACCATTTGACTGTATCAAGATCCAAGTCATTAGAAGGCTCATCAAGCAATAGCAAATCAGGATCTGTTGAGAGTGCTTTTAGTAGCTGAACTTTGATTTTTTCGCCACCAGATAAACTGCCTAATGTTTGCGAACTGGTTAACCGATCAGCATCAAATCCAAGTTGTCCCACTAATTGATAGAGCATTTGGTAGTCGATGTCCATAGCATCAGCTTGACTGAAAAAGTACTGATCAACAGTATACTCCATATATTCTTGCGGTAAGGATTGCGGCAAATAAACGGTGCGACTGAACTGGTTAATCAATTCCCCTTCTGCTTGAATATAAGATTCAATACTTTTATCTTCAAGAATCCATTTTAATAAGGTTGACTTACCATTTCCTTCTTCACCGATAATGGCTACTTTTTCTCCAGGATTGACTGTAAAACTCAAGTCCTTGATGATTTCTTTTAAATCCATTAAGTGGTGCAAGGTCAAATTTCTCACTTGTAACATGCTGATTCCTCCTATCTAATAAATAAAAATGACCGCCAGCAAGTTTCTGCAGACGGTCAGTCAGTTTCAATTAAACAGATAGAATCCTAGCGTACCTATAGATGGCAACTCTATTCCCGATTCAAAAAGTTGTTTAAATGATGTATCTAAAAAAACCGTTGCAAAGAAACCCACCCTATTGGCAGAAAAAGTTTCTTCTTCAATTACGATTTGTTTTAGATAGTGTACATTTAAGCACAACCTTTCGATTTGTTAGGTGTATTATAGCAAGTATAGGTATTTTGTACAATAATTATATCGCTTTAAATAAGTATATGTACTGAAGTTGCTTCTAATGATATCATCTTATATACAATAATATTATTCTTTAAGAAATACTAGTTTCTTAGAGATTTTTTTGTGAAAAATTGTACTTATAGCCTTCCACCTTAAAGAACTTTTGAAGTTATCATAATGAACTGTTTTTTATTAAAAGATAAATGGTAGTGATTTGAAATCTGTTCAATAGATTTCAAAGTTTCCTTATTAATAGATTTCATAAAACTCTCAATTTCTTCAATTAAAACTGGAGTGCATTTGTCTAAATATTTCAATTGAAATTTTGTTAATTTAGATCTATTTCCCTCATACTTACTCCAGTCACCCAATGAATTTGGTTGATATCCTAGTTCAACATACCAAAAAGCAACTAGAATATTTTTTAATATCACGGTACATGATTCACAGTAGTTGTACTCCTTACGTTCTTTTCGACGATATAATTCATGGTAAAAGGCAAAATACTTTGATAGTAATTCATCAAATTCGTTTTGTGTAATGCGATAGACTAATTCTTTAGCTTTATTTTTTAATTCGTTTAAAAATCCTTCTTTATCAAAGATAATAAATATGTTTTGCAACCAAATATTGGGCATTAAATCTGATTTATAATACACAAAAATATCTAACTTAATAAAGTTGTTAAAATGAATGACAGCATAAGAAGTTGTTCTTGTTTCTATAAACATTATTTCACTAAGATCATCCAAAAAGAGTTGAATAAATTCTTTTTTCAAATATGAATCATTAAGCAAAATTCTCAAATCGATATCTGAAAAAGGGTCTTCACTTTTTGCAGCTATCGATCCTCCAAGAAATATACCCTCTATTCCTGAAAAACTCGAGACTTTTTCTATCAATACGTTTAAAAGATCGTGTCTATTTTTCGCAAGCTCTCCTTCATTCATGACCTAACCTCACTTAGCTTTTTTATAAGAATTATAGTATATCAACTGTAAGTTGTGAACATTCCATTCCTTCATATACTATTTCGTCTAACTCGTATGTATCCAGCAAAAGGATTCTGGTTATTCTCATAACTTTCCAGCTTTTTCTCTTTTTGTTTACTATCAAAAAGAAAAAACTTTTCATCGTCATTAATATTTAAGACATTCAAAATATTATCAAAAATATTATGTATATCTTTTTTTAGCGTACCTAGTTTTACCAAATCATTAATAGTTTGAATCGTTTCTTTGATACTCCGAGAGATTTGTTATGAATACGACCGTTTTTTATTTATACTAATATTATAAAACTATTTAAAGCAACAGACTAGCCAAATAATTTTAACAACAACTATATTTAAATACTGTTATATTCAGTTTGTGGTTGAATGTTAAAATTCTTATATAAATATTTCTTTAGATATATAGTTAAACCTGAATAATTCATACTTTTAATTAAAACCATGTGAAACTGCCTCACGGCAGCTTACAATTACTTTTTCATCTTCACCCGTTAAGTGATGAAAAAAGAACCCCTTTCTGCTATGGTTAAAGTGACTAAACCAACCAAAAGAAAGGAGTTCTTCTAATGACTAGCTTACACAAAAACCAAGTAAAATTCAATTCAAATATCACTATTTCTCATACAGGTGGTCAATTATCGAGTGATTCGGGTCTCGTCCTAGTGAAAGAGCTGATGAACACCTTCGGTTTTTCTGAACTGGCTAAGCAACACATTCACATTGAAGACGAACGAGCATATTTTACTCATGACAACTTATCCATACTTGAGCAGTTCATTATGCAATTAATTGCTGGTTACTCAGCTGATTCTGCAGCTAATCTCCTGAGACAAGATCCTGTGTTTAAAGCTGTTTTAGATAGGAAAGAACTCGCTTCTCAATCTTCACTTTCTCGATTTTTAGATCGACTATCTGAGGAGAATATCCATGAACTTCAAGCTTTGAACCAAGAACTTATTGATAAAGCACGCCTCATCCGTAATGATACGGAATTAATCATTGATTTAGATTCGACCCATTCAGATACATTTGGTCACCAAGAACAAACGGATTATAATACCCACTACCAAACCTATGGTTATCATCCATTGGTAGCTTTTGACGGATTGACTGGTGACTTCTTAAAAGCTGAACTACGTTCAGGAAATCAATATACATCAAAAGGCGTAAAGGAGTTTCTCACACCTTTATTAGAGCACTATAATCACTCTCTACCAAACACTGACATCTTGGTTCGTGGAGACAGCGGGTTCGCTACACCTGGTGTGTATGATTCGTGTGAATCAAAAAAGAGTCATTATGTTATTCGACTGAAGAATAATCGTAGACTAGGTCAAATAGCTGAGAAATCAGTACTTTATGGCGATAATCAAAAGTGGGAAGAACGAGAAGTTCAGTACTTCTCCACCACTTATCAAGCACAAACCTGGTCACAAAGTCGTCGCGTGTGTATACGCTCAACACGTGAAGCGGGCGAACTACTCTTTCGACATGAGTTTATCGTGACGAATCTATCAGAAAATGTTTCTCCTGATACCATCTTTTCTCTCTATGCCAAACGTGGCACAATGGAGAACTTCATTAAAGAAGCGAAAGCTGGCTTTTACTTTGACAAGACAGACAGTCCTCGCTTTTTGGAGAATCATGTCCGAATGATGCTCAGCTTGATAGCTTACAACTTAGTCAACTTCTTAAGAACGATTGGCTTTGAAGAAGTCCAAAAGGGAATGACCATTCATTCTATTCGATTGAAGTTTCTGAAAGTTGCTGGGAAATTAGTCCAAACGGGTAGACGAGTCTATCTCAAATTATCTAGTTATCATGTGTATCAGAATGAATTCTACAGGGTCTTTGCTCGCCTGAGGCGAGCCAGTCAATGGATCTAATCCAACAATCTAACGATTTTTTTACTGGGAAGTTATCCAGGGAGAAGTATGCTCAAAATGCCTTACACCCAAAATTTATTCCTCAATATTTTTGAACAGTGAATGTTTGAAGTAACTTTTTAGTCAAAATCAGTTGATAGGGATATTAGTGATACATATTTCAATAAAATGTACCAAAGAATTAAAGCTATGAATTATTCAGGTTAAAAGTTAAAACTAATGGATTTTATAAAATTGGAGGAAATACTTTGGTGAATAAATTTGATGAGTTCCTAAAAATAACTACTTTGTTAAATGAAGCAAATATAACACCTCTGCTTATGGGGTCTTTAGGACTTGAGTATTTGACCCAGAAAAATTGGGATGCACGAGATGTAGATATACACGTTCCTGGTGATCCTAGAGGATGGGAAGCTCCAGATAATTTCCGTATTTACAATTGGACTATTATTTGTACTATCATGAAAAAATTAGGCTATCAGCTGATTGATCTCCATGAACATGAATTTAGTAATGGAGTGTTTAGTGTTGAGTTTGGCGTACTAGATACTTTACCAAAATCAACAGGTATACCTCTTGATAAGTTAGAACTAAAGAACGAGCATCAAGTAAATTTTTTCTTACCTTCAGAAGAACAATACTTAAAAATATATACATCTTCTTTTCAAGATAATTATAGAGCTGAAAAAAATAATTATAAAGATCTCAATAAAATTCAATATTTAAGATCAATTGTATATTGATAGGTCTATTAGAATGAGATTCACACATATCTTTATGATTTATAAGTATTATGCATAAAGAAAAATGGATGACTTAAAAAAATTATCTATCCATACAAACAAGTAAAAAAAGCTGGGAAACATTGTTAAACAATGTTTCCCAGCTTTTTGCTTTTTATTCCCACTCAATAGTTGATGGTGGCTTGCTCGTAATGTCATACACGATACGGTTAACGTGTTTCACTTCATTTACGATACGGACAGAGATTTTTTGCAAGATATCCCATGGGATGCGGGCAAAGTCACTTGTCATACCATCAATAGAAGTAACAGCACGGATTCCGATAGTGTAGTCATACGTACGTCCATCTCCCATAACTCCGACGCTGCGGAATCCAGGAAGAACGGTGAAGTATTGCCAGATGTCACGGTCAAGACCTGCAGCAGCAATTTCTTCTCTTAAGATGTAGTCACTATCGCGAACGATTTCTAGTTTTTCTTCAGTAATTTCACCGATTACACGAATTCCTAAACCAGGACCTGGGAATGGTTGGCGCCAAACAAGACTTTCAGGCATTCCTAATTGAATTCCTAATTCACGAACTTCATCTTTAAATAACGTATTCAAAGGTTCAATCAGTTTGAATTGCATATTTTCAGGAAGTCCACCTACATTATGATGTGATTTAATTGTTTGAGCAGTATCTGTTCCACTTTCAATCACGTCAGTGTACAGCGTTCCTTGTGCTAAGAAATTAACGCCGTCAAGTTTGGTTGCTTCATCATCAAAAACATAGACAAATTCGTTTCCGATAATTTTACGTTTTGTTTCTGGATCGCTCACACCAGCTAATTTAGCCATAAAACGTTCTTTCGCATCTACACGAATGATATTCAAGCCAAATTTACCAACTAAACTTTCCATTACTTGTTCGCTCTCGCCTTTACGCAATAGACCGTGGTCAACAAAGATACATGTCAATTGATCGCCGATTGCTTTTTGTAAAAGCACACCAACCACACTTGAGTCTACTCCGCCTGATAAACCTAGCAATACTTTCTTATCGCCAACTGTTTCGCGAATAATTGCAATTTCAGATTCGATGAAATCAGCAATACTCCAGTTGCCTTCACAGCCACACACATTAAAAGTAAAGTTTTTCAACATGTCATTTCCGTGTTCTGAATGACGTACTTCAGGATGGAATTGAACAGCGTGAAAATTCTTTTGAGGGTTGAACATTGAAGCAATTGGACAATGTGGACTAGTTGCAGAAACAACAAAACCTTCTGGAACTTGAGTAACCAAATCTCCATGGCTCATCCAAACTGTTTCATTTTCAGCTAAAGAATGAAATAAAGGCGCTTCTTTTTCATTGATGTTGATGTTTGCTTTACCATATTCTCTATTTTGACTGCTTTCAACTTTTCCACCTAAAGCAGTTGTCATTAGTTGCATACCGTAACAAATACCTAAAATAGGAATACCCATATTAAAAATTTCAGGATCAACTGAAAAAGATCCTTCATCATAAACACTCATAGGACCACCTGAGAAGATGATTCCTTTGGCATTCATTCCTCTTAATTCTTCAGCTGTCACTTTATGTGACAACAACTCAGAATAAACACCAAATTCGCGGATACGTCGTGTAATGAGTTGGTTATATTGACTTCCAAAATCTAGCACTATCATTTTTTCAACGCTTGTTAAATCTGTAACCATTACCACACAGTCCACCCCAATTTATTATTTTTATATCTATTTTCACCTATATTTTTTCATTTTACCGGCTATTTCACTATTGGTCAACCGCGTAGTGAATGAATGCCTTTTCTACTCTAATACTTTTTTAATAAAATTTGGTCGATGTAATGATTTTCAGTTTTATGGATAATCAACTCTGCTCGATTTTTAGTAGGCAAAATGAACTCTTTTAAATTTTCTAAATTCACTGTTTTCCAAACTCCACGAGCCATTTCAAATGCCTCTTCTCGGTCTCCTTCAGCATAAGAAGAATAATAGTTTCCTGGTTGTTTGAACGCGGTACCTAATAATAGACCGAATCGTTGCAAATACCACTTTTCAATTAGTTCAGCATCGGCATCTACGAAAATGGAAAAATCAAAAAAATCACTGATGTAGATTTGTTGATTTGCAGGCAGTTGCAGTACATTAATGCCCTCGACAATTAAAATATCGGGCTGTTCTAGAACATGCTCTTCACCTTCGATGATGTCATAATATTCATGAGAATACACTGGAGAAACAACTGATGTTTTGCCATTTTTTACATCTCCCAAAAAAGAGATGAGTCGGTTCATATCGTAACTTTCTGGAAATCCTTTACGGTTCATAATGTCTTTTTCCAAAAGTATCTTATTAGGATACAAAAAACCGTCTGTTGTAATTAACTCAACTGATTTTTCTTTATACACTCTTGATAACATAGTCTGTAATAACCTTGCTGTGGTGCTTTTCCCAACAGCCACACTACCCGCAATTCCAATAATGTAAGGTTTATGAATAATATCTTTTTTTAAGAACTTATTTTTTCCATCTTGTAGCTGTTCGTAATTTTTTAAATAGGTATCTAATATATGGACTATTGGTATGTAAACATCTTCAACATCGGTAATAGAAATTTGGTCATTTAAGCCTTTTAACTCTTCTAATTCTATTGAAGACAATGATGTAATACTATCCGTATTGAATTTTTTCCATTCTTCACGTTCAATGATATGAAATGTGGCAGACTCTTTCATGTGTTTTCAAGACCCCCGTGTTCCTAGACTACCGAATTATTGTACCAAATATCGCTATCTTTTTATAGTTTTTCTTCTTTCATTAGTGAATAAACGCCTACCTTAAAAGAAACTTAACTAGCCATCTATCTTATCTATAGTGTAAAATGTAGTCTGATATAACTATATTTTCTTTAATCAACTGTAACGACTAAAAATGCACAAAGGAGAACGTTATGAAAAAGGGTAAACAAGAAAAAATTGAAATTTGGGGAGACGTAGTTGAATTAAGAGACTTAATCATTGCGATCCTTTTATCCAGCGGTTCTACTATGGGAGCTTATTTTTTAGCACCTAGCGACGACAAGACAAAACAACTCTTCTTTGGTTTGGCTGGTGCAGTTATTGGATTTATTCTTTCGACAGTTTTTACTAAGCCTAAAAGAATCATTACGATAGATAACGAAAAAGAGAACAATTAAGAACAAGTATTGGAGAGAACAAAAATATGGAATTGTTAGTGTTGGTTCAAATGGTCATAGCTGCTCTTGCAGCAATTGTTTTATATACTTTTATTGGTTTCATCCCTGGTACCGATGAAACATCGGTTTTAATGCCGGTTACGTTAGCTATTATTCTGGCTGGAACAGAGCCTGTTGTTGTCTTAACTTTTTTTATCGCAGCCATTGTTACGTTAAATCTTACGAATTCAATGCCTACTGCTTTAGTTGGGCTTCCCGGAGGTGTTCTTTCTAGCCCTATGATTGAACATGCGTTATACTTGAAAAATCGTGGCATGTCCGAGATCACCATTAAAAAAATGGCCGCTGGAGCCTTGATAGGAACCTTAATATCCGTTCCGATTGCTTTATTATTAGCAGAGTTATTAACGCCTTTTGCTGAAATTATTCAACCTTATTCGTCTCTTTTATTTGTAATTGGAGCTATTTTCCTTTCTTTAATAGGAAAGAATAAAATTTTATCTCTAGTGAGCATTCTTCCTTTGGCTATGCTTTTCCAAGGTTTGCGTCATTTATATTGGGGCATTGGCGTTGTACCGAAAGACGTCAATATTACAACATCCTTCTTTTTAGGCATTACGATTGGTCCTTTAATCATTTCGATTCTGTCACTGCTAAATAAAACGAGTCGCGAAAAAATGTTGACCGATGACTTTAAAAGAATTGCGTTACCAAAAAAGACGACTACTCATCAAACAATTAATCCTTTTAAACTATTGTCTAAAAGCGAACTTAAAGCCGCATCTTTTTCAGCTTTGATTTCAAATTTTCTTTTTGTCTTAAGTCCAGTGGGGCTAATTATTTTATTTGGCGAATTTGTTTCAAATAAAAAAAAGGATCCCGTTGAAAAAGCTTCTACAGCTATTATTACAATGAGTGCTTTAGCCCAATCGACTTATCTTTCTGGAATAATTATTCCGTTGATTGCATTGGGTATCCCTTTGTCACCAACAGCAATTGGTCCTGGAAGTCCTTTGTTCAACGCCCCACCCGTTTTTACCGTTGATCATAACTTGCACCATATATTGAGTAGAAGTGATTTTACGTTTGCCATCTTGATTGGATCAATTCTAGCTGCACTTATCAGTTATTTTGTAATCAATCGCTATGCTGGAACAATTTCACAATTTGTTTTACAAAAAATTCCTCATGAAGCTATTTTAGGATTATTCATTTCTTTCATTTTACTGTTAGCTTATATGGATGCTGGGTTAATTAATATTTTCGGCGTTCTTTTGATTGGTATTACAAGCGGAACATTGAATAAGATGGGCATGAATTATGGCGTCCAGTTTATGACACTATATGCAGCCCCATGGTTAGTTGAAAAAATTGCTCAATTCTAATTTGCTACACGTTAATTCAATCAATTTATTATGAAATAAAGGAGTTACAACATGATTAATATTAATCAATCTGCAACAGGAACAGCTAATGGAAAGATTATTTTAATGGGAGAACACTCTGTGGTTTATGGAGAACCTGCCATTGCTATCCCTTTTCCTGCAACACGCGTTGAAGTGGCCGTTACATCTGTTGAAGGTCCGGTTCAACTAGATTGTGTTTATTACCAAGGAAACTTATCTGCAGCACCTAAGCAGTTAGCAAACCTGATAGCCGTTGTCGAGTCAACCCTTAATGAACTAAATCAAGACTTAAAAAATTTCAAATTGACTATCGATAGTACGGTTCCGGTTGAACGTGGTATGGGTTCAAGTGCCGCAGTAGCTATTGCGATGGTTCGTGCTTTATTCGCTTATTTTTCGACAAACCTAACGAATGATGTTCTATTAGCGTTAGCAAATGTCTCTGAAACAATTGCTCATGGAAATCCAAGCGGTTTAGATGCGGCTATGACGAGTGGCAAACAGCCACTCTATTATATAAAAGGAGAGCCTTTTGTCCCCTTTCCATTATCAATGTCTGCCTATTTAATTGTGGCAGATACGGGTTTAAAAGGTCAAACAAGAGATGCAGTTGCAAGCATTGCTCAATTAAATCAAGAAAACCCAAAACTAACGATGGATGCCATTCATCAATTGGGTGCTCTAGCCAAACAGGCTAAACTTGCAATTGAAGCCAATATTCCTGTAACATTAGGTCTGGTTATGGATTCAGCTCATGAAAAACTTTCTTTTTTAGGTGTAAGCAATGACACACTGAATCATCTAGTGAAAACTGCTCGAACAAATGGAGCACTCGGAGCGAAACTAACTGGCGGCGGTCGCGGAGGCTGCATGATTGCTTTAGCAGCTGATAAAGATACAGCTACACGTATTTCAGCTGCTTTATTAGCTGCCGGCGCTGTAAATACATGGACACACCCATTAGGAGATGACTAAATTGAGCGACACGAGAAAAGTACGCGCGTATACAAATATTGCGTTAATTAAATATTGGGGAAAGAGAGACGATAAACTTATCTTACCCACCAGCAGTAGCCTATCCCTTACTTTAGATGCTTTTTACACTGAAACAGCTGTATCATTTGATGAATCGTTAGAAAAAGATACTTTTTACTTAGATGACAACCTTCAAGATGAAGCTGCTACTCTAAAAGTTAGCCGTTTTTTAAATTTATTTAGAGAACAAGCAGATTTAAAAGCACCGGCACTTATTAAAAGCACTAACTATGTTCCAACAGCTGCTGGGTTAGCTTCTTCCGCTTCTGGAATGGCTGCTTTAGCTGGAGCCGCTAATTTAGCGTCCGGTTTAAATTTAACACCTCAAGAACTTTCTATTTTTGCAAGACAAGGTTCTGGATCAGCTTCTCGTAGTGTTTATGGCGGATTTGTAGAATGGCAAAAAGGGACCTCTTCAGTGGATTCTTATGCTGTCAAAGTAGATAACGCTGATTGGGATATCGGTATGGTTGTGGTCGTCGTGAATAAAAATCAAAAAGAACTTTCTAGTCGTGAAGGTATGAAACAAACTGTTGCAACATCCCCTTTTTATGCAGGATGGATTGAAAGTACCGCTGTTGACCTTGTGAATATAAAAAAAGCCATTGGTCAACGTGACTTTGAACAAGTCGGAGAAATCACAGAAAGCAATGGCATGAAAATGCACGGAACCATGTTAGGCGCTAATCCTCCAATTTCTTATTGGGAACCAGATAGTGTTTTAGCAATGCAATTAGTAAGAAAATTGCGCAAACAAGGTATTCCTTGTTACTTTACAATGGATGCTGGTCCAAATGTTAAAGTCCTTTGCCGTCTTTCTGATAGTAAAGAAATCAAAACAGCCTTTTTAAATTACTTTAGTGAAGAGCAACTCATTGTTTCTGGTCCCGGAAGTGACTTAAAAGAAATTACTTTCTAACACATTTTAAAACAAGGTTTTATTACTTAGGAGGAATTACAGTATGATTGAAGCTTCTGCGCCTGGTAAGCTATATATTGCGGGAGAATACGCCGTTGTTGAACCTGGATATCCAGCTATCTTAGTAGCTGTTGATCAATTTATCACCGTCTCACTTGAAAAATCTGAACGCGTTGGAAGCATCACTTCTTTCCAATATGGGAATCTTCCTATTTTATGGAAACGTGAAAATGACCGTCTAGTACTTGATAAACGGGAAAATCCCTTTCACTATATTTTAGCTGCTATTCGGGTGACCGAAGAATATGCGAAAGAACAAGGAAAGGAATTATCTTTTTATCACTTAACTGTTGATAGTGAATTGGATAGCTCACAAGGAAAAAAATATGGCTTAGGTTCTAGTGCCGCCGTTACGGTCGCTACGGTTCATGCCTTATGTCGTTTTTATAAACTCACTGATAGTAAGAATGTTATTTTTAAATTGGCTGCTCTAGCTCATTTATCGGTTAAGAGTAATGGCTCATGTGGTGATGTTGCTGCCAGTGTTTATGGCGGATGGCTAGCCTTTACAACGTTTGATCCGGCATGGGTACTGGATCAAAAAGAACACAATACCGTAAAAGAATTAGTTGAAATGGATTGGCCTCACTTATCTTTTACGCCACTATCTCCGCCAAAAGATTTACGTTTAGTTATCGGTTGGACAGGTTCACCAGCATCTACTTCTCATTTGGTGGATGAAGTCACCAATAAACGCAGTCAAGATGCAATGGCTTATGACATCTTTTTAGAAAAAAGTAAAGAATGCGTCAATGCAATGATTACCGCTTTTCAAGAAGGAAATGTCACTGAGATACAGCGCCAAATTAGAAAAAATCGTCAACTTTTGCTTCAAATGAGTCAAGATACCTCTGTTACGATTGAAACGCCTGCTTTGACAAAACTATGCGAAATGGCAGAAAAGTTCAAAGGTGCTGCTAAATCTTCTGGCGCTGGTGGCGGAGATTGCGGGATTGTTATTTTTAATCGTAAAGAAGGCTTATTATCACTCATTACCGATTGGGAAAAAGAAGGCATTATCAATCTTCCCTTGCATGTCTATCAGAAAACAGATCTTTAATCCCTTTTCTATGGATAAAGATTTTTGGAGGGTCACATTATGAAACCAATGAATAATCGAAAAAATGAACATGTATCATTAGCAGAAAAATTTGCTAAAGAAAACAGAAAGTCTGATTTTGATTCTTTCCGTTTCGTTCACCATTCTTTTCCTGAAATGAAAGTTTCCGATGCCACTCTTTCTACTTCATTTGCTACATTAGATATGGCATTTCCTTTTTATATTAATGCTATTACAGGGGGAAGCCCTTGGACAAAAAAGGTGAATGAAAAGCTAGCGTTGATTGCTCGAGAAACTGGGATTGCTATGGCAACTGGTTCCATTAGCGCTGCTCTTAAAGACCCTACTGTTAAAGACAGTTTTACGATTGTAAGAGAGATTAATCCTACTGGCAAAGTTTTTGCTAATCTTGGGACCGGTCAAACATTGGAAAATGCAAAAAAAGCTGTTGAGTTGGTTCAAGCGGATGCCTTACAAATCCATGTGAATTCTCCGCAAGAAATTGTTATGCCAGAAGGCGATCGCGATTTTTCCAATTGGTTAACTGAATTAGAAAAAATTGTTCACCATGTCTCTGTACCCGTTATTGTTAAAGAAGTTGGATTTGGCATGAGCCGCGAAACCATCCAACAATTGACTTCGATTGGCGTACAGACCATTGATATCAGCGGCCAAGGTGGGACAAACTTTGCCCAGATTGAAAACTATCGCCGGGACAGCGATAAATATGATTATTTAGAAGGTTGGGGACAATCCACCGTTATCTCATTAGTGGAAGCACAACCTTACGTTAATCAGGTTGAAATACTTGCCTCAGGAGGTATCCGTAATCCTTTAGATATCATTAAATCCTTGTCTTTAGGGGCACGTGCTGTTGGCATTTCTGGCCTCTTCTTGCATATGGCTCTAAGAGATGGTGTAGAAACTACTATTTTAGAAATAGAGGCTTGGAAAAAACAGCTTGTTTCGATCATGACGCTACTAGGAAAAAAATCAATCAAAGACTTAACTCAAACAGATGTGATTTTATTAGGAGACGTAAAAGATTGGTGTGACGCTCGCCACATTGATGCATCGCTTTTTGCTAATCGTTCTTCAATAAAATAGCTCAACCTATACAGTACTCATTAATAATAAAAATGCATTCCCACTATTGGATAACTATTCCAGTAGTTTTGGGAATGCATTTTTCGTATTCTTTAGTTATTTTTATTTTTCACTTAATTTTGACTAACAAAATTATGAAAGAGCTTTTCATAATTTTCTTCAAATTCAGTATAGTACTGTTCAGGAGATTGTTGCTTTGAGCGTTTCCATTCATACGCTAATCCAATCACGGACCAACTAATAATCGCTGCAAAAGACTCTAGTTGTCGGGCATCTTCTTTTGGGTAAGTGGCTTGAATGGCTGTCAAGATTGTTTGTGCCACTTCATCTCGTAAAACCTGACTCGTATATAAAGCCAGTTCTTCAATGTAGCTTTTTTGGCAGATAGTAGCCAAATTGGTGTGGAAACCCGTTAGAATCAAATAGATTTTTTTAATAAATTCAGGCGAGAATTCCTCTTGATCAATTGAATTCTCTCGTATTTGTACCAACAGTGTTTCTTCCACCATGGTATCTAATAATTGATACTTATCCGTATAATAATTATAAAATGTAGCTCGATTAATTTCAGCTGCATTAGAAATATCAGATACACGAATGGCCTCAAAACTCTTGTGATTCAGTAGTTCTTTGAATGAATCCATAATTAATTTTTGTGTTCGAATAGTTCGAATATCAGTGTTCTCCGTAGTAGTCATAGTGGATGCTCCTCGTATTTATAATTGATATCTATTATGAAATATACAACACTTCTACAGTATTGTTGATTGTATATTTCTTCAACGTTCGTTACAATGAGTATATACGACAGACGTTGTAAATGCAACAAGGGTTGTTTAAAAAATAACGAACGGAGTGTTATTAATGACTATAGATAAACTAAAATTTGGTTTAGATACGTTTGGTGACGTAGCGCGTGACAGCAAAACAGGAGAACGCATTACTTATGAAGAGTCCATTCGAAATATGGTAGAGGAAGGAAAATTAGCTGAACAGGTGGGCATAGATATCTTAGCTTTAGGCGAGCATCACAGAGAAGAATATTCGATTTCAAGTCCAGAAATTATTTTAGCAGCATTGGCTACAGTGACTAGTAAGATTACTTTAGGAACGGGTGTGACTGTCTTGAGTTCGGATGACCCTATCCGGTTGTATCAACGCTTTGCGACTTTAGATGCCCTCTCAAATGGACGTTCGCAAATCATGTTAGGGAGAGGATCATTTACTGAATCCTATGGTTTGTTTGGTTATGACTTAAAAGAATACGATGAATTATTTGAAGAAAAAATTGCTTTATTCGATGAACTAATCAAAGGTGGTCCTATCTCTTGGCAAGGAAAGCACACTCCTACACTTAAACAGGTCGAAGTGTATCCGAAAATGACCGAACGTAAAATGGATGTACACGTCGGTGTTGGTGGAACACCAGAGTCTGTTATTCGCGCTGCAAGATACGGTTATCCACTCATGTTAGCAATTATTGGTGGACAACCCACTCGATTTAAACCCTATATTGATTTATACAGGAAAGCGGTCGAACAATTTGGTCAACCACTCCATCCTGTGGGCATGCATTCGCCAGGAATCATTGCGGATACCGATGAAGAAGCTAGAGAACTAGCTATGAAGTATTTAGTACCTGCAATGAATAAAACAGGATTAGAACGTGGTTGGTCTCCGATGACACAAGAACGCTTTGATTATGAAGTAAATCAAGGATCTTATTACATTGGAAGTCCAGAAACAGTCGCACAAAAAATGGCTCGTGTTATTAAAGATATGGGCATTGAACGCTTTGACCTCATTTATGGAATGGGCGGTTTTACACAAGAAGAACGATTTAAAACAATCGAATTATATGGAAAAGTTGTTATTCCTCGCATAAAAGAATTATTGAAAGAAGGAAACTAAATTGACTAAACCAATTATAGGAATTATTGGTGCAGGTAAATTAGGTACGACTCTAGGGAAACTGTTGGTCGAGGCTGGCTATCCTGTCCTCGTTTCTGGGTCCCAATCTGCTGATAAAATTCAATTAACAATTGATATCTTAGTACCAGGAGCCGAATCGTTAACCACTGAAGAAGTAAGTAAGCGAGCGGATATTGTTGTGTTGGCCCTTCCTCTAAGTAACTATCATCAAATTGATACACAATATTTAGAGCATAAATTACTAATTGATGCGATGAACTATTGGTGGGAAATAGATGGGCTTGAAGAGGTATATTCTGATGCTGAGCAGTCTTCATCTGAAAGAGTTCAAGCGTATTTTAAAAATAGTACGGTTATCAAAGCCTTTAATCATATGGGTTACCATAACTTGGGTGATGATGCCCGTCCGAACACGCATGAAGATAGAAAAGTAATTTTAATCGCTGGTGATCAGGTGGATGCTGTAAGTAAAGTTGAAACGATTGTTGATCATATTGGATTTACACCACTACACATCGGTGAACTTAAAACTGGCATCATCTTAGAATCAGGATCCCCTTTGTTTGGCGCAAGTCTAGGTTTAGAAAAAGTGCAAGAACAGTTAAAAATAAGTCTAAAAGAAATCGCTAATACCTAGTGCTTCTTAATCAGATTCAAATTTCGTTTACTGTTTAATGCATAAAAGTTCTTATAGCTGCCTAGCCATGTGCTACCACTAAGATAGCTATTCAAAAAGAAAACACCATTTTCATCTCTTGAAAATGGTGTTTTTTTCGCTATCAAGGCTGAGAGCAACTTATAGCCTCAATCCTTTCTTTTTTTATCTTTTTTGTTCTCGTTTTACACTTTGCTTTTTAGCATAATCCACTTTTGAGTGTCTTTAAAGCCTAAGTGTTGATACACTCGACCAGCTTCAGGATTAGAATAAAATAAACAAGCCGTTTTTTTCTTTTGGATACAAGTATTTACTAACGCAGCCGTTATAGCTGTTGCATAACCTTTCTCACGGTAATTTTGAATTGTTCCGACAGCAACGATCATCGCTGAAAGTTTTGTTTCAATAGCAATTCTTCCCGTTGAAACGATTTTACCCGTTTCATCTTTGATCACTTGAATAGCATTTGAATCCCGGTCCAATTCATTTGTAATTTCTTCGATTGTTTGTTGCTTCATCATCCCAATTTCTTTTAAACAATCGAGGTATAATGAAATATCTTTTTTGTCTAAAGGAACTACTTCTTGAATTATGGGGCTTTCCATTGCTAGTTCCTTGCATTCAGCTAAATAGGTTTCTTCTTTTTCATAGTCTTCAAATTCTTCTTCATATTGGGCAATAACTTCCTCACTACCGGATATATAATGAGGTGTTAAACTTTGAATCAAAGGTAAAAAGGTATCAAATCCTTCAAATTCGTTTCCATGGATAGGCATTACGTTTTCTTTATAACGAACCAACACACCACTAATTTCATCTTTACTATCTACATAAGCCCAAACATCTAAATCAAAATGCTCAAATCCGTATGTTTCAATATCGCCAATAGCAAATAAATTCACACTTGGCTCGTTATATAAGAAATTTAATAGATCTTCACGCTTATTTTCATCACATTTGTAAATCATTTTCTTTCTTCCTCCCAAGTGACAACCTTTATCCATTTAGTATACTTTTTTTTAAAAAAAATTGTATCTTTTTGCACTTTATTTGACCAGTTAATTGTGAGTATCTTAAACCAAATAAACCATTAGAGTAATCGCACTAATTCCCAGCACCATAGACCATAAAAGATTTTTTGTTTTATATGCCACGTAAAAAACAATAACTGAAGGAATCAGTTTTATATTGGTTACGGGATCTATGGTGAACTGATTTTTCCAAAAGAAAATATCCGAAAAAATTAAAGCTGAAAATATAGATACAGGTATAAATGACATCCATTTTGAAACTTTCTCTGGTATAGTTCGGTTATTTAAAACCAGCATGGGTAAAACTCGAGGCAGATAGGTGACTACCGCCATACCCAAAATCAGTTGGATGTGTTGACTAGTCATATTCTATCCCCTCTTTTCGTGTGTATTCTTTTCTATTCGTAAAATAGTCATCTATAAAATAGCCTATAAAAGAAGCTACTACTGCAGCAATCACTAATGCAATAGTGTGTTGTAAAAGAATCGTGAAGATAATCGCTAATACTCCTGCAGTCAATCCTACAAAAACATACAGCTTAGATGCAAATTGACTAACAAGTAGACTAATAAACATAGCTATCAAAACATAGTTGATGATTGTTGTATCAATAACCCAAGCACTTCCAACTAACGCACCAACAAAAGTACTAATTGACCATGTTGCATAAGCCAATGTGTTTGTTGCTAGTGCTTTATTTGCAGTCCATTCATGATTTTTAAATTGATTGTAATTGATAGCAAATGATTCGTCCGCAAGGGTATGGCTAAAAAAAAGTGTGAACGGTAAAGAAGGCTTTTTAATAAGTCCAGACATACTCGAACTCATTAATAAATGACGCAAATTCAAAAAGAATGTCATTGTTATAATTGCTGAGACTGATGCTCCCATACTTACCATTGAAGCAGCCATAAATTGAGCAGCTCCTCCAAATACGAGTAAACTCATAGCTAAAATAGTTATTGCATTTAATCCTGCATCGTATAAAACCATGCCCCCAGCTAAACCTAGTGGTACATAACTAATGATGACTGGATACATTACTTTCAATCCATCCAACCAATCTTGTTTTTTCATCTTTACCCTCCTAAACGAACATGTAACAGCTATTATATCACATTGTTAATTCTTTTTACGTTTATTTTGTATTTCAAATACTAAATAAAAAAACAACTTATTTTCACTCATTTCCATTGTAACTTGGGCTTAATTTTGCTACTGTAAACCTATTGAACTGCTTATGAAAGGAGTTATTGTCTGTGTTAAAAAGAATCGTTTTCAGCTCTTTTTTTATCAGTATTCTTTATTTTTTGGTGTACGCGTTTGTTCCGGCACTTAAAAATGCTGTTTATAGTGGTGGGTTTTGGGCTGTTTTACATGCATTGATGGGTATTATTTTGATTGTCGGTGTCTTTGGTATCATTTTATTCACCTTTCACTATTTATTTTCAGATCCTAATAAAAATTAAAAAAAGAGTGTTGAGAAAAAATCTCAACACTCTTTTTGTCTTTTCAGTTGATTAATCTATGATTACTTCATGGATTAATGGAATAGGCGTAGCTGAATCTGCTATTGTAATACCTTCCCAGATTTTTTGTTCTACTTCTGGTACTTCTTCTTTATTTGTGTGAATTGTTAATAACGCTTCACCTTTTTTAACAGCGTCGCCGACTTTTTTATGCAAAACAATCCCTACTGCTAAATCAATTTCACTTTCTTTTGTAGCACGTCCTGCTCCTAACATCATAGCCGCGATTCCTAATTCATCTGCTATGATTTCAGAAACAAAGCCATCTTTATTTGCTAAAACATCGATTTGATAATCTGCTTTAGGCAATAATTCCGGATTATCAATCACACTGATATCTCCACCTTGAGAAGCGATAAACGTTTTGAATTTTTCTAATGCTTTTCCATTTTCAATGGACTCTTCTAATAATGATCTTGCTTCATCTAAATCTTTTCCAATACCTGCTAAATGAACCATTTGACTTCCTAACGTTAAACACAAGTCCAATAAGTCAGCTGGACCTTTACCATTTAATGTATCAATAGCTTCTTTAACTTCTAACGCATTTCCGATAGCGAAACCTAGTGGTTGACTCATGTCAGAAATAACAGCCATCGTATTGCGTCCTACACGGTTCCCAATTTGAACCATTGCATGAGCTAACAGTCTCGCATCTTCAGTTGTCTTCATAAATGCCCCTGCTCCAGTTTTCACATCTAAAACAATTGCATCCGCTCCAGCAGCAATTTTTTTACTCATAATTGAACTTGCAATCAATGGAATCGAATCAACTGTTCCCGTTACATCTCTTAAGGCATACAATTTTTTATCCGCTGGTGTTAAGTTTCCAGATTGCCCAATAACGGCTACTTTATTTTCATTTACTAACTCAATAAATTTTTCTTGTGTCAATTCTACATGGAAACCTGGAATTGATTCTAGTTTATCGATTGTTCCACCAGTGTGACCTAAGCCACGCCCACTCATTTTGGCAATTGGAACACCTAGACTTGCTACTAAAGGTGCTAAAACAAGAGTTGTAGTATCGCCTACTCCACCTGTTGAATGTTTGTCTACCTTTACGCCTTTAATCGCTGATAGGTCAATTTCTTCTCCAGAATGAACAATACTCATCGTTAAATCGCTTTTTTCGCGGTCATCCATATCTTTGAAATAGATAGCCATTAACATTGCACTCATTTGGTACTCTGGAATCTCTCCAGCAGTATATTCTTTAATCATTGTTTGGATTTCTTCAGTTGTTAATGCTTTGCCTTGTTGTTTTTTTGTAATTAAATCGACCATTCTCATTTATCATATACCCCTTTTTAATTTTAATTGATTTGCTAAGTTTACCACATTTGCAGAAAAAACGCTTTCACAACTTAATCATTCTAACGCTTACCTAATCAATACCAAATCTTTTAGCCATTGAAACTCTTTAGTTTAGTTGATTATCAGCGTGCTTCTATAATTTCAAGTCCTGTATTACGCCCTACAATAATAGTATTTACTCGGTCCAAAAATAATCCGTGTTCCATAACTCCTGTTAAACCATCTAACCAAGTCGCTAACGAATGTGGATCTTCAATTTTAGTCATATGCAAATCAATAATATAATGACCACCATCTGTTAAATAATTTCCCCCAACATCATTTTTTCTCATAGTTGGTTGAAACCCTTTTTCTTCAAAAATGCGCACTAACTGTTGGCTACCATAAGGCATGACTTCTATCGGCAGTGGAAATGCACCTAACGTTTCCACCATTTTGCTCTCATCAACAATCCAAATTACTTTTTTAGAATAATCTGCAACGATTTTTTCAAATAACAGAGCTCCACCGCCACCTTTTACTCCTTGATACTTAGAATCAATTTCATCTGCTCCGTCAATCGTTAAATCAACCGATTCCACTTCATCAATGGTTTTCAGTGGAATGCCTAATTTTTCTGCTTGCTCTTTTGTTCGAGTTGAAGTTGTCACTCCGGTAATAGTCAAACCTTCTTTAACTCGCTTTCCTAAAGCTTCAACCATGTAGTAAGCCGTTGATCCAGTTCCTAATCCTACAACCATACCGTCTTTCACATATTCTGCTGCTTTTTCTCCAACTAGTTGTTTTAAATTCATTTTTCTACTCCTTCTGCTTCATGTCTTTATTCTCTATTAGTATAGCATAATACCTGTTTTATAGAGCCTAATCTAGCAAAAAATTAATTACAAAATGGATTGTTTAATCGTCACTAATTACCAGCCCATTCTCTCTTTAAAAAAAACAAAACCCACTGGAAATTAGTCAGTGGGTTTTGTTGAGTAGATTCTAAGAAGCTTCGTAGACCGTTTGGCATCCTTTAATTGAGCTGCATATCTTTCAGGGTCTCTTCGCATCCTTTTAGTTGAGCTGCGTTCGACAGACTCTCGGAAAAAACGTAATCTCTTCGAGGATGAAACATCCTCTGCGATATTTCTTATTTTTCTGTCAAGCCTGAACGTCGAACTCCGCATCCTTTTTTAGTTGAGCTGCGTTCGACAGACTCTCGGAAAAAACGTAATCTCTTCGAGGATGAAACATCCTCTGCGATATTTCTTATTTTTCTGTCAAGCCTGAACGTCGAACTCCGCATCCTATTATTTTCTGTGCATTTTGAATTCTAGGAAGTAGTCATTATATACACCAATGTACTTAGATCCTAGATCTTCGTATACTTCTAGATTTTTCATAGTTTCTTCATTCGGGTAAAATTGTTCATCTTCGGTTATTTCAGCTGGTAGAATTTTCATTGCTTCTTTATTAGGCGTGGAATAACCAACGTATTCTGCATTTTGAGCCGCATTCTCTGGCTCTAGCATGAAGTTGATAAAAGCGTAGGCCGCTTCAAAATTCTTAGCTGTTTTTGGAATAACAAAATTATCAAACCATAAGTTAGAACCTTCGCTTGGTATCACGTAATGAAGATTTTCATTTTCGTATAACATTTCAGAGGCTTCTCCAGAAAAAGTAACCGCTACTGAAGCTTCTTCTTGGATCATATACATTTTGATTTCATCCGCAACAATCGCTTTTACGTTAGGGGTCAAACCGCTTAGTTTTTTAGCCGCTGCAGCTAATTGATCATCCTCTTTTGAATTCAAAGAATTCCCTTCGCTATCTAACGCCAAACCAATAATTTCTCTAGCGCCATCAATTAGCATCACTTCATTTTTCAACTCTGGATTCCACAGATCATCCCAATGCTGAATAGCATCCTCTTCCACAAATTTGTCATTATAAATGATTCCTAGAGTACCCCAAAAGTAAGGAATTGAGAACTGATTGCTTGGGTCAAATGACTGATTTAGGAATTGAGCATCAATATTAGCAAGGCCTTTTATTTTTGAATGATCCAATTCAATTAATAAATCCTCATCAATCATTCGTTCAATCATGTATTCACTGGGAACAGCTAAATCGTAATTCGTCCCACCTTGTTCAATTTTTGTATACATGGCTTCGTTAGAATCGAATGTTTCATAAGTTACTCTATAACCCGTTTCATCTTCAAATTTCGTGATAAGTTCTGGATCAATGTAGTCGCCCCAGTTGTATAAATTCAAACTATTTTCTCCTGTGATCCCTTTAGCTTTTTCCAACTGATCAGCACCAATGTATAAACCGGCACAAATTAATAGAATAGCTAAAATCATACTTATTAATTTTTTCATCGCATGCTCACCGCCTCAGCATGTTGTCGTTTTTTATTTTTTTGTTTTTTTGTCATATTGTGTTGTTGAATAAAGTAATAACCAATTACAAGAATCAAGGCAAAGACAAACATTAAGGCACTTAAAGCATTAATCTCTAAGCTAACACCTTGACGAGCTCTTGAATAAATTTCTACTGCTAATGTTGTAAAGCCATTTCCGGTCACAAAGAATGTTACGGCAAAATCATCTAATGAATACGTAAATGCCATGAAATAACCTGCTAAAATACCAGGAGTGATACTTGGCAAGATAACTTTTAACAGCACTTGCCAAGTATTTGCACCAAGATCTCGAGCTGCTTTGATCATTGTGTCGTTCATTTCTTGTAATTTTGGCAAAACCATTAAGACGACAATCGGAATACTAAAAGCAACGTGTGATAATAAAACAGACACAAAGCCTAAACGAAACCCAATAAAAGTAAACAAAATTAAGAAACTAGCTCCAATAATAACATCTGGTGAAACCAATAAAATATTATTGAAACTCAATACAGCATTTCTTGTTTCCCTTTTTTTTACAAAATAAATTCCAATAGCACCAAATGTTCCAATGGTAGTGGCTATTAAAGAAGACAACAACGCAACTAAAAGAGTGTTCAAGACGATACCTATTAACCGCGTGTCTTCAAATACTGCTGCATAATTATCTAAAGTAAATCCAGTAAAACTGGTCATTGTTCCGCCATCATTAAACGAATAAAAAATTAAAAAGGCAATTGGCGCATACAAAACGATAAAGATAAAGATGAGGTACAAATTAGACCACTTAAATCGCTGTTTTTTCATTTATGAGCCACCCCTTTCTTTTTCTTTTCTCCTGTAAAGAGCATGATAAGAATCATAGCAATAATTAATACCACTCCAATAGTTGAACCCATACCCCAGTTTTGTGTTACTAAGAAATGTTGTTCAATAGCTGTGCCTAACGTGATAACACGATTTCCACCAATTAAACGAGTTAACATAAATAGGGATAACGATGGAATAAAGACTGCTTGAACGCCACTTTTAACGCCAGTCAGTGTTAATGGAAAGATAACTCTTCTAAATGTTTCAAAATTATTTGCACCTAAATCACGACTGGCTCTAATGAATGAAGGATTCATTTCTTCAAGAGCATTAAAAATAGGCAGAATCATAAAGGGGATTTCAATATAAGTCGCTACAGCTAAGAAGCTGAAATCAGTAAATAAAATTTGTTGTCTGCCTATTCCTACAAATGCAAGAAAGTCGTTCACTGTTCCATTTGCACTAAAAATCCCAATAAACGCATAAGCTTTCAATAATAAATTGATCCAAGTTGGCAATATAATCAACAAGAGCCATAACTGTTTGTGCTTCGTTTTATTCAGCAAATACGCTGTCGGATAGCTAATGAGTAAAGTAAATAAAGTAATCAAGAATGCATACCAAAATGAATTTAAAGTCATTCTAAGGTATGTACCCGATTGAAAATAAGCTTGGTAGTTGTCTAGTGTAAATTGTCCATCAACAGTGAAAAATGATTGATAGACAATCAAGACTAAAGGTGCGACAACAAACAATAGGAGCCAAAAAGTATAGGGTATAAAATAAAATACATTCGATTTTTTCGTCATTTTTCTCCCCCTATTCCTCTTCGTAGCTTTCAAGACGAGCATCAAAGTCTTGTTCAGTTTCGTTAAATCGCATAACGTGGATGTCTTCTGGTTCAAAGTACAAACCTACTTCTGTTCCAACAATCGCTTTTTTAGTCGAATGAACCATCCATTCGTTATTGTCGCGGTCATATCCAATAATTTCATAATGCACGCCACGGAATAATTGAGTATCCACTTTAACTGTCAATTTTCCTTTTTCTACCGTCGTTAAGGCTAAATCTTCTGGACGCAAAACAATTTCAACCTTTTCATTCGGCTTCATTCCCGCATCAACACATTCAAAGGTATGTCCAACAAACGAAACTTCATAATCTTGGACCATTGTTCCTTTAACGATATTGCTTTCGCCAATAAAATCTGCCACATAACGATTAATTGGTTCATCGTAAATATCTACTGGCGTACCACTTTGGATAATTTTCCCATTTTTCATAACGAAAATTTCATCACTCATAGCTAAGGCTTCCTCTTGATCATGCGTAACGAAAACAAATGTGATACCTAAACGTTGTTGCAGTTCGCGCAATTCATATTGCATTTCTGTTCTCAATTTCAAATCTAGTGCTGATAAAGGCTCATCTAACAATAAAACTTCCGGTTCATTTACTAATGCACGTGCAATAGCAACTCTTTGACGTTGTCCACCCGACATTTCACTAATAGCACGATCTTCATAGCCCGATAATTGAACCATTTTTAAAATATTTTCTACTTTCTCTTTGATGATCTTTTTGTCTAGTTTCTTGATTCTTAACCCAAAAGCTACATTTTCAAAAACATTCATATGTGGAAATAGCGCATAGTCTTGGAAAACCGTATTTACTTTGCGTTTATTAGCAGGGATATCATTAACCTTTTTTCCATCTAACGTAATCGTTCCTTCTGAAGTTTCAGTAAAGCCCGCAATCAAATTTAGAATCGTTGTTTTCCCACAACCAGATGGCCCAAGCAAAGTATAAAATTTTCCTCGTTCAATCTCAAAATTAATATTCTTTAAAACTGGCTCGTCATCATCGTATTGTTTTTTTACATTTTCAAATGTAATAATCGCATTGTTTGTCATTTTTTTGCTCCCTTATAATGAATTTTTTTGACTTTCGTTCTTGTTGTCTCTGTTTAGTTGATTAATCAAAGATAAGAATCGGTAACTACCAATAGCAATAAACTTTCTTCATTGCTGTGATTAATGATTTGGTGCTTCTGGGTAGCATGAAAATAAATAGATTCCCCTTTTTTAGCAAAATACCGTTTAAGTCCTATTTCGACACAAATTTCTCCTTCTAATACATACCCAAACGTCTCAGCTAATGATGGTCCAAATTCTTTAAATTGCCCATTAGTAGTCAATTTTAAAAAAACCGGCTCCATTTCATTTTCATTCGATTCTGGAACAAGCCATTTGATCTCGTATCCTTTTTCATCGTCTTCATAGACAGTTATCTCATCTTTAGTGTAAACGACACGCTGCTCTTCTTGTTTTTCATCAAAGAAGTCTTTTGGACTACACCCCAAAACTTCTAAAATATCAAAAAAGACTTCCATTGAAGGAACACTTAAATCTCTTTCAACTTGAGAAATGTATCCTTTGCTCAAATTGGTTCGTTCAGCTAATTCTTCTTGTGTCAGATTCTTTTGGATTCTTAAATTTTTAATCTGGTTCCCAATTTCCATACAAACTCTCCTTCGAGTTTCCTTGTTTACTATCAGTAAACCAAAGCTCACTATTGTTTACGCTTAGTAAACATAATGTTTACTACAACCTTTTATATTATAAATCCTTTTGAATAAAAAGCAACAAAAAGAATCGCATTCCATTCAAACTGGATGCGATTCTATGTGCTCCCTAAATCTCTTTGATTAAATTCCACCCATTCAGCTGTGCTACCTAAAAAAAACTCTAGAAGATTTCGCTTCTAGAGTTTTCAACTCATTAGTCTTCTCCAATGATTCTTACTTCAGGTACAAGCTTAACACCATTCTTTTCAAAAATAACTTCTTGAATATGATGAATCAATTCGATGTAATCTGTTGCTGTTGCTTGATTGATGTTTACAATAAAGCCGGCATGTTTCATTGAAATTTGAGCGCCACCCCATATCTTCCCTTGTAAACCAGCTTCTTGAATCAATTTACCAGTAAAATACCCAGCCGGACGTTTAAAAACACTTCCACATGAAGGATACTCCAAAGGTTGCTTAGATTCTCTTAACAAGGTTAATTCATCCATTCTTTCTTTTATATCTACAGAATGGCCTTTTTTCAATTGGAAAACGACTTCCAAGACGATATCTTGGATTTCTTGGATACGACTATGTCGGTAACTAAATTCTAGTTCTTGATTATCAAATGTTTTTACTTCACCATCACGTGTTAATACCGTAACTGATTCAATAACTTCACTCACTTCACCATCATAAGCACCGGCATTCATATAAACTGCTCCACCAATACTTCCAGGGATGCCGCACGCAAATTCTAATCCCGTCAACTCAGCTTCATAAGCTGCATAAGATGTATCAATTAATCGTGCTCCACTTTGGACAGTTATTTTTTTCTTCTCAATTTTTATCTGTTTCATTTCCGTTAATATCATGACAATTCCATGTATCCCGCTGTCTTTGACAATCAAATTACTGGCATTTCCTAAAACCGTTAAAGGCAAGTTTTCTTTTTTTGCCCACAGGACAACGTCTTTAACTTCTTCTGCTGAATTTGGAAAAACTAACATATCAGCTGGTCCACCTGTTTTAGTATACGTGTAAAGTGACAAAGGTTCATTTTCTTTTATGTTCAAATTCGGGAATTGATTCTTAAACTCTTCAAATAACATAGTATTTAATACCCTTTCGTATAAGTTGAGCCTACTGCTCTACCTTTTATTAATCGATCTAGCCTACTTACTATACTTAGTTTAACATGCTAGGTTTCTTTTTTATAGTTTCGTTTAGCTTTCTGTCAAAAGATTTAGTACTTTCTTAACATAACCTTTGTTCAAAAAAAGGTCTGGGAAAATTCTCCCAGGCCTGTTTGATTTGAACTCATTTTTCAGCTAACCATAAGTCGCTACATCATTTTCTTATTTTAATTTATTCAAGTAATCATAACGTTCAAATATTTCTGACTCAGCTATTCCTACAAGAACGGTTCCTTCTTCGATCCGGTAATCTGGACCAAAAGAAACATCCATTCGTTTTTGATTCACTTTTCTGATTCCAATAATATTGATTTCATATTTTTGGCGTAAATCTAACTCATCAAACGTTTTACCAATCCAACGAACTGGCGGTTTGAATTCAATAACAGCGTAATCTTCATCTAAATCTACAATATCCGTAATGTGTCTTCTTAAAACATTTTTTGCTACACGCGTTCCAGCTTCTTTTTCAGGACGTATTACTTTGGTAGCACCAATTTCATAAAGAACTTCCATAAACGACTTGTTTTTAGCTTTTGCAATAATCGAAGGAACACCTAATTTTTTGCAGTTCATAATAGCTAGAACACTAGCTTCTAAACTCGTTCCAGTTGCTACAACCACTACATCGCAATTATCTAAACCGATGCTACGCAAAAAATTCAAATCTGTAATATTTCCTTGTATTGCTTTTGTTACATAAGGTTCGACACGTTCAACATTATCCATATCTAAATCAACTGCAATAACCTCACAGTCAAATTCATTTAATTCTTTAGCAATTGACGATCCAAAGACACCTAGGCCTAATACGCCGATTGTTCTTACTGCCATATTCAAGTTCTCCTATCCAATTAAAATTGTTGTCTTTGCATACAACTGATCTTTTGTTTTTCTACTTTTCCGACTCAAACTTAATAAAATGGTGATCGGTCCAATTCTACCCACGAACATTAAAATCATCAATACAACCTGACTAATATGAGATAACTCTGGTGTCAAATTAACACTAACACCCACTGTTGCCAATGCAGATACTGCTTCAAACAATAAATATAAGAAAGGTTGGTCTTCAACTAACATTAAAATGCTCACACCTGCCAATAGGAAGAGTGTAAAGGTTGCAATAACAACGATTGCACGACGAATAAGTTCTATCGGAATTGTATGATGAGCATAGTTAACGTGTTTTTGACCTTTGATTTCACTGATAATTAATAAAACAACTAGTGCAAATGTTGTCGTCTTAATCCCACCCGCAGCTCCACCTGGAGACCCGCCAATAAACATTGTGCCAATAAAAAATAGTAATGAAAAAGGTTTTACTAATTCAAAATCAATTGTCGCAAAACCGGCTGTTCTCATCGTTACTGTTTGGAAGAAAGAAGTTAATACTTTCTCACCAAACGTGAAGTTTCCGATTGAATTAGGATTATTCCACTCTACCGCTAAGAAAACAAGAGTTCCAACTACAATTAACCCCAAGGTCATATTGATAGCTAAGCGCGTATGAATTTTTAACATCCTGTAAGATCTTTTCCAACCACTTTTGCATTTATTTTTAATAATAGATTGAACATTATGAGTCACATCAAACCAAACGGAGAAACCAATCCCGCCTAAAATAATCAACGTCGTGACCACCAAATTTATCAAAGGATCATGAACATATTCTTGCAGGCTGTAAGCACCTATGTTATCAAAACCTGCATTGCAAAATGCTGAAACAGCAATAAATAAAGAAACAAAAAGACCGCTAGCATATCCAAATTCCGGGATAAATCTAATTGATAAAAGAAGCATTCCCGTACCTTCTATAATGGCAGTATATTTAATAATGGAGGCTAGATAAATTTTGAAATCTCCTAGTTCATCTCTGTTAAGAGATTCTTTCACAGCAATAGTATCCGAGAAACTCATTTTCCTTCCCATTCGCATGAGAAAGGTCGCTAATATGGTCATTAAACCAATTCCACCAATTTGCATGAGAATAATACAAACTATTTGTCCAAATACCGTAAAAGATGTGGCTACGGGTAATGTAAATAAACCCGTTACACATACCATGGATACTGCTGTAAATAAATTATCAAAATAAGTTGTTTCTGAACTTTCAAGATTGCTAAAAGGAAGCGTCAATAAAAGCGATCCTATGAAGATAACTGTTGCAAAGCTAATGACTATTTTAACAGCTGGAGGTAATCTCCTGAGCCTTTTTAAAAACATCGTTTTCTCCTCATTCTTTCTTAAATTCTGGCATACGAATGTATTATATTCTTTCTAAAATAAAAGTAAAGCAAATTCGATTTTTTCTAAAAAAATAAGATTGGTTTCCGCCAATCTTATGCTTATAATCACACTAGTTTATTAGACATAATCTGCTACAATCAGTTGACAGATGCGGTGGCTTTCCAGAGAGGATTCCATGCTCACAGGATTCACTTGATTTTCAAATCCTTCTATTGTATCACGAATCAACGGAGCAAAACCTCTTTTTTCAAGCGTTTGATCCCAATCACTAAAATTGATGACTTGTTTTTTTCCAGCAGTTTCAATTTCGTAATCGGTTAAATTTGTTACTCGATGAGTACCTGTTGGCGATTGAACTTCTGCTGTTTCGAAGTTCGCACCTGAGTTATAATTCATTGTGGCAATACACTCTGTGTGTTTTGTAGTAAGATGCAACACACATGTTTTCAAATCACCGTTTTCTTCTTTTATGCTGAAGTTTGTTTGAATAACGGGTTCATCCAATAAGAATAAAGCGGTATCAACTACATGAATAAACAAATCATAAATGGCATATTTCACACTACCCGAACTGTTAGGTTTTGTTTTTTGGACAAAGACCATACTTTTGTTAGGAACTTCTTTCAATTTTTTAATCATCGGTGCAAATCTACGATTAAATCCTGTAACAAGTAAAACATTTTTTTCTTCAGCTAGTTGCATCAATGTTTTTACTTCATCAAGATCTTCACTGATTGGTTTATCAACATACACATGGATGCCTTTTTCAATACATTGTCTGATTAGAGCTTCATGAGTATGCGTTGCTGTATGTATAAAAACGGCTTCAACTCCACTCATAAGTAACTCTTCAACAGAAGAATACAAATTAGAAATTCGATATTTTCCACCGATTTTTGCTAACTTTTCTTGATCACGTGTAAATAAATGCCATTCTATTGTTTTATCCATAGCCATCATAACCGGCAAATAAGCCTTTTGAGAAATATTTCCTAAACCAATAATTCCAATTTTCATTTTTAAAACCTTCTCTCTTTTTTCTTTTTCACTACATATCCTATCATATTTCATACGAGAATACTCTTTTTAAAGGCTTTTCGTCAAATAGTGTGGATGCTTCAAAAAATTCTTATGGAATAGACGGATTTGCTTGTAAGAGCCCTGGTACGGTCTTAAGCCTAAAGTCTTAATATCTTTCAAGCATCAAACACAGCCTACTCGCTAAAGCATTAAAGCTGAGTCATTCGCATTGAATACTTAATCGGGCTACAAGCAATCCTATTTCTCCAGAATGTTAAGCATGAACTAAATTAATCTACCCACACTAAAAAGTATAGAGACTTTTTAAAATGCGAGATAGTTTACTATTTTTTTATCTTTTGTACAATAAAGATAAGATGTTACTTATTTAGGAGGAACAAGCTAATGAAATTTATCTCATGGAATGTTAATGGATTGCGTGCCATTATAAAAAAAGGCTTTATGGATATTTTCAATGAATTAGATGCTGATTTCTTTTGTCTGCAAGAAACCAAGCTCCAAGAAGGACAGATTGAGTTTAAAGTTCCAGGCTATTATGATTACTGGAATTATGCAGAGAAAAAAGGCTATTCTGGAACAGCTATTTTCACCAAACACAAACCACTATCTGTAACTTATGGCATTGGGAAGCCTGAACATGATCAAGAAGGACGCGTTATCACTTTAAGCTACCCTGATTATTATGTTGTTACTTGTTATACACCTAACTCTAAAAGCGAATTGAAACGTCTGGATTATCGAATGGAATGGGAAGATGACTTTCTCTCGTACCTTAAAACATTGGATACTGAAAAACCAGTTATTCTCTGTGGCGATTTAAATGTTGCTCACGAGAATATCGATTTAAAAAATTGGAAAACAAATCAATTAAGTGCGGGCTTTAGCAAAGAAGAACGCTTGAAGTTCTCCACTTTACTAGACAATGGATTTATTGATACTTTCCGTTACTTCTACCCCAATAAAGAAGGTGCCTATACTTGGTGGAACTATCGTTTTAACGCACGTAAAAATAATGCTGGTTGGCGGATTGATTATTTTTGTGTGTCTGAGCGTTTACAAGAACACTTACAAGGAGCTAAAATTCTTAACGATATTGTGGGCTCTGATCATTGCCCTGTAGAATTAAGCTTAAAAGATTCATTTGACGAATCAAAATGAGATGAAAAGCGCCAGAAAGTAGTCTCTTTTACTCATTCGGTTAAATTATGTTCGCTATTCCAATTTTTTTTGTTGCAAAATCAAATAAAAACAGATATACTAACTAAGATGAAATCGATAGTTTTTCATAAGGGAGTAACTGGCAGCAACAGCTGTGGCAACGTCACCAACAAGTAGATTTGCAACAATCTTCTGGTGTTGTCTTAAATAGTGAGACTTATGCACATTGTTCTCTATAAAGGACAATCCTGCATAAGTCTCTTTTTTTTATCGATTTTACTGACCATCAATTAAAGGAGGATATTGAGCGTACAAAAACAAGCTTAGCTAATGATTGGACTAGTTTTTTTACAAGGTCATTGCCAATCAACCTAAAACTTGTTTGATGATAGTGAATATGCTACTATTTTTGGCAACTGTACTATAATGATATTATAATGGTATTATTTTTATTTCATGTTAAAACCGTTTCTACAGGCATTTCATCATATTCTTGATTGTCTGTCAGTAAACTGTCTATTTTTTTTTACGAAAGGGTGTATCACTTGGAAAATTATCAAAAAGACCAAGAAACAATATTAAAAGAATTACAGACTTCACCAAAAGGCCTGCAGGATGCCGAAGTCAAAACACGCCAGGAACGTGATGGCTTAAACGAATTAAAGCAAAAAGAAAAAGATTCCGTTCTTAAATTATTTTTATCAACTTTTAAGGACGCAATGGTTATTGTGCTGTTAATAGTAGCCGTTATCCAAATGGCTTTAGGTTCAGTAGTTGAATCATTGATCATTTTTGCTGTTTTAATGATCAACTCTGTTATCAGTGTTATTCAAACTAAAAAAGCTGAAAGTTCACTCGATGCGTTGTCCAGTCTCTCTGCTCCTGAATCGAAAGTAATCCGTAATGGCGTTAAAGTAACTATTCCGGCAAAAGAACTTGTTGTAGGAGATATTGTTATCTTAGATGCTGGGGATTATGTTCCAGCTGATGGACGTTTACTAGAAGCAGGATCACTTCAAATCAATGAAGGAATGTTAACTGGTGAATCTGTTCCGGCAGACAAAAATATTGAGATTGTTGAAAAAGAAGTACCTGTTGGAGATCGTTCAAACATGGTTCATAGCGGAACTTTAGTTACGTATGGTCGTGGTCTTGTGGTTGTTACAGGTACCGGTAACAATACTGAAATCGGTCAAGTTGCTAGTTTAATTGATAACGCAGTGGCTAAGCAAACACCATTGCAAAGAAAATTAGACGACTTTAGTAAAAAACTAGGATTTGGTATTCTTATCCTTTCTATTCTTATCTTTGCTATCCAAGCCGCTCGTATCTTCTTTGGTGGAGCAACAGATGTAAACACTGAATTGTTGAATGCCTTTATGTTCGCAGTTGCAGTAGCCGTTGCTGCCATTCCTGAAGCATTACAATCTATCGTTACCATCGTTCTTTCTACTGGAACAAACAAAATGGCTAAGAAACATGCGATTATTCGTAAGCTCCCAGCTGTTGAAACATTAGGTTCCACAAGTGTTATTTGTACTGACAAAACAGGTACATTAACACAAAATAAAATGACGATAGTTGATTACTTCTTACCAAATGGACAAACAGGCGATTTCAATTCTACTCCTGATACATGGACTACTGATGAAGCTCGTTTAATGCAAATTGCTGTACTAGCAAATGATTCTAACATCAATGACCAAGGTCAAGAACTTGGTGACCCAACTGAAGTTGCTATGATTGCTTTCAGTAATAAAGTGAACAAACCTTACCATGAATTACGTAATGCTTACCCTAGATTAGCTGAGTTGCCTTTTGATTCAGATCGTAAGCTAATGTCTACTGTTCATGTCATTGACGGTGAAAACCTTATGTTAACAAAAGGTGGCCCCGATGTAGTCTTTAACCGCAGTTCAAAAATCTTGATTGATGGAAAAGTCGTTCCTTTAACAGATGACAACCTAAAATCTTTAGCTGATCAAAATGAAATCTTTTCAGATCGTGCTTTGCGCGTATTGGCTTTTGCTTATAAACCTGTTTCAGAAGGAGAAAACATTACTTTTGAAGACGAAAACGATTTGATTCTAGTTGGTTTAGTTGCTATGATTGATCCGCCTCGTGAAGCTGTTTATGGCGCTGTAGAACAAGCTAAAAAAGCTGGTATCAAAACCGTTATGATTACCGGTGACCACAAAACAACTGCACGTGCAATTGCTCGTGATATCGGAATCTCAGAACCAGACGACATTGCTTTGACTGGTCAAGAATTAGACGCTTTAAGTGAAGATGAGTTAAATGCTAAATTAGAACAAATCTCTGTTTATGCTCGTGTTTCTCCAGAAAACAAAATCAGAATCGTTCGCGCTTGGCAAAATAAAGATAAGATTTCTGCTATGACTGGTGATGGTGTAAACGATGCACCTGCACTGAAACAAGCAGATATTGGAATCGCAATGGGTAGCGGAACTGACGTAGCTAAAGATGCTGCTGCAATGGTATTGACAGATGATAACTTTGTGTCAATCATTAGTGCCGTTGAAGTTGGTCGTAATGTATTTGATAACATCAAAAAGGCTGTTGCTTACCTATTTGCTGGTAACCTTGGTGCTATTATCGCAATCATTGTTGCGTTAATAATGAACTGGGTTAACCCATTCACTGCTTTACAATTATTGTTCATCAACTTAGTTAATGACTCTATTCCTGCTATTGCCTTAGGAATGGAAAAAGGCGAACCAAATGTTATGGAACGTAAACCTAGAGATCCGAACGAAGGCATCTTCGCAGGTGACACTTTAAGATCTGTTCTTTATCGTGGTGTGCTTATTGGTATCGCTGTTGTTATCTCACAATATATCGGATTAGGTTATTCAAATGAAATGAGTATTGCTATGGCCTTTACTACCCTTATCTTGGCTCGTACTTTACAAACTTTCCCAGCACGTTCAAATACACAAACATCTATTGGAGCAGGTTTCTTCTCTAATATGTATGCTATATATGCTGTTTTATTCTGTTCTGTTTTATATGGTGTGACAGTTCTTCCAGGTGTTCGTTCAATCTTTAATATTCCAGATAATTTTGGATGGGAACAATGGGGAATTGCTGCAGGCTTAGCTTTAGTTGCCGTTGTTCTAATGGAATTAGCTAAATTTCTTCCTCATAAAAAAGAAGCTTAAGACAAGCTAACTTATTAAACAAAAAAAACTTTCGCAGCTGATTTGTTAGCTAGCGAAAGTTTTTTTTGGAAATTTAATAGTAGCAACTTCTACTTAAATCCTTTATACTGTTAACCGAATACTTGTTCGAGGAGGACTCATATGAATTTTGTCGCATTAGATTTTGAAACAGCTAGCAACCAACGTCATAGCGCTTGTTCAGTGGCACTGACAGTTGTTCGAAAAAGCAAGATTGTTGATCATTACTACTCTTTAATTAAACCAGAAACTGAATTTTTTTGGCGTAATGTGCAAGTTCATGGCATTACTGAAAATGATGTTAAAGACGCACCTTCTTTCCCAGAAGTCTGGGAACAAATAAAACCTTTTTTCACAGAAAATAAATTGATTGTTGCTCATAATCTTCCGTTTGACCGTGGCGTTTTACAAGGCTGTCTTGATTACTATGACTTGCCTCAGCCTCACTTTCAAACTCTGTGCACTGTTCAAAGCAGTCGGAAATTAATCACAGAAATTCCCAATCATAAATTAAATACAGTTTGTGATCATTTAAATATTAGTTTGAAAAATCATCACAATGCACTTGAGGATAGCAATGCCTGTGCAGCTATTTTGCTTTATTTAGAAGATCATTTTGGAACAGATCCCTTAAAAAAACTCGTTAAACATATTTAGCGTGTTCGTTTTTTATAAGATGGTTGCTTTCAAAAAATTTAAGCAACCAAAGGAACTCAGCTATCTACACTAAAAATTATAAATGCAAAATAAACTGATTCTTTAGTTCTTTTAAAGAAACAGTTTATTTTTTTATACAAAAATTGCTCAAGTGCAAATAGTTGAAATGATAAAAGGATTCCCGTATTTTTAATATACGAGCTATATTTTAAAACTATAGCAAAACTATTTGGAGGAGTTTTTATATGATTACGAAACAGAACCAGTTTTTAGGGGCTGTATTTGCACTTTTTTTAGGCTTATTTTTATCCCTATCCACACCTATCCATGCTTCAGCAGAGAAAGGAACCGAAAGTGATCCTTATGTTATCACTACAGATGTCACTTACGCTCCTTTTGAATTTAAAAATGCAGAGGGCGACTATGTTGGTATCGATGTAGAAACGTTAGATGCGATTGCTGAAGATCAAAATTTTTCATATGAGTTACGCCCTTTAGCTTTCAGTGCAGGTTTACAAGCCTTAGAATCAAATCAAGTAGATGGAATGATTGCTGCAATGAGTATTACGGATGAACGTAAGGAATCTTTTGATTTTTCTGATCCTTATTTCGAAGCCGGTACCGTTATGGCTGTCTCAAAAAACAATGATGCTATTTCTTCTTATGAAGATTTAGATGGCAAGACTGTTGCTGTTAAGGTTGGTACCACTGGTGCCGCATTTGTGACAGAACTGAAAAAACAATTTGATATTGATATTAACCAATTTGAAGACTCAGCAACTATGTATGAAGACGTTGTTTCCGGTCATTCTGATGCGGTCTTTGATGACTACCCTGTTATGGCTTATGCTGTACAACAAGGTCTTAAACTACAATTTCCACTTGATCCAGAAGCAGGAGATGTTTACGGATTCGCTGTTAATAAAGGTCAAAATCCAGAATTACTAGAAAAATTCAATGCAGGTTTAGCAACCATCAAAGAAAATGGTGTTCATAAAGAAATTACGGATAAGTATACTAGTGAAAATTCAGAAGCTGCTACTAGCAATAACTTCTTCACTTTGATTCAAAATAATTATAGTGAATTATTAACAGGTCTTGGACGTACTTTAGTATTAACGCTTGTTTCATTTGCAATTGCTTTAGTCGTAGGAGTTATTTTAGGATTATTCAGTGCTACGTCAAACAATCTATTAAGTGGGATTTCGACTTTATATGTGACTATTATGCGCGGTATTCCTTTGATTGTACTAGCCTTTTTTGTCTATTTCTCTATTCCACAATTCTTAAACATTCAGTTATCCGCTTATCTTGCTGGTGTAATTACATTGAGTCTTAATACTTCTGCATACATTTCAGAGCTTGTTCGTGGCGGAATTCAAGCTGTGGCTGGTGGGCAATTAGAAGCCGCAAGAAGCTTGGGACTCCCTTATAAAACTTCTATGCGTAAAATTGTCTTACCACAAGCTATTAAGATAATGATTCCATCCTTTATCAATCAATTTGTTATCACGCTTAAAGATACTTCAATCCTATCGGTTATTGGCATTGTTGAATTGACTCAAACCGGAAAAATTATCATTGCTCGGACTTACTCTTCTGGAAATATGTGGTTAATCATCGGAATCATGTACATTGTTTTGATCACTATTTTAACGAAACTATCAACGGTACTTGAAAGGAAAATATCTAATGACTAAATTAAAAGTTGAACATTTAAAGAAAAATTTCGGAAAATTAGAAGTTTTAAAAGACTTGAATATTGAAGTTCAAGAAGGAGAAGTTATTTGTATTATTGGTCCTTCAGGTTCTGGAAAAAGTACTTTTCTTCGTTGTATGAATGCTTTGGAAGAAATTACAGGCGGAAAAGTCATCATTGATAATTTTGATTTAACTGATCCTAAACAAGATATCAATAAAGTACGCGAAAATATTGGAATGGTTTTTCAACAGTTTAATTTATTCCCACATTTGACAGTGTTAGACAACATTACGCTAGCCCCCAAAGAATTAAAAAAGGAATCCGCTGAAACGAGCGAAAAACGTGCATTAGAATTACTCGAAACAGTTGGTCTCTCTGAAAAAGCCAATGATTACCCAAAATCACTATCTGGCGGACAAAAGCAACGTGTGGCCATTGCAAGAGCTTTAGCGATGGATCCAGACATCATGTTGTTCGATGAACCCACTAGTGCATTGGATCCAGAAATGGTTGGTGACGTCCTTGAAGTTATGCAAAAATTAGCAGATCAAGGCATGACTATGCTAGTTGTAACTCATGAAATGGGCTTTGCCAAAGAAGTAGCAGATCGCGTTATTTTCATGGATGGCGGTTATATCGTTGAAGAAGGCGACCCTAAAGAAGTCTTCGATAATCCCCAACAAGAACGAACGAAAAACTTCTTAGAAAAAGTATTAATCTAAAAAAAAGCTTTGCAAAAGTTATCTTTTGCAAAGCTTTTTAAATTTCTCCAATCAGCATACTCATCAAACAAACATCTAAGTAAACACCTTCATCTTTAACTCCACGAGGCATGATTGCTTCGAGTTTAAAATCCATTCTTTCATAAAGACGGCGCGCTCGTTCATTGCGTGCTTGAACGGTTAATTCAAGTCGTTTTAACTGACTTACAGGACTATTTGCCCATTCAATCAATTGTTCCATCATTGTTGTGCCTAAACCTATTCCCCAATAAGCTTTTGCAATTGAAATGCTGATGTCCCCTATATGTTTCAGTTTTGGACTTACATTCCCATGAATTTCAGCAATTCCAATTAGTTCTTTTTTGTCTAAAGCGACAAATAAAACCGTTACATCGGACTCTAAAATAGTCTTAATTTCCTTCCGTTTCTCTTCAACTGTTTTCCCAGGACCTTCTGCTCCCATTGTCATAAAACCTGTTTCAACAGCGATTTTTTTCAAATGTTTCAACAAATTTTCAGCATCACTAGGGATAGCTTCTCGTATTTGGATAGTACTTATCATTTGTTATACCTGACTTTCCTCAAAATTTTGCATCAATTTTTCATACCTTTCCCCAACAGGCGAAAAAGTCAGCTCCCGTTCCATTAAATCATCTCCAGCAGGAACAAGCTTGATCTGCAAATATTCTTGAGGCAAGTCTTCGGGAATAAAGGTTGCCCATTCAACGATTGATACACCCTCGCCTTCAAAATATTCCTCTAATCCTAAATCCGTTCCACCAGTTTCTTCTAATCGATAGACATCCATATGGTACAACGGCAATCTTCCTTCAAGGTACTCCCTGATAATTGTATAAGTTGGACTTTTAATCACTTTGGTAATTCCAAGACCTTCGGCTAGGCCTTTTGTAAAAGTCGTTTTTCCAGCTCCAAGATTGCCTTCTAAAAGAATCGTATCTCCAGGTTCAAGCAATTTGGCTAATGTAGCAGCTATTATCTTTGTTTCTTCTTCATTACGTGCTTTAATTTGTTTCATTTTGTTCTCCTCTATCCCTATCTAGTTATCTTTTATTGTAATTCAAGTATTTAAAAATAGCCAAACAAAAATCCATTGAGCACCTAAAAATATAGACTCAATGGATTTCTATGCTCGTTTCCTTATTCGCTACATACTGTAATACGTTGACCCATAAATAATTGATTTTCAATTTCATCTACCAATGCAAGAGCAAAGTCAGCATAACTAATTTCACTTTCACCTTTACTATTGGTCAATAGTTGGTCTTGTCCTAATTGATATTTCCCAGTTCGTTTGCCTTCAGGATTAAAAAACGCAGATGGACTTACATACGTCCAATTGATATCTTCCGCTAGTTTTAATTGCTCAAAAGCTTTACTCATATTAACAGCTGTAGGTCTAGCTACTTCAGGAAAATCGGGAGTATCTATCAACCGCGTCGTTTTCGTATCATCAACATATAAACTTCCTGCTCCGCCAACAATGATTAGGCGCGGATTTTCATGTCCTTGTATTAACGACACAATATAAGCCAAACTTGTTTGATGCAATTCTTCTTTCCCAGGTGGAGCATTAAATGCATCAACCACCACATCTAAATTTTTTATATCATCATAGGTTAAATCATATAAATCCTTTTCGATATAATGGCTGTCTTTACTGTCTATCAGTTTGGAAGCATTTCGTATCAAAGGAATCACTTCATGTCCTCTGATCAATGCCTCTGCTGAAATTTTTGAACCTGATTTACCTGTAGCGCCGATAATGCCAATCTTCATAACCGTTCCTCCTTTTTACTAATACTCTTGTTTATTCATTATAATGAGAACGCATTCAATAGAGCAACTATTCTCTCTTTATCAAAAAAAAGCTAACTCAATGAGTCAGCTTTTTTAAATTTAATTCATTAATGTTTGATTTGCTGTGATGATTGTTAGTTTGTAAACATCCTCTTCGTTACAACCACGAGACAAGTCTGAGATGGGTTTATTTAACCCTTGTAAGATAGGTCCGATTGCTTCAAAATTACCAAAACGTTGCGCAATCTTATAACCAATGTTTCCTGATTGTAATTCAGGGAATACAAAAACACTTGCTTGTCCAGCAACATTAGAATCTGGTGCTTTTTGTTCAGCAACAGAAGCTACGAATGCAGCATCAAATTGCATTTCACCATCGATATCATATTGAGGAGCTAGTTCTTGAGCAATTTTAGTTGCTTCTGCTACTTTAGTTGCTTCTTCAGCAACTGCTGATCCTCTAGTTGAAAAACTTAACATAGCAACTTTTGGTTCGATACCAAACATTTCAGCCGTTTTAGCACTTTCTACAGCGATTTCAGCTAATTCTTGAGCATTTGGATTCACATTGATTGCACAATCTGAGAATAAGTATTTTTCTTGTCCACGTCCACGCATCATAATAAATGCACCACTTGTACGGCTAACGCCTGGTTTAGTTTTAATAATTTGTAATGCAGGGCGAACAGTGTCTCCTGTTGAGTGGATTGCTCCACTTACTAAGCCATCAACTAATCCCATATAGGTTAACATTGTACCAAAATAGTTTTCATCTTTTAATAATTCAATTGCTTTTTCTTCAGAAACTTTACCTTTACGACGTTCTACGAAAGAAGCAACCATTTCATCTATTTTAGCATAATTTGCTGGGTCAACAATTTCAATGTTTTCTACATTGAAGCCACGATTTTTTGCAGCTTCTTTAACAACTTCGGGGTTCCCAATTAATACCGGTTGAACTAAATCTTCTGATGCCAAACGAACTACAGCACCAAGAATACGAGGTTCAGATCCTTCTGGAAATACAATCCGAACTTTTTTTCCTTTAATCTTGCTTGATAAGCTTTCAATTAGCTCCACACTAATAACCTCCACAATTTGTGATTTTATATACAGTACTATCATACTCTTATTTTCTTAACAATAACAGTCTTTTTGGTTTAAAACCTATAAGTATTGCTTATTCAACTGTCTCAGGCAATTGCCAATTTATAGGTTCTTCGCCTAAATTGATCAATGCTTCATTTGTCTTAGAAAATGGTTTTGATCCAAAAAAGCCACGATAAGCTGACAAAGGACTTGGATGAACTGAGGTCAACACAACATGTTTTGTTTCATCAATTAAAGCTCTTTTTTTAATGGATGGATTTCCCCATAAAATAAACACCATTGGTTTCTCTCGTTCACTTAATTTTTTGATAACCGCATCTGTCAGTACTTCCCAGCCTTTGCCTTTATGTGAATGAGCCTGGCCTTTTCGAACAGTTAAAACGGTATTAAGTAATAAGACACCTTGTTTAGCCCAAGATTCCAGATAACCATGATTTGCACGAGGAATATCCAGATCCGTTTCCAATTCCTTATAGATGTTGACGAGAGAAGGCGGCGTTTTAACATTCGGCAATACAGAAAAGCTCAGTCCATGTGCTTGATCTGGTCCATGATAAGGATCTTGTCCTAAAATGACTACCTTTACTTCATTATAAGGAGTCCATTCAAAAGCTTGCCAAATATGGTGCATTTCAGGATAAACCGTTGTTTCTTGATAATCGTGTACTAAAAATTCTTTTAATGATTGATAAGTTGGTGTATTTATTTGTTCTTCCAAAATTGGCAACCAATCATTTTGTATCGGTAAGGTCATTATAATTTGCTCCTTATCTCTAATAAACTTACTCTTATCCTACAAGAATTACTTTTTTCTAACAAGTATTACCTGTCAGCTTCTTTTTGTTCTATTCATTTATTTCGACAATTTATTACAAAAAAAGCTTTATACGTTTGTTTTTTTATTATTAATGGTAGACTTAGTAATACAAACAACTCTTGGGAGGAACCAAAATGATAGAACTTATTGTATCTGATATGGATGGAACATTATTAAATGGAAAAATGAAAGTTTCTGAAACAAATGCTAAAGCTATTAAAGCGGCTATGAACCAAGGGATTCATTTTATGGTCGCCACAGGCCGTGGATTTACTGAAGCACAACCGTTACTTAAAGAAGTGGGTATCAACTGTTCGTTTATCACGCTTAATGGTGCTCAAGTTTATAATGAAGAAGGCTCTGTCATTCAAAATATTGGCATCGATAAACAATCGGTACACGAAATCGTTGCTGCGATAAAGAAAAGAAATCTTTATTGTGAAATGACGACATCTAATGGAATTTATTCCGATAATAAAGCGAAACGTATCGAATCTGTTGCTTCTTTATTATTTGAAACAAATCCGGATACTACTTATAAAATGGCCGTTGTTTTAGCAGCAGCCCGTTTAGAAATTATGAATATAAACTATGTTGAAGATTACGAAGAGCTTGTGCACGATGATTCCATTGAAGTTTTAAAAATTATCGCTTTTAGTGATGATGGTCGTAAGGTACTTGGGCCACTTACAGAGGAACTTGAAAAATCAGGTGAGCTTGCAATTACCGCTTCTTTTGTTAATAACATTGAAATCAATAACATTAATGCCCAAAAAGGCATTGCTCTTGAAGCAGCTGCAAAAAAATTAAATATTCCTCTTGAAAACATTATGACACTTGGAGATAATTTCAATGATGTCTCGATGTTAAAAGTAGCCGGATATAGTTTTGCCATGGAAAATGCTGAAGAAGAAGTCAAAACGTATGCTAAATACATTACTACTAGCAATAATAATGATGGTATTGCACATGCAATCAACCTAGCTTTAAACGATCAATTAGACTCAGCCAAATCACCTACTTTCGTAGAACGCACTGAGTAGAAAGTGAAAGTTAACAAATCTTATAGTAACAGTTTTTCTTTTCGTTTCGTTGTTATTAGTAGGTTGACAATACGTTAACTCAGCTAATAAATGAAGGGAGAGAATAACATGGATGCAAGTACTCAGTGGCTGTCTACTGTAACAGAGATTATCGGTAATGTTGGTTTCCCCATTTTTATCGCTTTATTTCTACTTCAGCGTATGGAAACTAAACTTGATGACGTGGTGAAAGCTCTGCACGAATTAGGTCAAGCCATTAAATCAGCGATATAAAGAAAACCCGCCATTAAAAAAGGCGGGCTTTTTTTTATCTCATTTGTATTTCGTTTTGCTTCTAGTTTTGGTATACTAAAAGAAACTGTATCCGCTTAATTTACCTTTAGAGGGGCGTTCATTATGGTACTTCTTTACATGAAACAAGAATATGTTTCAAGACAAGAAAAGATTCTCGTGAAAAATGAACTTGGCAAAGATCTCTACCTTATTTCAGGCAAATGGGGCAGAATCGGTGATAAATTATCGTTATATAGCATAGACGGTGACTTGCTTGTAGAAGTCAAACAAACAGTATTGTCTTTATTTCCTAAATTTGATATCTATACCCAAGGTAAAAAAATTGGTTCCATTACTAAACACCGTGGCTTAAAAGATGTTTATTTTAAAGTTACGCCGCTAAATTGGATTGTAACTGGAGATTTTTATAATCACAACTACACGGTAAACTGTAAAGGTAAGTTAATTATGGAAATGACTAAAGCTTATACTTCCTTTGGTGATTATTATGCACTGCATATACCCGAATCTCAACATGCACCACTTTGTCTCTGTATTGCTTTGATTGTAGATAATCTTACGTTAACACGCTTACCACAGACAGAAAAAAAACGAGTAAACCGTGCAATACAACTTATTTAATGGACATATAAGGCATTGATTTAATTGATCAATGCCTTTTTTAATGGATTTCCCATTGCATGTGGTCGTATAAATGTTGACCCAGCGTACACTCCCATACCTTTTTAAAGCCGATTTTAAGATACAGTTGTTGTGCTTTTTGATTCAGTTGGTCACAATTCAGTCCAATGATTTTCTCGTTCTCTGACTTTGCAATAGCTGGTAGTGCTTTTAACAACTCGCTTGCTACACCTTGTCCTCTAAAATTCACATCCGTCACCAACGAATCTAAGTACCACTCACCTGGAATGGTTTCAGGATCCTGAAATAAGAGGGTCTCTATTCCTTGTGCTTTTAATTTATCATTAAAAGCCTCATCAACTATAGGTTCCAACTCACCTTTGTACCCAAAACAGACACCTGCTCTTTTCCCTTCACGGATGCAGATATGTGCGCGATGATAGCTATAGCGGTAATTTTCATCTTCCATCGCTTCTTTCATCAGTTGTTTCAATTTATCCGTGTTTATTTCTTTCAACAATGTTAGCTCCATGTCTTCTAGAATAATCCAGACCCATTCCACTAATTGTTCTATATCTGTTATTTTAGCTTTTCGTAACACTTTATCACCCGCTTAGTTTGTCTTTTTCGCAATTTAAGCATAACGAACAAGTTTAAGTTATTCAACCTTTTATAGAAAAAGAAACGAGACAAGGGTATGTTAGTTTTTATCACATAACCAGATTACATTTTTGTTGCAATTGCCTTAAAATTAAATTAGTATTATATCTTATACAAGGAGGTTTCTTATGAATTTACGAAAAAAATCACTTTTTACTATTATGACGGCTTTATTACTTACAGTAATTTTCACTATTCTACTACCTACTACAGCTTCTGCTCAAGAAACAGATAAGACATATATCATTGGAACTGACATCACGTTTGCTCCCTTTGAATACAAAGATGCTGATGGTGAATATAAAGGAATTGATGTTGATTTATTAGATGCAATCGCTAAAGATCAAGGTTTCAACTATGAATTACGACCTCTAGGATTTAGTGCTGCATTACAAGCTTTAGAAACAAATCAAGTAGATGGCATGATCGCCGGTATGAGTATTACACCCGAACGTCAAGACTCATTTGATTTTTCTGAGCCTTACTTTGAAAGTGGTGTAGTTATGGCCGTCTCAGCGGATAACGATGACATTACTTCTTACGAAGATTTAGAAGGCAAAACAGTGGCTATCAAAGTAGGAACTACTGGTGCTGCTTTTGCTGAATCTATTCAAGAGGAATATGGATTTGATGTAAATACTTTTGAAGATTCTGCAAATATGTACGAAGACGTTCAAACTGGCAACTCAGATGCTGCTTTTGAAGATTATCCTGTAATGGCTTATGCGATTCAATCAGGTTTAAAATTGAAAATACCGACTGATCCTGAGCCTGGCGACAATTATGGTTTTGCCGTAAATAAAGATCAAAATGCTGAATTATTGGAAATGTTCAATAATGGATTAATCAACATCCGTGCAAATGGCACTTACGATGACATACTTGATACTTATCTTGGAGAGACGTCTCAAACCGAAACAGCTAATCTTGGATTCTTTGGTTTGATACAACAAAATGGCGGCGAATTATTAAAAGGTCTTGGTAGAACATTACTGTTAACCATTACGGCATTTATCATCGCTACCATTTTAGGTGTTATTTTTGGATTATTTAGCGCTTCTCCAAACAAAGTATTAAATTGGATAGCAACGATTTACGTAGATATTTTACGCGGTATCCCTTTAATCGTTTTAGCCTTTTTCATCTACTTCTCTATCCCACAATTCTTAAATATTCAAATACCAGCTTACCTTGCTGGTGTGATTACATTAAGTTTAAATACAACAGCCTACATCGCTGAACTGGTTCGTGGTGGTATTCAAGCGGTAGATAACGGCCAGCTAGAAGCTTCTAGAAGTTTGGGTCTTACTTACAACACTTCGATGCGCAAAGTAGTTTTACCACAAGCCGTTAAGATAATGATTCCATCTTTTATCAATCAATTTGTTATCACACTTAAAGATACTTCAATCTTATCCGTGATTGGAATTGTTGAATTGACTCAAACCGGAAAAATCATTATTGCCCGTACCTATTCTTCTGGCGATATGTGGTTGATCGTCGGTTTAATGTATATCATTATCATTACCATTCTAACGAAATTTTCAAATTATCTTGAAAGGAGATTATCAAATGACTAAACTAAAAGTTGAACATTTAAAGAAAAGTTTCGGAAATCTAGAGGTTTTAAAAGACTTGAATGTTGAAGTACAAGAAGGAGAAGTTATTTGTATTATCGGCCCTTCTGGTTCTGGGAAAAGTACTTTTCTTCGTTGCATGAACGCTTTAGAAGACATTACAGGCGGAAAAGTCATCATTGATGATTTTGATTTAACCGATCCTAAGCAAGATATCAATAAAGTACGTGAAAATATTGGAATGGTTTTTCAACAATTTAATTTATTCCCACATTTAACTGTTCTAGATAATATTACATTAGCTCCTAAAGAGTTAAAAAAAGAATCGACTGAGGCCATCAATAAAAGAGCGTTAGAATTATTAGAAACAGTTGGTCTTTCAGAAAAAGCCGCTGATTATCCTAAATCATTATCTGGTGGACAAAAGCAACGTGTGGCTATCGCACGAGCTTTAGCAATGAATCCGGACATCATGTTATTCGATGAACCAACTAGTGCACTTGATCCAGAAATGGTTGGTGACGTGCTTGAAGTTATGCAAAAACTAGCGGATCAAGGCATGACAATGTTAGTTGTGACCCATGAAATGGGTTTCGCTAAAGAAGTAGCGGATCGCGTTATTTTCATGGATGGCGGTTATATCGTTGAAGAAGGCAAACCTGAACAACTCTTTAACCATCCGCAACATGAGAGAACAAAAAACTTTTTAGATAAAGTGTTAATTTAAAAAAGTTCTGCCATGCGAGTAAACTCTCGCATGGCAGAACTTTTTTGCTATTATAACTCTTTTATTTCTTTCAATTCGGTTGTTTCATTTTCATTATTAGTTACCTCTTTTTTTTGCAAGACGTGCATTGCTAACATAAGCAAGCCATTGGAAACAAGAATAATCCCTATCATAACAAAATTAGCTTTCAAATAAACTGCATCCCCTAACCCACTACTGATAGCTTGTCTAAAACCATAAATAGAATACGTCATTGGTAAGAACGGATGAATTGCTTGGAAGAATGAATTTGTTAACGGCATTGGGAATGTTCCACCAGAACCGCCTAATTGTATGACGAGCAACACCATTGCCAAAAAGCGACCGATATTGTCGAATGCGACAACTAACATCATTATAATAGACATGAATGCTAGCGAAGTAAGGATAGCTAATAAGAATAATTTCCCAACAAATAATACTTCTAATCCCATCATTAATAAGATTCCACATTCAATCACTGCCATTAAAGTTGCCACTAGCATGGTTACTGAAGTCTTACTTTGCCACCAAGCAAAGCTTGATTTCCCTTGAAGTGCTCTCTTGCGAACAGGATAGATTGTAGTAAAAGCAATTGCTCCAATGTACAATGCCATTGACATAATATAAGGGGCTAACGCTGCTCCATAGTTTGGCACAGTACTATATTTTTCTTGCTCTAACGTTATAGGACTTGCAAACATATCTGTGGTTTTATTCGTAGCATCTATATCATTAACAGTTGTTGAACCTTCTAATAAACTAGTTGATAACTGATTCGTTCCATCTTTCAATGTATTTATTCCAGTTCCTAGTGTTTTAGATCCATCACTTAATGCTTGCGAGCCCTCTTTAAGTTTTGTAGAACCATCTGCTAGGCTAGTTGCACCATCATTTAAACTAGCTGAATTATCGTTCAAAAGAGTCGTTCCTTCGACTAATTTTGTCGATCCATTGTTTAATTGATTGATACCTTCAATTAAGTTTGGCAACTGAGTGGTTAATTGTCCTATGCCACTATTTAATTGTTGAGCACCTGTATTTAATGCCGGTGAATTTGCCTTTAATTTATCTGCCCCAGACTGCAAACTTTCTACTCCGTTTGTATAGTCTGTTACTCCATTTACTAATCCATTTTCTCCTGACAGACCATTTTGAACAGCAGCTAGACCTTGGTTTAATTCAGTCATCCCTTGAATGATTCCTTTATTAGAACCCGTCCCTTGTTGTTCCAAAGCTTTTTGTATGCCTGATAATCCGTTAATAAGTTCATTCATTGCTTGATTAGTTGCTGGCAATAGTTGGTTTGAACTTTGAGCGAGTGCATCTATTTGCGTTTTTAGTTGTGGCAATTGATTGGTTAATTCACTGATTGTCGTCAATTCCTTTTGCAAATTGCTTAACGATGTACCAGCATCAGTTGCGTTTGTTGCTATTGCATTTGTACTTTCATTTGCAACAGCTAGTTGATCTTTCAATTTGCTTATGTTTGCTAACTCTGCTTGTTTTGCAGCGATTGCACTTGTATCATTTGTAGCTATTGCCGTATTCAATTCAGCAATTGTACTTTCAAGAGCGTTAACTGTATCTGTCGCTTCTTTTAAACTACCACCAGTGACTGCTATATTGTTTGCAACGCTAGTTAAACTATCACCTGCTTGTTTCAGATTAGTTTCAATCCCACCATTACTAGCAGTGTTTGACTGTCCGTTAAGCAGAGTATCTAGTTTTTGAATCCCATCATTCATAGAAGACAAGTTTTTCATTAAAAATTGTAGTTGGTCATTGTTTTCGGTTGTTAGACTTTTATCTAATTCTGCAGAAAGCTGATTTAATCCCGTTAATAATTGATCACTACCTGATTTAACTTGATCAACACCATTACTGATTTCACTTGTGCCATTTTGAAGTGAGGTAGAATTTCCGTTCAATAGCTTAGTTCCATCGGCCAACTGTGAAACACCATTTGTATAAGATTCAACACCGTTTGATAAATCTGCTGATCCTTTTTCTAACTGCAGACCGCCATTTTGAAGCGGGCCTACATTTGACGCTAACGTACTGATGCCATTATTTAGCTGAGTTGCGCCATTATTTACTTGAGCTACTCCATTTGTATAGTCTTTTAGTCCCAGCTCAATTTTCTGCGTTCCTTCTTCAAATGTTAATGTACTTGAAGACAGCTTTTCTAAATTCTTTGTTAACTGTTGGCTTCCATCTGCCAACTTCCCAGTTCCATCATCAATCTCTCCGGCACCGTCAGCGGCTTTTGAAAAACCCGTTCCTATCTTACTAATTTGTTCAAATATTGCTTCCGTATAAGCTTTCGTTACATTATCAGATACTTCGGTTTTAATATCTTTAGCAGCTGATTTACTGATAACTTCTCCGATATAATTTAACGATCCATTCGTTTCATATTTAATGGTCATTTTTTTAGGATTCTTATCCATCAATGTAGCAGCATCTGTGGAAAAATCAGCCGGTAAAGTCATGACCATATAATAATCGCTATTTTCCAATCCAGATTGAGCCTCTTCTTGAGATACAAAATGCCAATCTAATGCATCATTTCCCTTAAGTTTCTCAACCACATCAGAACCTATGTCCAGTTTTTCTCCCTGATAGTCAACTGAGTGATCTAAATTAACAACTGCCACAGATAGTTTATCCGTATTTCCATAGGGATCCCAGTTTGATTTTAAGAAGAAACCAGCATACATTATTGGAATAAATAACATCACTATACAAGATAGTAGCATCATTTTATTAGAGACTAATTTCTTCCATTCCTTTTTTATCATTTCCATTTTACAAGTACATTCCTTTCAATTTAAAACGAATTATTTTTTATTCCAGTCAATAGAAGGTACTTCACTTTTGCCTATCGTAGAACCAATAAGCTGATTTAGCGTTTGCTGTTCGAGAAAACTTGTGTAAAGTTTGTCTGCTTCTCCAAAAGTTGTGGTTAGCATTTTTTCTCCATTACTAGCTGGTTCACCTATATCTGAGAAAACTTGATTAATCATCCCAGAATTTGGATAAGTAACGATTTTACCTTCTAATGCTTCTACAATTTCCAACAAATTAATTTTTTCGGGTTTTTTAGCTAACATAAAACCACCATTGCTGCCAGGGATTGATGTTGCTAACCCACTAACCACTAATTTTCGAATAATTTTTCTAATGTAAGAATGTGACGTTCCTTTTAAACGACTATTCAATACATGCGAAGTAATCGGAATATGATTATCTTGAGTAGAAAGCATAGCCAAAATACAAACTGCTTGTTCCAAGCCTTTTGTTAACTTCATTGTTTCCCTTCTTTCTTTACTTCAGTAGCATTAATTGTGGACTTTAAATATCCACAAATAGTAATATACATCTTTCACACTAATTTTGCAATTATTTTCTTCGTTTTTTCCACCATTTAGCTCGACAAGTTTAGTTGTTCGAGCTATCATAAGTTCAAAGAATTGAAAAGAGGTCTTTTACATGTTTTTAACTATTACTGAACAAGCTCAACAAAAGATCGAACAGACATGCTCTCAACATCCAGGGCAGTTAGTCCTCTATTATGAATCTAGAATTGGCTGTACCTGCGGAAATAACGGAATTTTTTTACTAAAAATCATACAACAAATAGATTCTGAACTCGATTCCATCTTATCCACATCGTTAGGGGACTTGCCTATTCAAGGCTGGAGCTTAGCTTTTTTAGATGAACAAATGAAGTTAGATTACAACGAAACCAAAAATGCGCTAATTCTGCGCAGTGATAGTGGTCTTATTAATGATAATGTCTTGATTCTTAATGAGGCTAATCACGCTCTTTCTTAATTTTAGCAAACATATTGGTGGACATTCCGCCCTTTTCGATATATAATTCACTTACTAAATGAAAGTGTAACAAAGTAGCTAAATGGAGGGATTTTATGTTTTTAACTGTAACAGAACCCGCAATTGAACGATTAAAAGCAATTCAAGCACAACACCCAGGAAAATTAGCTTTATATTATAACCGTATAACAGGTGGCTACGCTTGTGGAATCGTTGGTACCTTTTCACTAAAATTATTTACCAGTCCCAATGAAGAATTAAATGCGACTATTGACTCAACTATTGGAGAAATCCCAGTCCAAAGTAATCGTCTAGAAGACTTATCAGAAAACGTTGTATTAGATTATAAAAAATCAAAAAATAGTTTGATTTTAAAAAGTGACGCTGGACTGATAAATGACGACGTAACCGTACTAGATAATGACAATAACAAACTTTTTTAAACCCTAACAAACTAAAAAGCCGAGACAAAGGATTCTTTCTCCTTTATCTCGGCTTTTTTATTTTTCACTCAGGGCTTCTTTAATTCTTACAGCTGTTTTTAAAGGGATTCCCAACCCATTTATTTCTTCCACACTTGCTTCTGTTACTTTTTTTACTGATTTAAAATGCTTTAATATCTTTGTGCGTGTCTTTGGCCCAACACCTTCAATACGATCCAATTTCGAGGACAAACTATTTTTCCCACGTAACTGACGGTGAAATGTAATCGCAAAACGATGGACTTCATCTTGAATTCGTTGAACAAGGTAAAAAGCTTGACTAGTCGGTTTTAGAGATACTTTTTCAAGTTTTTCGCCAAAAATAAGCGAAGAAGTTCTATGTTTATCATCTTTCACCATACCTGCTACAGGAATCGATAATCCCAACTCGTTCTCAAGAATATTAATGGCACCATTTACTTGAATTTTCCCACCATCCATTAAAATTAAATCCGGTAAAGGTTTGCCTTCTTTTAACAACCGCTCATATCTTCTTCGAATAACCTCTTCAGTCGTGGCTAATTCATTGCTTCCATGAACATTTTTTATTTTGTATTTTCGGTAATTGCTTTTATCTGGTCGACCATCTAAAAAAGAGACCATCGCTGAAACAGGGTTTGTTCCTTGAATATTGGAGTGGTCAAAGGCTTCAATACGACTAACTAGAGGCAAATGTAGCGCTTCTGAAAGCTCTTTGATTGCTCCAATTGTTTTACGATCATCCATTTCAATGAGCTGGAATTTTTCATTTAATGAAATTTCACTGTTTTTCGTTGCTAAATCCAGCATGTCTTTTTTTCTTCCTTGAAGCGGTACTTTAACAGGTATTTCTAGCACCTCAGACAATGTTTTGGTATCTACGCCACTTGGCACCAATATTTCTTTTGGTAGCAAATGATTCTCTTCTTGATAAAATTGAACCATATAGGAGGCTAACTCTTCTTGAGGTGTATCGTAACAAGGAAAAATAGTTGCTTCTCTCTTAATCAATGTGGCTTGCCTTATAAAGAATACTTGAATTGAAATCCAACCTTTATTCATATAATAGCTAAAAACATCTCTAGTCGTAAAATCATTCGTAATAATATTTTGTCTTTCCACAGTCGTTTCAATATATTGAATTTGATTGCGGTATTCTGCTGCTCGTTCAAAAGCCAACTCATCAGCTGCTTGCATCATTTTACTTTTCAATATTTTTTTAATTTCTTTTACATCGCCATTCAAGAAACGCCTAATTTTGTCGATTTGAGCATTGTATTCTTCTTTAGGTATCTCATGGTCGCAAGGGCCAATACACTGCCCTAAATGGTAATACAAACACGCTCTCTTTTGATACCCATTGCATTTCCTCAATGGATAAACTTTTTGGATAAATTGTTGTGTTTCACTCGCTGCATATACATTTGGATAGGGTCCAAAATAATGTCCGCCATCTCTTTTAACTTCAGACGTAATAATGAGTTGTGGATCCTTTTCATTTGTAATCTTTAAATACGGATAGCTTGTTCCTTGCTTTAATTTGATATTGTATTTCGGTAAGTGTTTTTTGATTAATGTGATTTCAAGCAGCAAACATTCTTTATCCGTAGAAGTAATAATAGTTTCAAAATCTACAATTTCTTCAACCAGTAATTGCGTTTTCCCTTCGTGAGTCCCTCGAAAATAAGAACGTACGCGTTTTTTTAAATTTTTAGCTTTTCCAATATAGATGATTTCTTTTTCTTTATTTTTCATTAAATAACATCCTGGCAAGTCAGGAAGCAACATTAGTTTATTATTGATATGTGTATTAACCATCTTCATGATTCCCCTTATAGTCATTCATTACTTTTCACTGTTAATTAATTATGATTATTCGTCAAATAGTGCAGCTAATTCAAAAAAAACTCATCTATTGATTCTAAGAATTGTAAATTCTTATTTATCTATTTTACCACTAAACAGTAAAACAACGACAGAATTAACGCTCTGTCGTTGTTTTACTGTTTATTATCTTTTAGAAGAACTAAATAAGAACCAATTATTAAATGTACTATAATCTGAGTAGCCCACTGCAATCTCTTTATATAAAAATAACTTTCCAAGTTGATGTTCCCCAGATTGGTATTTCAATTCGATATCTTTTGCAATTGCTTGGTACAACTCTTCTAATTGTTCATCATTAAGTTGGCCGTACTTGTTTTCCCATGACTCTAAAAAAGCTTCTTCATCACTATCTAGATAAAAATCGATTTCTACTTGCTCTGCCATCTGATTCACCTTTTCTAAAAAAATCTTAATTTAAGATATTAATGGTAATTGTTTTTCTACCAAAATTATTCGCTTGTTGCACAGTAGAAAAGTGAATATCAATTTTATTGCCTTTGATTGCTCCACCAGTATCTCCAGCGATAAATGTTCCATATCCTGGAATTTCAACAATCGAACCTAAAGGAATTACACGAGGATCTACCGCAATAACCATTGGATTACTTTCTAAGTTGATTCCAGTTGCAGTATGAGTACTCAAATTAGCTTGTTTAGTTGAATATCCTGTTGCTGATACAACAATTGATTTACCTTTTGATGTTGTTGCAGTACTTTCAGCTGGTTTAGTAGTAGCAACCTTTTCAGTTGCTACTGTTGTTTCTTCTTTTTTATTTTCTGATGGCTCAGTTGTTGCAGTTGTTGTTACAGTAGCAGATTCTTTTTCAAGTTTTGTTTCAAGCGCTGTAGCAGTTGCTTTTTCAGCTGCTGCTTTCTCTTCAGCAGCTTTAGCTTCAGCAATTCTTGTTTCTTCTGCTGCACGTTTTTCATCTAATTCATTTAGAATTTCTTGATTTTCATCCATTGTTTTTTGAAGACTTGCTATTTGTGTATCCATTTCAGCTTTTTGTGCTTTAGCTTCTGCTGTTTCATTTTCTAATAAAGCTAAATTACTTTCAAGTTCTGTTTTCAATGCTGCTAATTCTGCTTTTTCATCTTCAGCCATTTCTAACTGGTCGTTTCCAGCTGATTGCAAAGTAACTAAAACATATGCACGATTAAAGAAATCTGATACACTTTCAGATTCAAATAATGACAATACAACATTTTGATTTACTTCAGTTGTTTGCATAGATAAGATACGTTCTTTTGCTTGATCCAAACGTTCTTTAACAACTGCTTCTTGTTCATTAACTGTTTCACTAGTTGCTTGAACCGTGTCTTTTAAAACATCAATTTGAGTAGTTAATTCTTCTAGCTCACTATTTTTTTCATTTACCTTAGTCAAAACTTTATTAATTTCACTATCAATTGCTGCCATTTCTTTTTCTTTTGTATTTTGTTGCGATTCGATTTCATTTAATGTCGCTGCAAAACCTGTTGTAGGAATGACGTTAACCATTAATAAAGCCAACATAAGGCTAGTAACTAGTTTTTTTATTCTCACGAATTGACAACACCCTTCTTTTCTTCTATTTTTGCTCTCCAATGATTATAACGAATAAAACGTACTGTTATATTTCTTTAAGATTACTTTTTGTTACAAAACAATTTTAAGGTATACTAAAACTGTAATAAACGTATTAGGAGGATGAAAAAATGTCGAAAAAAATTTATTTTGCAAGTCCATTGTTTTCAGAGATGGAAAAAATTTACAACGAAATACTAGTAGCAAGCATTCGAAAGACCTATTCAGAAGTAAAAGTCTATGTTCCTCAAGAACAAGGGGAAATAAATGATAAAAATAGCTATGCAGATTCAATTGCTATTGCTAAATACGATACGAACGCCTTATTAGATAGCCAGTTAATGGTTGCCGTTTTAGATGGTTCAACGATTGATGTTGGAGTGGCCACTGAAATTGGTGTTGCTTATCAAGCGGGAATACCTATCATTGGTTTATATACGGATTCACGTCAGCAAGGGGCTACAAATCCTAAAAAATTGAATGCTTTACAAGAAGTGGCCGAATCTCAATTTTCATATATCAATCTTTACACAGTTGGATTAATCAAAATGAATGGTGCTATTTACAGCACTTCTGAAGACTTTATTACAGCTATTGGTGCTTATTTGTAATCATTTTGTAAAAAAAAGGTTCCCTGCAATAATTGCAAGGAACCTTTTTTATGGAGTTTGAGTTTCTAATTGTAGACTTTATTCTTCTATTATAAAGCACGGGGATTTGGTTTCGTAACTAAGCTAATGATAATTCCAACGACAAATCCAATTGTTGCTGGTAGAATCCATCCCATTCCCATAGAAAACAAAGGCAGATAGTCTGCACAAAAAGTTAAGAAATTTTGTATTCCATTTAAATTACGGATATTTTCAGGTAAAGCATTTAATAGATCCGCTACACTGACTACTAGCGTAAAAATTGTTGTGGTAACATAAACCACTTGTCGGTCTTTGAATAAAGGAGACAATAGTGCTAGTAAAATCAATGTTATCGCTAATGGGTATAAAAACATTAACACGGGAAGTGAAAAAGCAATGATATTTGTTAATCCAATATTTGCGACTAACGTTGTTAACACACTGAATACCACTACGTATGCTTTATAACTAATTGAGCGTGGAAACATTTCTTTAAACGTTTCAGCACAAGCTGTTATTAAACCAATAGCTGTTTTCAAACAAGCGACTGTTACAATCACAGCTAATAATACACTGCCAAATGAACCAAAGTAATAGTTAGAAATTTGGGCTAAGGCAATTCCACCATTTTCTGAAACTGGGAACTGTCCAACACTCATTGTTCCAATATAAGCTAAGCTAGCATAGATGATTCCCATCAAAAGAATGCTAATCAATCCTGATTTAATCGTGTCTTTTGCTATCTCGCTTGGCTTAGTTACTCCTAACGTTTTAATTGTTTGAACAACTACAATTCCGAATGCTAGTGATGCTAGTGCATCCATTGTATTGTATCCTTCAAGAAATCCGCTAACAAAGGGTTGCGCTACATAACTCCCCGTCACTGACGCGTCCATCACGCCTCCAAGCGGACGAATAAATGCTGTTACGATCAAGACGCCTAAGAAGACTAAGAAAATAGGGTTTAATACTTTTCCAACATAAACTAAAATTTTTGTAGGTTTTAAAGAAAGAAATAATGCTGTACCATAAAATAAAATAGAAAAAATTGCTAATCCTACTGTTTGATATGCTGGACTAATGTAAGGTGTTAAACCAATTTCATACGATACTGTACTCAATCTAGGCAATGCAAAGAATGGTCCAATCGTTAAATACAAAGCGATTGTCATAAAGTAACCATAATAAGGATGAATACGACTAGCTAAATCAAATAAACCATTACTTTTGGAAATTCCAATCGCGATAACTCCTAAAAATGGCAATCCAATACCTGTTACTAAAAATCCTAGTGTAGCCCAACTTACGTTAGCTCCTGCTACTTGACCCATGTGAACGGGAAAGATTAAATTTCCTGCTCCAAAAAACAATCCAAATAACATGGATCCTATATACAAATAAGAAGACAATGATAGTCCTTTTTTCATAAAAACCGCCCTTTCTAACGTATCTATGTAACACGTAACTTAAATAATAGCTTTTTTAGTTCTCACCTTCAAGCAAAAATCCTGTTTACTTGTTAGTTTTCAATCGAGTAGGAGGTAGATAATTAATTTATCTACCGACCTCTCACACCACCGTGCGTACGGTTCCGTACACGGCGGTTCAATAATTTAAGTATCACTTACGCTCATATAGTAGGATTAAATCTTTTAATCCCCACTGTATGAGCCTTTTATTTGTTATCGAGCGGTGTAGAACTTCACTACGTGAAATACGCCAATACCCTTTACGGCTGGCTGCTGTTTTCAGTGCGTTATCGTGGTCTATTCCTAATCTTTTCAGTTGATTGTATCTAGTGGATACCTTTTTCCATCGTTTCCATATTAATTGTCTTACACGATGGCGCAACCAGTTCTGAGTTTCTTCTAGGAAGGATTTCATGAAGGAAATCTTATAATAATTTATCCATCCAACAGTTACTTGGTTTAGTTGTGTTAGGATTTCTTTAAATGTCCCTGGCCGTTTTCGGCTTGTGAGATACTTTAGTTTATTTCGGAATCGTTGTTTTGCCGACTTACTAGGTCGGCATCCAACTTTCCCATATGGTTCATAATATGAAAACCAAGGAATTTTGCTTTAGTCGGAGTGGTGATACTGCTTTTCTTTTGGTTTACTGTAAGACGCAAGTCTTTTTCAATGAATTGAGTAACACTTTCCATTACTCGTTCGCCTGCACGTTTACTTTTAACGTAAATAACGAAGTCGTCCGCGTAGCGAATGAAAGCATGACCTCTCCTTTCAAGTTCCCTATCCAGTTGATTTAAATAGACATTTGCTAGTAATGGAGAAAGTGGGACTCCTTAAGGAGCTCCGGTATCTGTCTCGATATAACTATCTTTGTCTAAAATGCCTGACTTTAGGAATTTCCATATCAGCTTTAGAACGATTTTATCTTGAATAAACCATTCTAGGTTTGCCCGTAATTTCTGATGGTGTATCGTATCGAAATAGCTTTTTAAATCATAATCGACTACTACCCGATACCCTTCTTTATAATACTGTTCTGCCTTTTGAATGGCCTGATGGGCATTTCTTCCTTTTCTAAAACCATAACTGTTGTCGGATAATTGTGGGTCGATAATCGGATCAATCACCTGGAGAATAGCTTGTTGTACCACTCTATCCAATACAGAAGGAATCCCTAATAATCTTTTGGTGCCATCTGATTTTGGAATGGATACTCTGCGCACTGGTTGTGGTTGATAAGAACCGTCTTTCAATTTCCTTATAAGATGAGGATAATATCTCTTCATGTGACCTTCCAGTTGATAGACGGTTAGACCATCTACACCTGGAGCTCCTTTGTTCTTACGAACTTTAATCATCGCTCTTTCTAAATTATCTTTATCTATAACTTTCTCGATAAGTGTGATACCATCTTGTTTTTCCATATCTATGCTACGTCCCTACGCACTCCTACATACTCTTTCGTTTCCAACTTATCCCTCTGTAGGTAGCCATCTCTTGGTCTTTACCTTGATGTTTTCTGCGATAGTGGTGACGTATTCACCTCCTGGTTTTCCCAAGATTATTATTGTTCAGCCCTTCAGAGAACAACGTTCTCCTACTATGGCGTCTGCTGACTTCTCACTATTCGTTATTACTACGAGCTTGCTCGCTAGTGAGACCTCCCCGGGTAAGAATGATAACCTTCCACTCATGTCACTGCCTCATTTACTGTAGAAGATTCGTGCAGTATTGGACTTTGCTTTGTTTAGCAAGCTCGTCCCTCTCCAGTCAGCCTTATATGAGGTTTCTGTTCGTCAGTGCGAGTGTTTGCGTCCGGCTTCCTTCAGATTCCACTTCACAATGGACACCCTTGCCATTCGCTAACAGTTCCTACTGCAAAGCCTGTTGTGGACTTTCACCACCAAGTTATCACCCATGCCGGGCGCACTAAAAAAAAGAGATGCGACTTTTGCCGCACCTCTTTTTGGATCTATATTTTTTAGTGTTGATAGTTGAATTTAGTTCATGCTTAACACTTCTGGAGGAAGAGGATTGCTTGTAGCCCTGTAAAGTATTCAATGCGAATTACATCGCTTTATCGCTTTAGCGATTAAGCGGTGTTTGAGGCTTGAAAGTTCTTAAGACATTAGGCTCAAGACGGTACCAGGGCTCTTACAAGCAAATCCGTCTATTCCGAAAGAATTTTTAGAAGCAGCCACACTATTTGACGAAGAGTCCTCTTTTTTATGTTCGAATGGTTAGTCTCATTCTATATAAAGAGACGTTTTCTTTTCTAAATAATTTTGAAAAATAGTAAAGACACTACAAATAGCCCAATAGATCAAAGCTACTAAAATATACATTGTCATGTAATCAAATTCTCTGCCACCAACAATTTTAGCTTGTTGGAAAATTTCTGGAACAGTTATCATTGCGGCCAGAGAAGTTCCTTTAATCAGATCAAGCAGCACGTTGCTCATTGGTGGCACGGCAATTCTCATTGCTTGAGGTATGATAACTTTTCGCATAATAAAAGGCCATTTCAATCCCAATGCATAGGCAGCTTCCCATTGTCCATGATCAACAGAATGCAATGAAGAACGAATGATTTCCGCACTATAGGCTGCAGAACTCAAACTAAAACCTATGATGGCAGCATTTACTGCTTCAAACTGAATTCCGATAAAGGGAAAACCAAAATACAATATAAACAAAAAAACTAACGTAGGCGTTCCACGCATAAAGGAGATATACGTACGTGCAATTATCCTTAAAATTTTACTATTCGACATACGCATAATGGCCAATAAGAACCCTAATACAGTTCCAAAAATCATACTGGCTAACGAAATACCTAAAGTATACCCTAAACCTTTTAAAATATAACCAACACTATCAAATGCTAAAGCAGGATCAAAAATATATTGCCACTGGATTTCAGACATATTCTGTCACCTACTTTCTATTCGCCTTCCTCTAATTCAATTTCAGGAAAATCATAATCAATTTGTTTTGATACGTCTTCGCCATCATAGAATTGTTTAGACAATTCTGTCAAAGTTCCATCAGCTTTCATTTCTTCTAAGGTCGTATTGACTTTATCGGTTAACAGATCATTCCCTTTTTTTATTGCATAGTTTGTTTCACTAGGGTTGTAAAAAATGTCATGAACTTTTACTGGGATTTCTGGCAAAGCAGCAACAGCCATTTTTTGTGAATAATAGTCATTCAATATCACATCCGTACGTCCATTCGCTACATCTTGCAAATATTGATCATTTGTTGCATTATCATAAATCACTTCTTCAGCTCCAAAGTGTCTGGCAACTTTCATGTAGCTTGTCGTAGCTGCTCCAGCTGCTTTTTTACCTTTTAAATCTTCTAACGTTTCAATACCCGAGTCATCTGATTCGCGTACAACCATTGCTCCAAAAGAATATTTATATGGAATTGTATAATTGTATTTATCTGCATTTTCTCCATTACGGTCTATGCCCATAGCAGCAATATCAATTGCGCCACTGTTAACAGAAGTCAGCATGCCGTCTACTCCCATTTCTGTAAAATCGACCTCTAAGTCTAATCGATTGGCAACTTCACGAATAATTTCTACTTCGTATCCTGTCAGCTTATCTGTTTCAGCCTCATGAAAAGAACTTGGATAAAGCGTTCCAGATGTAGCTACCTTTATTGCTCCTCGTTCTTCGATTTCGCTCCATGCTGTATCGGATGTATTTTTTGCTGAATCAGAAGATGATTCATTTGATCCACAAGCTGCTAAAGTCATTGATACAAAAGTTATTAATCCAAAACCCACTATTTTTTTCAACACATTACTATCCCCTTTTGTTGTCTTTTTAATTTCCTCAATTAGAATAACAATGCATAACTGTGTAGTCAAACTTCTCTTAAAAAAAGTATAATTTCTTTCATTACCTTTCTTACTTTCCACATCAAAACGTTGTTAAACTAACATTTCAAACGTTCGTTTAACAAACAATTTTGTTTTTATCTAAAATGAAACACCTGAATAAACTGTTATATTAATAATAGAATTTTGACAAAAACAAAACACCTCCTAGTTAAAGTGAGGTGTTTTATTTTTGCTTTTAAAAGATTGTTTACTGACCTACTGTGAGACTACTTCAAAAAAATTTCTCTAGAAATTTCAGCTCATCAAATGAGTCTATCTATTAACACTAAAAATGATAGCTTTTTTTAAGCTCTTAGTATTGTTGGTCGTAATCAATCAAGTTTGTAGGGAGTTTTTCTCCAGCTAAGTAAGCTTTTAGATTTTCTTCAAAGATAGTAAACAGTCTTTTTTTGAAATGTTCTGCGATTCCAGTAATATGAGGAGTAATTAAAACATCGTCCCTATTCCACAATTCACTTTCTTCTGTTAATGGTTCTGTTTCAAAGACATCTAAACCGGCAAAAGCCAATTTTCCACTATCAAGAGCGTTTACCAAATCATCTGTTTTGACTGTTGGTCCTCTTCCAACATTAATAAAAAGAGTTCCGTCTTTCATTTGTGAGAAAACAGCTTGGTTAAAGAAGTAATGAGTTTGATCCGTGTGCGGTAAAATGTTCACCACAATATCTGCTAGTTTTACTTGTTCTATTAACTCTGGTTGTCTAATTAACTGATCCATATAGTTTACGTCTCTTCCACTACGATTTACACCAATTGTCTTCATATTAAATGCTTTAGCTAAACGTCCAACTTCTATGCCAATTTTTCCGGTCCCAACGATCATAATGGTTTTACCATTCAATTCCATTAACTTATCGACTTGGTCCCATTTTTTTGTTTGTTGATCTTTTACAGCCTTTTGAATGCCTCTTGCATAAGCAAGCAATAGACCAAAGACTGATTCTGCGATTGGAATGCTGTGAATTCCACTTCCATTAGTTAGTAGTATTTGTTTTTCTTCAAGTTTCTTCAAATCAAGAAAATCAACACCAGCTGCTTTTCCTTGAGCCCATCTCAAAACAGGTTTATCATCTGCTAACAGCTCTTCTGTCCGTTGTCCTGTCCATCCATATATAATTTCAACAGACTCTAAAGAGACCTCTTTTTCGTCTGTTTCCCATCCTTTAATTAGGTCATAATCTGGAGCTAGGTCTTTTAAAGTTTCTATTTGTTCATTTGTTGTTTTTTGTATTAACCAGATACTTTTTTTTGTCATTCTTTCATCACCTTTCTATCATTTTCTATTATTATCTCATGCAAAAAAAAGATAGCAAAGAAATTCCCTTGTCTATCTTCATTTTCTGTTAATTTTATTGCGTTAAATGGTACAATAGATGAAAGATACAGCTTTAGAACGGGGTGTTTGAATGGATAAAGAGCATTTACTAACAACGAAATTGATTATTGATGGCCACTTTCATGATTTTCAACTCTATAGTGGAAAATTTTATTTGTGGATGAATCAAAAAGAATTGAATGTCTATGATTGGAATAAATGGATGAAACAACTCGTTGACGTTGATCGCCCCATTTACCTTGAACCTCAGCCTTCTGAGCAAATATCTGTGACTATTGAAGAATTAATTCCTTTTTTGGAGCGTACTATTTCTTTTAGTGAACCCATTTATGATTGTGCAATATTTAATCATATTTTATATTTTTCTGACGACAACGGTTTTTATCGTTATTCTTTAACAAAAAACAATGCGCAAAAAGAGCGGATATGGGATCAAGCTGTTTATTCTATTTCACTTTCTGCTAAAGGTAGAATGGCCTTATCTGCAGGAGAGTCTGGTCTTTTTGAATATCTACTTTCTTCTCATTACCTATATGACCAACTTGATCGTCAAAAAGCACCACGTATCTATCAACTAAATGCTCACTTTGCTTCTCAAGCCACCTGGAATCATCATGACCTTATTCAATATGGTAAAAGTCAGAGCAATCCAACTTATTTAACGCAATTTAACGAGCAGAAAGGTCAGCTACATATAGTCGATGTTTTACCTGTAACTCAGCTAAGTGGATCTTTGACTAGCCAGGTACAAGAATACTTGCTGCCTTTGTCTTTAAATCCACCTTCTATGAAAGATGGTTTACTTTTTTCTTTTGAAATGGATCACCAAAAAGTAAAAAAAGACTCTTTGTATCGATCTAAAACGATTCGTTTAGTAGTAAAGCCGCCAGCAGTTCTTGAACAGCAACAAGATTCAATTGACTTTTTGCTTGTAATGGCTGACTCTCCATCCTTTAAAGTTGTTTTACAAAATGATGTTTTACTAGAAATTCCGCATCACTCTATCCAGAAATTCAGAATTTATAATCGAACAAGGCATTACCGCAATCAATTACATGTTTTACAAAATAATTCCCTAATTTTGTATCTTTTCACAGAAATTAATCGCTGATCCATTTGGCTACTTCGAAAAATTCCTTGCCGAATGCAGCCATTTTAAAAAGAGCCCTTAGATTAGCTTAGGGCTCTTTGCTTTTACACTCTTTTTATTTTTTAAGCATCCAGTGGATTTTTACCTAAAAAAGCTTGCAACATCCAAATTGTTTTATCTACGCCAGATTTGTAGCCAATCAACAAATCTTGTGTTGAATCATCCCCTGCTTCTCCAGTAAGATTAATCCCTTTTTGCAATCTTTCGTCAATGATTTTATAATCTAAAATAGTTGAACTAACCATTTCTTCAGCCGTTTCTTTTCCGTCATACGGAGCTTCTTTAATAGTAGAGAATTCTAAAAACTCTCCTAGAGTTGCATAAGGTTTGCCACCAATTGCAATCAAACGTTCAGCTAATTCATCGAATTGCCCGGTTACTTCATCATAAAGTTCTTCAAATTTCTCATGTAAGGTAAAGAAATGAGGTCCTTTCACATAAAAATGATGTTGATACAATTTGATATTAAAGACACCATATGTTGCGACTAGTTCATTTAATAGTTCTTGTACTTCTGTTTGTTTTGCCATTAGTTCATTCCTCCTGTTTTTTAATTGTTTTATTTATCAACTTATATTTATTATAATCTAAGAAAGTTTTATAGTCTAGTAAATTGATTTAATTTGATAGAATTCTTTTATGCGTTAATCCAGTAAACAAATCTTACTTTTCAGCATTTTACAATAGAATGCTGTTAATTTGATAAGAAAAGAATTCCTAACATCGCATTTCATGATTATATGTGCTAGAATGGTTTAGCATATATAAAAGAATAGGGGTAACTAAATTAAATGATTACAGTAACTAATGTAAGTTTACAATTTTCAGATAGAAAATTGTTCGATGACGTAAATATAAAATTCATTCCCGGCAATTGTTATGGTCTAATTGGTGCAAATGGTGCAGGTAAGTCTACTTTCTTAAAAATACTAGCTGGTGAGATCCAACCTTCAACTGGTAATATTTCTATGGGTCCTGATGAACGCTTGACTACTTTAAGTCAAAATCACTATGGCTTTGAAGATCACACTGTTTTAGAAACAGTTATTATGGGGCATACGCGTTTATACGAAATTATGAAAGAAAAAGATGCTGTCTATATGAAAGCTGACTTCACTGATGCAGATGGTATTTTAGCTGCTGAACTAGAAGGCGAATTTGCTGAATTAGACGGTTGGGAAGCTGAACCTCAAGCAGCAGTTATGCTTCAAGGTTTAGGTATTACAGAAGATATGCTTGATAAAAAAATGAGCGAATTAACAGAAGGTTTGAAAGTTAAAGTCTTGTTAGCGCAAGCTTTATTTGGCAAACCAGATGTTCTTCTATTGGATGAGCCTACCAATGGTTTAGACAAACAATCCATCGAATGGTTAGAAGAATTCTTAATTGATTTCCCGAATACCGTTATTGTGGTTTCTCATGACCGTCACTTCTTAAACAAAGTTTGTACTCACATGGCTGACGTTGACTTTAGTAAAATCAAGTTATATGTTGGAAACTATGATTTCTGGTTAGAATCAAGCCAACTAGCTTCTAAATTACAAGGCAATGTAAATGCTAAAAAAGAAGAGCAAATCAAAGAACTACAAGCCTTTATTGCTCGATTCAGCGCAAATGCGTCTAAATCTAAACAAGCAACGTCTCGTAAAAAGATGTTAGAAAAAATTACGTTAGATGACATTCAACCTTCTTCTCGTCGTTATCCATTCGTTGGATTTACTCCTGATCGTGAAATCGGAAATGACTTGCTGCGTGTTGAAAATGTTTCTAAAACGATCGATGGCAAAAAAATATTAGATAATGTTACTTTCATTTTGAATAAAGACGATAAAGTGGCCTTTACCAGTAAGAATGATATTGCCATTACAGTTTTATTTAAAATATTGATGGGCGAAATGGAACCTGATACTGGTTCAGTCAAATGGGGAGTAACCACTTCTCAGTCTTATTTACCAAAAGATACAACTGACGAATTTGCCGATGAAAAATTAACTGTTGTGGATTGGTTACGTCAATTCGCTTCTGCTGAAGAAAATGACAATACCTTCTTACGTAGTTTCTTAGGTCGTATGTTATTCTCTGGAGAAGATGTTTTAAAAGAAGTATCTGTCCTTTCCGGTGGAGAAAAAGTTCGTTGTATGTTATCTAAAATGATGTTGAGCAAATCAAATGTTTTAGTAATGGACGACCCAACAAATCACTTGGACTTAGAATCTATTACAGCTTTAAATGATGGTTTAATTGCTTTCAAGGGTTCAATTTTATTTGGATCACATGACCACCAATTTATCCAAACTATCGCAAACCGTATTATTGAAATTTCTCCAAATGGAGTAGTAGACCGTGCTGAAACGACTTATGATGACTTCTTAGATAATAAGGCTGTTAAAGAACAAATTGCTGCTTTATATGCTGACTAATTAAAATTATGTAAAAAAAGGCTGTCATGATTCCATTTAAATGGAATCATGACAGCCTTTTTAGTTTCAATAGGTTTATTCAATACCTTTTATCTTTCTAGACATGAAACTATTACTCATCTACCATTACTTCACCCATCACTTTATTTCTGCCTTGGTTTTTGGCCATGTATAAACAGCGGTCTGCCAGTCGGTATAATTTCTTCATATCTTTATTTTGATCAGATGCTGCCAATCCAATTGAGACAGTTATCTTGATCCTCGTTCCATTTTCTAATAAAAATTCTTTATCGGCTACACTAGATCTAATATTATCGGCTATATTTTTTTGTTCAGCATAAGACAGATCATTTAAAATCAAACAAAATTCCTCGCCACCTACACGGTAAACGAGTTCATTATCATGAGCTCCAACTTTCAAGATTGTTGCCACTTGTCGCAAAATAAAATCTCCATTTGCATGACCGTAGCTATCATTGATCCATTTAAAATAATCAATATCAACCATCATTAACGCAGTTTTTGCGATTGTTTGATCTCCTTCAATTTTTCGCCATTTCTTATTGAACGCTCTCATATTATACAATCCGGTCAAAAAATCCATTTTTGCATGTTCTTTCTCATTTAAGTACAAAGAACGACTTTTTAGTAAATCTTCAATAAATACTGTTGCAAGAATACCTACAAGACTAGAGAGCACTAAAAAAATACTATAAATAAGGATATAGACTAAAAAACTATCGTATAAAACATATGAATTCAACGCAATAAGGACAACACAGATAGCATTGAGAATTAATAAAACAACATATTTATTGTTAAATTGTTTTACTAGCTTACGGCATACTAATGGCAATAGGAAGCCCAGAATGATATACATGATTGCCGTTCGAATCGATGCTGGATTGACTCCGAATGTCAAACGCAGTAGTGAAATCAGAATAGCTGTAGGAATAGCCACTTTTTGACCAACATAATAAACTAATAAGATTAATATAATTTGCCTCAGATCTATTATAGCTCCTTTAGGCAAATCAACTGCAAACAGCATCAATAAAAAACTTGTTAAACTAGCGAAACCAATCATTAATAGTTGTTGCTTCACGGTTAGTGTATAAACTTTTTTCTTTGGAATCAGTTTAACGAATATGTAAGATGCTGTACTAAGAATCGATATATTCGCAATGATGCTTAATAAAACAGATGTCAGCATAGCCAGCACCTCCAATCAATTAGTTAGTGTAAATAAATATAGATGAACCATCTCGTTTTCTGCTAGTGACGTTATTGCAGAGACTTTGAAGGTTTGCCAAAATGATACCCTTGTTGTAGAAATATACCTTGCTCATTAAACGTTTCACTTATTTGTTGATTTTCAATTCCTTCTATAACAAAATCAAGCTCATAATCTTCTGCAATTTTTTGCCACGCACCTAAGAAAAGATGCATTGTTTCTTCTTTCAAGTTTTTCTTATTGCATTTTACGATTGAGAATTTAATTTGCTTCAAATAGGAAGTATATTTCAAAACTTCATCTAATGAATTCTTTCCTGAACCTACATCGTCCAGTGCAATATCATATCCTTTTTCTTTGATTGAAGTAAAGATAGATTGCAAGCGTTGTTCGATTATTGAAGAATTCATATTTTCAATTGAAGCAACAAATAGCGGAACATCTTCTGTTATTTCGATAATCAATTGTTCAGCGTATGGTTGGAGTTTGGTAAAAAAAGCATGCGTTTCTGGATAAAATAATTGCTTTGGCGCAAAATTGATAGAAAATATTACTGTGGGAAATGACTGCACCAGTTGTTCCAATTCTTTTTGAAACCAGTTTAAATAAAGACTGTGTTCTTCTTTATTATAAATGATTTCCTCCATTCTCTGAGCTGGATAAAATGGGTTTGCCTCATTATTTCTTAATAAAATTTCATACCCAATAATTCGATTGTCTTGCATATCGACTTTAGGTTGGAAGTAAAGTTGAAACTCGTTCATTAAAAACCCTCCCTTAATACTACTACAATCGGTCATTTATGTATAAAAATAAGACCTGAGTAAATACTTTCTAGTATTAGGCTAACCATTCTTCGTCAAAAAATAAAATCAGCTGATTATACTTTTTTATATAAAAACACCTTCGACGTTTATACTGATTTCCAGTACACCCTCTCGAAGGCGCTTATGTTAGTTAGATTTTTGAAGAGTTTATCTTATTTTCTAGCTTTACGTACTTTTAATGTTTTTCCTTTAATCGTGCGCGTTTGCATCTCTTGTATCACTAAAGGACCTTTTCCATTTAAGATATCAATATACGTGACATTTTCTTGAATCGTAATGATTCCAATGTCATCCGCATTAATACCTGGAATTTTAGCAATGGTTCCTACAAAATCGACTGCACGCATTTTTTTCTTTTTACCACCATTAAAATAAACTTTAGTGATATCACGATTAAGTTCTTTTGAACGCACTTGTTTCAAAGGTGGACGTTCTTGTAATTTTTTTCCAAAAGAAGTTTTATGACTTTGAACTAATCGCGTAGTTGGCAAAGAAACTTCAATAACTGTTTGTCCAGCATAAGCTTTAACTTCATTCCACCATTTTTCTTCTTTAGGTGTAACAAGTGTTAACGCCATTCCAGTTTTTCCGGCTCTTCCTGTTCGTCCTGTACGATGCACAAAGCTTTCTTTTTCTACCGGCACGTCAAAGTTGACTACGTGTGTAACATTTTCAATATCGATTCCTCTTGCAGCAACATCTGTAGCTACTAAATAACGGAATCTTCCTTGTCTAAAGTCATCCATTACAGAAAAACGATCTTCTTGAACCATACCGCCATGAATTTTATCAATTGGCAAGCCTGCTTTGTTTAAGAATGTGTATAAGTTGTTGACAGCTTCTTGTGTATTACAAAAAATCATACATGAATCTGCGTTTTCCACAGTTAATAAATCAAGCAGTTGTTGTTCTTTCTTGTCTTCTTGTACCTTGACACTTGATTGAATAATTTTAGGTTTTGATAACTCAGTTGTCTCGATGACAATAGATTGTTTATCCTGTTTCATGTAAAAACTAGCTATACGCTCAATTTCTTTTGGCATAGTTGCTGAGAAAAGTAAGGTTTGACGTTCTGCAGGTAAAAAATTAATAATTGCTTCTACTTGGTCTGCGAAGCCCATATTTAACATTTCATCCGCTTCATCTAAGACTAAACAGTCAATTTTTTCTACTTTGAAAGTTCCTTTTTGCAAATGGTCTAATACACGACCAGGTGTACCTACAACAATATGGCTTTTTTGTTTTAATTCAGATTTTTGAGTATCGAATGAAGCTTTACCATATACTGCAGTAGCTTTCACTCTCTTTAGACGACCAATATTCATTAAATCTTCTTTTACTTGAATCGCTAGTTCTCTAGTTGGTACTAAAACAAGTACTTGAGGTTTGTTTTCTTCCCAATCAACGGTTTCGCATAACGGTACTCCATAACTAACGGTTTTCCCGCTTCCTGTTTGAGACTCTACAATGACATCTTTTCCTTCTAATGCTAATGGGATCACTTCTTCTTGAACTTTAGTGGGATGAAAATAGCGCAGGCTTGTTAGTGCTGTAACGATTTCATCACTGATTGCAAATTCTTTAAACGTTTTATTTTTATTCATAATAACCTCTTTCAATTGTCCATTTCTTTTAGTATAACAGCATATTCACAAAAATACCGCCATTGAAAGGATATTTTAATAAAAATGCCTAAATAACTAACAGACTGTTCAAACTTTGTCTTCTTTCATTTTTATTCAGTAATATAAGAAATGAATCAAACGTGTTATACTACTATACGAAATGAGTGAATCAGCTTTTTTTCATAAGTTAGTTCATTCCTATTATTGGAGGTATTATATTGAAAACTATTCTTGTATTGCATACTGGTGGAACCATCTCAATGAGTGAGGACCAAACAACTGGAAAAGTTTCTCCTAGTTCAGAAAACCCTTTGAAAAAACGGAGTCATTTATTTGATAAGTTGGCTAATATGATCGTAGAAGATTTTTTACATTTGCCCTCCCCACACATAACACCTAAAGAAATGCTCCTTATAAAAAACCGTATTGAAAAAGCCATCGCTAATCACGAAGCAGATGCTGTTGTGATTACTCATGGAACAGATACATTAGAAGAAACTGCTTATTTCTTAGATCTGACACTTAAAACGTCCATTCCAATCGTTGTAACAGGAGCTATGCGCTCAATCAACGAAATTGGTTCAGATGGATTATATAATTTTCAAAGTGCCATTTGGGTAGCTTTATCTGATGAAGCCAAAGAAAAAGGTGTCTTAGTCGTAATGAATGATGAAATTCATACTGCTCGTTATGTCACCAAAACACATACAAGTAATGTAGCTACATTCCGTACACCAACATTTGGTCCAATTGGGTTGATTTCAAAAAACGAGGTGCTATTTTTCCAAAAGTTAATTGAAGAAGACGTTTATTCTATCAACAATGTAGCTAAAAATGTCTATTTGCTTAAAGTGTATGCGGGTATGGATGGTACATTATTTGACGCTCTAAATCAACCAACAACTGACGGACTTGTTATTGAAGCATTAGGCGCTGGAAACTTGCCACCTACTGCTTTGCCTGCTCTTAAAAGTCTATTGGCCAATCATATCCCTGTAGTACTTGTATCGCGTTCGTTTAATGGTATTGCACAAGATGTTTATGATTACGTTGGTGGCGGAAAACGACTAAAAGAAGATGGCGTTATTTTTACAAATGGCCTATCCGGTCCGAAAGCTCGTATCAAATTACAAGTTGTATTGAGTCAAGATACTTTGACTCGTTCACTAGAAGACTATTTTTAATCTGATTCAAAAAAAACCGTTCATTTGATTAAATGAACGGTTTTTTTCAATGAATTTATTTAGACAATTTTTTTCCAAACGATGCTTGCTTCACAGTTCGTAATGTCTTCTGTCCCAATACGATGAGCAGTAATCACTTCATTGTCTTGCGTTTTTGTTAAGCTCATTTCACTGTGGATCAATTGGCCATAGTGAACTTCTTTTTCAAACTTGATCGTCATCGTTTCTATTTCATGAGTTGTAAGAAATTCAAAATCCAATGTATCGATAGCCCACTCAATGTATTTAGAGTTATTCACATGTCGATTGCTGTCAATATCAAGGTACCTAACAGGATAGTCTTTAGAAATTATGTTTTCTTCATCGACTTTTACAGGCTTTGGAGTACGGATTAGTTTTTTAGAAAATTCTGATTCATATGGTGCAACAATTTCAGCCGGTACGCGAGCCATTTTCCGTTCTTGTACATTCATTAATGCAAAGGTACTATTAACGGTCACGCATAAGTTGCCTTGGGTATCGTATACTTTAAACGTCCGATAACAAAACAGCTTATTGTAAGAAGTTGCCTGTGTCGTGATTTTGATTGATTCATAAAAAGCAGGCATACGCTCGACTTTAACTTCGTATTGAAGAATAATCCAAGCTAATCCTTTCTCAGCTAAAACTTCATCTCCTACACCTAAAATATAGCTTTGTTCACCGGATACATGCAGCATAATATTTAATAACATAGAAAGCGTCATTTTTTGAGTTGTATCACACTCGTAGTATTTAATTTGATGTTCTTTTTCATATATTTTTCCACTCATCCAAAATCCTCATTTCTTTATGACCTTTTCGCTTTAAGAATAGCATATATTTATTAAAAAATTCTGAAAAAATAGTTTGTTTTGCTTCTTTTAATCAGATAAAAAGGTCTAAGACAATTGTCTCAGACCTTTTCATCACATCTTTTTCAGTAATTTAGCTTGAGTTGAATACAACTGATAATACAAGCCTTTTTGAGCAATTAATTCATTGTGACTGCCTGATTCTTGAATTTTTTTATCCGCAATATAAAAAATTCGCGAACTATTTTTAATAGTTGACAGTCTGTGGGCAATAATAAATGCCGTTCTACCTTCGAGTAAGCGGTCCAAACCTTCTTGCACTAATATTTCAGTTTGGGTATCAATACTGGACGTTGCTTCATCTAATATCAATACTTTTGGATCTGCTAACAGAGTACGTGCAAATGAAATCAATTGCCGTTGTCCGGCAGACAAGGTACTTCCACGTTCTTTAACAACTGTCCGGTAGCCATCTTTTAAACTGATAATAAAATCATGAGCTCGAACTATTTTTGCAGCTCGGATAATCTCTTCTTCCGTGGCATCTAATTTACCTAAACGAATGTTTTCCATAATGGTACCCGAAAAGATAAACGTATCTTGCAACATGATTCCAATTTCATTTCGTAAAGAGTTTAATGTTACTTTTCGAATGTCAATTCCGTCTACCAAAATCTCGCCTTCATCTACATCGTAAAAACGAGTCATTAAATTAATAATCGTCGATTTACCTGCACCAGTCGGACCTACTAATGCAATCGTCTCACCGGAGCGGACTTGGAAAGAAAGATCTTCAAAAATCGGCTGATCTTTTTTATATCCAAATGTCACATCATTAAAAACGACATATCCTTGTATAGGAGGCAATTCAAAAGCATTAGGAGCATCTTGTATCTCTGGTTCAATGTCTAAAACTTCAAAAATACGTTCCAAGTAAACCATACCGGTTACTAAACTGTTATAAAAATTACCAATATTGATCATTGGATTCCAAAAGTTATTAACATAACCAATAAAAGCTATTAAAACACCGGTAGAAACATCTATACCGACATCAAGATTACTTAAACCAACAAAATAAATAATCGCTATCGTGATTGCGGCGATATTTTGGATAAATGGAGCCAATAAAAATTGGATTTTTACTGCATGCATCCAAGAGGTTCGTTGGTCTTCACTAACTTCTGCAAAAATATTTCTATTCACATTTTCTCTTGTATAAGATTGAGTAACTTTTATTCCGGCTACACTTTCATGAATATAGGCATTCAAACTTGCTTGTTTGCTGCTGACCTCTTCATACGCTTTGCGTTGTTTATTTTGAATCACAATCGTTACAATAAATAAGATTGGCAATAAAATAAAGCTATAAAGTGTCAACCGAACATCCATGGCAAACATAATGGCTAACGTAACGACTAAACTCATTACGTCAGATAATACGTTTATTAACCCATTTGATAATAAATCACTCAATGAGTTAATGTAGTTTACAACACGCGTAACAATTTTCCCATGTGGACGACTGTCAAAAAATGAGAATGGCAGTTTTTGTAAATGAACGAAGATATCCGTACGCATATCTTTCAAAACATTCTGTCCTAATAAGGTTATATTTTTTATCCGGTATCTTGAAGACCATCCGCCAAATAACTGAGCTAATGAAAACAAAACAATAATCCACGTTAATTGTGTTGTGTCTTTATTTGGAATGCTTTCATCAATAATAATACTCGTAAAATAAGGGCCAATGACCAAAACAAAATTGGATACTAAAATCGCAAAAAAGAGTTTTAAAAACCCATTTTTGTAAGGTGCCAGATATTTCCCTACTCTTCTAATAAGATGAGCATTTTTTTGGTTATTCTTTTCTTCAATTGTTGAGTTAGTCTGCTCCATTCGTTTCCACCTCCTCTTCATAAGATTGACCTAATTGTTTCTGATAAATTCTATAGTAGTAACCTTTTTTATCTAATAAAGAAGCATGGTTCCCTCTTTCTATTATTTCACCTTTAGACATAATAATAATCTCATCAGCTGTTTTTACAGAAGATATTCGATTGGCAATAATAAACGTTGTTTTTTCTTTCATTAATTCGCCTAATCCTTGTTGGATCTTAACTTCTGTTTCCATATCCACAGCAGAAGTCGTATCATCTAAAATAAGAATAGAAGGGTCTTTCATTAAGCCTCTTGCTAAAGAAATCCTTTGCTTTTGTCCACCAGATAATCCACTGCCTCGCTCACCTAAATAAGTATTGTATTGATCAGGCATGCGCTGAATAAAGGGATCAGCATCTGCCACTCGTGCACTTTTTTGCACACTCTCAAGATCTGCTTCAGGGTTTCCAAATGAAATGTTTTTTTGGATTGAATCTGAAAATAGAAAGACATCTTGCATAACAATAGCAATGTGACTTCTTAGTTCCCTTACATTCCATTTTTTTGCATCAATTCCATCGATTAAAACTTTTCCTTCCGTTGGATCAAAGAAACGTGAAATCAAATTAACCAAAGTCGATTTTCCTGACCCCGTTTCTCCTAAGATTCCAATAGTCATACCAGGCTTAGCTTTCAATGAAATATGGCTTAAGATAGGCGTTTCAGGATCATCCTCAAATGAGAATGATACGTCTTGAAATTCAACAATTCCTTGAATGGTTTTTACTGATTCTTTTTCTTCAATTGGAATCATCGGTTTAGCAGCTAACAATTCTCTAATTTTATAAGAAGACGCAATGAACCGTTGCAAATCGTTTACATACCAACCAACGTTACGCATCGGTAAGTTTAACATCCAGATAAAGCCATTAAAAGTGACTAAATCTCCTAAACTCATTGAACCGTCGATGACTAGAAACCCACCATAACCTACCGTAATAACCGATAAAAATCCAGCTAGCGTTTCTAAAGGGGGCAAATAGGTTCTTGTGACATTGGCAGAATCCATATTGCGTTGTTTGTAGTCATCATTGAATTTATCAAATTTTTCTTTTTCATAATCTTCTATAGCAAAAGCTTTGATAACCTTATTTCCACTTACGTTCTCTTCAACCATTGAATTTAATCTCGAAAAACTTTCACGGATTTCATAGTAAACAGCATTTGCTTTGCCGGATAACAAGACAGTTAATAATCCGATAAACGGTGTAACAATCAACAAAGCTAACATTAAACGCCATTCTATAAATCCCATCACTAAAATAGCTGATACTAATAACAACAGATTGTCTAAGACATTATACGATAGCCATGAAATCGCATGTCGAATAGCATCTGTATCGCCAGACATACGAGCCATAATGTCTCCTACTCGTGTATTGTTAAAAAAAGCAAAATCTAATTCTTGAAGTTTTTTATACATACTTTCTCTCATTTGGTAGATAGCATCTTGACCTATTTGTTCGAACATAATTTGGTACACATATCTCAATACCGTCCTTAATATGGTTGCTCCTATCATTAAGGCTAACAAAGGGATAAGCAAATTTTTCTGCTCATCAACAATTACTCTATCAACGATTTCACCACCAATCAGCGGTGAAACAACATTTAATAACGCAACTATAATGACCATGATGGTTCCCACCAGAGTCTTCACCTTATTTGATTTGATATATTGTGAAACCCATTTTATGCTACTCATACAACAATGCCTCCTTATCTTACATTTAAAATTTGTTTGGCTATTCATTAAAACATAGTCGCTTCAACTAGTTTTATTTCTTCCATTCTTTTGGATAGTCCTATCTAAACTGTTAATTTTAATCTCCTATACAGTATATTTGATTCATAAAATGAATACACGTATTCTGCTCATGATCCTAGTTCTTCCATAAAAATCTCATTTAAAATTTATACCGTTTTTAATGTTCAACTATCTAAAAAAAGATGGGTATGGAACAAAATGTCCAAGGCCCATCTTTTTTATTACTATTAAGTTCGTGTTCCTAATCCTTAGAGTAACTTGGTTTCTTTTTTATTGGGAAAAATGTTTTTTCACGAATATCAAAATACTGCTCTTTAAATGGATGATTTGAATCTGCATTCCAAGGTTTCGCATGTCCGCAGAAATGAATAACTGCTGGATTTTCTCTTGCTTCATCCCATTTTAATTGACCTTGAATTGTTGGATGTTCTACTTCTTGCAACATCATATAGGTTTGTGCATTCCAACGTGGATCAAGTTCTAACCATCTATCATGTAAGATAGCATTTAATGCATCTTGATCATGAAATCTTAATTTTTCAGGGTTATTTTCAATGAAAGCTAAAACTTGTTCGGTTATTTTCTCTTCACGCCATTTTTCTAAATCCATTACCATAAGGCCTGAATTAAAGTAAAGATCCGTTTCGCTTTCAATGCCCATCTTTTCTAGACGGTTATGGAATCCAGCATCTTCAACGGCACCAAGCAATTTATCACCTAAATCCACTTCCCAAAGGCCTTCAATATCTTCTAAAGAAATCATATCACAATCCATATAAATGGCACGTTTAGTTTCCTTTAATAGATTCGGAATTGAAATACGGTAGTAAGCCGTTTGTGGGATACGGTCACTCTCTACTGCGCCTGCGAACTCGGTAGGATCAATTGTGACATAACTGATTCTTGCATCGTACTCTCCCACTGTACGATTCAATAAAAATTTAGAATGGAGTGAAATATTGTCATCAATTACATAAAAATGAAAAGTTGTATGTGTTTGTTTTGTTGTTAAAAGTGAGCGAAACAGCGTTGCCAAGTGTGGAACAAACGCTTCATTGCTCGACGATACAATTGAGATACTTCTTTGTTCAACCATTGGTAATTCCTCCTTAAATTTGCTGTTGTTCTTATCCTAACTCATCCAAAATAAGAAAAGGTAAGATATCCTTTTATTTAGAAGGACATTCCTTCTAATCCTTTAAGATTTCTAGTTGACTGCATCCTTCTTTGATACTTCATCACTAAAAGGAGTTTTGCTTAATTCTGCCAAATATTTCTCGGCATAAGGATGGTACTCATCTGAGTTCCATGGTTTATCATGTCCAGTAAAGTGAATAATAGATGGTTGGCGAATCGCTTCTTTGTATGACTTTGCATATTCCTCATTTGGGGGTTGGTGTCTTTCAAATACTAAAGAAGTTTGCACATTCCATTTTGGATGAAGTCCGTACCACTTCTCGTAAAGCGTTCCATTTAAGGCATCTTGATCATGATAGATGATTTTATCCATCTGTTTTTCAAGAAACGATAACGTTTTTTCAGTAATTTGCGCTTTGCGCCAGTTGTCTAAATCAATCAACAGTAAGCCTGAATTAAAATAATAATCCTCTGTTTCGATACCTAACCTAGGATGAACGACCGCTTGTCCAGGATCAATAACGGCACCTACTACTTTATCTCCTATGTCCGTTTCATACAGTTTAGAAATATCCTCTAGTACTAAGACATCGCTGTCGATATACACTACTTTTTCATAGTTTTTATCTTTTAACAAATCTGGTAACGATATTCTATAGTACGCTGTTTGTGTGATATGATCACTTTCCATTACATCCGCATACAATTCTGAATCGACTTCCAAATAGTCAATTGTAGCAGTATGATTGGAAATAACTTTTGCTAATTTTTTTTTGCTGTCTGCTGAAATATGATCATCAATAATGTAAAAAGCTACATCATAAGCACTAGACAGATGATCTAAAATTGTTTTTAGGGTCACACTTAGGTAAGGGGCGTAATTATTATCTGCCGCACTTACAATTGGAATAAGCTTTCTTTCTCCCATTTCAAACCATCCTTTCTATCTTTTGTTAAAAAATAATTAAAATTTAATTAAGATTTGAATTATCTCTATACAAAATTCTACCTCTTTATTTTATTTTTTTCAAACGATACGCCTTGATATAACAGCATTTACTTTAAAAAGAAAAGAAAAACGCTACTTTTCAAGCACTTAAACCTCATACCCACTTGCTTACACTCCTTATAGTTAAATGAATTATAGACTTTAGACCCATAGAATTTTTTTGAAATTCATGTATACTAAAAATGAAATCAAAAACAACTAAAAGGACTCATATTGATTAAAAATCGAAAATAGAGGTAGTTTAACTAACTTTTTTTGATGACTAAAAAGTAAAGAGATGAAGGTCTTATAATGAAAATTTATCTTATGTTAACTGATACAAATACCGTTCTGTCTAAAACGATTAAATTATATACAAAAGCAACTTATAATCATGCTTCTATTGCACTGGAACCTACTTTGCTAAAACCCTATAGTTTTGGTCGCAAATATACACATAATCCCTTTTTAGGCGGCTTTATAGAAGAAGATTTAACTCGTCCCTATTTTTTAAGAGCTCAATGCGCTATTTATTGTTGCGAAATTTCTGAACAGCAATATGAATCACTCGTTGAACTGCTCTCTTTTTATAATCAAACTAAAGACATTTATCGTTATAATTTAATTGGCCTAATCACTTTAGCTTTGAATATTGATTTTGATCGAAGAGATTCTTTCTTTTGTTCACAATTTGTCGCATCCGTTCTCAGTGAAAGTGGTATTTATACATTTGAAAAAGAACCTCATTTTATTACCCCTGAAGATTTAAGCCAAGTCCCCATATTTGTACCTATTTATGCTGGCTCTTTGTTGGGCTATTTACAGACAGTTGCTCAAGAACAATCTAAACCGCAATTATTATTATCATAAAATAGTGTGGATGCTTCAATAAATTCTTATGAACTAGCCGGATTTTCTTGTAAGAGCCCTGGTACCGTCTTAAGCCTAAAGATTTAAGATTTTTCAAGCCTCAAACACAGCCTAATCGCTAAAGCGTTAAAGCTGTGTCATTCTCATTGAATACCTCACCAGGCTATAAGCAATCCTATTCCTCCAGAATGTTAAGCAGGAACTAAATTCATTTATCCACACTAAAAAGTTTAGAGCCAAAAGAAGCTGTGTAGCTTCTTTTGGCTCTAACTGTTATTTATATAAATCATCTCCATCAAAGGATCGTTGCTTCTCTTTTTACATTTTAATCGCAGCTCGGCTACCTTCTGATGATTTTGTTACTTCAATATGGACCGGTATCCTTGTTTTTAATTCCTCAACATGAGAAATAATACCTACTAATCGACCTCTTTGATTTAATTCAAACAATGTTTCAATAGCGCTATCTAATGACTCTGCATCTAACGTCCCAAAACCTTCATCAATAAATAATGTATCCACACTAACTCCGCCACTGTGATTTTGAATAACATCACTCAATCCTAAAGCAAGTGCGAGAGAGGCTTTGAAACTTTCTCCGCCAGACAATGTCTTCACACTTCTTTTCATACCCGTGTAATTATCAAATACATCTAGATCTAAGCCTTTTGGACCTGCCCCTTTTGTTTTTTCTTTATTTCGAATAAGCACATACCGATCAATGGTCATTTGAGTAAATCGTGTATTGGCTGCTTCTATGATTTCTTCAAAATAAATACCCAGAACATAGCGTTCAAAAGAAATATAATCGGTTTCTTTTGAGCCATTAGCCATTTCTGACAATTCCTTGTACATTAAATATTCTTCTTGTTGTCCTTTTTTCGCATGATAGTTGAATTGAATTTGTGAAAGAATGGATTGGACCGTTTTTTCCGTTCCAATTAACTCACGCAGTTGTTCTTTAAATGCAGTGCTTTCTAATTCTATTGCTTGATTCTTTGTTTGATAGGTTTCAATCGATTGGTCGGCTCCTTCTTTAGCAAGATTCCCTTTTTTCTCTAACATACTGGTTTGATTCGTCCACATTTTCTTATCAAAAGCTGCTATTTCATCGATCAACTGCAGCTTAGCTTCTTTTCCCACTAAATATTTTTCAAAGCTCTCATCTAATTGACTTGCGATTAGCTTCTGATTAAAGACTTCTTTCACCTCTCTCTCACGTTCATTTAGTGTGCTCAATTGTTTTTCATAAGCTTTTGTACTTGTTTGGTACTGTGTTTGCGCTTTTTCTAATTTGACTTTCTTTTCTTGTGCATCGCTGTATTCTTCTTCAATATGAGTAATTTCATTTGTTCTTTCACCAATTTCTACTTGGATAGCTGATAGGTCCGTTAGCGTTAAGTTTGTTTGCAACGTATCGATTTCTATCTTCAATTCACTAATGCGCGTTGAGTGGTGTTGAACAGCAGATGCAAGCTGTTGCATTTTCGTTTCTTTTTCACTTACTTGTCTGACTGTCTCACGTTTTTCTTTTTCTGCCTGCTCTTCTTTAGCAATCTTTTTTTGTAAAGTTTTTAGTTCTTCGGTCAATTCCTCTTGCTTCGTAGTTGTTTCAGATATCCGTTGTTCAATTTTGATTTGTTCATTCTGTAATGCAGTTGACTGAATGCCCAACGCTTTTTCACTTGATTGAATGGCTTCACTCAATCCTTGCAGTTCAATGGAAATTCGGTCAAATTGTTTACCAATTTCATTTTTATGTGCTTCTAGTTCTTCTAGGGCTTCTTTTGAAACTGTATCTTGAGCCAGTTTTGCAGGAGCAGGATGATGGAGCGAACCGCAAACAGGACAGGCTTTTTCCTCTTCTAATTCACTAGCTAGTATCCCAGCAATATTTCGGTTATAGATTAGTCGTTGTTCTTGATAATGGCTTTCTACTTGCTTAAATTTAGATTCTATTTCATGAAATTCTTTTTGTTTAGCAGCTCTTTTTGTTAAATAACCGCTGAACACTAGTAAAACTTCTTGCTGCCTTTTTGTTTCATGTTGGTCTTGTTGAAGTTTGCTTGTCTCACGTTGCTTTTCCATGATGCTGGTTTTAGCTTGTTGGATTTCTTGCAATGTGCGCTCTTGTTTCTCCAACTGTTCTTTACCAATAAAGACTTGATTTTCCAACTGTTTGATAGCTTGTTGTTTCGCATCATTTTCTTGCTCCAACTCACCAATAGCTTTTTCTTTAGCAGTTTGTTCGCTGAGTTTTTTTTCTTGCTCTTTCAAGCTTAATAACGCTTCTCGCTTATTCGGCAATTCTTTGTAGGCAACTTGTAAACCGTGATACCTTTTTTCTGTTTCTAGTAAACACTCTGCTGTTTCAGTCAGCAGCTTTTGTTCTTTAGTTAGTTCCATTTCAATAGCTTGCTTTTCAGTAGCGATGCGTTCTACTTGTTGCTTGGCTTCAAAACATTCTTCAGCTTGTTTAGCTAACGCTAGTCCCAAACGTTTCGCCTCAATGAGTTCTGCATTGCTTCCCAAAATTTCTTTTTCTTCTTCAAGAATTTCTAAAGCTACTAGCAAATCAATCTTTCGCTGATTATTATGAGACAACGTGTCTAATGTTGCTAATTCTTTTTCAAGTAACTGAATCTTTGCTTTGTAACTTTCAACTAATCGAGTCAATTCTTCCATGATGGTTGGGATGTCATATAAAAGGATAGCTTCTCTGAGTATTTCATTGCTATTTTCAGGAATCATTCCGACAAATTGTTGCAAAGTACTTTCACTTTGATCCATTCCTTGTTTTAAATTACTGGCTTTGTCTTTTAATAAGGATTGCAAGTCTTTGATCGTATCCGTTTGGAAAATATTCCGAAAAATCTTTTCTTTGTCGGCACTGTTGGATTCCAACATCTTTTTAAACTCACCTTGAGGCAACATAACAATTTGTTTAAATTGCTCATACGATAAAGAAAGCAATTCTTGAATTTCTTGATTGGCTTCACTAATTTTAGTCGTAACCGTTCCATTGTGATGAAATTCAACCTCTGAGGACCATTTTTTTAATTTCCCATTTTTTCCGGGTCCAATTTGAACGGGACTTCTTTTTATGAAATAATTTCTGCCCGCTATTTCAAACTCTAGCTCGACAAAACACAACACCTCATCTGAAGCAAATTGCGATTTAAAGGAATCTTTCCCCCGACTTGTACCACTGGCATCATCGTATAAAGCATAGGCAATCGCATCAAAGATTGTGGTCTTTCCTGCTCCCGTGGGTCCACTCACAAGAAAAAGGGTTTGTTGCTGAAATTGAGTAAAATCAATCACGACTTTTTCTTTGTAAGGGCCAAAAGCATTCATCACTAATTTTAAAGGTCTCATCTTATTCGCCTCTTTCCATTTGATGCAACAGACTGTCAATAATCTCTTTTCGTTCAGTCGTCAATTCTTTTTCTTTGTAATGAGCGTAAAAGTCCGCAAAAATATCTTGGATTGATAATTTTTTCAATTGTTCTTGATGCATAGCTGAAGAACTTTCTTCGCGTTCTTTCTTAGCCGTATACTCCAGACCCATGGCATTTGGATAACGACGACGCAATTGATTCATTGCATCCATAACAAAATTTTCGTCTAGTAGTTCAAAAAAGACATAGTCATCAGATTTCTGTTCCATTATGTTGTCAAACAACCCTTTTATGACTCTCATATCTCTTTTAGGCTGGATATAAATGGGTTCTATTTCAACATGATTTTTTTCTAACGTCACTAAAGATAGTTGTTTTTTATGGACAGCTTCTGATTTTGAATATTTCATTATCGACCCACTGTAACGTATCCGGTCGTGTTTTACTTTTTGAGCTTTATGCAAATGTCCCAATGCAACATAATCAAATGCCTCAAATAATTCAACACTAACATATTCGGCTGTTCCAATACTAAGCGGCCTTTCTGAGTCGGTTGTTTCAGAAGTATCATTGCTCAAATTAATGACGTATCCATGTGCAATTAAAACATTGATTTCTGTTGGATCCATTTCTTTTTTTATGGCTTCAATCTGCACTCTAGCAGCATCTTCTAAACTTTTAATGGACTCATCTTGTAGCAGTTCCCGAATATAGGCATAGTCTGCGAAAGGCATTAAATAAAAATTGACTCCTTTAATGGTTACTTTTCGTGTCTTTTCTTTTACGGTTCCTTCAATGTATAACTGATTGGTCGCTAATAAATCCGCCCCATATTCTACCCGTTCATTGCTATCATGGTTACCTGCTATCACCAATACGGGGACGTTAACTTCTTGAACCAGTCTTGTCAATACCTTATTGGCTAAGGCAACAGCCTCTTTTGACGGCATGGCCCGGTCATATAAATCTCCAGCCATAATCACAGCATCTACTTTTACTGTTTTTAATTTTTCTATGAGTTGATCAAGAAAATAGTCTTGGTCTTCTAACATCGACAGTTCATTGACAATTTTCCCAATGTGCCAGTCTGCTGTATGTAATAATCGCATAAGTACTCTCCTTTATAATCCTCTATTGCTTCTAGTATACTACGAATAATTCGTTGAAAACACCAACTGTTGAAACTAAAACCAACTCTCTTTTTAATTGTTTTATTTGCTAGCTAAAAAAACATTCCAACTTATGCTATGCTTGTATTAATCAATTGATAGGAATGAGGTAAGATCATGCAAACAAATTTTGACTTATACGAACATCAAGCTCAATACTATGAAACAGACCAGATGGGAATCATCCACCATTCAAATTATATTCGGTGGTTTGAAGAAGCCAGAACCAATTTATTGGATCAATTGGGTTTTGGTTATGATCAAATGGAAAAACTGGGGATTATCATTCCTGTTTTAGCAATCACGTGTACGTATAAATCGATGGTTTACTACAATGACCGTGTCTTCATTATTCCTAAGATTGAAGAGTTTAACGGTATTCGTTTGACTATTTCCTATAGGATAATAGATAAAGCTACCGGTGTATTGCGAACTACTGGGGAAAGTAAACATTGCTTCTTAGATAAAACTAATCGTCCTATTTCATTGAAAAAAGAACAGACAAAAATGTATGATTTATTCAACGATTATTGGGGAATCGATTTATCAAAATAAGTTTCAGCAATTAGTAAAAACCAAAAAGACAAAGTAAGCTGTCTTTTTGGTTTATTTTTTATCAGTCAGTTATTTCAGTAATTAGTTTTTGAACAGGTATGTCAAACGACTCAATTGGAAATCCAGCGGTTAGTTGTTTCGAATAAATAAGAGCAGCTGTGTGGTTAGGAAAGTCGGTTAAAAAGCGATCATAATACCCTCCACCAAACCCGATTCGAAAACCTTTCGTATCAAAAACCAACCCGGGTACCAATACTAAATCAATTTCTGTTTTACTCACTTCTTTTGTCTCTTGAGTTTTAGGTTCGATGAGGTTATAGAAGCCTTTTTCTAGTTGTTCTAAACTAGTGAAATCATAAAATATCATTGCCTTAGTTTGTGGAACACACTTTGGTGCACAAACAATTTTTCCTTCTTGCCATGCTCGTTCAATAACACCTAACGTATTCCATTCAAATCCTTGAGAAAGTGTGACCCCAACACGCTTGGCTGCTTTCCACTCCTCGGATTTAAATAAGTTTTCTTCTAACTTTTTTTCAATAGCCACTTTTTCTTCCGAAGAAATATTTTTCAAGAAAGAAATCATCTTCTGACGCAAAAAAGGTTTAGTCATTTCTTCTGTCATTGGTTGTCCTTCTTTTCCCAGTCTTAAAGCTTTATTGGCTTGATGATTTGTATAGCAGACTGATTTTTTGATAAACGTTCGTTGCGAGAATTGTCCCTTTTTCTAGCAACAGATCAGCTTTTAGGTTTAAAGCTTCTTTTTTTTGCCTATTTTTCATCGAAGCTGTATTGATGTAAACACTCAAACTAGCACCTTCTAAAGCAGCTTTACAAAAAACAATGCCCGTTCCCGCATCCGCAATCAACATTTTATTGCCTATTTTTGACATCTGTTCCAGCAGTTCAATTGCTCTTAAGGCCTTTTCCATTATTTCAATTGGGACAACTGAAGCGCCTACTAAAGCTTCTTCTATGACTTTTTCTTTGTAGTTTATTTCAGCTGGTGTTGATTTAGGCAGCTTATACGCTTGTGCTAAAGGATAAAAAGCATCTGCGTCTTTTTGAATTAACCCTTCCAAGCACCATTTTATTTGTTCTAGCTCTTCAACAATCGTCTCAACTTCCGATTCAACCGCTTGATATTTTTTCTTTCCCAGTGTGAAATTTCCAACCATACTACCTAAAGAGGAGCCTAATGCAGCCACTAATGCTGCGGCACCACCTGCTCCAGGAGTAGATTGTTTTGCGGATAAATCTGTTAAAAACTGCTCAATGGTTTGTTCTTTCATTGTCTTAACCTTCTTTCTTTAATCTATAAAGAAATTAAAATAATCCAATAACTCTTCCATCAGCCAGAACATCAATAGATTCGGCTGATGGTACTTTAGGTAACCCTGGCATCGTCATGATATCTCCAGTTAAAACTACAATAAACCCTGCCCCAGCTGATACTTTTACTTTTTTTATTGTAACGGTAAAATCTTCTGGACGGCCTAATTTATTTTTATCATCTGAAAACGAATATTGCGTTTTCGCCATACAGATAGGCATATTCCCAAATCCAAGCGCTTCTAAATTGGCGATTTCTTTTTTCACTCCAGGTGCTAATACGATTCCTTCGCCACCATACACTTTTTGTACAACTTTAGTCATTTTATCCACTAATGAATCCTCTAATTCATACGCGTAAGTTAACGTGCTCTCTTGATCTGCTAGCTCGACAACTGCTCTAGCTAAATCTTGTCCGCCATTCCCGCCATTTTCCCAGACATCTGATAAAACGACCCGAACACCCATCGCTAGGCACTTTTCTTCTACTAAAGCTAATTCTTCAGCCGTATCTGTGGGGAACTTATTAATGGCTACAACAGTTGGCATTCCAAATACCGTTTGCATATTTTCAATATGCTTTATTAAGTTAGGCAACCCTTCTTCAAGAGCTAAAAGGTTCTCTTTCTTCAGTTCTTTTTTAGCCATCCCACCATGCATTTTCAATGCTCTAATTGTTGCGACAACAACGACTGCTGAGGGTTCCAATCCCGATAACCGGCATTTGATATCCATAAATTTTTCTGCCCCTAAGTCGGCACCAAAGCCGGCTTCAGTTACAACGTAGTCCGCGTATTTCAAAGCTAATTTAGTTGCTTTAATGCTATTGCAACCATGTGCTATGTTAGCAAATGGACCGCCATGAATAAAAGCAGGAGTATGTTCCAAAGTCTGAACTAAATTTGGTTTCAACGCATCTTTCAATAAGGCTGCCATCGCCCCATGTGCCTTTAAGTCTCCGGCTGTAACGGGTTGCCCAGCAACGGTGTACCCTACAATAATTTTTTTCAACTTCTCTTTCATTTCATCCATATTCATAGACAAACATAAGATAGCCATAATTTCAGAAGCTACGGTAATATCAAATCCATCTTCGCGTGGAACACCATTTGTTTTGCCGTTTAAACCATCAACAATATAACGCAATTGACGATCATTCATGTCTACTACTCGCTTCCACGTAATGTTTCGTGTATCAATAGTTAAAGTATTTCCGTGATGAATATGATTATCTAACATAGCAGCTAACAAATTGTTTGCTGCACTAATCGCATGGAAATCACCTGTAAAATGCAGATTTAAGTCTTCCATCGGTACTACTTGAGCATATCCACCACCAGCTGCACCACCTTTCATACCAAATACTGGCCCTAATGAAGGTTCTCTTAAAGCAATGGCTGCTTTCTTACCTATTTTTTGAAGTCCATCTCCCAATCCCGCTACCGTAGTTGTTTTGCCTTCTCCAGCAGGTGTAGGCGTGATGGCCGTTACAAGAATCAATTTCCCGTCTTTTCTAGTATCCAAATCTGTAATTTCTGTTTCATTGATTTTAGCTTTGTATTTACCATATTGTTCAATAGCCTCATCATTAATGCCTAACTTTTTAGCTATCGCTACTATTGGTTCCATTTCAGCTTCTTGTGCAATCATGACATCTGTTTTATAGTCCAATTATATCCCTCCACTTTGTTTCAACTCAAATAATACTTACCCTTATATTACCATTTTTCTCGGTTGATTTTGTAGATTTATTCAAGTTGTTATTGAACATCCTTTTTTCTATAAAAAAGAGACGTTTTGCTTAAAAATAAGCTTAAACGCCTCTTCTTTACTTGCTTTTAATTTGTCTTTTTCAGAATATGTTTGTGGTAAATTTTATCCATTATAACTGCAATAGCGTTGTCGCCTGAAACATTTGCAGCTGTACCAAAACTATCTTGTGTCAAATAAAGTGTGATTAAAAGATTTCCCAGTACACCAGTCGGATCGATGCCAACCATCGTCATAAAAGGTAAAGCACTCATAATTCCCCCACCTGGTGCACCTGGTGCAGCCACCATTGCTACACCCAACATAGCAATAAAACCGGCCATCATTCCAAAGTGTACGGGCATATTGTACATCAACAATACTGCTGTCACGCATGAAACGACTGTCACAATACTTCCCAACAAATGGATGGTCGCACATAAAGGGATAATAAATTCACGAATTTGAGTGGATACCCCATTCTTTTTAGCAATCTCTAAGTTAACAGGGATAGTAGCCGCAGAGGATTGCGTTCCAACAGCCGTTACATAGCCTGGAATTTGATTTTTGATTAATGTGAACGGATTTTTCTTTGTATAGATTCCTGCAATAATAAAAAAGAGGGAAACAAGAATAAGCTGCACACTAATCACAACAATAAATACTTTCCAAAAAATTGCAAGTATTGAAAAAACACTTCCTGTATAACTCAAGTTGACAAAATTACCAAATATAAAAATAGGCAATCCTGGAATTATCAGTGAATTAAGTAATTTAGTAATGATTAGACTAAATTCACTAAAAAAGTTGTACATTGTTTCTCCTTTACCTTGACCTTTTAGCCAAGAAATACAAATGCCAAACATAAAAGAAAAAACAATAGCAGAAGTAACATCCATTAGGGGTTCTAAAGGAATTAAAAATAACGGTTCAAGACTTGCCTGCTCACCAATAACGGCTTTGCTTAAACTAGCATCTATAAACAAAGGAAATATATTAAACGCAACAACGTAAGCAATAACTCCAGCAATCAATGTTGACGAATAGGACATCAATGTGGTGATTCCCAGTAGCTTTCCAGCTCCTTGTGTCAAATCGGCAATCCCGATCACTACGAATCCAACAATCATTAATGGAATAATAAAACTTAGCAAACTGCTAAATAGAGCGGAAATCGTAACGGGTATCTCAATAATAAAATCTGGTAAAAAAGTCAACTGACCAAAAATAATACCTAAAACAATTGCTATTAGTAATTTGGTTACTAATCCTAATTTAATTTTTTTCATTTTTTCTCACTCCTTATATATAAAGAAAAATCTATCTTTTTAATAAATTCTTCCTTAACTATCCTAACACACTTTTTTATTTCTAACCATTTTTTAATCAAAAAAAAAAGTGGTTAGTTGATTTGAAAATTATTCAACAAAAAAAAGGTCTGTAACTATTGGTGTTGATAAATGCATTGAAATAATTAGCTGGAATTTCTGGAGGAATAGGGTTGCTTGTAGCCGTGTAAAGGATTCAATGCGAATTACCGAGCGTTGACGCTTCAGCGATTACGTTTGGTTTGAAGCTTAAAAGTTTTAAGATTATGGTCTTTAAGCTTAAAATGCTCCCATGGCTTCACAAGTTACCCCGTCTATTCCACAAAAAAAAATAGCTGGCACAGATTCGGAACAATCCCGAACATCTGCCAGCTAATTCATTATTGATACTCTCTTTATTAGTATTGATTTATTTATTCTTCTTTCAGTATTCCATCTTCAATGCGGTAAACTCGGTCACAATATTTCAACATGCGTTCATCATGTGTAACCATGATGGCTGCTTTGTTACGCGATTTCACTTCTTTTGAAATCAATTGTACCACTTCATGTGCACGTGCTGTATCTAAATTAGCTGTTGGTTCATCTGCTAAAATAATATCTGGATTATTTACAAATGAACGAGCAATAGCGACACGTTGTCTTTCACCACCAGATAGTTCATTAGGATATTTTTTAAGTTTCATACCTAATCCCAAATCTTCTAATAATTCAGTGGCTATTTTTTTCATTTCTTCAGTGATAGCGCCTTTCATTTTTACGACTACCAACAGTTGATCTAATACTGTCAAATACGGTATCAAGTTCGCTGTTTGCAAGATGAATCCAATTTGTTCCAAACGTACATGTGCTAATTCTTTTTCATTTAAAGATGAAATAGCTTTATCTTTAATAAATACTTCTCCATCAGTTGGCTTCAATAAAGCTCCAGCAATAGATAAAAAAGTGCTTTTTCCTGAACCAGATGGCCCAATAATAGCCACGAATTCTCCTTTATCTACCGTCAGAGAAACCTGATCCAAAGCGATTGTTTCTCTTTCGCTATCTTTATAGCGTTTAGTTACATTTTCCAATTGAATACTAGCCATTATTCCACCCTCCCTAATGCTATTAGCGGATCGATTTTTGAAATTTTCATGACAGAAAATAACGAACTTAAAACACTTATTATTAGTAACACAATACTATAGATCACAACCATTGGAAGTTGCAAATTAAATGGCATTCCTTCAGGTAGTACTGCAGCCGTTAAATAGGTCAATCCAATTCCTACTAAAATGCTGACTGCTGATAAAATAAACACTTGAGAAATAACCGTTTTGATGACAAACCAGTTGCTTCCCCCAATAGCTTTTAATACACCAAACTGTTGCGTTTTTTGGTTAGTTAATACATAGAAGAACACGCCAATAATAAATGCTGAAATAATAATTAAAAACCACAGCATCATAGTGATTGTGCCGTTCTCAGCTGCATAACCTGGAACTGCATTTACCGCTTCATCTTTTGTGCCCATTTCGATTTCACCGACAGCTTCTTCTACTTTCTTTGTATCTACATCAGTTCCTTGAACTAAGATTCCATTAACCGGATTTTCAATACCTGTATCTGAACCAGGTGCAGCATACTTCACCGCACGAAATTTGTCCATCTGCGTAAATATGACCGGTTGATGATTTAATGTTTGATTATGAACAAAACCTATAATTTCTACTTCTTCATTGGAACCATTGATTGCCAACACGTCACCTAAAGAAAAGCCATCTGCTTTCAGTGAATCATCTACAATCACACCGTTTAAATTGTTGCTAGTCAAATTTTCACCAGCATTAACCGTTGGCTCCATAAAAGATCCAGGCTGAATACCTGCTATAAGGACATCCGTTTTAGTGGCATTTTTTTCATCACTAGCTGCTGAACGGATAGAAGCAGAAACAGTCCCCATCGAAGCAACAGCATCTACGCCCTCTTGTTTTAGAATCTCTTTCTCGACAGATTCAGAAAGAATTGATTTTGAAAAACTAAAATCCGTTTCATCTTCAAAAACAGCATAATCTGCCTCTGAATATTTTAACGTTGAAGTTGCTAAATCAGATAATCCTGTTCCAAGACCAGATAATACAAACACTAGCCACGAAATAAAGACGATAATTAAACCAATCATCATAAATTTCCCTTTGGAATGCTTTAATTCTTTTAATGCTAAAAACATTTATCCTACCCCATTTCTTTGAATACTTATCTTTACAATAAGTAGTATACAGCAAAGTTACACAAGTGTCACTTTAAATAGTGAAAATACCATTTTTTATGATTAGTTTAATAAAATACGCTTTTTCTTCCAGACTTAAATTAGAATGGTCTGGTATGTTGATGCTATGAAATATCATATTAACAATTAAACTATCTGGTAATTCTTCTTTCAGCTGTCCATTCTTTTTACCCGTTTTTATAAATTGTTGAATGTGTTTAAAAAAATGACCGTGTACATCTGCAGAGATAATTTCTTTTCGCTTTTGATTTTCTGGACTGATTTTGATTTTATTGTGAGGAATAGCATTTGATATCAAGTGGATTTCGCGGTACTTAAAGATCAACTCAAATAATTGATCGAACTGCTCAGAGTAATTTAAAGACCATTCAGTATGATTAAAATCTTTCATCATTTGTTCCATCTGACAAATCAAATAATCATTCATTAATTCATCTTTATTCGTATAGTATTTATAAATGGCTGCTCTTGATACCTGCAAAGATTTAGCTAACAAACTAAACGAAAAATGTTCGTATCCTTCTTTTATCAGAAGTTCATGTGTATGCAAGTAAATCTCTTCTGTTGAAAATTTCTTTTCTCTTGCCACCGAAATCATCCCTTCTTTTTCTTTTCTATTACAGATTATATCACGTTCTCACCCTCTAAAAGCAAAATAAATAAGGGGATGAAGTTCTTTCCTTCACACCCTTATTTATTTCTATTTCACTAACGCTAAAGCACCCATAGGATCCCATGGTTCTAATGCAATAATCGGTTCATCTAAAGCTTTTAGCCATTCTTCAGAAACGTATTTCTTATCTACTGCAATTTGATAATTAAACTCTTCAAACCATTTATCACTCATAGAATAAATGCCTTTTTTACCAGCTTTGTCTCCCCAGCTATTTTCGACCTTCCATGTTAAGGGTTGACCTTGTTCATCTAAGTCTACTCCAACAAAGACCATTGCATGTGTCAATAAGCTGTCCCCATAATCTAAGCGTTGAGCTTTTGTTAATCCATTGCCTTCGCCTAGCGTCAACTCATAACTGTAACTTTTTTCATCCATAATTCCAACATCTTTTACCAACATTTTGCCTACATCACAGCCAAACCATACAGGTTGGCCATCTTTAATAGAAGCCACTGCTGCTGCTTTTAAAGCTTGAATTGGAACATTGATGTATTGAATCGGTTTAGCTTCTTTAACGGTTCCTAAATATTTAACCGTATACGCTCTTCCGAAAGGTTTATCTTCAGTTGGCGCATTTAACAAGCTAACCAAATTCGTCAAATCCCAACCCACATACTCTTTGAAAAAATTTTGTGGTGTACTATCTTGAATGCGACGGTATTCGCCATCTTTATCTCGGTATGTGTAAGCGAATGTTTCAGGAACTTCTCCCAGAGATTTTACCAGTACGCTATAAATGAAGTATAACATCGTTTCTTTCTTAGCTGTCAGTTCATTTAAGGTCAATCCTGTTTTATGTCCTTCACGTAGTTGATAAGCAAATTCTCTTAATTTAGATGTTAGTACTGCATTTAATTTGCTTGTGTTAGAAGAATGAAACGTTTCCGGCATAACTGATTTAGGAACAGCACCATATTTTTCTAATAAGCCTGAAAACATATCCCATTGTCCGCCATCTTGAACTGGATCCATCAATAGATGAGCAATAATTCTAGAATCTTGGGCTTCATCTAGCGTTTCTAAAATGCTGTCCAAGAAATAATTTGCTTTTTCTAATTTATCCCAAAAAAGCGTATAGTTTTGAGAAAACTCAAAGCTTTCCATATTTAATTTGTTCATTGTGTCAACACGAGCGGTATTTAAAGCCGCAAACATCCAACACCGGCCACTAGATTTTTGATTTGTTATCGTGCCACGTTTTGTTTCATTTGAAAACTCAAAAGAGTGTCGTCTTAATACATTGTTGTCTAAAGAAGCGTCATCAATACCGACTTTTGCTATTGCACCTTTAATGACTTGATTTGTGCTATTTGCATCAAATCTGTTTTTAAATTCTACTAATAATTCGTTATCGATTCCCATCTTCATTCCTCCTAAATATTACTCAATATGTTACTCTTCTTTAGTTTATCTAGCAAGTTGATTCATTTAAAATAAAAAAAAGACTGGATTAATCCAGCCTTACTTCATAATTATTTAGCTACTTGATAATTTGTGCCGCTTAGTGCTTGGTTAAATTCTGCTTCATCAATTTCATTTTGGCTTTCAACGATAGCTTGTTTAGTTTTTAAATCAACCGCTACACGTTCAACCCCGTCAATAGACTCCAACTTTTCAACTACTGTACTGGCACAACCATCACATTTCATGCCTTCAATCGTTAATTCTTTTTTCATTCTTCATCGCTCCATTTCTTTCAAGTGTTTTTTAAGCTTTTATTTAACAGCGGGTTTAAATCTTTTCAAGCGCAAAGCGTTAATCAAGACAGATACTGAACTAAAACTCATTGCTGCTCCAGCTAGCATTGGATTTAATAACGGTCCGCCAAAGACATGCAAGAATCCCATTGCTATCGGAATCCCAAGAACATTGTAGCCAAATGCCCAAAATAAATTTTCTTTGATATTTTTGATAGTAGCTTTACTTAATTCAACAGCAGTTGGTACATCCATCAAATCACTTCTCATCAACACAATATCAGCAGATTCCATAGCGACATCTGTACCTGTTCCAATAGCGATTCCGATATCCGCTTGTGCTAAAGCAGGAGCATCATTAATACCGTCTCCAACCATCGCAACGATTTTTCCTTCTGCTTGTAATTTTTTAACTTCATTTGCTTTCTCTTCTGGTACTACTTCACTTAATACCCGGTCTATTCCAACTTGTTTGGCAATCGCTTCGGCTGTTCGTTTATTGTCACCAGTAATCATAGCTACTTCTAGTCCCATTTTATGCAATTTCTCAATAGCTTTCAAACTATTTTCTTTTACAGTATCTGCAACAGCAATAATCCCAGCCATTTGACCGTCTTTAGCAATATACATTGGCGTTTTTCCTTCTCCAGCTAGTGTATCAGCTGTCATTTCTACTAAATCAAGCGAAATACCACGGTCTAGCATGAGTCTTTTATTTCCTAATAAGATAGACTGATTCTCAATGTTCACCTCAATACCATGCCCTGGCAGCGCATTAAACGATTGTATCTTAAGAAATGTTAATCCTTTATTTTCTGCACCATGAACAATGGCTTCTCCTAGTGGATGTTCGGACCCTTTTTCAGCAGACGCTGCAAGAATCAGCAAGTCTTCTTCAGCCAGGTCATTAACTGTTACGATATCGGTGACTACAGGCTTGCCTTCTGTGATTGTACCCGTTTTATCAAAAACAATCGTTTGGATTTTGTGTGTTTTTTCTAACGCTCCACCACTTTTAATTAATACTCCGTGTTCTGCACCTTTTCCGGTACCAACCATAATTGCTGTCGGTGTCGCTAAACCTAGTGCACATGGACAAGCGATGACTAATACGGAGATTGCAATCGTTAAAGCAAATACGCCAGACTCGCCTGCCAAATACCAAGCCAAACCTGATAAAACGGCCAAAACGATAACGATTGGTACAAAGTAACCCGAAATAATATCAGCTAGTTTGGCAATCGGCGCTTTTGAACCTTGTGCATTTTCAACCAGTTTAATGATTTGAGATAAAGCTGTATCTTTTCCGACTTTCGTTGCTTTGTATTGAATTGTCCCGTTTTTATTGATACTTGCTCCAATGATTGCATCGCCGATTGTTTTTTCAACCGGTATACTTTCTCCTGTCAGCATTGCCTCATCTACTGAAGTGATTCCTTCAACAACGACTCCATCGACCGGCATCTTTTCACCTGGTTTGACGATAATAATGTCACCTACTTGTACTTCATCAATGGTGACTTCAACCTCTAGTTCATTGCGTATCACGCTAGCTTTTTTCGGAGCAAGTCCCATTAATTTCTTAATGGCCTCAGAAGTTTTTCCTTTTGAAAGAGCTTCAAAGTATTTACCGAGGGTGATTAATGTCAAAATAACTGCCGCAGATTCATAATAAAGTTCCATCGCTAAATCAGTATTTCCCATTATTATTCCTATCGTAGCAACCAAGCTATACAAGAAGGCTGCACTCGTTCCTAATGCGACGAGCGAATCCATATTTGGGTGACCTTTGAATAACGCTCTAAAGCCTACTTTAAAGAATTCTCTTCCTAAAAATACAACTGGCACGGTTAAAATCAATTGCGTTAAAGCAAACGTTCCAGCATTCATCATGGGATCTATTGCTTCAGGTAAAGGCATTCCTAACATATGTCCCATTGAAATGTACAATAACGGAATCGTAAATACTGCTGAAATCCAAAAACGTTGCCACATATTTTTTATGTGTTGAGCCTTTTTCTCACGATCCACGTCTACCGCATCTCGTGTTTCAATTTCTTCATGAGCTTCATAACCCGCATCTTTGACAGCACTTGTAATATCCGATAAGACTAACTGATCTGGGTCATATTGGACCGACATTTTTTCTGTAGCAAAATTGACACTTGCACTTACTATACCAGGCAATTTACCAGTAGCTTTTTCAACTGTTTGAGCACAAGACGCACAGGTCATTTCCTCAATTACAAATGTTTTCTGCTTTGTATTTGTTAAAGCTTTATAGCCGGATTGACTGACTACTTCTTGAATGTCTTTGTATGTCAGACTCGCTTCATCGTAACGAATATGCATTTTTTCAGTAGCTAAATTCACACTTGATTCTTGAACTCCCGGTAATTTCTTAGTTGCTTTTTCAATTGTTTGCGCACAAGATGCACAACTCATACCTTCAATCGTAAATGATTTCTCAATCACCTTTATCCACTCCTTTTTTTAGTGCTGATGGTTTTGGCAATCACATTGACCAGGAATACAATCGCATGAAACGACATCGACTGCTTCGTTTCTTTTTTCTTTTAAAAGCTCTTCCAACATTTTTACATCTGCGTGACTTAACGTTGCTTCACTAATAAGATTGGCAATTGTTTGTCCAACTTTTCGATTGCAGACCTGATCAAAAAAATCGTTGGTTTTACTTTTCAAACTTTCTTCTTCAGTAATTAACGGGCTGTACAAATACTTATTGCCAACAGCTTCTGTTTGCAACATGCCTTTATCAACGAGTCGACCAATCAATGTTTTTATCGTCGCTTGTTTCCAATTCATTTTTTCTTTTACTATTGCTGTAATTTGCTTACTCGTTACCGTTTGGTTCGTCCAAGCTACTCGCATGATTTCCCATTCAGCATCGGAAATATTCGGTTGAATGTTACTAATCATTAAGTTTCACTCCTTTCGACTACATTCGTAATCGTTCTATATTTATAGTTTACATTCGTAATCGTTTTTTGTCAACTATTTACATTCAAAAAAAAACAACACAATAAAAAAAGAGCGAAGTTTCACTCTTTTCTTATTGTGTTGTTTGTTCAGTATCATTGTACTCACTAGTTAAAATCAAACTATCGACCCGGCCTTCTTCTGTTTTATTATCTGCTTTTGGTCGGCATTCACCGTATCCTACTACAGAAATGCGCTTTGGATCAATTCCCGTTCTTTGATAAGCCTTATGATCATTGATCAAAATCCAATAATTAAGCCTCCCATCATAATTCCTCCAAATACCCATACTAATCGGTCATTTATCTCTACTGACCATATAGGGAATTAACTTAGTTTTTTTAAGTCTCTTCTAAACAAGAAAACGCTCATTCTATACTGCTAGAATGAGCGTTTTTTTGTTCGTATTTTTCTTTTTTACGGTTGAATACTTTTTCTAGGCGTGGTCGATTATAGCGCTGCACTAATATAATCGGTACATTAAACATCAATGCGTAAATAACCATGATCCACCCTGCCCAAACGGGATTCCAGAAAAAAAACAATCCTGAAGGCAGAATTGAAAGCCAATGAGTGAGTTCTGCTCTTTTTGTTTCGATTATAAAGGTTTCTAAATAGTTCATTTCTTTCTGTTGCAACTTTCTTTTATAAAAGCCACTTCCTAAAATACGAGAACCTTCGGGAATATATTTGGCATATTTCTTAACATTAAAATGGTTTTGCCAAAATTGTCCTTCAGCTTCCCATTTCCTAGTTCGATACAGTAAGGAATTTTTTTGAAAAAAGTGGTCAGGTAAACTCAACGTAAACATAGAAATAGCTAAATGAAAAAAAAGCCAAGCGACACTATCAACAACGATGGTCCAGAAAACAGATAATTCTATTAGCTGCATTGCATTTTCCCTCCACTATACTTCTATATTACGCCCTCGCCACTTCACCCGGTGAAAAACTTTTGTTAAAATAAGTGACCAGACAAACAATCCAACAAAAAATAAAAATTGGAACGGATAGAAGACAAGCGCATAAAACTTAAAGTTCCCTACTCGTCTGGCCAACCAATAAAACTGCGTTAGGTACAAGATACACAAAAGGCTAGTTGCTACTAACAGGCTATAGTGGGTTGTACTCAACGCGCCAATTAATGCAATCATAGAGAAAAAGCTTCCGCTAATCCAGCTTGATATCATTAACGTGACTATTGGATGAGTAGATTGTGCCGCAGTCCCGAAGCTCTTTGTCCATCCTTCTACCAATGTTTTCATTCCTTCTGGATACATTTGGAAAGAAATGGTTTCTTTTCCGCTGTAACAACGAACTGGGAAGTCCTTCTTGGCGAATAACTCTCCTAAAGCTAAATCATCCATGATTGCCCCTTGTATTTCTTTGTGACCGCCCACACTAAAATACTCTTCACTTGTACACAAAATACAGGGACCAAAAGATCCAGCTGTTTTAAGTTTATCACCTATAGGTGTAAAAGTATTCATTCCAGCCATTAAAATAATATTAAAAACGGCTGACATATTTTCGTATAAATGGGTTATTTTATGATAAGGCTGAAAAGATAGAATGCCATCTCCACCAACCGTTTGATACGTATTTAGTAAATGTTGTAAGCTAAATTGATTTTCAAAGCACGTATCTGCATCTAAAAAGAGTAACCAATCTCCATTGGCCTTTTGGGCTCCACGCCAACAAGCAGCGGATTTCCCAATATCTTCCTCAGAACTCGCTCTCTGGATTACTTTAGCGCCATAACCTTTAGCAATCGCAACCGTTTGATCTTTTGAATCATCATCGACTACTATTATTTCTATGTTATAGACGGATTGTTCTTTTAATGACTTTAGCAATTTGGGCAAACGATTTTCTTCATTTCTAGCAGGAATAATAATGGATACCGTTTTTCCAAAACTTAGCTGTTGCTCTTTCTTGAGTGCTAAAGGAACTTTCCAAAGCATAAGGAAACCACTAACGAGAGCTAGGGCTGTCAAAACACAAAAAACGATTACGATACTTTCCACTTCTAAAATAACCAACGCCTCCATTTACGAAGCAAATTCAAATCATTTGTTTGATATGGTGGGTATTGTTTTTGGCTATTGAAAGGCAAAATATTTTCATAATCCATCTTCAAATAACTAAAAGTAGCTAGACTAGCCATTCCATGATAGCGCCCAAAACCACTTGCTCCGACTCCACCAAAAGGACTATGTGAGCTGACAGCATGTAAAATTACTTGATTTAAACTGAACGCTCCTGAACGCAATTCTCTTTTCAAAAATTGACTAGTTTCTTTATCTTTACTGAACACATATACAGCTAACGGATCAGGATAATCTTTCAATTGATGAACTAAGGTTGTTAAATCGGTATAAGGAATAATTGGCAAAATTGGACCGAATATTTCTTCTTGTAAAATCGAACTATCCATTGGAATATCGGTTAATAGTGTTGGTTCAATAAATCGATTAGCAGTATCTACATGCCCACCATAATAGATTTTTCCTTGTTCCAAATAATTCTTTAATTTTTCAACTTGTTTATCATGAACAATCCGGCCGAAATTCGAATGGTGAATCGGTTGAGTTCCATAGAATGTTTTGATTTGATCAGTCGCTAGTTGGAGAAATTTAGTGTAAACAGACTCATGGATATAAACCGTGTCAGGAGCGATACAAGTTTGTCCTGCATTTAAAAATTTACCCCAAATGATACGTTGAACAACTGTCGGAGTTAGATTTGTTTCGTCAACGATACAAGGATTTTTTCCACCTAATTCCAGCACAATTGGAATCTGTCTTGCAGCTGCAGCTTTATGAACAATTGACCCCACCTTTTTACTTCCAGTAAAAAAAATGAAATCCCATGGCAACTCTAATAACTCACTAGCCACTGAAGCATCTCCAGTAACAACCACTAAATTATCCGGTGAAAAATACTGTTCAACTAATCGTGCAATTAAATTGGCTGTTGCAGGTGCATATTCTGAAGGTTTAATGAAGCAACTATTTCCAGCTGCCATTGCCCCAATTGCAGGAAGAAGTGCTAAATGTAAAGGATAATTCCAAGGACTAATAATCAGTACCGATCCATAAGGATGATGTTGGATACTTGTTTTGCTAATTGAACTCAATCTAATGTGATGCTTCTTTTTAGTTCTTTGCCATTGATTGAGTTTACGTTTCAAAAAGTCGATTTCTTGAAGCAATACTGCAATTTCAGAAGCATAAGCTTCCTCAGGTGATTTGCCCAAATCTTCATAAAGCGCATTCAACAATTCCGTTTGATTCTCTTCTAACATTAACTGAAAAGTAAACAATTGTTGTTTGCGGTAGTTGATATCTGAAAGACTTGTTTCAACCACTCTTCTTTTCTGCTGCTGTTGAATAATCGTCCACTTTAACTTTTGTTTGTAAATTCTTATTGATTCAGTCATTTTCTTGGTCTCTTTGCACGATTTTATCTCTAACTTGTTGACCACTCATAGTAACCATAGGCATACCTCCACCTGGATTTACAGTGCCTCCAACAAAATAAAGATTGTCATACTTTTCACTGTGTTTACTATGTTTAAATCCATGATTTTTTTTGCGGTTAGATACGGTGCCATAAATTGATCCTTTGTGCGATCCATAGGTTTTTTCAATGTCATCCGGTGTCCACATATCCTCCGTCACAATGTGTTGTCGCAAATCTGTTAAACCCATCTTCTCTAATTTGATCAAGACTCGTTCACGCAATTGCAAGTAGTCTTCTTGAGTGAAGGGTTTGTCTTGAATATAAGGAATATGAGGCAATATTTTGATATTTTCATGTCCTGGTTTAGATTGAGTTGGGTCAGTTTTATTCACATTTACTAAATAAATAGTAGGATCTTCCGGTAGTTCGTGCTTATTGAATACTGTATCAAAATGGTGAGCTGGATCAGCTGAGAAAAAGAAATTATGGTGCGCAAGCTGAGGATATTCTTTACTTACACCTAAATGCAACACTAAGCCAGAGCTTGAAGGCTCAAATTTCTTTTCTAATTTATCAATAAAATCCGTATCTTCATTCAATAATTTTTTATAAACTGGAATAACTTCCATATTTGAAACATAATAATCAGCCTTTTTTAACGAACCATCTGCAAATTGGACGCCTTGAATTTGATTTTGGTTATCTTTAAGTAATGAAGTAACGGCTTTACCGGTGTGAAATTCCACGCCCAATTCGCCAGCTAATTTAACCAGCCCGTCTGCAATTTTATGCATCCCACCTGGTACATACCAAACACCTTGAGCATGTTGCATATAAATCATCATATTTAAGACTGCTGGAGCATCATAGGGGGACGAACCGACGTATTTTATAAAATAAGCCAGCATGTCTCTGACTTTTTGATTACTGATTCTTTTTTCAATAGCATCATACATGGATGAAAAATAATCAAAATCTTTCATCGCCCCTATTAACCCATGCACACGAAAAATTTCTCCTGTTTTGTCTAATCCCTTTTCAAAATAGCCTTTTTCAGTCGCATCGTATAATTTTTTAGCGTAAGACAAGAACTCTTTGTACTCATTCAGATCCTTTTCACTTAACTCTTTATTTTCACGAGACATTTTCTCTAAATCACCATACAAATCAATAACTGAACCATCTGGAAAGAATGATCTCCATTGTTGATCTAATTGAATGATAGAAAGATAATCATCCATCTTACGTCCACTGTCTGTAAATAATTTTTCAAATACGTGAGGCATTGTTAGGATTGATGGACCTAGATCAAAACCAAAACCGTCTTGTTCTAAACGATTTAACTTGCCTCCAAGATGATCATTTTGTTCAAAAAGCGATACATTATACCCACTCTGGGCCAGTGAAATAGCTGCCGAAATTCCGCCTAATCCTCCGCCAATAACAATGACTGATTTTTTTTGAGATGACATATTCAAACACTCCTCATGTACTTTATTGTATAAGAAAAGCCCCAGACTCAAACATCGTGCTCATTCGTCAAGGACAATTTCTTATTTTATTGCTTGGTAAATACGCTGCATCTCCATTTTAGAAACATAATTACGTTTTGTAAAACAATCGTACTTATTTTTTCGCACCGCATTTAGCAGACCTCTATAAATATTAGCTGATAATTCAACCGGAAAACGACTATCTTCATCAAAGTAGCGATAATCCGATTGAATATTATCATAAAGTTCTTCAGCGCGTTGAGCCAATCTTTCCCAAATACGAATAAATTTATCATTCACTTTTTTTTCCTTCAACTCTTGAATAGAATAGTTTTCCTTTTCTAATTCTGAAATAGGAATATACACACGTCCAATATTTTGAAAATCTTCCCCTATATCTCTCAATATATTAGTCAATTGCATGGCTAACCCTAGATTTACAGCTGTTTGCGTAAGATCTTTATCCGTTTCAGAAGCTAGTACAGGCAACAACATAAGCCCCACTGAGCCAGCGACATAAAAACAATACTTTTCTAAGTCTGACATCGTTTCAGGCATACTAAATTGAATATCCATTTTTTGACCCGTTAATTGATAATAAAACGGTTGAATATCCATATCATATCGTTCAAACACATCAGTTAACGCTCTCCAAGCTGGATGATCAATTGGCTGTCCCTTTTCAAATAGAGCCAATTCTTTTTCAAGCGTCTCCACTGCTGCTAACTGTTCTTGTGCTGTTTCTGCTAAATCTACCTCATCATCGGCTCGCCTACAAAAGGCGTAAATCGCAAATATGGCTTGTGCCTTAGCTTTAGGCAAACGTGAGAAAGCATAATAAAAACTCTTGGAGTGCTGTTTAATAATATTTTCACAGTACTGGTAATCTTGTTTTATGGTTTCTTGTTTGTTTAATTCCATATTCCGCCCCTCCTAGCTTTTATTCATCTACTTTCTTCAACCCATTAGTATTTAACGCCACGGTCATCTAGCAACAATTCTCCTACAGCTATCTTAGCAGACAACAAGACAATTGGGACACCTGCACCTGGATGGGTACTGCTTCCGGCAAAATAAAGATTTTCACAATTTTTTGCTTTTGCTTGTGGTCTAAAATGATTGCTTTGTAACAAATTAGGTCTCAATCCAAAACATGCTCCATTATAGGCATTGAATTTTTCTTCAAAATCTAATGGTGTCATATACGTTTCCGATACAATCTCATTTTCAACATTTTCAAAACCTTTTAGGGTTTTAAGCGAGTCCAATACTTGTGAACGGTAATACTGAATCGTTTCTTCATTCCATTCGTAATCTGCTGTCGAAAGATCTGAAACGGGAACTAACAGATACAATCCATCTTTGCCTTCTGGTGCCATAGATTGATCCATTTTTGAAGCCATATATAAATAGTAAGAGGGTTTATCTAATAATTTTCCATCAAAAATATCCTCAAGATTTTTATCTAGATCTTCTGTAAATACAAAGTTATGCAATTGATCAACCTGATCATATTTACGATCCATCCCTAGGTACAAGATAAAACAAGAACAAGAATACTTCATACTATCAATTTTTTTGTCCGTATATTTGCCTTTTGCAGCTTTGTCTTGCACTAAATTCTTGATAGCATAAGGAAAATCAGCGTTACATAAAACAAAATCCGTTAGTACTTCTTTGTCTTTCAGTTTGATCCCATAAGCTTTTTTATCTTGAATCAAAATACTTTCTACTGGACTATTATAGTTTACTTTTCCACCTAATTCTAAAAATAAACGTTCCATTGACTTAGCCATTGTATACATGCCGCCTTTAATGAACCAAACACCGTAAAGGAATTCAATCATTGGAATGATCGAATAAAGAGAAGGTCCATTATTAGGTGAAACACCTATATAAAGGGTTTGAAAGCTTAACATTTGCTGCATTCGTTTGTCTTTTACGAATTTACCGATAGAATGACTAGCCGTATCAAATGTTTTCAACTTCAGCGCTTGCTTAATCATAAAGGGGTTATAAAAATCTAACGCACTTCTGAAAGGTCGTTGTAAAAAGTGATTTTTCGCCACGATAAAACGCCCATAAATATCTTGCAAATAACTTAAAAATCCTTCTGCATCTTCATCGCTAAGATTTTCTAGTGAAGCTATCAATTTAACAAGATCTGAAGATACATCATATCGATCTTTTTCCTCTGGCCCAAAGAACGCTGAATACATAGGATCGAGTCTGGTCATAGGAATATAATCATCTGGATTTCTTCCTGCCAATTCGAAAACTTCTTTATAAATCTCAGGCATCATTACTAAGCTTGGGCCTAAATCAAATGTATATCCGTCTTTTTCAATCCGATTCATTTTTCCGCCTGGAATGGCTTCTTTTTCAAATATCTCTACTTCATATCCTTCATGTTGCAACCGGATAGCACTGGCTAAACCGGCTACACCAGCCCCAATAACCGCTATTTTTTTACTCAAAAAGTCTTCCCCCTAATTTATATTTGTATGGTTCCTATTTTTAGCCTGAGTTCAACTTAATTATTTTTCTCTTCTAACCATTCAAATTCATGGTTTAAAGACTTCAAACCTTTTACAAAAGCATCATTGCTTATATCTTCCATGTTACACTGAATAATTTCATTCAAAATAGCTTTTGATATAGCTTTTTTAGATTGCTGACTTTTCTCAGTTAACGTCACTACTACTGCTCGCTTGTCCGTATCTGATATTACTTTTTCAATCCATCCTTGAGTTTTCAACCGATTTAAGATTGGATTCATTGTTCCTATACTCATACCTATACGATCGCTTATGTTTTTTATAAAGACATGATCTTCATCCCATAGCGCTAACAAAACAAGATACTGAGGAAAAGTTAAACCGAATGGCTTCAAGGCTCTTCCATACATTCTTGAAAATCCGTTGGAAGCTTTGTATACTTCAAAGCACAGTTGGTCTTCTAAAGATCGAACGAATATTGATTCATCCATTATTTTTTCCCCTTCCATCTAGTCCATTCATTTCAATTGTAATACTCACGTTAATTAGTTTCTCTCAACGTTAAAACGCCGTCTTTCATCACGTAAACTTTGTCACAATGGCTAATCAAACGCTCATCATGAGTAACCATTATGGTTGCTTTCTTTTTAATTTTCGTTTCACGTGCTAATATCTCAACTACTTCAAAGGCTTTTTCAGAATCTAAACTAGCAGTCGGTTCATCTGCTAAAATAACAGAAGGCTCATGATACAAAGCACGCGCAATCGCAACACGTTGACGTTCTCCGCCAGACAAATCACTTGGGTATTTATCTCTCAAATCATAAATTCCTAATTCTTCTAACAGTTCTTTTTGTTTTTCTTTCTTCACTTTTGATTTTTCAACTTTATTGACTAAGTTTAGTTGATCTTTCACAGTCAAAAATGGAACTAAGTTTGACGCTTGCAAAATAAAACCGATTTCTTTGAATCTTAAAGCTGCACGTTCTTTTTCACTCACATCACTAAATGGTTTTTCGTTAATTTCTACTGTTCCATTTGAAGGCTTTTGTAATCCTCCAATAATTGTCAATAAGGTACTTTTACCAGATCCACTGGGACCTATAATAGCAACGAACTCGCCTTCTTCTACAGAAAAAGTGGTGTTTTTTAATGCTTCTATTCGTTTGTGTCCTTCACCAAAAGAACGGCTTACGTTATCCAATTCTATTAATTTCATTTTTGTTTTCCTCCTTTATCCAATTGCTGTTAATGGGTCGATTTTAACGACTGTCCGTACTGAGAATAATGCTCCTAAAACAGCTATAACAATAAGCAATGCTGTTATTCCTGCAATAAATAGCCAATTTGTGCTATATGGAACTGCTGCTGGCAGAACAAATGACGTGATAACCGTTAAAGTCAAGCCTATTCCCACACCAATAGTAGATAATAAGAATGTTTGTGCAACTACAGATTTAGCGATATAGCCTGAAGAGATTCCTTGTGCTTTCATTACTCCAAACATACTTGTTTTTTGTAAAGTCAATACATAGATAAATATTCCAATAACGACTGCGGCGATTACGATTAAGAAACCAATCATTAAACCGAATGTTAAGACTTGAGCGCTGTATCCAGGTATTTTAAAGATGTAATCCCCAATAGAATACGCAACTAAATCGTCAGCATCTGCAACAACTTTTTTAAAAGAATCTGAAGAGTCACGAACAACTACTGCACTGATTCGACCATTTTCTGAATCATCACTTGCTTCAAAGCGTACTTCTTGGTATGAGTCAATCGTAGTGTACAATACCGGTGCCACATTAAACTTAGCATTTTCAGTAAATCCAACTACTTTTACTTCTTTATCGCTTCCAGCAAGTTGAACCTCATCTCCCAATTCAATGCCATCTTCTTTATTTAAACTGATGTCAGCAACCACTTCATCATCAGTTTCAAATGCTCGTCCATCTATGACTTCGGGCATAATAAATTCATCTGGATCAATACCAAAAAATGTTGCATTTATTTTTGAAGATTCGCCTGTCTCGCCAACTTTTCTAATAACACTAGGCGCTAAACCAAGTAACGCAGTTTCATCTGCTTTTACTTCTTTTGCTTGTTCAAATGTCAACATAGACATATTGATATTGGTATTTGATTCGTCCGTCAAAACAATCGCATCTGCTTCCCATTTATCCACACTTGTTCGATTATCTTGCGCTAAACCATATGCTAACCCTGTTAAAAAATAAACCAAATAGGATACTAATACCATAACCCCAATAATCAATGCAAATCTGGTTTTTGAATACTTAATTTCTTTCCATGCTAAAAACATATTATATCCCCCTCTTAACTACCTGCTTCTTTTTAGACCAATGAATTCTGTTGTATTTTGACTGTATGTAACCCATTGCATCATACACGATATATCATACCGTAAACGAAAAAAAATGTACAATTTTCTTACTTGTTTTTTACAATTCCTACATGATTGCTATAAATCACCCTCCCTTTTGTACTCTTTCAACAATCGTGCGAAGCGATCCGTCAGATTAGCCGTGAATCCCCAGATTGTATGATTGCTCAAGTTATAGAATGGGACAGCATGCTTTCCTTGCTTCCAATTGTATTTTTCACCTCCAGGAATCAGCTCATAAGGAAACCCTTTTTCGTGTTCCAATTTAACATTTGCAGTATAATATACCGGCTCGTGAGTTAAAAAATAATTTAACGGCACAGTATAGACTTCATCTACCTCTTCATTAAATTGAATATCCTTCACGCTTATCTTTTTCACTTCTCCCACAAAAGCTCGAATAACGAGGTGCTCATTCACAATATAATCCATTTCGCCTAAAATTTGAATGGCGTCTCTAGAAAGAGATAATTCTTCCATTGTTTCACGGATAGCTGCTTCTTTATACGTTTCCCCTTTTTCGACTCTTCCACCAGGAAAAGACGTTTCACCCGGTTGAGAGATACTTTTACTGCGTACTTCGTATAAAAGATGCATCTCCTCATCTACTTCAATTAAAGGAATCAGTACTGCAAAATGGCGTTGATTATTAAGCGGTTTCACTCTATGGCTTTCCAACAAGATTTTTATTTCTTCTAACATATTTAATCCTCCTTCAGATATTCATATAATAAACGATATACCTCATTATAATTAATCCAGCTGTACTATACTAATATAATTCTTGCTAATCCTGTAATAAGTTGATTACAATAGAAGAAATATGACAGTTCATGCGTTCATACAAAAGGGAGATTATTATGGAACAAGTAGAAGAGACCTTTTATTTTATAAATGACCAAAAAAAAGCAACCGAAAATAGCACTATTTTTAACCAACTGGATGGAAAAATGATTTATGAGGTTATCCGTGTTCAACAAGGGGTCGCTCTTTTTTTAGAAGATCACTTAGAAAGGTTTAAAGCATCCGCTGCCGCTACAAATTTAACCTTAACTGATTCTGATGAGTCTATAACGCAACGGATTTATCAATTGATTTCTGTAAATCAAGTTTCTAATAAGAATATCAAACTTATTTTAACTGCTTCAAAAGGACTGTTAATTTTCTTTACGAAAACGACTTACCCGCCACAAGAGTATTACCTAAATGGTATGCATACAACTTTATTGAAAATGGAAAGAATAGATCCAAATATCAAAACCGTACGAAATGATTATCAAAAAAGAGTTTTAGCTGAACGAGAAAAACAGCAAGCTTATGAAGTGTTACTCGTCGATCAAGACAATCATGTTACTGAAGGCAGCCGTTCAAATTTATTTATTGTTAAGCAGAATAAACTGTACACCTCGCCTGCTAAGAATGTATTACTTGGTATTGTTCGAAAAAAAACGTTAGCTTTATGTGAAACGTTGGGCTTTGAGGTTTTAGAAGAAACCATCCCTGTTTCAAAATTAGCTGAAATTGATGGAGCTTTTATTACAGGTACTGGGAATAATATATTACCCATCCAATCGATTGAAACACTAACTTTACCCTCTACATCCAATCCAATCATTAAAGCCCTGATGAATGAATACACGAAACTTGTTGAGTCTTATATTCACTCTGCTACTAGTCGTTAACGCGTTCACTTGACTGATAAATAACTGTTAAGAAGCCAAGAACGCAATTTAGGTTCTTGGCTTCTTCAATGAGTTTAATGTGTGTTTTTTAGTTGCTGTGTCCTTTTGATTACTTTGAAAATGGTATCAACAGTGAAAATTGCCAAGGCAATCATCCCTGCTATTTGGATGGTATTCTGCAGGTGCGCTTGTGCTAAATTAGTATTGCCTTGAATAAATTCATAGACCGTTAAATACATACCCGAACCTGGTACCAACGGGAAAAATCCAGGAAGAAAGAAAATAGTTACTGGAACTTTAAACATGCGCGAGAAAATATGCGATTGCGTTGAAATCACTAATCCTGAAATATAGGTAGCTCCAACAGATCCTAGTGCATCAATACAAAGCAAATAAACTGCCCAACCTACAGCTCCTACAATAGCTGCTGTAACAATATGTTTTTTAGGCGATTCTAAGATGACAGCCGCTGCGGTGACTGCCAGAAAAGCTCCTATGATTTGACTAATCAAAGAGAGCACCTCCAATAACAACTAATCCAATGGCTACCCCTATGGCGATTGAGAGAGCAATCACGAAAGCTTCTAAGGCTTTCGCACCACCAGACATGTAGTCTCCTTGTAAAGTATCTCGAATCGCATTTGTAATCGCTGTTCCTGGAACTAAAGGCATGATTGTTCCCGTTATGACCAGATTTATATTAAGCGTTGGGAAAATAAACGCCTGCATCAACCCAGCTCCTACTGATATAACCGCAGACGATAAAACATTTCGTACAAATGATCCCATATCCAACTTTTTCTCGCCTTTTAATACTAGCGCCAGCAAGCCACCGTTAATTCCAGCAGCCAGTATTTCAACTAGACCGCCTCCTAGTAATAGAGCAAACGAAGCTGCTAATGCTGCTATAGCAAAATCTTTATATAGTCGCTTGTACTGTACTTTCCCAATATCCTGTAAAGCATCATACGCTTCTGGAATCGTTATTTCTCCAGTCGTCAATTGACGGGATATGGTGTTTACAGTAGCAATATTATTTAAATTTGTATCGCGCAAGCTGATTCGTTTAACAACTGTGATCGGGTCTTCGATACTAGGATCATCTAGCGTAGCCACTAATCCAGTTGCAATTGCAAAAGCTTCAGTGGTTTCGAATTTTGATGTTTTCAAAATATGATTCATTGTGTCTTCAACACGATACGTTTCAGCGTTGCTTTCTAACATGATTTTCCCTGCTAATATAGCGATATCCATCAGAGTTCTATAATCCATTTTGTGTGTCCTCCCTTTCCCATAATGGCTACCAGCCGCTGTTTCAACTGCATTACTCGTATGTAAATCCAAATTTAGTATAGCATAGTTTCTTTATCCTAAAGAATCTTTCTATTTTTAAAGACAATAGGTGTAAGCAAAAAACAGAGCAGAAAAATCTGCTCTGTTTTTTGCTTACTTGTAATTTAATTTACTTCACCCAGAATTTTACGTACTTTAGTCATCTCTTTGGCTAGTTTTTGATAAGTAGGAATGATTTTTTTGTAGTTTTCAGTCGTTTGTTCATTTGGCTGCATCCAAATCTCAGGCTCCGTTTTTTGATCTAATAAAACAGGTTTATGTTGGATGATCGAACTTTCCAAGATCTCATTATCCACTTTCCCAAGCAGCACTGCTCCTAAACAAGAACTTTCAAAGCTAGTCGGCTGCTGCATCGGTCTACCAAATATATCTGCAAGCATTTGCTTCCATAAAGGAGAATTTAAAAAACCACCCGTTACTTTAATTGTTTTAGAAGGACCACCAACTTCTTGAATGAGCTGCCAAACTTCATAGAGATTAAACATTACGCCTTCCATAGCTGCTCTTACCATATGTCCAGTAGTATGACGAGAAGCTAAACCGATGTAACTACCAGTAGCTTCTGACTCCCATAGTGGCGCACGTTCTCCATTTAAGTACGGCAAGAAAAACAACCCATCTGCACCTGGGGTTACTATTTCAGCTAAACGATTAAGCTGCTCCAATTCTGTTTCAACCTTATTGTCCATTAATTGGCTTCCTTCAGGATAAAGTACAGACGTCAACCAGGCCATCACATTGCCACCATTATTTACAGCGCCACCGATGACCCAACGATTTTTTGATAAGTAGTAGCAAAATGTTCTACCTTCTGCATCCAATACAATTTGATTGGTTACCATGCGTATTGCTCCGCTCGTCCCGATTGTGATTGCTGTTTCTCCAGGATCCATTGCTCCAACCCCAAGATTAGATAGGCAACCATCACTGGCTCCAATAACTAAATCTGTTTTTGAATCAATTGCCATCTGTTCCGCATAAAACTCACGGATAGTCTGCCAGCGATGCGTTACATCAACAGGTTGGGATAACATAGACTCTTCGATTTCGACAAGTTCAAGAATTTCTTTATCCCATGCCAATTCACGAATATTGAACAAGCCTGTCGCTGAAGCAATCGAATAATCAATTTTGTATTCGCCAGTCAACTGGTACAGAACATATTCTTTAATGCCAATAATCTTCTTTGCTTTTTGTAAAATAGTAGGGAAATATTCTTTTAGCCACATTATTTTACTCAGTGGTGTCATAGAATGAACAGGAGTCCCCGTTTTCTGGTATAAAGCTCTCCAATCTGTGGTCTCTTTTAACTGAGCAACTAAATCGGCTGGACGATTATCCGCCCAAATAATGCAATTTGTTAATAATTCATCTTTTTCATCTACAACAATCACGCTATGCATGGCACTTGAGAAAGAAATAAAGTCCACTTGGTTTTTGATTTCTTTGTCTTTTTCCATCAATGTTCGAATAACCGAAAGGACTGCTTGGAAAATTGCCTTTGGATCCTGCTCTGCCATTCCTGCTTCAGTTTGACTAATAGCGTAACCTACATATGTACTATCGACCACTTGAAGGTCTTCTTGGTACAAAACGGCTTTTGTACTGGTTGTCCCAATGTCCACTCCAATGGTATATTTTGGTTGTTTTATCATAAATTTAGTCCTCCTTGCTTTGATACAACTATCTTTCAAATTCATTACGCGATGATTCAAACCATTAAATCTCTCTGCAACCGATTGCATCACGCATACTCTTACTATTATGAACCATTTTCAAATAATGTCTACTGTCACTTTTGGTTTCATTATTTTTTTGAGTAAAAAAGCAAGAAAAGATGAACGTATTCTCCTTTTCTTGCTTAGTCTATGCTGTTTTTTAATTTAATTCTGGCCAGAAACCTTTGTTAGCAATAATTAAATCATCTAATAAGTTTTTAGCTACCGCTGCATTTGGCACAATTTTAGACAAGCACAAAGCTTGCCATAATTTCTGGTAGCTTCCTTCAATGTACGCTTCAACAACCATTTTTTCAGCTGTGACTTGTTGCAACATTAAAGCTCTCTCAAATTGAGGAATCTTCCCTTGTGCTAATGGTTCTGGGCCATCACTACCGACGATACAAGGAACTTCTACCATAGCATCATCATCAAAGTTAGCGATAGCGCCATTATTTTCTACAATCAATAACATTCTTTCATGTGTATTAAAAGCAATAGCACGGGCTAAATCAACAATAAAAGAAGCGTGACTATCAATATGGAAGTTGCTATTTTCAGCTGTGCCTTTTTCAATGATTTCTTTAGCAGCTGTAAATACTTCTTTTTCACGACCAGCCATCACTTCGTTTGCACGCGTGAATTCAGGATTAGAATGAGCTACTTCATAATCTGGGTAAAAATAATATTTCAAATACGTATTCGGTAAGAAACGAGGTTCAATAGCCAATAAATCTTTAGCTTTTTTATGAGTCGCTTGCCAGCTCTCATCCATATGTTGAGTATCGACTTCAACTTGTGTCAAATAACCATTTTCAGCAACATATTCTTTAATCTCATCTAGGTATTCATGGCCAGTTGCAATATCTTTCACACTTGTCCACCAACCAAAATGATTTAATCCAAAATAACGGACTTCTAATTCAGCTGGCGTTTTTCCAATAATTTGAGACATTCTTCTTAACGTTCCCACAGGCATATCGCAAATGTTGAGTACTTTTGCATTAGGACGCATGACACGACATGCCTCCGCTACGATAGCTGCTGGGTTAGAATAGTTCAGCATCCAAGCATCTGGAGAATACTCTTCCATATAATCAATAATTTCCATCATGCCTGTGATACTACGCATTCCATAAGCAATTCCACCAGGTCCACATGTTTCTTGACCTACGATTCCATATTTCAACGGAATTTTTTCATCTTGTTCACGCATTGCGTACTTTCCAACTCGGATATGTGCCATACAAAAATCAACATCCGTAAAAGCTTCTTTTGGATCCGTTGTATAAGAAAAATCAATTTCGGGTGCTTGCTCTTTCAATAATATTTCAAGTGCCTCTCCTAAAACAGCTTGTCTTTCTCCATCATTATCATATAATTTTAGCGTTCGAATTGGAAAACGATCCACATTTTCGAGCAACATCATGACGATTCCTGGTGTAAAGGTGCTTCCGCCTCCTGCGATTACGATTGAAAATTTCTTCATTAGTCATAACTTCCTTTCATCTTATCTTTTTATTTATTCTTCTGATTCTCTTCCTAAATAGTGATCGACTGATTTTCTCACACTGCTCACTTGCAACCCATAAACAACGTGGACATTGTGGTCTTTAATGATTACTCCACTTGCTCCTGTATCATTTTTTAAAGACTGCTCATCTACTATACCGGGGTTATGCAAGGTTAACCTCAAACGTGTGTAACAATTAGTTACCGTATCAATATTGTCTGGTCCTCCCAATGCTGCAACAATCGTGCTTGCTAAACCCGTATCCCCTTGATTCTCTGCACCACCGGAGGCAGGTTTAGCAGCCTTGCTTTCATTGTATTCTTTCTTAGAGTAAAGCTTTGTTTCCTGACCAGTATCTTCACGACCAATCGTTTTAAACTTGAATTTAGTAATCAAGAAACGGAAAGTAACGTAATAGATTGCGAAGAATACGAGACCAACCAAGATGTACATTGGCCAACCCGTTTTCTCAATACCTAATGGCACATTGTACAACAGGAAATCGATGAAGCCATTTGGTCCAATAGCTCGAACACTCAATAAATTCAACACCACCATACTTAATCCACTTAACGCTGCATGGACAATAAATAACAATGGAGCTACGAACATGAATGAAAATTCAATCGGTTCTGTTACTCCTGCTACAAATGAAGTAACCACTGCTGGAATTAAAATAGCTTTTGCTTTATTTTTATTCTCAGGGCTAGCTGTGTGATACATGGCTAAACAGGCTCCAATTAAACCAAACATTTTTGAAATCCCACGTGCATCCCAAATCACGCTTGGAGATAAAACTCTGACACTTGGATCGGCGATTTCAGCAAAGTAAATATTTCTTGCTCCTTCAAAAATTTGCCCTCCAACTTCTTGAATGCCTCCTAGTGACGTGTACAAGAACGGTGTATAAACCAAGTGATGCAGTCCTGTCGGAATTAATAAGCGTTCTAACGTTCCATATAAGAAAATCCCAAAATTTCCGCTTTGATTAATTAATGTTCCTAAGCTATTGATGCCGCTTTGGAAAAACGGCCAGATATATGTGAAAGCAATAGCCAATAAAACGACTACTGGAATCAATAAGATGAATACGAAACGCGTTCCACCATAAATTTGAAATGCGTTATTAAATTCTTTCTCACAAAACTTGTTATGTACAAGTGCTGTTACGATACCTAATATAATGCCAAGAAAAACACCCATATCGAGTACTTGAACACCTAATACCATGGTCTGTCCAGTACCTTGTAATGATTCACCTTCGAATAATACCCCACTAAGTTCCATAAATTTGTTCATCGCATTGATAAACACTAAGTATCCTAGTACAGCAGTAAATCCTGCTTCTGACTTTTTCTTTTTAGCTAATCCAACGGCTAGTCCAATACAAAATATTAGTCCAAGGTTGCTTAATATAGAAACTAACGAGCTAGATAAAATAGCACCAAAACCCATTGTGATGGGATTATTTAAAAAGGGAACGGTTTCAATCAACTTCGCATTTGTAAATAAATTACCGATTGCAATCAAGATTCCTGCGATAGGTAAAATCAATACAGGGATAAACATCGCTTTTGAGAATCGTTGCATACCATCCATCACTTTTTCTTTCATACTTCTTACCTCCAATTTTTTATTGTTTCATTTCTTTTCATAAACCTAGTTTATCTTGAAAGCGATTTATTGTATAGCATTATGGGCACACAAAAAACGTGTTCCGCAACTTAGAAACACGTTTCATTCATCTGTAATTTCCTTTTGTAATCCATCAAGATACATTTTGAAAATATACTCCACCAACATCAGTAATCTAGGAAAAAAACTATTCGGCAACATATTTCGATCATCCAGTTTATTATTGTCGGTTAGTTTAAAGTTTAAATCCGCTAATTCAGCAGCCCGATTGTCTGTTTCTTTTGTAAAAGTAATCGTAAATATTCCCTGATCCTTTGCGACAAGCAACTTATCAATTACTTGTTGTGTTTCGCCAGATTTTGAAATCACAATAAAGGCGCCAATGTCTTCTAAATTATTTTCAAAGACACCAATCGAGTCGGTACCTGTAGCGATAACAGTTTTTTTACCTAATACCAATAGTTTTTTATAGAGATACTCTGCCATGATTGCCGAAAATCCAGTTGCATAAATAAAGATGTATTTTTGCTTTAAACATAGAACCTGTCGGATGAACTGATCAATGTCTTCTTTACTATTTTCCTTAAAAAAATCTTGTTGACTGATGCGCAAAAAATCTTCATCGTTGTCTGTTTGTTGACCTACTGTTCGATTAACCATTGGAAGTAGCTGATAATATAAGTCAATAAAACCCGTATAACCTAACTTCTTTGATAAACGAATAATAGTTGACGGAGAAGTATAGTTGTCTTTTGCTACGCCTCTTACACCTTTATCTAATACATCATCGATATTTTCAATAATGTAATGCAAAACTTTTATATCCAGTTCGGATAGTTTTTTTCCCTGAATCAGTTTGCTGATATCTTTCATTCGCATTCACCCCTTTCGTTGATTGCCCTTTAATCCTTTTCTACTGCTTTAAGCCATGCATTTGCAATAGTTCTATGTCCAGCTGGTGTAGGATGGACCCCATCTTCTCCTGTCAAGTAAGCGTAGGTTTTTTTGATTCCGATAGTATTCAGTATACCATCAAGTGGGATCAGATCCGCTTGAAATTCGTTAGCTAGTTTTCGCACCACTTCAATTCGTGGATTTAAGTCATGGCGCCATGCTTCACGATCCTTTGGATAAGGGAGCACAAAAGGCTCCATTAAAATAATTTGACACTTAAGTTCCCTTTGCAAGGATTCTAGCAATAAACGGTATTGTTGCTCAAAGCGTTGCAATTCCTCTATGCGTCCAAATTGTTCTTGGCCAACAGTATGCCAGGTATCATTGATTCCGATTAAAATAGAAACGATTGTTGGTTTTAAAACCAGGCAGTCTTCTCTCCAGCGTGCAGCCATATCGCTTAATTTATCTCCTCCGATTCCACGATTAAAAAACGTTAGCTCTAACTCAGGATAATGCTTTGTTAAATTTTTAGCGATTATTAAAGGATAGCTCTGACCTAAATCTGCTCCAGTTGTTCGGTCACGGTCGCCATCTGTCACACTATCTCCAATAAAAAGAATGCGGTCTTTTTTATTTAGTTTCATATTCCATTTCCCTCTCTACTACCTGTTAGGTTTGCTTTTATTCTAGTGAATAATTCCTTTTAGTTTCTCGCATATTTCAGTTTGTTGAAAGCAGCAAACTGCTTGTTTGATCATTTTTCAAAAGTCGTTAAAATAGCTTCTTTTGTGTTTGTTTGCTATACTCACATTGTAAGGTTTTTAATTCTGCTTGGCTAGTTTAAGTAGTAAAAGCAGCTTTAACCACTCATCACCATAGTTTGAAAGGGGAAATATATATATGAAAGTCAATGCTATTTTAAGAACAGAGGTCGGATCTGCAGCGGCTACTCGCGACAGAAAAGAAAAGAAAGTTACTGCCGTTATTAACGGTAAAGGTATCACAAGTACTCCAGTATCATTAGATAGTAAAGATTTAGATAATGTTTTAAAAACATTAGGTAAAAATGCTATCTTTGACGTTGTCGTTAAAGGTGGAGAAACTCACCAAGTAATTATCAAAGAGATTCAAAGTGCAACTCTTGTAAATCAAATTTTAGATGTTGAATTGCAAGTTGTCCAAAAAGGTGAAAAATTAACGGTTACGGTTCAAATTAATGTAGAAAACGCTGAGAATGTTAAACGTGGGATTGTTTCTCAAACATTAAATGAATTAGAAATCGAAACTCTTCCAGCTAACATTCCAACTGAATTCACATTGGATGCTGGTGCATTAGAAATTGGAGATGCATTAACCGTTTCAGATATCAAAGTTGATAAGTCTATCACAGTATTAAGTGATCCTGAACAAACAGTAGTAAGTGTCTTACCTCCATCTGCTGAAGAACCTGAAACAGCTGCTGAAGCTGTTGAACCTGAATTAATTGGAGAAAAAGAAGAAGAAGCAAAATAATTATTCTTGACCAATTAATAAATGAATAAAACGAATAAAAACCTCCCATCCCTGGCTCTAAAAGCTCTGGATGGGAGGTTTTTATTTTTCTTGATTAAAAATTGGCTCTATCCTTCTTAGTGTGGATAGATGAATTTAGTTTATGCTTAACTGTTTGAGGAAAAGCCAAAAAAATATATTCAAGAATAAGAATAGAATATGGTAAACTTTGACTAAGAGCGAATCACGAGGAGAATAGTGAGATGGATAAAACTTATTTAGATAAATTTTACAAAAAGAGTCCTACTGAAAGAAAAAAGGCTCTTGTAGCCGCAGATGTGCTAACTGCTGACGATTTCCTGTTAACCCATAACCTACATTTGGCAGATGAACTAGCGGATAATATGATTGAAAATTATTTAGCCAATTACGAACTGCCACTGGGAGTAGCCTTAAACTTTTTAGTTGATGATAAAGACTACATCGTACCGATGGCCATTGAAGAACCTTCTGTTATCGCTGCGGCCAGCGCTGGAGCTAAAATCATTGCTCAAGCTAGCGGATTTAAAACAACAATTTCAGATCGCATAATGATTGGACAAGTCGCTTTAAAAGAGGTTCCTGATTTAACTCTTGCAAAAAGTAACTTGGCCAAATATAAACAAGATATTCTCAAAAAAGCTAATGAAGCACACCCTTCCATCGTCAAGCGCGGAGGCGGAGCCACTGAATTGTTTGTTCGCGTTATTGAAGCAAATCCTGAAGCTGCAACACCAGCATTTTTGATGGTGCATTTGCATGTATCTACTCTTGAAGCCATGGGTGCTAATATTATCAACACGATGATGGAAGGCATTACGGCTTATCTTGAAGAATTAACGGGTGGTACGGCTTTGATGAGTATCCTTTCTAACTACGCAACGGAATGTTTAGCTACTGCTGTTTGTCAAATTCCGGTGCACCTGTTAAAAAGACCTAACTCTAACTATTCTGGAGAAGAGGTACGAGATCGTTTAATTGAAGCTGGGCAACTGGCATATGTCGATCCTTACCGAGCTGTCACTCATAATAAAGGCATTATGAATGGCATTGATGCTGTTGTTTTAGCTTCAGGAAATGATTGGCGAGCAATTTCTGCTGGCGCTCATGCTTATGCTTCCCGCAGTGGACAGTATCGTGCTCTTTCTACTTGGAAAAAAGCTGAAAACGGTGATTTGATTGGCCAATTGACATTGCCTTTGCCTGTAGGGTCAGTTGGGGGCTCCATTTCAATTCATCCTGCTGCTCAGTTCAGCAAACGCTTGTTAGGATACGAATCTGCTAAAGAATTAGAAGCTGTGATTGTTTCCGTTGGACTGGCTCAAAATTTCTCAGCTCTTAAAGCATTAGTGACTGAAGGTATCCAAAAGGGACATATGGGCTTGCAAGCACGTTCTCTAGCCATCAGTGCTGGAGCTACTGGAACAGCCATTGAGCAAGTTGCAGAACAATTAAAACACGCTAAAAACATGAACTTAGCAACCGCAAAAGAATTACTTTCACACATTAATGTTTTAGATAATTAAAAAATGAGGTGCGATTTTAAAATCGCACCTCATTTTTTTAATTTTTTTTAGTAACGTATTGACGCATGTTGTCTTTTATACCCGCTAAATAAATAGCTGCTGTGTCTTTTGTAGCATCAAATTCTGCGGTCGATCCATCAACTGGAACGGTTTCTTGGAAAACAGCTTCATACTCTTCAATAGAGATCTCTGTTCGAGCCGCAAACAAATTAGCATGTTTTTCTACTTGCAAATATTCGCGGTAGTTTGGTTGTAAAATACCCGTAAAGAATTCTCCCACTGCACCAGATCCGTAACTGTACAGTCCGATACGAGAACCATCTTTTAACTGGTCACCTTGTTCAAGCAATGAAACTAAGCTCAAGTACAGTGAACCAGTATAGATATTTCCAACGTTGCGATTATATAGTGTGCTTGATTTGTAATTAGCTAATAAGCGTTCTTGATCTACTTCATTTGCTTCTTCTAATACTGTTCTCAAGGCTTTAAGTCCCATTTTTGTGTAAGGCAAATGGAAACAGATGGCTTCAAAATCATTTAAAGCTAAATCAGATTTAGCTTTGTATTGTTCCCAAACAGTATTGAAAAAGTGAATGTATTGTTCATTTGAAAACTTGCCGTCTACAAAAGCTTTGTCTGAATAAACAGGACGCCAGAAATCCATAATATCGACCGTTAGATACGCGCTTTTATCTTCTAAAGCCAATATCTTAGGATTTGCGCTGATTACCATAGCAACTGCTCCAGCTCCTTGAGTAGACTCTCCTGAAGTATTCAATCCATAACGTGCAATGTCAGAACCTAATACCAAAACTCTGCTTTCTGGATTTAAGGCAATATGCCCTTTTGCCATTTGAATTCCCGCAGTTGCTCCATAACAAGCTTGTTTCACTTCAATAGAACGCGCGTTGGGATTTAAGTCCAACAAGTGATGAACATAAACGGCTCCTGATTTTGAATTATCGATGCCTGACTCTGTACCAAAAATGACAAAATCAATTTTCGCTCGATCTTCATCATTTAATATATTTAATGCTGCATTTGCTGCTAATGTTACTGGATCTTGTGTAATTGGAGCAATTGCCATCTTTTCTTGACCAATACCAATGGTGAATTTTTCTGGTTCTACATTTCTCGCTACCGCCAACTTATTCATGTCCACATATAAATGTGGCGCATAAAAACCAATCTTGTCTATTCCAATTTTCAAAGAAAGGACCCCTTTTTTATTTAATGACTTCTTTTATACAGCTATACGTTCAACGTATACCTATCTAATGGCCTCTTCTACTAAGCTTTCTAACAAATCATAAATTATTCCTAATAAAAAAACAACTGTTTACAACAAAACTAAAGAGAAGTTTAATAAACTGATACACCACAAAGTGATGAAAGCTTTCACCTTATTAATTCTTCTTTAATCGCTACTAGTTTGGCTATTTCCTTTTTTAAACCATCTAATGGGTCGTGCCCACATGGGTATTCAATCGCCGTATTTATGTCGCTTGGAAATACTTTAAGTACTTCAGCGACAGCAATGTCGCCTTCGTTTAATAAAGTCATTTCTCCTGTAGCTGCTTTAATGTCTTTCAAATGGACATACGTTACATTTTTTTTCAATATTAGTGCATTTTTAACTGGATCTTCATGAACGAATATAAAGTTCCCAGTATCAAAGGTTACTGAAACAGTCGCCCCTTTTTCGGTTAACCGGGTACACAATTGGTTTAATTGTTCAGCTGTCGAATAACTTTCTTGACCATTTTCAATCGTAAAGTGATCAATTCCATACTCTTGCATTACTTTATTTAGAATACGCGCATCTTCTGTTGATACTTCTTCAAAGTATCCAGCACCAAATTTCAAATGCTTCGCTCCTAGTTCATTGGCTTCTTTTGCGTAAGAGATTAAAGTTGTTTCTTCCATCATCTGTCCTGTGTAAAGCAGTTCTGGCACAGAATACAATAATTCAAACCCGTATAATTGTGCGGCTTCATTAAGAGCTTTAAATTCAGATTCCTCTTTAATATAGTCTCTTCTAATTTCTACTTTTTTTATGCCCAATTGAGAAAGTCCTTCAAAGAAATCTAACTGTTTCTTTCCTTCTTTAACCAATTCATCAAAAACCAACATATTTACGACAATTGTTTCAGCTATCATTTTTATCCTCCTTAGTAACTACAGCTACATTTTTTTAGTTGAATTCAAAATAAAAATGGCAATCCATTAATAATAGATTACCATTTTTATCCTATTTATTCTTGTTAACTGTTCTAAACGTGCTGCCTTTACTTGATTTCTGTTTTATCCGGAATCTCAAATTCACTCTGTTCAATTAAATCTTTGTACCAAAAAGCCGATTTCTTTAATGAACGGTCTCTATTATTGTCTAAATCAATTCGAACTAATCCATAGCGGTTTTTAAATGCGTTCATAGGAGAAACACAATCGGTAAAGGCCCATAACATATACCCTTTACAGTTTGAACCTGCTTCAGTAACTTCAATCAAACTATTTAAATGCTCTGTAATAAATTCAATTCGGTAATCATCTTGTACAACGCCATTATCGTCCATAAAGCGCTCTTCCTCTTCAATACCCATTCCATTTTCTGTAATTATCCAAGGAATATTGCCATACTCATTCTTGATACGCATCCCAAAATCAACCATCATTTGCGGGTAAATTTCCCAACCTCTTGATTTATTCATTTTGCGTCCTGGTAATTCGAAATGATCATAGTAATACGCTGGATGGAATGGCGCTTGTTCATTCCATTGATGATTAGGTGCCTTCACACGATTTGGGTAATACAAATTGATTCCTAAGTAATCTACCGTGTTCTGTTTAATAATATCCAACTCGTCTTTTGTATAATCAAATAAGATATCATGTTTTTCTAAAAGCGGAAATAATTCTTCAGGGTATGTTCCTTTAACCAACGGATCTAAATAAATACGATTGAAAAACAAATCATACATCTCGGCTGCTTTTTTATCTGCTTCTGAAGAAGATCTTGGATAGGTCACTTCTGGATTAAGCACCACACCAATTTGTCCATCATAGTTGTTTCTATGGTACACTTCAACAACTTTTGCAGTCGCCAGAACTTTATGGTAATTCCACTGCATCCATTTTTTAGTGTTTTGTTCATGTGGATAACGGATAGCATCTAAGTAAGTTCGTGTTTGGATAACCACGGGTTCATTAAATGTAAACCAATGCTTTACACGGTCTGCGTAACGCTCAAAAACAATCTCTGCATATTGCGCAAATAATTCCACAACCTTTTTAGAACTCCAGCCATCGTACTTGTCTAACAAATAAGTAGGGAGCTCATAATGTTCTAAACAAAGCATTGGTACAACACCTGCTTCAATCAAGCTATCTACAAAACGATCGATATATGAAGCATAGTCTTCATCAACTTCTAACGTTTCATAATTCGTAAAGAAACGTGACCAATTGATAGAAGTTCTAAAATGAGTTAAACCGACTTCTTTCATTAAATCAATATCATCTTGGTAGCGTTCATAAAAATTAGTTGCCACTCCTGGTCCATATCCTTCATGCCAAACATGACGTTCATTTTTATACCAGGTATCAAGATACGAATCTTGACCTTCTTTTTTACCTTTCCATCCTTCTGTTTGCCATGCAGAAGACCCCGCACCGATAATAAAATTTTCTGGAATAGTTCTTTTCAATTTATACACTCCTTCATTAATATTTCCAACTAAAAAATCGCTAGTTATCTAATTTAAATTAATTCGTGTTAATCTTCATGATGGCTATACAATAAAAAGTCATAAAATAAATCTTTTATGACTTTTTATGAATCACTATAAACTTACATTTAGTCGATTGCTAATCCTGCAAGCTTTTTATATACATCTACAACTTCAGATGCTAAATCTTTAAATGTAATAGCGTTCATCAAATGATCTTGGCTGTGCACAGCTAATAAAGAAACAGTTAGCTCTTCACCAGATGCTTCTTGCGTTAACAAACTCGTTTGAGCATGATGAGCTTCAACTAATGATTTATCTGATGATTCTAACTTTTCAGCTGCCAATTCAAAATCATCTTTTTTTGCAGCTTGAATAGCTTCCATTGCATCACTTTTAGCATTTCCTCCATGAATGATCAAACCCATGATTGTTTCGATATCGATTGATTGTCCCACTTTAAAACTTCCTTTCCATGTTACGTCTGATTAGTTCATTAATTCGATAGCTCTGTTTAATACGTTTTCACCATTCATTTTACCGTAATCTTGCATATTGATAATATCTAAAGGTATATTTTTGTCAGCCAATTTTTTCTCGAATTGACCTTTCATGAAGCGAACTTGAGGTCCTAATAACAAAACATCAACTTCTTTGCTTGCAAGATATTTATCCGCTTCTGCTGCAGATACTGCGAAAATATCAGTATCCATACCGCGTGCTTTTGAAGCTGCTTGCATTTTAGTTACCAATAAACTTGTACTCATACCTGCTGAACATACTAACATAATTGTTTTTTCTGCCATTATTTATCACTCCATTGTTTTATTTGCTTTACACTTATTATATTGCAATAAACGTGCCAACTTTTACAAATGAAAACCTATTCAGTAAGCCTTTTCTTCACTCCTTCCACCTTACACACTCAAACAAAAAGAATACACACTATAGTAGTGTGTATTCTCAAAGATGAAATTTAACTTTATTTTCAATAATCATCTGAGCAATATAGGCTATTTCATCCTCAGGAATAGCAATCTGATATTGTTTTTCTAATGGAATTAAGGTTACTTTGATAACATCCATAGTCATTCGATTCTTTTTAGCGTATTCATCTAAACCAGAGAACTTACGTAAAATCGTTCCCGTTTTTAGTCCTTCTATTAAGAATGCGATATGCAACATCATTCCCGTTTCGACACCTGCAGGAATCATAACGTTCAGTTCATTTTTCAATTGTTGCATTAACTTTTGTAAGAAATGCATCAACTGTTGCACCGAACCAACTTTATTTAAAGTTCCTGTTAATGATTGAATCATTTCGTTAATTGGCAGCTCTTCTTCAACTTGATTTTTTAATAAACGTAATTTTTCATCATTAAAAATATCATAAGCAGTATAGAAAGGAATATTTTGGTAATCAAATTCAACTGTTCCTACAATTGCTTTAATTTCATAAGTTTCCATCAACTGATCAATACGTTGATTAAAGGCCTCGCGATGCAAAAATTGCAACGGAATAATACTGACATTATCAGAATCTAAAATTGGTCGAATGCGTTGTTCTAATTTTTTAGCCACTCCTTCACCGGTAAAACAAGTCACTAAAATGGCTTTCTTTTTCTTAACATCCATCGAAGTCAGTTGTTTTGTACTACTTTTCAATACCGTTTGGCAACTTTGGTAGATGTCTTCTAATGTGCGACCAATACTAGCCATTCTTACCGCCTCTAAAACAACTGGCGTGCTGACCATTGGTAAGGTTTTGATGCGTAAGCCTAAATCTTCTGCCAGCATATTTCCAAAGGTATTTAGAGACCCCATATCGGTTAGGATCAATAAACCTTGTTCATAAGCCTCTTTGTCTTCCATAATCGTTTGACGCACACGATTGTACATCACTTGTACTTTCATCGACAATGGCATATTAATTGCAATTCCTACCATTGTTTCTAAAAGTTCCTTTACTGTCTCTAACATACTACTGGCTGTTGTTTTCCCGTGCATTAAAACCATAATAGCCGTTGTTTTTTCCTGTTTCTTAATGCTATCTGCTTCTTCTTGTTTTGTCAGGAATAAGGTAATAAAGCCAATTTCTTCAAATGGGATTTCAATAGAATACGTCTCTTCAATCATTGCAGATAAGTCAATGGCTACTTGAAATTCTTTGGGAAAATTTTTGCGGATGTCATTCAAATTAGGAAACTCAATCAGTCGATTCTGAGCTATCCGCTCCAATGCACTCTGCAAATGCAAAGCAAAAGCAAATTCAATTTTAGGAGTGTAGGAACGGTTAAGTCTTTTTTCTGCGATTCTATACATTTGCTTAATCAATTCTTTTAAAATAGGATCAATCATCTGATGCCGTATATCTGATGTTTCTGATAAATTTTTAACATATTCATTAAAATAATTTTTATGACCTAGCCCTTCCAGTTGATAATTTCCCAATAGATTCTCATTCGTTTTTCTCACCAGATTATTTGCAGTTGTATCATTCATCACATTTTTAATTTGCGATTCCATTCCTTCAGTTAAAGGCTGATACGTAAATTCCGCTTTATCCTGTTGAATCAAACGCTCCATTGACTTAGGCATCTCTTTAATAAATAGCAATCCTTTTTGAACTTGAAGAGGCAAATCTTTTTGATCAATTTTCAAAACGTTACTTTTTTTAGTTCTAAAATTTAAAAAGGCTTTTGCACAAACAAGTTTTAAATCTCTTTGGAATTGGCCAATGTTGCCCTCTGGCTGATACAACATAAAGGCTAGTAAAACTTCTCTTTCAATCGTTATCTTTTGGTTGAGTCTTTGCGATTCTCTTTTCAAAAAGCTATCAATTAACTCATAACGCTCTTCAATAGTCCGTTCAGCTAACTCAGGCAAGGTGATTGACATTGGTATGCGTCGAGTAAAGGTTGACAACAAGACATCAGCTTTTTCCGTCGTAGCGCCAATAATCAAAACGTTCGCATGATACGTTTCATTACTTTCTCCTAATGGACGATAAATCCCCTTATCAATAAAGGTAAATAACATCTCCTGGCCTTCAGGGGGTAAACGATGAATTTCATCTAAAAATAAAATTCCATTATCTGCTTGGTGCAGTAATCCAGTTCTATCTTGATTAGCACCAGTATAAGATCCCTTTTTCACACCAAAAATGTGCCCAAATAACAATTGCGGATTTTGCGCATAATCAGCACAATTATAGGTAATAAAAGGGGCATCGGCAGATAGGGCTTTTGATTCCACTGCATACTGATACATACACTCTGCAAAGAGTGATTTACCCGTACCAGTTTGTCCGAAAATAATCGTATGCAATCCATTAGGCGGATACAAAATTGCCGATTCTGCTTGTTGAACCATCTCTTTTAGAGAAGCATCGTATCCAATTAAACGAGAAAAAGCTTTTTTATTGTGGTCTTCCTCTTCTGTATCTTCATCACTAAGAGTGGCTTGATACAACACTGGCCGACCTGGTAATTTCTTTATTTGATTTTCTTTATACAATTCATTCAAATACCGGCTAATATTCGTTCGGTCCAAAGATAATGCCGCTGCAATATCTTTGGCTGTGACGGCTTTATTTAGTTCATTTAAATGATCCAATACTAACTTTTTGCGATTCGTTGCCAATTTTCCTCCCCCTTAGTTTGAGAGCGTCATTGCTTTAAAATTTTTGATTCATATCTATAAATGTAAAACTTCTTGTATCATAACGGTGACGGCTTCGTGAATGCTCAAAAGGGCGACCATCTTTTAAATATACGATTTGTTCGACTTCTAATATAGGATCATGAACGTCACAAATCAAATATTCTTGATCATATTTTGACGCTTTATCTGCCCGGATTTTACGGTAGGCTCCGCTAAATTTTATATTTAATTCATCATGAAGATATTTATAAATGGATCCTTCAATAATCTCTTCTGTTAATCCCGTTGCTAAATCGGTTGGCATATAAGTATGCTCTAACACATAAGGCTTGCCATCCAGAATTCTTAATCGAATAAGATTATAGACGGGCATACTTTTTTCAATCATCAGATGTTCCATCATTTCTTCACTTGGAAATTCTACTGTGAATTTGATGATTTTGCTTTCTAATTTGTGGCCTTGCATCTGTTTAGTTAATCCATCGTACTCATTAACGGCAGCATTTTTTTCATTTAATGGAGAATTTTTCATCACAAATGTTCCAGAACCACGCTGACGATAAATTAATCCTTCCATGGCTAAAATATCTAACGCTTTTTTGATAGTCATTCTACTAACTTTAAATTCTTCTGATAAGGTCACTTGATCTGGAATAAGAGATTCCACTTTGTAAATGCCATCTGTAATGCGACTTCTTATTTCTTTTGCTATCGCTTCATATTTTACCATTGAGGTTCCTCCTCGTTCTTCTATACACATTTATCATAGCTTAATAAAAATAATAAGACTAGCCATTTCAGATAAAAATAGCTTTTTTTCGAAATTATTAAAAATAAAAAAGAACTTGCCTCCAAAAAAGGCAAGTTCTTTCTATATTTGTTGTTTTTATGCCTTCGTATTTATAATTAGTCAGTCATAGAAACAGTATTTAGATTTACTTTATCCACTAATTTAAGGAATGGGAACCAGATTAATCCGATAAGAGCCATATCGATAATTTGAAGTACTCCACCCATTACTGAACTTGTAGCCATTATCCCATTCATAACCACTGGAATTGTCCACGGTATGATAACCCCTGTTGGAGTTGGGAATATATTTGCAGCCATCATAGCATAGTTGAAAGAAGTTGTTACTAATGGAGCAAGAATCCAAGGAATAAAGATAGAAGCATTTAATACTAAAGGCATACCGAAAAGTAACGGTTCGTTAACATTGAAGATTGCAGGTGCTAAAGCTAAGCGACCAATTTCTTTGTTTTGTTTGCTCTTCATGAAGAAGGCTAACAATAATACAACGATTAAAGTACTACCTGATCCACCCATACCAACAGTGTATGTTTCCATAAATGGTTTAGTTACAATATGTGGTAAAGCTTCTCCAGCTTTGTAAGCATCAAGGTTTTCTAATGCTAATGTGTTCCAGATAGGATCCATTACTGAGTTAACAATAATTTGACCGTGTAATCCAAAGAACCATAAGAATTGTACGAAGAATACAGCAATCAAAGTAGCTGGTAATCCACTACCAAGAGCAGTTAACGGTTTTTGAATAACTGAGTATACTACATCATGTAAGTTAGTATCAAAGAAACCAGAAACAGCTGCATTAACCATTAAGAAGATAAATAATGTAATAAGAGCTGGTAATAAGGCTGCGAATGAATTTGCAACTGCTGGCGGAACACCATCAGGCATTTTAATTACGATACCTTTTTTAACGATACGTGTGTAAATTTCAGCTGCAATAAAGGCTGCAATCATTCCGATAAACATTCCTTTTGCACCTAAACGATCTAATGATAATACACCACTGACTGCTTCTCCGCCTTCAGTCACCATTGTGAATGGTGTTAAGATTAAGTATGCAGCTAATGAAACAGCACCACCAAAGGCACCTTCAACATCATATGATTTACTTAAGTAGTAACCAATACCGAACGTAACGAAAATGGTTAGGATTGACATTGTCGCATTTTGTCCGTTTCCGAACAAGCTTCCTAAAGAACCTTTTGTATCATCACTGAAAAATGGCAAGTTATTAAATACAACTACGAATGAACCAAACATGGTAATAGGAAAAGCAAGCATAAATGCGTCACGTAAAACTTTAAGATAACGATTTTCGCCCAATTTCGCGGCAACTGGAAGTAATTTTTCACTTAGCTTATCAATAAAATTATTCACTAATATTCCTCTTTTCTTTTTTAAGTCTCTATTAAGTAATCTTACGTTAATTATTTACTCAAACTAAAAATAGGCCTCTTTTTAGTTCTTTTATCAATTTATTGAAATCGATTACATATAAATAATATCATTTTATTTTATATATGTCTAGTCTTTTATTTAAAAAAACTAAACTTAGGTTAAAAAAGACAGTTAATAAAAAAATTGAGTTCTCCAAGTGGAAAACCCAATCATTTCGTACTTTTTAATTAAAACCGTTAGCGTCAGATACTTCTTTAAACCAACGCCCACTTTTCTTAACGGTTCTTTTGCCTTCATTTTCTATGTCAACAGCAATAAACCCATAGCGGTTTTTATAAGCATTCGTCCATGACCAGTTATCCATACATGTCCACATATGGTAACCTTGTACATTACTACCTTCTTGAATAGCTTTATGCATAAATGTTAAATGATCTTTGACAAATTCAATACGGTAATCATCTTCAATGATTCCATCAGGATTAACGTATGCTTCTTCGCCTTCTACCCCCATCCCATTTTCAGAAATGTAGCAGCGGATATTGCCATAGTTTTCTCTTAGGTTTGTTAAAATATCGTATACTCCTTTTTCGTAGATTTCCCATCCACGGTAAGGATTCATTTTACGATCAGGTTTGATGTAGTTGTCAAAATAATCATCCGGCATAGGACCATCAGCAAGTTTTTCTGTTGATTCTTTCGCCTTGATTCGACGAGGTTGGTAATAGTTAACACCTAACAAATTGACTGTATTATTTTTGATTGTTTCTAAATCGCCTTCTTCGATAACTGGTAAATGATCGATTTCTTTCAACAATTCAACTAAATCTGTTGGGAATTCCCCTTTAACTGAAGGATCTAAGAATGAACGATTAAAGAATGCATCAGCAAGTTGTGCTGCTTTTACATCTTCAGGATTGGATTCATCTCTTGGATAACTTGGTGTTAAGTTTAGAATGATTCCAATTTCGCCGTCTAAGTTCATTTCATGATAAACTTTAATCGCTTTAGCACTTGAAAGCACTTCATGATAAGCCACTTGGACCGCTTTTTTCATATTCACTTCATTTGGATAATGGAATTGGTATAAGTATCCACCTTCAACCGGTACGATAGGTTCATTATGTGTAAACCATTTTTTAACTCGATCACCAAATAATTCGAAACAGGTTTTAGCAAATACTACATATGCGTCTACCGTTTTGCGATCTAACCAGCCGCCCTTTTCTTGTAATTTCATTGGCATATCAAAATGGTACAAGTTGATAAACGGTTCGATGTCATTTGCAAGCAATTCATTGATTACGTCATTATAAAACTCAACAGCTTTTTGATTAACTTCTCCTGTGCCATTCGGAATTAAACGGCTCCATTGAATAGACGTTCTAAATGTCGTATGACCTGTTTCTTTCATTAATTGAATATCTTCTTTATATTTTTCGTAAAAATAAGAAGTTTTTTCTGGTCCTACTTGATTGAAGAATTTTTCTGGTTCTTCGCGGTACCAATGATCCCAAATATTGTCCCCTTTGTTATCGCCTTCAAAAACGCCTTCTGTTTGTGGGCCACTAGCTGCAGATCCCCACCAGAATCCTTTTGGAAATTCATAATTCATTTTATTAAACACTCCTTTTTTTATCTTAAACCAAGACGATTTGTCTAGTCTTTTACATAAAACAATTATACATTTATAAAAATGAAATTACAAGTTGTTAGCGCTATATTTTTCAATTAAATAAGAAACACTCATAATTGAGTGTTTCTGTATTTCTAGCCTAGTTAAGAGAGATTGTACTGGGTAGTCTCTTTTTAAATACATACACTTTATCAAAGCCAGCTTCTTTTGCCATTTTTATGGCTATCTCTTGATTAAATCCAACGGTTTCAGCCTGGTGCGAATCTGAGCCAATTGTTAAAATTTCTCCACCTAATGCGCGATACAACCGCAAAACAGCCATTGATGGAAAAGTTTCTTTTAATCCGCTTTTTGATAATCCTGAGGTATTGATTTCAATACCAATACCTCGCTCTATCGCTTTAAGTAAGATTTTTTCAATAATGGCTTTATACTTATCAAAAGTATAATTGCTAACTGATTCTGTTGCGTAGCGTTTGATTAAGTCTAAGTGTGCAATCACATCAATATCTGCCTGACTAACCAGCTCATAAACTTCTTCAAAATAGTTTTGGTAAATTTCTTCCTTCGTTTTATCTACCATAAAAGTTCGCAATTTTTCTTCGTTGATATTATGAACAGATCCTAAAATGAAATCTATCTCCAAATCCGCTAAAGCTTCTTGATAGTCTTCTTTCATCAAATGCGGCTCGCATAACTCAATCCCAGCTTTAATGATTAACTGACTTCCAAATAACTCACGGCATTGCTCAATTTGCGAAAAGTAGCGTTTGAAATCCATGTGTCCATAAGTCGGTGCTTTAGGGTTTACTGAAAAATGTTCCGTAAAACAGATTTCAGCGATACCTTTATTTATCGCTTGTTGGCAAACATCTTTCATCTGAGCTTTGGAGTCAAACGAATTATCTGTGTGGTGATGGTATTCCATAAAATCCATTTACACTCACTCCTTTACCTTTGTTCTTCCTAAAAAAATAAGATAACCCATCTTTTAAATGGATTATCTTATTTTAGTTTACCGTAAATGGCCTGGCATAGAAACAGATCAATTAGTTTATTTCTTTATAGTGTTTAATGACATTTTCAACTGTGAAACCATACTTTTCAATAACTTCTTCTCCAGGACCTGCTGCTCCAAATGTATCAATACTCATCACACTACCTTTTGTTCCAGCATACTCCCTCCAACCGAGTTTAGAACCCATTTCTATCGTCAATCGTTTTTGAATGTTATCTGGTAAAATAGTCTTTTTATACTCTTCTGTTTGTTTTTCAAATAAATCCCATGATGGCATACTGACAACTGTTACGTGAATTTTTTCGTCAGCCAATTTACTTTGTGCTTTAATGGCTAACGAAACTTCAGATCCGGCAGCAATGAGGATTCCACTTGGCTCTTCTTTTGCTTCAGAAATAACATATGCCCCTTTTTTAACGCCTTCTGCTATCTTATTATTTGTGTTCTCAAGTGTGGGTAAACCTTGTCTTCCCAAAACAATCATGGTAGGTCTATCCTTTTGTGTTAAAGCTATTTTCCAAGCTTCTTTTGTTTCATTTGCATCACCTGGTCTAATTACAGAAAGATTGGGCATTGCTCTAAAAGCTGCCAATTGTTCTACCGGTTGATGTGTCGGTCCATCCTGCCCGACTGCAATGCTATCATGCGTAAATACATAAATCACTGGCACATTCATTAAAGCCGATAATCGAATAGCTGGTCGCAAATAATCAGAGAACACAAAAAATGTACTTACAAAAGGTCTGAGATAATGTAAGGCCATCCCATTAGCAATACCACCCATGGCAAATTCTCTAACCCCAAACATTACATTACGACCTGCATAATTTGATTTTGTGAAGTTATCATATTTAGTTAATCTAGTCTTTGTTGAAGCATCTAAATCCGCAGATCCTCCCACTAATTCTGGGCTATTCGTTGCTAACGCATTTAAAATCTCGCTGCCGCTTGCTCTCGTTGCTATAACTTCCCCTTCAGTGTATAAAGGTAAGTTTTCATTCCAATTTTCTGAAAAATCCCCTACTATAATTCTTTTTAGTTCTCTAGCTAAATCAGGATATTTTTCTTTGTATTGTTCAAATAATTGATCCCATTCTTTTTCTTTTTCTTCTCCATTTTTTTGAATTGTTTCAAAATCAGTATAAACTTCTTTCGGTACATGGAAATCTTCATATTCCCATCCATAAAATTCTTTAGCTTTTTTTATTTCTTCTGCACCTATTGGATCACTATGAATGTCACTAGTCCCTTGAAGAGTAGGAGCACCATAACCAATTATTGTTTTAATTTCGATGATTGTTGGCTTATTTTGTTCTGCTTTGCCTTCAATAATAGCTTTTTCGACTGTATCAACATCGTTACCATTCTCAACTAATAGATAATGCCAGTTCATTGATTCAAAACGTTTTTGAATATCTTCCGAAAAGGAACGGTTCAAATCTCCATCTAGGCTAATGTCATTAGAATCATACAGTACAATTAGACGTCCTAAACCAACATGACCTGCAAATGAAGCTGCTTCATAAGACACACCTTCCATTAAATCGCCATCCCCACAAATGGTATAGGTAAAGTGATCTACGATTGGAAAGTCATCTTTATTATAGGTTTCAGCTAGATGTCTTTCAGCTAGTGCCATACCAACACTTTGAGGTATTCCTTGTCCTAATGGTCCGGTTGTAGCTTCAACTCCTGGAGTAATTCCATATTCAGGATGTCCCGGTGTTTTACTATTCCATTGCCTAAATCGTTTTATTTCGTCTAAGGATAGATCAAATCCGGATAGATGCAATAGGATATATTGAAGTAATGAGCCATGTCCTGCTGATAGGATAAAACGATCTCTATTAAACCATTTCGGGTTGCTAGGATTTATATTCAAAACTTTTTTCCACAGACTGTACGCCATCGGAGCCGCACCCATTGGCATACCTGGATGTCCATGTTGGGCCTTTTCAACACTATCCATCGCAATTGTACGAATAGTATTGATAGATAATTCTGAAATTAAATTGTCATTTTTCATTGTACTTTCTCCCTCCGTAACCGACTATTTTAATAGTTAATTATCCTGCTTACTCTAAAATGCTACAAAAAAAGTGAATACATCACTAATGAGTATCCACTTTTTATTCATTGTCTTATTTAATAGACTTATTTATTTTGCTTCTGCCGTTTTCTTTTTAAACGGTATTGCCATTAATACAAGAATTACAACTAAACTTACTACAATTGCAATTGGCCCTGCATAATTTGCTAATGATCCAAAGAATAGACCACTAACACCAAAGTCGGCATCAGAGAAAGTTGTACTTGCAAAACCTAAATCTCCTAATACAGGCATTAAGAATAACGGTAAGAATGAAACAATTACCCCATTAACAAATGAACCTGCTACAGATCCTTTAATTCCACCAGTTGTATTGCCGAATACTCCAGCTGCAGCCCCTGTAAAGAAATGAGGTACAACTCCTGGTAAAATCACTGTACTTCCTACAGCCAACATGATAGCTAGACTAACAATTCCTCCTAAAAAGCTAGAGAAGAAACCAATCAATACAGCATTGGGAGCAAAAGTAAAAATGATTGGAACATCTAGTGCTGGTTTAGCATTTGGAACTAATTTTGTAGAAATCCCTTTAAATGCTGGGACAATTTCTGCTAGAACTAAACGAACACCTGCTAAGATTACAAATACTCCAGCAGCAAAGTTACCTGCTTGAATTAGTGAGAAGACTAAGAAGTTTGTTCCACCACTAAGTTCTGCTTCAATAAACTGAGGACCTGCAAATAGAGCAACGATGAAATACATTACAATCATAGTAATTGCAATACTTACTGTACTGTCACGTAAGAAACCAAGTCCTTTTGGAAAGTTGATATTTTCAGTGGAATGTTCTTTATCCTTTTTAAAAATTCTTCCAATATAACCACTGACCGCATAACCTACTGCGCTAAAGTGACCTAATGCAACATTATCATTTCCAAGTAATTCACGCATAAACGGTTGAACAATAGCGGGTGATAAAGTCATAATAATACCTAACGCTACAGAACCAGCAATGATTAAAGGTATTGTATCGAATCCGGCTACAGCCATTATTACAGCTAACATACAAGCCATATATAACGTATGGTGTCCTGTCAAAAAGATGTATTTAAATCTGGTGAATCGTGCAATTAGAATATTAGCAACCATTCCAAAGAACATGATCAAAGCAGTGTTTGTGCCATATTCAGTTAAAGCTAATGCAACGATAGCTTCATTATTTGGAACAACTCCTGCAATATTGAAAGCTTCTTGGAACATTAAACCGAATGGTGCTAAAGAGGTTTCTAATATTCCTGCACCTGCTTGTATCACTAAGAAACCAACAAATGTTTTAACTGTACCTTTTATGACATCCGACGTTTTTTTCTTTTGTACCAAAAGACCAACTAAAGCAATAAAGGCTACTAGAATGGAGGGTGCGCTTAAAACATCAATTAAAGTATTCATATTCGTTCTATCTCCTTTTCATCTATCAATTTTTTATTGTAACTAATTCTATAGCATCCCTTTTTCTTCAAGTACTTTTTTTACTTTCACTCTCAACTCATCAATATCAATGATACTGTCTAGAATCACTACATTACCTAACTGTTCCCCACCTTCTGCAATATCTTTAGCTAAGAAAAAGACATCTGCATCTCCTGGTTGTGCAGAACTTAAGTCAGAATGCGAAACCTCTACATCCGTTACTCCTAATTCACCCAATACTTGATTGATATTCATTTCCACCATAAAACTTGTCCCTAAACCTTGTCCACAAACTGCTAAAATTTTCATTATTCATCTTCTCCTTTTTTTATAATACTAATTATTTCTTCTGCTGTTTTTGACTCTTTAATCGCATTTAATGTTGTATCATTGCTTAAAAGCTTTGTTATTTGTGCTAACGCTTTCAAATGCGCCTGGTTATCAATCGCTGCTAAACAAATAAAAATATCAATTTTATGTTCTTCTTTATCTAACAATAATACTGGAGTAGTTGTTCTTAGAAATGAAATACCTAAACTATTTACTCCCGCTTCAGGTCTTGCATGTGGAATAGCTATTCCTTTACCTATATGGATATAAGTTCCAATTTCTTCTACATTTTTTATCATAGCATCCACATACCCTGATTGAACTTTATTAGATTCAACTAAAGGTTGAGCCGCTTTAGCTATTGCTTTTTTCCAATCCATTTCTTCATTTGTAAATTGAATCATATCTTTAGTTAATAATTCTGAAAGCATTGGCTTATAACTCCCCTTTTCTATTTCTTTTGAATGGATAAGATTCACCAGTTCTGATAACATCTTATCCTCATCTTTTACTTCTGTATATTTATGGATAATTTTCATTAATTGATCAATAGAAATATTTCTCAAATTTAATCTTGGAAACTGAGTAGCTACAGATTGAATCAAATAATTTTTTTCAATATCCGTTAATAATGGCTTAACTCGATATACTGGTTTAATTGAAATAACCTCTACTGTTGAAAAAATCAAATCATATTCCGTAATTGGAATGTGATAAATTTGCTCAATCGCATGAACACGAGAAAACCGAATACTTGGAAACATATCTTGTAACTGTGAACGGAGCATAATTGAAGTGCTGACACCATTCGAGCAAACAACTAAGGCGTTTATTTTTTCTGGTTCTTTTTCTTCATTTCTTTCTAGGTAACCGCCAAAATGTAAGGTGAAAAAACTTATTTCAGTTTCACTAATCGTTTTCCCTGTCAAAGCAGATAAAGGTTCCAATGCTCTTTTTACAAATCCAAACAAATCAGCATATTCAGTCTTTATTCTTTTTATCATTGGATTAACTAGTGGAATTTCAAATGTAATTCTAAAAAAAGCTGGAACCAAATGATTATACAAACTGTTTTTTAATTGCGGTTTATTTTTTAAAGGCAATAATGTACTCTTTTCAAATTCTTCAATAATTTGTTCAGCTAATTCTTCAAGAAAAGGGTTCTCTTTATCCTCAATCTCTTGTTGAGTTATCAATAATTGAACAGTAAGAAAATACGAACCATTTATAGCTTTTTCATTAAACAAACTATCAGCTAATTGTTTCCCTTTTTTAAACAGTAGTTGTCTTTCTAACAATTGCTTTTCAAATTCCGTATAATTAAGCTTATCAGTTTTATTCCTTAACTTAACAAAAAGAATGTGCATGAGCATTTCTATTTTTCTACTTTTTACTAGCTTTAAATTAGTTCTTATTAATGCTTCTTCAACCAACTGTTGAACATGTGTAAGTTGATTTTCTTTTCGCCATGCTTTTAAAATTAAGTTTATTAGTTCTTTTCCAAGAGGCTGTGTTAATAGGTAATCAATACAATAAGAAGCAAATTTCCATTTATCATTCTCACTTCCTGTTAAGTAGTACCCCTCCTTTCTTGAATATACTAGGCTGATATTCCACTTCTCACAATTTAATTTTGTTTTTTTCACATCAGTCAAAGCTGTATTTTTACTTACGCCTAGCAATAATTGATAATGATAATTTGATACTGGTTCCGTTCTTATATAGGTGTATAGATAAATTAACAGACTCCGTGTATCTTCAGCTATAACGAACTGTTTTGTATTAAAGTCTAATGGTAACCCTATTTGGATGCGTTTTTTTAAACTTGGATCTATAAAAAAGTTATCCTTATTAATCTTAATCATTGGTAAATCCATCATTTGCAATGTATCGTTAACTTTATCTAAATCATATTGAAGTTGTCTTTCAGATAGGTTCAATTCTCTCATAACTTCAAATTTACTCATCTTATTATGGGTCGTTATTTCTTCGAATAATTTGTAAGCCCTCTCATCAAACAAAAGAGTTCCTCCTTTTCTTAATTTAACTATAGTTGTTTCATCAATCTACATCAATTGGATTTAAACCCAATTGATGTAATCGTTTTCCATAACCGTTGTGCCTACTATCGAATCTGGACTATTAAATCACTTGCTTTTAAACTAAAAAAGTAAGTTGAACCCTCATAAATAGGGGATTCAACTTACTTAATCAATTACCCACCTAATGTAACATCTTGATCTTGGTACCATTGCAATACCTATATGTTTAGGCAGACGCTTGTATATTACCATTCTGTCTTCCCCCTTTATCCATCACTATGTTATTGTAACTGAATTCTTGTTAAATAAATAATAAAGCACTTTAACCTAAAAGAAATCTACCAGAGCCAATTTACTCTGGTAGATTTCTTCTTTAGCTGTATTTATTTTATTCTTCAATTTCAAATGAACGTAGAGTATAAAGCATCATTCTTTTTTCCATAGGTTCACCTAAGTTTTTGAAACTAAACAGATAGTCTGTTTCGTCTACAAAATATCTTAAAGTGAAAACTTCTTCCCCATGGTTCAAAAATAATTCTAACAATGAACTTTCGACTAACAATCGTAATTCTGTCAATTCACGTGTTAAAAACGTCGCTCTTTCCTCTCTCATATTTGTCTTCCAGTTCGTCCGTATTATAGAAAGTTTTCTAGTTTTGGATTGGTACAAGATTTCAATTTCGTTTCTTAAATTTATCACAAAGTCTGTAGCTACTGAACCCCATTCAATCAGAATATCTTGTTGTAACGACGACAATTTAATAACTTCACTTTGACTACTTTTAATGATTATAGGACTTGTTTCTCTTAAATTCGCTATATCAGAAAGTGGGTACTGAGTAAGTTTTTCACTTTCGTAATGCACCTCTCTAGGAATTGTTAACGCATGTAGCCAACCTTGCTTTCTAGTAGGTACCGCTGCTTCAACTTTAGGATCCATCACACCTACCCACCCGTATAGAATTGTACGTCCAACATCATCCACAAAAGTCTGAGGAGCATAAAACTCAAAACCATGATCCAGTTCTTTAAAGTCTTGAGCATTTTTTTTAAAGACACCATTTTCTGTAAAATGACCTGTAAAATAGCCACTTTGATAAATATTACGGTATTTTTCTCCTTCAACTTCTAAGCCTTGCGGTGAAAAGGAAAAGATATCTGTATCCGCAAACCTTAAGATATCAGGGCATTCCCACATATACCCTAATGATAAGGGCTCATCAAGCAATGGACCAACCAATGTCCAGTTTACTAAGTTGTTTGATTGATAGATTAAGGCATCACCTACTAAATTTTCTTTTTGTGCTCCTAATACCATCCACCATTTGCCAGCTTTACCTTGCCAAACTTTTGGATCTCTTACATGTGCTGTATATCCTTTTATAGGGTGTTCTAAAACAGGGCCTTTTTTCTCAAAATAGTTGCCATCTTTTGATACAGCCAAACATTGGTAGCTAAAACGTTCGCCATTTTCTCCTCGGACGTTTCCTGTGTAGAATAAATAAATTTCTTCGTTAAAAACAACAGCACTTCCAGAATAACATCCGTCTTTATCGTACCAATCAGTAGGCTCTAATGCTGGTTTATAAGATTTCCATTGGATGAAATCTTTAGTCGTTACATGACCCCAGCTTTTTGATTGATGTGTAGTATCCGTCTGGTTCCATTGAAAGAATACATGATAAACACCTTTAAAGTGAACTAGTCCATTTGGATCGTTTAACAGTCCTTTAGGCGGTGTAACATGATATCCTAACTTGTAATCATTTATTTCATCCGTTTGTCCCATCTATCTAAACGTCCTTTCATCCTTCTAATTCTTGTCTCATTTTATCGCTGTATCCAAATAGATAAGTTAATACAAATGCTACACCGATAGCAATGATATTTGTTAAAATATACAACAAAATTTGACCATTTAAATAAAGTAATATTCCTGGTATAACCGTAAGTGACATTCCAGTTGCTTCTAATCCAACTAAGCTAGCAAAAAAACCACCAACTCCACCACCAACTAAACCAAAAATAAAAGGTTTAATATAACGCAAGTTTACACCAAATACAGCTGGTTCAGTAATGCCTAAAAAGGCTGCAAGTGTAGAGGGATAAGCCAGCGCTTTTAATTTCTTAGATTTCGTTTTCATTCCAACTGCTAATGCTGCTCCACCTTGTGCAGCTACACTCGCTGTAATGATCCCATTGTAGGGATTAACACCTGTATTAGCTAATAATTGTATCTCCATAAAGTTGAAGAGATGATGAATTCCAGTTACCACAATCAATTGGTTCACGGCACCTAGAATTAAACCGGCTAAACCAAACGGTAAAGCTAATACCCAAATCGTTGCATTTAAAATTACTTCTTCTAAAGAGTGAAAAATTGGTCCGATGATAAATAATGACAAGATACTCATGATTAATAGTGTCATGAATGGTGTAACCAATAAATCAAGTGTCTCAGGTACGTATTTACGAATCCATCTTTCCAATTTCGCTCCGACAAAACCTGCAATAAAAGCAGGCAATACCGTTCCTTGATAGCCGACTACGGGAATAAAACCAAACATAGTGATTGGATCTACTGTTCCGCCTGCTACTTCATAAGCATTTGGCAATGCAGGATTAACGAGCATCAACCCTAAAACAATCCCAATGACTGGCGAGCCACCAAATACTTTAAAGGATGACCAAGCTACAAGTGCAGGTAAAAAGGCAAATGCTGTATCTGTTAATACTTCAGTATATAATAAGAAATTAGAGCTGATATCCGTTGGAACCATTCCAAAAACTGCTAAAACTTGTTCTTGTGTCAATAGACCACGTAATCCCATAAACAACCCTGTAGCAACTAACACAGGAATAATTGGGACAAATATATCCCCAAACGTACGAATCATTCGTTGGAACACATTTCCTTGTTGATTAGACTCTTCTTTCATCTCACCAGTTGATCCTTCAGCTGCACCTAAACTTACAACTTCTTCAAAAATCTTATTTACGGTACCGGTTCCAAAAATGATTTGGAATTGTCCAGAATTATAAAATGCACCTTTGACTTTATCAATATTTTCTACTTCTTCCTTATTTACCTTACTTTGATCCTTAACCATGATACGTAATCTTGTTGCACAATGAGCCACCGAATTGATATTCTCTTTTCCACCAACAGCAGCAATGACTTGTTTGGCTATTTCTTTATTATCTGACATGCTTTTTCCTCCTTTTCATTTTTGGAACCGGTTTCTTTTTTTTAGTTTACCTTATTTTTTTTACTGTGTCTACTAATACATAAAAAAAACACTTCTATTATTTAGAAGTGTTTTTTTCAACTGGCATAGTTGATTCTCTTTTGATTAGCTTGTTGGGTAATTCCAAATTATCTATGGTCTTTCTTCCTTCGATTAATCCAATCATGTTAGCTACCGAGAGAGTACCCAATTTTTTATAAGGATATTCGACTGTCGTTATAGATGGTGTAACGATCGACGTGACTTCATATCCCCCAAATCCTGATAAAGAGAAATCATTTGGGATACTTAGTCCTAATGTATGTGCTGCCTTCATAACAGCTAAAGCAATATTATCAGTAGCACAAAGAATATATGTCGCAGAAGTTTTAGGTAATACATTCATCGCTTTTTCATACGCCTTTGAAAAAGAAAAATTGGTTTCAATAATTTCAATAGACGTGCTAGTGCTTTTTTGTAAAGCATCCATGACACCTTTTGATCTCAGTTTTCCGACTGCATGATCTTCTTTAGAAACCATAAAAACCAAGAAATTATTATGACCTAAATCTGTTGCATAACTTCCCATCTTAAGCCCAGCTTCATACTCTTGATGAACTATCGTATGTAAGCCTTCTGCCGATTGACCCAAAAGTAAAACAGGGATTTCAACTTCTGCTATTGCTTTACGATGAGCCGGGGTTACAATTGTGGCTAAAAGAATAATCCCGTCAACTTTCTGTTTTGCCAATGTGTAAATGTTCTCAACTTCTCGTTCAACACTTTGATTCGTATTTGTAATAATTAATTGATACTGCTTATTTCTTAATTCTTCGTCAATGCTTGCTAAAATAGCATTCGTTGCGAATGAATCTAAGCGAGGAATGATGGTACCAATCATATTTGTTTTTTTCGCTTTTAAGCTCTGGGCAAAAGTATTAGGTGCATAACCTGTTTCTTTTACAATAACATCTAATTTGGCTTTCGTTTTTTTACTCACAGATCCGCCATTCAGATACCTAGAAACGGTACTTTTAGCTACTCCAGCTTGTTGAGCGATATCCTTTATGGTCACCATCTTATCACCTTACATTTCTTTGAACAATCTATTTATTTTCTTCAATAGCCATTAATAGACAACCCGTAATACCTGCATTATCTTCCAGTTCAGGTGTTACGATGTACTCATCTAAAGCAGGAGTACTGACATAGTCAGCCATTAGTTGGGTAAATTCTTTTTTAATTAAAGGAAGTAATTGTGCTTGTTTCATAACGCCTCCACCCAAGATAATTTTTTCTGGGCTAAGAATCAATGTATAATTTACTAAAGCTTGTGCTAAATAGAAAGCTTCTATTTCCCAAACCTTTTTATCGTCTGCCAAATCGTGCCCTTTTTTCCCATAACGTTTTTCAATGGCAGGACCTGCAGCGACACCTTCTAAACAATTCCCGTGATATGGACAGACGCCTTCAAAATCATCATCAGGATGCATACTAACCAAAAGATGTCCCATCTCCGGGTGACCAAAACCACTCAATACTTTTCCGTCAACGACAGCGCCGCCGCCAATACCAGTTCCAACCGTTAAATAGAGACAACTTTCAGTCCCACGCGCACTACCTTTTTTAAGTTCCCCATATGCAGCTGCATTTACATCTGTCGTCCAAGACACCGGAACGTTATATCTTTGTTTAACTGTTCCTAAAAAATCAAAATTCTTCCAAGCTGTTTTAGGAGTTGATGTCACGTACCCATATGTAGCTGATTTTTCATTTACATCAATTGGGCCAAACGAACCTATTCCAATAGAGTTTAACGAATACTGATCAAAGAAATCAAAGACTTGTTTGAGCGTTTCTTCAGGTGTTGTTGTTGGGATACTTACACGTTCTTTTATCTCTAATTGCATATCGCTGACTGCACAAACAAATTTTGTTCCGCCTGCTTCAATTGCGCCATACATCATTCATTTTTCCTCCTACTAATCCTTTGTTTTAAGCAAAGAAAAGGTTTTCTTAATCCTAATAATACCACAGAATTTTTTGGAGTACTAGACGAGTATCTATTTTTAACGGCTCTATACGTTTTAGTGTGGATAGATGAATTTAGTTGATCACACCATTTCTGGAAGAATAAGATTGTTTGTAGCAGCAACACTATTGAATGAAGAGCTTTTTTGATATTTCCAAAACAAAAAGTTTTTATAGAAGAAAATCCTTCCATAAAAACTTTTTGACTGTACTCATTCGGTATAAGCGTTGAAATAAATCAAATCTTTAAAGACAAATAATTTACGTTCGTACTCTAACTTATCCATTTCCTTTAATTTCTTGATAGTATTTCCTACTGTTTCTCTTGAACAGCCACTCATGTCTGCTACTTCATTAATGGTAATAGGATAAGGTATTTTAACCATTGTTGGATTTGTATAGTCGCCTAACTCTTTCATTAAATAATTCAGCGTTTTAATAATCCGATTCGTCGCATTTGAAACGACTATATATTGCACTCTTTTTTCATGACTTTCAAGAATTTTAGATAATTTATGATAGAAGTAAATCATTTGTTTAGGATTATCGGTTATCAGTTTTTCAAAAAGAATCGTTGGAATATAGTACAACTCAATATCTGTAACAGCGTATGCAGAATAATGATAAGTTTCATCGGAGAACATCCCACCATATGGGAATAAGGTTTCTTTTTTTACATAATCTGTATAGGTGTAAAAAGCACTTTCATCATATTTTTCAAGTTTAACCAATCCACTGACTAAATAAAATATTTTTTCACGGATATCCCCTTCATCAAATAAAACTTGCCCTTTTTTATACTTGCGCAAATACATATTTTTTCGGAGGTGATTAAACTCTGGATCAGTAAATTCTGAAAAGACAGGCTTGTAACGAAGCTCGTATAGATTGGTCATCTTTTTTTGAATAGTTGTCATCAAAACACTCCTCAATTTAAGATTCCTATTCATTCTAATCATCTCATCCATTGAAAAATCATCCAAGATAATTTATTCACAATTCAATTATAACATAAAAGCAAAAAAACCCATCATAATAACGGGCTTTCTTGCTTTATTATGTGGCATTCCTAATAACGCTTACATCACTTTGTAATAATTGTACCGGCTCCTTGAGTTAAAACGAATTCGATATTTTCTAAAGAAGTAATGATTGCTTTTCCATCTTTTGAATTTTCAACAAAAGCAATTGCTGCCTCTACTTTTGGCAACATACTTCCTGCGGCAAATTGATTTTCAGCGATATAACCTTTCATTTCTTCAATAGATACTTCGCTTAACTGTTGCTGATTCGGTTTATTGAAATTGACGTATACGTTATCTACGCCAGTTAAAATAACCAATAAATCGGCTTGGATTAATTCTGCTAATTTTTGTGAAGCAAAATCTTTATCGATGACAGCTTCTACTCCTCTTAGCTCATTGTCTTTTTTGATGACTGGAATACCTCCACCGCCAACCGTAATGGGAATGACCCCATTTTCAACTAATTGATTGATCACAACATGTTCTTTTATGCTGATTGGTTTTGGAGAAGGAACGACTTTACGCCAGCCTCTTCCAGCGTCTTCTTTAAAGATAACGTCAGCTTTTTCCATTTCTGCTTTAGCTTCGACTTCAGTTAGAAATGGTCCAATGGGTTTACTTGGGCTTTTAAAAGCTGAATCTGCTTCATCAACGACGACTTGAGTGATCAACGAAACGACTTGTTTCGTTAGATTTCTTTTTTCTAATGCGTGTGAAAGTGCATTTTGCATCCAATAACCAATGCTTCCTTGAGTCATGGCTACACAAGTATCTAATGGCATGGCTGGATTTTTCGAACTATTTGCCGCATTTTGTTGTAATAGTAAGTTTCCCACTTGCGGTCCGTTACCATGAGAAATGACTAAATCATCCCCATTTTCAATAAATTTGACCAAATATTCTGCTGTTTCTGCAAGTGCCTGCTGCTGAGCTTTAGCGCTAGCATCATTTGATAATATAGCATTTCCACCTAAAGCTACCACAATTTTTCTTTTTTTCATATCTGTCACGTCCCTTTACATATTACTGATATCAATTGAACCATTTGCTATTTGAAAGATAGCTATCAAAAAGAGAACCACTACGACCGCAGCCGCAATCCATTCGCTTTTAGTAAATAGTTTTTCTTTATTTTCTTTTTGTACCCAAGCATAAATAATGATTCCTGGTGCGTACAACAACATTGTTAGCAGTAAATAATCCACTCCACCTGCATAAATCAACCAAACAGCATAAATACTAGCTATTATTCCAATAAAAATATTTTGATTACGGCGTTTTGTGTCACTTGTTTCCATTAGCGACAGTTTCAATTGATAAAATGCTGTAAATGCATAAGGAATTAAAATGGCTGATGAAGCCAATGAAAAAGCGAAATTGTAAGCTCTGGAACTGATTAAAAAAGTAAATAAGAATAATTGAATCAATATATTCGTAAATAACAATGAATTGACTGGCGCTCCATTTTTATTTTCTTTAGAAAAGAACTTAGGAAAAGCCCCTTGTTTAGCCGCTTGATAAGGCAATTCTGCCGCAAACATAGTCCAAGCAAGCCAAGCACCTGAAACAGAAATGATTACACCAATATTGATTAATACTGCACCCCACTTACCTACCACGCTTTCTAATAAATAAGCCATTGCAGGTTGAGGCAAATCAGCTAATTCTGGTCTCGTTAAAACGGCCATTGATAGGATAGTCGTCAATAAATAAATCGCAATGACAGTTACCAATCCGATAATCGTTGCTTTTCCAACGTCAGATTTTCTATTGGCACGTCCAGAGAATACAACTGCTCCTTCAATACCAATAAACACCCAGACCGTTACAAGCATCGTTCCTTGAACTTGATCCATCACTTCTTTAAAAGAGAACTCGCCTGAAATGGTTCCCCAGAAGTCAGCGGTAAATATATCTAGTTTAAAAGCAACGAACATCGCAACGAAAAAAATTGCCAAAGGAATCAATTTAGCTGCTGTAACAATCGTATTGATAAATGAAGCTGTTTGGACTCCTTTTAATATAAGGGCATGAACCAACCAAAGCATGACCGATGCTCCAATAACTGAAGCTAAGTTTTGACCATCTCCAAAAATAGGGAAAAAGTACCCAATGGAACTAAACAGCAATGTTCCATAAGCCACATTTCCTAAGAAAGCTGACAACCAATAACCCCAAGCAGAATTGAACCCCATATATTTTCCAAAGCCTTCTTTAGCATAACTATATATTCCGGCATCCAAGTCAGGGCGCTTAGCAGACAAATTTTGAAAACAGAAAGCTAAAAATCCCATACCTACACCGGCAATGACCCAACCGATAATAACTGGACCTACAGAAGCTTCGACGGCCATGTCGGACATGAGGTTGAAAATTCCACCACCAATAATTGACCCTACAACAAGGGCAACTAAAGGCGTTATGCCTAATTTTTTCTCTTCCATTATTTTTCCTCCTCCTTTTTATTAACGTTACGGGTTCAGTTAATTTTATGAAATAAAGTATGAGAAGCTTGTCTCCTCATACTTTATATTCAATTAATTTTTCATTCTTAAACTTTGGGAATAAATAAATTACCTAACGTTGCAGCCATAATCGCTTTTATAGAGTGCATGCGGTTTTCAGCTTGTTCAAATTGTCGTGCATGTTTACTTCTAAATGCTTCATCCGTAATTTCCATCGCATCAATATGGTGTTTTGCTTTTACGTCTCTTCCATAGTCGGTATTGGTATCATGAAAGGCTGGTAGACAGTGTAAAATAATCATGTCCTCTTTTCCAGTAGCACGAACCATCTCCATATTTAACTGATAAGGCGTCAATAACTCGATCCGTTCTGCAAACTTATCTTCTTCTCCCATAGATACCCAGACATCGGTATATAACACGTCTGCGCCTTTAACACCTTCTGCAACATCTTTTGTGATTATCAATTTGCTACCAGATTGTTTCGCAAAAGATTGAGCCATATCCACTAATTCTTTTTCTGGGAATAATGATTCAGGAGACACGATTCGAATGTTTACTCCTAAAATTGCGCCTGTGACTAGCAAGCTGTTTGCTACATTGTTACGGCCATCTCCAACATAGGCTAACGTAAGCCCTTCAAGGTGTCCAAAGTTTTCTTTAACCGTCAAAAAGTCTGCGATCATTTGCGTTGGATGCCATTCATCCGTTAACCCATTCCATACAGGGACTCCTGAAAACTCAGCTAATTGTTCTACAGTACTTTGTTTGAATCCACGAAATTCAATTCCATCGAACATACTTCCGAGTACTCGAGCTGTATCTTCAACAGATTCTTTTTTACCTAATTGAATATCATTTTTCCCAAGGTACTCAGGATGTGCACCTAAATCAATAGCTGCTGTAGTAAACGCAGCCCGCGTACGAGTAGAAGCTTTTTCAAATAATAAAGCGATATTTTTCCCTTCTAAATAGTGGTGTGGAATACCTCTTTTTTTCAAATCTTTTAAATGTGCAGATAGGTCGATTAAATACATCAATTCTTCTTTTGTAAAATCTTTTTCAGCTAATAAACTGCGTCCTTGAAATACTTGTTTTGTCATTACTTATTCCTCCATATACTTATTAATTGGTTGTGAAATTAGGTTTATCTGATAGGTAGATCCTCACGAACTAAAGGCATACTCATACAACGAGGACCGCCACGACCTCTAGATAATTCACTTGAAGCAATTTCAATAACCTCAATGCCGTGACTTCTTAATAACGCGTTAGAAACATAATTGCGGTCATAAGTGACAACTACTCCAGGTGCAATAGCTAGTGTATTGGATCCGTCATTCCATTGCTCACGAGGTGCCGCAATCGCATCTCCACCACCGCAAGGAATCAATGTCAACTTCGGTACATTCAGTGCTTCACGTAAAATTTCTTGCAAATCAGAACGGTGAGTCATTTTGATAGTTCCAGCTTCTTCGCCCTTTTCCAAAATGTACGTATCTACTTCACCACCATTTTTTTGAATCCCTGGATGAATAGTAAATTTATCGTAATCAACCATTGTAAACACCGTATCTAAATGCATCATAGCGCGGACATTTGGTATTTTGATTGCCAAAACTTTCTCAAAATTAGAGTTTCGATCAAACAATTCAGTTGCAAGTTGTTCAATCGCTTTAGCTGATGTTCGTTGTGAGATACCAATAGCCAATACTTTATCGTTTAAAACTAACTCATCTCCTCCTTCAATGCGAGATGTATGATTCCGGTCACGCCATACTTCTACACCTTGACCAGCGAATCTGGGATGGTGTTTTATAATCACTTCAATAAAGAGCGACTCTCTGTTACGAGCTTCAAAAGCCATATGATTGATAGTTAGTCCTTTTCCAATTGCTGCAGCTGGGTCTCTTGTAAAGTAAAGGTTAGGCATAGGATCCATGAAAAATGGATAGACTTCTTCACTAGAAATATCTGCTAAATGATGGCTTTCAATACTGACATCTTTTTTACGGACACCAGCCATAATGACATCTACCATTTCTTGTGTATCGAAACCTAGCAAATATTTTTTTAGTCCCTCTCTAACCCCTTCCGTTTCAAGTTTCGACTCATCTAAAATACGTTCAACAAATTTCTCTCTCCCGTTTGCTGCATCTATCGCTTCTGCAGTTAACTTTTCTAAATACAATACTTCTACCCCGTGATCTATTAAAGCTTGAGCAAATGCATCGTGTTCTTTTTGAATAACTGGCAAATGCGGAATATCATCAAATAATAAACGCTCCATAATCTCTGGCGTTAAATTTTCGACTTCTTTACCTGGTCTTTTCAATAATACTGTTTTCAATTTTCCAATTTCGGACATTACGTGAATGGGTGTCGTCATTTCTTTTTCCTTCCTTTCTTAAAGCTTCTATTTATTATATAATCATGATAACGTTTACATTATTTTTATGAAAGTTTGAAATCCGCACTAGAAATGTCGATTTCATCACATTATTTCACGACTTTTTCATATATATTCTAATTATGGAATATTCATTCCACAACGAATCTTTATACTGTATATGACTTTCGTTTATACACTTTTTATGAATGAATTTTTTTTAGAAAAGAGGCTGATTATGAAGAAAAATGATCGATTATTTGCAATAAAAAAACTAATCCTCAACCACGATATTGCTACACAACAAGAATTGATGGAGCATTTGAAAAACGAAGGCTTTCAAACCACGCAAGCCACATTATCCAGAGACATAAAAGAATTAAATTTAATCAAAGTAACTCAAACAGACAGGACAACAAAGTATACATTCTATCATGATGCTTATCAGGAAAAAAATCTTTATTACAGACTAGAAAAAGCGCTACATCATTATGCAAGAAGTGTTACCGCTGTCCAATTTTTAGTTATCATTCTGGTTACACCCAATTACCCTAATGTTATTGCATCTTTAATTGATGAATTAAAAATGCCATCTATCGTTGGTACGATTGCCAGTTTTGATACTTGTTTAATTATTTTGCACAATGAAAAAGATGCGCGTTTATTGAGCGACTGTTTTTCAAACATTATTCATAAACAAACTGTTACGAATTTAGAAAAAGAAGTGTCTTTTTTAGTCCCAAAGTAACTTATATAGCACGAAAAAAAACTAACTTGAAAAAATTCGGTATCTAAACCAGAATTTTCAAGTTAGTTTTTAAATTAAACCGTTTTAGTTAAATTCAATTGCTTTTATTTCAACATCAATATTGTTGCTAGTAGCTTTAGAATATGGACAGAAAGCATGAGCTTTTTCAGCTAATTCTTGTGTTGCTTCAAGCGTTTGTCCTTCAATAGCAACTGATAACACAACAGAAAGTTTGAATCCATTGTCTGTTGGATCTGACTTTAATGAAACTTCTGCTGTAACTTCAGATTTAGCTTCGATTTTAGCTTGTTGAATCATAATTTCAAGTGCTGAATTGAAACAAGCACTGTATCCTAAAGCAAATAATTGTTCAGGGTTAGTTCCTTGACCAGGTCCCCCCATTTGTTTTGGTGTAGAAACTTTTACAGAAAAAGAACCATCTGGTAAACGACTTTCTCCATTACGTCCACCTGTATTGATTGCTGTTGTTTGATACATTACTTTTGATTCAGTCATTTAAAATTCCTCCTAATGTTTTTGATAAATCATCTATTTTTGTCAATAAATCAAAATAATCTTTTTCATTCATATTTAACAGGGCTAGGCAGGCAGAAACCTTTTCAAGTAACTCATCCCTTAAACTATCAGCTTTTTGGGTAGTCGCAATGATTACTTTTCTTTCGTCTTCCGGATGACGCTTTCGAGTAATGAATCCATTTGACTCCATTCGCTTTAACATCGGTGTTAAAGTTCCACTATCTAATCCAAGTCTTGTTCCTAATGATTGAACGCTTAGATCAGATTCCTCCCAAAGCACAAGTAAAGCTACGTATTGCGTGTATGTAAGAGAATAAGGTTCTAAAACCGGACGATAAAGTTTTGTAAACTGTTTGGATAAAGTATAAGTAGAAAAACATAACTGTTCTTCTAGTAGAAAGTTGTTTCCATCCATTCTTGTTCCTCCTAAATAGGTTGTGCACAATTAAATTGTACACTATTAAAATTTTTAATACAATCTTTTTTAGCTATTTATTAAAAAAATTCTATTCTTTCTCAACCTTCAATAATTTTTACGAAGAATTGTCGTTCTCGTGGGCCGTCAAATTCACAAAAATAAAGGCTTTGCCACGTTCCCAATATAAGCCGTCCTTTTGAAATAATCAGTGTTTCACTGGCTCCTACTAAAGATGATTTCATGTGTCCATCTGAATTTCCTTCCATGTGAACATATTCTTCTTTATTAGGAAATGTTTGATCTAAACCTAAACTGAGATCTTTTTTGACATCTGGGTCTGCATTTTCATTGATGGTAATTCCAGCCGTTGTATGAGGACAAAATACCAGCATGATCCCATTTTTCACACCGCTTCTATATAAAGCCTGTTGCAGATAGTCGTCGATAGTGAGAAAGGTTTGCTTCTTTTCTGTTGTGATATCAAATAAATAAAGATTACTGGTCATGTTGCTCAACTCCTTTTCCTCTTTGCCTCCATCATACAGTATTCCAAAGTATTCCTAAACATATAAGCCGACAACTGGTATACTAATAGTATAAAAATGATTAGAAAGTCGGTGAAATCTTGCAGATTTATATCGATGCAGATGCCTGCCCAGTTAAAACGATTATTATTGAAGAATCCTTAGCGAAAGATATTCCTGTTACACTTGTGACTAGCATTTCGCATTTTTCAACAAAAGAACAACCTCCAGGGGTAAAGACCGTGTACGTTGATACAGGAGCAGAAGCAGCAGATTACCGTATCATAAAATTAATAAAAAAAGGCGATATTCTGATTACGCAAGATTACGGCTTAGCTTCATTAGGTTTAGGGAAAGGCTGTATTGTGCTTCATCATACAGGTTACATGTATACAGCTGAAAATATTGACCAATTGTTGCAATCTCGCTATTTGAGCGCTATGGTACGAAAAAGTGGTAAACGAACAAAAGGTCCTAAGCCTTTTACCGATGAAAACCGCAAAGAATTCAGACAACGATTTAAAGAAGTCCTTTCTCAATCAAAAGAGTCACTTCAAAAAAAAGGATAGACTAGCACAACTCTTTATCAAAAAATTCATTACTATTTTTGATGATTCCTTACAATAGAAGTGAGAATGTATTTTCTTATATTCACTCTGTTTGAAGATGAAACGGCAAAAAAACCTCCCTCTTCTGCTGAAGAGGGAGGTTTTTTTGATAGTCGTTAAAGTCTTTTTGTTTATTTTTTACAATTTGAAACGTCCAACCATATCAGCTAGATTTTCTGCTAAGTTTGAAAGTTGTTCAGAGCTTCCGGCAACTTCCTCCATTGAACTAGTAATTTGTTGTGAAGCAGCAGATGTTTGTTCGACACCCGCAGCAGATTCTTCTGAAACAGATGCAATTTCTTCAATTGAACCGTTCATGATTTCACTGTTAACTTTAATACTCTCTAAGTTGTCAGAAATCCCTTTGATATCTTCTACCATTGCCGTAACTGACGTATTGATTTGATTAAAGGTTTGACCAGTTTTAGCAATTTGACTTGTTCCTTCTTCTACCTCAGCATAACCTGATTGCAGTGAATCACTTACTCTATTAGACTCAACTTGGATTTTTTCTACAAAACCAGTAATATCTGCAATCGATACAGCAACTTGTTCAGCCAATTTACGGACTTCATCTGCTACCACCGCAAATCCTCTACCATGTTCTCCAGCACGTGCAGCTTCTATTGCTGCATTCAAGGCCAATAAATTGGTTTGATCAGCAATTTTTTGAATAATAACTACTAAATGATTGATTTCTTGCGTTTGGTTGTCTAAAATCGCCATTTTTTTCACAGCGTCTTGTACAATTCCGTCTATTTTTGCCATTTGTTGGCTTGTGTCTTCCATGTATTGCTTTCCTTCATTGGTCATAGATAACACACCTAGTGAAGAATTTTTGATTTTTTCTCCGTTTTTATTCGTATTTTGGACTTTTTTAGTGAAATTTTCCATAACGACTGCCAAATTGCTTGCAGTTGTCGCTTGAGTTTCGGAACCAGTTGCCAATTCTTGCATCGTTATTGCTACTTGCTCAGAACCTGATTTCACTTCACTAGCAGATTGAGTTAGCTCTTCACTATGACTGCTCAACTCTTCAGATGCATGCGAAATTCCCTTCATAACACTTTTAACTGTTTTTTGCATTTTATTCATAGACACACTTAATTTACCAGTTTCATCTTTTTCAGTGATTTCTAATGGCTCCAAGCTAAGGTCGCCTTCAGAAATGCTTTGCAAGCGTTTCATTACTACATTTAAAGGCTTTGTAATATTATTAGATGTTAAATATGCAACAAGTATAGACAATAAAGATACTAAAACCATAATAACTACACTGATTGTACTAACCTGTTCGCCATTTTCAATCACTTTTTGACCAATTTCATTAATTATTTGTTCGCGCTCTTTAGCTAATGTTGAAAATCCTGTAATCAATTCTTTTTCAATTGGTTGTGCTTGTTCTATCATAATTTCGTAGGCTTTTTCATTATCGCCTTCGTCATATGCTGCTAACGCTTCATCAGTTAACGTACCCCACTCGAATTTTTTAGCCATTAAATCCTTTACTTCGGCTGAAGCACTTAATTCCAAGGCTTGATTTTCAAGTGCAATCGTTTCATCTAGTTCATCATTAAATGTCTCTCTATAGGTATCATCCTCATATAGCATATATCCTCTTATAAGGCTTGTACGTCTGTTCATATTTGTTGAAAGTTTTTCATCAACGATTAGCAGATCCAACTCTTTTTCTAATATACCTCTTATTGAAGTATTTGTTTTATTGATTGAATGGATTGTGTAAAAACTTAACATAAGCATTAGTACAATGGTAACCCCGAATCCCCCTAAAATTTTTGCACGAATACTTTTAAACTGAAATCTCTTTTTCATTACTTTTATCTCCTCTAATTTATTAGCTAGTTTGTAAGCTAGTTAACTAACTTACAAACCGCTAACGCCCTTTGTTATTTTTAATGACTTACTCTTAACCCTTGTTATTTTTTACCTTTCCCTAGAAGGTAAACCTGTTTTGCTTATTTCAACGTTCTATTTCACGTTTTTTCCACTTGCTTTTATACCTTAAATTCTTCAACCATATCAGCTAAACCTTTTGCTAAATCGGCAAGTTGCTCAGAATTTTCAGCAACTTCATCCATTGAACTTGTAATTTCTTGTGATGCGGCAGATGTTTCTTCTACCCCAGCAGCTGACTCTTGTGAAACAGACGCAATTTCTTCAATTGAACTGTTCATGATTTCACTATTTACTTGAATGCTTTCTAAGTTATCAGATATGTCTTTAATGCCTTTCACCATTGTTGTAACGGAAGCATTGATTTTATTAAAGGTATCACCAGTTTTTTTAATTTGGCTTGTTCCTTCTTGTACTTCTGTATAACCGCTTTGTAAAGACTCGCTTACTTTCATAGATTCGGCTTGAATTTTCCCAACAAATCCAGTAATATCAGCAATCGATACGGCTACTTGTTCAGCTAATTTGCGGACTTCATCTGCTACTACAGCGAATCCTCTACCATGCTCGCCAGCACGTGCGGCTTCAATCGCTGCATTTAATGCTAACAAATTGGTTTGATCGGCGATTTTTTGAATAATGACCACTAAATGATTAATCTCTTTTGTTTGGTTATCCAATGTAGCCATTTTAAATACCGCCTCTAAGACGATTTCATCGATTTTAGCCATTTGCTGACTAGAGTCTTCCATGTATTGTTTACCTTCTGCGGTCATAGACAAAACACCCATTGAAGAGTCTTTAATTTTTTCGCCACTTTTATTGGTACTTTGGACCTTTTTAGTAAAGTTATCCATCACGACAGCTAAATTACTGGCGGTTGTCGCTTGTGCTTCTGATCCAGTTGCTAATTCTTGCATGGTTGTCGCTACTTGTTCTGAACCTGATTTCACTTCATTTGCAGCTTGTGTCAATTGATTGCTGTGATTCGTTAGCATCTCAGAAGCCATTTGAATGCCTTCCATAACTTCTTTTTCCATAACTTGCATTTGGTTGATTGCCATAGCTAATTGGCCTGTTTCATCTTTTTCTGTTATTTCTAATGGTTCAGAAGTAAGATCTCCATAGGCAATAATATTCATCCGTTCCATCACTCTTTTAATCGGTTTAATGATTGAATTTGATGTCAATAAAGCTATAGCGATACCTACTAGGATAATGATAATGCTGATAATAATGATAGATATCAACGAACGGTTTCCAGAATTCGTAACTATTTGTGCGTCAGCTTTTATAGATTCCTTTTGTTCAGTGGACAATTTTTCAAGTTCATTAATCAAATCGTTGGAGTAAGGTTCTACAGATGATCTTAAATAGCTGGCAGCGCCAGCTGTATCGCCATTGTCGTATCGTTCAAATACTTCTGTCAGTACCATCTGTTCCCAGTCATTACTTCGTGCGACAATTTCTTTTGAAGCTTTCACATCAGACAGAGCGAGAATTTTCTTTTCATGTTCATGACTTTTTTCAGAATACTGATTAAATAAATTTTTATACATTTGATCTCCAAATAATATATATCCTCGCGCTGCTGCGATTCTTTGTGACAGACTGAATGTCAAATCATCATTAACAATTAGAAGTTCTAACTCTTCATCGACCATTTTTTCTGTACTGTCATTTGCTCTCGAAATCGTCACAATAGTGATTGAAGATAAGATAATGACTAATACAATGACCGTCATAAATGCTAGAAGGATTTTTGTTTTTAAACTCTTAAAATTCATTACTTTCTTAAATCTTGCTAAATCTAATTCTTTGATCTTCCATTTACCTTTGGTGATGGTTTTATCTTCAATATTATTTTCCAACTACTCTACACCCTTTCGATCTATTTCTGTTCCTATTACGGATAAAACAGATTCATTCTTTTACTTTCTATATATCTTTTACTATATCGGTCCTTTTTTAGAAAACTTTAGTTATACAATCGGAATCTTTTCAACTAAATTTATCCGTAGCGTTTATTGGACCACAAAAAAATAGATAGGTTTAAGCATCTCTCTTTATGCTTAAACCTATCTATTTCACAAATTCATTTTTTATGTATTAAACAACCACATATTCTCCCAATGACAGATCGTATTGAATTGCATTGTCATCTTTATTTTCATCCCAGACAATTTTGCCATTTTCAATTTCTATGACACGATTGCGAAACTTATCTACTATCTTGCGATTATGAGTAACCATTAAAATAGTCGTTCCTTGTTGATTGATACGGTAAAATAACCGCATGATTTCTAAAGCTGTTTTCGGATCTAAATTACCTGTTGGTTCATCTGCAATAATCAGTTTAGGTGAATTAACGATTGCACGTGCAATCGAAACCCGTTGTTGTTCTCCACCGGATAATTCAGTAGGTTTATCATTGGCCTTATGTTCTAATTCAACGTAACGCAAAGCTTGCATCACCAATGGTTTGATTTCATCCGGTTCTATACCAATTACTTCTAATGCATAGGCAATATTATCAAATACGGTACGGTCTAGCAATAATTTGAAATCTTGAAAAACGATTCCAATCTGTCTTCTAAGTTTAGGAATATCTTTTTCTTTCATTTTAGAGATCAATTGACCACAAACCTCAATTTGACCTTTGTTCGCTTTTTCTTCCCGATACAGTAATTTTGCTAAAGTCGACTTTCCAGAGCCGCTTGCTCCAACTAAATATACAAATTCCCCATCTGCAATCGTCAGATTGACTCCTCGAAGAGCTTTCACTCCCTTAGAGTAGTTTTTAATCACATTTTTCATTTTAATCATGTTTCATCACCTATTTTACCTCAAATTCTTCCCCAACGCCTATTTCGCGTCAACCCAAATCCGATAGTGTATGTGCCTAAAGATATTCCTATCTTTTCCTGTTTTGCGACTAAATGCTATTGTTTAAATTGATTAATGACTGAAGCCATTTCGTCTGTGCCTTGTGCTACTTTAAGATTCATTGAATAAGATCTTTGTGCCAAAATCATTTCAGTCATAGAAGAAGCTAAATCAACATTTGAGGCTTCTAAATAATGCTGTTGAATCGAACCCTCTCCCGTTCCAAATGCACCGTCATAGCTGAATTTATTTTCTCCAACAGGCTGCATAGCATTTGGTTGAGCTGGGTAAAATAACGGTATTGTTCCGACTAACATACTATTATTTTCTGATTGGATGGTTACTTCGCCATTTTCAGCAATGGATACGTCTCCTTCAGGCCATTGGTTGATTGGAATAGTGGCTTGGATTTCCAAAGTGTCTCCATTATCATTCGTGATCGATTTATCTCCATTGACGTGGAAAGCACCATCACGTGTCAAGTAACGTTCGCCGTTTTCTCCCGTAACACCAAAAAATCCTTCTCCAGCAATAGCCAAGTGGTAATCATTTGGATCAGAAACAAGCGCTCCTTGGGTAAAATTCGTAGAAGTTACGGCACTTTTTGAACCTATTGAAATTCCTGAACCTTGAGCATCAGCCGATAAGTATGCTGCCTCTCCGTTCATGTCATTCAATAGCAATTCATTAAAACTGATATTTTTAGACTTATAACCTGTTGTATTGATATTTGCAATATCATTCGATACAACGTCCATTTGATTTTGAATGGCATTCATACCGCTTTTGCTAATGCTTAAAGGTATACTCATTTTTTCATCCTCCTAGACTTTCCCTACTTCATTCACAGCTTTTCTTAACGTTTCGTCTGCTGCACTGAGAGCTTTTTGATTTGCTTCAAAAGCTCTTGAAACTTGCATCAAATTCGTGATTTCGTCAACCGTTTCTACGTTAGACGTTTCCAAGTAACTTTGTTGCACAACCGTTCCGCCAGTTTGTACGGTACCGCCTTGACCCGTAAAAAGTGTATCTCCAACTCTTGTTAATCCAGCAGTATCGTCAAAATTGGTAATCATCAAACTCATTCCAGTTCCCGCAATCGTCCCTCTAGCATCAATCGTAAAATCTGCTCCATCAACTTGAATTGGAGCCGCCTGACCGTTAGCTGTTACCCCAAGAACTCGGTAACCTTCTTGGGTAACCAATTCCCCAGCATCGTTAACGTTAAAATTCCCATTGCGGGTGTAAGATGTTTCACCATTTGCGGCTTCAACTGTAAAAAAACCGTCTCCTTGAATCGCTACATCTGTCGTAGAGGTCGTTGCTTTTAAACCGCCTTGATTAAAGTTTTGCACAATCTCATCAATTTGACTGCCAAACGTAAAGCCGCCAATGTCTTGTTGTTGATTTAACAATGGTCCGTCTAAATGATTGGACATTATTTCTGATGCTCGCGTACTTTGGATAATTTCTTGCGATTTATAACCAGAAGTATTGATATTCGCTACGTTTGCACTAATGTTTTCTTGTTTTTTTTGTAGGATATTAATACTATTGCTGAGTGTTGTTAAACTTCTAATCATCGTATTCTCTCCCCATCGATCCTTTTAATTTCAAAATCATTTTGCCATGTATTTGTGAGACCCTAGGAACCGAGATGTCGAAAATATATGCGATTTCTTTCAACGACAACTCTTCAACATAAATCAAACTCAAAATGGTTTGCTCGCGCTTATCCAATTGACCCACATGTTTGGTCAACAGATGCTGCCGTTCTTTATCCAACAATGTGTCTTCAGAACCAGTTTCATGCGTGTCTTCTAAGAAATCCAATAACTCGATTGAATTGCCATCATCGCTAAACATCACTTTTTCTAGTGAGACAGATGCTAAATTATGGACTGTTTCATGAATCTTTGCTAAAGATTTTTCGTCTATTTTCAATTCTGCACAAATTTCTTTTTCAGTAGGCGTGCGCATCAGTTCTGCTTCCAGCTTTTCTTTGCCTCGGTAATACTCATTTAATTTCCCCATCCGTGTACGCGAGACGGGAGCTGTTTTTCTGATTTCATCAATGATTGTACCTTTGATTCTAATGTACGCATACCCTTCAAAAGGAACTTTTTTCGATTTGTCGAATTTTTCCAGCGCATCCATCAGACCTATGACGCCTATATTGTATAAGTCATCCCGGTCATATTCACTCCGCTTAATATCGATTCGGTTAACAATTTTTTCTACTAAGGGAAGGTATTTAATGATTTCCTTTTCCCTATCATTTTCGTAATACATTTATACCCCTCCACCTTAGAAAACGGAATGAACTGGAACGAATAGAATCCATTAGATTCCAGTCCTTCATTCAGCTTATCGTTTATTTTTTTATCCATTGATCATGCCGACTGTTTCAATAGGAATATCATTTGGCACTTCGTTTAAAGATACCACCGTTAAATCAGGGAAATTATATGAAATGAGATTTTTCATTGCTGGTCTCACTTTTGGTGAAGCTAATAAAACATGTGGAATTCCTCTTGCCGAAAGTTGGTTGTGAATAGCTGTAATACTGTCAAAAATCTTCGTGACCGTTTCAGGCTGCAGGATCGGAATTGATCCAGCTGAAGACTTTTGAATGCTGCGTGTAATCAATTCTTCCGTATCTGGCAATATAGTAACCACTTGAAGCACATTTTGTTCATCTAAATACGGTTTAACGATTGTTCGTTTAAGCGACTGACGTACGTATTCAGTCAACATTTCAATATCTTTGGTCGTATTGCCATAATCGGCTAACGTTTCTAAAATAGTAACCAAGTCATTAATCGGAATACTTTCTTTCAATAAGTTTTGCAAGACTTTTTGCACTTCACCTAAACGAAGAATATCTGGAATCAATTCATCTATCACGACACCATATTTATCTTTAATGCCTTCTAGCAATTGTTTCACTTCTTGTCGGCCTAACAATTCATAACTCGATTTGTAAATCGTCTCTTTTAAATGAGTCACTAAAACGGTTATCGGATCGACTACTGTATAGCCTCTTAAGTCAGCAGCTTCGCGGTCACTTTCGTTTACCCACATAGCATCTAAGCCAAAAGCTGGTTCTTTTGTTGGGATACCGTCAAAATCAAATTCGGTTTCGCCTGGGTCTACGATCATATATTTATCTAAATACAATTCCCCACGAGCCACAGCGTTTCCTCTAATTTTAATCACGTAATCATTGGCTTTCAACTGCAAATTATCTCTAATACGTATTGGACTCAATAAAATACCTAACTCATGAGCGCTTTGTTTACGGATTGTTGTGATATGACTCATCAGATTGTTGTCTTGGTTTTCATCCGCTATTGGAATCAAACCGTAGCCAATCTCAATGGAAATCGGATCCACTTGAAAGGAAGCCACTGATTCATCTGTACTTTTTTCTTGATTTGTTCGCTGTACAGCTTTTGAGCGCATTTCTTTCGCTTTCTGATTCAATTTTTTAGATTTTTCATTCTCCATCAATAAGTAACTAGCCGCTCCGGCTGCTGCTCCCAATAATAGAAATGGAACAGTCGGAAAACCAGGCATAATGGCAAATAATAGTAAAATTACTGACAACATCATCATTACTTTGAACGAACCGAACAATTCTTCACCGATTGAGCTCCCAAAGCCTTTAATACTTCCAGAACGTGTCACTAAGATACCAGAAGCTACCGAGATCAATAAGGAAGGAATTTGACTAACCAGTCCATCCCCGATGGTTAACTTCCCAAAAGCCATCAATGCTTCCATAACGGGCATGCCGTTTTGCAGCGAATGAATTGCCACTCCACCAATCAAGTTGATCACGGTAATAATGATACCAGCCATGGCATCCCCTTTTACGAACTTACTCGCTCCATCCATAGCTCCAAAAAACTGAGTTTCTCGTTCAAGATCTGATCTTCTTTTTTTAGCTTGTTCTTCATTAATTAGCCCTGAGTTCAAATCTGCATCGATTGCCATTTGTTTACCGGGCATAGCGTCTAACGTAAAACGGGCTGAAACTTCAGAAACCCTACTGGAACCATTCGTTACAACCATCATCTGGATGATGACGATAATGATAAAAATAACCGCTCCAACAACGAAATTACTTCCTGCTACGAAATTAGCAAACGTATCAATCACTGCTCCCGCTTCTCCTTCAGTTAAAATCAATCGTGTAGAAGAGATGTTCAACGCTAAACGAAACATCGTTGTGATTAATAGAATCGTAGGAAAAGTTGAGAACTCTAACACATTTTTAGTGAACAGAGTCAGTAATAATATGGTGATGGATAACGCTATGTTAATCACTAACATAAAATCGAGTAATCCAGATGGTAAAGGTATAATGATCATCGCTAGAATAGCCATTACAAAAAAAGCTACGATAACATCTAGAGAACCGGTTAGTTTTTCTAATTTCCCCCAAAAAGCAGTAGACATGTTTTTGAACTCCTTATCTTAAATCAGCATTAAATTTTATTTTTATTTAATTCTTCCATTTGGTAGACCAATGCTAATATTTCAGCAATGGCTTGGTAAAGATCGATTGGCACGGGTTGCCCGATTTCGACCGATTTATACATGGCTCGAGCGACTGGTTTATTTTCAATAATTGGAACATCGAATGCTTTAGCTCTCTCTCTAATTTTTGCAGCTTGATGATCTGCTCCTTTAGCCACAATGATGGGAACCTCATCTTTGCCTTTTTCATAACGAATTGCGATAGCTAGATGAGTTGGGTTCGTAATAATGGCTGTGGCTGTTTCCACCTCTCGCAAGGCCCCTTTTGTTAATTGACGGTAACGTTGTCTCCGTTGCGACTTGATTTGTGGGTCTCCCTCAGATTCTTTGTATTCATCTTTTATTTCTTGTTTAGACATCCGCAAATTTTTCCGGTAGTCATAAACTTGATAAATGTAATCCACTAGCCCTAATATAAGCAGTAAGACTCCTAATTGAGTACCTAATTCCATCACAAGATCAGACATTAAGAAAAATATTTTTTCCGTTCCAATACTGCTAGAGTTAATAATCAAGTAAATAGAGGTTTCAAGTGTTTTATACGCCATCCAAAAGACAAGTGTTAATTTGGCCACATTTTTGACCAGTGTAAATAAAGTTTTTTTACTGAACATATTCTTAAAGCCGCTAATAGGATTGATTTTACTTAGCTTGAATTTAATCGGCTCCGCAGAGAATAAAAAACCGGTCTGTACAATACTAGAAATAAATGCAGCTACAAAGGCAATAGCTAGAAAAGGTCCAGCTAACACTAAAGTGAATAGAATGGCTTTCATTCCAATATCTGCTAAATCATTTTCCAAGCCATCTACTGAGAATCCGGCCGTTAAATAATTTTGTAAATAAAGTAAACTATTTTTCAATATGTAATTTCCTAAAAATGTTGCTGAGAGAATAAAAACAATAAACGTAACAGCGGAAGTTAAATCTGGACTTTTAGGAATTTCCCCTTTTTTTCTAGCATCCCTTAGTTTCTTGGGACTAGCTTCTTCGGTTTTACCATCTTTTTCCGCCATCTACGTTCACCTCTCTTTCGTTACAACGACTGCATAAATTCATTCATATATTTCACCATCAACGGTAAGGTTGTCTGAATATTTTTTACTAGAGTTGGCAATAAAACCAATATCATAACGAAACTAGCCACGATTTTTAATGGCATCCCCAAGATCAATACGTTAATCTGAGGTACAGAACGTGAAATCAGTCCTAATATCACTTCCGTCAATAATGCCACAATCATCATCGGCACAGCTATGTTAAACGCGATTTCAAAAATGATGCCAAGTAATTTCATCATTCCTTCGACACCAAAATCACCTAAATTGGTATTGGATATCGGAACGGTCGTAAATGATTTAACCAAACTTTTGATTACGACATGATGCAGATTGGTTAAGTAAAAGACACACATAGACAACCAATAATAGATTTTCCCGTAATAAGAAACATTGATCCCCATACTCGGATCATAAACAGCTCCCATTGAAAAACCTACTTGGAAATCCACAAAATTACCGGCAATCTCAACAGCCGTGAAAAAAAGTTTGGTAATAAAGCCTAACGCTATTCCAAGTAAAACTTCTTTTATGACCAATACTGCAAAAAGTACTGTTCCTGCTTCTTGTTCCATAACTGGCACAGCAGAGTAAGCTGCTAACGTGATGCCCATCGAAAGAGCGATTTTTGCTACACTTGGCAGACCTTTGATTGAAAAACCTGGACTTACCACTATAAACGATGTCACTCGAATGAAAATTAAAATGATGGTTTGCAGTTGTATGTTCATGATTATCCTCTCAAAGCGCCGCAATCATTTCAAAAATTTTCTGTGTAAATGTAATCAGACCATTCAACATGAAATTTCCAAAAACGATTAACGAGACGATTACGGCTAAGATTTTGGGTACAAAACTCAATGTCTGTTCCTGAAGTTGTGTAGTTGCTTGAAAAATACTGATGATCAGTCCTACCACTAATGCGATGATCAATGTCGGACCTGCTACTGCTATCATCACCATGAATGCTTCTCTTATAATGTCTAAAACTTGTACAATTGTCATTTTTCACACCTCTACTGAAATCCTGTGACTAACGATTCGACTACTAAATACCATCCATCAACTAAAACAAATAAGAGCAATTTAAATGGCAGTGAAATCATAACAGGAGATAACATAAACATCCCCATTGACATCAAAATACTGGCCACCACAATATCGATCACTAAGAATGGGATAAAGATTAAGAAACCGATTGTAAAAGCCGTTCTCAACTCACTAATAATAAAGGCTGGAATCGCTACCGTTAGCGGAAGATCATTTACGTCTGCTGGTTTTTCAGTTTTAGATATATCTAAGAACAATTGGATATCTTCATCTCTTGTTTGCTTGTACATAAACTCTTTAATCGGTAGTTCGGCTAATTCAAATGCTTCTATTCCGGATATTTCTTCATTTATGTAAGGCGTAATAGCTTCATCCATCACATCAGTATAGACAGGTTGCATAATAAACAAAGATAAAAACAACGCAATTCCCATCAACACCAAATTGGGCGGATTTTGCTGCGTTCCTAATGAACTTCTGACAAATGACAGTACGACAATAATCCGTGTGAAACAAGTCGTCAACACTAAAAACGTTGGGGCTAAACTTAGTGCTGTTGTCAAAAGGAACAACTGAACGACTTCTGAAGTCCCGCCAGATTGCTTTCCAAAGAGATCCGTTAATCCGTTTAATCCATCCGTTAATTCAGCGGCTGACGCAACTTGCGGAAAGAGAACAAAACTGGTTAAAAAGAGGCTAGAGCATAAAATCAAAAACTTTTTCTTGTGCAACTTTATTTCCTCTTTTCATAGAAAGATTGGTATTGAGACTGTAAGGTTTTAAAGGTCTGGATATTTTTTTTGCCAGCTGACGCTTTTTTCGGTTTCAATTGTGTAACAGGTACAACTTCTTCAATACTAGTCGTGATTTTCGCTTTTTCTTCTGCTGTCAGTTCTCTTAATATTTCGTTACGCGTATCTGTAAAACTCATTAAGTAATACGTATCTGCGATTTCTACGATGCTAAGTGCCGAACTTTTACTGATTGGCGTTCTTTCAATGACTTTAATCACTTGATTTTTTTTAGTCATAAACGTATTTAAATACTTCAATCCATAATTAGCCGCAAAAATGATCACGACCAATGCAACGACACTTTTCAACACATAATTCAGTCCAAGTTCCAATTTTCTCTTCCTCCTTTTTTATTTTCTTATTGGGTTACGATATTTGTGATGAAAATATCTTCCACTGCATCTGTGTCTAATTTTTTATTGATCGCTTCAATCAATTCTTTTTTAATTATCAATTTTCCTTCTGCTTCTACAAACACGTTGTTTACTGATTTCTTACGCAAAACAGAGATAATCGTATCACGAATTTCTGCTACATTTGCATTAAGCAATACATCTGCGCCTTCTTTCGTGCTGTATAAAGAAAGTTCAATTTTTAAAAAATTCTTTTTAACCGATTCACCAGAATCTAAATTAATTAAGAATTCTTCTAAAGGAACCGTTGATTCGACGACTTCTTTTTCTGAAAATCCTTTAATTATTTCCGTTGCTTTACCTGAAGTAAAACCAAAACTGACGACTGCTCCTACTACAATTGCCAATAAGATAGCAATGATTATGCTTATTTTTTTCTTCCCTTTAGCAGGCTTTGCTTCTTCAGATTTCATCTGCTATTAACCCTCCTGTTGATCATAAACAATAACAATATTTACTCTTCTATTTTTCGATCTATTTTCTTCTGAATCATTTGGAACTAACGGGTGGTATTCTCCGTATCCTTTTGCCGCCAACCTGGTTGGATTAACATCTCTTTCTTCACTTAAATACCGCAAGACCGATAAGGCTCTGCCTGTTGATAATTCCCAGTTGCTGCTGAAATTTGCATTGTACATTGGCACATTATCCGTGTACCCTTCAATCACTACAGCATTGTCAAATTGTTGGATCAATTCACCGAGATCATTTAACGTATGTTTTCCTGAATCGGCAATAATTGCACTTCCGCTTCCAAATAAAATCGATTCTTGAATATTTACATAAATTCCATCTTGATCGTATTCAACACTTGCTTGAGAAGTAATATTTTTGTCTTGTAAAAACTGAACGACTTCGTTATACATTTTAAGCAATTCTGGATCAACCGTCTTTTTACTAATTTCTTCAAGTGTCTCTTCAAGAGTCTCGTCACTCGTATCTGTTTTTGTATCTACGACTGTGCTTCCTTCAAGCATCGATTCTCCGCCGCCAAATGCTGATTGCATGGACTTAGCTGCAGCTTCAAATTTTTCCGCACTGACACTTGACATTGAATACAATAGAATGAAAAATGTCAGCAATAAAGACATCAAATCTGAAAAAGTTGTCATCCATCCGCCACCGCTAGAGCTGTTTTTGGTTTCTTTTTTCTTTCGTCTTCTAGCCATAGTTTTCTTCCTCTTGCTGAATCTTAGCTGCTTCTTTCATCGCATCTTCTTTATTTTCAAAAGGCAGATAGCCTTTTAATTTTTGCTCAATGACACGTGGATTTTCTCCAGCTTGTAAGGATAAGACACCTTCAATAATCATTTCACAGAACTTCATTTCTTCAATGGTTTGATTCTGCAAGTTGCTGGCTATTGGAATGAACACTAAGTTGGCTAAGAAACTGCCATAGAAAGTTGTAATCAAAGCTGTTGCCATCCCCACACCAATTGTACTAGGGTCATCTAACTCTCCTAGCATAATAATTAATCCAATCAATGTTCCAATCATTCCATAAGCTGGGGCCATTTCGCCCCATTTTAAAAAGATATCTTGACCAACACTGTGTCTTTTTTCAATGTTTTCCGTTGTGATTTCCATAATATCTCTGACTGTTTCAGGTTCTAAACCGTCTACAACCATTTGCAATCCGCTTACCATCAATTCATTGTCTTGCTGTTCAATGTCTTCTTCAATAGCCAAGATTCCTTGACTTCTGGCTTTTCTAGATAATGAAGCAAAAGTTTCAATCAACTCATTGTAGTTAGGATTCGGATCAAGCACCAATGTTTTTAAAATAGAGGGCAATGTTTTAATTGATTTCAATGGAAAACTAATCAGTATTGCACTAAACGAACCACCAAGTGTGATCACTAATGAAGGTGTATCAATAAAACTAGCAATATTTCCACTAGAAGTGATCGACCAAATAATCAAACCAAATCCTAAGATTAAACCAATTATTGGTACAATATTTTTTTTCATAATTCTCCTTCTGAAAAACCGTTGTATATTTTTCTTTTGTATTGAATGACTTTTTCTACTATTTCATTTTCTGTTTCGCTAACTCGTACTGTTTTGCCATCCGTTAATGTAATAATAGTGTCGAAAGAACGGTCTATCCGATAAATCAATTCACAATTCAAATAAAATTCTTTTCCTGAAATAGCTGTTAGAGCAATCATACTTAAACCCCATCCTATTTTTGTTTAGTTATTAACATTAACTAACGTAAAAGGTTTTTCACTGTTTCAAAAAACCTTTTACCTAGAGACTATCTCTTAAGATTAATCAATTCTTCCAACATCGTATCAGAAGTCGTAATACTTCTTGAGTTTGCTTGGTAAGATCTGCTAGTAACAATCATTTCAGTAAATTCATTCGCTAAATCCACGTTAGACATTTCTAAGAAACCAGAACGCACACTACCATATCCAGGTTCTCCTGGGTTTCCTGCTTCTGGAGCTCCTGAGTTAGCAGATTCTGTGTATAAGTTTCCACCGCTCTTTTGCAAGCCATCTGGGTTCGAGAATGACGTTAAACCAACACGTCCTAAGACCATCGATTTCCCCCCACTATAAGACCCAACGATGAACCCTTTACTATCTACGCTGTAGCTTTGTAAATCCAATGTACCTGCTCCATCTGGGTTTTGAATTGTTTGAAGAATTGTTATAGGCGCCATAGTTGTTCCTAGAGTAGTCGGGTCAAAAGGGTCAACATTTACAGCTGGGGTACCACCTGTATAACCTTGAACTTGCAAACCACCACTTGTGACTAGATTACCGGTAGGATCTGTATAAAATCCACCATCTCGAGTATAAAAAGTATTTTCACCATCTTTAACTGTGAAAAATGAGCTATCACCATTTTCAATCCCGAAGTCTAGTGCTCTTCCAGTTGATTGCAATGATCCACCTGACATAACTGTGTCAATTGATCCTACTTGCACACCAAGACCCACTTGTTGAGCATTGATTCCTGTTTGCGCTGATGCATTAGTTTGGCTCAACATATCTTCAAAACGAACTCTTCCTGTTTTAAAAGCTGTCGTATTTACATTGGCAATATTATTTGAGATAACGTCCATTTTCGTTTGAATATTCTTCATTCCAGTAACACCTGAGTATAGTGATTTTAACATTTCTTTTTCCTCCATTCGATTGTCCCACTTCAGTCGGTCCATGGGATGTTAGCCTCTTTATAAGTCCGGCTAATTTAGGCGTTTATTTTTTTAACACTATCGATATTGGTAACCGTTTCTATTTCATTAGTAGTCATAGCCGTAATAATGGTTCGATTAGCGATACTAGCAATCAATGCCATGTCTTTATAAACGATCAATGAATTTTTCGATCCTTTTTGACTCAACTCTTCTACTGCACCTTCAATGGTGGTCAAATCAGATTGATTTAATTGAATGCCTCTTTCTGCCATGCGTTTTTGTGCATGATGTGAAATTTTCATTTCTGTTGCAGTCGTTTGATTCTGTAGCGATTCGTTCAAAAAAGTACTAAACGTTCGATCAATTTTTTGATTGTTTGGATTAGCTCTATTTTCTATTGCTTGATTTGATGCACTTTCAACGCGAAAAGACATTACGTCTGATCACCAACTTCTAAAATATCGTTTAATGCGTAATCTTTGCCGCCGACTTGAATCGTTGCATAGCCTTTATCAAATTTAACCTTATCAACGGTCCCGCTGACAAAACCTGATTCTGCACCCGCTACTTTTACTTCTTTACCTAACAGGCTTAAGCCCTGTTGTTGTTGCGTCATTAAAATACTCATATTTAAGGTTTCTGAAACAGTCGTCAACTGGTCCAATGTATTAAATTGAGCTAACTGAGCAAGATAATCGGTTTCTCCACCACCACCGCTGCCGCCACTTTCACCTGGAAGTGAGGGCGTTTTAATTGAGGCTGCCATAATTTGTAAAAAGTCTTCTGTAGCAAGTTCATTATTTTTCTTTTCAGTAGATGAGACATTTTTGATTGACCCCATCATAAAACCAGTTGGAAATTCCATTTTTTTTGCTCCTCTTACACTAATATACTGAGTCTACCGGTATCTATCTTCGCTTTTTCTTCAGTTTTCAGCATTTCTATTTCATTATCCGAAAAATTCATTTGCGGTGATTCAAAAGATTTTTGCTGCCCTTCTTGCTGTCTTTCTTGAGAAGTAAAACCGGCTGTTGCATTTTCGTTCAATTGAATTGTTAGTTCTCCTAAACGAATATTTTGACGGTCTAATTTATCGGTTAAGTGCTGCATACCCGTTGTTAATAATTCTCTTGTTTCCAAGTTGTCCACAACAATCTTTGTTAACAACACATTATCGGTTAACTCTACGGTGATTTTTACTTCCCCCATTTTTGCTGGTGTTAATATGACATGCGCAATAGATTGCTTGCCACTTAAAACCGCTTCAGCTTGTTCCAATACGACTTCATTTATCATTTGGACACTCGCTTGTCTCACAGGTTCGATTACGTTTGATTGTTTTACAGCTGTCGCTTCAAAAGGCGGCTGCTGGTGAATGGTTTGTCCATCCGTATCCATTTCAGCAACTCGCATTGCTGTTTCAGTATTTTCGGAATCAGTCATACGAGAAATTGATTTTTTAAGTAGCGTTTCGTTTAAAACTGGTTCTGTTAAAACATTCAACTTACTTTCGACTGTAGCTAAGTTTTGAGGTTGCAGCAGTTCGTTATCGCTTAGTGCTTCACTTGGTTGACTAGCATCATCTAACACTTTATTTAATGATGTTCCTGTTGAATCACTGGGTTTAGCTGTGAGTTGGTTAACAGCCATTCGGTCATTTTTCCATTCAGCAGTCAAAAATCGACCAGTTGGTAAGATAGATCCAACCATTTCATTTTCTTTAGTCGTACTTTGCATTTGATCCATTTCAATCAGATTAGTTTCCTCAACTAACAGGTTAAGCGCATCTTTTGCAATGGATTCTCCTTGAATTCTGTTGGTTGGTTCATTGACTACAGCCGGTTTAGTAACCGTCTTTCCAATTGATTCTATTGGCTCTGTTTGGTCCTTTAAACTCTGTTGTGAACTGCTGACTTCAGTAGCTAAAGGTTCCATCAAAGATTCTACAAATTGATTTTCTTGGGTATTGGGTAAATTTTTTTCATTTTGACCAACTGCAATTGCATCTATTTTTTCCGTTTCAACAGTTATTTGTGCTGCAAAAATCGGTTCACTGCTATTCAACGGTTGATTCACTTCAACTGGTTTTTGGGTCAAGTTAAACGTGCCTGTATAAAGCAATGGTGAATCTAAACTAATCGCTTCATCAGTTGTGTCTTCCTCTGTTTCTTGGTTAATTTCCTGTTCAGTTGTCTTCTCAGAATCAGAACTCTCTTTATGTATTGTGCCAGACTTCTCTTTGTCTAGATACCCTGCAAGCTGAGCTTCAAATTCTTCAGGTAGTACTGCTTGTTGCTGTTCAGGCATTTGTTGGACACCACTACTAATGGGTGCAACAGGAGTCGGGTTCATGTGTTTTTTCACCTCCTTTCAATGGAAAATAAATCCATTTAGTGATGCATATGTAGGTTAATAAAATGATTTCCCAAAACTCAGGGTTGCCATTTCATCTAATTGCTTTTGTTCTTCTTGTTTTTCTTGGTCCATCGTAAAGGTGTACTCTTTTTCTTTTAACTTCTCCATGACTTTTCGGTCTTTATGGGCTTCCATTAATTCGATACGAGCCACTTCTACTTCTTTTTCAGCTTTACTAACGGCATTTTTTTGATGAATGATTTTTTCATCAATCATATCTTTATATAAATTCTGTTGTCGCAAGACATCGATGCGATTGGTTGATAAACTGTCATTTTTTATTTTGATATTTTCATTGATCAACCGTCGTAAGATTGTTTCTTGCTGTTGTTTACTTTGTTGAACTTGGACTAATTTTTTTTTCTTCTCTTCTTCGGTATCTGATCTCCAGTCGAGAACTTTTTCCATTGAAAACTGATATTTCGCCATTTTTTTCGCTCCTTACGTTAACCAACTGAGAAAGTTATTCTGATTACTTTAATAATGTACGCCGACTATTACTCTAGAACTCTTTTCCTTTAAGAAAAAAAACTAAAGTAAGCGTCCACGATACAGTGGAGTGAGAAAACTACTTCACTGTATCGTGGAAGAGTTCTGCATGATATAGTAAAGCAAAAATTGTTCCTCACTATATCATCGAAGCCGGTTGCACGTTAAAGTGAAACCAGAAACGCTGCTCACTGTAACGTGCACCACTATCTTCCATCTTCTATCTGCCGCTTTAAACTCTCCATAACCTAGCTAATCAAACCCTTTTTAATTGCCGAATTGCTGTACTTCAAAGAGTGTTTTTAATTGTCCAACTACTTCATCGAATGCATAGCGCTCGTCTACCCGTTGTTTCAAGAAGTCTTTGATTGGTGTGTTTAACTGAACCGCACGGTCGACTAATGGGTTACTGCCTTTACGGTACGCTCCTACATCAATCAAATCTTTTGAATCCGAGTAAATAGCCATATTCTCTTTTAATTTTCCAGCTGTTTCAGAATGCTTTTCGGCTGCGATGTCCTTCATCAAACGACTGATGCTATTTTGAATATCGATTGCCGGGTAGTGATTCTCTGAAGCAATTTTTCGCGACAACACGATATGACCATCTAATATCCCACGTACGGAATCGGCAATGGGTTCGTTCATGTCATCCCCTTCAACCAATACGGTATAAAAAGCTGTGATTGACCCATTTTCAGACATTCCGCTACGTTCTAATAACTTAGGCAATGTTGTAAAAACTGATGGCGTGTACCCTTTAGTTGTTGGCGGCTCGCCAGTTGCTAATCCAATTTCACGTTGGGCCATAGCCACACGCGTGACCGAGTCCATCATCAAGACAACTTTCTTGCCTTGATCTCTAAAATACTCTGCAATAGTCGTTGCGACCGCTGCTCCTTTTAAACGGACCAGCGGAGGCATATCTGACGTTGCACAAACAACGACTGACTTTCGGTAGCCTTCTTTGCCTAAATCTTTTTCGATAAATTCTAGCACTTCTCTACCACGTTCTCCAATCAATCCAATCACAATAATGTCTGCTTCAATGTAGCGCGCCATCATTCCTAGCAAGGTACTTTTCCCGACCCCACTACCTGCAAAAATTCCAACCCGTTGACCTTCGCCGACAGTCAATGTTCCATCAATGGCTTTTATCCCCGTTGGCATAACATCTTTGATTTTTTTTCGTTTAAAAGGATTTGGCGAGCTTCTATTCACATCATAAAACACGCCATCTACTACTAATGAGGTATCCATCGGTCGGCCTAAGCCATCCAATGTATTGCCGAGCAGCTTTTCACTAATTTCGACTTTAAGCGTCTTACCAGTCGGTTTAACTAAACAACCTGGTCCAATGCCTTCTAATTCATCTAAAGGCATCAGTAAGACCGTTTCATCTACGAACCCAACGACTTCACTCAATGCCACTCTGCCAGATGATTTGATCAAAATCTCGCATACTTCGCCTACAAATGCATCCAAGCCTTCTACTTTAATGATCAGACCCGTCACTTGACTAACTTTCCCCATCTTTAAGTAGTAACTTTTTCGATTCAATTGGTTGTGATATGTTTCAAAAGGAATATCAAACATTATCGTCACTCCACATTCTTCATCTCATCTATCATCGCATCTAATTGTTTTCGCACTTGCAAATCAACGATTGCATGGGCATTTTCAACCACACAGCCATTTTTAGCCAATGTATTATCTGACAGAACTGCAAACCGAATATCTTGATTCTCTTTTTCAAACTCTTTTACTTTTTCTTTAACCAATTCTTTTTGTTCCGGTCTGACCATCAACGTGATGAATTGATCTTCTCGCTTCAAACGATGCAACACTGGCTTAATTAAATCCATTACTTGATTCGAAGAGACATCAATTGTTTTATGAACAATGGTTTCAGCCATGTGTCCTGCCAACTCGATGAATTCAGTTCTTTTAGCTTGGTAATAGCTTTCTACCACTTCTTGAGCTTCAATCAGCATGTTGTGGATTGTTTCTCTCAAACGTTGGCTCTCTTCTTCAGCTTGCTTTATACCGGCTGCATAGCCTGCAATGTAACCCGTTTCATAGCCGTTTCTTTGACCTTCTTCAAAGCCTTGCTTTTCAGCCATTTCTCTCATTTGGTTGGCTTCATTTTGGGCTTCAGAAAGAATAGCCAGTTTCTTTTGGCTCGCTTCCAGCAACAAAGCTCTAGCTTGCTCAACTTCAATCGGTTCTTCTAGTAGTTGCTCGCTTAAGATTTCTTCCATGTCAGGTCGTTTGGCAGCTGTCATATCCGTTTCGATAAATGAGCGGCTGTCTCTTGTAAACGACTGTCCTTGCTTGATAATTTTATGAGATGATGGCATCAGATTCGCCTCTTCTCAAATAGATCTCCCCTTTTTCATCTAAACGACGAATCACGGTTACAATGCGTTGTTGAGCTTCTTCAACGGCTGATAAGCGAGTAGGTCCCATGAATTGTAGATCTTCTTTAAGTGTCTCAACTGCACGAGTAGAAAGGTTGCTGTAAATAAAGCTCTTGATTTCGTCCGATACCCCTTTAAGAGCCAATGCCAAGTCATCATTCTTGACGTCTCTAAGAACTTTTTGCACATCGCCTTTTTCAAGTGTAATGATGTCTTCAAATGTGAACAGACTAGCTTTGATTTCTTCAGCCAATTCTGGTTGTTTTTCTTCCAATACACTAATGATGTTTTTCTCAGTGCTTCGTCCAACAGAATTTAAGATTTCAACCAATGTACGAACGCCACCGACTGTTTCCAAATCATTTTCAATGTAATTTGAAAATTTATTCTCAATTACTTTTTCAATTTTTTCAATAATAGCAGGAGAAGTACTCGTGATGGTTCCGATTCTCTCAGCGATTTCTGATTGCAACTCTAGTGGAAATTCTGCCAAAATAATCGCTGCTTTTTCTGGCTGCATGTAGCATAAAATCAACGCAACTGTTTGCGGTTGTTCATTTAATAATAAGTTCGTCAGCTGCTGTGGATCAGCTTTTCGAGCAATATTGAATGGACGTTCACGCAGTTGAATTTGATTCAGCATATCAATGACTTCTTTGGCACGCTGCGGACCAATGGCCATATTCAATAAATTCTTAGCGTAATCGATTCCTCCATCAATTACGTATTCTCTTGCTTGAGACATTTCGATAAATTCATTAATAACCGAATCCCGTTCTTCTGGGTTCACATAATCAATATTAGCTATTTCATAACTCACTTTTTGAATGTAGCTGTCAGGAAGATTTTTCATGATCTTGGCTGACGTTTCTGAGCCTAATGAGATCAGCAATATAGCCGCTTTTTTTAATCCGTCTACTTCTTTCATACCTTCACCTACTCATCCTTCATCCAAATTTTGATCAAGTCAGCTGCGCCTTCTGGACTTTCTTTTGCATACTCTCTTACAGTCGTTTCTTTTTCAGACATGTTTTTATTTAGTTCTCTTTTAAGGTCTGCTTTTTCTTTTTCTTTTCGTTCTTCATCGGTTGGTCTAACAGGTCCCACTGGTTCTACGATTGGTTCCGGTTCTTCCTCATCGAAGAAATCCAACTCATCATCTTTTCGGTTGCGCAGCAACATACGGAGCAATACAATCATCACAATTAAAAGAACGAGTCCACCTACAAGATATGGCCAATAACGTAAAAGCGTATCTCGAATACTGCTCTTTAATTGCTCGGGAGCTGTTGGTTCGACTACTTCAGTAGAGGTTGCAAAATCGATCCCTTGTATCGAAATCACGTCTTCTCGTTCAGCAACTGTCCCAACCGTTGCAGCCACGATAGCCTCTAGAGAATCCTTATCCGCTGGGCTTAAATTGCCGTCAAAAATAACCGAAGTGCTCAAGCGTTCTACTTCTCCGGGTGCCTTAATAGTATTTGTTGTTTCTGAATTCAATTCATAATTAGTCGTTCGGTCATACGTAGAATTCCCGCCTTCTTCACCACTCGTTACTTGATTAATGGCGTTGTCGAATCCTTCTCCTTCTTCGACCCCAATCGTTTTTCCACCTGCAGAAACCGTTTCACTCCGAACAGAAGAATCACCATAATTAATGATTTCACTTTCACTTGAGTCGAAATTCATGTCGGCATTTACGGCAACGGTCAGCTTATCGATTCCATAAATCGGACCTAGCGTTTGAAGCAGCTTTAGTTCTAATTGTTGTTCGTAACTGTTGGTAATGGCTTGGTACTTGCTGACCAAATCGGTCGCATTTAAATTGACTTCATCTTCCAACGCTACACTCAATAAATTACCAGCGGTATCTACAATCTTGATATTTTCTTTTGGCAAATTATCGACTGCTCCAGAAATCAAAGATGCAATTCCTTGCACAGCAGCAACGGGGATTTGAGAACCGCTTAAAGGGGTTAATACAACAGAAGCTGAGGCCTTTGATTGATTCTCTTCACTTGTAAAGACACTGTCTTCCGGCAGTGACAACATTACTTTTGCCTCTTCAATGGAATCAAGTGCCGAAATCGAGCGTTCCAATTCGCCAGTAACCGCTCTTTGGTACATAATTTTACGGTCTTCATCGGTCGCCATCATACTGGTTTCATCAAAAATCTCAAAACCAGTCGTACTTTTTGGTAAGAGATCATTTACGGCTAATTCAATTCTATATGTATCAACTTGGGCTTGATCAATTAAAATCGTTGTGCCATTGTCTTCTAGCTTATAATCGATGCCTTTAGTTTTTATGTCATTTACGATTGTACCTGCATCTGCTTCTTCCAGGTTAGAAAAAAGTGTGGCATACTCTACTTTTTTCGTATAGTAAGTCACAGCCGTTGCAATACTGATGACAAAAAACAGAACCAAAATGAGTCCGATGCGTTTACTTTTGCCAAGATTCGTCCAACCGTCTTTGATTCCAGTCCAGATTTTCTTAATTCCATCCATAATTAACGTAACTCCCCCAAAAACTCATTAAAATTGCATATTTTTTATTTCGTTGTAAGCTTCTAGACCTTTATTTCTTAATTGCAAGGCTAATTCTAATGATAATTGAGCCTCAGAGGTTTGAATCATGACGTTATGTAAATTATCTGTGTTCCCCGTAATCAAGCCTTGTACACCTTGATCAGCTGCAACTTGTTGGTCATTTAGTGAACCCATCGCATTTTCCAACATATTTGAAAATGACGCTGAACCAGTCGCTGCTTCAGCTGATTGTTCCTTTAATCCACCGGTCACTCCCGTTTGCGTTGGTCCACTGACTAAGCTATTAAAAAGTGCATCTACATTCATTTAAATTCTCCTCTAAACTGTTTTATTAACCAATTGTAATCTGTAACGCTTTAGACAGCATTTCTTTGCTGGCATTCATAGCTGTTACGTTAGCGTCATATGTTCGCAGTGTTGTCATCATATCAATCATTTCATCTGCCATATTAACGTTCGACTGTTGAACATAACCCTCTTCATTGGCATCAGGATGAGTTGGATCATACTCCATAACAATGTCATCTGTATTCTCTCTAATTTCAGTTGGTTTTACGCCAAAACTTTTTTCAGTACCTTGACCGTTCAAAGAAGTTTCAACTTGCTTTAAACTTTCTTCAAAGACCACTTCTTTTTTTAAGTACGGACCTTCTCCATCTTCTGTTCGCGTTGTGTTCACATTCGCAATATTGGTCGATATCGTATCTAGCTTCAAGCGTTCTAAGCTTAATCCGCTTGCATTTATTTGCATTGAATCAAAAATGGACATTAGTACACCTTCTTCTTTTTCTATTCACTACTTCGTAATTACACTACGCAACATGGCATATTTAGCGTTTAATTGAGTCACCAACCCATTATAATAAATGCTGTTGCTAGCTTCTTCAGCCATTTCGATATCAATATCCACATTATTCCCATTCTCTTTGACTGAAGTATTGGTTCTTTTTGACACAACTGGTGTTACTTCATTTAAATTTTCAAACCCTATATGTAAATCACTTGTTTTATTCATTGTTGTACCTTTTGAAACATTATCTAAGATACTTTCAAATTCTACTTTATTGACTTTGTAGCCATCTGTATTTACATTCGCAATATTGCTTGAAATCATTTCTTGTCTCATTGAAGTTGCATCTAATGCATTTTTCATCAAATTGTAAGTAGGATCCATTTCATTCACTCCCAATCTTAATTTTCCAATTTGTTTTATTATGAACATTTTTGTATTTATCACTCACAAATAAAATACATTCGTTATTAATTATTATACATTTATTAGTCGACTTTTTGGTAAACTATACAGTTCTATCAACCTAAGAAAGTATATCCTATTTGTTTTTATTCAGCAATACACTTTTCTCATTCCACTTTGTTCAAAAATACACAAGTTATCTTTTTCTAAAAAAAATAATTTTTTTACTTGATTTTTCTTTTTACTTTGATGTTCAAATAAAACCTTGATTTTATTAAATTTTAATACAAAATAGCCTTACTTTTTTGAAAGTAAGGCGGAGTGGGACTATTAAATTAATATTGTTATTTATTTTTTTGAAAATGTGTCTAAAAATCAACACTTGTCGTTTTTTATTTTCACTCTATTTCAATCCAAGCATCCCGTAGTTCTTCTACTAACTTACGGTTACGCTTTACATCTTCAGTGTCTTTGGAAACATTTGCTTTAATCAATTCACTACCAATGTATTCATACATGCGGTAAAGATTTTCCGCAACTTCTCCGCCTCTTTCAAAGTCTAATGTATTCATTAATTCAGCAATAATATCTTGCGCTTTGATCAACACTTGATTCGTTTTTTCGATATTTTTTTCTGCAATGTGTATCTCAGCTAATTTCAAGTTTTTGATGCAACCTTCATACAAAAGAACAATTAATTTTTTAGGCGATGCATTTAAAATCTGATTTTGTTTGTAAATTTCTGATCCGTTTTTTTGGTACAATGTTTTTTACCTCCTGATTCCATTACTTGTCTTTTTATTTCCCCTGTTAAATGCCTTTATCTACAAATACAGGAGCCCGTTTAACCGACACATAGTTATCTCTGACTTGATTTTTTTTATTGATTTGTTTCATTTTATTCATTAAGCTTGTTTTTTCTCTGCGAATCGTCGCAATCATTTGTTGTTGTTTCGGAATGATTACAGTAAGAAGTTGTTTTTCAACTGAAGTGTACTGAAAAGCCCCATCTTCACTTAACTGTTGTTCAATTTTTTTTAGCTGATCCATATTTTGTTCATTCTCAGATATCAGTGTCACGGCTTCTTCTGCACTGCCATTCCATGAATCCAGTAAAGATTTAATGTTTTGCAATACATCCGTTCGAAGTTTAGCCCATTGAGTATCAGTTGTCATAGTGAGCACTCCTTTCTTAAATTCTTATAAAATCTATTTAGTTGTACTAAATTGACTTTGCAAGTAAGCTAGTTGCGATTCTGCTTCCATCATCGCCGTATCCAACCGAGTAAACATCGCAACATAATTTTCACGTTTCTTCACTAAACGCTCATTGAACTTTGTGATACTGCTAGAAAGATCTTTTAATGATTTATCATAGGTTTCAGATTTTGTCGCAATAATCCCAGTCTTTTCTGAAATATACGTGTCTATTAATGAACGCATTTTTTGAGCCATACCGACTTCGGTTTCAGTGGTTATAGTCGTTGGATCACCATTTTCATCTACTCCTGTTGTTTCAGTTGAAGTAGTTTGGAACAACATTTTTTTTACCGCTGTTGGATCATCTGCTAATGCCGTTTTCAATTTCTCTGTATCAAGTGAGGCCTTACCATATCGATCTACTGAAATACCCACTGCTTCTAAGTTATTGTATGCAGCATTTCCAGTATTTGCGGCTCCAGTCATTAAAGAACGCAAACTTGATTGTAACCGCATCAAAGAACTGTCCCCAACTAATGCCCCAGTAGTATTACCTTCAGCAGAAGGATCGCCAACATCTAATTGATCACCAATAAAATCTAAAGTTGAATTGTATTGATCTACAAAAGATTGAAATGCTGTAACCGTACTGTCAGTATCTTCTTTAATCCCAATTGTGACGGGTTTTAAGGCTTCCGTCACGCCTTTCAACTCAATAGTTAGACCTTCTACAGCATCTGTAATGCTGTTGGTATCACGTATCATTTTAATACCATCTATTGTGAGTTCAGCCGATTGCCCTTCGACTTTTGAAAATTTACCGGATCCAAAACCTAATGCTTCCGCCATACTACCTTTTACAGGATCAGTTCCATTTTCAACAGTTAAATCACCGTCAAATGTCATATTGCGTGCACCCATTTTGCTATCTGTCATGATGATACGATTATCAACGATTTTTGCTTCTATACCCGAATTTTTTGAGACTTCATTGATTTTTCCTACGATATCTTTTAAACTATCTTCTTTTGAGATTTTAATATTAAAGCCACCAGTAGTTGGTTTACCATCTACTTCGGGACCAGCATTTTCTTGATTTATAATTGTAAACGTACCGCTCAATCCAAGACTGTCTTTAATACTTGTACCTATAGCTGAATTGATTATGCCTGATGTCGCTTGGGTTGAAGTTGCTAATTTAGTTACTTCAATGCTATAGTTGCTTGCTGCCGAATCCGTATTTGCTGTAATAGCCACCTTAGATTCATCACTTGATGTCGTTGTTTTTGATTGAAATGTTTTATCTTCTCCAAGAGTCCCTAATTTCTCAAATAAACTATCTAATCGTGTATTTATATCTTTCCAAGCATTTTTTTCTGCTGTAATGCTTGTTTGTTTATTTGTATATTGAACAAGCTTACCAGATTCTGCTTGAATCATTGAGTCAATCGTTGCTGAATCTATTCCTGAATAAGACCCTAAAAAACTAATGCTGCCTGCCATACTTTCACTCCTTTCGATCTACTATTATTCCTGCCATGTTCCAAATACCCGCAATAACGTCAAGCATTTTTTCTGGTGGAATTTCTTTTACTACTTCTTCTGTTTGTTTGTCGACCAATCTAACAACTGTTCTGCCTGTACCTTCATGGATTTTAAAATCAAACTGAATGTTTAACCCCAATAAAAATTGATTGGCTTTTTCTATCGATTTCTCTAATTCTTCATGAGAAATTCCAGTAATTCCATCAATGTTTTTAGTCTCTGATTTACTTTTATTTTCTATTGAACTATATTTTTGAACAGTAGACTGCCTAATTGTACTTGATTCAATCGGACGAATCTGAAGAGATTTAGTGACAGCTTGTATAATATCCATACCTGACAACTCCGTTTCTCGACATCGTATAGCTTACTATAAATAAAAAGCCGGCACAATGCCGGCTTTTTATTGTGCTTCAAAGTTTTTATGCAATTATTATTGCAATAATTGTAATACACCTTGAGGCATTTGATTAGCTTGTGCCAACATTGCTGTTGAAGCTTGAGAAAGAATATTTGATTTAGTAAAGCTCATCATTTCTTCAGCCATGTCTACATCAGTAATGCGAGAATTCGCTTCTGATAAGTTTTCTTTTGTTGTAGCTAAGTTAGAAACTGTGTGGTCTAAACGGTTTTGAGTAGCTCCTAAGTTTGCACGTTCTGTTGAAACTGATTTGATTGCATCATCTAACTTACCAATAACCGCATCAAAAGCAGCTGGTGTAGTTACAGTACTTACATCTAATTTATCAGTTATTGCTCCAGCCGCATCAACTGTTCCAATTTTTAGTGAAGCTGATGTCATATCTGCAACTTTCAATGTAATATCTTGTTCTTTATTAGCTCCAATTTGGAATGTAAAACTACTTCCTTCAGTTGCAACCGCTTCTTTCAACAACTTTTTACCGTTAAATTCTGTTTGGTTAGCGATACGATCTACTTCTAATGTTAGAGAATCCATTTCTTTTTGAATAGCGCCTCTGTCTTCAGTAGTATTGGTATCATTTTTTGCTTGAACAGCTAAGTCACGCATACGGTTTAAAATGCTGTGTGTTTCTGTTAATCCACCTTCAGCTGTTTGAATTAATGAAATACCATCCTGTGCATTACGTGAAGCTTGTGTCATACCACTAATTTGATTTTTCATTTTTTCTGAGATTGCTAAACCTGCTGCGTCATCCCCAGCTTTGTTGATACGTAGACCTGATGATAATTTAGCTAATGAGCTACTTTTTGAAGCATTAGCTGATGTTAATTGAGAGTAAGTATTCATTGCTGCTGTATTTGTATTGATTCTCATAATTGTATTTCCTCCTAATGTTAATTTTTTTTGTTTCTTCTTTGTCTATATCGGTTCATTTGTAAGTTTCTTAATAGTGAATAAAAAAAGTTGAAATAAAATTAATTATTTCAACTTTCAAGTCAACCAGCTAAATCAAACTATTATTGTAATAATTGTAGAACGCCTTGAGGCATTTGATTAGCTTGTGCCAACATTGCTGTTGAAGCTTGAGAAAGAATATTTGATTTAGTAAAGCTCATCATTTCTTCAGCCATGTCTACATCAGTAATGCGAGAATTAGCTTCTGATAAGTTTTCTTTTGTTGTAGCTAAGTTAGAAACTGTGTGGTCTAAACGGTTTTGAGTAGCTCCTAAGTTTGCACGTTCTGTTGATACTTTGCTAATAGCAGTATCAATTGTACCAATAACCGTATCAAATTCTCCTGCTGTAATACCCACCTTTGAAACGTCTAAAGGCACTGCAGTAGCTCCAACTGCAGCTGAGTCAATTCCTAAACTTTTTGCGGTCATATTTTTTATATCTAATGTAATATCTTGTCCTTTATTTGCTCCAATCTGAAAAGTAAATTTAGTGTCAGCTGCTGTCGCTGCGCCAGTAGTGTCTTTTGCTGTTAACAATGATTTACCATTAAATTCTGTTTGATTAGCAATACGATCTATTTCTGATGTTAATGAATTCATTTCTTTTTGGATAGCGCCTCTGTCATCATCTGTATTTGTATCATTTTTAGCTTGAACAGCTAAGTCACGCATACGGTTTAATATACTATGAGTTTCTGTTAATCCACCTTCAGCTGTTTGAATTAATGAAATACCATCCTGTGCATTACGTGAAGCTTGTGTCATACCACTAATTTGATTTTTCATTTTTTCTGAGATTGCTAAACCTGCTGCGTCATCCCCAGCTTTGTTGATACGTAGACCTGATGATAATTTAGCTAATGAGCTACTTTTTGAAGCATTAGCTGATGTTAATTGAGAGTAAGTATTCATTGCTGCTGTATTTGTATTGATTCTCATAATTGTATTTCCTCCTAAAGTCATTTTGTGAAGGAGTTGCCTTCTATCTCTTATATCGGCATGTTTCATTATCTGTTAAGCTTATTTTTCACTTTCGTAAGTTTCTTTCAAAAACAATTCTAACGCTACTATAATAGAATCTATTTACATATCGTAGGAAAATTCGCTATTATTTATTTATTTTCTGAACTATCTTCATGATTCTTTTAAAATAAAACAACACCAGTGCTATTATTAAGCACATACAAATGTTAAATGAAAGGTTTTGTGAAATATAATGGCAATTCATACATCTTATGTAGCTGTACTAGCAATTCCTATTTCTTTTTCTGATTCAGCTATATTAATTCCAATTTAAACGACGATGATTGCAGCAATTTATAAGGATTATGACCGAGAAATTTCACAAGAATTTTTACTTAGAGCTGCAGAAGCTACAAAAAGTTTCTACAATCGAAAAAGTGTTGCAAATAATCTATTTAAAATGATTCTTGGCGTTGGAACTGTATAAATGCTAGTGTTGAAGTAACATTTGCTGAAGCAATAGGATTCGGAATAGCTAATACTTTCGAAAAAAGATTGTGATGATAAATTCCTGGATATATTAGAAGGTTTAAAGGTTATTGGGTTAAACTTTAAAACGAAAAGCATAATATACAACTAATGGTTCTATAATCTTTCCTTGATTAATTTTGATATATAACTTAATTAGTTTAAACTCTTCAAAAAAAAGACTATCTTATAGATAGTCTAGTATGCTTGTGTCTAATATTTTGGTTCCCATGGATAAGGCTGCTTGATAAGCTGATTTTTCCATCGTAAATTGCATGTATTTCTCAGCTAAATCAATATCTTGATTTTCAGATAACATTGTTTTAAGGTTTAATTTTTCGCTGTCATTGCGTTCTAATGTTGCAGTTAGACGATTAAAGATAGAACCTGTTTTTGAACGATTAGAAACCACATTTTCAATTTCTTGATCTGCTCTACCTAATAATCCAGACAACTTTTCTGTATCGTCTTCATCTAGAGCTTTTAGCACATCAGAAAAGAAAGTTCCTAAATTATCTGATCCATCCGCATTTTGTGCATTCATAAAATTACGGCCATCTGTACTTAATTCCACCGAAACACCTGGTGCAATTTCACGTGACAAGTTCCCATTACCTTTAACTGTTCCAGTATAAGTAATCCCAGTAATTTCTCCAGCATCATCTTTGTCAATTGCAAAAGGTTTATCAGTGGTATTCATTCCTGCGAAAACATAGCGTCCACCAAAGTTGGTATTCAATGCATCAACGGTTCCTTGAATTTCTGATTCAATCTCTGCTTTATTCGCTTGGCGATCTTCATGGCTTAATGTGCCATTGGCTGAGTATTGAATCAGTGTTTTAATGCGTTGCATCGATTCTGTCGCACTGCTTAAAGCAGAATCTTGTACATTGGTCCATTGGATGGCATCATTAATGGTTGTTTTGTATTGATCGTTTTGAATGATTGAATTGTTTAAATCCAAAATTTTGGAAACTTTTAAGGGATCGTCGGAAGGTTTGCTGACTTCCTTTAATGTTGATAATTGATTTTGGTATTTCATTACATTTGATGTGTTAGCTGAAAGGTTACGTAAAAAACTTTTCGACATTAACGAATCGGTTACTCTCATTTATTATACCCCCGTCCGATTGATTAGCGTATCTAGCATCTCTGAAACAACTGAAATGATGCGAGAATTCGCTTCAAAAGCACTTTGATAAGTAATCGTATTGGTTACTTCTTCATTGATTGAAACTCCTGAAACAGAATCTCTACGCGCTTCAAGCAAACTTACTAAGCTTCCTTGACTGTCTACCATATTATCGGATTGTTGTTTCACGATTCCCATTTGCGTAACACTATCGTTATAAGCACCAGCTACTGTTGATCCGCCTACTTGATTTTTAATTGTCATCGTATCTGGGTCGTATTCGATTCCTGATGGATCAACAGGGTAACCTAACTTTGTATTTTGCAATGAAGCAATCGCTTGAGCGCGTGTTCCATCTCCGCCTACAACTGTTTCAATATTTTTTCCGGCATTAATTTTAGAAACATCATTTAAGATTTCTTTATTCACTTGGATAGAAGCAGCATAATTTCCATCTACAGTTTCACTAAGGTCAAAGAAGTCTGTACCTTTTCCACCGTCACTATGTACTTTATTTACTGCTGTTGCAAAAGTATAAGCTAATTCATTTAGATCTTGTTTTTTAACGTCAATTTCTACTAAGGCTTCTTGTGAACCTTTGATAGTACCTGACTTGATTTCAATGGTTGTATCATTTACTTTCAATTGTCCTGCCGTTGTAGCTGCAGTATCAACTGTTAGATTGTTAATCTTATCTTCTGTTAAAACCGGTTGTCCGCCAACACTGACGCTGACACGGTTAAATTTATCGTAAGTTGCTTCAACTCCAGCAATACTCGACAACTCGCTTAGAATTTTATCTTGTTGGTCTAATAAATCATTCGGTGCTTGTCCTTGAGAGGTCATATTAAAAATTTGTTTATTCAATGAATCCAATTGTGTGACTTTTGAGTTGAAATCTAACACATTTTTCTCTATATCTTGAACGGTACCTTTATGAAGATTGTCGATTTGATTTGACATATGGTGTAACGTATCCGTAAACGTTTCTGAGTTTTGAGCCACCATTGTTTTAGCAGTCGCAAGTTCTGGGTTAGAGCCTAGGTAAGTCCAAGAAGCAAAAACTTTGCTCAAGTTATTGTTTAGTCCCGTTGTAGAAGGCTCATTAAAGATTCCTTCTAATTGGCCTAGAACATCCGATTTTTGATTATACATTTCTAAAGAAGAGTTTTCATTTCTTAATTGGTTATTCACGTATGGATCCACGATACGGTCAATCGAAGCAATTCTGACTCCTGTACCAAGTTGGCCGATTCCTCCAAGAGTATAAGGATTGTCTGCTACCATAGTGACTTTTTGTCTAGAGTAACCTTCAGTATTCGCATTCGAGATATTGTGACTGGTTGTTTGTAACGCTGATTGTTGCACCAGTAATCCTTTGGTTGCGTTGTTTAATGTTCCGAATAAACCTGACATTCTTTCACCTCATTATAGGGATTGGTCAATAATATTGGCTTGCTGTGTGGCACTAAAATCTCCCTGTTTGGAGTAAGTAGAACCACCTTTGTTAACCCCTTTAGTAATAGCTTCCATCACCATTTCTTGGTAATTGATTGCTTGCTGCGTCAGAGTTAAGTTCGTTTGTTGCAAGTTTTTAATGTCTTCTACCACTTGGCTAAGGTCTGATTTTTCTAGTCCTTCAGTTGATAAGGTAGGTAGAACAGCTAAAAAGGCTTGCTTTTTTTCTACAATAGCTTTTACTTTAGCACTATCATTTTTGATCAATGCTTGTTGTTCTTCCATTAGCACGTTCTTAAATTGCATTAACGTATCAAGTGCTGTCGCTTGTTTGGCCATTATTCAGTGAACTCCCTTTGATTGTTCATTGCTTGCATCATGCCATTCGCAATTTTTTCGGGCGATACGGTATAAGTCCCGTTCAATACAGCTTTTTTAATAGCTTCGACATTCGGTGTCATAGCTGAAGATTCAGCTGATTTAGCTTTAGCAAGTTGTTTAGCAGCATCAGATATGTCAACCGTTACAGATTCTTCATTAACCGTTTCAGTCGTCTTAGCCAATCCTTTGCTGTGTGTATTTTCTTGGTTTTGGCGAACATTATTGACGTATTGGTTGTATCCATTATTTCCTATTTTCATTGGTGGTGCTCCTTTCTTATGCTTGGTTTCAATTTTTATCATCAGTAGGTTTGAGTAATTGATTTGAGTTATCTATGAGTTATAGGCAATTTCTGCCTTACACGTTTACTATCGGCAGTTTTTTTAGATACTTAAGCCTTTAAACCAAAAAAGCCATCTTTGATTTATTTATGTATATTTGTTATGAACTAGACTCTTCTATATTAGCGGTTGCTTTCCCACTATTCAAGAAAAATTAAAGAAACCAGAATAGTTTATTCTGACTTCTTTCCCTTTTGGACACCTGATGAATTAGTTAATGGGTTAATAGGAGCAGACCCTATTTTTGACGGAATAGGGTTGCTTGTAGCCATGTAAAAAGATTCAATGAGAATTAAAGCGCGTTAACGCTTCAGCGATTACGCGCTGTTTGAAGCTTGAAAGCCAGAAGTCTAAAAGGTAGTCTTCCGGCGGTCTCATGGCTCTCCACAAGCAAACCTGTTATTCCAAAAGAAATGTCATTTTATTGCAGACAACTAAAAAAGCCAGAACGATTTGTTCTGACTTTTTTTCCTTTTTGACCTAGAATGTGTTCTCAAAAGCAGACCCGATATCACTTCCCAAATAATGCTCAATTGTCTGTGACCATACTGCGCTTATTTGCTCCAGTGATTCGGGTCTAAACGCTTTTTACCACACTCCACGCGTTAGTTTAAATGTTTGATGCGTTGTTCTTTGCTTAAGATGTTGGTGATACGAATTCCGAAGCTTTCGTTGATCACGACAACTTCTCCTTCAGCGATCAATTTACCATTTACATAAATTTCTAAAGGTTCATCGGTCATTTTGTTCAACTCAACTACTGAACCTGTTCCAAGTGATAAAATGTCTTTGATTGTTTTTTTACTTTCGCCTAGCATAACGCTAAATTGCAACGGTACATCCATAATCAGATCCAAATTGCGCGGTGTTTTCAAACTGCCTGCATGAGTCAGTTCTTGGAACTCAGGCTTTTGAATGCCAATCTTCCCAGCTGTCTCTTGCGTTGGTTGATTAGCTGCCGGTGCAATTGGAGCGGTCATTTCTTCAGCTTGAGGCAGTTGACGATCTTGAATCACTTCACCTTCATCTGCCAATACGATTTTCGAAATATTTCTTACTGTATCAAGAGTGAAAACTTGCATGATTTCACTTTCAATAAAGTCACCTACAGTCATTTGAAAAGCAATTTTACAAACCATCGTGTCGCCGCTAATGCGATCATACGTTACATTATTTTGGTCTTTCCATACTTCAACGTCAGGTGGCAAAATATCGACAATTCGTTCTAGCATCGTAGCCATTGCTGTTGCGGCTGAACCCATCATTTGATTCATGGCTTCTCCTACTGCACTCAATTCAAGTTCAGTAAATTCTTTATTTTCAGGATTGCCATCGCCATCCATCATTAAGTCGGCAATAATGATGGCGTCTCTTTCATTCATCATCAATAAATTACTGCCTTCTAATCCTTTTTTAAACTCAATAGTTGTCACTACTTTTGGTGTAACACTTGCGTCGATGATTTCTTGAAATTTCAAAGTTGATACAACTGGAGTCGTAATCGTTACTCGATGATTTAAGATATCAGACAAAGTAGTAGCGGCTTGAGACATTGAGATATTTCCGATTTCTCCAATAATATCTACTTGTGTTTGATCAAGGGTGTCAGTTGGTGTTGGCTCAGGGGTACTTGCACTGCCGTTTAGCATTGCATCAATTTCTTCTTGTGTTAATTTTTCACTACTCATTCGTCTGTCTCTCCTCCAATATACTGTAATACTTCAACTGCCATGTTTTTTCCTTTTAGTCCCGGTTTAACAAAATAGCGCGGAAGCTCTTCCACCGATAGGACTAACGGATCAGATGTTTTACCATCTAAAGGAATAATGTCTCCCAATTCTAATTGTAGAAAGTTTTCCAACGTCATGACTGTTTCGCCTAAAAGTACTTCCATATTTACTGGGGCAGAATGCAGACTTTTTTCTAATTTCCCACTATCTGTATGATCGGTTTCCTTTTCAGAATGGAACCAATTGCGTAAACTTAACTTTTCTAATATGCCTTCAAAGAAGATGTACGGTACGCAAACATTAATAAACGTTTTGACCCCATGTAACTCAACCGTGAGTGTTACCAGAACTACAGGTTCGTTGGGTGACATGGTTTGTAGGATCTGAGGATTTGTTTCAGTTGAATCTATTTTCACTTTAAGGTCTACCACATCACGCCACGCCAATTCGAATGACTGACTAAAGTTCGTCAATATCTCTTCTAGAATGGCCATTTCAATATCAGTAAAACTATTTTTACTCATAACTTCATCGTTTTTACGAATTTCCGAGCTTCCGCATAATAGATCAACCAGCTGTAAGCAAAGTTGCGGGTTTAGTTCTATAATTTGCGTTCCTTCTAAAGGAGCAGAACGAAACAATCCCATTAACGTAAAACGAGGAACAGAATGGACAAACTCATCAAAACTCACTTGTTCAATTGAGGCAAGCTTTACATCTACATTTGTCCGAATTTGAGTGGACAATAGATTCCCAATTATTTTAGCAAATTCTTCAAAAATCATATTCAGGGTCGTTATGTATTCTTTTGATAACCTGGCTGGTCGTCTAAAGTCATAGCTTTTAACTTTATTTTTTTCTTGCTCCTGTTCATCTATACCTGCAGCATCGATTTCGCCACTTTCTACTGCTTGCAATAACGAGTCGATTTCTTGTTGCGATAGAACTTGCTTCACTATTTATCCCTCATTTTTATAAAAATAGTTTCTCCATGTTGATGACACTCACTATTTGGTCTTTAACTTGGAATACACTAGACACTAAATCATCCATTTTATTGTCCAACTGTTGAATGGTGTCTGGTTCTATATCCAAGACCCAAGCCACTTCATCTACCATGAATGCTATTTTTTCCTCATTATTTTTCACAATAATAATATTATTGTACCATAATTCTTTTGTTTCATCCGTTGGAGAAAGCAATTTATAAAAATTTATCAAAGATATCACATTTCCACGCAAGTTAACGAGCCCTTGAACCCAAGCAGGAGATTGAGGGACTGGGGTCCAAGGCATTTTATTTGTTATCTCTTCAACATTTTCAGAAGAAAAGGCATAGTAATTTTTATTTAACGTAAAAATAATCATCTGCATATTTTTGTCACCTTTACAGACTTGCTTTGTCTAAAGCTTTAATTACACGATCACTATCGAATGGTTTTACGATAAAATCGACTGCTCCAGAACGAATTGCATCCATAACCATTCCTTGTTGTCCCATAGCACTACACATAACTACGCGTGCTGCTGGATCAAAAGCTTTAATTTCTTTTAATGCTTCTACCCCGTCCATTTCTGGCATCGTAATATCCATCGTTACTAAGTTAGGTTTTTCAGCTTTGTACTTCTCAACAGCTTCTAGCCCATTTTGTGCTTCTGCTACTACTGTGTACCCGTTTTTTTCTAAGATGTCTTTCAGTTTCATCCTCATAAAAGCGGCGTCGTCTACGATCATTACATTTTTTGTCATTTGTTTTTCTCCTCTCAAACTGTTAGTGCTGTTAACATCTTTTCTATTATCCCTGGTTTTGGGATGAAATACAATGAAGATTCTAATCGATCTCCTAAATAATAGAACTCATTTTTTATAATCATGATGCTGTCATCGTACTGGCTTTGTTCCATATACGCACTGCTCATAATTGCCCCAAACATATCTTCAATCATAATAGGCACCGAAGTGATTAAGTTTCGGTCTATTAGTTTCATGACCGCATTTAAAAATGAATTGACTAATATGTTTACTAATTCTTGCAAAGCAGAATCAGCCATAGCTTCTGAATAAGGGGTGTTTTTAGGCAACATCATGGCTACTAAATCTTTTGAAAACTGTTGATCTACCGTAAACAAAAACACACCCTCTGCATCACCCATCATTCTAACAATGATAGCTTTTATGACTGTTTCTTCAGGCATAATTTGCTCAAAAACAGCTGCATAATCCATCATTTCAATAACCGGAACAGTCATATGGACTGGTTTATCAATCAATTGAGACAAGCTTGTTGCCGCATGTCCACCGCCGATATTAATAACTTCTTTTAAGACGTCTAATTCGGTTGCTGAATAATTAGATTTCACTATACTCACCAATGCTTTCATTGCAAATGGCTGACGCATCTAAAATCAAGACAATGCTACCATCTCCTAGAATAGTTGCTCCTAAGTAATTTTTCAACATATTTAATTCTTGTCCTAGTTTTTTAATCACGATTTCTTGTTGTCGAACCAAGTCATCTACTGCCAAAGCATTGTAGTTGTCTCCTTGTTTGACCAAGACCAAATGCAGATTGGATTCTTCTGTTACTGCCACATCTAACGCTTTGTGCAATCGAACCACTGGAACAGCTAGTCCTTCATATTTGTACACTTCACGGTTGTGTACGCGAATGATGTCTTCTTCTTTCACCTTAACGATTGTTTTAATAATCCCTAAAGGAATCGCAAAAGTAGCTTGACCAACTTTTACAAGCAACGATTGAATGATGGACAAGGTTAACGGCAAGTTAATTTTAAAGACTGTTCCTTTGCCGACAATACTTTCCAATTCAACGGTTCCACCTAGTTCCGTGATTTTTTGCTTAACGGCATCCATTCCCACACCGCGACCAGAAATACTCGTGACTTCTTGTGCTGTTGAGAATCCTGGGTGGAAGATCAATTGCTGAATTTCTTTGTCGCTCATTCCTTCAGTTGAAATGCCTTTTCGTTCAGCACTTGCTTTAATTACGACTGGGTTTACTCCTTTACCATCATCAGTCAACGTCAATACAACTCGGTTACCTTCTTGATAAGCGGTTATTTTAATTAGACCTTTTGGATTTTTGCCTAATCTCAAACGTTCTTCCGGCATTTCGACTCCATGATCTGCTGAATTTCGCAGCAAATGGACTAAGGGTTCGCTTAATTCAGAAACCACGGTACGGTCTAACTCAGTATCTTCGCCTTCAATTACTAAGTTAAACTCTTTTCCTAAATCATTCCCTAAGTCACGGATCATGCGAGGGAAACGAGTCATCACGGTGCTGACCGGTTGCATTCTGATTTTCAGTACCAATTCTTGCAATTCTGAACTGATCCTTGCCACATGTTCAAGCGGCTCTTTCATTTCAGATACCAATAACTGGTCGCTTAAATCTTCTAATCGTGTGCGGTAGATAACCAATTCAGATACCAAATTCATAAAGGAATCTAATTTCCCAATATCGACTCGAATGGATTGATTCATCGCATGATTTTGCGCTTTCGCTTTGCCAGGTGCTTTAGCTGTTGCTTGAGTTGCTTCAACTTGTTTTGCTTGAGGTTCCGTTTGACTTTTTTCTGCTTGTTGCACGAGTAAGTCATCTGGTTGTTGAATCGTTTGGATCAAAACTTCCGTAATTTCACTATTATCCAATGCTAAGTTTAAGACAGTTTCCTCGTCTAATTTGCTCACATAGATGAGTTTAAAAATAGTGCCGAAATCATCATTTTCAAGCGCTTCTGTACCTGGTTCAGAATACAAAACATCTCCGTGCTGTTCCAACTTACTCATAACAAGGTACACGCGCGCGTTTTTCATTGAACTGTCTTCGTCAATACGAATAGCCAAAACGTAAGCATTGTAGCCATCTTCTTTAGCTGCTTCAATAATCATTAAGTCGGAATCTTCCACTTTTTCTAAAGATAAATTAAGCAATGAACCGGTCTCTTGTTCAACTGTTACAGCTTCTACTAGCGCACTTTTGCCAGATGATACATGATCCAACCGTTGAACAAGGTTAGTAATATCACGTTCTGCATCATTTTCTTCTCTCAAATCTTCCACTAAGTCGGATAATGTATCTAAGCAGTCAAAGATTAAGGCGATAGATGTTGCATCAGCTGGAATGATTTTTTGTTTTAACAAATCAAATACGTTTTCCATTTTATGGGTTAATTTAGCCATTGTATCGTAGCCCATTGTCGCAGCCATTCCTTTGATGGTATGAGCTGATCGAAACATCACGTCTACAATACTAGAATCTTCTGGATTGTTCTCTAATTCAAGCACTTGTTCATTCAAACTTTGCAAATGTTCATCTGTTTCTTCAAAAAATAAATCGAGGTATTTGCTATTTTCGTCCATAGTATCCCTCCCTTTCATCCGTTCTCGTAATTTAGTTGTTACAGTTTTTCATAAATGAACGATGCACGTTTTACTAAGCCATATTTCTCTGGGCTATAAATTGTTTCTGTTGCTCCTGTGAAAAACAAACCACCTGGAACAAGAGCATTACTGAATTTTTGGTACAACTCTTCTTTCACTTCGTTTTTGAAATAAATGGTCACATTTCGGCAGACAATGACATTATAGTCTTTTCCAAAGCGGTCTCCAATCAAATCATGTTTTTTAAAAGCGACTTTGTTTTTAATTTGGTTTGACAAATAATAGGTATTTTCATCATGTGTGAAGTACTTTTCACGGTTTTCTTCATCAACATTTTTGATTTCTATATTAGAAAATGTCCCCAGTTTTGCACGTGCTAATATCGTTTCATCAATATCGGTAGCTGTTATTTTTTCTGATTGCGCGATCTTATGTTTGTCCATGATCATTGCCAGTGAATAGGCTTCTGCTCCGGTAGAACAAGCCGCACTCCAAACTTTTAACGAGCCAAACCGCGGTTCAAGATACGAAACCATCAACTCTTCAAATTCATCAAATACTTCTCTGTTTCGGAAAAAGTCCGTGACATTGATAGTGATGTAATTCAAAAAGTTCTTTTTGACGATTGGGTCTGCTTGTATTTTGATGGCATACTCTTCTAGTGTTGCAGCACCCGTATTTTTCATGATTGTTCCAATTCGTCTTTGAAGCTGTTTTTCTTTGTATCCTTCTAGATTGATATTTAAATGTTCTTTTGTCCAAGCGTAAAAAAATTCGAAATTCAACATTAGCTTCGCATCCTTATCATCCAATTGATCAATTCTGATATTTCATTCAAACTTGCAATTTTATCAATAACACCTTTTTGCACTGCATGACCTGGCATACCGTATACAATAGACGTCTCACGGTTTTGCGCCACTGTATATCCGCCTGTTTCTTTGATTTTAGCTAATCCACGAGCGCCATCTTGCCCCATGCCCGTTAAAATAAAACTAGCCAATTCGCTGCCATAAGATTCAGCAGCCGTTTCAAACATATAATCTACTGCTGGTCTCACACCATGGATTTTATCTGCTTCATTTAATTTAATGCAGTTATTTTCAATTAGCATGTGGTACCCGCCTGGCGCAACATACACAACCCCACCTCTTATTGCCATACCGTCTTCAGCTTCAACGACTGTTGCAGTTGATTCTTTATCCAATCGCTTCGAAAATGATGTCGTAAATCCTTTAGGCATGTGTTGAACGATAAAAATGGGAAAGTTTAAGTTCTCCGGCAACGAGCGTATGATTGAAAATAATGCCTTAGGTCCACCTGTAGAAGCGCCAATTGCGATGGCTTTTATTTTTTTAGGCAGTTTATTTTCCAATTCATTTTTCTGTAATGCTGATTTTTCGGTTGGCAGCTCTGTTCTCTTCTGTTCAAACAAAGGCATGATTTTATCTGCTACTTCATTTTTAAATAAATCCGATTGATTTCTGATATCGTGTGGTTTTTCAATAAAGTCCATTGCTCCTAAATCCAGTGCAGCAATCGTATTGTCTTCTCCACTAAATGAACTCATCATAATAACCGGTACATCATGTTCTTTTTTTATAATCTCAAGGGTTTCTAATCCATTTAATCCCGGCATTTCAATGTCTAAAGTGATGACATCTGGTTGAAGTAACGGAATTACCTTTAGTGCATCTCGACCATTTCTAGCCGTACCAATAACTTCTAATCCATCAATACTTGCTATTGTTTCAGTAATAATCTTTCTCATAAAAGGAGAATCATCTACAACCAATACTTTTATGTTCACTATTTGATACTCTCCTATCCCTTTTTACAGCACAATTATTTCTCTATTCACCATTCGAACAGTTACCGTAAAGGTGGCCAAATCAATGATCATCGTTCGGCCCATATTCCCTCCAGTATGAGCGGCTAGTAAAGGAATGCCTAGTTGTTGCAATACTTTTTCAACGGCAAGGATATTTCGATCTCCGATACTTCCATGCGGAAGATCTTTAGAAAATTGAAACATACTTGCTCCGCCTGCAATTTTTGCGATTAACGGATTGTTGTTTGTTAATTTATTTATTTCAGAGACCATATGAGGAACAGCTAAATCAGCGAATTTTTCAACTTTATTGGTATCTTTAAACGCACTGCTGTCAGGCAGCATGATATGGCTTAATCCGCCAATTTTTGTTTTAGGATCATATAAAGCAATCCCCACACACGAACCCAATCCTACTGTTATCAAGGAATCAGGCTGCTGTGCTACTTTATAATCTGAGATTCCAACTCTTAATTCATCTGACATACCGTTTCACCATTCCTCTAATCTACCCATTTTTATCGATTAATCAATGACACTAATTCTCGTTCGCCATCTTCCGAAAAAATACTGTCTACATCTAATTGTAAAATGATGCCTTCTTCTGTTCGGATAAAAGCCATGACATAACTAGCTGCTTCTTGATTGGCGTTTTCTGACACTTCGCGGTCTTTACTTTCAAATGAACGAATATTGGTTACTTTATCGACAGCTAATCCAATTTTTTTCTCTTGCCATTTTATAGCAATCACTTTAGTATCAGAAGTCACTTCCGTTTTACGTTGAAAGAATCGTTCGCTTAAATCAATGATTGGTAGAATTCCATCATCGTACTCTATCGCCCCTAACACATAATCAGATGTATCTGGAATTCTAGTTAGTCCTTCAACATGTATGATTTTTTCGGTTACTTCGATTGGAATGGCAAAGCTTTGACCTCCGCTACTAAAAATAACAAACTTTTCCATTATCCTATTCCTCCAAGTTCTCTATTTATTAGATACGTGCACTCTTTTTAGACTGCACGTATCTTTTGTATGAATAGTTTAGTTTAGTTTAAATTGATCTGTTTCTTCTTTTAATTCATTTGCAATCGTTTCTAGTTTAGAAATACTTGATGAAAATTCTTCCATCGTTGCCAAAATCTCTTCTGCGTTTGCTGACACTTCTTGAGTTCCTGCAGAATTTTCTTCCGCTGATGCAGCAATGTTTTCAATGGCTACTAATGTTTCATCTTTCTTAGCTGAAATAACAAAACCTAAACTAGCAACATTTAAGATACTTTCAACTAGTTTATCCATTTGATCTGTCACTTTATTCGATGAATCGATGGCTTCATCAATCGTTTTCGTTTGGATTTCACTTTCTGAATGTGATTGCTCCACTTTGCTAACCATTTCATTAGATTTCTCTTGAATGTTTTTGATAATAGCCGCGATATCTTTTGTTGATGCGTCACTTTTCTCAGCAAGTTTTCTAATTTCATTGGCAACCACTGCGAATCCTCGGCCGCTTTCACCTGCACGAGCAGCTTCAATAGAAGCATTTAGAGCTAATAAATTGGTCTGATCAGAAATTCCATCAATCACTTTAACAATTTTCTCAATATTTTGGATATCTTCATTTACTGCATGGATACTTTCACCTAATTTGTCCATTGTGTTGATTGTTTTTGTCCAATTTCCTTGGACATCTGCCATCATTTGGTTGTTTTTCCCATTGGCAATTGTTGTATCATCCGTATGTTGGCCCATTTTTTGAATATTTTGATCAATTTCGCCAACGGTTTTAGATAACTCTTCCATTTTACCAACAGTGTCTTCCGTATCTTTCGTTTGAATACTTGTTGCTTGAGCAATTCCAGTAATCGTCTCAGATACTTCTTCGGTTGCTGAAGTTGTTTGTTTAGAAATATCATTTAGCGTTTGTGTCATATTCATCAAATGATTACTCTTTTGCTGAATCCCTCCAACCATTTGTCTGAATTGGTGCATCATATTATTAAATGCAAATCCGATTCGTCCAATTTCATCACTATTTTCATTAACCATTTTTCGTCTCTTCAGTGCTTTAAAGTAAGGTTTATTTGGTAAAATATTAAAATCTTCACTCGTAATTTCTGTCGTCAAGTCTCCAGCTTCAACTTTACTAAATGCTTTAGTCAACGCTTGGGCAATCGTCATAATATATCTTGAAGCTATGATTGCACTTAGTATGGCAATGAGAAGACCAATTGCTAAACCAGTAAGTGCCGCCTTATTCGTAGCATTAACCTCATTAGCCATTTCATCTTCGCCAACGACTCCATAAACAGTCATTCCTAAACGGCTTACTTTAGCATAATAACTGCCGATTTTTTGCTTATCGTGAATGTAGCCTGTTTGATCAGTTGCTTCTTTCACCAACTTACTGTCACCGATATTTGTGCCAATTTTCTTAGGATCATTGGCCATCAAATAGTCACCCGTTTCAGAAAGCACAAAGAAGTGACCGGTATTTCCATTTTGAACTGATGTTAAATAAGTATTCATTCTTTCAAGATCTAAATCAATCCCTAAAACGCCGTAAAACACGTCATCAACAATGATTGCTCTAGAAATTGTCATCGCCATAGCTCCGGTTGTAGCATCACGGTAAGGCTCACTCCAAATCATGGCACCATTACGTTTGACTGCTCTTTGGTACCAAGTTGTCGCACTTGCATCAAAGTCCGTTGCTACATTCTCGATTGTTCCCAATAATGCCTGATCTTCGGGAGCATAATAAGCATTTCCTATGTACATACTATTGGTCTTAACAAATTGCATCTCTTCTTGAATAGCTGCTCGCACACTTTCTTCGTCAGCTCTTTCTTGAAAATCTGGCTTTTCTGCTAAAGAATTAATTGTATTTTCTAATTCTAAACCGATCCAGTCCAGTTGTGTTGTAAATTGAGTTGCCAAATGTTTTTCGTTTTGCTCAATTCGTTGGGATAACAAATTTTGCGTGCTGTAATAATTCATAACTAAAACAATGATAATTGGTACAGTAATCATGGCTATCAATGTAGGAATAATAACTAATCTTATACTTTTTTTTCGACCATTTTTCTTTTTGCGTATGCTCTTCACCAACGATTCCTCCTTATGTAAAACTTCTTTAAAAACACTTTTCATATCCCGACAGGTGTTTGATTGAAGTTCTCATCCGTACTTTTATTTAAACGTTTACTAAATAGCATATCGGTCTAATTAGTTCTTTCTTAAGTCATTAATTTTATTTTTTCATTTGTTCTTAACTTTATCACCCGCTATTTAAAGCGACAGAAAAAAGTATCCATTTGATTTTAATCAAATGAATACTTTTTCTTTATTCTATCTTTTTTATGGTAATTTATTTCCAGCAGCCCGATAAATCTCATACCATTCATCATGAGTGATTCGGACTTCAGAAGCTTTAGCATAATCCGTTAATCGCTCTGGTGTCATAGTCCCAACAATGGCTTGTATATTGGCTGGATGGCGTAAGATCCATGCAATAGCCACAGCAGAATTAGACAACCCGTAACGCTCTCCAATTTCTTTCAACTTAGCGTTTACTTCAGGATAATTTTCATTATCCACAAAAATATCTCCACCACTTTTAATCGGTGACCATGCTTGCAACGTGATGTCTTCTAATCGACTGTAATCTAAGATTTCACCGTCTCGATTTATGCCGCCATCAAACTTCGTATTCACATTAATGCCTGCATCCACCATTCCAGTATGCATAACACTAAATTGCATTTGGTTCACAATCAGTGGTTGTTTAACATATCTTTTCAACAATTCGATTTGATTAGGATTGTGATTGCTGACACCAAAGTTACGCACTTTGCCGCTCTTTTCTAATTCATCAAAAACTTCAGCGACGATCTCAGGTTCAACCAATGCATCTGGACGGTGCAACAGCAATACATCCAAGTAATCTGTTTGCAAACGTTTAAGAATGCCATCTACACTCGTTAATAAATGCTCTTTTGAAAAGTCATAGCTTCCTTTTCGAATGCCCGCTTTAGATTGAATCAGCATTCTTTCTCGTATAGAAGGATCCATTTCGATTACTTTCCCAAACGTTTCTTCAGCTTTTCCTCCGCCGTAAATATCTGCTAAATCAAAAAAATCAATCTCCAAATCTAATGCGTTATTAATTACTTTGCTAGCTTCTTCAGGCGATAGCTTTCCCATTGACATGCATCCTAAGCCTATATTCGGTACCAATAATTCACTTTTTCCTAAAAATAGTCTTTTCATACTGATCAGCTCACTTTCTTTTAATTTAAGAAATCGTTTTCAGTATACCATTTTTGAACATTTTTTACTAAAGTAACGCTGTTGAATGATTGCATGAACAAGTGAAACTCTTTTTGGTGTTCACTGTATCATGCAGAGCTTTTGGACGTTACAGTGAGGCAACTTTCTCGCTCTACTCTATCATGCAGCCAATTATTCAAACCAAACAACCTTACTAAACACCCTTTTTACTCTCTAGCCGGTTCTTTTAACGATGCTCTTAGGTACTATTCCTTCTAGAGTTAGATTGCATGAACAAGTGAAACTCTTTTTGGGGTTCACTGTATCGTGCAGAGCTTTTGGACGTTACAGTGAATCGCTTTTCTTGCTTCACTGTAACGTGCGAGCCGGTTGCATGTTACAGTGAGGCAACTTTCCCGCTCCACTCTATCATGCAGCCAATTACTCAAAACAAAAAACCTTACTAAACACCCTTTTCATTCTCTAGTTGGCTCTTTTAATAATGATTTTGGGTAATTTTCCTTCTATAGTTGGATCCCTTGAACAAGTGAGGACACTTTCTGGGTTCACTGTAACATGCAGGGCTTGTTGACGTTACAGTGATCTGCTGTTTTTGTTTCACTGTAACGTGTAAGGTGTTCGCATGTTACAGTGAGTCAACTTTTCCGCTTCACTCTATCATGCAGCCGACTACTTTCATCAAAAAACCAAACAATCTTACTAAATAACCTTTTTCTTCTCTAGTTGGCTCTTTTTTAACTAATTCTAGGTGATTTTGCTTATATTATTAAGAGACAAAACACTATTAAGGAGCTCATAAAAATGATTCTACTAAAAGAACGAACAAAATCAGTTACTCACCGCGTACTAGAGTCTTTGAATGCTCGAATGAATTTGCCAGATGAAGAAAAAAAGAAGTATGAAAATCAAGTAAAAGGTTTTGCAGGTGAGAAACAGTTTGATTTTCACATGACTCAAACTCACCCTTTTGGGATTATATTAAATGATCTCGTTCTAACCTATAGAGATACGGTTTTTCAAATCGATTCGCTTCTTATTACCAATGATTCTGTCTATGTGTATGAAGTGAAAAATTATACAGGAACATACTTTTATAAAGAAGATTCCTTTTTCGCGGAATCGGGGTACAAAATTCTTAATCCCTTAAGACAGATTGACAGAAGTGCAACTTATCTTCATAACGTGATGCTTCGTTTAGGATACCGGCTGACCATACATTCGGTTATTGTTTTCATTAATCCAGATTTTCAACTTTACTCACTCTTTCCAAATAAACTTTTCGTATTCTCTAATCAATTATCTAAGCATCTTAACAATCTACCTTCTCAAGATATTTCACTAAAACACGAACAGTTGGAACTTGCGAACAAACTCAAAGAATTCCATAATGAAAATTATCGTCCCGATAATTTACCGATTTATATCTTTGACCATTTGAAAAAAGGCATTATATGCCCTATTTGTTTTTCAATAAGGTATACAACAACTAGACAAAATTACTTTTGTACTGCTTGTGGATACAAAGAAACTAACAGACAAGCAATCGAACGTAGTATTAAAGAATTCAAGGTGTTATTTCCGGATTTAATGCTAACGACAACTCGAATTTATCAATGGTGTGGCGAAATTTACTCAAGGCAACACATTCGAATCATCTTAAAAAAGAATTATCAAAGTCAGCTATCTCGGCATATGACTTACTACAGCGAGAATTAAATTTGGTCCCATGAGAAAGCGAGCAGTAAGTTTGAACGCAAAAAAAGCCATTCGTTTCCGAACAGCTTTTAAGCAAAGATATTCTATTTTTAACTATTTTCCAACTCTTTTTCCATTGCTGGTTTTTCTTTCAAAATAATATTTAATACTAAGGCAACGATTGTTCCAGCCGAAATACCCGATGAGAATAATCCGCCAAGTATTCCTGGCAATCCAGCAACGACTTCAGGTCGGAAAGCCACACCTAATCCAATACCTAATCCAGCGGCTACAATGATTAAATTGCGGTTGTCAAAATTCACTCGTGACAATGATTTCACACCAGATGCCGCTACATTTCCGAACATCAATACTCCTGCTCCACCAAGTACAGCCATGGGCATGATTGAAACAAGTGTCGCAAATTTCGGCAAGAAACTCATTGCCATTAAAAGAACTCCAGCCGTAATTGCTACTGAGCGTGAAGCATTACGTGTCAAAGGAATCAACCCAGCATTTTGGCTGAATGTAGCTACGGGACCTGATCCCATCATTGGTCCAATAAACGAACCCACACCATCAGCACGTACACCATTTGCAATGTCTTCATCAGTCAATTTTGTTTCGGTTACAGCTCCGATTGTTTGCATTACACCAACCGTTTCAATAACAGTTACTAAATAACCTGAAATAAATGGAATGGCAAATTTGAAATCAAAACTGACACCATATTTAAAGAGTTGGGGCATAGCGAACCAGTTGGCTGCTGCAACTTGACTAAAATCAACCATACCAAGCGGGATGCACATTATGTAACCAGCGACGATTCCAAGGAGTACAGCAGCTGGCCCAATTTTGACACTGCCATAATGATTTAGTGTGACTATCAGTAGAAATACTATCGTAGCAATTGCCAAATTAAGTGGCGAACCGTAATTGGCTGCTCCAACTCCACCAGCTACCCAATCGAACGCAACAGGCATCAATGTTAATCCCATCAGTGAAATAACGGTACCTGTGACAACAGGAGGAAAAAACTTCATTAAAGGTTTAATAAAATAACTCAAGATAATCTCTAAAACGGATCCCATCATTGTCCCACCAATGTAACCGGCAATCCCTCCGCCCATCGTATTGATGACCGCATTTGCTGGACCGACAAATCCAAAGTCCGTTCCCATGATTGTTGGAAGACCAGCTCCTACTCGAAACCATTTTGGTCCGATCCCTTTAGATTGAATAATGGAAACAACGCCTGAACCTAGTAAAGCTGCACTAATCATATAAGACGTATCTGCAACCCCAAACCCTGCCATACCGGAAATAACTAATGGAACTGCAACAATCCCCCCAAAAGCGGTCAGAATATTTTGAAATCCTAAAAGTGTCATCAAAATAAATCCTGGTTTATCATCTACTTGATAAATAAGATTAGATTCGTGTTTAGGCGAAACTTTTGCCTTCCTCTTCTCTTTTTTCGGTAACACGATTGTTCCTGCTGGACGTTTCATTCTCTCTTCCAAAATAACCCTCCTATTAAATACGAACATTAATTTAAATAAACGTTTTATACTTCGTTAATATTTATTACTTTTATAGTATAACTTCAAATACAAGTTAAGTAAAGGTTAAAAAGCGAATTATTTCTAATTAAGCGTTAAGAACTTTCGTAATCACCATCGTTCGTGTTTAAACAAAAAAGAACTTCTCACGTTTAAGTGAAAAGTTCTTTTAATCTAGCTATTTTATTTATTAAGGAACAATCGGGAACCAACCTGGTCTACTTTCAATATACTCCCACATAGCATCTGGCAAAGTGAGATCTTCACGGTATTCCGGTTTAATTTTTTTACGAATAGCTGTTTCGTTTCCTAATTTTACTTTTTGGATCCAATCTGGCTCAACGACTAATTCTCGTCCAATTGCCACTAGCGGTATACCAGTCTCCAGAACAGCCAAAGCATCATCCGGTGTAACAATTGATCCTACTCCAATAATTGGAAAATCTTTGCCAACCAGTTCTTGGATACGTTGAACTACAGGTTTCGTTACGACAGCATCACGAACTGACCCTTGAGTCCACTCATTCGTTGAGACATGAATGTAATCTAAACCTTGTTCTTTTAACTTAGCCACCAGTTGAAAAGTATCTTCTATAGTAATACCAGGTTCTTTTATTTCTTCAGGTGAAAGACGGTATCCGAAGATAAAAGGCTTATCAGCATAGGTTTGAATGGCTTCTTTTGCAGCTTGAACGACTGCTAACGGGAAGTTCATTCGTTTTTCAAGTGATCCGCCCCAGTGGTCTTCTCGACGATTGGAATGCGGTGAGAAAAATTGTTGAATCAAGTAATTATTTGCTCCATGTAACTCTATCCCATCAAAACCAGCTTGAATAGCTCTTCTAGTCGCTTGTCCAAATGCGTCAACTAATTCGCGGACTTCCGCGTCTGATAATGCTCTTGGTACTTCTGCTCCTTCACTATCCAGTGGAATCGCACTTGCACTAACCGGTTGTTCGCCTCGTAAAGTCCGTTTTGATCCAAGTCTTCCTACATGGAAAATTTGTAAAATAGCTTTCGGACCTTCATGTTGAATCGTTTTTGCCAATTTTGAAAGACTTTCAATTCGGTTATCCGATGCTGCACTTAGTGAGCCAGCGAAACGGCCGTTTTCCATTACTTGGGCACAAGATGTCACAACAGCTCCAAGTCCTGCAACACGTCTTTTATAATAATTTTTCTCTTCAAGTGTGACCATCCCATTTTCAAAAGAGGAATTCGTCGTCATTGGTGCCATAAATAAACGATTATCAATTTTAGCTCCTGATGCAAATGTAAATGGTTCAAATAGTGGATTGTATTTTGGTTTCATAACTTTTCTCCTACTTTTTTCATTTATTTTTTTTAGTATACTCTAATGGTAAAAGAATGTCAGACTTTTTTCAATATATTTCACTTACAATTTGTAAAAAACGTCGTCTCTCACCTTTTCGCATTACTTTTGGTATACTAATCAAAAGACTTTATCTTACTGGAGGAATAGCAATGAACCAAGAAAAATCATGTGGCGCTGTGATTGTCACAAAAGATATAGAGAATCCTAAAGTAGTACTAATCAAACACCAAAACGGCGGACACTGGGCTTTTCCCAAAGGTCATGTAGAAGGCAATGAAACAGAAGAAGAAACAGCTTTAAGAGAAATTATGGAAGAGACTCATTTAAGCGTTGAATTAGATACTCAATTCAGACATGTCGTTCGTTACTCTCCTTATAAAGGCACAGAGAAAGAAGTAGTTTATTTTATTGCGTATGCCAATGAGCAGACTATTCTTAAACAAGACGAGGAAGTATTAGCCAGTACTTGGTTAAGCTTTTCAGATGCATTAGCCCAAATCACTTATGAAAACGATCAAAAAATTCTTCAAGCAGCTATAGATTACTTAACTGAAAAGAACTGATAGACGATAAATTAAAAAGAAGGTGTTGATCTGCTCAACACCTTCTTTTGTTTCGTTTTTTTATTTAATCTCAATTTGTTTAGGTGTCGTGCCTTCAGAATTTTTCTTAGGCAATGTTACAGTTAGAACACCATTATCAAATGCTGCTGAGATTGTTTCTTCGTTGACGTTTTTCAATAAAAATTGGCGACTGAAAGATTTAGTTGAGCGCTCTCTACGGATGTAGTTGCCTTCTTCGTCCTTTTCATCTTTCTTCTCTTCTTGAGTTGCCCCAATTGACAATACATTATCTTCGTATTTTAACTGAATACTATCTTTAGGCATACCTGGCAAATCAGCTTCTACAATATATGCGTTCTCTTCTTCACGAATATCTACATTAAAATTAGCCGTGTGCGCTAGTAAATGGTCAAATGGATCCTCGAAAAAGTTCTTGCCAAAATTCATGAAATCACGTCCTACTGGAAATAAATTACTCATAAATCTCTCCCTCTTTCTAAAATTTTTTTAACCTTTTGAGCAGGTATATCCCTTGCTCACGTATAATATAATACCACTTAGCACTCTTGTCAAGAGAGTGCTACAACTTTTTTTAATTTTTTTTTACTAACTTGTTTACTAACCCTATTAGTATTTTCTTTCGCTATTTTTTGCTATACTCATTAAATCAAAGACTGTATTGGAGGTAGATATTATGTTCAATAGTATAGGTAAGATTTTATTAGTAATTGGTATCATTATTATAGTATTTGGTTACTTTGGTCCTGTAAAATCAGGTGATCCAATTATCGGAACGTTAATTATCTTAGTTGGTTTAGTGATTGCAGCTTTAGGTTTTGTCTTCGGACGAAATCAGACACCCCGAGTATAATTTATCTAGAAACAAAAAGAATGGCCTCACTTTCCTGAATCAAAAAGGAAACTGAGGCCATTTTTTTATCTGCTTTTCGCACTAGAAAAACAAGAAAATTATATAACTTTTTAATTTTTTCAAGATATTTGCTTTTTTAATTCAAATTACTTTACCTGTCGTAGTAAAAGAAGTATACTCATATTACTACGATAGATGAAGTAAAAAAAATGAGGTGATGAGGTGATATCAAGTGATGTCATGCGCGGATTTAATAGTCTGATTCTACTGTCTATTTTGATGAAAGAAGACTCTTACGGCTATCAAATTTCAAATACGATCAAGGTACTAACTGATGGAAAATACATTATGAAAGAAACGACTCTCTATTCTGCCTTTAATCGTTTAGAAAAAAGTGAACTTATTGAATCATATTCAAGTACTGAAACCAATGGCAAACCTCGGACCTACTACCGAATAACTGACCTAGGCAGACAAACCTATCATGAGAAAGTAAGCGAATGGCTGGATACAAAAAATATCATCAGTCAATTCATTGAGGAGGAGTGAAATTTATGGACACGATTAAGAATTATGTCGAATCAGTTTTTGTTAATTTGCCTCGGACTTCTGAGATGCAGCAACTTAAAGAGGATATGCTGACTAATATGGAAGATAAATACCTTCAGTTGAAAGCAGATGGGATAAGTGAGAATGAAGCTATCGGAACGGTTCTATCCGAATTTGGCAATATCGATGAAATCATTGAAGAGTACAACTTAGAAAGCGATGCAGAACAAGTTGATAACTATTCTGTTCAGCTATCAGAGACACAAGTTGAGGACTTTATGCAGCACCGTACAAAATTTGGAATTGCGATTGCAACGGGTGTGTCTCTTTGTATTCTCTCCCCTGCTATGATGCTGACATTCCGTGAAATTGCTAGTCTTGTAACTGATTCTTCAAGTACTATGGATAGAATTGACTTATTATCGGTTATTCCATTGTTCTTATTTATTGCTATCGCAGTTGGTATTTTCATTGTTTTTGGGTTAAAAGAAGAACAATACAATCTTGACAAAAAGGTTGTTCTAATTGATTCAGCCACACGTGCCCACTTGGATCGAGAAATGAAAGAGTTTAAACCTGGTTTTGCAAAAGCCATCGCTTCTGGTGTAATTCTTTGTATCCTAGCTCCTATCTCCTTATTGTTGGCAATTGTTCTTCTCGGTGATGACAATGCTTGGTCCGTAATTTTCTTATTAGGTTTCATAGCAGTTGGTGTTTTCTTGTTTGTCTTTTATGGCATTCTATACTCCACTTATGAAAAACTTCTTTCACTCGGAGATTACACACCTGAGAAAGTCATTGCCAGCAAATTAATTGATACTATTGCCGGAGTCGTTTTCCCATTAGCTACAGCTATTTATTTAATCGCAGGTTTTGTCTACGATGCTTGGGGAACTGCTTGGATCATCTTTCCCATAACCGGTATTCTATTTGCAGCTTTTTCTTCTCTCTACCAAAGTATTATTAAGACAAAAAGAAAAAATTAGCCTTCTGATGACCGATTCCATATGGAGTCGGTCATTTTAATTGAATTTATCATTTGTACTGTCAACATTGTTTACTAAACCATCTTTCACCTTTAACTCTAGTCCTCTAATTTCATTACCTTTCTTACAAAAATAAGTCATCTTTCACGAAACGGTTGTTAAGCGGAATACCAAATTGTATACTTAGGCTTATCGGCAATAAATAAAAAAAAGACTGGAGTTCTTACTCATGTACAACACTAAAAAAAATACTCAAAAATGGCCAACAATTTTAATTTCCATTTCTCTCCTATTAACTGTTGTTTCTATACTTATTCAAAACCAATTTTCATTGTTTAGTTTCCCCATTTTTCTTGGCGTACTTATTGTTGCAGTGTTATTGAATATTGGATCAATGGTCCTATCGACGAAAGCTAGAAATCAAGCTTTTACGACTATCTTATTTATTCTTAATCTACTGATTATCGCTTTTCTAACATTTACTATTTACACGCTTTTAATGACCTAAATTAATGGTTTTTTTTCTTCCTAAAAACTTCATATTTTCTTTCATTCATTGTCACAAAATAGAAAGAAACAATCATTAAAACTTCACATTGACCGTTTATACTAAAGTCATACCAACCCTAAAACTTTTTCTTTTCTTACTTATTTACCCCCATAAATAAGTACTTACCCCCTTTTTAAGCCTTTGCGATAATCGCAAAGGCTTTTTATATTAAATTCATTAAGCGGGTAAACTAAAAAACTCATTCTTATTTTGATGGATAAAGTGACCATCAAAAAAGAATGAGTTTTTTACTTAGGCTAGGACTTTTTACCAGCCTATTTGCCTAAAAAATTTTTCTTAATCGGTTAATTGTTTGGTTAATGCAATGATTGTATCCACTGATTCATCTAAATAATGAATCGTATCCGCTAAAGGTTTATCCGTAGTAATATCAACACCAGCAATTTTTGCAGCTGGTGCTGGGCGGTATTGATCTCCAAGAGCTAGGAATTCTAACCACTCATTTACTGCTGATTGTCCTTCTTCTTTAATACGCAAGAAGGCTTGAGTCGCAATCGTCAATCCTGCAGAATAAGTGTAAGAGTATAATCCCATATAGTAATGGCTTTGGCGCATCCACGTTAATTCTGCTCCTGGATTGATTTCAACTGCGTCTCCCCAGAATTTATTCAATACAGAACGTTTGATATCGCTTAATTGAGCAGCATCAAAACTTTTTCCTTCATCAATTAATTGGTAAACTTCACGTTGATAAGCTGCTTCCAATAAATGTGTAATAAAGTTGTGGAAATAGGTGTTTGAAATCATATTAGATAAGGCGAAACGTTGTTCGCGAGGATCTTCGCTTTTTCGTCTTATCGATTCTGTTAACAACAATTCATTGAAGGTTGACGGAGCTTCTATCAAATAAAGAGACGGTTCTGCTCCCAAAATGCTGTTGTTTTCCCCAGAAAGAATCCCTTGTCCAGCATGACCAATTTCATGGATCAATGTGTATACATCGGACAATTGGTTATTCCAAGACATTAGGATATAAGGGTGTTTGCCATATGGTGACGTACAGAATCCACCAGTAGATTTCCCTTTGTTTTGCACAAAATCTACCCAGCGTTCTGGATAAGCTTTCATAATTCGGTCAATGTAATCTTGCCCTAGAACGCTCAATGCATCTGCCACAACCTCTTTTGATTGTTCTACAGTGATTTTTGATGAGTAATCAGCGTCTAAATCAATCTTCAAATCGGCATAAGTCATTTTGTCCAACCCATTGATTTCTTTAACATGCGTAATGTATTTTTGCATTACAGGAGCTAAATCGTTCATGATGCTGTCGATTTGGCGATTATAAAGCTCGCGGTCAACTTCTTGATCGTATAAAAGATAGTCGATTACTGAATCAAAACCACGCATGGTAGCGATTGTTTTTTCTTTTTGAACTTGTGTGTAATAAGCCGCTGCTACAACATTTTGGTATTTGCTAAGGACTGTAGAGAATTGGTCAAATGCAGCACGTCGAATAGCTGTATCTGCATGGTACATATAATGGTCTTCATACAAGACAAAACTTAGTGGATATTCTTTTCCTGCAACATTAAATGTTCCAAAATCCATATCCGCCAAACGAGCTTGTTCATAAATCGCTTCAGGAGCGCCAAGAACTGGTGAAAGTTGAGCTAAAGCTTTTTCTACTTTAGGATCCAATTGAATCGATTTGTCTTCTTTAATGTGGCGAATAAAAGAAGCAAATTGAGGTTCTTCTTTTTCAACTTGATCTAAAATAGCGGTATCTACTGCTTTTAATTCTGAATCGAAAAAGGATAATTGAGCGCCAATTTCGGCTAGTACATTATCCATTGAACGAGACAGCCCGGTATTTTCAGGATTCGTCAAATCAGTCGTAGCTGGCAAAAAGGCATAATGATTCGTCCAGTCTGCTGTTTGCATGATTTCACTATATTGCTTTAAAGCCGTAGAGATCATTTTAGCATCCGTTAAATTCCCTTCATAAGTCGTACTAAATTGTTTGACCGCTGCTTTCATATCTTCTACTGCAGCTTCGAAAACTTCTTTTGTTGGGTATAAGCCTGTAAGGTCCCATGTTAATGCTTCAGAAACCTCAGATCTATTTTTCAGTTCTTCTTGTGCCATTTTATCGCACTCCTTCATTGGATTAATTTAAATTAATTTATTCAACTAAACTACTCATCTAGTATACACTACTGATTTATTGGTGGTTGCAATTTTTTTTACAGACTAACCAAAAAAGGCTCATTAAATGAGCCTTTTTAGTGCTATAAAACTACTCTTATAGCGTATAAATTACTTTTAAGTACTGTATAGATTTAAAAAATTTGCACTTACGGTACCTAAATCCCTTTTAACTACCCTATGAACCTAAATTTTCTGCTCTTACGGTATGCAAACTCCTTTTAACTACCATGTGGACCATAAAAAAATACTTTATGGTACGTAAACTATTCTGCATTCATGCGAGCAATTTCAATCACAACTTGAGCTGCTTGTTTCATACCTTCAACTGATACAAACTCGTATTTGCCATGCAAGTTCTCAGCACCGGTAAAGATATTTGGTGTAGGCAATCCTTTATACGTAATAATACTGCCGTCTGTTCCACCTCTAAATGGTTTGACATCAGGTTCGATTCCTAATGCTCGGTAAGCATTTAACGCTAACTCTACAATAGAAAGATCTTTTCCAATGATATCGCGCATGTTGTAATACTGATCGTATAACTTCACCGCAATACGCGGCTGATCAAATGTTTGATTGAATTGATCGACTAACGCAGCGAAGTATTGCTTGCGTTTTTCAAATGCTGCTTTATCGTGGTCACGAATGATATAGGTTGCTTTAACTTCGTCAATCGTTCCAACTTGGCTGGACAACATATAAAAACCCTCATAACCTTCCGTTTTTTCAGGAACTTCTTCTTGAGGCAATGCTGTAACAAATTGAGCTGCGACTAATAACGCATTGACCATACTGTCTTTAGCCGTTCCAGGGTGCACACTGGTCCCTTTGATCGTTAATTCGGCTTGAGCTGCGTTAAACGTTTCGTATTCAAATTTACCAACCATTCCACTATCTAAAGTGTAAGCAAAATCAGCTTGGAACTGATCGACATCAAATAATAACGCGCCACGACCTATCTCTTCATCTGGTCCAAAAGCCACACGTATTTTGCCATGTGGAAGTTCTGGATGCTTGATAAATTCCTCCATCGCAGTAACAATAGAAGCCATACCGGCTTTATCATCTGCTCCTAACAAGGTTGTTCCATCTGTTGTGATCACTGTTTCCCCAATGTAATGCGTTAATTGAGGGAATTCAGCTGTTGTCATCACGATACCCAGCTCTTTATTAAGCACAATATCGTTGCCATCATAATTCACATGAACTTGTGGTTGAATATTTTCAGCATTAAAATCAGCCGTATCGATATGAGCAATAAACCCGATAACAGGAACGTCATGAGCTAGATTGCTCGGCAAAGTAGCTGTCACAAAACCGTTAGCATCATTGTATTCGACTTCCTCTAACCCGATTTCTTTTAACTCTTCCGCCAACTTCAAAGCAAATTCTACTTGTGCATAAGTTGTTGGAACGGTCTGACTGTTCATATCAGACCGCGTATTGACTTTAGCATATTTTACAAAACGTTTAAGTAACTGTTCATCCATTTTCTTAGCATCTCCTATTCTGCAACATAAGCATTGCGGTAATCGTAACGAGCGCTGACAGAATGCACTTCAACACCTTTTAGTTTCGGATTGCGCAAATGTACTTCGGCTGTGTGGTATAAAGGGATAAATCCTTTTTCATTTAACATAATTGCTTGAGCATCAAGCATATTTTGCCAACGGGCTTCTGGATCATTTGCATTTACTGTTTCGGCATCATTTAATAATTGGTCAACTTTTTCATTTTTGTAAGGTCCGACATTGAATGTTGTCTCACTATTCATGATATCCAATAAATTGATTGCATCTGGCAAAATAGCTCCCCATCCGCCTAGAATGATATCAAAATCACCTGATTGTCCTTTTTCGATTCGATTGTTTTTAGGCACATTACTCAAATTGATCGTTAGCCCCTCAAAGTTATTTTGCAATTCACCTTGAATGTATTGTCCAACCAGCTTACTTGCCTCATCGTCATCTCCAAGCAAATCGATTTCGATGGTATCGACTCCCAGTTCTTTTTTAGCTTCATCAAAAAGTTGTTTAGCTTTTTCTTTGTCGTACGTTAAAAAATCACCTGCATCATCTGCAAAGTCATTGCCGGTAACTGGATTTGTTACAAAATCATGTGGCACAAATGCGGTTGCAGGAAGTGACCCATTTCCTAAAATCGTATTGGCTAATTCTTCACGGTCCAATATCAAAGAGAAAGCTTCTCTCAATTTAGCATTAGAAAACATTGGCACATCGGTGTAATTGAATTGCAAATAGTTTGTGCGGGCTTCTGGCTCTACAACATATGCTTCATTATCCACGTATTGTTTGGCACTTTCACCTGAAAGAATAGCATCATCTAATCCACCAGATTCAAATAAATTGAGTGCCGTCGAAACTTCTTTAATGACCTGTACGTCAATTTTGTCTAAGGTTATATTTTTCGCATCCCAGTAGTCTTCATTTTTTTGATAACTCCATGATTGATTCGTTCCATCCCATCCAGTTAAAATGAATGGTCCATTATATAAAGTTGTGTCACTACTCGTACCATATTCTGAACCCATCTCTTCTACGAATGCTTGATTTTGAGGAAAGAAAGGCAGAAAAGCCATTTCACCTAAAAAGTAAGATACCGGCACAGTCATCTGCACGGTAAATTCATAGTCGCCAACAGCTTCTATACCTAATTCTTCAGGAGTCATTTCACCATTGATGATTTCTTCAGCATTTACGATAGATGTAAACATATATGAATACGGAGCGGCTTTTTCAGGGTTCACAGCTTGTCTCCAAGCATACACAAAATCATGAGCTGTAACCGGTTCGCCATTTGACCAAGTTGCATCTTCTCGCAATTTGAATGTGTACGTCAACCCATCTTCTGAGACCGTTGTTTCTTCTGCAAGGGCTGGAACTGGCTGATTATTTTCATCCAATCGGTATAGGCCTTCTAAGTATTGACTCATTGCAGTATTTGTTCCAATATCGGATACAAGCAATGTATCGCCAGTCGATAATTCATTTAACACACCCACAGAAATACTCTGGTCTGTTGCCTGATTTTCCCCTTTTGTTGAATCTTTACTCGTTGAGTCTGTATCGCCATTAGATCCACCACACGCTGCAAGTAAAACAGTCGTTACGGTAAGTCCGATAGACAATGCCCCTTTTTTATTGATTTTCATTGCTATACCCCCATAAATTAAAGTATTGTCATCTTACCATAACCCACCCTGAATTTTAACCTTTTTATCATCTTTTTCTCACTTTTCATCATATTAACTGAATGAATCGTCTAAAAAGTGTATATTCTTGCAAATTAAAATTCTTTAAACTAGAATTAATCCCCTTGTAGCAATCAAGCTATTTCGGTGGTATACTGCTAGTTGCGTTTAAAATGAGTTGAACCAAATCTTTCTTTATTTCCAGCTTTTGAAAGGAGCTTATTTCATTGACTGATAGCTTATCTATGGAACAACAACGTGTTCAAACCGTTGTTAAAAAAATTCAATCTGAACTAGATCAATTAAAAAAAACCGTCGCACACGATAGTGCTGAACAAAAAAAACGCTTAAAAGAATCTGGTGAAATTAAAATCAATCAAGGTTCAAGTGAAAGCATGTGGGAATCAGCCGGTGAATTACGCTTAATTGAACAAGACCTAATGATTCGCAGTAAAACACTCCTAAAAAATCAAAATCGCGTGATGGCTTTAGAAAAAATGGTCGACGATCCTTACTTCGGTCGAATCGATTATGAAGATGAATTGGGCAAAGAAACTATCTATATCGGCATTAGCTCTGTATTTGATGAATACGATAACTTAGTGGTCGATTGGCGCTCACCTATTGCATCGCTTTATTATGAAGGCAATGTAGGCGACACGATTCCGTTGAAAATTGGTGAAGAAAAATTAACACTTCTGATTGAATTGAAACGTCAATTTTTAATTCGTCAGGCAAAAATTATTCAACTCTTGGATACCGATAATGTGATGGGCGATCCTTATTTGCTTGAAGCATTAGAAGACCGCTCCACTTATCAAATGGGTGCCGTTATTTCAACTCTTCAAAAACAACAAAATCAAATCGTACGGGATAATTCTGCCAAAATCACCTTGATTGAAGGCGTTGCGGGTTCTGGAAAAACCGTTGTCTTGATGCAAAAAATTGCTTATTTACTTTACACATTCAGAGATCAATTAAAAGCTTCTGAAATTATTTTATTCTCTCCCAATAGAATTTTCCAAACGTATATTTCTCAAGTGTTGCCTGAATTAGGTGAAATGAATGTGACAAGCCATACGTTCCCTGAATTTATGAATCAAAGAGTTCCAAAATTTACTCTCATCTCCAACCAAGATGAAGAGTTGTCTAAAGTCACTTTACTTAAAGGAAGTCTGCAATTTTCAGAAGCGCTAAAACGCTATACTGATCGATTAAAAACGGATTACCTGCGTTTTTCTTCGCTATCTTTCCAAGGTGAAATCATCATCTCAAAAGAAGAAATTAAAGAACTATTTTACAGCACCGAAAGCAACGGTACTTTAGCTAGTAAGTTAGCCTTATTGCAAACCTTGTTGTTACAAAAAATCGAGCAACTTAAACAGACACAACGAACAGCTAAATGGGTGGAAGATGTTTTACTTTCAATGTCTGATAGTGAGTTGCGCCTACACGAAAGTGAATCGAAAAATGAACAAAAGGCTGAAGAAAATTTGATTGACTCGATTATAGAGTCCGCTTATTCACCTCTTATCAAAAGAATTAAACGATTAAGTTTTATCCGTTACCAACATCAATATGTTCATTTCTTAAAAGCTGTTCCAAAATTGCTTTCTTTAGCAGAATTTTCAATCACTGAGGACATGTGGACAGAGCACATTCAACAAGTAGTAACGAACATCGCTCATAAAGAACTAGCGTTAGAAGATATGGATGCTTTTTACAGTTTGTTCCAATTGATGCATGGACCGATTAGCAGCACTAAATTTAAATACATTTGTTTAGATGAAGTACAAGATTTCTCTCCATTCCAATTGCAAATGTTAAAAGACTTTTACCCAACAGCACATTTTGTTCTAAGCGGTGATCTTAATCAAAATATTTTAATGAAGCGACTTTCTTTCAACGACTTAGATACCATTTTCACTGGCAGCTCTTTTCAGCGCTATCAATTATTAACAAGTTATCGGTCAACAAATGAGATTATCCAGTTTTCAAACCGTTTTCTGGAAGATCATTCTGCTGCAGAAGCCAATTTCCGTGAAGGTAAAAAACCTGAAATGATTTTAACCGCTACTCATGATCATTATTTGGACTATGTAAAAGAAAAAGTTGCTGAAAATAAAAAAGCCGGTTTTCGTACGGCCTTTATCAGTAAAAATTATGCAGAAGCCGAACGCTTCTACCAAGAATTAGCACATGCTGGCATTGGCAGTAATTTAGTACTGAAGGATACGGATAATACTCATCATCCTGTTATTGTTATACCCGTGCAATTAGCTAAAGGATTGGAATTTGATAGTGTATTTGCCCTTTTCCAATATTCGGCTCCTACTTCTTCCAACGACTTATCGACTGCTTATACTATTTGTAGTCGAGCTATGCATGAATTGTATTTTATCGCATCAGATTTGCAAGATTCATTGGTCAATCGCCTTAAATCAACCGATTACCAGTTAGCTGAACTGAATTAAACAAAAGAAGAAGGTGAAAAGCAGCTGCTTTTCACCTTCTTCTTTTGTTTTCTATTTAATTTAGATCAATTGATAGCACTTCAGCATCTTTTGTTCCTCTAAGAGCAACTGTATCGGGTTGGATCTTCAAGACTATGATATTTGGATCATCTTTTCCGTCAAAAATGAGTTTCATATATGGACTCCAAAGATGTTCAATCAGTGCTTGATCTTCAGTAATCGAGACTTGACCCGCTATCTCGACATAGTTATTATTCAATAACCCTGTGTCATAGCCCAATAAAACAAACGCATGAGGATTCTTTTCCAAATCTTCTACTTTATGCGTGCGTTTATCTGTCAGTGTATAAAGAATGAATCCTTCATTAAAAAAAGTCATGTAACGAGATACTGGTTTACCCTCTGAGACAGTAGACAACGTTCCTACATTATTTTTTTCAATAATTTTTAAAGCTTTATCACGCTCGTCAGCCATAATTACATCCCTCCATTTTGAGCTCATTATGGCATACCTCTCTTTCTTATTCAAAAGATACGATTCTCTTTGGCGGATTCTTGATATTTTGGATAAAGACCCACTTCCCAATCATTTGATTGAGAGGAGGAAAGAAAGCATTGGAATACCTATCAAGAAGGTTTAAGTCATTTAGCCAACTTTCATTGGTTGCTTTTTTATTCCTATTTTTTCACTAATTTCTCAAAACCAGTGTGGTATAGTAAACTTAAAGATAGATTTAAGACAGAAAGGAGAATGACAAGTGCCTTTTTCTTTTAAAGGTTTGGATCACGTTCAAATTACTGCTCCATTAGGTTCAGAAACAGAGACTAGAAGGTTTTTCACAGAGATCTTAGGATGTGAGGAAGTTGAAAAACCTGAAACACTCAACCATTTCGAGAGTATTTGGTTTGATATTGGCAATCAAATTTTACACGTCGGATTTGATGGGGATTTTCACGCTGAAAAAAGAGGCCATCCTGCATTTGAGATGACCAATATTGCTGAATTAATGAATCGGCTAAAAGAATACGCTATTCCATTTGAAGAGGATCATAACCTTCCTGGTGCTCGTCGATTCTACACAAATGCTTTTTTCGGTCATCGAATGGAATTTTTGGAATGGCAAAACAAACCCGAAGCAATGATGACGGTTGTAGAAAAATTGAGCACAGAATAAGCTATCTCGTTTACCTTGCTTTCAAACAGTCGGCTAAACCTGATTTACTCAAAGAACTCTTTGCATTTTATAAAATAAGGACTTTGCTGAATTTTTCCTCAGCAAAGTCCTTATTTATATTCATTCTTATTCAGCTTCAGAAACAACGGTAAATCGTTCATTTTTATGTGTTGCTTGTTCAATTTCATCCACAATGGCAATCGCAAAATCAGCATAACTGATGTAGCTTTGATTTTTTGAGTTTACGATAACTTGATTAGTTCCAACTTGGTAACTGCCCGTTCGTTTACCTGTTGCATCAAAATCTAAAGCTGGACTGACAAACGTCCATGTTATATCATCCGTTTTTTCTAAATCAGCTAAGTTTTTGGCTTGATTAATAGCTGTCGGTTGAAAAAAAGTTGGTAAGTCTGGCGTATCCATCACACGAATCGTTTGTTCTTCATTTACATACAAACTACCTGCTCCGCCTACAACAATCAATTTTGTTCCAGGGGCACCTTTTAATGCTTCAATTAAAATTTGACCAAACTGTACGTGTTTAACCGCTTGTTCCTGTTCCATTCCAGTACCAAATGCATTAATTACTACATCATATTTTTTTAAATCTTCTGAAGTTAATGTAAAGAGATCTTTCTCAACTACTTTCAATTCTTTATCTGCTAACTTTTCTGCATTTCTTACAATAGCCGTTACTTTATGACCTCTATCTTTTGCTTCTTTTGCAATCAAACTACCCGCTCTTCCTGTTGCTGCAATAACGGCGACTTTCATCTCTTTGACCCCCTTAAAGTTTATTTCTTCTTTTTATCAGATTAACACAGGGTTCATTTCAAACAAAATTTCTCGTCTTTAAAAACCTTTTGTTTACCTTTATTTACAGTAAATTAGTCTAAATGTCACAAACTTGTGAACTCTTTGTGACAAATGCTGTTGCTTTTTGTACAAATTCATAGTAAGATACTACTTGTAAAAGAATTCCAATTTTATTTAGCAATTATTAATTAGTTTAATTATAAACAGGAGAGTGAATAAAATGATTACTTTGTATACAACACCTAGCTCAGCTTCATGTCGTAAAGCAAAATCATGGTTAGAGGAAAATAACCTGTCTTTTATTGAAAAAAATATTTTCAATGAAAGTTTAACTATTTCAGAACTTAAAGCAATTTTACGTTTGACAGAAAATGGAACAGAAGATATTATCTCATACCGTTCACAAGCTTTCCAAAATTTAGATGTACCATTAGATCAACTTTCATTGTCTGAAGTATTAGAATTAATCCAAGCAGAACCAAGTTTGATTCGTCGCCCTATTTTAATCGATGAAAAAAGATTGCAAATTGGATTCAACGATGATGACATCCGTCGTTTCTTGCCAAGAGAAGTTCGTCGCATCGATTTGTTAGAAATGCAAAAACAACTTTCTCATATTTCTTAAATCACTATTATACTTAGCAGAAAAAGAATCTTTTTTCTTATAAACTAATAGTCCAACCACATAAAAATAACGCTCACTCCATTAGCCTACAACGTTAATGGAGTGATTTTTTTATAAAAATCACTCCTTCTAACAGAAATTTCAGTAAGATCCTGTTAGAAGAAGTTATTCTCTTTAATCCATTATTTCTTAATATCCTTATCAACTGTATTGTGTAAGCTAGGTTGTGCGGGTTTTAAAACAGGTTTTTCTCCCAACACTTCTGGCTCATCTTTATAGATAAATGTTCCGCCATTTGAAGATGTCCTTGGGATTCTGCATTAATATTTGAATGAAAATCAGCAAGTAAATTTCCACTTGCAGTAATATATGAACCATTACAAGGAACGCCATTTGAATCTTTTGCAGTGGGTCCAAGACCTGTTACGATAGCATGTTGTAAATCCATGCCTCCCATAACAGCTGCAATAGCAGGATCACTTTCAAATGCGTTTTCTTGAGGATCGACTGGAGCATCATCTAGTAATTGAGCAATCATTGTTGCAATCATTTCCACGTGTCCGATTTCTTCCGAACCAGTATCTAAAATCAAGTCTTTGTATTTACCATTTCCCCTTGTATTCCATCCTTGAAACAAGTATTGCATAGCTACTGAAATTTCACCCTACTGTCCGCCTAGAATTTCTTACATCTTACGAGCCATAAGTGGATCCGACTTGTCAGATTTTGCATAATATTGTAATTCTTTTTTATGAATGAACATCTTTTCTTACCATCATTTCTTCTCCGTCACCTTATTTTTTATTACACTTCAAAGAATCCGCTCTCAAATTTATGGTTATTTTCCATTTTTTTCAAAAATAAATGGCAATATAAAAGCACGTTTTTTCCTTTTTCAGAAAAAAACGTGCTCCCTTAAATTTTAAACCATCATTCTCTTCTCCAACTCTCGCAATACTTCTCCTCGATAGAAAATAAAAGTCACAATCAACATGACCGTACTGAAGCCAATTGACAACCAGGCTGGTAAAGGAGTCGTTACCCAATCGAAAAATAGGAAAACAGCCGGAATCAAGCCAATCATCGCAGCACACAATAAATACACAATATAATCTTCTACTTCTACTTTCACCAAACGAACAGCGATATACATGGCAATAAGCGCAAAAATACAGATCATTGGCACAGCATGAGTGGTAGACCAAGCGGACCACCCCTCTACATAATCCCAATAAATACTTAATAGCGACAGCGAAATAATTAAATAAACGATGCTTTTAGCGATATTTCGACGTTTGCGAATAATGATTAAAACAACGAGCCACATACTCACGATACCAAATGAAACAATATTCAATCCTTTGGGCGAATGTAAAAAGAACAATTCAATGATTAAGGATATACTGATAGTCGCAAGAGAGATTATCGTTAAGATCCTCATAACTTGTTTCTTATTAAACCGTAAAGGAATATCTGGATAAGGATTAGGCAATGGCGGTTCAGAACCCTTTTCCAAAGGCTGATGACAAAGAGGGCAATTTAACCAATCCCCATTAACAGACACTTTACATGCTTGACAATAATTCACTCTTCCTCACCTCTCAATTCTGGACCAGCTATTTTATTAGCTGAAATGGTCACTGGAACTCCCAGAGCGGTTAAATCTCTAACGAATTGCTTATATAACGTTGTATCAATAAATGGCGAATTTAGGCAAATGGATAAATGATCTCGATGACTGACGACACAGAACTGCGGTCTTACGGCAGATGTTTGAAAATAAACTTGATGAACTTTCTCATCAATGGTTTGGGGCAACTGAACTTTTCCTAAATTAGACATTGCAAAAGTTAACCCGCGGTTGTTAAAATAATTGATTACTTTTAACAGACCATCTTTGATTGGACGAATGATTACACGCGTAAAAGGGTTAAATTCATAGGAAATCAGCTTATTCAATCGGGTTTCCAAACTATTTTGACTAAGCTGTTGTTGCAATTGTTCCTTAAGCGTTTTGCAAATAGCTGCTAAATTGATTTCCTCTGCAGGGTCATAGGTATATTCCAAACGTGTCGTGCTAAAAAAGTTTCTGGCAGAATTTGAATAATAAAATTGCCTCAAATTGACCGGAACCGAAACCGCAATCGTCATCCCGTCTTGTACAGCGGGATTTGTTTTGCGAATTGCTTCAATAAACAAAGCTGTTAAATAAGTCGTAAGAGAAGCCTGCTGTTCATGTGCTAATGTTAGAACAGATTGGACCGGCATATTTAATTCAACGACATGCGTTCGGTTATCAATAGTTCGTTTGCCTTTTATTTGATAAACTTTCTTTTTTTTCTTTTTATTTTCTAAAGATGTTGGTTCATTTTGGATGAACTTTTTTCCATAACGCAGTGCAAATTTACCAACGGTCTTGCTTGCGCCCGCCAACTTTCGAATAGCCGATTGTGCAGCATCTGTGTAATTGCGCTGCCCTTTATGACGAAAATACTGGATAAAACTATCTACATTTGCATTTTCTCTGGTGCGTTCTAAGCGAGAATTCTCCTTATTTATGTCAGAAGGTGCTTGAGCCTGTTGCAGAAGAACATATTCACTCAGTAAATCTTCAAAGAACCACAACGCTCCTGTTCCATCTGACAAAGCATGAAAGACTTCTAAATGAATCCGATTTTGATAGTACACTACTCGAAAAAGCAATTCTTTACGATCAAAGTGATACAACTGAGAACAAGGAGGTTGTTCATCTAATAGGACTTGGGGCTTAAGATCACTTTCTTCTAAATAATACCAAAATACTCCACGTCGCAAAACACTACGGTATAAGGGATACGCTTCTAACGTATGTTCTAATGCTTCCTGCAACAGTTTTGGATCAACTGATTCTTCCATGGCTGCACTTAGTCGAAAGACTTTTGTGTCAAAATCAGTCATAGCTGCGAGAAAAATATTAGACGCATTATCCAGTCGAACCCAATTTTTCCGTTTCATATTCTCCTCTCCTTTGCTCTACTAAATTTCCCCTTACTGTTTAATCTTCATTCAAAAAAATATTGATAGCTTCATAAGTGGCTGTCATCGATTCAGCAAATCTTGGATAAGTAATAAAACCATGTACGGCTCCACCGATACGTTGGATTACTACCTCATTTCCCGCTTCTCTTAAAGCTATTCCATACATTTCCCCTTCATCTCGTAACGGATCGAACTCGGCTGTAATAACCAATGTTTTAGGTTGATGTGTTAAGTCTTTTGTCATCAGGGGTGCGACATAAGAATTTTTACGCTCAGCTAAATTAGGTTCGTACATTTCCATGTATTCTTGGACCTTTTTAGCTGTTAATCCATATTTATACCCATTTGTGCGAATAGATTCAAATGGAGAACTTTCTGTATGGTTCCAATAAGTAACCGGGTAAAGCAAAATTTGTTTAGTCGGAACAATTTTCCCTTTGTCTCTCAACATTAACGAAACAGCCGCAGCTAAATTTCCACCCGCTGAATCTCCAATTAACGTAATTTGCGAAGCTTCCATCATCCCACTTAGTTCCAAATGAGTCATTAGCGTCTCTGCCACTCGGTAACAGTCTTCTAAGCCTGATGGATAAGGATACTCAGGAGCTAGTCGATAATCAACTGAATAGACAACTCTTCCAGTCAAATCTGCCATATTGATGCACGCCGTTGTATAGGTATCAATGTCTCCAATCACCCATCCGCCTCCATGAAAGAAAACTAAAACATCGTCATTTAATGGTTCTTTAGGATAAAAAATACGCACCGGAATATCATGTGTTTGATCCTTTGAATAAATTTTCTTATCCAATATGCGGTACCCTTTTTTAGGTTTCCCCGAAAAAATTTGCTGCATTCTTCGTACCCAAACGTAATCCTTTTGCATATCTATTTTTGGTGAAGATAGTAATTTTAAGATAATTCTAAATAATGGATTCATTGTTTTCCCTTTCCAACTACCCAATTCTTTTTCTTCAGCATGAGTTATTCGATTAGGATTGTCAAGGTAAACTACTATGTAGTTGGTACTGCTCTTTCTTTTCATTGATTTCCAGATAATTAAATACGTCATTCAAAAAAGCCATCATTTAGACTAATAAACAGTGGCTTTTTAAACATTCGCTTATATTACTGAAAAAATTTATTTTCATCATTTTTCTACCTCTAATAAATAGCCTCTATGAAAGTTTCTATTTCTTCAACAGCTGACATTTTATAACCACCATATATCTTTTGTATTTCATTTATCATGGCCTTGCCTACTCCTTCTCCTCTATAAGAAGGAAGAACCGCTAAATGTTGAATCAAGAACTCATTTTCTTGAACGTTAATTCCGATTACTCCAATATATTTTTCTGCTTCTTTCCATAAATACATCTCCCAATTAGGATTTTGCTCATAGCGTTGCATCGTTCTTTGGAGTTGCTTTAAATCATGCTCTTTTGGCATATAAGACACTAAACCTAACGCAACTTTATTGTAAGCATTTCTATATTTCACTAGCATCAGATACCCCTCCTACTGATCCAAACTTTTTCTAACAAGGTATATGTTTATGTCTACTGTCTGCAGTTCTTTTAATTACAGTAAAAGATTACCACAGATCTTTTTTTCACCCCACTATAATGAACCTATTATTCTTTTTTTAAAAATAGAGATACCGTCGTTAATGCTCTCATTAGTTGATTTCTATTTTTAAACTTTTCATTACATCCAATGTTTCTTTATGCAATTCTTCAGTCGTCCCTATGCATAAATCTTCTAATACTCTAATAGTTGCAAGCGGAAAAGAATTATGGAGCATGATGGCATTAGACAATACACATACATTGGTTTCTACTCCAACAAATTCAATGACTCTATCCGGATCATCTTTATACGCATTTCTTAATTCTTCTGCATCTTCAGGTGAAATAGAATGAAATTTCTTGTTAAAGCCTTTATGTTCTTTCAAAGCTGCTTCTAAAGGACCAAATAATGCCATGCCCCACTTTTTTTCTTCATCCGAACGATGGTCATTTTCTAAATCATGCTGGTTTATTGTGTAATAAATAGGCTCTCCTTTTTCTTCTTGACGATGGATTTCCTCAATAATTTTTGGTACAATCTTTGCGGCATTAGGTACCGCTAAAACGCCTTTTTCATTATCCACAAAATCATTTTGCATATCAATGATAAACAACATCCAATCTCCTCCATTTATTTATCTAGTTGCTAAAAAAAGCTGCACTTCTGTGCAACTTTTTTAGCAACTGGTACAATTTTGACCAACATTAGTGATTTTTTGGTTGGTTTTCACTAGTTGGTTGGTTTGAATCACTAAAAGTAGCATTTGTTCCTTCAGGTTTCACCTCAACTCTAGGTAGGATAGGGTTCCCATCAGTTCCCGAAACCATCGTATTACCCGCTGGTACAGTTATAATCGGTTGGATTCCTTCATTTGATGCCGGCTGATTGGTTTCATCATCAACCAATACTACATACTCTCCATTTTTAATAGCTGTATTATACGTTTCAGTCGATTTTTTATCAAATCCGTATTTTTTTAGTGGATTATCCTCTTCATCTTTATTTGAAAAGACATTTTTTACCGTATCCCATACTGAAGTTGGACTTTCATTGGTTAGAACAGCATCCACTTCAGCCAGTGTTTCAGCATGAATGGCTTCTATTTTTTCTTTTTTTGCTACTACTGTAATGTTATCTGCTCTATATCCTTCTTTTAACAATTGATCAATTTTACTTACCGTTTCTTCTAGCGTTGGATAAGCTCCTTGTATTTTTTTCATCATCACTTCACACCTCTCAACTTTTTTACTATTGCTTGTTCTAATCATATCAAATAAAACAACCGCTTCCAAAGAAAACGTTTTTCTTTTTTTCTATCCTTTTAAATTTCTTCCATCTATTTAGTCTCAATTACTATTCAAAAAAAGCTCTTAAGTGCTACAATGGAACAATATTGAATTGATATAGAAAAATTAATGGAATGATTTTAAGGGGGTAATGAATATGGGAAGACATTTTAATAAAATTGGATTAGTTGCCCTTACGTCATTTGCAGTGTTAAGCGCATGCGGAAATGATGAAAAAGGGAATGGTAATACTGGTCAAGAACAGCAAATTTTACAACTTGCAGCTGAATCAGAAATGGATACAATGGATACAACTATATCCACTACAAACTTTACACCGATGAACAATGTTTATGAAGGTTTGGTTACGTATGATTTAGAAGGCAATTTAGTTCCAGGCAATGCAGCCAATATGCCTGAAGTTTCTGAAGATGGTGTCACGTACACCTTTACGCTACGCGATGATGCGAACTGGTCAAATGGCACACCTGTTACAGCCGATGATTTTGTCTTTGCTTGGAAAAGAATGGTGAATCCAGAAAATGGATCCGGATATGCTTATTTGTTTTCAGGTATTGTAAAAAATGCTGAAGCTATCCTAAATGGTGAAGCAGAAGTAGATACATTGGGTGTTGAAGCACTTGACGATAAAACATTAAAAGTAACATTAGAAAAACCCGTTCCTTATTTTCTCGATGTCTTAACAATTCCATGCTATTTCCCACAAAATGAAGCTTTTGTAACCGAAAAAGGTGAAAACTATGGCTTAAATGCAGAAAATGCTATCTATAATGGACCATTTACATTGGCGGATTGGGATTCTGCTTCAGGAGATTCTTGGAAATACATGAAAAATGATGAATATTGGGATAAAGATACCGTTCAACTTGACGAAATCAATACTCAAGTCGTCAAAGAAGTGGGAACTGGACTTAATCTTTATGAGTCTGGCGAGTTAGATTCTATTGATTTATCCGGTGATTTTGTCGCTCAATACACAGAAAATCCTGATTTTAAAACGAATGACAAAGCCTGGATCTATTACATCGAGGTCAATCATGATGTTCCCGAATTAGCGAATGAGAATATTCGTAAGGCTTTAACTTATGCCATTGATCGTCAGGGATTTACTGATAATGTACTCTTAAACGGGTCTCACTCTATTTTCGGACATGTTCCAAACGGCTTGGCTAAGAACCCTGAAACAGGTGCTGATTTCCGTGAAGATGCTGGGGATGTTGTACAATATGACGTCAATATAGCCCAAACGGCTTGGCAAGCTGGCTTAGAGGAATTAGGTGTAGACACTGTTACACTAGAGTTAACAACTTCGGATTCTGAAGACAGTAAGAAGTTAGCTGAATTCCTACAAAGTGAATTGCAAAATAACTTACCTGGATTAACAATTGACATTCGTCAAATGCCTGATAACTCAAGACTAGATAATATCAAATCGGGTAATTACCAAATCGCTACTTCTTATTGGTTAGCTGACTTCGCGGATCCAATTAACTTTGTTGAACGTTTTGATACCGATATTAATCGTGGTAATTATTCATTTGAAGACATCGACGCACTTGTAGATCAAAGCAATCAACAATACGATGATGCCTTAGCAAGATGGAACACGCTGATTGAAATTGAAAAAGTAGCCTTGGGTGAACATTATGTTGACGTTCCAATCTACCAAACAGCAGAAGCTTACCTTGAAAAACCTTTTGTAAAAGATATTTACCGTCCTGTTTTCGGTAGTCGCAGCTTCAAATATGCTTCTATTGATGATACTCAAACAAATTAAACGATAACAATCTTAAAAAACGCTCTTTTCATTTTAATGAAAAAGAGCGTTTTTTTGACATAACTCACTATCTGATAATAAATGATATTATTCTTATAGGTTTTACGATATACTCAGATTATAACTAGTTTTAAGGAGAACATTAAATGAAATTAAAAATTGTAACCGATTCAACTGTTGAATTAACTGAAGAAGAAGTATCTCGCTATGGTATTACGATTGTTCCACTATCCTCTATGGTTGATAATGTGGTTTATCATGATGAGATTGAAATAACAAATGAAGAATTTTTGCAAAAAATGAAACAATCATCTGAGTTACCAAAATCTTCTCAACCTCCAGTTGGAAAATTTTTGGAAGCGTATAACGATTTAACGGCTGATGGTAGTGAAGTTTTATCTATCCATGTAACCGAAACGTTAAGTGGGACTGTTCATTCGGCTCACCAAGCTGCCGGTTTATCAAATGGAAAAGTAACCGTTATCGACTCTGAATTTTGCGCTCGCGCACAAGCGTTTCAAGTTCTTGCTGCAGCTGAATTTGCCAGCACTGCTTCGACAATGGAAGAACTATTAACTCATTTAGAAGATATCAAATCAAGAACTATTCTCTATATCAGCATTGCCAACCTTGAGAACATGATAAAAGGCGGTCGTATCGGAAAAACGATGGGTAAATTGACTTCGCTAATGGATATCAAAGCAAATTTACAAATGACTAATGGGAAACTGCATTCAGATTCAAAAGGACGCGGAACGAAATCTATCGTAAAACGCTATAAAGAAATCTGTCAGACTTTACATGATGCTCCAAAAAAAGTTCATGCCATTGGTTTTACTCACATTGGTATGAGCGACTATTCAACCACTATTTTAGCTATGTTAAAATCAACTTTTCCACATGTTGAACCCATGGTGTCTTATGCTTGTCCTAGTGTAATGACTCATGCTGGTCCAGATGCCATTTCAGTGCAGTTTTTATTAGAAAAATAATGCCTATTTAATTCCATAGTAAAAGCCAATCTATTCCTAAATTTATAGGAATGGATTGGCTTTTACTGTAGATAAAGAACCCTTCTTTTTACTTATTAAGTTACTGAGTCTTATCCCTCGTTTTATAGATAGCATTAGCTGTTTCAATCCAAATATAATCAAAAAAATGAATCTTTGAATAGTCAGGATTCTTATCAAATGACGGTTGAGTTAAAATCATAGCGTAGAGTTCATCTGCATACTTCTCTTCATTTGCTTGTTTAAAGTAGAGATACGCTAAAGCATACACAGCACTTGATTCATAAGGGACAGCTGGTGTACGAGTTGATTTAACATATCCCCCAAATAATTTCCCATTTGTATCCCATTCTTGTTTCACCCACTGATCAAACTCTGGTGGAACTTGATTCATAAATTTCAAATATTGAATTGCAATCATGAATTGGTCAATCATATTCACAGTATTTTTATCTGCTGATAGATACGAGTGCTTATCAACTGTATAAATCTCTTTAAAAAATGGATTTTGTGAATTGGTTGATCCAGCCAATAGCTTTTGATAATCTGCTGGATCAACCCTAGCATTTCCTTTTATAATTTGGTCATTGATATACGATAAATGCACTGTAGTAGCTTTTTTTTGTAACTCCCAATCATAAAAATCAACTATCAGCCCATCTGTTAATTGTTTCGAATTTAACGTTTCTTCTAATTCATTAGCTAATATTACATAATCCGGTTCCTGAAAATATTTGCCACCTTTTCTAAGAACTTCAATAATACGAAAATCATCAACGGAAGCATTTGTGGTTGTTTGATCAGATGTTGTCCATTTAATATAGGTTCCATCAGACCTTTTTACTATAAAATTATTTTTCAAACTATCCACTTGTTGTTTGAACTCTTTTTCATCTTTTACAAGCAGTAAGTAATAAAGATATTGACCAGTACTTTCAGATAAATACTCAATCTGATTATTTTTGGCATAATTTTTTATCAAATTGTCATCATTTTTATAGTTATTTTCTATCACTTCTTGAACCTCTCTTTTATTATAACTAAATAGCAGAGTTAGAATCGTTATGAGCAAAATGACTAGTAGAATCATGAAGAATCTTTTTTTACTCACTCTGACTCTCCTTTTTTAAAGCGTTTTGTTTTATCCCAAGTGATGGTTTTATTCGTTATTCGGCTCCAAATGTATTGACTGGCACTTCTTAAAAGCAACACTAAAAAGAACTGTGCGTAAGTAAAGTACATAATCAACCCTACAAAGACATTAAAAGGGGTGATTGACTCTTCTAAAACCATCGAGCTGATTACCTGAGCAGTATAAATAACATAACTTAAAAACCAAATGATTAATAAAGGAACGTCAAAATAAGGAACGGAGAATCCAAACAGCCCTAAGAAAAACCACGTATTTGAAATCAATAATAAAATGACAAAAACAAAGTACGTTAAAAGATGTTGTAAACTATAAATAAAAGTTTTGCCTTTCCAAAAGCTCCATTCATGAAGTGATTTTTCCAATAAATACAGATTTCCTGTCAACCATCTTGTCCGTTGTTTGATAAATATTTTCATGTTTTCGGGTTCTTGTTCCCATGTATGAGATTGATGAACAACGGGTAACGTTTTTCCCATTGCAGCTATACGGACAGTCAATTCTGCATCTTCTGCTAAAGCATACGGATCATATCCACCAGCAGCTATAAGTACATCTCTTTTAAGCAGCATATTGGTACCGGCCAGAGAACCTGCCCGAAACATTTTCCACCGGCCACTTTGCATTAATAACTGAAAGACTTGAAATTCAATGGCAATCATGCGCGTTAACAAATTTTGGTTGGCATTAACTGTCTTCACATAGCCCACTGCCCCAGCTGCATCTTTAGTCGTTTCTGCTGCATAAATTAATTCAATTGCGGCATTTTCATCTGGTTGATTGTCTGCATCATACACTAAAAAGTAATCTGATTTTGTAATCGAAAGCCCATAATTTAAAACTCTAGATTTTCCAGTAGGTTCTCCTGGCGGAACTTTGATGTAACGTATTCTAGAAAACAGCTGACTAAATTCCTGTACAATAGCCTCAGTATCATCTTTCGAATTATCATCTAATACATACACTATCAATTCTCCCGGATACTTCAACTTTACCATTGCATTCAATGTATCTTTAATAACAACATCTTCATTATGAGCAGGAATTAATACGGCAATTGAAGGATAGTTGGTTAAAGTAACCGTCTTTTTTTTCGTCAATCGTTGAACCACGCCAGCTATTGTAAGGATAGAATAAAAAAGTAACATTACCCAAAAGAAAAGTAGAATAATTAACATTAATAGATTCATTTTTAAACTTCTCCATCTCTATTGTTCTCGTAATAATCAGAGCCCGTTTCCTGGTTAAAAATTTCATATTGAACTGGAATTTGGATAACCGTTAATTCTGTTCTTAAAGATTCGAAAACTCTTTCTATGACTTTTAAACATCCTTCTCGTTTAGCATTTTGTAAAAAAACTAAATAAGAATTATCGGTTAATTTAGTGACTAAGTCAAAGTCTGAGCGCACCGTTTTTAGCAGAGTCTGCACCACTAAAAAGTTCATCGCTTCTTTTGTTTTTTCGAGCGGATCTACTTTAAATAAAACATAGTAATTTTCTTCTCCCCGTCTTTGAGTACCCGTGCTAATAAACTTTATCCGATTAGCAAATTCTGATTGGGTCAATAAATTAGAAGAACCAATATACTTCTCTAATTTATCAGCTTTTATCCTCAAAGCTGTCATTTCAGTCGTCATTTTTTTTACTTCTGAAAATAATAACCACATGATGATTAAGGCTGCTGCCAATACGGTGTATTCACCTATTAGATAGACCTGAGAGCGAATATCTGTGTCTGAATATAGGGTCATTAAAAATCCTACGCTAAAAATAATTGTGAGAATCAAAATAAAATTTTTAGAAGTAGACAAATAATTCATTGCTAATGCTGCCACAAGTATGATTACAGCACTAATAGAATGATACTCGCTAGTACTGACTTGAAAAAGCAGAAAAAAAGTAATCAATAGTAATAACAGATAGAACGGTAAAACAGACATTTTCTTTGTCATATCGAAATATTCCTCGTTTCAGTAATTAGTAATTTTAATGAATAATCTTATAATTTATAACACATTTTTTTCATTTTAGCTATCACTTAATAGCTTACTTTAGGCGGACAGAAATTTTTATTCTCATTACCCACTTTCTCACCTTAAAAAAACTTGAAAATTAGCGTTAAAACAAAGAAAAAACCTCAAAAAAACTAATCTATTCCATCTAGTTTTTTTGAGGTTTTATTGAATTTTTTTTACCTTATATTGGAATCATTTCTTATTTTTAGTCATTTTCGACAGATAAAAACTCACCAGTTTCAGCATTCAAATGTACATCTACTTCATTGTTACCTTCTTCAAATTCACCTGTAAACAACGGTGTTTTAGTGTCATCATCTGCTTCTAAGTTCCAAGAAACAAGTACAGCATTTGAAGCTTCTTCCTCAGATTTGGTAATTAATTCATCAATAGCCATTAAATCATCGACCATCAATTCTTGATCATCAAAGTCTGCATCCTTCTTTTCTGTGTTGTTTTTTGTTTCTTTTCCATCTTCAGCATTTACTTCCCATTCAATTTCTTGCGTATCATCGAAACCATTAATTTCAAATGTGTAGTTGCCAAAATCTTTGTCAAAGTCAATTGAAGAAATAGCAGCATCTGGATAAGCTTCTTGAAAATCAGCAATAGCTTGTTCATAGGTTACTGAAAAACTTTTCCCTTCAAAGTTTTTAGATGCAGATGATTCAGAACTAGCTGATTCTGTTGTTGATGAACTTGCCATTGAATTAGCAGTTGATTCTTTTGTCGAAGTTGCTGAATCATTCGTTGTCGTATCTGTGCCACCACATGCAGCCAAAAGAATAAGTGCACTTCCACTAATCATTCCTACTTTTAATTTCATTTTCATAGTATCATCTCCTTACTGCTATAGTAACAAATTAAGCCGATTTTTGACACAAAAGTGCTTTTTAATGACTAAAAATCAGCCTCAAGTTGTAGTTGTTTTCTGTGTTTAAAAAGGTCATTCTCTTTTAGTGTTTAGCTTTTTTCAAGTTCCGATTTTAAGAATTTTGCCAATTCTAACACCGCATATTTTTCAGCCATTTTTTCAGCATCTGCATTATAATTGGTATTTGTATTTACATCATATGCATACGCTACTCCATTAGCATCAAAAATAAATTCAACAGCCGCAACATCATTTTTTTGTTCTTTTAAAAACTGTTCATACAGCTTAATTTGGTCAATCGGTAGGGAATCAATAATCGTGAATTTGTTGTTTGCGGGTACTTCGCCAATCTGGCAGCTATCTGCTGGGCACAACTCAAATCCATCACTTGAATCAACTTTCACCGCATAAAAGAACTTCCCGCCAATAAATTCAGAGCGGACAATCGTTCCATCAGCTGGCTTAATGTATTCTTGAATTAAGCTGATCCCATCAATTGAATCTTCAAATTCTGGTCCATAAACATACGTTTTTAATTCTTCAATAGTATTTAGTAACCGGACACCTAATCCTTTGCCTGCACGGTTGTGTTTGATAATAAAAGGAAATGTATTTAGTTTTTCAGCCGCTTTAAGAATATGCTCTTTACCAACTGCTCCATAGGTCTCAGGAGTTTGAATACCTTGTTTTTGTAAGGCTAAATGCTGTTTTAGTTTGCTTACTTCTAATTCAATGGCTTTTGTCCCATTAAACACAGTAGCATTATGGCTTTCTAACCACGTCAAAAGATTATCTGTTAACTCAGGTGCATAACGGTGTCCACGAGTATGAGATGAAGCACTCATACGATTATAAAAAATTCCTTCCGGCGGTTCTTCTTGAATATCAATCAATCCATCAGATAAGTCCCATAATTCATAAGGTGCATTAATTTCGTCTAATCGCGCTGTCAAATGTCTCGTCCAATCATTGTTTTCATGAATAATATAAATTTTCTTCATTTTATTCTCTCCTCATATCCATTTTAAGTTGCGTTGTTTATTTGCTTACTTCAGCTACTTCTTTTTTGTAGTCTGCTTGTTTATCATATCCAAATGCGTCTTCTGACTGAGCAATAAGAACGGGGGCTAATGCATTCCCTACCACGTTGACGGCAGAACGGCCCATATTGATAAAGAAATCGACTGAAACCATCAAGGCTACTCCCTCAGCAGGTAAACCAAGTTGTGTCGCTGCCGCCAATAATACAACTACCGCTCCTGAAGGGACTGTTGCGATTCCTTTAGTAACGATTGTTAAAAATAAAACCAACGCAACGATTTCGCCAAATCCTAGTGTTACATCATACATATTAACAATAAACATGGTCGCTAAGCTAATGTAAACACATGCTCCACCCAAATTAAACGAATAGCCTAATGGTGTTACAAAAGCAGAAACAGAGGGTGATACACCGAATTTTTTTAAGCGATCAATGAGAGAAGGCAAAACAACGCTTGAACTTCCTGTCGTAAATACAACTACAATCAAATCACTCACTTCTCTCAGCAAGGCAAAGTAAGGTACATGGAAAATCCACGCAATAAGAGGAAAAACAATTAAAACAACAAGCATAAATGCTGCATAGGTAAACAAAACAAATTGCCCTAAAGAAAATAAATTCCCAATCCCATATGCAGCGATGTCATATGCCAAAAATCCAAACACCCCAATTGGAGCAAATAAAATCGCATAATCTACCATCTTAAACATGGCTTGAGACCACGATTCAAAAAAAGAAATAACCGGTTGCCCTTTTTCACCGATAGACACTAAAGCCAACCCAAGAAAGATACCAAAAAAGATGATTGGCAATAGATTTCCATCTGCAAAAGCTTGAAAGATATTACTCGGTACAATACTCAAGAAAAAGCTTTGAAAATCTATTCCACTTGCAATGCCATCCAGCGATTCAGTAGAAATAGCCCCTGTTTGAAAGTTACTGCCAATTCCAGTCCACTTTCCAGCCAAAATACTCAGAATAATCAATCCTGTGGTAACCGTAAAGAAATAGATAAACGATTTACCTGCTACTTTTCCAAAAGTTTTTGCATCACTAATATTAACTATCGCTAAAATAATGACCGGAAAAATAAGCGGTACAATGATCATTTGAATCAAGTTCATAAAAATCGTGCCGAGTATTTCTAATTGAAATCCTAGTGTTTTACTGAAATAACCGACCAGTATACCCGCCAATCCTCCAATAACAACTTGTAACATGAGACTTGGTTTTTTTATTCGTTCACTATTGGCTAACATTTTTCATTTTCCTCCTAATTGATTAATTAATTTGCACAAAAAAAGTGCATGAGCGATAGACACTCATGCACAGTTGATTCATCTTTAGACTAAATTACGAGAGTCCTGTACCTAAAAAAACAGACTATTTCTCTTGTAATCGATTATAGAGCTACCCTTTATATGTTTAGACAGAAAGAAGCTCTAAGAAAAGATGTTGACTGATAACATGAGTGGTTCATACAACATGGACAACACAACATGTTTAAACAGTTCATCTTTTTCATCCTAGCTTCCTCCTTTTAATTTGTTTTTTTATTTCTTTAGTGGTGAGCGCTCACCTCTTAAAGTGAATTCATTGTAACAATGTGAAAAATGAATGTCAACCGTTTACTTTGGACCAGCTTTTCGTTGACTACATTCAGTAGACCATTTTTTGGAGCTTTAAACCTTCTTGCTACACTTTTTCTACTATTACCTTTTTTTGCAAGTTTTGAGCGTCTTTTACACTAAATGATGTACTGTCAATGTGCTGAACTTTGCTCGCTGAACACGCGGTAGCAAACGTTAGAGAGTCTACAAAACTTTTTTTCTGCGTTAAACTGGCTAAAAAAGAACCTACAAAACAATCCCCGGCTCCTGTATCATTTTTAACAACGATAGTCGGAGGACTAATTTGGTAAAACTCGTTTCCATGTCCACATAAACTGCCTGAACCACCTTGCGAAACGATGACGTAATCAATCGTTTTTGTTAATTCTTTTACAGTATCCAACAACGATTGCCCATGATTGGCAAGTTCTAGTATTTCAAATCGATTCGGTTTAATGAAATTCACACCTGCTTTTACGGCAGCTTTTAATGCTTCACCCGAGAGATCACACGCAATAAAACAGCCTATTTTATTTAGTAAAGTTATTAGCTGTTCTAAATCCTTAATCTCAAACCCTGGAGGCATGGAACCTGCAATCAATACAGTGTCCTCAGGTTTTACTTTTTCTTCAATTTTATCTACTAACAACGATTTATCGTAACTTGAAACTTCGTATCCTCTTTCAGTGATAAGAATGCTGCCGCTAACGCCTTTTTCTACTATTACATAACTTTCTCTAGTTGGTTTACCGTAAACATCCACTAGGTCATGGTTAATATTTTTTTGTTCCAATATTTTTTCTAGTTGCCTTTTATTTGTTGTTCCACAAAAACCTAATGCTTGATTTTCTACTTCTAATTTACTCATAGCATAAGAACCATGATGCCCTTTACCGCCTAAGTCATAAGCAACGCTCTCCAAGCGGTTGTTTTTCTCTTTAGTCAATACTTCTTCAAGGTATAACAACCGGTCGATAGTTGGGTTTAATGTAATGGTATAAATCATTTAATATCCTCCTCTTTTTGAAGCTGATAACTTATTACGAGACTTATTATAACACTTAATTAAATCGTTTACATATTCAATCCTTTTTATGGTCTTCTCCAAGCAAAGCAACATACTCTTATCCTCGTTTTTGTACCGTGCATGATACAGTGAGTCCCATTTCCTGCTCCACTTTAACGTGCAACTAGCTTGGACGATACAGTGAAGTCCTTTTCATCTCTCACTGTATCGTCCAGAACCATTGCATGATACAGTGAGACTCATTTTGCGCTTCACTTGTTCATGCAACCAACGGACGTTAGTTGTCATAAAAAGAAACAAAGGAATCGCTATTAGTCGAAAATGCGCCCGAGCAGTTGTCTAAACCCAAAAAAGTTCATTGCATTTTGCAATGAACTTTTTTGGGTATGTTACTAACTTAACTCCAGTCTCCTTGTTCTTTGAATGCTAAATCAAGGTTAACCGAATAAAAGCAAAACAAACGAATGCCGACAATACTGCTAAAAAGCCGCTAATACTAAAAAGGATAACCGCTAAGTGAGGAGTTGTTCCTTCTTCAGCAGCTTTCAGCTCCACATTTTGCTTCATCGTCATAATACCTAAAATAATGGCCATAATATTTCCAGTCAATACATTGCTGCAGATAAAAATAAGCATGGTTCCTCGCCAAACTTTCTGACTAATCTGATTTTGTGCAGCTGATAAAATAACAAACCAAAATAGTGACAGCAATGCCATTAACAACATTACAGGGTTCATAGGTTGACTCGTCAAGTAAACTGAGAAAGCTTCTCCACTTAAATTAGCATTCACAGCAAAGTACACAAAAAAGATAACCGGTGCTAAAATCAAATAACTACGTAGAAAGAAAAATGGCTCAAACTTACTTTGCAAACTAGCTAAACTTTGTTTCATCTTAGTGTTCCTACCTTTCATCTTTATTTTGTTGATAATAATCAAAATAGGCTCTAAATAAAGAATCAGTGACTTGAAAAAGCGGTAAAAACGAAAAAATATCTTCTCCATTCAATGGGATTGATGTTGCTTGAAAATAAAGATTATGGGTCGCCATAGACGCTAATTTGTTGTTTCTTAAATTAGTGATCGACAAAATCGGAACCCCTTTCAATTTAAGCATATTCATCTCGTCTTTAGCTTCTTGGATATCGCCGCTTAATGATAAAACAATCAACAAATCATCTTCTGTGATTGTTGATGCTACAGCCATTTGCAATTCTCTTTGAGCAGAAAGAAGAATAAAAAACTTTTCTAACGGTACAAAATTGCGTCTGAAATCAGACAAAACATCTCTTTGACCCCAACCTGTTCCATAACAAAAAATACGTTTAGCACCATGAATTTCTTTTAAAATCGGCGTTAATTCGGTTTGATTGAATAACTTTGAAGTTGCCTGACTATCCAAACTTTGCATTGAGCTGAAATTCACTTGTGTCTCATTCCTTTGCACTTGTTCGGAATCATTTTTCAAACTGTATTTAAACTCACTAAATCCTGAAAAGCCTAATTTTTTTGCCAATCTTACAATGGATGATTTCGAAGTATGAGTTTTTTGACCCAATTCAACAATCGGCATCGTTTGACACTCATTTTTATGCTTCATAATATAAGATATGATTTGTAAATCGTTTTCATTTAGTTCATGGTAGTGTTGATTAACAAGTACTTCTAAGTCCAACTAAATCTCTCCCTACTATTAACAATGTACAAAAAAATGGAGTCGGTTATCTCTCCATTTTTTTGTATACATTATTATAGCATATGATTATTTTAATTCAGGCCAGAAGTCTTTGTTAGCTACAATTAAGTCATCTAGTATTTGTCGAGCTACACGAGCATTCGGCACAACCTTAGAGACAGTTAGTGCTTGCCATAATTTTTGGTAAGACTTTTCTTCCCATGCTTCAACGACTAATTTTTCAACGGCTACTTGTTGTTCCATCAATCCTTTTTGGAAACGAGGGATTTCTCCTTGATTGATCATTTCAGGACCATTCGAACCAACAATACAAGGAATTTCTACCATAGCTGTTGGATCAAAGTTAACAATTGCACCATTATTTGGTACGATTAGTAACATTCTTTCACGGGTGTTGTATGCAATTGCTCTAGCTAAATCAACGATATAAGAAGCATGATCATCAGTAACTAATTTTGCATCTTCAGCTGTTTTAATATTTGCAATACGATTACATTCAGAGAATACTTGTTTTTCACGGTGATCCATCACTTCATTTGCACGAGTGTATTCAGGATTAGCTTTTTCAGCTTCATCTTGTGAGAACAAGTAGTACTTCAAGTACGTATTTGGTAAAGTATTCGGATCCAAAGCAAACGTTTCTTTTGCTTTGCCGTAAGTATGCATCCAGCTTGGTTCAATGTCTTCACCTGGAACACCTTCTAATTCTCCTGGAGTAACATAACCATGTTCTGCAACGTGTTTTTTGATCGCTGGCATCAAATCATTGCCGTCTTTATCGCGAATATCGGTCCACCAACCAAAGTGATTTAAGCCATAATAACGAACCGTAATTTCTTTACGGCTCTTCAACCCTAAAATTTCAGCCATACGGTGTTCAATTCCAACGGGCATATCACAAATATTAATGATTTTGCTGTTGGGTCTTAATTTTCGAGTCGCTTCTGCAACGATTGCTGCTGGATTCGAATAATTCAGCATCCACGCATCTGGTGAGTATTTTTCCATGTAATCAATCAGTTCTAATACTCCTCCAATTGAACGCATGCCATAAGAGATTCCGCCTGGTCCACATGTTTCTTGACCAATCACGCCATATTTCAAAGGAATTTTTTCATCTTGTTCACGCATCGCGTATTTTCCTACACGAATATGCGCCATTACAAAATCAATATCTGTAAAAGCTGTTTCTGGGTCAGTAGTAGCTAAAAACTCAATTTGAGGAGCACGTTCTTTCAAAACGATCTCTACAGCATCTGCGATTTGTTTTTGTCTTTCTTCATCATTATCATAAAACTTGATTTGGCGAATCGGGAATATTTCCAAGTTTTCTAACAACATCATAATGATTCCTGGTGTAAATGTGCTTCCGCCACCTGCTACTAAAATAGATTGTTTTTTTAAAGTCATCTTTATCTACTCCTTTATATTTCCTATTTTTAAACGCTTGGTTCTGTTTGACTATCAGTATCTACTACGATTGGATCTCTTTTCATTTCATCTTCAAAAGCGTCTCTTACTTGGGGAACATCTAATCCAACAATCACTTGGAACGCTTTACCTTTACGAACAACTCCATGAGCGCCTGCTGCTTTAAAGAAGCCATCTTCTTTAACAAGGTTTTCGTCTTTAACGGATACTCTTAATCTCGTAGCACAATTAGTTACATCGGCAATATTAGCTGTACCGCCAAGTCCTACTAAATAGTGAGCTGCACTATTTGCATAAGCACCGCCTGCTGGAGCTGTTTTTCCATTTGCCTGTCTTTCACGGTAGTCTTTTTTAGAATACATCTTAACTTCTTCTTCTAATTCTCTACCTGGTGTTTTAATATCAAACTTTAAGATAACAAAACGGAAGACAAAGAAGTAAATAACACTGAATGCTAGTCCTGTTCCAATCAACGTTAAGACTGTCCCAAGATGATTGATTGACATGGGAATGATGAATTGTGTCACCATTGTAATCAATCCGCTACCTACATCGCCCACAACACCAAAGGCATAAACAGTTGCTCCCAAAGTTGCTGCTAAAGCCGCATGAATTAAGAACAATTGTGGTGCAATAAATAAGAAAGTAAATTCAAATGGTTCAGTGATTCCTGCAAGTACAGCTGTTAAAGCTGTTGGGATTAATAAAGCCAATGTTTTTTTCTTTTTAGCAGAATCCGCTGTTGCGTAAAATGCTGCTGCTATCCCAAGAGGAGCAAAGATTTTCGAAACATTGTGCAATCCGAATCCACCAGCTGGGAATAGTTCTTTAAGTGGAACAGTTGAGGAAGCAAAATCGCTTAAATTATTCAGCCAATAAGCTGTAATCCCACCTTCAACAACTGCTGGACCATAAATGAATGGTTGATAAATGAAATGATGCATTCCAGTTGGGATCAATAATCGTTCCAAGAATACGTATAACCAGACACCTAGTGTTCCTGATGAGGCTAAGAAACCTTGCATTGAACTAATTAATCCTTGAATAATAGGCCAGCCCCACGCTGTTAAAAAGGCTAAAGGAAGCATGAGGAAAAATCCTATCATAACCACTAACGAAGACCCTTGGAAAATACCTAAGAAATCTGGTAATTTAGTTTCAAAGAAGCGGTTATGTAACCAGACAACAATTGCAGCAACTAGAATGGCACCAATTAAATTGGTATCTAATGTTTTAATTCCAGCAATCATTTTTATTCCGCTGTTTCCGCCGGCTTCTTGAGTGAAGTCTACGCCAAATGTTGGCCCCATCAAATCAAGAATTTTTCCAACAAAGTTGTTAAATGTCATATAAACTACGACAGATTCCAAAGCTGCTCTTCCACTAGCTTTTTTAGCTAATCCAAGAGGTAAACCAATAACAAATAGTAACTCCATTTGATTGAATACAGTCCAACCACCGGATTCAACAATTGACCAAAAGTTTGCCCACATCGTACCCGAATTTGCGATACTTCCTACAATCAGTGTGTTTTGAAGCATAATAGCAATAGCTAATATAATACCTGAGAAGGCAAATAATAACACTGGAGTAAACATCGCGCCACCAAATCGCTGTAATTTTTGCATCATGTTCTTTTCATCTCCTTATCATTTTTATGAAATCGCTTCCATAAACAAACTATAGCATTTGGTTTTTTTAGGTTCAATACTCAACCCGTTAAAAAACTCAGCGTTCCTTAATGGGTATTTTTTCCATTTCCCGGGAAATTTCCCACCCAAAATTGGGATTGCGACAGTCACTTATTTCAAAAGTATCACTCAAAAAAGAGCTTTAAATCAAAGATGAATCATCTCGATTTAAAGCTCTTTTTCTAATTTTAGTTGAAAAATCAACTTTTCAACTGTTTAGTCTTCAGAAAGTTCTTTTTCTGTTACCCATTTGTGATTTTTAACTGTATCGCCACCTGTTGTAGGTTCATAATCAATCATATAAATGGTTGTTGTCTCTGAAGCTTCAATCGTTGCCGGCGCATCGTCCATTCCTTCCATATGATCCGCTTTTAATGTTACTTCATTACCATTTGCGATCACTTCATCTTGAGCCTCTTCAATTTCTTCTTGTGTGACCCATTTATGATTTTCAACTCTTTCTGAACCAGTCGTTGGTTGATAGGAAACTTCGTATACAGTTGTATTAAAAGCCCCTACAATCGTAGCTTCAGCACCTTTCATTCCTTCCATGTGGTCAGCTTGAATGACCACTGTACTACCTACTTCATATTTTGGATCTTCAGCTTTCTCAAGATCCGCTGGTATTTCACCAGAATCGTTATGCATCATACCCTCCATGTTCATGCTTGTTGAACTGCTTGATTCTGAAGAAGCCGTATCGGTTTCTTCATTTCCAGTTCCACATGCTGCTAAGGTTAACGCTGTAGCTAAAGTTGCAACCGTTAAATAAATTTTTCTGTTCTTCATTCATTTCCCATCCTTTCAAGTTTCAATCTATCTTACTTGTTGTTACTATGATTTTTTAATCGAAAATTGCTTTCTATTAGTTAAGTTTAAGGCGAATAGGAGTTGAAAACAATTATTCCATCTTTTCCTAGACTAATGAGGTTTAATTGCATCTTTTCTTAATCAACTTTCATCATTTGAGCATTGATTGCTACAATAATGGTACTTAAAGACATCACAACTGCTCCAATTGCCGGGGTAATTAAAATGCCTTGATTAATCAAAACACCTGCAGCTAGTGGAATAGCAATGACATTGTATCCGGCTGCCCATATAAAGTTTTCAATCGTTTTTTTGTAACTAGCTTTAGATAATTTAATGATAGCCAATACATCTGCTGGATTACTGTTCACTAAAACAATATCAGCTGTTTCAAGAGCTACATCTGTACCTGCTCCAATCGCAATTCCAACATCAGATTCTGCTAACGCTGGAGCATCATTGATTCCGTCTCCAATCATGGCAACTCTTTTACCATCTTTTTTCAATTCAGACACATACTTAGACTTATCATGAGGAAGAACTTCAGCAATTACTTTTGAGAGTCCTAATTTTCCGCCTACGTAATTGGCTACTCGTTTGTTGTCTCCGGTTATCATAATTGTTTCAATACCTAAATCGTTCAATTCTTTGATCACTTTATAAGAGGATTCTCTAATGATATCGGCTAATGCAATCATCCCTTGTAATTCGTAATTTTTCAAAACAAATACTACTGTTTTTCCTTGTTGAGCCAACATTTCATATTCTTTTTCATCAAAAGAGACTTGATTATTCTTCATTGCTCCCGGGCTGATAATTGAAATTTCGGCACCATTGACAGTAGCCATCAACCCTTTACCTGCTAAGTTACGGTAATTTTTCACATCATCGATTTCTAAGTTCTGTTCTTTTCCTTCTTTAACAATGCCTTTAGCAATAGGATGATCCGATTGTGTTTCAACAGAATAAGCCAAGGTCAGTAACTCTAATTTGCTTACACCATTAGCAGGTTGAATATCGGTTACACCAAAATTACCTTCTGTTAAGGTACCCGTTTTATCAAAAACAATTTTATCTATTTTATGTGCTCCTTCAAAAGCAATACGATTGCGAATCAATAACCCTTTACTAGCTGCAATTGAAGTAGATCTTGAAGTAACTAAAGGACCTGCTAATCCTAATGCATGTGGACAAGCAATGATCAATACGGTTACCATCCGTTCTAATGCAAAATCAAAATCGCCTGTGACTGACCAATAAACAATTGTCAGTAGTCCTACAACAACGGCTACATAAAAAAGCCATTTTGCCGCAATATCAGCAAATCCTTGAGCTTTAGATTTTGTTGTTTCAGCGTCTCTAACCAATTGAATAACTTGAGCAAGATAAGTGTCGTTCCCAACTTTATTGACCTTGATTTTTAATACCCCTTCCCCATTCACTGATGCACCGATAGCATCCATTCCAGGATTTTTTTCTATTGGCACAGATTCTCCAGTCAACATAGATTCATCTACAGTCGATGTACCTTCGTAAATGGTGCCATCTAAAGGAATTTTTTCACCCGACTTAACAAGAATCCTATCACCAGGTTTTAAATTTTCAATTGTAACTTCTATAATATTCCCAGATTCATCAATTTTATGTGCTTCTTTTGGCATTAATTTTATTAACGCTTCTAAAGCTTTTGAAGCTCCCATCACTGATCTCATTTCGATCCAATGGCCTAGAAGCATAATGACAATTAAAGTAGCAAGTTCAAAGAAAAAATCACTACCAGAGATAAAAAAAGTGGTCAATGTACTATAAACATATGCTGTAATAATGGCTAACGAGATAAGCATCATCATTGCTGGTGTGCGTGATTTCAGTTCACCCCATGCTCCAGTCAAGAAAGGTTTCCCTCCGTAGAAAAAAAGAACCGTTGAAAGAACAAACAAAAGGAGGTCATCTCCCAAAAAATTAATCTCATATCCAAAAAGCATTTGCACCATTGGAGATAATAGGGAAATAGGAATTGCTAAAATCAAGGAAACCCAAAATCTTTTTTTAAAATCTTTTATCATCATTGCGTGATGTCCTGCATGTCCACCAGCATGATTCATACTGCTATGATCCATTTTGCTGTGATTTTTGTTATTGTGGTCCATCTTATTATGATCTTGATGCTTATCCATGTTATCCTCTCCTTTTCATTTTTCGTTTACGTTTGTAATCGTTCTGTTTCTTAACTATATACTCTTGCTACAAAGTTGTCAAGAATATCACTCGTATACTACAATCATTAAATAATCATTTACACAAATAATATAAAAAATCCATTTTAAATTAACGTTCGTATTTTATACTAACTTCAACGGCAAATCACTATTTCAAATTCAAATGACTGATATCTTTTAATAAAATAGTGTAATAACCGAACGTTTCTATTTTATATATTTTAAAAAAAGGCTATCTTTTAAATAACACGAATGATACAATGTTAAATGTGTTAAATGTTTGTAAAAACAAAAATCATAGGGGGATTCAATTACATGCACAAGAAGTTTGGTAAGTACATAGGCGCAGCTTTACTAGCGGGACTATTGGTTGGATGTGGAAATGAAGCAGCTAGTAGCGAAACATCGGCTTCAAATACAGATGGAACAATCAAAATAGATACACTTTCAGTTGGATTTGTTCCTTCACGAGATCCTGAAGAAATCGTTACTGCAACAGAGCCGCTAAAAGATTTGCTAATCGACGAAATGTCTACTTTAGGTTATGACATTGGCAAAGTTGATATCACTGTTGGAACAAACTATGAGGCTGTTGGGGAATCTCTTTCGGCTGGAACGTTAGATGTTGGATTTATCCCAGGTGGCACATATGTACTATACGATGACGGTGCTGAGGTAATTTTAACTTCTACTAGAGCCGGATTAAGCATTGATTCTGATAATCCAGCTGACTGGAATGAAAATGCTCCTACTGAACCAACGGATGAACAAGTTACCTCTTACCGTTCATTGATTATCGCAGGCCCTTCTAAAAAAGGACAAGAATTAGCTGCTAAAATCAACAGTGGCGAGGAATTGACTTTTGAAGATATGAACAGTGCTTCTTGGAGTGTAATGTCTTCCTCTTCTTCCGCCGGTTACATTTACCCAACATTATGGTTAAATGAACACTTTAAAAAATCAATTACAGACTTAGACAAAGTCGTTCAAGCTGATTCATATGGAAGTTCATTTGCCCGTCTTGCTTCTGAACAAGTTGACCTTTTGGTTACCTTTGCTGATGGCAGAAGAGATTACGAAGATACGTGGACTTCAGAATATGGTAGAACCGAAAGCATTTGGGATGAAACAGCTGTAGTAGGCGTGACTCCTGGCATTTATAATGATACGATCAGTGTCAGCAAAAACTCTGAGAAAATAAATCAAGAGTTGAAAACTGCTTTACAAGAAGCCTTTATTAACATCTCTAAGACGGACGAAGGTAAAGAAGTAATTTCCGTTTATAGTCATGAAGGTTACCAAGTAACGAAAGATGCTGATTATGATGATGAAAGAGCCGCTCAAAAAATCGTCCAAGATTTAGGCATTCAATAATCCCTATTAGCTTTATTAACTTAAAATAAACCAAATAAGACTGTGAAAAGAGTATGCGATGCTGCTTTTTCATAGTTTTATTTTTGGAAAGGACTAATGACAACTGTGATCGAATTTATTGATGTAAATAAAACGTACCCAAATGGAGTAACAGCTTTAAGCAATGTAAACTTAAAAATTGAACAAGGAGAATTTGTAGCGATTATCGGATTATCCGGCGCTGGTAAATCAACTCTTATTCGTTGCGTCAACCGGATGCATGACATCAATAGCGGCAAATTAATCGTTAATACTATCGATGTCAGCGCCTTAAGAGGTAAAGAAATTCGACAATACCGTCGAAAAGTTGGTATGATCTTCCAATCATTTAATTTAGTGACTAGAACAACCGTCTTAAATAATGTCTTGCTGTCATCTGTTCCTGAATTGCCTTATTGGAGAAAAGTCTTGGGGGTTTTTCCTAAAGAAACTAAAATCACTGCTTTGACTGCTTTAGATAAAGTCGGCATTTTAGATAAAGCTTACATGCGTGTTGACCAACTTTCAGGGGGTCAACAACAACGCGTGGCTTTAGCTCGGACTCTTGCCCAATCACCAGAAATTATTTTAGCCGATGAACCTGTTGCATCATTAGACCCTGTGACCGCTAAACAAGTAATGGATGATTTTAAAAAAATAAATAAAGAGACAAATATGTCGATTCTTTTGAATATTCACCATGTTGAATTAGCTTTGGAATATGCAGATCGAGTTATTGGAATCCGACAAGGACAAGTGGTTTATGATGGTAAAGCAAGTGAAGTTACCCAGTCTGTTTTAGATAGCATTTATGGTGATGTCCAATCTCAAGATGAGTTAACCATACACCCCACTCTACAACCACAATCTTAGGAGGATCTTAAAAAATGATGATTTATGATAAATTATTTCCACCTAAAAAAATTATACTGGCTAATAATAAAGTCGTTGAAGAAAAAAGAAGCAAAACACCATTTATCTTTATTTTGATTATAATCGGCTTTGTTATTTCGGTAAATGTAACGGGTTTTAGCTTCAGTATTCTTTTAAATCGTTGGCAAGAATTTTTTGTTATTTTAAAAGAGATGATTCCACCGAACATCGATTATTTGCCTAATATATGGAAACCATTGTTGGATACCATCAAGATGTCCTTAGTGGGTTCGTTGCTTGGCTCGTTAGTCGCCGTAATTTTTGCTATTTTAGCTTCCTCCAATATCATCAAAAGTAAATTTACAGCAGGTATTTTCAAATTTATTTTGAGTGTTTTGAGAACATTGCCTACTCTAGTCACCGCTTTGATTGCTACTTTTGTTTTTGGATTAGGTACCATGGCTGGAACGATTGCCATTTTTTTATTCACTTTATCTTACATTGGAAAGTTACTGTACGAACAAATTGAAACCATTAATATGGGTTCTTTTGAAGCGCTAGAATCTATGGGCTTAACTAGACTTCAGTCTTTTCGCCACGCTATCGTTCCAGAAATTTTACCAACGTATCTTTCAACTTCTTTATTTTGTTTCGAGGGAAATGTTCGCTACGCTTCTATACTAGGCTATGTTGGAGCTGGCGGACTTGGTTTGCTTTTAAATGAAAGACTTGGCTGGCGTGATTATTCTAGCGTAGGCATGATCCTAGTGATTTTGGCTATTACTGTTTTTATTATTGAACGAATCAGTGAATATTTTAGAAAGAAATTACAATAAGGAGTGTAGCCAATGTCTGAAATGATTGAAAATCAATTTGAAAATGAACCAAAAAAAGGTTTTTACTGGATAAGTATTGCTACTATCTTACTGGTAGCTTTTATTTGGTCCGTTTCTTCTATTGAAGTACAAAGTTTGAATGAAAGTGGGTTAACCATCGCATCAAATATTTTTAGGGGTCTTATGAATCCAGACCTCGAATTATTATTCGGCTTAACTACTGGTGGTGTGCTTTATTTGTTATTTGAAACCATTTGTATTGCTTTTTTAGGTACTATATTCGGAGCAATTTTGGCTATCCCGATTGCCTTTCTTATGGCTCCAAGTGTAGTACCAGCACCCATTGCTTACATTGTTCGCTTAGTTGTCATTGTTATCCGTACTGTTCCTGCTTTAGTCTACGGTCTGATGTTTATCCGCGTGACTGGTCCAGGGCCATTTGCCGGTGTATTGACGATGTCTATTACATCTATCGGTATGGTCTCAAAATTATATGTAGATATTATCGAAGATTTAGATATTAGTATTTTAGAGTCATTGACTTCAATGGGGTGCACGACCTTTGAGAAAATTCGCTTTGGGATTATTCCTCAGCTTTTTTCTAATTTCTTATCCATTACCATTTATCGTTTTGATATGAACTTACGTGATGCTACCATACTGGGGTTGGTTGGCGCTGGAGGAATTGGCGCACCTTTAATTTTTGCGATGAATTCCTATCGTTGGAACGAAGTAGGTTCTATTCTCGTTGGTTTGATTGTTCTTATCTTGCTAGTAGAGTTCTTCTCTAATAAAATGAGAGCAAGACTGGTTAAAGGTTAACGAAAGTATTTTAAAAGGAGTTTTACAAATGAACTTAACAATCTTATCAACAAGCGATATTCATGGGTATGTTTACCCCACCGATTATAAACAAAGGCAACAAGACTTGCCATTTGGATTGTTAAAAGTTGCCTCACTTATCAAAAAAATTAAAGCAAAAAATACCGATCCGGTACTAGTGATTGATAATGGAGACTTTTTACAAGGTTCCCCTTTTACCTACTACACTGCTAAGCAAATACAGCAACCTTCACCTTACACTTCTATCCTAAATGATGTTGGATTTGATGTCGGAGTAATAGGAAATCACGAATTCAATTACGGAAAAGACTATTTAAATAAAGCAGTGGATACGCTCAACTACCCCATTTTGTGTTCTAATATTTTAAATATTAAAGAACAGCCTGCATTTGGACAAGCTTACGAGCTTTTTCAATTTAATGACCTTACTGTAGCCGTACTTGGATTAACTACCCAATACATTCCAAATTGGGAACAACCAACTTCTATTAATGGATTGTCTTTTCAATCAGCTGTTGCTTGTGCAAAAGAATATGTCCCTAAATTACGAGAATTGGCTGACGTTGTCATCGTAAGTTACCATGGTGGTTTCGAAAAAGACTTAGAAACTGGAGAACCAACTGAAGTTTTAACTGGTGAAAATGAAGGTTACGAACTTTTAAAAAATATTCCTGGGATAGATGTTTTACTGACTGGACACCAGCATCGAGAAATTGCCACTGTAGCGTCTTCTGTGGCCATTATTCAACCTGGTGAAAAGGGTCATCATCTTGGACAAGTTCGCTTAACTCTTGAAAAACAGGACGGAAAAGCAACTATACTTTCTAAAGAGGCTAAGTTAATTTCTGTTGCGGATACGCCTATCGACCCTACTCTGGACAAAAACCATCATGCTTTTCAAGCAGAAATTGAAGATTGGCTAGATCAAAATATTGGCACAATCGACGGCAACATGTGGATAGAAGACCCTTTTCAAGTTCGCTTAACCGGTCACCCTTATATTGATTTCATCCATAAAGTTCAAATGGAGGCTACTGGAACAACGATATCTGGTACTGCCCTTTTTACAAATCACAGCAAAGGTTTTGGACCGACTGTAACTATGCGTGATATTGTCACCAATTATATTTACCCCAATACTCTTGCAGTAGTACGTGTAACTGGTGAAGATTTACGACAAGCGCTAGAAAAATCTGCCAACTATTTCAGTTTATCGGCAGATGAACAACTTGAGATTAGTCCTGCTTTTCTGTACCCAAAAGCTCAGCAATACAATTACGATATGTATGCGGGGATTGAGTATACAATTGATATTTCGCTTCCGCTTGGTGAACGCATTCGCCTATTCACTTACAATGGAAAAGCCATTCAAGCGAATGATGAATTAGAGGTCGTCATCAATCAGTATCGAGCAGTCGGCGGCGGAAATTACGATATGTTTAGCGCTGATAAAATTATTAAAGAAGTCACCGTTGATATGACTGAACTTATTGCAGATTATTTTAAAAACCACTCAAATATCCAACCTGAAACATTTGCTAATTTTAAAGTCATCTACTAAATTAGGTTCCATAAAAAAAAGCTCAAAGCCATTAATATAATGGTTTCGAGCTTTTTGTCTTTAATGATTTTCTGCTAATTTCGCTTTAGGTAAATAAGGATTTTCTTTAATAAATAACGTCATAATAAAGGCTACCAATGAGAATACTCCCACTAATTTGAAGACTGTTTGAAATCCTGCTAAATCAGCTAACTCAGATGGCAAGTGTTGTGATACACCATTTTGAGAAACAACCGTCATCACAACTACAAATAATGCTGTTCCCATTGATCCAGCTAATTGTCGTTGAGTATTAAACATTGCGGATGCATGTGAAGCAAGCTCTAGTGGAACCGCGTTGAAAGCTGCTGTTTGGATTGGCATTAAGGTTAATGCAAAACCTAATGACCGAACCACTTGAAGTAGAACAATGTAAACTATTGGCGTGTTTAAATCAATTAGTCCTATGATAAACGTTCCAATTGTTACCAAAGTTAATCCACTCATAGCTAATCTTTTTGATCCGTATTTATCAAACATTCTACCAGTAATTGGGCTCATAACAGCCATTACAATTGCTCCTGGTAACAAAGTCATTCCCGATTCCATCGGTGTCATTTCACGTATATTTTGCAAATAGATGGGCAATAGCATAATAGCACCATACATTCCAGCCGTTAATACGAAAGAAATAATAAGATTTAAACGGTAACCTCTGTATTTAAAAATACCGAAATTCAATAGCGGTTCTTTTGAATGATTAGAACGGTTAACCAATAGAACTAAAGAAGCGATTCCCACAACTATAGGCAAGGCTACGTTAACACTTATAAAATCATGTGAAGAGGCATTGCTAAGACCAAAGAGTAATCCACCAAAACCTAATGTAGAATAAATAACACTTATTAAATCTAGTTTAGGATGACCTGTTTTCCCAACATTCTTCAAAACAAAAATGGCCACTACAACATCTAACAGTGCAAATGGTAAGATAAAGTAAAACAACATATTCCAATGGTAATTTTGTACTACCCAGCCGGAAAAAGTAGGTCCAATTGCTGGAGCGAAGTTCATCGCTAAACCAATTAAGCCCATTGCTGATCCTCTTTTTTCAATTGGGAAAATATACAATACAACAATCATTTGCAACGGCAAAATAATCCCTGCTCCTACCGCTTGGATCATACGCCCAGCAATCAGTACTCCATAGACACTAGAAGTAGCTGCCACAAATGTACCAATTGAGAAAACAATCATTGAAAAGAGATACAACTGACGGGTGGTAAATCGATTTACCAGATAGGCTGTAATAGGTACCATGATACCATTAATCAGCATATAAGCTGTTGTTAACCATTGCCCTTGAGTTGCTGTAATTGAAAATTCTCTCATAATACTTGGTAAAGCCGTGCTCATTAGTGTTTGATTTAATATGGTCACAAAAGACCCCATTAAAATAACTCCTAAAATAGATATAACTTGTGCAAATGACATATTTTGGTTTTCTTCTTGAATCATGTTTTTTTCCCCTTTATTCAATTTTTATAACCTATTCTTTTTCCTCTATATAAATTCTCAAAGGAAAAGTACTCGATAATAGCTTATTTTTTCAATATAATTTATGAAGTGCTATACTTATTAACGAAAGGTTCATTACCCTTCATTGGGTTGAGCTTTCCTATTTACTGTTCTTAAAACTAATCTAAGGAGCTGAAATTATGCAAAAAGAACAACTTGAACGAATGAAAAATGGACAAGGTTTTATTGCAGCATTAGACCAAAGTGGCGGGAGCACACCAACAGCTTTACAGCTTTATGGTATCGCCTCAGATACGTATTCTGGTGAAGAAGAAATGTATGACCTCGTTCATGAAATGAGAACACGTCTTATGACTTCTCCTGCTTTTAGTTCTGATTCAATTTTAGGTGCTATCTTATTCGAACAAACAATGGATCGCAAAGTAGAAGACCTTTATACAGCTGATTATTTGTGGGAAAAGAAAGGTATTGTTCCTTTCTTGAAGATTGACAAAGGATTAGCAGAAGAAACTAACGGTGTTCAATTGATGAAACCTAATCCAGACTTAGATGAATTATTAAAACGAGCAAATGAACGCCATATTTTTGGAACAAAAATGCGCTCATTGATTAAAGAAGCAAATCCTGAAGCTATAAAAAAAGTTGTTGACCAACAATTTGAAGTTGGAAAACAAATTATTGCAGCCGGGCTTGTTCCAATTATTGAACCAGAAGTGGATATTAATAGTACCGATAAGGAGAAGTCCGAATCTCTCTTAAAAGATGAAATCTTGACTCAGCTAGACGCCTTAAGCGAATCAGATAACGTCATGTTAAAACTATCAATCCCAACGATTGATAATTTTTATAAAGAATTGATCGATCATCCTAGAGTTATAAGAGTAGTCGCTCTTTCTGGTGGTTATACCCGTGAAAAAGCTAATGAAGCTTTAACACATAACCACGGACTAATCGCTAGTTTTTCAAGAGCTTTATCCGAGGGATTAAGTGTTAGTCAATCAGACGAGGATTTTAATGCTTTATTAAAAGAATCTATCAAACAAATCTATGATGCTTCAATCGCTTAACATTAAGTGGTCTGAGACAATATAATAAACACAACGTATGAGAAAGGAAGACCCTTCTGCCTTATACGTTGTGTTTCATTTTGCCAGTATACTCCTATTTTCAGAAAAAATCAAAAAAACTTTATTTTCTTATTGACTTTTCCTGTTTTCATCTAACTAAACGTTTTCATTATCATTTCTTGAGGTATAATTTGTTTCATAAAACATCATTATCTCTGTTCCATCCTTCCAACCGCATATCAAATTCTTCGATTGGTTCTGGTCCTCGCATAGTATCTTTTTCAATCGTCAAAACACCTTTTTTACTCACTTTAGTTTCCCAACGTACTAATCGGACTTGACCTTCAGTTATTTCAATTCCTGTAATAATTGTAGGATAAACACAGCAACCTGTGTTGAAATAGGGAAGCTCTTTGTTTTTTGGGTACTTAAATCGATGAGTATGACCACAGATAAGCATGACTTTATTTTTTTGAATCCATTTATTGAAGTTTTTTTCAATTCTATGTCTTTTGGTGACATTTTTTACCGGACTTGACGGGTTTCGAATACCAAATCCATGAAGAAAACGCCAAAAGAATTTTAAGGATAACATCGTAAAAAAGGCGAACTGGTCATTTGGAGCATCGCCTTGATGTCCGTGTACCGTTAGAATTTCTTGTCCTGTTTTTTTGTATCTCAGCACAAGTGCCTCAATAGGTTGCAGACCTTTTAAAAAATCAAAAAACTCTTCTGTGTATTCATCGTAATTTGTATAGTAATTCTCTTCAACAAATTTAGGATTTTTTAACGCAATATCATGGTTGCCGTATAATTTTATTAAGCGATTATCATCGAAAAATTTTTTAATTATATCAAATACTTCATTATGGGCATTTTTTGTATACGTAAAATCTGAATACTCTAATAGTTCATCTCCATCGCCTGCTTCTACATAAGTATACCCATGTTTATAGTAATATTTTAAAGCATGCAGAAAAATATTGCGGTTCCTTGTAAACTCATCTGAGATATTCCCATTTCCGCGATGACTATCACTAAAAAATATATATTTAGAATTCTCATCGAATTCTTCTACTCTAGCCTTTTTGTATGCTTCTGTTAACCGTTTGTCTGTGAACATTTTTTTCACCCCATAATCAGTTGGCACTTTTTTGCATAAGCAACTGAATTGTTATCTTTGTTAACAGTATACTTTATCTGGTCTAGTAAAAAAAATAATTGCTTTCACACTTCTGAAACTGCTCCATAATTATATAATTTCTTCAAAAAAATTTGGTTGTTGTGCTTTTAGTTCGCCCGTTTTTATGTACGTTGTAAAATCATTCGCTTCAAATGCATCGCCTGCTTCTAAGAGAAAAAAATGTAAAAAATAAGGATACTGTTTTCCTTTAGCTAAAATATGGTTTTCATCTTGATAAGAGTACCACCACAATTCATAAAACCTTCCACTAATTTGCACATCATTTTCTAGCAATGTGAAATGATCACAACCTTTCCTTTCCAATAAATCAGCTGCTTCTATCGGTCTTTTACACATACCTTCTTTTAAAATTTTCATCATACTCACCTTATTTCTCAAATATAACTTTTACATTATATAGTATTTTTGCACTACAAATTGATTTCGTTTGTTTCTCTTGCCAAATAGAACAATTGTTTTTCCTTCGGTGACAAGATATAGAAAATTTAATGCATTTGACTTAATCAGACAGTTTTCCTTATATGCCTCGTTAACGGTTAATGTAAACCGTATCAAAGGAGCTTCTTCTAATTTCAAAACTTTAATTTTTTCTACTGAACCTTTTAAACACATTCCTTTTTCCATATTAATCACCTCATTTCACTTAAATTATACGAACATACGTTCCATTAGTCAACTATAAGTATGATTTTTTTGCTCTTAATTTATAATGTAACACTCTGTCTAACCATTTTATCTCCACAAAAAAAAGAATTCCTATCTCAAAATCTGAAATAGGAATTCTTTTTGATTCGTTTATTTCTTTGTGACCTCATGGCCGCCGAATTCATTTCTAAGTGCAGCAACAACTTTTCCAGTAAATGTATCTTCTTCTAAAGAACGATACCGCATCATTAAAGATAGTGCTATTACAGGCGTAGGAACTTTTGCATCCAAAGCTGCTTCTACTGTCCATTTCCCTTCACCTGAAGATTGCATAATTCCTTTTATCTCATCAAGGTGAGCGTCTTTTTGGAAGGCACTTTCTGCCAGTTCCATTAACCAGCTTCTGATAACTGATCCATTATTCCAGACTTTTGACACATCTGCCAAATCATAGTCAAATTCACTTTTTTCGACCACTTCAAAACCTTCAGCCATGGCTTGCATCATGCCATATTCTATCCCGTTGTGTATCATTTTCAAATAATGACCGCTACCGGATTTTCCAGTATACAGATACCCGTCTTCTACACAGATTCCTTTTAATATTGGTTCAATTACTGCAAATGCTTCTGAGTTTCCGCCAACCATTAAACAAGCACCTGCATTTGCACCGCTCGTACCACCCGATGTTCCCATGTCTAAGAAATGAATCCCTTTTGTTGCAGCTACTTCTGCATGTCGCATAGAATCTTTGTAGTGTGAGTTTCCTCCATCAATGATGATATCATTTGCTCCTAATAACTCATGAACTTCGCTTAAAACATTTTCCAATGGATCTCCCGCTGGAACCATAATCCAAATAATTTTAGTTTCTTTAAGGCTAGCAACTAACTCTTTTAGATCATTCACTGTTTCGATTCCATTTGCATCCGCTTGTTTTCGAGCTGTTTCAAAGCTGTCATATCCTATAACATGATGCCCGTTCTTTTGTAAGTTCAAGGCTAAATTGTATCCCATTTTTCCTAAACCAACTAATCCAATTTCCAATTTCTCCACTCCTTATGTATTTATAACTTTAGTATATGAAACATTTTTTCTTTTTGCAACTATTAAAAAAAATATTTTTCTTTCAAGAATGTATGATATACTAAAATAAACTCTTTTAAGTAGGTGAAAATATGAAGACTCAAAATATCAACTTGAAAATCAAATCAATTTATAGAGACTTAAGCAGCAAAGAAAAAATGATTGCAGATTTTATTCTTTTACATCCCGAAAAAGTTATGCATGGAACCATCAGCAATATTTCAGATATCATCCAAGTTGCAGATGCTACTTTCTTTCGCTTTTGTAAGCGCTTAGGGTATGATGGGTTTCAAGATTTCAAAATTGCTTTAGCTTCAGAAAAAGTAGATAGCTCTTTATCTATTCATGAGAATATTTCTAAAGAAGACAATGAACTACTGATGGCACAAAAAGTTTTCGACTCCAATATCAAGTCATTAAACGATACAAAAAAATTATTGGATGAACAAGAGTTGATTAAAGCTGTCCAGTTCTTGACTGGTGCTCAAACAGTCGGTTTCTTTGGCGTCGGCGGCTCTAGCATCATTGCAATGGATGCTTACCATAAATTTTTACGTACCCCATTAAATTCTATGTATATGCAAGATTCTCATATCCAAATGATGCAGGCTTCTCGCTTAACTGAAAATGATTGCGCTATTATTATTTCTCATTCTGGTATCACCAAAGATACTATTCAATTGGCTGAAATTATTAAAGAAAAAAACGCAAAGATAATCATCATTACGAGCTATTCACTTTCTCCTTTAGCAAAGTTTGCAGATGCCTTATTGTTATCAACAGCTGAAGAAACGGACTACCGATCTGAGGCCTTAACATCTCGCATCACACAACTAAGTTTGATTGATGCTTTATTTGTCAGTGTTATGTTCAAAACAGGTGATTTTGCAACCCATTCACTTGAAGAAGTCCGAAAAGTAATTTCTCAGACTAAATTGTGATTGCCCTTTTTCAAACCCTTTCTTTTGCTTACAATTCTTATGTCTTCTATAATAAAGATGAATCAAGCAAAAGAAATCTTAGGGAGGAATAGAATATTATGAAATTTGTAAAAGGAAGTTACCTCACGTTAGAAGAAGCAAGAACAGCTGTTGATGAAGTTGTGGCTGAAGGCTATGATAGAACATTGATCACACTTGTCACCAACAGAGAAACTGCTGATATTTTGCCTACTGATTTAAATGTTGGTGTTTCAACAGATCATTCTGAAAAGCATGGACAAGATGACGAGTCTTTCATGGATAAAGTGAAACATATCTTTTCTGCCGATGATAATGAAGATGTCAATTCAACTGACGAAGGATACGAAGCTGATGAATCAGTTTTACGCGATTTTAAAGATGACATAACTAACGGTTCCATTGTTGTTCTAGTAGATGATTTTGGTGTTGAACCTGGTGCAAAAGACTTTGACAACAGCACCCCATCAGGAAAAATGGAAACCAACGCTACTCCTCTTCCTTCTGATACTTTGGATACAACAGATACACTAGACACAATAGATAAAACTGATCCCATTAACAGACAATAAAACAGTATAGACTATCAAAATTCACTATTCAGAATAAATAAAAAAGAGCATCAATATGGAAATTTCCCTATTGGTGTTCTTTGTTAATTATTAATCCCACTAAAATTAATATGATGAAACACATATTATACTACCATTTATAAGGAGGAATAAGCATGGATTTAGGCATTTCAGGAAAAATCGCATTAGTTACTGGAGCAGATTCGGGTATTGGTTGGGAGACCGCACGTGTTCTTTTAGAAGAAGGAGCTACAGTCGTCCTTACCGATAAAAACCCAGAAAAATTAACTCAAGCTGCTGAAAAAATAGGCTATAAAGATAAAGTCTTTCACTATCCAGCAGATATTACCAGTATAAATGATTTGAAAATGATTCATCAAAAAATTGCTAAAGAAGTCGGAAAAATCGATATTTTAGTTCAGTCCGCAGGCATTACCGGTGCACAAGGACTTTTTCACGAATTAGATGATGCAGGATGGACAAATACAATCGAAGTAGATTTGCTTGGTCCTGTTCGTTTGGTAAACGAATTTTTACCTGATTTAAGAACAGGTGGCTGGGGCAGAATCGTCTTTATCGCTTCTGAAGATGCTGTACAACCTTATGATGACGAGATCCCTTATTGTTGTGCAAAGGCCGGTATTCTTGCATTGTCAAAAGGACTTTCGAGAACCTATGCCCGTGAAGGATTGCTAGTCAATTCCGTCTCACCTGCCTTTATTGAAACACCAATGACGGATGCGATGATGGAAAAAAGAGCTGAAGAATTGAACGTTTCAAAAGAGGAAGCTATCCAATCATTTTTAGATAAAAAAAGGCCTTATCTTGAATTGAAACGCCGTGGTCAAGCAGAAGAGGTAGCTGCAGTAATTGCTTTTCTTTGCTCAGATAAAGCTTCTTTTGTGAATGGTTCGAATTACCGCGTAGATGCAGGTTCCGTTGCGACAATTTAATAACCAAAAGGGAGTGCGATATAATGACAGATTATATGAACGAAAAATTAAATCCTCAAGTTATGGCTTGCAATTATGATTATCTGATTATCGGCGGAGGAATGGCTGCAGATACGGCTGCTAGAGGTATTCGTGAACAAGATTCATTTGGCAGCATCGGCATTCTTTCTGCTGATAGCGATGAACCTTATACACGTCCGGCTTTAACTAAAAAATTATGGACGGACAGTACCTTTACAGAAGATCAAGTCGCTCTCAATACGACAAAAGAAACGAAAAATACTACACTTAAATTAAAAACGACTGTAACAGCTATCGAGCGAGAAGATCATAGAGTCTTGTTGGAAGATGGCACATCTATCGGGTATAAAAAATTGCTGCTCGTTACCGGCGGAGAACCAAAAAGAATTGACGGCCCAGAAGACGAAAAAGTAATTGCCTTTAGAGAATGGTCTGATTATAGACGCTTACGTAATTTTTCAGGAAACAACCAACATGTCGTTATTGTAGGTGGCGGTTATATTGGCGCAGAATTAGCTGCTGGACTGGTTCAAAACAACACTAAAGTTACCCTTATTTATCCAGATAAAATTTTAGGTAGCAGCCAATTCCCTAGTGAACTTGCTAAAGAATATGAAGCATCTTTCCGAGAAGCTGGCGTAGAACTTTTAAACGGCAGGCGTGCAGAGTCTTATACAAAAGAGGATGAAAAATTCACTCTTCTTCTAGACGATGGGTCTACAGTAGAAGCGGATGCAATTGTTATCGGCTTAGGAGTATCGCCTCGTATTTCATTAGCTGAACAAAGCGGTCTTAAAATAGAAGATGGTGTATATGTTGATGAATACTTACGTACAAAAGATCCCGATATTTGGGCTGCTGGTGATATTGCCTTTTATCCGGATAAAATTTTAGGCAGAACACGGATAGAACATGTGGATCATGCCAGAAAATCTGGTAAAGCAGCAGGTAAAGCAATGGCTGGATCAGGTGAGGCTTATACGTATACTCCCTACTTTTATTCTGTCGTCTTTTCTATTTCATGGAAGGCGATGGGTACATTAGATTCTTCATTAACTACACTCATCGATGATGTAGATGGCGGAAAAGTTGTTTACTATTTAGATGATAATCTTCCAGTAGGTATTTTAACTTGGAATATCGAGCCAGATTTAGATACTCTTCGATCTATCCTAAGTGATCCTCCGATTGACCCTCAAACATTAAGAGGCATGATTCGTTCTAACTAAAATTAATGGGTTAGTCACCTAGAATAGCCTCACCTTCCAGCTGTCTTAGCGCAGTTTAGTAGGTGAGGCTATTTTTATTACCTTTAACTATTCTCAACCACACGTTGAAATTTCCTGTGTAGCTCTTCCATCACAACGAACCGTGCTTCGCGGATTACTTCTTTTCCTTCAACAAATAACAATAAAGCTGGAACAGTGAATACGGTGAATTGGCTGGCAACCTCAGGAATATCATCTGCACTAACTTGTATTGGCTTAATAGCTGGAAATTCTGTTAACATTTCTTGGACTTGAGGTTGAATAACATGACAGATACCACAATTTTCTTTTGAAATATAAACAAAAGTAAGCTTGTTTTCTTTTATATAGCGTAATACTTGATCTATGGACGTTGCTTGAGGAAATGTATTCATTGTTCATTCTTCTTTCTATTAGTTAATTACCTATTATTTTTCTGGTTTATTTTAGTTCAAACGCATACTTTCCAAGCCGATCTTTCATGAAAGAACTAGAACTACTTCTTCTAGCTTCTCCATGTTACTCTTTGCTTCAGTTGAAGTATTTCTTTTAATTTAGCAGGATGGGGCCTTTCAGTCAAACTAGAAGATTAACATAATTCTTTATATAAAGGTTTACAGTATTTATTCCTATTATATTATTGAAAAATCATTACCTATTACAAGTAATCTTAATTGATAACGGATATATTGATAAACAAACGTGGCGATCTTTGCTAGAACTGATGCTAGATTCAATATTATTCATATAGAAAGCAATAATCTTTCTGTTGCTAGAAATAGTGATTTTTCGTATATAGTCCACCTCTTCATTATCACTATTATCTAAGCCGTCATTTAATAAACAACAAAAAAAACCGTGTAACGATTACTAGTTTACACGGGTTTTTGGATTTTTCTTATGAGTATTGTTTTAACAAGTCATCAAATTCAGTAATAACTGCTTCCTGATAAGCGCCAGTATATGTTTTACCTGTGAAGTGTTTAACTCCTTCTTTTGAAAGACGTTTCCATGAAAATGTTTCTTTACCGAATAAAATTGGGTAGTATAAAACACCATTTTTAAGAGCAGCATTTAAATCTCCTGGAGCATCTCCTACCATTAAAATTTCATCTTCAGCGTAGCCATATGCTTTTAATTCATTGATACAAGCAGCTTTTGTTCCAGCTTCTTGTCCATAAACAACATCAACATGTGGCAATAAAAGATGTCTTTCCCACTCGCTATACAAAGCTTCACTGTTTGCAGAACTTACAATCGCAATATCCGCTACTTCATGCAATTCATTTAAAACTTCTAACACATTAGGAAATGGCGCATCTTTTCCAGCTAACTCTTCAATTCCAGAATTTACTTTTTGACTCCAATTTAAAGCTTTCTTAAGATCTTCAACTGGATTTTTTGCGACTTCTTTTTCTAAAGATTTGTTTGACGGTTCTTTAGTTGTTTCTGCCCAGTTTACTAGATTAGAAATATCGCCTACTTCTTCTCCATTTGAAACAGCTTCTTGTAATCCTAAAACCAATCCTTTAAAGCGATTGATTCCGCGAGTTGTTGAATACAAATTGATACGATTCCAGATTCCTAAGAATTCATCGCGATTTTTGATCCCAAAAACTTCCGAAGCTAGTGGTCCAAAATACTTTTCATGTTTGATATTCATTGTATCCATTGCGCACCCATCTGAATCAACGCAAATTAAAAACTGTTTTTTCTTAGTAAATGTACTTTTTCCCATAATTAAACTCCTCATTTTATAATGTGAAAATCTTTACAGCAAGGAAGGGACACTAGAATATAACTATTCTTATGTCCCTCTCTCAGTTTGAATTGTAATCGTTTTATTGCTTTAATTATACACCTGAATAAGCGTGGAATCCACCATCAATTGGTAAAACAACACCATTAACAAAACTTGAAGCTTTTTCGTCAGCTAAAAATAACAATCCGCCAATCAATTCTTCAGGTTCACCAAAACGGTTCATTGGTGTGCTTGATAAGATTTTGTGTGTACGAGCAGTTGGAGTTCCATCTTCATTGAACAATAATGCTTGGTTTTGTTTACTTACTAAGAATCCTGGAGCAATAGCATTTACACGGATACCAACATGTGAGAAGTATACTGCTAACCATTCTGTAAAGTTACTGATTGCTGCTTTAGCGCCTGAGTATGCAGGAATTTTTGTTAAAGGAGTATAAGCATTCATACTTGAAACGTTAATGATATTAGCTCCTTCTTTTCCAAGCATATTTTTAGCAAATACTTGAGTTGGAAGTAATGTTCCAAGGTAGTTAAGATTGAATACAAATTCGATTCCAGATTTGTCTAATTCGAAGAATGATTTAACGCCTTCCATTCCTTCCATTTCGTGGAATTCATTTTCTGTAGATGCTTTAGGACTATTTCCACCAGCTCCATTAACTAGAATATCTGCAACACCGAAGTCTGCAACAACTGCATCGTGTGCTTCTTGTAAGCTTTCTAATTCTAAAACGTTTGCTTTGTATCCTTTAGCTTCTCCTCCAGCAGCAACGATTTCATCAGCGTATTTTTGAGCTGCTTCAACATTTAAATCTAATAATGCTACTTTTGCCCCAGCTCGAGCTAATTCTTTAGCGAAGAAAGAACATAGTACTCCACCAGCTCCTGTTACTACTGCTACTTTACCTGTTAAGTCATGTGTGAATGGTGATGTCATTTTTATTTCCTCCTTTTATTTATTATCTAATAGCTTTTATTTATTATCTAATAGCTTTTATTTATTTTGCGTCAGCTTTAGCTTTTTGAGCTGCTTCATATAAACCATTAAGGTAAGTTGCACCTAACGCACGGTCGAACAAACCGTATCCTGGTTTACCCGTTTCGCCCCAAATCATACGTCCGTGGTCTGGACGGATAGCACCTTTAAAGTCGTGGTCGCTTAACGCTTTAACCACACGGTACATGTCAATTGAACCCATTTCAGATAAGTGAGCTGATTCTTGGAATGATTTTCCGCCCATCAATTTAACATTACGTGCGTGAACAAAGTTAACTCGATTTTTTTCTAACATACTTTCTAAGATTGCTACTGCGTCATTCTTAGGATCTGATGCAAATGAACCTACACATAACGTAACGCCGTTATATTCGCTGTCATACAATTTAATGAAGCGCTCCAATGCAGCTTGTCCAGTAATGATACGTGGTAAGCCAAAGATGCTGTATGGAGGATCATCCGGGTGAATAGCCATCTTAACGCCTGCAGCTTCAGCTGTTGGCATAATTGCTTTGATGAAGTACTCTAAGTTTTCCCAAAGTTTTTCATCATCGATTGATTTGTACTCATCCATTAAGTTGTTCATTTCTTCAGAACTGTAACTTTCATCCCAACCTGGTAAAGAAAGTGTACGAGGATCCATTTTGTTTACTTGCTCTTCATCAAAGATTAAGGCATTTGAACCATCTGGAAGTGGGAAAGCTAAATCAGAACGAGTCCAGTCAAAAACAGGCATGAAGTTGTAACATACAACTGGAATTCCAGCTTCTCCTAAATTGGTTAACGTTGTTTTATAGTTTTCAATGTATTTATCGCGTGTTGGTTTTCCTGTTTTAATGTCTTCATGAACAGGCACACTTTCAATAACAGAAAGTTCTAATCCTTTTGCTTCAATGGAAGATTTTAATGCTTTAATTTTTTCTAAAGGCCATACTTCTCCAACTGGAATATCGTAAATAGCTGAAACAATTCCTTTCATTCCTGGAATCTGGCGGATATATTCTAGTGAAATCGGATCTGATTCACCGTACCATCTAAATGTCATTTCCATTATAATTAATCTCCTCTATGTTTAATTTTTTTTATCTTGCTTTATTAAAGTAGCGCATAGCATTGTTGTAGCTGACATTTTCAATAAGCTTTTTCAAAAGTTCTTGATCATTAGGGAATTTGCCATTTTCAACACGTTCTCCAATGAAGTTGCATAAGATACGACGGAAGTATTCATGACGTGGATAAGAAACAAAACTACGTGAGTCTGTTAACATTCCAACAAAATGCATCAACAAACCATGGTCTGCCAAAGCTTCCATTTGGCGCAACATACCTTGTTCGGTATCATTGAACCACCAACCGGAACCAAATTGGATTTTGCCCTTGATTCCTTCATTATTAGATTGGAAGTTTGCAACTGCACTGGCGACCACATCATTGTATATTGGGTTCAAGTTGTAGATAATCGTTTTAGGTAATTTGTCTTCTTTATCTAATGCATTTAAAATGTTATTCAACGCATAAGCGACATCTGTCTGGTCATTGATTGAATCAAAACCAGCATCTGCTCCTACTAAGTCAAACATACGAGAGTTATTGTTACGAATCGCTCCGAAATGAAGCTGCATAACCCATCCTCTTGCATGGTACATTTTTCCTAAATCAGATAATAAACGTGTTTGGTATTTGGCGTTTTCTTCAGCTGTTATTTCTTTTTGAGCTAAGGCTTTCAAGAAAATCGCTTCAATTTCATCATCCGTTGACTCGGCATAGAAAAGTTTGCCTAAACCATGGTCAGAAACAATTGCCCCACGTTCATTAAAGTAATCAACTCGATTTTCAATTTCTTTTATTAATTCTTTATACGTTGTTACATCTTTAGTTGAAGCATCTTGTAATTTTTTAATGAAATTTGTGAATTTTTCTTCGCCAACTGCAAAAGCTTCATCTGGTCGAAACGATGGAGCAACTTCAACAGTGAAATTTTCATCTTCGCGGATAGCGTCATGAAATTCCAAAGAATCCGTGGGGTTATCTGTTGTTCCAATGAAAGTAACGTTTGAATTATTAATTAATGTTCTTGCTGTTAAGCCTTTTTCTAGGATAGCTTTATTAGCTTGATCATAAATAGATTTCCAATTTTTTGAATTTAATAATTCATCAATAGCGAAATACCGTTTTAATTCAAGGTGCGTCCAGTGATACAATGGATTCCCAACAACAGATTCCACTGTTTGTGCCCAAGCTTCAAATTTTTCCTCTGAGCTAGCATTACCCGTTATTTTTTCTTCCGGAATTCCGTGAGCACGCATTGCGCGCCATTTGTAATGATCTCCTGCTAACCATAATTCAGTTACATTGTTAAACTTATGATCTTCAGCAATTTGTTGAGGATCTAAGTGACAATGGTAATCGAAAATAGGCAATGATTCAGCAAAATCATGATACAACTGTTTAGCTGTTTTGTTTTGTAACATAAAATCTTTATTTATAAATGTCATTACTGTACCCCTTCCAATAATCAGCTTTGCTTAATTCATTTAAGATAAACAGAATTTTTAGAAGAACTAGTTACCTGAACGAATTTCTTTGTAACGGTCAGCAAAAGTTCTAGCTGTCTCTGTTACTGCTTGGTATCCTTTTTCAGCTACGTCTTTTGTTAAAGCACTACCTACTCCAACGCCCCATGCTCCGTTGTTTACCCAAGTAGCCATATTTTCAAGATTTACTCCGCCTGATGGCATTAATTCTACTTGAGGAATTGGTCCGTGAACGTCTTTAATAAAACCTGCTCCTAATATTCCACCTGGGAATACTTTAGCAACTTCTACTCCAGTAGCCATTGCATTTGCGATTTCTGTAACAGAGCCACAGCCTGGCAAATAAGGAATAGTATAGCGGTTACAAATAGTTGAAATTGCGGGGTCAAAATGTGGGCTGACGATAAACTTAGAACCTGCTAATATAGCAATTCTAGCTGTTATATCATCCATGACAGTTCCTGCACCAATTACCATGTCCGTTCCTGCGAATTCAGCTGCTAAACGAGAAATAACTTTATCTGCGTTTGGTGTACTGAAAGTTACTTCGATATTTTTTATTCCGCCTTCATAGGTTGCTTTTGAGATTTCATATCCATCATCTTCCGATTTTCCACGAACAACCGCGAATAAAAAATTTTCTTCTAATTTTACTAATGTTTCTCTTTTAATACTCAACTAAAGTCCTCCTTTTAAGCGACAGTTTCACAATACGATACCTTATTTCATAATACGGATTAATTATAACTGGTTTATGCTCCATAGTCAACACAACCTGACTTTAATTTCAAAAAATTATCTTTTTTTTGAAAACGTTCTCTTTTTTTATTATACTCTCTTTTAAAGTTCTGTAACTGAATCCTGCTTGAAATTATGCTATTGAATTATAGGAGTTTCGCGATTTATTATTTTCAGCTACTTGTTCTTTTTTTAAAACTATCCTATACTGTTTTATATCTATCGTATCGCATTATAAAACGCTTTATCCAAATAATGTAAAACTATACTTTAAAAAGGATGTTAAAAAAATGGTTGAAAACTCACCCAATAGAGTACAGTCAGTTGATCGTGCTCTATTAATACTTGAAACGCTTTCAAATTATGATATGCTCAGTTTGATGGAACTTAGTGAAAAAGTTCATCTACATAAGGCGACTACTCACCGTCTTGTCAATTCTCTTCTCGAAAATGGGTACATTGAAAAAAATCCTTTAACTAAGCAATACAAAATATCCTTAAAACTTTTTCAAATTGGAAATCGCCGGGTTCAAAATATTGATTTCCTAAATGTGGCCAAAAGTATGATTCGTCAGTTATCATTAGATTTAAATCAGACAGTTCATCTAGTAGTTGAAGATAATGAAGAAGTGCTCTATATTGATAAACACGATCCAAGCGGAAATGAAAATCGCTTAAGTTCAAAAATTGGTAAAACAGCTCCAATGTACGTAACTGCTGTAGGAAAAGCCATTTTAGCAACAAAATCGAACGAAGAAATTAGAGCTATCTGGAATAAAACTGATATCCAACCCTTTACAAAACATACGATTACCTCTCTTGATGCGTTCATGATGGAAATTGAAAAAGTACGTCAAAAAGGATATGCCATCGACAATGAAGAAAATGAGTACGGTGTTCTTTGTATTGGAACTGTTTTTTCTAGCTATAAAGATCTTGCAGCGGGTGCAATCAGTATTTCTATTCCTGCTACGGATGCGGATGATGAAAAAAAAGCTATATATATTGAAAAGATTATTGATACTTCCAATAAAATTTCTCGTTTACTAGGTCAATTTTAATTATTGCTCAATCTAAAACTATCCCAGCGAATTCTAATTCGCTGGGATAGTTTTTTAATTTAAGTATTGCTTAAACATAAGTACACAACAAATACCTTTATATAAGAACTGCTAAAATAGGCAGACTTATCTTATATAAAGGCTAATTTGTCATTTATTTACTTGTAAAACGAACTCTTAATATTTAGTATCTTCGAAACCACAGAATGCATCCACTGGAGATACCCCTACAAATTCAGTACGACCTAGGAATTTGTCTACCAAGGCTTTCAATGTGAATTCCTTGCTATCATAAGCATTGATGTATGTTTGTACTTGAGGTACATCCGCTAAATGGAACGGAGATTGCAAGGATACGAAGATTGTTGGTATTTCATGGACATAAAAAGGAATATCTGGAGTCCCTTTTGATGCTGGCCATTGAATACGTTGATCCGTATTTGGATTAACCACTGCTAAATTAATGATTAAATCATAATTTTCTGTTAAATCGGCAATAGGACGTTTTTGCGCATACACATTTCTAAGTGCCACTTGTCTTTCCTCTTCAGGCATTTTCATAATTTTTTCTTCAGCAGCTTCCCAAATTGACACTTCAAAGCCTTCTGCTTCAAGTAATTCTTTCATTTTTGCAGATGGTTTTACGTTTTCACCAATCATCGCTCCGAAACCACCTTGTGTTCCTTGAACATCCACTAATAAAACACGTTTGTGCGATTTTGGAGAAACAGGGAAAATATTTTCATTGTTTTTTACTAACGTAATAGCTTTATCGGCAACTTCTTCGGCAATTTTTTTATTTTCAGGTAAACCAATTTTAGCCATTGCTTCTTCTTTAGAAGGTAAAAGTTCTGTTTTAGCTTTTTTGTGCAAACCGATAGCTGCTTTAGTTCCTAAGATACGAGTCAACGCTTCTTCTAAACGATCTTCAGTAATTACCCCGTTTTTGTATCCATCCATCATCCATTGGAAATCTTCATCTGGATCATTAAAGAATAAAAATAAATCTGAACCAGCTGCTACAGCTGCTGGAAGCATATCTTTACGTTTCATTGCTCCTGTTAAAGCTACCATGTGACTTGCATCAGTAACAACAAGTCCATTGAAGTTCATTTTGTCTCTCAACAAGTCAGTTAAAATGTATTTGTTGATTGTAGCTGGAAGTGTGGCTTCTTGTACCGTTGCATCTGGTTTGAAATACCGTACATAAGAAGGTAATGAAATGTGCCCAGCCATAATAGATGGAAGTCCAGCATCAAATAGTGAGCTGTATACTTTTCCAAAAGTAGCATCCCATTCTTCTACTGAATAGTGGTTAGGCGCAAAAGATAAATGTTGGTCACGTTCATCAATTCCGTCTCCAGGGAAATGTTTTGCAGCTGGAGCGATTCCACTTTCTTGAATCCCTTTCATGTAAGCTAAAGATAATTCAATTGTTTGATCAACATCTGCACTCCAAGTACGAGTCGAGATGATTGGATTACGCCAGTTACGTAAAAGGTCAACGATTGGCGCAAAACTCCAGTTACATCCGATAGCTGCAGCTTCAACACCGGAAACACGTCCCATTTCATAAGCATATTTCGGATCATTTGTAGCAGCAATTTTCACTTCATTACCGATATATGTTCCATCCGTACTAGCGCCATTTCCGCCCATTTCTGTATTAGCAGCAATCAACAATGGAATTTTACTATTTTCTTGTAAAATACGGTTTTGTTCGTAGACTTCATCCGATTTTGCCGGATTATATCGAACTCCGCCAATGTGATAATCATTTACTACACTTGTTAAATATTCTTCCGTACGGCTTGAACCCATATTAATAAACAATTGACCAATTTTTTCTTCTGTCGACATGTCTTCGATTGTATCTTTCACCCATTTGATAGCTGCTTCGTCTAAACTATAAGGTTTTGCTTGTAAATCTACTTTCATCATAAATATCTCCTTTTAATTTTATTTTTTAGCTATTTTCCTATTTAAAAAATAACAATAACTGACACAATAAAGTAAAAACCGTTTTCAATTCCATTTTAAATACTTAGTTTTCTTGTTCTGTTATCAAGAAAACTAAGTTTCATATAATGATACTCGGTTTCGTAAAGCGCTTTTATTATAGCATGGTTAATTTATTTTGTCATATCCTTTTTCTAAATTTATTTATTTAAAATGACTAAGTAGGAATAGACATCTGCTGAATGACTAATCTATTAGGTTATGAATTCTTTATTTTTTAGGTTCTGCAAGTTGATTAAGCTCTATTTTTTATATTAACTCTCTCGCTGTTTTTCTATTCAAGGAAAGCTTACTAAAAAAACATTCTAGTAAATTAAACGGTTCTTATTGGCAAATGAATAAAAAAAGAAAGCCTATCGATGTTAGCTTAATCAGCTAATATCAATAAGCTTTCTTTTACTTGAATGAAACTAACAATTTCTTTACCGTTTAGCCGACTGTTTTTCTATAAAATCTAGTAACGTTTTTCTATCTGGCAGACCTTCATTATCGCCTAAATTTTGGACTTGAATAGCACCAATTGCATTTGCGCGAACAGCAGCTTCTTCTAACGATAGCCCATCTAAATAACCGCTAATGATTCCCACGGCAAAGCCATCTCCTGCACCTACAGTGTCTACAACTTTTTCAGCTTTAAATCCTGGGACAAAAACTATTTCTTTTCCAACACCTTTTACATATGCTCCAGATGGTCCCATTTTAATCACGATATATTTTACGCCTTTTTCAAAATAGAACTCAGCAATGTCATCTGGTTCTTCTAAATCTGTTAGAATTCTTGCTTCTTCAATACCAGGCAAAATGACATCCGCATAGGTTGCCAATTCATTCAGTACTTTTTTCATCGTTTCCTCGTCTTCCCATAATGCAGGGCGCAAATTAGGATCAAATGTAATGAATGTACCGGACTCTTTTGCTTTGCCCATTAAATAATAAATCGTACTTCTAACCGAACGACTCACTGCAGACGGAATTCCAGTAATGTGTAAAACCTTTACCTTTTTAAAATCAACCAAATCAATGAGATCTTCAATAGACAGTTCAGAAAAAGCACTGCCTTTTCGATAGTAAGCTGTTTCTGGATCGCCTTCTTCTGTTTTACTCTTAAGCATAAAACCAGTATTGCTTTTTTCATCAAATGAAACAAATTCCGTTCCAATACCTTCTGATTCTAAAAACTTCAAAATGTAGCGTCCAAAATAATCTTCTCCTAAACGAGTGATCAATTCAACATCCATCCCTAGTCGTGACAACCCGATGCTTACATTGACTTCTGCTCCGGCAACTGTTTTAGAAAAATATGACGCATCATCTAACTTTCCAGACTCATTCGCACTAAATAAGCCCATTGCTTCTCCAATTAAAACAACATCTTTTTTCACTTTTTCCCACTTCCTAATCCAATTATTCTAAAAAAAGGTCAAGTATTTCCCTGACCCTCTCATTTTTTATGTTTATTTTTTATAATTAAAGTCGGGGATACTTTCCCATCGGTCTTTCAATGAACGGACAACCATTTTCGGTTGACGAGCACGGTTGAATACACCTTTTTTGTTTCCTTGGACACGATTGATGCCTTGTTTGGTTTCAAAATCAGCAAAGTTCCATAATTGTTCTCCAACAAAGTTAGGAATTTCATCAAACACTTTATGATTCATTGCGTAATAATCCACTTGGTATTCTTCCGTGAACATTTGGTTTTCGATTCCATGCATTCCAGGAACTGTATCTGCGCCATATTCAGTATACATAATCGGTTTTTCAGGATACATTTCTTGCCATTTCAGTAACTCTTTCCGTGTACTTTCTTCTGCGGATTTTAAATCTCCACCTTGCATATACCAGCCATAATAGCGGTTCAACGCGATAACATCGGCTAACTCTTCGCATTTATCGGCTTCTGGAGTGGACATCATGATATTCACATAGGTACATGGGCGGTTTTGCGGATCTAATTCTCTAGCAAGTTTAAACAACGGTTCAAAATACTCATAAGAACCACTTTGATGGGTTGCAGGCTCATTTGCAATAGACCACATCACCACGCTAGCATGATTTTTATCACGATTAATCAGCTCACGAATCACTTGTTCATGCGCTTCTCTTGTTTGCATGATCGACCATGTATTATTATCTACTCCTTCATCTCCACCCATAGCATCAAGATTAAAATTAAATGATTCAAGCAATCCAACAGCTGTTGTTTCATCAATTACAACGATTCCTTCACGGTCGCATAGGCGCATCATTTCTTCTGAATACGGATAGTGAGATGTCCGGAATGAATTTGCACCCATATATTTGAATAAGTTTAGATCTAATACATTAGCTGCTTCATTGATTCCACGTCCATTGATGTACGTATCTTCATGTTTTCCGAATCCTTTAAAATAGAAAGGTTCGCCATTAATCAAGAATTTACCTTCTTTTGTTTCAACAGTCCGGATACCAAATGTTTCTTCGTAAGTGTCCACCACTTCTTCAGCGGTGATACATTCTATTTTAGCCGTATACAAATAGCTGTTCATTGGTTTCCACAGATGGACAGCTTCAATGAAAATTTCTGTTTCTTTTCCAGCAGCCGTTGCTACGATTTGATTTTTTTCATCAAAAACGGTTACTTTTACTTCATCAAATTCACCGACTGTTTTTACAGTGAAGGCTACTTTTGCTGTTTTTGCAGTGACATCAGCTTCAGGAACGATGATAACGTCTTCAATATAATCCCAAGGAGTTGAATAGACTTTGACCGGACGCTGTAAACCAGCATAATTAAAGAAGTCAAAATTTTCATCAACATTACGAATGAGATGCCCATCTTCATCTGTCGATTCAGTGTAGTTTCCTACTGGTAATGTTGTGTAATCTAAGATATTACTGATGCGAACGGTCAAACGATTTTTTCCTAAGTTTACGTGTTCATTGATTTCACTTTCAAATGGCATAAATCCACCTTTATGGTGCATCACGAACTCTCCATTAATATAAACCCATGCTTCATGAGTTGCAGAACCAAAACGCAAGACTAATCGTTCTCTTAGTATCGGTTTTGCAATAGAAATTTCTGTTTCATACCATACAAAACCATTATGATCACGAATTTCAGAAATTACACCTTGATCATTAAATGAAGCTGGGACAGCCATGACATCTTTTGTTGGTAATGGTTCTTTAACGTCGATTTCTTTCAATTCTTTATCAATCATAAATTTCCATATTCCACTTAAGTCCGTTAATGTGCGGGTAGCTGTAGTTATTGGATATAACATATCACACTCTCCTTTTTCCTGGTAATTTTATTATAGCGTTTTCATTTTTATTTTTCTCGTAAAATCTTAACAAAACAAGTACAATTGTTGCATCAGCCTAAAAACACTAGTAACATTCGAATTGGAGGTGCCTTTTATGACTGAAAAAAACAACTATTCAAAAGAAATTTATCATCTGTGCTCCTCATTTTATGACTTATCAAACTTAGCGATTCAATACATAGACAATGAAGGGAAAATCCTAGTCCAAATGATTCAACCACATTTTCCTGATGAAATCTTGTCCTCGACTAATGATTCTTTCCAAGAGGTAGAAAAACAATTACGGCAACAAAAGCCTGATTGTTGTTACTTTTTCATTACTAGCTTCCAATTAGAGTACATTGCAATCGGTTTATGGAAAGAAAAAGAATTTAAAGGCTCCATTTTAGTTGGACCTTTCCTTTCCACTACACCTAACTTAGAGTTCATTAATTACATCACTTCAATAAATCACCTGCCTCTTCATACTCGAAAAACACTGGCAAATTTCTATGAATCTTTGGTTATCGTACATTCTCAAGAACTGCACCATTTGAATGTCTTGCTAATTAATTTGTTCTCTCATCCTTATATCATGCCAGATCTACGTTCGTCTGAACCTGTACAACCTACTTCTACTAGACGCGAAGTACGTTATAGGCAACAGAATGCACAACAACTTATTGAAGCACGATATCAATTTGAAAATACTTTAATGGAAGCTATCTCTAAAGGAGACAGTACTCTAGCTGTAACAACTATGAATGATCACCAAGAATTGACCGACTTTTCAAGTCGCAATACTGCTGATCCTGTTCGAGCATATAAAAATATTTTAGTTACTTTGAATACACTCAGTCGTAAAGCAGCTGAGAAAGGTGGCGTGCACCCTATTTATTTGGATAGTATCTCTGAAAAATTCGCTCTTATGATTGAGCGTACCAAGGATTTACCAAGTTTATCTGAGATTAGTCGAGTACTCTTAACCGAGTACAGTGAAAGTATCTGGCTATATTCCAATCCAGAATACAGCACTATTGTCAAAAAAGCGATTCATTACATTTTATTGCACATTGATTATCCTTTAACTTTAGAAGAAATCGCCAGGAATATTTATGTCAATCCAGCTCACTTATCGCGTAAATTCAAAGGCGAAACGCAGATGACTCCTACCCAATTTATCCATTTAAAAAAAGTAGAAGAAGCAAAACTTCATCTTGAAAAAGGGCATTTAGCCATCACTGAGATAGCTTTACTCGTCGGCTTTAATGATCCAAATTACTTTGGTAAGGTCTTTAAAAAGGTAACCGGCATGACCCCCTCTCAATTCATTAGGAGTACAAAAAAAACGCTTAAGAGGTAATGCCTAATAATGATCGTTAAGAGTAATTTAAAGCAAAAAAAGAACTGCTGAAACGCTGCAGTTCTTTTTTACTATCGTTTAGTAAACTTAAACTCTTTCTGCTTCTTTTCTTACTTGCGCAGGATTTGTTTGGGTATCATCTGAAAGTAATTTATTAGCAACTAGTAAAAGAATCGGTAAAATAACGTCATCTGCATACCCAACTACTGGAATAAAGTCGGGAACAAAATCGATTGGACTAATAATATAGAGAATAATCCCTGCTACCATTAGTTTCTTTTTTCCGCTTGTTTTTGTATTAAATAACGAAAGGATCAGCGACTTTACTTGTGACATTGGGGTCTTAGTTTGCTTTGTTTTCATTTTCATTTTTTATGACCTCCGTTTAATTTAACTACAGTTAGTATAGCTGCAATTCCCTTAAAATGTATCGGTCTAAAGCATGATTTTTTAACGTATCACATTAAGCCATCTATTTAAATACTTCCTAAAATAACACCAACACCATAAGCCACCAAGGCTGCCAAACCACCAATTACTAACATTTCAAAGCCAGATTTCAACCAGTTCGATTGTGTAATTTTTGATTTTGCTGCACCTAGAATAAACAAAGTCATCCCTGTAAGTAATGCAGCAATATAAAAAGCGTTTTGCAATAAACCAGGTATATACATAGATAATACGTAGATTAAAAGAGGCACTACGCCAAAGACACTAAATGATAAAAAAGTTACTATTGCATTTTTCAAAGGTGAATCCTCTGTAGTACTAGAGCCATATTCCATTTTCATAATTTGGTTCACAAATGGTTCTTCGTATTTTGCTAGAGTGGTTACTAATAAATTAGCATCTTGTTCATCAATCCCTTGTTCGGTTAAAGAAGCCTTTATCTGCTCTGCTTCTTGTTCTGGATTTTCCATTATAGCAATCTGTTTTTTATGACGTACCGTTTTTTCATATTCATTTTGCGATTTTGTTGAAAGAAAATCTCCTACTGCCATTGAAAATCCATCAGCCAGTAAGTTTGAAAAACCTAAAATCAACACAACTTTAAAGGATAATTCTCCACCAACACTTCCTGCTACTACAGCAAATGTTGTTATGATGCCATCTAATCCTCCATAAACGATACTTTTAATGTACTTTCCTTTACTATTATGAACTATTTTTTCCGGTTGATTCATTTTCATTCCTCCTTAAGCTCAGTCAACAAAAGAAATAGTTGAAGGAATACACCAATTTCTTTTCCGAGTTCTTTTTATTTAATTTCCCATACTAAAAGTGATGCGTTCTATCACCCCTAGAGTTAAAATTAAAAGGAGTAAACTAAACGATAAAAGAAAGATTCCAACTAAGAGATAGTTGCCTTTCTTTTGGACTACACTATCTTTAATCGAAAAAGCTACTATCAATAGACCTATACAGCTTATCCCGATTGATCCAATCTTTTCTAAGTCAGTAATGGTTGAGAAAAACAAACCATGCATTAGTAAGAAAAACTGGATGCACAAGAAAACTATTTTAGCATTATCCAATCTTTTGCTCATATCATTCCTCCTTAAACAAATCACACTGCATGTGAATAATATAACAACATCTAACATTCATTACAATACTTAATTTAATAAAACAAACATGCATTATTTATCTTTTTTTAAAAAAGTTTGTTCATTAAGTTCAATTTTAAACGGTATTATTATCACATAAATAGAATAAAAAAAGTCACTCCATCAGTTTTCTTACTTCTTAATAAGATTTATTCTGGACTGACCATTACATTTTTTTCTACCCATACCTCTTCATTGGAATTTTTTATAATCACATCAAATAGTTTCCTGTAAGGATGCATAAATAGTTCATATTGGATGCGGCGTTGTTTATGAGACTCTAATAAAACATTTATATCCGTACCTCTTTCCAAAACATCTCTTCCAACTCTTCTTCTTAGCTCTGTTTCATCATCCGTATAAAAATAAATGTTCAAATCAATTAATTCAGGATCAATAAACGCCACGCTCATTCCTTCTATAATGGTAACTTTTTTAGGAGAAATGAGTTCACTTTTACTATAAAAAGTATCTATCGTGTAGAAATCTAACCCAGATTTGACCATTCGAATATCTCTTTCTAGGGACACTATATGATGAGCATCTGGATGGCAAGCAGTCATTTTCGACTGATAATATTTATTTTGATAACCATACTGGATCATAGTGTATTGTCGTAATTGCGATGTGATTATATAGGGATCTGTGTTAATATGCGATACTTCATTTAACCCTATCAAATGTGCAAGTTTAGTAGCAAAATTCGTTTTCCCTGCAGCACCATGACCTGATATGGCAATAATCACCGGTTTATCCGATTTATGTATCCAGTTTAGGACTTCATTAAGGATATTATTCATTTTCCACCTTTTTCTATTTAATTTTTTTTAACGTTTAACGATTTAATCATCTATTATAGAAATTACTTTATTTTACCATTAAAGAAAACGCTTTACTTGTAACTTTTCATTTCATGCTGGAAAAATAACTACCTTTATGTAAAATAAAAAAAGCAATACAGTCATTTAAAATGAACCTCTACTGCTTTACAGTTTATTGAATTGTGAAGTTAGTTCAGCATTACTTTTTAGTGTAGTCTACAGTGGTTTACTATTATACCAGTCGGCTGAATCAAGAAATGCTAAATTATTTTTTTGCCATTTTATACCGGCTATCATTTTATTTGATTTAAACGTTAATTTCTTTTCACCTCTAACTTTCAAAACTATTTTGTACTCTATCAATCCTTTTTTAATTCTAAGGTACTCTATGTCTTCATAAGGAAACCGAATATGATTACCTGAAAATTGACCCATCATTGTTAAGCCAACTAACGTGATCTCTTCTGAAGAAAAGAACAATAAGTAGTATTGCATATCTACAAAAGATGCTAACGCTCCATAAGTAAAGCTAGACATAATCCCTGGTTCTGTATACCCATAAACAAAATTTTGAGACACTGGAATATCAAGTGGTTCCATATAAGTTTCAATATTCTCTATTTTCATTGCTTCATTCACTACCAACAACCCCTTTTTACCATCTTATCTAACTCAGATAGAAAAAGAAAATAATAATCTTTTTCCTGTTAACTATCTTATTCATCAGCACTAAGAATCTATAAAACAACATACAAAAAAATGCCCATGATCATAAAATAAATAGCTCAAAAAAAATATCCGGTACACGATGCTTTTTACAAAACGCTGTACATCATTCTTTTTTGGATTATAGTACACATCAAGAACAGAGCCGCGTGAAAACTTAAAAAAGAGCTAGCACACCAAAATAGGCGTACTAGCTCTTTTATCTTATCTAGTTTTACTTCTTATTACTTAAATTCTTTTCCTCTAAAACAGGCAACTATTGAATAACTTTTAAAAATTCTTTTAAGAAGTCAGCTGAATTTCCAACATAACTAAAATCTGAGTAGTTAAAAATAGGTGCTTCTGAATCTTTATTAACAGAGATGACTAGTTCAGCATTTTCTATCCCGGTTGTATACTGCACAGCTCCATGGATACCCAAATTAATCAATATTTTAGGCGCAATCGTATTTCCAGATTGTCCAATTTGATCTTCACCACTAAATCTAGGATGATCTGTCAAAGGACGTGTTACGCCGATTTTAGCACCTAATTTGCGAGCAAGTTCTTCCGCCAAAGCAAGTTCTTTATCATCTATAGAACCGCGTCCTAATGCAATAACTCGATCAGCATTAGCGATACTATCGCTTTTAGAAATCAGCGGTGTTTCTTCTATAATTTTCACACGTGCTGCTTCTTTAAATGTTAAATCATTTATTTCAGTCACCTCAACTGTTTTACTGCTACTTTTCTTAGCTTCAAATGTATTTGGTCTTACAGAAGCCATTTGAGGACGGTGGTTAGGACTGATAATTTCACACATGATATTATCTCCATATGATGGTTTTGTTTGAACCAACAAGTCACTGTCAAATGATAAGTCTAAACAGTCTGAAGTCAAACCCGTATTTAACTTTGCTTGCAATCGAGGTGCAATTGAGCGGCCAACAACTGTTGCACCGAAAAGGATGCTATTTGGTTGACGTCGTTCTGCTAATTCTGCCATTAAACTGGCAATTTCAGAATCCATCGCATTTTCCAAACGATTGTCTTTTACAACAATGATTTCATCAGGACCATATTCTTTGATAGCTTCTTCCAGTTTTTGGTCTTCTGATTCAAATAAAATTACAACAACCTTTTTATCGCCTGCAATCTCATTTGCTTTAGTTATTAATTGATAGGTAACCGGCTGGATGATCCCTACATGTTTTTCTGCATATACCCAAATTTCTTGGCTAGTCATTTTTCTCAACCTCTCTTAGAGTAAATTAGTGGCTCTTAATTGTATTAATAATTCACGAACAGCTTCATCAGCCGATCCTTTAAGGAACGTTGTTGCTTTTGCTTCTTTTTCCGGTGCCCATACACTACGGACAACAGTGGGAGAACCCTTCAAACCAATTCTATCAGCATCAACAGGCAAGCTGTTTTCATCCCAAATACGAATGGTTTTCTTATAACTTTGTTGAATATTACGAGGCGTTGGGTAACGTGGTTCGTTCATTTCGCTACGAACCGTTACAACTGCTGGCAATTGGAATTCAATTTTTTGTTGCATGTTTTCTAACAAACGAGTTGCAGTCATAGAATTTTTAGTATGACTATGTAACTCACTGACAAATGTAATTTGTGGCCAGTCTAAAAATTCAGATACGATTGGACCAACTTGACTAGTATCTGCATCGACCGATTGGCGACCGAATAAGACTAGGTCTACATTGCCTAATTCTTTAATAGCTTGCGCTAAAACATATCCTGTTGCTAGTGTATCTGCTCCACCAAATTGACGAGAACTTAACAGCACGGCATCGTCACATCCCATAGCTAATCCTTGGCGCAAAGTCATTTCAAAATCTGGAGGTCCCATAGATAGAAGTGTAATTTCGCCACCCCATTCTTCTTTTAATCGAAGAGCTGCCTCTATGGCATTTTTATCATAAGGGTTCATAACTCCTGCTTCTCCAGAACGAACAAGGTTTTTAGTAACTGGATCAATTTTCAAATTATTAGAAACTGGCACTTGTTTAATACATACTACAATTTTTAAGCTCATTGGACTTATTCCTCTCTCTCATTCACAACTTCTTTAGCTATTTCAATCATCATTTTTTCTAGTGACCCTTCGGCAAGTTGTAACGCACGAGCATCACGAATTAAATGTTCTACGGGATACTCACGACTATACCCATATCCACCTAATACTTGCAAAGCATGATCAGCAGCAATAACGGCAGCACGACTTCCGTATGATTTCGCCATAGTAGATACTTTAGCGTAAGATTTACCTTCTATTTTCAACTTAGCTGCTTCTTGATAGAGTAGCTGTGCGTTTTCTTTTGCAATAGCAATTTCAGTGATTTTCGTTTGAATAGAATGTAATTGGATAATCGGTGTATCAATTGCATCACGTTTTTTTGCGTAATCAACCGCAATAGTCAACGCATGTTCTGTAATTCCAGCTGCGATTGCTCCCATTGAAATACGAGCATCATAGTGAGCATTATCGCCTATTTCCACACCTTGTCCTATTTTACCTAGCAAGTGCTCTTCAGTAACTGTTACGTTTTCTAAGAAGATTTCTCCTACAGGCGTTCCAGTCATACCAATGAATTCTTCTCTTTTACCATGTTTAAATCCAGGCATGTCTTCATCGACAAGGAAACATGATAATTCGTTTGGCGCAGTTTTTAAGAGTACACAGTACACTTGAGCTAAGCCACCATTGGTAATCATTGTTTTATTTCCGTTTAAGATCCATTTATCTCCATCTTTCACGGCACTAGCTGTGAAGCCCATTACATTAGATCCACCTTGTGGTTCTGTTGAAGAAAATCCAAAGACACGGTGGTTTGCTTGAGGCAAATATTTTTCTTTTAATTCAGGTGTTGCATATTTCATTACTTGATCAACCGTTTTATAATGTCCTTCTAAAGTAAATGCTACACTCGCATTTCGAACAGCAAAATCATATACCGTTTGCGAACTAGCAATAACATCAAATCCGGCTCCACCGTATTCTTCTGGTATGGTCAAGCCTAAAAATCCTGTTTTAACAAGTTTATTCCATAGGCTTTCAGGATAGTTTCTTTCTTTATCTATCAACATATCTAATGGTTTTACCTCTTTATCAGCAAAATCAGTCACCATCTGATGCAACATTACTTGAGGCTGTGTTAATTTTATACTCATTTTTACACTCCCTTTGTTCAATTATGCACAAAAAATAAAACAACTATTTAACAAATTGATTATAGTCTATTATTTTTTCAATAGACTTGATTTAAATCAAGTACATTCTAATTAATATTGCTAATGAACTCTTTTATAATTCATAAGAAACTGGTAAACTGTAAACGTATTATGAGGAAGTATTGAGGAGATTACAAGATGACTAAACGATGTTTAAATTCTGAGCAACAGAATAGTACTTGTCAAAAAACAGGAGATATTTGCATAGATTCTATCCCATTATTTCAATCTTTAGCACCCATACAAAAGAAAAGAATTCATTCCCTAATCCAGTCTAAACACTACTCTCGCGGTGAAACCATCTATCGTCCTGGAGAAACTGCGGACTCCCTTTATGTCTTGAGAAGCGGGAAAATACGTGTATACCGATTATCCGATTCCGGAAAAGAACAATTGATTCGAATTGTCTATCCAGGAGAATTTACTGGAGAATTAGCGTTATTCAAAAAAGGCATTTACGAAGCATTTACGGAAGCGTTAACAGATTGTTCTATTTGTGCAATTAAGCATACTGATTTCAGAGAATTACTCCTCCAATACCCACTAATAGCTGTCGAGATGTTAGCTACTATTTCGAACAGATTGGGAATGTCTGAGCAACAAACCGCTTGGGCTACTACTGAAACCGTAAGAAATAGATTGCTACATTTTTTAATCAGTTTAGTTGACTCCAAAGAAAATGAACCTATTATTGAATTAAAGATGGCTAAAAAAGATTTAGCTTCTTATTTAGGAACCACTTCCGAATCTTTAAGTCGAGAACTTGCCCATTTAGAGAAAGAACACGTTATTCAAGAAATTTCTTATGGAAAAATCAAATTATTTAAATTAGACTAACACTAACGATTTGCATTTTAGTCCGTCCTTGGTTTTGAAGATAACTTATTTTATACATTAAAAAGAGCAGTACCTCAAAATAATGAGGTGCTGCTCTTTACTTTACACTATCTTATAGTTTTGCTTGCCATTTATTTGCCCAAACATTTTCGTTTGGCGTTCCTTTAAATTCGGATTTACCTTCTAATTTATCGATTACTTGTTTGATTGTTTCTTCGTTATTATGGTATGCATTCACAAAAGTTTTAACCATTGTTGCATCATGTAAATGAGTCGTAAAGTTTAGTGATACGAATACAGTGGGTACTTCGTATACGAACCAAGGAACTTCATTAGACATTGCTGTACTCCATTGGATACGGTAATTATTTTGTGCACCATATCCAACAATGTCAGAAACTTCTAAAGCTAAATCAACGTTTTCACGGTATTCTATTGTCTTGCCTTTTACTCGTGTAGATCCATCATTTAACGTTACTTCATAACCACGAGACGTCAATTCGTCTGTAATTTGTTTAGCAATATCAGATCCACCTTCGTAGATTCCACCTTTTTCACCTTCAAGCAAATATAAACGAATGCGTTTGTGTGTTTCAGGACTGATAGGTAAGTTATTTTGAGTATCTTTTACTAAAGTGATTCCTTTGTCTGCTGCGTCAGCGCGCATTTGTAAATGCTCTTCACTACCCACAACTTCTAACTCAGATTCATCTTTTAATAAAGTACCTTCAGCTTGTTTTGTATTCAAGTTTAACTTAGCTTTTAAACCTAAAACACGTTTTAAAGCATCTGTCATACGTTCTTCAGTAATCACGCCGTTTTGGTACCCTTTTAGCATGAAGCCAAAGTCTTCATCGATATCGTTGAAAAATAAGAACATGTCACATCCAGCAGCAATTGATTTAGGAACATAGTCTTCGCGACGCATAGCTGCCGTCATACCTAACATATGAGAAGCATCTGTGATCACCATACCATTGAAATCTAATTTAGTTTTCAATAAGTCTTGAATCAATTCAGGTGCTAAAGTTGCTGGTAAGATATCTTTATCTTCTAACGTTGAATCCAAAGCTTTTTGGTACTCAGGTAAAGCAATGTGTCCAGCCATAATCATTTCAACACCATTGTTGATATGGTTACGGTAAACGCGTCCGAATGACTTTTCCCATTCATCAACCGATAATTCATTCACACCTAAAACTAAATGTTGGTCGCGTTCTTCAGTACCGTCACCAGGCCAATGTTTGATACATTTAATAACTTCACTTTGGTCTAAGCCTTCAAGGTAAGCATTCGTATATTTAATAACATCATCTGCATTTGTACCGTAAGCACGAGTGTTAACAATAGTATTTCTCCAGTTTTTCAAAATATCTACACATGGATCAAAGTTTACATTTACACCCATCGCAGCTTCTTCACGTCCAGAAACATAGCCAGCATTGTAACCAACTGTTGTATCTCCAGAAGCTTCAACTTGTGCTCCAGAAGCAATATACGTACCATCATTAGCAGCACCATTACCACCTGCATCGCAGTTAGCAGCGACCAACAAAGGTATTTTCGAATCTTTTTGAAGTGAATTAATCAATTCTTGTACTTGTTTAGCTGATCCACCTTGGTAACGTGCTCCACCAATATGGTATTTTTCTAAAATTTCTTTATTTGTTAATGTGTTTCCACTAAATTGATCTTCTCCAAAAAAGAATAAGTTAGTGAACAATTGGCCTACTTTTTCTTCATCTGTCATGCTAGCAATTGTGTTTTCCACCCATTTAATAGCATCATCATTTAAATTATAAGGTTTTGCTTTTAAGTCTACTAATTTACCCATAATAATCTCCTAACGGTTCATTTTTATTTTGTTTACAACCCCATAATAAAGAAACCGTTACCATTATACTTTCACTATTTTTGTTTTTATTATATAATTATGTTTTAATGGACAATTAATTTATAAGGAGATCATATAGTGAACTTGGAAAAAGAATTTACAGCACATGGTGTTTGTCAATTAATCTATACTATTATTCAAGTTAATACTCAATACTTTAGTGTTGATCATCTAACACAAAAAAGCTTCACGACTACGCAAATCCCTACCTTTTTACAAACTCATATTGAGCAATCGTTATTTTCTATAGAAAACCGCTTATTACACAAAAAAAAGAACGATGTCTATTTTCATAAAGACCCTAAATTACAACTCTACTATTTAGGAAAAGGTGTATGGAAAGACAACTACTATCAAGGAACTATTGTGATAGGTCCCTTTATTTCAGATACTCTTCCTAACGACTATTTAGAACAATTAAAAACTCAATTTTCTATTGAAAATGATTCTTTAGTTGTATTAAAACAATACATTGAGAGCTTAACGATTATTAATCAGAATCGTTTATCCTCTATTAGTTATTTATTGACAACTTTTACTCCTAAAAAAATTATTCAACCAAATATGATTTTTTCAGATATGGGTGAAGCAACTTTAATTCAGAATACTTTAGCCTCTAACGAAAATAGCTATGCTGAAATAGAAAAGAGTTATCAAGTAGAAAAGAAAATTCTGAATGCAGTTGAAAAAGGCGATCATGAAAAGGCGATTGAACTTTTAGAATTTTATAAAATTGATTTAACTTATCGTATACCTGGAAATCCATTACGAACCTATAAAAATCTAGGATTTTCACTCAATACTTCTCTACGTATTACGGTTGAAAGAGTTGGGGTTGACCCCATTTATATTCATTTACTTTCTAATAAGATTGCTATTCAAATTGAAAATTTAACAACTATCTCAGAGCTTGAAAATATCCGCACATTTATGGTGACTGAATATTGTCAATTAGTTGACGCAGAGCGTTCAAAACGATACAGTCCAGTTATAAAAGAAGCGGTTACCTATATTCAACTCCATTATTTTGAGAAAATTTCTCTTTCTACAGTAAGCACAAAATTAAATATCAATGCTACTTACCTTTCTAAACGATTTAAAGTAGAAACTGGTCAAACGATTACTCATTTTATCCAAGACGCTCGAATCAATCATTCAAAACAATTGATCAAAGATAATGATTTATCTATCACTGACATCGCTTTAAAGGTTGGATTTGAAAACTCAAATTACTTTTGTACGGTATTTAAAAAACGAACAGGTGTGACTCCTAGACACTATTTTGAGCTTTAATAATAGTAACATCTTTTGAATATCGGAATTTGATTGTTTAGATTTCCAGTATTAGATACACAAAAGAGCAAAACCACGTTACATGGTTTTGCTCTTTTGTGTTCTTTTTTAAATAGTGATTTCAACCCAATTGCCTTCTGGATCGGATACAACACTTTCGTAGTACCCATCTCCTGTCCAACGAGGTTCTCCAATAATAACGTATCCAGCTTCTGCTAGTTTTTCCGTTAAAGCATTAACAGTAGCTTCATCTCCAACACTGATTGCTAGATGTGCCCATCCTAATGGAGTTTCTGCTAGTTTTTGTGTAACAGTCGGTTGTTGCATCAATTCTAAGCGCACTGTAGAATCAGGAAAACTCAAAAAATAACTAGCAAATCCTCGAGTAACATTTTCATAACGTTCTCCCGCTCTAGCTAAAAAAAATGTTTCATAAAACTGACGCATGCGTTCAATATCCTTAGACCATACAGCTATATGCCCAATTTTCATTATATATTATCCTCTCTTATCAAGTCATTCTTTTTTTCAATGGCAACTTCTGCCCAATAATCTGCTTGTTGAGCTTCCCAAAACACTTTATCATCATGAGTAATCTCACGCATAACACGACAGGGATTTCCAACTGCTATCGTATTTGCTGGAATATCTTTTGTAACAACAGAGCCTGATCCAATAACAACATTATCTCCAACAGTAACACCTGGATTCACTACGGAACTACCACCAATCCAAACATTATTTCCAATCACGATGGACTTTCCGAATTCTAATCCACTATTACGTACTGTAGGATCAATCGGATGCCCTGCAGTATATAGACACACATGTGGACCAAACATCACATTATCACCGATTGTGATTGTAGCCACATCTATCAAAACACAATCAAAATTAGCATAGAAGTTTTTTCCAATAGTAATATTTTTCCCGTAATCAATCCGTAAGTTTGGCTGCATGTAAATATTTCCTGCTACTTCATCAAAAATTTCAGTCAGCAATTCTGTCCGGTAAGTACTTTCTTCTTCTGTAGTGCCATTAAATAATCTTACTAATTTTTGTCCTTTTTGTCGTATCGTCTTCAACTCTTCTCCTTGTGCTCGATACAACTTTTCAGAAAGCATTCTCTCTTTTTCAGACATCTTTTTCCTCCTATTTTTCTAATTCGAAACCGTTACCATTATTTTAGCATGAATTCTTAAAAAATTATAGTTAGTTAAAAGCTTGCTACGTATCATATTATGATATTTAATTTCAATAAATAGAATGCGTTTCCAAAAAACGCTTCCATTTTAATTTTATTGTGATATAATTTCGTTATTAAGATGAAAAGGTGGTAATGAAATGATTGAAGCAAGTAAACATGAAGAAAAACAAGCAGAAGTAAGAAAATTTGGTTTCATTGATAAACTCGCATATATGTCTGGTGATATCGCAAATGATATGTTCTTTATTTTCTCTAGTTCGTTCTTAATGCTTTTCTATACAAAAGTTTTAGGGATAAGCGGGGCTGTCGTTGGAACCCTATTCCTAACCGCTCGTGTTGTCGATGCATTTACCGATATTGGAATGGGCCGATTGATTGATACATTGAAACCTTCTAAAGATGGACGATTCAGAGTATGGATTAAACGTGTTGCTCCATTTGCCGTAATTTCAGGGATTCTGTTATTTTTAAATGTTGCGCAAGACTGGCCGATGAATATGAGAATCGTTTATATTTTTGTAACTTATATTTTTTGGGGAAGTTTTTGTTATACAGCTATAAATATCCCTTACGGTTCCATGGCCTCTGTTATCAGTGATAACCCAGATCACCGCTCTTCACTTTCAATTTTCCGTAGTGTTGGTGCAAGTCTCGCAAGTATTTTCATTTCATTTTTTGTTCCGCTTTTTGTTTATACAACCGATGCAAATGGTACACAAATCGTTCTTGGAAACCGATTCACTATAATAGCTATTGCATTTGGAGTTATCGCCTTTGTTCTTTACCAATTTTGCTATCATTTCTCAATCGAGCGTGTTCAATTACCTGACACGAGTCAACAACCAAAAGAATCTTTTGGCACACAAGTCAAAAACATTATTAAAGGACTAACAACAAATCGCGCATTAGTTGGAATTATCGTAGCTGCCATTTTCTTATTGTTAGCTCAATTGTTGGTTGGTACAATGAATGCTTATTTATATGCTGACTACTTCCAAAATTATAGAGCGCTAGCAATTGCAGGTGTTGCGGGTGCAGCAGGTGTACTTGTTCTGGCACCATTTTCAAATAAAATTGCTTCTCGTTTTGGAAAGAAAGAATCAGGTACAGTAGCGCTTTTATGGTCTGCAACAATATATACGCTTTTATTCTTTATGGGTACTTCAAATGTTTGGTTATTCCTTGTCCTCGCAAGTTTAGGAAACCTAGGAATGAATTACTTCAACATTATCATTTGGGCATTCATCACCGATATTATTGACTATCAAGAAATCAGAACAGGTAAACGTGAAGATGGAACAGTTTATGCGGTATACTCTTTTGCCCGTAAACTTGGTCAAGCCTTAGCTGGTGGTTTAGGTGGATTCGCATTATCGGCCATCGGATATGTTTCAGCTGCTTCCACTCAAAACCAAGATGTTTTAGATAAAATATATGGTGTTGCTAGTGGTATCCCAGCTATTGCTTATCTACTAGTAGCTCTAAGCCTATTCTTTATCTATCCATTAGGTAAAAAACAAGTTCGCGAAAATACAGCTATCTTAGCTGAAAGACGTAAACAACAAGCCTAACACTAAAATTTCTTTTTCATTAATCTCCTACAGAAAAACATAAGCGTTTACAATCAATTTGCACAAAATGCCATATGTATCCTTACTATAAGGACGCATATGGCATTTTTTATTTAATGTGTACTTGCTAAAGATTCTTCTGTTTCACGTGGAGCTGTTAGGACAACAGAAATCACAGCAATCACAACGAATAATACATTTACCCATAAACCTATCATACCTGCTAATTCAAAAGAAGTACTTGTGGACATAGCTGAATAGACACTAGATGAGATAGCTACACCAATGGCTCCACCTAAAGAACTGGCCATTTTGTAAACTCCAGACGCTACTCCAACTTTGCTTACAGGAGCAGCAGAGATAGCCGTATCTGTGGAAGGTGTTGCATAGTAACCAAGTCCTAGACCATAGAAAGCATAACCTACAAATACAAGAACAGAATAGATTGTACCTGGTATAAAAGTTAGAGACATGAGTAGAATCCCGATACCAGCAATACTGGTGCCCATTAACATCGGTTTACGAGCACCGTGTTTTTGTAAAGCTTTTTCACCTAGGCGAATAGATGACAATACACAAACTAGGTAACCAATCGTTAATAAACCTGATTGGAATGAAGAATAGCCTCTACCCATTTGCACGTACGTATTCGCAACGAACATTGTACCGGCAGATGCATTCAATAAGAAGTTTGATAATGTTGCACCACTGTAAGCTTTATTTTTAAACAATGAAAAATCAATTAAGCTGTTTGTTTTTGCTAGTTCAACTTTAAAGAAAATAGCTGTTGAAATAATAAATACGACAACAAATGCAATTTCTAATGGGCTAGTCCATCCAATAGAAGAACCATTTGTAATAAATAAATTGAACGTTAACATCATGATCACAAAACTAACTAAGCCACTAAAATCAAAAGTCGTTCTTTCTGCAGCTACGACTTTGCTTTCAGGTGTGCCATTAACTAGTAAAAAGCCTGCAATAGCAAAGATGATAGAAAAGACAAAGATGTATCTCCAGCCTAAATAAGTTGCTACCATTCCACCGAATAATGAACAGATCCCGGAACCACCCCAAGATCCAATAGACCAATAACTAAGAGCACGTTGACGATCTGGTCCTTCAAAATAAGTTTTCATAAGTGATAATGTTGCAGGCATAATTGCTGCTGCTGAAAAACCCTGAATGATACGCCCGATAATCAACAACACTGAACCTTGAGCAACTACTAAACACAACGAACCAATAATGCTTAAAATCAAACCAATTTTTGTCAATTTTACACGGCCAAGTTTATCAGCCATTGCGCCTGACCCTACCATAAACATCCCTGAGAATAACCCGGTCAAACTAATCGCAATGTTTAAAACACTTGATGAAATACCTAAATCAGCTTGTACAGCTGGTCCAATATTTAACATCGTTTGTGCGAATAACCAAAATGTAATAACTCCAAATACAATCCCAACAATTAATCTATTTGTACCCTTATAATTTGTTTCCATTTTTCTTTTATTCTCCTTTTACTAGATAATCTATTACAATTGATCCCATTGCTTTTGCTGCAACGATTAAACTTGATTCACTAATTTTAAATTTAGGATGATGATGTGGATAAGCTTCGCCTTCTTCAGGAGCAGCCCCCACATAAAAGAACATACTTGGGCGTTCTTTTGCATAGTAAGCAAAATCTTCTGAAGGGGGTTGTGCATCACACATTTCGATTCCTTTTAGTTCAGGAATAGTTGTTTGTTTCAATTTGCTGATCGTTTCTTCTGTCAACTCAGGATCATTATATAGAACTGGGTAGTCATTTTCATATTTCAGCTCATAAGTAACATCAAACATAGCTGCTATACCTTCTAATTTAGCGCGAATTTCTTTTTCGATAATTGTACGAACTTCTTCAGACATTGAACGTACATCACCCTCTAGGAAGACTGAATCTTTGATCACATTGAATGATCCACGACCATCGAAGTTACCAATTGTAATTGAACCCACGTCAAATGGATTTAAACGACGGCTCACGATGGATTGGACGGCTACCACGAAATAACTTGCGGCTACAATTGCATCATTTGCTTTGTGTGGCGAAGAACCATGTCCGCCGACTCCTTGAATCTTGATATGGAAATTTGCACGGCCAGTTTGAATGTTTTCAGGACGATAAAATAGTTTACCTGTTTCCATTTGAGACATCACATGGATACCAAAAACATTGTCAACTCCATCTAGTGCGTGATCTTGAATCATTTGTATTGCTCCACCTGGAGGCATTTCTTCCGCATGTTGATGGATAACAACGATTTTCCCTGCTAATGAATCTTTTAGTTCAATCAAAGATTCAGCTAAGATTAACATGTATGCCGTATGCCCATCATGCCCACAAGCATGCATCACACCCGCATTTTTAGATTTAAAGGAAACATCTGCTTCTTCTTCAATTGGCAATGCATCAAAATCAGCGCGAATAGCCACTGTTTTTCCGGGTTTACCAGAATCAATTGTTACGACTATACCTCTTCCACCTACATTTGTTCGCACGTTACAGTCTTTGCCTTTATAAAAGTCAGCAATATAAGCAGCCGTTTTTTCTTCTTGAAAAGACAACTCAGGATTTTCGTGCAAATAACGGCGTATCTCAATCATACGGTCTTGCTTCTCATTCATTTTTTCAAAAAGGACATTTTTAATCGATTCATTCATTTTTTCTCCTCCTTAGTTATCTTTCAGAGCAATTGAATTTGTTCTTTCATTCTTTACTCTTCTATTCTAAGATAGATTCAGGAAAAAAATAGGGCATAAGTTTACACAAAAGAGCTCTTTTTTGCTCTCGTCATCTTTCATTAGGCTCAAAGAGGTAAAGAAAAGAGGCTTTTTTATCCCTTAATTGCTTTTATTGCAAAAAAAACGTTATTCTACTCAGTATCAGCTAGAATAACGTTTTTTTATTTATTTTGGTTTTTGGGACTTGTATAGATCTTAAGACTTAAGACGGTACCAGGGCTCTTACAAGTATATCCGTCTATTCCGCAAGAACTTTTTTGAAGTAGCCACATTATTTGACGAAGAGCTATAATCTTATCTTCATTAATAATCTGGTTCGATTTTTTTCAACTCAATAAAATGAATCGAATTGATGTCCATGTAAGCATAAAAAGACCATTTTCCATCAATAAGTTCATCATTTATTTCTACATCTGGAGTTGTCGTCGAAATAATATATTTCATGACCTCTTGATTGATACCATATTTACTATTTATTTTTCTTAAGTTATCATACAATGCGCCATTTTTACGGTCAAATTTAAAACGAGTGACTTGATATTCACCTGGTTCTAAATTTTCTATTTTAACTTGCAACTCTTTACTATGTTCACGCAAGAATAAATCATCAACTGAATACCTAGGGTTAAAGTTCCGTTCATGGAATAACGCAATTTGATAGCCATCTTCATTTTGTGTTAAAAGATGGTTTTCTCCTTCAGATAAGACGGTACCGTACAACCTTTCTTTAAAAAACATAGCATAATAAACCGGTCGTTTACCATCAAAATAATGAAAGAGTTCAAGACCATCAGAAACCAAATCTTGACTGTTATGGACCCTTTCGTGTATTTCATTATTAATCCAAAAACCTAAACCTTGAACTTCTTGACTCAGCTCTAGCACGGTGTTGAAAATGAGTGCCGCACGAAAAAAAGTGCCATTACTATACCGAGAATCTCCCGTCAGTGTATTCCAAATATCAAGGAACAACGGTTTTTCAATTTTATTTTTCTTGAGAAAGTGTTTCAACCTCTTCGTTTTGTTCATATGGTAATTTTGTGCTTTCATAAAATTCTTATCACTTGTGTCTTCAAAATTAATATCGCTATTTCGATTGGCATCAAAACTTATGAAATCAATAGTTATGGCCTTATTCAGAAGCCACATGTGACTTTTTTCAATACTTTCCGTGTCTTCATCAAAAGGTAAAAAAACACCTAATTGAATATGTGGCATTTTATTTTTCAATGTCCTTTGTAACGTATCGTATAACTCCTCTAGTAACGCAGGATCAAGTTTTGTCTCTTTTGGTGCATAAAACAAAACATGCCATTTCTGAACAAATTCTTTACCAAACACTTGAACAGCATGATTTAGAAATGCCCTAAGTTTAGAGAAGTAGTCTTCGAAGTAAAGTATTTCATTTACATTGATCCGCAAAAAGATACTAAATCCCGAATCCTTAATTGTACGTAAAGCTAGATCAGCGTTGGCGTATATCGAAATAGTAGAAATGGCTTCATCGGTATTTATTTCTGGTAGAATTGTTGAACCGCTGATTAAATTACGGATACCGATATAGTTTATTTTCATGGAATCATTTGCCATCAAAATTTGTTTCTTTATATTCTCATTTAAAATGTCTTTCAATTCGCCAATAAAAACAATGTGTTTTTCATGAATAAGTGCTGTTTTTGTCTGCTCCATGGGTGAAATCAGTAGTTTTTCGTTTGTAAAATCATTTCCTAAAAGAGTTTGGTTCATTTCTTTATCACAATACTTAGTTAATTTCACAAGTACCTCAGGTGAATCTAAAATACTAGATTTACCAGTATTCTGTTTAGCCATACTTTCCTCTAAAGGAACCATTGATTTATGCTTTTTTCGATAACTAGCTGGTGTTTGTTCGTAAGCTGTTTTAAAAGCCAGGGCAAATTGTTTCGCTGTGGAGAACCCATTGCGGGACGCTATTTGAAAAAGCGAATCTGATGAATGAATCAAATCTTCTTTACTGTGCTTAAGGCGAACGTTCGTCAGATACTTTGAAAAATTGATACCGACGAATTGTTTAAAATAACGTGAAAAATAAGAAGGCGATAAGAATTCTTGATTTGCCATATGGGTTAACGATAAGGGTTCGCCATAATGGTGTTCAATATGGTTTAAAATACGAGTTATTCGTTCGTCTTCTAATTCAATTTGTTCTTGATAAGGAATGCTCTTTTTGAAAAAACGAATCATCATCAATAAAACTTGATAAAGATCGCTTTGAACGCTAATGGAACTATCCTCCCCCTTTTGCAAATGAGCAATCACCATTTTCGCTAATAAACGGCGCAGTTGGGCTAAAACTTCCTCACGACCAGTATCAATCTTTTTAGAGAAACATTCAAAAACATAATGGTAGTAGGCTTCGTACTGCATTTTAAAAAAGTGGTTCGTAATAGCTAAAGAAACGACAACATTCGATGAGTCTCCTATGATACTATAAATGGTATTTCGATTAATAATCAGAATATCGCTTTCCTGTAAGAAATACTCTTCTCCATCCATCGAAACCGTAATAGTCCCTTCAACCACAAACAAAAGCATTGTACCTGCAAATTGGTGAGCTGAAACAGATTGAATGCTTTGTATCATAATTTCAAAGTCGTTGATCAGTTTTTGTTCCACGCTATCCCCCCTTTGCACAAATTATTTTTTTCGCATTGCTGCTCAGTTTACAGACCTCATTATTCTATCAAACCAATAATAACCCATCTAAATCAAGTACTCTAATTCGTTTATGAGTAATTTGTTTGATGTACCCTTTCTCCTCTAGGTCATTGAACTTACGACTGATGGTTTCAGGAGTCGTTCCCAAATAAGAAGCCAAATCTTTTTTGCTCATAGGTAAAGTAAATTCGGCTGCTCCTAGTTCTTCATCATTGAGACTTTCTGCTAAATATAAAGCAATACGAGTTTCAACTTTTTCTGTTGAAAAACGTGTCGTTTGCTTTTCAGATGCTTCAAGGCGACTTGAAAATTCAGCAATCACTTTTAGAGCAATCGAAGGGTATTTCAGCAAGAATTCTTGCAAATCAGAGCGCTTAATCATACAAATTTTTGTGTCCACAATAGCTTCAGCATACGATTCATGTGTAGATTCTGAAAATAAAGCCATTTCACCAGTGAATTCGCCAGGATTTAACATACGAACTAATTGTTCTTTCCCAGAATCTGATAATCTGTAGATTCGAACTCTTCCTTTATTAATAATATAAAGAGAATCCGATTCATCTCCAGCATGATAAATAAGTTCATTTTTTTTATACGTTACAGATCGCGTTGTTTTCATAATTTCATCTAACTGCTCATCTTCTAAGTGATTAAAGATGGGAACCAAAGATACGCATGCTTTATGCGAATTACTCGAATGGTCATGGTGTGTATGATTCATATTCATTTCCTCCACATAAGTTACTTTTTTGACAGTATCATTAACCTTAGTATACCAATTTCAGCTGGATTCTTCGAGTTAAGTTAAACATTCTTTCTTATTTGCTTAGATTTCATCAAAGTCAGCCTACTGCAGAAATGAATTTTTTCTGTAGTAGGCTGACTTTGACTATTTATTTAATGGGTTTACTCATCTTCTCCTTCAAGAGCTGATTGGCTAAGAAACGCTTGTAACAGCCAAATTGTTTTGTCTAAATAGTTCTTGTAACCAATCATGGTATCTTCTAATACAAAGTCTTCTTCTTTCTGTGCTAGTCGGATCGTTCTTAGTGTCAAATCTCTTGTGAGACGGTAATCATCTACTAGATTTCCAACCATTTCTTCAGCTGACAAATATTTATCTTTTGATGATTCAGAGATCAACCCATACTTCGCATACTCTTCAGTAGTAGATGCTGGTTTGGCACCTGAAGCAATTAAGCGCTCTGCAATGTCATCGTAATACTTAGCATTTTCCTCATATAAATTTTCAAATTTTTCATGCAATGAAAAGAAATTTGGTCCTTTTACATACCAATGATACTGGTGCAGTTTCACATGTAAGATTGCTTGGTTAGAGATAATATGGTTCGTCATAGCCGCTGCAGTTGGATTGTGATGATCATGCTCTTTTTCCTCTTGTACGGTCTCAGCTTGATATAATTCTTCATTGGTGTGTGCTTCAGTCATTTTTAAATCCTCCTAGTTTTATCATTCGATTAGTTACGGTTGCCTTTTGAACAAATTAGCTTGAATTAACTTAGTGTAGGACTCGCACTTAATTTTGACTAATCACTCCTTTCAATGGTTCAGCACATTTCCTTGCCTATTGGGTAGTACTCCAGTTGATTACGCTTCGACAGGTACTACAACTCCTTCTACGTTTGCTTGCATATTTTTACGGTTGAAATGAATCAAACGCATCGCATTTAAAATAACGATTAGTACACTGGCTTCATGTATGAACATTCCAGATGCCAAATGAACACTTCCCATTAAGACCCCAGTTAATAAAATAGCTACTACAGCTACCGCAATGAAAATATTTTGTTTCATATTTCTAGTTGTTGCTTTAGATAATGAGTAAGCATGTGAGAACTGCATCAACTTATCAGCCATTAAGACAACATCTGCTGTTTCCATCGATACATCAGTTCCGCCTTCACCCATTGCTAAACCAATATCAGCCGTTGCAATCGCTGGAGCATCGTTGATTCCGTCTCCCGCCATAGCAACAATGTGTCCTGATTCTTTCAATTTCTTTACATATTCTACTTTGTTTTCTGGTAATAATTCAGCATGGAACTCATCTAATCCTAGTTCCATTGCAACAGCTTCTGCAGTATGTTTGTTATCTCCAGTCAACATGACGATTTTCTTAATTCCATTTGCTCTCATTTGTGCCAAAGCTTTCTTAGCATCATCACGAATCTGATCGGCAATAGAGATAATACCAGCAATATTTCCGTCAATTGCGATAAAGATAGCAGAGTTACCTGCTTTTTCACGGCTCACGGCATAGCTTTCAACAGCCGTTGACAATGTGATGTTTTCAGTTGTCATTAATTTTCGATTACCAGCAATAATTTTACGCTTGTTCACTACAGCTTTGATCCCGTTGCCTTTGATTGCTTCTCCATCAGTTAGTTCCATAGAAGCAAGGTCCATGCCACGGTTTCTGGCTGTTTTTACAATTGTTTGTCCCAAATGGTGTTCAGAAATGGTTTCTGCTTTAGCCACTAGTTCCAATAACGTATCCTTATCGACTTTGTTAAACGTGTGAATGTCTGTCACTTCAGGTTTTCCTTTTGTTAAGGTACCTGTTTTATCAAAAACCAAGGTATCAACTTTGGAAAACTTATCCATAATTTCTCCACCTTTAATCAACACCCCATTCTTTGCGCCATTTCCGATACCGGCAACATTTGAAACGGGAGCTCCGATAACTAAAGCACCAGGACATGCGATAACTAAGAACGTAATGGCCAAATGGAGATCTCTAGTAAAGAGGTACACGATAATCGATAAGACAACTACAGTTGGTGTGTAGATATTGGCGAATTTATCTAAGAATTTTTCGGCTTTAGATTTTGATTCTTGTGCTTCTTCAACTAGCTCAATAATTTTCGCAAATGTCGTATCATCACCAACTCTTTCAGCGATGATTTCAATGTACCCATTGTCTACTATAGTTCCACTAAAAACTTTAGCGTCGATTGTCTTTGAAGCTGGAACAGATTCCCCAGTAATCGCCGCTTCATTAATAGAAGCTTTTCCGGAGACAATTTTACCATCAACAGGAACTTTTCCACCTGGATGAATCACGACACGGTCTCCTTCTTCAACCTCTTCGACGGGAATTGTCTCTGTGTTTCCATCTGCCCGTAATATTGTCGCTTCTTGTGGAGCCATATCAACCAATTCTCTTAAAGAAGAACGGGTTTTTTCTAACGTTCTCATTTCTAAATAATCTCCAAATAAGAACAAGAAGGTTACCACAGAAGATTCGGTGTACTCGCCAATGTACAATGCCCCTAGAACAGCAATACTGACCAATAAATCAATGCTGAAAGCTTTCATACGCAACGCTTGAATGGCTTTGATAAAAATAGGTACACTGGCAATAAGAGTTGCAATAATTAAAGCGATGTCTTTTAAATTTTCAGTTCCCAAGAAGCCAGAAATAAATCCAATAGCGATTAAGACTCCTGATAAAATAGTGATATGATTTTTATGATGATTAATATGTGCAATCATTTTTATTCCTCCTAATTTTTTATGTGCTTACTTTTGAATGAATGGAATGTCCGGTTAACAGAATGGCTTTTTCAATTTGATGGATCGTAACTTTTTGGTTGTCAAATGTCGTGCGAATCTTTCCAAGTTGAGGAAAAACTCTGACCGATTCGATACCGTCTAATTCTTTGACCTGATTTTCTATTTTTTTTGCACATCCAACACAGTCAAGCGGTTCGATTTTAAATAAGGCTTTAGCCATTGATCTTTCTCCTTTCTTTTTGCTCTCTCTTTATAGTCTTATCTTACTTCTTAATACGCAGTTAAAAATTGACCACAGTCAATAAAAAAAAGATTTCAGCACATTTTGCTGAAATCTTTTTTTGTTATACTAATGACCTTAGTTTCGTTGTCTCTCTACCCTTGGAATAGTACGGAATAGGCGGATAATCTTGCCTGCGGAGATACCATATGAGAATAGCTCCGATGAATAACACTAAAGATAAGGCTTGCGATACGCGCATCAAATCCCCTATCCACAAGCTATCTGTTCTCATCCCTTCAATGAAGAATCTCCCTACTGAGTACCAAAGTACGTAACTTAACGCTACTTCTCCTTGACGCAACATGTTCTTCCGATTCCTTAATAGGATAATCAGTCCAAATCCCACTACGCTCCACAGTGATTCATATAGAAACGTTGGATGGTAATAGGTACCCTTAATGTTCATTTGCTCAATAATAAATTTTGGTAAATATAATTTTTCAAGAAATGCATAACTAACAGGTCCTCCATGAGCTTCTTGGTTAATAAAGTTTCCCCAGCGTCCGATAGCTTGAGCCAACAATACATTAGGTGCCAAGATATCTAATAACAATGATAAAGAAACGCCTTTCTTATTTGTATACCAGTATAGTGTAAGTCCTCCTGCAATCAACCCTCCGTAAATAGCAATTCCACCATTCCAAATAGCTACAATTTCTCCTGGGTTCTGGAGATAATAATCTAATTCGAATAAAACGTAATAGAGACGTGCACCTATAAAACCAATCGGAATAGCCCATAAAGCCATATCAATGATGATATCCTCTTCAAGACCTTTTTTCTTTGCTTCTCTGGTGCTTAAATGAATAGCTAAAACTATTGCTGCAGCAATGATGACACCATACCAATGGATCACGAAAGAGCCTATCTCAATAGCATGGGGGTTGATTGATCCTAATCCTACTTCCATTTAATCTACTCCATTTCACTTTTCAAAAAAAGATTCCCACTATTGAAAGTCGGAATCCTTCTTTAGATTATTTTCAACTCATTATCAGACTTCATCTATTAAGATATTTTGGCAGATAGTACGGGATAACCTAATTTTTGAATGGTTTCTTGAATTTTACTAGCTTCAATAGCTGTTTCATCGAACTCTGTTTTTACTTTGCTTGAATTAAACATTACCTTGGCTGATTCAATACCTGCCGTTTTATTTAAAGTCGTTTCGATTTTCTTGATACATGATGGACAAGTTAATGGTTCTAATTGATATACTGCTTTACTCATAATGATCTTCCTCCTATCTTTTATTATCTTTAGTATAAGCAGTCCTACTCCTTAAAAAATTGACCTTCATCAATTTCCGATAAAAAGCTCAACAAAAAAAGACCGAATCTAAAATGATTCGATCTTTTTTTGATAGTTAATCGGTTTAAGTGTTTATAAGTCGCCTGTTCTTTCTTGATAGGTCTGTAACTGATACATATCGTAATAGGTGCCTTTTTGATCAATTAATTCATCATGACTTCCTTGTTCAACAATTTCACCGTTATGCAGAACTAAGATCTTATCTGCATCTTTAATCGTAGATAAACGATGGGCAATAATCAAAGAGGTCCGACCTTTGCGCATATTGGCTAAACCTTTTTGAATTTTTTCTTCTGTTTCTGTATCGATATTAGCCGTTGCTTCATCAAGGATTAGTATACGTGGTGAACGTAAAATGGTTCTAGCAAAACTGATTAACTGCTTTTCTCCAGCAGATAAGCTTGCTCCTCGTTCAATGACTTTTGATGCATAACCATTTTCCATTTCAGATATAAAATCATCTGCATAGACAAATTCAGCCGCTTGCTTAACCTCTTCTTCTGTATAAGAGGTATTGTACATTCGGATATTGTCGGCGATATTTCCATAAAACAAGAAACTATCTTGCAAAACTAAGCCCATTTTAGTTCTAAGCCCTTCAATAGACATATCCTTTAACGAGTGTCCATCAATAGTAATTTCTCCTTCATGGTATTCATAAAAGCGCATCAAGACATTAATGATGGAACTTTTTCCTGATCCCGTTTGACCGACCAAAGCAACTGTTTGACCTGGTTTCACTTCAAAGCTGATGTTGCGTAAAACTTGTTTCTTACCATCATATGAAAAGTTCAAATTATTTACTTTGATGTGTCCGTTAGTAATCAACCCATTTTCCCCTGGCATAGATTGCGGTGCAAGTTCATCATTTTTCAATAATTCTTGGACCCGATACCCAGAAACAATACCATCTTGTAAGGAGCTTAAGCTATTCATCATTTGACTAATGGGTTGAAAGAATGAGCGCGAATATGCCGTAAACGCATAGACCAGACCAATATCAACTGCACTTTGATTCCAATCTTGATACCCAAAAATTAGCAATACTACTACTAGAGCAACGGATTCAATCACATTGATAGCTGGTGCTAATAATAATGCATTCATGCTATACATCGAACGTCGAGAAACGACATATTCTTGATTGATATCGCTAAATTCTTCTATCAAACGCTCTTCTTGGTGGTACTTTTGGATAATACTCATTCCGCTGATCGATTCACTTAAACTCGCATTTAGCTGACTCAATACTTTTCTCATCTGACTGTAGACAACCGTACTTTTCTTTCGATAGATTCCTGCAATCCAGATAATGAAAGGTGTAAACAGCAAAAAGACTAACGCCATTCGCCAATTCAATGCAAACATAGCAATTGTGATTGAAATGACATTAAATAACCCATTTGCAATATTTAAAAAGACTGTCCAAAAGTCTTTTATGGTTTCTGTATCATTTGTTACTCTAGAAACAACTGTACCCGCGGGAGTTTGGTCAAAATAACGCATTCCCAATGAAACAACTTTTTCATACAATTGATTTCGAATATTCGCAACGGTTCTTTCAGAAGCCGTGTTAAATAGAAAATCCTTTGCATATGAAAAGATGGCCTTGAGGAGAGTCAGTACTCCATAAAAAATTACTATACGTACTGTAATTTCCATTGTTGCTGTCCCATTTGCTAAATAAGTGTCAATGTAACGTTGAATAATGATTGGCAAATACGCAGCTATTGCTGCACTCAACGCTAAAAATAGAAATGAGAAGATGAAAAGAAATTTATGCGGTTTTGCAAAACGGATTAGACTAAACAAGATACGCCCTGATTCTTTAGTGGAAAAGGCTGTTTGTTTTTGTGCTTCCATTACACTCCCTCCCCATCTAATTTTTTCTCGAGTTGTTGTTTATGGTACATATCGTTATACCAGCCGTCTATTCCGATCAATTCTTGATGAGAACCGCGTTCACTGATCTTTCCTTTTTCCATTACAATGATTTCATCTGCATTCATGATTGAACTAATACGATGGGCAGAAATAATGGTTGTTTTGTGGCGTCTTTCTTGCTTCAATAAACTTAAAATAGTTTCTTCCGTTTGAGCATCTACTGCTGAGAGAGAATCATCTAAAATCAAACATTCTGGTTCTACAGCTAAAGCACGTGCAATCGCAATCCGCTGTTTTTGTCCACCAGATAAAGAGACTCCTCGTTCCCCAACTTTCGTATCATAGCCCTCAGAGAATTGTAAAATATCTTCATGGATGTTGGCTAATGTTGCATATTTTTCAACTTCTGCTTGCGATAAATTCGGATTCCCAAAACGGATATTTTCTCGAATAGTTGTTGAAAATAAAAAGTTTTCTTGTGGAACAATAGCTATTCCTTTTTTAAGTGACTCTAATGCGTACTCTTTTATATTAATCCCATCATAGGATATCGTTCCCTCATATTGATCATAATCACGTAGCAGTAATTTGTATAACGTGCTCTTTCCAGCACCCGTTCTGCCGACTACTCCTAGCATTTCACCTTTTTTTAATTGGAAAGAAACATTAGTTAAAGTAGGATGCGGATCATCTGGATAAGCAAACGATTGAATATCAAACGCAATATCTCCATTTAAAGATTGACGGTAAGGATTATCCAATTCCACAATTGAAGGAGTGTAATCTAATAAAGCATCTACCCTATCGTAAGCGGCATTTCCTCGTTCAAGTGTATTAATAAGACCCCCTGCAGCTAGCAATGGCCACTGCATCATGCCAATATAACTAATGAAAGCCACTAAATCTCCAATAGAAATACGTCCAATTTGCACATAATTCCCACCAACTAACAAGGCAATTACATACGTTAATCCCATAATTATCTCAATGCTTGGGTTTAAAGCTGCTTTTAATTTGTAGACGCGTTGGTTTGTATTTACAACCTTTTGTGTTTCTTCTTTAAAAGCAGAAAAATCTTCTTTTTCTTCTCCAAGTGTTTTGAGCACTTTCATACCCGTTACACTTTCTTGAACGTGATCGTTCATAGATGAAAAAGCTTGTAAGGCTCCACGGTAACGGGCATGAATCATTTTCCCTAAATAAGTTGAGACAAAAATCAAGATTGGCAATGGCAAAATAGAGACGAGCGTTAGCTTCCAATCAATAAAAAAGAACATAGAAAAAAGCGTAACACCGCCTAATGATAGAGCATCCGTTAATGTTAAGACACCATCAGCTGCTACAAATCGAATAGCTGCCAAATCATTTGTAGCATGGGCCATCAAATCTCCCGTACGGTATTTATGAAAAAATTCTGAATCCATTCGAGTGAAAAATGTAAACAAACGATTACGTAAAATAGACTCAATCAATGTTGAGTTCCCAAATAAAGCCATTCTCCAGCCATATCTCAAAGCATACATAACCAATGAAAAAATAAGAATTAGTGCAACCCAAAAAGACAAAATTTGCCAATTTAGCGTTCCTGCTATGAAATGGTCAATAATAGTACCGATGATTTTTGGATTCATAACTTGTAAAATAGCACAAATAATTAAAGCTGTAACACCAAACGTATAACTTTTCCAGCGCAACTTGAAAAACCAACCATATTTTTTAAACGTATTAAACATTATTTCGTTCCTTTCTTTTAATCTTCCATTTTTCTATGCAAGATTCTAGCTTGATCCATGAAAAAACAAATAGAAAGGAAACTTCCTATTTGTTTTTAATAGTAGCTTTTTTTATTGATTTTATTTTTTCAAACCTATCATTCTAATGTAACTTTGATAATTTTTATTCCCACCAGACAAATTATATACTTTTTTAAATCCACTATTAAGCAATATGTTTTGAGCAGCATTTCCCGTGACCCCTTTATTGCAATAGACAATGGTGGTAGGGGATTTATCCAACTCTTTACTTCTTTCTCTTAGTTCAGCGAGTGGAATATGAATAGCTCCTTTTACATGGGCTTTTTCAAAATCTTTTTTTGAACGCGTATCAATAATTTGCAAAGCTTCATCATCCCGTTGACGATTTACTAAATCTGCCGGTGTCATCAGTGGATTGCTTTTCAATGCATTGTCTAAAGCCATTCCAGTATAGAGAACCGGGTCTTTAGTTGTGGCAAAAGGTGGTGCATAAGCTAAATCCAAATGGAACAAATCTTCTGCTTTAGCTTTAAACGTTATGGCGGTTGCAATCACATCAATTCGTTTGTCGACTCCACCTTGACCAATGGCTTGCGCTCCCAGAATGCGGCCCGTTTTCTTATCGGCTAAGGCTTTAATGGTCAATTCTTTTCCGCCCATATACTCTGCATGATCTGGTTTGATATTGAATAAAACTTCAATCTCATAGCCAGCTTTCGCTGCGTCTTTTTCGGTCATTCCGGTATACCCAACATGCCTATCAAAAATTCTAAAAATCCCTGTTCCCAAGATACCGCGGTGTTCTAAATTCCCACCAGTAATCACATCACCTGCAATGCGACCCATTTTATTAGCCGTTGTTCCAAGCGGGCGATACATTGGAGTATTGGTCAAAAGAGAATAACTCTCTGCTACGTCTCCCACTGCATAAACATCAGGAATGTTGGTCTGCATTTGATGATTGACTGCGATAGCACCGGTTTCTCCTATATTCACACCGATTTGTTCTGCCAATGCAGTATTTGGACGAACCCCAGTCGCTAGAATAACCATATCCGTTTCGATTTCTATCCCTTTGGTCGTGGTTACTCCAGTAATGGTTTTTTCTGTTTCGACAATCGCATGCACTGTATCGTCAAGAATCAACCGAATCTCTTTTTCGCGTAAGTAACTTTCTACTCGAAAAGCCATGTCTGGATCCATTTGCGGCATAATGTGTTTTCCTCTTTGAACTACTGTCACTTCGATTCCTAAATTTTCTAGCTGTTCCGTCATTTCTAAGCCAATAAAACCGCCTCCGATAATTAGCGCTTTTTTAGGTTGTTTACTAGCAATAAAAGTCGTGATATCTCGGTCATCTTGAATATTTCTAACTACAAAAGTATTTTGGTAGTCTTTTTGGTCAAACGGAACAGGAATAATAGGTGTTGCTCCGGTCGCAAATACCAACACATCATAAGTATCTTTTTTACTTTCCCCAGTTACTTTATTTTCAACCAGTAGCGTTTTTTCATTAGCATTCACATGAGTCACTTTATGTTCCGTATAAATATCTACATTGTATCTTTTCTTGAACCATACAGAATCACGTGGCGTCAATTCTTCAATTGTTGCGACTTCTCCACCAATTTGATAAGGAATGCCGCAGACAGAATAAGAAATATCCTTCCCTTGATCGTAAACTGTTATCTCAGCTTCTTCTGTATTTCTTCTAGCTTTAGCTGCTACAGAAGTTCCCGAAGCAACCGATCCAATTATGACAATTTTCATCTCATTTCTCTCCTTGTCCCTTTACTTCTCCGCCAATAGACGTCGCGCTGGCTGAGGCGAGTTTTAGCGTATCCGTTACCAATACAGTCATTATATCTTCATTTAATGAGTAGTAATGCCATGTTCCTATTTTTTCTACTGTTACCAACTCAGCAGTCACTAACACTTTTATATGATGAGACAAAGTAGGCTGTGTAAAATTAAATTGCTCCAGAATAGCGCAAGCACATAACTTGCCGTTAGAAAGCATATCTACTATTTTTACCCGTTTAGGATCAGATAAAGCTTTCATCACTTTTGCATAAGAATTATAGTCCACATTTAGACCTCTTTTCTTCCATTTTGCTTCCTTACTAATATAGATGATATTCTATCTATGTGCAACTTTTTCTTTGCAAAAAGACCCCAAGTAATAGTGAACCCACTCACTATTACTTGGGGTTTCATTTCAAAATCTCTTCATACTAATGTTTAGCCTTTATTTATCCGTTTTTTTATAGGGCTTAAACATTACCTTATGCTCCTCATTCACTATAAGAGCAGCTGAAAAAGTCTCGCCTGTTTTTTTCTTGAATCCTTTTAACAACGATGTTTCTTTTGTCTTTAATAGTTTTTTTATTGTTGCTTCAGATAATGTTTTTCCTACATATCTTTTTGGCAATGTGAAGGTACAGCCGTTACTGTATCCACTACAACCATAAAATTTCCCTTTATCTATTATCGACTGGCCGCATGCAGGACAAGTTCCAATTGTCTGCTTTGTTTGACTAATCGTTTGATTCATACTCGTTATACGAGTAGACCAGTCACTGCTTTCAATTACTTGAGCGCTTGAAGCCAATGTATGGTCGATAAATTTTTGAATATTTTCCAAAAATGCTTCTTGAGTGCCTTCTTCTTTCTTTATTTTCTTTAAATAAGTTTCCCATTTGGCTGTCATTTCAGGACTGCTTAATAAGGTGTTTTTTACTGCTTGACACAGTATCGCTCCTTTTTGGGTAACCGTCACATCGTTTTTTTGAATCTCAATATAGTGTTGTTTTTTAAGTGTCTCAAGAACATTCGCTCTGGTCGCTTCTGTTCCAATCCCTTCAGTGGCTTTTAGGATTTCTTTTTCTTCCACATTTTCCAGTTCTTTACCACAAGTCTTCATAGCAGTGATTAAGGTACCTTCTGTGTAAGATTTTGGTGGTGCTGTAAACCCTTCTGAAGTAGCTAAATCTGCTTCAATTGCTTCATTTTTTTGTACTAAAGGCAATTCTGTATTTTCTTCTTTATCTGTTTTCTTACTAGCAGCATACTCCAACTTGCGCCAGCCTTTATCCAGAATCGTTCTTCCTTTACTTATAAAAGGGAGCTTTTTAATTTCTACCGTGATGGTGGTTTCATCATATTTATAGTCTGTTTCAAACATCGCCATTGTCCGCTTCAAAACAGTATAATAAATTTCTTTTTGAATGGATGTCAACTTGTCTAACTCTTTTTGCGTGGGTACTTTTTTAGTCGGAATAATAGCGTAATGCTCTTGAACTTTTGAACCATCTACATACCGTTTTCGTTTACTTGTATTCGGCTGTTCTATGGTATAATTCAATACACTTTGATAACCGTCAATTCTTTCTATCAAGTAATGAAACTCTGAATCAGTAATATGCCGGCAGTCGCTTCGTGGGTAACTGAGCAATTTAGCTTCATAAAGCGATTGGACATGTTTCAATGTATCTGATGGGCTCACTTTATATTTTTTATTTATCAAACTTTGCAAGTCACTTAAGGAAAACAAAAACGGTGAAGGCTGTGAAATGCGTTTCGTTCCGATATCAGAAATCACTCCAGGATTGCTAGCTAGTAATTCATGTTTTTTGATTAGATCTTGTAATTCTTTTTTTGTTGGAAATTTTTTGTTATATTTGGCTTTAAATGACCCTTTTTCAGCTTTTATTGTAGCGTGCATTTCAAAAAAAGGTTCCGGGATAAAATTTTCAATCTCTTTTTGACGAGTATAAATCATATAAAGGGTTGGTGTTTGAACACGCCCCACGCTAAATACCCCTTCATTAATGCCTTTTTTTTGCAGCGAAAGAGTGTACATGCGCGATAAATTAATACCCACTAACCAGTCGCTTATTTGTCTTGTTTGAGCTTCAATGTAAGCAGAATAAAAGTCTTTTCCATCTCTTAAATCAGAAAATCCTTTTTGTATCTCATCCGCTTCAAGTGAGTTGATCCACAGACGTTTAATTTCCTTGTTATCTGCTTTTGCTTGGCTGATGATTGACCGCGCAATATTTTCCCCTTCGCGATCGCTATCAGTAGCGATCACGATTTGGTCTGCTTCTTTCAACAGTCTTTTTATGATATTAAACTGTTTGCTTTTGCCTTGCCCAACTTTAAATTTAAACGTTTGCGGAATAATGGGCAGTTCTTTCATATTCCATTTTTTCCATTCATCTCTATATTCTTCTGGGGAAGCCAATTCGACTAAATGTCCGAATCCCCAAGTAATGATATCATTGGATGGATTTAAAATAATATACCCATCTTTTTTTGAAAATTTTCCAAAAGATTCAGCATACGCTTGTGCCTGGGAAGGTTTCTCTGCTAAGATAACCCGCTTCATATTTATCACTTCCCCAATCTTTTCACTTAATTCGCTCCTACAAATGATTCTTCATTTTAGTTAATTATTTCACCAGTTCAATTCACTTGGTAGATACTACTTTTTATTCGTTAGACTGGATAGCGAATATATGCTTTTTGTTTATCAATACCTTTTTTAAGATCACTTTTCGCTTTTTCCTTATTCAATGCAATCATTTTTTCTTGATCATCCACTTCAATAAGCGCTAAAGAACGGCGGTTTTCTTCCACTTTAGCAACATTATCTGTGATTTGAGTAACAAATATCCGTTGATCACGTGATAAAGATTTCCATTCTTTCGTTTTCATCAGATAATTAGAATATACGCGCAATGCGTTATTTCGATCTAATAATAGCGATAATGTTTCATATTGGTAAAGATTGACCCAATTGGCTATTTCAATATTATGGTCAATATCTTTTTGCATTAATTGCTCTCTCTGCAATAGTTCATCGTAATAGCTTTTGTAATCATTGGTCAACTGATTAAACTTCTGTTGTAAATCCCACAGTTGTTCAAAAGCTTTATGACCTTCATTTACGGTTAAATCTGTTGAATTTACCGGTATTTTTAGGGGTTCCGTATAGTAAGTAATGTCTATTTTTAGATGTTCACCGCCAACCTTAAAAATATTTGTACTAGTATCTGAAAAAAGTGATAATGAAGATTGAGCTATTTCTGCTTCTTCTCTCGTTTCTTCCCCTACAGTTGTTAAATAAGCTGTCGCTTTTGCGGTATTATGCACTGTAAATCCAGCCATGTAGTACGGTTTTCCATTTACTTCCCAAAAAACGGGATTTACAAATACACCTTCATACCACTTAGCTAATTTCTTTGCTTTCTTAATCAATAATTTCTCTGTTTTTTTATCCATTTTTTTCCTCCATAGTGTAATAAAACGTTAGGATTAGACACTATCCATTTTTCATTGTATCTATACAAAGTATAAAGAATTCTTTCTATGTCCGCAAATCAAACCTAATCCTTCTACCGGTTTCTCACTTTGTCTTTCTTACGATAAAACCAGCCTTTTCTTCTCATTTCTCGGGCTATTTGTAGTATATTTAGATTAATTTACTTGCCCTTATTAATAGCTTTTTAGGATTATTCATTGGAACATGACCCTGCATCAGCAGAACATAAAATAAACGTACTGGAGGAAAACAAATGTTAACATTAGAAAACGAACAATTATTTGTTGAAATAGCAACAAAAGGAGCTGAACTACAGAAAATTTATAATAAACAAGAAAACTTTGATTACCTATGGACTGGAGACCCTGATTTTTGGGGAAGTCATGCACCAAATTTATTTCCTATTATTGGTCGCTTAAATGACTATAAATATACTAAAGATGGCAAAACTTATGAACTGCCACAACATGGATTTGCGAAAGACCTTGAATTTGAAGTAGCGGAAGCTTCTGATATAAATGCAGTTTTTGTATTAAAATCAACGGACGAAACAAAAGCAATGTACCCGTACAATTTTTCATTAGTCATTAGTTATAATTTAGAAGGCTCCGAGCTGAAAACAACTTATCAAGTAACAAATGAATCAACTGAAACTATGCCTTTTTCAATTGGTGGTCACCCTGCATTCAACATTCCAATGAACGGAGAAGGTACTTATGACGACTATACATTGAGAATTGAGCCTAAAAAAGAAGTGAATTACTTCGAAAGTGACCCTGTACCTTACCGAAGTGGAAATAAGAAACCATTTAAAAATATGAAAAATGGTGTTTTAAATATGAATCACGAAACCTTCCGTGATGGATTGATTATTATTGATGAACCAACTATTGAAACGGTCACATTAGCTTCTCCTCAAAATAAACATGGAGTAACAGTAGATATTTCAGATTTCCCCTACCTATGCTTATGGACCAAAGAACAAATGGATGCACCCTTTATTTGTATCGAACCATTTTATGGGCTGCCAGATGTTATAGGAGAAATTGGAAAACTTGAAGAAAAAGAAGGCATTATCTTACTAGAAGCAAATGAACAAAAAGAAGTTTCTTTTACGATTACAACCTTTTAATCGTTCCATTAAAACGCATGGAATAGAACGCAATATAAAAAGCTGCAGCGAAAATCCTTTATTAAGGAATCTCGCTGCAGCTTTTTGTTTACTATTTTGTTGGGATAACCAGCGCTTTTTCTTGTGTGATCAAACACAATTCTTGCGCTTTAAAAATATGTTCTTGTGTCATAGCATTTTCTGTTCGATGGATACAATCTTTAATCATTTCACCAAAGAATGGGAAGCCTACTTCTCCCGTTAAAGAATAGTGTTTTTCTCCTTCTGCGGTGACTAGGTACAAATGATCCCCAGTTTCTTCACGAGCAACATCTAGATATTTACGAACTTCGATCGTTCCTTTTGTTCCGGTAATAAAGACGCGTCCATCACCCCAAGTGTTCAATCCATCAGGAGTAAACCAATCGACTTTAAACATAAAAGTAGCACCATTTGCTCCAAGTAAAGTCGCATCGCCATAGTCTTCTAATTCTGGCGTATCCGGATTCGCGTAGTTTCCTACTTTACTGTGCAGTACTTCCGCATCTTCATTCCCAGTAAAGTATAAGAACTGTTCTATTTGATGACTTCCAATATCACAAAGGATCCCGCCATATTGTTCTTTATCGAAGAACCAGTCAGGACGTTTTTCTTTGTCTAAACGATGTGGACCAAACCCCGTTACTTGAATAACCTCGCCGATCGTTCCATCTTTAATTAATTGACCTGCAAATACAGCTCCTTCAACATGAAGACGTTCACTGAAGTAAACCCAAAATTTTTGTCCGGTCTCTTTTACAACACGCTTGGTTTCGTCTAACTGTTCCATAGTGGTAAAAGCAGTCTTGTCTGTAAAATAATCTTTCCCAGCTCTCATTACTCGGTTTCCTAGTTCACTCCGTTTGTTCGGAATTGCTGCTGCTGCAACCAAATGGATCTCTGGGTCTTTTAAGATTTGCTCTAAAGATTCAGCAACTTGTGCATCCGGGAATTGTTCTTGATAGGCCGCTACTTTCTCAGGATCTGGGTCGTATACCCATTTTAACGTAGCTCCTGCTTCTAGTAATCCATTTGTCATCCCGTTAATGTGCCCGTGATCTAAAGCTACTGCAGCAAAGTTAAATTCGCCTTCTTTTACTACACGATTGATTTTTCCTTTTGGAGCATAGTTCATACCGTCTTTACTAGCCATTTCATTCGCTTCCTTTCATGCATCACTCAATAGAAAAGAGAGCTAGGGATAAATCCCTAGTCTCCTTAGTTAGTCAGTTTGTTGGTTAAAATAAATCTGCATACCCAATTTTTTTCAGGTAGTCACGTGATTCTGCTAAACATTCAAACGGATCGCGTCCATATTGGTCATCTTGTTCGACCAATAAGTAACGTGCACCACTTGCAATACTTTGTTCGATAATCGCTGGCAAGTCTAATGTCCCTTGTCCCAATTCAGCAAATTCGATATTATTCGTGAAGGCATGCATGAAATCTCCGGCGTTTCCTTTTAGTATCTCATCTACCGCTTCTTGTGGAACAGGTACGATACGGTAATCTTTTAAGTGAACTAAATCCACTTTTCCAGCATACTCTTTCAATACTTCTACCGGGTTGCGTCCACCACGTTGTACCCAGTGAACATCCAATTCTAAACCTAACAATGGTGCTTCCTCACGGATAATGTCTAACAAGTAACGCCCATCGTATTTTACAAATTCAATGTGGTGATTATGGTAGTACAATTTGATTCCTTGTTCTTTCATTGTTTCTGCTACTGCGTTTGCTTCATGGCAAAATTCTACAACTTTTTCCAAAGAAGCCATCGCTTCAAATGGCAGCATGCCGATGCGAACGATATCTGTGTTTAACGTTTTGCAGTCTGCAATGATTTTGTCCAAATGAGTAGATAAAGATTCTTGTCCTTCCATCATTGGTTTCAATCCTGCTGATAAAGAAGCAATTTCCATTCCGAATTCCTCAGAAGCACGTTTGATTTCTGCAACATTTTCTGGAGTCATGTCTACTTGAGAGATCTCCACTGCGTTATATCCTAATTCGTTTATTTTCTTTAGCGTTTCATAAGGTCCTAATTCACTGAACTGCTTCTTCAGTGTGTACCCTTGTACCCCGATTTTCACTTGTTGTCCCATATAAAAGCTCCTCTCTTTTCACTCGTTGTGCGTTTCCAGTATTTTTTGACGAACGATCCATCATTTCAATCATTTCCATTGTTGGAATGGATTCTCTTACATGTACGTAATCTTCGGTATTATCCAAAATGCTCTTGTAAAAACGTTCAATCAAAATCCGATGCCCCATTCCATAGTAAAATTTCGATCCAGGAATGCGATCATCTTCTACTATGACTTCTTTCCGTCCATTCTCATTTGTAAAGTATAAACGGCTATCTTTAATGGTGAATTTTTCTTTTTCAGTAATCACTTGTAATTCCACTGAAGAGTTCTCTGTATAAGCGTTGGTCGCATGGAAGAAAGCTTTTACTCCAGATTGAAAACTGAAGGTGGCACTAGCCGTATCTTCTACCTCAATAGCGTAATCCGTCAAATTAGACAGGGACGCTCTACAGCTCTTCAATTCTCCAGCAATCAATTGGATCAAATCTAGTGTGTGAATCGATTGATTGATGATCGAACCGTATCCGGCTTCTAGTTTCCGTCCACGCCATGGTTTTGAAGTATAGTAACTTTCTGGTCGAAACCACGTGACTAAACCTTTGATAGACGTGATTTCTCCAACATCATCATTTTTAAGGATATCTACTAATTTCATAAAGCTCTTATTGTAGCGGTTCTGAAAACTAACACAGATTTTCCGATCCGTACTTTCTGCTAATGCAAGCTGTTGCAAGGACTCTTCATAATTTATGGCTACTGGTTTTTCCAAATACACATGTGCCCCATACTTCACGCACAATTCTGTACTCGGTTGATGTAAATAATGCGGCAAACAAATGTGCACCACATCCAGTTGCATCTTTTTCAACATCGCTTCCGTATCACTGAAGAAAGGAAACTCCATCCATTCACTTTTTTTATCCGGATCGCTATCGCATACCGCTACTAACTCTCCGTATTCACTAGCATTAATGGCATTCACGTGAATAGGAGAAACTTCTCCTAATCCTATTAAACCAACTCTTAGCATACACATTCTCTCCTTGCATTGCTTCTTAGTTCACTAATGATTTTTTTATGAAGATGTTCTTTCAGAAAATTTGCCTTCTTCACGGATCCGTTTGTTCAATTCTTCCAAATACAACTCTTCATCTAACTCTTGTAAATTAACTTCTTTGCCTGTCCAACTTGATAAGTGGATTGCATTTGCTAAACGAACTCCTTTGATTCCGTCTGATCCAGGTGCTAATAATGGCGTACCATCAAGAATGTTAGCCGCAAAGTTCTCTAGCACACCTGAATGTTGTTCGCCCCATGCACTATCAAACTTAATTGTCTCAGTTGTATATAACTCTTCAACATTCATTTGTCCCATAAATAATTTAGCAACGTCTTCCATGCCCATATTTTCGCTTAATTCTGTTTCATCTTTTTTTAGACGTGTAACAGTAGCAGTCAAACTATCTTCAACCACAATTTTTCCTTTATCGCCTAATATTTCAAAACGATCGGTTCCAACAATATCATGAGTCGAAGTAACAAAGACACCTGTTGCGCCGTTACCATAGTCTACGACTGCAGTTACTTCATCTTCAACAGCGATATTACGCTTAAATCCATAAGCAACTTTGGAATAAACAGATTCAGGAACACCACAAATCCATTGCCATAAATCTAATTGGTGAGGAGCTTGATTGACTAAAACGCCTCCGCCTTCTCCACCCCAAGTTGCTCTCCATTCGCTTTGATCGTAATAAGGTTGCGGTCTCCACCATGTAGTGATGATCCAACTTGTATGACGCACTTTACCGATTTCACCATTGTCCATGATTTCCTTCAGCTTTTTATATAAAGGATTATTGCGTTGATTGAACATAATTCCAAAAGTCAATTCCGGTTTCATCGCTGCGTAGTCATTTAATTCTTTGACTTGAGCCGTATAGACGCCTGCTGGTTTTTCAACTAAAGCATGAATATCGTGTTTTAAAGCTTCAATTCCCATTTCTGGATGCAAGAAATGCGGCACACAAGTGATGATTGCGTCTACCTTTCCACTTTCAAGCATTTTAATATAATCCTCATAAAACGGAACACCTGTGTACTGCTCTTCAACTAATGTTTTTTTACTTAAATCGATATCACAAATTGCCGCAATTTCCATATTTGGTACCATACCGTCTTTAATAAACTTTGCATACATTGATCCTTGTGTTCCGATACCTATAATTCCTAATCTAACTTTTTTAGTCATTTGTCATTCTCCTATCATTCTAGTGTATTTGTATAATTTTTTCTTCCTATATTCATTCGGGGTCATACCAATTTTCTTCTTAAAAAAACGATTAAAATGTGCATCACTTTCAAAACCACATTCTCTAGAAACCTCTTTGATTGTTTTATTTTCTCCTGCAACTTCAATCAGGTATTTCGCTTGTATCAGCCGATAATCCATTAAGTATTGCATTACGGTGTAACCGGTAGACTCTTTAAACGTATGTGAAATGTACGAAGAGCTCAAATTCAGTGCTTTTGAGATATCTTCTATAGAAATGGCCTCTTTAAAATATTTTTGGAGGTAAGAAGCAATTTTCTCTACATATAAATACTTACCTTCATTCCCTTTATCTAACACCAACATTGTTGTTTTCTCTAATTCATGAACTTTAAAAAGCAATTGAATTAACAAAATTTTTGCTTTGGCCTCTGCTTTTGCTTCATTGTCCACCTCTGTTGCTTGAGATAATAGTGACAACTGATTGATTAATCTTTCAATTTCAAGAGTTTCTTTTACATTTGATGTGTGAAATAGCCCATGATGCAACTGACTAAAAGTATCAAATAAAAAAAGCGCATCCAATTCTTGCAAAACTGGTAAAATCCATTCTGGTGAAAAATGAATCATGCTTCTTTCGTATAACTCTTTGTTCCCCGTTACATGTGCCTTATGCAAATCTAGACCATCTAAAAACAGCATATCTCCGGGTTGTAGATCATATATTTGATTATTAATCAAATACTTGCATTCTCCTCCATAAAAAAAATAAAGTTCGTATTGTTGATGAGAATGAAACTCTAAATCTGCCACTTGTCCTTTCACATGAGAATAAGCAACTAAAGATAATTGATAGTTCATTTTTTGGTTCTTGTTTGAATGCCCTTTCATTATACGATTCCTCCTTGGTTATTACATTATCTAATCGTGTCCATTTGCAAGCAGATAATTGACTGAAACTGCTTTCTATTTCAGTGTAGCATATTATTAGCCCGTTAAGAAGAGAATCCCTTCTCTATAAGAATGGTTTCACAGTGTTTGGTTCTTTGCGCTTTTTTTAGCCATACGACGTCTAGGAAAAAGAAAAAAACACCCTTACACAACAGAAAATTCTCTTGAGTAAGGGTGAAGTTATTGTCTTCTTTTTATCAATATACGCCTTGCTTATGCTTCTTCGATTTTATCTTCTTTTATAATTAGAACTCTATTCCAATACATTAACACTATCGCAACAACTGAAGAGATTGCTACACCAATCCATTTGTATTTTGCAATCTTTACAATTACAAATGGTAACCACGAACTGCCATAATCAATACTTGAAATTAAACTTGATCCTTCTGGGACAGAAAAGTTTGCTGCAGCAGCCGCTTGTGTAAAGATAGGAGCAATATTTGTTCCTATTAAAAGTCCTCCGGAAACGATTATGATTCCGACCACTAACGTTCTGAAGAAATCTCCTTTACATAGTGGAGCAATTAAAACAAACATAAAAGGTAACCCAGCTAAACTTGCAAATGGAAGAAATTCATTTCCAGGAATAAGGAAAGCTAATAATATAGTTATCGGAACCATCACAAGTGAAATGGTTAAAGTAACGGGGTTTCCTACACCAACAGCTGAATCTAAACCAATATATAGTTTACTATTCCCTTTAAATTTTTCTTGAATTTTTTGTTGGACGGTTTCACTGATTGGCATTAACCCTTCCATCAATACAGCTGCCATTTTGGGAGTTAAAACCAATACAGCTGCCATAACGATTGCAAGATTTAATGAGCTTTTAATATCATATCCGGCCACTATCCCTAACAAGATACCTACCAATGTTCCTAAAATTGCTGGATCTCCAAATATTCCAAATCTTTTTTGAAATTCTTTTTCATCTAATTTTATTTTGTTGATTCCCGGTATCTTATCCATAATTGCATTCAATACAAACGCAATTGGAGCAAATGAACCTGTGAAAGCATGTGGAATTGATATTCCAGGCAATCCTAATTCTCTCTCTACCATTGGTGCTGTTCTATCTGCTATAACCATAATAATGATCATATTGATTGCTGCCATAATTAGGCTGACGATAATGTCATTTGTGATCAGATATACCATTGAACCTGTAAAAGCAAAATGCCAGTAGTTCCAAATATCTACGTTTATTGTTTTGGTAGTCTTAGTGAAAAGCATAAGTAAATTGACAACGATACAAACTGGGATTATTAGTACCCCTATTGCTGAACCAAATGCGATTGCACTTGCTGCAGGCCAGCCTACATCAAGTACTCGTAAGTTTAGCCCAAAGTTTTGAACCATTTGTTCCGCTGCTGGTCCTAAATTGTCAGTCAATAAAGAAATAATGACATTTAATCCTGTAAATCCTATCCCGACCATTAAACCTGATTTTAATGCTTTACCAAATTTAACACCTAAAACCAAAGCAAAAACTGTAAAAATGATTGGCATCATTACTGCTGCACCTAAATCAACTAAATAATTCAATATCCCCATATTGTCACTCCTTCATTTCTTTATTTATAGTTTCTAATATTTGAATTTTGCTTTCAGACTGCAATAAAGCATTAACAAATTGCTTATTTGAAAATAAACCCATTAAATTACTTAACACTTGAACTTGGCTTTCTTTTTCCTTCACTAATAAGAAAAAAAGCAATTTAACCGAAACGTCGGCATCACCAACCATTTCCTTAAACATAATGCCCTCATCTAATTTAACAACTGCAATTGCTTGTTTTTTGATGTGCATCGCATCTGTATGTGGTATTGCGATACCACATACTTCTGTTTGTAAACCTGTTGGATATTTGATTTCTCTTTGCTTCAGTGCTTCTTGGTAACTATCATAAACGTATTCATTTTCCAAAAGATCTTTTGAAATTTGATTAAAAAGATCATCTTGTGAGCTGTAACTTTCATTTATATATATTAAGTCTTCTGAAAACATTATATTCCTCCTATAACTCTAACGTCTTAATTACGTCATCAATTATTTTATCTATACCTATCCCTGTGATTAAACCTAATCCTGAAATAACAGGCACGCCATAACCCGTCCCACCTTGTGCTGTTGTTACGATTAAATCGTGCCCACTTACCATTGAAGGTAGTTCAGCCAATGAAGTTTGTGTAAATGTTACAGAATCCGCTTTACCTCTAGCTTCCATACCATCTTTTAATTTTCTTAAAGCTACCGTACTAGTTGCGATACCTGCTCCACACGCTACAATTATTTTTTTCATTATTTTTTCCTCCTAATTAAATAATTTTTTTAAGTAATTAAAATCTTTTTGTTTTATAAATTCATCTACTTTGTATTGAAAATCAACTTTTTCATATATTTCTAAAAATAGTTCATTGTATTCTCTGATTGCTTTTTTATCTACAACAATCATAATAATCAATTGAACTTTTCCGAATTCCCATAAAATTGGATCTTTTAAAATCCCTATACAGATAGAGGAGCGAAAAACTTTTCCGTCCATATTATGTGGTACACATACCCCATTACCAATTTCAGTAGTTGCCATCTCCTCTCGAGCATAAATTGATTCTTTACACTTATCATCTATAAAACTTAGCTGATATAATTTGTCTGTCATTATTGATAAACACTCATCTTTTGTTTTACAGTTTAAATCAGTAAAAAATAGCTCTTTACAAAATAAACTAGAGATAGAAAACTCATTAGATCCATACGTTATAAATTCATGAATTTTTTCTATATCGTTGTTGCTAACAATTGGTGTAATCACTACATCTGGAATTGAATATTTTTTTGACAAAGGTACAGTAGATATAATAATATCAACATCTGTAAATTCTATATCATCCAATTGGTACAGTGCATATACGCCAACAACTTTAATATTCAAGTTAATCTTAGATTGAAGTTTAGCCTTTAATAAAACTGAGGTTCCTAAACCTGTTGTACAAACTACCACGGCTCGTATTTCTTTATTTGATTGAATTGAATCTGCTCTTTCGAGAGCACCACAGAAATGTAACGTTAAAAAACCAACTTCATTGATATCAATCTTAATGTCAAAATTTGTTTCTAGAGAACTAGCTAAAAGTTTTGCTAGTTGCATTGGAAATGGATAATTATCTTTTATTTCTTCAATTAATTCATTGTTAATCGGCATATTTAGCCGGATTCTATGCAATGCACTTTCAAGATGTAAGAGCAAACCATTTTTCAATATAGCATCCTGTCTAAAATCCAATTGATACATTTCATTAATTTCAACTATGACCCTTTCTATTAATTCGCTTTCAGGAGTCTCTAGTCTACTTTTTAATGTGTCTTCACTTACCAACATTCTTTTTTGCCCCAGTAGATGCAAATAAATGTTAACTATTTCATTTTCAGGAATGATTAAATTAATTTTCGTTTCTATTTCTTTGGAAATTGCCTTTGCACACTGGTATTCCTCGGAGTGCTCTTCGATTATATTTGGCTTTTGTTCAACACTGATATTCTGGAATCGGAGCCTTGAAACAGCAATTTCTACGTGAATAATCAGATTTCTAAAACCAATATCCGTTATCGGAATTTGATATTTTCTAATATTCCGGATTACAATTTCTTCAACGGAAACCTTATCGGTTGATGATATGCTGAATATTCTATCTAACTTCAATTCACTTTGCTCAAGAACTAAATAGTCTACAATTAATTGGCGGATGTTTTTTTCTTCTCCTTGTAGTTTTAGTCCCTTATTAGAGATTTTAGCTAGTTGAATGTGATATTTTTGTAAAGTATCTTTTACGCTGTTCATATCCTTTTTTAGCGTTGTCAAACTTACAAATAATTCATCAGCTAATTTTTCTAAGGTGCATTCTTTTTTCTCCATACTTAAAACAGCAAACTTTCTGATTATCCACTCAATACGAGACTGTTGCATGTTTGGAACCAAAGCATCCTTATCTTCATAATCTTTAAAAACTAATTGAATAGATTTTTTTGATTCAAGAGGAATTATATAGCCTTTTCCTCTTGAAGATTCTATACTATCTGTTTTCAATTCTCTTAAAAGCACATTAATATTTTTAATTTCTCGTTGCACTGTTTTACTTGATATCCCTATTTCTTCGGCAATGTAATCGCTCTTAATATATTCATCACTTTTCAATAATAAAGACAGCATTTCTTTTTTTCGATTTGAAAAATCTACCATAGGTTCCGCTCCTCATAAGTATACTTTAATAGTTTTCCAGCATTCATCATAGACTCTTAATGTCTCTTGTCAACGGACATTGCTATATTATAGCCTTTTTCCTCCCATTATTCAGCAATATCATTCCCAGAGCTTCCTATCTACTTTGTTTCATTTTCTATTTAAGTAAAAAAAAGCCCTTACTAGGTTGCTGCTAGAGTCATTGCGCTTGCAAGCATACCAAACAGTAATTAGAGTCTCATTACTATGGTATTAGTCCGAAAATCAAATAACGAGGTAATTTTTTTGTTTAGGGGTACAACATATCGAAGAGAAATAAAACAGTACAAAAAAATAACACTATGAAGGAAATCATTAACTGATTAACCTCTGTAGTGTCATTTTCCATTGCTACTGATGATCTTTTTTGTTAGAAAAATCGATTTTTACCTTATCTTTCTTTAATCAAATTCTTCGTATTCATTTGGATGTTGTCCTTCTACTCTGCCAGCTTCACCTTTATCTAAAGCATCAATTTTTTGAATATCTTCATCGTTTAATGCAAAATCAAAGACAGCAAGATTGGCTTTCTGGTGACTAAAAGAAGAAGCTTTTACAATTGGCATAACCCCATTTTGCAAGTTCCAACGAATAATGACTTGCGCAGGTTCTTTGCCATATTTTTCAGCAATTGCAACAATCGTTTCATTTTCTAATACATCATTGATTTCACGCCCAAAGGGACTCCAAGCTTCCGTAAGAATACCTAATTTTTTATTGGCTTCAACCAACTCTTTATTATTAAAATAAGGATGGCGTTCAATTTGATTTGTAGCAGGAGTAACGCCAGTCTTTTCAATAATGCGTTCAAGATGTTCAGGTAAGAAATTAGATACACCAATTGTTTTAATTAACCCAAATTTTTTTGCATCCACTAATGCTTGCCATGCTTCTTCATATTTGCCTTGTTTAGGTAATGGCCAATGAATCAAATATTTATCAAAAGAGTTAATCCCGATACGATACAATGATTCTTGGATCATCTTGATGGCTTTATCATATTCATGCGCTTTTCCGGGCAACTTGGAATTGATCATCAATTCTTCACGCGGAATAGACGAGCGTCGGATAGCTTCTCCTACCATTCCCTCATTCATATAGTTAGTTGAAGTATCGATAAGTCGATAACCCGCATCAATTGCCGTGAGTACACTGTTCACACCAGTAGCTCCTTGGATATTTACCGTACCAAATCCAATAGCTGGTAAACTTGTTCCATCATTTAATTCGAATTTTTCTATTTTTGTCATCTTACTTTCATCCTTTCTATGAATATTTTACTGCTTCCAGTGTAAAGGAATAATCAATGAGTATCATGTAATATGCTTTGTTTATTCAATATAAAATGAAAAAACAGTCTGTTTGTTATAACTTTTATCATCTTCTAGCAGAATTGTTGGAAGATTTTCATAATGTAAGGATGCTGGTGGTGCTTCAACTTCTCTTGCTCCTTGTTTTCCACCGACAACATGGGGCATTTTTCTTCCTAATGCGCACCCACATCTAGGACTAATTGCTGATTCTGTTTTATGCTGACAGGGTCTACCTGTTAAATGGGCAAAGTACCATTCTCCACTAGGGGTTTCAACTAAAGATCCATGGCCACACTTTTGATGATAGTTCCTTGGAGAGTCATAGGCTGCTAAGAATGCTTCACCCGGTTGAGTTTCGAACTCACCGAAAAGTTCTTCTGAACGAGCAACGACTTCTTGATGGGTATAAACTGTTCCACCTTCTGCAGCAAACAAATAATAGTTCCCAAAAATTTTATAAATGTGGGAGCCTTCAACCAATTTAACATCCGTTCCCTGATAAATGATTTTAGCTGTTTTTGGAGGCAACATTTGCTGGTTAATAGAATACTCGGTAAGTTTAATTCCATTAAACGGATAACAATATTCACGACGATCCCATTCCATTTGAACAAGGTATTTTTCCCGTCTTCATCATGGAACAAAAATGCATCAAAACCAACACCATTTAATTTTATCGGGTCACTCCATTGACCAATATTTTTTTGATGTGTAGTTACTTGTAATACTTTTTTCTTGAAAAAACAATAATTTCTATGAAATACTTGAAGATAACCTATACTGATTATCTAATTATTTAATTTGATTATGTTTAATACACTACTAGTAGTATCTCTTCCCTTTTGCATATGCTATGATAAATACAACTAAACGAAACGACATTTGGAGGAACATATGACTCAATTTATTATTACTACCGAAAGCGGCTCTGACTTATCCTCAGAACTTATCAATCGTTACAATGTACAAGTTATTCCAATGCACGTCACAATGGGTTTGGAAACGCTTGACGATGGCAGCTTTGATGTTGAAGACGTTTATCGTTTTTATGATCAAACAGGCACTTTGCCTAAAACTGCAGGAACGACTCCACAGGATAATAGTAATGTTTTCAAACATATTCTTACTCAATATCCTGAAGCACACATCATTCATATTGCTTATTCAGCAGTAACCACTGTTTCATATAATTCGTGTAATATTGCTGCTCAAGATTTTAAAAACATTCATCTTGTAGACAGCAAGAATGTTTCAGGTGGATTAACTGCTGTCATTGTTGCAACAGCAAAATTTATCGAAAAAAATCCAGCTGCTACAGCTGAAGAGATTGTGTCTTTTGTTGAAGATGTTCGCGAGCGAACTCGTTTCGTTTTCTTACCTCAGTCTTTGCTTTACTTGAAAGCGGGAGGACGAGTTTCAAATGTAGCTTATCTTGGTGCTTCTCTTTTAAATCTTCACCCTACAATTATTTTAAAAGATGGATACTTGGTCGCTTCTAAAAAATATCGTGGATCCTTTGATCGTTGTTTGAAAAATACTATTAAAGACTTCCTAAAAAATTATGATATTGATCCAGAAACAGTGATTATTGGTGGCACAAAAAGATTGAGTGAAGACCATAAACAACTTGCTACAGTACTGTTACAAGAAGCCGGTTTCAATAACTTCTCATGGTTCACTGCTGGATCCGTTATTTCAAGTCACGGTGGTCCTGGAGCTTTCGGTATTATTGGGATTGAAAAAAGACAACTTTCTTAATTTTTCCTAACACAAATCAGATAAAGAGACAGCCAATTTTAGTACAATTATTGGTTGCCTCTTTATCTTTTTTATTAGTATAATCTTTATCGGCTGAAATTCATTCTATGATAAACTAACATTAAGGAACTTTATAGTATTAATGTTAGTATCCTATTAGAGGTGCTTTAACTAACGAAAGGAGCTGATCAAAATATGCATATCACACTAAAAAAGAATTGGCCCTATTTGATAACGGCTTTTGGAATAATTGCTTTATTTGTATTCCTACCCGTTCAATCGGTAGTCGCTATTGAATTGCCAGATGCTACATCTGATTTTTACTATTATGATGAGCCGAACATTTTAACCCCTGATACTAAAGAACTGATCATGAATATAAATGATACTTATGAACAAACAGTTGAAAAACCTCAAATTGTTGTAACCGTCATTGATTCATTAGATGGTGAAACCATTGAAAACTATAGTGCTGCCTTATTCGAAAAATGGAAAATTGGAAATACTGACTACGATAATGGTGTCCTCATCTTACTAGCTTTAAAGGAACGAGAAATTCGTTTCGAAGTTGGCTACGGTTTAGAAGGCATTCTAACAGATGGAAAAACAGGAAAAATATTAGATAATAACATAACTTATTTAAGCAACAATTTATTCGATAGTGGGCTTCAACAGATATTTAGAGCTACTGCAATAGAAGTAGCTACCGAATACCAGTATGATATTGAGGCAACTTTAGCTTCTAGTAATTCAAAAGTCATTGAAACGCTCAACACTACACCGCGTGACAAGGGTTTTATTCCATCTACTATTCGTTTTTTTAAGAGTTTAAAACCCTTTAATGTGCTTATTATTATTGTGGGTATAGCTTTTGCTGTTTTCACCCCTGGTAGTGGCGGCGGTTCAAGTGGGCGTAGAAATAAATCCGGTTCTGGAAGAAATAGGAAATCAAGCAGACGCTCTGGTGGCGGTGGTCGTTCTGGCGGTGGCGGTTCTAGTCGGAAATTTTAAATGAATATTTCGAACGAACTTAACGACTAACAGTCTTATTGACAGATTATCTGATAATTTATTACCATGATGAATTTGATAACGATTGTTTTTCTGCCGAGTAAATCTAGAATATACCGTAAATATTTTTTTAGGATTATGACTCAACAAAAAACCGTTGCTCACATCTGTAAGCAACGATTTTTCTTTTATCTCTAAATTTATAAGATAGCTTTCTTTATTAATTCTATCTCACTAATTCACTTACTTCTACTTTTTCATGCCAAGAAGTAGCTGTGCGTTCTACTACTTTGTTTAAACTTTCAATATTTTCTCTGCCTTCTGATTGAAGCCATTTTCTAGTAGCGTCTTCTCCATTTGCTACAAAGTGGTGAACACCATTTTTCCATGTTGCTCTTCCACAAAGAACACCACTAAAAGTAGAACCTGCTTCTTTTGCAAATTCAAGCGTCTCTTGGAATAAGTTTGCAGACACACCAGCACTAAGAAAAATAAACGGTAACTGTGTTGATTCACTTTGTTCTTTAAAATAAGCTGCAGCAGTTTCTTTTGTATAAACAGCTTCTTTCCCAAAACCTTCAACTACATCCATGTTGACAGGTACTTCTACCTTTAACACGTCAACTTTATATTGAGGTTTGGAAAATTCTTTCATCATATCGATTACTTTACGAGGTTTAACTTTTGCATAGTCGTTAGAATTATTATCTTGAATAGTTTTATCATAAGACAGTAGTTCTAAATAGAACGGGATATCTTCTCCAAAACATTCGCTTCCTAAACGTTCTACAAAAGCATGCTTTTGATGGTTTATTTTAGGTTCCTCATTTACATCATAATAAAGCAAGAATTTGATTGCATCTGCACCTTTATCTTTTAAGCCCTTTACTGACCAGTCTTCTAACAAGTCAGGTAATCGTCCAGGAATTGTCACGTCATAGCCTGTTTTTTCATAGGCTAATAGTAATCCAGCTTCAGCATGGCGAGCATCAGCTGCTTCTATACCAAACTCAGGATCCAATAAAATAGAAGAAGCATATGGCGTTAATTCTTCAGATACTAATTTTTTGAATTCAATAATGAGTTCATCAGTTGGTTCTTGACCTTCTGCTTTAATCATTTTTTTTAAAGCACCGCGTTGATCAATAGCTAAAGCTTCTATAAAGCCTTCTTTAGTAGATAAACGATCCATTGCTGCCTTTTTTGCTTTTGAAATTTTTAGCATTTTCTTCATCCTTTAGTTATCATTTTTGTAAACAGATACACCATTTAAATAGGTTTCATGTAACTTCAATTGAGGATCTATCACTAAAAAATCCGCATCATGACCAGCTTGTAAACTGCCACAACAATCATCGATATGACAGCTTCTTGCTGGAATGATAGAAGCCATTCGAATTGTCTCTTCAATGGTTGCACTATCCCAATCACAAACATTTCTGACAGCATCCATCAATTTCAGAACACTACCAGCTAGGCTTCCATTTTCTTTTAAACGAGCTGCTCCGTCTTTTACTTCAACTGGAAAGTCTCCTAAAGTGTAATCTCCCTCAGGCATTCCACCAGCTCTCATACAATCGGTGACTAAAACAATATGTTCTGGCGTTTTTGCTTTTATTAAAACATCTGCCGCTGCTGGATGGACATGGTGTCCATCACAAATCAACTCAGCAAAAGTATCTTTTGTTGTCATAGCTGCTCCAACCATTCCAGGTTCTCTGTGGTTCATACCACTCATTCCATTGTATGTGTGAACAAAGATTGAAGCACCAGAAGAAACAGCTGTTCCAGCTTGTTCATATGTTGCAGAACTATGCGCCAGGGCAACAGTTACCCCTTCTTTGACTACATTTTCGGTAAAGTGAACTGCTCCTGCTCTTTCTGGAGCAATAGCAATTTTCTTTATTAAGCCCTTTGATAATTCTTGCCAATGATGAAAAATCTCTAGATTAGGATCTTGGAAGAACCGAGGATTTTGCGCCCCCTTGTGTTCTTCTGTAAAAAAAGGTCCCTCAAAGAAAATACCACGAATTTTAGCTCCTTGTACTTCTTGATAGTGATCCCCGATTGTCCGACTCACTTGATTTAAAGTTTCAATATCTGAAGTCAGTGTAGTAGGTAAAAAGGACGTTACACCACAACTTAATAACCCTTTTGATATTGCCTTGAGGCCTTCAAAGTCATTGTCCATCACATCATGACCCATAAATCCATGAATATGTGTATCCACAAGGCCAGGTGTAATCCATTTTCCTGAATAATCAAGAACTTGCTCATTTTCATTAGGTAATTCCTTTATATACGACCCAAACTTTCCATCTTTAACCGCTAGATAGCCTTCACCTTTTATTCCACTCGGCAAGAAAAACCGGCTCGCGTATATATAATAGGTTCCCATCTTTTCATCCCTTTTTTTGATTAGTCCTTGTACTCGTGTATCGTTACACCTTTGACTACTCGATTAACCGTTCCAGATTTAGAAGGAGTATCCGGTGTATTAGTCACTTTAATAGAAGCTAGTAACGAAACGGTCTGTGCTGCCATGATAAATGGCAACGCAAGATAAGCTTCTGGCAAGAGCAAATGCTGGTTATCAAAATCAATTGTTGTACCAGAAAAATTTTGTCCTTCAACAGGCTGAGCTATCGCTATTGTTTGCATAGCAATTTGATCCTGTTGTATTTCTTCTAAAATATCTAAATCATATTTACGGGTATAGGGGTCATTGCTTACAAAAACAAAGACCAGCGTTTGTTCATTTACAAATGATTTAGGTCCATGGCGGAATCCCATAGAGGAGTCAAACATTGTTGCAATTTTCCCAGCTGTTAATTCTAATACTTTTAGCTGTGCTTCACGTGTTAAACCTGCTAAGCTGCCGGATCCTAAATAAACAATGCGATTGAAGTCAACCGCTACTAATTTATCTAAGTTTCCTTCATGTTCAATCACTTCTTTGCCCATTTTAGTTGCAGTCATCACATAACTTTCTTTATCAGCCACAGAGGACTGATCAAAAACCAGTAATGCAGTCAATGTCATACAAGTAAAACTTCCCGTCATAGCAAATCCTTGATCATTTGATCGTTCAGGCATTAGTAACAATAAATTTTCTTTATCTGTGGCTGCTGCTTTTGCTAAAGCTCCATCTGCTGCACAAGTAATGGTGATGTGTCGAATATTTTTCACGACTTTATTCGCATTGGAAACTGCTGTAACACTTTCAGGGCTGTTTCCACTTCTTGCAAATGAAACCAATACCGTCCAATCATTTTCATGCAGATAATCTTTTGGGGAAGAAACAAGGTCCGTTGTTGGAATACTTTCAAAAATAAATGAATCTGTATCTCCCGCATTATTTAAGTATGGTAGCACAGTATCCCCAACATAAGCCGATGTTCCTGCTCCAGTAAAAACTACACGTATTTTACTAGAGGACTCTTTTTTTATTTGTTGCAAAAAAGAGTCTATTACATCTTTTTTATCTTGATAGTTATCCCAGGCTTCTTCCCAAAGCCCAGGTTGTTGTATGATTTCTTGAGTCGTAATCGCTGCTCCAAGATCCTTTAATTCATTTTGTGATTTAGTAAATAGTTGCACGTTCATTTCACTCCAATCTATTCATCTTCTTCATCAAAATCATTTGCTTCTAATAAATCATTTACTTTGATGATGCTCTCTTTCGTTTCCTCTAAAACTGAAAGCGGATTGCCAATCAATGTTGCATTTACAAAACTAATGATCATTGGCAAGTTCATACCCGTATATAGATCAAAATGAGCACCGTTCATAATTTTTTTTGAAACGATGTTACAAGGAGTGCCACCCAATAAGTCAGAGAATACAATATAATCTCCCTCTAACGAATCAGCTACTGCATCAAATTTCTCAGTAAATTCTTTTTCACCTTCGTGTGGCAATAAAGATACCGTGAAAATATTTTCTTGTGAACCTAGTATCATTTCTGCACTCTTCTTTAATTCTGTACTGAAATCTCCATGGCTTACGAGTATCAAACTTTTCATTCTATTCATTCCTTCACTTGATTCTTATTTTGAAATCACGCCTAATGCAGATAAAGCGATAGAAACTATTAATACAATAAAGATAGCTTTAGTAGAGGTGATATTCTTTTTACCTAATAACCAATAGACAGCTCCAACGATTACAGCTGGTAACAGACGAGGCATAATCATATCAACGTTATTTTGTACATCAACAACTAAATCGCCAATCATAGGTGTCCAAGATAAACGAACATTGATCATGGTTGCTACTAAAGCACCAACCATAAATACACCTAATAATGTAGCTGCATCTGTGATAGCTGTTAGTCGACTCTGCATGGTTGTAACAAGTGATACTCCTTCTTTATGAGCAATTTCAAGTTGTTTCCAACGGAAGAACATTACCGCAAAGTTAACGATCATCCATATAAATGCGCCTATTGGGTTTCCGCTTACGGCCATATTAGCTGCTAATGCTCCAAAAATAGTTGGCAATAAAGCTCCGAAAATTGAGTCTCCAATTGCAGCGAATGGTCCCATCAAACCAACTTTAATCCCAGCAATTGATTCTTGTGCATCAATACCTTCTTCTTCTTCAATCGCCATATCAATCCCTGTAACGATTGTATTTAAAAAGTTACTTGTGTTGAAGAATTGAGCATGTGTTTTCATCATTGCTTTCAACTCTGGTGTACCATCACCATACAATTTTCTTAATTGCGGTAATATCGTATACAGATACCCAGATCCTTGCATACGTTCGTAATTCCAACCAAGTTGAAATCCAAACAAACTTCTTCTATTAATTTGGTTAAAGTCTTTTTTGGTCAATTTATAATTAGATTTCGTCATCTTCTATTTCCCCTTCCTCTGATGCAGAATTAGTTGTGTGTTGCGTTTTTGGGGCTTCTGTTGTTCGTTTATATTCTTTAAAAGCAAAGGCAAAGCCAATCAATGCAATAGCTAACATTGGCATACCTGTAAATGTATTTGCAAATCCGTCTACTACACCTGCTACAGATCCGCCAAGTACTTGAATATTTCCAAATACTGTTGTTAACAATGCGGTAATAACAAATCCTAAAATCAAGTACGGCAGGTGTTTTTTCACTGGTAAGTATCTTAATAAGATAGCAAACCCAACTGCAGGTAGAACAGCACCAGCTACAGCTAATCCATTACCTAACCACAACAATTGATTGTTTAGAACGCCTACAATAGAATTAACAAAACTTCCACCTAGACTCAATGCTAATAAGACTGGAACTGCTCTTGATAATGACCAAGAAAGAGCACCCATAAGATAATTGCGTTCAATGCCTTTGTAGTCCATTTCTTCAATTTTTGTATCAATACGATGTGCAAAGAATGTATTTGCAAATCGTCCTAGGATATCCATTTGAATCATTAATCCTGCTACTGGAACTGCGATTGCAGCGATTGCTTGCTCCGGATTCATTCCAATTCCTACTGAAAAAGCTGTAGCCAAAACGGTACCAGAGTTAGCATCAATTTTTGATGAACCCCCAAATGTACCTATACCCAAAACGGTTAATTGCATACTTCCACCAATAATAAGTCCAGTTGTTACGTCACCCATAATTAAACCCGCTACTAATCCGGCAAATACCGGTTGAGCAAGCCCAGTATAAACTTGCAATTCATCTAAAATTTGATACCCTGCGTAAAGCGTTAATAATATTATCTGCCACCATGCTACTGCCATTATTTTTCCTCCTCTATCTATCTTTATTTATTAAATATGTTGTTTTAACAAGTCCATAAATTTCTCTTCACGATCATTTGGCACCATTTGCGATACCAACTCGACACCTTTTTCATCAAGTTTTTTAAAGTTTTCAATATCTTCTTCTATAACGTTAATCGATCTTGTAATAGATTTTGAGTCATCCGATTGAGACATATTCCCCACATTAATTTTTTTAATAGGTACCCCTAATTCCACCAGTTTTAATAAACGATTTGGTTTCTTTGCAATAATCAGCAATCGTTGTGAATCATATTTTCCAGCCAATATATTTGTAGCTGCTTTTTCAATCGACAAAATACTTAATTTAACCCCTGCTGGAGTAGCCAATTTCAAACCACTTTTTTCAATTGCATTCGTCGTTACTCCATCATCTACAACCATGATTCTGTTAATACCTAATTTTGTAGTCCAAAGATTTGCAACTTGTCCGTGAATCAATCTTCCATCTATTCTTACTGCTGTGATACTCATATTACTCTTCCTCCTTATCCATTTTTTTAAATTTTGGTTCTTTTTCTAAACTTATTGTCTCTGACCAAATACCTTCTGTTTCAAAAACAATAATCTCATTTTCTCCCTTTTTAAAGAGAGATTTTGGAGCATATAAAGACAGTGTCGGTCCTACATTCCAGAATCGTCCAATATTAAACCCATTTACTAGGACAATTCCTTTACCAAATAATTCCATGTTGATAAAGGTATCTTCTGGTGTATCAATTGTGACCTTATACTGGTAAAAAGAAGGTGCATTCTCTTTCCATTCTTCATTAAAATCTATCGTTAACGGTTTCAAAAAATCTAAACTGTACTGTTCCCAATCCGTAATAAAGTGCAAATCAGACATGACACCTCTTCGAATTCCTTTTTGTTGTGTATCTGCTAATAATTTATGCCCATAATTGACACGTCCCATATTTTCTACTAATACATCTAGCTGATTAGAACCCGCTATAGGTGAACCGTATATTTTTTCGCCAATTTCTTCTTGGTACTGTGTAGCAATTTTTTCTTCATTCAGGAAAAAGTGTACTCGATCGCTTCCGTCTATTACACGGTAAAATTCTTCGTCACTGTCTTTTGTTACAAAACTTCTATATAACGTGTAGCCATATTGCTGTCCTAATGCTTCCATTGTTTTTGGGTATTTTGATTCTTGTTTATCCGCAATACGATCGATAATAGAAAGCAGGTTTACTTTTCCAACAACTGGAACATCCGTGATGCTCATACTATTTTTAACTAGCGGAGAATGTTGTTCAATCCCTGGAAAACTTTCTTTCATCATTTTTTGCAAACTATCGTATTTATTCGTTGGATTTCCTTGTTCATTTAATGGTGCATCATAGTCATAAGACGTTAATTGAGGTAAATCTTTTCCTAATCTTGCTGAACAACCATTCATGAAACCAAAATTAGTTCCGCCATGAAACATATAAAGATTTAGGCTTCCAATTTTTAATGCTTCTTTTACATCATTTGTTAAATCTTGTGCATCTCTTTTTATGATGGGATCATTCCAGCGATTGAACCAACCACCCCAATATTCCATACACATTAAAGGCCAATTTTTTCCTTTTGATTCATGAAACTCTTTCAAATTTTTAAAATTTTCTTTTGATTGGGAGCCAAAATTTCCTGTGGTCAAAATATCAAGATCCGTCATTGTTCCTGCTTCTTGAGTTGCTTTCCAAGCTCCGTCTGATGTGAAAATTGGAACCGTTACGCCCAATTCTAGCATTAACTCATAAAGTGTTTTCAAGTACTCCTTATCTTCACCATAAGACCCATATTCATTTTCTAACTGCATCATAATAACCGGTCCACCTGAAGTTACTTGTAACGGTACAATTTGTTCAAAAAGTTTTTTATAATAACTAGAAACTTTTTCAATGAACTGTGGATCAGAAGAACGAATGCGCATATTTTTATAAGTGAGTAACCATGCAGGCAGTCCTCCAAATTCCCATTCTGCACAAATATAAGGAGACGGTCGAAGAATTACAAACAAACCTAATTCTTTTGCTGTTTGAACAAATCGTTGAATATCTAACTGACCAGAAAAATCATATTCTCTTTCTTTAGTTTCATGTACATTCCAAGGAATATAGGTTTCTACTGTATTAAACCCAAGGGCTTTTAAATTGTATAATGAATGGTACCAATCCTCAGGGAGAATTCTAAAGTAATGAATAGCTCCTGATATAATTTTAAATGGTTCACCATTTAGTAAAAATTCTTCTTTCACTTCAAATGTATTCATTAGGTTCCCCTTTCTTAAAACGTTTACATTTAATATATTAATATACTAAGTTGCTTTCTGTCAATCATTTTTTAGTAAAAAAGAAAAAAATTTACTAAAGAAAGAAATAATTGGTAAAATTCCTTTTTTTAAGTTAGTATATTAAATAAATGGTATAGCAAGGAGAAAAGCATGAGAATCCCAAAGTATCAACAAATTAAAGATGATTTACTCAAAAAAATTGAAGTTGGAGAGTTTAAACATGGCGATCGTTTTTATAGTGAAGCAGAGTTAGTAAAAATTTATAATGTCAGCTCAATTACCGTTATTAGAGCCATCCAAGAGTTAGCAAATGATGGTTATCTTGTCCGCTATCAAGGAAAAGGGACGTATGTTTCACGCTCACGGAAACGGAAACTGGTTGGATTCTCAGATATAGAAGTTTATTCTGGCGAACCAGAAACCGTTGAAGTCTTAAGTATGAAGATTCAAAAGGATGAGGAAAAACGAAAAGAACTACAATTAAGAAAAAAGGAAGATTATTATGAAATTATTCGCTTGAGAAAAGTTAATGATGATCCTTTTTTATTGCATCTTTCGTATATTCCCAACAAGTTTATTAAACAGGACATTCCAAGTCTTGACTATTATGATTCCATTTATAATCGCTTTAAAGATGATTTCAATATCTACATGTACGACGAAGAATCGAAAGAAACCAATGAAATTTGTTTTCCTACAGATGACTGGGTTGCTGAATTATTAAAAATGGGAACAAACGAACCTACTATCAGACAAGAAAAGAAAACTATTTTACAAGATGGAACTGTAGCTGAAGTCGTGATTAGTTACAAAAAATGGAACTATTATAAGATAGAATTGACTTCATTCAAAAACCCGAATTAAAGAATAGCGGGCTCCACGGTTAACATATATAGAAAGCTAAAGAGCTGTCTTCTTTTAATTAGCTTATCAACCAATCCTAATAACCATAACAAAACGGTCTCAGAAATTACACTGGTCCATTTTGCTATGGTTATTCTCTTTTTTAAAATTTTACTAAATTTACTTGATTTTATTTACTAAATTAATTAAACTGATGACAATAACCTATTCTTAAGGAGGATATTTAAAAATGGACTTAAACACACTGAAAAACAGATTCGAGGAGTTATTTAAACAATCAGATATGAAAGCGTTCTTCTCTCCAGGAAGAATTAATTTAATTGGCGAACATACAGACTATAATGGAGGAAACGTGTTTCCTTGCGCTATCACTTTAGGAACCTATGGCCTAGCCACCAAAAGAGATGATACTCTAATCAAACTCTATTCTGAAAATTTTTCTGAATTAGGCGTGATTACGATTGACTTAAACAATTTAGAATATGATCCAGCAGACAAATGGACTAATTACCCTAAAGGAATGATTAAATTTTTAAAAGAAGCTGGCTACGTTATTGATCATGGATTAAATATTCTATATTACGGAACTATTCCAAATGGAGCTGGACTTTCCTCTTCTGCTTCTATTGAACTATTGACTGGTTTTATCGTTCAAGATTTATTTGAGTTAGAGTTAGACCGATTAGATCTAATAAAAACGGGACAACGAGTTGAAAATGAGTTTATCGGAGTCAACTCAGGAATCATGGATCAATTTGCAATAGGAAAAGGGAAAAAAGATACTGCAATCTTGCTAGACTGCAACACCTTAGAATATGAAATGATTCCAGTAGTCTTAAAAGATCATTCTATCGTGATTATGAATACTAAAAAAAGGCGTGAGTTAGCTGATTCTAAATACAATGAACGTCGCAGTGAATGTGATCAAGCTCTAGCAGAATTTCAAAAAGAACTTAATATCTCTTCATTAGGTGCTATGGATGAAAAAACATTTGATGAGCACAAAGCAATTCTTTCAAATGAAACTATTCTAAAACGAGCACGACATGCTGTGACCGAAAACCAACGGACATTGAAAGCTGCTACCGCATTAAAAGCTGGTAAATTAGCAGAATTTGGCAAGTTAATGAACGAATCACACATTTCTTTACGAGATGACTATGAAGTAACTGGCTTAGAGTTAGATGCTTTGGTTCAAGCTGCTTGGGACCAATCAGGTGTGTTAGGTGCTCGAATGACTGGTGCTGGTTTTGGTGGATGTGCCATTGCTATTGTTGAAAATAATGCGATTGATGATTTTATCGGTCAAGTTGGCAAACAGTATCAAGAGAAAGTCGGTTATCCAGGTGAATTTTACATTGCTCAAATCAGTGATGGTCCTAAAGTACTTGAGGGAGAAAACTTATGACCGTATTAGTGTTAGGTGGAGCAGGATACATTGGTTCTCACGCTGTCGATCAGTTAATTGAAAAACAGTATGATGTTGCAGTAATCGACAACTTGCGCACAGGACATCAACAAGCTGTTCACAAAAAAGCACGCTTCTATCAAGGAGACATTCGTGATAAGTCGTTTATGGAATCTATCTTTGAAAAAGAAGCTATCGAAGGAGTTCTTCATTTTGCAGCTCATTCATTAGTTGGAGAATCTATGCAACAACCTTTACAATATTTTAATAATAATGTTTATGGAACGCAGGTAGTCTTAGAAGTTATGCAAAAATTCGGCGTGAAATTAATTGTCTTTTCTTCTTCAGCTGCCACTTATGGCGAACCTAAAGAGATTCCAATCAAAGAAACTGCTGATACGAATCCTGAAAGTCCTTATGGAGAAACAAAATTAATGATGGAGAACATTTTAAAATGGTGTGATCACGCTTATGATATGAAATTTGTTGCTTTGCGTTATTTTAATGTTGCCGGAGCAAAATTAGACGGCAGTATTGGTGAAGACCATTCGCCTGAATCACACTTAGTGCCGCTTATCCTCCAAACTGCTTTGGGTCAGCGTAAAGAAATGCTTATCTTCGGAGACGATTACCCAACAGCTGACGGAACTTGTATTCGTGACTATGTCCACGTCGTCGATTTAATTGAAGCCCATATTTTAGCACTTGACTATTTGAAGGCTGGAAATCAAAGCACTATTTTTAATTTAGGTAGCAGTGCCGGTTTTTCAGTCAAACAAATGTTGGATACCGCTCGAGAAGTTACTGGAAAAGAGATTCCAGCGGTAGTGACTGCACGCCGCGCTGGTGACCCAAGTACTTTGATTGCTTCGAGTGAAAAAGCAAGAAACATCTTAGGTTGGAAGCCTCAGCATACAGATATAAAGGCTATTATCGCTTCAGCTTGGAACTGGCATAATGCTTTTCCAAATGGCTATGACGATACTAAAAATGAATAGAAAGGATGAATAGCGTGATTGACCAAGCAATAACAGATTTCATTCAAATTGGGTATATAAATGAAGACATTCATCCATTAGATTTACTTCTCAAACAAAATCAACTTCTCGCTTTAGTTGGAAAACAAGCATTAAATACAGACCTAACTGCTGCTACACTTTTGCCTGATCGTTTAGACGTATTGGATTCTTTAGTCAACTATGCTGTCAAAAAAAAAATCATCTCTGACAATGAATCTGAAAGAGACATCTTGGCATCAAAAATAATGAACCTTATTACACCTCTGCCTTCGGAAATAAACCGCAAATTTTGGGAGCTATATCAAGAGAGTCCTGCAGCTGCTACAACTTATTTTTACAACCTTAGCCAAGAAAATGATTATATTAAAACGAGAGCTATTGAAAAAAACATCGAGTTTACTAAGACAACTATTTATGGGGATTTGGAGATTACAATAAATTTATCTAAACCAGAAAAAGATCCAAAACAAATTGCTTTAGCTAAAACTGCTCCTGCTTCATTTGGCTACCCTACTTGTCTTTTATGTATGGAAAATGAAGGGTATGAAGGTCATTTAAATCATCCGGCTAGAAGCAACCATCGAATTATTCGTTTAAAGATTAACCAAAATGACTGGGGATTGCAATATTCGCCTTACGCTTACTATGAAGAACATTGTATTTTTCTATCCCAAGAACACAAACCGATGAAATTAGAAAAAGCGACATTTGCAAAACTACTCAATATAGTTGAGCAGTTTCCCCATTATTTTGTGGGATCTAACGCTGATTTACCGATAGTTGGGGGATCAATTCTCTCTCATGATCACTATCAAGGCGGCCAACACACTTTTGCAATGGCAAATGCAGCAATCGACTTTCCTTTTGAGCTAAAAGACTATCCGACTGTAGCAGCTGGGCTTGTTCAATGGCCTATGTCTGTTATTCGCTTAAGTAGTACTCATCAAGCTGATTTAACGGCTGCAGCTAGCATGATTTTGGACAAATGGCGCTCTTATTCAGATGAATCTGTAAATATAATAGCTCATACAGATGGGGAGCTTCACAACACAGTCACCCCTATCGCAAGATATAATGACGGAAAATACGAACTAGATTTGGTATTACGCAATAATCGAACTTCAAAAGAATACCCAGATGGCATCTTCCATCCACATTCGGATGTTCAACACATAAAGAAAGAAAATATTGGCTTAATTGAAGTCATGGGTCTTGCTATATTGCCACCTAGACTGAAACAAGAACTTGCTGAGGTTGAACGTTATTTATTAGAAGAACCTAATCAGTTAGATCCTTCGCATAAACAATGGGCTAATGAATTAAAGAATTCATCCAACATCACTAAAGAAACTGTAGGAACTATTGTAGAAGAGGCCGTTGGTTCTGTTTTTCTACGAGTCTTAGAAGATGCGGGTGTATTCAAAAAATCCGCTGAAGGAAAAGCCGCGTTCAAGAAATTTGCAACCCTTTTTTGCTAAAATATGAGGAGGAATATCATGGAAATTTCAATTAAGGATTTTGGAAAACTTTCAGAAACTATCATTCAAGAATATACTTTGACGAATCGTCAAGGCGTATCCCTTTCAGCTATAACTTATGGAGCTGCCGTCACTTCTATTCAAACACCAGACAAGAATGGACTTTTTCAAAATATTTTATTAGGTTATACCGACTTAAATGAGTATGCCAATTATCGTCCTTATTACGGTGCAACAATTGGTAGAGTTGCTGGAAGAATTGATAAAGGGTCGTTTACATTAGAAGGTACCCCTTACAAGCTAGAAACAAATGATAAAACCAATCATTCTCATGGTGGAATAAATGGTTTGGATACCAAAATTTGGACTGTTGAAACAGTTTCTTCAGAAGATGAAGCTCAGCTGATTTTCACTTATACTAGTCCACATCATGAAAATGGCTATCCAGGAAATTTGACCGTTCAAGTTACTTATACTTTAAACGAATCGAATGAATGGAAAATCAATTACCAAGCTACCACAGATAAAACAACCTTATTTAATCCAACAAATCACGTCTATTTTAATTTGTCAGGAGAGCCAACTAAAGGGATTAACCAACATGAATTGACTTTAACTAGCTCCCATTTTGCTGAACTACGAGCAGACTCTATTCCAACCGGAAAGTTGTTGCCCGTAAATGGAACACCGTTTGATTTTAGAACGACTGATACTGTGAATAAAGGTTTTGAAAGCGACTATCCACAAAACAAACTCGTTTCAGGATATGATCACCCTTTTATTCTTGAGCATCTAGCGAACAAACCAGAAGCAATCTTATCTGACCGTGCTAGCGGTAGACAAGTTCAAATGGTTACGGATAGAGATGCTGTTGTGATTTATGCTGTCAATACATTAGATGGTCGACATACTGATGAAGGTAGCTTACAAGAACATTTTGCTGGAATTACTTTAGAAGCGCAAAATCTACCTAACGCAATTAACCAAGCTGGTTTTGGGAACGTCATCCTGCATCCTAATGAAACTTTTCATTCCGAAACGACTTACCGCTTTGATACCATGTTATAATAGAGAAAGAGTAATGATAAACTAAATGGTACCTTCAAAGAAAGTGGTGAGAAAATTGGCAACCATCAAAGATATTGCCGAACAAGCAGGCGTTTCAAGTTCTACAGTATCTCGTGTATTGAATTATGACGATACTTTATCTGTAGGAGATGACACAAAAAAGCGTATTTTTGAAGTCGCTGAAGCTTTAGACTATACAAAATATCAAAAGAAGCAATCTAAAAAACAAGGCAAATTGGCCATCGTTCAGTGGTACACCGAAAAAGAAGAACTAGATGATCTTTATTATTTATCGATTCGTTTAGGCGTAGAAAAAAGAGCAGAAGAAATGAATTACGATATCATTCGAGTTTTTCAAAATACTGATTTTGAGATGAGCGCAGAGATAGAAGGTATTATCGCAATCGGAAAATTTAGTGATTCACAGGTGAACAAGCTTACCTCGTGGACAGAGAATATCTGCTTTGTTGATTTCGACCAACTTCATCGTAAATTAGATTCTGTTGTCATCGATTTTGAACAAGCCGTCAATGCCGTTCTTGACTATTTCCAAACTCACGGTCAACGTCGTATTGGCTTGATTGCTGGACAAGAAAATTTTGGTGACAAATCTAAAACGATTATTGACAAAAGAACCATCATTTATGAAAACTATATGAAGCAAGTGGAGCTTTATGAAGAAGAGATTGTATTTACTGGAGCATTCAATGTTTCATCTGGACAAGAACTCATGAAACACGCTATTGAAACGTTAAAAGACGATTTACCAAAAGCTTTTTTTGTTTCAAATGATTCAATGGCCATTGGTTGTTTAAGAGCCTTACAAGAAGCAGGAATATCCGTACCAGAGCGGGTCAGCCTTATTGGCTTTAACGATATCAGTGTAGCCAAATACATCTATCCTACATTGAGCACAGTGAAAGTGCATACAGAGTTAATGGGAGAAACGGGCTTTGATTTGTGGTTGGATAAAGTCACAAGTGAAAGAACCGTTGCAAAAAAAATCACTTTATCTACCGATTTGATCTTACGAGAAAGCACAAAATAAGGGTTTATAACCAAATCAAAAAAAGGTACAAGCCTAGAATTCAAGTGAATTCTAGGCTTGTACCCTTTTATTTTTTATTCCATTACCCTTCCATCATGACCATTGTTTCTTCTTTTTCAGCAACTTCTTCCACAATAAAGTGTTTTTCAATGGCTTTTTGTCGCAATTCTTCACGAAACTTAGGATGTGCTACTTCAATCAAAGCCTCTGCTCTTTCTTGTACTGTTTTCCCAATTAATTCAGCTTTTCCATACTCCGTTACAATTGTATCGATATCATTTTTAGAAGTTGATACAGCTGATCCTAAAGCTAATTCAGGTACAATTGTAGAGATAGTGTCGTTCTTAGCTGTTGAATACAAGCAGATGATTCCACAGCCATTTTTAGCTAGTCTAACTCCTTTAGTAAAGTCAGCTTGACCACCTGTAGATGAATAATACGAACCTTTTACCGTTTCTGAATTGCATTGTCCTAAAAAGTCAACTTCAACTGTCGAATTGATGGCTTTTAAATTATCAATTTTAGCAATTTCGCGAATATCATTCGTCATATCACAGGGCAACATCAATATATCTCTGTTGTTATTCATAAATTCATATAATTGTTTTGAGCCGATCGCGAACGTAGAAACTGTTTTTGTTGGATAAGTAGTTTTATATTTATTGTTGACAATGCCTTTTGCATAGAGTTCCACAATTTTATCTGGAAGCATCTCACTATGAACACCTAAATTTCGTTTATCCATCAAGTAGTCCATTACAGCATTTGGCATTGAACCAAAACCAATTTGAACCGTATCTCCATCTTTCACCGTTTCAGCAATGATTTTGCCGATAGCCAAATCTTTTTCACTTAATTTAGGGCTAGGTAAAGTTGGCAATTCAAAATCGTGTTCAATTAATGCTGAGACTTCACTAATATGAATGGTATTTTTGGCACCAAATGTACGTGGCATATTCTTGTTGACTTCAAGAATGATGGTTTTTGCATCTTCAATCAATGAAGCAACATAAGAAGGACTTGTTCCTAAAGAGAAGTTACCGTCTTCATCCATTGACGATACTGTCGCCATGATTACTGGACGATCTGTACGTTTTTTTAGTAATGCCGGTATATCCGAAAAGTGATTTGGCAGTAAATCAATGTTGCCTTGATTAAATCCTTTTCTGTCCATACCTGATAAAAATATTGATACTTGTTTTAGCTTAGATGGCGAGATATCCACGGTCGGAAAGCTTGGCAGCATACGGTATAAAGTATTTCCTTTTAACGACCCATTTATAGGTAACGCTTCCAATAATGCTGGAGGTTCGCCTGGCATGATTGGGAAAATGATCCCCTCTCCTGGCTCAATCAATTGTACCGCTTCTTGTGCTGTTGTTTTTTTCTTTTCATACATTTTTTCGTATAATTTTAACATGACTACAATCCCCCAATCAGATGAATGATTCTTTTTTATTTATTTTCAAATTGTGCATTACGCTTTTCAACAAAAGCAGTCATACCCTCTTTTTGATCTTCAGTAGCAAATAAAGCTCCAAAAACTTCAGATTCCAATGCTAATCCTTGCTGTATACTCATTTGCATGCCTTGATTGATTGATTTTTTACTGCCTTCTACACCTAATGGCGAATTTTTGATTATTTTTTCAGCCATCGCTTTTGTTTCTTCTAGCAAGTCTTCAACGGCTACTACTTTATTCAGTAAACCAATTCGATAAGCTTCTGCGGCTGCGACGTTTGCTCCTGTGTAAATCAATTCTTTAGCTTTCCCAGTTCCAACCAGGCGTGGCAAGCGTTGGGTTCCGCCAAATCCAGGAATGATTCCCAACCCTACTTCAGGTTGTCCAAATTTTGCATTTTCAGCGCCGATTCGAATGTCACAAGCTAAAGCAAGTTCACACCCACCGCCTAAAGCAAATCCATTAACGGCAGCTATAGTCGGCTGACGTAATTGTTCCAATTTTGAAAAAACCGCATTGCCTAAGGAAGAAAAAATTGTTCCTTCAACTGCATTTTTTTCTTTCATTTCTTTGATATCTGCACCTGCTACAAACGCTTTAGTACCTGAACCGGTCACGATTAGCACACGAATCGCACCATCTTTCTCCACCTCATCAAGCGCAACCGACACTTCTTCTAAGACTTCTTGACTTAATGCGTTTAACATTTTAGGTCGATTAATGGTTAAAGTAGCGATTCCTTCTGCTTTTTCTAAAGTAAGTGTATTATATTCTGTCATTTCGTTGTCCTCTCCTTATGAAGCATATTCATAAAACCCTTTACCGGTTTTTCTACCTAGCCAGCCAGCTTCTACATATTTTTTCAACAACGGACAAGGACGATATTTGGAATCATTAAATCCTATATATAAAACTTCCATAATAGCTAAACAAACATCCAGTCCAATATAATCTGCTAAAGCAATTGGACCCATTGGGTGATTTGCACCTAGCTTCATTGCTTCGTCGACTTCTTCAAGTGTTGCTATGCCTTCATGCACCGTAAAAATGGCTTCATTGATCATTGGTATCAAAATACGATTAACGGCAAACCCTGGCGAATCTTTAATATCAATCGTAATTTTCCCGATTTTTTCGCTCAACGCTTTAATAGTGGCTGCTGTTTCATCATCTGTTGCCAAACCTCGATTGATCTCTACTAATTTCATAACAGGAACCGGATTAAAGAAGTGCAATCCAATAACTTTTTCAGGTCGATTTGTCGCTGCAGCAATTTCTGTAATCGAAAGAGAGGACGTATTGCTGGCTAAAATCGTTTCTTTATCTGTAATTTCATCTAGTTCTTTAAAAATAGACAATTTGATTTTTTTATTTTCTGTCGCTGCTTCAATGACTAATTGCGCTTCTTTTGCATCTTGAATATCTGTTGAAAGTGTAAAATGAACTAAAATACGTTGTTTTTCGGCTTCTGTTTTACGACCTTTTTCAACTTCACGAGTTAACCCTTTTTCGATCTTAGTGAATCCTCGTTGCACAAATTCTTCTTTTATATCGTTCAAGATAACATCATATCCAGCTTGTGCCATAACTTGCGCAATACCACTGCCCATTTGTCCTGATCCGATTACCATAACTTTTTTGATTTCCATCATCTCACTCCTCTAAATAAGTAACTAGTACTTTTCTTTGTGATCAGTTAATCCATTTTTTTGCAATTGCATCTTTTTGCGTTTCTAACGTACCACCATAAATGGCTGTTAACTTAGCATCTCTAACGTAGCGTTCGATATCGTTGTTCCGCATGTATCCGTAACCGCCAGTTACTTGAATGGCCATTTCAGTCATTTCGATACTAGTATTTGCAGCTTTCAACTTAACCATAGCGACCATTATTGAATCAAGTTGATCGTTTTTCGCTACTTGATCCAACAGTGCAGCCGCAGCTTGTAATTCTGTATACATTTCAGCGAGTTTAAATTGTGTGTTGCGCAGATCAATCAGTCGTTGCCCAAATTTACGATCTTGACTAACATAGTTTAAAGCTCGTTCAAAAGATCCTTCAGCGATTCCTATCGCTTGAGCGGCAATTGACAATCGCATATGATCACTGATAGATTGGCATTGCTCTGCTCCATTACAGCTACCACCCAATAAATTTTCTTTTGAAACGCATATCTGGTCAAACTCAAGTGAAGCCACAGGAAGAGCACGTATACCCATCTTTTCTTCTCTATTTCCTATAGTAAGCCCACGCATTTCAGCTGTTATAATAAAGATACCGTATCCGCTTGTTCCATCTTTAGCTATGGTCTTACTTCCTATTAAATAAACGTTTGCTTTTCCCGCATTTGAAACAAATGCTTTAGCCCCACTTAGTTCCCAATAATTTTCTTTTTCAACTGCAAGAGTTTCCATGTTTTCAAGATTATTGCCCATCCCTAACTCATTTAGTCCAAATGCACCAAAGGTTTCTCCACTTAGCATAGCAGGCAGATGCTTCTGTTTTTGTCGTTCAGTGCCATATTGATAGATTGGCCAAAGGCTCATAGATGTTTGAGTCAGTAAAATACTAGCTGTTGAAGCACAATCTCTTGATACGATCCGAATGACTTCCAACAAATCTTTAAATGATCCCCCAAGTCCCCCATGCAACCGATCAAATGGCATCCGTAAAACGCCCATATCACTTAATTGATTTAGTTGTTCTTCAGGAAATGCTTCTGTTTTATCATATTCAGAAGCATTTGGTCGTATGACTGTTTTAGAAAAATCAGCTACTCGACTGATCAAATGGTTCATTGTTTCATTCATCATGTTTGGATACTCCTCTTTGAATTTTCTACTAGCTAGCCATACATTTTTTATTTCTTAACGTTCAACGATTAGTGACATTCCTTGTCCTCCGCCAATACATAACGTTGCTAATCCACGTTTTGAATCGCGTTTTTCCATTTCGTGAAGTAAAGTGACCAAGATACGAGCACCACTAGCTCCAACTGGGTGTCCTAAAGCAATCGCACCACCATTGACGTTAACGATATCCGTGTTGAATTTTAAATCTGTTATGACACTTAATGCTTGTGCCGCAAAAGCTTCATTTGCTTCGATCAAGTCTAAATCTTCTACTGTTAAACCGGCTTTTTTCAATGCTTTTTGAGTTGCTGGAATTGGACCACATCCCATAATTTTTGGATCTACACCTGCACTTGCATATGACTTGATTGTAGCTAGAGGTTTCAATCCTAACTCATCTGCTTTTTCACGGCTCATAACGATCAAGACTGCTGCACCATCGTTCAATCCTGAAGCATTTCCTGCTGTTACTGAACCATCTTTTTTGAAAGCGGGTTTTAATTTCGCCATTGCTTCATTTGTTGTACCAAAACGTGGGTGTTCATCTGTATCGATTACTTTAGGTCCTCCTCTGCGTTGAGGTACTTCGATTGGAACGATTTCTTCTTTGAATCGGCCAGAGGTTACAGCCTTCTCAGCATTATTTTGACTGCGAACCGCTAATTCGTCTTGTTGCTCACGAGTAAATTGATATTTTTCAACAATATTTTCAGCTGTTATGCCCATATGAATATCGGTAAAGGCATCCGTTAAACCATCCTTCAACATTGTATCGATCATTTGACCATTACCCATTCGTTTACCCCATCGTGCATCAGGCAATACGTATGGTGCTTGACTCATACTTTCGGTTCCACCAGCAATAACAATTTCATTGTCTCCTGAAAGAATTGATTGCGCTGCTAAAGCGACCGTTTTCAATCCCGAACCACATACTTTATTGATAGCAAAAGATGGAACGTGTTTTGGGATTCCAGCTTTTATTGCTACTTGTCTAGCAACATTTTGACCTAAACCTGCACTTAAAACGTTTCCAAATATCATTTCATCAATTGTTGCTGGATCTAATCCAATACTGTCAATTGCTTTTTTTACAACAGCAGCTCCTAAATCAACGGCTGATACATCTTTAAAAGCTCCTCCAAATGATCCAACTGGCGTTCTTAATGCTGACACGATTACTGCTTCTGTCATTTAAATTACCTCCAAATAATTTCCCTATTTTTATTACGTCTTCAAGTTTACGTGAAGCGTTTACATCGTTATCATAAATGGATTGATTCTAAACGTCTAACAAGTATATATTACAGATTCAATAAGTTTTATTAATACCTTTGTGAAAGGGTATTCAAAAAAAACAAAAATACGAAAGAACCGGATAAAAACATCGGGCCTTTCGTATTTGAGTAAAGAAATTTCTTGCACAATTTCAAGCTAATTTGTACTGCTTACTTCATGAATCAGTAAAAATAACTTAAAACAGATTCATGTAAATTTGTTTCAACAACTGAATAATTAGTTTTTATCGGACGGCACAATAGAACATTAAAAGGAATCGGGTTCTTAAATGTTTTTTCCACATAATCCTCACTGTTTAAATAGCGTCCAATAGGTGAAGGTAAAATAGCAATTGTATCTGAGTAACGAGTTGTTTCAATTAAAAAATCCCACGAAGAAGAAGTAAAAATAATTTCTGCATTAGAATTTTGTTCCTTAAATGTTCGTTTAACTAAATCGTTGGTCACAAATGATTCATTAAATGTAGCAATTGGGTAATCATCAATTTCTGTCCAATTGATTTTATTCTTCCTGCTTAAATCATGAGTTGTTGACATAAAAGCTGTTAATTCATCAATTTGAATCACATGCTCTTCATAGGCTTTCGGATCAAGATTCGTTGGTTCGATCAATACGACATAATCTAAATCTTTTTGCAAGAACATCCTTCTCAACTCATTACAGCCATCTTCTACAATCTCTATTTTAATTTCCGGGTTTTCCACGATGAATTTAGAGAAGAAGTTGGAAAAGAAAACACGTAAAATCAAAGAAGGTACACCTAAACGAATCGTTCCTTTTTGTTTGGATGATTCTTTACGAATCATATTTTTCATTTCATCATGCATTTTCAAAATATCTAAAGCATATCGGTATAACTTAATACCACTTGGTGTCATTTCTTCTAATCTTCCATTTTTACGATAAAAGAGACTTAATTCTTCATCTTTTTCAAAATTAGTAATCATTTGGCTTAAAGCTGACTGCGAGATATGAATTTTTTTTGCAGCTAACGATAAATTGCAACCGCATTCAACAATGTTGATAAAATAATTCAATTGTGTAATATCCAATTCCAGTTATTCCCCTTTTTTTTGATTATTCCTTTTGAGACCAGTTTATGTCATAAGAAATAATTATATCTATATATAGAATACCATGGTTAAAGATGTTTGTGCAAAAGGAGACAAAAAAACTCAGAAAACAAGGATCATTGATCCCGTTTTCTGAGTTTTTAATAACATTTAAACAAAAGCGCCTACACCTGTCAAATATCTTCCAACAATTAAAGCATTGATTTCATGTGTTCCTTCGTAAGAGTAGATAGCTTCTGCATCTGCAAAGAATCGAGCAACATCCGTTTCCAGTGTAATTCCATTTCCACCGACTACTTCGCGAGCTAATGCAACAGTCTCACGCATGCGTAAAGCATTATGCATTTTTGCCATTGAAGAATTCACTTCGCGGTAATTGCCTTCTTCCTGCATTTGAGCTAAACGTACAGAGAAACTTAAATTAGCCGTTACGTTTGCTTGCATGATAGACAGTTTTTCTTGAACCAATTGGAATGAACCTAAATTCTTACCAAATTGTTCGCGTTGTTTGACGTAACGTAAAGCAGCTTCAAACGCACCTGCTGTTAATCCTGTCGCCAAATGAGAGATATCTGCACGCGTAATCCGTAGAATACCTGCTACATCTTTAAATGAATTCACGTTTTGCAATCTGCGATCTTCTCCAACTTTCACATCCGTAAACGTGATATGCCCATTTTGTGTCATACGAAGTGAAATTTTTCCTTCGATTTTTTGAACATGTACCCCTTCAGCTTTACCAGGAACCATAAAGGCTTTAACTTTTCCATCCGCTTCATCACGAGCAAATACAGCCATTTCATCTGCTGATCCAGCTCCACCGATCCAACGTTTTTCTCCATTGATGATCCAAGTATCGCCTTCTTTACGTGCAGTAGTTGCTAGTCCGCCAGCAATATCTGAACCGTGTTCGGGTTCGGTCAAAGCAAAACACCCTTGAATTTCATACGAAGCTGTTTTATCAGCCCAACGTTCGATTTGTTCTTCATTTCCGCCTTGTAACAACGTTGCGTAGAATAATCCGCCATGAACCGTGTAGAAGGTTGCGATAGAAGCATCTAGTTTAGCTAACTCAAAATATCTAAAAACGTTGTATAATTCGCTTGGTTTACGTGTATTTTCACGACCTTCAAATAACAATGGATTATCCATCATTCTTACTTTTCCGATTTTCTCAAAAGCTTCAAAAGGAAATTCGGCTTTTTCCCAATACTCACTTAGTACAGGACGTAAATTTATTTCAAGAGCCTCACGCAACTCTTTTAAAACTGTTAATTCTCCATCTGTTAATGCACTTGAATACTCATAAAGATCTGATGGATAAAAAGTAGCTAAATCAACTGGTCTTTCCATTGTCTTTGTGTTCATCATTTTAATCGCCCCTTAATTATTTTTAATTTTTAATAGGTTTTGTTTTATCAACCGCTTACAATGCTTAATTTAAGCCATTTATAAATTTTAGTCTACTTACCATAAATTATAGAAGGTATAAGAAGAACTTAACGTCATTCTACAAACCTATAGTTTATTGCTTTTTTCAAAATAAATGACAAAAATAAAAACACTATCTAAAAACAGATTCTTAAAATCAGCTTTTAAATAGTGTTGTTTGTTTTAGTTAAAGGTAATATATGCTTGTTTACTTCGCTTCAATGAATCTACTACATTTTTTCCAGTCTCATCCCATTCAATCATACGATAATACGCATCGTGGTAAAAAATGAATTTATACTGGTTTTTATAAGCTTCTTTCATCCATTTTTCTTTACTGAATATAGACGTCATTGGATAATCATCGTAAGCCAAGACCCATAAAGGATTTTGATGTGCATGTGTTGGCATGATGTCGGCCATATGCACTAACGTTTCACCATTTTGTGTTAGTTTGATTAATGCATGCCCTACACTGTGTCCTCCAGTGTGGATCATATCAATTCCAGGCACTACTTCAAGCGATTCCTGATACGTAATGATTTGATCCTGAACTGGCTCCCAATTTTCTTTCCAATACGTGCTTTTGGAACGAATATTTGGATTTCTCATTTCATCCCATTCAATCTCGTTAACGTAAATAGCTGCACTTGGAAAAGTAGAAACGAGCTTCTCATTTTCCCAATGTGTTAATCCGCCGGCATGGTCAAAATGTAAATGTGTCATTAATAATACATCAATGTCATTCACGGTCAATCCAAGTTCTGCTAGACTTTCCTTTATCTTTGTCTCTTCCACAACTCCATAATTGCGTCGTTGCTTATCTGATAATTTCCCTTGCCCTACTCCAGCATCAATCAAATAATTCTTATTTTGATATTGGATCAGAATCGAATCCGTTGGTAACTCGATTTGATTTTTTTCATTGACCGGATATTTACGTGACCATAATGGTTTAGGCACTACCCCAAACATTGCTCCTCCATCCATAGAAGTGATTCCACCATCCATCCAAGTTAACTTCATGTCATGAAATACTAAACTATCCATCTTCTTCCTCCTTCTATTAAAAAAAGCGTTTCCATTCATTCCCAATTGATTATACGCAATCTTTCGTATTTATTCAAAATTAAGAAAAACATTTAATAATTTGATCAACAAAAAAAGATTCAAAGTTTTTTACTTTGAACCTTTTTTTAAAGTCGTTTTTAACGTTTAATTCCTAGGATATCTTCTTTTGCATGGATTAACTGCGTGATTTGTTTGCTATATGGTGCTTCAAAACCTCTACGTTCAGATTCTTTTGCTACCATGCCATTCAAAAAGTCGATTTCAGTTGGGCGTTTATTCTTTAAATCTTGATGCATTGATGGATAATGTCCACCAACTTTTTCGGCAATTCCTTTCAAGTAATTAATCGTTTCTTCAACATCTAATGTTACACCTTCCGTTTCTGCTACACGAGAAAATTCACTAACAATTCCTTGATTTAATTCGTCAATTTGAGCCACATCAAACAATTCTTTGATATTGCAGTCCAATAAAGAACAAAGGGCATTCATTGTTCCATTAACACATGCTTTTCTCCAAGTTGTAAAATGGACATTTGAACTATACACTCCGTTTAGTCCACAATCTGCCATCATTTGAACAACTTGACGTGTACCTTCTTCTTCGTTCTCATCACTATTTTGAACTTCAACAGGACCTTCTCCCATAAAATGCGTTTTCCCAGGTGCGTCTAGACCACCTGTCCACACTGTTGTTCCCATGATGATATTCTTTTTAGGAATATATTCAGAGATGGTATTCGCATGTCCTAATCCATTTAATAAGCACACCACTTTTGTGTCTTCTGTTAACGTGTGTTTGATTTCTTCCAACATATGTCTCAAACCCATTGATTTAGTAAAGATAAAAATAGTATCAAATGTATCCTTGATCTCTTCCGGTTTGCCAATTGAAATATTGATAGTATCTTCTTTGCCATTTACTGTAACTGACAATCCATTTTCTTTAATGGTATTGATATGTTCGTCCCAAAAATCTAATAATGTAACATCATTTCCACCTTTTTGCATCATGTAACCAAATCCACATCCTAAAGCTCCTGAACCTGCAATTGCTATTTTCATTATAAAATTCCTCCAATTTAATTTAACGTATCTTTTGTATTAGTTTGATGCAGGGATAAATTTAAAGATTTCATCCTCATAAACATGTAAGAACTTGCTACATACCAAGTCAATAATATATCCTCCAACGAAAGGAATTACAAAATAGGCTAATAAAACATTTAACAACCCAGTTCCCATATTGAAAGCTTGAATAGGTCCAACTAGTCCCACGATTCCAAAACCAGCTGTTTGCGGAGTTCCATGAATCGTAAGAACATAAACCCCTATACCTGAAACAATGGCATTCAGCACAACAGGAATCATGATTTTTGGGTACTTAATTAAGTTAGGAATCATCATCTTCATAGCACCAAGTAAGATGGCCAAAGTGGTTCCTGTTTGATTAATTCGGATAGAGCCGATAACAAGAATAGCTGTACATGCTGTCACTCCTACTGCTGCAGCACCAGCTCCTAAACCAGATACGCCAATAGCAATTCCAATCGCTACTGTTGAGATCGGTGAAATAATTAATACTGAGAAAGCCACCGAAATCAAAATAGCCATCACTAATGGTTGAAGAGTCGTGAAGCTATTGATTAAATTCCCTATTGTAGAAGTAATCATTCCAACATATGGTAACATAATCAAACCAATTGTTCCTACCCCAGCACCAACAATAATTGGCATCAAGATCAATGTCAATGAGCCTAATTTGCCTTGCAATAAACGGGTAACAAAAACGGCAATAGCAGAAACAAGCATAACATTTATTAAATCTCCGATGCCAACTAATTGAACACCCGTTTCGGTAACTTTATAAGCACCAGATCCTAAGAATGTTGCTGCTCCAATAACGACACTTTCCATTCCGTTCATTTTAAACTGTAAAGCTACAAGCACACCAATAATAGCGGGTGTAATAAATTGCATAACCATAACCACACTTGATAGCAGTGCAAATATAGATCCATAAGGAATAAGAGCTTTAAATATCGACCCTAGTATCGCATTAGCAATCAATCCGATAACAATACCCGATGCCGTTCCTCCTAAAACCTTGTTTAAATAATCTTTACTCGTATATTTTACTGTATCTCCCATTAAACTCAACCTCTCTTGTTTTATTAAATGAATAATTAACCCTTTTTTATATTTGTTAAACTATTCACTAATATTTACTACTAGTTAAATTTATCACAATCTATCTTTCGTTTCAATATAAATATCATATTCTAATTTTTTACTCATCTGTTTTTTTCGCGTAATTGATTGGTATACTTATCTAAACAATCATCTTTCCTATTACAAACAACGTATATAAAGACTCGTTTGAAAGATGACTATGCTTAAAATACCAATTGATTTCAAATACAAATTTAATTTTCCAACTTAATACCCATCTAATTGCTCAACGAATAACAAAACAAACCATTTAATTACCTAATCACTAATAAAAAAATCTATCTGAACATTTTCTTGCATAAAAAAACATTTTATCAAATTTTAAAAGTACTCTCAAATATTAGTCACCTCATCACACAAAAAGAAAGAAAGAAAGAGCAAAATTTAAAAATTGAAGAATTTGCTCTTTCTTGTTTAAAACATTTTACTAATTATTTGATGAAAATGTACCAATTGGCAATTGATCATTTAACAATTCGTCTGATGGATCTAAACTTCTTTTTTGCTTTTTACCGGTTTCCCAATAAAGAATCATAATACCAATTGTTAAAATTAAACTTAAAATATACGTTAGCCTACTCAATCCCATACCTAAGCCAATTGGTTCACTAAATATATAGACCACACAAGCATATAGCATGAATATTCCGGGAAGAAGAGTCACGAAATAGTTTTTATTTTTTAAATATAAATAACGTGTAGAGACTAATAGAGAAATTACTGCCGTAACTTGATTTGCCCAGTTGAAATATCTCCATAAAATATTAAAATCAACTTGCGTTAAGATTAAAGAAATAATGTATAGAGGAATGGTTACCATCAATACTTTTTTCAGTGTATCTTGTTTAATATGCAAGTAATCTGCAGCTATCGTACGTAAACTTCTAAAAGCAGAAAGACCTGAAGAGATTGGCAATACAATTACACCAATAATCGCAACTGTCCCAAAGACACTACCCAACAACATGTAAGATACTTGGTTCACTACAAGTGATGGCGTCCCATTATTGATCATTTGACTGAGTGTTTGTCCATTAAATAAAGACATAGATGCCGCAGCCCAAATCATTGCAATCACACCTTCAGCAATCATCATGCCATAAAAAGTAAAGCGTCCTTCTTTTTCATTTTTAGACGTTCTAGAAACCATTGGCGCTTGTGTAGCATGAAAACCAGATAAAGCTCCACAAGAAATGGTAAAGAATAGCGCAGGAAAAATAGGTGTCCCTTCTGGATTGAAGTTTTGCATCGTCCCTGGTGTTAAGTTTGGTATGCTGTGTCCACCAAAAATCAAGCTCAATCCAATAGCTAGCGTGCTGATAATTAAAATAGCTCCAAAATAAGGATAAACAGCCCCCATTGCTTTATCGATTGGCAAAATGGTTGAAATGAGATAATACATAAAGATTAATCCAATGATTACACCTAATGTTAACCAGTCAGGTGTAATACTTTCAATCAAATTAGCTGGTGAAGTAACGAAAACTGTACCAACTAACATCAGAAGCAGCATAGAAAAAATATTCACCACATGTTTTACCGGTTTCCCTAAGTATTTGCTAGCTAATTCTGGCAAGTGGGCACCATCATTTCGTAAAGAAATCATACCTAGCATATAATCGTGCACTGCTCCTCCTAGAATACAACCTACGATAATCCAAATGTAAGCAACTGGTCCGTAAAGCGCTCCCATTATTGGTCCGAAAATAGGGCCTGTTCCTGCAATATTTAATAATTGAATAATAGCATTTTTAGATTTAGACATTGGGACAAAATCGTAGCCGTCTCTCAATGCTTCTGCAGGCGTTGTACGATCCGGATCAATACCAAAATTCTTTTCAATATACTTTCCATAAATAAAATAACCTAAAATTAATAACGCGATACCACCCAACAACGTAATCATTTTTCCTACCTCCTTATAGTATTAAGCAAAAAATTGGCGTTGCCAATTTTTTTATAGCCCTACTGTACTATAAAAAATGAGGTTTAGGATCCAAATCAAGCTGACATAGCAAAACTGCTAGCTAAAGTGCCCGCCAGCAGTTCTCAAATTCATTTAATCAATGAGCCATTACAATCCTACTTCTTCTTTAAATTGTTTCATATAATGTCTACTTACCGGGATTTTCACTTGATTGCTCATCGTAACGAGAAACGTATGGTTAAACCACGGCTGTATTTCTAGGATCTCTTTCATGTTAAGCAAATAAGAGCGGTGTACTCGCAAAAAAGCATGCCCTTTCACTTTTTCTTCATAGGCGTTTAAAGGTTCAGTCGCAGTGTATTCTTTCTCATCAGTATAGATAGTTGTAATGCCGTTTTCCACAGCGATAGCAATAATGTCTTCGATTTTAACAATGTAGATACGCTCGTCCATTTGAATAGGGATCGTCTTTAAGTATTCTTGTTTGTCCTCCGCTTGCAATTGTACCCGTTCTTTTTGATATCTAGTGTACGCTTTTTGGACAGCATCTTGAATTCGAGGCAATTCAAACGGTTTTAAAACGTAATCCGTTGCATTTAATTCAAATGCTTTTATGGCATATTCATCATAAGCGGTCGCAAAAATAATCATTGGCGGATTCTTTAACTGGTTGATTTTATTCGCTAACGTCAGTCCGCTTTCACTGGTCAAATGAATATCTAAGAAAATCAAATCTATTTCATGCTGCAGCATTTTTTCCAAAGCTTCTTCAATAGATTCGGCTTCAACGATAGCTGTAATTCCTTCACAACGTTCCAATAAATACGCCAGTTCATTTCTAGCTAATGGTTCATCATCCACTATTAAGGTATACATTTTTATCCCTCCATTCCTTGGTAAGGTATCTTGCAAAAAACAACGGTTCCTTGTTCTGAAGATTTAAAGTTCAATTGAGCTTTATCCCCAAATAAACTGATCAGGCGCTTATTTAAATTTTCTAAAGCTGATCCGGTTCCTTTTTCAGAAGTAACACTTTCTTTGCCTAATTTTCCAAGCCTATCCTCTTCTATCCCATAACCATTGTCTTGTACACTTACGAGAATGTCCTGATTCATCTTATTGACCGTTACTTGGACTAGATTATCCACTTTCCGGTTTTTAAATGCATGTTTAAAGGCATTTTCTACCAATATTTGAATCACAAATGGAGGCAATAAAATATTCTTCAACCCATTTTCTATGTTCATTTCGACCTGATAGCGATCTGGAAAGCGCGCTTGTTCCAACTTCATATAAGCTTCTACTTGAAGCAGTTCTTTTTCTAAAGGAATCACATTCGTTCTGGCACCTTGCAGATTAGATCGGAAAAAGGTACTCAACTGCAGCAACATTTCGCGAGCTTTCTCACTATCCACTCGAATCAATGCAGAAATGGTATTGATGGTATTAAAGAAGAAATGTGGATTTACTTGAGCTTGCAACGATTTGATTTCTGCATCTTGCAATAGTTGACTTTGCAATTCCATTTCGCCAAGTTCAATTTGACTGGAAAATATAGTAGCCAAGCCTTCCGCTAATTGTCTTTCAACAAAGGTCAACTTTGAGGCGTCAGTGAAATACAACTTTAACGTTCCAATCGTTTTTTCCTTTGACTTTAAAGGAATAACGATTGCAGCTTCTAATGGGCAGCCAGGGTGATCACACCCGATTTCTCCATGAGAATGTGCTTCTTTGATCTCTCCCGTTCGCAAAACTTCTTTAGATAAGTTGGTCACTATTTTTTTTGACGGAAAATGATGATCACTGGCTGCACCAACATGTGCTAAAATGCTATCTTTGTTGGTGATGCTTACAGCTGAAACTTTGATCAGCTTCTGAATGATTTTTGCTGCTTGCGTACAGGATTCTTCATTCATGCCCGAACGAAAATAAGGCATCGTTTCATTGGTCAATTGGAAAACATCATGGGTTTGGACGGCTCTTGTCTGTTCTTCCTGCCGCAATGTTGAGTCAATGATCGACAAGAAAATCCCTGTTCCAATACTGTTCGTCAAAATCATGGGCAACCCAATAAATTTGACTAAATTTACAGCTTCTTGGAAGTTTGTACTTAATAAAATAATACACACCATTTGGACAGCTTCCATTGCTGCACCAAAGACGAGTCCCTCTCCAACTTTTGGATAAGTATTTTCCCGAATAGACTTCAACCCATATAACCCGGAAAATAATCCAACTAATATAGATGAAATCACGTAAATATAAGCGTCCATTCCGCCTTGAAGATAGCGGATAGCTCCCGAAATGATTCCTACACTCACACCTATGATCGGTCCTCCTATCAATCCTGAAACACCAATCGTCAATACACGTGTATTAGCCAGCGAAGAATGGGTGGCTAAGTCAGTAAATGGTTGATCGATCATAATTTGATTTCCGTCAATTTCTATACCGGTAAAATTAGAAATAATAGCAAATATTCCGAATACTACAATCAGCTGAACCATCGTACTTGCTCTTCTTCGATTTCCTAAAAGATTTTTAAAATAAGGAATATTCATTAAAATATATGCCAAAATAATAATCAATCCGCCACGTTCAAGCATTAAAATAAATAAGTTGAACATCTTTTCACTTCCTAAAGTTTGATGTCTTTAGTTTACCTTACAAAAACCCGTTATGCACACAAATAAATAGAGCTCCACCATCAATTGACGCAGAGCTCTGTTTGTTCATTTTTCTATCTATTTTATTGAGTATTATTATTTTTGTATTCTAAAATGTCTCCAGGTTGACAGTCTAATGCTTTGCAAATCGCCTCTAAAGTTGAAAAACGGATCGCTTTTGCCTTTCCATTTTTCAATATCGAAAGATTAGCCATTGTAATTCCAACCTTTTGGGAAAGTTCGGTTACGCTCATTTTTCGTTTAGCCAACATTACATCAATATTGATTATAATTGCCATATTATTCACCTCAGATTAGACTATTAAATCATTTTCCTTTTTTATCTCAATAGCATCTTGCAAAAGTCTTTGAAGAACAGCAGCAAAGACTGCGATAACCAATGATGCAAAAATTGGAACCATTCCGACTAAGACAAGCCCTGGGGCATCATCTATTTGTGCTAAACCAAAAACAAATGGTAGAATTACCACATATAAACCACTGATTATCAATGCACAAAATTTAATCTTTTTTAGCGCTTTAACAGATAGATCAGAGAACGCTTGGTTCTTGTCAATATAGCTTAACAATTTAAATGCCTGATACAGAGCAATGAAAAAAGGGATAGTAGATATATAAATACCAATTATGATGGGATAGAGTACTTGGTCATAATCTGGATTTGCCGGATTACTTATTAACCCAATCAATCCGAATATACACAATGCAATAATCGGAAGACCAATAAAAAGAACGGCTAACTTCAAAAACAATGTTGTTCCTCGTTTCATAAAATAACCTCCTCACTTAGTATATATAAATATTAACTTGTTTTTTATCGAATATCAATAAATATATATCATTTTAGGATAAACTTATATTGTTATCAAAAAATAAGGCACATTAATAATTTGTTCCATAAAGTTATTTGACTAACAAGGTTGTAAAATATATAGTTGAAACAAGAATTACTCAAAAAGTTTATTTACTAATAGGATCGATCACTTTCTCAGAGCGACTACCTTAATTTCAGGAGGGATTACATGGACATCTTTTCAGACTATTTAGCAAACATTGATAATATACAACAGCGGGAACGAACAGAAGAAGTACTAACTTGGGTAGCAAAGACCTTTCCAAAATTGAAACCAAGAGTTGCATGGAATCAGCCCATGTTTACCGATCACGATACATTTATTATTGGCTTTAGCGTATCCAAAAATCATATGTCTGTTGCGCCTGAAAAAGTAGGAATCCGTCAATTTTCTAATGAAATTGTACAAGCTGGCTATAATCCCACTAAGGAAATTTTCCGTATCCAGTGGAACAGCCCGATAGATTTCTCATTACTTGAAAAAATAATCGAATTTAATATTTTAGATAAAGCAGATTGTTCAACTTTTTGGCGAAAATAAGGAGTTTTCAATGAGAAAAATAATCGATTACAAGTAATTGGTACTGTTCTTTTAGATAGTGGTTTTCTGTTATATTTTATTGTTTTTTCACACAATTTAACCCTATCTATATCTGATATTAAAGAATGGATCACGATAATACTGGTACTGATTTTTTCAGTCTATACAACGTTTGACACATTCAAAAAAATTATTCTAAAGTAATGCTAAGGAGAAGGAGAAGGAATATGAGAACTAGAAAACAACTTATAGTTACGCTATTACTAGTTTTTCTGGCAGTTATTCTAAGTACTAACTTTAGATTTTCACCTGCAATAGATAATCTATTCTTACTATTTTTTGTTTTATTAGGATGCTGGTTTTCTTATGTTAATTACAAAAAAAAGAACAACTGATGTATACTAAACAGCATCACACTGCTTTTAACTATTTTTGATTTTTTTACAGCAATTTTATTTAGTAAAGGAGAATTTCTATGAAACATTATTTTCATTTGCCAATAGATTCAAAATTATCACTTGTACAACCTACTGTAGACATGGCATCTACGCTTTTTGATCTGGTGGATAGCGATAGAGAACACATCAGACAATTCCTTGACTTTGTGGACGTAACTAAGGAACCAACTGATGAGATCAAGTACATAAACATGAAATTATCAGGTCAAGTAAAAGGAACAGATAGACTATTTTTAATTTCATATGAAGATAAATTAGTTGGTTCTATTGATTTACATTTTATTGATTCTCGCAATAAAAAAGCAGAAATAGGCTATTGGATCCATTCTTCTCAAGCAAAAAAAGGACTAACAACTAAATGTGTAAAAAAAGTATGTCAAATAGCTTTCGAAGAAATGGGATTAAATAAACTAACTATTGTTGCTGATACTGAAAACATAGGCAGTAATGCAGTGGCCTTAAAAAGTGGATTTTCTCTAGTTGGAACAGATAAAGAAGATATCATTATGTATGGTGATTTACGCGATATGAACAACTATTCTCTTTTGAAATCTGAATTTAAGCTTTAAAAATCCAAGTAGTTCAAGAGGGTATGAGTAGTTTATTTAGTTGTCATTTTTGTTGGCGTCTGTTTAATTTTTTCAATGATTTAAAACTACTAAACTTTGAAAGAGCGGAGTATTCAAATGAATAAACTAAAAGAAATACTATTCATTATATTGATATTCTTTATTTTTTATTCCATGTTCTGTACATTAATAGCTTTAATAGTCGCAACATACCAAACAGTTAGATATAAAGCATCGTTCAAAGAGTCGTACAGAGACACTTTTTTGTACTTTATCTTTGAAATGTTTGATCCATTCAATTATTTTTAAAAGTATTAGTCAAGTTATAACGGTCTTTGCTATGACCTATCCTACTTAACATGAAAAAACACTTAATTTCTTTTGACATTAAGTGTTTTTCTTCTATTCTATATGTAACATCTTAGTCAATTATGTCTAATTAGGATGTTTATTTATTTTTTTTAGCTCTTCACTGATTTCACTTAAATACTTATTTTGTTCTTTCATTAATTTCAATACTGCATAAACAACGACTACCAAAACTACCGGCCAAAATAAAATAATTAACACACTATAAAGTTGAAACAGAACATCTGAAAAAACCATAAAATTCCTCCCTAATATCATATTTATTAGTTTATTTATAACATGCGGTATCTATATAAGTACATGACTATTCAAATCATCTGTCTCACCTTTTCACTCATAAGCCTATTTAGTTTACCTCAAAAAAAGAAAGCGTTATCCTTAATATAACCTATTAAGGAGGCCTTTTTATGAAAAAAAAGAAAATTCCCCAATTTTTAATAATGGGGCTATGTGGTGCAGTATTGGTAGGATGTTCAACTAATGGAGATACAGGCGACACGTCATCATCTGACAATGAGTCAGATGAAACGCAAAGCATGGACACAACTAGCAGTGAAAGCAGTTCAGCTGCTTCTGAAGCAAGTAGTAGTTCAAGTAGCGAAGAAGCAACCAGCTCTTCTTCTGTTAATGAAGAAAGCCAAGAAACGCCTTCGTACCAACCTATTGGGATATCTTCTGAATTGAAAATGAACCCTGATCATGTCTTATTGCCAACAGCTTTTCCAACTACTGAATCCTCTTCAGTTACAGCCGATATAATAACAAATGAAGTAGATAACTATACCGTTAGTTATACGGATGACCAAGGAGAATTAGCTGAAGTTACTGGAACAATTTATGGAAATTCCGATTTGGCAAGTGAAGAAATGGATACCTTCTCAAATGGAAAATCCATAAGCCCCTATGAGGAAGGCGGTTCAGATTTGGGCTATGGTATTACCGGCTATGGAGAAGGCGCTGCTGGGACTCAATACTTTAGCTGGGAAGAAGGAAACTGGCTGTTTTCTATCCGTTCTGTTAGTGAAGATCAAATGGATAACCCTGGAATTGCAAAAAAAATAGTGGACTATTTAGAAGTTCATTATCTTCCAGCTCCTGATGATCAAGGTGTCGTTTATATACAATATCCACAAGGTGGAGAAGAAGTTAATGTGGATATTCGTTGGCAAGATGGCAACATAGTTTATCAACTGAGAACTACTAGAGTTCCATTAAAAGCATTAGAAATGACCGTTTCAATGAAACAATCATAAAGGTTAAACCTTTCTCTTTATCAAACACAAACTCGTCTAAATTTGGAAGAGCAAAAAAAGAACTGCCTCACAGAGGCAATTCTTTTTTTTATAGTTTATCTTTTATTTTATTCACGATGCCTTTTGTAGGAGTTGTAGCTGGTTCAATATCAATTGATTTCTGAACCATTTCATGTCGTTCTCTTAAATTCTCATCGATCTTTTTATTCCACAATTCTTTTTGTCTTTTTTTAACGATTGACTCCATTGCCTTAGGAATGACATTCCGATAGTCGTTCGTTTCGCCAGTCATTACTTTAATAGCCTCTTTGATGAGCTCTTCAGGATCAAATTGTTCATAAGGGAACGCTAGCTGTGTATAGTCGAAAATGCGTTCTTCTGGATTATCTCTCCAAGTTCTCCAAGCTTCAAACTCGCGGTCATTGAAGCCCGTCAAGTAAGGTCCAGGATTAATGGTTGACACTTGTACATTAAATTCCTGAAGTTCTTTGCTTAAAGACTCGGCAAATGCTTCCAATGTAAATTTTGATCCGCCATAAGGTCCTGATAATGGATCTGCCATCAGACCAGAAACAGAAGACATAAACACGATTTTTCCTCTTTGTTTCTTAACCATTGCTTTGGCTATTTTTTGAGTTAATAAAATTGGTCCGAATACATTTACTTCAAATTGATTACGCAATCGTTCTTCTGGTATATCTACCAAAGATCCACCTTCTGAAATTCCAGCATTATTCAATAATACGTCAATATCCCATGTCCATGCTCTTTCTCTATCTGCTGGATTGGTCACGTCTAATTTCTCAACTTGTATCTCAATCTTCTTTTCTTCTGCTTCTTTTAAAAGTGCAGATACTTCCGACATTGTTTCGACTCCTGCGATAACTTTTTTTCCTTGTTCCGCCAGACCTAAAGCAATCCCTTTTCCAAATCCTGTACCTGCACCTGTAATCAAATACGTTTCTTGTACCATATACTATTCCTCCTAAAAGATTTAATAGATTGGTTAACACATAAGAAGTATAACGGTACATAGAAACCGTTTTCCAGTAATACGCATTAATTCCTATAATTTTTAAAAAAAGATAACTTAAAGAGAATAAACTCATTTTTTACTATTGAGGTTCCTCATTTTTTAAGACATAATAGTTTTAACGAGTACCTGATTCGTTCAAAGAAATTATACATAGAGAGTGGGTTCAATAATGGAAGAATATGAAGCTTTACAAGCAAAATTAAAGACTCTATTAAAAAAAGAAGCCTCTGCCAACATACGTTACAAAGAAAATAATGAACGCTACGAACTAGCAAAGGAAACTTTTGATAAAGAAAGTGAAGATGTCGAAAAGTTACAAGCGGAATCCTTGTCCACTTTTTTAAAACGGTTGGTTGGAAATTATGATAAAAAATTAGGCAAAGAAATGCAGGAACAGCTTACTGCTAAAATGGAATTAGATTTATCTTTAGCTTTATTGCTTGAAGCTAGAGAAGATTTAGCCGCTATTCAAGCCGCTGTTGAACAAAGTACTACTCAAATCAAACAACTAAAAGACGTTTTATACCGTCAAGACCCTCATTTTCGCGAAAAGATTACTGACGAAGAAATAAAACGGGCTCAACTAAATCAAGAATTACTTGAATTAGATGAAGCATCAGCTGCTGGAGAAAGAGTCTTGGAAGGAATTGACGATGCACTAAGGGATTTAGATTCAGCTGATTCTTTTTCAACTTGGGATATGTTTACAGACAGCAGCCTTATATTTGATATGATGAAATACGATAAAATTAATAAAGCTGAAACTAAAATGAGTCGCTTAGAACAACTATTAGAAAGTTACACTAAAGAACTAAAAGACCTTTCTTTAGATACTTATCTTAGCTATGAAAAATTTAGCGGCATGGGTAAAACTTTCGATATTTTCTTTGATAATCTCTTTTCAGATTGGGATACAAAAGCAAAAATTGGCCGCAATATTGATATGCTAGAAACACTCGGCAGATCAATCGCCGACTTACAAGGTAAACTTAAACTAAATAGACAAGAACTAGAGAAACAAATCAAAGAATCAGAAACTTTATTTTAAGCTACGGCAAAAAGCTACCTAAAAAGCGTGTTTACTTTTAGATTAATTTCTATCAAGTAAATACGTTTTTTAATTTTATCAGTCTAGTAAACTATTGTGTTCTTATCTACTATATAAATAGTATTTTTCATTCTTATCCTTCTCAAAAAGAGTTTGCGTGCCATATGGTTAGTTTTATCAAAAAGATAAGGTCCATAATCTATCCTTCAGTACCACATTTTCAGTTTTACCACACGCATACGGTTCTTATACTGAATTTACGCACCTTATGACGAGTATTCTATCCTCCGTATGGTACTTCAATTACTTTACTGCTTTAATTCTAGTTTAAAGCAAAAAATCCTATTCTATTCCCGAAACGGGTATAGAATAGGATTCATTTTTTCAAGCTTATCTAATTGTGTTAAGAGCTTTAGTCCATAACAACAAGTCATCAAACATGCCTTGTGCATTTACTTTATTGTAATCATTTGGTTTGAAAACACTCATATTTTCAAAATCAGCCATTAGAGAGAAGTTCGTTGTTGTGTGAACTGATGCCACACTTAATTCTCCTAAAATCACACGCATGTTTTCGTGAGCACGTGCGCCACCTAGGCTACCGTATCCAACTAATGCTGCTGCTTTGTTCGCTACTTCTACTTTTAAGAAGTCAGTCGCATTTTTCAATGCTCCTCCTACTGCATGGTTGTATTCTGGAGTGATAAATACGTATCCGTCAAATGAAGCCATTTTTTCAGACCAGGCTTGAATTGCTGCTCCAGCTGTTGCTTGGCGTTCTTCAGAAAGTTTAGCGCCTAATAATGGTAGATCGTAATCTGCTAATTCTACCATTTCGTATTCTACACCTTCATCATTTCTACTTATTGCAAAATCGTAAATCCATTGTGTTACTGCTGCTGAGTTTCTTCCTTCACGTACGCTTCCTGAGATAATACCGATTTTCATAATTTTGTTCCCCTTTTCTTCTACTGTTTTTTGTTCATTTTTTCCGAATAAAGCTTCACTCACTCTTGTAAAGACCGATTTGTTAGTCAATGTGTTTCCTCCATTACAGATTATTTAATTGAAGGTCCCCCACCAATTAACACTTACATTTCGTAAGTACATTTACTAGTATGCCATAGACTACAAATTATTTCAACACTAAATATTCTTAATTAAACGTTTTTACAAAAAATAAGTAAAATTCCAAATCGCTATCACCTTTTTCTTCTATAAATGTGCCAAAATTAAAAGGATAGTAAAAAAATGTTTATTATTTTTTTATCTTCTGATCCATTTGACAAAACAGATCAAACGTATTACAATTACCTCGAATTAGTAATAAATGAATTCGTACTTTTAAAAAACGTTTTATTAATCAACTATCTCAAAAGGAGCGATTTATATGAAAAAAACAGCAGGTATTCACCATATTACAGCTATCGTGGGGCACCCTCAGGAAAATGTCGATTTTTATGCCGGAATTTTAGGTTTGCGCTTAATTAAGAAGACCGTTAACTTTGACGACCCTGGTACGTATCATTTATACTTTGGCGATGATGGTGGAAAACCAGGTACCATTATCACTTTCTTTCCTTGGGCTGGAGCTGCACAAGGTAAAATCGGTGGCGGACAAGTTGGTATAACAACTTACGCTATTCCAGTTGGAACTTTATCTTATTGGGAAAACAGATTAGCAAAATTTGCAATTCCATTCGAAAAAACAACTCGTTTTGATGAAACTTATTTACAATTTGAAGATTACCATGGGTTGCAACTGGAATTGGTCGAACGTGCAGCAGGTCAACTAAACAATTGGTCTTTTGGAGAAGTAAACCCTGAAGTAGCCATAAAAGGTTTTGGTGGTGCTGTATTGTATTCAACTGATCCTGCTTCAACAATTGAAACGCTACAAGAAACTATGGGATTAGAAAAAGTTGCTGAGGAAGATGGTTTCGTTCGATTACAAGCTTATGGGGATATCGGGAATATTATTGATGTCAAACAAAGTACAGTAGCGCTTGGAAGTTTAGGCGTCGGAACTGTTCACCATATTGCATGGCGTGCAAAAGATGAAGCCGATCATGTAGAGTGGCAAGCTCATGTCCATAAAAATGGCTATGGCGTAACCGAAATAAAAGATCGCAACTATTTTAACGCTATTTATTTTAGAGAATATGGCGACATTTTATTTGAAATTGCAACCGATACTCCTGGATTTGCACATGATGAATCTTACGAAACTTTGGGACAAGAATTAAAATTACCGATTCAATATGAAAGTGCACGAGATCAACTAACAAACACACTTATTCCGATTGAAGTAAAAGAATTGGATTAATCCTATCACTAAAAAAAACAAATTGGAGGAATAATAAATGAAAGCATTTGAAGGAATCCACCATGTTACAGCTATAACAAGTAGTGCAGAAAAAATATACGATTTTTATACAAACATCTTAGGTATTCGCTTAGTCAAAAAAACGATCAACCAAGATGACATTCAAACGTATCACTTGTTTTTTGCAGATGAAAGCGGCAGTCCAGGAACGGATATGACTTTCTTTGATTTCCCAAATATCCCAAAAGGCACAAAAGGAACAGATGAGATTTCAAGAACTTCTTTCCGTGTACCAAATGATGCAGCATTAGATTATTGGGTTAAACGATTTGCTAAATATGCTGTTAACCATGGTGAAATCAAAGAATTATTTGGCGTTAAAACACTTCAATTTGAAGATTTTGATGAGCAGCAATATCAATTGATCTCAGATGAAACGGATACTGGAGTGGCTTCTGGTAACCCTTGGCATAAAGGACCCGTTCCTGATGAATTTGCCATTACTGGTTTAGGCCCTATCTTTTTTAGAGTCTCAAACTTCGATTATATGAAAGAAGTTCTTGAAAAGGTTCTTTTTTTCAAAGAACTTGCAGTCGATGGACAATACCATCAATTTGAAGTAGGCGATTTTGGCGGAAATGGCGCACAGATCATCGTTGAATCGAATACAATTTTACCACGTGGAAGACAAGGTTACGGCAGCGTACATCATGTAGCTTTCCGTTCGAAAGATCGTGAAAATCTGGACTCTTGGACTGAACGCATGCAAAGTTTTGGTTTACCGAACTCAGGATACGTAGATCGTTTCTACTTTGAATCAACCTATACAAATATCTATCCTGGTATTTTATTTGAGTTAGCTACCGACGAACCTGGTTTTATCGATGATGAGGAATCGATTGACCATTTAGGAGAAACATTAGCTTTGCCACCCGCATTTAGAAATGATCGTGCCCGAATTGAATCATTGGTACGTCCAATTGATACTGTACGCAGTACTAAAGTATTCGAAAAAGAGTATTTAGCTTAAATATCCTGAATAGTTAGAAAGCCATAAAGGAGGACTAAAAAGTATGAAGCATTTGTTTATTAAAGGGAGCGACCAAACAAAACCCACTTTGCTTTTGTTGCATGGAACGGGTGGCACTGAACGTGATCTTCTCCCTCTTGCGGCAGAAATAGATCCAAGTGCCAATGTATTAAGCGTTCGAGGAAACATACTAGAAAATGGCATGTCCCGCTTTTTCCGCCGATTAGCTGAAGGAATCTTCGATGAAGAAGATTTAATTTTTCGTACTAAGGAATTAAACGAATTTCTTGATGAAGCTGCTGAACAATATGAATTTAACCGTACAAATATCTTAGCTTTAGGATATTCAAATGGAGCAAACATAGCAGCTAGTCTGCTATTCCATTACGAAAACGCCTTATCTGGAGCCATTTTACACCATCCAATGGTGCCTAGAAGAGGAATTGCTTTACCCGATTTAACGGATACGCCTATCTTTATTAGTGCAGGAACAAATGATCCAATCTGCCCTTCAAAAGAATCGGAAGAGTTATATGACTTATTGGAAAAAGCCCATGCTAAAGTTGACATTCATTGGGAAAGCAACCAACATCAATTAACCTATAGTGAAGTTGATGCTGCTGCTAAATGGTATCAAACAGCTTACTAATCACAGCTAATCCTATTAGATAATCCATAAAAGGAGGTATTTGATGGAAAAGACATTTCGTGAACAAGTCATTGGAACATGGAAACTGCTTGAATATACCCGCATAAATACAGATGGAAAGCGTTATTACCCTTTAGGAAAAGACGCTACTGGATTTCTTATGTACACACAAGATGGCTATATGTCCGCTCAATTGATGGCACAAGAACGACCTGAGTATACGCTTGAAGGATTGCACAACGGAACCCTTCAAGAAATGGCAAAAGCTGCACATGGCTATCATGCTTACTCGGGGCAATATGAAGTTGATGAAGAGAATCAAACACTTTATCATCATATGGAAGTGAGTATGATTCCTAATCGACTTGGTAAAATGCAAGACCGCAAGATTGTTATGGATGGCACCAAAATTACTATTACATCAAACGCCACTTCATCCTATATCGTTTGGGAGCGTGCCCCAGACCATAGCAAAAATAGTTTATAGCAGCTAAAAAGGATACACCTTTGATTGTTTAAAAGAGGTGTATCCTTTTTTAGTATTAAATTATAACGAACATATTTAGCTTATTTCTTTATTTTTTTGGAGCATCTTCACGAGAAAGGTGAATTGTCCCTTCTTCGTGTTCTTGTCCAGAATAGATTGTATACAATTTCAAAGCTTGTCCGCCCGTATTAATGATATTGTGCCACATATTCATTGGTACCAGTACAGCATCTCCTTTAGTGACAGCTCTCTCGAAATCTAGATTATCTTTGGTTGAGCCCATTTTACAGATGCCTTGTCCCTCTTCAATTCGAATGAACTGATCGATTCCTTCATGAACTTCCAATCCCGCTTCATCGTTTGGTTCGATGGACATCACCGTCAATTGTAATTTTTCACCTGTCCAAATTGCGATACGAAAATTATCATTTTGAGCAGTCGCATCTTGAATATTAACCATGTACGGCTTTTTACCATTATCTTTATATTCCATTTTTCCCCTCCTCCTAACAATTTTCCTAACAGTTTCATGAAATAGCATTCTGAACTTCACATTTATTGTAGCGCTTCCAAATAAAAAATTCATCTTTAGGAGACTTACTAACATGAGTAAAAATAGGTTTATTTTCCATTTCTAATGGTGAACAAATTCTACTATCTCTCGTTATTCAATTTCCGCTTCAATCATCGTTATTTCTCCATCAAATGAAACTTTACTTGTTCCACTATATTTATCTTCTTCATTTTCCGCCTATTCCCAAATTTGAACTACTAGTTGATTATTTATAAGACGACTATCTTTCCTCACAGCTTTATCTTCTTAAGAATAAGATCTGAAATAAAGAACCCGATAATGAGTGATCCTATAAACAATGCCAATGACGGAAATGCTTGATTCAATCCTTCACCATAAAAATAATCTTGGAACAACTTAAAAAGACCAAAACCTACCATAGCAGATGCTACAAATCCAATCATATAAAATAATAACGTATGCGTAAATGTGCTATTATCGCTGACTCTTTCATCGTCATTATTCATACTACCACCAGTGTGTGACGGCTCAGCACCATCTAATGAGTTTTTATCAGCATTTTGACCAACGTTTACTCTAGCATATAAAGAATTTGAAATATTATTCTGCTGGTTGTGTTTATTTAACTTGTCCCGATCGCTCATTTTAAACACTCCTTTATCTTCTCTACCTATTTATTTTTAGTATACCACAATAGAAAACGCTGTCTATTTTATACTTACAATGAATAGATACATTTTCATTACATAACATGTAGCGTTCTTATTTTTTGATAAAAAAGAGCTCCTAAAGAAGTAATTCTTAGGAGTCCTGTTTTTATGTTAGTTTAATTTTTTTCTGGCACTTAGGACAAATCTTGATGCTTCTTGTCCATCACTTTCCTTTTTTGCATCATAGAAAATGTCTGACTGGATATTTTGGTAGCCTATTCCTGCTAAAGTAGTTGCCAATGCTGATCTGTCCATTCCGTGGCCGTGGTCGCTTGAATCTTTTTCTTGTTTTTCCATTTCAATAATTAACAATTGACCATCTTCATTTAAGGTCTCATAAAATTTTGTTAATAGGCGGTGATTATCTTGAATATGATGCAATACAAGAGATAGGATGATTGTATCCACTTTGTTAGGAAGCTGAGCGTCTTTTTCAATATCCAGGCACAGTACTGACGCTTTTTTTGTATTTTTGTCTGCTAGTTTCTTCTCAACTTGTTCGATCATTTTTATAGACGCATCTATAAATAGCATAGATTTAAAATCCTCTAGCAAATCTAGTCCTACAAGTCCTGTGCCGCAACCAAAATCGATAGCTGATTTTTTATGACTTTCATCTAACAAATTACGTATAGCATCAGCAGCACGTTTAGCCATGTGCTTATTCTTTGGTGTATCATATTTTACTGCCATTTGATTGAATTCATATATATGTCCGATTGTTTTCACTCCGTTCTTTTTCATTCTGACTATTTTTGTATGCTCTGAAAAGCTTCTTCACAAGAATCGGCTATGATTCCTGCACCTGCCATATGACCTTGACTGGCAGAAACTATCAATTGAGAGGGTCCGGTTATTTCTCCTGCAGCATAAATTCCCTTTATGTTCGTATGTCCCATAACATCAGCGATAACAAAGCCTGCTTCGTTGACTTTTATACCTAATTGCGCAATGAACGGAAGTCTATTATCTAGTACTGTAGTACAGAAACCACCTGATCTGTTAATTTTTTCTCCACTTTCGAAAAAAATGCTCTGAAGTTCTCCGTCTATGCCTTTTAATTCAATAATCCTTTCTTCTATCAATCGAATATTATTTATTTCTAGCATTTTCTTCTGATCAGTATCAAAGATTTTATTTCCATTAGTTGTTACAATAAGGTTATCCGTCCAATTTTTCAATAACTTAAGAACATGTAATGCCTGAACTGATTCTGCTATGAGTATCAGGGGTCTATCTTTCATTTCCCATCCGTCACAGAAAGGACAAGAGAAAATACTGCTTCCATAATAGTTTTCAATTCCTTTAACATTTGGAAGCGTCTCTGTCACTCCTGTAGCTAAGACGATATTTTTAGCGTTTATTATGTCACCTGACTCAGTGGTTATTTCAAATGTATCTTCCGCCTTTTTTTCAATTGATAGAACTTTACTATTTTTTATAGAAATGGTTGGGTATTTCAGTAAATCTCTTCGACCCTTTTCTCTGAAAACTTCCGGCTTGGTACCATCTCTAGTTAAAAATGCATGGGTTTCATGCGTCACAGCATTTCTGGGTTTTTCTTCATCAATAAGGATTACTTGCTTTTTACCTCTTCCAGCTACTAAAGCAGCACTCATTCCGGCAGGGCCTCCACCGATTACAACAACATCAATCATTTCTTCTCCTCCTATAAACTCTATTAAGGACCTTTAATATCTGTAATTAAAACAAAAATTAGCTAAATACTAATTTCTTTCTTGCATTTGATTTAAAATACCAGCAATTGTCTTGTGCGCAAGTTCATCTTTCATCCTATCTTCTGAATCTGCTACTGCACGTTCAATCAAGCAATCTCTATTCCATTTGCCATCATGAGACATCATACAGTTTAATAGTGATTCTTTTCCTTCTATCGCTTGAATGATATCAAGAAACGTACACTCTTCTGGTGAACGTAATAAACGATATCCACCTTTCACTCCAGGAGTTGATGCAATCAGTCCTGCTTTTGATAATTTTGTCAGTATTTTTGATAAATAAGTGGCCGATATTCTCTGGTGTTTAGCTAAATCTTCTACTCTTACTGCTTCATCATTAGATTCCATTGCTAAATGAACCATAGAATGTAATGCATAATTTGTAGCTTTTGAGTACTTCATATTAATCTTCCTTTTAATTGTAGATTCATTTTATCTTTAATTGAATATAAGATAAATCTGATTTAAAGTCAACACATAAATTTATTTATAATAAAAAGACCTCTTTTTAGAGGTCACCATTCTGGTTTTTTTTATCATGATGCGTAGAATTTTTCTTGAATAACTCTTTACTTTGTTTATTAGCATTAATAAAGGTCACATTAGAGTCTTTATTTTTACTGATTAATTTATCAACAGCTTCAACAGCTGTTGAATCCCATAGAGTCATTGCACTAACATCAATAATCAGTTCTCCTTCATGTTCAAAGTCATGAACAAAAAAATCTGAAAATTTTTCAGCAGAGGCAAAGTAAAGATAACCATGAGCTTTGTAGTGATAGTCATCTTGATCTGTGCCTTTTTCTACTTGGAAATGAGCCATTTTAAATGCTGCAAAAATGGCACTTACTAAAGTCCCAGCAACTACACCATAAGCCAAATTATGTGTACCCAAAACGATCCCGACGGTTAATATCATAACAAAGCTTTCATTTTTAGGCATAACATTTAAGCGTTTAACAGATCGCCAATCAATCGTTTCATAGGCTACAACTACCATAACCGCTGCCAAAGCAATGATTGGAATTTGTACCACTACTTTATTAAATAGCACTACAGACATTAGCATAAAGAAACCAGACAAGAACGTCGCTAAACGACCGATACCGCCGTAATTAAGGTTGATGATGGTTTGACCAATCATCCCACAACCCGCAATACCACCAAAGAAACCAGATAACATGTTTCCAATTCCTTGACTCATAGACTCGCGATTTTTATCACTTGGTTCGTTCGTCAATTCATCCACTAATTGTGCTGTCAATAAGGATTCTACTAAACCGACTATCGCTACAGAAAGTGAAGTTGGCAAAATGATCTTTACTGTATCTAAATTCATAGGTACCCTTGGAATACCAAAATGAGGTAAGTCACTTGAAATAGTCCCTAAGTCACCTAACAGTTGGGCATTTAAATCTAATCCTAATACAAGAGCTGTAATCACTGCAATTGAAATAATGGGTGCAGGTATTTTTTTCGTTAATTTGGGAGCCAAAAAGATAATGGCAATTCCAATAATTCCAAGGACTATTAGGATTGGTCCGCCTTTGAAATGATCCAATTGAGACAAAAACATCATAATCCCCAAGCCGTTCACAAATCCAAGCATCACAGGCTTTGGAATGTAGCGCATTAATTTTCCTACCTTGAATATGCCTAACACCACTTGTATGATTCCCGCTAAAATGGTTGCCGCAAAAAGATATTCTATCCCATACTCAGCAACTAAATTTGCCAGTACCAGTGCAACTGATCCTGCAGCTGCAGAAATCAATCCTGTCCGCCCTCCAAAAAAAGCGGCAGTAGCTGTGATAAAGAACGTGGCATAGACTCCAATAATCGGTTCCACACCAGCAACTAGCATGAAGCCGATGACTTCTGGGAACAAAGCCAAACAGACAACAATTCCCGCTAGTATATCCCCTTTAATATTACCAAACCATTCATTTTTGTACTTTTGCATAACTACCTTCCTTTTCAAATACTTTAAAAAAATTCACATCAAATTATATTAACATATAGAGGAGCAAATAAAAATTTATATTGAGAACAATTTGGGTATAAAGAACCGAATTAGTCTAATTAAATTTACTACTGCGTACTTTTTTGCATTCAAAAAACACCTTCGATTTAGTAGTATTTTGACTATACCAACTCGAAGGTGTTTGCTGTTATTTCATGTTAGATTCATCATTAATAGCAATCTTTGAAACCATTTATTATTTTTTCAATTCATTCACATGAAATTGGATGTGTTCTTCTATAAATGTTGCGATGGTAAAGTAACTATGATCGTAGCCTTTTTCCAATTTATAAACTACCGGCTTATTTCCTATAGCATTTAAAAATTCTTTTTCTTGCAATTGCACATCGTAAAAATTATCAGCTGTACCTTGCGTGATTAAGATAGGAGGAACTTTATCTATTTGCTCAATCAAACTTGTTGAATCCCATTCTTGCCATGAAGATTCATCTGAACCTAAATAAGCTGTGAATGCTTTTTTACCCCAGGGTACTTGAGTAGGATTCAAAATTGGGGCAAAGGCTGAAATGGAAGCAAAGCGATCCGTTTCTTTCAAACCCATCATGATTGCTCCATGTCCTCCCATTGAATGTCCCATGATACTTTCTTTTCCCGAAAAATGTGGAATCAGACTATAAACTATTTGGGGCAATTCTTCTGTTAAATACGTGTACATTTGATAATTTTTAGCCCAAGGATCTTGTGTTGCATTTAGGTAGAAGCTTGCGCCTTTCCCTAAATCCCATCCTTCATCATCCGGTACCTTATCTCCTCTTGGAGAGGTATCTGGAATGATCACGGCTACTGTCTGATCTGCAGCAGCTTTTTGAAAGCCGCTTTTTTGACTAAAATTATCATCTGTACAAGTCAATCCTGATAACCACCAGATTAGGGATAGTTCCTTTTCTTCAAATAAGGGCGGCAAGTAAAGGCTAAACATCATTTCACAATTTAACACTTTGGAAAAATGACGGTATTTGCGTTGCTCTCCTTGAAAAGAGAGATGCATTTCAAGTTGTTCGACAACCATTTAATCACTCCTCATACGTTAAAATAGTGCGAATTGATTCACCTTTGTGCAATAAATCAAACGCTTCGTTAATATCTTTGAATGCTAAGTGATGCGTAATAAACGAATCTAAATCAATTTCACCATCCATAAAATCTTGAACCATTCCTGGCAACTCCGTGCGTCCTTTTACTCCGCCAAATGCTGATCCGCGCCATACACGACCCGTTACTAATTGGAACGGACGTGTGTGAATTTCTTTACCAGCACCAGCAACACCAATAATAATACTTTCACCCCATCCTTTGTGACAGGCTTCAAGTGCTGATTTCATTACTTCTACGTTACCAATACATTCAAAACTGTAATCTACGCCACCATTTGTCATTTCTACAATAACTTCTTGGATTGGTCGATCATAATCAGCGGGATTAACAAAATCAGTTGCTCCCATTTTTTTAGCTAATTCCCATTTATCAGGATTTAAATCGACAGCAATAATACGTTTTGCATTTGCTTTTTTTAGTCCTTGAATAACTGCTAAGCCAATTGCTCCTAATCCAAATACTGCTGTGACAGCATCTTCTTCGACTTTTGCCGTATGCTTAACAGCTCCAAGACCAGTAGTGACCCCACAACCAAACAAACAAACTTTGTCTAAAGGTGCATCTTCATCCACTTTTACTAAATTGATTTCATTGACTACCGTATATTCACTAAAGGTGCTCGTTCCCATGTAATGGTAGATAGGTTCTCCATTATATGAAAATCTAGTCGTTCCGTCAGGCATTAAACCTTTTCCTTGAGTCTCACGAACCGCACTACATAAATTGGTTTTACCAGAAAGACAGAACTCACATTTCCCACATTCTGGTGTATATAAAGGAATCACATGATCCCCTGATTTTACAGAAGTTACTCCTTCACCCACGGATACAACTACGCCTGCCCCTTCATGTCCTAAAACAGCTGGAAAAATTCCTTCTGGATCTTCTCCTGATAACGTAAATGCATCTGTATGACAAACAGATGTGTATAAAATTTTGACTAACACTTCGTTTTCTTTGGGTTCTTCTACATCAATTTCAACGATTTTAAGTGGCTCATTCGGGCCAAATGCGACTGCTGCTTTACTTTTCATACTTTTCCTTCTTTCTTTTAAAACTATTCTTTCTAGTATACCCATTGTATTGTACAATGATCAAGAAGTTAATACTGATATTTTTGTCACTATGAATTTTCAAACTAATTATTGAGAAAGAAGTTGATTATGTTGATCACGTATAAAGATAAAGAATTTTATACAAGTAAAGATTTAGCTCTCTCCGTTATTGGTGGGCGCTGGAAAATTGCGATTATCTGGGCATTACTGCATAAATCTCCCTTACGTCTGAGTGAGTTTCAGAGACAGTTTCCAGATATCAACCAAAGAACATTGATTCGGCAATTAAGAGAACTGGAAGAAGATAACATCATTCACCGAACCATTTATCCGGTAGTCCCTCCAAAAGTTGATTATGTATTAACCGATATTGGTTTAAGCCTAGAACCAGTTGTAACGGCTATTTGTGATTGGGGAGATCTTTTTCAGCAGTCATTAAACTCGAATTAAGCTAGTATTTTGAACCTATAATCTCAAATAAAGCTTTTTTTTGATAATACTTCCAAAAATTGTCTATTCTTTTCAGTTTATAAACTTACACACGATAACTCGTATCATACACTTTTCATCTGATTAACGATTATCAAATTTTTTATTGAAGTACATGCTAAAATATTACTTAATCAACCATACTAGCAAAGGAGGTAAATCTATATGGATAATGAAAAATTACCTGCTCCACCAATTAATGACTTTCCAGAATATAACGAAGATACTCAAGATTATTTGTGGCCAGTTATCGTAAAGTATTATGGAAAACCAGATATTGAATTTTCTGCCTCAAAATCAGAGATAATACAGGCATTTCACTTATTAGATAGCTTATTTGAGGACGATTCAAATGAACCTATAACAATAGGTAATCGTACCTTTGAGCTGAAAAATTTAGATTATATGCAGTTTGAAGGTCGAACTTATGATTTTGCTTAATAATTAAATTATACGGTTGCTTTTAGTTATTCATTTTACAAAACTTAATGTCTACTAAATATACGCTAGCTTTTTTTGTTAACGCCGATTGTAAAATTAAGCTAGACAAATAAAAAAGCCATTCGTGGTACACTCAAAATGTATTTCCGACCAAAGAAAACATAGGAGTGATCACGAATGACCTACACCCATCTTACCACTGAAGAACTTGTAATGATAGAAGCTTATTTCCATCAAAAAATTTCTGTTTTGAAAATTGCCACCTACATTGGCCGTTCACGTCAGACGATTCATAACGTAGTTACTTTCCTAAGGAAAGGTTACACGGCTCTTGATTACTTTAAACAATACAAAGAAAATAAGAAGCGCTGCGGTAGACATCCTATTACCTTACCCAATGACCAACAAGAATATATTCAAAAGATGGTTGCTCAAGGATGGACTCCAGATGTGATTATTGGTCGTGCAGAAAGGTTCATCGCTTGTTCCTCACGCACCTTGTACCGACAGTTCAAACAAGGGCTCTTTGATCAAACAACTCTTCCTATGAAAGGAAAACGTAAACCAAACGGTCATAAAGAAAAACGAGGGAAACAAGCTTTCAAAAGAAATATATCTGAAAGATTAACGGATTATCCTCAATTTGAAGACGAGTTTGGTCATCTAGAAGGAGACACTATTGTTGGCATTCATCATAAAAGTGCTGTAATCACATTGGTTGAACGGATTTCAAAAGCCATTATTACTTTGAAGCCCAATGGGCGTAAAGCACAAGATGTTGAAGAAGCTATAAACAACTGGTTCCAATGTATTCCAAGAAATCTCTTCAAATCCATTACGTTTGATTGTGGAAAAGAGTTTTCCAACTGGAAAACCATTAGTAATCTAAATGATGTTGCTATTTACTTTGCTGATCCAGGAACTCCATCCCAGCGAGCTTTAAACGAGCATTCTAATGGACTGCTTCGAAAAGACGGTTTACCGAAAGAAATGGATTTTAACCAAGTTGATCAATCTTTTGTCTCTGCAGTCGCTTCAGTAAGAAATCAGATCCCAAGAAAATCTTTACAGTATCTGACACCGTTAGAAGTATTTTTAAATTACATTAATGAGTGGGAACTGTCTAACTTAATTTGACAAACGAAATAATAAAATAAGTTGATTTCGATAGCTAATGTTTAATTAGGGTTGACCAATAACATAATACCTAAGAGTATAACAACGACAAAGACATAGCGTTCAAATTTATAACTTGGGATTCGCCCATGGATAAATGTTCCTACTAACATGGCTATTCCAATTGCCGGAAGAGAAAATCCATATAATACAAATAGTTCTTTAGACCAAAACCCTCCCATAAACTGGCCAATAATAATTAATGAACTAGACACCAAAAAATGAGCTTGTAGTGTCTTTCTAAATATTTCTGGTTTCCAATCACGCAATGTACCATAAACAACAATTGGTACACCGTTCATATTATAAGCACTTCCAAACATCCCAGCAGCAAAACCAAACGGGATAGACCAAATAGGTTTATTCAACCACAGACGTGATTTTGATTGAAATAATTTTGGTTTAATTAATGAATAAATGCCATAAACTACTAGAAAAATTCCTAATCCATAAGTAATTACTGCGTTAGGCGCAAACTTAACCAATGCTAAACCAACAGGAATTCCCAACAACGTTGAGATAGAAAGTACTTTTAAGACAGGTCGATCAATATTTTTCCAACCTGAGAGAACCGTTAACACCGCCACAGTGAAACCGACTAAACCAATTAACGAAATAGAGGTAGACAAACTAATTGGTAGCAAAGCTAATAAGGGCATACCAATAATGGAGTCCCCAAAACCAAATACTGCACGCATTAATGAACCTAGAAAAACAATACCTATTACCAGTAAAATAAGCGTAACACTCATTACAAAAAAACTCCTTTTTCAAAGCACTCTTTTAACCTTATTTCTAATGTATCAGATACACATTATTTTACAAGGTTAAGACTTATATCCAATTTTTTTATTTTATAATACATTGATTTCATCTAATTTTATGTATGTGTTACACTAAAAAGAAAGAAACAGAGAGGAGATTCCCAATATGGACTCGGCTTTAGAAATTGCACGCATCTTGCTGCCTATTTTAATAGTGGGTGGAATCGCAGTCTTTGTAGTTATGAGAATGAAATCCAAACATACTAGAGGTACGCTAGGTAAGAAAAAATCAAAAAGTGCTCAAAGTTTATTAGATAGTTTAATACCGTTTGGAATGATACTTGGTTGTATTGTTGCTATACTTATTAGCATAATTTTCTCAATTCCCTTACTATCTACGATAAGTTTGGGATCTGCAGTAGGCTTGTTATTTGGATACTTTGCTTATGAAATTTATGACAAAATGGATGAAAATTAGTCATTACTTTGAATAAAATACAATCACTATGGCAATGACTGTAATCCATCTATCTAAGCTACTAAAAGTGTTATTAGTTCTATCTTTATATTTCACTAGAAAAACTATATTATTAAGTATCGATTTAATTATACAGAAAAGAGGAACTTACTTGATTACATTAAAATCACAACGCGAAATTGATGCTATGGATGAATCTGGAACAGTATTAGCGAACATGCATATCGCTTTACGCGATTTTATCAAACCTGGCATAACGAGCTGGGATATTGAAGAATTCGCTCATAAATTCATCTTGGATAATGATGCAACACCTGAACAAATTGGATTTGAAGGATACGAATATGCAACATGTATTAGTATAAATGATGAGATTTGCCATGGTTTTCCAAGAAAAGAAGTCCTCAAAAATGGAGATTTGATCAAAGTTGATACTGTCATTAATTTGAAAGGTGCTTTATCAGATTCTTGTTGGAGTTACGTAGTTGGAGAATCAAATCCTGAGAAAGATCATTTAATGGAAGTTACTCTAAAAGCTATGTATAAAGGTATTGAACAGGCAAAAGTTGGAAACCGGATAGGCGATATTGGTCACGCGATTCAAAGTTACGTTGAAAGCGAAAATTTATCAGTCGTTCGAGACTTTTTAGGCCATGGCGTTGGACCAACATTACATGAATCTCCTGACGTTCCTGCCTATGGACAACCAGGTAAAGGACTACGCTTAAAAGAAGGCATGGTTATCACTGTTGAGCCCATGGTAAACACTGGATCATGGAAATCAAAAATGGATGCTAATGGATGGACTGCTCGAACAAAAGACGGTGGTTTAAGTTGCCAGTTCGAACATACATTGGTCATTACAAAAGATGGTCCACGTATTTTAACTTCTCAAACAGATCAATAGAAAAAAAGATGTGCCCCAGGAAGTTATAGGGCACATCTTTTTTAGTCATTAATGATTTTATAGTTAATTGTTTTTTTATAAATACAATCCGATAAACATAGCAGACAATATAGGAACAACAAATCCACCAAACATTCCTCTTAAGGCTAGTTTAGATAAATCATTTTTTCTAGTTGGTGCGAACACGGATAATCCTGTTACACAGATTGCAATACTAGAGAATGCTCCAAAACTACCAATGGCCACAGATATCATTGCTACAGCTCTTTCTGATAATTCAGACATCATAGGAGCAAAATCAGCATAAGCGACAAATTCATTAATTGATAATTTGGTCCCTAACAGCTGTCCAGCTAACCTAGCCTCAGTACCGCTTAACCCCATCAACCAACCAATTGGCATGAAAATGTAGCCTAAAACTCCTGTAAAACTGGTTCCTACTAGTCCTAAAATACTATTCAATAAGGCCACAATAGAAATACCTGCAATCAAACTCGCTCCGATTCCTAATACCATTTGTAACCCATTATTGATTCCTTCAGCCATGGCAGAAAAAACAGAGGTATTTGAGCCTTTACGATCTAACGTTACATCTGTTACTCTGCTGATTTCCGTCTCAGGTGTTAAAATTTTAGCTACTAGCAATGATCCAAACGGTACTAAAGCCGTTGTAATCAATAACCATTTCATTGGAATACCTAATAAATTATATCCAACTAAGATAGAAGCCGACATAGATCCCATTCCTGCAACTAAGACTGTCATTAATTCTGATTTTGTCATATCAGGCAAATATTTGGCTACTAAGAAAGGTGCTTCTGTCTGCCCCAACAACATATTCGCTACAGCAACAAAAGATTCTGCTTTTTCAGTGCCTAATAATTTCCCAACTGCTCCACCAATGATTTTAACGACCCAACCGACTATACCTAAGTAGCCAAGAATCCCTGTCAAAGCGGATAGAAAGATAATGACACCTAATACATCAATAAAGAAATAGCCTTTTCCAAATAAATCGCCAAATACAAAGGCTAGTCCTTCATTCGCAAAACTGAATAGTTTTGTTACTCCTGCAGCAAGTTGTTCAATGATCCAGCTGCCTACAGGAACTTTAATTAAGAATAACGCCAACACTAACTGAGCGGCTAGTGCAACTCCAACCGTTCGTTTATTGATTGCTTTTTTATTGTCTGATAATAAAAATAATATTCCTAATATGACTATAATACCTAAAACAGTTACTACTTTATTCATTAATTCTACTCTCCATTTCAGCTAACTTTTCTTTTACTAATTTCACCACAAAGTCTGCATCTTCACTATTATTGACCACGTCAATTCTATCAATATTAATCACTAAAACATCAGATGCTTTATAGTGATCAGTGACCCAGTTATCATAACCTTGCCAAAGAGCTTTGTAATAGTCCATTAACCCTTGATCTTGTTCAAAGTCTCTTCCTCGCAAGCCGATTCGATAAAGTATCGTTTCGAAGGACCCTTGTAAATAAACCATTAGATCAGGTGCTTTTTTTGGTAGTTCTTGTAATTCTTCCATCATGTTGTTTAATAATTTTTCATAAATACTAAACTCTGAAGCTGAGATACGTCCTAACTCTGTATTTACTTTGGCAAAATACCAATCTTCATAAATTGAGCGATCCAACACATTATTCTTGTTGTGTAAAGCTTCTTTAATACTTTTAAAACGACTACTTAAAAAATCTAATTGCAATAAAAACGGGTATCGTTTTAAATGCTGTTCCTCTTCACTTGCTGTGTAAAATAAAGGCAATATTTCATTGTCATCTACATTCTCATAGAATACCTCACTGTTTAAAGATTTTCCTAACAGTTCAGCTACACTTGTTTTTCCTGCTCCAATCATTCCACCAATTACTAAAATTGCCATCTGCCCCTCTCCTCATTGCATGGAAAAAGAGTAGCGTAATTCAGCTACTCTTTTTCCATGTCATTACTAGTTGTTATCTTAGTAGTTTCTAGAAAACGTATTGCTTAATTTTTTATTGCAGCTTTTATGTAACTATTTATTGCTTAACCATCGATTAGCTCCTTAGCTATAATACTATGATATGAAAATTATATCAACCTGAAATTATACCATATGTGCTAATTACGAAAAAATAAACACCATATATTGTGGTTGCGCATTCAAAACATCCTATAGACTAAAAAATAGACAAGCCTTAGGAATTTTCCTACTGACTTGTCTATTCTATTTTACTTCTTAACTAACTAGGTTAAGGCATGGTTGGTATACTGCCTGTATCTCCTTCACTTGGTTTTTGCATGTCGCCATTTGGTTGCATGTTCTTGTCACCAGGCTGTTGCATTCCGCCCCCCATTTGTCCTGTTGTAGTGCCCACTGTTGTTGATACTGATTCAATTGGAACTTCAAAAATTTCATCATTAATGGATAAAGTGTATGTTTCATCTACTGCTAAATCAGCAGAGCTGAACTGTACAGAAGTGAAACTTTTATCTGCTGTCCATGATAAGAGAACTGTACCGTCTGCATCGCTTAATTCAATTTTGCTACCTGCTTCATAAGTTGTTTCAAATCCATAAAAAACACTTACTTGACTAGAACTGTCTGCAAAAGTTACTGCCATTCCAGAGCTTCCAGCAGCCATTAACGTTCCACCAGTTATCACAGCCTCTCCATTTGAATCAATTGTTCCATTACCATCATTTTCTGGTCCGCTAACGGTCGTCACCCCTCCAGAAATTTCAATCGTTCCGTTTGAATCTAATCCATCACCACTGCTGTTCACTGTCAATGTACCACCAGAAATGACCAATGTATTTTCACTGTTGCTGCCAGATTCACCCGGTCCGGCTGCTTGTTCAGTTGATGTTGAATTCCCACCAGATACATTTACTCCGTCATCACTAGCTACAACGCTTATTTCTCCATTACTGATTGTAATCGCCTTACCCTCGATTCCTTCATAGCTTTCTGTAATAGCAACATTCGAACCACTTAATTGCAAATCATTATCAGCATGCAAGCCATCGTCTCCGGCAATTAATGTGAGCGATCCTCCTGCAAGTGTCAGATTTCCATCAGTATGCACTGTATCATCAGCCGCATCAATTGCAATCGTGCCATCATTAATAATCAACTCGCCGGCTGCTTTCAATCCTTTGGTACTGGTTGAACTGATCTCATCGCTATCCGCATTTTCTTCTTCATCTGCTGCTTGAGCAAAGAAATCCATCCCTTCTTGTGTTTTTGCTACTGCATTGGCACTCCCGCCACCTGCTGTAATGTCAAATGTTCCGCCATCAATTTGAAGTAGCGTTTCAGCTTGAATACCGTCTTGCTCTGCATCAATAGTAAAGTTACCTCCGGCTATATAGACAAAACCTTTGCCTTCTTCATCTGCATTATCGGACTGAATACTATCTGTTCCGGTTTCAAGAGTAAACGTTCCATCTTTGATTTTCACTGCATCTTTTCCTGAAAGTCCTTGGCCTGCTGCAGTAATATTATACGTACCACTTACGACGATTAATTCATCTTTTGATACGATTCCGTGATTCGTATTCGCATGTATCGTTAAACTACCAGAGCCGTTAAATGCCAAATCAGCTTTACTAAAAATTGTTCCATCAATACTAGTCGCATCGGCATCCGTATCAAGTGTTGCTGTACTTCCAGCTTTATCAGTCAATGTATTTTCTGATCCTTCTGCCAATGTCACAAAGACTTTATCAGCTTCTTCGATCAATAAAGGAGCACTTGTTGAGGAGGTAATATCTACTCCGTCAAAGATCAAATGAACTTCTTCAGTATTCGGGGCCGTTACTTTGATTTGACCATCTGAAAGAGTTCCGCTGATCAAATATGTTCCACCAGTTGTAATTGTAACAACATTACCATCAACCGTTGCTCCTTCTCCGCTGCTTGTGTTCTGATTGTCAGCCAATTGGATAGTAGTAGAATCAGCCTCGTCATATCCGACTTCAAGATCATCGGAACTAAATTCTAAATCATAATCTACTGTACTTTCTACAGTGCCAGACTTAGTTGCTGTAGCAGAATCTGCACTTTGACTAGTGCCAGAAGCGGTTGATTGGCATCCGGCTAACATCACCAAAACAGCTAGTGATAAAAATGGTGTGATCTTCGTCTTTTTTTTCATTAGAGTTCTTCCTTTCCAGCTAACGAGCGTCCACAGATAATTTCTAAATTTCCATTTCTGCAACGCAATGCGTCGATAAATTGTTTTTCCTGATTTTGATCTTTCAATTCAATCGTATATTCAATCCGAAACAAACTTCCCATATTGGTCGTCTTCACTCTTATCATCTGATAATTAGACAAGAATTGTTCGAAGATATCATCAAAAACAGCACTATAATCTAGATTTTCTGGAATTGTTATTTTTAATAACCGAACCCGTTCACCCATTTCGCCAAAGCTGGAAAGATTTAATCCAACCATTGCGCCACAAATAATCACAGCAAATACTACAGCAAATCCAATATACCCCATTCCGGTTGCCAGCCCAACGGCCATTGCCAGAAAGATGCTGCTGATTTCCTTAGCTGAACCTGGTACAGAACGGAAACGAACTAAACTAAATGCCCCCATTACTGCAACACCGGCTCCAACATTTCCATTGACCAGCATGATCACCATTTGTACCATAGCTGGTAATAGAAATAGAGTCATGACGAAACCTTTAGAAAATTGATTTCTATACATATAGGTCCATGCTATAAATCCTCCTAAAACCAAACTTGACACCGTACAAAGTAGAAAACTCGTGATTGAAAACGCAGATGTACTTTCCATATATAAACTATTAAACAACTCACTCATGCACTATAAACCTCTCTTTCTCTTGCTTCCATTATTGGTTCTTCTTGTTTTTTCAAATAATCTTTATACCCATTTGCATATTTCGAAAATTTTGCTGGGTAAATTTGTTGCTCGGATAAGATACGAGCAAGCCATACAGGCATTGCCCCACAAATTTTTATTTCCATCAATAAGTGATTTTCCGGTAAAATCGGCTCTCCATAAGATCCAGATGACAAAGAAAGATCATGAGTGCGGTATAAAATTTCTTGATCAAATGTAATCCGAACATCGTTATCCAATTTCCCAATATAAGCTAGTCTTTTATAAGACAAATACATGGCTGGTTTTAAGTCTGGATAAAAAGAAAGAACTGACTCAAATTCATGTACCTTTTGATCATTGCTGATCGATTCCAGCTCATTTTGATGAGCTAAAAATCTTTCAGCATTTTTCAATTGCATCTTTGTTCTTCTTTTATAGACGATTCCATCAAATTTTTTCTTGATTTCCACATAGACTGAATCTTTTTTAGTTGGAATACCATAACTACGCAATCGAACTTTTTCTTTGTAGAGCGGTTTACTCATTGAGTGGCGTATCAAGTACCAACTTGGGGTATCATAGTAAATATTTGTAATCAAATGCTTGCCGTATTGATCCAGTTCCATATACGGTCTAAGCTCTATAAGCAATTTATTCCATTGATCATACGTAATTAAATACTTTGTTTCCTTTCGTTCAAAAACACTTTGATAGTTAGCCATATTTATTACCTCCTTACTCGATGGATACAATATAAAACTTGAACCTTAATTGAACCTTAAGTCTAAAATTTTAAAAGCAGATCTGTATGTCAGAAGCAACGCTAAGGCAACTAAAGAAATTCGTCTGCTTTTCATGACAAAGATCTTAAAAAACACTGAATCGATGACATAAAAAGAAGAATGGCCCAATTTTCTTGAAGAAAATTGGGCCATTCTTTATTAAAGTTAGAACTGATACTTTTTATTGTGTCAGTCTCCTTTTATTCGTATTCCTGATCGACAGACAAGCAGGCTGACATAATAAATCAGCTTACAACATGTTTTCCTGACTCTGATGCTTCTTCTGTCAGGTTCTGTCAACTCCTTCAGTCAAACACTTCCCATCTGTTTTAATGACTTCTTTGAACCATTCATAACTTTTCTTCGGAACTCTCTTCATGTCTTTCAGATCATGGTTATCACGGTTCACATACACTACTCCATAACGTTTACGCATGTCTCCTTGTGAACTCAAAATATCAATCAAGCCCCATCCAAGATAGCCCATTACTTCTACTCCGTCGATGTACATAGCGTCATACATGGCTAATAAATGTTTCTTATGATAATCGATGCGATAGTCATCTTCTATTAGATTCGTTCCATCCCACTCTTCTTTCACTCCAATACCATTTTCAATTGGAAAGACGGGTAACTGATAGCGCTGGTACAATTTGTTTAACACATCTCGGAATCCAAGTGGATCAATCTGCCAGTTCCATTCCGTAGTATCTAAATGCGGATTGTCTAATCTACCGTAATCCATATACTCATTTGGAATGGTTCCCGCTGGAATCTTTTCAGCACTGATGGTTGACGAAGCATAATAACTAAAACTTATAAAATCATTCTTCTGATTTTGAATTGTTTCTAATTCTCCAGATAATATGTTCATATCAATTTCATTGTTCTTCACAAACTGCATCATTTCTTTTGAATACGTTCCTTTTGTATAAGCGTCAAGTAACGTATAGTTTACAAATTCATCCCATTTTCTAGCTGCTAGAATATCTCCAGGTTTGCAAGTAGCTGGATAAACTTCACTGTAAGCTAACATTCCACCAATCTGAGCGTCCGTTGTTTCGTGAAGATAATTGGCAATTTCAGCATGAGCCACCATGACATTGTGTAAAATTTGATATAATTCGTTTGCCGTCTTTTCTCCCTGTAAATATCCACTGATTCTAAATGCTTCTGGTACATGATAGAGATTCTGCTCATTGAATACGATCCAGTACTTCACTTTATCCGCATAACGATCGACCATTTCTTTTCCGTATCTGACGAAGGCATTCAGTACTTCTTTTGAAACTAACCCATTATACTCTTCTGCTAAATACAAAGGCATGTCAAAATGATACAGACAGATCATCGGTTCGATGCCTCTTTCAATTAGTCCATCAATGAATCGATCATAATAAGCAATGCCTTCTTCATTCACTTCACCGTTACCGTTTTCAATCACTCGTGACCAAGAAATCTGGAACCGATACATATTCATGCCTAAGTCCTTGATGTGATCTAGATCTTGTTCAAACTGATGGTAATTATCATTCGCAAATTTCCAATCACTTGCATGTTCTGTTGCTTCTCTTACATCATAAACAGATGGGCTCTTACCACCTTCGTCCCATCCTCCCTCAGTTTGCATGCTTGATACTGAGTTACCCCAGAAAAATTTAGTCATCGTCTAGTCTCCTCGTTTTAGATTTAAAATGTAATCGGTTTATACTCATACTCTAGCAAAGTTTTATTTTTATGTAAAGACCAGAATATATTACAACACGAATCATGTAAAGCCTTTCATTTGCAAAGTATTTTCTAAAAGATAGAAGCGATTATTTGGTCTGTCTGGTCATACTATGAACGGCACTTTTTTATCGAAAATGACGAAATAAAGATACCTAAACTGGACAAAGAAAAGACAAGTCTTCTGATTTATATCAGTGACTTGCCCAAATTTTTTATTTTAATGGCATTACAACTTCAAAAGCAATGGTTTCTTCATTCAACGGGCTAGCTTTGATTTGTCCATGGTAGCTTTCAACTATAGCAGCGGCCAATGACAATCCAATGCCATATCCACCAGCAGTGTGCCTTCTTGCTTGGTCTTCCCGGTAAAAACGATCAAATAGCCGATCAAAATTTTGTGGCATTTCACTAACAGTATTGGAAACAATCAATCTGATTTTATGTTGATGACTATCTAAACGGACTTGAATGGTTCCCGGTTCTCGAACATATTTATTCGCATTGTCCATTAAAAGTGAACACAACTTGTTGATTGCCTCCATTTCTGCTTGGATAATGATATTGGGCTGGATATTTAATGAAACAGTAACATTTTTTTGTTCACCAATCAGAATGTATGGTTCGCATGTCTCACGTAAAACTTGCGAGAAATCAACGGATTCAATTTTAGGTTGATAGGTTTCTTCTTCCATCTGTGTTAACTGAAGCATGCTTTCCATTAAACCATTTAAACGGCGAATTTGTTTTCCTGTACTTTTGGTCCATTCAGTATCTCCGTTAAGCATTTTCTGAACGTCATTATTAGCTGAAATAATAGCCAGAGGCGTTTTAATTTCATGACCCATATCGGTAATAAATTGCTTTTGACGGTCAATACTTTCTTGGACAGGTTTAACAATTTTTTTTGAAAAATAGAAAACCAGCAAAAAAATAAAAGCTAAACTAATTAATCCAATCGATAATGAGTTTTGCAAGAATGTTCGCATAGTCTGTAATTCTCGTTGACTATCAACGAAGAGCAATAAAAAGGTTCCATCCTCTTTCTCTACAACTTTATAACGAAAATCATCTAGATATCCTTTTGTTTTGTTAGAAGTTAAAACTTCTTCCGCGTATATCTGGCCAGCTTCAGAATCAACCGACCGAATCCTTGTTGTATCAATTTGAATGATTTGTCGATTTGAATTAGTGATTACAGTAAAATAGCGGGTCTCAAAAGGAGTCTCTGCTGAAACCGCCTGATTTGGCGGCAAGTTTCCTGATTCTTGTTTTTTAAATTCCTCAGCAGGAAATTCTCCGCCATTTTCAGCCAAGATGCTCAATATCTCATCTGCTCGTTCTGCTGCATGAAAGTAATTTGTAACATTCAATGCTACTAAGACAACGAACATCACTAGAAAAACTACGGCCATCGTAACAAGAATAAATTTTTTCCTCAGCTTCTCTATCATTCAATAACCTCCAGCGAATAACCCACACCACGAGTGGCAACTATTTTCACGTGAACATCCAGTTCTGCTAATTTTTTTCGCAAATTACTTAAATGTACCCATATACTGTTCATTTCAATATCCGAATCCCAACCCCAGATACGTTCTATCATTTGGTCGGCTGAAAAAATTTGTTTTGGATTTTCCATTAATAATTGCAAGATTTGACATTCTTTATTTGATAACTTTATCTCGTCTTGACCATTGCTGATACGCATAATATCTTTGTTCAATTCTAAGTCTTCAAATGTTAAATTATTCGCTTGTAAGACCGTTTTCCGGCGTGTCATAGCCCGTATACGCGCTAGTAATTCTCCCATCGCAAATGGTTTGGTTAAATAATCATCTGCTCCTAGATCCAGCCCATCGATTCGATTCTCGATAGCGGACTTTGCGGTCAAGAGCAAGATTGGGGTCTGATTACCTTCACTTCGTAATTTTTCTAAAACTTCCATTCCAGAAAGTTTCGGCATCATGATATCAAGAATAATCCCATCATATTCAGCCAAAACAGCATACTCATATGCATCTTTCCCATCATGAACGCTATCGACAGTGTAGCCTTCATTTTCCAAAATCACTTGAATGGCACGAGCTAATTCTGCTTCATCCTCTGCTATCAACAACCTCATTATCCAGACCTCCTCAAACCTTCTTTTGATTAGCATATTCTACTCTGCTAAGATGCGCAAGAACATTTATTTTCAGTAAATTTTCTTAGCATCACTCTGTATCTATTCTTTTATTTACGTTCATACATACTAAAAAGGGTGTAGATAAGCTTTAATCTGATTTATTGTTTTAACGATCTGGCAACGATAACTATATCGCGGTACGATACTTTTATCTTGCTAACTATATCACACCGTGATATAGTTTAACTAACAAATACATCGAGGTGTGATATAGTAATGGATACTAAATTAAAGAAGTCTTATTTTCCAATGACTGAAACAGCATTCTATATTCTTTTATCTTTAGCTACACCTAGACACGGATATGCGATTATTGATCATGTTGAACAACTGACTAAAAAGCGAATTTCACTAGGACCAGGAACCATTTACGGAACGTTATCAAAGATGAAAAAAGATGGTTTGATCGAACCGGTAAAAGAAGAAAACAATCGAAAGATTTATCAAATCACACGATTAGGAAAAGAAATTTTAGAGATTGAGAAAGCTCGAATCAAAGAACTTTATATGAATTCTAAGGGAGGGATATAATTATGGAGAAAAAAATCTTTAAGTTTATTACAGTAGATCAATTAGAAAAAGAGCAAGAGTTTTTGCATGATATGGATTTAAAAGGTTGGCATTTTAAGTGTTACAAGAACTTAAGGTACCATTTTGAACAAACTCCTCCAGCGAATTATGTTTATCGGATCGACTACAAAGAAACACTAGAAGATCTAGATGAGTATCTAGCTATTTTTGAAGATGCAGGTTGGGAAGTGGTTTACTCTTATCCTATATTTCAAGGCAGTTGGATTTATTTTAGAAAACTTAGCACGACTGAATCTCGAGATCTTGAAATTTTTTCGGACAAGGATTCGATGGTTGATTTATTGAAAAAAGTAAGAACGCACTGGACTCGATTTGGAACAGCTATGTCACTTTTGTTGCTTTTTTTTACAATCTTAAATTTATTTGTCTCCAGGTCCCTTATTAGTGGTGTTATAACAGCTCTTTTTTTCTTTGTTATTGTAATTCTCTACGTAAAGCTTTTCATTAATCTAACTAAAAAAATCAAACAACTAGAGCAGAATTAAGATCTTTATTTGATTGTTTTTGAAGAATACGGTATCTCTTACGAGCAAATAAAATGTATTTCAGGTCGTAACCAATTGATTGCAACATATAATTCAAATTAAATATCAACCATCCTCTATCTCTTGATGATAGAATATAAGAGTAACTAAAATAGGCTAATGAAATGAGGTGCTTTACATGAACACAAATAATAGCGATAAACAAAACAGCCATCTTGATTTAACCGATCCAGATGTAAAAGAAATTTTTTCCCTCTATAAAAATCACGAGGAAGTTCCTTATATTTCACCGAAACGCAACTTGAAAGAGTGGTTAGATTTGGTGAGTATCAGTTCCGAAAGCTTAGTTCCTAAACGAAACATGATGCGGTTTAAAGAAGACATCCTTCCTGGTCATCTTATTTTGTTATGGCGTATTCAGTTCGGCACGTTTACAACTAGCAGCGGCTACCCTAAATATTTTGAATATGATTATGGCATCAATGCAGAACAAGCTCTTAAAGAAGTCATCAAAAAAGGGTACGCAAATCAGTTGTCGGCGATGGATTCTTTGCCCTACTTAAACGCTGCACAACTAAAAGCCGTCTTGAAACAATTTGGACTTAAAGGGTACTCTAAGTTGAATAAAGAAGGACTTATGGAACTAGCTCAAGCAGAGTTGACAGAAGATCAAATCAGTCCTTGTTTTACTATCAGAGGCTATAAAATCACCCAAGCTGGAACAGAGATCCTTGCTAACTATCCAGAAGTCGTTGATCGTCACCCTAAAAAGAAGTATTAATCTATTGTATAAAGAAGGCACTCTCAAACGAGAATGCCTTCTTTATACTTTATTTTTCATCTACTTCTTTTTGAACTTCTTTAACGGTCTGCTCTACTTCTGCTCGGGACATTTTTTTCTCCCCTTTTTTCATAGCTGCTAAACTTTTATGCGCAAAAGCAAGCGGCAAGCGACAAAACAGAATCGTACTTTTTTCATTAAGTGTCTCAATATAAGCATCCGCTTGTGCTAAATTCTCATCTGCATATGCAAACAATTGATCTCTTGACCAATCATCTGGAACAAAGCTGACACTACGTTCTTCTTTATCTTCTTTTTGGTTACGCAAAATGTTAACAATTTGAAGCCCACGACCAAACTCAATCGCAAGTTCTTCATTTGTTTCTTGGCCATAAGACCAGTTCCACAATTTAGAAAGGTAAACACCAACACAACCTGCAACATAGTAAGTATAGTCGTCTAAATCTTCTTTTGTATGTACTTGCCAATTTTCTTTTGCCCATTTTGCCATACCAAATGCCATTTCACTAGCTGTTTCCATCATTAATGAACGCGAACCTTCTGGACATGCTTGAATCCAATCGACTAAGCGAATAGACACTTCAGGTAATTGCTCTTTTACAGGAGCGATAATGTCGCAATACTCCTCTTGTGTAAATGGTCGTTTGAAGAGCTCGCTTAATTGCATTAAAAGATCAAATTTGGTCGTATTTTGAATACTCTCATGGTCTTCAATCTCATCTATTGCTCGTAAAACTAAGTAAGCAGATGCAACTGAATATTTTAAATCTGCTTTCAAAAAAGTAATAGGAATATAAAATGTTCGGCTAGTTTCTTTTAAAACTCGCATGGCATCTTTAGGGTATTTCTCTTTGTTCATTATTTCGCCGTCCTTTAAACTAAATTATCTCTATTATACAGAATATATCAAAAAGATTCATAATGCTACGGAACAAATTAAGAAAGAAATTAGAATTTTTTATGTTTTTATGTGTTATCCATAAAATTTTTGGATTTATCTGAATGTAATGCTACAATAACACTCTATTTATTGTTAACATTCAGTTAAATAAATTGGTTTTCTAAGGAATTTTTTTAATCTACGTATGAAGAAGTTCTCTGTATTAAAGAGTGTTATTTTACTTTATAATTCTTTCGTACTAAAATAAGGAATAAGTATACATCATAGAATAGGAGACTTCGAAATGACAGATGTGACATGGGAAGTTCTCAATATTATAGGTACAATAGCCTTTGCTATAAGTGGGGCTTTTATTGCCTTAGAAGCAAAATATGACATATTAGGAGTTTATATTTTAGGTTTTACAACGGCTTCCGGTGGAGGGCTTATCCGAAATTTGGTCATTGGGATTCCAGTTCAAAATATTTGGATGCAAAGTACTTTATTTAAGTTTGCATTCTTAACTATTACGATAGTTTTGATTCTACCGAGTATCTGGGGAGGCCTTTGGAAAAAAAGCATCGTGTTTTTTGATGCAATTGGTCTAGCCGCATTTGCTATTCAAGGCGCCAATTATGCCGTATCTATGGAAGTTCCCATAATTGCAGTCGTTCTTGCTGCTATTATGACTGGTACTGGTGGTGGAATATTACGAGATCTATTTGCTGGACGTAAACCGATGATTTTCTATTCAGAAGTTTACGCTTTATGGGCTGCCATTGCTGGTTTAATTATTGGTTTGGATTGGATAAGAGGTCCGTATGTCGTTATTATTTTATTTATTTCAATTGTCGTTTTAAGAATCTTATCAGCTTACTTTAATTGGAACCTTCCCCACTATTTCAATTTTAAAAAAGAAAGAGAATAGTTCTGTTTAAAAACATTTTATAAAGAGTATGCGAAACTAATAAACCTTTGGTAATGATGTTTAACTGTAAATTCTTAGAGTTTATACAGTATTATTAGTTTTTTATTGACAAAAACTTTCTTTCAAAAAAATATATTGACCCTAAAAAAATCAAGCTTTTTTCGGAGTAGTTCATTCTACTCCATTTTTTGTATTTTCAAATCTCTCACTGTTATTTAAGACCTTAAGGCAGATGTGTCTGCAAAGATATTTATTTATAATTCTCTATATTGACTTGGACTCACCCAGTTCAACTTTCCTTTCATTCGTTTAGTATTGTAATAGCCGATATACTGTTTTCGCCTCATTAAAACTCCGATAAACAGTTTCATAATAGTTTTCTTGTTTTAAAATACTAATTTTTTTCCATAGGGGAACTATCCAAACAGTTTCCCTTGCGAGACATGCTTTGAAAAATGCCTTGTTTTTCAAGTTTGCGGGTATCTACTTTCATTTGATAATCCCATCCTTGTACTTGAGAACAAGCTTTCATATCACATTTTTTAGTTAAAAACCGATATTTTCCATCACCTGCTACATAAAATCGAACAATTTGCATTTTAATATACAGCTGTATTTTGACATAAAAATAACCCCTAAAAGTTAGTTTTTTCTAACTTTTAGGGGTCACTATCTGGACGGGCTTTTTAATTTTTATCCTATGACTGTCTTTTTTTGAAGATTTTTTTTTTTCGTCCTTACTTCAGCGATTAAATTGCACAGGTTCCTCGAATCCGTCTACCAATGACCAAGTTTCGCTTAATTTGGTTTCTACAATTTTTTTTCCACTTCTGTAAGAGTAGCGGACCGGTACTTGTCTGCGGATGGCTTCATATTCATTCTCAGCCGGAAGAACGATAAAGTCAGCTGGCTTTCCTTCTTCAATGCCGTAACGTTCTTCAATGTGCAGCGTTTTTGCACTGTTAATCGTGATCAGATCCATGGCATTCATGATCTCTTCATAGCCTGTCAGCTGTGTCGCATGCAGCCCCATCAACAGAACTTGCAGCATATTTCCTGTTCCCAACGGGTACCACGGGTCATAAATGTCGTCATGACCGAAACAAACCGTTAAATCGGCTTCCAACAATTCTTTAACACGTGTCAAGCCTCGTCGTTTCGGATACGTATCAAATCGCCCTTGTAGGTGCATGTTGACCAACGGATTAGAAACAAAACGAATATCAGATAGTTTCAATAGGCGGAATAATTTAGAGGTATACGCGTTGTTGTATGATCCCATTGCTGTTGTATGGCTGGCAGTTGTACGTGAGCCCATTCCTCTTTCGTAAGCTTCTTTTGCAACAACTTCCACAAAACGTGACTGTTCGTCATCAATCTCATCGCAATGGATATCAACTAGACGATCATATTTTTCAGCCAGATCAAAAGCAATTTTAAGCGATTCTACGCCATATTCTCTAGTGAATTCATAGTGCGGAATGCCGCCCACTACATCAGCTCCCATTTTCAAGGCTTCTTCCATCAGTTCTTTTCCATTTGGATAAGATAAGATGCCTTCTTGCGGGAATGCAACGAGTTGGATGTCGACATAGGGTGCCATTTCTTCTTTCACTTCCAGCATAGCTTTTAAGGCCGTCAAATTGGGATCCGTAACATCCACATGTGTACGTACGTACTGGATTCCTTGAGCAATCTGCCATTGCAGGGCTTTTTTTGCACGTGTTTTAACATCTTCATGTGTTAGAAAAGCCTTGCGTTCAGACCAACGCTGGATGCCTTCGAATAATGTTCCGCTTTGATTCCATTCCGGTTCGCCTGCTGTCAAAGTTGTATCTAAATGAATATGTGGTTCAATAAACGGCGGAAGCACCAGTGAACCGTTGACATTCAAAACATCATTTATTTTTTCTACAACCTCTAGTTGCGGTTCAATACGGGTAAACATTCCGTCTTCTATCGTGATTTGCCAAAGTCCTTTTTTTCCTTTTAGAGCTGCATTTTGAATAATCATATACTCCACACTTTCATTAATTATTTTTTTCAAACCTTAATGCTGCCTTAGTTACCGGTAGTTTCATCAGTCCTGTATAAACCACAGCTGTTCCCACTAATGCGTTGAGTGGTGTGATTCCCGGTGCGAATTGGGCTAAAGCTACACCGATAGCCCAAGCTAGAAGAGCTATCCAGTTGATTGGTACAAAAGTCGCTTCTTCAAATCTGGTATAGTTGCGGTGTTTCACAAAAAAGTAATCTGCAATAATGATTGCTCCAATAGAAGGAATAGCCGCGCTCAGCAAGTTCAAAAAGCCGACAAAATTAGTGTACATCCACATAGCTAATACAGTTCCAATAATTCCATTCACAAAAACCCAGAATTTTTTAGAGATTTTCGTAATATTAGCAAATCCTAAACCAGAAGCGTAAAGTGCATTATCATTGGTTGTCCAGATATTCAAAGCCAGTACCAAAATTGCCGGTATTGTCAGCCCTTGCAAGAATAGGACTTCTGAGATATCTGAAAGCCCATAAACCATTGCCCCCACAGCTCCAAATAGGAACATCAGTGAGTTACCCAAGAAGAAAGCTGTTGAGGTAGCTGCAACAGCTGACCGCGAAGTTTTTGCAAAACGTGCAAAGTCAGCTGTCAACGTTCCGCCACTGATAAAGGATCCGATACAGATAGTCAAAGCAGCCGATATTGTTAAACTCGTTTTTGGTTCATAGTCGAATAACGCTCTCAGTCCGCCCATGGTTTCTATTGCTTCTATGGCAGAGTAGCTTCCTAAAATCGCAATCAAAGGAACCGCTATAAAGCTTAGAATCACCAGCGACTTCATCCCATAAAGAGAAGCCAGAGTGATAACCATCCCGAAGATAAAAATCAACAAGTAACTATTCCAGCCCATTTCTTTTGCAATCGGAACAGCAAACATCGCCACACCGACTCCAAACCATCCTACTTGCGTAAAGCCCAATAAGAAGGATGGTAAGTACGAACCTTTCTCACCAAACGAGTACTTTGCCAGCAAGTGGGTAGACAATCCCATTTTAGCTGCAATGTGCGCCAATGTTCCGGTATAAAGACAAAGTGCCAAGTTTCCCAACAGAATGACGAGCAAAAATTGAGAGAAAGTCAAATTTAATCCCAATTGCCCTCCTGCTAGCATACTGGCTGAAAAAAAGGTAAAACCCAGCATTACAGCCATTGTTTTTGCAAAAGAATTACGGCTCGTTTGCGGTACCGTTTGTAATGAAAACTCTGTATCGATTTTCTTCATGTTGTTCCTCCCATTTCTATGGGTACCAAAAGCACAAAAAGAGGCTGAATATCAGTTTTCCTGACATTCAGCCTCTTTCTTTAATCTAAGAGAAAAGTGTATACATATACACCTGCACACATTTCTCTTAGATTTTATCCGCTTCCTTGTCAGTCTCTCTGGACTGGTTTAAAGGTACCTGTATTTAATTAAGTTTATTATTCCAGAAAATAGTTTCTCTGTCAACTAGAAAATTCCCCACTAAGATGTCTAAATGTAATGAACTGTATACAATTAAGACAAAAGAGCAGATACGACAACCGTTCCCTACAGGAACAATGTAGTGAAAAGACTTTTAACAAAAAGATAGAGCGAGAAATGTGTGCCCCTCTTCCTTGAATAAACGAAGATGATAATTGATGCGTTAGAAGATTTGGGACTAAACGCTTTTCGTCCCTTTCGCATAGAACACTTTACTTGACATGTCTACAAGCACCTCCTATTCCTCCGAAAATTTCAACTAAGCTAGTTAACTATTCTATCAACATTAAAAATTATACAACTTTTCTTTTTCCCAGTCTGCTTTAAAGATAGAGTAAGTTGCTATATCACAAAGGTTTCCCTCGTTATCTTTTGCTCCTTCTCTTTTAATTCCCTCTAAACTCATTCCAACCTTTTTCATAACTTTTCCAGAACCTGAATTTTCAGTATGGTGACTGGCTTCTATTCTATTAAATCCAACACGCTCAAACAAAAAGTTTTTTACAGCAGTAAATGCTTCAGTCATAATTCCTTGATTCCAATAGTTCTTAGACATGCAATATCCAAACACTGCACATTCAATGTCACTATTTATATCGACGACATCGATAGTTCCTATTACTTGTTGGTTGTCTTTTAATTCTCTACACCAACGATAGCAATCCTCTTGTTCCAATTCTTTTTCCCAACTTGAGATGGCGTTTTTTGTATCTTCGATTCTTTTATGCGGCTTCCATGTTAAATATTTTGTTACTTCCTCATCACTTGCTCAGTTATGATACATATCTTCCGCATTTTCTATCGTAATCCTTTTCAAGACTAAACGATCTGTTTCTATTTGTTGTGTCCCTATGTTTTTCATATAATCATTCTCCCCCAGCATAATTTTTCTTTATACACATAATACCTGATATATTTATACTCTTCACTATTCTCATTAGAAAAATAAAGCTTTAGACTCATGATTTATGCTTGCGGCTGCAGTGAATTGAAATAGTTTGCTTACAAATGTAAAAAAAAGAGAACTGCTATATATAAGCAATTCTCTCTGGATAATATAGAAATGGGCTCTTAGTTTTTTTGAAAATAGCCAATCAGAAAACAATATTATTTTCCAATAAGTTATTCTTTCTGTGGATGGAAATAAATTTACTTATAATCTACTCATTTTCCATTGTTGCTCCAATTACTTTGTTTCTCCCTTGATCTTTAGCCATGTATAAACAACGATCGGCTAGTCGAAAGAGTTTCTTCATATCTTTTTTTTGAGTAGAGGCAGCCAAACCAATCGATACAGTTATATAAATACCAGCTCCATTTTCTAATAAGAATTCTTTACTTGCTACACTAGCTCTGATTTTTTCAGCAGTCTTTTTTTGTTCAACATATGGCAGGTTGTTTAAAATTATACAGAATTCTTCTCCGCCAACACGATAGATCAGCTCATTGTCAGGAGCTCCAACTTGCAGGATTACTGCTAACTGTCGCAAGATAAAGTTTCCATTCGCATGTCCATAAGTATCATTGATCCATTTAAAATGATCAATATCCAACATCATAAAAGCAGTCGTAGCAATTGATTTATCCGCTTGAATCGTTTGCCATTTTTTATTAAATACTCTCATGTTGTACAATCCTGTCAAGTAATCCATTTGTGCTTGTTCTTGAATCTCTAAATACAAATGAAGGTTCTTTATCAAGTCTTCTATAAAAGCAGTTACTACAATAACTACGATACTCGAAAGAATCAACAAGCTGATGCAAATAAGAGAACTCAATAAAATATCATCATAGAAAAAAAACAAGTTTAAAGTAATCGCTGAAACACAAACCACATTAAGCCATGATAAAACAGCGTATTGATTAAACCGTTTCGTTAACTTACTACAGACATACGGCAATAAAAGACCCAGCACAATATACATAAATGCTGTTCGAGTCGAAGCAGGATTGACTCCCAATAACAAACGCAACACTGAAATCAAAAAAGCTGTTGGAATAGAAACTGTAGGTCCAAAATAGTAAACCAACAAAATTAAAATAATATGTCTAAAATCTATTATCGCTTCTTTAGGCAAGTTAACCGAAAAAAGCATTAAAATAAAATTTGTCATACTAGCTATTCCAATCATTATCAACTTTTTCTGCAGGTTAAGTGTATATTTTTTTTCTTTTGGAATCAATTTAACAAATATATAAGATGCTGTACAGAGAATCGAAATATTGGCAATAACACTCAAGAAAACAGATGACAGCATAAAAAAACTCCTTCCATCAGCCAGTCACAGAGAATAATAAAGTAAAGAAATTCAGTAATTACTTAACAACACTTTTTTATATTTTTTGAAGGTTTTCCAAAATAGTAACCTTGCTGAATCAAAATTCCTTGTTCTTTCAATTCATCACTTGTTGCTTGATCTTCAATACCTTCGACGATAAAACCGAGATGATAGTCTTCTGAAAATTGTTGCCACGCGTTCAAGAAAAGATGCAAGGTTTCTTCATTTAAATCTTTTTTAGCACATTTTACAATTGAAAATTTAATCTGATCTAGATAAGGAACATATTTTAAGACCTCATCTAAAGAATTCATACCTGAACTAACATCGTCCAATGCAATACAATAACCTTTTGCCTTAATTGATGCAAAAATAGAGTGGAATTTCTTATCAAACGTTAAAGAATCAACAGGTTCAATTGAAGCAGCAAATAATGGTGCTTCTTCTGTTATTTCGATGATCAATTGTTTAGCATATGGCTGCATGTTAGTGAAAAAAATATGGGCCTCCGGGTAAAATAATTGTTTTGGTGCAAAATTAATAGAAAATTGAATCGCTGGAAATGACTTTAACAACTGCACCAGTTCCTCTTGAAACCATACTAAAAATTGTTTGTGCTCTTCTTTATTATGAATAATGTTATCCATTTTCACTGCTGGATAATACGGATTTTGTTCTTTATTTCTTAATAAAATTTCATATCCAACAATTCGATTGTCTTGTACATCGAATTTAGGCTGGAAGTGAAGTTGAAATTCATCCATTTAAAGCCCTCCCCTTACTACTACTTCAATCGGTCATTTACGTAAGATAATAAGATGGCGCTACGTTTTTCATGTGACTATTTAAAATAGAGAATGGCTAAGGTTATAAATCACACTGAGTTCATAAGGAACAGTTAAATCTAATCTATCTATTATTATAATTAGCAAGTAACTCCTCAGAACTATAAACCTGCTGCTTTATATTGATATTTAGAATTTTTTTAGCTAAGGCATTAAAAGTATAGTGTTCGTCAATTACTACTATATAATCATAATTGGATAAAGTGGATATAAATTCTTCGTCTGAAATAATAAAGTTTTCAATTGCATCCACCTGATTTGAGTATAAGTAATATTTCCCTACATACTGAGTATAATAACTATCAATGCTTTCTTTATCTGCACTTACTATCAAATAACTAGCATTGTTCAAAACTTGGTTATCTCCAGTAATGTTTTTTATCAAATAAGGTATTTCATTCTCATAATTTTTATTACTGAACATCATCCCATTGCTTTCTGATAAAATTAATCCTGTAGAAAAGAATAACAATAAAATCGAACTGTATTGATAATATTTTTTTGTTTTGATACTTTTATAAGACCTATGATTTCGCATAGCAATAGTTTGTTCATAGAGAAGAGAATCCATTTCTTGTACAAGAGTTATAGACAGAATCCCTAAAGAAAAAATAACCATACTTGAAGCATATCTTTCAAACCCTGCTAATACTAAAGCTTCTTCTATAGGCATAGAAAATAAAAACATTCCTAGTATCCCTATATAATATAGAATAACTATAGCATCCGTCAAAAATAGCATCTTAATCAAGCTATTCTTTCTCTTAAATCCTACTCTAATAATTAAATATGCCCCAATAAAGATTACATTTACGAATATAATTCCTTGAGTAGATAAACTATGCCAATCTATAACAGTTGAAGTGAAAGTGTGTATAATCTGAGTGGTTATCTCGTTTGTTTTTTCTGCAAATATATCTTGATAAGAGCTAATATTCACACTATGTTTAGATACTTCTTCTGTAAATGTGTTTTTTACATGTACTTCCCATAATATAAACGTGGAAATAGAAAACATCACTGTTGAGCCAGTTCCCACAACTAGGAGTATTATTTTAGACTGTTCTTTATTGAAATTTTTTATGCTGGTGTACAAATAATAAATCAGCACGATCACAACAAAAAATAATCCGCTATTTTTAACAATAGCTAAAACTGATAATAACAGGATTGTATGAATCGAAGAAAGCAAAAAGTTTTTTCTCAACACATAAATGCCTGAAACAGCCGCTAGTGCTAACAGTGGCAATATAAAATCCACTAATAAGTTATTCATCCTAATAGCTATATTAAAATAATTAAATAGTGCTATAGTCAAAAATAGACTACTTGTCATAAGCGTTCTAGAAGAATCTCGTATAACTGAAAATAGAGAATAGAGTGCAGCCATAATAAGCATAAACTGTCCTAGCAACATAACGCCTTCATGATAACCAACAATTAAAGTAACATAATAAACAAACAGAGAAGATCCAATAGGATAGGATGTGAAGCTAATAATCCCTGTTGTCGCTGTAGGTAATGAAGCTTCTGTAATAAGGTACTTGACGATTACAGCCCAATGAGAAAAATTGTCATAGTGAACAAGACTGGATTGCAATAGAATAACAGAAAAAATCAAAAAATAACCGATCATCCATATTCTAGTCAAATCTAACGAAAAGAGCCTAATTTTACTATCATTTTTATCTCTAAATAGGTTCACACTAAAAAGAAGTAGCCCGATTAGAAACATAGCAATTGCAGTGCCAGATAAAAATCCTAATAAAGAAGCAATATACAAAACGATTATATTTGCACAAAAGACAACAATTAAAGACAGCTTTGATGGATAGCCAAACTTTCTTTCAATGTAAATTCGATACCCATACGTTGACAAACAAAACAGAAAAAAACGTAATACTATAATGATCATCTTTTGTTTCTCCAATCCTTTAATAAACTATGAAAAGCACTATCCTCAATTAGTTCATCTATATTCTCTACTAAATAAACATAATTCCCTGTACTTAAATCAGACACAGATAACGTAAGTTTAAACAGTACGTTTTTATATAGAACATCCATTTGTTTCTGCATGATATCTACACTATCACTTTGTATAACCATTGTCTGAAAATCAAATTCTTTTAATACTACAGAAGTATTCTGAATTTCAATGCTTTCATGCAGGGTAATTATTGGAAATTTAGATAATTTTTTGGGAGCAGCTATTTTTTTAATTGAAAAATGGTGCATAAAATTGTCTATTAAACCATCTAAAGGTGTTAGCCACACATCATGCTTCTTAGGCAAATATTGATTACTTCGATCATAAACCAATTGAAAATAGGCTTGTTTATTAGCACGTTCCGGTTTTTCAATCCAAACGCCATATAGCCACCCATCAGATTGTTCCATCAATCTGGCAATTTTCCCTCTAACCTCTACACTATTTATTTCTGTTTGTATGACAAAATTGAGCCATTCATCAGGTGGGAAATAAATTGGTTCTTCAGAAAAGAATGACAGCCCTTCTTCTGATATGTTTGTCGTATAGAGTGAATAACTATGGTTTAAGCAAGTTATCGTTATCGCTTCTTTGGCATAAAACCTTTCGAATTTACGATAAATTGGCCGGCCTAGAGAGAATAAAACGGCATATGCAAGATTCACTATATGATGTAATAACCAGAACGTAATAACACTGCCATACAATAATTCCGAACCGTATTTTCCATAATTAAATTTAACTAAACCGTAAAGTGAAAGGAGCAGCATTATTAGATGCGGAACTACAAATAACAATTCATATCGTGATTTGTTCACTGACTTTTTCGTAACCTTGAATTTTTTTTCTGTGATTCCAATAGACTCTAAAAATACAGGTATTACTAAATAAGGTGCAAAGATTGTTTCCTGTATCTCTCCCCAACGTTGCGATCTTATTTCGCCCGAGACGCTGGTCATAGCACTTTGTAATAAAAAATAACTAGGAAGCCAAAAACACATTAATATCCAAAAATCAGTATCAACTACACGAATGTTGAATACAGTAAATAAAATTGGAGCAAATACATACAAAAGACGCCTAAAAAATGACCACCAATACAAATAACTATTTAGAAAAACCAATTTCTGATTCCATTTAAAATTAGGATTAGTTAATATGCGTAAATTATAGATACTACGGATAACACCGCGTGCCCATCTTACACGCTGGTTCAAGACGCTTTGAAAATCAGTTGGGGTCAGCCCACTGGCCATTGGTTCAAGCGTTGAAATACTTCTATAGCCGCAACTATTTATTTTTGCCCCTAATTGAAAGTCTTCTGTAATCGTATTGGTTGGAAAACCGCCAGCCTCTTCAATCGCTTGTCTTAGGATCAATGTATTTGATCCTGTGTATATAGCTGTATCATGTGCATTATTTAATACATTTACTTCTCTAGAAAAGAAATCTTGTTCATTAGCTATTGAATTTTCTGAGAATAAATTATATTGAAAAATATCGGCATTGTAAAAACTTTGAGGGGTTTGAATAAAACCAAGGTGTTTATGATTAGGGTCATCTTTAACCTTGAAATCTTCCATAAAATAAGGAACGGTTTCCATTAAAAATTTTGAATAAGGTATCATATCTGCATCAAAAGTTGCAACTAATGGGGAATTCGTCATACTTAATGCATTATTCAAATTTCCTGATTTTGCATGCTTATTGTTTTCAAAACCTGCATATCCCACATTGAATTGTTTTGCCAATTCCTTAACTTCTTTTCTATTAGTATCATCAGATAAATAAATATGAACTTTTGAAGGATCAGGGTATTCCATATGAACACAGGCATTAACCGTTTTATATAATAAATCTACATCCTCATTGTGTGTTGCTATTATTACGTCTACATGCGGGTATGCTTCATTTTCTAGTACCGGTTTTTCCAATATTTTTTCTTTGCTCTTACTCCAAATCAAAATAAATGCTGTGAAATTTGAAACGACTTCACTCACCCAAAGTGCTATACCAAAAATAAGGGCAAATAATGATCCTGATAAAGGTAACGTAAAGAACAGTCTCCACACTAAATAAATGACTGAAAATAGAACAGCTGCTAAATAAAGTATCTTTTTATTATCTTTCATTTGACCACCTTATGAAAAACCCATTTTTTTTGAACATAAAAACTAATGACGAATAGTAATAAATCTATCACTACCTTTACTAGCGTAGGATTAAAATCCATTAGCACATTATGTACCAATGAAACGAATAAACTTGAGATAAATGTTTGTATAATAACTAGACCATAGTATTTAATAAAGCTATTAGAACTACCATTCTTAAAGACGATATAATTGTTTACCAGATAATTAAATAATGAAGATATACTGCGCGCAATATACGAAGCTATCGTGATAGCTTGAAAATTACTTTCTCCTATAAAATAAATAATTAAAGAAAAAATACTGATATCAATAAAAAAAGAAAAAACAGATGAAAAAAGATATTTAATAAAAACGGCATAAATAGCAATCGAATCGAACAAAGCATGAAAATGAGACGATTGATTTTCTTCAATGTAAACTGTTTTAATGGGCACTTCTACAATACGTACCTGTTGCTTTTTCGCTTCCAACAACATGCTCATTTCGTACTCAAATCTGTCACCTGAAGTATTTACTAACTGCTCCATAAAGAAACGGGGAATAACTCTTAATCCCGTTTGAGTATCTGTTAATTTAATTCCTGTTATGACTTTCATTATTCTCCTTGTTAGAAGATTTCCAAATTTACTTTTAAAAGGTACCTTCCCATCAAAACTTCTTACTCCCATAATTAATGCATCTTTATGAACATTAAAAGCATCAACACAAAAGACCATATCCTTGTATCGATGTTGTCCATCTGAGTCAATCGTGACGATTCCTTTAGCCTTTTCAAAATGCTTCAACACATAGTTCATAGCTGTCTTTAAAGCTCGTCCTTTACCAAAATTCTGTTCATGCGTTAGAACGATACAGTCAAATTTATCTTTTGCAATTTGAAAATACTTTTCAAATGCAATGCCACTCCCATCATCTACAATCACGATTGGTATTGTAACTGATTGCCTTGATCTAATAGTTTCCAACAAGCTTAGGAGCTTTTCATCTGGCTCTAAAGATGGTATGACAATTACTATATTTTCCATAATATTCCCCTTTAATTAACTAAGGTTTAAATTCTCAGCCTTTAACTTTCAAAAAATCATTGGATTCTTCAAAAATTAGATTCTTTTATTTATAGCACAGACTTTTTTTTTATTCCATTAATTTATACCGAAATCAATTTTTCCATTGATCTATTATGTCAATTTTGTTCACAATTAGTTATCATCAAATGATTTCTTTTTTTATCTTTACTATTTTCGCTCCTTTTTCATCCATATCAGTTAATACAACCCATTTAATTGTTCAACATTTCCTAAACTCATCTTAACTAACAATACAAAACCACTCATTGTAACAGATGTATTTCCAGATAGAATTCTCTTTAAAAAGCCTATAAATATAGGAAAAAAACAAACTATTTAGTAGTAAATTTAAATAACGATCTCTTTCATCTTGTTATTCAGTCTTTTATATTCTCTAATATGTGATATAATTAACAATAAATTCCAACATTTTAGAAATGGAGATTCGCTATGAAAGAAATCAGTTTAGGCTCTTCTGTTTACGAATTAGTTACCGCACATCCGGAAATCCAACATGTTTTATTTGACTTAGGTTTAAAAGATATTCAAACACCTGGCATGTTAACGACTGTGGGAAGGTATATGACTATTCCAAAGGGAGCAAAGATGAAAAAAGTTGATTTACAAGTCATTATTGATCAATTGGAACAATTAGGCTTTACCATTAAGGAGTGAATTTATGGAAAACAATACTGTTCAGCGTCAGAAAAAAATTGTTGAGATTTTAACGTTGCTTCATGAAGGCGGAGAGTTTGAAGAAGCCAAGCGTCTTTTTGATGAGTCTTTTGATGGGGTGGATGTCAGCGAAATTACAGCTGCAGAAAGAGAATTAATTGCTAGCGGTTTGGATCCTTCAGAAATCCAACATCTATGTAATGTTCATGCGGCTGTATTTAAAGGTTCCATTAGAGATATCCATCGTTCGAATTACGAACATGAACATCCGGGGCATCCTGTTCACACTTTAAAACTAGAAAACAGAGTAATCCGCTCACTCTTAGAAGATGAAATCCAAGAAGCTTTTGACCGATTTGCTACCGGTGACTTTTCTCAAAAAAAACGCCTGCAACACGCTCTATTAGACTTGATGCAAATTGATAAACATTATGCTCGAAAAGAAACGTTGATTTTTTCTTATATGGAACGGTACGGCATTACTGCACCCCCAAAAGTCATGTGGGGTGTTGATGACGATATACGCTCTGCGATCAAAGATGTGAACTTTTATTTAAGTAGCGAAAAATTTGCCATTAATCCTTTAAGAGACAAAATAGAGCACATTATAACAGAAGTTGATGAAATGATTTTTAAAGAAGAAGAAATCATGATTCCAATGGTTTTAGATGTGTTTTCCCTAGCAGATTGGCAATGGATTGCTGAAGACAGCTTAGATATTGGGTTTGCTTTTATCCCTAAGCCTTTGTCTTGGAAGCCGAGTAAAGATGCTCTAGCACAAGAAAAAGATCAGCAAGAAAATCGATCAGAAGCAGCAAAAAAAGCAGCAGCTATGACAGCAGCTATTTCTGAGGCCCCTCCTATTACCGAAACGGAACACTATGATTGGCAAGATAATTCATTAAGTAAAGGTTCTATCGTTTTACCAACAGGTGTCCTTCAATTAAAAGAATTAACGGCAATTTTTGGCGTTTTACCTGTAGATTTAACTTTCGTGGACAATGAAGATCGCGTTCGTTTCTATTCAGAAGGAAAGAATCGCGTTTTTCCCCGTACAAATTCTGTTATAGGACGCGAAGTGATCAACTGTCATCCACCTAAAAGTATGCATATGGTTCAGAAAATTCTTGATGATTTTAGAAGTGGAGAAAGAAATGAAGCCGAATTTTGGATTAATTTACGCGGAAAAATGATTTATATTCGTTATTTTGCTATTCACGATCCTGAAACAACTGACTACCTAGGCTGTTTAGAAGTCACACAAGATATTACCGAAATTCAAAAAATCCACGGAGAACATCGGTTGTTGAGTGAAAACAACTAGCCTTATTCACTAATATTAAAGTCAGGACAACTATTGGAACTAAGTCTATCAAACAACCCATCATTCCATATAAGGATGACAGGTTGTTTGATAGTTTTTTGGTTATCCTAAGCTAATTGTAAATTCAAAACCAGTTGGATTTTCTACAAAAGGTCTGCCAGCTTCTTTAAAGACAAGTTCAATTCCAGTAAGATCATCTGGCAAAGCAGGTGAAATAATATAGCTATGGCTCGCATGTTCTGTTGTTCCTCCGCCTCCTTCTGAATGGCAGAAATACGTATCATTAATAAACAAATCAAGCATATCAGGATAAAAGTTAGCATCTTCTTTCTCTTCCCAATCCATATGCAAGTATAGTACGCTAGCGTTAGCATATTGCCGAATAAAGGTCACCGTATACATAACTCCATCATTTTCATAAATCTTAAGTACTGGCACATATTTTTTGAATTTGACAGGCACAACCATTGGCTTGAGACTATCTTCCATTGCCATTGTTGTAAAGAGCGATTGTAAATACTCTTCCTGGAGGTCGTACTCGTCGGCCAACCTAGAAATCACCTCATCTGGTGGAAAAATTGTATTTTTCCCCAGAACTTCTTTACGTTGGTTTAATAAATCACAAATCTTTTCATCAATCAGGAAAAAACGTTCATCATAATGATTTGTTGATCCTTCATTTGATTCAAATTTCATACTTAATTCCTCCATTTTTCTATTTAAAGAATTGGTTCGTTGCTTCTATAGTAATAAAGATGACGAAGTTGCTGAAGTTCTATTTTATCTTGATCATTTTTTATTTTCGTACTACTACTGTTACGAACAGAAATTATTTTTGAATCGGTCCCAGCAATAGTGTTGCCCATGAATCGTGGAGTGATTCTTGGTCAGATGTTTGGAACAATCCAGCGTAGACATCGCGTAGTAAACGAGATAATTCGGTATCATTGTAATATGAACGCCCACCACTTGCTCTTACCATTTCCTCGACCGTTTTGATAGACGCTTCAACAGAATAGTTTTTAATAGCTGACAAGCGCGGCATCCATAAGTCTCCATGATCACTATCATTTTCGACATCGTCTGCTAGTACATCAATTTGAGGCTGAATGCTATCTAGAATTAAAGCAGATTCTGCGATACGCCAACGAATATTTTTATCTTGATCGTACGTCGTTCCTTGAGCGATTGATTTGCGTTTTTTCACACTTACAATTCCTAATTCCAGCGCACGTTTTCCAATTCCATGGTATGTTGCTGCTAGTAAAATTTCAAAATGAGAAAATATTCCAAAAACAACTGGGTCAAAACTTGGTCCAGGTTCTACTTTTGTTAATATGCTTTCTTTTGAGGCATAAGCACCAGCTAAATCCACACTATACGATTGCGTTGCACGCATACCAAGTGTATCCCAATCTGGTTTGATTTTAATTGTTTTAGCATTGTTTTCTACATACGCAAAAACTGATTGCGGGTCGCCATTATTTTCGTCCATGCCGTAAGTCACCATACGAGAGCATTCGGCAACCATTGATATAAACACTTTAGGCCCATAAAATCGATAGCCGCCATCTTCTTCCAGTTTTGCTTCACAAATAGATCCGAATAAAACCCGATCATTGGCCGGTTCAGAGATAGCAAATGACAACAAGTGTCCTTCTACTGCATCTTTTAAAATTTGTTCTCCTTTTTTATTTCCATGGCGTACCATATATTTTCCTACACCTACAATAATTTGATGCATGTTAATACCTAAGGCAGTAGCAGGAGCTGCTTTTGCTAGACGAGTTTGCTCGTGAGCAATTTCTTTCAGACTCAAACCATGTCCCCCATATTCTTTGGGTACAAAAGCTTTATAATATCCCGCTTCTTTTAATGCAACATGATCTTCATGCGGAAAGCTATTCTCTTTGTCGTACATTTCAGCACGACTATGTATTCCTTTTAGAAGTTCTTCATTTAAAAACACGCAATCTTCCTCTCTCCTATTTAAAACTTTCTCATTAAACATAATGCAAGTTATAACCAATCTGCAAGTTTCTATCAAAAAAATAAGGCGAGAAGTGATAATCCATCCGTTTCTTTTCTTCTTAACTATAAGATTAGTTTGATAGAACGGCTTTTTCAAAATTACAGGTTATTCTTTAAAATACAGTTTTGTCTTTAATAAAAAGCAGCACTATTTGTACACAATAGTGCTGCTTTTTAGACGTATTTAGTTTTTTTAATTCTTATCCGATACTAAAATTAGTTTCTTACTTCATCCTATTTTTTTATAATCCACTGTTTGTTCAAAATGAGCTACAGCACCAATCAGATTGGCATCATTGTTAAACTTACACACTTCAATTACTAGTTTTAAATCTTCTGCCTTCTGACGCTCTAAGTAAAAGGCTGCTCTTTCATTCAGACGTTGAATAAGGTCTTTGCGTGTGGATAAACCGCCACCGATTACAACCATATCTGGATTAAAGCTGACAGAAAGATTATAAATCCCCAGTGCCAGCGCATCAATAAGACCATCCACATATTTCATCGCAATTGGCTCACCTCTATCAGCTTCTTGGAAAAGAAATTTTCCATCAACCACTACATCTAAGCCTAATTCTTTACTATAACGTTCAGCAGTATGTACCGGACTTCCCATTTCACTCAATGTATGCTTACCATCCAAGAGCATGTACCCAAATTCACCGCCAAATAAATCTTTGCCTTTAAATAGCTTTCGATCAATGATTACTGAACCACCGATACCTGAACCAATAACAATAAATAAAGCATGTTGGATGTCTTTTGCGGCTCCAAGCCATAACTCTGCTAACGCTGCACAGTTTGCATCATTTTCCATTGAAACGGGTACACCAAATAAATCTTCCCATTCCTTCTTGATTGGAAAATAATGAAGATAGGGAACTGCACTGATGCCACTAATGGTTCCTTCTATCGCATCAACAGCTCCTGGAGCACTAATTGCGACACCATCTATTGAATAATTTTCGCTAAATGAGTGGTAAACTCCTAACATTTCTTCTTTCATATCGTTCCAACTTTTTGGTGTAGTAAATGAAGCTTTATTGCTTAAATTTTCGTTTTCCCATAACCCATATTTCACTGCAGATCCGCCAATATCAAACACTACAATACTCATATATTCACTCTCCATCATTTTAATAATAACGTTTTCATTACCGCGGTATTTCAGTTTCTCTGTATTCAAAATTTCCTATTAGCTATTCTTTCTTATAAGGAAAAAGCCAAGCAAAGAGCTAACCTCTAAACTGGCCTTTTTACTTATCTATTTTTTACAGAATAAACCGTTCGTTTAATTTTATTTAATCGCGATTCAATACCATTTCCACCGAAAACTCATCATAGCGATGAATTGAAGTAGAAAACTCAAACGCATTTCCTGTATCTAAGTACCCAACTTGTTCTGCTACAGCTACAGGATCTCCATTTTCAATTCCAAGCTCCTCTGCTTCACTATTTTTGGCTTTGCGCACAGAAACTGTTCTGTGCGCACTTTGAATCTTCAGAAGTAATTCATTTTCAATGTATTCGTAAATCGATCCTTTGATATTTTTTTCTTTAATACCTGGTATAAGATCAATAGGCATATACATTTTTTCTATTACAATTGGTCTATCATCAACATAACGAACACGACCAATATCATACACAAAAGTGTCTTCCGTAAGATTCAGTTTTTTAGCTGCATGTTCTGGTGCCGTCACAATTGAAAAGTTTAATATTTTACTAAAAACTTTTTTATCAGAATAAAGAGCCGTTGTCCCACGAAATTGATTTGCCATAGCAATACGCTCAATTTCTTCAGGATTCAAATCTTTTACAAAGGTTCCAGAACCTCGCCTTTTAATGATCAGGCCTTCTGTAACTAAAATATCTACTGCTTTTTTGATTGTCATTTTACTAGACTCGTAATGTATGCACAAATCTTTTTCAAAAGGTAGTCGCTGGTTGGCAATGTATTCGCCTTTTAAAATTTTATTGCGGATATCATTAGAAATAATCATATATTTTTTCATTTTTCCATTGCCCCTTTCGCTACCAATTTTTTTACAACCTATCAGTTTTTGCAGAAACAGTCTCTACCTTTAGTATAGCGAAATCTTTATTTTTTAACAATCCATCTTAGAAAATGAATTATTGATTTTATTAGTTAAAATTATAGACGAGTCAAGTCTTCTAGTATTTCAAAATGATTATTTTGTGTGACTTCTTTAAACCAATAACCAGATTTCTTGATGGTTTTCACTTGTGTATGAATATTATTAGCGATAAAACCATATCGATTACGGTAAGCATTTTTCCATGACCAACAATCAATAGGAGTCCACAAATGGTAGCCAAAACAATTTGATCCCTCTTCTATTCCTTTCGCCAACCAATACAGATGTTCTTGAATAAATTGGATTCGGTAATCATCTTCAATTACACCCTCTTCATTTAAATAACGTTCTTCTCTTGAAACACCCATTCCATTCTCCGATACGAACCATGGAATATTGTCATAATTATCTCTGATATTTAGTGCAATATCATGTAATGCTTTAGGATAGATTTCCCAACCTTTATCTACATTCATTCGTCGTCCAGGCATCTCATAGTTATCAAAATATTTCGTCGGCATCCAATCTACAGCTAAACTATTTGAAGAGATACTTGGTTGTTTGACTCTGCTAGGATGATAGAAATTGACACCAAGAACATCTATCGTGTTGGCTTTGATAATGCTCAATTCGTCATCAGTAGAATCCCACAACACACCGTCTTTTTCTAGAATACCCACTAATTCTTCAGGAAATTGTCCTTTTGTAGAAGCACCTAAAAACATATCATTCATCCATAAATTGGCAAAATGAGCTGCTGCTAGATCTTCTGGCGAATCTGTTGCTGGGTAAGAAGGGGTTAAATTTAAGATATTGCCTATTCTGCCCTTAGGATTTGTATTAATTTCGTGATAAGCCGCAATAGCTTTAGCAGAAGCTAGCGTGATGTTATAGGCAACTTGTACCGCTTTTCTTCCATCAACGATATTAGGATAATGGAACTGATACAAGTATGCGCCATCCACAATGACTAATGGTTCATTAAATGTAAACCAATCCTCTACACGATCACCAAACAACCTGAAACATTGTGCAGCAAATTTCGCAAACAAATCAACTACATGTTTTGATTCCCATCCACCGTGTTTCTCTTGCAATTCTACAGGCAGATCAAAATGCAACAAATTCATAACTGGTCTGATACCTTGTGCCAGACATTCATCAATGACTGCATTATAGAAACGCACTGCATCTTCATTGACGGTTCCTTCTTCTAAGTCGTCTATCAAGCGAGACCATTGAATGGATGTACGAAAAGAGTTCAAACCAATCTCTTTCATCATCGCAATATCTTGTTTATAGCTGTTGTAAAAGTTAGAAGCGGTATCTGGTCCTACTTGATTGTAGAACGCTTCTGGCTCAATTTCATACCAATGATCAAACACATTTGCGTGTTGTTTGTTGAAACGCCCTTCACTTTGTGGACCAGATGTTGCGGCCCCCCACCAAAAATCTTTCGGAAATTCAATTTTCATTTCTTCTCATCCTAACTATTGTCTATTTTTCTTTCAAGTGATAGATACGGCTCGCATAGTCTCCAGGCATATCGCGACTCCAATATTCATGAGCACGTCCGATATAATTTTCTCCCAATATCAATCCAGCTTGCATCAAATCATCACCATAACGGTCCACCTTGCCTTCATTGATTCGATACAACTTATCTTCTTTTAACCCCATTAATTGTATGCGTTCATACACAGGATTCGGTTTTGCTAACACTTGATATACACCAACTAAAGCTTCCGTTTGGTCAAGAGATACAACCATCCAGGCTGTTACATTTTCTTCAAATGGACTTTTCAAACGATAAAATGTCCCTTGATGGATTAACTGTTGCCATTCTTTTACTTGCTTGATTTGTTCTTTGATAATCTTTTTATCTGTCTCGTTTAACTTTGTACTATCTAGCTCATATCCAAAAGTTCCAAACGCTGCCACATCCCCACGCATTTTTAATGACGTCGTACGTGCAACCTGGTGATTCGGTACTTCTGAGACATGGCTTCCAATGGCAGACAAAGGATAAATAAATGATGTTCCGTATTGGATCTTCAACCGCTCAACTGCATCAGTATCGTCACTCGTCCAGGTTTGTGGTGCATAATACAATAGACCAGGATCAAAACGTCCGCCACCTCCTGCACAGGATTCAATCAGTAATTCCGGATACTTCGCCAGAATTTTTTCATACAAAGCATAGACACCTAAAATATACCGATGCATCACTTCTCTTTGTTTTTCGGCAGGTAAATTTTGTGAGTAGGCTTCGGAAATGTAGCGGTTCATATCCCATTTTATATAATCAATCTCGTTACTGTTAAGTATCGCATCCATCTGATCAAAGATATTCTCCACAACTTCTGGGCGAGAAAAGTCTAATACATATTGATTTCTTCCATGAGAAATGTTTTTTTCTGGATGCCCGATGACCCATTCTGGGTGAGCATCATGAATCGGTGTCCCAACAGATACCATTTCAGGCTCGAACCAAAGACCAAATTTCAAGTCCATTGCATGTATTTTTTGAGCTAATCCCAGAATTCCATTAGGCAACTTTTCTTTATCTACTGCCCAGTTTCCTAACGAACTAGAGTCATCATCACGTTTTCCAAACCAGCCATCATCTAATACGAAAAGATCAATACCTAAGGACTTCGCATCTCCAGCTATTTCTAAGATTTTTGTTTCATCAAAATCAAAGTAAGTAGCTTCCCAGTTGTTGATAAGAATCGGTCTTTCCCGTTTTGCCCACTTGGGATTAATCAATTGTTCTCGATACAATGTATGGAAGGTTTGACTCATTCCATTTAACCCTTTATCACTGTAAACCATTACGGCTTCTGGTGTGGTAAAGGTTTCTCTAGCGCTTAGCTTCCACTCAAAATGATGAGGATTAATCCCCATCATTGCGCGTGTCACATCATACGTATCGACCTCAACTTGAGCTAAGAAATTCCCACTGTAGACAAAACTGAAACCAAATACCTCTCCTCTGTGTTCAGTTGCATCTTTTTTGGCAAGTGCAAAAAAGGGATTATGAGCATGACTACTAGCTCCTCGTGTACTAGAAATATTTTGTACTCCTGTAATCAGCGCTTTTCTCTCTACTTGTGCTTCTCGAGCCCAAGCACCATGCAAATGAACAAAGTCATAGTCTGCAGTTGGGAAATCGATGTTTAAACTCATCAAACGTTCAACTCTAACGGAATGTGTTCCTTGGTTTTCCAACATTGCATGCCTTGTTATGACACTCAATTCATGAAACACAGTGTAAGAAAGAGTCAACATTACATCAGAATAATGATCTTTCAATTGGATTTCTAATGTAGTCGCTTCATTTGAAGTAGCAAAGGTTGAAGGCATCCCTTCAATTTTTTTCTTTCCTTCTACAACTGAATAGGCTTGATACTCGAAGTGACTGATGTGATCTCCATCTGGGTAACGAAGTTCAATAGCTGGATAGCGAAAGTCCGTTGTCCCGTATGCCGGCATTTCTTGTTTAATATGCTCCAAGGACGTCGTATAATTATCGACCTTTAAATTGTTTGATGGTCGCACTTCCCGTTCAATCAAATGAGCAAATGAATTGCGGTGTCGGATAGCTTTTCCAACGTATAATTGTTCCAACACGTTTGTCTCTTCCATAACCCGAAATAGATAACTTATTTTCCCATTTGTAAGATGAAACTCTTTTGTATCTTCATTGACAAGAACATAGTTAGTCATACTGTACTCCTTTAATTCATTTTTAGAGGTAATCTCTTATTAGCAAAGTTTAATATTATCGTTCATTTGCCTTTACGTGTAATCCTTTTTGAACCATCATCCAATAAAGACTAGGAACCAAAAAGACAAATAGTACTAAGTTAAAGTAGGCTATGCCCATTGAACTCCATGTCAGCATTAAAACAAACAAACTTTTGAATGGATTACGAATCATGTAGTCCAACGTATAGGCATAGAACCATTTTCCGTCATATGGCCCTTGTTTATACTCATATAAGGCAATCGCTAGCACTAAAAAAGTATGGTAAAGAGAGAATAACGTCAAAATGGTTACTACTAAGAAAATACTTATACTATGCAAATAACCCATATAAAGACCTAATAGACTGGCTAAACACATACTTAACAATATTGTCCATACAAATGATAGTACTTTATCAAAAGGGATATTCTTTCTTGTTTTTTTTGCTCTATCTTGCTCAGCAAATTTATCAATTGGAACAAGAACGACTCTTTCTTGTAAAAAAGACAGTGCACTTCTTGCTGCATCTGCAAAACCATAAATGAGACCCGAACGTATGAGTTTGCCCCAATAACGGACAGATCCGATGACAAACAGATGGGTCATCTCAATAGATCGAATCAATTTGGGGGCTTTTTTCATCTTCATTCTTCCTCTCTAAAGTTAATTGTTTATTTTACTGAACCGGCTACACCGTTATAAATATATTTTTGCAATGAAAGGAACACAATTAGAATTGGTATAATAACAATCATGACACCAGCTAGAATTACTGGCCAATTGGTTCCATAAGGTCCTTTAAATGCGAATAATGCTGTTGAAATAACTTTTAATTCTCGTCCTGGCATGTAAAGGAACGGATTGTAGAAATCATTATAGACACCAACTCCGCTAATAATAAGCATCGTTACAATTGGTGCTTTTAAGTTTGGTAAAATGATTTTCCAGAAAATTTGGAAATAAGATGCTCCATCTAAAATAGCCGATTCGTCTAATGAAATAGGAATCTCATCTAGATACTGCATAAAGATGTAAAGTGCAATAACATCTGTTCCTAAGTTTAAGACGATAACTGACCAAATCGTATTGAACAATCCTAATCCTTCAATAATTTGGAACGTTGCAACTTGACTTGTGATTCCTGGAATCAACATAGCTGTCATGAACAACGTTAGGATGATTTTCTTAAAACGGAAATCAAAACGATTCATCGCATAAGCAAACATTGATCCTAATGTTAACTTTCCAACCATACTAACAACAAAAATAAATAACGTATTCTTAAATCCTGTTAGCATTTGACCATCAACAAAAGCCGTAATGTAATTGGTAAAGTCTAATTTTTGAGGCAATGCTAAAACTCCTGATGACAAAAACTCCTCATTAGACTTAAATGAACCAATTAACACCACTAATATTGGCAATAATGCTACTATGACCCCTAAAGAAAGGACTACATATTTGAATACACTTCCAAATGAAAATTGGATTTTCTTTTTTTTCTTTTTATATCTTACTTCTGTTAGTTCCATGTCCTACCTCTTTTCTCGTATGGCTAAACGTTGGATTACAGTAACAACAATCACGATCAACAAAAGAATGATTCCCATTGCAGAAGCCAAACCAGTCTTATTGTACTTAAAGGCTGTTGAAATCGTTTGAATGACAAATGTCGTTGTTCCGTTAGAACCGCCTGTCATAATATAAGGAATATCGAATACGCTTAATGAGCCGCTGATTCCTAAAATGATATTTAAAAAGATAATGTTTTTTATACTCGGGACAATAATATAAAGAAATTTATCCCATTGACTGGCTCCATCAATATCTGCTGCTTCATAGATTTCAGGATTGACTGATTGGATGGCACCTAAGAAAATTAAGAAGTTAAAACCGGTATATCGCCAAACTGAAGTAAACGCTAAAGCAATATTATTGATTGAACGATCCCCTAACCAAAGACGAATTTGCCCATCTAACCCTAAGAATGACAAGACCGTATCTAACGTACCTCCACCTTTGTAGAAGTATAGAAAGATAAATCCAATAGCTACACCATTTAATAGATAAGGGAAAAATAGAACTCCTTTCCAAAAATTAGCGAATTTCACTTTGAATGACAACAACGTTGCAAATAATAGCGCAATACCTAATTGGAAAAATGTAGCGATGAAGTAATACAAACTCGTTTTAAAAACAGCAAAATAATTTGGATTTGTCAAAACCGTTCGATAATTGTCTGCTCCAACAAATTTTGGATTAGGCGTGATTCCATTCCAATCGGTCAAACTGTACTGGAACATTTTTATTAACGGATAATAAGAAAACAACAGCAGTAAAGCAACTGGAATGATAGTAAATAAGAAAATGAGCAACTTTTTTTCTGTATTTTGATTTAACTTTATTTTATGCACAGGATACCCCTCCATTAATAAATCGAGCGTCCCAACGAAACCGGGACGCTCCTTTCACTCAATTAATTGTTGCCAACTGTTTTGATTGCATCAGCCCAACGTGTATTAAATTCTTTCATAATATCTTCAAATGATTCATCTGAATTTCCTATACCAGCATCAATAATGCGTTGTTTTTCTAAATCAGTAGAGCCTACGCCTAATTCAGACATATTATTAACATCTGGAAATAGTGATTCTTTTCCTTCAGGTGCTGGGTTTTCTTCTAATAAGATAACACCTGCATCTTGGCTAGCTTGTAACGCTGATGGATAATCTCCACCTATTACAGCTGGCAATCCACCATTATCTACCGCATAATCAGATTCATTCACTAACCAGTCTAATAACGTACGTGCAGCTTCTTTATGTTCACTGTTCACATTAATAGCTAAGTTATAGTCTCCACCAATACCCATATATTGTTTACCATCTTCAGCTGTGGTTGGGAAAGTTTGGAATGTGATATTTTCTGAATTTTCTGGAACGATATCTTGAATTTGTGGTACAGCCCAGCTTCCTAAAACCATGACCCCGATTTTGCCGTTTGCCATATCCACTTTAGATTGTTCCCAGTCAGATGTTGTTGGGTCTGCTTCAATCAATTTTTTATTTGCTACTTGATACAATGTGTCATAAATCGTATACATTGTATCGCCTTTTTCAAATGGTGCAGGATCTTGAGCTAATTTTGTTGTTACATCTGGATCACCAGAAACTCCTGTACGTGTGAAGTCCCAGTTTGATAATGTCCACCCTGCAGCATAGTTTGTGTATAGCGGCGTTACATCAGGTGTTTTTTCTTTGATTGTTTCTAAAGCAGCAATGAAGTCTTCTTGTGTTTTAGGGAACTCATTGATCCCAGCATCTTTGAATACTTGCATGTTTACAACCATACCAGTTGCATTCATTTGTGATGGAATACCATATTGAACGCCTTCGAATGAACGGTCATTCAGTCCCATATATGTTTTGCTTAACTCTTCTTTGTCTCCTAATGGTTCAAAGAATAATTCAAAATCTTGTGGTGCAATATCAGCCGGTAGCATCAATAAATCTCCGTATTCTTTTGTATTCATACGTGTTTTCATTTGTCCTGCATAATCGGTAATGGTTTCAATTTTCACTTTGATATCGGGATTTTCCTTATTGAACTCTGCTATGTAGTCATCCCATTTGCCATTCGTTTCCCAGTCTGTCTTATGGTTGATGAACGTAATGGTTTCAACACCATCTGCTGCGTCAGTTTCCTTTGTACTTTCTCCCCCACATGCAGCTAATCCTACAACAGACGCGATTGCCAAACTTGCTAAACCAACTTTACTAAAAACGGAATTTCTTTTCATCACTATATCCTCCTCAAAATGTTTTAATTCAGTAAGCGTTTACAAAACATATGTTAGCATTTTTAAAACTAAATGTATATACTTTTAATCAAATTTTTTTATTTTTTTTCGAAATATGATTGGATGGTTGATTCTGCAGGCTTCCCGTATACTGCATAATCTTGGTTTGCATCTGATTGGCGAATGGGGTATAGCTTAGCCTTCCAATCCCATAGTCCAAATCCTCCTATCCATTCATATTTATCGGTTTGGCGAAACATCTCGTCATACCATTCTTTTTGTTCAAAAAGATCCACTGATCCTTCTAATTCCCAGTTATTTGGTAACCATTTTGAGCCTGTACGACTGGCGCATCCTGCCTCGCAGAAAAAGAATGGTTTTTGTTCTTTTTCTACTACTTTTTCAATTCGTTTTAGTTCTTGTTCCCATTTATCAATAGGGTAATACCCCGACGAGGAAAGAACATCGACTGCATCCCACCATGTTAAGTTATCTTCTTGATATTTGTCGCAATTGTAGGTAATCAATCCAGTATAGGCATTCCTTACGTTTGAAATAACCTCACGCCATTCTTTTTCTCGGCGATCACTATTTACCAGCTCACATCCTACTACAAAGAGTTCACAAGCAGTTTCTTCGGCAATTTTTGCATAGTGAGTAATGAATTCTGTATATGCACTAAACCATTCTGACCATTTTGGTTCGCAAGGTACATCATGATCAAAAAAGTTAATATGCGCGCGCCACATACCGTCTGCTATATTTACCATTGGTTTTAAAATAACTTTCAATCCTATTTCTTGTGCAAATACAATCATTTTTCGAACTTCTTGATCACTTAATACAGTCTCTGATTGCCAATCAATTTGGGTTGCATGTATGGTTGCTTGATCTACGACAACTGTAAGAATTACGTGCGTTGCCGCACAACGTTCTTGCAATAACCGCAACGATTCAAACGCTTCTTGTGACTCCCATTCTCCACGTTGGCTCATATAACCAAACGTTACTCCCTTAATAAATTCCATAATTTCCTCCTTTTATGTATTGACTTTTTAAAACAAAAGTATATATTTATTTGTGTATACGTTACCATTATTATTAATCAATCTATTTAATTTGTAAAGAATAAACGAGTTAACCGTTCTAAAATAAAATTTTTAGTACCTAAAGGAGACTTTTATGAATGAAGAGAAGCGACGTTTTTACAAACAAATGTGGGCATTTGCACTACCCATTACGATTCAATTAATGATTACCTCTGGTTTAAACATTATAGACTCCGTTATGGTTGGAAGTTTAGGTGTTGAAGCAATTGCTGCAGTGGGTATCTCAAACAAATTCACTCAGTTTTTAGCCGTCATATTGCAGGGTTTTGCTAGCGGAGCAACCATCTTCTCTTCACAATATTGGGGACAAAGAAATGTTTCAGGAGTTAAACAAATTTTAATTTTAGTATCAAAAATTGCAACGATTTTTTCATTCATTTTTGCACTTGTAACGTTATTATTCACCCCCTTCATTCTTGGAATTTTTTCTGACGATGCCATTGTTATTGTTGAAGCGGTGCCTTTCTTGCGTATCATCAGTCTTAGCTACGTATTTACTGCTTTATCTATGATTTTTAGTGTGACCCTTAAGACAATTGGAGAGGTCAAACGTCCTACTTTTTATAGTGTTATCACATTGTTAACAAACACTTTATTCAACTGGCTCTTGATTTTTGGTCCTTTTGGATTACCTGCTTTCGGAATTCGTGGAGCAGCGGTTGCTACATTACTAGCTCGTATCGTACAAACACTTTTATTGTTCTCTTTATTTGTTAAAAAAGGCATCCTAAGATCTGAAGTTGATTCAACCGAACCCGCATTACAAATCACTGGTCCTTACTGGAAAGTAACCTTTCCCTCTATCATCAATCATCTAACTTGGACCATGGGTGAGTTGGTCTTCTTTTGGCTCTACACTCGGACCGGAACAGATCAGACCGCGGCTATTTCTTTGATTGATCCACTTGTATTCTTATTTATTTGTGTCTTTACTGGTTTGAGCGATGCTTCGAGCGTGATGATTGGAAACCAACTAGGTGGGAAAATGTACAAAAAAGCTCTCTTTTATGCCAAACAATTCATCCGAATGACTACTATTCTTTCGGTTGTTGTCAGTGGAGTCATTTTTTTATTTTCACCTATGATTCTGCAATTTTACAATATCACTAGTCATGTAGAAGAACTCGTAAATCAAGTATTGCTGGCTTATATTGTTCTGTTGCCTTTTAAAAACTTAAACTATGTCAACAATGTTGGAATTTTGCGCGTTGGTGGAGATACGACTTTCGTCATGTGGTTAGATACTCTATCCGTTTGGTTATGGGGAATCCCAATGGCTTTCCTTGCAGTATACCTTGGATGGCCGCTTTGGAGCATTTTTTTCGTGGCTAATTCGCATGAAATCATTCGCGCCATTATTGGTGTACGACGCACCTTACGCGAAGGGTGGTTAAAAACGCTCATTGCTTGATAGAAAAATCATTTGATACAAGGAGGAAAATAATGAGCACAAAAGAAATGTTGAGAAATCAACTTTCAGAAAAAGTATTGCCTTTCTGGTTATCTCAGCAAGATAATACGAATGGAGGATTTTACGGCAAATTATCCATTGATTTAGAGTCCGACCCACTTGCTCCTAAAGGTGGGGTCATGATGGCTCGATTCTTATGGACTTTTTCCTATTCTTATAACACATTACAAAAACAAAAGTACAAAAGAGCTGCAGATTATGCTTACCGTTTTATAACAGAATCCTTATGGGATAATAAATATGGCGGCATTTATTGGCTTGTTGATGCCGAGGGTAAGCCTCTTAATCCGATCAAACATGTCTATGCCCAATCCTTTGCGATTTACGGTCTGAGCGAGTATGCGAAAATTGATCCAGCTTCTGATGCACTAGAATATGCGAAAAAACTATATCATCTTATTGAAGAGAATGCTTACAATCCAAGCACTCTTGGCTATGAAGAAGAATTTGATCAAAAATGGAAGCAAAAAGCGCTATCACAAGTTGCTTCTCAAAATCCTGAAGTGAGGTATACAACAAATACGCATTTGCATTTACTGGAAGCTTATACAAACCTTTACACAGTATGGCCCAATGAAACGTTATTAGAAAAGATTCAGCACTTATTGCGTTTATTCACCACTTATATCTTTCATCCTACTGGTTACTGCCAGCAAGAATTTGACCAAAACTGGACTTCAATAACTCCTGGCGTTTCCTATGGGCATGATATTGAAACTTCTTGGTTATTGGATGAAACGTTAAGCTGTTGTAAAGTAGATGAAGACTTAGATAAAAAGGTACGCAGTATGACAACTGAACTTGCTGCATATTGCTACGAAAATGGTTTAGATGAAAATGGCTGGATGATCAATCATGTCGATAGTTCGCATGTCGATAAAACAAAAGTTTGGTGGGTAGAAGCTGAAGCCGTTATTGGTTTTTACCATGCCTTTCAGCAATCTGGAAATAACATCTACCGAAATACTGCATTAAATTTAATTCAATTGATCCAGAAAAAATTTGTAGATACTCGTCCTGGAAGTGAATGGTATTCTCGGTTGGACGAAAACAATCAACTATTGTCGGTTCTTCGTAAAAATGGAACAACAGAAGAAAATATATCCGATTCATGGAAAGGACCTTATCATACGGTTCGCTTTTATTTAGAAATGATTAAACGTCTGGAGGAAAAATAGAATGCAAATAAAAGATTTGGAAAGCTATTCTGGTAGCGGCATCAAACCAGTTGATTTTGATGCTTTTTGGGAAGAAGGGTTACATGAAATGGAGTCTCTTCCACTTGATTATATACTAGACCCGGTAGATATCCCTTCGCAAGTTGCTAAATTTTATCATCTGACATTTAAAGGCGTTGGTGGAGCTACCGTTCATTGTCAACTTATTACGCCAAAAGAAACGACGGGTAGAAACTTTAAAGGCTTATTGCAATTCCATGGCTACCATACAGATTCAGGCGATTTCCAAGATAAAATTGGATGGGCAGCTGAAGGGTTTGTTGTCTTAGCAATGGATGCTCGTGGTCAAGGTGGACTTTCTGAAGATCGAACGCAGACAAGCGGTGGAGTCATGAAGGGGCTTATTATTCGCGGCATGGAAGAAGGAAAAAACAATCTTTATTTTAGACAAGTTTTCTTAGATACCGCTCATGCGGCTCGAATTTTAAAATCAATGGATTTTGTAAACGAAAAACGTATCTATGCTCAAGGAGCTTCCCAAGGTGGCGGTCTGACCATTGCTTGTGCAGGCCTTGTTCCTGATCTTTACCGTATCTATGTTTCTTATCCTTTCCTTTCTGATTACCGAAAAGCGTATTCTCTGGGGGCTCAAACATCTGCTTTTGAAGAAATACCGTATTGGTTCCAATTCCGTGATCCTCTTCATAAACGCGAAAAAGAAATTTTTGACACTTTAGAATACATTGATATTCAACATTTTGCTCCACGCATAAATGCTGAAGTCTGTTGGGTCGTAGGAATGCAAGATACAATCGTACCACCCGTCACTCAAATGGCGACGTATAATAACATTCACACTAAAAAAAACTTAGTTGTTTTACCAGAATATGGTCATGAATACTTGCCTAAAGTCAGCGATGACATGCGCAGTTATTTTATCGATTAAATAGACGAATAAAAGCACTACAAGTATCTGTCAAAATAGATACTTGTAGTGCTTTTTCCTTACATCCTACTCTTTTAATCGCTTTAGCTTATTTAGAGTCATTGTCAGACTAGAAGAGTTACAAAACAACTTGATTTCCACCATTTTTTTGAGCCGCAACTAGCTTTTGAGCGGATCTTTGAATCAGTTCACTGATTGTTTCATCTGGATAATAAGCAGAAACTCCCGCACTAATACTTACGTGTTTAGGTATATCAAAAATAGTTTCTAGAACCGTTTGTTTGATTGATTCAGCCACTATACCAGCTTCTTCTTCAGCTGTATTTTCTAGTATGATTAAAAACACTGAGTCTCTATATCTTCCTGCAACGTATCTCTCCTTGATAGAAGCTTTAATCACTTCTCCCGTTGCCTTCAATACTCCTTCACTCAACATTATCCCGAAATGCTCTTCTATTTTAGCATAATTGTCTACGTTTAAAACAATCACTGACATCGGTTGTTTTTGCTCTTTAGCTCGATTTGCCTGTTTTACCAATTCTACTATGATAGCAGATCGTGTATAAAGGGAAGTGAGTGTATCTCTCTTCATTTGAGTTGTTAGACTTTTATTTTTCACGACTAATTGTTCTCTTTCAAATTCCTCTTGTGTAACATCAAATACAATCCCAGTAAGAAAAAGAGGTCTGCCATTTTCATCTCTTTCCGTTACTTTTCCTCGGTCTCGATAAACTTTCCAAGAACCATCTTTAGCTTGAATACGATACTTTACTTCCCAAACAGGTATTTCTCCTTTTAAATGGTTGGTCATCAATTGCATAACTTCATTTTTGTCATCTGGATGAACTTTATCTGTAAAAAATTCATACGATACTTTTTCAGGTAAGTCTTTTTTCATATACCCTATTGCTTCTGCTTTTAAAGGATTAAATGTCACTTCATTTGTAGTGAAATCCCAGAACCACTGTCCTAAATTTCCTGTCCACCCAAATTCCAAACGTTCTGACTTTTGAAAAGTCAGCAATAACTCTTTATTCAATCGATCTAATGATTGCACCTTTAAAATTAATTCTTCTTTTGTTAATTCTTCGTATTCTTTATACTCTTGCAAGATATCCCTCCATTTATACTCTTTTTGAGTTTAAATATATGTCTATTTAAGTGTACTTTATTTATAAGCGCGGTTCAATGTTTATAAAAGTAGGCAAAAACTAGACACCTCACTCCAATAACAACCACTTTTTTATACTTCCAACAGTTTATTCAATCGAAAAACAACACTATATAACATTTATTGTTATATAGTGTTGTTTTAATTATGTTAAATGTTATAATTAGTTACAAATGCACCATGTTTATTCTTATGATGGAGGTTACGTGATTGAATCAAACAAAAAGACAAGAACTCATTAGTGATTTATTAAAAGTTAATGGTGAAGTCAGCTCAAAAGAACTCGCTGATGAATTAAGTGTTTCTATGATGACCATTAATCGAGATTTAAAAGAATTAGCCATCCAAAAAGAGATTCAACTCGTCCATGGTGGCGCAGTCTACCGAGGTGATGATTCCTTTGAAAACCCTATATCTATCAAGGAAGAAGTTAGTGTCCAGGAAAAGAAAAGGATTGCTAACTTTTGTAGAACTTTAGTTAAACCAGGAAGTTCTGTTTTTATTGAAACCGGTACAACCACACTAGCTGTTGCCAGAGAAATTTTCAACATAGAGCATTGTCAATTCTATACCAATTCATTATTAGTTATGAATGCTCTGTCAAAATTTGAAGGCATTCAATTGCATTGTGTCCCAGGAAAATATCGAGACCTTTCGAAAGGTTTCTTAGGACTAGAAACGGCTGAGTTTGTTCAGCAATTTAATTTCGACGTTGCTTTTATTGGAGCTGAAGGTATTAATCTTGAATCAGGCGTTTCTTTGCCAAATGAAGAAGATGCTTTTACAAAAAAAGCGATCTTAAAGCAATCTAAAAAAACGATTCTGGTTGCTGATCATAAAAAATTTGATTTATCTTACTTATATAAAGTTGGGAATATCACTGACTTTGATATGATTGTCACTGATTTACCAAGTGAGGATAAACTCTTCCAGAAATTAAGCAACGTAACTACTATAAAATCTGTTAGAAATGAGGAAAAAAACAATGAAAATTAATTTAACGACTGTGGACTTACCTATTATTCACCGCAATCCAGTATCTGTTGTATTAACGGATGAGACAATGGCTGCTAGAAAAGAACGATTCTTAGAACAACTGCATGTCCACTCTATTGATACAGCTATCATTTACGCTGACCGCGAACACGGTGCTAACTTTGAATACTTCACAGGTTTCATCCCAAGATTTGAAGAAGCCTGTTTAGTGATTCACGCGTCTGGTGAAAGTCATTTATTATTAGGAAATGAAAACGTAAAAATGGCTGCACATTCTAGAATCAAAGCAAATCCAATTCATGTTCCTTTCTTTTCTCTTCCAAATCAACCTATGTCCGGTGAAAAAACACTAGACCACTACTTTAAAGAAAGTAATATTTCTCCTGATGCAAAAATTGGCATTATTGGCTGGAAACTCTTCACTTCAAGTCAGTACAATAATAAAGATTTATTCGATCTTCCATTCTATGTTATGGATAGTTTGCTAAACTATGTTTCCACTAGAGATCAATTACAAAACTTCACATTTTCTTTAACTTCTCCAACAGTTGGGTTACGAACAACCTATAACGCAAACGAGATTGCTCACTACGAATACGGCGCTTCCTTAGCAGGACTGGCAATGTTTAATGCCTTACAAGAAATTTCGGTTGGAAAAGACGAAAAAGAAATTGGGGCTTTACTAGCACAAGATGGACAGCCCAACTCAGTTACAACCATCAGTGCTACAGGACAACGTTTTACAAATGCCATCCTTTATCCTAGAAACAAAACCATTGCTTTAAAAGATAATTACTCTTTAACGGTGGGTTACAAAGGCGGGTTGAGCAGCAGAGCTGGGTTTGTCATCTCTTCTGAAAATCAATTGCCAGAGAATCAAAAAGATTATTTAGATCGCGTTGGGAAACCTTACTTCAAAGCCTATTCGACTTGGTTAGAAACTCTGTCTATCGGCATTTCTGGAGACGAATTTTATGCAAGAATCCAAGAAGTTTTCCCTTCTGAGATTTATGGCTGGACATTGAATCCTGGTCACTACACTTCAGATGAAGAATGGATGTCTTCTCCATTCTTCGAAGGCTCTAAAGCCGTCATTCAAAGCGGACAATTATTACAAATTGATATGATTCCAAGCGTTCCTGGCTATACTGGAGCAAGTTGTGAAGAACCAATAGCAATTGCTGATGAAACATTAAGAAATGACCTAAGCCAACATTATCCTGAAGTTTGGAAACGAATTGAAGAGAGAAGATATTACATTAAAGAGGTTATAGGCATTAACCTTTCAGCGGATATTCTTCCCTTAAGCGATACGGTAGCTTTTTATACGCCATTCTTATTAAATAAAACACTAGCTTATACAAAAGAAGACTAATATTCAAAGACATCTCCAATTGGCTATCTTAAAAGAAACATTTAACTAAACCGTCTTATTGATAAAAAAGGAAAACTCTCTTCACACTATTCCATAATTGATATGTCCATGATAGTAGATAAATATTCATTGTACTTTGACGCTGTTAATGAAAAAGGTCTTGGAATAGGTGGATTAAATTTTGATGGTTTTGCAGTCTATCATGATGAGAAAAAAGATAAAAAGAACCATCAATCCATTACACTAATTAAAACCCACAAAAAGGAATCAAAGCAACTGGAACCATTCTCAGTTGCTTTGATTCCTTTTCTATTATGCCTCTAGTCGCATCACTTTTTTAGTTAACGTTAAAACTACTAATACACCTATAAGAAAGAGGACACCAGAAATAGCTAAAACCACTTCAATTCCACCTACTGTAACTAAATTACTTAATATGCTGCAAAGAACTACTGCCGCAACAATAGCTAAAGGCAGTGAATTTCTCCACCAGCCTATTGCTAGAGCAATCAAACTAATACTAATCACTAAAACGATAGAAACAATTATGACTGGTAACTGATTGACAATCGTTGCAAATGATAACGTATCAGTTACTAAAGAAAAAATAGATTCTGATACAAAGAATAGACTATTGGTTAATAAGACTCCCATAAAAACGCCGAGTCCACAAAACAATTCACAAAAAAGTACCTTTGCCCAGAAGACTTTCTTTCTAGAAACGGGATAACTCAGCGTCAAAGGAATATAATTATCGTTATAAGATTCCATGATGACTTTTCCTAACATGGCTGTATTCATACATGCAAATCCAGTTACATTTATAATGAAAGAAATAACATATAAAAAGGCATAAGTTCCCATTTCTGGATCAGTAGCTAGAATAGTTGGATCAATTTGAGGCACATAGGCTAATAAATCAATTAAAGCTAAAGCGGCCAAAGGAATTAAGATGCTAGTAAGCAGATAAGGAGTTAATGCAATTTTTTTCATTTCCAATCCAATAAGTTTCATTTTAATACTCCCCTTCCATTTTACTGATTAAGAAATCTTCTAATCCATCTTGATGTGTTGCAACAAGATCCACCTTTGATTCATCTAAAACGAGTTCGCCATCAAAAATTACACCAATTCGTGTGGCAACGGATTCCACTTCTGTTAAGATATGGCTCGACATAATAATTGTTTTACCTAACAAAGAAAGCTCTTCAATTAGTTCACGAAATTGTTTGATACCTCTGGGATCAAGACCGTTTAATGGTTCATCTATAATGATTAATTCAGGATCATGAACGAGAGACCTTGCCAGAACAAGTCTTTGGCGCATACCTAATGAATATTCTTTTACCGGACGATCATTATCCACTGCCAACCCTACTACTTTAAGCCACTCAGGAATGCGCTTTTTAGAAGATTCCATATAATCACAGTGAATTTCTAAATTTTCCACGGCGCTTAAATGTTCATAAAAAACTGGCTCGTTAATATTCGACCCTATTTTGACTTTCACTTTTTCTAAATCTTTCTCTTCATTTAAAATTGTGATAGACCCATTTGACGCTTTCGATAGTCCTGTTAGAATTTTAAAGAGTGTTGACTTTCCAGCACCATTTCTTCCTAACAACACATAGATTTCACCTTTTTCAACAGTCAAACTAAAGTCTTTCAAAATTTCTTTTTTTCCGTAATTCTTTTCTAAATGATGAACAGCAACAATACTTGTCATATTTATCTTCCTTTCACTCTCCAGTATAGTTTCTTCAAAAGATAGATACCACCGGTATGTATCTTTGTAAAAAAATAACCTTCTTAATTGTTATTTTTTTTTAAAACAGCAAACAAGGTAAACGCATCTTGAACAATGTCATCAGTCAATAAAGGAACACCTAATCCGTTAAACATTTGTTGAATAAACAAAATTTTTCGGTGTAACTCCTCTTCTGATAAAAGGCTCAGTTGAAATCCAATCCACAAATTAATCGTTAGCATCAGTAGTTCCGTAATTTCTTCTGGATAGTCGGTTTGAATGGATCCATCCGAAACTCCTTCATCAACGATTTTTTTCATTTCTGGAACTAGTTCTTGGAAAACTTGTAAATACTGTTCTCCTAATATTCTAGGACTTCTTAAAGTAACAGCAACAGCATAGCCAATTGATTGCCTTCGATAAGATTGGAAAGAATCCCTTATAACATTTTGCAATTTCTCTAATCCGTTACTCCCTCTAAGTTGTTCGAGAATAGGTTGTTCATCCGCTTCATCCATTATCGTTTCTAAAATAGCAAATTTTGATTTAAAGTGGTGATAAATGACCCCTTTTGTCATATTTCCCAATCCATCAACGATATCTTGAATAGAAGTTCCGTCATAACCCTTTTCTAAAAACAACTTTTCTGCTACATCGAGTATTTTCTTCCTTGTTTCCTCAGGATATTTATTTCTTGCCACCTATAACTCACCTCACATACATACTGTCGGTATGTATGTTTCATACTACCTATCGTCAGTCTGTATGTCAAATCATTTTGCACATTTTTTACTGTTCCTTGTTCTTTAAACTATAAAAAGACTCACAACTGGAAAAAAAAATTGATTTAATCGAAATAACCTTGTAAAAACCCATCAAACGCTATAGTATGGAATTTAAGACACGAAACAGAAAGAGGCAACAACATTATGACTATTATCCAAGCAGAACCAGCTAATATTGAAGAATTAAAAACTAAAGCAAATACAAAAGACAATTGGAAAATCAGACTCGAAGCCGTTACTGAATTAGCAAACTATGACTGTCAAAAATCAAGATATATCTTGACTAAACTTGCATCAAATGACCGCGTTTTCGCAGTAAAAGAAGCTGCTTTCAACGCTGCACAAGCGATGGGTGTCACAAAAAAAGGCTTGCCGTTAGTGATGAAAAGAAAAGATATCGGGTACAGCAGCAAAGACTTTGCTAAAGTGTTTAATCGTGTGAAACGTGATACAAAAATGACAGAATTTGATTTGGCTGTCTTCAAAAACCAGTTCCAAATTGTCAGTCCTGAAATGTATGACGTTATGCAATATGAAGAGCAAGAAAATTTCGATCTATGGATCACCTCTTCTTTTGCAAACTTACGCTAAGCTTTATATGTAAACTAGAGTGTACAACTACTTTGTCTAGATGAAAGAGTAGTTATACACTTTTTTTGTCTAAAAAAGCATTTTAAATGACAGAATTAGTGTGATTATGGGAAGATATACTTAAATACAATTTGAAAAGAAGGGGGCCATTAATCATGAACAATAAAAAAGAGGACTATCATACATTAGCGGCTACCATTATTCAGTTAGTTGGTGGTAAAGAAAACATCACAAACGTCATCCATTGTGTGACGCGTCTTCGCTTTTATTTAAAAGATGATACCAAAGCAAATGAGGAGGAGTTAACTCATTTAAAAGGCGTCTTAGGTGTAGTAAACGCGGGTGGTCAATACCAAATAGTCGTCGGTCCAGCAGTCGAAGATATTCATAAGGAAATTGCTTCCCAACTCTCTCTTTCTGATAATCAGCCACAAGAGACAGAAAATACAACTTCCACTTCTGAAAATCGTACTTATTTTGAAAAACTAAAATATAGTGGAAATCAACTCATTGGAATTATTACCGGTTCAGTAATGCCTATCATCAATTTGCTTGCTGCTTCAGGAATTATAAAGAGTCTTTTAGCTGTATTGACTGCTTCAAATCTAGTATCTGCTACTGGTAATGCCTATTTAATTATTAGTGCAATGGCCGATGCTGTCTTTTACTTTCTACCTATTTTAATCGGTTTTAATGCTGCCAAACGATTAGGTGGAAATCCTCTTTTAACAGCTGTTATCGGTGGTATTATTATTCATCCCACTGTTATTGAAGCTGCTAATAGTGGCTTGAACATCTTATCTATTGGAACTTTTAATTTTCCTTATGTCTCATATACATACTCTATTTTTCCTATGATATTAGCTGCTTGGTTGGTAAACAAATTAGAAATTTGGCTAAAAAGCTGGGTTCCAACCATTATTCAAGCTCTTTTGGTACCTATTCTCATCATTGGAATCGTTGCTTCAATAACTTTCTTGATTACAGGACCTATCATTACCTGGCTCTCATTTGGTCTAGCAAATGGTTTACAAGCCCTACTAAGCCTAAACGCCCCTATTTTTGGAGCCGTGATTAATGGTTTTTACCAAATATTGGTTATTTTTGGCTTACATTGGGGAATTATTCCTATCTATGTCAATGACTTTGCAACTTTAGGGTACAGTTACTTGTCAGCCATGGTAAGTATGACTATCGTTGCACAAGGAGGAGCAGCACTAGCTGTAGCCGTAAAATCTAAAAAACTAGACTTAAAAGAGCTGGGTTATGCAGGTGCTGTTTCCGCTTTTTGTGGCATTACTGAGCCAGCAATTTATGGAATCAACTTACGTTTCCGCAGACCATTTATTTGCGCCAGTATTGCAAGTGCGGTTGGTGGTTTTCTGACAGGTTTATTCCAAGTCAATATGTGGAGCATTATTGGATCCATTATCGGATTGCCTTCTTTCATTGACCCTGCAAATGGAATCACAGCAAACTTTTGGTATGCCGTACTTGTTACTGCTATTACCTTGTTTTTAGCCTTTGCTCTTACTTATATTTGGGGTTACAACGATTCAATGGTTATGCAAGAAAAACGTGCTAAACCAAAAAATCCAGCAAAACAAACTATAGCTTAATTTAAAAAACTTTCAGAATCAGTAGTTTGAGATTCTGAAAGTTTTTTTGTAGCATTTTATTTAACATATTGGTTGTGTCAGTTGGTCTAAAAAGATATTTTCCCATCTATTTTCCATATAAACTATTTTCTCAGAATTGATGAAGTAAGTATAATCCTAAACTTTCATTTAACTAATCCTTACGTGTCAAACTAATTAAACTTCTAATCATTTTCTAATCCTTACACCGCAAAAATTTGTAACCGGTTGCGATTAATGCAATAATGAGATGATATGTCTAGTCATACTATACATACTCAGATGGGAGGTTCCAACTATGCACCACAAAAAATTAAAAACAATTGGTTTTGTCAACAGTCATAAACCTGGTGAAAAACGAATCGCCTTATTGCCTAAAGATATTACACGGATAAATCATAGAGAAGCTTTATTTTTTGAGGAAGGCTATGGAAGTGATTTAAATATCTCTGACACTGAGTACGCTGCTTTGGGTTGTCAAGTTGTGCCTAGAGCCGTTGCCTTAGAGCAAGATATTATCTGTGATCCTAAAATTGGTGACGCTACTTTTATAGACAAACTAAACCCAGGACAAACGTTATTCGGCTGGGTTCATGCTGTGCAAAGCAAAGAAGTGACAGATATATTAGTAGCTAAGGAACTTTCCGCTTACGCTTGGGAAGATATGTATGAAGACAATCGCCATTCTTACTGGCGCAATAATGAGTTGGCTGGGGAAGCTGCTGTTATGCATGCTTACCAATTAAACGGGGTTATGCCTTATGATACAAAAGTTGCTATTTTAGGACGCGGAAATACAGCACGTGGCGCGCAACGAATTTTAATCGGATTAGGTGCAGATGTTAGAGTCTATAATAGCAATCAAGAAACGTTATTCCAGAAAGAAATGACTGAATTTGATGTGATTGTCAATGCAATATTATGGGATACTTCACGTACCGATCACCTAATTTACAAAACAGATTTAAAACGATTTAAACCTGGTACGCTCTTGATTGATGTTAGTTGTGACGAAAATGGGGCAATCGAAACGACTGTTCCTACGACTTTAGAACACCCAACTTATCAAATTAACGACGTTATTCATTACGCAGTTGATCATACGCCTACTATTTTTTACCGCTCTTCTTCAAGTGCTATCTCTAAAGAAACGTTTAAGTATATTGATGACCTAGTTGAAGGACATCCTAACGTTATTTTAGAAGATGCTTTGATCATTGAAAGAGGCTATATTATCGATGAACGTATCAATCAGTTTCAAAATAGAACAACACCTCTTCAATTTGTTGATTCTGATGAAAGAAATCCTGCTTAATTCATTTGCTTGAACCTATTCTATTGCAGGTATTGTTTGGACCATTACTTATGCGCGCTTTGAATCAGCACCAAATATTCATATTTTATCTTTACTTGTTCATTTTTATTCATTCATAGGTCAGGCGTTACTTCATGAACGTGTTCCAATGACTTGCCATAGAGGTTATCACTTTTAATAACTTTATCCATATGGTCTACACTATTTTTTGTGTACCAGTATGTACCATATGGATAAAGATTTTTCATCTTTACCGTCCTCAAAAAGATTTTGCGTACTATATGACTGGATTTCATCACACAATATAGTACGTAAATCGCTCTTATATACCCTATCACTCCCATTCCACCCTTCATATGGTACACAAACCGGCTTTATCTAACACAATCCAACAAAAAGGGATTGCACTTTTTAGGTGTAATCCCTTTTTGTTGAGTTATTTTCTTAAATATTTAGTGTTTCAAAGAACTAAATAGTGCGCATTTTTTCCATGTATTATTTTAAGAACAATTCCTAAATTGATTCCCTACATTAGAAGGTAATCAATAAAAATCTCAATTGATTAAGCTTTCAATATCTTTTCAATTTCGGCTAATTCTGAAGGAGAAAATTCAAGGTTATCTAATGCTTTGACATTGTCCTCAATTTGGCTTACCTTGCTAGCTCCAATCAATACACTTGTAACTTTTCCGTCTCTTAAAATCCACGAAACAGCCATTTCAGCTAAAGTTTGACCTCGGCGTTTTGCGATTTCATTTAAGGCTCTTGATTGTGCAATAGTATCATTTACTTTGGTTTCGTCTAAGAATGGGCTTGTTGTCCGACCAGCTCTTGAATCCTTTGGAATACCGTTTAAGTAACGATCTGTTAACATACCTTGCGCTAAGGGACTAAATGCAATCGTTCCTAATTGGTTTTCTTGTAAGACATCTTGTAGACCATCTTCTATCCAGCGGTTATACATGCTGTAAGAGGGTTGGTGAATAATGAAAGGTGTTTTTAATTCTTTAAATATTTTTGAAATTTCAGCTGTTTGTTCAGCAGTATAATTAGAAATCCCAATATACAATGCTTTACCTTGGCGAACCATTAAGTCCAATGCTTGTGCTGTTTCTTCAAAAGGTGTATCTGGATCTGGACGATGTGAATAAAAGATATCAACATAATCTAACCCCAAGCGCTTCAAACTTTGATCAACACTAGCAGTCAAATATTTTTTAGACCCAAATTCGCCATATGGACCTGGCCACATGTCATAACCGGCCTTGCTTGAAATAATCAATTCATCACGGTAAGGAAGTAAGTCTTTCTTTAAAATACGTCCAAAGTTTTCTTCAGCACTTCCTGCTGGAGGACCGTAATTATTAGCTAAGTCAAAATGAGTAATCCCCAAATCGAATGAACGTTGAACCATTTTACGGCTGTTTTCAAATAAATCCACATCACCGAAATTATGCCACATTCCTAAAGACAATGCTGGCAATTTTAATCCACTGTTCCCCACACGATTGTAAATCATATTGTCATAACGATTTTCTGCTGCTTGATACATTCAACCACTCCAGTTTTTTTCAATCTATTTCTTACGCACTTAATTATAACGCTTTCAAATACAAGAAACAATGAATTGTAAGAGTTTTTAACATAATTCCATTAAGAATCTGGCTATTAATATTAAATAATCTTGGTCATGATCAAATCGATTTGCTCGTCCTCTCCCATGAAGAACGAATGTGAGCTAATCTGGATAAACCCGTTCTTTTTATAAAAGGAAAGAGCACTAAAATTTTTTTCCCAAACACCTAACCAAATCACTTTTTTATTCTTCTGTTTTGCAAATTGTTCAGCATTCTCTATTAAAAATGTTCCATATCCTTTTCTTTTAAGATTACTTAAGATGTAAATCCTTTCGATTTCTACAGCATTTTCAGCGATATCTTCTGTTTGAGCATCACCTATGTTCAATTTTAAGTAACCAACTATTTCTTCGTTATCTAATAAAAAGAAAAAAGTAGAATTATCATTTGTAAGTTCTTGTTTGAGTTGTGTGCTATTGTAGGCTTTTTCTAAATAATTTTCTAGATCTTCCTCAGTGTTTTGATCCTTAAAGGTATCCGTAAATAGTTCTATGCTGATGTTTTGAAGTACTTTTAAATCTTCTAAGGTGCATTCTTTCAATTCCATAGTATCAGCCTCCTTTAGTAATTCCGTTTATTTCCTTTTTTTACAAAATTCCAATCAGTTTCCGTATTTTGTTTTATTTTATTTAAAATCCGAGAAAAATTTTTGATTTCTTCATCCGACAAGCCTTGTAGAGCAATCTTATTAGAATAAAGATTTTCTTTCACAATATATTCCGCTAATTCATCTCCTTTAGGTGTAGTAAACAACCTTTTGATTTTTTTATTCACTGAATCAGCTCTTTTTTCAATCAATCCATTTTGTTCAAGTTTTTGAATAGCTCTCGATACAGTTGTACGATCTACTTTTATCATTTCACTTAAATTATCTGGTATTATTCCTGGGTTCTCTTTAATCCTTACTAAATAGAGGTATTGACCTCTTGTAAGATTGAGATCTTTAAATTCTATATTAGCGATAGAGTCTAAAGCTCTTGCAATCACTCCAATGTCACGAAGAATGTCTATCATTTCGTTCCCTCTTTTCGTCTTTAATAAATCTTATTTTATATTCTTTTTGTTGTAAATGCAACGAAAAATGCATGATAGGCAAATTATTTCATAAAAATACCGATAAGTGGTATGGTGCTTTTTGGAACAAATACTTATTATTGTAGGCAATTTTAGTGAAAATTATTGTTGTAGGAACATCGCATGCTGGTTATGAAGCCATTCAAACATTATTGAAAGAGCAGCCAAATGCTGAATTGCATTTGTATGAACGCGGAGATACCGCATCATTCTTATCTTGTGGAATTCAAAGTTACTTAGAAGGCATTGCGGAGTCTTTAGATAGTTTACATTATGCAACAGAGGATTCGTATATTGAACAACATGTAAATGTTCATATGAATAGTGACGTTGTCGGAATCAACCTAAAAGCTAAAACCATTACTGTTAAAACAACTGACGGAGAAACTGAAGAAAGCTATGATAAATTGATTCTTTCTCCTGGCGCAGCACCTGTCAGAATTCTAATTCCTGGTGCTGATTTAGATAATATCTTCTATGTACGTGACCGTAATTGGGCTGAAAAAGTTAAAACACGTATGGAACAATCAAAAAAAGCTGTTGTTGTCGGTGGAGGTTATATCGGTATTGAAATTGCTGAAGCATTTGCTAAAGTAGGTATTGAGACAACGGTTATTGATTCTTTAGACCGTGTATTGAATACGTACCTAGATAAAGAATTTGTTGATGTATTGAACGAAAATATGAATCAAAATGGATTGACTGTTCGCACAAGCGAAATGGTTAAAGAAGTTGTTGGCGAAAACGGAACCGTTAAAAAAGTTGTTACAGATAAAGGTGAATACGAAGCAGATACTGTGATCATGGCTGTTGGTGTTCGTCCAAATACAAAATGGCTTCAAGGAATCGTTGAATTGAACCCAGACGGAACGATCGTTATTGACGACTACCTAGAAACCTCTGAAAAAGATATTTTTGCAATGGGAGATGCTACAAAAATTCCATTTGCGCCAAATCATGGTACAAAACTAATTGCTTTAGCCTCTAACGCTCGTCGTCAAGGAGTCATTGCGGCTAAAAACATTTTAGAGAAGAAAGTAAAAATGCCTGAAGTATCTGGGACATCTGGTTTAACATTATTCGACTACAAATTAGCTTCTACAGGGGTCAAAGACATCGATCAAGATTCCATTGATGCTGAAGTTGCTAGCACATTCGTTGTTGAAAACATCCGTCCGACTTTTATTGATGACGAAAAAGTCATGATGAAAATCCACTTTGAAAAAGACACTCACCGTATTGTTGGTGCTCAATTGATGTCAACTTATGACGTTACCGCTTCTATCAATGTACTATCGGTTGCTATCTCTTCAGGTTGGACACTAGAGCAATTAGCCTTTGCTGATTTCTTCTTCCAACCAGGATTCAACCGTCCTTGGAACTACCTAAATGTTCTTGCTCAAAAAGCTTTAGACGGCAATTTTGATAATAAAAAACTATAATATTTTTTTCTTGAAAATTAAAATACTCCTTACATGTAACTTAGAAATAGTTCTTATTTCTAGTATTTACCATGTAAGGAGTATTTTTTGTCTGTAATAATAAATCAGGATTTATTTCATTTCTCCTTGGATCGTTCAAATATTTCACTCTCAGCTTTTAAACGTATAAGTTGCAACGTTTTTGAATCTATATCAAGAGCATAAACTTTTTTAGAGAAAGCATTTAGTACCATTCTCTTCGTTTACTAGTAGCCTGTTTAAAGATCTTTTTCAACTCATCTTCATCATTATCTGCTAGCGTACGTTTCATAGTATTCAACTCAACCTCAAATTGGTTAATCGATTTTAACAAAGCTGTTCGGTTATTTAAAAATAATTCACTCCATAGTTCCCCATTGATATCTGCTATCCTAGTCAGTTCTTGAAAACTATTACCAGCAAACGTCAGTGTTTCTTCGGAAGCTTGCTGGCTATTTACAACTGCTACAGACAAAACGTGCATCAATTGACTAACATACGCAATTTGTTCATCATGTTTTTCAGGAGAAACGCGCGTTAGTTGGTTAAAACCAACCTCTCTATAGAGCTTTTCAATAAGCTGTAAAGAGGCTTCTTTGTTAGTCGCAATAGGAGTAATCAAAGCATTGGCTCCTATAAATCGCGTGTGATCCGCCCCAATAATCCCTTGTTTCTCACTGCCACGCATAGGATGTGCAAATACAAAATCGACTGTTGAAGGAAGAACGGTAGCAATTTCTTCTATAATAGTGGTTTTAACACCTGTTACATCCGTTAGAACAGCCCCTTCTTTTAACCTATTTTTGTGTTGCTCAACAAAAGAGGCAATTTGATTCGGATAAAGAGAAATCATAACAACATCCATATCCTGCAAGATATCATTAGCTTCAACGAATCCTTTTTTGATGATCCCTTGATTTACAGCTGTTTTTAACGTGGATTCGTTGACGTCTATCCCATAAACATTGGTATATCCAGCTGCTTGAAGACCTTTAGCAAACGAACCTCCAATGACTCCTAAACCGACAATCGCAATGTTCATTAGTTCTCTCCTTTATTTTTGACTTCTTTCAAGGCTTGGATAGCCAACAAATAACCTGTTGCTCCAAATCCTGAAATTTGTCCAATACAAGCAGGTGCTACTACAGAATCTTTTCGGAAAGATTCTCGGGCATGAATAGCACTTAAATGCACTTCTACAGTTGGCACATCTACTGATTTCACCGCATCGTGAATCGCGTAGCTGTAATGGGTATACGCTGCAGGATTGAGTACGATTCCATCTACCTTATCCATATGAGCTTGTTGAATTCGGTCAATCAACTCTCCTTCAGAATTGCTTTGAAAAAAAGTGCACTCTACTTTTTGTTGTTCAGCGTATTTTTGAATTTTACTTTCTATCTCTTCCAGCGTTTCTGTTCCATAAATTTCAGGTTCACGAGTCCCTAAAAAATTTAAATTTGGACCATTAATAATAACGATTCTCATACTATCTTCTCCTTTTATGTGTAATAGCTTCTGGTAGACGATGCGTTATTTCATTCAATACATTTTCCAAATTGGATTGATTATCCACGCAAAAATCGGCTGCTGTTTGATATAAATCAAACCGTTCTTCGTATAATTGGTATAGCACGTTTTTACCGTCTTTTAATAAAGGCCGATGCCCAATTTCGATATCTTTGATAATGTGTTCAACAGGTCGATCAACAAAAACAATCCAGCCTGTTTTTCTTAATGCTTCAATATTTTCTGGGTTGAGAACGACTCCTCCACCACACGAAATGACTGTATAACTTTCCGTCACTGCCAATTCTTTACAAGCTTGGGTCTCAATTGCTCTAAAGTGAGCTTCACTTACTTCAAATAATTCCGAAACGGTCTTTTTAGTTGTTTGTTCAATAAAATGATCGATATCTTTAAACGGCATGTCTAGTTGCTGACTAAGTTTTTCTCCAATAGTACTTTTCCCACTACCTGTCATACCAATCAACACAATATTTGTCTTCATAAACTTTCACCATTTTTTGTTTTCCATTCAGAGATCAACTCTTCCGTAACTTGTTCATCAATCGAACACTTTTCCCAGATTTCTACTGCACGAATAGCTTGACCCACTAACATATCTAACCCATTAGCCGTTTGTTTGTTATTTTCACGTCCTAATTGTAAAAAAGCAGTTTCACTAGGGTTATAAATCAAGTCAATCAAATGATCAAACTGCTGAATGGTAGTCTCACTTAATGGAGACTTAGTGATATTAGGGTACATACCAACAGGCGAAGTATTAATTAAAAAATCTCCCATTAAAGATTGGGCTTCTTTATAATTGGTATACCTTTTATTTTTGGTGTTTTCAAACTGTTCTGGCCTCCGAGACACAATATAAATCATTTGAATACCGTGATCCATTAAATACGCTTCAACTGTTTTGGATGCTCCTCCTGATCCTAAAATAACGGCTATCTTTCCGTTTACATCCCAGTTTCTACGGCTCAAAATCAAACCAAAACCACTATAATCCGTGTTATGACCGATTAACTTCCCATTTACATTTTCAATTGTGTTTACTGCTCCCAATTTTTTTGCAAATGGACCGATTTCGTCTAAATAAGGGATAACAGCTTCTTTATAAGGAATCGTAACGTTTACCCCTTTAATCGATAACGTCCGAACGCCATCCATAGCTTGTTTCAACTGTGTTGGCGGAAATGCAAAGAGCTTATAAGCAGCGTCTAATCCTATTTTTTCATAAATCAACTTATGGAGGCTTGGAGAATGGCTATGTACAAGTGATTCTCCGAATAATCCGTAAAATTTCATGTGGCACCTCTTTTCATCATTCGATAATGTGTTGAAGTATAAACAAAAGAAATAGAAAGTTCAATTAAAAATTTAACGAACAATTATTTAAAATGACTCTAATTCGTTTGGCATCAACTGTTTGAGGTGCTTTTTTAATTGTTTACTAGATTTGTTTTTTTATTTAGTGTTGACAATATTTTTTTTACTTGCTAGTATTGGTCTCACAGTTGGAACACAGCTGATAATGATCAATTGAGGAGAGACCACCATGAACTTACAAGCACAACTTAAAACTGCAATGGACTCACAATTGAATAATTATTATTTTAGCTTCTTTATGAGAAAATCTATAGAGGCTAAAGCTTTTTAAGCTGCTAACAACAGTTGCCCTATAGATTTTGAAAGAAATCGAAGGGGCAACGAACTAATCTGATTTTATAGATACTATTAGTGAACTTACCTAACGCTACATTCGATAATCTTTCAAAAGACTATCGGGTGTGGCGTTTTTTCGTTTTTCAATAATTTTAGTGGAGGAAAAAGAGATGATCATTCATACGCTAGGACCAAGCAGCACGGATAGTTATGCAGTCGCCGAATCTTTGCTCCAGTCAAAAGACGATGGTATTGTAGCCTATCCATCTTTTGACAATCTACTACACAACATTCAGCAACTAAGTGAACAATACGTATTGTTCCCTGTAGCTTTTAAAAGCGCCCGAAAAGAGTATGGGTGGAAAGAATTTAATTATGATTATTGGGATAAAGTTGAGTTGGTAGATGTCTTTCAACGAAGAACCAAGCCGATGGTTTTAGTCAAAAATAACTATTATTCTGAAAACCGAGCAATGATTCATCCAGCAACCACTATTTTCTTGAAAAAATATTTAATCCAAAAAAACGAAGACACGGTCATTGAATTTTCAGACAGTAAATTCAAAGCTTGGTCAGGCTTTTGTAAGAAAAATCTGAAATACACGATTATTAGTGAGGATGTGTTTGAAAAAGAAAAAAATCCAGGTTATACGATTGAAGAACGATATGAGCCAGTAATGGTGTGGTGTTTGTACAAAATAAACTAAACAATGCAGAGGAGAATAATTATGATAATCGTTTTAAAACAAGGAATTAAAGCCAGTGAGGTTAAAGAATTAGCTACTAAATTAGAAACACAAGGAGTAGCTGTGAGCCATTTCACCGATATCAAGCGCGATTTCCTAGGTTTGATTGGTGATACTAGTGGGATCGATACTCACCAATTGCGTGTTTTTCCAGAAGTTGAGCAAGTTATTCGAGTAGAAGACCCTTACAAAAGAGCAAACAGAAAATTTCATCCTGAGAATTCTATCATCAAAATTGGTGACGAAACAATTGGCGGCACTAAATTGGGAATCATCGCGGGGCCGTGTTCTGTAGAAAGTGAAGAACAAATTGTGACGATTGCAAAACAACTGAAACAAGCTGGCGCAAACTTCTTACGTGGAGGAGCATTCAAACCAAGAACTTCTCCATACAGTTTCCAAGGACTTGAATTAGAGGGATTAAAAATGCTTCAAGTTGCTAAAGCAGAAACAGGAATGCCTATTGTGACTGAATTGATGTCAACAAAATGGGTCGATCAATTTGTTGATTCCGTAGATATCATTCAAATTGGTGCACGCAATATGCAAAACTTTGATTTACTTAAAGAAGTTGGACGAACGAATACTCCAGTCCTTTTAAAACGTGGCTTATCTGCAACCTATAAAGAATGGTTGATGTCCGCTGAGTACATTATGGCCGGAGGAAATGAAAATGTTATTTTATGCGAACGCGGTATTCGGACATTTGAAACAGAAACCCGCAATACACTAGATATCCAAGCGGTTCCAGTCATCAAAGAACTCTCACATTTACCAATCATTATTGATCCAAGTCATGCTGGTGGAATGTCTTACTTGGTTGAAGCAGGTGCTAAATCAGGTATCGTTGCTGGAGCAGATGGCTTAATGATTGAAGTTCACAATGACCCTGCTAATGCTTGGAGTGATGGCGAGCAATGTTTGACACCAGATGAATTTGCTAGATTGATGGAGAAAGCTCGTAAGCTAGCGGATTTCGAAGGTCGTTCGATTAACGAAGCTGCTACTATTCTAACAAGATAAACTGAGGAGGATAAAATCCATGCCTGTCTTAACCGTTAAATTTCCATCACAAGAAGTGCGTTATGAATTAAAGATTGAAAAAGGATTGCTTAATCATGTCAGTCATGAAGTCAAAAATGTCTTTACTGGAGCTAAAATTGCCATTGTCACCGATGAAACCGTCTATGCTCTTTACGCTAAGTCGATTATAAAAGATTTGGAAGCAGCGGATTATAAAGTACAATGCATCGTTTTGCCTCCTGGAGAACAGACTAAGACATTCGACTCGCTGCCTCATATTTACAGTGCATTAGCGGATTTTGGCTTAACACGGAGCGATTTAATCATTGCTCTAGGTGGTGGCGTGATAGGGGATATCACTGGTTTTGCCGCTTCTTCTTACTTGAGAGGTATCTCTTTTGTCCAAATCCCTACCACCTTACTCGCGCAAGTGGATAGTAGCGTTGGCGGAAAAGTGGGTGTCGATTTACCTGAGGGAAAAAACTTAGTCGGTGCTTTTTATCACCCCCTACTCGTCTTGATTGATCCATTGGTTCTAGAGACTTTGACGGATTCTGCTTTTGCTGATGGAATGGCAGAAGTGATCAAATACGGCTGTATAAAAGATCTTAATTTATTTCATCGTCTAACGGAACTATCTTCTCGAAAAGAAGTCATGCAACACATCGATTGGATCATCGAAACCTGTTGCACAATCAAACAAGTGATTGTGCAGACAGATGAAAAAGATTTGGGCGAACGAATGATTTTGAACTTTGGACATACGTTGGGTCACGCCATTGAAGCCTATTACCAGTATGAAAAATATACCCATGGTCAAGGTGTAGCCATTGGCATGGTTGCTATCTCAAGAATCGCAGAATCCAAGCAAATGACTACTGATGGGACTACTGATCAATTGATTACTCTTTTACAACAACATCGTTTACCTATTGCACTAGAGGATCTTGAAGATTACCCTAAATTATTGCCTTATATCAAAAAAGACAAAAAAAATAGTGGAGGCAGTTTGTCAGTGATTGTTTTAGTTGACGTCGGACGCGCTACCTTGCATCAAACGACTCTATCCTTTTTCGATTCTTTAGACACTGGAGGAACAGCATGACTAATCTAACCCTTACTCCTAATGCGTTAAATGGAACTGTTACTGTCCCGCCATCTAAAAGTATGGCGCATCGTGCAGTGATTTGCGCCAGTTTAGCAGCAGGTCGCAGTACGATCAAGAATATTCAACTATCAGATGATATCCTCGCAACTATCGAAGGTATGCGTTCGTTTGGAGCGATTATTTTTTATGATGATCAGACATTGACAATCGATGGTATCCGTAATGGAACTGCTAAGGAAAGCCGCACAATCAATTGCAATGAGTCCGGGTCTACCTTGCGTTTTCTAATCCCTTTAGCGACATTGTTTACAGGAGAAACGCACTTTATCGGTCAAGGACATTTAGGCAAACGCCCACTTGAACCTTATCAAGAATTATTCGACGCTCAGTCACTCCATTATCATCAAGCCACAACTGAAAACCTACAGTTGAGTGTCGCAGGTTCTTTGACACCAGGTATCTATGAAATGCGTGGCGATATCAGTTCCCAGTTTATCACCGGTATGTTACTAACTTTGCCTTTACTTGCCGGAGACTCTGTCTTACAAATTACGACTCATTTAGAATCGAAAGGCTACATTGATTTGACCCTTTCTGTCTTACAATCCTTTGGTATTCTAATTGAACAAGAGGAGGATGGACAAGTATTTCGAATCAAAGGACAACAAGCTTATAGCCCCCGCGATTACACAGTCGAAGGCGATTACTCGCAAGCAGCCTTCTGGTTGAGTGCAAATGCACTAGGGAATAAGCTTTTGGTAAGCGGTCTAGATTCAGATTCTCTACAAGGTGATCAAGCTATCGTCTCTATTTTAGATACATTGAGTGATGGTTCCAATGATAGCGAACGCGTCATAGATGGAGCTCAAGTTCCCGATATTATTCCAGTGGTAGCTTTAGTTGCTGCATTAAGCAAAGGAAAAACAAAAATTATCAATCTGGAACGTCTACGGATTAAAGAAAGCGATCGTTTAGTGGCCACACAAAAAGAATTGACTGCTTTAGGAGCACAGATTGAGATTGTAGAAGATTCGCTTTTAATCGAAGGAGTCTCTAGACTATCCGGCGGCCAACAAGTTTGGAGCCACAAAGATCATCGCATGGCTATGATGTTGGCTATCGCTTCAACGGTGAGTGAAGAACCAATACACATCAAAGACACAGATTGTGTCAAAAAGTCTTATCCCAACTTTTGGGAAACATTCCAACAACTAGGAGGAAAAGTAAATGAGTGGAATATGGGGTAAAAATTTACAACTCTCACTATTTGGAGAGTCACATGGTGTGGCGATTGGCGTTACGATCAATGGTCTACCTCCAGGATTGGAACTCGATATGGAACGAGTAACATTTGAAATGGCCCGCAGAGCGCCAGGAAAAAATGAATTGACGACACCAAGAAAAGAAAAAGATCATCCAGAGATTTTAAGCGGCTTTTTAGATGGGAAAACAACCGGAGCACCTCTTACAGCAATCATTTGGAACACAAATACACGCTCAAAAGACTACAGTGTGTTGAAAGATGTTATGCGTCCAGGACAAGCTGATTACCCCGGACGCGTGCGTTACAATGGCCATAATGACCATCGCGGCAGCGGCCACTTCTCCGGAAGAATAACTGCTCCGCTAGTGTTTACAGGTGCTATTTGTCAGCAATGGCTGAAACAAAAAGGTGTAACAGTAGGCTCTCATATTCAGTCGATTGGAACAATCGAAGACGAAACTTTTGAGGATCAGGAAACAGTCACGTTAGAGCAAATCGAACAGTTCAAAGAAGAACAGCTTCCTTTGTTTAATACTGAAAAAAAGGCAGAAATGACCGACTTGATTTTGGAAGCAAAAGAAGATGGCGACTCTGTTGGTGGTGTCGTTGAAACCTTTGTCTTAGGATTAGATGCCGGGTATGGAAATCCATTTTTTGACTCAGTTGAATCTCAACTGGCTCACCTCGTATTTGCCGTTCCGGCCATTAAAGGTATTGAATTCGGAACAGGATTCGACATTACCAAAATGCGCGGTTCGCAAGCAAACGATGAATATTACTACAATGAACAAGGGCGCATTAAAACACGCTCCAACAATAATGGTGGAATCATTGGCGGGATTACTTATGGCATGCCAATCGTTTTTAGAGCTGCTGTTAAACCACCTGCTTCAATTAAAAAGAAGCAACAGACGATCAATATCCAAGAAGGTATTGAGACTGAATTAGAAGTCGAAGGACGTCACGATCCTTGTATTGTTCCACGAGTTCTGCCGGTACTAGAGGCCGTTACCGCTATCGGTTTAATGGATCTGATGCTTGGAGGACAATCGAATGAATGAATTGGAACACTACCGCAAAGAGATTGATGAAATTGATCAAGAGTTGACACGTCTATTTGAATTGCGTTTGAATACGGTTCTAAAAGTTGGCGATTATAAAAAACAACATGGTTTACCGGTATTGGATGCCACTCGCGAAAAAGCTGTTATTGAGCGAAATATCGGCCGCTTAACAGATCCACAGTTCGAACCACAAGTTACCCAATTCTTCCAATCGATGATGGACATTACGAAAGAAACTCAAACGACTCTCTTAAAATCAGAATCGTGATTTATCCGTTTATTGCACAAAAACAGGTTATTCATGAACAGTTGTGTTCATTGAATAACCTGTTTTTTATAGTTGGTGTTGGGCATTCCCCTTACCAAAAATAACTCAATCCATTAAATTTATTTCTTCTAAATTCTCATATAGCTGTGGATAATCATGACACTTCGGATTTCTAGGTGAACATATTTCTCTGCCAAATGAAATCATTGATTGATGCGCTCTTCCCCAATATTTGGCTGGGATAATTTCTGTTATACGTTCTTCAATTTGTTTGGGTGTAGCATTTTCTGCTACTATTTTATGATGTTTGCATACACGTGCAACATGCGTGTCCACTGCAAAGGCCTCTTGGTTAAAAGCCACATTCAATAAAATATTAGCAGATTTCGGTCCGATTCCACTTAAGGATTGCAATTCTTTACGTGTATTTGGAACTTCACCATCAAATTGTTCCAGTAATTGATTGCTACTTTTATAAATGTACTTTGCTTTATTCCGATAAAGCCCTACAGTTTTTATGTACGATTCAATTTCTTCAGGCGAGGACTCACTTACCGCTTGAGGATTTGGGTAACGTTCGAATAATCGGTCTTTTACTTTCGCAACGGATTCATCAGTCGCTTGAGCACTCAATATAACGACCATCAACAATTGAAAAGGATTTTGGTAATGCATCGTCGGGACAGCATCGGGGTAGAGTTTCATAATTTCATAGACCACGTGTTGAGCAGCTTCTTTTGTTAGCATAGACATTTTTTTCCTTCTTTCAATTTCCTCTAAATGTACCCTGGCTTCAGTCGTACCATTTTTGATCTGACTGGTATAATTTTAGTATATCGCATAACGACCAAAAAAATCCCAGAAATCAGTCTTTTTCTTTCTGGGATTAACTATTTTTCTAATTATGCGTGATAAGCTTGATCTGCTTCAGATAGCATATTGTATACCCCAGCATAGGTTCCACACACATCTCCAGGAATAGTATAGTTGGATGTAGCTTTACGTAACTGGGTAAATTCTTCCTCTAAATGCGGTTTACCAGTGCTTCCTGCTTCTTTTGTCTTTTCCTTCATTGTATTAAATATATTTCGTACTTCAAACGCTTCAGGATGATTCTTCCCGTGTGCACGCGTAATTGCTAGTGTAAACATATCCAATTTTTCAAAATTCCGCTCTGCCACTTCATTGAATGTTGCCATTAGTGAATTCCTTCTTTCTTGTGTAGGTTATTTTGCTTTATAACAGCAGTATAATCCATCTGTCACAATAGAAAATTGACCCACGTCAAGTTTGAAATCTTCACAAGTTAAAAAAGTAACGCCCTCACACAGATTGCTAGATTATTAAAGTAAAATTGACGCAATCAAATCATCAAATTTTCTGATATCAATATCTTTTCCTAAGCCAATTTTGATATTGCCTGCTCTTGTCCATAATTCAACTTCCGCATTGATATCAAAAGTTCCTGCATTTTCAGTGGACCACATGTTTATTGAACTATAAGGTAAAGAATAAATCTCGATTTTCTTTCCACGTAATCCTTGGGCATCGCGAACAATTAGTCGTTTGTTCGTAAATATCGCTACATCTCTAATTGTTTTAAACGCTTCTACTGCTTCTTCTCCTGGAACCAACCGATCATTGATATCACTTGGAATCGCACATTTTTCAGAAAACGTCCAATTTATGTACTTTTCTAGTTCAGCCATTCTTCATTCTCCTTCTCAATCTTCATTAGATAAAGTTGAAAAAACTAATTTGCTCATAAATTCTCAACTATAAATTGATTATACCTGTTATTTAATCTATAAATCTAGCTCTTTTTGTATTTAATTCAACTCTGAAAGCGAAAAAAGCTAATCCTATACAACATAGAATCAGCTTTTTTTGGGTATCTATTAACAATAGTTGGCTGTAAACTTAACGATTTGACTGTTCATCGTTGCATGTAAGAAACGATCAGTCTTCTACAAGTTTAAACTGTCTTTATCTACTTTTCATTAACAGACTGATAGCTTGTTGGATATCTTCTTCTCCAGTACCGCCCTCTTTAATATTCGCTTGTACACACTCTACTAAATTTTCAGCCACAATCAAGCTAATAGCCCGATCAAGACTGGAACGAACAGCTGATAATTGTGTCACGATATCCACACATTCTTTCCCCTCTTCAATCATCTTTAATACGCCATGCAATTGTCCATCAGAACGTTTCAACCGGTTCACAATTTTCACATTATATTCCATTAGACTGTATCCCCTCTCCAAGCAGATATGCCGCCCATAACGTTGGTTACTTTGTACCCTTCTTTTGCTAACTGTTGACAAGCCATTGCAGAACGAGCTCCTGAGTGGCACATTACATAGTATTCTTGTTCTTTGTTTAACTGTTCTTTTTCATTTGACAAATCGCTTAAAGGTACATGAATAGCGCCTTCTATATGTTTAGATTCCCATTCATCGCTTTCACGAACATCGACTAATGAAATCGTTTCTCTTCTCCATTTTTGTTCAAATTCTGGCATTGATATTGAATGATACATTATTTTTCCACCTTTTCTGGTCTAACTGTTGAATAAAGAGCAAATGCTCCATCCAAATTTTTAGCCTTATATTCATTTTGTTTTAAAATACGTTCAGCAATGTAGCTGCGCAACCCACTGTGACAACTTACAATGATGGGTTTGTCTTTAGGTACTTCTGATAATCGTTCACGTAACTGATCTAAAGGAATATTTAGTGCTCCTTTTAAGCGGCCATTTTTTTCAAGTTCTCCTTCATTACGTACATCTAACAATAGATAACCTTCTTTTTGCTTTGATTCTAATTCATGCCATTGAATCGATTCGCTTACTCCTTCAATCAGATTTAAAGCAGCGTAACCAGCCATGTTCACCGGATCTTTTGCTGATCCAAATGGTGGAGCGTAGGTAAACTCTAGCTCTGGCAAATCATGTATCGTCATGCCTGCTTTAATGGCCGTTGCAATGATGTCGATGCGTTTATCTACTCCATCTTCACCTATCGCTTGTGCACCATAAATTTTTCCGTTTTCAGGATTAAATAATACTTTTAGCAAAATAGTACCAGCATTTGGATAATAACCGGCATGACTTTTCCCTTGGATATGAACGATTTCAAATTTTTCATTTGCCATTTTCAATTGTCTTTCGTTTAAACCAGTTGAAGCGGCCACTTGATTGAATACACGGACAATTGCCGTACCAATACTCCCTTTATTTTTTCGCGGCAATCCACTGATCACATCAGCAACTTGTCTGCCTTGACGATTTGCTGGAGAAGCTAAAGCAATCATCGTGTCTTCCCCATTAATTTGTTGTTTTACTACAATCGCATCTCCGACAGCATAGATATCTTTTTGGCTTGTTTCATAGTATTCGTTTACCATTATCCCACCACGTACACCTGTTTCAATACCTGCAGTTAGAGCCAATGTCGTTTCAGGTTTGACCCCTACTGACATTAATGTTAAATCACTTTCTAAGCGTTCGCCATTTTCAAGAACAACCACTTTTCCTTCTTCTTCAAACGACTCAGCAGCCAATCCGGTATACAATTTGACCCCATTAGCTTTTAATTCTTTAGTGATATAAGCAGCCATTTCTTCATCTAAAGGTGGCAAAACGTGTGGTGCTTTTTCAATAATTGTAACATCTAATCCGCGATGAACTAAACTTTCAGCCATTTCTAAACCGATAAATCCAGCTCCGATCACTACCGCTTTTTTAGGCTGATATAATTCCATGAAATCCGTGATTGCATCAACATCCGGAACCGAACGCAATGTAAAGATATTCTTTGCTTCTTCTAGTCCTTTAGCTGGTGGGATAAACGCTTTAGCTCCAGGAGAAAGGATCAATTTATCATAAGATAGTGTGTACTCTTCTTCTGCCGTACGCACGATTACTTCTTTTAGAGAAGCATCTATCGATACTGCCTCACTATAAGGACGTACATCTAGTTCAAAACGCGCTTGTAAAGCTTCCGGTGTTTGTACCAACAAGCTGCTGCGTTCTTCAATTTCACCAGCCACATAATATGGAAGGCCACAATTGGCAAATGAAACATAAGGTCCTTTTTCTAATATAATGATTTCTGCTGTTTCATTCAACCGTCTCAAGCGAGTAGCTGCTGACATTCCACCAGCTACGCCTCCTACAATAACAATTTTCATTACAGTTTTCCTCCCTTTGTAACTCCAGCCCAAGATGACATGCCGCCACGGACATTTACCACATCATAGCCTTGTTTCATTAACAATTTTGAAGCTTTTTTGCTACGCATACCAGATTGACAGATTACATACGTTTTACCTTTTGGGATATAATTAGCGATTTTACCTAATGGGACATTTTTAGCTCCAGGTATATGACCTCCTTGAAACTCATGAGCTTCACGTACATCAATAATTTGAGGTTTCTCCACTAACTTTTTCTCCAATTCATTGGTTGAAATAGATGATACTGTTTTAAAAAACATCTTTATTCCTCCTATTTTTTAATTTATTTTCTATTTTCATTGCTAAATACTCTTTCTAACAAAATACCCCACACCGTATTTATATATATAATACTCCGAGGGGTATAAAATGTAAAGCTTATTTGTTTAAAACAGACTAAAAAAATACTAGCCACATTTAAGACACTAATACTTGTTTTCCAAATGATAATTTGCTATAGTTAGATTGTAATTAATATAATTAAATAACTATTATGAAATGGAGTGATTAGGATAATGAGTATTGATTTTAAAGATCATGGCAAAAAACCTTATGTTGTAAATATTGAAGATGCTACAGTGCAAAATGATAACTACCGTACAACGATATGGACAGGTGCTAAATTACAAGTAACCGTCATGACTATTCAACCAAACGATGATATTGGCTTAGAAGTTCATCATGGAATTGATCAATTTATTCGTATCGAAGAAGGTCAAGGGCTATGCCAAATGGGACCCTCTGAAGATAACTTAAATTTTGAACAAGTTGTTTCTGAAGATGAAGCCGTATTGGTTCCAGCAGATATGTGGCACAATATTAAAAATACTGGTGACAAACCACTAAAATTATATACCATTTATGCGGGTCCTGATCATGTTGAAGGAACTATTCACCCAACTCATGAAGACGCAGAAAATGATCCTAATGAACACTAAAAAAAGCCTCGCTTTATAAAAAGGAATGTTTTGAGTCCAAACATTTGAGCAACAGCTCTAAATATTGGGCTCTCCTTTTTTGTAATTTATTAAATATAAACTAAATAAAACTACTCTAAGGAGGAGAATATATGGAGACACCACTATTAAACACAACCCAACTAGGCTACGAATTAGATGGAAAAGCCATTTTAAAAGGAATAACGCTATCTGTTGAAGAGGGAGAATTCTTAACGATTACAGGACCATCAGGAAGTGGAAAAAGTACCTTATTAAAAATTATTGCTTCACTCTTGTCTCCAACTGAAGGAACCGTTTCTTATCAAAGTAAACTAGTTGATGACTATGAACCTACTGATTACCGAAAAGAAGTCTCCTATTGTTTCCAGACGGCTACACTTTTTGGAGAAACTGTAAAAGACAATCTCATGTTCCCATTTGTTATCAGAGATCAGCCTTTTAATGAAAAAAAAGCCTTAGATGCTTTAAAAAAAGTTGGCCTAGGAGCAGAGTATTTAACTAAATCAGTCAACGCATTATCTGGTGGGGAAAAGCAAAGGGTAGCATTGATTCGTAATGTTTTATTTATGCCTAAAGTCCTCTTACTAGATGAAGTAACTAGCGCATTAGATCATGAAAACCAAGAAATTATTCGTGATTTAATCCGTAATCTGAATCAAGAACAAGGCGTTACAATTTTATGGGTCACCCATAATGCAGTCGAGATTCAAGCTTCAAATCGTATTATTCACTTAGTTAATGGTGAAATGGAGGAACCAAAATGAACTTAGCTATTAATAATTCATCTTTACTATTTGCAACTGCCTTAGTTGGTATAGCACTTATTGTGGTTTATAAAGAAAAATTAGGATTGGGTAAAGATATTTTAATTGGTGTTGTGCGAGCCGTTATCCAATTATTTGCTGTTGGTTATTTATTAGGCTATGTCTTTAAACTAAATAATATTATTGTGACATTAGCACTTGTTTTAGTTATTATTTTTAATGCCTCTTTTAATGCGGGGAAGAAAAGCAATGGTATATCAAATGCATTTAAAATATCTTTTATTGCCATCTTAACAGCTACTAGTTTAACTTTGATTGTCTTACTTTTATCAGGAGCTATTTTATTCATCCCTTCTCAGGTCATTCCAATATCAGGAATGATTGCTAGTAACTCAATGATTGCGATTGGAATTTGTTACCGCAATTTGAACTCAAAATTTAAAGACCAACGTCAACAAGTATTAGAAAAACTGGCATTAGGAGCAAATTTAAAACAAGCTTCTATCTCCATAGTACGTGATAGTATTCGTGCAGGAATGCTCCCAACAATCGAATCTGCAAAGACCATTGGAATTGTTAGTCTGCCCGGTATGATGTCTGGATTGATGTTTGCTGGTGTAAACCCTACGCATGCGATAAAGTACCAAATTATGGTTACCTTTATGCTGCTATCCACTACAAGTATTGCATCTGTGATTGCTAGTTACTTGGCTTATAAAGAATTTTATACAGCAAGGAAACAACTAAAAGATTAAACCAATAAAAGTGTGTGAGCCTATCGGAAATTCCAATAGGCTCACACACTTTTATATTTTTTATTAACGTAACAAACGCAATCCATTTAAAATAACTAAAATTGTCGATCCTTCATGGAAGACAACTCCTACCGGCAAATCTAAATAACCTAAAAGATTTAAAATCATCAATATGATGATCACACTGACAGAGAAGAAAATATTTTGTTTAATAATTCGGTTCAATCGTTTGCTCAGGTGATAACTATAAAGCAATTTACCTAAATCATTTTTTACAATCACCACATCAGCTGACTCTATAGCCACCGATGATCCACTACCCATAGCAATGCCGATATCCGCATTCGCTAATGCGGGTGCATCATTGATTCCATCTCCAACCATGCCTACCACCTTTTTATTTCGCTGACTTTTTAGGATATGTTTAATCTTATCTTCTGGAAGACAATTGGCTACATAATCATTTACTTTGACTTCCTTAGCAACTTTCGAAGCAACCATTTCATTGTCTCCAGTCAAAAGTACAACTTGAATACCCTCTTTTTGAAAACCAGCTACTGCTTCGATTGCTTCATACCGAATTTCATCAGAAAGAGAAATGTACCCAACAATTTCATTACTTTTCGCCACAAAAATCGTTGTATTTTCTTCAACTACTTTATCAAGATAATAATTTTTATCAGGATACCCAATAAACGTACTTGGTTTACCTATTTCAATTGCTCCTTTTCTAACACCTTGTCCAGCTATTTCCTCCACAGGTTCTGAAGTATCAATGCCTTTAAAGTTTCTGTTTTCAAAAGCTGCCACAATAGCATTAGCTATTGGATGGTTAGATTGTTGTTCCATATAAACCACTTCATTCAAAATATCTTCTGGAACTTCATAATTTAATACTCTGAAATCACCAAATGTCAGTGTCCCTGTTTTATCGCTATATAAAATATCCATCGTATTCAAAGACTCCATTGCTGCTCCGCCTTTAACTAACACCCCATTTTTTGCTCCATTACTGATAGCACTTAGTGTTGCTGGTGTAGCAGAAGCGACCAAAGCACATGGACTAGCAACGGTCAATAAAACCATACCTCTATAAAAAGCTTCCTCAAAGCTATACCCGTTAAAATAATAAAGACTCGCAATGAACAATGGAACCATAATTAAAACAACTAGTACGTATTTCGTTTCAAAACGATCAATAATTTTCGAAATTTTCGAAGGGCTTTTCTGTGCTTCTTCTACCATTCGTATAATATTTGAGAAGACGGTTTGGTCACTCGTTTTATTCACTTCAAGATGAAAGGCATTTCCTTCATTGAAAGTCCCAGAAAATACTTCGGCTCCCTTTTCTTTTTCAACAGGCATTGATTCCCCAGTAAGGCTGGATTCATTGATTTGTGTTTTTCGGTCGGAATACCCATCAATAGGTATCTGTGCTCCTTTTGAAACGACTACAACGTCACCAACTTTTAACAATTCAGTAGGTACTTCACTCACTTCATCATTATCTTTTAGCAGTTGCGCTGTAGAAGGCACATGAGATAGCAACTCAGAAATAGCACTTTTTGATTTATTGGTTGCATAGGATTCTAGAGCTTCTGAACCAGCAAAAATGAACAGTAATACAGCTCCTTCTGATTCATAATGAATCAAACATGCACCTAATGCTGCTAAAACCATTAGCAAATCAACATTGGGAGCTTTAGAATGGATTGTTTCTGTCACCGCTTTTTTAGCTGAAAAGAATCCTAAAAAGAAAATTGCCACATAAAAAGAAAGTGAACTATAAAAACCTCCCATCGTATTTAAAATAAATCCAATAATTGTAAAAAATACTCCAATGACTAAAAACTGTCCTGAACGCGTATTGCTTAAAAACTTCAACATTTCCCTCTTCCTTTCTATAATTATTTTTAAGTTAGTGGTTAGATTTCCCCTCCTTAATAAAAAGTAAAAATAAAAAAGGCACACCTATAGGACAGTAGTACTGTCCCACAGGTGTGCCTTTTTGGCACTACTCTGCTATCACACATGTGTGATCCGGCCGCATGAACCTCTAAGAGTTCACCGCCTGTTCAGATTTAATTGGCTCTCATTCTTAAATTAGCTATAAGAAAGAAGAGCAAGTTAAATTAGATTTATATACACTTATAATACCATTTACTAATTGAAGTATCAAATGTTAATTTGCTTTTGAGCACCATCTAAATGCAGTCTTTGCTTGATAAATCAACCATATATTCCATCAATTTTTGGCTATTATTTATAGAAAAAGAGAAAAAAATTATTAGCCCTTTTTGTTGCAGCTAATTCAGTCTAGCCATCCAACTCAATTGAATTAGAAATATAATACTGCCAGTCTCTTTTACTCGCATAATTTTTAATTTCCTTTGCTATCCCATTATCTGTAGTGTATTCAAGCAAATAGATCTCTTTTCCAGCTTCATCAAGAGTATCCAAATAATTTAAGTAATAGTCTTGATTCTCTTTGGACTGAGCAATTAGTTCATTCTTTTCAAAATCAATAGCGGAAAAGACTGTTTCTTGGTTTACACCCGTCAAGATATCATCTACCTGTTGATTTTTTTGAAAATACGCACTGACAAATTCATTTCCTCCATTAATAAGGACCGGTTTGCCATAGCTCATGAGTGTCTTTAAAATCTGTTCCACTCCAACATACGTTTCTTCTGTTGGAAATTGCCAGTATACATCTACATTGTCAATCCAAAAGCCATCGATTCCTTTATCAAGAAGTTCATTAGCTAAAGTGACTGCACTAAATTCCTGCCAGTCTTCATTGGTTACATCAACCCAATATTCTTCTTCCCAATTTTCGTAAGGCCTCAAAGTAAGATGCTGAAAGTCTTCAAAGTAAGGTCTGTAAGTCTCTAATGATCCTACATTTAAATAACTATAGACTTCTTGACCTCGATCTTGCATCTCCGCAATTTCTGATTTGGAGAGATTTTGTGCATCAATAATGGCCGTCTCGTAACCTTCACTAGCTTCGATTGCTTCACTTCCATCTAAACTCAAAAACACACCATAATCACCTGTATTTTCGTTTATATTGTTGCTTTTTTCTTCTGATTTTGCACAAGCGGTTACTCCTAAAATAGCCATTACTCCTATCAAAAAGCGTATTGCAGTAGTTTTCATATAATTGCCCCTTTATCTCATTTGCTATCTATTTAATCTAAACTAAAATCTAATTCTGGTCCTGTTGGAACGATACCGGTCGGATTAATATTTTTATGACTGCAATAATAGTGCTCTTTGATGTGTTTAAAGTTTATCGTTTCAGCTATTCCTGGCCAATTGTACAATTCTCTTGTGTAGCGCCATAAATTTTTGTAATCTGTAATGCGTTTAATATTGCATTTGAAATGACCATAATAGACACTATCAAAACGAATCAACGTCGTAAACAAGCGCCAATCTGCTTCAGTGATTTGGTCGCCTACCAAGTACCGGTTTTTACCTAACCGTTCTTCCAATTCATCAAGTGCGTCAAAAAGTTTGGCCACTTCTTCTTGATAGACCTCTTGCTTCGTCGCAAATCCTGCCTTGTATACCCCATTATTGACCGAATGATAGACTTTCTCATTAATCGCATCAATTTCAGAACGCAACTCTTCAGGATAATAATCGCCTTCTTTTGCACCTATTTCGTCAAAAGCAGAATTCAAGATGCGCATAATTTCAGCAGACTCATTGTTTACGATTTTATTTTGTTTCAAATCATATAAAACAGGTACAGTCACGCGTCCACTATACTCTGGTTCTACATGCGTATACAGTTCATAGAGAAACTTGGCATCGATCACAGGATCAGGAATCACACCTTCTTCTGGTTCAAATGTCCAACCGTTTTCGGCCATTAGAGGATTCACGACAGATACCGAAATCATTTCTTCTAATCCTTTTAATTTGCGCATAATCAATGCACGGTTTGCCCAAGGACACGCTAATGCAACGTATAAGTGATAGCGCCCTGGTTCAGCTTTAAACCCGCCTTCTCCGCTTGGACCAGCACTTCCATCTGCTGTAATCCAATTACGAAATTGCGATTCTTGCCGAATAAAACGCCCACCGTTGCCTTCTGTATCATACCATTGATCATGCCATTTGCCATCTACTAGTAATCCCATTATTATTCTCCTCTCAACTTGCACATCTCTATTTGATATTTCAACTAAACACTTCTTAAAAAAATTCATCGGTTCTTTATCTTATCGGTTAATTCGTAAAGCCATCTTTATAATCCAGGAATCGGTTCAACTAATAGAGGCTTCTTATTCAAGTCATAATAAACTACTTGTTTCGACACTAAGTCACTCGTCCAAAAAGAAACGCCAGCTTTTCCAGCTAACTCACAAAAAGTTTCAAAATCAAATTCTCCAGATTGGGCTCTTTTTACGGCTGTTTGTATAGCTTCGTACCCACTTTGTTCAGCAACTTTTTTCGGTCTCCCATTTAAGGTCAAGTCGATTGAACTTTCTTCGTCAAAATAGCGGTATAATCCCTCCGCAACTAAATAATCATAGCGTTTAATACCTAATTGTTTGAACTCTTGCATCAATTGAGCAAATCCATCCGTATTTTTTTCGGCATAAACAGCTTTTTCAATCTCTTGTTTGTCTAAACTCATCTTTAGTCTCTCCCCTTCATGAAAAGCATTTCAACTAAATAATCTTTATTTCCGACTGCTCACCTTCACTAGCAACTATTTCTTGATAGTTTGTGCCCCAATCCTTCATCGCATCTAAAATTGGTTTTAAACTATTGCCTAATTCCGTCAATGTATACTCCACACGTGGAGGGACTTCTGCAAAAATTTCACGGTCGACCAATCCATCTGCTTCCATAGACCGTAGATGAGTTGTTAAAACTTTTGCTGAAACTGTTCCGATTGCTTTTCTTAATTCGCCAAATCGTTTAGTACCATCTAGCAATTCTCTTAATATCATCACTTTCCAACGATCATTTATCAACAAAAGTGTTGTCTCTACTGGACAAGCTACTTCTTTATTACGCATAGAAATCCACTTCTTTCGCTTTAGTTACTTATTGGTTACTAGGTAACTTAAAAGTACTTACTTTACATAAGTTACCTAGAGTCCTATTATAATAGGAGAACATAAAAGAAACAAGTTAAATCATTTTACCCATAGAAAGGTTGATTAAATATGAAGTATTTGCTAACAGGAGCAACAGGAGAACTAGGTACTTATGCATTACATTATTTAAAAGAGCAAGTTGCGTTAACAGATATTGTAGCATTAGCAAGAACCGAAGCAAAAGCTGCTAAACTACGTGAACAAGGAGTTGAAGTTCGTATAGGTGACTTTGGTGACTACCCAAGTTTACTTGAGGCCTTCAAGGGCATTGATCGTTTACTCTTTATTTCCTCACAACCCGGTGCAACCGTTTCACGTGTCGAACAGCACACAAATGTTGTAAAGGCCGCTAAAGAGACTGGTATTTCATTTGTTGCCTATACAAGCTTTCCTAAAGGTCCTCAATCCCAAAGTCCTTTAGCACAAGATCATATTTTAACGGAACGTTTAATTTCTGAAGCTAACATTCCCCACACTTTTTTACGCAACAATTGGTATCTAGAAAATGAAAATGATACCTTAAATGCTGCAGCAGCTGGCCATCCGTTCACCTACTCTGCTGGAGACGGTAAAATAGGTTGGGCGCTAAAACGTGAATATGCCGAAGCTGCTATCAATGTCTTGACTGAAAAAGTAGCAACACCCGAAGTGCTTGAGTTAACTGGTAAACCTATTACTTATGCAGCATTAGCAGATGCTCTTAAAATTGCTAGTGGCAAAGCATTCGAAGTCATTGAAATGACTGATACAGATTATCAAACTGCATTAATCAGCACTGGCGTCCCTGAAGCTGTTGTAGGATTTATCTTAATGATTCAAAATGATATTCGTAATGGCGAACTAGACGTTAGTTCAAACGATTTTGAAAAGACATTAGGCAAACCATTAACACCACTTGTTACTGCTTTAAGAGAATGGTTACAAAAATAACTATATAGAGTACAAAAATAAGAACAAGCCTTTAAGGTTTGCTCTTTTTTTTTTTATTTCTGCTAATTTTACTATTCTACTACTTAACGAATGATCTATACTCAGTAATGATCTTAATTCCTGAACTTGTTCCTAAACGCTCAGCACCCGCTTCCACCATTGCTTTAGCCGTCGCAAAATCGCGTATTCCACCTGCTGCTTTCACTTTAACCTCTGTTCCAACTATCTCTTTCATGAGTTTTACATCTTCAACAGTGGCGCCACCAGTGCCAAAACCCGTTGATGTTTTGACAAAAGTTGGCTTAACTCTTTTGGCAATTTCACAGACCACAACTTTTTCTGCATTAGTCAAATAACAATTTTCTAAAATTACTTTACTTAAAACATTTTGCGCTTGGCAGACAGCTACGATTTCTTTCATTTCCTGTTCAATATAAGCGATGTTTCCGTCTTTTAACTCGCTAATATTAATTACATAATCAATTTCATCGGCGCCATTTTTAATTGCATCCGTAACTTCAAATACTTTCGTAGCAATAGTAGTCTGACCAAGTGGAAAACCGATGGCGGCTCCAACATGAACGGGACTATCTTTTAACAATGCACTGCATAAAGCAACAGGAGCTGAATTAATTGCCACCATTTTAAAACCATATTCATTCGCTTCTTGACACAATTTTTCAAATCCTTCTTTTTTTGCATCTGCTTTTAACAAAGTGTGATCTATCCTGTTTGCTAGTTCTGTTATGCTCAATTTAAAGGTCATTATTCTTCCTCCTTTTAATGAATCCGATTTCATTTTACCATAATTAACATTCTCAATTGATAACTAGTAGTAATTTAATCATTAAACCAATGGTATAACTCCAAAATTGAACATAATGTTCAGTTTACGCCATTTTTGTGAGCCAAAAGAAGAACATGAGAACCTTAATGAACGAATACCAGCCTACTTCAGTCGTTTTTCCTATATAATCTAATTATCAGATACTATAGGAGGTTTTTAAATGTTAACCATGGCTTATATCGGAAACGGAAAAAGTACGAATCGCTATCATTTACCTTTCGCATTAAAAGCAGAGCACGTTAAAGTGAAAACAATTTATTCGCGTCATGAGAATAGCGATTGGGATAAGATTCCTGGAGTCAACTACACAACGAATTTAGAGGATATTTGGAACGATCCAGAAATTCAGTTGGTAGCTATTTGCCTTCCAAATTCATTGCATTTCAAGTTTGCAAAATTATCACTAGAAAATGGGAAAAATACACTCGTTGAAAAACCTTTTACCGAAACAGCTCAAGAAGCAAGAGAACTATTTGAGTTAGCAAAATCAAAAAATTTAATCGTGCAATGTTACCAAAACAGACGCTACGATTCAGATTTCCTAACTGCTCAAAAAGTTATTGAAAGTGGCGTTATTGGTGAATTATTAGAAGTTGAAATGCACTATGATTATTTCAGACCAGAAGTTCCAGAAAACAGTACAGAATTATCAGCCGCTGGCAGTTATTTATATGGACATGGCTGTCATACAATTGATCAAGTTCTTTCTTATTTTGGAGATCCAGATTCTATTCATTATGATGTGAGACAATTATTAGGTCCGAATCGAATGAATGATTATTTTGACTTGGATTTTTACTATTCAAAAATAAAAGTATCGGTTAAATCAAGTTACTTTAGAATAAAATCACGGCCAAGTTTTGTGCTTTATGGTAAAAAAGGGATGTTTATCAAGCACGAAAAAGATCGCCAAGAAGAACACTTAAAATTATTCTATATGCCAACTAATCCTGATTTTGGAATCGATACACCAGATCATTACGGTACTGTTACCTATGTAGATGCTAATGGCCTCTATCATGAGGAGAAAGTCATTTCAGAAATTGGGGATTACAGCCGTATTTACGAAGGGTTATATGAAACTATCATCAATGGAAAAGATAAACTAGTAAAAGATGAAGAAACCATTCGTCAATTAGAAATACTTGAAGAAGGCCTGCAAAAAATCAACGCTTAATGCAGCCTAGTTATAAAAAATATAACCAAATTAAGGAAGAAGGTTTTACGATGAAACTTGCAATTATAGGTTCTGGAATGATAGTAAATGATTTTTTACCCATGGTCTCTGATATTCCGGGGATTGAGTTAGAAACAATTGTGGGAACGGATAGAAGTATTGCTAAAATGAATGATTTGAAAAAGACTTATGGCATTAACGAAGTTTCAACTAACTATGAAGAATGTCTAAAAAATGAGCGCGTCGACACCGTTTATATTGCGTTGCCAAATCATTTGCATTTCTCTTATGCCAAACAAGCCTTACTGAATAAAAAAAATGTAATCTGCGAAAAACCCTTCACTTTAAAATTATCCGAAATGCAAGAACTGAAAGAGCTAGCTTTAGCAAACCACGTCATATTGTTAGAAGCGATAACCAATCAATACTTAACCAACTATAAAAAGATAAAAGAAGCAGTAGGAACGATTGGAGATATTAAAATTATTGAATGTAATTATTCCCAATACTCTTCACGGTATGATGCTTTTAAAAGAGGCGAGATATTGCCAGCTTTCAATCCCAAAATGGGTGGCGGGGCTTTAATGGATATTAATATTTACAACATTCATTTTGTGACCGGCCTTTTTGGAGAGCCACAAAAAGTAAACTATTTGGCGAATGTTGAAAATGGAATTGATACTTCTGGTATCCTAAGCCTTGATTACGGGGATAAAAAAGTCGTCTGTATCGGTGCTAAAGATTCTACAGCTCCAATACGGACCATTATTCAAGGCAATGCAGGAGCTATTATTATTGATGGTGCTACCGGCACTCTTGACCACTTTACGGTAATCAATCGTCAGAATGAAAGCAAACTAATCGATTGTAAAGTTCATACGCACCGGATGTATGAGGAATTCCTTGAATTTGAAAGAATCATTAGAGAATCTGATTTTGAAGCGATGAAAAAACAACTTGATCATAGTGAAATGGTTATGGCTGTTGTAGATAAAAGCTTAGTCACTGCTGGTATAACCTTAGGCTAAATTTTTAAAGCGTCTCATAAAGGCTAATCGGGTACCGGATGATTAAAGTTCTTCAGTTAAGATTCCATTTTGAATGAGTGTCTGCTTTTCTTTCAAATTTTCCAAATTGCTGCTGTATTCTTTTGCATACAAAATAGAATACAGCGTGTCTAATAGATACTCAAATGCAACTTGGGATGCAAAAGTTCCGACCTTTACAAAATCATATTCTTCCTGAACGGCCACTATCGTTTTGGTAGCTAACTCGCTTAAATGAGACTCGCTATTTCCAGTAATCAAAATGGTTGGAATCTCTTTAGTAGAAAAATGTTGGAGCATCCGTTGATATTGTGGACTAGTGCCACCATAAGATAGAAATAAAGCACAATCTTTTGGGGTAAGATTAGAAGCATTCCACGCCTCATCTGCGTATTCTTCAGCGATAATAGCGAACCGATTGATTTTCACTAGTTTGTTTTGAAAACTTCTCGCTCGTATTTGTGAATCGCCACGAGAAAAGAGGAAAATGCGTTCAGCTTTGAAAAGCAGTTCTGCCACTGATTGTAGGGAATCTTCATCTAATTGATTTAATGTTTTTTTTATCGTATCAATGGTTAAATTTGCTATATTTTTAGCGATATCCATCGTTAAATCTTCTTGTTTGAATGGGAAGTTTGCGTCCACTTCGCTAGGCAAATGCAATTGGCTATAAACGACACCTGAAATAGCGTCTTTAAAACTTCTAAATCCGTCATAGCCAACTTTTTTACAGAGACGAATAATCGTTGAGTGCGAAGTATAGGTTCGTTTTGCTAGATCCTCAATGTAGATTGTAGGGATTTTAGTGATATTTCGGATAATATAATCTGCAATTCTCATTTCTGTATTTGTAAAATTCGTTTGATCTTTTAGCTTATTTAACACTTGCACCACATTAAACAACTCCTTTATACTTGATTTTATCTCAATTAGCTGCATTTTACTATCTATCCACGAGTGTAGAAGGATTTTCTATTTACAAAAGTTACCTAGAGTTCTAAACTAACTAATGGTATAAGTAGAATAAAATACGAATGGATATGAGGTATGATGAAAAAGAATGAAAAGTCGAGTCATAAAAGTTGGATAAAGAAAATAGATACAATCAGTCTGGAAGAAGTAAATAGTTCAGTAAAAGTCCCTCCCGCAAATGCTTCTTTTCTAAGAAAATTACTTGCTTTTATGGGTCCTGGTGCATTAGTAGCCGTTGGATATGTTGACCCGGGTAATTGGGCGACATCAATAGAAGGTGGATCCAAATTCGGCTATACGTTATTAAGTGTCATATTGATTGCTAGTTTAATCGCGACCTTAATGCAAGAAATGGCTGCGCGCTTAGGAATTGCCACAAGCATGGACTTAGCTCAAGCAACCAGTGCTTCCGTTGGGAAAAAACCCGCTTTCTTCTTATGGATTTTAACCGAATTTGCAATTATTGCTACGGATATTGCTGAAGTTATTGGATCTGCTATAGCTTTAAAACTACTGTTTAATATTCCCATCCTTTTAGGTGTGACCATAACAACGTTGGATGTGCTGTTACTTCTTCTATTGCAGAAACGCAATTTTCGTATTATTGAGAATATTGTCATTATCTTAATGGCTACCATATTCATCATTTTTGCATATGAAATTGTATTATCTAATCCAACTATCTCAGATTTAGTTCAAGGTTATGTTCCTAGTTCAGATATTGTTACAAACCCATCAATTCTATTTGTAGGGTTAGGAATTTTAGGCGCAACCGTTATGCCACATAATTTATATCTGCATTCCTCAATTATTCAAACGAGAAGTTATGAACGGACAGAAAAAGGAAAAAAAGAAGCGGTCAAATTTGCTCGCATCGATTCAATCTTTTCTTTGACCGTTGCTTTCTTGATTAATTCGATGATTTTAGTTTTAGGTGCATCAGCTTTTTATGGCAACGGACAAGTTGTCAGTGGTATAGAAGATGCTTATGCTTTACTTACACCCACTATCGGCGCATCTATAGCAAGCACCTTATTCGCAGTTGCCTTATTAGCTTCTGGGCAAAATTCGACTATTACCGGAACATTAAGCGGTCAAATTGTCATGGAAGGCTTTATTCATTTAAGGGTTAAACCATGGGTGCGTCGCATAATTACAAGACTACTAGCTGTGATTCCAGTATTTATTGTGACGGTTATTGCTGGAGAAAACGGAACCGCCAATCTTTTAATATTAAGCCAGGTTATTTTAAGTATGCAACTTCCCTTTGCACTTGTTCCTCTGGTTTTATTCACCAGCAATAAACAGAAAATGGGCAGTTTTGTAAACTCAACTTGGGTCAAAATAGTGGCCTGGACAGCTACAGTTGTCATTATTTGTTTAAATATATATCTAGTCATTTACACATTGACTAGCCATTAAAAGTTTTTTTGAGAGATCTTTCCCCTAGCGATTTGACTTATCTATTCGTTAGATTTGGAGTGAGTTATCTCTCATTCCAAATACAATTTCTTCAGTCTTGTTTTCTCAAAACCTCTTTCACGACTATCAAATGTATGAGATACTAAAAAGCGTGACTGAAAACGGAGGGAACAACATGATTTATATAAAAGAAGCGATCTTACACATTTTTGATTTAAACAGCAATGAACCAATTTTTTCTTTTGCTGGATTAGATCTGACGGAGAAATTCACATTTGATTATCTGCATGCCATGATCGAAAAAGTAGAAGACTCAGATAATATGAAAACGGGGGTATTAGCCGAAAGTAACCCGCTAAATCAAACCTTTTCGACTATTCAAACAGATTTTATTGAAACAACAAAGACCTTAACTGAAAAATTCTTTTCCATTACAAAACTGAATCCAGAAATACCGCCTGCTGATTTATTATTTGTCTATTTTACTTTGGATGAAGAACCTCATTTAGGACTGTTCAAATTAAATTATTCTGACAGTATCACTCATTATGTTTCATATGAAGAAGATACGCTAACAAATCAGTTGATTGTCAACCGTTCTATTTTGCCAAGCGCCCGCCAAGCGATTCAAGAAGGCATGGTGTTAAATTTAGGCAGTATGGAATACCACGTAATTGAGAAAAAACATCTGATTGCTGAATTAGAAGAAAAGATTTATTATTTCACTGAACTCTTTTTAGAAGATAAACCTCAACCAAGTCTAAAGGAAAATATCTCAATCATTAAAAAAGCCGTTCAAAAAACAAGTAAAGCTTTCGATGACGAAGAGTTCCAAGTACTGGCCGATACGAAAGATGCCCTTGTTCACAGCATGACGGAAGAAAATGTTATCGATAATCAAGTCATCGCGGATACGCTTTATGGCGATAATCAAGTGAAAAAAGAAAAGTTTTTTGAAGAAATAAAAGAATTGGGTTATGTAGACCGCGCTCCTGCTGAAGTCGCTGTAGCTGGTCCCAAATATTCAAAACAAAAATTCCGTTTAGATAATGGAATCGAACTTAGTATTCCATTAGAGCTTTATAGAGATCCAGATGTGGTTGAATTTATTAATAACCCTGATGGAACGACCTCTGTGATGATCAAAAATATTGAAAAAATAAAAAACTTGTTTTAGTGAACAAATAGGCCCCCAAAAGGTTACCTTTTGGGGGCCTATTTCGTCTATCTAGAACTTAATTCTTAAGTTATTTCTTTCTAATCTTATTGGTTTACTTTACGGATAGCTTCTTCGACTGCTGTGTTACCAGCTAAAACCTCAAACTCTTGTTTAATCGTATTATCATTGTGGAGTACAGAGATTAAGGTTTGGGCTACATCTTGACGCGGAATCTCGTTAATTTCTTGACCCATACCTACTTTTACTTGATGGGTACCCGGTTTATCCACTAAGATACCTGGATGAACAATCGTCCAATCTAATGTGGTCCGATTTTTCAACCACTCATCAGCGTAGTTTTTTGCAATCGTATAAACTTGTAACCCGTGTTCTTGAGACATAGCTTCCCGACCAGTTCGGAATGTGCTAACCATAACAAAACGCTTAATGCCTGCTTGTTCTGCAGCAGTCATGGCTTTAATTGCTCCATCTAAATCAATCAAAACAGTTTTATCATAACCACTTCCACCCGCTCCAGCACTGAAAAGAACGGCATCAGCATCTTTCATAGCTTCAGCTATCTCAGCTATTGTATTCTTAACAAGATCTAAGAGAACTGTCTCAATCCCACGTTCTTTGAAGAAATCAGCTTGCTCAGCTTTACGAATCATTGCGATTTCTTCAATAGTAGAGTCCTCTTTAACAAAATCAGCAAAATGACGGGCTACTTTCCCATTGGCACCTATAACAAAAACTTTCATTTAAAAAACTCCTTTCAATATCTAAATTTAGTATAGACCATATTTTTTATTTAAGCGATTCATTGGCTTTTAGACTAATATAAAAAGTCGAGTCTTTCTCTATTCAACTGGAATTTCTTTGATTATTTTTGCAGGAGTTCCAGCCACAATAACGTTGGCTGGCACATCTTTAGTGACTGTAGCATCCGCAGCAACAATACGATTTAATAAGTTTTTCATATCATTTCACCCACCTAATTAGTTATTTCTTGTTCATTTCATTATACTAAGCTAAACTAAATCTGACTAATACTTATGGAATATATTTAGCTATGCTTTTTATCTATATATAAGGAGTGATTGTTTTGGATTTTCGTGTATTAAATTATTTCTTAACGGTTGCACAAGAAAAAACGATTAGCAAAGCGGCAGAATCATTGCATTTAACTCAGCCTACTTTGTCAAAACAACTAAAAGATTTGGAAGAAGAATTGGGAGTACAATTATTTACGCGTGGAAATCGTGAAATCACATTGACTGAAGATGGAAAATATTTGTTAAACCGCGGCAAAGAAATTCTTTCGTTAGTAAATATCACGACTTCCAACTTATCAAGTAAAGAAACGATCAGTGGTGAGATTGTTATTGGAGGCGGCGAAACTAAAGCCATGCAAGTTATCGCTAAAAATCTACACGTTCTAACTACAGAGCATCCTGATTTGAAAATTCATTTATATAGTGGAAACGCCGATGACGTTTCCGAAAAATTAGACAAAGGAATCATCGATTTTGGCATCGTCATCGATCCAGTGGAAAAGAAAAAATATGATTATCTAAAATTGCCACAAACTGATCAATGGGGCCTTCTGGTTCGTAATGATCATCCCTATGCACAAAAGGAATTCATTTTACCTAATGACTTGAAAACACTCTCTCTTTTCGTCTCAAATCAATCATTGGTAGACGATCAAATTGGGGAATGGCTTGGAGAAAATCTCACTAGCCATCAGATTATTGGCACCTATAATCTTTTGTATAATGCTTCTATCATGGTAAAAGAAGGGTTAGGTTGCGCATTATGTCTTGCTAGTATTGTTAATACCCAAGGAACGAATCTAAACTTCGTTCCATTAAAACCTACTTTAGAAGCGAGTTTAAATATTATTTGGAAAAAGAATCAAATTCCTTCAAAAGCAGCAGCTCTATTTTTAAAAACAGTTCAAAATTCTATCATTTCCTAACAAACGAGTGCTCGCTAAGCTATTTAAGATTTATCATTTATCGATTCTAAAAACTCATGAGCCTGACAGATTACGGTATAATGAATAAAAATCACTCTTAAGGATGGTTGCCAAGATGAAACCAAATCAAGAAGAAACCCTTAACCTACTCTATAATTTAATACTCAATCCAGCAACTCGCGAATGGGAACGGTCAGTAGTATTATCGACCAAAAATGCTTTAGAAAACGGCAAAATTTTTGACGACCAGCTCTCAAAACTTGAAGCTGAGTTGCGTCCACTTGCCTTACGCAATAATTTAACGCCTGATGTGACCGATTTTTATAACAACATTACTGATAATGATCCTATTCATCCTTCATTTGATTTTGCAAAACATACCTTAGAAGATCCAGCTTATCAGGATTCTGCGGTATTTGCAGGAGGGTGTTTCTGGTGTATGGTAGAACCGTTTGAAACCCACAACGGGATTGTCTCAGTCTTATCTGGGTATACGGGTGGGCATATGGATCATCCCACTTACGATCAAGTGAGCGGCCAGTACACAGGTCATGTTGAAGCGGTTGAGATTATTTTTGATACAAGAATTATCCAGTATAAAGATTTAGTCGAACTTTATTGGCAGTTAACAGACCCTACTGATGCGTTTGGTCAATTTCAAGACCGCGGTAGTCAGTATCGTCCAATTATTTTTGTTCGTAATGAGCAGCAACGGCAAATTGCTGAAAACTCAAAACAACAGTTGATAGCCTCTGGCAAATACAAACGCCCAATCGTTACAGCAATTGAACTCACAAGCGTATTCTGGCCAGCTGAAAACTACCACCAACAGTTTTATAAAAAAAATCAAAAGAGATACAAAAGAATTGAGCGTTCTCGCCAACAATTTTTGGCTTTCCAACGGTTGCAAGGTAAAATCCAGAAGACATTCAACCGGTTTACACAATAATACTAATGAGATAGATGATTACATCGGTATTTTTCTATCTCATTGACGGCCAATTAACTATACTAACTACTTATCATCATAGAAAGGATATAAAAAGATGGAAATCGAAAATCCGCTTAACATTACAAACAGGCAAGACTTGAGAAATTAGCTTGAAGTGCATTCAACTACGGAAAGTTTTTGCTGGGTAATCGTCAGTAGGATTGAAGGAACAGCAGCTGTTCAGTACCTAGATATCGTTGAGGAAGCTTTGTGTTTTGGTTGGATTGATGGCATTAAGAAAAAAATCTCTGATACTGGATCTGCTCAAAGACTTTCTCCGAGAAAGGAAAAAAGCAATTGGACCGAATTAAATAAAGAACGCGCAAGAAGCCTCATTAAATTAGATTTGATGAATGAACCCGGCTTGAGCGTTCTCCCAGACATGCATCCTGAATCCTTTATCATCCATCAAGAGATTGAAACACGTTTAAAAGAAGATGATCAAGTTTATCAGAATTTCCTTAGCTTTCCTGAACTTTATCGAAGGATAAGAATCGATACCATCCAAGTTTATAAAATGACTCCGTTCTTTTTAATAGACGATTGGATAAGTTTATAGAAAATACCAGCGCAAATAAACTTTACGGCCAGTGGAATAACAATGGCGGTTGCTCAATTATTGATGCACAGAAACTATTAATATAAAAAAATCATGCCACCTTTTCTTTAAAAAAAGTGGCATGATTTTTTAGCAATTCCGGTTAAAATGCTTCTTTTAACGGTTGGCAAACTTCACACTTACGTTGATTTTTATTTTTAAATTTTGTAAATGACTTTTCAAACTTGTTGCCACAGGCGCATTCAAATTCTAGTTTTTGAGAAAAACCGTGATATTCAGTCGTTAGCAACTTGCTATCCGAATTCTTTTCAACAAATTCTTTAATTGAAGCAATCGTCCATTGTTTATTCATGTTCTTACACCTCCATATTTTATCGATAGACGGAGGTTTTCTTAGCATCCGTTCTAACTAAAGTCGTCATTACTTTAAGTCACTTATTATAACATGAGTCGATATTGATATCTAGCAGTAGCCGAACGCTAAACAGTTCTTATTATTTAGTGTATTATTTTTCTTCATTAAAAATGAATCGGATATCTCAAAACAAATGAATCATAAGCAGAAACAAAAAAATAGTAGCATAGATTCCACCCTCATGGTTTCTATACTGCTATTTCTACTATATTTTTGATATCTTAAAAGAATTACCTTTTATGCTTCGTATGCTTGTTGATACAATTTAATAATGTCTTCTTTTTTCCCATTCTAGGATTAGAGAATGCATTCCCGTCTTTCAGAGCATTTTCTGCCATCTTCCATCTTATCAAAGTCTTCTGGCAATGCACCAAGAGATTTGATATTTTTTTGGAATACCGACATCTTCGGAAATCCGAATCATTGCTTCGATAGCTTTGTCAGCAGCTTCCATGACTGTTAACTTTTCGATATTTCCACCTAAAAATTTTGCAATATCAGCAAAACGCTGTGGATTGCTTATGCTATTCCATTTTTCGACGGTTGGCATTAGAACAGCACAGCAAACACCATGAGGAGCATCATACTGCCCGCCTAATTGATGAGCCATTGCGTGAACGTAACCTAAGTCAGCATTATTGAAGGCCATTCCAGCTAAAATTGAGGCGTAAGACATATTTGTTCTCACTTCTATATCATGTCCATTGGCTACAGTACGTCTTAAATAGTTGGAAATTAATTTTATTCCTTGAATTGCTTGGGCGTCTGTAATAGGATTTCTATTTATTGATGCATATGACTCCACACAGTGTGTCAGTACATCCATGCCTGTTGCAGCTGTCTTGCTCTTTCCCCAACCTTTTCGACTACTCCAGGTTCAAAGAAATTCACATTAGGCATCATAAAATTATAATTTTCTTTTGACATGATCTTTACTCCGGTTGCTTTTTATTTTTTACTTATCAATGTGTAATTCTTTTAATTGCTCTTCAATTGCCTCTTGAGTAACGTCAGCTTGTAAAAGTGCTGCTGCAGTATAAGAACCTTCAACTATCGGCACATCGTAAATAGTGATGGTTTTATCACTAAGCTCTTTCACCATATCCAAATTCATCTTGGCACTGCCTAAGTCATAAAAGGCAAGTAAATTGTCCGATGGATGATTGTTGACGGCTTCAAGAATACTATCAAAACTTGTCCCGATTTCAGTCTCGGATAGGCCTCCAATCACTTCGATATTAACATCACCAGCAACTTCTTGAATTAATCGGTTGATTCCTTTTGCAATTTCATATACGTGAGAGATAATAATAATTCCAGTTGTTGTCATTGTCCAGCCTCCGCTTCTAGCATAGTATGAAATAGTAAAGCAGAAGAATAAGCACCTGGATCAATATGTCCGATAGAGCGTTCACCTACGTATGAAGCACGCCCTTTTTTAGCTTTTAATCGTTTCGTTGCTTCAACTGCCTCATCAATAATTTCGTCCGTTAATTGATCGTTTTCTACTGCCTGAACAACAGGTGCCCAAACATCGATCATTGTCTTATCGCCAACTTCGGCTTTTCCTCGTTTTTGGATACTCTCTAATCCACCTTGCAGTACTTTACTCCATGATGATCCATCTCCTTGATATGTTTTCAACATACCCATAAAAGCTGAACCATAAAGTGGACCTGACGCACCCCCGACCTTGCTTAATAAAGTGGTCGTAATTAGCTTTAAAAGCTCTTCGAGTGAATCAGGAGCTTGTGTATCGATCGCTTCGACAACATGAGCCATGCCTCGTGACATATTATTGCCATGATCGCTATCTCCAATCGGTGTATCTAGTTGCGTGAGATAGTCTTTTTCTTGTTGGATCTTCTCGTTAAATAATTCCATCCAACGAATTCCTGTTTGTATATCCATTATGGGTTTAGACCCCTTCCGTATAACCGATAATCTGTCAACCTGCTTACCAGCTTATAGTTGTAACTGGTGCGTTTAATGCTTCAATATAAAAATCATTTTCTAAATGGAGTAACGTCAATGACAATCCTTGCATTTCAAGTGACGTCATATAGTTGCCTATTTTATAATAGTCCACTGATAGTTTACGTTCATCCATAAGCTGGTGTACATCATTTGTAAAAACATATTGTTCCATTAATGGTGTTCCACCTAGTCCGTTAACGATTACCGCAAACCGGTCTGTTGCTTTTGCATCAAATTCATTGACTAATTTTGTCAATAACTCTTTTGCAAGATTGTAAGATGTTTGCAATTTTTCCCTACGATACCCTGGTTCACCGTGGATCCCTACTCCGTATTCAATCTCATCTTCAGCTAAAACAAAGCTTGGCTGAGCGCTTCCTGGTGTAGTTACGCCAGTCAGTGCGAGCCCGATGGATTTAATATTCGGCATTAAGTTGTCAGCTAATGCTTTGATTTCAGTAATCGACTTTCCTTGTTGCGCTGCGTAGCCTATTATTTTGTGAACGAGAATCGTTCCGGCTACGCCACGTTTGCCTTGCGTATATAAACTGTCTTCAACAGCGATATCATCATCTACGACAACACTTGCAACTTCTATTCCTTCCATTTCAGCCAATTCTTGAGCCATTTCGAAATTCATGATATCTCCAGAGTAATTTTTGATTACCATGAAGACACCGGCACCCTCATTGGCTACTTTAATGGCCTCTAAAATTTGATCTGGCGTTGGAGAAGTAAATACTGCTCCGCAAACAGCCGCAGACAACATACCTTCACCAACAAATCCTGCATGAGCAGGTTCATGTCCGCTTCCACCCCCAGAAATAATAGCTACTTTCCCTGATTTTGCCGATTTACGTTGGATGATACCCGTCTCTGGAATTCTTTGGATCAATTCAGAATGGCCTATGATCATGCCTTGTAGCATTTCATCAACTATATTACTCGGATCATTTACAATTTTTTTCATCAGTTCCCATCCTTTGATCTATAGTTTAAAAACTAGTTTATTTTACTGACTTACGTTTCTTGTAGTCTCGTCCGATCGCATCAGCTGCGATGATGGCTTGAGCTACACTTTCAGGTGTCACTTCAAAAGGCATAGCATGAATAGATTCTTCAGGGATACATGCTTTTTCGGCGACTTTAAGGATTTCTTCATACTTCACTTCTGCTACATCCAAGTCTGCTAGTGATACAGGTAGCCCAACAGATAAACTGAAGTCTAATAAAGCTTCAACTTCATCATTTGGTGCGTCCTCAAGGATAAGTTGGACAAATGTTGTAAAGGCTACTTGCTCCCCATGGAAGTAATTATGAGGACCATCTAAAACTGTCAAGCCATTATAAATGGCATGTGCTGCAGCTAATCCGCCTGATTCAAATCCAAGACCAGATAATAGTGTATTTGCTTCAATAATATTCTCTAACGCTGGTGTAACAACATTATTATCACAAGCAATCTTTGCATTGTAGCCATTTTCCATCACTGTTTCGTAACAAGCTCTTGCTAATGTGATAGATGCAATCGTACCTTTAGCAGGTGCTGTATCCCCTGTATGGTATCCATTCGGCAAGCCAGCGTTTACATTTGAATTTGAACGACGTGTCGCACGCGCTTCATAATAAGTAGCTAGCGAATCTCCCATGCCGGAAATTAAGAATCGAGCTGGTGCTTGAGCAATTACCGTAGTATCCATTAAGACCACGCTAGGACTTTGGATAAAATAAGCATATTCATCAAAATGATGATCTTTCGTGTATAACACTGCAGAGTGGCTAGTTGGAGCATCTGTAGCTGCAATCGTTGGGCAGACAATTAAATTATGACCATTAGCAACCGTTTTAGATGTATCAATTGCTTTTCCGCCGCCTAATCCAACGATGATATCTGTCCCTTTTTCTTTTGCTAATTTTTTAAGACGATTGACTTCTTCACGTGTCGCTTCTCCACCAAAATCTGCGAGATGTAAGGTTACGCCAAAACGTTCAGCTGTTTTATCCAATTTGTCTTGAACCCGTTCGATATCGCCTGGATTCCCAATAACTAAAGCAGATTCACCAAAGGATTTAATATAAAAACCTAAATTCAATAACTCGTTTTCTCCTTGGACATATTTTGTTGGACTAATAAATGCTTTTCTCATTTCTATTCCTCCTATTTTTTTAAATATTTGATCTATAAAATGATGAAGTACTTTCCTTAGGACTAAACAAAGCTTACCGAGTAAGCGTTATCATTTCAACAGACAAAAGATTCTCTTTGTCCGCTTCAATTACTTTTGAGTATGAAGTATAATTAAAAGTAATTGAATGTGGTAGTTAATAAGTTGTCGAAGGGGTCACAAAAATGAACCAACAAAACACAACAAAGGAAATTATTTCTTGTTCTCTTAAACATCTAGCTAATAGAAAAGCTATTGATAAGATATCGATAACAGATATAATGGATCAGACTGATTACCGTCGTCAGACTTTTTATGATCATTTTGATGACAAATACGATTTAATTACTTGGATTTTCTCACATGAAGTCACTGAATTAATTCAACTGATCATGAATTGGGGGAAATGGGAAGAAGCATTGTTCCTTCTATTGGAATACCTTGAAGAGAATAAAAAATATTACAAGAAAATTTTTTCAAATATGAAGTTGGATTCCTTTAAAGATTACTTTGAGTATTATATTAAAAAAAGTATTCAAAACATTTCGGATGATTATTTTCAAACGCATCTTGCTACTGACAACCATCAAACTTTCATCGAAGCAACGACTGACTTTTACGCTTACGGCCTATCTGAGATGCTCTACCATTGGGTGCTTGAAGACTGTGAGCCGGATAGTAAAAGCTATCATGAATTGCTTATTCAAGTAATCCACTATAAAATTTAGCCCTAAGCGATCTTAGGATAACAACAACTTTCAACAGCATGAAGATGACTGTTTTACCATGCAATCTATTTAAGGAGATCATAACTTATGGCAGAATATATTTTAGCAATTGACCAAGGGACAACCACAACGCGTGCAATTATTATTGATCGCCAAGGAAATTACATTAGCACAGCAGCACAAACTTTTGAACAGCAGATACCAAGATCCGGCTGGGTCGAACAAGATCCAAATGCCATTTGGCAGTCAGTCTGTGATGTGCTTCTTAAAGTTACAAAACATTCCGGAGTCTCATTCCATCAAATCAAAGCACTTGGCATCACAAACCAACGTGAAACGACTATTGTGTGGGATCGTAAAACTGGTCAGCCGATACACAACGCAATTGTCTGGAGTTCCAATCAATCACTAGCTATTATTAATCAACTTAAGCAAGAACACGTTGAAGACTACATCCATGAAAAGACTGGTTTAGTTCTGAGCCCTTACTTTTCTGCTAGCAAAATTCGTTGGATCCTTGATCACCATACTGGTGCACAAGAAAGAGCAGATCGTGGAGAATTAGCCTTTGGCACAGTTGATAGCTGGCTCATTTGGAATCTGACCAATGGTAAGTTGCACTGTACCGATCATACGAACGCTTCAAGGACAATGTTGTTCAATATCCATACGCTAGAATGGGATGAACAGTTACTAAGTCTGTTTAATATCCCTAAGAGCATGTTACCAAAAGTTTATCCAAGCTCTCATCTTTATGGAATAACTGACTTAGATCTTTTTGATGGCGTAAAAATTCCAATTGCTGGCGTTGCCGGAAACCAACAGGCCGCGTTATTTGGTCAATTAGCTTTTCGACCTGGCCAAGTAAAAAGTACTTATGGTCAAGGAACCTTTATCGTTATGAATACTGGCTCTGAACCAAAACTATCCGAACACAAATTGCTCACTACCATCGGATATTCACTTGACAACAAAATAACCTATGCTCTTGAAGGTTCGGCTCTTATTTCAGGTAGTGCAATTGAATGGTTAAAAGACGGCTTAAATTTATTTGAATCAATAGATGATTCAGAGTTGTTGGCTCTTGAAGCAGAGACCAATTCGGGCGTTTATGTTGTCCCAGCCTTTCGAGGAATTGGTGCACCCTATTGGGATTCAAGCGTACGAGGAGCTATTCTAGGAATTGATGAATCTACAAGCCATCAGGAATTGGTTCGAGCAACTTTAGAATCTCTTGCTTATCAAGTCAGTGATATCATCGAATTAATGGAATTAGATACCGGTATCGTAGTGGACCTTCTTCACGTTGACGGTGGAGCTGCACAAAACAATCTGTTAATCCAATTTCAAGCAGATATTCTTGGAAAAACAGTTAAACGCATCGAACGTTTAGAGACGACCGGACTAGGGGCTGCATACCTCGCCGGATTAGCTGTTGATTATTGGCGTAATCAAGATGAGCTAATTGCTTTAGTTTCTGCGGATGAACAATTTGAACCTCATATGACTATTAATGAACGGCAAGATAAACTGCACTCTTGGCATAGCGCTATTGAAGCGATACGTTATTACGCTAAATTGCTGCATGAATAATCATTATGTAATGATTAGAATAAAATAGGACATCAATAAATTTATATACCGGAAGTTAACGAGTAAACAAAAAATCTTAGTATAAAATGCACTACACTTTTTTTACCAGCCTTTTCTATTAAACTAAGAAAAGACTGGTATTTTTAATGGAGTAGAAAATCAGGTTGCGAAAAAGGAAGCGCTTTATGTTATACTGTGACTAGATTCCGATTAAAAATATGTTTTATGAAAGGAAGACAGTAATGACACTACAAGATATACAATTAGATTCACACTACCAACTTTTGATTAATGGAGAATGGACTTCTGGTACCGGAGACAAAAAAATTACTACCTATAATCCATCTAATGGAGAAAAGTTGGCAGACATTGTAAATGCCACTAACGAAGATGTTGATGCTGCAGTTGCAGCAGCTCAGGAAGCTTTTAAAACCTGGTCTCACACGTCCGTTAAAGAACGCTCCGCATTACTCCTTGAGATTGCCAATCGCATTGAGGCAGAGGCTGATCGTTTTGCTATGATCGAAACACTGGACAACGGGAAACCAATTCGGGAAACCTCTGGGGCAGACATTCCTCTAGCCATCGATCATTTCCGTTATTTTGCTGGGGTTATCCGTAGTGAAGAAGATACGGTCAAAATGATTAACGATAACACTATGTCACTTATTATCCGTGAACCACTTGGAGTTGTCGGTCAAATTGTTCCTTGGAACTTTCCTTTCCTAATGGCGGCTTGGAAACTAGCCCCAGTGATTGCAGCAGGAGATACATCTGTCTTTAAACCCTCCTCTACTACTTCTCTAAGTGTGTTAGAGCTCGGGAAAATCTTTAAAGAGGTCTTACCACCAGGAGTGATAAACATCATTACCGGAAGCGGTTCTGGAACTGGAGAATATTTGCAACACCACAAAGGCTTAGATAAACTGGCCTTTACCGGTTCAACTGAGGTAGGACGTCAAATCGGTATCTCAGCAGCAGAAAATCTTATCCCTGCTACTTTGGAATTAGGCGGCAAATCAGCTAACATCTTCTTTGATGATATGGATATGGATCAAGCACTTGAAGGCGTGCAATTAGGCATTCTTTTCAACCAAGGGCAGGTCTGCTCTGCTGGTTCTCGTATTTTTGTTCAAGAGTCCGTCTATGATGAATTCATGGAACGGTTGAAAGAGGAATTTGCTAAAGTAAAAGTAGGCATGCCTTGGGAAGAACAGACAATGATGGGTGCTCAGGTGAACGAAAAACAAATCCAAACCATTGAAGATTATGTCGCTATCGGGAAAGAAGAAGGCGCCAAAGTGATTACTGGAGGAAGCCGCTATGATGAGGGTGATTTGTCACAAGGGGCATTCTACAAACCTACGCTACTTGAAGTAACAAATGATATGCGCGTAGCACAAGAAGAAATCTTCGGCCCAGTCGGTGCAGTCATTAAATTTAAAGATGCCGATGATGTCATTGCGATGGCCAACGATAACGAATACGGATTAGCAGGAGGCGTTTGGACGACTAACTTGAATACGGCATTTAAAGTAGCTCGCGGCATTCGTACCGGGCGCGTATGGGTAAACACTTATGCTAGCTTTGAAGCTGGAGCACCATTTGGCGGTTATAAAAACTCAGGTATCGGCCGTGAGACGCATAAAATGATTCTCAACGCTTATACACAAACCAAAAACATTTATTTGAATTTAAACGAAGGCCGTCAAGGAATGTACTAATAGACAACTGAAAACCACTTGAAAATCCCTATCAACTGGGTCTTCAAGTGGTTTATTGTATTTAAGCAGTAACGGTTTGATTAGTTGTGGACATTCTTTCATAGTGCTACAGTTGGAGGAACTTACACACCGAGAGAGAGGAGTTTTTGTATGAAAGCAATCGCAATTGCAGAGTTTGGTTCAGCTGAGCAATTTAAAGAGATAGAAATGCCAAAACCTTCGATCAAAGAACATCAAGTATTGATTGAAATTCATGCTTTTTCCATTAATGCCATGGATTGGAAAAGGCGCAGCGGGAAAATGGGCAGCAAGTTGCCTCTTGTCCTTGGCGGAGATGTTGCAGGAATTGTAAGAGATGTCGGTGCAAGTGTAACCGATTTAAAACCTGGTGACCGTGTTTTTGAAAATGCTGCTAGAACCTATGCAGAGTTTATTAAAGCTCGTGCTGAAGTAACAGCGAAAATCCCTGACAACCTTCCATTTGAAGAAGCCGCTTCTATTCCTCTAACCGGCCAAGCTGGAGAAAAAATATTGATTCATGCAGGGGCAGGTGAAATAGGATAATTAGCGATTCAAATTGCCAAACACTTCAATGCCTATGTAGCAGCAACTGCGAGTGAAAAAAACCGAGAATTTTTGGCTGCTTTAAGTGTAGACCGTTTCATTGATTATAAAAATGAAGATTTCAAACAAATACTAACCGATTATGACTTAGTACTCGATCCAATTGGAGGAAAAACACAAGAAAAAAGTTTTTTCCGTGCTAAAAAAAGGCGGCCATTTAATTCTTTAGTTCAAGAACCCAATCAAGAAAAAGCCTATTCTATGGGAATCACCGGGACTTATTTTAGTATGCCTCCTACTAGCGAACGTTTGCAAAAATTAGCCAAATTGCAAGCCTCTGGAGCTATCAAACCGGTGGTCACTCAAACATATGCGCCTTCACAGAAGAAGAGCTAAGAAAAGCACATGAGCAAACAGAAACCAGCCATACCAGAGGAAAACTCGTGATCAAAATAGACTAATAGACTTTTAAAGCAATTTTTCAAAAAGGACCCTCTTTTTTTGTCATATAACAATGACAAAAAAGGAGAATCCTTTTCAATTTAACTATTTTTCTTCTTGCTCTTCTACTAATTCTTCTTCAGAGTCATAGCCTAAATCATCTAATGTTTCAGACAATTTATCAGCTGGAATAGTTTGATCTTCAGTTGGTTCCGCCGGCGTACCATGAACATTTCCATGTGCTGATTCTGCTTCATCGGAATGACCAGCCTTATGTTCGGTAGCCGCTTTATCCATATAGTTCTCTTTCAAATCTTGCGCTTTTTCTACGCCTTTTTCTTTCCATTCTTTTTCTTTTTCCATAGCCGTATCTTTTGCATCAATGAACTTACTTTTTACATCTGTACGCAATTCTTTCCCAGATTTTGGTGCAAATAATAATCCAGCTAATACACCTGCTAAAGGTAAAATAATTAATTTTGCTAATCCCATTCGTTTTGCTTTTTTGGGCATTACTTTAGCGACTCCCTTAGTCAGTTTCTTATCCATCATCATCTTTGATTTAGCTAACTGATGTGTCGATGGAAGATAATCCTTAGCCATATCAAATGCGTCATGTGCGTGATCTTTTCCCATATTAATTAATTTTGTTGTTTTCATTTTATTTGTGCCCCTTTCAATTTTTGTTTTCCTTTTCTGTGCCAACTACCTGTCGTATGACTATCTCTATAACCATCATATACCACAAAAGGCATTGTCCAAAACAAAAGGCTTTATAAAGAGCAGAAAAATTTACATTCAACTATTTGGGAAGAATTCTATTTTTTTTAGAACCTTATCCATTTACAAAAAAAAGCCAAGGTCTGCTCACAGCATCCCTTGGCTTTTTGACTAACTAAATGAAACGAGTTTTTTCTCTTCTGTACTCTCCCACTGAACGACGTCTTTTGAACGTACACGCAGAGCTTGAGAATTCCCATTTGCTTTTTCCACTGCATCTGCCACTCCATCAATAAGACTTTTTGAAGTTACGGTTGCTCCTGATATGACATCCACTTGCAATGTTTGCCCAGCAATAATTTCTTCTGGTAATCGTTTAAAAACGGAAGTACCAATAGCATCTAGCTGTTCTTGGCCGTCCAATTCTATTGCTAAAATTTTGGTATCTGAGAAGGTTACTTTCATTCCGATACCATTTCCATCATGCCCTTCAACAGAAGCTCCATAAGTTCCAGGATTGAAAGTAATTTTTGCATGTTGCAATTCTTTCAATTGTTCATATTTTTCTTCTTCCGCTTTCACATCTTTAATCATGAAATCCATCACGTCCCATAAAGGCTCAGGAATCTGCAACTGATTTTGTTCGTTGATATCTGCAAAATCTTTGATTTCTTCATTCAATTTTGCTTTTTCAACCCAATTTGGTTCAACCAAAAAGGCTTTTCCAACCGCAACTAAATCATATCCTGCATCTAGCACAGCCTCAGCATCGCTGCGCTGACCAATTCCACCTACTCCAATAAGAGCAATTTGAGCTAACTCGTCTGATTGTTGTTCGATGTATTTTTCGAGTAGCGGTTGGGTATCTTCTTTATTTATAATGGATGTTCGGTTCCAGATCCCCATCGAAACATGGAAATAGTCAGGTTTCAATTTAGCTAAACGGTTCAATAAATACATCGTATCTTCAAAGCGGATTCCTGGCTCTTCAATTTCTTCCGGAGAGAATCGATAACCCACAATAAAGTTTACGGCTTGTTGTTTCTTAGCTTCTTCTTGTACAGCTTTCATCACAGCCTCAGGAAATTTAGCACGTGCTTCACGGCTGCCGCCCCATTTATCTTCGCGGCGGTTAGAATGAGGAGAGAAAAATTGTTGAATCAGGTACGTATTGGCACCATGAATTTCAACTCCATCGAATCCAGCTTCAATCGCACGTCTAGTAGCGTCTGCAAAATTTTGAATCATTTTATCAATACCCACCGGCATCATTTGACGCGGTGTAACAGCTTCTGGTCGCAATGCTGCTACGGGACTAGCTGAAATTGGTGCAGCTCCGCCATTCAGTTCTGGAGCTGCCATCCGTCCAGCATGGTAAATTTGTAAAATAGCTTTAGAGCCTTTTTCTTTAATCGCATTAGCGAGTTTACGCAATTCCTTCACTTGAGAATCTTTATTGTTGCCTAATGCTCCTGCAAAGCCTCGCCCTTTATCTTCCACAAATGAACTTTCTACAATAATTGCGCCCGCTTCTCCAGATCGATGAGCATAATAATCGATTATTTCTTGTGTGGCCGTGCCGTCAAAGTAAGCTGCTTGAATAGTCATTGGTGCCATCATGATGCGATTTTTTAGTACTACTCCTGGTTTAATTTCTATTTCCTCGAATAATTTTCTTGGCATATTGGTAGTCCTCTCCAGCAATTTAATGTAAGTATTTTTTTATTCTTTCGTTTCAAAATGATCTTCACGATTTGGAACAACGAATAATAGTACTACCGTTATAGCGAGCGCTAACACTATTAGCATTACTTTAACGGCTTGAAGTGGAGCAAGTAGAATTGAAATACCCATCAGAATATAACTGCTTATTAGTATCTTCCATTTTTTGTGTTTAGGAATGGATTTCGTTTCAACGTAATCGGATGCATATATCTGATACAATTTAGTCTTCTTCAGCCAATCGTTAAACCTGTTGGAACTGTGTGCAAAACAATAGCCCGCTAACAATAAAAACGGTGTCGTCGGCAGCAACGGTAAAATTGCACCTGCTGAACCTAAAAGGAACGATAAAATCCCAACACTGATTAAAAAATGGCGTTTCATTTGCCTCATTCCTTTTCTTGATTATAAGCTAAACTATAAATGTATTCTTATCGCTGTCAATTCAATTCCATTTTTCGCGAGCAAATGGATTTGGTTCAGTAGGATCGCTTAATTCACCACGAAGATTCGGCTCATCAATTGTATTAATAAACGGGGTTCCATTTTGGACGTACTCCATAAATCCGATAGTTTCACCTTTGCGATTGGTAACTGGAAGATAAGTAATAAAAATTTTACGACCGTCATCTTTGCGTGTAAACCAATGCGTTTCACTCTTACGTGTTCCAGCTGCTAGCTCCCCAGCTAATTTGCCAACAAATCCTCGTAAATGTGGTGGATGGCAATCAATAAAGTGACTTCCTAAACTTGCTTTAGAACGATGAAACTCATCATGATCTTCATTGAAATATTGGAAACGTAAATCTGGTCCAACAAATGTAATTTCAACTGGTAACGTATTTAGAATTGCTTCGATTTGTTCAATCGTCAAAGATCCGCCTCTAAACTGGATACGAGGCTCTAAGTCTTCTAACTTTGGTGCAGCCTCGGGATCAATCTCACCTCTAGCTATACCTAAAGCATAGTCCAACGCTTCTTGTGCTCCCCGTGAAGAAAAAGTTGCTCCAGAAATCGAGTCAACTTGAGTAGATTGACTGCGCAAAATTTTTGCAATAATATCTTCTATTGCTTTACCGCCGATATCAGCCGTTTCTTTTCCTTGGTACTCAATTTTTTCAATTTTATTTTCACTAACAGTGACATTCAGATTAATTTCACCTTTATATCCATCTCCGTTCCCACTGTAGGTTCCGGATGTGAAATGGTGCTCAATCGTCCCCGTTTTTTCATTAAATTCGCCATCAATTGGAGCCCGTTCACCGCGTGCAACTCCTAATGCATACTCTACAGCCCGCAAAGTACCTTCTGAAGCATATGTAGCACCAGAAACTGTATCAATTTCTACCGACTGTTGTTTAATGATTTCTTCTACCATTTTCGCTACAGCTACGCCACCTTTGTTAGGGGTTTCATTTTCTGAGTAATTAATTTTTACTATTTTTTCTCCATCTACTTCTACATCCACGGTAATATAATCATGATACCCTGTTGCTCTTCCTTTGTACGTGCCTGATTTAAGATTATTCATATTAACCTCCTTGGTTTTGTTATTAATTTCACAATTCCTTTACTTCCCTAGTATATGTTGAAAAGAAATTTAAAAACTTGATTTAAATCAAGTTTTTAAATTTCTACAGAAAAATCTCACATAGCTTTTAGAGTATGTTAAAATGCAACCATATACATTTTACGGCATTTTATATTTATAGATGGGTGGGTGTAAAAAATCGAACAAAGCAGTATCAACCTTATGGGAACGCAGATTAACCTTTCAATCAAGCATCCTATGGCAGATGAACTATTGGAAAAAGCTAACCACATGCTGGTAGATTACGAAATGCGCTTCAGCGCAAATAATTCTAAAAGCGCTTTAATGCGCGTGAACCAACAAGCAGGAATACAGCCGGTTCATGTCGATTCAGATCTATATGAATTGATTCAATTTGGTCAAAAATACAGTTTATCTTCAAAACTTGCACTTAACATCACAATTGGACCGCTCGTTAAACTATGGAAAATTGGCTTTACAGACGCGCATGTACCTGAACAAAAAGAAATTGAAGAACGACTAAAGCTCATTGATCCAACTGACATTGAATTAGATGACGTAAAAAAAACGGTCTATTTAACAAAAAAAAGGATGGAATTAGATCTTGGTGCCTTAGCAAAAGGCTATTTTGCCGATAATCTCAAAAAGTTTTTTCAAAGTGAAGGTGTTCAAAGCGGCATAGTGGATCTAGGCGGAAATGTTTTGACTATTGGAGAAAATCCAAAATACGAAGATGGCTATTGGCGTGTAGGTATTCAAGAACCTTCGTCAAATCGTGGGGATTTAGTTGGAGCTGTATTGGTAAAAGACAAGTCAGTGGTTACATCTGGTATTTATGAACGCTCACTTAACGTGTCTGAAAAAAAATACCACCATATTTTTGATTCAACAACCGGCTATCCGATTGAAAATGAATTAGCCAGTGTAACCATCGTTTCAGATGAGTCGATTGATGGCGAATTATGGACAACCTTGTTATTTGGACTTGATTCCACTGCTGCTATCCACTATATCGACAGCATTCCTGGCATCGAAGCGCTGCTTATTACAAAAAATAATGAGGTGAAAATGTCTCGTGGCATTATGCCGTATGTTGTTTTATTTTAAGAACTTATCCTGATGAAACTAAAAAATCGTCTTATTTTTAAAATAGTCCATCCACTCCGAATGTAGTATGGTATCATCTATATTTAGTAGACCATTTATCAAGAACCAAGCTAAATCATTAGGACTCTGAAAGTGATAATAATCCAGTACTGAAAGGAGGTGAAATGAAGTGCTAACCACTATCTTAGAAGACCCACTGTACTTACAATTTGCTTTTGCCGGCTGTATAGCATTAGCCATTTTGACATTACCGTTAAAAGATATTATCAGCATCGGTTTTTACGACATCAGTGATTTCTTTGTCACAGGTATGATTGCTTTTTTCATTACATATGGGGTTCTAGTGACCAACCTTGCAACAGTGTCCCTTTGGTTGTTTGTGGGTATCTTTCTTGCCGTAATGGTTGTCATTATGCTCATGAATATTCTCGTTATCCTGCCCTTTAAGAGTCGTGCAGAAAATTCAAATATTACTTCAATCCATGATTTAGAAGGCAAAGAAGCGACGGTATCCATTCCGATCACGCTTAACGGAACAGGCGAAGTTATCGTCTCTACTGGTTTTACACGAGTTAATAAAATGGCTAAAATCTATGACAATACCGATAACATAACCGAGATTCTAAAAAAGGAAAATGTATTGGTCATGGATGTCAGCAACAACATTCTTTATGTCCTTCCCTACACAAACAGCATTAAAGCCATTGGCAAACCAACGCCGACATGGAATAAGAAACAAAAAAAATAACTACACCATCAAAAACAGATACGAGAAAGTAGGAATATATACATGAACTCAACATTATTTGCAACCGTTGGCGCAGTTGTCATCGCAGTCGTTTTACTAGTCGCATTGGTTAGTCGTTACCGCACAGCCTCACCTGCAGAAGCCTTAATTATCAGCGGTACAGCATTGGGCGATAAAAATGTTTATATTGATCCCAATACAGGTAATAAGATGAAAATCGTTAGCGGAGGCGGGACATTCGTTTGGCCTATTATTCAATCCGTTCATAAGTTGTCATTACTGTCTTCTAAATTAGACGTTCGCACACCTGAAGTATATACCGAAGAAGGTGTTCCAGTCGCAGTTGACGGAACCGTTATCATTAAAATTGGATCTAACTCAGAAGACATTGCAACAGCTGCTGAACAATACCTTGGTAAATCAACAGAACAACTAGAAAGCGAAGCAAGAGAAGTTCTAGAAGGACACTTACGTTCGATTTTAGGGCGCATGACTGTTGAAGATATTTATCAAAACCGTGATAAATTCAACCAAAATGTCCAAGATGAAGCATCTGGCGATTTGGCTAAAATGGGATTAGTTATTTTATCTTTTACAGTAAAAGAAGTAACGGACAAAAACGGTTACCTAGATTCATTAGGTCAAGGACGTATTGCCGAAGTCAAACGAGATGCAGATATCAAAACAGCAAATGCGGATAAAGAAACACGTATTCAACGAGCACTAGCTGAACAATTATCTCAAGAAGCTGAATTGCAACGACAAACTGAAATTGCAGAAGCTGAAAAAGTGAAAAGTCTTCGCATATCTGAATATGGAAGAGAACAAAACATCGCAAAAGCTGAAGCTGAAAGTGCCTATGACTTAAAGAAAGCTGAATTAAAGAAAAAAGTAATCATCGAAGAAGGTAACGCTCAAATTATTGAACGTGAAAAACAAATCGAATTGCAAGAAAAAGAAACCATCAAGCAAGAACGCGAATACGACGCAACTGTCCGTAAGAAAGCCGATGCTGAACGTTACTCTGTTGAACAACGTGCCGAAGCCGATAAAAACAAAGCCATTGCTGAATCTGAAGCGAGAGCCAAAGAAATTGAATTAAATGGTATGGCTCAAGCCGAAAGTATTCGTTTAATCGGTAAAGCTGAAGCAGACAGCAAGACCGCTTGGGCTGAAGCCTTGAAACAATACGGCGATGAAGCCATTGCAACACTTCTAATTGAAGCTTACCCTGCAATTGTTCGTGCTGCAGCTGAACCATTAGGTAACATTGACAAAATTACGGTCGTTGACAGCGGAAACGGAAATGGTGCATCAGCTATTACCAAAACAGCCTTAAACACCTTGGCAGCTTCACAAGAAGCATTTAAAAACGCAACAGGCTTAGACATCAATAGTTTAATCAGCTCATTTGCTGGAACAAAGAATGTGGGTCGTCAAATCAACAACCTAAACGATACGTTGAGCCAAACGACAATCGTAGCTGAAGAACCAATTATCACTGACGATTCAGAAAAAATCATTTAAACACCTGCATCAATGCACGGCTAGGAGCCTTGTGGCGGTTCGATTCCGCCTCGTGTATTATAACTGTACCAAAGGCATTCCAAAAACTATCCCTATGAAAAATCTTTCGTTAAACGATTAATCTATGATCACAAATAGAATGGAAATATAAAACACAAATAAACTTATTCAGCTTACCTATCTTAGTGAACATGAGTGCTCTTCTAGCTATTTGAACCATTATAACTATTCTCAACAGTAACATCTATAGAAGTAAAAGAAATCATTTAATATTTTTGGAATATTTGCAGTTATTTTATTTAAATCTGAAAACTCAAATAATAATCATTTTATTTTGATATACTGAAACAAAAGATTTTAAGGAGGAAATTAGGTTGAAAGAAAAATTTCATGTTCAAAACTATTCGCTGAACAATTTATTAAATTATGTAGAAACAGATATGATTGCAGTTCCTGAAATCCAACGCCCTTTTGTATGGAAAGGTAGACAAGTTCGCGATCTTATTGATTCTCTTTATAATGGATATCCAGTTGGGTATTTAATTACATGGACGAAACCAAATATACGAACAAGAAACGGCCAAGTATCAAGTGGGCAACAACTACTGATTGATGGACAACAGAGAATTACCGCTCTTATGGCGGCAATAATGGGAAGAGAAATCATTACTAAACAATATCAAGAAAAGCATATAAAAATTGCTTTCAATCCCTTAGCTAAGAATGACGAAGAAAAATTCGCTGTTCAAACTCCTGCCCATGTAAAAAGTTCCAATTGGATTCCTGACATATCTATCATTATGAAAAATGACTTTGATCCGTTCTCTTTTATTCCTGAATATTGTCAAAAAAATCCAGAAGTTTCCGCGCAACAATTGTCTCCCAACATTCAAAAACTGTTAGATATAAAAAATATACAAGTAGGAATCATCCAGCTTTCAAATGAGTTGGAAATAGAAGAAGTGACAGAAATATTTATTCGCATTAACTCTAAAGGTACGACCTTAAATCAAGCAGACTTTGCTATGTCAAAAATATCTTCTGAAGATAAATACAATGGTGCGGTTATCAGAAATGCCATTGACTATTTTTGCCATGCTTTCGAAGACAACTATTTCCACAAAAAAATCACTGAACGAGATACAAATTTCGCTAACTCAGATTATTCTAAATATACGAGATGGGTTTCTGAAAAAAAAGGGGATCATATCTATACTCCAGGCTATTCCGATATTTTAAGAGTTGCATTTATGTCAGAATTTAATAAAGCAAAAATTTCGGACTTAGTGAGTTTGCTATCAGGAAGGGATTTTGAAAAAAGGATTTACTTAGAAGAAGTTGCTGAAGATAGTTTTCATTCTTTAGAAGATGGTCTTCATCGGACAATGAACGAACATAGTTATAAGAATTTTGAACTAGCTTTGCAATCTGCTGGTTTTGTGAACCAGAAATTAACAAATTCACAGATGACATTGAACTTCTCGTACGCACTTTATTTACTGTTAAAAAATAATCATTCACTTAACAATATGTCTATCACTAGAGGAATTCAAAAATGGTATGTTCTTACCACGCTCACTAGCCGCTACATTGGTTCACCAGAAAGTGCGATGAATCGTGATTTGCGTTTAATCCAAGAACGTGGTTTTGAAAGTTTTTTCAAAGAAGTAGAAAGTGCCGAGTTATCTGATACATTTTGGGAAATTGGTTTGGTGCAAAACTTGGAAACGAACTCATCCAATAGTCCTTATTTTAACGTCTACAAAGCAGCAATGATTCGTTCAAATAGTCAAGGTTTTCTCACCAAAGGTATCACTACAAAGAATTTATTAGATATCATTGGAGATATACATCATATTTTCCCAAAAAACTATTTGCAGAAAAATGGCTTCAATAATCGAAATGATTACAATCAAATCGCCAACTATACCTTTTTAGATAGGGAAACCAATATAAAAATTGGGAATAAATCTCCTCGCGACTACATTGGAACAGTAGTGGGACAAATTTATAGTAACAATCCAGTTATTGGTGATATCACAAATGAAATGGATCTTAATAAAAATCTCGAGCAAAACAGTATACCCTTCGACTTAGGTTCAATGGATGAGACAAATTATAAAGTCTTCCTAGAAAAGCGTCGCAAGTTAATGGCAATGAAAATAAAGAATTATTATTATTCTTTATAAAAAACAACTTTTTATTATACAATCTTTGACGTTGGTAAGTGAAACTTGCTAACGTTTTTTATGTCGTATTACTATGTAGTATACAACAGTACTTTTAACGTAAATGATGAATAATAAGTTTTTTCAGCAACTAATTTAATAATTAAAGATTTCAATTAAAATATAATTGGCTGCTAGCATTCTATCGCCATCCAGGAAAAATTCCAGGTATCCTTTCTTTCAGTCCTAATCGTTCCTCCCACAAATGATGAAAAATTTTCGTGAGATTTATCTTATTCACTATTTTACAGACTCATTACAAAGCATGAAGTTTTATTTTCAACACTCTCTTCTTGCCAATCTGTTCTTATATGCTAGTTTTTTTGGCAGGTTACATACCTAATTATTGGACAAAGAAGCTAAGTGCACCGTCCAGTCACTACTGTGGTCGGGAATGGCGTTCTCCAATAGATATGCCTCTATCGCTGGCACGCCTTCTATACCACCGTAACGATTATCAATGTTTTCCGCCAGTTCCATCATCTGACCACGACGGAATCGAATGGTCTCATCCAACCCCGGGTGCGGACCTTGCACTCCTTTTACCACCCAGTCCCGCACACTAGTTGGCCAAGCCAGTTTTTCGCCTCCGTGCGTCAAGCTGATAAGTATAAGCATACCTGGATGCGAACGGCAGCCAAAAATATGTATCAGCGTGGAAGTACTTTTGCCAAAGAGACGGGCAGAGACACTATCCAAGAACGGGTATTCATCCTTCCAATTCACTGCCTTTTTTTCAGCTTCTCTACCATCATCTTTTACCCTTTCGATTGCCTTCTTCTTGTCATTTTCCAACTTTACAGTTTGGAATGCTATGGCGACCGTACGCCAAAAATTTTCAGATGGCATTTCGTATCCCTCTTTCTTTAACTTTTACTTAATTATATTCTATATCTTAGATTCAAGAAAGCCAAAACAATAAAAAATATGAAGAACTTAACTCTCATTCCATATATTTTTAATATTTTATTATCAATCACTCATTGGCTGATATCTTATTTATCGAACTTAACATTTTGCCAAATTTCATGTATTGTAAGTAAGACACTAAAAATATACTTTTCTTCTATTGCATAGGATATTCCTACATAAATACATAATTCTTTTTTGTTCATATACTTCTTATTTCGATTAGCACATTATAGTTTTTTCTACTTGAACTGAAATAGAATCATCAATTAACTTTGTAATTTGTTCTTCCATTTTATTCCCATACAGATCTTCTCACTAAGTAATGGTATGACGTTTCAAGGGACTTTATTCAAACTATATTAAACTTTGTAGAATAATAAAAAGATACCTTTCAAAAATGGAAAGTGCCTTGAAATGTTGATATATTAACTTTTTGAAAATTGGTCAGCTTTACGCGCTTTTTTCAAAAACTTTTCTTATATTCAGCCATATATGGATCACAAGTTAATAGATTTGCTACTTTTAAGGACTACAGAAGTCTAAGTAAATTTTGTAATAACACACGAGATTTTCCGTGACAGACAGCCAATCCCCCATCATTTTAATAATACGGATTTCCCATCTATTTTTTAATGAAAACAACTAAATTTACACCGAAAAGATACCGACTCCTCTTAAAGAGAAATCGGTATCTGGTTTTTCTATTACCTGTTTTATCGTGATTCTTTTGGCGGTTGACTCATCTCACATTTGCGTTGATAGTTACCTTTAAATTTCTTAACTGTTTTTCAATCTTAATCTGATAGTTCTGACTTAGTTTTTACTTAGCACCTAAGAATATATCCGAAATAATGCGATTCTTTTTGATTCCTTTTTCCATATATTGTTTTTTTACAGACCTCATTATAGCAGTCACTCCTGAATTATAGTAATAAGCTGCATTACCATATTGTTCAGCTACTCCATCCAATTTCACAGCTGTTTCTTTTCGCGAAGCCATTTTATGTAACTGGATCATTGGATTGTTCATTGCAATAGCCTCGATTTCCTCTCCAAATAAATAGTATCCGGATGATGAATAAACTAGTTCTATTGGTCGATTAGTATTGATCTCTACTTGCTTTAACAATGCTCGGATTGGTGTTATGCCAACACCACTCATAACGATTGGCGAAGTTTCATCTTGAATCTTAAGCCAACCGAATGGTCCACGTAATGCTACTTTTTCATTAGGTTTCATCGTCAGCAAAGCTTGTTTAAAACTACTGATTTCTTTTCTAGTCCGTGTACCAACTAAAATAAACCCTTTTTCTGGTATAGAAGCTATTGAAAATAAACGGTATTTTCTGCCTTCGATTTTTTTACTTGGCAAAGTAAAGATTTCATGCTCTCCTGGTACCCAAGTTAAGCCCGCATCAATTTTGATCTTGACGGTATAATAATCATCGTGCGGGTTTTCAATACTTTCAACTATAAATTCACCCCTATTAATTACACCTTTTATATCTTTAAGTTTCATTTCTCTTCCCCCTATCTTGTATTGTCTTATAAGTACACCCAATTAGTTAACACTCTTTCTAAAGTTTACTAATTCAAGTTTTTTACATGTAACTTTTTTAATACTGCCTATAATTTCAAATGACTCTTGCACAAATTGTAAGCGCTTTTCGTTTTGGCGTCAATTTACAAGTTTAATTCCAATTTATAAAATAGTGAACTGTATGAAATTCATACTCCGAACGTATCTATTTGCTCTAACGGAAATATAAATTTTTCTTCATCACGAGTTAGACTTTAACAAGGTAGAGAAGATTTATACTTGCTAATTAACTTCATACTTACGGCTAGGAGTGCTATGATAAAATAAAACTACTACCGGTAAAGAAAGAAGTGAATCTATTGAAGAAAATTAATGTCGTTGGCGCCATTTTAATAGAAAACGGAAAGATTTTGTGTGCGCAACGAGGCAAAGGTAAATCGTTAGCTTACTTATGGGAATTTCCTGGTGGAAAAATAGAAACTGGAGAAACACCGCAAGAAGCCCTAATTCGTGAGCTACAAGAAGAGTTAATGATTGAGGTGGAAGTGCAATCTGAAAAATTTGAAGAAACAAGTTACCAATATGACTTTGGTTTAGTAACTTTAACTACCTTCATTTGTTTTTTGAAAAAAGGCACACCACAATTAACGGAGCATATCGCTGTAGAATGGCTAGCACCTAAAGAATTGAATACACTAGAATGGGCACCTGCGGATATACCAGCCGTTGAGAAATTAATGGAAATGGAAACAATACGATGACAGATATTTTAGAGCGTTCTTTAAAAAAAGCTTTTATAGACCAAAAAATTGAAGGTTCTTTATATGACCCTCAAATGATCTTCAATGATACGGAAAAAAAGCAGTATATGCTAAATGTGTTGCAAAATGAATTGGATACTTGTAATGAATTCTTTTTTTCAGTGGCTTTTTTAACTCAAGGTGGACTAGCAGCGCTAAAAACACAATTAGCTGACTTACATACTCGAGGAATTAAAGGAAAAATTTTAACTTCAACTTATTTAGCCTTTAATCAGCCCGCTGTCTTTGAAGACTTAATAAAGTTTCCTAATGTAGAAGTGCGCATTTCAGAAAAACAAGGGTTTCATTCCAAAGGGTATCTATTTAAACAATCAGGGTATCATTCTTTTATCATCGGAAGTTCCAACTTAACCATGAGTGCTTTAAAGACGAACTACGAGTGGAATGTCCGTTTAACTTCCTATGACCATGGGCAGATGATTCAAGACATCCAATTACATATGGAACAAGAATGGCAAGCAGCCCAAGTATTAACTTCCCAATGGGTTTATAATTATAAAAAGACTTATCAACCAATGACGTACTACAAAGAAGTCAGCACAATCCAAGATCCAGCTCTTATTGATGAGTCCACTTCTTACATCGTGACTAAGCCTGATCCTAATAATATGCAAAAAGCAGCTCTATTCAATCTAAAAGAATTACGGAAAACTGGAGCCCAAAAAGGATTGGTCATTTCTGCTACAGGAACTGGAAAAACGTATTTATCAGCTTTTGATGTTTTACAAGCTAAACCTAAACGCGTTTTATTTATCGTTCACCGAGAACAAATTCTTAACAAAGCCAAAAGTGTTTTTCAAGAAATTCTTGGAGAACAAAAGGATGATTATGGAATTCTCTCGGGAAATAAAAAAGAAATAACAGCAACTTATTTATTTGCTACTATTCAAACGATTTCAAAAGATGCGGTTATGCAACAATTTGCTAAAGATCACTTCGATTACATTCTAATTGATGAAGTGCATAAAGCTGGTGCTTCTTCCTATCATCGCGTAATCGATTATTTTAAGCCCAATTTTTTACTAGGTATGACAGCTACTCCTGAACGAACTGATGGATTTAATATTTTCGAGTTATTTGATTACAATATTGCTTATGAGATCCGCCTTCAAGAAGCTCTAGAAGAAAATATGCTTTCCCCCTTTCATTATTTTGGAGTGACCGATTATGTAAAAGATGGAGAATTAATTTCTGAATCAACAAATTTGAAAATTTTGGTTGAAGAAGAACGTGTCACGTATTTACTAGAAAAGCTCCAGTATTATGGTTGTTCTGGTAACATTCCTAAAGGGCTAGTTTTTTGTAGTCGTAAAGAGGAAGCTAAAACATTGTCTACGCTATTCCAACAAAAAGGACATCCTAGTACTTACCTAACAGGAGAGCATTCACTTGAGGAGCGAGAAAGACAAGTTGAACGGTTAGAAAATGGCGAGATTGAATACATCTTTACAGTAGATATTTTTAATGAAGGAATTGATATTCCCAAAATTAATCAAGTGGTCATGCTTCGAAATACCCAATCGAATATCATTTTTGTGCAACAATTAGGCCGTGGATTAAGAAAAGATCCTTCAAAAGAATTCGTTACTGTAATTGATTTTATCGGAAACTACAAAAACAATTATATGATTCCAATGGCTTTATCCGGCGATGTCTCTAGGGATAAAAATAATTTACGCAAAGATACTTTTGACACGAACTTTATTTCAGGCGTTTCTTCTATCAATTTTGAAAAAATTGCAAAACAACAAATCTTCTCTTCAATTAATCAAGCTTCCATGGATAGCATGAGTGAATTAAGAAAATCATTCCAATTGCTTTATAATCGCCTTGGCCGGGTGCCTTACTTAAAAGATTTTGAAGAACAACATACGATCGATCCTTTGCTAGTTGCCAATAAAAAATTAAGCTATTACGATTTCCTAGTCAGTATAAAACAAAGTGAAGGAACACTTTCTGAGTTAGAAAACCGATTCTTAATGATTGCTTCAAGAGAATGGTTACCAGGAAAAAGAAAACAAGAATTAGTATTGCTAGAAAAAATGATGAGTGAACCTGAAAATAGTCTATCTTTAAAAGGAATCCAACAGCTATTTATAGAGAACGGGATTTTAGCAGACGAAGAAACGATAAATTCTGTACTGAATACATTAGATTTGTCCTTTTATACTGGTTCTATGGCAGCTACTTATAAGAAACAAGCCTTTATCGTACGAACAGAAAACAACGTGTCCTTGTCTTCTCTGTATAAAGAAGCATTAGTAAATGAATACTTTGCGTATATGATGTCGGATGTTCTTGCAACAGGGCTGCTTAAATCTAAAGCTTATTCTACGTCAGAACTTTTAACGCGTTACCAAAAATACAAACGAAAAGAAGTTTTACGTTTGCTAAATTGGGACAAACAAATGGTAGACCAGAACGTTGGTGGCTATACATCAAGCAAAGACGAATTTGTTATTTTCGTAACGCTGAAAAAAGGCGAAAACTTCACAGGAGCACAAATGGCTTATGAAGATGAGTTGATCGATTATTCCACAATGAAGTGGTTCACGAAATCTCCAAGAACAATGTCCTCTCCTGAAGTGCAGAAATTAATGGAGGCTGAGAAATGGCATATACGCGTCTTTGCTAAGAAATCGGATAACGAAGGAACAGAATTTTATTATTTAGGAGAAGTAAAACCAGTAAAAGAATCTATTATAGAGTTAGAAAAAACACTTCAAAATGGTAAAAAGAAAAAAGTTGTAGAGATGTTTTTGAAGTTTTTAGAACCAATTGATGTAACCTTATATCGATATTTAGAAGCTGGACAAGAGTGATGTTGGGAATGAAGGTCATCGTATAAGTATTGAATTGATCTTTTAACTATTTTAATTTAGAATTCGATGTATCAAAAAAAGCAGCAGCTGAAATCAGCTGCTGCTCTTTTTTGATATACCATGGTTTACTTATTAAATATCTTCGGACCTTTGCGCATGTTTTTCATATCATTCTTTGGATCAGTTGTTTGTTTAGACTTTCCGCCACCTGCTTGTTTCTTTTTAATGATCTCTAACATTTTCTCTTTTGAATTCACTTATCACACCACCTTGTTAGTGTAACACTAAATACTTTCAGTGAGATAAGAGGAATAATGACTACTTTAATGGGATGATTCTCTCTCTATCCTAGTGAGTTCTTAGAATGATTAATCCATTCTCAAGACACCACTATTTATTAAATCCATTATTTTTTTCTATATCCTTTGCCCACCATCACAATATCTGGTTTTACATTCATCATTAAATAATACAGGATAAATCGCGAAGTAACAAACAAATTTTTGTTTATTGAGCAGATAATTTGTCCAATAAATGTCAGTAATTTATATTAGAATGGAATTTAAGATAAGCAACAGAAAAGAGACTCTTGTAACCACAAGAATCTCTTTCTTAAAATGTTCAATAATATAGTTTAAAGAAGATGCTTAAAAATTGAAATCATCATCTTCATTTTTATTCTCTGCTTTAAACAGCCAACGTGCTAAACAAACTACTAAAGTTACTAATATCGTTATAAAAATAAGTTTACCTAAGAAGAAAATCATTTTATCACCTACTTATTAGTATCAACAATTGCTTCACCTGTTTGTACTTCAACCCAACCATGTTCTAAACGTGCTTCTACTTCTTTTAACTTGATCAATTCTTCTGAAATGGATTCTGATAATTTTTTATTTGCTTCAGCCTCTGCTTCTGCTGCTTTTACTTTTTGATAGGCTAAGCTATCCGCTTTTGTTTTTGCTGTATCAGCTTCTAAGAGAGCTTTTTCTTTTTCTTGACCAGCTTTGATGATCTCATCAATTGATTTTTGTGTTTCAGCATCTACATCTGGTACCCCAAAAGCAACATCTTCTACCAGAAATCCTTTTGGTTCAACTGCTTTAGTGAAATCTTCTAAAATGGATTGCTGAACTTCTGTTGATTTCGATCCCGTTACATCCAATAAACTATATCTGGCTACTACAGCACGAGAGGATTTAAGCAATTGTGCTTTTAACCAATTGGCTTCAATGTCTTCTACATTAATACTACCAAATTCTTTAAATACATCAGAAACTTTTTTTGAATCTACTTTATAGGCATATGTAATAGATACATGTGTAGCTTTTCCATCTTCTGTTGCTAAATTTAATTTTTCTGCTTTAACCGTTTGTAATCGAATAGGATACTGGGTTACTTTATCCAGACCTACAAATTTAACCCCTTGACTTAAAGTTTGATCTTTCACTCCGCCATTCATTGAATAACGAACACCTACATAACCATTTTCTATTTTTTCAAAAAACACTAAAAATCCGCCTACCAATAAGATAATTACTAGAATACCAATGATTAATCCTTTGATTTTTTTGATGCTATTCTTATCGTATTCTTTTTCGTTCAATTCTATGTCCTCTTTTCTTTTTCAACTAAATGATTGTCTTAATAACGAATATTTTTCTTTACTCTCTTACAACTTACCACCCCGTGTAACTGTTTACTGCAATGCACAAAAAGAAATACACAGGCTTTTCTGCTGTAAGCCTGTATATTCTTTTCGACATACTTTTTCTTTTACGAGTTGACTCTATGTACCTCATCTCTTCCCATAAAAAATCATCTTAATTATTATACCAAAGAAAGGAATAAAAACGATGGATTCTTTAAATATTTAAGCTTCATTACAAAGGTTACTTTAGTTTACTTGATTTGTTAAATTATTTTTTTAATATCTAATATGTAATTTTACAATCTTCATTGAATCATACATAATAAAACATGAAGTAACAAAATATTTTACACTCTCTAAACATCTTTTCTCTATGGTCTTAATCAATAAAATATCTTAGCATATCTATTATTCTAAATAAATTTGTTCATTCAGGAGGATTTTATGAAAAATTTCGTTACACAAACATGGTTATTAGAAAATTATTCAAATGATAACTTAATCTTACTTGATGCTCGCGCAGAATTAAATGATCCAAAAGCCGGATATAATCAATATAAAAAAGGACATCTAAAAAGAGCTCAGTTCGTCTCTTTAGAAGATACAATGACTGGAAAAGTCAGCAAGCATGGCGGTCGGCATCCTTTGCCAGATATGGAAGTATTTATTAAAGAAATGAAGCAGCTGGGAATTTCTGACTCTTCTACAGTAATCATTTATGATAACGGGGATCTGGCGATGGCAGGCAGATTATGGTGGTTGTTAAGATATGCTGGTAAAGATAAGGTATTTTTATTAGAAGGCGGTATAAAACATTGGGTCGATAATGAATTAGAAATTACTACAGTTATTGCCGAGCCGCAATCTTCTGGAGCTCTAAGTTTGAATTTAAATGAATCCATGATTGCAGAACACTCTGAAGTAAAGGCTGCTGTTGACTTAGAACAAACAGTAATAATCGATTCCAGAGCATATGAACGGTATTCTGGACAAGTGGAACCATTAGATAAATTACCTGGACACATCCCCAGTGCTTTAAACTATCCTTGGATGGATTTAGTTGATGAAGGTACTATAATAGACAGCAAAAATATAAACGAAAAGTTCAAATCTCTGGAAGAATATAAGGATATTATCGTTCACTGCGGATCTGGAATAACTGGGACAGTAAATGTGTTGTTTATGGAAGAAGCTGGATTGGAGCCGAGGCTATACCCAGGAGGCTACAGTGACTGGGTCAGTTACGAAAACAATCAAGTGGTAAAAGACTAAAACTCAGGGAAAACATTGTCAGATTTTTATGTAAAAAAAAGGAACTGCCATATAAGCAGTTCCTTTTTGATGTATATATAAAGTAAATTTACAGTTTGAGAACTGTGAAGCTTTACAAGCTTTCTTAAGATCTGGTTTCTTACGTTCAACCATACGTGGGTCACGAGTGAATAGTCCTGCAGCATTTAATGGTTCACGTCTGGGTCAATAATACCTATTTTTGTTAAATCTTCTAATAACTGGTTCATTCTAAGCCTTTTTCATTCTCACTCATGATTAAAATTGCTGACCCTTTCAATATAACAAATCCTTCATTTGTAAATAATAGAATGGGTAAGCTAATCTGTTTGGTGCTTGTTATTTGCTAGAAACAGATATAGTATATCGCATCAAAATGAACAGAAAATCATTTTCAGTGAGCGTATGAAATGACATAAAGTAAGCAACATAGTAAACTAAAGAGTACTAGTAGACATCATCTATCCAAAAATCATTTATCAACTAATGTACACAATTACAGGAGGAGTAACGATCATCATGAACCTAACTGACTTATTGAAATCGGTAGAGATCGACTCTATCCGTCCTAATCAGATTGAAACAGAATTAAATGAAATCGATATTAACAAAATCACGTATCACTCAAAAGAAGTAGAGACAGATACGTTATTTGTCTGCATTAAAGGCCACCAAACTGATGGGCATAACTATGCAAAACATGCGGTAAGCCAAGGTGCAACGGTTATCATTGTCGAGCAATTTATTGAAGACCTCGATGTTCTTCAACTTAAAGTCTCAAATAGTCGTGAAGTTTTGGCTATCTTATCGAGTAATTTTTTTGACCAGCCTTCGAAATCGATGAGCCTATTCGGCGTAACAGCTACTAATGGGAAAACAACAATTACCTATATGACTGAAGAAATCTTCAAAGCTTATCAATTGAAATCCGGTATAATAGGAACTATTGTAGTTAAAATCGATAAAGAAATTGAAATGAGTCGATTAACTACTCCGGAATCTTATGATTTGCAACAGTATTTTGCAAAAATGAGGGATCAAGAAATCACATATGTTTCCATGGAAGTTTCTTCCTCCGCACTAGAACTTAAACGCGTTTATCATACAGACTTTGATGTGGTAGCCTTTACGAATATCAGCCCTGAACATATCCAACTGCATGACTCATTTGAGGCTTACTTTGATGCTAAAGCCTCATTAATAAGGAATGCTTCTAAAATGAGTACCGCTATCTTAAATCTTGACGAACAGCTGCTTATCCCTTTAGCAGAAGAGACCGCAGCTCAAGTTGTTACTTTTGGGATTGAAAATAAATCCGGTACGATTACCGTCTCAGATATTCGCTTCTCATCGGGCATGCCCTCATTTAAAGTGACGATTCAAGAACCCTTTAATACCCTAAGTGGCGAAAGAATTGAGCCAACCAGTTTTGACTTAGAACTGTCAATCCCAGGCTATCATTCTATATATAATGCGCTCACAGCGCTTGTTACTGGCCTAGTTAATGACATACCGCTTGAGTATGTCCAACGAGGAATTAAGAACTTTCGAGGTGTAGAAAGACGCTTTCAAATCCTCTATGATAAAGAATTTAAAGTCATCGACGACTTGTTATTGAATCAAAACAACATCGATTCATGCATGGAAACCATCAATCATTTAGATTACAATGAGCTGCACCTTGTACATGCCCTACGAGGAAGTAATGGTCCTGCGCATAGTACAGAAATTGCAGAGTCTTTAGCAAAATGGTTCCACGAACTGAAAATTTCTAAGATTATTTTAACGACCGCGTCCTCACATGTAGCCAAAAAAGATGCAGTCACAGATGAGGAATTAGCTGCTTTCTTAAAAGTAATGAAACAATCTAACATTGAGGTTACCTTTTCAACAGAACTCGATGATGCTCTGAGATTCGGCGTTGAAAGATTGAATGAAGAGGATGTTCTACTCATCTCAGGGGCGCACTCAATGGATCAAGGCGCAAGAAAAACCCTTGAATTGCTAAAAGAAATCTATCCCACAGTTGATTATGAAGCGATTGATCAAGTTTTAGAGAATAAATTCATTGGAATAGATTCTTTCAAAGTAGCTGAGAAAATCAAAAATTTCAGTTTAGGAATTTAAAAATAATCTATCGGATAAAACAAAAAGAAACCCTAGTCTAAAAGTTAATAGACTAGGGTTTCTTTTTGTTTTTTAGTACTTTATGAAGGGTTATTTATTAAAGATTTTTGGACCTTTACGCATGTTTTTAAGATCATTTTTTGGTGTGTTGGTTTGTTTAGATCTGCCGCCACCTGCTTGTTTCTTTTTAATGATCTCTAACATTTTCTCTTTTGAATTCACTCTTTACACCGCCTTTGTCAACAGTACACACAATCTGAGTGCTGTTTACTGTTATGATCGATTATTAGCTTTATATCTTGCCTTTATGCCAGAAAAAAAGCACCAGCAAGATGCCGATGCTTTAACTCTATAGATTTTTTGTCAACTGAGGAATTAACCCAAATTGGACAAAAAACATCTGAAAACGTTGATACAATAGAGTATTGATTAACGTTTTGAGAATTGTGAAGCTTTACGCGCTTTTTTCAAACCTGGTTTTTTACGTTCAACCATACGTGGGTCACGAGTTAATAGACCTGCAGCTTTTAAAGCGCCGCGGAAATCTGGATCAACTTGTAATAACGCACGAGAGATACCGTGACGGGCAGCTCCTGATTGTCCAGTGAATCCACCACCATTTACGTTTACATGTACGTCATAGCTACCTAAAGTTTCTGTAAGAGCTAAAGGTTGTTTAATAACTTCGTGTAAATATGGGAATGGGATATATTCAGTGATATCTTTTTTGTTCATGATGATTTTTCCAGTACCTGGTACTAAACGTACGCGGGCAGTTGAATTTTTACGTCTTCCTGTTGCAATGTATTGTGCTTGTGCCATAGATATTCCCTCCTTAAATTAAGTTTGTGATGTCTAATACTTCAGGTTGTTGCGCTTGGTGATTGTGTTCTGCTCCACCGTAAACATGTAATTTCATGCCTTGAGCGCGACCTAAAGTATTTTTAGGAAGCATACCTTTGACAGATAATTCGATTAATTTACGAGAATCTTTAGCACGTAATGCACCAGCAGAGATTTGTTTCAATCCACCTGGGTTACCGTCGATGTTACGAGAATAGATTTTGTCAGTTGCTTTTTTACCAGTTAATTTTGTTTTGTCAGCGTTGATTACAATTACAAAATCCCCTGTATCAACATTAGGTGTGTAAGTTGGTTTATTTTTACCACGTAAAATAGCTGCGACTACACTTGACATACGTCCCATAGGGATATCAGTTGCGTCTACCACATACCATTTACGTTCTACTTCATTTGGTTTTGCCATATAAGTTGTACGCACGTTTTATTCCTCCATATTCTTATCTGTTTGTTTGAATGCACAATAAGTTTCCGGGGCTCATCGTGGTGGCAAACAATACCATTTAATATTCTACCCTTAATATTAACTTTTGTCAAATTGTTTTTTATGAATAATCCATTTTTTTCATCAATCGTGATTTGGATTTTCATTGCTGGGTTATGCAACTCTTGAAACAAAGTAAGCCATCAATAAATCATCAACAAACTGAGCATCCATCCAAAACTCATCTTTCAACCGACCTTCTATTTCAAAGCCGTTTTTTTGATACAATTGAATAGCTGCGGGATTTGTAGATAAGACTCGTAACGATAATTTGTGGATACCCTGTTCAGCGGCTAAGAGCTTGATAGCCGTTAACAAAGCTGTTCCCACCCCTTTACCCTGAGCATCCGGATGAACACCGACATCAACCATCCAGGTCTTTTGGTGCGTCGTTAATCCTGTAGGGTTATGGAATCCTAGAAAACCAGCAATTTCCCCGCTCTCTTCTGCTCTAGCGACAAGTTGTGAACCCTCAGTGTACTGTTTTTGGTAATCTTCCACTGTTTCATAAGTTGTTACCTGAGGCGTATTGCCTAAATGCCAAATTTGATTTTCAATCGCCATCAATTGAGGGTAATCCTTTCGTTCACTTAACCGTATGATCCAATTCATGTTGCACCTGCTCTCCCAGTTTGTTGCTTTCTTGATAGTCTGTCCCAGATTGAGCGATCGAGGGTTTGTAATAGACTTCCATTAAATACAATCCTTGAGGTTTAGCTGTAGGACCTGCTTCATTGCGGTCTTTGACGGCTAATAGTCGTTTAATCTCATCTGCTGGACGCAGCCCGTTTGCAATTTGCAATAATGTGCCAACGAATATACGGACCATATTGTACAAAAAGCCATTTCCACTAAATGTAAAAATCAATTCATTGTTGAAGACATCTTTTACGACACTAGCTTCATAAACGGTGCGCACTTTATTTTCTCTGCCACTGTTGCTCGCACAAAAGCTGGAAAAGTCATGTTCCCCTTCTAGATCCTTCAGCGCGTTTTGCAACTTTTCCATATCGATTGGATAAGGGTGGTGCAATGTGTACAACCGTTTAAAAGGATTTGGAATCGCATTTAAATCAACTCGGTATTGGTATTTCTTTCCTGATGTGTTGTACCGTGCATGAAAGTTCGTATCCACAATCGCTACTTTTTCTACGAATAATTCATCTGTCGTTAAACTGTTCAATGCTCGCTGCATATTTTCGACAGGCAATAGGATTGGGTAGTCAAAATGGATCACTTGCCCTTTTGCATGTACGCCAGAATCAGTCCGGCCAGAACCGTGAATAATAATTTCTATTCCTTTTGTCATGATTTTCAAAGCTTTTTGAATTTCACCTTGAACGGTACGATCATTCGGTTGGATTTGAAATCCAGCAAAGTGCGTCCCATCGTATTGTACAATCATTTTATAACGTATCCATTCCATCGTTGTTCGACTCCTTTAAAAATAACCTATTCTCAATCAACTAAAAGTCAAAGAACCTTTCACAATCTTAATAGAAAGGTTCTTTGAATGTTTTTTATTTTCTTAATACGACTAATCCAACGGTCAATGCAGCGTATCCTAGCATCGCTATAGTATCGCGTGATACCCAATCTAACTTACGGTATTTCGTTCGTCCTTCGCCACCTTTATATCCTCTTGCTTCCATGGCCGTAGCCAATTCTTCAGCACGGTTGAATGAGCTGACAAATAATGGAATCAAGATGGGAACGATAGATTTCATTTGTTGAAAGATGTTTCCTTCGCCAAAATCAACCCCACGAGCACGTTGAGCATTCATAATTTTTTCAGTCTCGTCCATCAATGTTGGGACAAAACGCAAAGCAATCGACAACATCAAAGCAATTTCATAAACCGGTACTTTGACCACTTTCAAAGGACGCAATAAGTATTCAATCGCATCTGTTAATGATAGCGGCATCGTGGTCAATGTCAGCAGTGTCGACATAAAAATGATTAAAACAAAGCGACAAAAAATGAAGACTCCGTTTAACAGCCCTTCTTGAGAGACAATGATTGGACCCCAATCAAAGTACACAGTACTTCCGCCTGTAAAGAGAACCTGCAAGACCACTGTAAAGAGTATTAACCAAATCAAAGGTTTGACCCCATTGATAAAGAAACTTAGTTTAATCGTAGATAGGCGAATCGCCGTTAACGCGAACGCTAATAACAAAAGATACGTCAGCCAATTATTCGCTAAGAAAATAATACCGATAAAAATAACTGTTCCAAGTAATTTAGCTCGTGGATCTAATTTATGAATCCAAGAATCTCCAGGGATGTAACGACCAAAAATCAATTTATCCATCATTGGTCATCACCCACTTTTAATTCATTTGGTTGTTGTTTTAAAGCTTTAGCAATTTCATCTGCTAAATCAGCTGTTGTCAATGGCAATTCATTGAAGATAAGGCCTGTTTTTTGGCTTAAGAGGCTGCCAAATGAAACTGCGGCAGGAACACCTAATTGTTTTGATTCAAGCCATGGTGCGTCTTTAAATACGTCTTGAGGCGCACCTTCTTTAATGACGGTACCTTTTTCAAGCACGACCATATGATCGGCATAATTTGCTACATCATCCATTTGATGCGTCACTAGGATGATTGTCAGTCCTTGCGTGCGGTATAACTGATAGAACATGTCCATCATTTCTTTTCTACCTTGCGGATCTAGTCCAGCAGTCGGTTCATCTAAGACCAACACTTCTGGTTCCATCGCTAAAACGCCAGCAATAGCCACGCGTCGCATTTGCCCACCAGACAGGTCAAAGGGTGAGCGTTCCATGTAGGATGCGTCTAAACCTACAATAGGCAGTATACGCTTAGCCAACTCAATTCCTTCTTCTTCAGAAGCTCCAAAATTTTTCGGTCCAAAAGCAATATCCTTAGCAACCGATTCTTCAAACAGCTGTGATTCCGGAAATTGGAAGACGATTCCGACTTTTTTGCGGATACTCTTCAAGTTTTTATTATTGGATTGTGATGTAATGACGCGGTCTCCAATCGTTACCGTACCTTCACTAGGTTTCATCAGCGCATTCAGATGTTGCAATACAGTTGATTTCCCACTACCCGTATGACCTACTAACGCCGTAAAGCTGCCTTCTTTGATATGTAAATCGATATCATAAAGTGCTCGGTTTTGGAAAGGTGTCCCTTTTTGGTAGGTATAGCCTACTTTTTCGAAAGTAATGTCCATAGCCATTCCACCATCCCTTCTTCAGTCAAATAATCTGCTGGAACAGCGATTCCACGGTCACGCAAATCACTTTTCAATTTCTCAGCAAATGGTAAATCAAGACCCATTTCTACTAATTGGTCTCCATAAGAAAAAATTTCTTCTGGTGTTCCTTCTTGCACCAATTCGCCATTTTTCATCACTAAAATACGATTCGCATTTGCGGCTTCATCAATATCATGTGTAATCGAAATAACAGTCAAATTCGCTTTTTCTTTAATTTCCTTAACTGTTGCTAGAACTTCTTGTCGGCCTTGAGGATCAAGCATGCTAGTAGCTTCATCTAAAATAATGATTTGTGGGCGCAATGCTACAACACCTGCAATAGCCACCCGTTGTTTTTGTCCACCAGACAAACGAGCTGGTTCTTTTTCCATAAAGTCTTGCATCTTCACACGTGTGATTGCACTTTTGACACGTTCGATCATATCGGCTCTAGGGACACCTTGATTTTCTAGTCCAAATGCAACATCATCTTGCACTGTTGAGCCTACAAATTGATTGTCCGGGTTTTGAAAAACCATTCCAACCATCTCACGGATGTTCCAAATGTTTTCTTCACTTAAAATAAGCCCACCCACGGTTACTTCACCTTGACTAGGAGCAACTAACCCATTGATCGTTTTTGCAAGAGTAGATTTTCCAGAACCATTATGCCCAATAATAGCGATCCATTCGCCATCTTCAATTGATAGAGAGACATTTTTCAACGCTGGTCTATCATCCGTATCATGGTACTGATAAGAAATATTTTTTAATGTTATTATTTTATCCATTGAACATTCCTCACGTTCTATATACTAAAAAAGAGTCGTTTCTTTTCCAGCTTTCTAAATACAAATTTAATTAAGCCTAACAAAAAACAAGATCGGTTGCAATCTGAGAATCGCAGACTCACCTAAATAGTTTTCACTAAACTACTGTAATAGTATAGCACTTTTTCATCCGTTTTCGGAGGTGTCTTGACATATTTTAAAAGAAGCTTACATTTTTTTATTTTCATAAATCCAAATCTTTAATAGATAGTACGCTCTTAGGTATACTATCCGTTAGCCATATTCTACCCATATAGCCTGCAAACTCTCTAAAAGTACCATATGCTTAATTTCAGAGCACACATACACTCTTTATTCTGTGTGGTTAGACTATATCGCAGTCATTCCATTTTCCATATTGTCTTTTCAGCCGATTTTTTATATTAAAAAAGGAAACAAATATATGGACACCCCCACCTACTTGTTTCCTTTCTTAAGACAAAAAAAATCACTTTCTTTTGATGAATTTACCTCTCCTGAATGAGCAAACTCAGTTCAGGAGAAGTTTCGAGCTAGACTTGGAAATCAATATGAATTGATCCCATCATCATAACACTCTTTGCATACATCTAAAAAGTGAAACATATTGAACTTAAACAATTTTTTGTAAGCACTAAATACACGCGGCAACTCGTCATTTTAGTGACACTTTAAAATTAAACTAATTCAATAATAACCATTGGTGCAGCATCGCCGCGACGTGGTTGAGTTTTCATGATACGTGTGTATCCACCTTGACGCTCAGCGTAACGTGGAGCAACATCGCTAAATAATTTTTGTAAAACTGATTGAACAACGATATCTTCGCCTTCTTCTTTAACAGAAGCGACTTCATTGCGTACGAATTCTGCAGCTTGACGACGTGCATGTAAATCGCCTTTTTTACCTAAAGTTATCATTTTTTCAGTCGTTTTACGGACTTCTTTAGCGCGAGCTTCAGTTGTTACGATACGTTCGTTGATGATCAAATCAGAAGTTAAGTCGCGTAGCATTGCTTTACGTTGTGAACTTGTACGTCCTAATTTACGGTAACCCATTGTACATTTCCTCCCTTGTTACAGTACTAGTCATCTTGGCGTAAGTTTAAGTCTAATTCAGCTAACTTAAATTTCACTTCTTCAAGTGATTTACGTCCTAGATTACGTACTTTAATCATTTCAGCTTCAGTTTTATCTGTTAACTCTTGAACAGAATTGATTCCGGCACGTTTCAAACAGTTGTATGAACGGACAGATAAATCAAGTTCTTCAATTGTCATTTCAAGCATTTTTTCTTTATGAGTTTCTTCTTTTTCTACCATGATTTCAGCTTTACGAGCTTCATCAGTTAGATTTACAAAGACATTCAAATGTTCTGTAAGAATTTTAGCTGCTAAACTTACAGCCTCTTCTGGACTAATTGAACCATCAGCCCAAACATCAAGTGTTAATTTATCAGAAATATTTTTCTGACCCACTCGAGTATTCTCAACTTGATAATTCACACGACTGACCGGGGTGTAAATTGAATCGATTGGCAATACACCAATTGGCATATCATCTTGTTTATTGTGTTCAGCTCTTACATATCCTCGTCCTGATTTTGCTGTCATGCGTACGTGGAAACGTGCACCTTCTGCAACAGTACAAATGTACAAGTCAGGATTTAAAATTTCAACATCGCTATCATAAATGATATCGGCTGCTGTAACAACAGCTGGACCTTTAACATCGATTTCAATCGTCTTGTCTTCACCAGAATATAACTTGAGAGCAAGTTTTTTAATATTTAAAATGATTGATGTTACATCTTCAACAACACCATCTACAGTTGAAAATTCATGTAATACACCATCAATTTGAATAGTAGTTACTGCTGCTCCTGGAAGAGAAGACAACAAAATACGACGTAGTGAATTACCTAGCGTTGTACCATAACCACGTTCAAGTGGTTCTACAACGAATTTACCAAACTTGGCATCATCGCTGATCTCAATCGTTTCAATTCTTGGTTTCTCAATTTCGATCATTCTATCTATACCCCTTTCAAAACGTTAAGTTCATGTTACTGAGTGCAACCTTACATAGTGAAGCAGCTCTCAATTAAACACGACGGCGTTTTGGAGGGCGGCATCCATTATGAGGAATTGGAGTTACGTCACGAATTGCTGTAACTTCTAAACCAGTAGCTTGTAAAGAACGAATTGCTGCTTCACGACCAGAACCTGGTCCTTTAACTGCAACTTCTACAGTTTTCATTCCATTTTCCATACTTACTTTAGCAGCTGCTTCTGCTGCCATTTGTGCTGCAAATGGAGTAGATTTTTTTGATCCGCGGAATCCTAGAGCTCCGGCTGAAGACCATGAAATCGCATTTCCATGTACATCTGTAATCATTACGATTGTGTTGTTAAAAGTAGAACGAATATGTGCAACTCCGCTTTCTACATTCTTTTTAACACGACGTTTACGTGTAACTTTTTTTGCCATGAGGTTACCTCCTTACTAATGTTTTATTTTTTCTTGCCTGTAATTGATTTAGCTGGGCCTTTACGAGTACGCGCGTTGTTTTTCGTGTTTTGTCCACGAACTGGTAAACCACGGCGATGGCGCATGCCTCGGTATGATCCGATTTCAATTAAGCGTTTGATGTCTTGGCTTACTTCACGACGAAGGTCACCTTCAACTTTTAATGTATCAATTGTCGCACGAATAGCGTCTAATTGATCATTTGACAAGTCACGTACACGAATTTCTTCAGATACGCCAGCATCTTTTAAGACTTTTTGAGCTGTTGTTTTACCGATTCCATATATATAAGTTAAAGAGATTATTACACGTTTGTCACGCGGAATATCTACACCTGCAATACGAGCCATTAACAATTACACCTCCTGTTTTTTTTAATGATTATCCTTGACGTTGTTTGTGTTTAGGGTTTTCGCAAATCACCATAACACGTCCTTTACGACGGATAACTTTGCATTTGTCACAAATTTTCTTTACTGATGGTCTTACTTTCATGAACTATACCTCCTATTTTATTGACGGAGTACAATTATTTAAAGCGATAAGTTATGCGACCACGTGATAAATCGTACGGGGACAACTCAACTGTTACTTTGTCTCCTGGTAGGATTCTAATGTAGTGCATTCGGATTTTACCTGAAACGTGAGCCAATACAACATGGCCATTTTCAAGTTCGACTTTAAACATTGCATTCGGCAAAGTTTCAACGACTGTTCCTTCAATTTCAATGACATCGTCTTTCGCCACGCCTAGTACCTCCTTAAAATTGTTTCGCATTTACACGCGATAAACAGTGAGCGCACTTAGCCCTCACCTTCTATTTGTTTAATCTTCTTATAATAACACAACATATCAGCATTGAAAAGTCAACACCTCGAATATTGTACCACAAATTAAATATAGTGACAAGTAGCCTCGCTCGAATACTGATTAAACAATTTCAATCGTGAGCTAGCTGGCAGTGACTTATATCAAGAAAATAATGAAGCCATTGTTCCTCTGTTCAATTACTTAGTGTTTGAAATTATGTTTTGGACATTTATAAAAACATCTTTAACATCATCTTCACCATTTACAGTGTACAACACATTACGTTCTTTATAAAAGTCTAATAGAGGTTCGGTCAACTCTAAGTTGACACTAATACGATTTTCAACTGTTTCAGGTTTGTCGTCTTCTCTTTGATAGAATTCATGTCCACCACATCGATCACAAGTTCCTTCAACCACTGGTGGTTTATTGATTTTATGATACGTTGCGCCACATGAACGACAAATGATCCGTCCAGTCAAACGTTGCATTAAAATATCTTTGTTAACACTGATGTAAACAACAGCATCTAACTTTTTGTTTAGATCTATTAAAATTTCTTCCAAAGCTTGCGCTTGGTTAAGCGTTCTAGGAAAGCCATCTAATAAAAATCCATTTTCAGTATCTGCTTCAGCCAAACGTTCTTTTACAATCCCGTTTGTAACTTCATCAGGTACTAAATCGCCTTTATCCATATAAGTTTTAGCTTCTAGTCCTAAGGCAGTTTCATTTTTGATAGCAGCACGGAACATATCCCCTGTTGAAATGTGTGGCACATTGTATGTGTCAACAATTTGTTCAGCTTGTGTTCCTTTACCTGCACCAGGAAGACCCATTAAAATGAGATTCAAGATTATTCCTCCTTAAATGTAAGAATGAGTGCCGAGGATAATCCTCAACACTTTCTTCTTATTGTATAAAGCCTTGGTAACTTTTTTTAGACATTTGGCCTTCAAGTTGTCTCATAAGTTCTAAAGCAACACCAACTACGATAAGTAGGCTGGTACCACCTAGAGAAACAGATTGAGGTAAGTTCCAAACGTTTGACGCAAGTATTGGTAGTAATGCGATAACCCCTAGGTAAACCGCTCCGACAGTACTCAAACGCGTTAACGTGTTTGAAATAAAATCTTGAGTGGGTTTTCCAGGACGCACACTAGGAATATATCCGCCTTGTTTTTGTAAATTCTCAGCAACTTTTTCTGGGTTCACTTGGATGAATGCATAGAAATAAGTAAAGACTACAATTAAAACAGTATAAAGAACTGCTCCGATTGGTTCTTGCAAATTAAAAATCTTGTTTAAAATGATAAACCATTGTGCATCTGCATTCGTAGCACTAAAGAATCCTAAGATTGTTTGTGGTGTCATAATAAATGAACTTGCAAAAATTACTGGAATTACACCAGCTGAATTTACTTTTAACGGCAAGTGAGTATCCTGACCTGAGCCAGCTGAGCGTTTTGAGTATTGAACAGGAATTTTTCTTTTTGCATTTTCAACGTAAACGACTGTTACAATAATTGCTACAAAAGCAATGGCAATTAGAAGTGAGAAGAATAAAGCTTGCGCCATTTGATCTCCAGCATTTCGTATTTGCGAATTGTAAAAATCCCATAAATCAGAAGGTACACGAGCAACGATACCTGAGAAGATAATCATTGAAGTCCCGTTTCCAAATCCCTTAACTGTGATTTGTTCCCCTAGCCACATAACCAACATTGTACCAGCAGTAAACATGATAGCAATCATAAGGTAAGTATTCGTTCCTGGATTGATAATCAATCCTTGGTTCGTGCCAGCATTAAACCCATAAGAGATACCGATTGCTTGAACAAACGCCAAACCAATCGTTAAGTATCTAGTAACTTGATTTAATTTTCTGCGGCCTACTTCACCTTGTTTTGCCCATTCAGCAAACTTCGGAATAATATCCATTTGTAACAGTTGAACAACAATTGAGGCAGTGATATATGGTGATACGCCTAGTGCAAAAATAGAAAATCTGTCTAATGCTCCCCCACCAATTGTATTTAACAAGCTAAACAATGAACTATTTGAGGATAGATCTTGTAAAGCTGCCGCATTGACACCAGGAACCGTTATATGAGTTCCTAGTCTAAATACGATTAAAATACCTAAAGTGAAGATAATTCTACTTCGAATGTCCTTTGCTTTAAAGGATTCTATAAGCAGTTTGATCATTAGATCACCTCAACTGAACCGCCAGCAGCTTCAATTGCTTCTTTAGCTGCTTGGGAGAATTTGCTTGCTTGAACAGTAAGTTTACGTTCAACTTGACCATTACCCAAAACTTTAATCCCTGATTTTTCAGATTTAATGACTTTAGTTTCTATTAATAATGCTGGTGTTACTACTGTACCATCTTCGAAACGGTTCAAAGTATCAAGATTAACAATAGCAAACTCTTTACGATTAATATTCGTAAATCCACGTTTTGGAACACGACGGAATAATGGAGTTTGTCCACCTTCAAATCCTAAACGTACGCCACCACCTGAACGTGAGTTTTGTCCTTTTTGACCTCGACCTGATGTTTTACCGTTACCTGATGAAGTCCCACGTCCAACGCGGTTACGCACTTTACGAGATCCTTCTGCGGGTTGTAATTCATGAAGTTTCATATAGATTAGGCACCTCCTTCAATTAAAGTTTACTTACTTGTTTCTATACTTCTTTAACGTCAACTAAATGTGAGATTGTTTTTACCATACCAGTGATAGCTTCATTGGCAGGTTTAACTACAGTGCTATTGATTTTTCTTAATCCAAGAGCTGTAACTGTATCTCTTTGGTTTTGAGGACGTCCGATAACGCTACGTTTTAAAGTAATTTCTAAATTAGCCATTTCTTAATGTCCTCCTTATCCTATAATTTCTTCGACAGTTTTTCCACGAAGTTTTGCAACTTCTTCAACGCGTTTTAATTGTAATAAGCCCTCAACGGTAGCACGGATCATGTTGATCGGTGTGCTTGAACCTAATGATTTGCTTGTTACGTCTGCAACTCCAGCTAATTCCAATACGGCACGTACTGGACCACCAGCAGAAACCCCAGAACCGGCAACAGCAGGTTTAATTAAAATGTTACCGCCGCTATAACGACCGATAACTGCGTGAGGAATCGTAGTATCTACCATAGGTACTTCAATAAGATTCTTTTTAGCATCTTCAATTGCTTTGCGGATAGCTTCTGGTACTTCTTGTGCTTTACCAGTACCGAAACCTACGTGTCCGTTTTTATCTCCGACAACAACGATAGCAGCAAAACGTAGACGACGTCCACCTTTAACAACTTTAGTTACGCGGTTGATTGAAACGACACGATCTTCTAATTCCAAATGTGTTGGATCGATGTAAACCATGTGTGGTATTCCTCCTTTTTTTAAAATTCTAGTCCATTTTCGCGAGCAGCTTCAGCTAAAGCTTGAACACGGCCATGGTAAAGGTATCCACCACGGTCAAAGACTACTTCTTTAATACCTTTTTCAACAGCTAATTTAGCGATAGCTGAACCAACAGCTGAAGCTTGTGCTGATTTTGTTTCGCCTGAAACTTCTTTATCTAATGAAGATGCACTTGCTAGCGTCACACCCGCTACGTCATCAATTACTTGAGCGTAGATGTTTTTATTAGAACGGAACACGTTTAAGCGTGGGCACTCTGCAGTACCAGAAATCTTAGAACGTACACGACCATGTCTTTTCAGACGTAGTTTGTTTTTGTCTGGTTTTGTAATCACAATTGTCACCTCTTTAATTTAATGGTTGAATCTTAGGCAGCCAGGCTATTATTTACCTGTTTTACCTTCTTTACGACGTACAACTTCGTCAGAATAACGAATTCCTTTACCTTTATAAGGTTCAGGTGGACGTACGCTACGAATGTTAGCAGCTAAAGCGCCAACTTTCTCTTTGTTCATTCCTTTAACAACTACTTTAGTATTTGCAGGAACTTCAATGTTAAGACCATCTTCTGCAGTAAATTCTACAGGATGAGAGTAACCAACGTTCAATACAAGTTTACTACCTTGTAATTGTGCACGGTACCCTACACCAATTAATTCTAAAGTTTTTTCAAAACCAACAGTTACACCAACAATCATGTTGTTTAAGTTAGCACGCATTGTGCCATGTAGTGCACGATTTGCTTTCAAGTCATTTGGACGAGAAAAGTTAATTTCGTTGCCTTCTACATTCATTGTGATAACTGGGCTGAAAGAACGACTCAATTCACCTTTTGGTCCCTTAACGGTAACGATATCCTCATTACGAGTAACCGTTACACCTTCAGGGATAGTGATTGTTTTATTACCGATACGGCTCACAGCAATACACCTCCTTGATTATTATTACTTATTACCAAACGTAAGCGATTATTTCGCCACCAATATTTTTTGCTCTTGCTTCTTTATCTGTGATGACACCTTCAGAAGTTGATACGATCGCAATACCAAGTCCGTTAAGAACTTTAGGTACTTCGCCAGCTTTAGCGTATACACGCAAACCTGGTTTAGAGATACGTTTCAATCCTGTGATAACACGTTCGTTGTCTTTTCCGTATTTTAAGAAAACGCGGATAACGCCTTGTTTGTCATCTTCCATGTATTCAACATCTTTAATGAAACCTTCACGTTTCAAGATGTTAGCAATGTCTTTTTTAATTTTTGAAGCAGGTGCTTCTAATTGTTCGTGACGTGCTTGGTTAGCATTACGTACACGAGTTAGAAAATCTGCAATCGGATCTGTCATGACCATTGAATTTAGCCTCCTTTATGCGAGTATCGTATTACCAGCTTGCTTTTTTCATGCCTGGAATTTGTCCTTTATAGGCAAGTTCACGGACGCAAATACGGCAAAGTTTAAATTTGCGGTAAACTGAATGTGGGCGTCCACAGCGTTCACAACGAGTATATGCTTGAGTTGAGAACTTAGCAGGGCGTTTGTTTTTAGCAATTAGTGATTTTTTAGCCACGTAGTTCGCCTCCTATTATTATTTTTGGAATGGCATTCCAAGTTGTGTTAAAAGTTCACGAGATTCTTCGTCTGTATTAGCAGTAGTTACAATAACAATGTCCATTCCGCGAGTTTTGTCTACTTTATCGTAGTCAACTTCAGGGAAGATTAATTGTTCTTTAACTCCTAATGTGTAGTTTCCGCGTCCGTCAAAAGCTTTATTGCTTATGCCGTGGAAATCACGTACACGAGGAAGTGAAACAGAAACCAATTTGTCTAGGAAATCGTACATTCTGTCTCCACGTAATGTTACTTTAGTACCAATTGGCATACCTTCACGTAAACGGAAGCCAGCGATTGATTTTTTAGCTTTAGTGATCAATGGTTTTTGACCAGAGATTACTGTTAATTCTTCAACAGCTTTATCTAAGTTTTTAGCATTTGATACAGCATCACCCACACCCATGTTGATAACGATTTTATCTACTTGAGGTGTTTGCATAATTGATTTGTAACCAAATTTTTCTACCATTGATGGTGTTACTTCTTTGATATACTTTTCTTTAAGGCGGTTCATGAAGTTCATACCTCCTTCCTTATCTATTATTTATCTAAAACTTCACCGGTTTTTTTAGAAATACGTACTTTTTTACCGTCTTCTACTTTAAAGCCAACACGAGTTGGTTCGCCAGTTGAAGCGTCTATAAGCATAACATTTGAAACGTGTATAGGGGCTTCCATTTCAATGATTCCACCTTGTGGATTCGCTGAATTAGGTTTTTGATGTTTTTTCATAACATTAACGCCTTCTACGATTACACGATCTTTTTTAGGAAAAGCTTTTAATACAACAGCTTCAGTTCCTTTGTCTTTGCCAGTAATAACTTTTACTTTATCACCTGTTTTAATGTACATGTCTTTCACGCACCTCCTTTGTGGATGGTAATTAATTAAAGAACTTCTGGAGCAAGTGAAACGATCTTCATGAAGTTGTTGTCACGTAATTCGCGAGCAACTGGTCCAAAGATACGAGTTCCACGTGGGCTCTTATCGTCACGAATGATTACACATGCATTTTCATCAAATTTAATGTATGAACCATCTGCACGGCGAGCTCCTGATTTAGTACGAACGATAACTGCACGAACGACTTCACCTTTTTTGACAACGCCACCTGGTGTTGCTTGTTTTACAGTACAAACAATAACATCACCAATATTAGCAGTTTTACGGCCAGATCCGCCTAATACTTTAATAGTTAAGACTTCACGAGCTCCTGAGTTATCTGCAACTCTCAAACGACTTTCTGTTTGGATCACGGTTGTATCCTCCTTCCAGATTTGGAAACTAAGTTATTTGTTGTTCATCTTAAACGGTAACAGATTCTTCAACAACTTCTACTAAACGGAAATGTTTTGTAGATGATAATGGGCGAGTTTCCATAATTTTTACGATATCGCCAATTTTGGCAACATTGTTTTCATCATGTGCTTTATATTTTTTAGAGTATTTAATACGTTTACCGTAACGGCTATGTTTCTTTTGCGTTTCGATTACGACAACAATCGTTTTATCCATTTTGTCTGAAACAACACGGCCTTGGTAGACTTTACGTTGATTACGTTCTTCACTCATCGTTTGGTGACCTCCTTTGACAATCAACTATTTTTGTAATTCAGCTTGACGTAACGCAGTTTTAATGCGTGCAATCGATTTGCGAACTTCACTTAAGCGAGCAGTATTTTCTAGTTGGCCAGTAGCTAACTGGAATCTTAGATTGAATAACTCTTCTTTAAATGTTTTTTCTTTTTCAACCATTTCAGCAGTGGTTAACCCTTTAAGTTCATTAGCTTTCATTCGATTCACCACCAATTTCTTTACGTTTTACAATCTTAGTTTTAACAGGTAATTTGTGAGAAGCTAGGCGAAGTGCTTCACGAGCAACCTCTTCTGAAACTCCATCAACTTCAAACATGATTTTACCACGTTTAACAGGTGCAACCCAACCTTCAGGTGCTCCTTTACCAGAACCCATACGAACTCCAATTGCTTTAGACGTATATGATTTATGAGGGAAGATTTTAATCCATACTTTCCCACCACGTTTCATGTAACGTGTCATTGCAATACGAGCTGCTTCAATCTGACGGTTTGTGATCCATTTTGACTCTACGGCTTGTAAACCCCATTCACCAAAAGTTACTTCTTTCCCACCTTTAGCTTCACCGCGCATTTTACCTCTAAATTCACGACGGAATTTTACACGTTTAGGTACTAACATGATTATTTCCCTCCTTTCTCAATGTTCTTTTTTGTAGGAAGAACTTCTCCACGGTAGATCCAAACTTTGATGCCTAGTTTACCGTAAGTTGTAGCTGCTTCTTCCCATGCGTAGTCGATATCGGCACGCAATGTGTGAAGTGGAACAGTTCCTTCTGAATGTGTTTCGCTACGAGCGATATCTGCACCGTTTAAACGACCAGAAACCATTGTTTTAATACCTTTAGCTCCAGCACGCATTGTGCGTTGGATAGCTTGTTTTTGAGCACGACGGAAAGCAACACGGCTTTCAAGTTGGCGAGCAATTCCTTCACCGACTAATTTAGCGTCTAAGTCAGGGCGTTTGATTTCAACGATGTTGATGTGAACTCGTTTGCCTGTTAAATCGTTTAATTTTTTACGTAATGCGTCAACTTCAGAACCACCTTTACCAATAACCATTCCTGGTTTAGCAGTATGAACTGAAACGTTAACACGATTAGCAGCACGTTCGATTTCTACTTTAGAAACTGAAGCGTCGCTTAATTTTTTTGCAATGTATTCGCGGATAGCGATATCTTCGTGTAAATAGTTTGCGAAATCTTTTTCTGCATACCATTTAGAATCCCAATCGCGGATGATACCTACACGTAAGCCTGTTGGATTAATTTTTTGACCCACAGATTATCCCTCCTTCTTTTCAGATACCACTACTGTAATGTGGCTTGTGCGTTTCAAGATTGGTGCAGCTGATCCTTTTGCACGTGGACGGAAACGTTTCATCGTTGGTCCTTCGTTAACATAAGCTTCGCTTACTACCAAGTTTTCTACGTCTAAATCGTAGTTATGTTCTGCGTTAGCAATAGCTGACATCAAAACTTTTTCGATTGCTGGTGAAGCACCACGTGGAGTGAATTTCAAAATTGAAATTGCTTCTCCAATGCTTTTCCCTCTAATAAGATCGACAACTAAACGAACTTTACGAGCTGCAATACGAACAGTTTTGGCAGTTGCTTTCGCTTCTGTAATTTGTTCTGGCATATCGAGTTATCCTCCTCTCAAAATTAACGTTTAGTTTTTTTATCATCCGCAGTATGACCGCGGTATGTTCTTGTTGGTGCAAATTCACCTAATTTGTGTCCGACCATGTCTTCTTGAATATAAACTGGTACATGTTTGCGTCCATCATAGACAGCGATTGTGTAACCAATGAAACTTGGGAAAATTGTTGAACGACGTGACCAAGTTTTAACGACAGTTTTCTTTTCGCTTTCAGCCAGTACATTCATTTTTTTCATTAAGTGTTCATCGACAAATGGTCCTTTTTTAAGACTACGACCCATGGGTGAACCTCCTTCCATTCCTTAGGAAAGTTGGAAAATCAACTAACCTGAATTTATTTTGTTTTACGACGACGTGTGATAAATTTATTAGATTGAGCTTTTTTATTACGTGTTTTCAATCCAAGAGCAGGTTTACCCCATGGAGTCATTGGACCAGCGTGTCCGATTGGAGCTTTACCTTCACCACCACCGTGTGGGTGATCGTTCGGGTTCATTACAGATCCACGAACAGTTGGGCGTTTGCCTAACCAACGAGAACGTCCGGCTTTACCAATGTTAATCAATTCATGTTGTTCATTACCAACTGAACCGATTGTTGCACGACAAGTTCCTAAAATCAAACGAACTTCACCTGAGTTTAAGCGGATCATTACGTATTTGCCTTCTTTACCTAACACTTGCGCGCTAGTTCCAGCTGAACGAACTAATTGTCCACCTTTACCAGGTTTCATTTCGATGTTATGGATTACAGTACCAGCAGGAATGTTTTGTAATAGAAGAGCATTACCTGTTTTAATATCTACTGTTTCTCCTGAAACGATTTGTTGTCCTACTTGAATTCCTTTAGGTGCAATGATGTATGTTTTAACACCATCAGTGTATTGTACTAATGCAATATTTGCAGTACGATTTGGATCATATTCAATCGTTTTAATGATCCCAACGATACCGTCTTTATTACGTTTAAAGTCGATTACACGGTAATTACGTTTATGTCCGCCACCACGGTGACGTACCATGATTTTACCAGCATTATTACGACCGGCTTTTCTTCTGTTTGGTTCTAACAATGTCTTTTCAGGCGTTGTTGAAGTGATTTCTGCGAAATCAGAACCAGTCATATTACGACGGCCGTTTGTGGTAGGTTTGTACTTTTTAATTCCCACGTGTTTTCCCTCCCGGTGTTTATTTTACAGCTTTAATTAAGCTTCAAATAATTCAATTTCTTTTGATTCAGTTGTTAAAGTTACGATTGCTTTACGACGTTTTTTAGTGTATCCAGTATGTTTACCCATACGTTTTAATTTTCCACGTACGTTCATGATGTTTACGTTTGAAACTTTTACGTCAAAAATTTCTTCAATCGCTTGTTTTACTTGAGTTTTGTTTGCGCGAACATCCACTTCGAAAGTGTATTTTTTGTTATCTTGAGCAGCCATTGCTGCTTCAGTGATAATTGGGCGCAAGATTACGTCACGTACATCCATTATTGAAGAACCTCCTCTAGCTTAGTTAGAGCAGTTTGTGTCAAAATCAATTTTTCATGCGCTACAACATCTAACACAGTAACGTTATCAAAAGCTACAACTTTAACTCCTGGAAGGTTACGAGCAGATAATGTTGCGAAATCATTGTCGTTTTCTACTACAATAAATGCTTTAGAATCAACGTTTAGATTTTTTAACACTTGTGCAAATTCTTTAGTTTTTGGTGCGTCAAAGTTCAATGCGTCAACAACGATTAAATCTCCACTTATTACTTTAGTAGAAAGAACAGATTTAATTGCTAAGCGACGAACTTTTTTTGGAAGTTTGTAGCTGTATGAACGTGGAGTTGGTCCGAAGACGATTCCACCACCGCGCCATTGTGGAGATCTGATTGACCCTTGACGAGCACGACCAGTTCCTTTTTGAGCCCACGGTTTACGTCCACCACCGCGTACTGCACTGCGGTTTTTTACTGAGTGATTTCCTTGTCTTAATGAAGCACGTTGCATGATGATTGCATCAAAAACAACATTTTCGTTTGGTTCAATACCGAAAATAGCGTCGTTTAAAGTAACTTCACCATTTTGAGTACCATCTTGTTTGTATAAGGCTACGTTTGGCATTCCTTTGTTCCTCCTCTCTTAATTTTTACTTAGCTTTTTGAAAAGCTGATTTAATTTGGATTAAGGATTTTTTAGACCCAGGTACATTCCCTTTAATAAGAAGTACATTTTTTTCAACGTCAACGCTAACGATTTCAAGGTTTTTGATCGTTACGCGATTTCCGCCCATACGACCTGGTAGTAATGTGCGTTTGAACACGCGGTTAGGATCTACAGGACCCATTGACCCTGGACGACGGTGGTGACGGGATCCGTGGGACATTGGTCCACGACTATGTCCGTGGCGTTTGATAACACCTTGGAATCCTTTACCTTTGGTAGTCCCCGTTACATTAACGATGTCTCCAACTGCGAAAGTATCAACTTTCACTTCTTGTCCTACTTCATATTCTCCAAGCACAACATCGTTAAATTCACGAATGAAGCGCTTAGGAGTAGCATTTGCTTTTGCTACATGACCCATTGCAGGTTTATTTGACAATACTTCACGTTTTTCTTGGTAACCCAATTGAACTGCTTCGTAACCATCCGTTTCCATTGTTTTAACTTGTAAAACAACGTTTGGAGTTGCTTCGATTACAGTTACTGGTATTAATTCACCTGATTCAGTAAAGACTTGCGTCATACCTACTTTTTTTCCTAAGATTCCTTTGGTCATGAGTACACCTCCATTATATTTTTTTTAATAAAATTAAAGCTTGATTTCGATATCTACGCCAGATGGTAGATCTAGTTTTGTTAAAGCATCAACAGTTTTTGCTGTTGGGTTAACGATATCAATCACACGTTTGTGTGTAAGCATTTCAAATTGTTCGCGAGAATCTTTATATTTGTGAGTCGCACGGATCACTGTATAAAGAGTTCTTTCTGTTGGCAATGGAATTGGACCAGATACACTAGCACCAGTTCTTTTTGCTGTTTCTACAATTTTTTCCGCTGATTGATCTAAGATACGATGTTCATATGCTTTTAAGCGGATACGAATCTTTTGTTTTGCCATTATTTTCCCTCCTTCGCCTATTCTTATAAATTAGACATTGCTCCACGAAAATTTCCGTCACACTCGCCGTGGCAAAGCGGCCGGGTGTGTCGCAACCTCTCGTTTCATAGCCATTTGGGTTTCTATCGAATACCCAGTACGATTCCACGTGTGAAATCAGCACCTTTTATATTATACAAAAAATAACTCTTTTAATCAAGCATTTTTCGTTTAAATATTAAATTAATTTATTCTTACTTATAAACTATTTTTTTAGTTTTTGATTTGCTTTTTTTATTCTCAAATAATTGTTTAAAAAAATAAACTAAGTTAGGAATACATCAACGTTTCCCATCTTAGCTTATTTCTTTTTATTTGTCTATTTATTTGTTTTATTTTTTTCTTCTTCTATATATATATATATTTATACTCTCTATCGAATCCTACTAAACTTTTACAATCCAGCCGTCCGGTGCTTCTACATCACCATACTGGATTCCTGTCAGTTCTTCATATAATTTTTTAGTGACCGGTCCTGTTTCTGTTTCACTATAAAAGACATGAAAATCATCTTTGTATTGAATTCCTCCAATTGGTGAAATCACGGCAGCCGTTCCACAAGCTCCGGCTTCTTCAAATCTTTCTAATTGGTCAATAAAGACGTCGCCTTCTACCACTTCAAGTCCTAGACGTTCTTTTGCAAGATAAAGCAAAGAATATTTTGTGATACTTGGTAGAATAGAAGGAGAAACTGGTGTCACAAATTTATTGTCTTTCGTGATGCCAAAGAAATTCGCTGAACCTACTTCTTCTATCTTAGTATGGGTTATTGGATCTAAATAAATCGCATCGCTAAAATTGCGTTTATGCGCTTCTACTCCCGGAAGTAAACTCCCCCCATAATTCCCTCCTACTTTAGCTGCACCTGTTCCATTACCAGCAGCTCTATCATAATCTGAGACGACAAAGTTCGTTGGGGTCAGTCCACCCTTAAAGTAAGCTCCTACAGGCATGCAAAAAATAGAGAACAAATACTCTTCAGCCGGTTTTACACCAATATTATCTCCAACACCAATCATATATGGGCGAAGATACAAAGATCCTCCTGTTCCATAAGGCGGAATATATTGTTCATTCGCTTTTACTACTTTTTTAACAGCTTCAATAAATTCTTCTGTTGGTACTACTGGCATCATTAAACGTCTACAGCTACGTTGCATCCGTTCAGCATTTTGTTCTGGTCTAAAAAGATTGATTGATCCATCTTTTGTTCGGTAAGCTTTCATCCCTTCAAAAACAGTTTGGCCATAGTGTAAGGCTGTCGACCCTTCACTGATATGAACTTTATTATCTTCTGATAAAGTTCCAGCATCCCATTGTCCGTCTTTCCAGTAAGAAATATACCGGTAGTCCGTTTTAATGTAACTAAAGCCTAAATTTTCCCAGTCAATGTCTACTGCTTTTACCATAATTACCACTCCTTATCACTAATGCTATTTAGTGTAACACAACAATGATAAATTTATGAGAGTTTCCTTACTTTTATGTAAAAATTTCTTTTTCATTCTTTTGGATTACCTTGGTTAATATTATCTGAGCTTTTTAACTAGCACAAAACACAATTTCCTAGTACATACTTACCCATTAAGGCTAAACGTAGTTTCTTTATACCCTATATCATTTAATATCTCTTGCACAACTTCTTCTTGCGTTGAGTCTTTCCTAATAGTTTTTTCGTTTGGAACCCCTAAATAATCTTTATCATTCCACCAACTGCGCATCTCAGTTTCTCCAAACTCATTTACTTTCCCTCTTTTTTTATGTCTTTCAAGGGTTTCTTCAAAAGGTATGTCAAAGTAATAAATATAAGTATCTGATTCAAAGACCTTGATTAGCTTTAGTAACATCTCTTTATATCTTTTAGTACTCAAAATACCTTCTACTATTACAAATGGGCATTTTCCTAAACCGTACTCAGCAATTTGCTTAATCAATTCTATAGATAAATTTCCTTCTCGATCATTAACTTTGAGCATATCCCGTCTAACCATATCTTGAGAAACAACTAAAGTCGCCTTTCCCAAGATTTCTTGCAGTCTTAAAGCAGTTGTTGTTTTGCCACTTCCAGAGTTGCCACGCAAAATAATTAGTTTTGAATTCATCTTTACAACCCCTTGTTCATTTTTAAGTGCTCTGCTCTTCGCACCTAGTATACTATACAAATAAAGCAACATTTAATAAAAAAATAAAAAAGCCTTGTCGCAATGACAAGGCTTTTTTCTCGGATGGGCACGCTCTATTCCAGATAGAGTCAATTTTTAAATTTTATTTTTAAGAGTTGATTAAGCTTCGATTGAAGCTACAACGCCAGCTCCAACAGTACGTCCACCTTCACGGATAGTGAATTTAGTACCTGGGTCGATAGCGATAGGTGCGATCAATTCAACGTTAATTGTAACGTTGTCTCCTGGCATAACCATTTCAGTACCTTCTGGTAACTCAACAACACCAGTTACGTCAGTAGTACGGAAGTAAAATTGTGGGCGGTAGTTAGCGAAGAATGGAGTGTGACGTCCACCTTCTTCTTTAGATAAGATATAAACTTCACCTGAGAATTTTGTATGTGGAGTAATTGAACCTGGTTTAGCTAAAACTTGTCCACGTTGGATGTCTTCACGAGCAACCCCACGTAATAATGCACCAATGTTGTCCCCTGCTTGAGCAAAGTCTAACAATTTACGGAACATTTCAACACCAGTAACTGTTGATTTAGTAGTAGCTTCGTGAATTCCGATGATTTCTACTTCTTCACCGACTTTGATTTGTCCAGTTTCTACACGTCCTGTAGCAACTGTTCCACGTCCAGTAATTGAGAATACATCCTCAACTGGCATCATGAATGGTTTGTCAGTATCACGTTCTGGAGTTGGGATGTAAGAATCTACAGCATCCATCAATTCCATGATTTTATCTTCGAATTCTTCAACGCCTTCAAGAGCTTTAAGAGCTGAACCAGAGATAACTGGAGTGTCATCGCCTGGGAAGTCATATTCTGACAATAAGTCACGAACTTCCATTTCAACTAATTCTAATAATTCTTCATCATCAACTTGGTCAACTTTGTTTAAGAAAACAACGATGTATGGAACACCAACTTGGCGAGACAATAGAATGTGTTCACGAGTTTGTGGCATTGGACCATCAGCAGCAGATACTACTAAGATAGCTCCATCCATTTGTGCAGCACCAGTGATCATGTTTTTAACGTAATCGGCATGGCCTGGGCAATCTACGTGAGCGTAGTGACGAGTTGCAGTTTCGTATTCAACGTGAGAAGTGTTGATCGTGATTCCACGTTCGCGTTCTTCAGGAGCTCCATCGATTGAAGCGTAGTCCGTTGCAGTACTCTTGAAACCTCTTTTAGCTAATACAGTTGTGATTGCAGCAGTTAATGTTGTTTTACCATGGTCAACGTGTCCAATAGTACCAATGTTAACGTGCGTTTTTGAGCGATCGTATTTTTCTTTTGCCATTTTAGTAATTTCCTCCTCATAATGAGTTCTTTTTTTATTGATAAGAATAGAGCGTTTTGCTCCACCCTCATCATTTGTAAAAATTATAACGATTATTCTTTAGAAAATCAATACTTAAGGTTGGAGAACTAATTAAGATTAACTAGCTGTTCCACCATTTTTCTTGATGATTTCTTCAGAGATAGATTTTGGTACATCTTCATAATGATCAAATGTCATTGAGAAAGTACCGCGACCTTGTGTTGCTGAACGTAATGCAGTTGCATAACCGAACATTTCAGCTAATGGAATCATACCTTTAACGATAGTAGTATTTCCACGAGCTTCAGAACCTTCGATACGTCCACGACGAGCAGAGATGTGTCCCATTACGTCTCCTAAATAATCTTCAGGAATTGTAATTTCAACACCCATCATAGGCTCTAAAATAACTGGATTTGCTTTTTTAGCAGCATTTTTCAATGCCATTGAAGCAGCAACTTTAAAGGCAGTTTCATTTGAATCGACATCATGGTATGAACCATCATAAAGTTTTGCTTTAATATCAACTAATGGATATCCAGCAAGAACTCCGTTGTCTAATGAAGCTTCTAAACCAGCTTTTACTGCTGGGATATATTCACGAGGAACAGTACCACCAACGATTGCATCTTCAAAGTCAAAACCTTTTCCTTCTTCATTAGGAGAGAATTCGATCCATACGTGACCGTATTGACCTTTACCACCTGATTGACGAACGAATTTACCTTCAGCTTGAGTAGAACCACGGAATGTTTCACGATAAGAAACTTGTGGAGCACCAACACTAGCTTCAACATTGAATTCACGTCTCATACGGTCAACAATGATGTCCAAGTGTAACTCACCCATACCAGCGATAATTGTTTCGCCAGTTTCGTGGTCAGTTTCAGCACGGAAAGTTGGATCTTCTTCAGCAAGTTTTTGTAACGCAACACCCATTTTATCTTGGTCAGCTTTTGATTTTGGTTCAATAGCTACTTGGATAACTGGTTCTGGGAAGTCCATTGATTCTAAGATTACTTGATCTTTTTCATCACATAAAGTGTCCCCAGTAGTCGTATTTTTCAATCCGACAGCTGCAGCAATATCTCCAGCAAATACTTCAGGAATTTCGCTACGAGAGTTCGCATGCATTTGTAAGATACGTCCTACACGTTCACGTTTTCCTTTAGTTGAGTTTTGTACATAAGATCCTGCTTGTAACGTACCAGAATAAACACGGAAGAAAGTTAAACGACCTACGTACGGGTCAGTCATAACCTTAAATGCCAATGCTGAGAATGGTTCGCTGTCATCAGAGTGACGTTCTACAGTTTCTTCAGAATCTGGTAAGATCCCTTGGATTGCAGGTACATCAAGTGGTGACGGTAGGTAGTCAACGACTGCATCAAGCATCATTTGAACACCTTTGTTTTTGAATGCTGAACCACATAAAACTGGGTAGAATTCAACGTTAACTGTTGCAGTACGGATAGCTTTTTTCAATTCAGCTTCAGAGATTTCTTCACCTTCAAGATATTTCTCCATTAAAGCTTCATCTGTATCAGCTACTGCTTCAACTAATTTTGTACGCCATTCTTCTGCTAGTTCTACGTATTCTTCAGGAATTTCTTCCTCGCGGATATCTGTTCCTAAATCATTTGTATACATTTCAGCTTTCATCTTGATTAAGTCAATGATACCTGTGAAGTTATCTTCAGCACCAATTGGCAATTGAATCGGATGAGCGTTTGCTTGTAAGCGATCAATAATAGTACCCACAGAATACAAGAAATCTGCACCTGTTTTGTCCATTTTGTTTACAAATACAATACGAGGTACGCCGTAAGTTGTCGCTTGACGCCAAACCGTTTCAGTTTGAGGCTCAACACCTGATTGTGCATCAAGTAAAGCAACAGCACCATCTAGTACACGTAGAGAACGTTCAACTTCAACAGTGAAGTCAACGTGACCAGGAGTATCGATGATGTTTACGCGGTGATCATGCCAAGCAGCTGTTGTTGCAGCTGATGTAATTGTAATACCACGTTCTTGTTCTTGTTCCATCCAGTCCATTTGTGAAGCACCCTCATGGGTTTCACCGATTTTGTGGATTTTACCAGTATAATAAAGAACACGTTCAGTTGTTGTTGTTTTACCAGCATCAATATGAGCCATGATTCCGATATTACGGGTATTCTCTAGAGAAAATTCTCTTTTTGCCATCTTGCAATAACACCTCTCTTAAATTAATTTGAACTAAGAAACTTCAATTTTTCCTTTAAAGACTACGCTGCACAAATGGCAACGCAGTCTTTTCTAGAAAAAATCTTACCAGCGGTAATGAGCAAACGCTTTGTTAGCTTCAGCCATTTTATGAGTGTCTTCACGTTTTTTAACTGCTGCTCCAGTATTGTTAGCAGCATCCATGATTTCTTTAGCAAGACGTTGTTCCATAGTATCTTCTCCGCGTAAACGAGAGTAGCTTACTAACCAACGAAGAGCAAGAGCCGTACGACGTTCTGGACGAACTTCGATCGGAACTTGGTAGTTAGAACCCCCAACACGGCGAGCTTTAACTTCAAGAACAGGCATGATATTTTTCATTGCTTGTTCAAATACTTCAATAGGTTCATTGCCAGTTTGTTCTTTAATCATGTCAAATGCATTATAAAGAATTGTAGCAGCTTTCCCACGTTTTCCGTCAACCATGATACGGTTGATCAAACGAGTTACAAGTTTAGAATTATATAGTGGATCAGGTAAAACATCACGTTTAGTAATAGGACCTTTACGAGGCATCCAAATTCCTCCTTTCGATAATAATTATCTTTTTAGAATAGTTTTTGTTTTTTTAAGCACTAAGCTTATTATTTAGGGCGTTTAGTTCCGTATTTAGAACGGCTTTGTTTACGATCTGCAACACCAGCAGTATCTAAAGCTCCACGAACGATGTGGTAACGAACTCCTGGTAAATCTTTCACTCGTCCTCCACGTAAAAGAACCACACTATGTTCTTGCAAGTTGTGACCTTCACCTGGGATATAAGCAGTTACTTCAATTAAGTTAGACAAACGAACACGTGCATATTTACGTAACGCTGAGTTAGGTTTTTTAGGAGTCATAGTTCCCACACGAGTACAAACACCACGTTTTTGAGGTGAGTTTACTGTTGTTTGTTTTTTTCTTTTGCTGTTGTAACCTCTGTTTAAAGCCGGAGATTCAGACTTTTCAATTTTTGATTTACGAGGTTTACGTACTAATTGATTAATAGTAGGCATCGATTGTTTCCTCCTTCCCTATGTTATTATTCTAGTCCACACATCCAGGCGGTTCTTTTTTCAGCAAAAAAATAAGTGCTGCAAAATTGCAACCAACCGTTCCGTATAGTTTAAGGCCAATGTACCAGTCAGCACGACTGATAGACAGGAATCTGCGTACAAAAGCACCTTTTGAATCATAACATGGTCTAATAATATTGTCAACAAGTTGAGTTGAAAATGCTAAAAGTTTTTTTATCTTTTTTGCACTTTCATTAGTATACTCCTACTCTCTATTTTTTTAAAGCTTTCTTTACTAAATAACAGATATTTATTGTAACTTATTGAATCGAGGCGAAAAAAATGCAGACAAGTATCTTGTTTTTACTTATTTGGTTTACAGGGTGTTGTTTTGGTTCTTTTTTAATGGTAGTTGGTTTAAGAGTGCCTATTCATCAATCTATTGTCTTTCCACGTTCTCACTGTCCGAATTGTCAGCAAACATTGCAGGTTTTTGAGCTGATCCCTATTTTATCTTATGTTATTCAAAAAGGGCGGTGCCGAAATTGCAAACAGCCTATTTCCATTTTATATCCTTTAGCCGAAGCTTTCACTGGAGCTATCTTTTTAGCTACCTTTTTAACTTTCCTGTATTCACCAACAGAAGGCTTATTTGTTATCGGAATTATTTCCTTCAGTCTCATCTTTATCATTACGGATATTTGCTATCAACTCTTACCTGACCGTTTAATGCTTTTTTTCTTGTTGTGGGTTTTCTTAGGTCGTTTGGCAATCCATCCTCATCCTTTCAGCTCTTATCTTTTTAGCGGTTTTGGTTTTTTCTGTTTTTTTTACCTGCTTTATCAGTTCTCTTCTACTCCTATAGGTGGCGGTGACGTAAAATTATTCGGTATCATCGGATTATTACTTGGTTATAACTTAACTTTGATTGCTATTATGATTGCTTGCTTTTTAGCACTTTTAATTCATTTTCCATTAGTGGTCAGCAAAAAAATCCCCTATAAACATCCTATTCCATTTGCCCCCTTTATTTTTTTAGGAACATTTTCGACTTATTTTTTACAAGATTTTTTCACGACTTGGTTGTTAATGTAAAATTAAAAAATTCATCACTAAAAAAAGTATTCGCACACTGTATTGAGAGATTTATCGTATTTATATGGTGTGCAAATGCTTGTTAAGTACCATAGGGTTAATACATACACACTTGTATAGTCTTTAACTCGATTTTAAATACCCTATGACAATCCATTCATCCTTAACACGGTACTTCGCACCTCTTTAATTGAATTGTTCTAGTTCAAAAAACAACATTTTAATCATTTGCTAAAATGAACAAAAAAAAGAGCCCTCATATCAGATATGAGGAACTCTTTTCAAGTTATTTAGGTTCGATTTGGTCATTGATACTGTAAACATTTTCGCTTACAACGCCAACGCCTTTAGGTTTCATTTTACGGTATTTAGCCATTCCGGTACCAGCTGGAATAACTTTACCAATGATAACATTTTCTTTCAATCCTAATAACGGATCACGTTTTCCACGAATAGCAGCATCAGTTAAGACACGTGTTGTTTCTTGGAATGATGCAGCAGATAAGAAACTATTTGTTTCAAGGGAAGCTTTTGTAATTCCAAGCAATACAGGACGAGCCGTTGCAGGAATTCCGCCAGATACCAATGTGTCAAAGTTTTTATCTGTGTAATCATGAATGTCAATCAATGTACCTGGTAAAATATCTGTTTCACCTGGATCCATTACGCGTACTTTACGTAGCATTTGACGTACCATAACTTCGATATGTTTGTCGCCGATTTCTACCCCTTGCATACGGTATACTTTTTGAACTTCACGTAGCAAGTAGTTTTCAACAGCAAGCACATCACGAACACGTAATAATTCTTTAGGATCAATTGAACCTTGGTCTAATGCTTCACCACGGTGAATAATATCTCCTTCTTCAACTTTCAAACGTGCAGAGAAAGGTACTTGGTAAGAACGAGTATCCGTATCTCCCTTGATTGTAACTTCTTTCGTACGAGCTGCTGGATTTTCATCGATCGATACGACTTCCCCAGTAACTTCAGTAATGACAGCTTGACCTTTAGGGTGACGAGCTTCAAAAATTTCTTGGATACGAGGAAGCCCTTGAGTAATATCATCTCCGGCAACCCCACCTGTATGGAACGTACGCATTGTTAATTGAGTACCGGGTTCTCCGATTGATTGAGCGGCAATTGTTCCAACTGCTTCTCCAACTTCAACTTCAGAACCGGTTGCTAAGTTACGGCCATAACAATGTTTACATACACCGTGTTTAGTATTACATGTAAATACGGAACGAATCGTAATTTCTTCGATTCCTGCAGCTATTATCTCTCTTGCAATGTCTTCAGTAATAATTTGGTTTTCACCAATAATAACTGTTCCATCTTCAGGGTTAAAGACTGTTTTACGAGTGTAACGTCCTAATAGGCGTTCTTCAAGTGGTTCAATTACTTCGTTTCCTTCTTTGATTGCTTGAATCACTAATCCACGGTCAGAACCACAGTCTGTTTCACGAATGATAACATCTTGTGCAACGTCAACTAAACGACGAGTCAAGTAACCTGAGTCGGCTGTTTTCAAGGCTGTATCGGTCATCCCTTTACGAGCTCCATGGGTAGAGATAAACATTTCTAAGACAGATAATCCTTCACGGAAGTTAGAAGTAACCGGTAATTCCATGATTTGACCATTCGGTGCAGCCATCAATCCACGCATACCAGCAAGCTGAGTAAAGTTGGAAATATTCCCACGGGCACCAGAGTCACTCATCATGAAGATTGGGTTAAGGTCATTCAAACTTTCCATTAAGCGGATTTGAATGTGATCTTTTGTTTTGTTCCAGATATCAATAACACGTTCATAACGTTCTTCATCCGTAATTAAACCACGACGGAATTGTTTCGTTACTTTTTCAACTTGTTTATGAGCATTATCTAGAATTTCTTGTTTTTCTTCTAATACTACGATGTCGGAGATACCAACTGTAATACCAGCTTTTGTTGAATATTTGTATCCTAGATCTTTCATTCTGTCTAGCATTTTAGACGTTTCAGTTATTTTGAATCGTTTGAATACTTCAGCAATGATATTTCCAAGATTTTTCTTTTTGAATGGTTTGACTAATTCTTGAGCTTGAATGTGTTCAAGAACATTTATGCCACCTTCAACAAAATAGCTGTCTGGAGTTTGCACTTCTAAGTTACTTTGTGTTGGTTCATTCATATACGGGAATTCATTTGGCATGATATCGTTAAAGATCAATTTACCAACAGTAGTGATCATTAATTTATCTTTTTGCCATTCAGTAAATGGTTTGTTTGGAATATCAGTTGGTTTGATTGCAATTCTAGAATGCAAATGAACATATCCGCTTTGGTAAGCAAGCATTGCTTCATTCAAACTACTAAATTGCATTCCTTCGCCTTCGCGTCCTTCTTCTTCCATTGTTAGGTAATAGTTACCTAACACCATATCTTGAGATGGTGTTACTACTGGTTTACCATCTTTTGGATTTAAAATGTTTTGGGCAGCTAGCATCAACATACGAGCTTCAGCTTGTGCTTCGTCACTTAAAGGTACGTGGACAGCCATTTGGTCACCATCAAAATCGGCATTATACGCTTCACATACTAATGGGTGAAGACGGATAGCTTTACCTTCAACAAGAACGGGTTCAAATGCTTGAATTCCAAGTCTGTGTAAAGTAGGTGCGCGGTTCAATAGTACTGGATGTTCACGGATAACTTCTTCTAAGATTGGCCAGATAGCATCATCTTGACGGTCAATTTTACGTTTTGCATTTTTAATGTTACTTGCAATATCACGTGAAACTAACTCTTTCATTACAAAAGGTTTGAACAATTCAATTGCCATTTGTTTTGGTAAGCCACATTGGTACATTTTCAAGAAAGGTCCAACAACGATAACAGAACGTCCTGAATAATCGACACGTTTACCTAGCAAGTTTTGACGGAAACGTCCTTGTTTCCCTTTAAGCATATGTGACAATGATTTCAATGGACGGTTACCTGGTCCAGTAACTGGACGGCCACGACGACCATTATCGATCAATGCATCTACTGCTTCTTGCAACATACGTTTTTCATTTTGTACTATAATGTTTGGAGCGTTTAAATCTAATAAACGTTTCAAACGGTTGTTACGGTTGATTACACGACGGTACAAGTCATTTAAGTCACTTGTAGCGAAACGTCCACCTTCTAATTGAACCATTGGGCGAATTTCTGGTGGGATGATAGGAATAACATCCATTACCATCCATGAAGGGTGGTTTCCAGAATTACGGAATGCTTCTAAGATATCTAAGCGACGAATAGCACGTGTCCGTTTTTGACCTGTAGTTGTTTTTAAGATTTCTTTTAATTCTTCAACTTCTTGATCCAATTTAACATCGTTTAAGAGTTGTTTAACCGCTTCTGCTCCCATTTCAGCTTGAAATTCATTGCCGTATTGTTCACGTTTTTCACGGTATTCTCTTTCTGTTAATAATTGTTTCTTTTCTAATGAAGTGCTACCTGGTTCGATAACCACATAAGAGGCAAAGTAAATGATTTCTTCAAGAGCACGCGGACTCATGTCTAAGACAAGACCCATACGACTTGGAATACCTTTAAAGTACCAAATGTGAGAAACTGGTGCTGCTAATTCAATATGACCCATACGTTCACGACGAACTTTTGAGCGTGTAACTTCTACTCCACAACGGTCACAAACAATCCCTTTATAACGGATACGTTTGTATTTTCCACAAGCACATTCCCAGTCCTTTGAAGGTCCAAAAATACGTTCACAGAACAAGCCATCACGTTCTGGTTTTAAGGTACGGTAGTTAATGGTTTCTGGTTTTTTTACTTCACCATAAGACCAACTACGGATTTTATCTGGAGAAGCCAAACCAATCTGCATGCTTTCAAAATTATTAACGTCTATCAAGGGGCTAACCTCCCTTTATTTTTGTTGAGCTGCCCTACCTGCTCTATTGTTTTTTTTATAGATAGTGGTATCTATCTTTGTTTTAAAAGGAGTGCTCGAATAGTCACTTAAGTCATGTCAACTTATGAACCATTCGAGTTCTGCCCGTTTTAGTCTTCTTTTAATCTTTCTTGTTCAGCTGCTTCAGCGCGAATCTTTTCTTGCTCTTCAGCATATTTATTTAATGCATCTGGGTTCACGATATCGTCATCATCATCCATATCACGCAATTCAATTAATTCATCATTTTCATTTAGCACTTTCATGTCTAAACCTAATGATTGCAATTCTTTTACTAATACGCGGAATGATTCTGGAACACCTGGTTTTGGAATTTTTTCGCCTTTAACAATTGCTTCATATGTTTTCACACGACCAACAACATCATCGGATTTGTAAGTTAAGATTTCTTGTAGTGTATAAGCTGCCCCATACGCTTCAAGAGCCCAAACTTCCATTTCTCCAAAACGTTGTCCACCAAATTGAGCTTTACCACCCAATGGTTGTTGTGTAACTAATGAGTAAGGTCCAGTTGAACGTGCATGTAACTTATCATCAACCATGTGGGCTAATTTAATCATGTACATAACTCCAACAGAAATACGGTTATCGAAAGGTTCTCCTGTGCGTCCATCATATAATACAGTTTTCGCATCAGCAGCCATTCCAGCTTCTCTAACAGTGTCCCATACATCTTCATCTGACGCTCCATCAAATACTGGTGTTGCAATGTGGATACCTAACTGACGAGCAGCCATTCCAATGTGCAATTCTAATACTTGTCCAATATTCATACGTGATGGTACCCCTAATGGGTTCAACATGATGTCAACTGGAGTTCCGTCAGGCATAAATGGCATATCTTCTTCCGGCATGATCAAAGAGACAACCCCTTTATTACCATGACGTCCGGCCATTTTATCCCCTTCGTTAATTTTACGTTTTTGAACGATGTAAACACGAACAAGCATATTTACGCCTGGTGATAATTCATCGCCTGCTTCACGAGTAAAGATTTTAACATCATGAACTGTTCCGCCACCACCATGTGGTACACGAAGAGATGTATCTCTAACTTCACGAGCTTTTTCACCAAAGATAGCATGTAATAGACGCTCTTCAGCAGATAATTCAGTTACCCCTTTAGGAGTTACTTTACCAACTAATAAATCGCCATCTTTTACTTCAGCACCGATACGGATAATTCCCATTTCGTCTAAGTCTTTCAAAGCGTCGTCTCCAACGTTTGGAAGTTCACGAGTAATTTCTTCAGGCCCAAGTTTTGTATCACGTGCTTCTGATTCAAATTCTTCAATATGAATAGAAGTGTATACATCATCTTTAACTAAGCGTTCGCTCATGATGATAGCATCTTCATAGTTATAACCTTCCCATGTCATGAAGGCTACTAATGGGTTTTGACCTAAAGCCATTTCGCCATTTTCCATAGAAGAACCATCGGCTAAGATTTCACCTTTTTCAACGCGATCGCCTTTTTCTACGATTGGGCGTTGGTTGTAACAAGTACCTGAATTTGAACGACGGAATTTTGTTACCGCGTATTTGTTCAAAGCACCATTTTCTTGACGTACGCGGATTTCATTTGCATCTACGTATTCAACGATACCATCATTTTTACAAATCAATGCAGCTCCTGAATCTCGAGCAGCTACGTGTTCCATACCCGTTCCAACAAGTGGTCCTTGAGGGTGGATTAATGGAACAGCTTGACGTTGCATGTTTGCTCCCATAAGAGCACGGTTACTATCATCATTTTCTAAGAACGGAATACAAGCTGTTGCTACTGCGACTACTTGTTTAGGAGAAACGTCCATGTAGTCAACACGACTAATAGGAACCTCTAAGTTTTCTTCCACGTAACGAGCAAGTACAATATCATTTGTAAATGTGCCATCTTCATTTAATGGAGCATTTGCTTGTGCAACAACATAGTTATCTTCTTCGTCAGCTGTTAGGTAATCAATTTGATCCGTAACAACACCTGTTTCGCGGTCAACACGACGGTAAGGCGTTTCAATGAAACCAAATTTATTTACTTTAGCGTAACTTGATAGACTGTTGATTAGTCCAATGTTTGGACCTTCTGGTGTTTCAATCGGACACATACGGCCATAATGGGAATAATGCACATCACGAACTTCATATCCAGCACGGTCCCTAGTTAATCCACCGGGTCCTAATGCAGATAGACGACGTTTATGAGTCAACTCACCCAATGGGTTTGTTTGGTCCATGAACTGAGACAATTGAGATGAACCAAAGAATTCTTTGATTGATGCTACAACTGGACGAATATTGATCAATTGTTGCGGTGTAACTGTAGCCATATCTTGGATAGACATACGTTCACGAACCACACGTTCCATACGAGACAAACCAATACGGAATTGATTTTGCAACAATTCACCTACTGAACGAATACGACGGTTTCCTAAGTGGTCAATATCGTCTACATTGCCAATACCTTCTTGTAAGTTAAAGAAATAACTCATAGAAGCTAAAATATCAGCTGGTGTAGCATTTTTTGTTTCATCAGCAATTATTTTGTTTCCAATCATATTTACAACGCGTTCTGGGTCTTTTTGAGAAAAGACTTTTACAACTTGTAATTCTACAGGTTCTGGAACAACACTGTCTTCTGATGGATAATATGTCACACTGTTTAAACCAGCAGTCAAATACGGTGTTAACTTGTTCATTTGATCACGGTCTAAAAATGTACCTGCTTCAACAATGATTTCGCCTGTTTCAGGGTCAACTAATGTTTCAGCCAATGTTTGATTGAATAAACGTGTTGCTAAGTTTAATTTTTTATTTACTTTGTAACGACCAACATTTGCTAAGTCATAACGTTTTGGATCGAAAAAGCGAGCTGTTAATAAGCTTCTTGAACTATCCGCTGTTTTGGGCTCACCTGGACGAAGACGTTCATAAACATCTTTCAAGGCTTCTTCTGTACGAGAATCGCTAGCGTTTTTGTGCAAATCTTTTTCCATTGTTAAACGAAGACTTTCGTTGTCACCAAAGATTTCCAAAATTTGATCATCTGATCCAAATCCTAATGCACGAACCAATACAGTTAATGGTATTTTACGTGTACGGTCTATACGAACATAAGAAAGGTCTTTTGCATCAGTTTCAAATTCAAGCCATGCTCCACGGTTAGGGATAAGAGTTGAACCAAATCCTTCTTTACCGTTTTTATCTAATTTTCCATGGAAATAAACACCTGGAGAACGTACTAATTGAGAAACGATTACTCGTTCTGCTCCGTTAATAACGAATGTCCCCATTTCTGTCATTAATGGGAAATCGCCAAAGAAAACTTCTTGTTCTTTAACTTCTCCACTTTCTTTGTTAATTAAACGTAATTTAACATAGATTGGAGCTGAATAGTTTGCGTCATGTGAGCGAGCTTCTTCAACGGTATATTTAGGTTCTTGTAACTGGTAATCCGTAAATTCTAATGAAAGATTTCCAGCAAAATCATCGATTGGAGAAATGTCTTTAAACATTTCGCGTAATCCTTCATCTAAGAACCATTGGTAAGAATCAGTTTGAATTTCAATTAAATTTGGAAGTTCTAAAACCTCATGGATACGTGAAAAACTTCTACGTGTACGGTGCTTACCGTAATTTACTAAATGGCCTGCCAACCTGTTCACCCCTCAAACTGTTTTTAGTGTGGTCGTTCTAAGCAAATTAATATATTTCATTTACGTTACTTTTATTAAAAACAAGTAACAATCTATATATCCGTCTATTTTTTGGCAAAAAAAAACCAAAAGATTCGTGAACTTTTAAAAAATAAAAATCCATTTCCTTTTGTTTTCTTCTTTAAACTTGTTCTGGACAATATTTCAAAACAAGTTTTTCTTCTTTAAGACACACTATATGCATTAGATTATTTTACATTATTACTCTGGTTAAGTCAATCATTTTTTTAGTTTTTCACACTTTGAATAATCCAATACCCTTTATCTTTAACCATTACTTGAGCATTGCCAAATGTTTCTTCCATTTTAGCCTTAGCACTCGGTGCACCTTGTTTTTTCTGAATCACAATCGTCAACGTACCACCCTTTTTTAATAGCTCAAAAGCACCGGTTAAAATACCATGAACCACTTCCTTACCCGCACGAATAGGAGGATTGCTAACGATTGCCGCAAAATCTTTCCCTACTACTGATTCATAGATATCTGATGTATGGATCAACACATTTGGCAACCGATTATTTGATGCATTTTGTTTAGCTAATCCTAGTGCCCGCTCATTGACGTCAACCATTTCCACTTTACGTTCAGGGTCTTCTTTTGCTAACGCCAAGCCCATTGGACCATATCCGCATCCAACATCTAATAGATCGCCTGGAATCATCTCTGAAAAATCAAAGGCTTCAATTAATAATCGAGAACCAAAATCAACCGTTTTTTTAGAAAACACTCCTGCGTCAGTGACGAATTTAAACTCGTGCCCGCGTAATGTATATGTCCAAGCAGCTGTTTCACTTACAACAGTGGGTTTATTAGTAAAATAATGATCTGACATATTTATTCCTCCTTAATTTAGCTTTTTAACAACTCGCTTATCACTCAATAAAGATAAAAAAGACACGCAGCGGACTGCGTGTCTTTTTAAAAGCATAGTAAAGTTAAATTATTTAACTTCTACAGATGCTCCAGCTGCTTCTAAAGCTTCTTTCAAAGCTTCAGCATCTTCTTTAGAAATGTTTTCTTTGATTGCTGCTGGTGCTCCATCAACTAATCCTTTAGCTTCTTTCAAGCCAAGGCCTGTAGCTTCACGTACAGCTTTGATAACTTTAATTTTTGAGTCTCCAGCAGAAGTTAATTCTACTGTAAATTCAGTTTGTTCAGCTGCTGCTGATTCTCCAGCACCTGCTGCTGCTACAGGAGCTGCTGCAGTTACGCCAAATTCTTCTTCGATTGCTTTTACTAAGTCGTTTAATTCTAAAATCGTTGATTCTTTCAAGTCAGCAACGATTTGTTCAATGTTTAATGCCATTGTTGGTTTCCTCCATTATTGGGTATTTTTTTTTTGATTCAACTTGCTTGATATTCAAGAAAAACTCGCTTAATTAAGCTACTTCTTCTTTTGATTCTGCAACTGCTTTGATAGCAAGTGCAGTATTGCGAACTGGTGCTTGAAGTACAGATAACAACATTGATAACAAACCATCGCGATCTGGTAATGTTGCAAGAGCATTGATTTCAGTAGCTGAAGAAACACGTCCTTCAATTACGCCACCTTTGATTTCTAATGCAGCTGCTCCTTTAGCAAATTCAGCGATAATTTTTGCAGGTGCTACCACGTCATCATTACTAAAAGCAATTGCTGTAGGTCCTTTAAAAACATCGTCCATTCCTTCTAAACCTGCTGCTTCTGCTGCACGGCTTAAAACTGAATTTTTGATAACTTTCATTTGGATTCCTGCATCACGTAATTGTTTACGTAAATTAGTCACCTCTTCAACAGTTAATCCACGGTAGTCCATTACGACTACTGAAGCTGCTTCTTTAAATTTAGTTGATGCTAAATCAACTAATTCTTGTTTTTTTGCGATTGCTGCTTGACTCATTAATTTTTCACCTCCCGATCGATTGGCTAGAATTCTTTGTTTTCAAAAGCTTAAAGGCTCATTAAACGCAAAAAACTCTACGTCACCTTAGACATAGAGGGATAATTGTATGTTTTCACATATTCATCCTCGGCAGGAAATTAAGGCATCAGCCACCTACTGTCTTCGGTAATATTTCTTAACCTAGACGATTTTAACAATTTCCATCGTCTAGGTCAAGACTTTTAATAGTTATTTATTTAAATGATCCTGCATCAACTTTAACACCAGGTCCAAAAGTAGTAGTTACTGTAATGTTTTTGATGTATTCGCCTTTTGCAGTTGAAGGTTTAACTCTTAACATTGTGTCATTAATTGTTTTGAAGTTCTCAACTAATTTAGCATTGTCAAATGATACTTTACCGATTGGAGCATGAACATTCCCTGCTTTGTCAACACGGTAAGTTACTTTACCAGCTTTGATTTCGTTGATTGCTTTAGTAACGTCCATTGTAACAGTACCAGTTTTAGGGTTTGGCATTAGGCCTTTAGGTCCTAAAACACGTCCAAGACGACCAACTTCAGCCATCATGTCTGGAGTTGCTACAACAACGTCGAAATCAAACCATCCGCCATTGATTTTTTGAACTAATTCAGCTTCTCCTACGTAATCTGCTCCAGCAGCTTCAGCTTCTTTAGCTTTTTCGCCTTTAGCAAATACTAATACTTTTTGAGTTTTCCCTGTTCCGTTTGGAAGAACAACTGCTCCACGAATTTGTTGGTCAGCTTTCTTAGGGTCAACGCCAAGTCTATAAGCAACTTCTACAGTTGCGTCAAATTTAGCAAAATTAACGTCTTTAACTAATGCTACAGCTTCTTCTAATGAATAAGCTTTTAAAACATCAACTTTTTCAACTGCTGCTAAATATTGTTTACTTTTTTTAGCCATAATTTTTTTCCTCCTTGATTGTGGTTATAACGGTTTTACCTCCCACTTAATCCTTACACCATTACGCATAAGGTATACTGAGAAGCGGACTACAGAATTAACCTTCTACAGTGAATCCCATGCTTCTTGCAGTACCTTCGATCATTAACATAGCAGATTCAACGTCTGATGCGTTTAAATCAGCCATTTTTGTTTCTGCAATTTCTCTTACTTGGTCGCGAGTTACTTTTGCAACTTTTTTAGTGTTTGGTTCACCAGAACCAGATTCAACACCAGCAGCTTTTTTAAGTAAAACAGCAGCAGGTGGAGTTTTTGTAATAAATGTAAATGAACGATCTTCATATACAGAAATAACAACGGGAGTGATTAATCCATTTAAATCAGCAGTACGAGCATTGAATTCTTTACAGAATCCCATGATGTTGATTTGTGCTTGACCTAAAGCTGGACCTACGGGTGGAGCTGGAGTTGCTTTCCCTGCAGGAATTTGCAATTTAACTAATTTAACTACTTTTTTAGCCACGTGACATACCTCCTTGATTGAGTCCGTGATGTGGTTAATGGGGTTAATATTTCCCCTCCCACATTTGACGCATACGTAAAACGTACCAAAATACTATACCATTCAAATAATGGATTTGCAACTACTTTTTAAACTTAGTTGTTTTTTTAACTTGTGAACGATAAACCGTCGCTTTTTCTTCCGGTTCTTGCGTCGTCGCTTTCAAGTTACCGTCTTTTTTATCTAGCGCGGCCACTTTCTTTTTCTTCTTAGTACGAGAATAGATACTATAAATAATCCCAACGATAATGGTATATAGAGCAAAGAAGACAATAAATCCCCATAACCCCATTGCAGCATCCGCAAACTCCATATTGCCTCGATTTGTAATCGCTTGTTGAATTTCAATAGCAAAGACCAGCACAGTCATCATTGTAAAAGTGAATATAAATGAAAGAATCGTTGCACTAAATTTCCATTTCTCAATTATCTTAAATATAATATAAACAACTAGAAATAAAATGATACCCATGATCCCAAAAACCCAAAAATGCAGATCTTTATCAGACATACTCATACCAAATATCTGATTCAAAATATCATGAACCTCATTTACACTATTCGCGAGTAACAAAATAAGTTCTCTCATTAACCTTCACCTGCTCATTCCGTTTTTTCTAGTATACCATACCACTCTTTAGCATATACTTGTAAATAAAGTAGGTGGTGGACTGACCATGTGTTTAATCGTATTTAAATTCCAAGAACATCCTATTTATAAGCTGATTTTAATTGTTAACCGTGACGAGTCTTATAGTCGTCCGACTGCAACAGCAACATTTTGGATAAATTACCCGCATATTTTAGCACAATTACAACTAAACCATTACATTTAACGAACGAAGCTATGATAAACTCGGCACTACCGGAGATGTATACTACTCATTCACTATTCAATAATTCATATCCCATCTACAAAAAAAGAACTTTGGCATTTCTGCCCAAGCTCTTTTTTGTAGTCTACGCTTCATCTAAAACATGCTCCGTAGTATTCACCAATTTACAGTTTATCTGCTTGTTCAAAATCAAGTTCTGTACTTGTTTCACGACCAAACATTTCAACATTAACTTTAAGTTTCGCTTTTTCCATTTCGATTTCAGTGATTTTACCTGTCAGGCCACTAAATGCTCCTTCAATGATCGTAACTGTTTCGCCAACTTCAAAGTTAATTTCTTGATGACGAGCACTCATACCGATACGACGTAAAATAACTTCTATTTCTGAATTCAAAAGCGGAGCTGGTTTACTACCTGCTCCATGTGATCCAACAAAGCCGGTTACACCCGGCGTGTTACGAACAACGTACCAAGAATCATCAGACATGATCATTTCAACTAAAACATATCCAGGAAAAGTTTTTTTCATATTCACTTTTTCTTTACCATTTTTCACTTCTTTTTCTTCTTCTTCAGGGATAACAACTCGGAAAATATAATCCCCCATACCCATGCTATTTGCTCTAGATTCGATATTTTGCTTTACTTTATTTTCATAGCCAGAATATGTGTGTAAGACATACCACTGTTTTGCACTTTCTATTTCTTCCACGTGTATCACTCCTATTCATTAGTTATTGCCAGTTATATTTTTGATAGCGGCTAGTCAATTTATTTTTCACAACATACAAAAAAACCTTCATTTACTTTTAAAGAAGGTTTCGTGCATTCATTAGTGAATTTATTATACCATCACGCAAAGCTTCACGCTAGTGGTTTCTCTATTCCAGTCATCTTATAGAATCAAATCTAAGATTGCATCGATTCCAAAGTCAACAACCGCAAAGAAAAGAGCAAATAATAGGCAGACCACAAAAACAGTCAATGTATACTTTCTAAGTTCTTTACCAGTAGGCCAAGTAACTGCTTTGATTTCTTGGCGTACGCCGCCAAAAAAGTTTTTTATTTTCTTCATTTTTGTTCCCTCCAAATTGGCATTGAGACTTTTTTGGTTATTTCGTTTCACGATGTAATGTATGTTGATTGCAATATTTACAGAATTTTTTCACTTCTAAGCGTTCTGTGCGATTTCCTTCATTTACTTTTTTAGAATAATTTCTAGACCCACAAACAGAACAAGCTAAAGATGTTTTTTTACCACTCATTTTTTCACCTATTCCCTACTATTTCTACGGACGAATGACATCTTACATAATTTACCATCACTTACGAAACATGTCAACACGCTCTTTCACATTTACTTAAACAACAGACTAACAGCTAGCAACACAACTTCGCTGCTGCTAAATAAAACAATGTTTTTTATCGCAATTATAAATGTTTCTGATTTCACCTGTTTGTCATTATATACAGCTAAATTTTTTCTCATAGGTATTATCGTTCCCAACAAGAGCAACAAAACAGGATGTAACAGTCCTAATAAAACAGCTAAAACAATCACTACATAACTCAAGTATACTAACACATTAAATAATTGAACAGCTTGCTTTTTACCAATATAAAAAGGCAAAGTGTAACGATGGTTAATAATATCTTGTTCTAAGTCACACGTATTATTTGCCAACATAATATTGGCAATTAAAAATACCGTTGGCAATGATACAAAAAACAGTGACAAAATAGAAACTAGATTTCCTTCTAGAATAAAACTTTGTTTTGAAAATAATAAACTTAATAAATTAGTATCTTTAACATTTACAAAAGCTGCAATGAAAAAGATACCAAACCCCATTACTAATCCTGAAATAGGCTCGCCTAAAGGCATTCTTGAAATGGGTATTGGTCCAAAAGTATAAAAAATCCCTATAAAAAAACAACCTGCACCTATTACTAATAAAATGATATTCGTTCTAAATACGAGCAAAAAACCTAAGAGCATTGCAACAATCAACATTCCTATAATAAGACGAATGACTAGTTTTTCCGATATTTTTTCTTGTCCAATCACATTTACTTCATCTTTATATCCATTATCTTTAGCTTTTTGATAATCCATCAAGTTATTGATAGCTGTTGTTGTCATATCAAAAATAAGCATTGCTACAAAGAAGATAAGTGTATTTATTAGATTGAACGCATTAAAATAATAAGCTGCAAATAGCGTTCCTAATAGGAAAGGAAAAAAACTAGCTAGTTTCGTTTGAATCTCTACTAATTTAAAAAAGGTCGTTATCGGCATCTTTATCCCTCTTTGTTTTTATTTTAATGTAAAGTCATCATTTGTTAACTTGAATGATTCTTTCAAACCGTCAGAAACATAGACTTTTTTATCTTTCGTTACAAATATTGCATCAACATCTTCCAATGTATTAACATATTTCATGCCTTCTTTCAAACCTTTAGAAAATAGCGACGTTGACAGTCCATCACCATCAATAGACTTTTTAGTAATCACACTTACTCCTGCTATCTCGTTATCAAAAGGATACCCGTTTTCAGGATTCATTAAGTGATGGTAATTTACACCATCTACTTCAATGAACCGTTCATAAATTCCGGATGTTACAATTGATTTGTTACTTAAAACTAAAGAACCTATTATCTTCCCACGTGTTTCAAACGGATCTTGAATCCCTACATTCCAACCCACATCTTCGCCTCTAGCGCTGTCTCCTAATACATAAATATTTCCACCTAAATCAACAATTGCTGTATCTACTTCGTACTCTTTTAACACATCCACTACTTCATCTGTAATAAATCCTTTAGCAATAGCTCCTAAATCTATTCGCATACCTTTTTCTGGAAGATAAACTGTTTGAGCTTCATCATCAAATTCCACTTTCGAATAATCAATTAATGTCAACGCAGCATCGATTTCAGATTGTTCAGGCTTTCTAGCATCATCAAAACCAATATGCCACAATTCCGTGATTGGTCCGATAGTCATATCAAAGCTGCCTGACGTACTTTTACTATAGTCATAAGCCGCCTGTAATAAATAATACAAGTCATCGGTTACTTGGACAGGTTTTATACCTGCTTGTTCATTGATTTTTTCAACTTCTGAACCTCCGTCTACTTCATCAACGGTAATCAAACCCGCTAGTTCCTCAATTCGATTAAAAGCCGCATCCAAGGCTGCTTGTTTATCTTGATTATAAATCGTAACTTTCACAACCGTTCCCATCAAAAATTCAGTTCTTTCAAAAGGTTCATCGGTTAATGCACGTTCTTTAGTATTACTTGCTTTTCCGCACCCAACAATCAGGAACGACACAACTAGTATAGACAGCATTGCTTTCATAATGCTACTTTTCTTCATAAAAAAAACTCCTCATAATTTAGTCATTTAGCTGTTTGTATATCATTTCACTAATTTTTTTTTTAAAATAAACGGGTCTTAGAAATTTATCCAAGACCCCTATATTATGTCATTTAATAGCAACCTTTACAATCCTTACCAAAAGTATTTCCTTTGGTAAAAAGTTCTTCATAAAGAAGGTTTAGTTATCTATTTCAATTGTTTCTGTTTTACCTTCTGCTGCTGCATCAACCAATTGTTGTGCATACTCCACAAATAAGTCATGAGAATGAGTTGCTCCTGAAATAACTTCTACAGATGAAGGGTCTTGTTTATCAACTAGAGCTTTGTTGTATACCGGAATATACTCAATAGGACCAGTCCCCACTTTTTCTTCCATTATTTTTTGGTACTCTGCGTCTTTAGATTTCAAATCTCCAGCATCATTGACATAATCATAGTCAGACTCTGTAATTTTTCCGCCTTCCGTAGTCATGTTAAAAACAACGCTCCAACCATTGTCATCAAAATTCTTTTCTTCTAATATGTAATGACCATCCTCTAACTTGCCAGATTCAGTCGAACTCGTTGTATCCTCAGAACCACATGCTGTCAAAATAAATGTCGAAGCAAAAACGACTGATGCCAATTTCAAACCTGTTTTGAATTTCATAATTAATCTCCTACCTATTTTTAAATTCTAGCTTCCCTAATAAAAATTTTTCATTCGGTCGACCATTCGTGAATAGTATAACCGTTTTCTTTTTTATTGTCTACTTTTTCACATGATATTGTCATTTTGAAAATTCATTCCCATTGTTCCTTCTATATAATTTTAAATAATTAGGTGATATCAATGTTTTTAACTTAATTTCCATTTTTTTTATTCATTTATATTTCAATAATCCTTTGATTTTACTTATTTATTTATCACAAACTTGCTCTTATATTAAGAAAAAAACTTTACAACGTTTTTTTTAGTTATCATTTTTTTTTTTGAAAAAAAGCACCTGTTCGTTGTTACTAAAGGGAATTTGTCCATAATGTGACATTTTCGGCATTTTGATGCTTTATTCTTTTTTATTGATTTAACAGTGTTTTAAACAAGAGTTTGATAATTATTTCATAAAAAAACTCATTAGCCAATTATTTTTTTGAAAAAACCCTTTTTAAAACGTGGACATATCAGTTTTTTTTTGTATACTATGTTTATTAGTTAATTGTGAAACTTTTAACTAACTCGGTTTTATTTTAATTATTCAGTTTATTTTATTAACTTATTTTTCTTTATAGTATAAATCTTATGAAAAAAAACGATTAAAAAAGGAGCTCGAAAAAAATGACTCAAACAAATGTGGTTGTTGTTGGCGCTGGATTTGCCGGTGTTGCTGCTACAAAACAATTAGCTAAAAAACTGAAAAAAAATAAAGATGTTACGATTACTTTGATCGATCGCCATTCTTATCTTACTTATATGACAGAATTACATGAAGTGGCTGGAGGACGCGTTGAACCTGAAGCAATCCAATACGATTTACAAAGATTATTTGCTCGTAAGAAAAATGTTAACTTAGTAACTGATAACGTTACGGCTGTTGACCACGACAAAAAAATGGTTGTAACTGAAAATGGCTCTTATTCATATGATTATTTAGTTCTAGGAATGGGTGGAGAACCCAATGATTTCGGAACACCTGGTGTTAAGGAAAATGGCTTCACTCTTTGGTCATTAGAAGATGCAGTTCGCTTACGTCATCATATTGAAACAACAGTTGCAGCTGCAGCTATCGAACACGATGCAGCAAAACGCGCAGCAATGATGCGTTTCGTTATTTGTGGTTCTGGATTTACAGGGATTGAAATGGTTGGAGAATTATTAGATTGGAAAACTGTTTTAGCGAACAAATATAAATTTGACGCTTCAGAAATTGAATTGATAGTTGTAGAAGCTGCTCCAACTATCTTGAATACTCTTCCTCGTCAAGATGCTGATAAAGCTGAAAACTTCATGACGAAAAAAGGCATCAAGATTATGAAAAATGCTCCAATTATAAGTGTTGGTTCAGATTCAGTTTTATTGAAATCTGGTGAAGAAATTCCTACAAAAACATTAGTCTGGACCGCTGGCGTTAAAGCGAACACAGATACAGCAGAATTCGGAATGGAACAAGCTCGTGCTGGTCGTTTAGTTGCGAACGAATTTATGGAAGCTAAAGGGTTAGAAAACGTTTATGTTATTGGAGATCTTGTCTACTATGAGGAAGAAGAAGGAAAACCAACTCCTCAAATCGTACAAGCTGCTGAACAAACTGGTCACACTGCAGCAGTAAATGTTATTGCAGCTATTGAAGGAAATGAAAAACATAAATTCGAATCAAATTATCAAGGTACTATGGTTTCAATCGGTTCTAAATATGGCGTTGCTTATTTAATGGATAAATTCCACCTTAGCGGATTCTTAGCTATGTTAATGAAACACATTGTTAACTTAAAATATTTCTTAGATATTCGTTCTGGATACTACATGGTACAATATTTATTCCATGAATTCTTCCACATTAAAGATCAACGGAATATTTTCCGTGGCCACCTTTCTCGTTACGGTAATGTTTTATGGAGCGTTCCTTTAAGAGTCTTCTATGGTAGTATGTGGTGTTTTGAAGGAGTTAAAAAGGCCTTTGGTTTATTCGGCTCTCAAAGTTGGTTTGGTGATAACGTAGCTTTACCATTTTCATGGTTGCAAGATGTAACTAGTGGAGCTTCAGAGGCCGCCGGTGACGTTACAGAAGTCGCAAAACCGATCTTTGGCCTAAGCTATGTATACGGTGAAGAACCGATGATGGTTTTCGATCATGCTCCTGGTTGGTTTAACAGCATTATGGAATTCATGATTCCAACTCCTGAAGTCGCTTTAATTTTCCAAAAGTTCATGACTTGTGTGGAAATTGCTATTGGTTTAGCTATCATTGCTGGTTTGTTCACTTGGTTAGCTAATGCTGCTACTGTTGCTTTAGTTGTCAGCTTTGCTTTATCTGGTATGTTCTACTGGGTCAACATTTGGTTTATCTTCGCTGCTATTGCTTTGATGAATGGTTCTGGTCGCGCATTTGGTTTAGACTACTACGTGATTCCATGGATTCAAAAATTTGCCGGTAAATGGTGGTACGGTACACCTAAATCTTTATACAAATAAAAAATGATTTTATAGATTATTCATACTAGATGAGTGAAGGTAGGTCTCTCTACCTCCACTCATTTTCTTATGGATCAATTGCTGCTAAACTTCATGTATGGAGTAGAAAAAAATGTTAAGATAGAAAGAAGAACGAACGAGCTGTTCTTTTTTGTCTCTTGTTATTTTTGATTTGCTACACAAACAAGCACTCGTTATTCAACTAATCTCACCTAAATAAGGACTGGTGTCTATGACTCGAAATCAAAAACTTGTATATATTGCATTATTAGCAGCACAAGCTGTTGTTTTAAGTTTAGTCGAAAGGAGCATCCCGTTTCCTTTTGCATTTGCTCCAGGTGCTAAACTTGGTATTGCTAATCTGATTACTATCGTAGCTATCTTTACTTTACCATTAAAAGATAGTTTTACTGTAGTCTGGATGAGGCTTATTATGACGACTCTTCTTGGAGGTACATTGTCTACGTTTATGTACAGTTGCGCCGGAGCCATGCTGAGTTATGTTGGGATGCTAGCAGTAAAGCAACTTGGACCAAAGCGAGTGAGTATCATTGGAATCAGTGCTACTGGAGGTATTTTGCACAATGTTGGTCAATTAGTTGTCGCAAGTTGGATCTCCCAGACTTGGACCGTCATGCTTTACTTGCCTATTCTATCCTTTATGGGAATTTTATCCGGTATCGCGATTGGCATTGCAGCTAATTACCTAATGACTCATGTGCGAACACTAAAAAATTTCCAAAGTCATACTCAGCAACTTAACAAGAAAAAGCAACGTAACACTACATGTACAAATTCTTAAAAGTCACAATTTTATTGTACTTAACTTTATGAAATGAAAGGGGAATACACATGCAGATTCATCCAATGTGGGAAGCCTACCCTGAATTACAGTCTGAATTAATGCAAACAATCGAATTAATGGATTCGAGAATCCATCTTCGCAATAAATCAATTGAACATGCTTTAATGGATATGATGCATACTGGCGGAAAGCTGGTTCGTCCAGCTTTCACCTTATTGTTTTCAACGTTTGGCGAGGATCATGATCCTCGCCGAGCACGCGCTTTTGCGGCTGCTATTGAAATACTGCATATGGCTACTTTAATTCATGACGATGTCATTGATGACTCCCCTAAACGCCGTGGTCAATCAACGATTCAATCAAAATACGGCAAAGATGTAGCTGTGTATGCTGGTGATTATTTATTTACCGTGTCATTTAAACTGCTAACTGATTATTCTAATTCTATGAAACAAATGCAGATTAACACCAACGGGATGGAACGAATCTTAATGGGCGAAATTGACCAAATGCATTTAAGATACAACCAAAAAATAACAGTTCGGAATTATTTGACTCAAATATCTGGAAAAACAGCTCAATTATTTGCTCTTGCTTGTTATTCAGGTGCGCTAGAAGGTGGGCAATCAGAACGATTTGCTCGAAATTGCTATTATATTGGAAGTCATATTGGAATGGCATTTCAGATTATGGATGATATACTAGACTATTCTCAAACAGCTGAATCTTTTGGAAAGCCTGTTTTAGAAGATGTGAGACAAGGAATCTATTCCGCACCTCTTATTTATGCTATGCGAAAAGATCATTCTGCTTTTCAAGTACTACTTGAAAAAAAAGAGAAGATAACAAACGAAGACACCATTAAAGTCCAACAATTGGTAACGGATTTAGGCGGATTGGACGAAGCACAACAGTTGGCTGGTAAATACACCCGAAAAGCCTTAACACGCATTAATCAATTACCAGATAGTCCAGAAAAAAAAATTATTCGTAAAGTAACTATGTCATTATTAGACAGAACGATTTAAACTTTAAATCAGTATAAAACAACAAGAGATAGGCATCTTTCATCTGGCCTATGTCTTGTTGTTTTGTTTTAAAAACTTACGAGAATGGTAGAATTTTTATTTCTCAAAAAAACAGAAGTTTAAAAGGATACGCTTTCATTTTTTCACTTATAAATTTCTTTTGTGAACATTTCAGTAACAGCTAGTTTTCCAATACTTGTTTCATTTTACGCTTGCAACGGTCTAACGCATTTTTTATTTGCAGATTATCACAATTTAATTGCTGAGCAATCTCATCAATTTCTTTATTTTTTAAGTACAGAGAAAACACTTGCTGCTCTAAATTTGACAATGTATGGTGATAGCCAGCTAATTTTTCTTTAACTTGTAAAATATCTAACGCAGACAGTCCTTCTTTTCCATTCATTATGTACTGAGGACTCATTCCCTTTTCTAACATGCCATCTAATGATTCAGCAATTTTTTCGATCCGCCGTTTCTTAGCCATATCTTTTCGAATCAAACTGAAAATATGGTGTTTAAAATTCAACTTGTAGAAATTTCCAAACGTGTGTCCTTTACCTTTATCGTAAGTTTGTATTGTCTTGTGAAAGACCATCCGCGCTTCTTGCCATAAATCTTCTTGCTCATAACTTTTAAGGTAGTACTCTTTTGTTAAATTGGTTACCAAAGGATGATAACGCCTAAATAAAATTTGGAACGGATACCCATCTCCATTTTTGATTATGTTGATCAATTCGTCGTCGCTCATAAGTGAGATTGCATCTTCTTCATTGGCCAAACCTATTGCCTCCTTTAAGTGGCTGAACTAGTAAGATTAATTGGATAACGTTTGTTATTTAGATTGTCTACCATTCTCGAAAACTCTCAAAATAGCATTTAATATTTCGTTAAATCATCTCTCAATTTTTCCAATCTATCCATTTGATGATGCGACCAGGGTGAATTTCTACGATAACTTTGCAATCGATACTCTTTAGTATCGGCTTCAATTGCTTTTTTGATACGTTTGACATCACTAAAGAGTTCATTAGCTGATTTTCGCAAAGCACCTTTTTGAAAAACAATCCATTGTTCAGCAAGATCACTTGTGGCGACTGTCACTTGTGTAACTATCGTATTCTCAATTCCAACAACACGTTCTATATAACTATCCGCAGTTTCTCCTTCTTTCGTGAAAACAACCGTTAATTGATATTTTTCATACGATTTTTGGATCCCAGGAACAAACTGGGCGTCAAATATCACACGAATTTTTATGCCGGTGTATTTTTGGTAGTTGGATAACTCATGCAATAATGAGTCTCTGGCATCTTCCATCTTATCTTGATTTTTTAGTTTCACTAAATGCGGCCATGCCCCAATAATATTGTATCCATCAACAATTAACAACTCTTTTTTCATGCTATTTGACCCCCTTTCCTCTTTAAACTATTGTACTAAATTTTATTTCTTCCACGGTATACTTCATACATCAATAAACTTGCAGCTACACTAGCATTCAGACTTTGAACGTGTCCAGTCATGGGTATAGTAATCATACCATCCATTTGTTCTTTTACTAAACGAGAAATGCCTTTTCCTTCATTGCCCATTACCAATCCGATAGGTAAAGTAGTTTCCCATTGTCGGTAATCTTGACCTTCCATGTCTGTTCCATACAACCATAATCCGCGTTCTTTTAATTCTTTTATAGCTTGAACTAAATTGGTTACTCGTGCAACCGCTACATGCTCTATCGCTCCGGTTGAAGCTTTAGCAACAGTAGCCGTTAAACCTACAGCTCGTCTTTTAGGAATGATGATTCCGTGTGCTCCAATAGCATCAGCGGTTCTCATGATCGAACCTAAGTTATGCGGATCTTCAACGCCGTCCAAAAGGATGAAAAATGGATCTTCATTTTTTTGAGCTGCAACTGCAAATAAATCATCAATCGTTGCATACTGAAAAGCAGAAGCTGCAACAACTACTCCTTGGTGATTCATTCCGTCAACTAATTGATCCAATTTAGATTTAGGCACAAATGAGATTTGAACACTACGTTTTTTTGCTAAATTTTGAATTTCTTCCATTTTAGATCCACTTAAACCTTCTTGCAAAAAGATCTTATTGATATCACGTTCAGATTTTAATACTTCAATAGCAGGCAAGCGCCCGGCGACTAAATCACGATCTGTCTCTTGCTCTTCAACGGTATCCTCAATTGGCTTAACAAATTTCCTTTCTGTTCTGTCTGTTTTTTTTGAAAAATTTGGTTTTTTAGGTTGTCGGTTTCGTTTATCGAAATTTTTATTATCTCTTGTCATCTTTTGTATCCTCCACTTTTTTAATACACCAATGGATCAATTCTTCCATTCGCTCCGTTTGTTTTGCTAAATGCAAGTAGCCCATCAATGATTCAAATCCAGTAGCTACACGATAGGTTGTGATATCTGCATTCTTTGCAGATGTATAGCTTTTAGAATTTCTGCCTCGTTTGTACATTGTCACTTCTTCTTCGGTTAAAAAATCCTCTACTGCTAGCATTTCATGCATCAAAAAACTTTGACCTTTGGCAGATACAAAGTGAGTAGCCATTTTGTGCAATTGACTTGGTTTTGTATAGCCTAGTCCTACTAAATAATCACGAATGTAGATTTCATATATAGCATCTCCCACATACGCTAATGCTAACCCATTTAATAATGCCCAATTTTTTTCAGTCATATCGTTTATTATCCTCTTCTCCATCTAGTTCCTTGCGGTGTATCATCTAAAATGATGCCTTCTTCTTTCAACTGATCTCTAATGTCATCACTGCGTTGAAAATTCTTTGCAGCGCGCGCTGCATTTCTTTCTTCAATTAATTGCTCAATGGTCTCATCTAACAATTCTGTTTCACCAAACGTTATACCAAAAACTTGAACTAACTCTTGGAATTGATGCAACATCGCTTCAAGAACAACTTTAGAAACAACCGTCCGCTCGCTATAGATATTCATTGCCTTGGCCATTTCGTAAATAACTGTAATACCATTAGCAGAATTAAAATCATCATCCATTTCCGTAACAAAGTTTTCTTTAAACAACTTGAACTGACTGATTTGTTCTTGATCATCTTCTCCTACTGCGGCTGCATCTTTCAAACGGTAAGTTACATTATCAAAAGCCATTGTTATTTTTGTTAAGTTCGCTCTTGCTTCTTCAATGGTCGTTTCACTGTAACTGATTGGTCTACGATATTGAGTCGTTGCCATAAAGAAACGTAAAATTTGCGGGTCAACTTGTTTGATAATATCATGAACCAAGACAAAATTCCCTAGCGATTTACTCATTTTCTCATTATCCATTGTCACAAAACCGTTGTGCATCCAATAATGTGCAAATGGATGGCCAGTTTTCGCTTCACTTTGGGCAATTTCATTTTCATGATGTGGAAAAGCTAAATCTTGTCCGCCAGCATGAATATCGATTGTATCACCTAAATATTTTGTAGCCATTACAGAACATTCTATATGCCAGCCTGGACGACCAGGTCCCCATGGAGACTCCCAATTGATTTCTGCTTCTTTAGCTGCTTTCCATAAAGCAAAATCTAATGGATCTTCTTTTTTGTTGTTTTCTTGGGCGTTTAATCGATTGCTTGCTCCAACTTCCAATTCATCAATTGAAATATCACTTAATTCACCATAATTTTTGAATTTTCTGGTACGGTAATAAACATCGCCATCTACCTCATAAGCATACTCTTTTTCAATCAATACTGCTATAAAATCAATGATATCAGGCATATTTTCCATTACTCGCGGATGATGACTAGCTTCTTCTACACCTAAAGCATGCGTATCTTCATGATAAGCCGCAATAAATTTGTCAGCCACTTCTGGAGCAGTTAAGTTTAACTCTTTTGCGGTACGAATAATTTTATCGTCCACATCTGTAAAATTTGACACATAATTCACATCATATCCACGGTACTCTAGATAACGTCTAACCGTATCAAAAGCTACTGTGCTACGAGCATTCCCAATATGAATGTAGTTATAAACCGTTGGTCCACAAACATACATTCTAACCTTGCCTTCTTCTATTGGAATAAAGGCTTCTTTTTTTCTAGTTAATGTATTATAGATTTTTAACATAGCTACTCTCCTTTTCTATTTGAATTTAGGTTTAACGGGAAACTTTTTCACCATTTACCTTAACAACTTTAGCAGGAATTCCTACTGCCGTTGAATGAGGTGGTATAGAACTTAAAACAACTGCTGATGCTCCAATTTTGGAGTGATCTCCAATCGTTATAGGTCCAAGAACTTGTACATGTGCGGATAGCAAAACGTCATTCCCAATCGTTGGGTGTCTTTTGCCAGTATCTTTCCCTGTTCCACCTAATGTCACTCCATGAAAAATAACGACATCATTTCCGATAGTTGCTGTTTCTCCAATCACGACTCCCATGCCATGGTCGATGAATAGTCGCCTACCGATTGTTGCACCAGGATGAATTTCTATCCCAGTTAAAAAACGAGAAAAATTAGCAATCATGCGACTGAGCAAAAATCTATTCCGCTTGTATAAACTATGTGACACTCGATGAAAAATAATAGCATAAAAGCTAGGGTACGTTAACAGAATTTCAAGGGTACTTTTAACTGAAGGGTCATTCTCTTTAATGGTCTGAATGTCTTCTCTCAATCTCCACATTGATTCTATTCCACCTTATTCGTATCTTTCTATTGTTAATTTTTTTTACAAAAAAAGCAACGTCTCTTATACTAAAAGACGCTGCTGCGTGGTTCCACTTTTCTTTATCGCCTAACTTCTAACTCTAGAATCAGCGACCTTTAACACAGTAACGGGTGTTGACCGATAAGAGTCTACTTAACATTCAACTCCTTAACTCAGAGACGCACTTCACCCAATCGCTATCATCTGCTTCCACCAATACAGACTCTCTTTAGATTTTAATTGGGTTACTCTTTCTCTTCATCGTTTTTAATTTTATTTAATTCAGTTTTATAGTTTTGCTAATGCTGCTTGCAAATGAGCTTGTGCTTTTTCACGACCAAGCAGTTCAATTGTTGGGCCAATTTCTGGGCCATGTGATTGTCCAGTTACCGCTACACGAATTGGCATGAACAGATTTTTCCCTTTGATACCTGTTTCTTTTTGAACCGTTTTGATTGCTTTTTTAATTTCATCAGCATCAAAAGGTTTGATTTCTTCTAATTGTTTAGCAAAAGCGGTTAAGACTTCTGGCACTGTTTCGCCTTCTAAAACTTCTTTTGCTACACTATCGATTACCGGTTCTTCACTAAAGAACAAGCTTGATAGTTCCACAATTTCTGCACCATAACTCATTTGTTCGTGATACAGGCTAACGACTTTTTGGACCCACTCTTTTTTCTCTGGTGTTGCATTTTCTTCAACATACCCTGCTTTAATCAAGTGCGGCATAGCTAATGCTGTTACCGTTTCTAAATCAGCTTTTTTCATGTATTGGTTATTGATCCATTCCAGTTTTTTAGCATCAAATGCAGCTGGAGATTTGCTTAAACGTTCTGCATCGAACATTTCAACAAATGTATCATGGTCAAAAATTTCTTCTTCTCCAACTGGAGACCAGCCCAACAAAGAAATAAAGTTAAACATAGCTTCTGGTAGATACCCTAATTCGCGGTATTGTTCGATAAATTGAAGAATATTGCCATCGCGTTTGCTTAATTTTTTACCGGTTTCACTGTTTATAATCAATGTCATATGGCCAAATTGAGGAGCTTCCCAGCCAAACGCTTCATAAATCATTAATTGTTTTGGCGTATTAGCGATGTGATCGTCCCCACGTAAAACATGAGTAATTTCCATAAAGTGATCATCTACAGCAACTGCAAAGTTATATGTTGGCATGCCATCACGTTTAATGATGACAAAATCTCCTCCTATACTTTCAGCTTCAAATGAGATAGATCCTTTTACGATATCTTCAAAACGATATGTGCTTTCTTTCACCACACGGAAACGAATAACCGGTTCAATTCCTGATGCTTCTTTTTCTTTTTGTTCTTTAGCCGTTAAATGAGCGCATTTACCACCATAGTGAGGCATTTCTCCTCTAGCTCTTTGTGCTTCGCGTTCTTCTTCTAACTCGTCTTCTGAACAGTAGCATTTGTATGCACGATTGCTTAATAATAATTGTTCCACTAACGGGTCATAAATCTCTCTGCGTTCTGATTGACGGTATGGTCCGAATTTCCCTGGATTATCAGGACTTTCATCCCAATTCATACCTAACCATTTCAAGTTTTCTAATTGACTTGTTTCTCCACCTTCAATGTTGCGTTTTAAATCAGTATCTTCAATACGAATGATGAAGTCTCCACCATTGTGTCGTGCAAATAAATAATTGAATAGCGCTGTACGAGCGTTCCCAATATGTAAATGTCCTGTTGGGCTTGGCGCGTAACGTACACGAACTTTTTTTGTCATAATTATTTCCTCTTTTCTTTCTATTTTTTTATCTAGTGAAATCTAAGTGAATGAAATAGGTGCAGGTTTTCTTTCTAATTTTTCTATCAAACAACTAGCCATTGCTGCCATACCTTCTTTTCGTCCAACAAAACCCATCGTTTCAGATGTTGTTGCTTTTACGTTAACATGTTGGATAGTTGTTTGACAATCATAAGCTATATTTTCTATCATTTTTTCTAAATAAGGAGCCATTTTAGGGGTTTCAGCTACAATAGTAGCATCGATATTTCCAATCGTATAGCCTTCTTTTTTTAGCATGCTCCATACCTTACGCAACAATTCTCTCGAATCGATATTTTTAAATTGTTCATCTGTCTCAGGAAAATGGCGCCCTATATCGCCTTTACCAGCTGCCCCTAAAAGAGCATCTATAATAGCATGAAGCAACACATCGGCGTCAGAATGACCCAATAATCCGTATTCAAAAGGAATATCTACTCCTCCGACAACCAAGCGTCTCTCACTAGCGAATTGATGGACGTCATAGCCTTGTCCTATTCGAAACATAATCCAAACCTCCTTCTACTTGCTTTGTTGTTCTCTGTGAAGCAAAATAGCTTCTCCAGCTACCATGTCTTCAGGAGTGGTAATTTTTATATTATCGTAAGAACCTTCTATTACTCGTATTTCTTTTTCTATTCGCTCAACTAACGAAGCATCATCTGTTCCTAAAAAATGGTCTGTTCTAGCCTTTTCATGTGCTTGAAGAACCAATGAGCTCTCAAAAGCTTGAGGAGTCTGGATTTGCCATAATTCGCTTCTTGGCAACGTAACTTTAACGGTATGATCAGGATATACCGCTTTAATTGTATCTTTTGCTGGTACACCCAAAATAGCTGCACCAATTTTTTGAACTTCTTCGTATAATTGACGAATGGCTGTCTGTTCAATAAAAGGCCTTGCGCCATCATGAATCATCACAATGCCTGAAGTTTTATTTTCCAATTTTTGCAATCCATTATAAACACTATGCTGTCGTTCCATTCCGCCTATAGCAATAGTGATCTTTTTTTTGCTAAGCATATGCTCTTGTCGCAGCAAATCATGAATCAATTCAACTTCATCTTCTTTTACAACTAAAATAATATGACTGCAATAATCATCTTTTAAAAATACATTTAATGGGTATTCAATCAACGGTTTGTTTAGTAACGGCAATAAAATTTTATTTTTAGAAGCACGCATGCGCCTTCCATGACCAGCTGCCAATAACACCAGCTCATAGTCTTTATTCATCGCACCCGCTCCTAATCTTTTTCTTTAATGCCTTTTTGTGAGTGAACTGGTTTGGCAAAGATCATTCGCCCAGCTGCTGTTTGAAGTGCACTAGTTACCACAACTTCAATCGTTTTATTCATAAAGTGCTGTCCTTCTTCAACAACGATCATCGTTCCGTCATCTAAGTAAGCTACACCTTGGCTACGTTCTGTTCCAGCTTTTACAATCATAACCGTCATATTTTCTCCAGGAATCACAACTGGTTTCACTGCATTTGCCAATTCATTGATATTTAAGACTGGTACATTTTGGAATTCACTTACTTTATTCAAATTATAATCATTCGTGACAACAACACCATCTAATAATTTTGCTAACTTAATTAACTTGCTGTCAACTTCTGCAATATCTTCAAAATCACCATCGTACATTTCAACTTTCATATCATCTTCTTTTTGCAAAGCATTTAATATGTCTAACCCTCTACGACCACGCACTCGTTTTAAACTATCCGAAGAATCGGCAATATACTGCAATTCTTGTAAAACAAAATTAGGAATCAAAATCGTTCCTTCAAGAAAACCTGTTTTAGCAATATCATAAATTCTTCCATCAATAATAACGCTTGTGTCTAATATTTTATATTTACGAAAAGTTTCGTCTGCTCTACGCTCTAAAACTTTTCCGTCTTCATCTTCTACATTCTTTTTTGTTTTTGCTTGAAATAATTTACGCCATTCGTCTCTACGTGTTGTTCCAACACGAAAACCTAAATACGCAAAACCAGCTACAAGAACAAACGGTATGACATCACTGATTACTGGAATATTCATCCCAATCAGCACTACGCTAATCAGCCATGCTAGGATTAACCCTATAATGGTTCCTAAACTTCCGAATAATAAATAGGTCACACTTTGTTGACTTAAAAAAGTTTCGATTTTTTTAAAACCTTGTTCAATGTATGCCACAGATAAAAAAGAAATAAATAAAAATATAATAGCACCAATCAGAATATTTGTGACTACATTATTAACATATACATTTTCAACACTTGCCATGTTCCATGCGATTGGCATCAAACTGGCTCCAATACTTCCACCGATAAGGATAAAGATACCGGTTATGATTTTTTTAACCAAAACTATTCCTCCTTCTTTATAAATGGTGTTCCTACTTTTTTTAAAAAAGTAGGAAGCTTTCCATTTCGTTTTTTTAGTGCTTGTACTTTAAGAAAAAGCTTTCTTTATCGCTTCAGCTATTGTTACAACGCCAATAATTTCTACATTTGGTGGGAATTCCCAACCACCGATATTATTTTTTGGAATCATAATTCGTTTAAAACCTAACTTAGCGGCTTCATTTACCCGTTGTTCAATTCGACTCACTCGTCTAATTTCTCCGGTTAAGCCCATTTCTCCAATAAAACAATCGGTCTCTTTTGTTTCTTTTTCTTGATAACTAGATGTGATACTAATAGCAATAGCTAAATCAATCGCTGGTTCATCTATTTTAACGCCACCAGCTGATTTCAAATACGCATCTTGATTTTGCAACAATAAGCCAGCTCTTTTTTCTAAAACAGCCATAATCAAAGCAACTCGGTTATGATCTAACCCACTTGCTGTCCGTCTGGCATTTCCAAAAGCAGTAGGTGTGATTAAAGACTGTATCTCAGCTAAAATAGGACGCGAACCTTCCATTGAAGCTACTACAGCAGAACCTGTAGCTCCAGATAGCCGTTCCTCTAAAAACATTTCTGAAGGATTCAATACTTCTACCAAACCTCCTTCACGCATTTCAAAAATCCCAATTTCATTAGTTGAACCAAATCGATTTTTGACTGCTCGTAAAATGCGGAATGTATGGTGTCTTTCTCCTTCAAAATAAAGCACGGTATCTACCATATGCTCTAGCATACGCGGACCGGCAATTGACCCTTCTTTTGTAACGTGTCCCACAATAAAAATAGCAATATTATTTGTTTTAGCAATTTTTAGTAAATCAGCGGTGCTTTCTCTAACTTGAGAAACACTTCCTATTGCTCCTGTAATGTCTGACTGATTCATCGTCTGAATAGAATCTATAATAACATAATCGGGCTTTAAATCTTCAATTGTCTGTCTTATTGCACCCATATCGGTTTCAGGGTAAATATAAAAATCTGAACCTTTTACACCTAATCGAATTGCACGCATTTTAATTTGACTAGCACTTTCTTCACCACTTACATACAAAACTTTTCCGCCAGCCAAGTTTAACTGCGCCGAAACTTGCAGCAAAAGTGTAGACTTACCAATACCTGGGTCTCCCCCTATTAAGACAAGCGATCCTGGTACCACTCCGCCTCCTAAAACACGGTTTAATTCTTTTAGCTGTGTTTTGATTCTCGGTACTTTTGATACATTAATATCTTGAATAGCTTCAGCCTTAGCAGCTTTACCAGTCATGCTCACACGACTTCTACGGTCATTCTTATCTGCCATAGTTTCTTCTTCCATTTGATTCCAGCTACCACAGTTTGGACAACGTCCCATCCATTTCGGTGATTCATAACCACATGCTTGGCAGACAAATTTAGTTGCTTTCTTTTTCGCCACCTATTCAGCCCACCTTCTAAGTTTCTAAAATGATTTAATTTTATTTTACCATAAAAGCGATTAGAATAGGCATTGAAACCGTTAAAAGGCAGATTAATTCAAGCTTTTTTCAATAGAAATTCATATTCTTATTTTTTATGTCCTAATACAAAGTTTATCTTCCGGAAGATCCAAAACCACCTGAACGAATATTACCTGTTACTCTGTCAGCATCTGCTTTCAAGAATGGCATGAAAATACCTTGTCCGATTCGATCTCCTTTTTTTATCACATGATCCGTTAAACCATAGTGAATAAATTGAAAGTAGATATGTCCCTCATTATTCTCGTTGTTATAATAATCTGAGTCAATAATACCGACACCATTAGGTAAAATCAATTGGTGCTTAATCGGGTTACTTGAGCGATTAGCCAACTGCAAGTACTCATCTTCACCCATATAAGCTTTAATACCGGTTGGCACAAGCGTAGATTTCAAATATTTTTTATTTTCTGCTAAATAGGCTAATTTTGTTTCTTTCGGTTTCATTTCCCGGGCAATGTTTTTAAATAACACTTTCCAGATAGAAGGCACAATTGTATCTTCTGCTGCTTCAAAATCATACCCTGCTGCGTGATTGGTTGCTCTTATCGGTAATTGTATTCCCTTTGACTGATAGGCTGTGATTACTTCAAATCCACGTTTTTTTTCCATATCTTCTATTTCCTCATTTCATATCCAATTCATTAACTTATCAATTATAACAAAAATTGAATCAACTAGCGATTCCCTCAAAAAATCTTCTACTTTATTTCTTTTCAGCTTTACTGTGCAACTTGCACAATTAATAGCAAAATGATTTGTGCAGTTTCCCCTTCCTTAAAAAAAGCGTTTACATTATGATTGTTTTATACTAATTTAGTCAACTACGAGAGGATACGTGAATAGCATGGTAGAAATAGCTTTAAAAAATATTAATAAGAAATATGAGAATAATGATTTTCTTTCTGTAACAGATTTTAATTTAACCATTAAAGATAAAGAGTTTATTGTCTTTGTTGGTCCTTCTGGTTGTGGGAAATCAACTACATTACGGATGGTTGCTGGGCTTGAAGATATTTCAGAAGGTGAACTATATATTGGAGATAAATTAGTCAACGATGTTGCTCCAAAAGATCGTGATATTGCAATGGTTTTCCAAAACTATGCCTTATACCCTCATATGACAGTATACGATAATATGGCTTTTGGATTGAAACTACGCAAATACAAAAAAGAAGAAATTAAACAACGAGTTGAAGAAGCAGCTGAAATTTTAGGTTTAACAGATTTCTTAAAACGTAAACCTGCAGCATTATCTGGTGGACAACGTCAACGTGTTGCCTTAGGACGTGCTATCGTTCGGGATGCTAAAGTATTCTTAATGGATGAGCCATTATCAAACTTAGATGCAAAGTTACGTGTAGCTATGCGTGCTGAGATTGCAAAATTACATCGCCGTTTAAATACAACAACTATTTATGTAACTCATGACCAAACAGAAGCAATGACGATGGCAGACCGTATTGTTATTATGAAAGATGGATTTGTTCAACAAATCGGTAGTCCTAAAGAGGTTTACAATACTCCTGTGAACGTCTTTGTTGCAGGATTTATTGGATCTCCAGCAATGAATTTCTTTGACATTACTTTGACTAACAATGTGATCTCTAATGGTAAAGGATTATCCATTACTTTGGATGAACGCAATGCAAAAAATCTTGCAGCTAAAGGCTACGAAGGAAAAAAACTTATTTTCGGTATGCGTCCTGAAGACATTCACAGTGAACAGATTGTATTAGATGCTAACCCAAATAGTATTGTTCATGCTGAAGTAGTTGTATCAGAATTACTGGGAGCTGAAACAATGTTATATACAAAAGTGGATGGTACAGAGTTCATTTCAAAAGTGGATGCTAGAGATTTCCATAATCCAGGAGAATTTATTGACTTGTCTTTTGATTTAAACAAAGCACATTTCTTTGATCCTGAAACTCAAAATGTTATTAGATAATTGAATTTTACTTAGTTATCTGAAAACGTAGGAATAGTATAGAAATACACCGTCAAGGTTAGCTAAAACAGCGAACTTTGACGGTGTATTTTTTAGATTAATTGTTTCAAATTGTTTCACGTGACACAATTTTTTAGGACCCGCAAAACAATTGTAAATCTATAACCTTTAATGCCGTTAGCTGAATTTAGTCGGTTAATTATTTTTTTCGGAGTAATAATTTTTTTAATAAGTAGTGTGATAGCTTTAAAAAAATGTCAACAAACAAAATAACTTTTGTAAGGCACTAATCACTGTCTAAAGCCAATCTCTTCGGACTATTATTCCTTAAATCCTAAGCTTTAGCCGCAATGCTAAATAATGCGTATTAAGTTGACGAGACGACATTATTTATACTGACGAAAAAATCATGGGCTTTGATAGGATAACTATTAAGTAATATGATTTATCTGATAGACTTTTTAGTCTTATTAATTGAATTTAGTTGCTACGCAAGATTACTTGTAATCCCTGCAAAGTATTCTATGTGAATGATACTGCATTAACGCTTTAACGATTAGGCTGTGTTTGGAGCTTGAAAGTTCTTAAGACTTTAGGCTTAAGACGGTGCCAGGGCTCTTTCAAGCAAATCGTTCTATTTTATAAGAAATTTTTGAAACATCCACAGTATTTGACGAATAGCCTTTTTAAATTGAATAGACGTCAAAAAAAGACACCATCCGGAGATGATGTCTTTTGTATTTGCGTGGCAACGTCCTACTCTCACAAAGGGAAACCCTTCACTACCATCGGCGCTAAGAAGCTTAACTTCTGTGTTCGGCATGGGAACAGGTGTGACCTTCTTGCCATCATCACCACACAATTTCAATCAAGAGAACGTTGTTCTCTCAAAACTGGATAAGTTAAAAATCATTTTTCGTTCTGAAACCATCTTACACCGTTTAAAAAATTTGGTTAAGTCCTCGACCGATTAGTATTGGTCCGCTCCATCTATCGCTAGACTTCCACTTCCAACCTATCTACCTGATCATCTCTCAGGGGTCTTACTCACTTACGTGATGGGAAATCTCATCTTGAGGGGGGCTTCACGCTTAGATGCTTTCAGCGTTTATCCCGTCCACACATAGCTACCCAGCAATGCCCTTGGCAGAACAACTGGTACACCAGAGGTGTGTCCATCCCGGTCCTCTCGTACTAAGGACAGCTCCTCTCAAATTTCCTACGCCCGCGACGGATAGGGACCGAACTGTCTCACGACGTTCTGAACCCAGCTCGCGTACCGCTTTAATGGGCGAACAGCCCAACCCTTGGGACCGACTACAGCCCCAGGATGCGATGAGCCGACATCGAGGTGCCAAACCTCCCCGTCGATGTGGACTCTTGGGGGAGATAAGCCTGTTATCCCCAGGGTAGCTTTTATCCGTTGAGCGATGGCCCTTCCATGCGGAACCACCGGATCACTAAGCCCGACTTTCGTCCCTGCTCGACTTGTAGGTCTCGCAGTCAAGCTCCCTTATGCCTTTACACTCTGCGAATGATTTCCAACCATTCTGAGGGAACCTTTGGGCGCCTCCGTTACACTTTAGGAGGCGACCGCCCCAGTCAAACTGCCCGTCAGACACTGTCTCCCAGCCCGATAAGGGCTGTGGGTTAGAGTGGTCATACAGCAAGGGTAGTATCCCACCAACGCCTCCACCAAGACTGGCGTCCTGGCTTCATTGGCTCCTACCTATCCTGTACAAGCTGTACAAACACTCAATATCAAACTGCAGTAAAGCTCCATGGGGTCTTTCCGTCCTGTCGCGGGTAACCTGCATCTTCACAGGTACTATAATTTCACCGAGTCTCTCGTTGAGACAGTGCCCAGATCGTTACGCCTTTCGTGCGGGTCGGAACTTACCCGACAAGGAATTTCGCTACCTTAGGACCGTTATAGTTACGGCCGCCGTTTACTGGGGCTTCAATTCTGAGCTTCGCCCGAGAGCTAACCCATCCTCTTAACCTTCCAGCACCGGGCAGGCGTCAGCCCCTATACGTCATCTTACGATTTTGCAGAGACCTGTGTTTTTGATAAACAGTCGCCTGGGCCTATTCACTGCGGCTGACCAATTGGTCAGCACCCCTTCTCCCGAAGTTACGGGGTCATTTTGCCGAGTTCCTTAACGAGAGTTCTCTCGCACACCTTAGGATTCTCTCCTCGACTACCTGTGTCGGTTTGCGGTACGGGCAGTTTGTTTCTAACTAGAAGCTTTTCTTGACAGTGTGACATCGGGAACTTCGGTACTTAATTTCCCTCCCCATCACAACTTGTTCTTAAAGAAGCAAGCATTTGACTCACTTCAAAACTTGTTGCTTGGACGCGCATATCCAACAGCGCGTATTCCTTAGCCTACTGTGTCCCTCCATTGTTCAAACAAAACAAACTGGTACAGGAATCTCAACCTGTTGTCCATCGTCTACGCCATTCGGCCTCGACTTAGGTCCCGACTAACCCTGGGAGGACGAGCCTTCCCCAGGAAACCTTAGTCATTCGGTGGACGGGATTCTCACCCGTCTTTCGCTACTCATACCGGCATTCTCACTTCTAAGCGCTCCACTAGTCCTCACGATCTAGCTTCAACGCCCTTAGAACGCTCTCCTACCATAGAACCAATGGTTCTATCCACAGCTTCGGTGTTATGTTTAGCCCCGGTAAATTTTCGGCGCAGGGTCACTCGACTAGTGAGCTATTACGCACTCTTTAAATGATGGCTGCTTCTGAGCCAACATCCTAGTTGTCTAAGCAACTCCACATCCTTTTCCACTTAACATAAACTTTGGGACCTTAGCTGGTGGTCTGGGCTGTTTCCCTTTCGACTACGGATCTTATCACTCGCAGTCTGACTCCCGGATATAAATCAATGGCATTCGGAGTTTATCTGAATTCGGTAACCCGAGAAGGGCCCCTAGTCCAAACAGTTGCTCTACCTCCATGATTCTAATTCCGAGGCTAGCCCTAAAGCTATTTCGGAGAGAACCAGCTATCTCCAAGTTCGATTGGAATTTCTCCGCTACCCACACCTCATCCCCGCATTTTTCAACATACGTGGGTTCGGTCCTCCAGTGCGTATTACCGCACCTTCAACCTGGACATGGGTAGATCACTTGGTTTCGGGTCTACGACCACATACTCATTCGCCCTATTCAGACTCGCTTTCGCTGCGGCTCCGTCTCATCAACTTAACCTCGCATGGGATCGTAACTCGCCGGTTCATTCTACAAAAGGCACGCTATCACCCATTAACGGGCTTTAACTATTTGTAGGCACACGGTTTCAGGGGCTATTTCACTCCTCTTCCGAGGTTCTTTTCACCTTTCCCTCACGGTACTGGTTCACTATCGGTCACTAGGGAGTATTTAGCCTTGGGAGATGGTCCTCCCGGATTCCGACGGAATTTCTCGTGTTCCGCCGTACTCAGGATACTGATCAGAGTGAATTTGGTTTCGGATACAGGGCTTTTACCTTCTTCGGCAGACCTTTCCAGGTCGCTTCTCCTACCAAAATCATTTATGACTCTATGTGTTCAGTCCTACAACCCCAGAAAGCAAGCTTTCTGGTTTGGGCTATTCCCGTTTCGCTCGCCGCTACTCAGGGAATCGATTTTTCTTTCTCTTCCTGCAGGTACTTAGATGTTTCAGTTCTCTGCGTCTACCTCTACTGACCTATGTATTCAGTCAGCAGTAACATCCTATAAAAGATGCTGGGTTCCCCCATTCGGAAATCTTTGGATCAAAGCTCACTTACAGCTCCCCAAAGCATATCGGCGTTAGTCCCGTCCTTCATCGGCTCCTAGTGCCAAGGCATTCACCGTGCGCCCTTATTAACTTAACCTATGGTTAATCGTTAATTTTCAATACTCATCTTGCGATGAGAACCTTAAAAAACTTACATTTAAAAATTTCGGTGTGTTTCTGGTTTCTTACTTGAATTACAATTTTTAACTTTATCCAGTTTTCAAAGAACAAGGTAGTGCATTTAAAAGATTGAGAAGATTAGACCTCTCAAAACTAAACAAAGTAAGTACGAATGTGTGGGTTTCCGTTATATTCCTTAGAAAGGAGGTGATCCAGCCGCACCTTCCGATACGGCTACCTTGTTACGACTTCACCCCAATTATCTGTCCCACCTTAGGCGGCTGGCTCCCAAAAGGGTTACCTCACCGACTTCGGGTGTTACAAACTCTCGTGGTGTGACGGGCGGTGTGTACAAGACCCGGGAACGTATTCACCGCGGCGTGCTGATCCGCGATTACTAGCGATTCCGGCTTCATGCAGGCGAGTTGCAGCCTGCAATCCGAACTGAGAATGGCTTTAAGAGATTAGCTTGGCCTCGCGACCTTGCGACTCGTTGTACCATCCATTGTAGCACGTGTGTAGCCCAGGTCATAAGGGGCATGATGATTTGACGTCATCCCCACCTTCCTCCGGTTTATCACCGGCAGTCTCACTAGAGTGCCCAACTGAATGCTGGCAACTAATAATAGGGGTTGCGCTCGTTGCGGGACTTAACCCAACATCTCACGACACGAGCTGACGACAACCATGCACCACCTGTCACTTTGTCCCCGAAGGGAAAGTCCTATCTCTAGGATTGTCAAAGGATGTCAAGACCTGGTAAGGTTCTTCGCGTTGCTTCGAATTAAACCACATGCTCCACCGCTTGTGCGGGTCCCCGTCAATTCCTTTGAGTTTCAACCTTGCGGTCGTACTCCCCAGGCGGAGTGCTTAATGCGTTAGCTGCAGCACTGAAGGGCGGAAACCCTCCAACACTTAGCACTCATCGTTTACGGCGTGGACTACCAGGGTATCTAATCCTGTTTGCTCCCCACGCTTTCGAGCCTCAGCGTCAGTTACAGACCAGAGAGTCGCCTTCGCCACTGGTGTTCCTCCACATATCTACGCATTTCACCGCTACACGTGGAATTCCACTCTCCTCTTCTGCACTCAAGTTCTCCAGTTTCCAATGACCCTCCCCGGTTGAGCCGGGGGCTTTCACATCAGACTTAAAGAACCGCCTGCGCTCGCTTTACGCCCAATAAATCCGGACAACGCTTGCCACCTACGTATTACCGCGGCTGCTGGCACGTAGTTAGCCGTGGCTTTCTGGTTAGATACCGTCAGGGGATGAGCAGTTACTCTCATCCTTGTTCTTCTCTAACAACAGAGTTTTACGATCCGAAAACCTTCTTCACTCACGCGGCATTGCTCCGTCAGACTTTCGTCCATTGCGGAAGATTCCCTACTGCTGCCTCCCGTAGGAGTCTGGGCCGTGTCTCAGTCCCAGTGTGGCCGATCACCCTCTCAGGTCGGCTACGTATCATCGCCTTGGTGAGCCATTACCTCACCAACTAGCTAATACGCCGCGGGTCCATCCATAAGCGGTAGCCGAAGCCACCTTTCTTCCATTCGTCAGGAGACGATTAGAAATATGCGGTATTAGCATCCGTTTCCGAATGTTATCCCCCTCTTATGGGCAGGTTACCCACGTGTTACTCACCCGTCCGCCACTCCTTAACTTCGATGGGTGCAAGCACCCGGTGAAATTAAAGCGTTCGACTTGCATGTATTAGGCATGCCGCCAGCGTTCGTCCTGAGCCAGGATCAAACTCTCATATAAAATGATGCTTGAAGCTCATTATTGAATTGCTAGCGAATAATTATTCACTATTTTGTTACTGTTGACTCAGCACTGCTGAGTCACCCTCACATTTGGTTCGTCTTACTTTGTTTAGTTTTCAAAGGTCTAAAGTTGATTGTTTCGTTTTGACAACTTACTAATAATACCACGTTCGATATCGTCTGTCAACAACTTTTTTAATTTTTGTTTCTCGCTTTACCGGTTTGTTTCAACCTGTCTCAGCGACGTATATAAATATAACAAGGTTTTAGCGTTTCGTCAATCTTTTTCGGTAAATAAAATAAATAAATTTTCAAACCTGAACATTATTTTGAAAAAGCATTCGGAAATACATTATTTTACAAAAAACGCGAACTATTTTTCTTTAATTTTCCATTTGGTTAGATAAGCATATACAGTATAGTGTTTTTTTTATGAATATATTATAAGTCTTTTTAGCAAAAAAAAAGAGGTTTTTTATTAGTATCAATAAAAAACCTCTCTTTATTCTTATTAAGGACTACTTAGCAGTCCAATTTGAATCAATAAAGCTCGCTCTTCCAGATCCTTGTCTGTATCTTGAATAGTGAGTAGCATTCTTTTTATAAAAACCTTGATGGTAATCTTCTGCTGGATAAAAAGGTTCTGCTGGCTGAATTTCAGTTACAATGGGTTGTTTAAAACGACCACTATTTTGTAACGCTTCTTTAGATGCTTCTGCTATTTGTCTTTGTTCTTCATTATGATAAAAAATAACTGGACGATAAGAAGATCCTCTATCTGCGAATTGTCCGCCAGCATCTGTCGGATCTGTTTGTTGCCAATAAATTTCTACTAAGTCTTTATAACTAAACTGATCAGGATCAAAAGTAATTTGAACAGCTTCTGTATGACCTGTTGTTTCGCTACACACTTCTTCATAAGTTGGATTAATAGTGTGACCACCTGTATAACCCGAAATAACTGCTTCAATACCCGTTTGTGTTTCAAAAGGTTTTACCATGCACCAGAAACATCCACCGGCAAATGTTGCTTTTTCGTTTTTATGTTCACTCATTATTGGTTCCCCCTTATATTCCTACTGAACAAAGTATAGCACTCTACTTTACGGGTTTACATTATTTTGATTGGTTTGCTTGTTAATTTGCTTTGCGAATTTCAGTTGTTCCACCCATATATGGAATTAATACTTCTGGAATTTTAACTGAGCCGTCTGCTTGTTGATAGTTTTCTAAGATAGCTGCTATCGTTCTTCCGACAGCTAATCCAGAGCCATTTAGCGTATGGACATATTCTAATTTACCTGTTTCTTCATTACGGTAACGGATTTTTGCTCGTCTAGCTTGGAAAGCTTCAGTATTTGAACAAGAGCTGATTTCACGATATGTTTCTTGAGCAGGAATCCACACTTCTAAATCATACGTTTTAGCAGCTGAGAAGCCCATATCTCCCGTACATAGCGCTAAAACGCGATAAGGCAAATTAAGTTTTTGCAAAACTGCCTCAGCATTATTTGTCATTTTTTCTAATTCATCATAAGATGTTTCTGGCTTACTGAATTTAACCATTTCTACTTTATTGAACTGATGCAAACGAATCAATCCACGAGTATCTCTTCCTGCACTACCAGCTTCTGATCTAAAAGATGGGCTTAATGCAGTAAAATATACTGGAAGTTGCTCTTCTTTTAAAATTTCATTACGGTAATAGTTTGTTAAAGGAACTTCTGCTGTTGGAATCAACGTTAAATCTGTTCCTTCAATTTGGAAGACATCCTCTTTAAATTTAGGAAATTGTCCTGTACCAAACATTGAATCACTGTTAACTAAATACGGCGTCATCATTTCTGTATACCCGTGTTCTTCTGTATGCAAATCTAGCATGAAGTTGTATACAGCTCTTTCTAGTCTAGCACCTAGTCCCTTATAGTAAACAAAACGACTTCCAGAAACTTTAGCTCCTCGTTCAAAATCTAAGATATTTAATTCTTCTGCAACTTCCCAATGCGCTTTTGATTCAAAATCTACTTTTAGCGGTGTTCCCCATTTGCGAATCTCAACATTTGCTTCTTCATCTGCTCCAACTGGAACAGATTCGTGTGGCAAGTTTGGTAGCCCTGTAGCAATATTTTCTATTTTTTCATCAATTACTGCCAATTGTTCATCTAACTCTTTTATTTTTTCTCCAACTTCACGCATTTCTTTAATTTTATCATCTGCATTTGCTTTACTACGTTTTAACGTTGCAATAGCGCCGGATACTTCATTACGGTAACTCTTTAATTCTTCAGTTGTTACTATTAAAGAACGTCTTTCTTTGTCTAATGTAACAAACTCCTCTAATAACTCACTTTTGACTCCTCGTATTTCTAATTTTTTCGCTGTAACATCAAAATCCGTTCTTAATTGTTTAATATCTAGCATCTCATTCTTCCTTTCTTATGGTTATTCCTATTAAATTGTACAAAAAAAGCCATTTCATCCCCTTATTTATGGGACGAAATGGCCTCAACGTTCGCGGTACCACCCAAATTTAGAAGACTGCCTATGAATCCTCTACACTTTACAATCAGATAACGGTCTGGATCCGAAACAATTTTATCAACAAAATTGAGTTCATTGTTTACTTCACGCGATGGATTCAAAAGATTAAACCGTCAATTTTCACCAACCATTGACTCTCTTTGTGTATTTAATACCTTTTACTATTTCGCATTACTAACGTTCGTGTTCATTCAATTGCTTACATTTTACCTTAATCTCTTCCCTTAAGTCAACAAAAAAAGGCTGGAATCTTTCCCCAGCCCTTTGCTATAAAATTAGTAGAAATTTAAGATGAACACATTTTAAAATAAGTTGCTTATAAAATCTTTCATCCAACGTCCTGCTAAAATAAATACATTCGCTTTTTCAACAGTTGAAGCTGCTACAACGGTAACTTCTTCGCCTTTATCGCCATTAACATACCCTAGATCATCGCCTTCACTAATCACTTGGACGGTACCTACTTCAGTACCTTTTTTAATTGGCGCTGTTAAATGGCCTGATTCATTTAACAAATCTTTTTGCAATTGAACAGTTGTCTCAGTATTTGCACTATCCGTATTCGTCGGAACAAGAAGAGAAACGTCAGATTGAATTGCTAGTTTTACAGTATCTTTTTTACCTTTATCAACTTTAGCAGGATCAACATTGTCTAAAGTTTGTCCTTCTTTAAAAACTTGAACCTTGCTCCAGTTTTCAAAAGCCCAATCCATCATTTTATCTGTCTCAACAAAACGTTTACCTAAATCTTTTTGTCCATTCGTTGCATTCATGACAATAGTAATAATTCTCATGCCTTCTTGTTCAGCTGTTCCTGTCATTGAAGCTCCAGCAAAATCAGTCGTACCTGTTTTCAGCCCATCAACGTTTTCACGTTCATGATCTAAACCTGGTAACATCCAGTTGAAGTTTGTCATTTCAATAGCATCTGATGTGCCTTCTCTAAAAGTTTTTTTGCTGATACTAGAAGTTTTTAATACATCTGGGAAATCAGTTATTAAATGTTGTGCGATAATTGCCATTCCTCTTGCAGTCATTGAGTTTTCGCTGTTTTCCGTGCTGCCGGGATAGATATTGCCATTTAAATCAAAATTAGACAAACCTGTTGTATTATAAATTTCATAGTTAGTAATGCCCCATGATTCAACTTTTTCATGCATCATATCGACAAATGCTTTTTCATCACCAGCAATATGTTCAGCAAGTGCAATAGTTGCTCCATTTGCTGAATAAATAGCCATTGCTTGGTAAAGTTCTTCTACTGAATAAGTATCGTCAATGCGTAAAGGAACATTTGATAATTCATAATTTTGGCTGATTTCATGAGCATATTCACTAATCTCTATTTGATCATCCCATGCTAAATCGCCATTTTTAATCGTTTCTAGCAGGATATATTCCGTAATCATTTTGGTCATTGAAGCAATACCTAATTTTTCGTCGCCATTTTGATTCAGTAAAACTTTTCCAGTCGTTGGTTCAATAATAAAAGCTGCTGCTGCTTCTACTTTAGGTTGTTCAATTGTTGCTGCTGATACAGTTGTATCCATGCTAATCAAAGGAGAAAAAGTTCCTAATAATAGCATTGTGACAAATACTGTACTAATTTTCTTGAATTTTTTCATATTTTTTATGTCTCCTCAATTCGTTTGATTTTCAGTTTAATTATTGTTTAATTATTATGCAGTAAATTACTGCGCACTTTTTCTATGTTAGCGAAATAGAACAAAAAAAACAACCCTCTTTTGGTTAAATATAATATAAGACGGTTGTTTTATAACTATTTTATTTAAAGTTCTTTTTCAGCTAACTGTTTTAACGGCAGATGCATCACAAAACGCGTTAATTCTGTATCAGAAGAAGCGTAAATATATCCGCCGTGGAGAGCGACGATACTTTGGGCAATAGCTAATCCCAAACCTGTTCCTCCTGTTTCTTGCGATCTTGATTCTTCTACACGGTAAAAGCGATCGAATAATTGGTTCAATGATTCTTGTGGAATCGGTAATCCGTCGTTATTAACGGATATAATGGCTTCTTTTCCAACTTTTTGGACTTCTATAAAGATTTTCTTTCCATCTTTTCCATATTTTAGCGCATTTGAAATCAAGTTATTAAATACACGAACCAATTTTTCAGTATCAGCTTCCATTTGGATAGACTCATAAGAAGTAACCACTTCAATTTCCATATGCCGTTTTTCGGCTTCTAATTCAAAATCAGCTACTAGTTGCTCTAATAATTGCACCATATCAAATTCAGATAAATTTAAAGGCGTAGTTGTTTGTCGTACTTTTGTATACTCAAATAAATCTTCTACTAAGACCTTCATTTGCTTCGCTTTCGTATATGCAGTATGAGTGTATTTCAATAATTCTTCTTCGCTTTTGTAACGTCTTTCTTCAATCAATCCTAGATAACCGATAATAGAGGTTAACGGAGTTCGGATATCGTGACTTACATTTGTAATCAACTCATCTTTAGATTGCTCTATCCGACGTTCTTCTTCCATTGCCTGAACTGTACTATCTACCAATACATGGATGCTTTCGACTACTTTTTCCATATCACCACCAAAATCTGTTGTAATGCGGTGTTCATAATGGCCTTCCGCAATATAATGCAACTCACTAATAATATGATTTAGTTGCATTTGCTTGTAGCGTCTTTTCAAGCGCCAATGAATGGTTGCTACTGCAACCACAGTTAAAAAAATAATAAAAAAAGGTGTCAGCGAAATAATTTGGTTGCCACGAACACTAATAATAGCATCGCCAATAAACCAAAATCCTTTAATAAGCTCAGGAGAGTCAATCAGCATGCGATTAAAAATAACAAAAGCTGCATAGTACAAAATCAAAATTAGTCCAATAGTAATAAATCCTTCAATGATCAACTTACTTTTTTCTTTTCTTGTCAGTTTCAACTAATCTAGTCAACTCCTAATAATAAATGTTTTTGGCAGATTCTACCGATCTCCAATTTTATATCCTACTCCCCAAACTGTTTGAATTACTTTTTCTCCACCCGTAGCTTCTTCAATCTTGTCTCTTAAATGACTAACGTGAACCATCACTGTTTTAGCTGAAACAAGACTTTCTTGTTGCCATACACGTTCAAATATTTCATCCGCACTAAAAACACGATTGGGGTTACTAGCTAATAAGTACAAAATACCGAATTCTAAAGCTGTCAGCTGGATAAATTCGCCATTAATGGTTCGAACTTCATGCGATTCTTTTTCAATCAATAATGGTCCAACCTCTAATTTGTTTAGTTCTTGCAAGTTAGTTGCGTAATTGCTTCTACGTAGTAAAGACTTGATTCTAGCCATCACTTCTAAAGGATTAAAGGGTTTTGCAACATAATCGTCCGCACCTGTTACTAAGCCTTTAATTTTATCAATATCTGTCGTTTTAGCACTAAGCATCAAAATTGGTAGTTGTAACTCTTTACGAACTTCTTTTACCACTTGAATTCCATCCATATTAGGCATCATCACATCTAACACCATTAAATCGATGTTCTTAATTGTTTTTATTTTTGTTAAAGCTTCTTTTCCGTTATAGGCTTTTTCTACTTCATATCCTTCATTTTGGATATAAATACTCAATAGTTCTACAATCTCTTTATCGTCATCGACTACTAAAATTTTCATATGATTTCCCTCATTTTAGACGTATTTTTTCCGATTTTATTCATCATATCAGAAAATACTAAAGAATTTGTTAAAAAGAAGCTCGATACTGTTCGATATGAACGGTATTGAGCTTCTTTTTCTGATTTTATTTTATTGGACAGAATAATTTGGTGCTTCATTTGTAATTTGCACATCGTGTGGGTGAGATTCACGTAAACCGGCTCCACTCATTTGAATGAATTGTGTTTCTTCACGCAATTGTTCTAAATTGCCTGCTCCAACATATCCCATTCCTGAACGTAATCCACCAAGCATTTGAAAGACGATATCAGAGAGTGCTCCTTTATAAGCAACACGGCCTTCAATACCTTCTGGAACTAGTTTGTTGGCTTCGTTTACTCCACCTTGGAAATAACGATCGCTTGATCCTTTTTCCATAGCAGCCAAACTTCCCATTCCACGATATGTTTTGAAACGACGACCTTGGAAAATTTCAAATTCTCCAGGAGATTCATCTGTTCCAGCTAGCATACTTCCTAGCATAACAGCGTGTCCTCCAGCAGCCAACGCTTTTACAATATCTCCTGAATACTTGATTCCACCATCAGCAATAATTGCACGGCCGTACTCACGAGCAACTGCTGCTGCATCATAAATAGCTGTGATTTGAGGTACACCAACACCAGCAACTACACGTGTTGTACAAATCGATCCAGGACCGATTCCCACTTTCACTACATCCACACCAGCATCATACAATGCTCGAGTTGCTTCGCCTGTTGCGACATTTCCGGCGATTAAAGTAGCTTCAGGAAACTCTTCACGAATTTCTTTAATCTTACGGATAACTCCTGCACTATGACCATGAGCGGTATCAATAACGATGGCATCCGCACCAGAATCAATTAGCGCATGAGCACGTTCAAATGTATCACTCGTTACACCAACTGCTGCTGCAACCAATAAACGTCCATGAGAATCTTTTGCAGCATTTGGGAATTCAAGAATTTTTTCAATGTCTTTAATTGTGATCAATCCGCTTAAGCGTCCATCTTGATCAACGATGGGTAATTTTTCAATTTTATGTTGTTGTAAAATATGTTCTGCTTCTTTCAAAGATGTTCCTGAAGGAGCGGTAACTAAATTTTCTTTTGTCATTACTTCATTGATTTGAATAGAGTAGTCTGCTACAAAGCGCAAATCGCGATTCGTTAAAATTCCAACTAAAATGCGTTCTTCCATAGTATTTACAATGGGCACACCACTAATACGATAGCGACTCATCAATCGTTCTGCTTCTGAAACTGAATGACTAGGGGTTAAAAAGAACGGATCAAGAATAACGCCACTTTCAGAACGTTTTACTTTTCTCACTTCATCAGCTTGTTGTTGTATGGTCATATTTTTATGAATAACACCTAGACCACCCTGACGAGCCATTGCGATTGCCATTCTTGAGTCTGTTACGGTATCCATACTAGCACTCATTATCGGAACATTTAATTTAATATTTTTAGCTAGTTGAACACTTAAATCCACTTCATTTGGCAAAACATGGCTTTCAGCAGGCACTAACAATACATCATCAAAAGTAAATCCTTTTTTCGCAAATTTCGTTTCCCAATTAGACATTACAACCATCCGCTCCCTTTTTTTGATTAATCGCAATCAATCGATTTGTTCAATAATTTTATCTACAAAACTAACAGAGATACTGTGGATAGTCAATAGCAGAAGCTTAAATTGACCATTAAACTTCTTTTTTACCTTAGCCACCCTCATTTAAAGCGCTCTATCATGAAGAATAAATGAGAAAAAAATCTGTTCAACCAAAATAACTTTAGGTGAACAGATCTTTCATTTTTTGCTTGATTATTTTTTAAAATAATCCGCCGCGAATATTTAATTTTCGTTTAGCAAAGTATTTTGCAACAAAGGCTAAAACACCTACCACTATATTGCCGATAGCATTTATTGGTACATTAACCGCAGATGGAATGACCATCATCGAACCTGTCATAACCACCATCAAAGATAACATTCCTATCGTTGAAACGAGAATATAGCGGAACATTCCACCTTTTTTCGGGTTTTTTCTGTCCGGCATGTTTTTTGATATCCAAAGAATCACTAATCCTCCTACAATAAAGTTCAATAGAGTCGTTATTATTCCAAGAGCAGATGCCGTTTCTTCTACATTACTAAATAAACCAGAAAGTCCTGTTATCAAAGAGAACAATCCACCAATCATCAAACCGCCATCTAAAGCAATTTTCCAATTTTCAGAAGGACCTGTTTGAACTTTTTCAGGCTGATCGATTAATTGATTCGCACATTCAGTGACTGTACCATATAACTGACGAGCTGTTTCTCCAGTTTTTTGGCGTTCAACTAATTTTTTAAGCATCTCATTAAAGATATCCTCTTTTTTAGTTTCAGACATGTTTTTTTCAATTAATGTTTTATTCAAGCTCAGCATATATTGTTCATTTTTTTTAGTTAATTTTTGAAACAATACGCTGTTTTCTTCTTTTTTTATTTGTGTTGAACTTACTTGTGTTTCTTCCACGGATCAATTGCCCCTTTCTAGGCCTTACTAAACTGTTTTAATCAATTTTATTTATACATTAAATCTGAATAAAAGGATGTCTCCATCTTTAACAACGTACTCTTTTCCTTCAGAACGCATACGTCCAGCTTCTTTTGCAGCTTGTTCGCTCTCATATTTATCAAAGTCTTCATAAGAAATTGTTTCTGCACGAATAAATCCTCGTTCAAAATCACTATGGATAATTCCGGCTGTTTGAGGAGCCTTCATGCCTTGTCTAAAGGTCCATGCACGAACTTCTTGAACACCAGCTGTGAAATAAGTGCCCAATCCTAAAAGATTGTATGCGGAACGAATTAATTTATCTAAACCAGATTCTTCGATACCTAATTCTTCTAAAAATAATTCTTTTTCTTCATCTTCAAGTTCTGCGATTTCTTCTTCAATTCGCGCACAAATAACATTTACTTCTGCATTTTCTGCTGCTGCGAATCGGCGTACTTGATTAACAAGTTCATCATTTTCAGTATCTGCTACTTGATCTTCAGAAACATTTGCAACATACAAAACTGGTTTTGTTGTTAATAAGAATAAGCTTTTAACAACTTTTTCTTCATCTTCAGTAAATTCGATTGAACGTGCTGATTTGCCTTCTTCTAGAACCGGTTTAATCTTATCTAAAACAGCTAATTCAGCAACAGCTTCTTTATCTTTTGTTCGTGCAACTTTTGCTACCCGCGTATAGCGTTTTTCAACTGACTCTAAATCAGCCAAAACCAATTCCAAATTGATTGTTTCGATATCTGAGATTGGGTCAACTTTTCCTTCCACGTGAATAATATTGTCATCTTCAAAACAACGCACTACATGACAAATTGCGTCTACTTGACGAATATTAGCCAAGAACTTGTTTCCAAGACCCTCACCTTTACTTGCTCCTTTTACGATTCCAGCAATATCTGTAAATTCAAAAGTAGTTGGCACAGTTTTCTTTGGGGAAACTAGCTCTGTTAAACGTGTTAAACGGTAATCAGGAACTTCTACGACTCCCACGTTTGGATCAATTGTTGCAAAAGGGTAATTGGCAGCTTCTGCTCCTGCTTTTGTAATGGCGTTAAATAAAGTTGATTTTCCTACGTTTGGTAAACCTACGATTCCGGCTGTTAATGGCATTTTTAAATTCACTCTTTCTTGTTTAATAGTTTCGTTTTAGTCGTTCTTTTCCGCTGTTTCTAAAACTTTTTTCATTTTCTTTTCAAAATCTCTTCTTGGCATCATGACCATATGGTCGCATTGCGTACACTTGATTCGTATATCCATACCCATTCTAATGATTTGCCAACGGTTTGCCCCACAAGGATGAGGTTTTTTCATTTCAACAATATCATTCAAATCGTAATTTTTTTCCATCGTCAATCTCCCTATAAGCGTTTATTCATCATCAAATTGAATGTTCAGAATGTCTAAAATGCGCGTTAAGTCATCTGTAGAAAGGTACTCAATTTCAATTTTCCCTTTTTGATTCTTTTCATTGATAGACACACTTGTACCAAATTTATCCATCAGTCGTTCTTCACTCTCACGAATATAATAAGGCTTTTTATCATTTTTTGTTGGTTGTTCTGCTTCATCTTTAGGCTGGTTCATTTTATTGACTAATTGTTCTAATTGGCGAACGGTCAAATGATCTCGAACCACTCGTTTAGCTAATTTCGTGATTTGTTTTTTTTCTTTTAATCCCAACAACGTTCTTGCTTGCCCCATTGAAATATCTTCTTTTTGAAGCATTTCCTTAACGGCATCCGGTAATCCCAACAAACGCAAATAATTGGCGATGTACGGTCGGCTTTTTCCTAAACGTGTAGCGACTTCTTCTTGCGTCAGCTTTAGTTTTTTCATCATCATTTCATAAGCTTCTGCTTCTTCAAGAGAGGTTAAATCTTCCCTTTGCAGATTTTCTAAAACAGCGACTTCCATCATTTTTTCTTCATCAAATTCACGAATAATAGCAGGTATCGTTTCTTTTTCGGCTATTTTGGACGCTCTAAAACGGCGTTCTCCAGCTATAATTTCATAGCCTTTAACTTTTGACTCACGAAGAATAATTGGTTGAAAAACACCTGATATTCTAATGGATTCTGCCAATTCATTTAAGGCCGTCTCATCAAACGTTTTTCTCGGTTGATAAGGATTGGGTCTAATATCCGTTAATGGTATTTGTTGAACTTGTTCATTCGCAGCATCAATGTTAGACAATTCAGCATAGTCTCCAAAAAGAGCATCGATTCCTCTTCCTAACCCTTTGCTATTTTTGTTAGCCATTTGCCAGCACTTCCTTTGCTAATTCAAGATAAACCTCTGCTCCTCTAGAACGTGCATCGTAATCAATAATAGATAATCCATGACTTGGTGCTTCAGACAATCGAATATTCCGTGGAATGATGGTCTTATAAACTCTTTCACGGAAGTATTTTTTTACTTCATCAACGACTTCATAGCCTAAATTTGTTCGTGCATCTAACATTGTAAGTAAGACACCTTCAATTTTCAATTCAGGATTAAAGTGTTTTTGAACCAAGCGTACAGTATTCAATAATTGGCTCAATCCTTCTAAAGCGTAATACTCACATTGAACTGGAATTAAAATAGAGTCACTCGCAGTAAAAGCATTGATTGTTAAATGACCTAATGATGGCGGGCAGTCAATCAAAATATAATCATAGTCATCTCTTACTTTTTCTAGAGCTTGTTTTAGCCTAGACTCTCTAGCCATTTGCGACGTTAATTCGATTTCTGCACCTGCTAATTGGATAGTTGCTGGAACGACCCACAAGTTTTCTCTTGAAGAAGGCAACACAACTTCCGTAACAAGGGTTTCGTTGACTAAAATATCGTAAATATCTTTTTCAACATCTGACTTTCGTACGCCTAAACCACTTGTTGCATTTCCTTGTGCATCAATATCAACCAATAAAATTTTCTTTCCAAAATAAGCTAAACAAGCACCTAAGTTGACTGTCGTAGTTGTCTTTCCAACTCCGCCTTTTTGATTTGCGACTGATATAATTCGTGCCATCCTTTTTCCTCCATCTGTCTTTAGTATCCTGTACTAATTTTCTTGACGTTTTTTTACCGACGCCACACAAAAATAGGAGAAAAACTACACTATGCGTATTTTTTCTCCTACGCATTTGTTCAAAATGAATGTTTCATTTATCGCTCTTTATTTATTTATCTTTCTTAATTTCTATTGTAATGCGGTAAACGTCTTCTAACTCTTCTTCTTTTGCTTCTAAGGTCATCCCGGTTTCTTTAATTAGATCAATTGATTTATGAATCGTATTTAAAGCTAATCGAAAATCTTTAGATATTCTTTTTATTCGTTTTTTTGGCTGATCAGAAGCTTTATCTTTCTCAACTTGTTTTAGCTTTACTAAGCGTTCTGTTTCTTTAACCGTTAATTTCTTTTCACGTATCAGCGTTAATAACTCATTTTGTTCTTCAGCAGATAACGCTAATAGACTACGACCATGTCTTTCTGTAACTTCCCTATTCAACAACGCTTGTTTTATAGGCTCTGCTAATTTTAACAACCGTAATTTGTTGGCTATAAAAGATTGGCTTTTTCCAATACGTTGCGCTAATGCTTCTTGCGTCAACTCATTTAAAGCCATTAAACCTTGATAAGCTTCGGCTTCCTCAATAGCTGTCAATTCTTCTCTTTGTAAATTTTCAATTAATGCCACAGAAGCTGTTTCATTATCGGTCATCTCTTGAACGATGGCTGGTACTTCTTGCCATTCTAAAAGCTGCATAGCACGAAAGCGACGTTCTCCCGCAATAATCTCATATTTATCTTCTTCATATTTTCTGAGAATAATAGGTTGAATCAATCCATGGATATGGATCGTACGGGCTAACTCATCTAATTTTTCTTCGTTAAATACTTTTCTTGGTTGAAAACGATTTGGAACAATCTGTTGGACTGCAATTTGTTGCACCTGCTTTGGGCTTTTTAATTCCGTTAACAGAAGCTCCTCTTCATTTTTCTTTTTAGATTTTCCTGAACCAAATAAATCAGACAGCGCCATTCTTTTTCTCTCCCTCAGTCCTTTATGTTCTTTGACTATATTATATCAAAAAAGGTTCTCATTGAGTAGTTGAATCCGAATAGAAACAATCTGATAAGTGCCGGTTTCTACTATAATGGATTCTTATTTGGTGTTCCCGGTTTTCTTGGAAATTTCTTTGGTGTTTCTTTCTTTTTATCAATCAAAACAATATGACGTTCTCCAGCTTCGTGTGGGAGCTCAAAAACAAACTCTTCACGAAATTTACCACCAAGTGTAGCAATCGCTTTTTTACCCTCATCCATTTCTTCTTGGGTATTGCTTGCTTTTAAAGCAATAAAAAGTCCATCTTTTTTAACCAATGGTAAACATAATTCTGCTAAAACACTCATACGAGCAACAGCTCTAGCTGTTACAAAATCAAATGATTCGCGGAATTGTTTGTTTTGTCCAAAAGTTTCAGCTCGGTCATGGTAGAAATGAACACCGTCTAACTCTAACGTTTTAGCTAATAATGTTAAAAATTGAATTCTCTTATTTAATGAATCTACTATAGTTACTTCTAATTGTGGAAAAATAATTTTTAGGGGGATGCTTGGAAACCCAGCACCTGCACCTACATCACATAGGCTTTGGACCCCGTTATTAAAATTCACATATAAACCCGCAGTAATCGAATCATAAAAGTGTTTTAAATAGACTTCTTCTTTCTCGGTGATTGCAGTTAAATTGATTTTTTCATTCCACTCTTGTAATAGTTTAAGGTATTGATCAAATTGTTTCATTTGCTTCTCAGTAACCGTTATTCCCTTGTCCTCAAGGGCATTTTTAAACTCTTCTGGATTCATTAACTCAACTCCTTTTTACTATCGTGAAACACTTCTTTGTTTCACAAATCCGTCTTTTTTAACTGTATAACAAATCCACTAGAAGTGCAATGCTTTGAGGCATTTTTTACACTATCTAAAAAGATTGTATTTACTAAAAACTATTTTTAAAATGAGATTTAATTAAGAAAGATTAAAAAATAATGATAAAAAAGGTTGACAACCTCGTATCATCTTGTTAGAATATTGGAAATAGTCAGACAACAATTAGTGAAAAGGAGATGTTCAATATGAAAACAACAACTGAAGCTGTTAATTCACGTTCTCAATTGAACGTATCTTTAGTCATTATTAACTTATTAATTTAGCCTAGGATTCGAACTATTCATTTAGTTGAGTCCTCGTTTGCGTACTTGGGCTCAATCATCGTATAGATGAGGCAAGCCTTTATACAAAGGCTTGCCTCTTTTTATTTGAAAAATCTTACGCTATAAAAAGTGTTGCATCACTATTACACAAAAATACGGAGGCGATTAAAAATGAAAACTTATCTAACAGATCGTATGTACAAAGCATCATCAGGAATCGCGAATGCTATTTTTGTAACAATCGGAGTTGGGCTATTATTAGAAACAATTGGAAATATGACCGGTCTTAGTATCTTAGTTATTATTGGAACAGCTGTAAAAATGCTGATGGCTCCTGCTATTGGAGCTGGTATCGCAGTTATGTTAGGTGGAAATACGTTGACCATTTTTAGTGCGATGGCTGCTGGAGCAATCGGCGCCGGTGCTATTCAAACAACAGCAGACGGAATGATCACTATTGCAACTGGTGAACCGATTGGCTGTTTGATTGCCGCTACAATCGCCACTTTTGTTGGAAAACGTGTTTCAGGTAAAACACCATTAGATATGATGGCTATCCCTATTGCAGCAATTTTAGCCGGTGGCTTAGCTGGCTATTACTTAAATCTCGTTATTGCTCCATTTTTGAGTACGGTGAGTGCTGTTATTTCTGCCTCAGTTGCTGGTTCGCCTGTTATTGGCGCAGCAGTTATCTCAGTTGTTGGGGGACTGGTGTTAATGTCTCCTGCTTCTTCGGCCGCTATTGCAATCGCATTGAATCTAGATCCTGTTTCAAGTGCTGCTATGCTAGTAGGAACAACGAGTATGTATATCGCATTTTCATTTGTCTCTATTCGTCAAAATAATCTTGGTGGATTTTTAGCCCAATTTGTTTGCACACCTAAAGTTCAACTGCCAAATATCGTTAAAAATCCTCGGATTTTAATTGGACCAACTGTTGCTGCTGCAATTGCTGCACCCATTTCAACTGTTGCTCTTGGTTTTACAGCTCCCAGTGCTTTGGGCGGACTAGGTTTTTGTTCATTAATTTCTCCACTAAATATTTTCGTCTCTCAAGGAGCAGGATCATTTGCTGTTTATATCGTTACTGCTTGTTTAGTACCTATTGCTATTACTGTAGTCGTTAATAAACTATTAGAAAAAGCTAGTTGGTTGCGTAAAGGAGATATGGCTTTAGTAGTAGAGTAATCTGATGGACTACTAAATTCGCATCTTAAATAATCAACTCAATGACAAGTAAAAAGAGAGAAAAATCCTTTACGGATTTTTCTCTCTTTTTTTGATGGTCCCTACTGGGCTCGAACCAGCGACCCCTACCTTGTCGAGGTAGTGCTCTCCCAACTGAGCTAAGAAACCTTTATTTATTGGTGCGTCTACTGTTAGTATAAGCTACTATCGTTATTAAAGTAAAGCAGTTTTTAGCGTTAAAAAAAAGAGTTGAGGAATCCTCAACTCTTTTTTTACTTTTATATTATACGTGAACTTTAGCAATCTTACCTTGTTCTACATAAACCATCAAAATTGAAATATCAGCTGGGTTAACACCACTGATACGGCTAGCCTGAGCAATGGTTTCAGGTTGAATTTTAATCAACTTTTCCTTTGCTTCAGTAGCGATACCATTAATAGAAGCATAATCAATATTTTCAGGTATGCGTTTATTTTCCATCCGTTTTAACTTATCCACTTTTTGAGCAGCTTTAGCAATGTATCCTTCGTATTTCACTTGAATTTCTACCTGCTCTTCAACAGCCAATGGAAGTTCATAGTCACGAGGTACAAATGCTAAAAGATCTTGATAAGAAACTTCTGGACGACGCAAGAAGTCCTTCGCTAGAATACCATCTTTTAGCGGTGCTTGATTATTTTCAATCAAATAAGATTGGATTTCAGTAGTCGGTTTCAAACGAATTGAACCTAAACGTTCTATTTCTCCTTCAAATTGAGCTTTTTTCGCTACAAAGGTATCATAACGTTCTTTGGTTACCAATCCGATTTCATGACCAATTTCAGTTAATCTAAAATCAGCATTATCATGGCGTAATAATAAACGGTATTCTGCACGAGATGTCAACAAACGGTACGGTTCATTTGTACCTTTTGTTACCAAATCATCAATCATAACGCCAATATAGCCTTCACTACGTTTCATCACGAAAGGTTCTTTTCCTTGGACTTTAAGGGCTGCATTGATACCAGCCATAATTCCTTGTCCTGCTGCTTCTTCATAGCCAGAAGTTCCGTTCATTTGACCAGCAGTAAATAAATTTTCTACTATTTTAGTTTCTAAGGATGGGCGCAATTGATGAGGGGTAACCACATCGTATTCAATTGCATAACCTGTTCGCATCATTTCTGCGTTTTCTAATCCTTCAATTGAATGGATGATATCTTGTTGAACATCTTCTGGAAGAGATGTCGACAATCCTTGCACATAAACTTCTTCCGTATTGCGTCCTTCAGGTTCTAAAAACAATTGATGTCTTGGTTTGTCACTAAAACGAACCACTTTATCTTCGATTGATGGGCAGTAACGAGCACCTACACCTTCAACAATTCCTGTAAACATTGGTGCGCGATGCAAGTTGTCTTGAATTTTTTGATGAGTAGCTTCATTTGTATAAGTTAACCAACATGATAATTGGTCTTTTAAATACGCACTGTTTGGCGTTTCATAACTAAAGTGGTTTGGTTTTTCATCCCCAGGTTGTTCTTCTGTCACGCTGTAGTCAATTGTTGAGGACTTAACTCTAGGTGGAGTACCAGTTTTAAAACGATTTAATTCAAATCCGTTTTCTAATAAACTTTCAGATAGTTTAATCGACGGTTGTGAATTATTTGGACCAGAAGAATATTTCAATTCACCGATAATGATTTGGCCACGTGAAGATGTACCTGCTGTTAAAATAACAGCTTTAGAACGATAAATTGCACCAGTATTCGTGATAATTCCTTTGCATATACCGTCTTCGATAATCAGTTCGTCAGCGATTCCTTGTCTTAAAACTAGGTTTTCAGTTTCTTCAATTGTTTTTTTCATTTCGTTTGCATACATAAATTTATCCGATTGTGCGCGTAGAGCTCGAACTGCTGGTCCCTTTCCGGTATTCAGCATTCTCATTTGGATATAAGTTTTGTCGATATTACGACCCATTTCACCGCCAAGAGCATCAATTTCTCGAACGACAACTCCTTTAGCCGGTCCTCCAATTGATGGATTACAAGGCATAAAAGCAACCATATCTAGGTTGATGGTGATCAAAAGCGTTTGGCTTCCCATTCGCGCTGCTGCTAATGCGGCTTCTGATCCAGCATGTCCTGCACCCACCACGATTACGTCAAAATTTCCAGCTTCATAATGATTCATTTAAACAGTCCCTTCTTTTCTGTATTTAGTTTTTCTATATAAATAGCAATTTTTTTATTAGTTGTACTGTATGTCTAAATAGGAAGTTTTGCATCCTTCTAGTTGAGCTGCGTTCGACAGGCTCTCGAAAAAAACGTAATTCTGTCAAGTTTAAGCGGTATGCTACAAATCCTATCTATTTTCCTAGGCAGAATTGGCTGAATAGTTGGGTCAACAGTTCATCTTGGACACTGTCTCCTGTAATTTCACCTAATAGATCCCAACAACGTGTCATATCTATTTGAATCAAATCAACTGGCATGCCCATTTCTACTCCGCTGATTACTTCATCTAATGCTTCTTCGGCATCGTTCAATAATGCAATATGACGTACATTAGATACATAAGTAGCATCTCGTTCGCCTGTTTGACCAGTGAAAAAAAGATTTGCTATGTTTTTTTCTAAAACGTCAATTCCAGACTTAGACAAAATAGATGTTTTCACAATACTTTCTGGCTCTACGAGTGTTTCCAGTTCAGCTAAATCTAATTTATTTGGTAGATCCATTTTGTTTAAAATCACAATGCGACGGTGTTGATTGGTTGCTTCAATTAAAGCTTTATCTTCTATTGTTAAAGGTTCACTTTGATTAAATACTAACAAAACTAAATCAGCATCACTTAACGCTTGGCGGCTTCGTTCTACGCCAATACGTTCAATAATATCTTCTGTTTCGCGAATACCTGCCGTATCGATCAATTTTAGTGGCACTCCTCTGACGCTGATGTATTCTTCAATAACATCTCGTGTAGTACCAGCAATATCTGTAACGATAGCTTTCTCTTCATCTAATAGGTAATTCAGCAAGCTCGATTTCCCAACATTTGGGCGGCCAATGATTGCTGTTGCGAGTCCTTCTCTTAAAATCTTCCCTTGACTAGCAGTTGCTAGCAATTGCTGAATCGAAGCTTTAACTAACTTAGCCTTTTCAATTAACAATTTTGATGTCATTTCTTCGACATCATCGTATTCAGGGTAATCAATATTTACTTCAACTTGAGCTAATGTATCTAGTATATCCATACGCAAGTTACGAATTAAATGAGATAAATTTCCATCTAATTGTTTTAATGCCACATGCATAGCTCTATCTGTTTTAGCACGTATCAAATCCATTACGGCTTCTGCTTGAGATAAATCAATTCGCCCATTCAAGAAAGCCCGTTTTGTAAATTCACCGGGTTCAGCTAAGCGAGCGCCATTTTGTAAAACACATTGCAAGACTTGATTGACCGAAGTAATACCACCATGACAATTGATTTCAACGACATCTTCTCTAGTGAACGTTTTGGGCTCACGCATAACAGATACCATCACTTCATCAATTGTTTCATTTGTTTTAGGATTTTCAATATGGCCATAGTGAATAGTATGACTCTTTTGTTCAGCCAGTGCTTTTGAACCAGATCTATAGACGCGATCTGCAATCTCAATCGCTTGGTCTCCGCTCAATCTTACGATTCCTATTGCACCTTCACCTGGAGGCGTCGAAATAGCCGCAATGGTTTCAAATTCTAATGTCACTCTCGCTCACTCCTTCTATTTTTTTGCACGAAAAAAGTGCCCACTCCACCCTTAAGCTGTTTGCAAAAGGAATGGAAAGCACTTTGACTACTTTTATCATTCAGATAAGATTATTTAATTTTTAGTGGTTTCATTCATAATTTTGTTGTTCCGTTAAGACTATACAAGTTCTCTAACTATTTGTCAACAACATCAGCTGATTTTATTTTATAAAAATTCAGCGCAGTTGACTCACCATTATTTTGCTTTAATACTGATACTTATTTCTTCATATTCAGCTTCGTTGTAACTATCTAGGAGTCCTTTTTCTTGAATAGCTTTTTTTGAAACAACTTTTTGGATTAGTTTACTGTTGATTGTTTTTTCAAAAGGAAAGACATCCAATGCAATTGTATGCTCATCAATCCAGCTTGGCATCATAGTTGTTTCTGTTAATCCAAGTTTTGTCGATAGCGAAAGGCCTTTTTTGAAGAATGGGTGACTGGTTTCTTCTGTAGCACCAGGTTCATTCACACAAGCGAATACAGATAAGGTATCTCCAAGTGCCAACAAGGCATAGTGAAATTCAAATAGTTGTTCATTAAATTCGTCCAAATCAGCAATGATCCGTTTTTTTCTTACCTCTTCTTGTTTGAGAAAATCCTGTGATTCTATTGATGTGTCTTTTAAAAAGAACTGAATGTAATGTCTACTACAAAGCAACGCTGCATAAGTATCAACTTTTTCAACTTCATCAATCCCATACGTATAGAAAATAGTTTTTGGAGCTTTAGGAAAATCAAAAAGAGAGAACGGAACTTGCTTTTTATCATTCCAAAAAGGGCTTTTATCTAGCTTCTCCCAACCATAATCGTGCATGCGAACAGCATACTCAACTGACTTTCTTAACTGCTCCCCTTGGAATAAAGTAGTTTTCCATTGAGCTATAACATCTCCTGCAAACTCTGCATGATTTTTTTGTTCAATCATGACAAACTCAGCTTCACGTTCTCTAATAATCATACCAACACATCCTCTCAACTTGATTCAATTAGTCAACTTCGAATATTTGTTTTATTGACGACCATTTCCTTTTTAGTATACCACTAATTTCATCGTTAGTTTTATTTATAAATAACTTCAAATTCTTCACAAACTACCGGGATGTGTTCATGAAAAGTTAAGCCTTTTTTTGTGTAAGATTGGTTAAAAAAATCTTTGTGAACGGCTCTCCAGTAGTGCAATGACCGATCTCCTTCCCCTTCTTTATAAGCATGTTCATTAGATACCTCTATAAAAGGAATAACCGTCACTTTAATTGTTTTTGTGATGCATACCGCTTCTTCATTCGCATCTAGAATAATGTTTAATTCGCCTTCTTCGGGTAGAGCTTCATTTTCCAAGGCATACTCTTCAAAAGCAGAAGCTGTAGCTGTTTTAATATTTTCAATCGTTAACCGTGCTAATTCATCTGGTTCGACTCCATAGCTCCAAGCTTGATATGTTTTATTTTGATATTCTGGATGGGCTGAAATAAATTCGCGCCACATTTGTTGTTCCTTCATGATTTCACTCCTTCATTATAAATTAAAGCGAATAACTAATAATATCAATTGATGTAGCGGGTAATAGATGTAGCCAATAATTTTAGGCATTTTTTTAGTAGGACTATATGTATCTATTAATAGTAGAAAAATGGCTAAACAAGCAAAAATTTGGACTGAGGAGCCTGCAAAAAACTGGAGACCCAAAAATAAGAGCACTCCCAGAACTTTATGAATGGATACCATACAGTAAATTGCCCAGCCTAATAAAAAACCATAGATGCCGTATTCACAAAAATAACTCAATACTAATGCTAATACAAAAAAACGTTTATCTTTAACAGAAATAGCCACTAGAGCTAATGTAAACAATACATTAAAAATCGTTCCAGAATAGAGGCTGATAGGGATAGTCACTATACCCGCGCCTATTAATTGAAAAAGATACCTTTTGAAATTTCTTGTCTGTTCAGTAGCTTGAATTGTTGTGTAAAGAAAGCAAGGAAATGCTATTCTTCCTATAATCCGCAACCAGATAAGATGAGGAAACAAGTAATAACCTACGTGATCAATCGTCATTGTAATAATTCCAATCCATTTAATGGCATTGATTTTATCGTAATGCTCTATTTGCATCTCACCCCTCCAATTACTGTATTTTCGCTGTTTTAAGCATTTTACCATTAACAAAAACGAACCTAAAGTAAAAGATTACTTTTTGATTTCCAGCCTACATTCTGTGCAGTAAAATTACAAATTAAGTCATATTTTACACTGAACACCTTAGTTTGTATTCTTTTAGTAATGAAACTCTTCAATTAATACAGAATCAATAAGAAACCATGACGAATGGTCTAAAGTACTTTCCTTTTTTTTTTACCGTGGTAGGATAGCATTTGTTGAAGGAAAGACACCTTCATTTTATAGAGCTTAAAGCTCATATTTAACATTGTCGCTCAGAAACCACAGTCAACTTCTCTTACCTTAACTTGTAGGCGGAACACTATTCTAGACATACTAAAAGGAGATCAAAAAAAATGAAAAACTTTAAATCAAAATTCTTTATCGCAAGTGCAACTTTAGCTTTAACAGGGGTTATGGCTTTTTCAAATCCAGCAGAAGCTTCAGCTGCTGAATATACTACAAGTACTTGGGAAGCTCGTACTGTAAACGAAATTAAGCAAGACATTACAAATACTGAAGATGGCAGCACAGAATATACGATTCAATGGGGCGATACATTATCATCTGTAGCTTTAGCAACTGACTTATCTATTGATGCTTTAGTAGATGTAAATGATATCAATAACGCCAATACTATTTATAGTGGCAATACCATTTCTTTATCTGCTGACCACTCAACTGTGACTATCGAAACAACTGAAGATACTAAAAGTTATGATGTTAGTAAACCTGAAGAAGTAGTAGAAGTTGAACCTGCTGTTGAAGAAGTTCCAGCTGAAGAACCTGCTGTTGTTGAAGAACAACCTGTTGTTACTGAACCTACAGCTACTGAAACACCGCAAGCTGAAACACCAGCTGCACAATCTGGTAAAACTGTTACTGTTGAAGCAACAGCTTACTCAACAAATCAACCAGAATTAAGTGATACTACGGCAACTGGAATCAATTTGAATGAAAATCCAAATGTTATTGCTGTTGATCCAAGCGTTATTCCTTTAGGTTCAACTGTTTATGTTCCAGGATACGGTACTTTTATTGCTGGAGACACTGGTAGTGCTATTAACGGCAACCGTATTGATGTACACATCACTGATTTAAACCAAGCTATGAATTTTGGTAGACAAACAATGGACGTTCAAATTTTAAATTAATACATTTGAATTTCAACCTAACTTATTCATTTCCCCCGATTCGAATAGTTAATAAAAACCACTTAAGAGATTATAATCTCTTAAGTGGTTTTTTTAGTTCGTCTTGGGTAACTTGAATCGGTATGTGAGAAGCCTTTTTGAAATCAAATAATCCTAAGTCCGTTAGTTTTAATTTTGGAATGACTGGAAGCGTCAAAAATGATAAGGTCAAAAATGGATTGAAACTTACCGCTTCTCCAATTGTTTTGACGGCTTCATTTAATTCTTTTAAGGTTTGATTTGCTTCCATATATCCAACCTCCGTCATCAATCCGCCTACTGGCAACGCTAATGAAGCTAAGACTTGTTTTCCATTGACAACCGCTAATCCACCATTCGTTTTGATTACTTGTTTAACAGCTGTTAATATCTCTTGATCTGAGGTGCCTACTGCCACTATATTATGTGAATCATGAGCCACAGTTGTAGCAATTGCTCCCTTTTTCAAACGAAAACCTTTTACAATCCCTAATCCAATATGATCCATACCTTTGTGTCGTTCGATAACGACCATTTTTAACTGATCATTTTGAGTGGAAGGTACAAAAACCCCTTCTTCAACAGTTACGTTTTCTGTTAAATGATCCGTAACTAAGCTATTCGGAATGATTCCGATAACGTTACATAAAGAATTAGTTAAAGCGATTGCTAGTGCTTCTGTTGTTAGTTCTTGGGTAGTTATTTTTGCTAATTCAGTACCTTTAAGATTTTTACTCACGTTTGTTTCAAATAATGACTGATTTAATTTTCCTTTATCTGAAATGCATACACCTTTTTTATACACTTGATGAATAGCAACCGTTGCTAAATCATCTAGAATCAAAAAATCAGCTTGGAAACCTGGAGCAATTGCCCCTAGGTGTTTAAGACCAAAACATTCAGCTGGATTTAAAGTTCCCATTTGTATAGCTGTTATAGGGTATAATCCTTTTTTAATGGCTGACCTTACAATATGATCGATACTGCCTTCTCTCACTAAGTCATCAATTAATTTATCATCTGTTACGAATAAACACCTTCTAGCATTTTTTTCCGTTACAGCTGGCAATAAGGCCGTTAAATCTTTAGCCACTGTACCTTCTCGAATCATCAAGTACATACCCAAATCTAAACGGTCTTTTGCTTCTTTGGCGCTGATGCTTTCATGGTCTGTTCGAATACCTGCTGCTAAATAAATATTTAACTCTTCTCTTGTCAAACCAGCAGCATGTCCATCAATTAACCCATTTGCTGCTTGAACCATTGCAAGTTTTTCCAGCATCGTGCTTTCACCATTTTTAACAGCCATAAAATCCATCACTTCTGCTAAACCCAACACTTCAGGTTCAGATAAGAACGGTTTAAGGTGCTCAGCATTTAATACTGCGCCATTATTTTCAAATGCTGTTGCAGGAACACAAGATGACAACATAACATAAATATCCATTGGCATTTTTTTTGCTTCATCCAACATAAATTGAAGGCCATCCACTCCAGCTACATTAGCAATTTCATGTGGATCTGTGATAACACTAGTCACACCATGTTGCAATACGACTTTTGAAAATTCCTTTGGTGTTAACAGCGAACTTTCAATGTGGACATGTCCGTCAATAAAACCAGGCACAATAATTTTATTTTGAGCATCAATAATTTTAACTCCGTCATATGAGCCAATCCCGACAATCTGACCTTCTGTGATTGCGATGTCTCCACTCATTAATTCTCCCGTAAAGACATTTACGATTGTTCCATTTTTAACGACTACATCTGCTAGTATTTTTTTGGCTGCTACATTGATTCTTTTTTCCAATGCTGAAATGTTCAAATCCATCAAATGCCTCCCGTTTCTCCTATTTATTTTTTATCTTCCACAATACACCAAATTGGTTTAAAAACAACTTATATTTACTTTATTTGCAAGTTTTCCTAATTGAATTATGTTAAAATGTACGATAAGGATAGGAAATGTGAGGAATAAATATGAGCAAGTTTAACGAAATTTTTTTAGATCTTGAAGCAGCTATTTTAAATCAACGGTTTATTTCTGGAGATCTTTTACCTAGCGAAAATGAACTGGTAAAAACATACAATGTTTCCCGTGAAACAATCCGAAAAGCTTTGAACTTACTTTTAGAAAAAGGCTATATTCAAAAGATACAAGGTAAAGGTTCTGTTGTTTTAGATATCAAGCGCTTTGATTTTCCAGTTTCAGGATTGACAAGTTATAAAGAGCTGCAAGATGCACAGAATATGAATAGCCAAACCATCGTTGTCCACAATGGTTTGCAGTCTACTACAGAAGATTTAGCTAATCATTTAAAACTCCCTGTTGGCACTTCAGTTTTATATCTTGAACGATTGCGAAAAGTACATGGAGAAGTAGTCATCATTGATAAGGATTATTTATTAACTTCTATTGTTCCAAGTATTTCAAATGAAGCAGCTGAAGATTCGTTGTACCATTATATTGAACAAACGTTGGGTTTATCTATCGGTTATGCTCAAAAAGAAATAACGGTCGATCCTATTACTGAAGAAGATAAGCGTTTGATGGATCTGCAAGAAGATACCCATGTTGTCGTCGTAAGAAGCGATGTTTACTTAGAGGATACAACGCTCTTTCAGCACACCGAATCTCGTCATCGTCTTGATCGTTTTCGCTTTGTTGACTTTGCCAGACGTCGAAATTCATTATAAATCGAGTAGGAGGTAGATAATTAATTTATCTACCGACCTCTCACACCACCGTGCGTACGGTTCCGTACACGGCGGTTCAATAATTTAAGTATCACTTTCGCTCATATAGTAGGATTAAATCTTTTAATCCCCACTGTATGAGTCTTTTATTTGTTATCGAGCGATGCAGAACTTCACTTCGTGAAATACGCCAATACCCTTTACGGCTGGCTGCTGTTTTCAGTGCATTATCATGGTCTATCCCTAATCTTCTCAGTTGTTTATATTTAGTCGACACCTTTTTCCATCGTTTCCATATCAATTGTCTTAAACGATGATACAACCAGTGCTGAGTTTCTTCTAAGAAGGATTTCATGAAAGAGATTTTATAGTAGTTTATCCATCCAACGGTTACTTGGTTTAGTTGTATTATGATTTCTTTAAATGTCCCTGGCCGTTTTCGACTTGTGAGATGTTTTAGTTTGTTTCGGAATCGTTGTTTTGCCGACTTACTGGGTCGGCATCCAACTTTCCCATATGATTCATAATATAAAAACCAAGGAATGTTGCTTTAGTCGGGGTAGTGATACTGCTTTTCTTTTGGTTTACTGTAAGTCGCAAGTCTTTTTCAATAAATTGAGTAACACTTTCCATTACTCGTTCACCTGCACGCTTACTTTTAACGTAAATGACAAAATCATCCGCATAACGAATAAAAGCATGACCTCTTTTTTCAAGTTCCCTATCCAATTGATTCAAATAGACATTTGCTAGTAATGGAGAGAGTGGGCCTCCTTGAGGAGCACCTGTATCTGTCTCAATAAAGATATCCTTGTCTAAAATACCTGACTTTAGGAATTTCCATATCAGCTTTAGAACTATTTTATCTTGGATAAACCATTCTAGATTTGCCCGCAATTTCTGATGGTGTATCGTATCGAAATAGCTTTTTAAATCACAGTCCACTACTACTCGATAACCTTCTTCATAGTATTGTTCAGCTTTTTGAATAGCCTGATGGGCATTTCTTCCCTTTCTAAAACCATAACTATTATCGGATAATTGAGGGTCGATAATTGGATCGATCACCTGAAGAATAGCTTGTTGTACCACTCTATCCAATGCAGAAGGAATCCCTAGTAATCTTTTGGTTCCATCTGATTTTGGTATGGCAACTCTGCGTACAGGTTGTGGTTGGTAAGAACCGTCTCTCAATTTCCTTATAAGGTGAGGATAATATCTCTTCATGTGACCTTCCAGTTCATAGACTGTTAGACCATCTACACCTGGAGCTCCTTTGTTCTTACGAACTTTAATCATCGCTCTTTCTAAATTATCTTTATCGATAACTTTCTCGATAAGTGTGATACCATCTTGTTTTTCCATATCCATGCTACGTCCCTACGCACTCCTACATACTCTTTCGTTTCCAACTTATCCCTCTGTAGGTAGCCATCTCTTGGTCTTTACCTTGATGTTTTCTGCGATATCGGTGACGTATTCACCTCCCTGTTTTCCAAGATTATTATTGTTCAGCCCTTCAGAGAACAACGTTCTCCTACTATGGCGTCTGCTGACTTCTCACTATTCGTTGTTACTACGAATTTACTCGCTAGTGAGACCTCCCCGGGTAAGAATGATAACCTTCCACTCATGTCACTGCCTCATTTACTGTAGGAGATTCGTGCAGTATTGGACTTTACTTTGTTGTGCAAGCTCGTCCCTCTCCAGCCAGCCTTATATGAGATTTCTGTTCGTCAGTGCGAGTGTTTGCGTCCGGCTTCCTTCAGATTCCACTTCACAGTGGACACCCTTGCCATTCACTAACAGTTCCTACTGCCAAGCCTGTAGTGGACTTTCACCACCAAGTTATCACCCATGCCGGGCGCACACAAAAAAAGAAGCTGATTCTCATCAGCTTCTTTTTTTGTTTATTCTGCTTTCAGTTGAAAAGCAATTGTTTCATAAGGTCCTAATTCTAAACTAGCTGTTAGGGCTCTTTCTTTTCCATTACCAATCAGATAATGACTTGGTCTAGTTAAAAATTCTTCCGGAATCTCAATAGTTACAGTTTCTGCATAGAAATGATTGAGAACGAGTAATTGTTCTCCTTGATACTCTCTTACATAACTGTATACACTTGGATGTTCCATCATGATTCCGCGGTAATTCCCTTCAGAAATGATTGGCATATCTTTTCTTAATTGAATCAATTTTTTATAAAAGTTAAAGATTGTTCCTTCTTTTCTTTCTTTCGCTACATTAATTTCATGATAATTTTCAGCTAACTGAATCCATGGCGTGCCTGTAGAAAAACCCGCATTTTTTTCGTTTGTCCATTGCATTGGTGTTCGACTGGTATCACGCGATTTGCTTTTAATGATTTCCATAATTTCTTCATATGGCAAATCTTTTTCTTGCAACTCTTTGTAAGCATTATGCGTTTCTATATCAACGTAATCTGTTATTTCTTGGAAATCTGGATTTGTCATCCCAATTTCTTCACCTTGGAAAACATAAGGCGTCCCACGCAACAAATGAATCGTCTGAGCCAACAGCTTAGCAGATGCTTCAAAATGATTTACTGGGTCTCCAAATCGGCTAATTGCACGAGGCTGATCATGGTTGTTCAAGAACAACGCATTCCAGCCATCCTCTCTAGACATCCCTTCTTGCCAGTCATTGAGTAATTCTTTTAACTCCATGAAATCAAAGGGTGTTTTACTCCATTTTTCACCATTTAAATAATCGACTTTTAAGTGATGGAAACTAAAGACCATTGAAAGTTCTTCTTTTTCAGGATCAGAATAAGCAATCCCATTTTCAATCGTCGTTGAAGACATCTCTCCAACTGTCATGATATTTGGGTATCTTCCAAATGATTTTTGATTCATTTCATGAATAAATTCATGTGCGATTGGGCGATCCGTATATAAAGACTTTCCAACACCATCTTCTGCATCTACCAGCACTTCATCTTTTCCAATAACATTGATTACATCAAAGCGGAATCCTTTTACGCCTTTTTCTAACCAAAAATTGACTACATTAAAAAGCTCTTCTCTTACTTCTGGATTACGCCAATCTAAATCAGCTTGCGTCACATCATACAAATGCAAATATTCTTTTCCAGTATCTCCAAAAGGCGCCCAAGCTGGTCCTCCAAATTTTGAGACCCAGTTGGTTGGGTGACTTCCATCAGCTTTTGGTTCTCTTAAAATATAATAATCTTGGTATTTCTTTTCACCTTTAAGCGCTCGTTGGAACCACTCGTGTTCAATAGAGGTATGATTCAAAACCATATCCAACATAATTTCTAATTTATACTCTTTGGTTACAGTGATGAGTTCCTCAAAATCTTCCATCGTCCCAAATAATGGATCGATTTCGACATAATTAGCGATATCATAACCATTATCTTTTTGCGGAGAAACGAAGAAAGGATTGATCCACAACACATCGATACCTAATTCTGCTAGATAAGGAACTTTTTCAATGATTCCTTTTAAATCCCCTACTCCATCTCCATTAGAATCCTTAAAAGACTTTGGGTAAATTTGATACACGACTTTCTCATGAAAGGTACTCATTTTATTCCTACTTTCTAAAAAATTATTTTCCTAATTCTGGATCAGAAACAACTACTTGATCTGATTTGTTCAAGATATTGTATTTACGGAATACAACTGTTAATACAAATGGCACGACTATTGCAATCACCATACAAATAATGAAGATACCCCAGTATTGATTTTGAATAGATAAAATACCTGGTAGTCCACCAACACCGATTGAATTTGCAGTGACATTGAAAATAGTCGCAATTAAACCAGCAAGACCTGAACCAATCATAGCTGCTACAAATGGGTAAATGTATTTGATATTAATCCCGAACATCGCCGGTTCTGTTACCCCTAGATAACAAGAAATGGCTGCTGGAATAGAAACTTGTTCTTCTTTTTCATTTCCACGGTGTAAGAAAATAATCGCTAGTACCGCTGAACCTTGAGCAATATTTGATAATGCAATCATTGGCCACAGGTTAGTTCCACCAAAATCTGCAATCAATTGTAAATCGATAGCATTCGTCATATGGTGTAATCCCGTAATAACTAATGGTGCATATAAGAAGCCGAATAATGCCCCAAATAACCAGCTAAATGAACTTCCTAGTCCTGCATAAACAACGCTTGAAATCCAGTTACCGATAGTCCAACCAATTGGTCCCAAAACAGTATGAGCAAGTAAAACAGTTGGAACTAGAGCAAAGAATGGCACGAAAATCATTGAAATCGCTTGTGGAATAACTTTACGTAACCATAATTCTAAATAAGCTAGTAAAAATCCAGCTAACATAGCAGGAATAACTTGTGCTTGGTACCCAATCATATCAATTGTAAAGTAACCAAAATCCCAAACAGGAACTTCTGCTGCTGCCGTTCCGGCAACTGCATATGCATTCAATAATTGTGGTGAAACTAATGTAATCCCTAAAACAATTCCTAAAATTTGAGTCGTTCCCATTTTCTTAGCAACGCTCCACGTGATTCCTACTGGTAGGAAGTGGAAAATAGCTTCACCAATTAACCATAAGAAACTATTCACGCCACTCCAAAATTGAGAGACATTAACGATTGTATTGTATATTGGTTCTCCGGCTTTATTGACTTGTGCTACGCCATCAACCATTAATTGACCAAGCGACTCCATTGGAACAGCTTCTAAAATATTACGGAACCCTAAAATAAGCCCCCCTACTACGATTGCTGGAATAATGGGTGTAAAGATTTCTGCTAAAACAGACATCGCGCGTTGAACTGGATTTTGATTTTGCTTACTTGCAGCTTTCACATCATCCTTTGATACGCCTTCTTTACCGGAAATTTTTGAGAATTCATTATAAAAGGTGGCAACATCGTTACCAATAATAACTTGATACTGTCCGGCTTGAGTAAATGTACCTTTAACCGCTGGAATGTCTTCTATTTTTTTGCTGTCTGCTTTTGCAGGATCATTTAACACGAAACGCATACGAGTGGCACAGTGACTGACTGCAGAGATATTATCAGATCCTCCGATATCTTCCAAAAGCTGTTTTGCATCTTGCTTGTAATCTGTCATTTTCTTTCCTCCTAAAAATAATTTTATAATTGCAACTTGTATATACAAGTACAATGTAACCTTTTTCTTTTATAAATGCAAGCGTTTTATCTTTGTTTTTTTTCGTTGATCTTTACAAAGATTAATCACCCTAAAAAAAGCTGCTATAAGAATGGTGACATTCTTATAGCAGCTTTTAATTTAGGCTCTATACTTTTTAGTGTGGATAGATGAGTTTAGTTCATGCTTAAGACGGTACCAAGGCTCTTACAAGCAAATCCGTCTATTCCGAAAGAATTTTTTAGAACCAGCCACACTATTTGACTAAGAGCCTTAATTTAAGGGGTATATTATTCCTATTATTTAACAATACTATAATAAACTTTTGACGTTACTTGGTAAATGATGCCATAAATCAGACTATAGCCAACAATTACCCCTGCAAAACACCAAAAGACTAATGATGTATCTACTACATTAAAAAGAAGTAACAGTTTTTGAATAATTGGAAAGGCAAAGGCAACATGAATCACCGCAACCACTAAAGGCAATAGGAACATCCAAATAATTTGCAAACGTGTCGTTTTACGAATGGTTTGCTTATCTAATCCCACTTTTTGCATGATTTGGAATTTTTCTCGGTCGTCATAGCCTTCTGAAACTTGTTTAAAGTAGGTGATTAAAGCTGCTCCAAAGACAAACAACAATCCAAGGAAGATACCTAAGAATAAAAACCCACCGTTCATATTGTATAATTCATCACTGTAGAGTTCTTTTGAATCATAATATGATCCGTCTTTACTATTTAATATCTCATCTAATTTATTAGAATAGCTTTTTTTCTGTTCTTGTGTTCCAGTTGTATTCCATGAAATCATAGCTTCCATAGTAAAAGGATATTCATTTTCTGATATCTGATCTTCATAGTCCATAATAGACTGAAGTTCTTCCATTGATTCAACTACAAGAATCGTAGGCGAACTCACTTCTTGGGCTCCTTTTGTTTTGATAGGACTTTTTGTTATCGTTTTGGTCTGATAAGTGGTCTCTCCTATGAGCAATGTAGTAAAGTCCTTGTCCCCTTCTAAGTTGTAAACGAGCATTTCATCAGGTGCTAAATCAATCGATTGATTCGTCATTTTTTCATAATCTTCTTGTGCGATTATAATAGCATAAATAGTACTTTTTGCAGAATAATCAACTTGATCACCAACAACTAGTTCATTCGCTTTTACTTGTGTTGGTAAGGTGTAAGAAGTATAGCTTTCTGTACCCGTTACTTCTAATCCTAATTTTTCGGTTTCTTTTTGAATCTCTTGCAACTTTTCTTCTTTATTGACATCTGAAAAATAAGTGATCTTATTTTCAAAAGGGTAAAGGTTAGTTAGAGTTCCTTCTATTCCAATAAAGACCGCTAATGTAGTTGAGACTACCACAATGACCATCGTTGCTAGAATCGTAATATTAGCCAATCCAGCAGCATTTTGTTTCATCCGATAAAGCATACCTGAGATTGAAATAAAAGGACTTGGACGATAGTATAGTTTTTTATTTTTCTTCATTGCTTTCAGGACAAATATTGATCCTGAAATAAATAAGAAATAGGTACCTGCAATAACCAAAAGGACTGCAAGTAAAAAATAAATCATTGCATCAACTGGATCCTTAATTGTTAAAGAGAGATAATAACCTGATCCAATTAATATTAGAGAAAGGATAAAGAGAAAAATAGAGCTTTTTGGTTCACGTTCTCCTGTTTGTTTTCCTTTGATCAATTGAATCGGATTAGAAAAGGTCACTTGAGTGATATTATAAATCAACGTCACCAAAAAGATGAGAACAAATAATCCAATCGTGATTGCTACAGCACTCAATGTAAAAGGAAAAGACATTTTCACTCCGAATTTTAAAACATAATTTAAAACTAGAAAAACAAGTTCTCCAAGTAGATGTCCAACAATCAAGCCTAGAAAGATACTCAAAGAGCTTGTAACCATTGATTCAATCGTCAGTATTCTAGAAACATGATTTTTCTTCATTCCTAGTATTGCATACAACCCAATCTCTTTTTTCCGCCGTTTAATCAGAAAACTATTGGTATATAAAATAAATAGAAAAGAAAATACTCCAATCACTACTGCTCCAACAGCAAACATAGGTGGCAAAGACGCATTTCTTGTCTGAACAAACTTATTACCCATTAAAGCAAACATCATATAAAACATTGCTACTGTAGCAATAGAAGCAAAAATATAAGGGAGATAGATTTGCTTATTGGATTTAATATTTCGAAGAGCTAACTTTGAAAAAAAACTTCTATTCATGTTGCTCACCTCTATTAGCTAATACGATTAATGCTTGAGAAATTTTGTCCATGAACTGATCTGGCGTTTGTTCTCCACGATAAATTTCATGGTACACTTCACCATCTTGAATAAATAAGACACGATTCGAGTAAGCAGCAGCTCTTGTACTATGCGTAACCATAATAATGGTTTGACCAGCGTTATTAATGGTTTCAAAAGTTTCTAATAGACTTTGGCTAGATTTTGAATCTAGTGCACCAGTTGGTTCATCAGCAAGAAGCAATTTCGGATTAGTAATCAAAGCACGAGCGACAGCTGCGCGTTGTTTTTGTCCTCCAGAAACTTCGTAAGGAAAATGATTGATTATGCCATCAATTTTCATTTTTTTGACGATTGGCATTAACCGATGTTCCATTTCAGTGACGGGTGTATTTGACAGTACTAGCGGCAGTAAAATATTGTCTTTGATTGAAAAGTTGTCCAATAAGTTGAAGTCTTGAAAGACAAAGCCTAAATAATCTCTACGGAAATTTGAAATATCACTGTCTTTAATTCCTGTTAGATCTTTTCCTTCTAGCAGAACCTCGCCATCAGTTGCAGTATCAAGGGTTGCTAAAATATTCAATAAACTTGTTTTACCTGAACCTGACTCTCCCATAATGGAGATAAATTCACCTTTTTCTACTGAAAAATTTACGTCTTTCAAAGCTTGAACTTCTTGTGTTGAGAACTTCCCTGTATATATCTTTTTTAAATGACTCACTTCTAATAATGTCATAATTATTTCCTCCTGTTCATTTCTTTATTTCTATTACTAGTTTAATAAAAATGAACAATCCTTGCTTTTATCTTTTCTTACAGATAACGATTAAACCTTACACTTTTGTAAGATTCCTTATTAATAGTCTTTTGCAAGTGGAGTTCGTGCTAAATCGATTATTACTTTAGTGCCTTTTCCTACCGTGGACTCAATTGCTATTTCATGACCTAGGCGTTTGGTAATTTTCTGACTAAGAAATAAGCCTAACCCTGTTGATTTTTCGTGTATTCTTCCATTAAACCCAGAATACCCACGTTCAAAAATACGTGGCAAATCTTCAGCTCGAATCCCGATACCGGTATCTTCAATAATGAGTTGATTTTTCTTAACTGGACTCATATAAATTTGAATCCTGCCACCTTCAGGAGTGTATTTCAGACTATTAGACAGAATTTGTTCAACTAATACCCTCAACCATTTTTCATCAGATAAAACCTTTTGGCTGGTTATTTTATAATCTAACTGGATTCGATTATAAATAAATAAAATTGAAAACTTCTTAACAGTTTCTTTGATCACTCGATCAAGCGAAACTTCTACAAAGTCCAAATCAGAGCCACTTTGCTCTATTTTTAAATAATTCAACGCCATATGGGTATAGTTTTCAATCTGTAATAATTCTTGTTCCATTTGATGGTTAAATTTTGCTTGAGTATCCCGTTGTATTAACAGACTAATAGCTGAAATAGGTGTCTTGATTTGATGCAGCCACAAGGTGAAATAGTCTATCTGAGACGTATTGCGTTTCAAGTTGTTTTTTTTAAGTTGGTGCATTTCTTCTATTAAATTTTCAATTTTAAGCTGAAAAAAAACTTCACTCGGATCACGGTTATCAGACAGTTGTTGCAGTACAGTGACTGGATCTTTATCTAATCGCTCCAACAATCGAAACCGTTTATAATACTGTGAAAATTTAAATAAACAGAAACAACCACCTATAAAGAAAGAAAGTTCGATACTAAAGATTAAAAAGTAACTGGGCAATTGCCCTAATACATAAATAAAACTAAATAGGCTTAAATTAAAAACATAAGCTAAAAAGAAAGAACGATTTGTTTTTATAAAGGCTTTAATAATATCTGTCACTTTATGCGTTGACTTCATTAGTATCATCATCCTTTTTCAGACCATATCCATACCCTTTTTTAGTGACAATAAATGAGGTTAATCCCAATTCTGTTAGTTTTTTTCGTAAACGGTTAATATTGACTGCTAATGTGTTATCATCAATAAACGAATCATTTTCCCATAACTTCATCATAATCGCTTCTCGTGAAACAAAAGCTCCTTTTTGTGTAAATAAGACTTCTAAAATTTTCATTTCATTTTTGGTCAATTCAACTTCTTGATCCAAATAATGAATCTTTAATTCACTCGTTTTTAAATAGACATTTTGATAACTTAAGTAAGCATCATTGCCTGTAAAATCATATGTTCTACGCAGTAATGCTTGTATTTTAGCTAACGCTACTGTTAAATCAAATGGTTTACTAATAAAATCATCCGCGCCCATTTGAATAGCCATGACGATGTCCATTCGTTCGCTTTGCGAGGAAATAAAGATAATGGGAACTTGCGAAATCTTACGAAGTTCTGTACACCAATAATAACCATTAAAATAAGGTAGCTTGATATCCATCAATACTAATTGAGGCATCTCACGATTAAACGTATCTAAAACATGATTAAAGTCTGTTACATAAAATGCATTGTACTGCCATTTAGTCAATTCTTCTTGCAAGCTTGAAGCAATAACCAAATCATCCTCAACGATCATAATCTTCACCAATCTACTCACCTACATATCTTTATTTGTTTATTACTTTACTATACAGGATTCTTTTCTTCTAGCCTACTGGACTTTTGTCTTAGTATATCAATTTTAAACACTAAAAAAAGCCCCCAGATTGATAAAATCAGTCTAGGAACTTTCAAATTAGTTGCCGCTAAAACGGACAACTGAATAAATTATTTTTTCATTTTAATTCTACAACTAAGTAACGGTGTGGTTCATTGCCTTCAGAATGCGTCATAACCGCATCATCTTTGCTCAAGTAAAAATGGATTTGTTTTCTTTCAGAAGCAGGCATCGGTTCTAAGAATACGGGTTGCTTTGTACGTCGGACTTTTAATGCCGTACGCTCAGCTAGTTCTCTCAAAGCATTTTCTCTACGTTCACGATAGTCTCCAACATTCACGATAGCAGTATATTTTGTTTTAGCATGGCGATGTAGCAAAACTTGAGCTAATGATTGTAAAGCGTTAATTACTTTTCCATGCTTCCCAATAACTAAACCTGCTTTTTCTGTTTCAACATGAAAAACAATCTGGTTTTTAGTTTCTTCTAGTGTCACAGTACTAGAAATACCCATTTTTTGGATAATATCTTGAAGATAATCTGCCACCATTTTAACAGCTTCTTCATCATTTCGTTTTGTATCAGCAACCTTAGAAAGATCCTCCTCTTCTGAAAGAGTTGATTCTGTCAAAATTGGAGCTTGTTCTTTTACAAATTTGCTTGAATCGGGTGCTGGTTTAACAGTTTCTTCTTTAGTTGAAGGTTCTTTGAAAAATGCTTTACCATTATTATCAGCTGCTAGTTTCGTAACTGTTACAATCGCATCTTTTTTCCCAATTTTAAAAATACCTTTTCTACCTTGATCGACTATTTCAATAGAAGCCTCTTTTTTAGTAATTCCCAGTTCTTTCAATGCCTTTTGGATGGCTTCATCTACCGTTTCTGCTTGAGCTGTATACTTATTCATCTGCCTACCTCCATTCTACCCATTTTAACTATTGAATTTTATTTTCTTTTTTTCTTTGGTTTCAATGCTTTTTCAAGAGCACGTTTGCGATCTCGTTCAGCTTGTATTTTTTCTTCACGTTCTTTTATTATTTTGAAAGGATTATTCAACAACATTGTTTGTCCAACTGAAAATGCATTCCCTACGACCCAGTATAATGACAAGGCGCTTGGTAATGTGATCCCCATGAATAAGATTAATGCTGGCATCATGTACATCATAGTTGTCGTCGTTGGATTTGACTCTGCTTGACTCATGGTAGATAACTTAGTAGTTGCATACGTTAATATAGCAGCTATTACTGGTAATATAAATAACGGATCTGGGGCTCCTAGATTCATCCATAAAAAATTCCCCGTTTTCAAAACTTCTGTCCGGCTAATCGCTTGATACATCGCAATTAAAACTGGCATTTGAATGAGTAATGGCAAACAACCTGCGACAGGATTAACGCCTGCTTCTGAATACAATTTAGATGTTTCTTCTTTTAACTTATTTTGTGTATCCGTATCTTTAGAGGCATATTTTGTTTGCAATTCTTTTAATTGCGGTTGCAACTCAGCCATTTTTCTAGTGCTCTTCGTTTGGCCATGCATGACAGGTAATAGAATTAAGCGAATAATTAAAGTAAAGATAATTATCCCAACTCCATAACTTCCACCAAATAAATTAGATAACCATACAATTATACGTGAGAAATTAAAAATAATATACTTGTCCCAAATACCTGTGCTTTGATCTGTGATCGGCGAAGTTCCACAACCTACTAATACAATTGCTAATAACACTGTGCCTAACAAAAGAAGTAATCGCTTACGTTTATTCACATTCTGTCCTCCACTCTAATAAGTAACTCTATCTTAATAACTTTGCAAGCTTTAACACATGCGTTAAACTTTTCTTTGTTTCTTTCATTGTCATATCCGCAATTGGTTTGCGAGCAATCACAATAAAATCTTTTTCTGCTTTTAGTTGCGGTTTTAGTTCTGTTAAACTTTGTCGAATTCTTCTTTTAACATTATTCCGCATGACAGCATTGCCTATTTTTTTACCAACAGATATTCCTACACGAAAATGCAGTTGGTCATTTTTGTCTAACACATAAATGACAAATTGACGATTTGCTGTTGATTTGCCATGATGAAATACTTTTTGAAACTCAGCTTCTTTTTTGACACGATAGGTTTTTCTCATTAAAATAACCTCTCATCTCTTTTTAAATTAGTAAAAAACTACTTAGTTTTAATCGGATAAGGAACAAATTACTCAGTAATCGAGTAAAAAAACTAACGACTACTGAGTAATTTATATTCAAATCCTAAAAAAAAAGACCACTGAGACGTTCAGTGATCTATGCAGACAATACTTTTCTTCCTTTACGGCGTCTACTTTGTAATACATTACGTCCATTTTTAGTACTCATGCGTTTACGGAAACCATGTACTTTTTGACGTTTACGTTTTTTTGGTTGGTAAGTTCTTTTCATACGTGATACACCTCCTGTAAAAACTATCTCTCATTATTATTTTTTAATTATCCAAGACAGTCTAGATTATTATAACGAAGAAAAAATAGTCTTGTCAAGCATATTTCCCCTATTTTCATTCATTCACCTATGTATGATAGCATATTTAAGCTTAATAAGAAACTATCTTTTGTACTTTTTTTTCTGAAAGCACTATTTTCAGCACTTTTATTAAGACTTACTAAGATTCTTTCCTTATTTTTCATTCAAAATAAAGATATCCACAAGTGCATAAACTTATCCACAAGCCTATGGACGACTTTTTTTTATCGTTTGTTATCCTCGAGTTATCACCCGGTTATCCACAAACAAACAAGGTGTGCAAAAACGTTATCCACTTCCATTTTAAATTTGTGCATAACTAATAGAAACATTAGCCTATCAATCATAATTACGAGATAGTTATCCACAAAAACAATCGTTTTCCTGTTGTTAAATAAAGTTATCCACCGTCGTTTTTACCCTGTGCATAACTTTATTTACAAGTCATGTATAAAATTTATTGAAAAAAAACTACTTGTGGAAAACTTTTTATAAAAGTGCTAAAATGACGTAGACACATTTTATAAGGAGGTTCTCTTTTGGATGATTTACAAACGCTATGGAATTTTTTAAAAGAAAAATTCAAAGAATCACTATCCAAAGTTAGCTACGATACGTGGATTGAAAGTGCCAGTCCAATACGTATCACAGATAACAACATTATTATTGAAGTCCCTTCTTCTTTACATAAAGAATATTGGGAAAATAATTTAGCTACCCGAATTGTTGAAAACATTTATGAATATTCTAGTCGTGAAATTTCGCCATTATTTGTTATCAAAAATGAGCAAGAAACGACTAAACTTGCGAATCATAATCTTCACAATGAAGTTCCTAAAAAAAACTGGTTTAAAAAAGATATCCAATTAAATACAAAGTATACTTTTGATACCTTTGTTATCGGTAAAGGAAATCAGATGGCTCACGCTGCAGCTTTAGTCGTTGCAGAAGAACCGGGAACTATTTACAATCCTTTATTTTTCTATGGTGGAGTTGGGCTTGGAAAAACCCATTTGATGCATGCTATAGGTCACCAAATGTTGCTGCTAAACCCTGACGCACGAGTTAAATATGTTAGTAGTGAAACATTTGCGAATGATTTTATAAATTCCATCCAAAATAAAACACAAGAAAAATTTAGAAACGAATACCGCAGTGTTGATTTGCTTCTAGTAGATGACATTCAATTTTTTGCAGATAAGGAAGGAACACAAGAAGAATTTTTCCATACCTTTAACGCTTTATACGATGACCGTAAACAAATCGTATTGACAAGTGATCGTTTGCCAAATGAAATTCCCAAACTACAAGAACGGTTAGTATCCAGATTCGCTTGGGGTCTATCAGTTGATATCACACCGCCAGATCTTGAAACGCGAATTGCTATTTTGAGAAAGAAAGCTAATGCTGAACGATTAGAAATTCCTGGTGATACGTTAAGTTACATCGCTGGTCAAATTGATTCAAATATTAGAGAACTAGAAGGCGCACTAGTACGGGTGCAAGCTTATGCAGCAATCGAAAGTCGCGATATTACCACTAGCTTAGCTGCCGATGCATTAAAGAGTATGTTGCCTTCAGCAAAACCAACGACACTTACTATTTTGGATATCCAGCAAGCTGTCAGTAAATATTATCAATTATCGATTGCTGACCTTAAAGGCAAAAAGAGGATCAAGTCCATTGTTTTACCAAGACAGATTGCTATGTATTTATCTCGAGAACTTACATCAAATTCTTTACCTAAAATCGGTGTTGAATTTGGCGGAAAAGATCACACAACAGTTATTCATGCGTATGAAAAAATCGTTCATGCTTTAACAAGTGATAATCAATTAAAACAAGAAATAACAGATTTAAAGAAAAAATTAACCTAGTTCTTTCTTTTGCACATGTGTATAACTGAGTGAGTTATCCTTTTTTCATCAACAACTTATCCACATGTGCAAAACCTTTTCGCTAATAGGGTTGCACCAGTTTTCCACAGTATCAACAAGCCCTACTACTATTACTAAAGAACTTATAAAATAAATATAACTATATTTGGAGGTAAAATTAATGAAATTTACAATAAAGAGAAGTGCCTTTTTAAAAAGCTTAGCGGATGTACAACGTGCGATTTCTTCTAGAACAACCATACCTATACTGACGGGGTTAAAAATTATTGCCAATGATGAAGGCTTAACTTTAACAGGTAGTGATTCAGATATTTCGATTGAAGCTTTTATTCCTGTATCAGAAGAAGAAAATCTTTTAACCATTGAAAAAACTGGCGGAATTGTTTTACAAGCACGTTTTTTTAGTGAAATTGTAAAAAAACTTCCTGAAGAAACAATGACAATTGAAATATTGGATCATTTTCAAGCCTTGATTACTTCAGCAACAGCATCATTTAGAATTAATGGCTTAGATCCTAATAATTACCCACATTTGCCAATCATAGATACATCAGAAACATTTACTTTACCTGTAAACTTATTTAAACAAGTTATCGGACAAACGGTTATTGCTATTTCTACCCATGAAAGTCGTCCAATCTTAACAGGTGTAAATATTGTTATTGAAAATGAAAAGTTTCTAGCAGTTGCTACCGATAGTCATCGTTTAAGTCAACGTGTCATTCCGATTGAAATGAATGACGAGCAAGCGACAAAGAAATACAACATTATTATCCCAGGTAAGAGTTTGATCGAATTATCTCGGACATTGGATGAAACATCAGATACGATTGAAATGATGATCACTGAAAATCAAGTTTTATTTAAAGCAGAAAATCTATATTTCTATTCTCGTTTACTTGAAGGGTATTATCCTGATACTAAACGATTGATTCCTGACAATTCTTCAACAGAAATTAGTTTTAATGCGAGTGCTTTATTAGGTTCTATCGAACGTGCTTCTTTACTTTCACATGAAGGAAAGAACAATGTTGTAAAAATTACTATTACGCCAGATTTAATTGAAATTTCGGGGAACTCACCTGATGTCGGTAATGTTAAAGAGGAATTAGAATATCTATCTGTTGAAGGGGAGCCGATTGAACTGTCGTTTAACCCTGATTACATGAAAGATGCATTAAGAACTTTTGGACAAACAGATATCAAAATTAAATTTACATCTCCAGTCCGTCCTTTTATTCTGGTTCCAAGTGAAAATGGACAAGACTTTATTCAATTAATTACTCCTGTTCGAACTTTTTAAAAAATTAAGCAAGTAAAAAACTACTTTTCAAGCAATTTGAAAAGTAGTTTTTTTTATTATGCTCCAAATAACCATGTTTTTTTCGTTTTAAGCAATTGTGAGTGATTTAAGGTCTTTTTTTATCTTGTCGTTAAAATCGATAATAGTAGGGTTATTTTTAGATTTGGTTGTATTTTTGGCTAAAAAGGAGTATAATAAGATTAATAAGCGACAGCGTGATGCGTGGATTATGTCCACGCTTATTTTATTGAAAAGTAGGTGAAAAACATGAAAAAAACAATTAAAATCAATCGTGAATTCATTACATTAGGACAATTTTTAAAACATGTAAACATTATTAGCAGTGGCGGTATGGCTAAATGGTATTTGGCTGAACACACAGTAATGTTGGATAATGAAGTTGAAGATCGAAGAGGGAAAAAAATCTATCCAGGTTCTGTTGTTGAAATACCAAATGAGGGGACTTTTTTTATCCAATCAGAAGGTACAACTGATGAATCAAATAAGGAAGAAAAATAATGCTATTGAAAGAAATCCATCTTTCCAATTATCGTAATTATGAGCATGCTGAAGTTATTTTTTCTAAAGGGATTAATGTTTTCTTAGGAGAAAATGCCCAAGGGAAAACTAGTTTGATGGAAGCTATTTACGTTTTAGCAATGGCAAGAAGCCATAGAACTGCCAATGATAAAGAAACTATTCGCTGGGACCAAGATTTTGCCCGTGTAAGTGGCAGAATCCAAAAGAAAAACACTAGTTTTCCACTTGAAATTTCTATTTCAAAAAAAGGGAAAAAAGCAAAATTTAATCACCTGGAGCAAAAAAAACTAAGTGAATACATTGGAAACTTAAATGTTATTTTATTTGCTCCAGAGGATTTATCTCTGGTAAAAGGTTCGCCTTCTGTCCGAAGAAAATTTTTAGATATGGAAATGGGGCAGATGAGCCCTATTTATTTACACCATCTTGTACAATACCAACATCTTTTAAAGCAAAGAAATAGTTACCTTAAACAATTAAGTCTAAGAAAAGAAAAAGATCTAACGTTTCTAGATATTCTAACTGAACAGTTAGCAGAATATGGAGCGGCTATTTTATTAGAACGCTTTTCTTTTGTAAAAAAATTAGAAAATTGGGCTAAACCGGTTCATAGTGAAATTTCTAAACAAAAGGAATTGCTTGAAATTGGATATGCTTGTAGTTTGAAAATTACAGATGAAACAAGCAAAGAACAGCTTTATTCAGATTTAATGAACGCTTTTGCACAAGGTAGGCAGAGAGAATTAGAGCAGCGAACGACTATTTTTGGTCCTCATAGAGATGATTTGAAATTCACTGTGAATGGAAGAAATGTTCAAACTTATGGTTCTCAAGGTCAACAAAGAACGACTGCACTAAGTGTTAAATTGGCAGAAATTGATTTGATGAAAGAGATGACAGGCGAGTATCCCGTCTTATTATTAGATGATGTTTTATCAGAATTGGATGATGAAAGACAAACGCATTTATTGAAAGCAATTCAAAATAAAGTTCAAACATTCTTGACGACAACTAGTTTAGATGGAATAAAGAAAAATATGTTGGAAACCCCGAAAATTTTTCTGATTGATAATGGACAAGTAGAAATGGAGAGTGAATGAGTGTGTCTGAAGAAATTAAAAGCAAACAAGATTTAGCAAATGAATATGATGCGAGTCAAATACAGGTTCTAGAAGGTTTAGAAGCCGTTCGTAAACGTCCAGGTATGTATATTGGAGCAACAAGTAGTGAAGGATTACACCATTTAGTATGGGAAATTGTAGATAATTCAATTGATGAAGCTTTGGCTGGTTTTGCTGACGAAATTAATTTAAGTATCGAAAAAGACGGAAGTATCATTGTCATGGATAATGGCCGTGGAATTCCGGTCGACATCCAAGCTAAAACAGGCCGTCCAGCATTAGAGACCGTTTTTACGATTCTACATGCAGGTGGTAAATTTGGCGGAGGAGGGTATAAAGTTTCCGGTGGTTTACATGGAGTAGGATCTTCAGTGGTTAATGCTCTTTCGACTACATTGGATGTTTATGTCTATAAAAACAGTAAAATCTATCACCAACAATATGCTCAAGGAAAAGTAGTCCATGATGTAGAAGTAATCGGTGAAACAGATAAACACGGTACGACTGTTCATTTTGTACCGGATCCTGAGATCTTTAAAGAAACGGTTGAATTTAATTTTGACAAATTAGCGACACGTGTACGTGAGCTAGCGTTCTTAAATAAAGGATTGAAAATTACTGTTGAAGATAAACGTGAAGACAAACAAGCCTTTTTAGAGTATCACTATGAAGGTGGAATTAAGAGTTACGTAGAATTTCTGAATGAAAATAAAGTTGTTTTGTATGATGAACCGATCTTTTTAGAAGGCGAACAACAAGGAATCACTATTGAAGTAGCAATGCAACATACAGATGGCTACCATAATAATTTAATGAGTTTTGCTAACAATATCCATACTTATGAAGGTGGAACACATGAATTTGGTTTCAAGACAGCCTTAACACGTGTGATAAATGACTACGCTAAAAAGAATAAAATCATTAAAGAAAATGAAGAAAATCTAACTGGAGAAGACGTGCGTGAAGGCTTAACAATCGTCTTATCCATCAAACATCCAGATCCTCAATTTGAGGGACAAACGAAAACAAAATTAGGAAACTCTGAAGCACGTACGATTACAGATCGTTTGTTTTCCGCGCATTTCGAAAAATTCTTAATGGAGAATCCGCCAGTAGCTCGTCAAATTGTTGAAAAAGGTTTGTTAGCTGCTAGAGCACGTTTAGCTGCAAAAAGAGCGCGCGAAGTAACACGTAAAAAAAGTGGACTAGAGATAAGTAACCTTCCTGGTAAACTAGCTGACTGTTCAAGTAAAGATCCTTCTATCAGTGAATTATTTATCGTTGAGGGAGATTCTGCCGGTGGTTCTGCTAAACAAGGACGCTCAAGATTATTTCAAGCAATCTTACCCATTCGTGGAAAAATCCTAAATGTAGAAAAAGCAACATTAGACAGAATTTTAGCTAATGAAGAAATTCGATCATTGTTTACAGCTATGGGAACAGGATTTGGTGGCGATTTTGACGTTTCTAAAGCTCGTTATCATAAATTAGTGATTATGACCGATGCCGATGTCGATGGAGCACATATCCGTACTTTATTGTTGACCTTATTTTATCGCTACATGCGTCCAATAGTTGAAGCGGGTTATGTTTACATTGCTCAGCCTCCTTTGTATCAAGTGCGCCAAGGTAAAAAAATGGTTTACTTAGATTCAGAAGATGAATTGAATGAGTATTTGAAAGAAATTCCTCTTTCACCAAAACCTGCAATTCAACGGTATAAAGGTCTTGGAGAAATGGATGCTGAACAATTATGGGAAACAACTATGAATCCTGAAAACAGACGGATGTTGCAAGTCACTGTTGATGATGCAATTGAAGCAGATAAAAGCTGTGACATGTTAATGGGTGACCGTGTTGAACCAAGACGTATATTCATTGAAGAAAACGCACGTTACGTGCAAAATTTAGACATTTAATCCAACTAGGAGGACAATAAAAAATGGCTGAAGAATTTAAAGAAAATATAAAAAATGTTGAATTAAGCCATGAAATGCGCAGTTCATTCCTTGATTATGCAATGAGTGTTATTGTAGCGCGCGCGTTGCCAGATGTACGAGATGGTTTGAAACCAGTACATCGTCGTATTTTGTATGGAATGAGCGAATTGGGCGTAACGCCAGATAAAGCACATAAGAAATCAGCACGTATCGTTGGGGATGTTATGGGTAAATACCATCCTCATGGAGATAGTGCGATTTATGAATCAATGGTTCGGATGGCTCAAGATTGGAGTTACCGCTATCCGTTAGTGGATGGTCATGGAAACTTTGGATCAGTCGATGGCGATGGAGCTGCAGCGATGCGTTATACGGAAGCGCGTATGACGAAAATGGCTTTAGAAATGCTGCGTGATATTAATAAAGACACGATTGATTACCATGATAACTATGATGGCTCAGAACGTGAACCAGACGTATTACCAGCTCGTTTCCCTAATCTACTTGTAAACGGTGTGACAGGGATTGCTGTTGGTATGGCTACCAATATTCCACCGCATAATCTAACTGAAGTTATCTCAGCATTACACATTTTGATGAATAATCCTGATGCAACAACAGCTGATTTGATGGAAGCAATCCCAGGGCCTGATTTCCCAACTGGGGGATTAGTCATGGGTAAATCTGGTATCAGAAAAGCTTATGAAACGGGTAAAGGCTCGATTATGGTTCGAGCTAAAGTTGAAATTGAAATACAAAAAAATGGCAAAGAACGCATTCTCGTGCACGAATTACCGTACATGGTGAATAAAGCGAGATTAGTCGAACGCATCGCTGATTTAGCAAGAGACAAACGAATCGAAGGCATTACTGATTTAGCAGATGAATCCGATCGTGATGGTATGCGCATCGTAATTGATGTGAGACGTGACGTAAGTGCAAGTGTTGTCTTGAATAACTTATATAAACTAACGTCAATGCAAACATCTTTTGGCTTTAACATGTTAGCAATTGTAAATGGTGTTCCGAAAGTATTAAGTTTAAAATCTATTCTTGAAGAATACTTAAAACACCAAGAAGTGGTTATTCGTAGAAGAACGGCTTATGATAAACGCAAAGCTGAAGCACGTGCACACATCTTAGAAGGTTTAAGAATAGCCTTGGACCACATTGAAGAAATTATTCGAATTATCCGTAGTTCAAAAACGGGTGATGTGGCTAAAACGACGTTAATTGAAACGTACGGCTTATCAGAGAAACAAGCACAAGCTATTTTAGATATGCGTATGGTCCGATTGACTGGTTTAGAGCGCGATAAAATCGAATCTGAATATACTGAATTAATAGCCTTGATTGAAGATATGGCTGATATTTTGGCAAAACCAGAACGGATACACAAGATTATCGAAACGGAGCTTCTTGAAGTACAAGAAAAATTTGGCGATGCTCGTCGTACGGAATTATTAGTAGGAGAAGTTCTAAGTCTTGAAGATGAAGATTTGATTGAAGAAGAAGATATTGTTATTACGTTGACAAGCAAAGGGTATATCAAACGTCTTCCAAGTTCTGAATTCAAATCACAAAGACGTGGCGGACGTGGTATACAAGGAATGGGAGTTCATGATGATGATTTCATTGAAACCTTAGTTTCTTGTTCAACTCATGATACATTATTATTCTTTACGAATAACGGAAAAGTTTATCGTTCAAAAGGATATGAAATACCTGAGTATGGCCGTACAGCTAAAGGAATTCCAGTCATAAACTTATTAGGTATCGATTCTGGTGAAACCGTTCAAGCGGTTATAAATGTCAGAGGAGAAGCTGAAGATGGTCTGTATCTCTTCTTTACAACGCGCCTTGGAACAGTTAAACGTACAGATGTAAAAGCCTTCTCTAATATCCGAAGCAATGGACTAAAAGCTATTGTGTTAAAAGAGAATGATGAATTGATGTCTGTTTCTGTAACAAATGGTGACGAAAATATCATTATTGGAACGCACATGGGTTATGCCGTAAGTTTCCATGAAAAAGATGTTCGAAACATGGGTAGAACTGCTGGTGGTGTTCGTGGTATTCGATTAAGAGAAAATGATTATGTCATTGGAGTCGATCTGTTAAAAGAGGATTCTGAAGTTCTGATCATTACAGAAAAAGGGTATGGAAAACGAACTAAAGCAAGTGAATATGCTATTAAAGGCCGTGGCGGAAAAGGAATTAAAACAGCTAATATCACAAGTAAAAATGGTAACTTAGCTGGTTTGACAACTGTCAAAGGCGATGAAGATATTATGTTGATAACAAATACAGGTGTTATTATTCGCTTTAATGTTTCAGCAGTATCGCAAACAGGTCGTGCCACATTAGGTGTACGTGTTATTCGAGTAGCAGAGGAAGTAAAAGTTTCGACTATGGCAAAAGTAGACGCAGAAGTTATAGAGGATGAAATAGATGAAACCGAAATCGTTTCTGAAGCATTCACTACAAAAGAGTCAGGATTAGATGATTCAATCCAAGAAATTAATCCTGTAAACGACTCTGAAACTGACATAGAAGACATTACTGACACTGATTCAACAGAAGAATAAAAAACAAAGCAAAAAAGAGTGGACCTCTATTGGTCCACTCTTTTTTGCTTTTATCAGGACAATCAAATTTTAAAAAAGCTTTTCGATAAATAGTACGAATACTTAAATAGAAGAGTGGACATAGTACTACCTTTGTAGAATTATATAAGGGTAAAAATCCAGAAATTTTGAACAAATAACAGCAGACAGATATCTAACACTAAAAACGATAAAGCTAAAAAAACGTATTTAAAATGCTACTCAGGTATTGATGTTCAAAATAAAATATGATATACTAAACGGACGTGAGTAATCTAATGAGTTATCAATAGAATACTCTCCTTGCTCTGTAAAAAGAGCCAAAGTCCATAAGGAGGTGACAGTCAAGATGAGTAAAGCAGCAAAATACGAAATTTTATACATTATCCGTCCAAACATCGAAGAAGCTGAAAAAACAGCTTTAGTTGAACGCTTTGACACTATTTTAAAAGATAATGGTGCTGAAATCACTGAATCTAAAGACTGGTCGAAACGTCGTTTTGCTTACGAAATCAAAGATTTCCACGAAGGAATCTACCATATCGTAAAACTTACTGCTAATGATGCAGTTGCAATTAACGAATTCGATCGTTTATCAAAGATCAGCCCTGATATTCTGCGTCATATGACAATTAGAGAAGAAGACTAAGCAAAAAATGTTTCACATGAAACATTTTTATCGGAAGGAGTGGGCAATGTGATTAACAATGTTGTTTTAGTTGGAAGATTAACAAAAGATGCTGATTTAAGATACACTTCAAATGGTACAGCGGTAGCAACTTTTTCATTGGCTGTAAACAGACAGTTTACGAACCAAAAAGGTGAAAGAGATGCTGATTTTATTAACTGTGTTATTTGGAGAAAAAGTGCTGAATCATTTGCGAATTTCACCAGAAAAGGTGCATTAGTAGGTGTGGAAGGCCGTATCCAAACGCGTTCTTATGATAATCAACAAGGGCAACGTGTATATGTTACAGAAGTAGTTGTTGAAACGTTCTCATTATTAGAATCAAAATCTAAAAATGATCAACGTAAAGACCAAGGTGATTCTCAAGCAGGATCTTATGGTTCTCAACAAAAACCTTATAACAATAATGCACAAAGTAACTCACAAGAAGCTCCCCGTAACCAACAATATCAAAACTTTGGAAACTCTGATCCTTTTGAAAAGAGCGGACAACCGATTGATATTTCAGATGACGATTTACCATTCTAGAATGAATGGGAAATAAAGGAGGAAAATAAAATGGCTCAACAACGTAGAGGCGGAAAGAAACGCCGGAAAGTTGACTTCTTTGCAGCAAACCACATTGAACATGTGGACTATAAAGATGTTGATCTTTTAAAACGTTTTATCTCTGAAAGAGGTAGAATTTTACCGCGCCGTGTTACTGGAACATACGCGAAAAACCAACGTAAATTAACTAAAGCAATTAAACGTGCTCGTATTATGGGATTATTACCTTTCGTAACTGACGAACAATAAAAAAAATAAAGGAGTTGAGGCAAATGTCTCAACTCTTTTTGTTTTATTTATTAAGTACTTCATGCATTTTGGATAGACTATTTTTTAGTGCCAATCAACTCTGAAAGAAGAGGTCTTCTTAAAATAGTATGGAATAGATGAATTTGCTTGTAAGAGCCCTAGTGCCATCGTAAGCCTCAAACACAGCTTAATCGCTAAAGCGTTAAAGCTGTGTTATTCGTATTGCTGGTAACTTCAGTAATCCTTAAAATTACTTTAGGTATTTATGTCAAAGTTTGTTATGCTTATAAGTTCCTAAGGGGCAAATTTGTTCATGGTACAATAAATTTCTGTTCAATCATTCCTCTAGCTATTGAGTAAACTGAAAAAATGGGTAACTCAAAAGAATTAAATCAAGAAAGTTTCACGTGAAACATTGCTGATTTTGTTTCATGTGAAACAAGTTGTCTACTTAGAGAACAAGTGGTAAAATAGAGAGTGAACTTGAATTAGGAAAGAGATGGAAAAAGGAGTTTATTATGAATAAAAAACTGTCTCAAGAAAAGCTTCCAGAATTCTTAAATGATAAAAAAATACAGACTATTATTGCAATTATAATCGCATTGCAGTTAAGTACGATTATTCTGGGATTCTTCGCCAACATTGGAATTGGTTTAGCATTATTGGTTATATTTATAGTTGTACTAGTTTTATTGTATAATTTGCTAAAAAAATTAACTGCTGAAAATAAAAAATATATTTCTGATTTAGCTTTTAGAATTAAACGGGGAGAACAAGAAGCGCTTATTAAAATGCCAATTGGAATTCTTTTGTTTAATGATAATTTACAACTGCAGTGGATTAATCCATATCTTCAATCTCATTTGGGTTATCAAGAAGTTTTAGGCAAACAATTAGAAGACGTTGATAGTGAATTAGCCACACTTATTGAAGAAAGTCGTGATTCTGGCTTGAAAACAGCTAAATGGGGCGATAAGTTTTTTCAAATTATTGTTCAAAAAGACATAAAAGTGGTATATCTTATGGATATTACTGAATACGCTATCATTCAATCGAAATATGAAGATGAAAAAATTGTTATTGGTAATATCTTTGTTGATAATCACGATGAAATTACTCAAGGGATGACGGATCGAAATATATCTAACTTAGATAATTTTATTACAACTCAATTATCTAATTGGGCGAAATTGCACCATGTATATTTGAAACGAATTACTGAAGATCGTTTTATTGTTATGATGCACTACAACTCTTTGACAAAGATGGAAGAAGAGAAATTCAGCATTATTGATCAAATAAGAGAAAGAACATCAAAACAAAATTTCCCATTAACATTAAGTATAGGTATTGCTTATGGATCTGATGATTTAAGTGAGCTGTCTAAATTAGCTCAAAGTAATTTGGATCTAGCTTTAGGCAGAGGTGGAGACCAAGTTGTTGTTAAAGGTTATGAAACTGAACCCCGTTATTATGGTGGAAAAACAAATCCAATGGAAAAAAGAACGCGTGTTCGTTCTCGGATGATCAGTCAAGCACTCCAAGAACTGATGAAACATTCTGATCAAATTTTTATTATGGGACATAAATATCCTGATTTAGATGCAATAGGTTCATCGTTAGGCATTAGAAGAATCGCTGAAATGAATAATAAAGAAGCTTGGGTCGTTGTAAATCCAGAAGAATTTAGTAAAGATATATCTAAGTTAATGAAAGAAGTGGAAGAAGACAGTCAAATTAGTCGCTATATCATTACACCGTCAGTTGCGGAACAAATGATTACCGCCAATAGTTTAGTCGTTTTAGTCGATTTCCATCGTCCTTCTATGGGGATAGCACCGGAACTGATTTCACGAACGAATAAAGTAGTTGTGATTGATCATCACCGCCGTGGAGAAGCTTTTCCAAAGGATCCTGCTTTAGTTTATATTGAACCCTATGCCTCATCTTCAGCTGAACTAATTACTGAGTTGTTTGAATACCAATCAAAAGAAGCGAATCCGATTAATAAAATTGAAGCCACGGCTTTATTAGGTGGAATTATTGTAGATACAAATAGTTTCTCCTTGAGAACCGGTTCTCGTACCTTTGATGCAGCGAGTTATTTAAGGTCTTGTGGTGCTGATGCTATCATGATTCAACGATTGTTGAAAGAAGATAAGGAAACCTACCTTCTTCGTAGTCATTTGATTGAAACAATTGAATTTATTACTGAAAATATAGCCGTTGCAATTGGTGAAGAAGACAGTATTTATGATACAGTAGTAGCAGCGCAAACGGCTGATACGATGTTATCAATGTCTAATGTTGATGCAGCTTTTGTTATAACTAAGCGTTCTGATAACCGAATTGGCATTAGTGCTCGTAGTTTGGGCGAAATCAATGTTCAAGTTATTATGGAGCAACTTGGTGGTGGTGGACATTTATCTAATGCTGCTACGCAATTAGAAGACACAACCATAAAAGAAGCAAAAGAGCGATTACGCGATGCTATTGTAATGAAAAAAGAGGAGGAATAAAATTATGAAAGTCATATTTTTAGCAGATGTAAAAGGTAAAGGAAAAAAAGGCGATGTAAAAAACGTTGCTGATGGATACGCACATAACTTTTTATTGAAAAATAATTTAGCTAAAGAAGCTACGTCAGCAAGTATTAGTGAATTAAATGGAAAAATAAAAGCTGACGAAAAGAAAGAAGAAGAAATCCTACAAGAAGCTAAAAAAGTCAAAGAATTTCTCGAAAAAGAAGAGAATGCAATTGTAATTAAAACTAAAGCTGCTGAGGATGGGCGTTTATTTGGATCTGTTACGACTAAACAGATAGCTGCCACAGCTGAAAAACAATTAAATGTAAAACTTGATAAACGTAAAATTGATCTAGCTTTTCCGATTCGCACTGTAACATCAATGAAGATGGATGTAAAAATTCATCCTGAAGTGGTGGCAACTATAACAGTGAATGTTTTACCAGAAAATTAACATAGTAAGAAAAGTAAAAGCGTTTGGCTCATTAGCAGTATAAGAGCCAAACGCTTTTTAATTTGGAATAGATAGAAGAAAGGAACGAATGTTCTTTTTAGCAGATTGTATTACTTATCTTTTTAAGGTAAAATAATAGAATTGAATCTTACTAGTTAAGGAAAAATAATCAGAGTATTGATAGTGAAAGGAAGAGAATTTATTGGCACAAGAAGCTTTTCAAGACCGTTTACCGCCACAAAGTATTGAAGCTGAACAAGCTGTGTTAGGTTCCATATTTTTAGATCCTGAAACTGTTGTCGGTGCTTTAGAATTTATTGAGTCAAAAGATTTTTATCGTCGTGGTCATCAGGTGATTTTTCAATCAATGTTAGAACTGAATAATCATAATGAAGCAATTGATATCGTTACAGTAACCAATGCATTAGAATCTAAAAATCAGTTAGAAGATGTGGGCGGAATGGCTTACTTAGCTGAGCTAGCTGTTTCTGTTCCCACTGCTGCTAATATGGAGTATTACGCAAAAATAGTAGAGCAAAAAGCTATTTTAAGAAACTTAATCCATACAGCTACGGATATCGTTACTAAAGGATATGAAGAAGGAGACGAGCTTGCAACGATTTTAGACGAGGCTGAGCGTAGTATTCTAGAAGTATCTGAAAGACGCAACAGGAGCGGTTTTTTAGCTATTTCAGATGTGTTAAACAGTTCTATTGCACAAATCGATCAACTTTATCAAAATAATGAAGAAATTACTGGTTTGCCAACTGGTTATCAAGCATTAGATAAAATGACTGCTGGTCTTCAAAAAGAAGAATTAATCATTCTAGCTGCTCGTCCGGCTGTAGGGAAAACCGCATTTGCTTTGAATATTGCTCAAAATATTGGAACAAAAACCGATGAGACAGTTGCTATTTTTAGTTTAGAAATGGGAGCTGAATCACTAGTCAATCGGATGCTTTGTGCAGAAGGAAGTATCGATGCTGGACATTTAAGAACGGGAACATTATCAGAAGAAGAATGGCAAAGCTTGATTGTAGCAATGGGTAGTTTATCAAAGGCCAATATTTATATTGATGATACTCCAGGGATCAGGATAGCTGAAATTCGTGCTAAATGTCGCCGATTAAAACAAGAGAAAGGTAATCTGGGTTTAGTATTAATTGATTACCTACAGTTGATTGAAGGTACTGGGCGTGAAAGTAGACAACAAGAAGTCTCTGAGATTTCTCGTCAGTTAAAAAAGCTTGCTAAAGAACTAAAAGTTCCAGTAATAGCATTATCTCAATTATCGCGTGGTGTGGAGCAGAGACAAGACAAACGTCCTGTGTTAAGTGACATTCGTGAATCTGGTTCGATTGAACAAGATGCTGATATAGTAGCCTTTTTGTATCGTGATGATTATTATGATCGTGAAGGTGGAGAAGATGACGAAGACCATGAATCTGCAGGCGAAGATAATGTAATAGAAGTTATTATCGAAAAAAATAGAAGTGGTGCAAGGGGTACTGTAAAACTTTTATTTATAAAAGAATACAATAAATTTTCTTCGTTAAGTTATTACCCAGATGAAATGGCTCAACGTTAAAAAAAGGACTAATGCGATAATTGTTCGCATTTTGTCTTTTTTTTTTGGTTAAATAAAAATAATGTTCGTTTTTTTCTAATATTTTAGTTAAAAAAGTAATGAATATTCGTTTATTTGTTGAAACAAGCAACAATTACTGATAGAATTAATAAGTATTTGGGTAAAAAAAAAATTAATGAGGTGTTCATATGTCTTCAGTAGTAGTAGTTGGTACACAATGGGGCGATGAAGGAAAAGGTAAGATCACAGATTTTTTAAGTGAGAATGCAGAAGTCATTGCACGTTATCAAGGTGGCGATAATGCCGGACATACGATTCAATTTGATGGTGAAACGTATAAATTACATTTAATCCCATCAGGTATTTTCTATAAAGATAAAATCAGTATCATTGGAAATGGTGTTGTTGTGAATCCTAAGGCTCTTGTTAAAGAGTTGGCTTATTTACACGAAAAAGGAATAACAACCGATAATTTGCGTATTTCTGATCGTGCTCATGTTATTTTGCCATACCATATTCAATTAGATCAATTACAAGAAGACTCTAAAGGCGATCAAAAGATTGGAACAACAATCAAAGGAATCGGACCAGCCTATATGGATAAAGCGGCTCGTGTCGGTATCCGAATTGCTGATTTATTAGATAAAGAAATCTTTGAAGAACGCTTGCGTATTAATTTAGAAGAAAAAAATCGTAGTTTTGTAAAAATGTATGATTCTAGTGCCATTGAATTTGATGATGTCTTTGAAGAGTATTATCAATATGGACAAGAACTTAAACAATACGTTTGTGATACTTCAGTAGTCTTAAATGATGCTTTAGATGATGGCAAACGTGTATTATTTGAAGGGGCTCAAGGAGTTATGTTGGATATCGATCAAGGGACATATCCATTCGTTACTTCTTCTAATCCAGTAGCTGGCGGAGTAACAATCGGTAGTGGTGTTGGTCCTTCAAAAATCGACAAAGTAGTGGGCGTATGTAAAGCCTATACTTCACGTGTGGGTGATGGTCCATTCCCAACTGAATTATTTGATGAAGTAGGACAACGTATTCGCGATATTGGTCGTGAATATGGTACAACTACTGGACGTCCGCGACGTATCGGCTGGTTTGATACTGTAGTGATGCGTCATTCAAAACGAGTATCTGGAATCACTAACCTTTCTTTAAACTCAATTGACGTTTTAAGTGGGTTAGAAACGGTTAAAATCTGTACTTCTTATGAACGTAATGGAGAAGAAATTCTTCATTATCCAGCAAGTTTAAAAGAATTGGCTGAATGTACACCAATTTATGAAGAAATGCCAGGCTGGAGTGAAGATATTACAGGATGCCGTACGTTGGCAGACCTTCCTGAAAATGCAAGAAATTATGTCCACCGCATCTCTGAATTAGTTGGTGTTCGTATTTCAACATTCTCAGTAGGACCTGACCGTGAACAAACAAACATTTTAGAAAGTGTTTGGGCACAAATTTAATAAGTAAGTGACTAGCTAAGCAAAAGTTTTCTTTTGCTTAGCTAATTTTTTTACTCGATAAGGATACAAAAAGGTCTAATTTTATTTATTTTTTTACATAAAGGTATAAAAATGTGTTAAACTGTATTTTGTAAGAAATAAAGGGTTGTTAGCTCAGTTGGTAGAGCAGCTGACTCTTAATCAGCGGGTCGAGGGTTCAAACCCCCCACAGCCCATTGGGTGCCAAACCCACGAGACGGATAAATGTTGGTGCGAAAGCATTTCGAAAACGTTTATTGCGTCTCTTTTTTTGTGCTAAAAATATTTTTGAAATCAATTCATCAAAAAATAAATAGTATTATTATGGTCAGCTCATTAGTGAATGGCTTAAGTGTAAGTAATGGAAACGATTGTCATTATTTTCAGAGAATAAAAAAAAGAGGTTATTTACTAAGTACATCGTTATTCAACTGTTTGTTAAAAAAAGGAAAGAGCATTATACTGAATAAGAAGGATAAAATAGTTCGTTATTATTATAAGGAGTGACGTAATTGATTGAGTTTATAAGTTCATTAAGTCCGTTAGTACAAACGCTAATTGCTACTTTATTTACTTGGGGAATGACAGCTTTAGGAGCTTCTTTAGTTTTCACCACTAAGAGTGTCAACCAAAAACTAATGGATGGTATGCTAGGTTTTGCTGGGGGAGTAATGATTGCTGCAAGTTTTTGGTCGCTTTTATCACCAGCACTTTCAATGGCTGAAAGCGGTCCGTTACCAGCCTGGATGCCTGCTGCTATAGGTTTCATGTTAGGTGGGATATTTTTATGGAGTGCAGATAACGTTTTGCCCCATTTAAATCCTAATATGCCTCCAGCAGAAGCTGAAGGTGTGAACCCTCAAAAAAGAAAACGGAGTACGTTATTAGTTGTAGCAATTACGATGCATAATATACCTGAAGGTTTAGCAGTGGGAGTTGCTTTTGGATCCGTTGCAACGGGTAACCCAGAAGCTTCTATTGCAGGAGCGATTGCTTTAGCAATTGGTATGGGAATTCAAAATTTTCCAGAAGGAACTGCCGTTTCTATGCCTCTGAGACGTGATGGTATGTCTAGAGCGAAAAGTTTTTATTATGGACAACTATCAGGAGCTGTTGAACCAATTGCAGCCATAGTTGGGGTATTGGCTGTTACGGTAATGGAACCTTTGCTTCCATATGCTTTAAGTTTTGCTGCGGGAGCTATGATTTTTGTAGTTGCCGAAGAAGTTATACCTGGCTCCCAAGAAAATGGGAACAAAGACTTAGCATCTATGTGGTTAATGATCGGTTTTACGATCATGATGATCTTAGATGTAGCTCTTGGATAGAAGAGAATCAAGTAGATATGCAAAAAGGGACTCAACAGTGAACTGTTGAGTCCCTTTTTAAGGTGAATCAGTGTCTATCTCTGCGATTTGAATTTAATAAAGGGAAAAATTTCAAGGAATATAATGCACATAAACCAACGATGATATAAACAATTTTCGATAATAGAGAGGTTTGTCCACCAAAAAGTGTAGCAACAAGATCAAATTCAAAGAGTCCTACCAATAGCCAATTTAAGCCGCCTACAATTAGTAAAGCTAACGCAATACTATCCAGTGCTTTCATCTAAATAACCTCCTTTATTTGATAGGATAACTATACTTATTTCAGAACTAGTTGTCGATTAATGTATCTTATAAAATACTGTATCCTTTTTATTATTCATTTCGAGCAAAAGGTGGTAAAATTATTTAAATTACATTGAATTTTCAGATTAAAAACAACGATAAAATAGTTTGTACAAAAAGAAAAAAGCGAATCAGATAGGCTAGAAAGGAAGAAGAATATGCTTAAAAATGGGGTAATGATGCAGTATTTCGAATGGTACACAGAAGCTGATGGAAATCATTGGAAACGGTTAAAAGAAGATGCGAAACATTTAAGTGAAATCGGTGTAACAAGTGTATGGATTCCACCCTGTTTTAAAGGTACCGGGAAAAATGATAATGGATACGGTATTTATGATTTGTATGATCTAGGAGAGTTCAATCAAAAAGGCACTGTGCGTACTAAATATGGGACAAAAGAGGAATTAATTGCAGCTATTGATGAGCTGCATAAATATGATATTCAAGTTTATGCAGATGTTGTTTTGAATCATAAAGCAGGCGCAGATGGTACTGAACGATTTAAAGCTATTGAAGTAGATCCAGATGATCGCAATCAAACCGTCAGTGAAGTCTATGAAATTGAAGGTTGGACAGAGTTTACGTTTCCTGGTAGAAAAGGGAAGTATTCTGATTTCCAATGGCATTGGTATCATTTTTCTGGAACAGATTACAACCAAGAAAATGAAAAAAAAGCTATTTATCGCATTGAAGGTCAAAATAAAGGCTGGGCAGCTGATGGAACAGTAGATGATGAATATGGCAATTACGACTACTTAATGTATGCTGATATCGATTATAGTCATCCTGAAGTCATTGAAGAAACAAAAAAATGGGCCAACTGGTTTGTCGAAGAAACAGGAGTAGATGGATTTAGGTTAGATGCCGTTAAACACATAAACGAAAATTTCATTTACGAGTTGCGTGAAAGTATTGAAGCTAATTTTGGGAAACAGTTCTTTATCGTTGGAGAATATTGGGATCAAAACTATACGAACTTGAATAGTTATTTAGACAGTCAAGACTACAAATTGGATTTATTTGATGTTGGTTTACATCATCAATTGGAACAAGCTTCAAAAAAAGGTCAAGAATTTGATTTAACCCATTTATTTGACCAAACATTATTAAAAAACAATCCCATGCAAGCTGTGACGTTTGTAGATAATCATGATTCACAGCCAAACCAATCGCTCGAGTCATTTGTTGAACCTTGGTTTAAAGCGATAGCTTACGGAATCATCTTATTAAGACAAGAAGGCTATCCTGTTCTATTTTATGGTGATTATTATGGCATTCAAGGTGATCATCCAATCGAGCCTCAACGTGAAGTAATCGATAAATTAATGTACCTTAAAAAGAATTTTGCTTATGGAGATCAAACCGATTATCTTGATCATGGAAATTGTATTGGCTGGACTCGTTCAGGAAATGAAGAGTGTCCAAAAGGATGTGCCATAGTCATTTCAAATAGTGAAGCAGGATATAAAGATATGTTTGTAGGAAAAGAAAAAAAGGGTTTTGTTTATGAAGATTATCTAGGCAATTGTACAGAAACTGTCACTATTGATGAAGCAGGAAATGGTCATTTTCTTGTTGAAGCTGGGTCTATATCTGTATGGGTGAATAAAGAAGAATAATTAAATTAAAAGAAAAAGGTCGAATGGTTGCTAACTAATGAATAGACTGAAAAAGTCTATTCATTAGTTACTTTTTTTGTACTCTTAATGTCTAATAACTTAAGAGAATTGATTAAATAGGTTGTATATAGTAAGCTTATAAGTAATTAAATGTTTTGCAGGGGGACACAAGTGTGTTGAGAAGGTTAAAACCTGACCCTTTGAACCTGTTAGTTAACACTGACGTAGGGAGCACTATGTACATATGTATTAAATGATACGTACTGAGCTCTCCATTTTTATGGGGAGCTTTTCTTTTGTAAAACTTTTAATTGCGGGGGGACACTTGTGTTGAGAAGGTTAAAACCTGACCCTTTGAACCTGTTAGTTAATACTGACGTAGGGAGCGATTAGTGGTTTTCTTATACACTTTTTTTAGCCTCTACACTTTTTGTAGAGGTTTTTTTTGCTTACGTCCAATATAAAGGAGGTCTGAGAGTCGTATTTTTTGAAAAGAAAGGATAGATAGAACGCTAATAAGATTAAGAAGTCAGTTATTCAGATGGTAGACAAAAAATGTGAGAAAGAGGAATGAAAAATGTTATCACAAATAAAAAAGACGGCTCCTTTAGTGCACTGTATGACAAACTACGCGGTCGCTAATTTTACGGCGAATGGTTTACTTGCAGTCGGTGCTTCACCTATTATGGCTGATGAAGTGAACGAGGTAACGGAAATAGTGTCGATTTCCCAAGCTTTGCTGATTAATATTGGCACTGTAAATGATCGTACGGCAGAATCTATGATGTTAGCTGGGGAAAAAGCCAATGAATTATCCATTCCTATAGTGTTGGATCCTGTAGGTGTTGGTTCTACAAGTTATCGGAGACAATTGGTTCAGCTACTTTTAAAGAATATTCAGTTTAACTTAATTCGATGTAATGCAGGAGAATTAGCAGCAATTGCAGGTGAGGTTTGGCAATCAAAAGGTGTAGACAGCGGCACGGGTGAAATAGATATTGCTTTAGTAGCCAAACGAATATCTTTGCAGTATAGATGCTTTGTTATTGTAACAGGTGAATCAGATTTTATAACAAATGGATATGAGGAACTGCACATTTCAGGAGGTAAAGAGCTAGCAACACATATTACAGGTACAGGATGTTTATTAAGTGCTATTTGTGCAGCGTCTCTTGCTAGTGGAGGTACAAATCAACTGCAGAATTTAGTAACAACGCTAAAAGACTATAAACAAGCTGCTGAACAAAACACAAAAAATGTAGGGGATTTTGCCTTGCAATTTATGAACAGATTACAAGAGTTAGCGGAGGTGGAGAAATGATTGCATTAACAATTGCCGGATCAGATTCAGGTGGTGGTGCTGGAATTCAAGCAGATGTAAAAACATTTCAAGAACTTGGTGTATTTGGGACAACAGCTATTACAGCATTAACTGACCAAAATACACTAGGAGTCCACGGTATTTTTGAAGTACCGTCAAGTTTTGTACAAAAACAAGTACAAACTGTGCTGGATGATTTTTCTATAAAGGCCATTAAAACCGGCATGTTATTTTCAACTGAGATTATTGAAGTTGTAGCTAAAATCATCACAGGATCAACAAAACATTCCGTTGATTGTTGATCCTGTGATGATCGCAAAGGGCGGAACAAGTCTTTTACAGGATGCAGCAGTAACAACGTTAATAGAAAAACTTTTTCCTTATACAACAATCTGCACACCAAATATTCCTGAAGTAGAACTGTTAACAGGCAGACACATTAAAGATGTGAAAGATATTGAAGAAGCTGCACAAGAAATACTTGAAATGGGAGTTAAATGTGTCGTTATCAAAGGAGGACATTTAGATGGTGAATACGCAATAGACCGAGTGTATTCCCGTATAGATTCTTTTTCACTAACGACCCCTCGTATCCAAACAAAAGATACACATGGAACAGGCTGTACATTTTCAGCAGCGCTTACAGCGAATATAGCAAAAGGACTATCGATAAAGGAATCCATAATTGAGTCTAAAAAATTTATTCATTTAGCCATTTCTACTCCTCTTTATATTGGACATGGACATGGGCCAACAAATCACTTTGCTTATAATGGTCAGCAAGGAATTTGTGAGGTAGAGATCAGTGGACTATAATCTATTGCGTGTCTATTTTATAATGGGAACAATAAATTGTACAAAAGATCCTTTGAAAACACTTGAAGAAGCATTAGAAGCAGGTATTACATGTTTCCAATTACGTGAAAAAGGTGAAGGAGCATTAACCGGTATCGCTTATGAAGAATTTGCTCGTGCTTGCCAAAAAATGTGTCAAGCATACCAAGTGCCTTTTATCGTCAACGATGATGTTGAATTAGCTCTCAAACTAGATGCTGATGGTATCCATATTGGACAAGAAGATCTAGCTCTTTCTAGATTTCGTAAACAAGCGAAAGGAAAAATAGTAGGCGTTTCGGTACACAATTCTAGAGAAATGGAACAGGCGATACTTAGTGGAGCAGATTATGTGGGAATTGGACCAATCTATAAAACGCAATCTAAAAAAGATGCGAAACCTCCTGCTGGATTGCATTTTTTAAGTGCTACGCGAAAACAGTTTGAGAACTTTCCTATTGTTGGTATAGGAGGAATCACAGAAGAAAATACTAGTGACATTCTTTCTTCAGGAGCAAACGGTGTATCTGTTATTTCAGTTATCTGTCGCAGTAAAGATATTGGGCAAACGGTTAAGAATCTCCTCCTAGCGAAAAAATAAATTAATTGTTAAAGGATTTTTTAACAATTCTCTATTAGTTGAAAAGCCATAAAAAGAAAAACACTCCTGCTAATGATGTACTCATTAGCGGGAGTGTTTTTTTAGCTCTATAATTGTCCACGTCTATCTTCAACAGATAAGTCAGGAGCATTAGATAAGTCTTCAACTACAGATGTTGGTGGAACTTCCACAGCACCAGTAAATTCTGAATGATCAAGTGGTTCAGAGTGTAAATTTAAGTCTGTTTCAATATCTTCAATGGTAGCAGCTAATTCAGGATCAGTATAACTGATTTCTTCTTCAACTTCTTTGTAACTTTGTTTTACTTCTTCAGCAAAACTATTCACCTGATCCATTGCTTGATCTTTTAAATCGTTTGCTTGTGCTTTGATATCTTGACGCAATTCTTTTCCAGATTTAGGAGCAAGTAATAAAGCAGTAACTGCAGCAGCAGCACCTACAAATAAAGTTCTAGTAAAACTATTAGCCATAATAAAATTCCTCTTTTCTAAGTTAGTTTAGTTAAATGAAAAACGTTTTTTTGTTCTTTTTTTTCTGTTTTGATACATTTTTAGAGCAGTTTTTCCTACTTTTGATATTTGAGGAGGAGTCACCGTTGTTTTTTTGTTTGATCTTTTGAAAAAATTTGAAACAACGTTAGTGCTAGTTTGTTTTAAGTCGTTGACAGAGTCTCCAAATGTAGTAGTTGTTTGAGTAAAGTCAGAAATGTAAGTTTGTTTTACCGCTATATCCTTATTTATACCATCTACTTGAGCAGTTATATTATCTATCTTACTCGTTATAGCGTTTGCTTCTTTTGTAAAGTGAGTTATATGATCTTGAACGGTAGTTTGTGTTGAATTGATTTCTTTCACTACGGTTCCTATTTTCTTGCCAATGAGTATTCCGACGATAACTAAAGCAACCAAGGCTAAAACGACAATACCAAGTGCTACTATAAATTCGATTGACATTTAGCTTTTACACTCCTTTCATTAGAATAAATTTTGAAGAAAAATAATTGGTTATAAAATCAGATGAGTCTCACTTATTTTGTCTATAAGTAATTCATACACCTTTATTTTCTATAGAATACCATTAATAAAAGGAATATCCAAACAAAATGAAATCGCATTAATGCCAAAAATACACTAATAAATAAAAAAAGAAATCAACATAATCAACTAAACTTCTAGTTTTTTATAAAAGATGGTCAAAAGGAATAGAATCCGGTACAATTAGAGATAAAATAAAGAGTAGGTGACTCTTAATGTACAAGAATAAGAGTTTAACATTGGAGGATTATTGGAATGAATTTATCTTCAAAACCAGAAATACAAAATGAAGTGCCTGAGAAGAAAAAAGCTCTGTTGGTAGCTGTTACAGATGGTAGTATAATACCTATAGAAGAAGTGCCAGATCTGGTTTTTTCTGAAAAAATGATTGGAGAAGGTTTTGCTATGATTCCGACTTCAGATGTAGTCTACGCACCAATTGGTGGAAAGTTATTTCAAGTAGCAGATGCCTCTCATGCATTTGAAATTCGCACAGATGATGGGTTAGAAGTTTTAATTCATGTTGGGCTAGATACGGTAACTTTAAACGGAGCAGGCTTTAAAACGGATTTAAAAAAAGGCATGGTGGTAAAACAAGGAGACCCTCTAGTAAGCTTTGATAAAGATTATCTTATTAGTCGTGGTTGCCGGCTCTTTATTCCTGTCATTGTGATAAATGGAGAAAACGAAAATTATCACTACGTTTTGAAACCTAATAATGAAGTTAAAGCTCAAGCTGGAAAAACAATTGCTTTAACCATTGAAGGGTACTAAGAAAAACAACTCTAATTTCTTGATTAATAGACTATATAAAGCGCTTGATTTTGTTTTTTGCACTCTTATCTTATGTTCGGTATAATGAAATATAGAACTGTTTGTTAAACTATCGTAATTAGACTAAAAAGTAAACTCATTAAAAAATAAGTTAAGTTAAAAAGAAAGAAACTCTAAGGAGGTTTCATTTTGAAAAAAATATTGGTAGTTGATGATGAGAAGCCAATTTCAGATATTGTGAAATTTAATTTAACAAAAGAAGGTTATGAAGTATTCACAGCATATGATGGAGAAGAAGCGTTAGAAAAAGTAGAAGAAGTTTTACCGGATCTTATCATTTTAGATTTGATGTTGCCAAAAAAAGACGGACTAGAAGTTTGTCGTGAAGTACGTAAAAATCATGATATGCCTATTATTATGGTTACAGCAAAAGATTCAGAAATTGATAAAGTTCTTGGATTAGAGCTTGGTGCTGACGATTATGTGACAAAACCTTTTTCAAATAGAGAGCTGGCAGCACGTGTGAAGGCGAATTTAAGAAGACATGATAATGCCAAAACACAAGTTGTTGAAGAAGTTGAAACGAATGATATTGAAGTAGGAGCTTTAACGGTACATCCAGATGCTTATATTGTTTCTAAAAGAGGTGCAACAATTGAATTAACGCATCGTGAATTTGAATTGCTGCATTATTTGGCAAAACATTTAGGTCAAGTGATGACTAGAGAACACTTACTGCAAACCGTTTGGGGCTATGATTACTTTGGTGATGTAAGAACGGTAGATGTAACGGTTAGAAGATTAAGAGAAAAAATTGAAGATAACCCGAGTCACCCAACATGGCTTGTAACAAGACGTGGAGTGGGCTACTATTTAAGAAATCCTGAACAGGAGTAATGTTTCATGAAGAAAAAAACTACTTTTTTTCAATCTATTGACTTTAAAATCATTTTCGTCTTTATTGTTCTGCTGTTAGTAGCATTAGAATTGATTGGAACTTATTTTGTGAGGCAATTAGAAACACAATTAGTCACTAACTTTCAAGAAGAAAAAAGATTACAAGTAGGATTTTTAGACAATACGATTCAGCCTATGCTGTTAGATGATGAAATAGCAGAAGATAGTCAAGAAATTGCAAGATTAATCGAAGATTTTTCTGGAAATGGTATTTTAGAAGTTCAAATTATTGATGCTCAACATTATGTTTTAGGGACTAGTGACAGTACGCAACAAAATAGTGTGGGCAGTAAGACTAGTGATAAAGATGTCCATCAAGCCTTATTATTGGGAAATACTGTTACAAGTCAATATAAAGACCAAGCGACCAACGACCGAATCTGGAAGTTGGTTTCTCCTATTGTGGCAAGTAATGGTTCCAATGAAATACTTGGAGTAATCGCGTTAACAACAAATATCGAGAGTGTATATGAACAAATAAGTGAAATAACGCTTATTTTTCTTAACTCTTCTTTAGTTGCAGTTGCAGTAACCGTTATTTTAGCATTGTTTATTTCCCGGGCAATAACTAAACCCATCACTGAAATGACGCAACAAACGATTCAAATGGCTGACGGAGATTATTCTGGACAAGTAAAAGTTTATAGCAAAGATGAATTGGGTATTTTGTCTACTGCAATCAATGATTTATCGACAAAAGTTGAAGAGGCTCAAGAAACAACAGAATCTGAACGAAGACGTCTAAATAGTGTATTAACTCATATGACTGATGGCGTAATTGCCACTGACCGTAGAGGGATAATTATTATCATTAATGACAAAGCAATGGAAATGTTAAATATTTCCCAGGAAATGGCCTTAGGAGTTTCCATTTTAAAAGTATTGAAAATTGATAAGGAATATACCTTACGCAAATTATTGGAAAATGAAGATGATATGCTATTCGACTTCTCAACTGAAGAGATGTTGGTTACATTACGAGGCGAATTTACCCTAATTCAAAGAGAAACTGGCTTTATCAGTGGAATCGTATGTGTATTGCATGATGTAACGAAACAAGAGAAAATAGAAAATGAACGAAAAGAATTTGTTTCAAATGTATCGCATGAACTAAGAACACCTTTAACAAGTATGAGAAGTTATTTAGAAGCTTTATTAGATGGGGCTTGGAAAGATCCGGAAATTGCTCCTCAATTCTTAGAAGTCACACAAGAAGAAACAGATCGCATGATTCGTATGATTAAAGATCTGCTTGAGCTCTCACGTATGGATTCTAATAAAAGTGTATTGGATTTAGAATACCTTAATGTAAATGAATTATTTGACCATGTCATTAAACGCTTTGAAATGATGTTACAATCTTCTGATAAGACAATGAAAGAATTTTCTATTAAACGAGAATTTACTAAGAGTCAATTGTGGGTAGAAGTAGATGCAGATAAAATGATTCAAGTTTTAGATAATATTATGAATAACGCTATTAAATATTCTCCAGACGGGGGAACGATTACGTGTGGTCTTGTTGAAACAAACACTAGTGTCATTTTTAGTATTAGTGATGAAGGTTTGGGTATTCCAAAACGAGATCTAGCTAATGTATTTGATCGTTTCTTTAGAGTTGATAAAGCTCGGGCTCGCTCTATGGGAGGGACCGGATTAGGGTTAGCTATATCTAAGGAAGTCGTTCAAAAACATAAAGGTAAAATATGGGCGGAAAGTACGGAAGGAAAAGGAACAACGTTCTATATTTCATTGCCTTATCTTCCGTATGAGGAGGATGATTGGGAATGAGAAAAGATATAGTTTTAAATGTTTTTTTAGTATCTCTTATTGTGTTAAGTCTCTTTTTAACCTTTATTATTTGGACTAAACCTAGTCAGTTTAGTGAAGAGACAAATACCAGCCAAGGAACAACTTCTTCCATTTCCATTGAGCGAAAGCTCTCTCAAGTATTTGGTCCTACTCAAATTGCCCTTCATAGAAATGACGAAATAAATGTATTCGTACAGACAGATGTTGTGGAATCGTTAACGAAAGAGATGACTAACTGGCAAGTAGATACTTTAGATGAGCCTGTTGAACTAACAAATGAAGAATATGAAAAAAAAATAAGCCAAGTTAATGCAGTAGAATTAGTTTTTATAGAAAATATATCTTTTGGTATATTTTCAGATAGGTTTAATAATCTTGCAGGTGAATACCAAGATCGCTCATTTAACCGGATGTATTTTTTGGAAAATGATTTAAGCCAAATTTATTTTTATAACACTCATTCTAAATTATTTTACAGTGAGGCAATAGAAGGAATAAATCAAGACAAATTGGATAAACTATTCAATTCCGAAGGCATTAAATCTTATTTAGCAACACCTGCTCTGGATGAAGGAAAGCAAATATATACGTCCAAAGAAGAAATTGAATTGCCGTATTTAAGCTATTTGGTTGAGAGACAAACCAATCAATTATTTATTGAACGTTTATTTGATGATACTTCTGAAGTAAGAGAAAATAGCGATAATGGCGACAATATTGTTAGTTATAACGATTATGTTAGCGAATTACAAATTAATGAAAATACAGATATTCTAACTTATTATAGAAATCGGAGTGCTGAAAATAAGTTGTCTATTACAGACACTCTCAGATCAAGTTACAATGAATTGATTCAATATGAAAATTGGGCATCTGCTGTTCATTATTTTAATTATAATGACTCAACAAAAGAAGTCACTTATCGTCGTTATATTCAAGGGTTTCCCGTTTTCAGTGAGATATCTGATTATGGAACAACCTATATTACAGTCGTTGAAGATGGGCTATCACGGTTGCAAGTTCCTTTAGTCATTGCTCAAACGCCTATTTCTGATGTCGAAGAACTAAAAACACTTCAAAGTGGAGTAAGTGTCATAGATGCTTTGGTAGAACATGGCTATGATAGTTCGGAAATTGATGATCTGAAAATTGGCTATACTTGGACAAATAGTACAGAATCAGACCGTGTTATCAATTTGGAACCTAATTGGTATGTCAATATTAACGGCACTTGGGAAATTGCTCAACGCCTGCTTCTAGATGAAGGGGGTCAATAATATGGATTTTAAACGAATTCAAATTATTTTTATTATTACCTTTCTCTTTTTAAATGCGTTCTTAATTTTTACGTATATAGATAAAAATAAAAATTATTATTCTAGTAGTTCAAATCAAGTAATCGATTTTATTGAAGAAATGGAAAATGAAAATATTAAGTTGCCAAAATTTTCAAAAATCGAAAATAAAGTTCCTTATGTTCAAGCTGAAACGAATAATTTGTTAGCAGAAAATATCAATCAATTAAAAAATCGTTCTGGAACAGCTGAAGAAGATGGGTCACTTTATAGCAGTTTACTTTCTAAGCCGCTTACTTTATCAGAAGGAACAGGTTTAACAGAAGATGATATTGAACAAATCGATGACTTTGTATTAAGTGATCAAGTTTTATTTGGTAAAGAATACCGTTACTTTAGTTACAGTTCAAGTGATCAAAAAATAAAGTATACTCAAATCGCGAATAACATCCCGATAGCAGATGGAACATCTGAAATCATATTTCATTTGAATAATAAAAAACAAATCATTTCTTATGATCAAATGTTTGCGGGTCCTGTCACTGTTCAAGGGGAAAGTCGAACCTTAATTACAGATAAAAATGCGGTGGAAATTTTATACCAAAATGACGAGATACCTGCAAATGCTACGGTCAGAAAACCAGTATTAACTTATTCTAAAACACTTTCGTTACAAAAATTAAGTATGTATGCACCTATATGGTATATTGAAATTATCAATAGCGGGAATACAGAGTATAAACGAGTAGATGCTCTCAATGGAAGTATTATTCGATCTAATATGAATGAAGCAACTACAGTTGAAGAATCTGCTGCAGAAGAAAATATGAATGCCAATTAAGACGGTCATGCAGCTCACTGAACAAATTAATTAGTCAGTTAATAGTTAGACTCAAAGGTAAAGGTGTAAGTAACGAAATGACGTTAAACCTTTTTCTTTGGGTCTTTTTTTTGCGTCATGAAAACTTGAATTTAAATAAGTTTGATGTAAAATGATAAAGGTAATAGAGGAGGATTTTTTAGATGATATCCAATGAAAATAATGGCTTAAAGGTCAGCATTCTTGCCAGTGGAAGTTCTGGAAATGTGACTTATATAGAATCCAAAGAAAAAAAATTATTAGTAGATAGTGGATTAAGTGGAAAAAGAGTAACTGAACTATTAAAAAAAATAGACCGAAATGTAGCAGACTTGGATGGTATTTTGGTAACGCATGAACACCGAGATCATGTCCATGGAGTGGGTGTGTTAGCTAGAAAATATAATTTAGATGTCTATGCAAATGAACAAACTTGGGCAGCTATGTCACCTATTATTGGTACCATTAAAACAGAACAAAAATACTTATTTGAAATGGGTAAAACGATGACTATTGGGGATATAGATATTGAAAGCTTCGGTGTTTCACATGATGCTATCGCTCCTCAATTTTATAGTTTTCATAAAGACAATAAGAAGTTTGTCATGTTGACTGATACTGGCTATGTTAGTGACCGTATGAGAGGTATTGTTTCGAATGCAGATGCTTATCTATTTGAAAGTAATCATGACCTTGAAATGCTGAGAATGGGCAATTACCCATGGCACTTAAAGCAACGTATCTTAGGAGACAAAGGGCATCTTTCAAATGAAGATGGTGCATTAGCATTATCTGAAATTATAGGAGACGCTACTAAAAGAGTGTATTTAGGTCATTTAAGTAAAGACAATAATCTGAAAGAATTGGCTCATATGACGGCTGTAAGTATTTTAAAAGAAGAAGAGACTGGTGTAGAGGATAAATTTATTGTTTTTGATACTGATCCAGTGGAACCGACTTCTTTATTCGTGGTTTAAATAAAAAATTGGCTTTTTGTGATCTTACCTTCACGAGAGGTCAATTCTTTTTTTTCGAGTGTTTAACAGTGTCCTTTAAAGCAGATTTAATGTTAAACTTATAGAAGAATTATATGAAATATCCCAAATTTTTCATATAAAATTCAAATGTAAAAAATATAATAGAACTATAAAAAAATACTAGGGGTGATTGCAATGAGTGATGAAAATCATAACGATCAAACAAATTTGCCGTTACATGATAAAGAAGATGTTAAATCAAATGACCAAAACCAAGTGAAATCCACAAATACAGAACCCCCTTCAAAAAAGAGCAAAAAGACTAATTCTTGGAAAAATGGACTGGTTGGAGGTTTGATAGGTGGTTTAGTAGTGGCCGCATTAGGCGGTGGATACTTGTTGGCTACGGACGATAATGATTTAAACACCGACGGTACAGTAAATGAACAAGGAGAAGTAACTACAACTAATGTCAGTGTAAATGTTACTTCCGATGTAACAGAAGCTGTAACTAAAGTAGAAGATGCAGTCGTTTCAGTTGTAAATATGCAAGCAAAACAAACTTCTGGTGGGCTTGGTGGTGCATTTGAAACTCAGGAAAGTATGCAAGAAAAAGACAGCTTAGAGACAGCTGGTGAAGGTAGTGGAGTTATTTATAAAAAAGATAATGACACGGCTTATGTTGTAACAAATAATCATGTTATAGATGGTTCAGATGCGATTGAAGTTATCTTAAAAGATGGTACAAAAGTTGAAGCAAAATTAATTGGGACAGATATTTGGACGGATTTAGCCGTGTTATCAATTCCGGCTGAAAAAGTAACAACGGTGGCTAATTTTGGTGATTCTGAAACCTTAAAAGTCGGTGAACCAGCAATTGCAATAGGTTCTCCTTTAGGTACAAACTTCGCTTCATCAGTGACTCAAGGAATTATATCTGCTAAAAACCGTAGTGTTGAAACGGATATTACAGGTGATGGAGTTGTCGATTGGGAAGTAACAGCTCTTCAAACCGATGCGGCAATCAACCCAGGTAATTCAGGAGGGGCATTAATTAATATAGCAGGCCAAGTTATTGGAATCAATTCAATGAAGATTTCTAGTGATACGGTTGAAGGAATGGGATTCGCTATTCCAAGTAATGATGTAGTAAGTATTATCAATCAATTAGAAGCGAATGGAGAAGTTGTTCGCCCGATATTAGGTATTAGTTTATTAGATCTAACTGAAATATCAGAACAACAACAAGACTCTGTACTGAATTTACCTGAAAAAGTTTCTTCTGGCGTTGTAGTTGCTGAAGTTCAACCAGGTTCAGCAGCTGAAATTGGCGGTCTAGAACAATACGACGTTATTGTAAAATTCAACGGTGTAGAAGTTACAGATTCCATTTCCTTACGTAAAGAAATTTATGCTTCAGAACTGGGTAAAGAGATTGAAATTGAATATTATCATGATGGTAAATTGCAAAAAACAACAGTTACAATGACTGCTGCTGAAAAAAGTTTATAAATAGAATGAAAAATTTAAAATGAAAAAAGAGTCTAAGCGAAAACCTTAGACTCTTTTTTAATTATTTAATTTTTTCCATTTACGAATTTTGGTTCTAAAATTCGTAAATGGTGCAACTGTATTTATGTGAACCCATTTCCAAATAGGCCACTTGGCTTTTGTAGTAGCCCAATTTCGTTGTTCTGATTCAAATAGTTCAGTATCAGATAGACTTTCCACCCAATGACAAAGCTCTTCAACCAACTGAGTTAACAATTCTTTTTGTTTTGCCAAAGAATAGTTCCCATATTCTTGATAAAAAGATTGATTCAATCCACCTAAATTATTCCATTTATATTTTTCAGTAGGCGTTTGAACAATTTTTCCTTGTTGTTCATCTTTTTCCCATTGAAGTAAAAGAGTCACCCAACCAATCTGATAAGATAAGTTTTCAGAAGGAGTTTGCTCTACTTCTATGATTCGTTTATTTTTAAACTCTTCAGAAATAGAATCAAATTCAGTGATATATTTTTGGTAATGTTCTTTAATGGCGTTGATTAATTCAGTTTTATTTTGATATTCTCTCATAAAAACCGCCCCTAATAGTTTAGTAATAAGAAAAGAAGATTCGATATAAAAATAATAAGGTGTAGAATGTAAAAAGTCTAGTTCTTCGTAAAAACAATGGAAACGAATTCTTTTAATTTGAATAAATGATAAAAAGCCCAATTTTTAATTGGTTTTTTTATTTTTTGTGGACAAGTAAGTTTAAAAAGTTTTGAACAATGTGGATAAGTGCTGTAAAATAAACTACATAGGTATGTGGAGGCAAAAAAAGTTATCCACAAAACTAGGAAGGTGTTGTGGATGGATAAAATTTTAGCGTGTAAAGAACATATAGAAGAAGCATTAGATGACGCGGTTTACGGCGGTTTTGAAATGCCAGTACTAGACCAATTATTGCCTGTTGATAACTTGAAACAAAAATGTGGTTATTGCGAGGAAGATGCAATATATGTAGTGTCGAACAAGCATTCTACCACTAGATAATGATATGAAGTTGTGGACATGTGGATAACTTTTGTGGATAACCTGTGATTATAGGAGGATAACTTTTTTGAACATTAAAATAATAACTGTGGGTAAACTAAAAGAGAAATATTTGAAAATGGGTATTGCAGAATATGCTAAGAGATTATCAGCGTATTGTAAAATGGAATTAATTGAAGTTCCGGATGAAAAAGCACCTGAGAAATTAAGTGAAGCTGAGATGATTCAAGTCAAAGAAAAAGAAGGCGAACGCATTTTAGCAAAAATCCCAGATCAAGCTCATGTTTTTGCATTGGCAATTGAAGGCAAACAACGAACTTCAGAAGCATTTGCTAAAGAAATTGAGCAATTAGGTGTTCAAGGAAAAAGTACGCTCGTTTTTGTCATTGGTGGATCATTAGGTTTAAGTGATGCTGTAATGAAAAGAAGCAATACACCTATTTCTTTTGGGAAAATGACGCTTCCTCATCAATTAATGCGATTAGTTTTAATCGAGCAAATTTATCGAGGATTTAAAATTGTCCGGAATGAACCATATCATAAATGAGGTCATTAATTCATGATGTAATTTAAATAATCATTTAGATAATGAAAAGTAGCTGATGGAGGAAAATATTTTATTTAAAGATATTAGAACCGTACCATAAGTAAATGAGGTTTTTAATAATAAAAAAAGTATACTGCACATTTACAATAAATGTTACAGTACACTTTTTTATTTAAATTTTACTTAGTAACTGTTAAGTCATCAACTGGTAGAGTTTCATCTGAAAGTAGTTCATTTGAATTATGATCTACAATTAAGCGTAAGACATTTAAAATTTCTTCTATATCATAGTCTTCTTGAATTGTATTACAGTGCCTATGACCCCAACCTAAATTGTATACTCTATGATTTAATTCTCCTGGACGAAGAGCATGAATATGCATTAATGCAATTTTAGAGCGAGTATTGTCTTCTTCCTCTCTACCATTAACTTGCTCTGCAACTTCAAGAAAGTCTTGAGCATTTAAAGTCTGTAGACATAAAGGACAAACTGGTTGGTTCTCTGCCTCCCCCCATGCTCGAATTTTAATTAGTTTTTCGAAGTCAAGTAAATCATGGTTTTCACAATATTTAGTAATGTCTTCTAATATGGTATCATATAGAGTGGAGAATCCATTGGGTTGTGTACATGATTTATAGGCATTTGGAGAAAAACCAAAAGTTTTATTTACCAAATCACTTTGACATAAATCATTTAAGTACTCCTTCATACCATTAACTTTTAGCATAAAATAAGATAACTGATATTTAATAGCAGTTGTTTCATCTTTAGTAGCATAATCATAATCAAAATTACCAAGGCCAGCTTGACTAGGTACATTCTCAAGACTATAGTTATCCTTAAGAATTTGTTTTTCAACACTAGTTAATGAGCCAGCTTTACCACATATTCTAGAAATCTTTGATGGTTTTGCATTGTTAATAAATAGAGCATATTCTCCAATCCATTCAGGCTCATTTTCTGGTTTTGGTTTGTTTGAAGTATAAAGTTCAGTAATTTCGTTCCAATCAGCATTAGGAGGGAATTTCTTAAAAGAAGAAATTGTCTTGTAATATACAAATGCATTCTTTCCAAGTACTACAGAGTCTGGTAAAGGCACATCAGAAGTAAAAAACTCTTCAGGACTTATACGTATTGCAAATCCATTTTCGAAGTTAGATAAAAATTCTGAATTTTTTGAATCGATGTAACGATAAGTAGAAAGATGCATAATAACTCTGTAATTCCGATTGTTACGTCTTTTGTAAATACCTTTGCCGCTCCGTGCTTCTGCGGTCTTCTCAATCTTTTTTGAAAGTGTTTTTGGAAAGACTTTATTCCAAGAGTTTGCTGTTTTTACCATATGTTACCTCCTCAGGTTTCGATGTTTTTATTCTACCACTGGGGAGGGGAAAAGTAAATAGAAAATATAAAAGTAGGAGAAATTAATGGAAATTAAAAAAAACGTATTAAATTTAATAAAGGAAAAGCTAGATTTAAATATTGATGAAAGAATTTTAGATTCAATTGTTTTAGATATGACAAGGGTTGCAGATAAAAAAATCACAATTTTAATTAATGAGCTAAAAAAAGAGCACAATTTTAATGTTAGTACAGTTGAGAAAGAACAATTAAGAAAATATTTAATTGGATATCCTATAAAAGATTATGATAAATTTTCACAATATCGTAGCTATATCTTGAAAGATGAGTCGATTTTGGTGAGTGCGTATAACTTAATTGAAAATGGGTTAGTACGAAATAACAATAGTGTACTCGGTTCGATAACAGCAAGGTATAAAAATTTTACTGGAGAAACCATTAAGGATGAGAATGATAAATACCTTCAATATATAAAAACAAAACAAATTAATGAAAATCAATTAATCTTACTTCATTTAAAAGCTAGTGCAGTAGATAACCCATTAGAAGACGTATGCTCTTTCATTAAAGAAACATATACTACATTGTCAAATTATCATAACTTAGCAATTTATTTAGAAGATGATGAAACGACATTTTCATGGTCTTTAATTTCAAAGATAGCTATATTTGCTGAACAATTCCTAAATGAGTCTGACTTCTCTGTATATAATAAAAAAAATAAAGAAAGAAGAATTGATGAACTATCTAAATTTTTGGATAATAATAATAATATTGATAAAGCTAGTTTAAGCACACTAAAGGAGTTAATTGCAGATTATTATCAAGATGTTTCCTATGGATTTCAGTTTAATGATTTATATATTTCAGAAAATGGAGCAAAAAAAGTTCTGATTTTTCAAAAAATTGAATTAGATGAAGATCCAATACCCTGTCCAGCATGCATGATCGAATCAGGTAGAGGCAACTCTTATCCTAAGTTATTATATAAGAGCTTTGAATGTTCTAATCCAAATTGTCCTGCAAGAAGTAAAATTGGTAGAGGCAAAAGATATGATTATTTTGGAACAAAAAGAAGTTTATTACTTTGGGAAAATGATAAAAAAAATAAAATAGATGATTTATTACGTAAACAGTTTAGAAGAGATATATTTTCAGAAGATTCAAATGTAATATCTATGATTTTAAAATTCTATAGCTGGAATAAAGAAAACGTACTGTATGTAAAAAATGATAAAATTGATGAATTTAGTTCATATGGTCGAAATATTGTAGTAGAAAAATTCAATAAATACGTAACGAAGGAAAGTAATCTTTTTGAAGATCTTAAAATATTCAAATTATTCAAAGAAATTTCTAGAAATATAAAAGTAAAAATGAATGAGAGTGAAAAATTGGAATATCAAGAAATAGATAATTCATTTATTTACCATGGTAATTCAAGTAATATAATTCCGTACCTACCGATTAAAATTGATACTGCAGTAACTTCTCCTCCATACTATAATGCAAGAGAATATTCACAATGGGAAACTTTATATTGTTATCTTATTGATATGATGATTAATGCTTCATCAGTATACAAAAAAATTGAAGAAGAAGGGAAATATTTTTACAATATAGGAGATATTGTTTCGCAAGATAATATTTTTATCAAATCTAATATGTCTAAAAGAAGAACTATTTTAGGCTTTTATAGTGTGTTAATATTTGAATTAGTTGGTTTTGAGGTTGAGGGTAATATTATTTGGGATAAAGGTGAAGTACAATCTAAAAGAAACTCTTCATCAAATAAATTTTCAGGATATGTAAAACCTATAAATTGTTACGAACATATTTTTGTGTTTTCTAAATCGAAATTAAAAAATAAAAATATATCTTATACTAAAGTTAAAAGAATTGATACTGTAAAAAAGATAAACTCAAAAGGAACCAACATATTAGGACATACTGCTCCTTATCCTGAAGAAATTGTTGATATTGCCTTAAATTTTACGAAAGAAGAAAATTATATTTTAGATCCTTTCTTAGGAAGTGGAACTACCGTAATTGCTGCAAAAATAAGGCATAAAAAAGCAGTTGGAATTGAAATGGATGATAAGTATTTTGAGTTGGCAGTGAAACGAATTAATGAAGTAATGGCTTTTTAAAATAATCGAAAGAAAAATTGACCAATAAAAATGTCTGTATTGTTTTAATTTGTAAATATATATTATAGATATGGGAAGTTATTCTAATTATATTAGAATAACTTTTTTATTTATATTAAATTAGGAGGAATATGCAGGATGTGCTATTTTGGTAAAGAAAATTTTAATATATTCTTATTTCATCAGTATAGTGTAAAAGTGGATGAAGAACAGGTAAAAGAAGAAGCAGAATTACTTTATAAAAAAGAGGTGAATAAAAATGTTATCTCTAAAAAGTTATTGGCAGTTGCAACCGAACTAATATTTTTTGAAACATATACTTGCGTAATAAATAAAAATGAGTGGATAGTTTGTGTGGCTTCAGATGCCGATACAAGCTATCCACTCTTTTTGTATTGTCTAAAAGACGGTATAAAAGTATATGAAGAGATATTGAAAGAAGAATAAATAAAACGGGAAAATCCATTAATTGCAGATATTAAAACTATAGACAAAAGGATTATCTGAGAGGGGAAAAATAATGTATCAAAAAAGGCTATTAACAGAAAAAGATGAACCAAAACAAGTATCAGCAAAAAGAGTTGATATTGTAAAAGTTCAATTGGTAAAAGAGAGTTCATTATTGTATAAAAACCGGACAGTCCATTGTCCTCAGAATGGATTTGACTTAATGACTCAATTTTTAGGAGAAGTGGATCGAGAATACTTTATTGTGATGTGCTTAGATAGTAAAAACCAACCTACAGCCTTAAACATATGTCACATTGGAAGTTTGAATTCTTCACTTGTACACCCAAGAGAAGTATTCAAGCCAGCGGTATTGAGCAATGCTGCCTCTATAATGGTAGGGCATAATCATCCTAGTGGGAACTCTCAACCATCAGAAGCGGACTTTAACATGACGAAAAGGTTAGTTGAAGCAGGAGAAATAATGGGAATAGAAGTACTTGATCATATTGTAATGGGTGACCAAGAGTTTACTTCGTTTAAAGAAGAAGGATACATGAGGTGGATAACATAAATTATTGCTTAATCTTAATTAAAAATTTATTCAAAAATAAAGCTACAACCTATGTAGATAGTTTATTCTGTCTTTTGAAATATATATTATAATAATGAAGTATCGGTAATTAATAAGGCCAAGATCCTAAACAGGGATCTTGGCCTATTCTTTTTGCTTAAAATAATAAATGAAAGAAGGAAGAAACATGTTTCAATCAAAAGACAACCGCCATGTTACAAGGAATGTTGACTCTACAGTACCTAAAAAGATGCAATTATTTCTATGGGAACTAATAGATGATCAAGTTAAGAAAGGTAATGAAATGGATTATTTCCAGAAATTCGAATTTAGAGTTATTAATGAGGGGCAAGAGATTATACACAGTCAAGAAAGGCCCAAGTGGAACTCTAAAATAGAGCTACCGATTCTGAATGAAAACTGTTTAAGTAAAACTATTTGGGTAATTGATGACATAGAGTATCAAACAATGTTGTTTCCGAAAGACTACTAACCATTTAAAGGAGGATATATATGAAATGAAAAATCAATATGAAATTGATAGTAATATTAAAACAGCAAAATAAAACCATATAAAGTAGTACTAAAATAAAGTTAAGGAGGGGTTGAAATGTGTTATTTTGGAAAGGAAAATTTTAGTTTGTTTCTATTTACCAAATATAATATTAATGTATGTGAGAATCAAATAAAGGAAGAGTCACAATTACTTTATAAAGATGAACTTAATAAAGAAAAAATATCCGATAATTTAATTGAGGTAGTAACCGAGGTAGTTTTATTTGAAACATATACTTGTCTGATAAATGAAATAGAGTGGGTGGTTTGTGTGGCTTCAGATGCCGATACAAGCTATCCACTCTTTTTGTACTGCCTAAAAGATGGCATAAAAATATATGAAGAAGTATTAACTGTTAGTTAAAGAACTGAGAAATTTAACAAGCTATAGAGAGTAACACTACACATAAAGTAAAATATGGAGGGAAAAATGATGGAACAAGAGACGTTAGTAACAGAATACGTAGGTAATAAGAAAGTAGCAGCAAAAAGAGTCGATATTGTGAAAATCCAAATGGTAAAAGAAAAATCGCTATTATACAAAGATAGGAAAGTCCAATGCCCGCAGAATGGGGTTGATTTGATGAAGCAGTTTCTAGGAGATGTTGATCGAGAGCATTTCGTTGTCATGTGTTTAGACAGTAAGAATCAGCCTACAGCTTTAAATGTATGCCACATTGGAAGTTTAAACTCTTCGATTGTACACCCAAGAGAAGTTTTCAAAACAGCCATACTCAGTAACGCTGCTTCTATTATGGTGGGACATAATCATCCCTCAGGTAATCCAGAACCCAGTGAAGCAGATATCAATGTTACGAGAAGATTAGAAGAGGCTGGCGAACTAATAGGCATTAAATTGTTAGATCATTTGATTATTGGCGAAGATACCTATGTTTCTTTGAAAGAGCGAGGAAATTTCAAAACGAAGGAGTGATATCATGGAGAACATACCTTATGTAATAAATTTATTAAGAAGACAGGCTGGAGTTGTAGCTGTAGCATCGGATTTTGGTTATGAGAGTGTATTACTGGAAAGAGAGGAATTAGATCCTAATTTATTACCAGCATACTTTGACGAGATACAAACAGAAGAAGAGATATTAGTCCATTTTTATGTGATAGAAGAGTATACCATCTATGTTATTGCGGACGTAGAAAATACGAGTTGGAAACTTATCGGCATCATAAAGAACGGACATCTAGCGTACAATAAGGTATTTGATTAGTGAGAGGTGAAATGATGGACGAAAAATTAGTAAAGATACTTTTAGAAGGACTAAAGTTGATGGCTAGACTATTAAAAGAAGAACTAAGTTGAGGAGCTGACTAAAAATGAGAAAAAGAATGTTACAACTACTTATGAATATTGTGATCGCTATCATTGAGGCCTTTTTAGATTGGAATGTAGCAGTATGATAAATATGAATGCTACAGTTAAAATTGAAGTAACAGAGTCAGATAATCATGAGCACCGTTATGTATTAAAGAAGGTATGGGATGTAAAAAAGCCAATGGCTACCGTAATTACCCTCTATCCTGGAAAAGCTGATCTAATAGTATCAGATACAACTCAAATGTTAGTTACTAATCAGTTATATACCAAAGGGTTTGGTGGTTTTTTTAGTGTAAATCTATACTCAAAGATAGGAATAGCAGATAGTATGAACAAAAATTTTAAACAAGCAAGCAACAATGAGAATGATAAATTGATTCTAGAATGTGCAAAGGAATCGAGACAAATTATCTTTGCATGGGGAAGCTTGCCACAAAAGAATAGGATAGTAAAAGAACGAGTAGAGAAATTAATAGAAAAATTAAATAAAGAAAAGAAGAAGTGTTTCATACTTAGTGATGAGCAGTCTAGCAAATATTACCATCCACTAACCGGTAAAGTTCGGATAAAATGGAATCTTCTGCCTTTTAGAGACGAATAACAAGAAGTGGTTACTATAAAAGCTGATTAATAAATTGAAGATTTTCTATAAAAATTTCTTAATACGTTACGGCTGTTGTATAATGTTTTAATAAGGAGTGACAAATATGAAAATTATTGAATTATATGATTTTGCTTTTTTTATACCCATTCGAAATCCGGATTTTGTTCAGGAGAATTTGTCAGAGAAGCAAAAAGGAAAAGCAATAGTATCAACTAATGAATATACACATAGTTCAGAAGGAGGAACATCGAAGCGTAAAACATTAAGAGGTGTTTTAGCCTCGACAATAGAGTTACTAGCATATTCCCCTACAGCATATAAATTAATTTATGAAGAAGAATGGGGAATGCCTTTACTTCAACAGTTATCATCAGAAAAAACGTGCATAGATATTATTGGAGCAAAAGGATTTAAAGAGATACACCGTTGGAATGTTGATTCAAAACCACTAATATTTTTATTAACTATCTTCGTATCTTATAACTCTCTTTACACACGTAGAACAAAGGAAAAAGGAGGATATCAATATACTAGTGTACTTGATGACTTAAATAAAATTTTAATAAGAAATATAGATGGTACAACTAGCAAGACTGATAGTATAGAACAAAATGGAAGTCAATTAGTAGAAGATTTATATCTGAACCAACTATTAAAAAGCACTATTGATAAATTAGATTTAAGTAAAGACAATGAATTCATTGAGATAATGGACTATATGAAAAATTCTTTAAGTTTATTCTATACAGACTTTTCCTTAATTAATAAAATGGTTGAATCATCAGATTTAAATGAGTATTTAAAATTATTAAGAAATCGCTCATGGGGAAATAAACCAAGAGTAAGATTTGAAAGATATATACAATTAAATGAAATTATGCATGATCTGAATAACACTGATATACAAATAATGAAAACGGTAGTCGAAGAGTTATTTAAATTTGAATCTTCAGAAGAGTATGGAGAAAAAATAAAAGCAAATAATCAATGGGCAAATTCTTATCAAATTAAAAATCTTCTTAAAATTAAGCAACGAGAAGACATGGATCCAATAAAGAATATGGTCACAAAACTAAGTGAAAATGATCAAAGAATGGTCAAGAAAATTAATGAAAGATTTTTATTAAAATAAAAAAAGTATTAAGAACAGTAAATAGTTTGAAAATAGACTAGTCATTAAGGCTAGCCTTTTTTTTATGCTTAAATTTAGTGATTTTAAAATAATAGGCATATCGAGTATCTAAATTACATTTTTATATGCCTATTGAGTACATAGTAAAAGTATTAAAGTATAGATAGAGCTTATATAAGAGCTTAAAAAATACTCAGGAGGAAAACATATGAATAATATTCTAATTAAGAAAAATGACTTTACCAGCAAAAACGACAGGCGCATGCATGCTCTTGCAAAATTGAAGAGCATTTACTGGAGTGAAGACCAGTATCGAAATCTAATCATAGAATTTAATATTAAAGAAGTCTTCGGTTATAAAATAGCTGAAATTGGTTCTCAATATATTTGTAGACTGCCATCGTTAAGCGTTGAACGTTCAAAGATACCACTCTCATATAAGTGGTTGCTCGAATGTACTAGCTTCTTGCAAGAAGACGAGTCAGGACAGGTAGACCTAACCCATTTAGTGGATAAGGATTATATTATTACGGTACAAAAGAAAGTATCTTCAAATTACATTTTCTACAATTTAATTAACCTTGTTTATTTCAATAATAAACCAGCAGACAATTTGAAAGGGGAGCAACAATTATGAGTACAATGACTACTAAGATTAAAAGAGACGATTATTTACAAGGGCCGCGAGATGAGATATTAACTCATATTCTTGGACAAGTATCTAGTGTAGAAGTATTGACAGATAAACGAATTAGAGTAAGAATTTTACAATTAGAATCTTTTAACAACCCGAACTTGTCTGTAGTCAACGGTAGGACTATTGATTGTATATTTCCAGAAATTGGGGGTGGGAAGTCAGCCCCTTATCGGGAGTTAATAAATTGTATTAACAGCTCTATGCCTAGACATTCAGGTAATACTTTAGATCTCCTAGATCTAATAGGCTGCTCTGTGCTGGCTACAGTAAAGCCTAAATATATCAAAAAAAGTAAAATATACAGTACAAAATTGAAAAACCTAGTTATTTTACCATCCCATTAACATTCCTAAGGAGGAGAACTAATGAAAAGACTAAGTAAAGTGGATATAACTAGAGATAATCAATTGTGCGATCCAAATTTGTTGGAAAATCGTGGAGACATGCCAGTCAAAGAAGAGGCTAATCAGGAAGAACAGCTTCTTCCTGAGACTCTTAAATTTGGAAAATATACTATCAGTCCTTCTGATGGTATATCGATTAAGAAGGGAAAAGACGAACTTAGGATAAGTGATTATATGCGTATTTCATCTATAAACCGCGATATATCCACGAATGAAGAAAGTTACGAACTAGAATACTATCGATCTAGCTTACGAAAAATAGACCGAGTTATCGTCCCTGGAGAGTCTTTGACAGGTATGCGAATAGAGAATCTAATGAAATATGGAATCGATGTCCATGCCGGGAATAAAAAAATCGTGTCGGAAGTACTCATTAAAACTAAAGAGTACGCTAAAGTATTAACTACGTACAATCACTATGGTTGGTCGAGAGTGGAAGAAAAACCTATATTCTTCCACGAAAATGCTATTTCTAGAGATGGAAAACTAGAAGATTATAAGCTAGCCAACTCAGCTAAGCTCAATTTAATTCCAAAAGGGACATTAGATGTGTGGATGGCTGCTTATGAGACTTTTGTTAAAGGTAAGACATCTTTAGAGTTTGCTGTTGTGCTAGGATGCTCCGCGCCTGTGGTAGCCTATTTATCCCAAACACATGATGATTTAAAGACTATGTTTGTAAATATAACGGGTCAATCAAGCCAAGGAAAAACCACTATGACAATGCTAGCTCTTTCAGTTGCCGGCAATCCAACATCTAGAAACAATGGTTTGTTGAAAACCTGGAGCAGTACCCAGAACGCTATCACAGGTCATTTGAACCATGTCAATGGTATACCGATAGCGTTTGATGAGCTCTCGATGTCAAATAGTAAAAATCTAACAGCTCTATTGTACTCCATGACAGAGGGTAGGCAGAAATCAAGATTGAAGAAAGATGGATCGCAGAGAGAAATTGCTGAATGGTCTACAACGATCATTAGCAATGGAGAAGTCTCTCTGTTTAATCGATTAGATAACAACTTAGGATTGCGTGTTCGAATTATGGAGTTTGCTCATATTGCTTGGACGGAGTCAGCTGAGCAATCAGAAGCTATTAAGCAAGCAGTTCACAAGAATTATGGTCATTTACTACCCTTATTTGTAAGCAAATTATTGGCTTCTGGATTAGAAAGCATAGACGTGGAATTCGAGGCGCAAAGACAAGATTTTTTAACTAAAATTCCAGAAACGGAAACTTCAAAAAGGATATCAATCAAACTTGCAGCTATTACAACGACAGCAAGCCTCCTTAAGAAATTAGGCGTTTTAGATATTGACGTCTCCTCACTTCAAAATTTTCTGATTGAAAACGATAGAGAGAACTTCGATTCGAGGGATATGAGTATTAAGGCACTTGACGATGTTTGTAAGTATTTAGTGGTTAATCAATCAAAGCTGCTGCGCGATAATACTGTTCAAACACCTTTTGAAGTCATAGGAAAGCTGACAGTTAAATACACTGGTAGTAAGAAACAAATAGAAGTTGCGATTATTACGAGTCAATTTGATGCCATGATGGATAATTTAAATTATCAAGACGCTAAAGTTGTGATTAAAGAATGGCAAAAAAAAAATATCTTAAAGTCAGAAGGAGATCGATTAACGCTTAGAAAACAATTTTCAATTGCAGGTAAGCAGGAACGTCTAACCACATACGCATTTGAGATACCTGAAGAGTACCATGATTTGCTACAAAACTTACCCAGTCAAGATATGAACGTATCTGTAGCGAGCAGTTTCTCAACTAGGTCATTAGATAATGCTTCAAATCGACTGCCGGTAGAAGGCTTGCAAACAATTACGGAGCAAGATTTTTGAGTTATGAAAAAGGAGGAGAAAAGATGCAAGATGAGAAAATGAAAGTATTTATTGAAACAGTAGCAGAGCAGTTGATAGCGATCTTTCAATATACTTATATTGAAAGAGATGAGACTGATGACAAATAAAGAATAATGGCTAAAGAGTTATGAATTGCATTTGTATAAAAACCAATGGTAAGAGGAGGGAAGGTGTCTCGTGGTTGGGACATGGGACATCGTTTATTATGGAGCAGGTAGTAGGATATGTTAGACAGTCTACTAAAATCCAAAAAAGCTTAGGAGCACAGGAATCAGTTTTACTAAAAGAGGCTGAAAAAAGACATCATCAACTAGCTCATGTCTTTTCAGATAAGGCTAGTGGTAAGAACTTAGATAGAAAAGGAATACAGCTTTTAAAACAATTGCTTGTAAAGAAGCAGGTTAAGTATTTATATGTTTGGAGAATGGATAGGATTAGCAGAAACACATCAGATATGCTTAAGTTTTATGATTTTTGCCAAAGCTATGGGGTTAAGATTATCAGTATAGCTGATCCAATTAATGTTACTACAGAAACTATGACAAGATTCCATATTTCAGTAATTGGTAGTGTTGCAGAAATGCAACGTGAACTTCTACGAGAAAATAAATTAGAAGGAAATAGGCAGAAACATAGCCAAGGACTGGCGTTGTCTGCTCATGTAGCTTATGGATATAAATACAAAGATAAGTTAATGGAAATTGACCCTGGAGAAGCTAAGATAGTCGAAAAGGTTTATGAATTGTATTTAACAGGATACGGGTATAGAAAAATAAGTAACCTTTTAAATGCAGACCAAATCACGTTTAAAGGAAAGATGTTTAATAGTGGTCACATAAGAAATATGTTAACCAATCCTGTATATACGGGGATAATCGATAATCACTTTGGAATTGTAAAAGGACAACATACGGCCATCGTTTCTCCTCAATTGTTTGAGAAGGCAAAAGGAATTAGAGAGAGTAAACAACTTATGCGCAAAGACTGGAGAAGATCATTTCTAGTAAAAAAAATAAAATGCCCTTATTGCAATAAAGCACTGACTATTCAATATGCGCAAGATCTAAGCAAATTAAGCAAAATTTATTACTATACTTGTTCTTCTTATATAGCTAACGGAAAAAGTGTATGTAGAGGTTATCGACTGAACACTAGAAAGATTGAAGCAGAGGTTGTAAAAGACATCATGAGCTTTTTATTGAATACGACTATTTTGGAGCAGATAGGAGTAAGTGTAGATCGGAAAATTGAATACATCAAAAAAAGTAAGACTCTTGATAAACAACAACAGGCTAAAGATAAGCGATTGTTATTTTATGAATTTGAGCTTGGAAATTTGAGTCAAGAAAAATTAAGAGAAGAGATTGCTTATTTAAATAAGCAGTCTTTAAAATTACCAACTGAAGAAATACCTAATATAGTCGATGTTAAAGATTTGAGTAGAAGAATGCAGCAATTAGGGGAGCCAGAAGTTATGCCAACTATATTGCAGTACCAGTTTTTCCAAGAAATTATAGAGCGTGTTGTTGTGAATGAATATAAGGTACTTACTGGTCTGTACCTAAAAGGAATGGATAAAAACGTTATAAGTATGCTAGAGGAAGAGGTTAAATAAATATGATGAACCAAGGAACTATTGAGAAGAAGAGGGCTGTTGGATATATTCGAGTAAGCACGACAGAACAAGCTGATAAAGGTTACTCTCTTGATGCCCAGACGCAAACAATTAGAGAGTATTGTTTACGTGAGAACTTAGATTTAAAGTTTGTCTACGCGGACAGAGGAAAAAGTGGTAAGTCCATTAAAGGACGAGTCGAAATGCAGAGGTTACTGCAAGATGCTGAAGAAGGGAATTATGATTGTGTTGTAGTATGGAAAATAAGTCGTGTTGCTAGAAATTTAGTAGACTTATTGGAGATCGTTAATCTGCTACAAAAAAAGAATATTGCCTTTTATAGTATTAGTGAGCAGTTTCAAGTAGATACATCATCAGGTCGCTTTATGCTTCAAATCATGGCTGCTACGAATGAAATGGAACGGAATCAAATCGCTGAGAACGTTAAACTAAGCATGACAAAGTTATCTCATGAGGGGTATTGGATATCTGGAAAAGCTCCTCTTGGATTTGATAATATTGAACTCTCTAATGAGAAAAAGGGACTAGCTATCAATAAAAAAGAATCTGGAATCATACAGCTCATCTTTAATGAAGCAGCAAAGGGAAAAGGCTATCGTGCTATTGCAAATCAGCTAAATCGAATAGGCTATAAAACAAAATTTAGTAACAGTTTTAGTTCCGTAGCTATAAGGGATATCTTAAAGAACCCCGTTTACATTGGTAAAATAAGATATAACAAATATGAGAAATGGTCAGATAAGAGGAGGAATGGCCTAAGTAAGAATGTCTTTATAGTTGATGGTAAGCACGAAGGGATCATAGATAACGAATTATGGGAAAAGGTACAAGGTAAGCTAGCATTGAGTAGTAAGAACCCTGCTTGGAATCATAAAGGTGCAAGTATATTAACGGGTATTTTAAAGTGTCCAGAGTGTGGTTCACCTATGGTTATAAACAATGTTACCAATAAATTGAAAGATGGGACTAAGAAGGTAATCCGGTATTATAGCTGTAGCCAGTTTAGAAATAAAGGTGCAGCAGTATGTCATGCAAATAGTATAAAATCCGATGTGGCGGAAGAACAAGTTGCTTCTAAACTAAGTGCAGTCATACAGCAATCAGAGGTTTTAGATGCCGTTATAGAGAATATGAACAAAAAAATGATTGAAGAAAAGGAACCATTCGAGAAAAATCGTAAAAGTATCCAGTCTAGAATTGAGGTAACAGAGAAAAATATACAGCGGTTTTTAGAATTAATAACTCAAGCCCCAGAGATTGCAGAAGATTTACATGTTAGAATAAAAGAATTAGAAAATAATCGTTATGAGCTCCTAAATCAAGAACGAGAGATGGAAAACAGGTTAAATCAAACGAGGAAGCCAATTTCTAAGAAAGAAACACAAAGAGTATTGGACTTACTTGGTATAGCTATAAAGGATAAAGAGAAAAAAGAACTAAAGGAAATCTATAAGACATTTATTGATAAAATTACTTTCGATAAATCTACAAAGGAAGTAAACGTTCATCTAGTCTTTAATAAGGAAATACTAAGAAAGTTAAACAGCAATCTTGAAAAAGAGCCTTCATCTTCGTTAGCGGATGAAGGCTCTTTCACTTTGTCTGAAAGTACCTATCTCATTCTATAAAAAAGGACAAGTAATAGGGTTGGAAGAATAAAAATTTCCTTTCGTTTTTTCATCCATACTTTCTAAGGATTTAATAGGGAGCTGATCAATTCGATTGAGGAAATTTTTATTTTCTAACCCTTTTAGTAACTAAAAAATCCCACAGCTATCCGCTATCCTAAAGATAGTGGGAGCTAAACGGGATAGTAGTAACTCAATGACATCAACAAAAGTTCTATCCTATCCCGTATTCCCTTAAATCTACCTATACTAATCATACTAAGGTAAAGCGAAAAACTGAAACACACATAATAATTAGCTTCTAATCGATTGGGATTACGGGTTATCGGGAAAGCCTATAGGTTGAAAGAAAGACAGCGGGTGAGTAGAAACCATAGAGTGGGAAAGTTTAGGTTTTTCACACCGCAAAAAATGATACAATGAACTAAGAGAAGTTTTGCAATCAGGATGAACATTAGGCCAAGCCTATTGGGTACGTATAGACCACTGTCAAGCATCATGTAGTAAATCATACAGTAGTCAAACTAACATACTGTGAAAGAGAGCTTTGAAGATAAAATAGTAGATATAAAATTCAATAGAGAAGATCTAACAGTAATATTAGATAATCTCCCAGAGAAAGACATTATGGTTTCCTTTGGATCGGATAAGTGCATATCTTAATTACTATTTGTTCACATCCGATAACTATTAATTAAATATTAGAGTACTCACTATCTCTTGATTATTTAAAGGATATCGAGATTATTCTGTTCATTTATCTATCAAAATCTGCTTAGCAGCGAAAAATATTAAAACTTTAAGGAGTGCTACAACATTATTTAGAAAAGATTAAATAAGAATAGAAATATTCTAGAATGAGTGTTATTATTGATTTGTAGAAGTATGTTAATAAGTTAACATACCGATTTTGTAAGCGTTATAAAATCATTCGCTAAGCTTTATATTATAGACAGGAGGAGTAACAAATGGCAGAATCAAAGTTATTTAAATTAGGTAAAGAAGTTTCAATAGAAGAAATAGGAGTAGGACTTGAAAGTTTTTTTAGAAATAAAAAAAACTTAATAGCAGAAGGTGTTAACACAGCAGAAGGATACTTAGTACAAGCTAAACAAGAAGAAAGTTGGAAGAAATTTATAGGAATGGATACAGCTATACAAGTTCAATTATACGAAACTGGAGATATGGTAACAGTAAGTATAGGATCTGGAAGTTGGTTAGATAAAGCTGGTGCTGGTGCAGCTGGGGCTATAGTTTTTGCTCCATTAGCTGTAACAGCAGCGATAGGAGCTTGGAATCAAAAAAGGTTACCTGAAGAAATATTTAGCTATGTAGAGAATTTCATCATGACAGGAGGAAAAAATGTTTCTGTCTCAATGGACTCCGGTAAAGGTCTGGCAGCAGATACTATTTTATGTCCAAGTTGTCATGCGGTAAATGATAAAGGAACTAAGTTCTGTTCGTCTTGTGGTTCTGGACTTTCTAACTCTTGTTCAGGATGCCATGCTAATGTTCCTCTAAATTCAAAATTCTGTCCTGAATGTGGGATGTCAATGGCGCCCGTTATTGTAAATTGTAAAGGCTGTAATGCCGAGTTAGACAAAGATACAAAATTTTGTCCCGAATGTGGAATGTCAGCACAAAATTAAGAATAATACTAACAAATTAATACAACGATGCCAGAGCTAATAGCAGAGATAAATGCTGTTAGCTTTTTTACTCTACTGGAGAATGATGTCTAGTTAATTGAGATAGCAGGTAGCAAAATTTGAGTGAAAAGTGGTACTAATTAAAAGGCAATGCAAATATTTTAGATAAAGATAGAAAGGAAGAAATCAATTTTGAATAAGAAAGTTTTATATGGAACAATCGTAGTGATGGCAATGGTTATTGGAGGACTAGGAACTTGGATTGTAACAGATAATTTAAATGACAAAGCAATAGAAAAAAAAGAATCCTCAAAGCAACAAGGAAATTCAGCAGTTGAAGATAAGATGGTTAAAGATATACAAGACAAGTTCTTTCCAGATAATGAAGCAATAGTTACTCATAGTAAAAAAGATGATGAGGTATCTATTATTGTTACAGCAAAGTCGGATGAGATGTTGTCCAAAATTGAAGACGAAGCTATTTGGGAGAAAACCTACAAACCTTTAATGGAGAAAGTCTCTAAATATGTTGCTGATAATTATGGATCTAAGCACAAAGTCAAATTGAGTAAACCGAAGTCTGATGGAAAAGAGTACTTATTAATCTTAGTAAATGGATCTATTCAGAAAGATTTATTCCCATACACTAAAAAAGAAAAGGAAAAAACTGTAGAAGTCGTTCAAAAGACTAAAGAAGATACTCAAAGTGCTGAAGAAAAAATGATTACTGATATAAATAATAAGTTTTTCGACGAAAATGAAGCAAATGTATCTTATACTAAAGAGGACGGTCAAGAATATATACTAGTTACTGCAGTAAGTTCCGATATGTCAACAGCTATCTCTGATCCAACAACATGGGAAAATTATTGGCACGGTTATATTGGTAACTTAAAAGATTACACAGTACAAAACTATGGAACTAACTATAAACTTAAAGTAGTTAATTCTGAAGGGACAACAATATTTTTAGATGAAAATCAAAGTCCTGATACTTCAGGTGAGGATATTTATATAGAAGTAACTAATGAGATAGTAAGACAATTTGGGGATACTTTTGAGGTAGATGTAAACGGGGCAAGCGATAGTTCATATAGATATTACTTTTTTGTAATTCAAAATACCCAACTAGACCAAATGTTTGGTCCTATGTATAATTTGGATGATAATGTAATTGATGAATACCATAGTGTATACGTGGATCAGTTATCGGATAAGTTAACAGTAATTTCAAATAATTATCCTAATAAAGAAATAGAAGTTTCAATTATCTCACCAACAAATTTAAAGGATGTTGTAACACGATGGACGAACGGTAAAGTAGTATATGATATGTTTCAATAAACAATTATTAAATTAAAATAATATCATCTTTTCGTGATACGCAGAACCGTATCATAAGTAGGTGAGGTTTTTAGACAGTAATGAATTAACAGGAAACTTGTAAGTGGCGGTAAGGTGATAAAAGAAGAGATTAAAAAAATATAAGCATGTTGGCAACAACCAACATGCTTATATTTAAAATAGGCAAAAATTATTTTGCACGTTTTACTTCAATTCGATAGCCATCAGGGTCCGTAACAAAGAAATAGGTAGGTGTGCCGCCTGAGAGTCCTTTTAACTCCCCTGTTTCGTAAGCAGAACCTTTACAAATTTCATGCATTTTTTCTAAGTCACTGACAGTTACACCTAAATGACTGAAACCATCTCCTACATTATATGGCTCGGCATCGTAATTGTAAGTAAGTTCAATTTGTACAGAAGAGCCAGGAGAATTCAGATAAACCAAATCAAATTTATTTTCAGGGAATTTTCTGTGGCTAGCAACTTCAAAATCGAACAGATTAGTATAAAAATCTAAAGTAGCCTCAAGATTTCTGACGCGTAAGCAAATTTCAACGAGTGTTTGGTGCATAATAATATCATCCTCCAATAGTTTCTTATGTTTATTCTAGCATGAATAGGTCATATAGGCACCCTTGATAACTTCTGTATTGTCTTCTATTGAGAACACCATCTTATAAATAGGCGGGGCTGGCGGGTATTTTGATAGTCATTAGCACCATTCTTTTAGTATGTTAAATCTTCTTTTGTTGGAAAGTATTAGAATTGATTTATACTAAAAATCTGAGGTGAAGAAATCGTGGAAAATAAAAAAATCATTCTACAATTTACGATGCTGACATTTGGTATAGCCTATTTTGTGTCAGGTATTTTGATTTTTTTGGAACAATTTGGGTATACAATTTACAATTGGGTTAATTCATTACAGCAATTTGCTATGAATATTCCTTTTGCGATCTATATTTTGTCGCCTGCTGTTGCTTCATATGTCATTGCAGGGCTCATCCTGTATTTTGGGATTCATCTTGCACTTTCCGATTATAGTAAAATAGTCCTTCCATTTTATGCATTTTTTCTTTACTTACCCGGTAATCTTATTATCGGTGGTTTAGAGGAAGCTGGTTGGATGTATATATTACAACCTGGGCTCAATAAAAAATATGGTTATATTTTGTCTTCGTTATTGGTCGGAATAATTTGGCTAATATGGCACATCCCACTCTTCTTCATTCCAGGGACGAACCATAGTGAGGGACTGATTAACTTTTGGATGTTTGCCGTTCAGATTCTAGCCTTTCGTTTTTTTTATGGAGCAATCTCTAAAATATCAGGAAAAGGTCATGTTTTTATGTGTGTCTTATTTCATACTATGTTCAATGCAGCATCTCCTATCTTTGGGACAATGACTATGACCTGGATAGGAACAATGGTTGCAAATGCTGCGATTGTCATTATTTCAATTGTAACGGTTATAATATTCGAAAAAAAGAACAACAAATAGACTTTTCTATAGTATAGTTAACGAAATAAGAATGGAAAAGAGTATCATGGTCTTCTTTATTTTCGATGTATGATACAGATTCTATTTTTACCTATTTTAAAAAAAAATAAACAGGTGGTTTATCATGAAAATTATCGTTTTTGGGGCAACAGGCGGCGTTGGTCAATTTGTTGTGAAACAAGGATTAGAAGCCGGTTTTGAAGTAACGGCATTTGTACGAACACCAGCGAAGTTAGCTATTTCACACGAGAACTTAACGGTTATACAAGGAGATGCTTTCAATCAAGCAGAAGTAACGGCTGCAATTGCAGGACAGGATGCTGTGGTATCCTGTTTAGGATCAAGCCGTGGAATGAAAAAATCAACTGAACTTCAAGAGATGACGAAAAATATTGTGGTAGGTATGCAAGAACAAAAGGTTGAGCGGATCGTGTATACTGCATCTGCAGGTGTTCATAATGAACTAACAGGTATCAGTGGGAAATTGGTGATGATGTTGCTTAAGAATACATTAATTGATCACCGTGTAGCAGTCGAGTATATTAAAAGCTATAAGTTAAACTACACGATTGTTCGCCCTATGAGTTTAACAAATCATGATTTCACAGGGAAATACAGAGAGTCTGCAACAAACGTCCCTAGCAAATCAAGTTCAATACCACGCGCAGACGTAGCTCACTTTATATTAAAGGCTTTAGCAGATTCAAATTACGTAAATACGTCAATCGTAGTTGCGACATAAATTAAACAAAAATTGATGTCTTATAAATAAGCTGAAATTTGGGCATATTGATAAATGAGTAGTATGATAAAGATATGAATAAATAGTATGAGGAGTGGTAAAATGACAGCATATGAATTACCAAAAGTGTGGCAGTGGGAAGAAGAAAATTCAAAAAAAGGTGGCAATCGCCCAACCGCTGGAAGTCGTTTTGAACAAAAATTACCAGTCGGAAAGGCTCCGTTCCAGCTTTATTCATTAGGAACACCTAATGGTATTAAAGTCACAATTATGTTTGAGGAACTAAAGGAACTTGGTATAGAAGGCGCAGATTATGACTTGTATACTATTAATATTGGAGAAGGGGATCAATTTGGTTCAGATTTCGTTGAGATCAATCCTAACTCTAAAATTCCAGCTCTAGTTGACCAAAGTCAAAGTCCTCGTTTAGAAGTGTTTGAATCCGGTTCTATTCTTCTTTACTTGGCAGAAAAATTTAAGCAACTGATTCCGACAGATATTCATGGACGGACCGAAACGCTTAATTGGTTATTCTGGCAAATGGGCGCAGGTCCTTATGTTGGTGGAGGATTTGGCCACTTTTTCGCTTATGCTCCAGAACCGATGAAATACCCAATTGATCGCTTCACGATGGAAACGAAACGTCAGTTAGATTTACTAGATAAAACCTTAGAAAAACGACCTTATATAGCCGGCGATACTTATACTATCGCAGATATTGCCATCTGGTCTTGGTATGGTCGTTTAGCTTTAGGAAAATTATATGAAGGTTCTTATGAATTTCTAAATCTGGATGAATACACTCATCTCTTGGAATGGTCTAACCGCATTGCAGAACGACCAGGTGTTCAAAAAGGCCTAGCAGCGGAGTCTCAACCAATTAAAGAATAGGTTATAAAATAATAAAACATGTCACTAAATAAAAATGTTTATGATAGTAGGGTTTGTATTGAGAAAAAAAGCACTAAAGATTCAGTTAACGAGTTGGATTTTCCTCTTAACTGCAACTGCAGGATTTATGAACGTTGTAACAATTATTTTATTTTCAGCTACTAGCTCCCATCATACGGGGAGTTTATCAAATAGTATGATTCATTTAGTAAAAGGGGATTTTGAGAATTTTATTCGTTTGGCAATCGTTATACTAGCCTTTTTCTTAGGAACGATGTTGAGTGGATTCTTATTTCCAGAACAGGTCTTTAAATTGAAACGTCGGTATGGTTATATTCAACTCTTATCCGGTTTAGCGATTTTAGCGGGAAGCATGATGTTTAATAATTCTTTGTGGTATTTGCTAGAGACAACCTTTATTTTAGGTCTGCAAAATGGGATGTTTGTCTATTATAAAGGGATGATTGTTCGTACGACACATATGTCCGGAAATCTAACGGATGCTGGTTTGGCTTTAGGTAGAAGTTTAGCAGGGCGAAAATCCGAATTTAGGAAAGCCCGTTTCCAACTACTGAATCTCAGCTTCTTTCTATTAGGTAGCATAGTTGGTGCCGGCTTATTGCTATATACTAGTGTTGATATTTGGCTTGTAGCAAGTAGCTTATACTTCTTTCTAGGTCTCTTATATTTCTCATTGTATCATCACTTCAATTACGTAAAATCAACTCACGATGAATTTGAAATAAACGGAAACCGCTTGTTTGATTAGTTAAACTAGACTTAAAACAAAGAACCCCTCGCATTAAACTGTGAGGGGTTCTTTGTTTGGTTAGAGAGTCACAACTGCTTAATAGTGTAGTGCTTTTAAATCTTCTATAGTAACATCTTTTTCAACATAACCGTCAACCATGAAGCCACTTAAATTTGAAAACTCTTTATAAAAGACATCGTAAGCTGTCAGATCAGAAGCAAAGTTTTCTTCAGTTAATTTTAGGATAAGTTCCTTGGTTTTGGCTTGAGTATCGCTATCAAGTTCCCAATTATCAGGTCTAAGACGGCCCACTTCATCGTACTCAGGTTTGTTGCCGTAAATCATTTCGCGGTAAATGCGGTCTTGATGCATGATAGGTGTTTCATGAGTACCTTTTTCTGCCATTACTTTATAAAGACCAATGCAATACACTGGGAAAAAAGGAATAACTGAACTTGCTTTAGTGGTAACTGCAGTAGCTACAACGATTTGAGCTTTGCCGTTAATGTCCGCTAGTAACGCATTAATATTCTCTGTTTTTTCATCACAGTCTGCTTTAGCAAGACCAAGAGTACCTCCACCATAGTAATCATGATTCAGTTCTGTTCCTAAATAAGAATAGTTTGTTGTTAGAACGCCATCTGTTAAAACGTCTGCTTCTTTTAGTGCTTTCATCCATAATTCCCAGTCTTCGCCACCCATTACTTTTACCGTGTTAGCAATTTCTTGATCCGTTGCGGGGTCTAGTGTTTCTGTGTAATAACTTTGATTTTGCATATTAATATTTGGACCAACCACGGGCTCTCCGATAGCTTTAATTGAAGAAGTATATGTTTCTCCAGTATCAGGATCTGTTCTTCTACCACTTGCTAGACTGTAAACAACTAAGTCAACTTTTCCACCAAATTCGTTCTTGATGTAATCGATAACTTCCTGCTTGCTTTCATGGCTAAAGGCGTCTTGAACAAAGTTTTTAGCAATCAATCCTTCATCTTCAGCAGTTTCTCGAAAAGCGATATTATTGTACCAGCCGGCTGTGCCTAGATTTTTTTCGTTTTTTGGACCTTTTTCATAAGAAACACCAATTGTGTCTGCTCCAGTACCGAAAGCTAAGCTGATTCGAGTAGCCAATCCGTAGCTTGATGAAGCGCCAATAATCAATACTTTTTTTGGACCTTCATAAGTTCCTTTGCTTTTAACATAGTTAATTTGATTCAATACTTCTTGTTTGCATCCAAGTGGATTTATGCCTAATGCTACATTTCCTCTAATGTTTTGTGTAAATTCCATCATAATTAGTTTTCCCCCATTAAATTGTTATACGAATATCATATCAGAAAAAGTTTCTCATGAGAAACTACTTATCCAAATTTTAAATTAAAGTTCACTCTAGAAACAGTCATAAAACTTTATAAGACAAAGTAGAAACACTATTTTTAGTGATTGGATCGTTATTAAAATAATGTAAGGTTCTGTTATACTTAGTAGTATATTAAAATCACATTTCGAATAGGGATGATAAAATTAAAAGTGAGGAGACTTATTCATGAAAATTAATCCTATAAAAGCATTTTCTGATAACTATATTTGGGTAATAGAAGAGGGGAAAGATGCAGTAATAGTCGATCCAGGAGAATACAAAGCTGTTCTTCATTATTTAGAAGAAAACCAGATGACATTAAAAGCGATTATTCTGACACATAATCATGAAGATCATATCGGTGGAGTCAAAGCAATTTCAGAAAAATTCCCGGATACGCCTATTTATGGACCAGAGGAAACTGCTTTTTTAGCTGATCATGTCGTTAAAGATGGTGATTCTTTTGATTTATTGGGTAAAAAATTTCAGGTCTTTAAAACAGCCGGTCATACAATAGAGCATGTTAGTTTCTTGATGGAAAAGGCACTATTTTGTGGGGACGCTTTGTTTTCAGCCGGTTGCGGACGCGTCTTTACAGGTGATTATCAAGCGCAATTTAATGCATTACAAATGTTTAAGAGCTTAGATGACGCTGTAGAAGTTTATGCAGGGCATGAATACACTCAAACGAACTTACGCTTTGCTCAATTTATTGAACCAGCGAACAAGAACATTTCACATGTTTTGGATCAAGTAACTAATTTAAGAGCGCATGACCGTCCAAGTCTGCCGTCCACGATTGGCAAGGAAAAAAATATTAATTTATTTCTTCAGGCGGATAAGTTACAAGATTTTATTGCTTTGCGAAATGCACGAGATAATTTTTAACAATAAAGCCGAAGACAAGGTCATCTGTGTTATAAGTATAGTTAAGTAAATGGCTAGTAAAAAAAAGGAGCTATCAGAGGATGGATTTTGAAACAGTTATGCAAGAGCTTGAAGCTTTAAGTAAGCCAAGAATGAAGAAAATATATTTATCCAATGGTGCACACGAGCCGCTTTTTGGTGTGACTACGGGTTCTATGAAACCTATGTCAAAGAAAATAAAACTAAATCAGGCTTTAGCGGAAGAACTTTATGCTACAGGTAACTATGATGCGATGTATTTTGCAGGCGTTATTTCGGACCCTAAAGTTATGATGGAGTCGGATTTTGATCGCTGGATAGATGCAGCTTATTTTTATATGTTGTCTGATTTTGTGGTAGCTGTGACATTGTCGGAGTCAGACATTGCACAAGAAGTTGCTGACAAATGGATTGCAAGTGGCGAAGAGCTAAGAATGTCAGCCGGTTGGAGTTGTTACTGTTGGCTATTAGGCAATCGCCCAGATACCGAATTTAGTGAGTATAAGATTTCGACTATGATGGAGATCGTGAAAAATACGATTCATCATTCGCCAAACCGAACGAAAGCATCTATGAATAATTTTCTATTTACAGTGGGGGTTTCATTTGCACCGCTACATGAACAAGCGCTTGCGACTACACAAGAAGTAGGAATAGTAGAAATCCAACGTCAAAATAAAAAAAATAGTTTCTTAAATGCTTATGAAAGTATTCAAAAGCAAGTGGAAAAAGGCAGGATTGGTTTTAAACGTAAATATGTCAGATGTTAATTTACTTCAGATAGGAGGAGTGAAAGCAGATGGAATTACAAGAACATAAGTATATAAAAACCAATGGAATTAAATTACACGTTGTCCAACAAGGTCCTGAAAATGGTGAGTTGGTTCTATTACTGCATGGGTTTCCAGAGTTTTGGTATGGGTGGAGTAACCAACTATCTGATTTAGCAAATAAAGGGTTCCGAGTATGGGCTCCTGATCAGAGAGGATACAATCTCAGCGATAAACCCAAGAAAGTAAAAGATTATCGCATGGATCAGTTAGCAGCAGATGTTGCTGGATTGATTAAAGCATCAGGGAAAGAAAAAGTCATTTTAGTCGGTCATGACTGGGGCGGAATCGTGGCGTGGCGAGTGGCGCGCGAGTATCCCGAACTGCTCCACAAGTTGATCATCCTCAATGCTCCACATGAAGTTGCTATGGGCAGCCAGATTGTGCGACACCCATTACAACTAGTGAAAAGCTCGTATATTGCTTTCTTCCAGTTGAGAGGACTGCCGGAAAGAGTATTTGGAATGTCTAATTGGAAAGTTTTAGAGAAGACACTGGTAAATAGCAGTCAAAAAGGCACGTTTACTGAAGAGCAATTGAAAAACTATCGTGTTGCTTGGTCACAACCCGGTGCTATGCGTTCGATGATTAATTGGTATCGTGCACTGATAAATAAACCTACAAAACCAACTATCCCATCACGCGTGACTGTCCCTACGTTAGTGATATGGGGAGCTAAAGATCAATTTTTAGGTCCTGAATTAGCTAGTAAAAGTCTGGAGTTTTGTGATAATGGTCGAGGAATCTTATTAGGAGAAGCAACTCACTGGGTGCATCACGAAGAACCCGAGCGAGTCAGCAACTTAATGATAGATTTTATTGCTGAAAAATAAGCTCAATTTAAAAAAATGCTGAAAAAAAGCACATTATCCATCTAAATGGGCAATGTGCTTTCGTTAATGAGGCTTTTATTTTTTAACTTCGCCAATAGGCATAATTATTTTTCCATAAAGTTCATTTAAAACTTGTGCCATTGCAGCATAAATTGCTGAGAATCCACAAATGATTCCTTCATAACCAGCAATCGTTAAAACAAGTTCAGATCCTGTAAAATGACCTAAAGATAATAATAGGAATAAAAGTGCTAATGATCCAAATACAACTTGTAAAGCTTTGCTGATTCTAAGCGTTCCAATAAACATAGCAAATGTAAAGATAGCCCACATGAACAAGTATGCTCCCATAGATTGACTAGAAGGTGCCTCGCCTAAACCCATAGTAGGTAAAATGTTTATTGCAATCAATGATAGCCAAAAGAATCCAAATGATGTAAATGCTGTAGCGCCAAAAGTATTATCCTTTTTCCATTCCATAATTCCTGCAATCACTTGTGCAAATCCGCCATAAAAAATACCCATTGCAAAAATCATTGAATCCATTGGGAAAAATCCAGCATTATGAAGATTTAACAATACAGTAGTCATTCCGAAACCCAATAGTCCAAGTGGAGCAGGGTTAGCGGTCATTTCCTTGAAGGTAACTGTTTTACCTAATTTATCTTTATCCATTTTGTTAAATAAACTCCTTTAAATATATAGTCGCAAAAATTCACGCGATTCTTATTATACAGAAGGTGGTCTATACAAGTCAAATGAAAGTTTGAATTAAATACTTTGAAATTATTATTCGTATTTTCTATAAAAAAACCCCTGAAAATTAGATTTTTAGGGGATGACTTATTTTGAAATACGTCTTTTTTATATTAAGCTTATTTTGTATAGTTGTCGAAGTAACCTTGAATATAAACAATAGGTGTTCCTTTATCTCCGCTGCCAGAGGTTAAGTCAGATAATGAACCGATTAAGTCAGTTAATCTACGTGGAGTGGTACCTTGCGCTTCCATCGTGCCAACTAGATCTTCCTTTTTATTCAGAATATATTCAGAGATAGATTGTTTTAGATCTTCTCCACGAAGATGAGAGAAGTTATTGTCGGCTAGATATTTTAACTTCACTTCGTTTGGAGTGCCTTCAAGGCCTCTGGTGTATGCAGGCGAAACAACTGGATCTGCAAGTTCCCAAATTTTACCAACTGGATCTTTGAATGCACCGTCACCATATACCATGACTTCAATTGTTTTACCTGTTAGTTCTTTTAATTTGGCTTGAATACCATCGACAATTGGCTGGCAATTATTTGGAAAGAGTTTCAGGGTATCTTCTGTTGCTTTATTTGATCCAAGTAGGCCATAAGTTTCATTAAAGCCGCTGCCGTTGATTGATGTTGTTAAAATATCATCAAGGCCATATACTGTTTCAGCACCATTAGTTGATAAGATGCGTTTTGTTCTAAAACGTGAATGTATATCACTCGTTAAGACATGTTTAGTATACGTTAAAATAGTTTTAGGATTGTTTGAGAAAATGACTTCGCAAGTTGCACCTTCAGCTTCAATCAACTCTCGATAGTAATCGATATAATCGATCCCAGTAAAGCGGTGTTTTTTATAACCGAAATGCTCACGGAATTCAGCTTCAGTTAAAACATCTGTCCATGGATTCACACCTTTGACATCCAGTTCATCGATTTCAACAAGTTGATTCCCTACTTCATCAGAAGGGTAACTCAACATTAAAACGATATTTTTTGCACCTTTTGCAATACCGCGTAAGATATTTGCAAAGCGATTACGACTTAATATTGGAAAAATGACGCCGATTGTTTCATCTCCGAATTTTGCTTTGATATCTTCAGCAATAGCATCAATTGATGCATAGTTTCCTTGTGCGCGTGCCACAATTGACTCGGTTATAGTAACAATATCCCGATTTTCAAAAGAAAACTCTTCATTCTTAGCTGCATTTAATACAGTCTCCACTACAATTTGTTCAATATCGTCGCCTTTATTGATGATTGGACCGCGAAGGCCGCGTACTACTGTTCCTACTGTGTTTTCCAATATGATCTCTCCTAATATATTGCTTTATAAAAATAGGCATAACTATTTACACACTATACACTTAGTATACCTTTCTGAACGCCTAGAAGTAAAATAGAATAACATACTAGATGAATATAGCGAGTTATTGAAAAAGTGTACTTCTTTTAATTATTCAATTTCTCTTATATCTCTGTTTCAAAATAGTTTATCTCATACTCCGTTAGTGAAAACGTAGATTCAAACTCATTTGTACTCAAAAGGAGTTTGTGTACTATGAATTAATAGTATGATAAACAAAGAATTAAGGGCGGTTAACATAGGTTTCGGAGACATCCATAGTTTAAATGCAATAGAGCATTTGTGGTATAATTACTAAGCGTACTTTAAACAAAAGTAGACTTAAAAGGACCTATTTAATTATAGAAAGTCAAATCAGTAAATAGTTGAATGGTTCAATATTATCTATAGAATTTATTAAAGGAGAATCTTAGATGAACTTAAGAGAACAAATCAGCCATTACATACCTTATACTATTCAAGAAGCTAAAGAACAAGAAGTTATCCTAAAGTATATGGATACTTTTGACAATTTACTGACTCGCGAAAATGAATTTGCTCATCTAACAGCTTCAGCTTGGATCGTTAATCCTGAACGTACGAAAGTTTTAATGGCCTATCATAATATTTATCAATCATGGTCTTGGATTGGTGGGCATGCGGATGGCAATGAGGATTTATTGCAAGTAGTTTTGAAAGAAACAACTGAAGAAACAGGTTTAATAAATATTATTCCAATTATGCAAGATATTTACTCAGTAGAAATACTAGGTGTTCCTAGTCATATAAAAAAGGGCAGTCCAATTGTCACACATTTGCATTTGAATGTAACGTATTTGATTGAAGCGACTGAAAATGAAGAAACGACGGTTAAAAAAGATGAAAATAGTGCCATAAAATGGATGGAATTAAATGAAGCCATTGAAGCTTGTACTGAGCCTGAGATGAAACTCATCTATCAAAAGTTGAACGAAAAATTAAAAAACGAAAAATAAAAAAAAACTGGGTACTAGTTTCCTCTATATGTTCTATAGAAGAAACTGGTACCCAGCTTTTTTAACCTATTAGTCTTCGTCTGATTCATTCATTAAGCCAGCTATTTCAAATAAATAAAAGACGACACTTAAAACAATTCCGACTACACTCGCAAGAATCATACCTTTTAGTTCAATTCCCGCAAAATTAACCGTTAAGCCGCTTAAGCCAGCAACAAGAACAATAGAAGTTAAAATTAAATTTTTTGATTTGCTATAATCGACTTTAGATTCCACTAACAAGCGCAATCCACTTGTTCCAATCATTCCGTAAAGTAGAAATGTTACTCCACCAATGACATTTCCGGGAATCGTCGAGATAAATGCTGCTAAAGGTCCAATAAAAGCCATGCAGATTGAGAAAATTGCTGCCCCAGCAATTACCCGAACACTGTAAACACGCGTGATTGCCATAACACCAATATTTTCACCATAAGTTGTTGTAGGAACCCCACCAATCAGACCAGATAAAGCAGTGCCCAAATTGTCAGCGAATAAAGAGCGATGTAATCCAGGATTTTTAATCAAATCATGGCCGACAACATTTGAAGTGACAACTTGATGACCTATATGTTCAGAAGTTAAGACAAGAAGCACAGGTAGCATCGTTAGTATGGCATTAACATCAAACTTTGCCCATTGAAAATGAGGCAAGGTAAACAATGGCGTTTCCGTTAAAGGGGTAAAATCGACCATTCCAAATGCAGCAGCAGAGAGATAACCGACAACAATTGAAATTAAAATGGGGATAGTGGATAAAAATCCTTTAAACAGTACTGAACCTAAAATTGCTACACTTAATGTAATGAAAAAGACAATAAAGTCTTGGGATGAGGCCGTTTCAGTCATCAAGTTTGCACCGATTGAACCGCCTTGGACAGTGTTTGAAGCTAGCTCCAAACCAATTAAAGCAACGACTGCACCCATTGCTGCTGGTGGAAGAACGATATTAATCCATGCAGTACCTACACGTCGAATGAATAAGGCTAAAAGACAACCAATGACTCCTAAGACGACAAATCCTCCTTGAGCATAAGCAAAACCTTGATTCGCAATAATAATACTTGCAGGTCCAATGAAAGCAAAACTTGAACCAAGATAAGCAGGAGCTTTTCCTTTGGTGATAAGAATAAATAATAACGTAGAGATTCCGTTCATTAATAAGACAATACTAGGGTCAATACCAAAGATGATAGGCACTAATACAGAAGCGCCAAACATTGCAAAAGTATGTTGCAAACTTAACGGCACCAGTAATTTTACAGGGACCTTTTCATTAACTTGAATAATTTTCTTGCTTGACATATACGATTCCTCCTATTTTTGGGCACAAAAAATGCCCTTCTTGAATGGTGTATTCGCAAAAGGACCTCAGGTATCGTATCATAAATTGACTTGTTACCCTTTTTAATCTCTCTGGATTAATTTAAAAGGACTTTGCTTTGATTTATTCTAGCAGTAAACAATTTGGATTACAACAATCAATCCGTAAATAACCAATAATTCTTAAAAACAGAAGCACCTGAAAGTAATAATAAATGGTTTTTATCTGCTGACAAAAGGTGCAATAAGGTGAATAAAGCTTTATACTATATAGAAGATAACAATTTGAAAAAGCTTTTGGAGGGCAAAATAAGATGAACAATAATGATCGATTGGTAAGATTAAGATACGCATTAGATATTAAAGATGCAGATATGGTAGAAATTTTTAAATTAGGCGGATTAGAAATAACAAAAGAAGATGTAAAAAAAATGCTGGATAAGTCGAAAAAACAAAAAGATGAAATTGCAAAAGAAGATGAGTTTCAAAAAAATGAGTACGTGAAAGATTGCTCTAACCAAACGTTAGAATGCTTTTTAAATGGTTTAATTATATTCAAAAGAGGCAAAAAAGATTCAGAAGTCACAGAACCAGAAAAGCCTGTTTCATTGATAATAACGAATAAAAACGTAAATAATATTTTGCTGAAAAAAATTAAAATAGCTCTTTCCCTTACAAGTGATGATATGCTGGGTGTTCTAGGAAATGCGGGAGTGGAAATATCAAAAAGCGAATTAAGTGCAGTTTTTAGAAAAGAAGGACATCGAAATTACAAAGAATGTGGCGATCGTTATGCTAGGAATTTTTTGAAAGGTTTAGCTATAGCGTGGCGCGAATAATTAGTTAATCTAATAAGCTGTTTTAGAAAAAAACACTGGATTAAACTTCTGCTTTCATTGCTGAAGTTCAGTCTAGTATTTTTTTATAGAGAAACAAAAAATTCATAGAGAAAATACATTGATTTTAAAAAATAAACCCCTATAATTGAAAAGGATGTAAAAATAAAACGTTAGTTTTAGGCAAAATATAAGTGCATTTATTTATTCTTAATAGTAGTTAGAAAATAAAAACCGTTAGTACGACAAAAATCGTCTAACTTTTTTTTGTTTAAAAAGGCAGCTGCTAAAATCCAGCAATTATATAGGAGGAAAGCACATGAAAAAAGCAGGGTTTGATCCACAGAAATATATTGAAGAACAATCAAAATATATCTTAGAACGAGTAAATGATTACGACAAGTTGTATCTTGAATTTGGTGGAAAATTGATTGGTGATAAACATGCCAAACGAGTATTACCAGGTTTTGATGAAGATGCAAAAATTAAGTTGTTACAAAAATTAAAAGATCAAGCTGAGATCATTATTTGTGTGTACGCTGGAGATATCGAACGGAATAAAATTCGTGGCGATTACGGCATTACTTATGATATGGATGTTTTAAGATTAATTGATGAATTAAGAGGATATGGTTTAGAAGTAAACAGTGTAGTTATTACGCGCTACAACGGTCAACCTTCTACAAAACTGTTCATTAATAAACTAGAAAGAAGAGATATCAAAGTATTTACGCATGCTGCAATTGAAGGATATCCATCAGATATTGAAACGATTGTTAGTGAAGAAGGTTTTGCAAAAAATGCTTATATTCCAACAACTAAACCAATCGTTGTTGTTACAGCACCCGGTCCTGGAAGTGGGAAACTAGCAACGTGTTTAAATCAACTATACCATGAACGCCATCAAGGGAAGACAGCTGGGTATTCAAAATTTGAAACTTTTCCAGTTTGGAATGTACCGTTAAAACATCCGCTTAATATTGCTTATGAAGCGGCTACTGTAGATTTGAAAGATGTCAATATGATCGATAATTTTCATTTTGAAAAATACAATCAAGTAGCGGTCAATTATAATCGAGATCTTGAAACTTTCCCAGTTATTAAACGCATCATTGAAAAAATTACTGGACAAGAATCAGTCTACCAATCTCCGACAGATATGGGTGTTAATCGAGTAGGTTTTGGCATTACTGATGATGAAGTTGTTAGAGAGGCCTCTAAACAAGAAATTATTCGCAGAAGCTTTTTAACGGAATGTGACTTTAAAAAAGGGCTGATTGACGAAGAAATTTTAAACCATATGAAATTAATTATGGAAGAAGTTGAATTGAAAAAAGAAGATCGAGTTCCGGTTGCACCAGCTCGTAAATATGCAGAGCAGATAAGAGAACAGTCTGAAGCACCTGATATGCCAGCTGTTATCGCATTTGAATTGCAGGATGGTCAAATTGTTACGGGTAGAACAACACCTTTAATGGATTCTTGTTCTGCAGGTATTTTAAATTCAATTAAGGTATTGGCTAATATTTCAGATGAAATTCATTTGTTATCACCAAATATTTTAGAAACAATCCAAAAACTTAAAGTAACAGATCTTCATAGTAAGATGGCAGCGTTGAATGCAAATGAAGTGCTTATTGCACTAGCTATAAGTGCAGTTACCAATCCCACGGCTCAATTAGCGTATAATAAACTTTCTGGGCTGCAAGATGTTCAAGCACACTCAACGGTTATGCTGAATAAAGATGATGAACAAACTCTTCGTAAATTAGGATTAGATATCACATGTGATCCATTCTATCCATCAGAAAATTTATATTATATTTAAATAGAAAAAAGAGAGGTGAGACTTTTGTCTAACCTCTCTTTTTATTGGGCTCAAAATAGGGATTCAATTAAATGGACAAATAAAAGAAGCGTTATAAAATAAAGAAGTAAAGAGAACGTGCAAAATTAAATATGAGATAAAATAATAAGGAGGTTTACAAGAATAACTCAGCCATTGAATGAAAGCGTTTCATAATAATTAATATAAAAAAGAGGTTGACCGGTGTAACTATTTTTATTATACTGACTAATGCAGTAGGATATCACAATATGAGATGTATTTTTGTAATGTGATACTAATCGAAAGTGAGAAGGATTCGTTTTTTATGAAATAATAAAGATAAGAATTGAGCTAAAGGCTTTATTTCAATTGAAATGAAAGCACATACTTTAATTATGGAAGGAAATACAAAATGAAAAAAGAACACTATAGAATGGTCATCGCAGGAATGTTATTAATGTTAGGTCTAGGTATTCCAATTAATGGAATGGGAGTATTTACTGTTCCCGTAACAACTGCATTAGGATTCACCGTTGCCCAATTCAGTATTGTAAGCAGTTGCTTAAGTTTAATCGGAATTGTCAGTATCCCGGTGTTATCTAAAAGCTTGATGCCAAAAATAGGATTAAGAAAGACTGCTTTTGTAGGTGGAATTACAGGGATTACAGGATTTATTTGGATGGCTAATAGTACATCAATTTGGTCATTTTACCTTGCAGCATCTCTAATAGGTTTGTTATTAATGGTTTCCACAAGTATGGTAGCAATAACAATGGTAAATAATTGGTTTATTAAAAAACATGGAACCGTTATGGGTATAATTGCAGCATCAATGGGGTTAAGTGGAGTTGTGGTAAATGCTGTTATTCCATCTGTTGTAGAAAATAGTGGTTTCAGCGCAGGATATTATTTAATGGCTGTCTTTTATGGGGTAGCTGTTCTTGGAGGAGCTTTACTGCTTAGAGATAAACCTGAAGATTTGGGAGCAGTAGCTTATGGCGATGAAGAATCAACTATTAAAGAGCCGAATGCAGTAATGGCAACGAACGAATCAGAACAAGCGTTGTCTGAAGGATTAACATTTGTTGAAGCAATACGTTCACCTGTCTTCTACTTTGCTGCAATTGCCTTTATCTCGTTTGTAATGGTTAGTACATTCACTCAACAATTACAAGTATTCTTAGTCTCAACGGGCATTAACATCGTTCAAGTAGGTGCTATGATGTCTGTAGCTTCAGTGGCTATGATTATCTCTAAGATTGCTATGGGTTCTATCAGCGATAAACTTGGTGCTAAAACGACGTATACAGGTTTAGCCGTTATCTTTACACTAGCCTTCGTCATTTTCTTTTCAACCAGTTCACCAATTATTTTATTCGTAGCGTTACTGATGTATTACATGTGTGCAGGAACACCAAACGTTCTACACCAATTGATTACATTAGATTTATTTGGAAAAAAAGATTTCACTGCTATCTGGGGAATGCTAGCTGTTGCAGCAAATATTGGTTTGGCAATTGGAAATCCAATTTTAGGTCTGCTTTATGACTTAACTGGAACTTACCAATTAACCATTATCGTATGTATTGCATTGATGATCATTTGTTTAATCTTTTTCTTCCTTGCAAATCAAACAAAAAAAAGAGCTTAAATCCGTTGAAAACTATGCGTAATTAAAAACCCACGACTCAATTTTTTTGAGTCGTGGGTTTTTTTTATAAAGTATGAGACAAATAACACACCTGACATGAAAGCGTTACAATAATGTTGTAGTAAATAAAAAAATTCTATATAATTAATTTTAAGTAATAAATATATGAAATTTTAATGTGAGAAAAGAAACGAGGGTGAAAATGGACTGGAATAAGGAAATTCAAGAATTGAAAACAGATTTTACACCTTATATGGAAAGTGGAATTTATATTCATGATGGAAAAGAATTGTTATTTAGTGAAAATAAAGAAGCAATGTTTCCTTCAGCAAGTATCATAAAGCTGCCTATCTATCTCTATTATTACGAACAAGCAATTCAAGGGAATTTTAATTTAACAGATAGAATAAACGTTTCAAAGTCAGGTCGTGCAAATGGATCGGGAGTACTTCATATTCTGACATCTGTTGAAGAGTGGAGTATTGAAGAACTCTTACAATTGATGATCGCTGTTTCAGATAATGAAGCGACAAACCAATTGATTTCTTATGCCGGTTTAGAGAATTTAAAAGCTTGGATAAAAGAAAAAAAATGGGGTAAAAGAATAGCTTTAAGGCGTTACTTGATGGATTATGAATCGGGTTTAGTGAATGAGGTTTCATCACAAGGAGCTGTAGAGGTTTTAAAAGAAATCATTGAACTTGGAAATCATCATTTGTTATGGAGAGAACAAATAGAAAAACCTCTTTTACTGCAGCAATTTCGAACAGGCCTACCAGGCTATTTAGATGAAAGAGAAATTCCTGTTTTAGAAATGTTAAACAAAACGGGTGAAGACAATGGAATTCGTCACGATGTTGCATTATTTCGTTACAAAGACCGATTAGTATATATCGCTGCATTAAATAAAGGCGTAAAAGAAGAAGCAAAGGCAATAGAATGGATGCAAGAAATAGGGAAATTAGCATTTAAATTTTTAACGAATGCTGACTGATGATCATCCTTCTTGCTGATAGAATTAAAAACGAAGCAATAAGGAGAGAAAAAAATGAAAAAAATAGTGAATGTTGCTACAACTTTTTTATGGTCAAACAATAATGATCATCCTATTAAAGAAAAGTTAGCACTACAAAATAGTAAAGAAAATTTTTATACATTATCAGATGAAGAAGTCCTCAGTTTATATAAAGATCGTTTGGTAGATTCAGAAGTGCTTTATGGTGATAGTGTTGAGGTTCTTGAAATTGTTGGAGAATATGCTAGAGTAACGGTTCCAAAACAAGCTTATAAAAATGACCCTAGCGGATATCCAGGCTGGATAATGGTTAAAGACCTTGTTCCCATGCCAGATGGCTGGTCAGAAGCACTAAAACAAGTTGTGGTTAGCCAACCAACGGCAACACTCAATTTTATAAATGAGACACAAATTGCGCAAGTTGTTTCGATTGGTACGATTTTACCTTTAGTAGAAGAGACGTCTACCCACTACAAACTTCTCACTCCAGATGGGATTGGCTATATTTCAAAAGAAAAAGCTCATATAGTGGATAACACGCAAATCAATGCTGTCGAACAAATAATCGAGCTAGCAAAATCTTTTTTAGATTTGAGATACGTCTGGGCGGGAACGAGTGCAGCAGGATTTGATTGTTCTGGATTTGTCTATACCTTGTTTCGGACTTTTGATATTTGGCTGAGCCGGGATGCTCAAGAACAAGTTTTTGAAGGAGCTGTTTATACCTATCAAGAAGCAATTCCAGGAGATTTATTATTTTTTGCTTACGAGGAAGGCAATGGAGAAGTTCATCATGTAGGTCTTTATTTAGGCGATGATCAAATGATTCATTCGCAAACTCCTGGATCAAAAGTAATGATTACTAAACTTGAGGGAACAACGTATCAAAAAGAATTATGCGCAGTTAGACGTTTTTTTTAAAGGTACACATAAATTTATAAAACAGACATGAAAGGGTGAAAATAAATGAAAAATCAATTAAAGGGTTTAGGTATACTTAGTTTGACATTGTTATTAGCAGCTTGCGGAGACGCGGATTCTGATGGATCTTCAACTGCGAGTTCTCAAGCGGATGGAGAAAAGAATTTAGCCGATAAACAAGAATTGCGCTTAACAGCTTCCTCAGAAATACCCTCTATGGATACAGCTTTAGCAACCGATTTAACAAGTTTTACCGTTATGAATAATGTATTCGAAGGATTATATGTTTTAGGGCCAGATGCTGAACCTATCTTAGGTGTGGCAGCGAAAGAGCCGACTATCAGCAAAGATGGAAAAACGTATACCTTTGAGATACGAAAAGACGCTGTGTGGTCTAATGGAGAACCTGTAACGGCAGATGATTTTGTTTACGCTTGGCAAAAAGTCGTGGCACCAGAAACGGCAAGTGGATATGCTTATATGTTTGATGGCTTGATTCAAAATGCTACAGAAATTATAAATGATGAAGCAGAGCCAACTGATTTAGGTATCAAAGCAATCAGCGATACAGAATTAGAAATTACGTTGACGCAACCGACACCTTATTTTGACCAATTATTAACTTTGCCATTTTTCTTCCCACAAAATAGAGCATTTGCCCAAGAGCAAGGTGATGAATATGGCAGCACGAATGAAAACCTAATTTATAATGGTCCTTTTGTATTAGAGGGATGGGATCAAGCAAGCAGTGTAGGTTGGACTTTTGAAAAAAATAAAGAGTATTGGGATGCTGATTCAGTCACGTTAGATACTATAAGTGTTGATGTAATTAAAGAAGTTACTACTGAGTTGAATTTATATGAAAATGGCGATACCGATATTGCCTTTTTATCTGGAAGTTTTGTTTCACAGTATAGTGAAGACCCTAATTTTCATTCATCATTAAATGCAACAACGTTTTATATTGAGATGAACAACTTAAATAATGAAGAAACGATTGAATTAAGCAATCCCAATATTCGTTTAGCGATTGCCTCAGCAGTTGATAAAGAAGGCTATGTTAACAATGTCTTACAAGACGGATCAGCCTCTATTGATGGATTTGTTCCAGCTGGATTGGCAAGTAATCCGACAACCGGTGCAGATTACCGTGAAGATGCAGGGGATTTATTGCCTTACGATTTAGAAAAGGCTACAGAAGCTTGGGAAAAAGGCCTTTCTGAATTAGGAACAGATACTATTGAATTGGAATTGATCACTTCTGATACAGAAGATTCAAAACGATTGGCTGAATATTTACAAGACCAATTGCAAAAGAACTTGCCAGGATTAACGGTTAAATTGAGAAGTATGCCTTTCAGTATGAAATTAACAACGGTACGTGAAGGCAATTACGATATGGCTGTCAATTCATGGATTGCCGACTTTGCAGATCCAATCAATTATGTAGAACGTTTTGATACAGATATTAACCGGATGAACTATTCAAATCCAGCTGTCGATGCGCTAGTTGATAAAGCAAAAGCAACTTACGATGATGACGAAGCCCGTTGGGAAACATTAGTAGATATTGAAAAAGTTGCTTTAGGGGAAGATGCTGCACTTGCACCACTATATCAATCAGCGGATTCTTATTTGTTAAACCCTAAGGTCAACGATTATTACAAACGCGTTTTTGGTCCAGATAGTTATAAATGGACTTGGATAGAAGCGGAATAAGTGGAAATAAGCAGCCTGATATACTAAAGGGCTGCTTATTTGTTGGCGATTAAATTTTGATAAGCGCAAAAATAACTTAACTGAACGATTAAAGTTCGCGATAAATGATGAAAAATATGCAAGGGTATAAAACGGTTTTATTTTTTATGAAACACTGAGAGCAAACGCTTTACAACTATCTTTTTTAGCAGTACATTAAGAGTACACGGATTGTAAGCGCATTCTATTAATGGAGGGAATAAAATGACAAAAAAATATATTATGTCAATTGATCAAGGTACTACTAGTTCGAGAGCAATTATATTTGATAAAGCAGGAAACCCTAAGTGGAGTTCTCAAAAAGAATTCACGCAACATTTTCCTCAACCAGGTTGGGTAGAGCATGATGCGAACGAAATTTGGATTTCAGTTTTAACAGTTATTGCAGGTGTATTGATCGAATCAGGATTGAAACCATCGGATATTGATAGTATTGGTATCACCAACCAACGTGAAACAACCGTTGTCTGGGACAAAGAAACGGGTAGACCGATTTATCGTGCTATCGTATGGCAATCAAAACAAACAAACGATATTGCAGATCAATTAAAAAAAGATGGGCACACAAAATTAATTAAAGATAAAACAGGATTAGTGATTGATTCTTACTTCTCAGCAACTAAAATTAAATGGATTTTAGATCATGTTGAAGGATCAAGAGAACGTGCTCAAAAAGGCGAGTTACTATTTGGAACGATCGATTCTTGGTTGGTTTGGAAATTAACAGGTGGAAAAGCACATGTTACGGATTATTCAAATGCCAGCCGTACGATGTTGTTTAATATTTATGACCTTAAATGGGATGAAGATATTTTAGCATTATTAGACATTCCAAAAGAAATGCTGCCAGAAGTAAAATCTTCTTCAGAAGTATATGGAAAAACAATTCCAGAACATTTTTATGGTGGACAAATTCCAATTGCGGGTATGGCTGGTGACCAGCAAGCTGCTTTATTCGGCCAAGTAGGATATGAAAAAGGAATGGTTAAAAATACGTATGGTACAGGTGCATTTATCATCATGAATACTGGAAAAGAACCCATTAAATCTGAGAACGGTTTGCTTACATCTATTGCTTATGGCATAAATGGCGAGATTACGTATGCGTTAGAAGGTAGTATTTTTGTAGCTGGATCAGCACTTCAGTGGTTAAGAGATGGCATGAGAATGTTTAGAACAGCTCCTGAATCTGAAAAATACGCTGAAAAAGTAGACTCAACAGAAAATGTTTATGTAGTACCAGCATTTACAGGATTAGGTGCTCCGTATTGGGATCAAGATGCTCGTGGTGCTGTCTTTGGTTTAACACGTGGGACAACGAAAGAGCACTTCATCAGAGCGACACTTGAATCATTGGCTTACCAAACCAAAGATGTTGTAGATACAATGAACAAAGAATCAGGTATTCCAATTAAAACATTACGCGTAGATGGTGGAGCATCAAAAAATAATTTCTTGATGCAATTCCAAGCTGATATTTTAGACACTAAAATTGAGCGTTCTAAAATCAGTGAAACGACAGCTTTAGGTGCTGCTTATCTGGCGGGACTAGCAACAGGATTTTGGAAAGATCAAGATGAAATTAAAAAATACTGGGAAAAAGATGCTACATTTGAACCAAATATGGATGAAGAAGAGCGTGAAGATTTGTATGCCGGTTGGCAAGCAGCTGTAGAAGCTACTCGAGTATTCAAACATAAATCTAAAAGAAAAAATAAATAAATAGTTGTAAATCTCTTAAATGAATAAAAAACGGCTCTTCGTCAAATAGTGTGGCTGCTTCAAAAAATTCTTTCGGAATAGACGGATTTGCTTGTAAGAGCCCTGGTACCGTCTTAAGCCTAAAGTCTTAAGATCTTTCAAGCCTCAAACACCGCTTAATCGCTAAAGCGTTAAGGCGATGTAATTCGCATTGAATACTTTACAGGGCTACAAGCAATCCTATTCCTGCAGAAGTGTTAAGCATGAACTAAATTAATCTATCCACACTAAAAAGTATAGAGCCTAAAAAACGGATAACACACCCTCATTAAGATGGCGTATTATCCGTTTTTATGATGATTATTAACTAAATGGTTTAATCAAAATCGATAGAAGAGTTGTCTTTTACAGTCAAGTTTTCTTCTTGACGTAAATGTATTTTTTTCATAGCAAAACGAGCAGGTGGTTGAGCAAGCAATAATTCGCAGAATAAAGCGATACAAAAATTTCTTGGCCAATGAGACAATGCGGCAAAAGAAGCTAAACTAATGCCGTTTCCAAGCATATCTCCAATGATAGTCATTGTGAATGACATTCCGATAACAGTGAAAAAGACTGTAAATAATATTTTTGCATTAAAGCTGTCATTAGCATCAGAAAAATTGTGAACCATTTTTTCTGCAATGCGCCCTACGATAAAATTTTCCATTAACATGGCGATAATAAAAGCAAATGGGAATGCTTTAAGAATAATCAATGCAACTTGTGTATCAAATTTCCCAAAATTTAAGCTGATATTTACTGCACTCATAACTAGTGCGGATATCGCGCAAATAATAGCACCGTAAAGTATTCCTTCTTTGGCATTTCTGGGCAATCTGTCTTCTGTAAATTCTTTGATAATAAAAACTCCTTTTTTGTGTCTAAAATTAAGTATACACAAATGAAGTGAGTTGCATAAGAAATATTTTCATGAAAATTGCATGAAAATAAAAATCAAACGATTTCTAAAACAAACTAAAAGAATTTAAGCTGGGAAAGGGTGTAGGTAGGCTCTTTTTAGGCATCAAGACCCAGTATAAATAGTAAGAGCAATTGTCATTTTTGTAAATGAAATGAAGCAGCCATCCTATTTTAGGAACAGCATTATGTAGACAAAAAACGTTCACTGCGCTTTTGCAGTGAACGTTTTTTTTAAAATTTATTTGATTTTTAATGTATTCAATTGTTCTTCAATAGCTTCTATTGGCGCTTCTGCTTGCAACAAGGCAGCTGCAGTATAGGCACTTTCAATCAAAGCAGTATCGTATAAAGTGACCGTTTTATCAGAAGTTTCAATAGCGAGTTCTAAATTCATTTTAGCACTGCCTAAATCATAAAAAGCAAGGATCGTTTCTTCTTCAAATGAAGACAAGGTTTCTTCAATTCGATCAAAACTCGTTCCAATCCCACCTTCAGGAGTTCCACCAGCACTTTTAACAGTAACATCTTTAGCAACTTCACTGATTAATTTAGCTAATCCCTCAGCAATTTCAGCTACATGAGAAACAAGCAATACACCATATTTTTTACTCACCATAAACACCCGCTTCCACCATTGTTTTGAAGAGATAGCTGCTAGACATAGCACCAGGATCAATGTGACCAATAGAACGTTCGCCTAGATATGAAGCGCGTCCTTTAGTTGCTTTCATATCTTTGGTTTTTTCAACCGCTTCTTCAATCAAATCAACAGTTAAATTAGTCGATTTTACAGCTTCAATAACAGGAATCCATTCATCCACCATTGTTTTTTCTCCGGCTACAGCTTTCCCACGCTTTTGAATACCTTCTAATCCAGCTTGTAAGACCGTTGCTAAGTCATCACTGTCTTGGCTAGCTTTAGCCATGCTGATAAATGCAGACCCTAGTAGAGGACCAGAAGCGCCTCCTACTTTACTAACTAAAGTCATCCCAGTTGTTTTAAGAAGATCCGTTAATGTTTCAGGATTCTTAGTTTCTAAAGCTTCAGTTAATGCATTGGCTCCACGAGCAAGATTATTTCCATGATCGCCATCACCAATAGCTGTATCTAGATCACTGAGATAAGCTTTATTTTCTAGAATTTGTGCAATGAAAAGTTCTAACCATTTTTTTGTCGTTTCTTTTGTTAACATAAAATTTTGTCATCCTTTCTTTACCAAGCTATAGTCGTTACTGGTGCGTTTAAATACTCTAACCAGCTAGAGTCTTCAATTTTAGCTAATGTTAAAGATAAACCTTCCATATCAATAGAAGTCATGTAGTCACCGACTTTTCTAAAGGATAAAGTTAACCCTTCGTCTGCTAATAATTGTTTTACATCATTCATGAAAATGAATTGTTCCATTAATGGAGTACCACCCATACCGTTAACTAAAACGGCATAAGAATCGCCTTTTTCCCATTGGAATTCTTTTTTCAATTGAGTGACAAGTTCTTTAGCTAATGCTGCAGAAGGTTGAAGTTTTTCTCTACGGTAGCCGGGCTCACCGTGAATTCCTACGCCAAATTCGATTTCATCAGCTTCTAAATCAAACCCTGGTTTGCCAACTTCTGGTACAGTAGCAGGATTTAATGCTACGCCTAAAGATTTGATAGCCGGAATAAGTTTATCGGCTAATGCTTTAATTTCTTTTAAAGATAACCCTTTTTCAGCTGCAGCCCCTAAAATTTTATGAACTAAAACCGTGCCTGCAATCCCACGTTTACCAGCAGTATACGTACTGTCTTCAACAGCGATATCATCATCTACGATTACATAATCAACTTGAATATCTTCCATTTCTGCCAATTCTTTCGCCATATCAAAGTTCATGACATCGCCAGAATAATTTTTAATAATTAAGAAAACACCTTTTCCTTCATCACTAGACTTAATGCCTTCTAAAATTTGATCAGGAGTTGGAGATGTAAATACCTCACCACATACGGCAGCTGATAGCATTCCTTTTCCAACGAACCCTGCATGAGCTGGCTCATGACCACTTCCACCACCACTTACTAATCCAACTTTTCCACTTTTTTCAACTTTACGATGGATGACCGATGTTTCTGGCAAACGTTCAACTAAATCTTCATAAGCGAAAACTAAGCCATTTAACATTTCATCTAATATATTTGCTGGATCATTGATAATTTTTTTCATTATTTTCCAGACCTCCTAAAGTAATTTAAAAATAGTTTCACTAATAGTGTAACCGTTTTTAAGGTATAGAACAAATATAAACATTTAATGAAGTGAAATACTGAAAAATAACGAGTTGGTTGTTTATTGTTTTGGTATACTGTTAGTAGATAAGACGACTATTCTAAAATTGTATTCTCTAATGTACAAAAAAAAGCGAAGAATTAAGAAATTGAAAATGAAGGAGATTATACGATGAATAATCAACTGCAATTGTATTTACTAGTAAAGCAGCTTTATCAAGCTAACTTTTGGAAAGATTATTGGGATAACGATATTATTGGTATTCAATTGCCTAATCGTAAGGATCCTGTTTTTATTTCAGTACTAGGAAAAGCTGAACAAAATTTTGGTTTTTTGATTTATCGTGATTTGGAAGAACTGTCTTATTATTTTGAAATGAGCACACGTGCTGAGTACGATTCAGCAATGGAAATGCTACAGGTACAAAAATGCATCTCTATTAATTTTGAAGACCGACAAGAAATTCCAAAAGAAGAGTATGAAAAAATAAAAGCTAGTGGTGTTACTTTCAGAGGTAAAAAAGCTTGGCCAGTCTTTACCGATTACAAACCAGGATATTATCCGGTTACGCTAAATGAGAGTGATGTTTCTTTTTTGATAGCTGTTTTTGAAAAGTTAATCGAGACGGCAAATGCATTTCGGACATCTTTAGATTTTTATGAAAAAGAACAAGAAAGTTATGAAATTTTAATGCGCACATATAAAACAGATGGTTCTTATAGAGATGGCTTGTATGCTGTACCCGAAGTTATTTTAAAAGGGATATCCGTTAGTAAGATTGAGTATGCTGCAATCAAAATAACGGATTTTGAAATGAAACGAGTGAATAACCAAAAAATGAAGCATACGGTATGGGAGTTGGATATCGACTTTGTTGGTGTTCCAGTTGTACCTCCAAATGGTGGACGTCCGATCTTTCCTAGTTTATTGATTGTGGCAGATTCAGAAAATGGTGAAGTGATTTGTAGTGAATTTATTAATCCAAAAGATGCTGAAAAAATCCAACGTATTATCATTCAATTAATTTTGGCACAGAATGGAAGACCACCTAAGATTGTTGTACAGACAAATCGTTATGTTAAGATTGCCAGTTATTTAGAAAATGTATTGACTGCTTTAGATATAGAGCTGATTCCTATTCAACAGCTACCTTTATTATCTGTAGTGAAAGAAGATATGCTAGAATATTTTAAAGAGTAGTTTTGATAAAAAATGGAGGTAACTAGTGAAAACTTTAGTAATTATATCTCATCCTGACATAATGGAGTCGGGAAGCCAACAATATCTATTAAGTTCAATCCCAAATGATACGAATATAACCGTTCGCCATTTGGAATCGTTGTATCCGGATTTCAAGATAGATGTCCCAAAAGAACAGGCACTACTCAAGGAACATGATCGAATTATCTTTCAGTTCCCACTTTATTGGTATAGCTCTCCAGCATTGTTAAAAAAGTGGCAAGATGATGTATTAACAGATGGATTTGCTTATGGGAAAAAAGGGAAAGCTTTAACTGGAAAAGAATTTGGCTTAGTCCTAACAATTGGTGTGAAAAAGGAAGAATATCAACCTGGAGGGCGTGAAGCTTTCAGTATTGATGAACTAACAAAACCTTATCAAGCGCTAGCTCTTAAGACAAAAATGATATTTCTTAAATCATTGCCGATTTTTCAATTTAGCTATTTGACAGAAACACAAAAGATGGCTTTATTGATTCGTTACCAGCAATACTTGACTCGAGAAAAAGATGACAGTTTAGAGGCACGTGAAAAGTGGTTTATTCAAGAATTACAAATGACAGATTTAAGCAAATTAAATGAAGGCGATCAATTTATACTAGAGCAAACGGTCGAATTTATTGAAGAAAATCGGGATACAATCGACGAATTGAAAATGCTTTTAGATCAAATGAATTAAACTGGATAAAAGAACGAAGGTAGGCGAATGAAGTGGAACAAAAAGAATGGTTGCTTCTAGAATTGGAAAGAGTCATTCAAACGAGTCGGGATTATAAGCAAAAAGCGTTGTTAAAGTCAGCGAAGGACTTAATCAATGAGCAAGTTGAACGGATTCGCCAGATGGAAGGCGAATTAGATGGGACCTTATGGAGTCCGCGCAATTGGAATGAGTAAGAGTAGAATGAAACGCTAACGAACTAGAGATAGCTGTGTAAAAATGCAGCTGTCTTTTTTTGTTCTGAAGAATTAGGGTATCGATTGTTGGGTCAAAACAGGTATAATAGGAAAAAAGGAGGAGTAGTGAAGATGAAAAGAGAAAGTGCAGCAGACTATGACATTAAAATGGAAAACGTCCGTTATTCTGCTCCTCAACGGTATTATGGAACAAGGCTCTTATTTGTAATAAGAGGTTCTGCAACTATTTCATTTGGAGGACGTAATTTTGAAATGGCAGAAAGCGATATATTAGTTGTTAATCGCACAAATAATTATTCTGTCATGGGAAGTGAAGATAGTTGCATTATTTCATTTAGCATTTCTAGTCAGTTTTTTGTGACGCATTATAAAGACTATTTCCATTACAATTTTGACTGCTTTTCTAAGGAACTAGATCCTGGCAGAGAAGGTGTGATTGCTCAACTAAGACATTTGGTAGCTGAAATCATGATTGCCGATTCTAGAAAAGAAGAAGGCAACACATTAGAAATTCGCAGCAATTTGTATCAAATCATGTTAATGATGACGCGCTTTTTTAAAAAAGAAGCGCCACATTGGAAAGGCGTAGATACAAGTGATGAAAGAATTGCCCGCCTTATTCAGTTGATCGAACAACGCTATGCAGAGCCGTTGACCTTATCTGAGTTAGCAGAGCATGAAAATTTATCTTCTTCTTACTTATCTCGTTATTTCACGCAAATGACAGGCATGGGATTTTTAAATTATTTAAATCGAGTTCGGGTAAAGCATAGTCTAGATGATTTATTGTATACATCAGATAATTTATTTCAAATAGCAATGAAAAATGGATTTTCAACTGCCAAAAACTATACGGTTGTTTTTAAAATGATCTACCAACAGACACCGGCTCAATATCGAAAAGAACATCAACATGAGCAATTGGAACAGCATGAAGCTCTAATTAATAAAGTTGAAGCTAAGACAATCCTTGATTCTCCGGCTATTTTAGATCGACTAGCTAGCTATTTAGATGTAGGAAGCAATCAAAGCTACACGATTGATGAAAATCAACTTGAAGAACGCCAGATTGTGTTGAATTGTGATGGGAAACAAGAATTAAAACGGGAAAAACATATCGTATTTATTGGCGAACTAAAAGAATTATTGAATGAAAATGTAAAAAAACAGTTGATTTTGGCTAAACAGCAGCTAAGAGTAGACTTTGTTGGAATTCAAAAAATCTTTGAAGAAACACCGTTTTTAATCGAATCTGAAACACCCGAAGTACCGGTTAGTTCGCCGATATATGCTAATTCTGATATTGTTTTGCATTTTTTAAAAGAACAAGGAATCTACTTATTTTTGAAGCTAGAGTATAAACAAATTAGTCAGAATGAAGATTATTATATTAAGAAAATTGATCAGTTTATTCAACATGCTCTTCAAGTTTTCGGGCGTGAATTTGTAGAAAAATGGCAAATTTTATTTTATAGCAAAGAAGATAATTCAGTTGAGTCAACCGAAATAGAACGGATCTACTTAAAGGTTTGGCAAGTAATCAAAAACAAATCAGAAAAAATGAAAGTTGGAACATTTCTTCCGTTTGATGAAAAACAAGTGCAATTGCCAGAAAATCAACAATGGCAGATTAAACATGCTAGTAAGATTGAATTTATAGGGTATGAAACAGATCAAAATGACATAATCAATTTTAATGATATAAATGTAGAAGAATTTGCTAAAAGTCATCGTTATATTACAGACAAAACAAAAGAAATAAAAATATTCATGCATCAACATCAAATGGATAGGCCGTTGTTTCTTATTAATTGGAACATTTTAACCGGCAATACTCGTTATATAAATGGAACTTTCTTTAGAGGAGCATTAATCTTGAAAAAGATTTTGGAATTAGAAGGTGAAGTAGAAGGGATTGGATTTTGGATTAACACTGAAATTCATGAACGTGTAGAGAGATGTACGAATAATTTAGTAGATAGTTTGGATTTATTTCATTTTTTTAATGAAAAACACCCGATTTTTTATACCTTGCGTTTTAAAGAACGGTTACGAGGTAATGTGATAGCAAGCGGAAACGATTATATTATGACTGAAAATGAAGATGGTTATCAGCTGATTATTTTCAATGAGCGACAATTCAGTCCGCGTTATTCCATAAATGAATTATTTGTAAAAAATAGAAGCAAAGAATTGCACATTCATCTTACAGGAATAAAACCGGGCAATTATCAGATTCGAACATTAAAATTTGATCGTGATAATGGCGGGTTGTATTCTAAATGGTGGAATTTAAACAGTAAATACGGTATTGACCACGAATTGATGGATCATATCGTTCAGTCGATTAATCCATCGCTAGATATTAAAGATGAATATTTAAATGAAGAATGGTCTTTTTATGCTTTGTTAAATACGAATGCGATTCATTTTATTGAATTTCGAAAAGCAATTGATTAAATAATCTTGATTGCTTTACAAATTTGAACGCTATGGCTATAATGTAATTCGGTAGGAGGTAAACCATGAAAAAAGTATTAATTGCTGGTATTAAAGGCTATCAAAAAGGAATTTCACCTTTATTTCAACCAAGTTGCCGCTATTATCCAACCTGCTCGCATTATGCCATTGAAGCCATTGAAAAACATGGTGTTGTAAAAGGAACAGTAATGGGAACAGCTCGTATTTTAAGATGTCATCCTTTTATTAAGGGAGGATACGATCCCGTCCCAAATAAATTTACGTTAAGACGAAATAAAGAAATAAAAACAATTAAAAATTAACAATAAGCTGACAAATTTTAAATTTGTCAGCTTATTTAGTCGCTTCAGATTAGTGTTAGAAAGACGGGGAAACTACATTTTAATTTTAGTATTTGCATAAAAAGGGATGGACAACTTTGACAAACCTCTAAATATAGTGTAAATTGTCTTAGGGACGAAATATTAATAAAACAACGAGAAATAATGTTCGTGTTTTACGATCCTGTATAAAAAACAAATAATTGCCTAAAAATTAGAGCTATAAGAGAAAGAGGTTAAGGAAAAGATGAAAGTTTTTGACTATGAAGATGTCCAACTTATCCCTAATAAAAGTATTGTAAGAAGTAGATCCGAGTGTGATACAACAATTGAATTTGGCGGTAGAAGATTTAACTTACCAGTTGTACCGGCTAATATGCAAACAGTTATCGATGAAACATTAGCTATTTGGTTAGCAAAAAATAACTTTTTTTATGTTATGCACCGTTTCGATGAAGAAGACAGAATTCCTTTTATCCAACGAATGAATGAAAAAGGATTATATTCTTCTATTAGCGTAGGTGTAAAAGATGCAGAATATGACTTTATTGAAACATTAGCGAAAGAAAATCTAGTACCAGAATACATTACAATCGATATTGCTCATGGGCATTCTGATTTAGTAATTAATATGATCCACCACATCAAAAAGTTCTTGCCAGGAACATTTTTGATTGCGGGTAATGTTGGTACTCCTGAAGCTGTTCGTGAGTTAGAAAATGCTGGGGCGGACGCAACTAAAGTGGGTATTGGACCAGGAAAAGTATGTATCACAAAATTAAAAACCGGATTTGGTACTGGTGGCTGGCAATTAGCAGCTTTGCGTTTATGTGCTAAGGCTGCAAGAAAACCATTGATTGCGGATGGCGGAGTACGAGATCATGGCGATATTGCTAAATCAATTCGTTTTGGAGCATCTATGGTGATGATGGGTTCATTGTTCTCAGGCCATGATCAATCTCCAGGAAAAACGATTGAAAAAGACGGAAAAATGTACAAAGAGTATTTTGGTAGTGCTTCTGAATACCAAAAAGGCGAACACAAAAATGTCGAAGGTAAAAAAATCCTTGTAGAATATAAAGGCGATATTGCTAGAACCTTATTGGAAATGAAACAAGATCTACAATCTTCTATTTCATATGCGGGTGGAAATGATGTTGAATCGATTCGCAAAGTAGATTACGTGATTGTTAAAAATTCAATTTTTAATGGTGACCGCTAAATAAATCTTAAAAGATCCTGTAAAGGGTCTTTTTTTGTAGCTGAAAAATAGTTGCGTTTTATTAGTTCTTTTGAGTAAATGCAAATAGTTTGTATCCGTAAGTTTCTTTGTTACACTTAATAAGTAAACTGAAACGAAAGGAGCAAGAAATGATGAAAGTATTAGTAGTAGGTGCAAATGGACAAATCGGTAAAATGATTGTAGATAAATTGCACGAAAGCGACAAACACTCAGTACGGGCGATGGTTCGAAAACCAGAACAAGCCAATGCACTAGATATGAACGGTGTGGAAGCGTGCTTAGCAGATTTAGAAGGACCAATTGGGGCGATTCAAAATGCTCTTGAAGGTATGGATGCTGTCATTTTCTCAGCTGGTTCAGGCGGACAAACAGGTTATGACAAAACAATGTCGATTGACTTAGATGGAGCAGTAAAAGTAATGGATGCAGCAAAAGAAGTTGGCGTAAATCGTTTTATTATTGTTAGTGCAATGAATTCAGATAATCGTGCAGCATGGGATAGTGAAGAAATGAAACCTTACAACATTGCCAAATATTATGCAGATCGTTGTTTGAAACAAAGCGGATTGACGTATACTATTTTGCGTCCAGGAGCATTGGAAAATGATCCTGCTACAGGGAAAATTGAAGTTGCTGAAAACTTGCCAGGCGGTGCTATCTCTCGTGAAGACGTAGCAGAAGTTGCTATTGCTAGTTTAGATAACGAAACGACTTTTAATAAAGAGTTTGATCTTTTAAATGGAGATATACCGATTGATGAAGCATTAAAAAATCTATAACCTCTTTTATTAGGGTGTGTTTTAAAACTAGTTTATCACGAGAAAAATAGCTGAGATAAGCTGAATCAAAATCGTTATCCGTTTGAGTAGCCGTAATAAGCCCTCATTCGACTCACTCAAAGTCGTTATCCATTTGAGTAGACGTAATGAGTCTTTATTCGAGCAACTCAAAACAAATTTCTATTTGAGTTTGCACAGTAAGTCATCATTCGACCAACTTGAAGTCAGTTTCTATTTGAGCAGACGCAATGAGTCTTAGTAGTTTTCAAATACGTCCTAGTTAAACGGAGACTTGTTTTAGTGCTCATTTAATCAATAAACCTAAACGAAAGCTCTTTTCACTTTGAATATGTAGGTAGAAGAGAGACAGAATATAAAATAAGAGGCCGGGGACAATTTAATTGTCCTCAGCCTCTTATTTTCATACCATACCTGGTTTTAAGATCACTTTGATATTTTGATCTGCTTTTTTATCAAAAATATCATAAGCTTTTGCTGCTTGTTCTAGCGGCATAGTATGAGTAATGATATCCGTAGGGTCAAAAATATTTTTTTCGATCATGTCATATAATTTTGGCATAAGATGAATAACAGGAGCTTGACCTGTTTTTAAAATAACGTTTCGGTTGAAGAAATCATTGATTGGGAAACTAGCAGAAGGCGTCATGTACACTCCAGTAACTTGGACCGTACCGAACTTCTTAACACTTTCAGAAGCTGTAACAAGCGGACTGATCGTTCCACTTTGTACGCTTAGAAGCGTCTTAGCTTTTTCTCTAGTAGGAGTCACTCCATCCATCCCAACGCAATCGATCACGACATCCGCTCCGCCGTTAGTTGTATCATAAAGGAATTTTCCAACTTCAGTAACATCTTTAAAATTCACCGTTTCAACATTATTGGTATTGCGTGCATGGTCTAAACGATGCTTCACATTATCGACTGCAATAACTCGTTTAGCCCCTTTCATTTTGGCAAATTTTTGAGCAAATAGCCCAACAGGACCAGATCCTAAGATGATGACCGTGTCGCCTTCTTTGACGCCGCTGCTTTCTACACTCCAGTAAGCAGTAGGGACGATATCGGATAAGAAAAGAACTTTTTCATCTGGCAAATCATTTTCCGGAACAACAAAAGAGGTGAAATCAGCAAAAGGAACACGTAAGAATTCTGCTTGGCCTCCAGGGTAATTCCCATGCATCTTACCAAAACCAAATAGTCCGCCGTTATCGAAAGCTGGATTTGGATTAGAATTGTCGCATTGACTTTCCATTTCGTGAGTACAGAAATGACATTCGCCACATCCAATATTAAATGGAATAACGACACGGTCGCCTTTTTTAACTTTTTTTACACCAGGACCGACTTCTTCAACAATTCCCATCGGTTCATGACCCACTACATAATCTTCTTCCATTACTGGCTTTCCGTTATGATACAAGTGTAAATCAGATCCGCAAATAGCTGTTGCTGTAATGCGGACAATCATATCAGTAGGTTCTTGAATCGTTGGATCTGGAACATTTCGGACTTCCATTTTTTCATTTCCTTGCCATGTTACTGCACGCATAAAATCGCTCCCTTAATTTGTATTTTATCAATCAAAGTTTAACATTGCGATTACAGATAGTAAATTAATAACGCTTACTTTTAAGGATAAAAAAACGTCTGATCCATTAAAATGCTAAAGGATCAGGCGCTTATTTCTTTTAAACTAATTTAACTAAGAAGTATTTTTTCTTCCCTTTGCGAATCAAGATAAAACGTTCATCAAAAGAGTTTTCAGGTGTCACAATGGCTTCAACATCTGTGACCTTTTCACCATTCATGGATAAAGCTCCATTTTTAATATCTTCACGAGCTTGGCGTCTAGAAGGTTCAATACCGACTACATCGACTAACCATTCTACGATATTTTTTTCTTCTTTTGGAGCTTCAAACGTAGGCATGTTTTTGAATCCTTCTTCGATTTGATCAGCCGTTAAACTTTTTACATCACCGGAAAAAAGAGCTGCAGTAATTTTTTCAGCATCTTTCAACGCTTGTTCGCCATGAACAAATAGCGTCATTTCGCTAGCTAATGTTTTTTGTGCTTCGCGTTTATGCGGCTCTGTTGCTATCTTTTCAGCTAAAGCATCGATTTCTTCTTTAGTTAAGAAAGTAAAGTACTTCAAGTATTTCACGACATCACGGTCGTCTTGATTTAACCAAAATTGGTAAAACTCATAAGGAGTGGTTTTTTCTGGATCTAACCAAATAGCACCACCTGCAGTTTTCCCAAATTTAGTTCCGTCTGCTTTTAACATTAACGGAATGGTCAGCCCATAAGCTTCAGCTTCAGAACCTTCTTGTTTACGGATATATTCTAAACCAGCTGTAATATTTCCCCATTGATCTGCGCCACCAATTTGTAATTGAACATCTTCATGTTGGTACAAGTGTAAGAAATCAATCGATTGTAAAATTTGATAAGTAAATTCAGTAAATGAGATACCTGTTTCTAAACGACTGGCAACGATGTCTTTTGACAACATAGTGTTGACGTTAAAACTTTTCCCAATATTACGTAAGAAATCAAGTAAAGAGATTTCTTTTGTCCAATCCAAATTGTTCACCATACGAATAGAGTTTTCATTTTTACCTGCATCAAATAGTTTTTCCATTTGATGTGTTAATTTATCGACATTATTTTGAACTTGTTCGCTCGTTTGTAAAACACGTTCTTCAGATTTACCACTAGGGTCACCAATTGAACCCGTCGCGCCACCAATGACGATAACGGGGCGGTGTCCAGCTAATTGAAATCTTTTCAGAATCATAAAAGGAATCAAGTGGCCAATATGCATACTATCGCCAGTTGGGTCAACCCCACAGTATAGACCTACAGCTTTTTGGTCAATCAATTTTTTTAAACCTACTTCATCTGTTTGTTGATTAATGGCATCGCGCCATTCTAGTTCATCAATAATATTCATTTTTCTAGCTCCTTATATCTGTATTTTTGTGCATAAAAAAAGCCCAATAAAAAGAAGTTATCTTTTTATCGGGACGAAAATTTCCGTGTTACCACCCAAATTGCAGTCTGTTTTCAACACAAAACAAGCCTGCCACTCATTTACTGTTAACGTTAGTAATACGCTTGAGGTTAGTCAAGTTACTCCGGAGTGTACTTCGCAAAAAAGGTTTGTGCCTATTTTCATCAACCATAGGCTTTCTATTGAACAGGGACCAAATGCTACTAAGCTCTTTCATTGTAAGTTTGTTATGAGATTGTTATTAGTATAGATGAAGTGAAGACAATTTGTCAATCTTGTTTTTAAGGGAATAATACTAGTACTATAAGTGGAAGAGTTGAAATGAAAGACGAAAAAATTGACTCACTTGATGTTAACGATGACAATGGACTGCTACAAGAGATGATATCTAGTCATTAAAATAGGAGTTAGGTATCGTTTTTTTGATTTACACGTTAGTTGTCTGTATAATTTTGATAAGTAAAGGGAAGGTAGGATTTTGAATGGATATTTACACAATAGGTCATTCTACTCATAGTAGTGAGGAGTTTATTTCTTTGCTTCAATCATATGATGTAGAAACTTTAGTTGATGTACGTTCTTACCCTGGTAGTAACCATATGCCTCAATTTAATAAAGAAAACATAGAAAAATGGTTGCCTGAAAGCGGTATTAGTTATATTCATATGCCTTCATTGGGTGGTAGAAGAAAGAAAAATCACGAAATAGACGAATCATTAGTGAACGGATGGAGAAATACGTCTTTTCAGAATTATGCAGCCTACAGTCTAACGAATGAATATGAAAAGGCAATCAGTGATTTACTAGACCTTGAAAGTAAAAAACGAGTTTGTTACATGTGCTCTGAAAGTGTTCCTTGGAGATGCCACCGCTTGATTATTTCAAATACTTTGTCATTAAAAGGATTAACTGTTCACCATATCATGACAGAGAAAAAAGCTACTTTACATGAAATAGGTATGTATGGTGCTAAAGCGGTTATCGAAGGATCCAAACTTATTTATCCTGATTCATGTTCATAAATCAAAAAGACGCTATTCATCACAGGCATATAGGCCATGATGAATAGCGTTTTTTTATCAGTAATTAATTATATCAAATTTCTTGTACAGAATTAAGAAGGTACACTATATCTTACTGCTATGAAAATAATTTTGTTCACTTGTGCCAAAATCAAGTGAAAACTTTTGTTACATAAATTTAAATTCAACGAGTATTAAAGGTCTCAGCGATTTCAATCATTGCCTCATTGAATTCTTTTTGAAAATATGTGGTTTTACTGTGATCCTTATTCACGATGAGGCTAATGTAAAAGTGAGGTGCATTTTCAATGGGAACTCTGACCAGTCGTGGGCGATCGTCTATTAGAATATCGCTCATAAAAGCAACCATGTTAGTGGAAGAAGCAATGGACAATGCCGTTTGAATTTCCTTAGTATAAAGAGTCTGTGGCTGTTTAATTTGGTTGTTTTTAGTCCATTCTTCAAAAATACGTTGGTGTGTATAACCTTGCGCTAAGGAGATAAACAGCTCATCTTGAAGTTCCGCTGCCATGATGATGCTTTTTTTGGCTAATGGATTGTCAGGGGATACCCAAAGAGCTAACTCTTCTGTTCGCAAAGGAATTTGTAATAAATTTTCTGCTGAAAAAGTAGGACAATCGCTCCCAATAATGGCCAATGGAACTTGACCTTTGCATACCAAATCCAGCATAACATCAGAACTTTCTTCTTCAATGAGTTTCATAGAGGCTGAAAATTTTGTCAAATGTGGCATCAGTTGTGCCATGAAATGGCCGCCAATGGTTGGTAAGAAGCCAAAATAAACGATTTGATTTTTCAAATCATGAATTTCTTCTTTAACTTGTTCTACTGTTTGTAAAATATGAGTTGAATGCTTAAATAATATTTCACCAGTTTCTGTCAAACGTAAATGTTTGTGAAGTCTTTTTCTATCTATCAATACAGTTTCGAGTTCCTTTTCAAGGCGTTTTAAAGCCATCGAAATGGAAGGCTGGGAGACGTAAAAATGTTCTGCTGTTGCAGTAAAGTTCAAGTTTTCAGCCAAATAATTAAAGTAAACTAAATCTTGTAAATTCATAGGGTCCTCCTGTTGGTTTTGTGAATTTAATAACATAAACGAAACGTATACTAAACTAATTTTGCATAAATATTATTTATCATATCATAAAAAAACAATATTTTCTAAGTGTGGAAGAACATGATAAAGTAACACAAGTGGTGAAGCGCTTCCAAAATAATGGTGAAAGGTGTGACATTTTTAAAGTGATTAACAGGTTGAAAATTATTCAAGATTGATGTCCAAATCGCTATGTCTGAATTACTTTTTGTGAGACGGATTATAGTTGTAATTGTAGCTCCGTTGACTGTACTGAGTGCTCAATGGCTATTTTAAATTTAGAAATAAACTATTAAATTCATTATATAAAAAGGATGGTTGGAAATTTATGGTAAATGAACAAACGATTAAATACGAAGCACCAACAGTAGAGCAAGAAATTGAAGTAATCAGCACTTATCGGCTTGAAGACAGAGCTCGTGAAGTCGTTCCACATGGTGGATTTGATTATATGTCAGGTGCTTCAGGAGATGAATTTACATTAAAACAAAATAATGAAGCTTGGTCACACAAAGGAATTTTGCCTCGTGTATTAGCTGATGTAGAAAATCCGGACACATCGACTTCTATTTTAGAACATGACATTAAAGTCCCTTTTATTATGGCTCCTATTGCAGCTCATGGGTTAGCTCATGAAACAAAAGAAGCAGGAACAGCTAAAGGAATCGCTGAATTTGGCGGCACGATTATGTCTATCAGTGCTTATTCAGGAGCTACGTTTGAAGAAATTGAAGATGGCTTGAAAGGCAGTCCTCGTTGGTTCCAAATTTATATGAGTAAAGATGATGAAATGAATAAAAATATTCTTGATGAAGCAAAATCTGATGGTGCGACAGCAATCATCTTAACAGCGGATTCAACATTAAGTGGTAATCGTGAGAAAGATATGCTGAATAAATTTGTTTACCCATTTGGTATGCCAATTGTCTCTCGTTACTTAACCGGATCAGGGAAGAATATGTCTTTGAACAACATCTATGCTCAGTCAAAACAAAAAATCACCCCAAGAGATGTGAAGTTTATTTCAGATTACTCTGGCTTGCCAGTGTTTGTTAAAGGAATTCAAACTCCTGAAGATGCTTCATTAGCGATTGGTGCAGGAGCAGCTGGTATTTGGGTATCCAATCATGGTGGACGTCAATTAGATGGTGCACCTGGATCATTTGATACTTTGGAAAGTATTTCTAAAGTTGTAGCTGGCCGTGTTCCAATCGTATTTGACAGTGGTATTCGTCGTGGAGAACACATCTTCAAAGCTTTAGCAAGCGGTGCAGATATCGTGGCTGTGGGTCGTCCAGTATTATACGGGTTAGCTTTAGGCGGATGGAAAGGTGTTAAATCTGTCTTAGAATACTTCGAAACAGACTTGAAACGTGTTATGCAATTAGCTGGAACTCAAACAATCGAAGACGTTAAAAATGCTCGTTTGTTTGATATGAAAAAATAAATTTATGTGAATTTGAGGGAGCGGTGCCGACTAAACGGCATCGCTACATATTAAGTGGAGCAGAGGATTTATGAAAGATGAAAAAAATGCACTTATACAAAAGAATCAAGCTCTGAAACTCACTTAATAAAAAACGGATAATGGAAGGAAAAAAATTATGATATTACAGACATTACTTGCAGTACTGCCTATTGCATGGCTAATTATCTCACTTGGCGTATTAAAGATGCCAGGTACAAAAGCTTGCTTGATTGGACTGCTTCTTACACTTGGAATCAGCATCGTTGGTTTTGATTTCCCAATTATTGATGCTTTTACAGCAACATTAGAAGGCGTTATTAATGGCATTTGGCCAATCGTTTATATTATTGTAGCCGCTTTATTTACGTATAATTTAGCTACTTATTCTGGAAGTATGAAAATTATCAACCAATTGTTGACAGGAGTCTCCAAAGATATGCGAGTATTAGTTTTACTGATTGCTTGGGGATTTGGTGGTTTTTTGGAATCAATTGCTGGATTTGGTACGGCAGTTGCAATCCCGGCTGGAATTCTAGCTTCATTAGGTGTAAGCCCAGTTATGGCAGCTGTTATTTGTTTGATTGCGAATACTACCCCAACTGCATTTGGAGCAATAGGATTGCCTGTAACCTCATTAGCTCAAGCAGGAGGGCTGGAGGTTATGCAAACATCTTATATAGTCTCATTGCAGTTGTTATTGCTTATTCTAATTGTTCCCTTTATTTTAGTTATGCTAACAGGTGAAAGTATAAAATCATTAAAAGGCGTTACTCTGATCACCTTATTATCAGGGCTTGCATTTGGTTTGCCTCAGGTTTTTGTGGCTCGCTACATTGGACCTGAGTTGCCGGCTGTTATTGGTTCTTTAGTTTGTATTTTGGTCACAGTCTTGGCGGCCCGTTTTGTAAAAACACCAGAAGACTCTCCTTACTTGATTAAAGATAATGATCACGTAGGAAAGTCATCAGTTACCTTCTCGGTAGCTTTTAAAGCTTGTCTGCCTTATGTTTTTGTTTTTCTATTTATCATTTTATCTTCATCTTTATTCCCAGCTATCAGTGGTACATTGGGAAAAGTACAGTCTTCATTTGTAATCTATTCTGGAGAAGGTGCAAAACCTTATATGATCAAGTGGTTGACTACTCCAGGGACATTGATTATCTTAGCTACTTATTTAGGTGGATTGATTCAAGGAGTTTCCTTTGGCAAAATTACAGATATTTTGTGGAGTACGATCAAGCAGCTTAAAAATACCGCTGTGACTGTAAGCGCGATTGTAGCCCTATCTAAATTAATGGGATATAGTGGCATGATCAGTGTACTATCAACCTCACTTGTTACTTTTACGGGACCTTTATTCCCATTGATATCTCCTCTAATTGGAGCCGTTGGTACATTTATTACGGGTAGTGATACAAATGCGAATATTCTCTTTGGAGCACTGCAAGTTAATGCTGCTCAATCGTTAGGTGCAAATGAATACTGGTTAGCTTCAGCTAATATGGCGGGAGCAACAGCCGGTAAGATGATATCTCCTCAAAGTATAGCTGTAGCAACTGCAGCTACAGGTTTGATTGGACAAGAAGGTGCAATCACTAAAAAAGTATTTAAATACTTTGCCTTGTATTTAGGTGTAATTTGTTTAATTGTATTCTTTTTAGGGAAACTGTTAGGTATGATTTAATTCTAAATCAAGTAATACGTTTATAAAAGGCTATTAAAATTGAGCTGTTGTGCATTTTAGGAATGCACAACAGCTCGATTTTTTTGTTTACTCAATATATGATGATGTAAACAATAGTAACCAGGCTAAAGATAGTTGAACTCTGAAAGCCAAATAACAGGTGATCTGACATTTGATAACTTTCATGAGTACAGTCGCTATTCATCACAGTTATATATGTCCTGAAGAATAGTATGTTTTATCAATGACTAATTATCTCTGATTTCATAGTCTCAGTCGCTTATATATTTTATGTAGTAAACGTTTTACATATCATTATGACGGCATTGTTGTTAAAATAACGATGTACTCTTTAACTAATAATTACTAATTACCAGGAGGAGATAAAATGTTATTCTTACTTTTAGCTGTTATTGGTCTCATTATCGTTGGTTGGGGTTGGTCTAAAATGGATGGTATTGCTGATTATTGGATTGATCAAGGTAAAAAAAACACTAAAAAATAATGAAATGCCTATCATATAGAGTTAGGGAATTTAACGATTACTTTTTTAATTACAGAATTTAGTTTTTAACGTAAATTCCCTATTAAATTTAATAGTCATTTTGTTAGTTCATGACTTATGTCAATCAAATTATATATTTCTTCATTCGAAGCGGTTCCATTTAAAATAACAGTTAACCAGTGTTCCTTATTCATATGGTATGCATGGGAAAACCCTTCTTTTGAAGACAAAGGAACGACTAGCTCAGGTTCACATTTTATGTTTAATATGTCAATAATTTCATCACCGTCTAAACCAATTTTATTTTTAGGAACACTCATGATAAGTGCATACCATTTTTTATTGTGTTTATGCCGTAGCACTTCATAACTTGGATACTTAGTCCATAAATGCTCTGAAATAGTTTTATAGTTCTCTTCTGCGTATTTTAAAATATCTGAACGAGTAGCCATATTATTGCCTCCCACAAATTTAATTACATAATATATCACAGTTTATCAAAAGGACAAAGCAGTCAATAAAGTTTAAAGTGAGCAGATGATTCATTTAAGAAGTATAAGAATTTCACTATAGATATACGACTTTATGTACCAAATATTAAATTCATTAGGTTAATGATAGGAAGTAGGAAATGATAAAAATAATTGGGGGAAAATTGTTTAATTAATCTGCTAACGACAATCCTATAATGTCAACATCTTGAAATTTATGTAAGAGTTTTAATTCTTTGTCAACTGTATCGTATTCATACAAATCACAAGGTGATTGCCAATTTACATTTAATTTTACTAAAACAAAATAATTTTCAACAACTTTGAATATTTGGAATTCCAAAATATCGTGTTCTATTTTTTCTGCTGATTGAAAGATTCCTGTAATTATTTCATCATTCTTAACAATAGTACCTGCAGAATCTTCAAGAGCAATGTTATTTATCTTATTAAGAACCTTATTATTAGAAATATAAGATGAAAAACTATCTGAATCGGCATTGTATAATTTGAAATCGTCACTTATAAATGTGTCTATTTCTTCGCTATTCCAATTTGAAGAAATCGATACATACTCTATTTTCCCAGTGGTTTCATTTCGTGTGATTAAATTTATTAATGGGCTATTAGATATTTTATAGGAGCTTAATAAAATCATAACTATAACTATTATGGACAAAATAAATTTAATTTCTTTTTTCATAATTGCCTAGCTCCTTGTGTGTATGGTTATCCTTTATTTTATATTATAACGTAGAAAATAATTGTATGTATATGGCGTCATTTAAACCTTAATAAAAAGATAACAATAATTATATGAATTCATATAAAATTAAAAGGTATACTTCTTTTAGTAATAAAAACTAAAAGAAGGTAGGAGATAAAATGGGTTTTTGGTATTTTCTAATACTCTTTGTAGGGATTGCTCTTATTGTAGTAGGTATGCTGAATAAGGATGTTTCACGTTCAGTTAAAGTCGTAAGCATGATGTTTAGTATAGGTGTTTTATTTATTGTCATTTCGTTAATTATGTTTTTACCAGGTAGCTCTGAAATAGTCGCGCAATTACTACAACTAAATTAAAAAATAAAGAAAAAGATAGGAACTTAGATTCTTCAAAGTAAGTTTCTATCTTTTGTAACGTGTAAAAGCAAACCAAGTTAGGACCTCTTTTACGTTAATATTAACTGAGTAAACTATCCAATGCTGAATAGTTGTCTTTTAAATTTCCTTGGTCTTTCAGAAAAGAGTTTGCTAACTTTACAAAGTATCCCAATCGATATCCTCCAATGCAAAAAACTCATTTTCTTGTTTACGCTGGTGAATCGCATACCAGTATTTTTTATTGATAATTATTTACTGAAAACCTTTAACTATTTTGTTAAATTCTAAATCAGATATCTAGAAATTTATAATAATTACATTTTTTTATTTGGAATTTTTTGAGATGTAAACCAGTGGTTGCTAATTGTAAACGAATAGGTGCGGTACTTTTTAGGTTGAATTTGGGATAATCAGAGTACTAACTTAAGGAAGGAAGTCTTAAAATTAATTTTTTTATTATTAATTTAAATAGGAGAGAATTCAATGAATTACTTTACAGAAGAAAAACATGATCTTGAAGGCTATATGGATAATTTAAGGACTTTAACTAAAGTACTAGATATAGATACTCATAGTTTTTTATTAAACAACTCTTTTCATGATAGTCGTATAAGCGAAATTATATTGGTAAATAATTATAATCCAGAAGCACCAGATGAGTCTCAAGAAAGTATAGTATCTATTTCATCTGTAGCAAAGCATTGGGATAATAATATATATCAATTGTTATGGACAGATGTGACAATCTATTCTATTGATTTTGATATTTCAAGAAATAGACTATTTGAAAGTCAAAAAATTTTGTTTAACCATGGTTTAGATGAGTGGTCACATGACGAACTAACATTGCTAGATAGTGGTCGTTTAAGACACGAAATTTATTTATTTTCACAAACAACAATTATTATTGAGTGCGGTAATTTTTCTATCAAACGCATGGAGCTATTTTAAATTACATTTAGAAATTAAGCAAAAGTCAATAAATATAGAGTCATATATGAAAAAACTTATCTAAGTGTATTCAATACCTCCTCTACATAAAACTGAAAGGAAATTATTCATGAAAAATCACAAAAAAATTTTAGGCTATATTTTAATTTTAGGAGCTGTATTAATACTAGTTCGTTTACCTAATATGGTTTATCCTATACCGGATGATGATGGAATGGATATTTATCTTTATATATTGGAAGCGATTTTAAATATAGCGAGGTATGTTGTTCTTTCCATCTTCTCTTTTGTTTTAGGAACAAATCTTGCATTTAAGAATTAAAGGCTCTATGTCAAATAGTGTTGGTGAGTAAACTATCCAATTAAATAAAAGTTAAGGTGAAGGTTTTAAGAAGATGATTTCTTAAAGCCTTCATTTTTTATTTTTTGTAGTACAAGACAGCAGGATGCGATTACGAAAACTCGTGAAACTTCTGAAACCAAAAGCAATGCGTTTAATGACTTTAATTTTATTATTAATCCCTTCAAGCGGACCATTTGAATAAGCGTAGACAAATGTATTTTTTATAGCTGGAGCATATTTCTTTAATGTTTTAACACTCGTTTTCATGTAAGAAGAGAGATGAATCGATGGTTCATTTAGACTAGCTATAAAAGAGTCGAAATCATTCTGATGAATAGCATAGAGTAAATCTTGATAAAAACGGTACGTATCACGTAACATTGGATCCAACGAAATGAGGTAATCAATGACTTCCGTTTCAGATTTATAGCCTTTAAATAGACGATGATAGGCATAGCTTGTGTAGTTTAGTTTATCAGAGTCTTTTAATAGCAGTTTCCAATACTTTTTTAGTTTTCGATTGTTTTTCTTATCTTCAGGTTTGGATGTGTTGTACTGATTCATCACTTTTATCCGTGTCTTATTTAACGAGCGACTAACTAATTGCACTAAATGAAACCGATCAATGATAATCTTAGCTTTTGGAAATAACGTGTGAATCAATGAAAAATAAGGTGTATTCATATCAATGACGATTGTTTTGACTTGGCTGCGAACCGTTAATGAATAGCGTTGGAAATGTTCTTTTAAGCAAGTTAGTCTCCGACTAGGCAAGATACCAATGATCGAATGGTCCTTTGAATCAGCGTAAATAAAGCTTAAATTTCCTACGACAGATTTGACGGATTTAAATTCATCAAAAGAAAGGTGTTCAGGTAAAGCGTTAAAATTGATTTGGAAACTTTTAGCGAATTGTTCAATAATACGCGTAACGGTAACAGGTGACACGAAGTGTCTATTCGCTAAATCCTTCATAGAGATTTTATCTTGCGCTTCTACAGCAATGGATTGTTTAACGGCATTTACAATAAAACAAGACCGGTCAACTTCTTTGGTTTCTGCGCTAAAGGTCGTTTGACAGTTTTTACAATAGAAACGCTGTTTCTTTAATGCTAAATAAGTAGGGTAATGGGTTGTGGGTTGTGCTATTGAGCGTCAATCGAGAGGTTTTAAAGCCATATTTAATAATCGAATAGGCGTTGTTTTCCATCCCACAATTCGCACAATGGGTAGGATGATAGGTTAATGTACCATAGAAAACTTTTGATTGTTTTCCTTTAATCCGTTTTTCAGAACAATTATTTTTTCCAAAAGTGATATTTTTATCTTTAATATCTAAAGCAAATCGTATAGAATGAGATTGAGACAAGTGAAAATCCTCCCTTTGAATGTGGTGTCGTAACTTTATTCTAACGGAGATTTTCGCTTGTTTCTATTTTTTTGTCATTTTATACAAAAATAGTGCTGGCGATTTTTAGTCACCAACACTAAATATTATAGAACCGAATTAAATAGAAAATTTTCATTTGTTAATCGAGATAAAAGGAGACTATTTATGTACTTAATTTCTGGAACTTTATTTTTTATAACATCATTTTTTATTTTTATAGGTAACTATGTGTTAAGTGATATGTATTATGGCGAGATGAATGGTTTCATTTCAATAATTGCTTTTATTTCTTTTCTTATGGGTATTGTTTTTTATTATGCTCACAATTCTCAAATTAATAACAATTTCGTTTGTCAAATTAAGTTAGACAGTTCCCACTCATTAATGTAATTTAAAAATACTTCTAACGGTGTCAGATACTGTAAAGATTTTCTTGGGATCTGATTTCTTACTGAAGCGACTGCAGAGACAAAAGATTGATCAACTTGGTTAAAATCCATTTCTTTCGGTAAACCGTCTTTTCGAAGCAGTCCATTAGAATGCTCGTTTAAAGCTCGCTGGGATGGAGTTCCTGGATCAGCAAAGTAAATAGCAACATCATTTAGATTACTAATGGTTTTCCAGTTGGAAAACTCTTTTCCACAATCAAACGTAATGGATTTGAAGAGATTTCTTGGAATACATTGGAACCAGTTGTTTATAGCTTCTTCAACATCTTGTGCTTTACGCCCATTGGGCTTCAAAGTAATAATGGCTTTTGAAATCCGTTCAACCAATGTGATTACAGCACTTTTATGATGAATGCCAACAATAGTGTCTCCTTCTAGATGACCAAACTCGTCTTCAAATTGAGGATAATCCGTTAATCTTTCAGATATATTTCTTTTGAAAGCTTGTTTCCCTCGTTTTTCTTTATGACCGTTTGGTTTACGTTTTCCTTTCATAGGAAGAGTTGTTTGATCAAAGAGCCCTTGTTTGAACTGTCGGTACAAGGTGCGTGAGGAACAAGCGATGAACCTTTCTGCACGACCAATAATCACATCTGGAGTCCATCCTTGAGCAACCATCTTTTGAATATATTCTTGTTGGTCATTGGGTAAGGTAATAGGATGTCTACCGCAGCGCTTCTTATTTTCTTTGTATTGTTTAAAGTAATCAAGAGCCGTGTAACCTTTCCTTAGGAAAGTAACTACGTTATGAATCGTCTGACGTGAACGGCCAATGTAGGTGGCAATTTTCAAAACAGAAATTTTTTGATGGAAATAAGCTTCTATCATTACAAGTTCTTCAGTGGTAAGATGGGTGTAGGTCATTCGTGATCACTCCTATGTTTTCTTTGGTCGGAAATACATTTTGAGTGTACCACGAATGGCTTTTTTATTTGTCTAGCTTAATTTTACAATCGGCGCAAATAAAAAATCAGGTTATTTCAGTAAGATAAAATCACTATTAATAACAGGGAGATATGGGATATGGAAAATTTTTGGCCTTTTATATTAAGTCTATTACCTATTTTAGGAGCTTTAGCTGTTGTTAGATATGATATTGATAAATTAGAAAAGCGATTGGGGAAAAAAATAAATGATTTAGAAAAAGAAGTTAAGCGATTAAATAACTTAGGTAATGGGAAAATAGATAACAATGATAAATAAACTAGTAGAAAGAACAAAAAGGAACTGGGAAAATAGAAAATGGTTTATTTATGGAGCAACTATCTCGTTTGTGGTTGAAGAAATATGGAGAATACTGAAATGAAAAAATCAGGCGCTAAGATAAAAAAGAAATAAAGTATTAAAAGCTTTATTTCTTTTTTATCTTACCTATATGTACGCCCATACTATTAAACAGTTTCTTTCTATTTATTGGCGCATAGACGACGGATGATGTTTGTATATCTCTTCAAGGAACGTATTGATTTTATTTTGATTTCCCAATACTCTTTTAGGAATTATGTAAGCTGAGATGGAGGAATTGTAAATATAGATGTACTCACCCGTTTCTTCTACTTTGTTTACGTCACTCCAAGGCGTCTTCGTCTCACTAGCCGTGCTGGTTTCAATTATCGCTTCATCTGTTAAAAAGAGTTTTCTTTTCTGTAATAAATTTTTATTATTTCCTTCTTTAAGCATTTTTTTAATATTTCTTCCCATTTCCCAATTGAAATAATTTGGATAAAAAACTAGCCAAATTACACTCATAATACTAAATACAGTTATCCAATACCACATAGATATTTCTGAAAACTTTACAAGTGCAAGTGTAGCTATTAAGAAAACAAAGGGACCTAGTGTCCTTTGTAAGATTAAACTTCTTTTTACTGAAACGGACGAGTTAGCGTGCTCAATATTAAAATTCACATAATCTTCTTCCAATAATTCAAATTCGATTTCCATCTAGCATCTCCCTAATATGAACAAATTTAAAAATTAATGTTAACCAATAAAGCTAGGTGACAAAAACAGTTCTAAAAAAGTTATTCGCTTAAATGATCAATAAATTGTTTCGCTTCAAGTAGTCCGGCTCCGGTGGCGGATCTATACTCTTTAATAGCCTTAATTTTATTTCCTTCTGAGATGAGTTCTAAAAGAGTTGATTTTAGATCATCATTTATTAAGCCAGGTAAGCCAACGTGTGTAGCGACACTATCCAGTTTTTTTTCATCTGATAAAGTTCCGCTTTTAACTGACTAATACTTAAAGTAAGAGACAGTAATAATAGAAATGCTCCTGCCAGAAGTAAGAAAATAACGATAAAATTCATTTTTCCATTTCCTTATAAGTAGTCGTATTGCCAAAAGTTTGTCATTAATTAGAGCTTAAAGGGGATAAAGAGCAGAATTAATTCTAGCCATTAAATATTCATTAGCATATTTCCCGTTTCTTATTGCTGCTAGTCGTTTAAGCCCTTCTTTTTCAAATCCAAATCTTTCATACAAATGTATAGCGTGTTCGTTGTCTTCAAATACAGTGAGTTCAAGCCTAACAAGCATTAACCAGTTGTCTGCTACATCGATAACTGCATCTAATAAAGCCGTGCCCACCCCTTGGTTTTGGTAATCTTTATGAATCATTATGCCAATGCTTCCGCTATGACGAGTACGATGGTTGCCATGTACAGATAACCCTGCAGTTCCTATGATTATTTCTTCTTTATTTTTAAGCGTTGAAATAGCAACAAACTGATGTTGATTAGCGTCCATATTAATAACAAAATCTTCGTTCTGTTGTATTCCTCCTCAAAAGTGTAATCTAATATAAAATTATTGCTATTTAATAATGTTATTATACAGTTTATTCGCTTGCAAAAGCAGGTTAATGAATCATATAATTCCTGAATAATTCATAGATCTAATTTTTTTGGGAAAATAACGTTTATACATCGATTTGAGTTGAATTTTCTTTTTTCAACCGGTTTGTACTTGCGAAAACAGATTTCCTTTTGTTTTTTTAACGAAGATAGGGAATCTGGAGCTGTTTTTGGGCGCACGAATCCCTTGGTGATTCCATGTCTTTTTAAAAGCTGATTGCTATTTTACACTTGCCAACTGAGTTGCTGGATTTTGTCCAGTAACTGATAAAACAAGTCTTGATAGACATGGGAGGAGCTCATCCGTAAAAGCAATCTACGGCCACTGCGGACTAATTTACCCGCGACCTTGAACAGGCGGAGCCGCAATGTGTCGACTTGGAATGTCGCTTCCTTTTCAGGTAGACATATGGTCTTCATGAAGTTGACCAGGTTGTAAGCCAACAGGCTTACCATCATCCGTGCATGATTTTCCAAGAAGCTTGAGCTATCCGTCTTGTCGAAATAGAACCCATTTTTTGCTTCCTTGATGAAGTTCTCCATGGTGCCGCGTTTATGGTAAATCTGGAAGATGGTTTTCGCGGATAGTTCCTCGTGAAAATTAGTGACCACGTACTCGTGACTGAACACCAGCTGATTCGATTCCCGAGTCGATTTGATACAGATTCGACGTTTTTGGGACCAGCTATTGGCTTGATAGAACGCGGAATAGTAGTGGACTTCCCTTTCCTCCCAGGGATGGTCGTCCCCAACCAGGACAAAGGTTTCCGCTAGTTTTTCCACGACTTTATTTGATTTCAGGCGGATGACATAGAAACTTTCGTTGGATTCACACGTATCATAGACCTCGGGCGTCGCAAAGCCGCTGTCTCCCCGGACCAAAATATCAGTGCAGGGAAGGACTTGACGGTAATGTATGAGCATCGGTGCCAGAAAATCTTTTACACCTTTTGACGTATACACATTTCCAGAACGAAGTTCTGCTTTCAGAAAGTCTCCCGTAAGGCCATCGAAGGCTACCAACGGATGATAGCCCTGTGTGCCGTAATGGGCATTGTACTCAGTCTTTTCTTGATTCCCGAACGTATCCGAATGTGTGGAATCTAAATCGATGATCATTTGGGTATTGTTCCGTTCCATGCGGACCTTGTCCAGCATGGCTTGGTTCAGTTCCTGGAACTGTGCAATGTTCTCCTCGCTGATCCGGTCCCAGAAGCGGGATAGCGAGGCCTGGGAGGCGATGGCTTCCTTATCCAAAACCAACCGAAAAATGGGATCTTCCTTCAAGAGATTGGCGGATGAATCTGCGGAATATCCGGCAATCAACTGGAAGAGCAGCTGTTCGAGCAGGGAGATGTTGTCATGAGTCCAATAAATACGGTCCTCATTGAAGTGGAGGAATTGCTTCGCGAACGAATAAAATCCAAGCGAATTCATGAATTCCTTCACCAAGATGAGACCGGCATCTGACGAAAGATTACCACCGGTGTTTGACACCACCATTTTAGAGTTGAATTTTACGTGTTTTTCCTGTAATGTAGCCATTGAGAGAACCCCTTTCTTGGTTTAGTTTAGACACTTTAACCATAGCAGATTGGGGTTCTTTTTGTACACCCAAAGGGTGCGGTAAAAGAAAAGAAGAACCGTGCGTTAATAAGCTTTTAATAGAGTTTCAGAAATTCTATGAATTATTCAGGTAATTGAATAAATTTATAGTTTTTATTAAAAACCCAAAAATACTAGTAAGTATGAAAGATTAGCTACAAGACCTTTATTTTGTGAATGGATAAACAAAGGAGCAGAAGTTTATGAAAAAAAAGTCGTTTTATTTCTTTTTTATTTTAACAGGTTTAATCTTGGTCTTTTTGGTGCGTAATCCACTTTGTACTGTGAAATCTATAGATTATAAGGCGGAAGGTCCTTTTAATGAACAAACAAAGGTCATAGCTGTTCCACAACATGCACTATACGACTATGTAGAAGTTAGTAAAGAAATAGTATACACTTCAGACTATGCGGCTAATCAATCCAGTCAAGGGACTAAGTTTCCCACGGAAGAGGGTTTTCATTGGACTGAAGATGATGGAACTCATTTAACTGCGAGAAGTACAGATCATTCTTTTGGCCGTGTTGATCCGTTGGGTGGAATAGTGGTGAACGTTCCCAATAGAACGGATCATTTTAGACTAAAAGTAAAAGAAGGATGGGAAGTAACAAAAACAGCTGTATATGCATACTCAGAAAGTAGTGGCAGTAAAAAGTTCCTTTACTACATCTATCCATCGACATTATATAATCGGGAATTTACATCCGTAATAGTGAATTAAGAATCTTAATATGACGAGTTGAATACTAGTGAAAATATGGAAAACTGCATCTCTTAGTTAAAGTTAGTTGTAGGTGCTATTACAGACTTGCAACTAACTTTTTTAGTATGCATAAGTAAATACAAGACAACAGATAGTTGTTTGAAATTTGTTGTTCATTTGCACAATTAATTTTGTTAAATTGACAATGGCTTTTTCTTGTAATGAAAAATATAATGTAAGCGCACACAGATGAAGTTGGGAGATGTTTAAAGATGTTAGATAGTGCGATTCCATGGTTTGCAGCAATTATTGGATTGATCGTTGCAATTGTACTGATATTGAAAAAATTCAATCCAGTGTATTCTTTATTTTTTGGAGCCATCGTTGGTTGCTTAGTAGGTGGAGCTTCCTTAGTAGATACTATTGATATTCTAATCAGTGGTACACAAAGCGTTATTGGAACTGCTATTCGCGTTCTTGCTGCAGGAATGCTTGCAGGTGTAATGATGGAATCTGGAGCAGCAGAATCCATTGCGAACGCGATTGTAACGAAACTTGGAGATAAGAAAGCCATCTTATCATTGGCTCTTTCGACAATGATCATAACGGCTGTAGGAGTATTTATTCCGGTAGCAGTCCTAATTGTTGCTCCAATTGCATTATCCGTTGGAAAACAAACAGGAATTAGTAAAATTGCATTATTAACAGCTTTATCAGGTGGAGGGAAAGCAGGAAATATTATTTCGCCTAATCCAAATACGATTGCAGCAGCTGATGGTTTTGGCTTAAATTTGAGCAGTGTGATGTTAGCAGGTTTTATTCCAGCTTTGTTCGGACTTGCAACAGCTGTTATTGTAGCGAATTTAATTAAAAATAAAGGTGAAATGGTAAGAGATAGGGATATCCTTAAGAAAGAAGTAAAAGAATTAATGCCATTGGGAAAGGCGCTGATTGCGCCGATGCTTTCAATTGTTCTTTTATTGGTTAACCCAATTGGGACCCTATTAAAAATAGAGGTCCTCACAAATTTAAAAATTGATGCATTATATATTCTACCTTTTGCTTCAATCATAGGAACGCTCGCAATGGGACATGCGAATAAAATTAGTGAATACGCTTCTTCAGGAATTAGACGAGTCACAGATACGGTACTTATTTTGATAGGAGCCGGTGCAATTGCAGGATTGATATCTGCTTCTGATTTATCTGTTCAAGTTGTAAAATTAATTCATACAATAGGTATTTCTGGCACATTCTTAGCACCAATCTCAGGTATCTTGATGGGATTAGCTGTAGGATCAACGTCTACTGCTGTTATATTGGCTACTGGATCATTTGGACAAGCCATTCTAGATACAGGAACTTCTTCTTTAGCAGCATCTGTAATGGTTCATACAGGAGCAACCGTTATTGATAGTGTTCCACAAGGGAATTATTTCCATATTAGTGCAAATAGTATGAACATGACGATAAAAGAAAGATTGAAGGTTATTCCCTACGAGATGTGTGTAGGTGGGTCAATGACTGTAGTTGCAACTATTTTATATGGATTTATTCTGAACTAATTAATGGAAAAGAGGCAAATATAATGGTAAAAAGATTTGTTGTTGCACCAGATTCGTTTAAGGAAAGTATGAGTGCAAAAGAAGCCTGTGAAGCAATGGCTAGAGGGATCAGAAAAGTATTCAAGGATGCAGAAATCAGTCTTGTTCCAATGGCTGATGGAGGCGAAGGAACGGTTGATTCGTTAGTAGATGCAACAGAAGGAAGACGAATCAATGTTGAAGTGTCCGGTCCGATTCCTGAAGAAAAAGTAACGGCCTATTTTGGTGTTTTAGGTGACAATAAAACAGCAGTCATTGAAATGGCAAAAGCAAATGGGATTGAATTGTTGCCAAAAGAGCGTCGAAACCCATTGATTACTTCTACATATGGCACAGGAGAATTGATCAAAGCGGCTCTGGATCACGGTGTAGAAAAAATTATTATCGGAATTGGCGGTAGCGTAACGAATGATGGTGGAGCTGGAATGGCCGAAGCATTGGGTGTGAAGTTTTTAGACGAAAATGGACAATCGCTTCCTCAAGGAGGAGGAGCTTTAAATCAATTAGTATCAATCGATACTGCTGAATTAGATCCTCGAATAAAAGAAATCGAAATTGAAGTTGCCAGTGATGTTACAAATCCATTGACTGGAGAGCATGGGGCTGCTCATGTATTTGGTCCTCAAAAGGGAGCTACACCAGAAATGGTGCAACAATTAGACTCTAATTTAAAACATTATGCGCACATTATTCAAAAAGATGTAAAAAAATCTATTGAACATCTACCTGGAGCTGGGGCAGCAGGTGGACTAGGCGCTGGTTTACTAGCTTTTACAAATGCAACACTAAGACCTGGAATTGACATTGTTATTGAGATCAATCAACTAGAGGAACAAATTGCTGAAGCTGATTTTATTTTTACTGGCGAAGGTGGCATGGATTTTCAAACTAAGTTCGGAAAAGCGCCATATGGGGTCGCAAAAGTTGCAAAACACTATCAAAAACCCGTCTTTGCTTGTGCTGGTTACATTGGAAAAGATGTTGGTGTGCTATATGACGAAGGGATGACGGCTATTTTTGGGATTCTTTCAAAGGCCGAATCGATTGACGAAGCTTTGAAAAGTGGTGCATTAAATCTAGAACGAACCTGTGAAAACATTGCTCGAATCTTATCCTTAACCAATGAACAGAAATAAGCCTCATCTATTTTAGGAGATATACTTGATATTTTAAGTTTATAAGAAGATACTTTAACTTAGAAGCTAAGAAAAAACAGTTTAGGATGTATCATTCTAAACTGTTTTTTGTATAGAAAAGGTGGCAGAAGTAACGTGTTAACGAATATTCAGGCTAGTCTAATCGTCAGTAAACTTATGGAAGATATTCCTTACAATATCAATATTATGAATGACTTAGGTATTATTATTGCAAGTGGCGACAGTAATCGTATTGGAACTTCGCATAGAGCAGCTGAACGTGCAATTAAAGAAAAGAAGATTATAGAGGTTTATCAAGATACGCATTTAGAGAAAAAAGGGACAAACGAGCCAATAATATATGAAGACACTATTATTGGAGTAGTTGGAATTACAGGTGATCCTAATGAAGTTCGTCCATTCACAAAAATTGTTAAAACAGTCGCGTTGCTTTTGATTGAAGAATTAAATATTTATAAACAAAAAGAAGAGAACAGAGTAGCTAAGAATGAATTTTTGAAACAAGTCCGTCTATCAGATGGCATGTACACGGAACTGCTGAAAAAAGAAGCTAGTGAAAAATACGAGTTAGAATTAGGGCAGCCCTATTATGGTGTCTTTGCTGAAAGGAAGGAAATACTGAGAGCAATTGCGTCTAAGAAAGAACTATTTGAATGGTCTGAAGGTTCTATTATTTTTATGGAGACTGTTGATTCATTAGAAACAGCTACTAATGAATTTATTATCATCAGCTCTAGTGAAAAAAACATTGATCAAATTCTTCAAGATATCAAACAGACATATGCTTTGCTATCTTTTTTAAACACAAAGAAAGAAGGAATAAATAAAACAGAGAGCTGCTATTTAGCTAATTTATTTTCATTTTCTCTTCCCCCTAATCAGAAACTGTTGAAGAAGATAAAGGAAGTGGCACCAGAATACGCAGAAACACTAATCAGTTTTGCGAGGAATAATAAAAGTATCAATGACACTTCGCTAAAACTTCATATTCATAGAAACACATTAAATTATAGAATTCAAAAAATTGAAGAACTAACTGGCAAAAATCCTCGTATTTGGTATGAATTATGGGAACTGTTTTATCATTTTGCTTATCACAGCATGAATGAGGACGTTAACGAAAGGACAAGCTTTATTTGATAAAGAACGCTATACAAAAGTAGGATTAACACCCACATAAATTATTGGAAAAGAAGTATTTGAGGAAAGGAGTTTAACTGTATAGTTAGGGATGGAATATTTAAAGGAAATATCGGAAATTCTGATGTAATTTTTTGATTTCTTTAGTGTATTGTTATTTAAATAATTAAAGAGAAAGACCACCTAATACATTTCATGGTGGTCTTTCTCTTTAAGCAAAGCCTCAACTAAAAGGCTGCAAAGTTAGTTGGATTCTTTGCTATGGGTGATAACTTGTTCCAAGATATTGAAAACATGATCGTCATCTAAACTATAAAAAATCGTTTTCCCCTCTCTTCTGGTTTTAACTAAGTGAGCTTTTTTTAGTGCGATTAACTTATGAGAAACAGCTGACTGTTCCATATTTATTAAATCAGTAATTTCACCCACACTTAATTCTTGGTCTTTTAATAAATAAATAATAGAAAGTCTAGCTTCATTTTGTAAAAGTTTGAATATCTTGCTAACGGAAGTAAGCGTTTCTTGATCTAAGATAGATGGTTCTTTAGTTGTCATGGTTAACCTCCTTGGATACATTAAGTAAGATTCATGTGTTAAGAATAGCACGCTTTTTTTTAAAAGCAAGAGGAGAAAAGTAACAATAATAAAGCTTGAATTTGTTGACTTTATTCGTATTCGTGGTATACTTTTTTTGAGACACATGAAAAAAAAATCATATATAAAACAGAGTTATTACGATTTAGAAATTTGTACAGGAGGAATTTTTATGTCTGAAGAAAAGAAACGCCATGAGTGGATACTTGAAGGGATAGATTGTGCAAATTGTGCGAGTAAAATTGAAAATGGTGTATCAAAAATTGCGGGCGTCACAAACAGTAACGCTAATTATATGACAAAGACTCTTAGTTTTGATGTTGACAAACAAAAAGAGAAAAACATTCTACCTATCATCAAATTAAAAATAAACAAACTGGAACCTGATGTAACATTGCTTTCTAAATCAGATAAGCTTCCGATTGGAAAGAATGGCCTGCCAACGGCTGAAAATAAAGAAACAAGCCAGCTAGAAGAACCGCATCATCCACACGAACATAGCCATGTAGAAAGCAATGTGAAGAAGACCACTAGTCGGTTAGTCATTTCTTTGGTGTTGTTATTAGTGGCAAATTTTGTTCCTATGAATGAACTGTTATCCTTAGGATTGTTTGTAGTTGCCTATCTTGTAGCAGGATACGATGTAGTCTGGAGAGCCATCAAAAATATGTTTAATGGCCAACTATTTGATGAAAACTTTTTGATGACTATCGCTACGATAAGTGCTTTTTATATTCAGGAATATCCAGAAGCGGTAGCTGTTATGCTATTTTATCAAGTAGGAGAAATTTTTCAAGGTGTTGCGGTCAATAGATCCCGAAGGTCGATTGCTGATTTGATGGATATAAGACCCGATTATGCGAATCTAAAGCTAGCAGATGGCAACACAAAGAGTGTTGCGCCAGATACGATTAGAGTTGGCGATACGATTGTCATACGGCCAGGGGAAAAAGTTCCTTTAGATGGGAAGATTGTTACTGGAACGACTTCAATGGATACTTCAGCCTTAACTGGTGAATCGGTTCCTAGAAGTGTGGCAGTAAAAGACAGTGTTTTGAGTGGATTTATCAATAAAAATGGTCTAATTGAAGTGGAAGTTGAGAAGCTTTTTTCTGAATCAACGGTTACAAAAATCCTTGATTTAGTAGAAAATGCAAGCAGTCGAAAGGCACCTACAGAAAACTTTATTACGAAGTTCGCGCGTTACTATACGCCAGCTGTTGTTATTATGGCTTTAATCCTAGCGATTATTCCGCCATTAGTTTTTCCAGGAGCTACATTTAATGAATGGATCTATCGAGCAAGCATCTTCCTGGTTATTTCTTGTCCGTGTGCATTGGTTGTATCGATTCCTGTTGGTTTTTTTGGTGGGATTGGATCAGCTTCACAAAAAGGGATTTTGGTGAAAGGTAGTAACTTCTTAGAAGGATTGAACGATATTAAATACGTTATTATGGATAAGACTGGAACGTTGACAAAGGGTAAATTTGAAATCACGGATATTCAACCTGAAAATGGATGGAATAAACACCAGTTGTTAGAGTTGGCCGCATACGCTGAGACTCATTCTTCACATCCAATTGCTGAATCGATTAAAGAAAAATATGAAGAGAAAATTGATGAGAACCGCATTACGGAATACAATGATATTTCTGGTCATGGTATTCAAGTGAAAGTTGATGGGAAAGAAGTATTAGCAGGAAATGCGAAATTGATGCAAGAGTTCAATATTTCATTTAGGGATTCAAAAGAAATTGGAACCATTATTTACCTAGCTGTTGCTAAAAAGTATGTTGGTCATATTTTGATTGCAGACGCAATTAAGGAAGACGCTGCAGCAGGAATAGCGTTAATGAAAGAGAAAGGTGTAGAGCACGTTATTATGCTAACCGGAGACTCGAAAGCCGTGGGAGAAGCCGTGGCTAAGAAGTTAGGTATTGACGAGTTCTACGCAGAGCTTCTGCCTCAAGACAAAGTAGAGAAAATGGAAGAAATTATGGCGCGTAAAGGACCAAAAGAAAAAGTCGCTTTTGTCGGTGATGGAATCAATGATACTCCAGTATTAGCACGTTCAGATATAGGAATTGCAATGGGAGGATTAGGTTCAGACGCAGCAATTGAAGCGGCAGATATCGTTATAATGGACGATAAACCATCTAAAATTGGAACAGTTATGCAAGTCGCAAAAGATACTAGAAGAATTGTATGGCAAAATATCATTCTAGCACTTGCAGTAAAGGGCTTTTTCTTAATTCTAGGTGCAGTGGGTATTGCAACAATGTGGGAAGCCGTTTTTGCAGATGTTGGTGTAACGGTTATCGCCGTCCTAAATGCTATGCGCGTATTAAAAAAATAAATAACATCAACTAAGAACCACAAAATAGAAATCATCTATGTATTTCTTTATACTAGAGACAGAAACGGGATATAAGAAACGACAATACAGGATAGCACGTATTGCATAATGAGGAGATGGAAAAATAGTGAGATTAAGTGTCTTAGATCAAGCACCGATAACAAGTGGAAATACGGCTGCAGAAGCATTATTGAAAGCAGAAGAATTGGCTATTTTAGCAGATGAATTAGGGTATACACGTATGTGGATGGCAGAACACCATGGAACAAATGGTTATGCAAGTTCGGCTCCTGAGATCACCGCAGCACATTTAGCAGCAAAAACAAAAAATATTCGAATCGGTACGGGTGGCATTATGATGATGCATTATTCGCCATTGAAATTAGCTGAGGTGTTTAAAACGTTAAGTGCTTTTGCACCAGGAAGAATTGATTTTGGGGTAGGCCGTGCTCCAGGTGGCGACAATAATTCGATTTACGCTTTATCAGAAGGTCGTCAGCCGATGTTGGATAATATGTATGAAAAATTTGATACAGCATTAAAATTAATCAATGATGAAGTACCTGAAGATCGATTGTATAATCGAACAATTGCTACTCCTTCGCATATCCAATTGCCTGAATCTTGGTTGTTAGGATCAAGTGGAAGTAGTGCACGAAAAGCAGCTCAAATGGGAGTAGGGTATTCATTTGCTCAATTCTTTATGGGTGGAATGACAAAAGATATTTTTGATGAATATAGAGTCAATTTTCAACCATCTGCCTTTATGGAAAAATCGACTATCAATGTTGCTTACTTGGTCACAACGGCTGAGACAAGAGATGAAGCTGAATATGAAGCTAAGCCGCAAGATATCGCCCGTTTATTAATGGGGAAAGGCCGTATGGGACAATTAATGACGCCTGAAGAAGCGCAAAATTACCCACTGACTGAAATTGATAAATTGACGATTCAACAAGGACGCAAATTGCATCTAGTTGGTCCTCCAAAAGAAATTGCTGAAAAGTTATTGGAAGATCAAGCACAATTTGGGTTTGACGAAGCTATGATTTGCAGTATTCCTCATTCACAAGAAAAACGTTTAGCTGTTTATCGTTTATTAGCAAAGGAACTACTAAACTAACCATTAGAAAAACTAGTATTTTTAGATAAGTATAAAAATAGTTAAAACCTCAAACCGATGAGTTTAATCATTCATTGGTTTGAGGTTTTTGTTTATTTTAATAAATAAATGAGAAAGATGATAGTTTTTTAATCTTTTGAAAATCAATCAAATGAAGGGTTTTTGTTGTGTTTTGTGTTTATTTCTACTAAAATCGTGTGAGGATATATCACATGAAAAAGATATATGTTAATTGATTTCTCATAAACGAGTATCTATACTATTATTTTAAGCAGGAAGAAAACCTCACCTGTCTAAAAAATCTAACCTAATGACTAAAATGTTTTTGCAAAGGAGATGAGGAAAAGTTGATTAAGTTACAGAATGTAAATAAATATTTCGGCGACCACCATGTATTAAAAGATATTAATTTAGAGGTGGCAGAGGGGGAAAAGCTTGTTATCATAGGACCTTCTGGTTCTGGGAAAAGTACAACAGTCAGATGTATGAATTTTCTTGAAGAACCAACATCGGGAGAAGTTTATATAGAAGGAAACCAACTAACAGCAAAAAATAAATTAGAAATGGTGCGAAATTCTTCTGCAATGGTTTTTCAACAGTTTAACCTCTATCCGCATATGACAGTGTTAGGAAACCTAACAATTGGACCGATGAAATTACAAAACAAATCAAAAAAAGAAGCAGAAGAAATTGCTTATCGGTATTTAGATATCGTAGGGTTACGAGAAAAAGCAACAGCGTATCCTTCAACGCTCTCTGGAGGACAACAACAAAGAGTCGCTATTGCGAGATCTCTTTGTTCTGAAAAAAAAATAATTTTATTTGACGAGCCCACTTCTGCTTTAGACCCTGAGACAGTTCAAGAAGTGTTGGACGTCATGATTAAGTTATCTAGTATGAATATCACAATGGTTGTTGTGACACATGAAATGGGTTTTGCTAAACAAGTAGCGGATCGTGTGATTTTCATGGACGACGGGGCCATTCTTGAAGTGGGGCCACCAGAACATTTCTTTGAAAATCCCACTCATGAACGAACTAAAGAATTTTTAAGCAAAATTTTAAGATAAAAAAATGGAATTTACTTAGGAGGAAAAGAAATGAAAAAGAGAAATTTATTAGCGACAGTGGTTTTGTCTAGTGTGTTATTTTTAGGAGCTTGTTCCTCAGATGATGATGCAACAAAAGCAGGAACTACAAATAATTCAGATCAAGTAACGGTTGAATCAATCAAAGAAGCAGGAGTATTAAAAGTTGGTGTCAAAGAAGATGTTCCAAATTTTGGCTTGAAAAATACGGATACAGGTGAAATAGAAGGATTTGAAATCGATATTGCTAAAAAGTTAGCGGAAGAGATATTAGGTGATCCAGATGCTATTGAATTGACACCCGTTACAGCTAAAACGCGCGGTCCGTTACTAGACAACGGCGAAGTAGATATGATTATTGCTACTTTTACGGTAACAGAAGAGCGTAAAGAGACCTATAACTTCACGGATGCGTATTATGAAGATGCAGTTGGTCTATTAGTGAAGAAAGATAAAAATTATGAAGGATTAAAAGATATGGATGGAGCAACTATTGGTGTATCACAAAGTTCTACCACAGCAGAAGCTATTGAAGCAGAAGCTGAAAAATACGATATCGCAATCGATTTTTCAGAATACGCAACTTATCCTGAAATCAAAGCAGCTTTGGATTCAGGGCGTGTAGATGCATTTAGTGTAGACAGATCTATTTTAGCTGGATACTTAGATGACTCAACTGAGATTTTATCAGATCGTTTTGCGACGCAAGATTATGGAATTGCAACGAAGAAAACGAACACGGAATTAGCAGACTACACAAATGATTTAATCACAACATGGGGAGAAGATGGCACTCTTGATGGATTGGTTTCAGAGTGGGGATTGAGTGAATAATGAAAAGTACGAATCCATTTGCTCTTTGGAGATGGGAGGATCTTTTTCAAAATTTTGATCACTTTGGTTCTGGATTTTTAAGAACACTCCAAGTAGCTATTTTAGCATTAGCACTGTCATTGGTGATTGGCGTCATTATAGGCATCTTGTCCACTGCACAAAATGTGATTTTACGTTCAATAGCAAGAGTATATGTGGAGATTTTCCAAAATATCCCACTAGTTATCCAGATTTTCTTTATGTATAACGGATTGGCAATGGCTGGTTTGGTGTTGAGCGAGTTTATGATTGGGGTAATAGGTGTTGGATTGTATCATGGAGCTTATATTGGAGAAGTGGTGCGTGCAGGCATACTATCTATTCCAAAAGGCCAGCAAGAAGCCGCATACTCGCAAGGTTTTAATTACACTCAGACCATGCGCTACGTCATATTGCCGCAAATGGTAAAGAGTATTTTGCCGCCGTTGACGAATCAAGCGGTAAACTTAATCAAGAACACATCCGTACTAGCAATTATTGCTGGAGCAGACTTAATGTATGCAGCTGATTCTTATGCTTCATCTAGTTTGAATTATGGAACATCTTATGTGGTTGCGGGATTGCTTTACTTCATTTTGTGTTTCCCATTGGCTACATTCTCAAGAAAATATGAAGAAAAATTAAAGAAGAATGATGCTATGGTAGTGGATATTCCGGAGGTGATGGAATGATAGAATCCATACAAACCGTTTTTACGCAGCCAAACCTGTTGTTTTTATTAAATGGATTAAGGACTAGTTTAGTAATTTCTTTATGCGTGATCATTCTTTCAATACTATTAGGAACCCTTTTAGGATTGGTTAGAAATTACGAAAAGAAAGTTTTTGGCAAATTAGCTAGTTTTTATATTGAATTGTTTCGCAATACGCCCTTACTTTTATGGATGCTAGGTTGTGCATTTCTGATTCCGGGAAGTACGATTTTAGTAAAAGGCTCACTAGCTTTATTTTTATATACAGCAGCCGTAGTAGCAGAAATTGTACGTGGAGGCTTAAATGCTATACCCAAAGGACAATTCGAAGCAGCTCATTCTCAAGGTTTTTCTTTTTTTCAAACCTTACTGTACATTATTTTGCCGCAAACGTTCAAAAAAATAATTCCTTCTTTATTGTCACAAGTCATTACAACTATTAAAGATACATCTTTTCTTGCTGGTTTAGGAATAATGGAATTTACGCGAAGCGGACAAGTTATTTTAGGGAAAGTCACAAAAACTTCAGAAGTCTTTTTAATTTATGGTTTCTTAGCAGTGGTTTATTTCATAATTTGTTTTACTTTATCTGTTTTAGTCAGAAATTGGCATAAAAAAAATTCTGGTAATGTGTAATGGTCAATATAAGCGAAGATAAATTGATTTGATTGCTTATAGCAAGGCTAGCGCTTATATTGTTAAGGCTTAAGACGATCTCAGATTTATTAAAAGCAATTCCGTCTATTTTGTAAGAATTTATAGAAGTGTCCTGGCTATTTCATAAAAAACAATAGAGTTTACTCACTAAGAGTAGACTCTATTGTTTTTTATTTAGTTGGAATAATTTTAAAAACCCTCTCCAAATAAATCTAAATCGGTCTGTTGCGGAGCAAGATTTTCGAAAGTAAGCTGCAATTTTTTTTGCAATTGTTTTGCATTTTTTGCGGCGTGTCCACCAGAATTATTGTTAAAAATAACTGCGACTTCTTTTGAATCTTTTTCTAATTGGCGAATAAGTGCTGCGAATTCATCTAACTCGTCTGAAGTGTAATCGTATAGGGTTCTTTTTTTGCGCCAATCAGGTCCGCTAGCATCTAACCAACCTTCATAATTCCGACCATGCAGGCGAACGAGCGTTAATGCTGCATGTGTTCCTTTGTTAACTAAAGGAACACTGTTTCCAGGAGTTTGAGGTTGGTCAACAACAGTATGAATGAACTTTTCTTCTGTTAAAAAGAGAAGTGTATTTTCTTTATTTGTCTCACTAAACCAACTAGAATGACGGAATTCAATAGCAACGGGCAATTCTCCCATAAATAGGCGGATTTTTCTTAAATACTGAACATGTTCTTTCGTACAATCAAAATAAGGCGGAAATTGAAATAAAAAAGCCTTGATTCGATTGGCTGTAATCATTGGTTCGAAAACAGCAATATAATGTTCAAACATGTGCTCTTCAGTTGGAAAAAATTTCAACCAATCTTTGTGCAGAGTCATTGCTTGAAAAGCCTTTGGGATAAATTGAAAAGTATCAGGTGTTTTTTCCATCCAAGTCAAAATGTTTTTATTAGGAGGAATAGCATAAAAGCTAGTATCTAATTCTACAAATGGAAAGTGCGAACTATAGTCTTCCAATCGTTTAGAAGCGTGGATGGTCAATAAGTCGTGATCAGACCAACCGGTTAAACCGATAGAAATCATGAGGATTCCTTCTTTCTTGAGTAGTGAATAACTAGCCTTATTGTATCGCAACCGTTATTATTAAGGAAAGTGAAAGGCTGCAATTAAATTTGGGCCTTTAAGAGAGTAAAACGAAATAAATAACATTTGAATTGTTTCACGCGAAACAATTTATTTCACTAATATCTGCAGCAATAAAATAAAATAGTAATTTGAGTAAAAAAAATTAAAGGGAGCCATTGAGATGTATAAACTTGTATTTTTTGATATTGATGGAACGCTATTGACAGAGAGAAAAAAAATTCCGAATTCTGCTAGAAAAGCTATTCAAGATTTAAAAAAGAAGGGTATTACACCGGTCATTGCAACGGGAAGGGCACCTTTTAGAATTGATGAAATTTTGAAAGAGTTAGATATTCAAACACATATTACGTTAAATGGACAATATGTAGTATATGAAGGAGAAGTTATCCATCAAAATCCATTATCAGTAGATTCTGTTAAACGGTTGGCGCTCGCCGCGGAAACAAATAAGCAACGAATTGCATTTTGTGGGAGTGATGAGATATTAGGTACGTCGCTAGTTACATTTGGACAAAAAGGTCTATTAAAGAAAATGATTCAACGAGTTCCGATAGCTCCTCCCAAAAAAGTGATGAAATTGGTTACACGTTATATTGGTTCTTCTAAAAAAGTAAAGCCAGTTTTGCCGCATTACTATGAAAACCGTGTTATTTATCAATGTATTATTCATACAACAGAAGAATACGATGATTTTTATCAAGAAGCTTTCCCAGATTGCCATTTCACAAGATGGAATCCTTATTCAGTAGATGTAATCTCGAAAGGAATGTCTAAAGCAGTGGGAATCCAAAAGTTGATTGATCATATGGGAATCGAGGTTAGCGAAACGGCTGCATTTGGAGATGGATTGAATGACATCGAAATGTTGCAAGCAGTTGGTATGGGTGTTGCTATGGAAAACGGTCGCAGTGAATTGAAACAAATCGCAGATGCAATTACAGCTTCTCCAGAGAACAACGGTATTTTAAAAGGTTTGCAAAAAATGAATTTATTGCCTTAAGAAGTCTTAAAGATAGTAGGTGAAAGTTTGTTTAAGAAGTGATAATTCGTTCGGATTTTCCTATTTCTGGTCGTTTTCTGTGGTATACTATTTCAGAAAGCTTTTGAGGAAAATCAACTTAAATAAAAAAGCACCCTACTCATTTGTTGCCTAAACGCACCTTCTTTTCTAAAAGATTGTTTGATAGAGGGTTAGAATAGAGTAGCTAAACCTACTAAGGAGGCACCTAAAGTGACTGAGAAAAAAACATTTTATATTACAACACCTATTTATTACCCAAGCGGAAAATTGCATATTGGAAATGCCTATTCAACGATTGCGTGTGACGTTATGGCACGGTATAAAAGAATGCAAGACTTTGACGTTTTCTATTTGACAGGTAGTGATGAACATGGTCAAAAAATTGAAAACAAAGCACAAGAATTAAACATTACGCCGCAAGAATATGTGGACGAAATGGCTGAAGGCATGCAAAATTTGTGGGAGTTACTGGAAATCAGTAATGATAAGTTTATTCGTACGACTGACCCTATACATGAGAAAGTTGTAGCAGATATTTTTGAACGCTTTTTAGCGCAAGGCGATATTTACCTCGATGAATATGAAGGTTGGTATTCTGTTCCAGATGAAACGTTCTATACCGAAACACAGTTAGTTGATGTTGAACGAGATGCTGAAGGCAAGATTGTCGGTGGAAAGTCACCAGATAGTGGACATCCAGTCGAGCTGATTAAAGAAGAGTCTTATTTCTTTAGAATGAGCAAATATGCAGATCGTTTATTGGCTTATTATAATGAACATCCAGATTTTATTCAGCCGGAATCGCGTAAAAACGAAATGATCAATAACTTTATCAAACCAGGTTTAGAAGATCTAGCTGTCTCACGTACAACATTTACTTGGGGAGTTAAAGTACCTAGCAATCCGAAACACGTTATTTATGTGTGGATTGATGCGTTGGCAAATTACATTACGGCATTGGGTTATGGAACAGATGATACATCATTATTTGATAAATTCTGGCCAGCAGATGTGCATATGGTAGGAAAAGAAATCGTTCGTTTCCATACAATTTATTGGCCGATTATGTTAATGGCATTAGATTTGCCATTGCCTAAAAAAATATTTGGCCACGGCTGGTTATTGATGAAAGAAGGTAAAATGTCTAAATCCAAAGGAAATGTTGTCTATCCAGAAATGCTAGTAGAGCAATATGGGTTAGATGCTTTACGTTATTACTTGATGCGTGAAGTGACTTTTGGTAGCGATGGAGTGTTTACTCCGGAAGACTTTGTGTCTCGTGTGAATTACGACTTAGCAAATGATTTAGGAAACTTGTTGAATCGTACCATTGCGATGATCAATAAATACTTTGATGGAAAAGTTCCAGACTATACTGGTAATGTTACGGAATTTGATGCGGTTCTAAAAGAAACAGCAGAAAAAGTTTGTACAAATTACCAAGAAGAAATGGAAAATATGCAATTTAGTAGTGCGCTAAGCCATGTTTGGGTATTGATTTCGCGTGCCAATAAATACATTGATGAAACAGCTCCATGGAAATTAGCAAAAGAAGAAGATCAAAAAAACGAGTTGGCTAGTGTGATGGTTCATTTAGCAGAAACGCTTCGTATTTCGGCTATTTTATTGCAACCGTTCTTAACTCACGCCCCTAAAGAGGTTTTTGCTCAATTAGGAGTTGAAGGAGAATTTGCTGGTGACTGGTCAACTATCCAGTTTGGTTCCTTCCCTACAAATACTACGGTAATCAAAAAAGGGACACCTATATTTCCACGTTTAGATATAGATGCAGAAGTTGCTTATATCAAAGAGCAAATGGCAAATGTTTCTGGCAATTCAACAGAAGAGTTTACTGAAGTGGAAGCCGAGTGGGATCCTTCAGAGACAACTTTAGTTTCAACAAAAGAAAAACAAATCAAATATGAAGATTTTGATAAAGTTGAATTGAAAGTTGCTGAAGTAATAGACTGTCAAAAAGTCGAAGGAGCAGATAAACTTTTGAAATTCCGTTTAGATGCAGGAGATGAAGGTCATCGCCAAATTCTTTCCGGTATTGCAGAATGGTATCCAAATCCAGAAGCTTTAATCGGAAAAAAAGTTGTGATTGTTGCGAACTTGAAACCACGTAAAATGCGTGGAGAAATTAGTCAAGGAATGATCTTATCAGCTGAAAAAGATGGTAAATTGCAAATCATTGAAGCGCCAACAGAAGCTCCAAATGGATCTGAAGTTGCTTAAAATCTTATAAAACGAATACCCTGCTGGAAACTCATTTAGCAGGGTGTTTCTGTAAATGCAAAAAAAGAAAGGATGTTACGATGTTATTTGATACACATACGCATGTGAATGCGGAGGAATTTGACAATGAAGTTCCAGAAACTGTGCAGCGTGCACTAGAAAATGATGTCACTAGGATGGCCGTTGTCGGCTTTGATACTGAAACAATTGAAAAATCTTTAGCTTTGAGCAAAGAATATAAAGAAATCTATAGCATTATTGGTTGGCACCCTACTGAAAGTTATTTGTACACGGAAGAAATTGAAGAAAAGCTCTACCATCAATTGCAATTGCCAAAAGTTGTGACGATGGGAGAAATGGGCTTGGATTATCATTGGGATACTTCTCCTAAAGATGTTCAAAAAGATGTTTTTCATAGACAAATTCAAATTGCTAAAGAGTTGAAGATGCCTATCAGTATACACATGAGAGATTCGATTGAAGATACTTATCAGTTGATGAAAAAAGAACACGTTGAAGATATTGGTGGTATTATGCACAGCTTTAGCGGGGATACATTGTGGATGGAACGATTCTTAGACTTGGGAATGCATATTTCTGTAAGTGGAGTCATCACTTTTAAAAATGCTCCTGAGGTAAGAGAGGTAGCTAAAGCAGCTCCTTTTGATAAACTGTTGATTGAAACGGATGCGCCTTACTTGGCTCCAATGCATTTCAGGGGAAAACGCAATGAACCCGCATATGTTAAATATGTAGCAGAAGAAGTAGCTAAGCAAAGAGGCGTGAGTTACGAAGAAGTAGCTAAACAAACAATGCAGAATGCCAATCGCTTATTTAGGTTAGTTTAATGGAAAAAATAAAAGAAATTATTGTAGTTGAAGGCCGCGATGATACAAGACGTATTTTAGAATCAGTCGAAGCAGATACTATTGAAACAAATGGATCAGCGATTGATGAAAAGACGTTAAAATTGATTCGAAAAGCTCATGAAACAAGAGGCGTAATTGTGTTCACGGATCCTGATTTTCCAGGTGAAAAAATCCGTAAAATTATTTCGCAAGCCATCCCTGGAGTTAAACATGCTTTTCTAACAAGAGCTGAAGCAAAATCAAAGGGGAAAGGCAGTTTGGGGATTGAGCATGCTTCTCCAGATGCGATACGTGCAGCGTTATCAAAATGCTATACAGAAACGATTGCTAAAGAGTCTTTAATATCAAAAGAATTGTTAATGGATGCTGGCTTAATCATGGGGCATTCTGCTCGAAAGAGACGAATAAAATTGGGTGAAAAGCTCAATATTGGTTACACTAATGGAAGACAACTTCAAAAGAGATTGCAAATGTTTCAAATCTCTCCTGAAGAAGTTGTGACAGTGATGCATCAAATTTTGGAGGAAGAAAATGACGAATCGTAAAGATATAGCAACCCCATCAAGAACAAAAGAAATAATGGAAAAATATGGTTTTTCAGTAAAGAAAAGTTTAGGACAGAATTTTATTGTAGATCCTAATATTTTAAGTAATATTGTAGCGGCTTCTGATATCGATAAAAATACAAATGTCATCGAAGTAGGTCCTGGAATAGGAGCTTTAACGGAGCATCTTGCAAGAGCCAGTAAAGAAGTAATTGCTTTTGAAATAGATAACCGTTTATTGCCAGTTTTAGCAGATACTTTAAGCCCGTATGATAATATTTCTGTTGTTCATAGTGATGTATTGAAAGTTAATTTACAAGAAATGTTACCCGAAATGATTGATTTAGATGAACCATTAGTTGTTGTGGCTAACTTGCCATACTACATTACAACACCTATTATTATGCATTTCTTAGAAACGCCTGTTCGAATTGATGGATTAACAATCATGATGCAAAAAGAAGTAGCAGAACGAATAACAGCTGCTCCAGGAAGCAAAGCATATGGGTCTTTGTCTATTGCTATTCAATATTACATGGAAGCAGAAGTGGCTTTTATTGTTCCTAAGACAGTCTTTATCCCACAACCAAATGTTGATTCAGCCATTATTAAATTAACAAGAAGAGCTACACCAAGTGTAACAGTCAAAAATGAGAAATCCTTTTTTGCGCTTGTTCGTTCAGCCTTTGTACAAAGACGTAAAACGCTTTGGAACAATTTGTTAATCAGATATGGTAAAGAAGATGAAACGAGAGAAAAATTAACACAAGCCTTAGAAGCAGCAAATATTGATCCTAAACGTCGCGGAGAAACCTTGAGTTTAGCAGAATTTGCTCTTTTATCAGATGCAATTGACGAAATTGTATTAGAAAAAGATTAGTTCTTTTTCTAATACAAGCTTGTATATCAGCAATAGCAAGACATTAAAAAAATGTAATATGAGAGAATTATTATTTGTGCATAAGGTTTTCATATGGTATACTTGTAAAATTTTGGTCAGTATGATATAATGGTATAAGACGAGTGAGGTGAATCTGATGCCAAGTACATTAGCAGACATTAAAGAAAGCTTAGATGATCATTTAGGTAAGAAGATTATGTTGACCGCGCAAGCTGGTCGTAAGAAAAAAACCGAACGTAAAGGTATATTAGCCGACACATATCATTCAGTATTTGTGGTTGAGCTAGACCAAGATGAAAACGCATTTGAACGTGTTTCATATAGTTATACAGATGTTTTAACTCAATCTGTAGAAATTGAATTTATTGGAGAAGAAAAACGCCAATTAGCTTAAAATCGTAAAATTTAAATAGAATAGAACTAATTTTAACGAGCCATTATAAGCTCGTTTTTTTTGTATAGATTAAACTGCATTCTTTGGAGGCTAGCTATTGGAAATGGGGCATATTCATCATATTGAACTAAATGTTTCTAATTTAGAAAAATCAATAGAATTTTGGGGATGGTTTCTAGAGGAGTTGGGTTATCAACCGTTCCAGAATTGGGATGAAGGGAAAAGTTGGAAAAAAGATGAAACTTATCTTGTTTTTGTTCAAACAAAAGATAGATTTCTTTTAGAAGGTTACCATAGAGGGCATATAGGATTGAATCATTTAGCCTTTCAGGCCGGTTCTAAACAACAAGTAGACAGTCTGACAAAACAACTGCAAGACAGAGGTATTGAAATTCTTTATCAAAATCGACATCCATTTGCTGGTGGAGAGCAGCATTATGCCGCTTTTTTCGAAGATCCTGATAGAATTAAAGTTGAATTGATAGCTCCACGTACATAAAGAGAACAGGTCTAGGACATTTTTTGTCTAGGCCTTTTCTTATTGAAACTACTGAAAAGAAGTCTTTTATTTTGAATAGTGCGAACTTAAAGCCATTAAATCCTACTTTTTATAACATTTAAGTTAAATTATGCCGTTCTTGCTTTTCAAATCTTTTTTTTTAGGCTAGTATGTTTTACAGACAATAAAAAAATATAACAGAAAGGAGTGAAGGATAAATGGAGATAATAGAAAAGGCACCAGCTAAAATTAATTTATGTTTGGATGTTTTGCATAAGAGAGATGATGGTTACCATGAAATGCAGATGGTAATGACTTCAGTTGATTTAGCAGATCGCATAGTGCTAAAAACAATTGAAGAAGATCAGATCGTTATTCATTCAACTAATGGTTTTCTACCACTGGATCAACGCAATCATGCGTACAAGGCTGCAAAACTTTTGAAAGATACCTATCAAATTGAAAAAGGCGTCGATATTAGTATTGAAAAGAATATTCCAATCGCTGCCGGTTTAGCTGGTGGTAGCAGTGATGCGGCTGCTACTTTAAGAGGACTTAATCGTTTATGGCATTTAAACTTGAGCAATGATGAATTAGCTCTTCTAGGTGAGAAAATCGGTTCGGATGTTCCTTATTGTGTTTATGGTGGAACAGCATATGCAACAGGTCGCGGAGAAAAAATACAGCAAATTGAGGCTCCGCCACAATGTTGGGTAGTGTTGGTTAAGCCTAAAAAAGGTATTTCAACATGGACTGTTTTTGAAAATCTTTCATTTGATCAGTTAGTTCATCCGGAAACAGACAAAATGTTAACAGCTATTCAAGAAAAGGATTACGTTCAAATGGCTGACAGTACGGGTAATGCTTTAGAAACCGTTTCTGCTATAAAACAACCGGATATTAATCATATCAAAAAAAAGATGCTTCAATTTGGAGCAGACGCTGCTTTAATGAGTGGAAGTGGCCCAACAGTGTATGCTTTATGTAAGAAATATTCAAAAGCTCAGCGTGTGTATAATGGTTTGAAAGGATTTTGTAATGAAGTTTACTTGGTACGAACGCTTAAGTAAACTGGAAATTAGTCATATAGATAGGGTTGAGGCATTAGTCTCAACCCTATCTGTATATCCTATTGTTTATTCTAGAACGTTATTTTTCTTGACGCATAAAGTAGATAATGATAAGCTACATAAGGAATTTTAAATAGTAATGGTTACGATTTAGGTAAAATAATAATTAAATAAAAAAAACAAATAAACAAAAGGAGGTATAAGCTCAATGAACAGAAAAAAAAGAATTGGATTAGCGTTATTGTTCTCTATCTTGCTTATAGTAGTAGTAGGATGTGGGAGTCAAGAAGATGCTCAACCGAAATCAGATAAACTAACTGTTGTAACAACATTCTATCCGATGTATGATTTTACGAAAAATGTTGCAGGAGACAATGCAGATGTAACTTTATTGTTAGAAGCAGGTACAGATACGCATGGTTATGAACCCAGTGCGAAAGAAGTTGCGGCAATTTCAGAAGCAGATGTTTTTATTTACAATAGTGAGGAAATGGAAGTTTGGGTTTCAAGCGTTTTAGAAAGTATTGATACAGAAAATACGGTTGTAGTAAATGCTAGCGAAGGAATTTCATTATTGGAGTCAACAGAAGAACATAGTGAGCATGAAGCAGCAGGAGATGATCATGAGGTTGATCCTCATATTTGGTTAGATCCTATACTTGCTAAAGAAGAAGTTAATAATATTAAAGCAGGGTTGATTGCTGCTGATCAAGAAAACGAAGAAACATATGAAACAAATGCAACGGCGTACACTGAAAAATTAGAAACACTGAATCAAGAATTTGAAACAGCATTTAAAGGAGCAACTAAGCGTACTTTTGTGACACAACATGCAGCTTTTGCCTATTTAGCAAACAGATATGACTTGGAACAAGTTTCAATTGCGGGCATTTCAACTGAAGAAGAACCTAGCCCAGCTAAATTAGCTGAGTTACAAGATTATGTAAAAGAGAACGATATAAAGTATATTTATTATGCAGAAACATCTTCTAGTAAAATTGCTGAAACACTAGCTAATGAGACAGATGCAGAATTAGAAGTTTTAAATCCAATTGAAGGAATTACGACAGAAGACCAAGAAAAGGGAATCGATTATATTCAATTAATGAAAAATAATCTAGCCGCTCTAGAAAAAAGTATTCAATAACTAATGAAATAGGAGTAGGAGCAATAACTTCTGCCTATATGTAAAAGAAAGAAGGGATAACGATGCATTACGTTGAAGTGAAGGATTTATCTTTTTATTATGACGAAGAGCCCGTACTGGAAAATATTTCTTTCACAGTTGATCCAGGCGAGTTTGTTATGCTGACGGGAGAAAATGGCGCAGCAAAATCAACGTTATTACGCAATGTTTTAGGATTGCTCAAACCAACTAAGGGTTCAGCTAAAATTTCTGCTGTAAATAATCGGAATGAACCTTTATCAATCGGTTATATTCCGCAACAAGTCGCTTCGTTTAATGCTGGTTTTCCTAGTACAGTATTGGAATTGGTTCAATCTGGGCGCTATCAAAGAGGGAAATGGTTTAAACGTTTAGATGCAGAAGACCATGAGCATGTTGAACGGTCATTAAAATCAGTTGGTATGTGGGATCTACGCCACAAAAAAATTGGCGATCTTTCTGGTGGACAGAAGCAACGTATATCACTAGCCCGTATTTTTGCGACAGATCCAGATTTATTTATTTTAGATGAACCCACTACGGGTATGGATTTAGACTCCAGAACAGAATTTTATGAATTGTTAAAGCACAATAGTGAGTTTCATGGCAAAGGCATCTTAATGGTCACACATAATCATGAAGACATTAAAAACTATGCGGATAGACACATTCAGCTTATCCGAAAGGAGGATTCCCCATGGAGATGTTTTTCTATGGATTCATGCAGCGAGCATTCCAAGCTGCATTCTTAATTGCAGTTATTTCTCCAATTCTAGGTCTGTTCTTAGTTCTTAGAAGACAATCATTGATGGCAGATACGTTATCACACATTTCATTAGCAGGAATTGCGTTGGGGTTGTTTTTAAATGTAAATCCAACCTTTATGACATTGATTGTAGTAATTATTGCAGCTGTGCTAATAGAATATTTAAGTACATTGTATAAATCTTATTCTGAAATATCGATTGCGATTTTGATGTCTGCTGGAATGTCTGTGGCTCTTGTTTTAATGAGTTTAAGCAGTGGCGGTTCTACCACTACTATTCAACAGTATTTGTTCGGATCTATCGTGACGATCAGCCAGCAACAACTCTATTTATTAGCGGCATTATTTTTGATTGTGATTGTTTTATTTTTGGTCTTTCGCAGACCGATGTATGTTTTGATTTTCGATGAAGATACGGCTTTTGCAGCTGGGTTACCAACGCGATTAATATCAATACTTTTCAATGTTATTACAGGGGTAACTATTGCGGTAATTATGCCGATTGCAGGAGCGTTGCTGGTTTCAGCTATTATGATTCTCCCAGCAGCAATTGCTATGCGGATAAGCAAAAGTTTTAAATGGGTTATTCTTGTAGGTATTCTTGTGGGTATTGTAGGTATGTTTACAGGCTTAACTGTTTCATATGAATGGGGTACACCACCAGGCGCAACAATCACTTTGATTTTTATCTCTATTTTCATGATTACAACAATGACAATAAAAGTAATCCAGCAGTTGAAATATAAAAAAAGTCGTTCTTAATAAAGAGCTAGCGACCAAATAAATCAAAAGGATTGAGTGTTTTCTCAATCCTTTTTTTATTTAGCAAAATTATGAAGGGAATGAATACGAAGGTTCGTATTTTTTTTGATGAGAAAGTGCTAATAAAAGCGAACGATTTTATAATATTTTTTAAAAAGCTACCTTTTTGTATGCGAAACGCGTATAATGATGTTTGACAGAAATAATGACCTGGCAAAACTAAAAAAATAAAACAATAGAAAAGGTGAAATAATGAAGATAAAAAGAAGTGAACGCTTGATTGATATCACGCGTTACATGTTAGAACGACCGCATACATTAGTGCCGCTTACCTATTTTGCTAATCGTTACGACTCTGCAAAATCTTCTATCAGTGAAGATCTAAGCATAGTGAAAAAAACGTTTAGAGAACGAGGTACTGGAACATTGGAAACCGTTCCTGGAGCAGCAGGAGGAGTGCGGTATATACCTGAAATTGCAAAAGATGAAGCTGAAGAGTTTGCAAAAGAAATGTGTGAACGTTTATCCGAATCAGATCGTTTGTTACCAGGCGGATATGTCTATTTGTCTGATTTATTAGGACAACCAAGTGTGTTGCGTCAAGTAGGTAAAATTATTGCAACTAAATATTTAGAACAACCAATCGATGCCGTTATGACAGTAGCAACAAAAGGTGTTCCAATCGCTCAAGCAGTATCAACGTATTTAAATGTGCCGTTTGTTATTGTCCGCAGAGATTCTAAAATAACTGAAGGATCTACTGTGAGTGTTAATTATGTTTCTGGATCCTCAGATCGTGTTGAAAAAATGGAATTATCAAAACGCAGCTTAAAAAGAGGCTCCCGTGTATTGATTGTAGATGATTTCATGAAAGGTGGCGGTACCGTTAACGGTATGAAGAGCCTGATTGAAGAATTTGAGGCAGAATTAGTTGGAATTACTGTTTTTGCAGAATCTACTTTTAGTGGCAACAGAATGGTTGATGAGTATACGTCACTTTTATGTGTAGATGAAGTCAATGTTCGTGAGAAAACGATACATGTAGAACCGGGTAATTATTTTACTAAATAAAAAACAAGGACAAGAGTAAGAAGATTACTTTTGTCCTTGTTTTATTTGTCTTTAACTATAAAAAAACACAAAGTGGTCAAGTCATATTGCTTCTTGAAAACTAATGGTGTATAAGCTATCATAAAACAGAAGACTTAGCAGTAAAAAGCCTTTACTTAGTAAAAATAACTAATCAAAATTAAAAAAAATTAAAGCAGATAGGAGTCTATATAATGCCTCAACGTTATGCAATCATATTAGCAGCAGGACAAGGTTCAAGAATGAAATCTAAATTATATAAAGTGCTACATCCAGTTGCAGGAAAACCAATGGTAGGTCATGTAGTTAGTCAAGTTGAAGCTGTAGGCGCAGATAAAATCGTAACAATTGTTGGAGTTGGCGCTGAAAAGGTAAAAGATTATCTTGGAGAACGCTCTGAATACGCTGTTCAGTCTGAACAGTTAGGAACAGGACATGCTGTTATTCAAGCGGAAGAACTGTTAAAAGATAAAGAAGGAACAACTTTAGTTATTTGTGGAGATACACCACTTTTAACAGCTGAAACATTGACTCATTTGTTCGATAATCATCAAGAACAAGGAGCAAAAGCAACTATTTTAACAGCACATGCTGAAAACCCTACTGGTTATGGCCGAGTGATTCGGAATGAATTAGGAAACGTTGAAAAAATAGTTGAACAAAAAGATGCAAGTCCAGAAGAATTGCAAGTTCAAGAAATTAATACGGGAACGTATTGTTTTGACAATCAACTATTATTTGAAGCACTAAAACAAGTTGGAAATGATAACGTTCAAGGTGAGTATTATTTGCCAGACGTGATTGAAATACTAAAAAAACAAGAATATGTCGTTTCAGCTTATAAAATGGATCATGAAGAAGAAGCTTTAGGTGTTAATGATCGTATCGCATTAGCCGAAGCAGCAAAATTAATGAGAAGTCGTATCAATAAAAAACATATGCAAAATGGGGTTACTTTTATTGACCCAACAACAACATACATTGATAGTGACGTTGAGATTGGTTCGGATACAGTTATTGAATCTGGTGTTGTCATCAAAGGAAAAACCGTTATTGGAGAGGATTGCTTCATTGGTTCAAATTCTGAAATTTCAAATAGTGAAATAGGCAATCAAGTTCAAGTGAAAAGTTCCACTATTGTAGACTCTAAGATGTCAGATAATAGTAATATTGGACCATATAGTCATCTACGCCCGAATAGCACAATTGGAAATTCTGTTCATATTGGTAATTTTGTTGAAATTAAAAATGCCACAATTGATCAAGATACTAAAGTAGGACATTTAACGTATATCGGAGATGCAGATTTAGGAAAAAACATTAATGTCGGATGCGGAACAATTTTTGTTAATTATGATGGCAAGAATAAACACCGTACAACTGTTGGGGACAATGTATTTGTTGGTTGTAATGCTAACTTGATTGCTCCAATTACGATTGAAGAAAATGTTTACATTGCTGCTGGTTCAACTATTACTAATGATGTACCAACGGATTCGATGGCCATTGCGAGAGCACGTCAAGAGAATAAAGCCAACTACTTTAATCGTTTGCCACATTAAAAATAAACTATAAAATGCTGAATTACTTGATTTTCAGAAGAAAAGTAATTATCATTAGTATGATATGAAGCAAATCAGTCCTAAATAAAGAAAGTGGAGGTTACTATGTCAGAACAGTATTTTGATCCAAAGTTAAAGATTTTTGCGTTAAACTCAAACAAACCATTAGCAGAAAAAATTGCTAAATCGGTTGGAGTAGAATTAGGAAAACTATCTGTGGATCAATTCAGTGACGGTGAGATTAGAATCAATATTGAAGAAAGCATTCGTGGAGCACATGTTTATATCATCCAATCAACATCTAGCCCTGTAAATGATAACTTAATGGAACTATTGATTATGATAGATGCTTTAAAACGTGCAAGTGCATCAACAGTTAATATCGTGATGCCTTACTATGGTTATGCAAGACAAGATCGTAAAGCTCGTTCTAGAGAACCCATTACTGCAAAACTTGTTGCTAATATGATTACGGCTGCTGGAGCAGATCGTATGCTGACATTAGACTTACATGCTGCTCAAATTCAAGGTTTTTTCAATATGCCTGTTGACCACTTGGTAGGTGCTCCTCTTTTAGCAAATTACTTCTTAACACGAGGAATCGTTACTGATGAAGAAGACGTAGTAGTTGTTTCTCCTGATCATGGTGGCGTCACACGTGCACGTAAATTAGCTGAATTTTTAAAATCTCCAATTGCTATCATTGACAAACGTCGTCCTAAAGCAAATGTAGCTGAAGTGATGAATATCATTGGCAATGTAGAAGGCAAAAAATGTATCTTAATCGATGATATGATTGATACTGCAGGAACAATTACGTTAGCTGCTCAAGCTCTATCAGAAGCAGGTGCTACTGAAGTTTATGCTTGTTGCACACACCCTGTTTTATCAGGCCCAGCTATTGAAAGAATTCAAAATTCAGTAATCAAACAATTGATTGTTACTGATTCAATTTTCCTTCCTGAAGAGAAAAAAATCGATAAAATTATTGAAGTGAGTGTTAGTACTTTGCTAGCAAATGCAATTACGCGCATTCATGAAAATAGATCCGTTAGTCCTTTATTTGAAAGACAATATACTGACGTAATCGAATAATCAATTTGAATGAAACAATGAGATAGGAAAGTAAAATTTTCTTATCTCATTGTTTTTGTTTGAAAAAGGTTATAACACGTATTCATCTTGCTGTCTAAAGAGAAGCTTGTTATACTTAATGCATTAGCTTCCTAGTATATATGGGAGAAATGGAGTCAAAAGATAATGAGAAAATTTAAAAATCAACTAGAGTTAGTACGCCCTTTTGATGGTATTATTGTTATATTATTATTAGTGGGGTCATTCATACCGCTTATTATTTTCGGCTATTCAACTAAAAATATAGATGAAAATAGTTCAATCTATGCTGTAGTTTCAATTGATGGAGAACCGGTTAAAGAAATAGAGTTATCAGAAAATACACCTCATGAAACGTTTACTTTCTATCCTTCAGAAGGTCAATACAATATTATTGAAGTAGATGGGACAAAAATTCGTAATAAAGAAGATAACAGTCCAGATCAAATAGCTGTAAAAACGGGTTGGATTAGCCAACCAGGTGAAACAGCTATCTGTTTACCGCATAAATTAATTGTTGAAGTCAAAGCGATAGATTCTACAAATGAAAATGAGGATGAAGTTATTCTTCCGTTATAAAATTAGAAACAGTTCGACTGAATTTATTCATTCAGTCGAACTGTTTTTTATTAATATTATGGCTCTTCGTCAAATAGTGTGGCTGCTTCAGTTGCTTACAAACATGATAGACTTGGGCATGAGTGCCCACAGTGCTACCCTTTCATTTTTCTACAGGGCTACAAGCAATCCTATTCCTTCAGAATGTTAAGCATGAACTAGCTTCCTCTATCCACACTAAAAAGTGCAGATTTTTTTGCTAACTTTATGCATTAATAATGTATAAAAAATCTTTTTATGTTGTTTTAATGCATAATGTTGCGTTTTTATGCTTGTAGAAGTATACTAGCAAGCATAGTAAAAGATTTAACCATGATACTAACAATTAAAGTGAGAAGAGGCATATATATGAATTCTATGATTACAGAGCTACATAAAAAAGAAAGTCTTTTAGACTTGCAAAAATTAATTGCGATACCTTCTGTGAATACATCGGATGGTACGACAAATCCGCCTTTTGGACAAGAAATTGCAAATAGCTTAGCAGAAGTATTAGCTATTAGTAAAAGTTTAGGAATGGTTACATATAGTGATCCGGAAGGCTTCTATGGTTATGCTGATTATGGTCAAGGTGAGGAGTTAGTTGGTATTCTTTGTCACTTAGATGTCGTGCCTGAAGGAGATATTTCTTTATGGGAAACGAATCCTTTTGAAGGTGTAGTAAAAGATGGTGTAATTTATGGTCGTGGAAGTCAAGATGATAAAGGACCGACGATTGCTGCTCTGTATGCTTTAAAAGCTGTTATTGATGCAGGATTTACATTTAATAAACGAATTAGATTTATATTTGGTACAGATGAAGAAACACTTTGGCGTTGTATGGATCATTATAATTTAAACGAAGAAGCACCAACAATGGGCTTTGTGCCGGATGGTGTATTTCCATTAACGTATGCCGAAAAAGGTTTGTTGCAAGCTAAGTTAGTAGGTCCTGGAAGCAGTGAGATTGCCTTAGAGTGCGGTGAAGCGTCTAATGTTGTTCCCGGAAAAGCGAGTTATAGTGGTCAAGATGCAAAGGAAATTGCTGAGACACTTAAAGAAATGGAAGCAGATGTTAGACTATCCGATCATAAGGTTACGGTAAATGGAAAAGCGGTTCATGCAAGTACAGCGGAACTAGGAATTAACGCAATCAATCAATTAGCTGAAGGACTGGCAGTTCATTATGAGCACCCACTGTTAAAGTTTTTAGCTGAAAAAGTAGCCAAAGAAACAAATGGTTTTAGTATATTTGGAGATATTAAAGATGAATTAACGGGAGAACTAACGTTTAATGTAGGCAGCATTTTAATAAATGAAGCCGTTTCTGAAATTGTACTTGATATGAGAATTCCTGTTGAGTACACGATAGAAGAGATTGCTATGACGTTGGAAAAAGTAGCAAGTGAGTATGGATTGAGTTATCAAGAATATGATGCAGTTCCATCATTGTATGTTCCAAAAGACAGCCAACTTGTTCAAACGTTACTCGCTATTTACCGAAATAAAACAGGCGATTTAACGGAACCGTCTACTAGTGGAGGCGCAACATATGCTCGTAAAATGACAAATATGGTGGCATTCGGCGCTCATTTTCCAGATTCAAAAAGCTTTGCTCATCAAGAGAAGGAAGGGTTGAAGTTAGAAGAACTATATTTAGCAATGGACATTTATGCAGAAACAATTGCTCAATTGTGTTGTGAAAAGCAATAAAGAGTATCAGCACTATTTGAAAACACAAAAAAGAGGACTGGAATATCTCTATTCCGTCCTCTTTTTTGTGTTTCAGGTAATTAAATTTCTTTACTTAGAGCTTCAAAAGCATCAGCAGTAACTTTTTTCAAGGTTGATGCAGATAATTTCATTTTATCCATTTCAGAATCATTTAAAGGGATTTCGATGACTTTTTGAATTCCTTGGCGATTGATGATTGCCGGAGCCCCAATAAATACATCATTTTGTCCATATTCGCCATCCAAGTAAACAGATAGAGGCAATACAGCATTTTCATCATTAAAAATGGCTTTTGTAATACGAGCTAACGATACGGCGATACCGTAGAAAGTAGCTCCCTTTTTTTGGATAATGTTGTAAGCAGAGTCACGTACACTAAAGAACACATCTACAAGTGCTTTTTCATCTGTGTCAGGATTATCTTTAATCCATTCGTTAATTGTTAGTCCTGCAATGTTTGCATGAGACCATACTGGGAATTCTGTATCACCATGTTCACCCAAAATATAACTGTGGACATTACGTGTATCAACACCAGTTAGCTCAGCGATTGCTTGGCGGAAGCGAGCAGTATCTAAAGAAGTACCAGATCCGATAACTCGATTTTTAGGAAGTCCAGAGAATTTCCAAGTTGCATAAGTTAGAATATCTACAGGATTGGTTGCTACTAAGAAAATACCATCAAATCCACTGTCCATAACTTGACCTACAAGGCTTTTAAAAATTCTTAGATTTTTTTGAACTAAATCTAATCGAGTTTCACCAGGTTTTTGAGCAGCTCCGGCTGTAATAACAACGATGTCTGCGTCATGGCAGTCTGCATAAGTTGCTGAATAGATTTTTTTAGGTGAAGTAAAGGCTAAAGCATCAGATAGATCAATAGCATCCCCTTCAGTTTTATCTGTATTGATGTCAATGATCCCTAATTCTTGAGCAATATTTTGTGTCACTAGTGCAAAAGCGTAACTAGACCCGACAGCTCCATCTCCAATTAAGATTACTTTTTGGTGATCTTTTACTTCATGTTCAGTCATAATACAACAAACTCCTTTATGGATAAGATTCTTAACAAAGATAGTGTAACACTTAACAAACTTTTTGTAAATCAAAATATTGAAAAAGTTAAAAGGTTTTAAAAACTATTAGAACAGCTTTTTCAAGACGATTTAGATATGTGAATTAAATTTCTAACTCTCTTTTGAATCTTTTTAGCGCTTTTTATTTATAAATAAGAGGACGCGTTCGGCCGAACTTAACAATAAAAAGAAGAATGTTCTACGTACTCTAACACCTATATCATACAACTAAACAGAATCATTTCAAAACAAAAAGTAATAAAATTATGATAATTTAGAAATAAAAAGATTAAAGTCATAAGTAGTTCAGAAAAACAATCAAAGAAGATCTATGCGAAGAACGGTTTGGAAATTAAAGAATGTACGGAAATTTTTCCTGAGAATAGTAAGAAAACAAATCCTTAAACTAGGTTATATAAATCCCCATTAGGCAAGAGGTAATAAGACTTGAAATGATTCAAGTTTAGAGAAAAAACAACTGGATTGTGTTATACTGTATGAAATTGTAACTGGACGAAAAAAAATTCGTGCGGCACTTTTTTGCGTGAAAAATGTGGAAGTTAATTAAAAATAGAGGCAAAACAATTAATTGGAGTGTACTGAATAATGAAAATGATCGTTGGCTTAGGAAATCCTGGTTCAAAATATAAAGATACAAAACACAATATTGGTTTTATTACATTAGATGAATTTGCGTTCCAACATAAAATGGTGTTCAACAAAACGAAATTTGAAGCAATATATGCAGAAGCCTTTATCGGAAGTGAAAAAGTTCTTTTAGTAAAACCACAAACATTTATGAATGATTCAGGTAGGGCAGTTCGACCGTTAGTGGATTATTTTAATGTGGAAATAGAAGATTTGATAGTAGTTTATGATGACTTAGACTTACCAGTTGGGAAACTACGCTTACGTCAAAAAGGCAGTGCAGGTGGACATAATGGAATTAAAAGCCTAATTCAACACTTAGGTACAGCAGATTTTAATCGTGTTCGAATTGGAATTGATCGTCCTCTAGGGAAACAAACGGTTGTACAGCACGTCTTAAGTGGTTTTCCTAAAAATCAACATGAGGAATTGTTGCTAGCAATAAAAGACAGTGTAGCGGCTTTAGACTATTGGATAGAAGGACATTCCTTCTCAGATGTTATGAATCAATTTAATAAAAAGAAGAATGCATAAGATAATCGTTAAATAGAAATTAAAAATTAAAGAAGCAGTGAAGCCCAGAAAATTCTGAGCTTCTTTTGTTCATTATAATAATCTGTTTGTAACTAAAGATAGATAAAAAAAGGAGTTCTTACGGTGGGAGATATAAGGAAAATTTTAGCGAATGCACCTGACGTTGGGGCTTTATTAAGCCAATTGGAGCAACATCAATCGCAACTAGTCACAGGATTATCTGGTTCCGCAAGAACATTAGTCTTGAGTACATTAGTAGCTGAAAAGAAAAAACCATTCATTATTGTGACGCATAATTTATTTCATGCGAATCAATTAATGGAAGATTTTGCGGATTGGGTACCTGAGGATCGTCTGCATCTGTTCCCAGTAGATGAAATGATTTACGCAGAGATGTCCGTAGCTTCACCTGAAGCTCGAGCTGAACGTGTAGCGACCTTAGATTTCTTGTTATCTGAGAAATATGGCGTTGTTATTGTACCACTTGCAGGAGTACGGAAATTATTGCCACCAAAAGCGCTGTGGAAATCAGCTCAATTCACCATTAAGCAAGGTGGCGAACTAGATTTAACAAATTTGGCTCAACGATTAGTAGATATGGGATACACTCGTCAACAATTGGTTAGCACCCCAGGAGAATTTAGTATTCGCGGGGGAATTGTTGATATCTACTCGTTAACGGAAGAGTTTCCAGTGCGAATCGATTTATTTGACACGGAAGTCGATTCATTGCGTTATTTTGATGCCGCTTCTCAGCGATCGATTCAGACGATTGAAAAAATAACAATTCTTCCTGCGTCAGATACGGTTTATACAAAAGAGCAATTAACCGCAGCAGCACCTAAGTTTAGTAAAGCAGTTGAAAGAAATCTTGGTTTAATCCAAGATGCTGCTGAAAAACAAACGTTTACGAGACAAGTGACACCTATTTCAGATGCCTTTCAAAAAGGTGAACCTATCGATGAATTAACGATGTTTACCGATTTTATCTATCCTGAAAAGAGCAGTGTGCTGGATTACATGAGCAAAAAAGGGATTATTGTGATGGATGAGTATCCAAGAATCATGGATACCGATCGTCGGTTGAATGAAGAAGAAGCAGAGTGGGTAACGAGCAAATTGAGTGAGCGACGCATATTGCAAAATCAAGTTTTTTCCAATAATTTTCGCGATCAATTGAAAAATTTAAGCAACACTATTTTATATTTTTCGGTTTTTCAAAAAGGGATGGGAAATACTCGTTTCAATCAAATACATGCCTTTCAATACCGCAATATGCAACAATTTTTTGGGCAAATGCCGTTACTTAAAACAGAAATGGATCGTTGGATCAAACAAAAAAATACGGTTATCATCATGGTTCCAAATGCGGATCGAGCAAAAAAAGTTCAACAGACGTTCAAGGATTTTGAAATAACCAGTAAAACTGTTAAACCGGCTAGACTTGAACTTGAAAAAGTTCAAATAGTAGAAGGTTACGTTCAGTCAGGTTTTGAAATGGCAACGGATAAATTAGTAGTTATTACTGAACGTGAATTGTTTAATAAAGTCACTAAGAAAACGGCTAGACGTCAAACATTATCTAATGCAGAAAGATTGAAAAGTTATAGTGAATTGAATCCTGGAGATTACGTTGTTCATGTTAACCACGGAATCGGAAAATATGTGGGAATGGAAACTCTTGAAATTAATGGTATCTATCAAGACTACATGTCGATTATTTACAAAGACGAGGCAAAATTATTTATTCCTGTAACGCAACTTAATTTATTGCAAAAATACGTTTCTTCTGAAGCGAAAACACCTAAAGTAAATAAATTAGGCGGAACAGAATGGGCTAAAACAAAGAAAAAAGTAGCCACTAAAATTGAAGATATAGCAGATGAATTGATTGAATTGTATGCTTCAAGAGAACAAGAAGTGGGCTATGCCTTTTCGCCAGATGATGCTTATCAAGAAGAATTTGAAAATGCATTTCCATACACGGAAACAGATGATCAATTGCGCAGTACCGCTGAAATTAAACACGATATGGAACAAAAAAAACCAATGGACCGCTTGCTAGTTGGTGATGTTGGATATGGTAAAACAGAAGTCGCTATGCGGGCAGTATTTAAAGCCGTTCAAGAAGGCAAACAAGCTGCATTCTTAGTACCAACGACTATTTTAGCCCAACAACATTACGAAACAATGTTGCAACGGTTTGCAGATTTCCCTATTGAAATCGGTTTGTTGAGCCGTTTTAGAACAAAGAAACAACAAAACGAAACCATTGCAGGTCTGAAAAAAGGGCAAGTCGATATTGTTATTGGAACACACCGTATTTTATCAAAAGATATTGAGTTCCAAGATTTAGGTTTGCTTATAGTCGATGAAGAACAACGCTTCGGTGTAAAACACAAAGAAAAACTAAAACAATTAAAAGCTCAAGTAGATGTATTGACTTTGACGGCTACTCCTATTCCTAGAACATTGCATATGTCGATGCTTGGTGTGCGTGATTTATCTGTTATTGAGACTCCGCCGGCAAATCGGTATCCTGTACAAACCTATGTTATGGAACAAAACCTAGGAGCTGTACGTGAAGCGGTTGAACGCGAAATGGCTCGTGGTGGACAAGTCTTTTATTTGTATAACCGGGTAGCAACGATTGAGAAAAAAGTAGATGAGCTACAACAGTTAATTCCAGATGCAAGAATCGGCTATGCACATGGCCAAATGACAGAAGGGCAACTGGAAAATACATTATTCCAATTTATTGAAGGGGAATACGATGTATTAGTAACCACGACCATTATTGAAACGGGAGTCGATATGCCAAATGTGAATACGTTATTTGTAGAAAATGCAGATCATATGGGCTTGTCGCAATTGTATCAATTACGTGGACGCGTTGGGAGAAGTAATCGAGTTGCTTATGCTTATTTCTTATACCAACCGAATAAGGTGTTGAATGAAGTGAGTGAAAAAAGATTGCAAGCCATTAAAGACTTTACAGAATTAGGTTCAGGTTTCAAAATTGCGATGCGTGATTTATCCATTCGGGGTGCAGGGAACTTATTAGGATCCCAACAGCATGGCTTTATTGATTCAGTTGGATTTGATTTGTATTCTGAAATGTTAAGCGAAGCAGTAGCTCGTAAACGAGGCATGGATCCTAAAGAAGAAAAAACACAAGTTGAAATTGACTTAGGAATTAATGCTTACTTGCCAGGTACGTATATAGAAGATGAACGTCAAAAAATTGAAATTTACAAGCGGATTCGAGAATTGAGATCACATGAACAATACGTTGAATTACAAGATGACTTGATTGATCGTTTTGGAGAATACGCGGATGAAGTAGCGGACTTGTTAACGATTGGATTAATCAAAATGTATGGCGAACGTGCATTGATTGAAACTGTCAAACGATCAAAAGATGAAATTGAAGTAACTTTTTCTATTTCAGGCACTCAGACGCTCCCAGCAGAAGAAGTATTCAGAGCGTTAAGCGAAGTACCGTTAAGAGCGAATGTAGCGATAAAAAAAGAGCGATTAATGGTAACGTTGCAGTTGAAAAATGAGCCAACTTATCAATGGCTAGGTTATATTCAAAAATTCGCACAAAATGTCGTCAACTATCGTTCTAAAGAGAGCGATTAATTTATGAGAGCAAAAAATAAAACGTGAATTGTTGATTCAGGTAATAAGCGAGGGCTAAAAAGTGGAAAATCAACAAATGAGAAAAATGATGAATGGAGCGATCATCCTTTCGGCAGCAGCTTTTATCGCTAAAATTCTAAGTGCTGTTTATCGCGTCCCTTTTCAAAATATGGTCGGAAATTCAGGGTTTTATGTGTATCAACAAATTTATCCGATATACGGAATTGCTATGACAGTAGCATTGAGCGGGTTTCCTATCTTCTTATCCAAGTTAGTTGCGGAAGCCTCAACATTGGAAGAGCAGAAAAGTCTTTTGAAAAAATCGTTTGTTTTATTAAGTATTCTTTCAGGAGTTTTCTTTTTAGGAATCTATTTTTCAGCTTTGCTGATTGCAAATTTGATGGGTGATGCCAATTTAGAGCCCATTATTAAAACTGTTTCATGGCTGTTCTTACTTATTCCGTTTTTAGCTGTTAGTCGTGGTTATTTTCAAGGAACTTTCCGAATGCTGCCTACAGCTATTTCTCAAGTAGGAGAACAATTTGTTCGCGTAGCAGTCATTTTGATTGCCGCCTATGTATACACACGCAATCAATGGGATGAATACCAAATGGGAACCGTTGCGATGAGCAGTTCTTGGATAGCTGGTTTAGTCGCATGTATCATTTTGAGCGTAGCATTATACAAACAACAGCCTTTAAAAGTAGAAGAACAGTTAAAAGTCAGTCCGGTAGCTGACAGACTTAAGTATAAATCAATTGCAAAACGATTTGCTACAGAAGGTATCACGATGTGTTTGTTGAGTGCATTGCTCATTCTCATGCAACTGATTGATTCTTTTACACTGTATAATGGTTTAATAGAAAATGGCTTAAATTCTTTTGATGCGAAAAATTTAAAAGGAATCTATGATCGTGGTCAACCGCTCGTCCAATTGGGTATGGTTGTTGCTACTGCATTTTCGGCTAGCTGGATTCCTTTATTGAGTCAATCATTTGCGCAGCGCAATAAAAAATCTTTTGCTCGTGCAGCAAAATCTTTAGTACGCATAACGGCAACTTTCGCTATGGCAGCTACTACAGGCATGATTGTCTTGATGCCCTACTTGAATTTGACATTATTTGGTGATACGGATGGAAATCTTGTATTGAGCTTATATAGTGTAGCGATTCTTTTTGCATCTTTTATTGGAGCCTATAATGCTATTTTTCAAAGTCAAAATAAGCATAAAGTAGCTTTAATCGGATTGCTGATTGGATTAGGCGTGAAAATAGTGCTTAACGAATGGTTCGTTGAACATTATGGGACACTTGGTTCAAGTGGAGCTACTGTAATCAGTTTAGTTACTATTTTAATGGTGATGCATATGGATACATCGAAAGAAGTAAAAGAGAGTTTTGTAGAAAAAAGTTTTGGATGGAAATTACTATTTAGTTGTGGTGTAATGGCTATGTTAGTATGGCTTGAAATGCAATTAATCGGACAAAGTGCGATAATTGAAGAAAATCGACTAGCAGCATTCGGCTCTACCGTAATAGGTGGAGTTACAGGCATTGGAGTTTTCTTATGGCTCATTATAAAATGTCAGTTATTAACGCTTCGCGAATGGTTATCTCTTCCATTTGGTAAAAAGATATTAAGAAAGCAGGCGAAATGGAATGGGAAAAATTAAGGTTGTCGGACTTGGTCCAGGAGACATTGAACAGCTTCCTTTTGGAGTATATCAATTATTGAAAAAAGAAAAGCCGTTGTATTTGCGGACGAAACTGCATCCAGCAGTAGAAGAGTTAGAACGTGAAGGGCTCGTTTTTCAATCGTTTGATACGGTTTATGAAGAAACCGATCAGTTTGAAGGCGTTTATGAGAAAATTGTACAAGAATTGTTAGATGCTGCTCAACAACAAGACATTGTTTATGCTGTTCCAGGACATCCAATGGTAGCTGAAAAATCAGTTCAATTACTATTGGAAAATGAAGCAGGTATCTCAATTGAAATCAAGGGTGGAAAAAGCTTTTTAGATGACCTTTTTCAAGCGGTTAAAATTGATCCGGTGGAAGGTTTCCAATTGGTTGATGCTTTAGATTTAAATCAAGATGAGTTAGTTGTAAGCCAGCACATCATTGTCATGCAAGTATTTAATGAATACATTGCTAGCGAAGTGAAACTAACGTTAATGGAAAAATATCCGGATGAGCATGTTGTAGCTTTGGTACATGAGGCTGGAAGCAAAAACGAAAAGATAGAATGGGTGCCATTGTTTGAAGTGGATCGAATGGAAGGTGTTCATAACTTAACTTCTTTATATGTTCCTCCATTGGCAGTAGATGAACGGACAAAATCATTTCAAACAGTCCAATATTATATGGATGCTATCACAGGAGAAAATGGAGATGTTTGGATAAAAGAGCAAACGCATCAAACGCTGCTCGCTTATTTAGATGAAGAAGTACGTGAATTTAAAACTGCTGTTGAAAACGATGATAGTGATAATATGGTAGAAGAATTAGGCGATCTATTGATGCAAGTACTTTACCACACGAATTTCGGAGAACAGTCAGGGTATTTTTCATTTGAAGAAGTGATTGAAACGCTAAATAAAAAGCTTCGTCGCCGCCATCCTCATGTTTTTGATGGTGTTAAAGCCGAAACAGTCGAAGAAGTCGATGCAATTTGGCAAAAAATTAAAGCAGAAGAAAAGAGGAATAATTTATGAGATTAGATAAATTTTTGAAAGTATCCCGGATTATTAAACGCCGTACGATTGCAAAAGAAGTAGCAGACAAAGGCCGTATTCAAATTAATGGATTATCAGCCAAATCTTCTTCAGACGTAAAAGTTGGAGATGAGTTGACGATAGCATTCGGAAATAAAACGTTAGTTGTTAAAATAGATAAAATTGTTGAAACGACTAAAAAAGAAGAATCAAAGGAAATGTTTAGTATTGTGAGCGAGACTCATAAAGAAGAACCCACTAGTTAAATTAAAAGGAATACAGCAGAATGTAAAGTAGACCACTTGTGTATGAATACAATTTTTTTGAAAATAGTTTTTTGTATTTTAACTGATAGATAGACAAAGTAACTGCTTTCTTGCTATAATCATTTCATAAAGTGAGAATAGAAGGTGAATCGTTTTTATGAAGAAAGAGAACCCAACCAATGTTGCTAAATTGAATAATGAGTTTACACATAACAAAACACTTGAAGCTCTTCGAAAACGTAAACACAAACGCCATATGCGTAGAAGAATCGTAGGAATTCTTGCTATTAGTGGTTTCTTTGTTTCAGGGTTTGCCATCAATATATGGACGAATACTCAAACAATTTCTCAAATGGAAGAAGCAAAGACAGCGGCCCAAACCGAATTAGCGCTCGTTGAAAAAAAACAAGATGACTTGAATAATCAAATAAAGAAATTAGAAAATGAAGATTATGTTGCTAAAGTGGCGCGCAGTCAGTATTATTTATCTGAAGACAATGAAATTATTTTCAGCTTGCCGGAAGATAATGCAGCCAATGAAATTGAAAAAGGCGAATGATTTTGAAATAAGTAACCAACAGGCAAAAATAAAAAACTGGTTTAGATTCGAATTCAATAAAATAAATAATCGTTTTATGTCACAAGATAACATGGTATAATAACCGTACAAGTTTTAAGGAGGAAGCAATTCTATATGTCAATCGAAGTTGGAGAAAAAGTTACAGGTACAGTTTCAGGGATTACAAATTTTGGTGCGTTCATCGATTTAGGTGATAGAAAAACAGGTTTAGTTCATATTAGTGAAGTTTCAGATAGCTTTATTAAGGATATCAAAGAAGTATTAAAAGTAGGAGAACAAGTTACTGTTAAAGTAATGTCCATTGGAGATGACGGTAAAATTGGTCTTTCTATTAGACGTGCTGTAGATAAACCAGTTGAAACAACTCCTTCACCACGTGAAAAAACAAGCAGTTATCAAGGTCGTCGTGACAGCAGCAGCCCAGCTCGCAGCAGTAGCGGATACCAAAAAACAGACCGAGGACCATCAAGAAACTTAGGACCAAAGAAAGAAGATTTTGATTCATTGATGAGTTCGTTCTTAAAAGACAGTGACGATCGTTTAACTTCTCTTAAACGCAATACAGAAGGCAAACGTGGCGGACGCGGCGGACGTCGTAATTAAAAAATAATCTTAAAGGATAAGGAGACTTATCCTTTTTTATGTTTCACTCGATTGAATCAAATCAAGATTGACTGAGTAACCAGAATCAGTATAAAGGAGCAATTGAAATGGATATGTATTCTGAATTTCTAGAGAATTGTCAAGAAAATCTCTATTGGAAGCCCACTGATCGTTTGCTGCTAGCTGTATCTGGTGGGGTTGATTCTATGGTGTTGTTAGATTTAATTCAGCGACTGCCTAAGGTTGTTAGACCTTGGTTTGGAATGGTTCATGTGAACCACCAATTAAGAGAAGCTTCTATTGAAGAAGAAAAATTTCTTGTGGATTATTGTAAAAGTGCAAATATTTCGTTTTTTTTTAAGCGGTGGCCTGTGAAGGAACAACCAACTGATGGAGTAGAAGCAGCGGCTAGAGCATTCAGGTATGCTTTTTTTCGTGACGTGCTGAGAGAACAACAAGCAACGCATTTGCTTACTGGTCATCATGGAGATGACCAAATAGAAACCATTTTAATGCGGTTGGTTCGCGGCGGTCAGTTAGAGAGTATTGCGGGAATAAAAGAGCAGCGCTCTTTTTATGGAAGTCAATTGACTCGACCGTTGTTGCCTTACAGTAAAAAAATGCTTTATCAGTATAGCCAAGAACGCTCATTAGTTTTTTTTGAAGATGAGACAAATAAAAGTCTGAATTATACGAGAAATCGTTATAGACATCAAATAGTCCCATTGTTAAAAAAAGAAAATAGCCAAGTCTTAACTCATTTTTCTGAATTTTCATCTGACTTACAAGATGTGATTATTGTTGCTAAAAAAGAAATTGAAAAAAATGCAGCAAGCCTTTGTACTGAAAAGACACCGTTTTGTTGGGAACTGGATATTCACCTATTTTTAACGTTTGAACCGGCGATGAAACGTCAAGTTATGCAAGCTCTATTTAATAAACTATTTAAAAATGAAGCTAGTGAGTTTGGCAGAAAACATCAAAGACAAATCATACAACTAATAGAAAATGATAAGCCGAATAGTCAACTTGATTTACCAGGAAACTGGATTGGGAAAAAAGTGTATCAAACTTTTTATTTCATAAAGAAACAGGAACAACTACCAGAAAAAAACAAAAAAATAGCTGGCACACTTTTATTAAACTTAGGAGAATGGTTAACATTACCAAGTGGAGAAAGAATTGGTTTGTTTGAAGCAACAAAAGAAAAAGCTGCTTTAAATCAAACGAAGCAACTCATTTGGCTAGACCCGATGAGTATTCAGTTGCCATTAAATGTTAGAAATCGACAACCAGGCGATCGTATGACGTTAAAAGGATTAAAAAATGGAAGTAAGAAAGTTAAAGATCTATTTATTGATCAAAAAATCCCGCTAAATAAACGTGAAGAAGCGTTATTGGTAACTGATAATAAGGGAGAAATCATTTGGTTAGTAGAATATAAGGAATCTAGATTGTCTATTGTGCCAGAAACTGATAAAATACATTACATACTCATTTATGAAAAAAATTAGAGCAAATGTGATGAAAAGGAGAACTTGAATAATGAAAAATGATATTGAACGTGTGCTTTTCTCACAAGAGGAATTAGCTGAAAAAACAAAAGCATTAGGTAAGCAATTAACAGGAGATTATCAAGATAAAAATCCCTTAGTAGTAGGTATCTTAAAAGGAGCTATGCCTTTTTTATCTGATTTAGTGAAAGAAATGGATATTTATTTGGAAATGGACTTTATGGACGTTTCAAGTTACGGAAATGGAATGGTTTCCTCAGGTGAAGTCAAAATCGTTAAAGACCTAAATACGAATGTTGAAGGTCGTGACCTATTATTAGTAGAAGATATTATTGATAGTGGACGGACATTAAATTATTTGATCGACATGTTTAAATACCGTAAAGCTCGTTCAGTCAAGATTGTTACTTTATTAGATAAGCCAGAAGGTCGTGTTGTAGACATTAAAGCTGACTATGTTGGTTTTCTAGTGCCAAATGAATTTGTTGTTGGGTACGGTTTAGACTATGCTGAAAGATATCGTAATTTACCATATATAGGTGTTTTAAAGCCTGAAATTTACGAAGAGAAATAAATGGTCAATGTTGGTCAAATGTGGTACAATGAACAAAATTAAGAATCATTTAAATTAAAATACAGAATAGAACTTAATAAGTTTGTTTGTAGAAGGAGGGCACAATGAAAAAAGGACTCTTTAAAAATGGGTTCTTCTACGCAATCGTTTTCTTAGTCATCATAGGGATTGTAACTTGGGCAACAGATGGAGCCTCAGGACAAAAAAATACAACTCTTTCAGCTAGTGAATTCGTGACGCAATTAGAAGAGAATAAAATAAAATCATTTACGATTCAGCCTAACGCTGGAGTATATCAAGTAACGGGTGAGTACCGTGAAAAACAACCTGCAAAGGAAAGTTCTAGTCAAGGTGTTGATATTTTTGGTACAACAGACACAACGAATACAACCTTTACAACAGCGATTTTGCAAAATGATACATCTGTACAAGAAATTACAGCATTAGCAGACAAAAATAATATTAAATATACACCTCAACAAGAAGAAACAACGGGTATTTGGGTTACGTTATTGATTTCAGTATTGCCATTAGTTATCTTTGTTTTCTTCATCTACATGATGATGGGACAAAGTGGTCAAGGCGGTGGTGGTCAAGGTGGACGAGGCGTGATGAACTTTGGTAAATCAAAAGCTAAGGAAGCCGATAGTAAAGCTAGTAAAGTACGATTCTCTGATGTAGCAGGAGCTGATGAAGAGAAAGAAGAACTTGTTGAAGTAGTTGAGTTCTTAAAAGATCCTAGACGATTTGCAGCTTTAGGAGCACGTATTCCAGCAGGTGTCTTATTAGAAGGACCTCCAGGAACGGGTAAAACATTGCTAGCTAAAGCCGTTGCCGGTGAAGCAGGAGTACCATTCTTTTCGATTTCTGGTTCAGAATTCGTTGAAATGTTTGTTGGGGTAGGGGCAAGTCGTGTACGTGACTTGTTTGAAAATGCTAAAAAAGCAGCACCAGCAATTATCTTTATTGATGAAATAGATGCTGTTGGTCGTCAACGTGGCGCAGGAATGGGCGGCGGACATGATGAACGTGAGCAAACATTAAATCAATTGTTAGTAGAAATGGATGGTTTTTCAGGAAATGAAGGAGTTATCGTCATTGCCGCTACAAACCGTTCTGATGTATTAGATCCAGCTTTATTACGTCCAGGTCGTTTTGACCGTCAAATTTTAGTAGGACACCCTGATGTTAAGGGCCGTGAAGCTATCTTGAAAGTGCATGCTAAAAATAAACCATTAGCTGCTGATGTTGACTTAGCAGTTGTAGCAAGACAAACTCCAGGATTCTCCGGAGCAGATTTAGAAAACGTATTAAATGAAGCAGCTTTAGTAGCCGCTCGTCGCAATAAAAAAGAAATCGATGCATTAGATCTTGATGAAGCTCAAGACCGCGTTATTGCTGGTCCAGCTAAAAAAGATCGTGTGATTAGTAAAGTAGAACGTGCAATGGTTGCTTACCATGAATCTGGTCATACCATTGTTGGAATGGTTCTAAACGATGCCCGCATCGTTCATAAAGTGACGATTGTCCCTCGTGGGAAAGCTGGCGGATATGCAATCATGCTTCCTAAAGAAGATCGTTTCTTAATGACTAAAAAAGAAATGTTTGAACAAATTGTTGGTTTGTTAGGTGGACGTGTAGCTGAAGAGATGGTATTTAACTCTCAATCATCTGGCGCAAGCAATGACTTCCAACAAGCGACTCAATTAGCTCGTAGTATGGTTACTGAATATGGTATGAGTGATAAATTAGGTCCTGTTCAATACGAAGGAAATCATCAAGTATTTGTAGGACGCGATTATGGTCAAACAAAAGCTTACTCTGAACAAATTGCTTATGAAATTGATCAAGAAGTTCGTAGTATTATTGTGGAAGCTCACACTGAAGCGCGTAAAATCTTAGAACAATATAAAGCAGAACACAAATTAATTGCTGAAAAACTTCTTGAAATTGAAACATTAGACGAACGTACTATTAAGAGTTTATTTGAAACAGGCGAAATGCCCGTAGCTCCTGATAAAGCGACTGAAGAATTCCCACACGAAGCAGAAGGATCTTCTTTTGAAGAAGTGAAAAAAGCTCGTGAGGCTAAAGAAGCAGCACGTCTAAAAAAAGAGCAAGAAGAAGCGAAAGTTAAAGATTCTGTTCAAGATGATGATAAAGATATTGTTGAAGAAGTGAAAAAAGAATTAGGTACAGATGAAGATCTTAATCATAATGATGAAGACAAATCGGATGATTCTTCAAAACGTTCGTAATCTTACAAACACAAAATTAAAAGAGGGATGCGACACTGTTGCGTCCCTCTTTTGTACTGAATTTAAAATTAAGAGACCTTTAAAGGAGACGGAAAAATGTCAGATTATTTATTAAAAAGTATTTGTTTTGATGGACAAGTACGAGTGTATACAATTGATGCAACCGAAACAGTGAGAGAAGCACAAAAGAGACATGATACTTGGAGTGCATCTTCAGCAGCTCTAGGACGTACAATGATTGGCGCTTTATTGCTAGGTGCTACTTTAAAAGGGAAAGAAAAGATTACTGTTAAAGTTGAAGGAAATGGTCCGGCTGGGCACATTATTGTAGACAGCAATTCAAAAGGCGAAGTAAAAGGATATATTGCTAACCCTAAAGTGAGTTTGCCACCGAATGCTGCTGGGAAAATTGATGTTCGTGGAGCAGTTGGGACTGAAGGAAGTTTGACTGTAACAAAAGATCTTGGGATGAAAGATACTTTTTCAGGTCAAGTTCCTCTAATCAGCGGAGAATTAGGCGAAGACTTCACTTATTATATGGCGAATTCTGAACAAACACCTTCAGCGTTTGGCCTAAGTGTTTTAGTAGACACCGATGATTCTATCAAAACAGCTGGAGGATTTATGATCCAAGTAATGCCAGGTGCAACGGATGAAACGATTACTAAATTAGAACAAAGCATTGCATCTATTCCTATGGTTTCTCACTTAATGGAGACAGGAGAAAAACCTGAAGAAATACTTGAACGCTTAGTAGGTGAAGGAAATGCTAAAATTTTAGAAAAAGCACCGATTACATTTAATTGTGACTGTTCTAAAGACCGTTTCTCTAGAGCAATCATTGCTTTAGGATCAAAAGAGATTGATGATATGATCACTGAAGACCAAGGTGCAGAGGCTAGTTGTCATTTTTGTGGCAACCATTACCACTATACGGTTGAAGATTTAGAAGCATTAAAAGTAAGTTCAAATAGTTAAAAATGTGCTCTATACTTTTTAGTTTGGATAGATGAATTTAGTTCATGCTTAATATTCCACAATAATTTTAGGCGCATCCACACTATTTGACGAAGAACCAAAAGAGAAAGCTTTAGACAATTGACCAAAAGTCAGCTGTTTAAAGCTTTTATTTTATAGTTTATGTAATTTGAAAAAAATAAAATTTAAAATGATAAGGAAGAAAAATAATATTTGACGCATCTGATGATGGTTAAAAAATCGACCTAAAACGTTGTGCTTGATATTGTAAGCGATAAACCTTAAACTAAAAAGATAAAGAACTTTATTTTAGGAGGTAACATAATATGGTAAAAGTAGTTCATTCAGTAACGGATTTAATTGGAGAAACACCTATGATACGTTTAACAAAAGTGGTTCCTGCAGATGCAGCAGAAGTGTATGTAAAACTTGAATCCTTTAACGTTGGTGGAAGTGTAAAAGACCGTATTGCTTTAAATATGATTGAAGTGGCAGAACAAGAAGGCAAGTTAAAACCAGGCGATACTATTATAGAACCAACAAGTGGAAATACTGGTGTTGGTTTAGCGATGATCGCAGCTGCAAAAGGCTACAAAGCTATTTTTGTTATGCCTGATACAATGAGTGTAGAGCGTAGAAAATTATTGAAAGCTTATGGTGCGGAACTTATTTTAACGCCTGGAGCAGATGGAATAACTGCTTCAATTAATAAAGCGCGAGAACTTGTAGAAACTAAGGGCTATTTCATGCCGATGCAATTTGAAAACATTGCCAATCCTGCAGTACATGCAGCTACTACTGGGCCAGAAATTTTAGAAGCCTTTGGTGGTATAGCACCGGACGCATTTGTTTCTGCAGTCGGTACGGGTGGAACGTTAACCGGAGTTGGACAAGCGTTGAAAAAAGTTGATCCCGCAGTTAAAATTTATGCGTTAGAGCCAACTGAATCACCTGTTTTAAGTGGTAAACCTAAAGGACCCCATAAAATTCAAGGTATTGGAACTGGATTTGTACCTAAAGTATTAGACACAGTTCTTTATGATGAAATTTTACAAGTATCTAGTGATGAAGCTTTTGAAATGACTCGCCGCTTAGCTGCAGAAGAAGGTTTGTTAGTCGGTATTTCCTCTGGTGCTGCGATTAAAGGCGCTATTGATGTTGCGATAAAATTAGGTCAAGGAAAAAAAGTTGTCACTGTAGCGCCAGATAATGGAGAACGCTACTTATCAATGAATGTCTTTCCTTATGTAGACTAATTAAAGAGTGCTAGAAAAAGGTCGAGACGTATTTCGACCTTTCTCGTACTACTCTATCTAGATTGTAAAATGCACAGATGCAAAAAAATGAGATTCTCACAGAGAATTTAAGTGTTGCAGAACTGAATGACTTGCGTTTAAAGAGTCTGAATAAACAAATGAGATAGCTGTTAAATAAGAAATTTCGAAAAAAAGTTAGGAAATGTATGAGAACATTCGTAATTTCCTTGCTTTTTTTGCGTTATGTTGGCATTATTAAGAGTGATAATTTGAGTATGAACGAACTTATAAAAGAAATGGAGCGGAAATAATGAGCCACGAAGAATTAAACCACGAAGAACTAAATGATCAATTGATTGTCCGCCGTGAGAAGCTAGATGTTTTACGTGAGCGTAATGTAGATCCATTTGGTGGACGTTTTGAAAGAAGCCATCTATCAAATGAATTACATGAAGCGTATGATAAATTTACTAAAGAAGAAATAGCTGAAAAAGAAGAAACAGCAACTGTTGCTGGTCGTATTATGACGAAGCGCGGTAAAGGGAAAGTTGGATTTGCTCATTTGCAAGATCGCAAAGGACAAATTCAAATTTATGTACGTAAAGATGCTGTAGGTGAAGAAGACTACGCTACTTTCAAGAGTGCTGATTTAGGAGACTTTATTGGAGTCACAGGAACAATTATGAAAACTGATACAGGTGAAGTAACGATTAAACCAACTTCAGTTACACAATTATCAAAAGCGTTACGTCCATTGCCAGATAAATATCATGGACTAACAAACGTTGAACAAAGATACCGTCAACGTTACTTGGATTTAATCAGCAATCGTGAAAGTTTTGACCGTTTCACGAAACGCAGTCAAATTATCCGTGAAGTTCGTAATTATTTGAATGAACAAGATTACTTAGAGGTAGAAACACCTACTCTCCATAATTTAGCTGGTGGTGCTGCGGCGCGTCCATTTATTACACACCACAATGCATTGGACATGGAACTGTATTTACGTATAGCTCTTGAATTGCATTTGAAACGACTAATTGTTGGTGGAATGGAAAGAGTCTATGAAATTGGACGAGTTTTCCGTAATGAAGGAGTAGACACGACTCATAATCCAGAATTTACTATGTTAGAAGCTTATACTGCTTATACTGATTTTGAAGATGTTATGGATTTAGTTGAAGGTTTAATCCGTACTGTAGCACAACGTGTTTTAGGTACAGGTAAGATCACTTACAACGAACAAGCCATTGATTTAGAATCTCCATGGAAACGACAACATATGGTTGACGCTATAAAAGAACATTCAGGTGTAGATTTTTGGCAACAAATGACCAATGAAGAAGCACGTGCATTAGCTAAAGAACATGATGTTCCTGTAACAGAGCACAGCCAATTTGGCCATGTTGTGAATGAATTCTTTGAAAAATTTGTAGAAGATAAATTGATCCAACCGACATTTATCTATGGTCATCCACTAGAAATTTCACCATTAGCTAAGAAAAATGTAGAAGATCCTCGCTTTACGGATCGTTTTGAAGCATTCATCGTAGGACATGAGTACGGAAATGCCTTTAGTGAATTGAATGATCCAATTGATCAAAGAGAACGTTTCGAAGCGCAGATGCAAGAACGCGCGCTCGGAAATGATGAAGCTCATATGATTGATGAAGACTTCATTGAATCATTAGAGTATGGTATGCCTCCAACAGGTGGTTTAGGAATTGGGATTGACCGACTAGTTATGCTCTTAACGGATGCACAATCTATTCGTGATGTATTGTTATTCCCGACTATGCGTAATCAATAAAAAAACAAAATCAATTCCTTTCGAGGAGTTGATTTTTTTACTTTAAATATAAAGTAGTTTAAAATAAAGGAATTAAGAGAATTACTAAATAGTTGCGGTTAAAGCAACTTTAAAATAAGGAGGTACATAATGAAAGAGAAAACAAGATTTATGAATTATTTAGGTGGCAATAATATTATTTTTACATTACTTCTTCTTATAATGATAGGAATACTTATTTATATTTACAATGCGATTGCTTTTATTTTCGAACCGTTACAAGTTATTTTTTCTACATTGATTGCTCCTCTGATTTTAGCTTTTATACTTTATTACCTTCTTAATCCTATTGTGGATTGGTTGGAACGGTATAAAATTAAACGAATATGGGGAGTTACTTTCCTATTTGTCGCCATTATTGGAATCCTAGTAGGATTAGTAGCATTAGCTTTTCCGCCTATTCAAGATCAAGTGACAAGTCTGGTCAATAACTTTCCTTCTTATGTAGATACCATTGGAACAACTGTCTTAGGTTGGGTAGAAGGAACCCCTCTTGAAAATTCAGCAAGCGATCTTGTAGAGTGGTTGAATGGATGGGTAAGTAATATCCCAAGTGTTGTCGTTGACTATTTTGATACAGCTGTAAATGGACTGACAAATATTTTTTCTACAGTTTCAAATGTTGTAGTAGTGATAGTAACATTTCCAATTATTGCCTTTTTCTTATTGAAAGACGATGAAAAGTTTTTTAGTTATGTGATTAAAATCATTCCGCCAAAATTTAGAAAAGATATTAAAAATATTTTTGCAACAATTAATGATCAAGTAGGTTCTTATATTAAAGGACAATTGATGATCTCGCTTTCTTTAGGAATCATGATGGTCATTGGATTTACTATAATTGGGTTAGAGTATGCAGGAGTATTAGCTATAGTAGCGACTTTTACAAGTATTATTCCATATGTAGGAGCAGCTCTTGCGATGATACCAGCGATAATAATAGCATTAACTACTTCATGGGTAATGGTGCTTAAATTATTAATTGTTTGGGCAGTTGTCCAATTTATTGATGGTAATTTAGTCGAACCTAATATTATGGGTAAGAATTTAAATGTGCATCCTCTAACGATTATTATTGTCTTACTCGTTTTAGGAGATTTGCTTGGCTTTGTTGGTTTAGTGCTAGGTGTGCCGATTTATGCTATTTCAAGAGTAATAGCAACATTTGTATTTCGAAAATTCAAGCAACGTTATAATAAATACTATGGCGATGAAGCAGGAAATTACGAAAATACCGTATTTACTCCAGAAAATTATCAAGAAAAGAAATAAGATTCTTTAAAGTAAATAAATTAAATAGAAGATTCTAAGATAGAACTAGAAGAACGCTCTAAACCATTGATTAACTAATTGGTTTAGAGCGTTCTTCTAGTTATTTAATAAACTTCAAAGAAGAAATAATGAATTAATAAACTAAAAAGGATAAATATGTAAAAAAAATGTAAATTCATTCATGTTGAACGTTTATGAGAAATGCAATTGGTTCATTCGTTGTTTAGTGAAAAATAACGGTTTCCAACGAATGCTAAATAACAAAAGTTCGTATATAAATTTTCTTTTAAATTTTTATGCAAAAGTTGTTGACGAAACGCTAAAACCTTGTTATATTTATATACGTCGCTGAGACAGGTTGAAACAAACCGCTAAAGCGAGAAACAAAAATTAAAAAAGTTGTTGACAGACGATATCGAACGTGATATTATTAGTAAGTTGTCAAAACGAAACAATCAACTTTAGACCTTTGAAAACTAAACAAAGTAAGACGAACCAAATGTGAGGGTGACTCAGCAGTGCTGAGTCAACAGTAACAAAATAGTGAATAATTATTCGCTAGCAATTCAATAATGAGCTTCAAGCATCATTTTATATGAGAGTTTGATCCTGGCTCAGGACGAACGCTGGCGGCATGCCTAATACATGCAAGTCGAACGCTTTAACTTCACCGGGTGCTTGCACCCATCGAAGTTAAGGAGTGGCGGACGGGTGAGTAACACGTGGGTAACCTGCCCATAAGAGGGGGATAACATTCGGAAACGGATGCTAATACCGCATATTTCTAATCGTCTCCTGACGAATGGAAGAAAGGTGGCTTCGGCTACCGCTTATGGATGGACCCGCGGCGTATTAGCTAGTTGGTGAGGTAATGGCTCACCAAGGCGATGATACGTAGCCGACCTGAGAGGGTGATCGGCCACACTGGGACTGAGACACGGCCCAGACTCCTACGGGAGGCAGCAGTAGGGAATCTTCCGCAATGGACGAAAGTCTGACGGAGCAATGCCGCGTGAGTGAAGAAGGTTTTCGGATCGTAAAACTCTGTTGTTAGAGAAGAACAAGGATGAGAGTAACTGCTCATCCCCTGACGGTATCTAACCAGAAAGCCACGGCTAACTACGTGCCAGCAGCCGCGGTAATACGTAGGTGGCAAGCGTTGTCCGGATTTATTGGGCGTAAAGCGAGCGCAGGCGGTTCTTTAAGTCTGATGTGAAAGCCCCCGGCTCAACCGGGGAGGGTCATTGGAAACTGGAGAACTTGAGTGCAGAAGAGGAGAGTGGAATTCCACGTGTAGCGGTGAAATGCGTAGATATGTGGAGGAACACCAGTGGCGAAGGCGACTCTCTGGTCTGTAACTGACGCTGAGGCTCGAAAGCGTGGGGAGCAAACAGGATTAGATACCCTGGTAGTCCACGCCGTAAACGATGAGTGCTAAGTGTTGGAGGGTTTCCGCCCTTCAGTGCTGCAGCTAACGCATTAAGCACTCCGCCTGGGGAGTACGACCGCAAGGTTGAAACTCAAAGGAATTGACGGGGACCCGCACAAGCGGTGGAGCATGTGGTTTAATTCGAAGCAACGCGAAGAACCTTACCAGGTCTTGACATCCTTTGACAATCCTAGAGATAGGACTTTCCCTTCGGGGACAAAGTGACAGGTGGTGCATGGTTGTCGTCAGCTCGTGTCGTGAGATGTTGGGTTAAGTCCCGCAACGAGCGCAACCCCTATTATTAGTTGCCAGCATTCAGTTGGGCACTCTAGTGAGACTGCCGGTGATAAACCGGAGGAAGGTGGGGATGACGTCAAATCATCATGCCCCTTATGACCTGGGCTACACACGTGCTACAATGGATGGTACAACGAGTCGCAAGGTCGCGAGGCCAAGCTAATCTCTTAAAGCCATTCTCAGTTCGGATTGCAGGCTGCAACTCGCCTGCATGAAGCCGGAATCGCTAGTAATCGCGGATCAGCACGCCGCGGTGAATACGTTCCCGGGTCTTGTACACACCGCCCGTCACACCACGAGAGTTTGTAACACCCGAAGTCGGTGAGGTAACCCTTTTGGGAGCCAGCCGCCTAAGGTGGGACAGATAATTGGGGTGAAGTCGTAACAAGGTAGCCGTATCGGAAGGTGCGGCTGGATCACCTCCTTTCTAAGGAAACTAACGGAAACCCACACATTCGTACTTACTTTGTTTAGTTTTGAGAGGTCTAATCTTCTCAATCTTTTAAATGCACTACCTTGTTCTTTGAAAACTGGATAAAGTTAAAAATTGTAATTCAAGTAAGAAACCAGAAACACACCGAAATTTTTAAATGTAAGTTTTTTAAGGTTCTCATCGCAAGATGAGTATTGAAAATTAACGATTAACCATAGGTTAAGTTAATAAGGGCGCACGGTGAATGCCTTGGCACTAGGAGCCGAAGAAGGACGGGACTAACGCCGATATGCTTTGGGGAGCTGTAAGTGAGCTTTGATCCAAAGATTTCCGAATGGGGGAACCCAGCATCTTTTATAGGATGTTACTGCTGACTGAATACATAGGTCAGTAGAGGTAGACGCAGAGAACTGAAACATCTAAGTACCTGCAGGAAGAGAAAGAAAAATCGATTCCCTGAGTAGCGGCGAGCGAAACGGGAATAGCCCAAACCAGAAAGCTTGCTTTCTGGGGTTGTAGGACTGAACACATAGAGTCATAAATGATTTTGGTAGGAGAAGCGACCTGGAAAGGTCTGCCGAAGAAGGTAAAAGCCCTGTATCCGAAACCAAATTCACTCTGATCAGTATCCTGAGTACGGCGGAACACGAGAAATTCCGTCGGAATCCGGGAGGACCATCTCCCAAGGCTAAATACTCCCTAGTGACCGATAGTGAACCAGTACCGTGAGGGAAAGGTGAAAAGAACCTCGGAAGAGGAGTGAAATAGCCCCTGAAACCGTGTGCCTACAAATAGTTAAAGCCCGTTAATGGGTGATAGCGTGCCTTTTGTAGAATGAACCGGCGAGTTACGATCCCATGCGAGGTTAAGTTGATGAGACGGAGCCGCAGCGAAAGCGAGTCTGAATAGGGCGAATGAGTATGTGGTCGTAGACCCGAAACCAAGTGATCTACCCATGTCCAGGTTGAAGGTGCGGTAATACGCACTGGAGGACCGAACCCACGTATGTTGAAAAATGCGGGGATGAGGTGTGGGTAGCGGAGAAATTCCAATCGAACTTGGAGATAGCTGGTTCTCTCCGAAATAGCTTTAGGGCTAGCCTCGGAATTAGAATCATGGAGGTAGAGCAACTGTTTGGACTAGGGGCCCTTCTCGGGTTACCGAATTCAGATAAACTCCGAATGCCATTGATTTATATCCGGGAGTCAGACTGCGAGTGATAAGATCCGTAGTCGAAAGGGAAACAGCCCAGACCACCAGCTAAGGTCCCAAAGTTTATGTTAAGTGGAAAAGGATGTGGAGTTGCTTAGACAACTAGGATGTTGGCTCAGAAGCAGCCATCATTTAAAGAGTGCGTAATAGCTCACTAGTCGAGTGACCCTGCGCCGAAAATTTATCGGGGCTAAACATAACACCGAAGCTGTGGATAGAACCATTGGTTCTATGGTAGGAGAGCGTTCTAAGGGCGTTGAAGCTAGATCGTGAGGACTAGTGGAGCGCTTAGAAGTGAGAATGCCGGTATGAGTAGCGAAAGACGGGTGAGAATCCCGTCCACCGAATGACTAAGGTTTCCTGGGGAAGGCTCGTCCTCCCAGGGTTAGTCGGGACCTAAGTCGAGGCCGAATGGCGTAGACGATGGACAACAGGTTGAGATTCCTGTACCAGTTTGTTTTGTTTGAACAATGGAGGGACACAGTAGGCTAAGGAATACGCGCTGTTGGATATGCGCGTCCAAGCAACAAGTTTTGAAGTGAGTCAAATGCTTGCTTCTTTAAGAACAAGTTGTGATGGGGAGGGAAATTAAGTACCGAAGTTCCCGATGTCACACTGTCAAGAAAAGCTTCTAGTTAGAAACAAACTGCCCGTACCGCAAACCGACACAGGTAGTCGAGGAGAGAATCCTAAGGTGTGCGAGAGAACTCTCGTTAAGGAACTCGGCAAAATGACCCCGTAACTTCGGGAGAAGGGGTGCTGACCAATTGGTCAGCCGCAGTGAATAGGCCCAGGCGACTGTTTATCAAAAACACAGGTCTCTGCAAAATCGTAAGATGACGTATAGGGGCTGACGCCTGCCCGGTGCTGGAAGGTTAAGAGGATGGGTTAGCTCTCGGGCGAAGCTCAGAATTGAAGCCCCAGTAAACGGCGGCCGTAACTATAACGGTCCTAAGGTAGCGAAATTCCTTGTCGGGTAAGTTCCGACCCGCACGAAAGGCGTAACGATCTGGGCACTGTCTCAACGAGAGACTCGGTGAAATTATAGTACCTGTGAAGATGCAGGTTACCCGCGACAGGACGGAAAGACCCCATGGAGCTTTACTGCAGTTTGATATTGAGTGTTTGTACAGCTTGTACAGGATAGGTAGGAGCCAATGAAGCCAGGACGCCAGTCTTGGTGGAGGCGTTGGTGGGATACTACCCTTGCTGTATGACCACTCTAACCCACAGCCCTTATCGGGCTGGGAGACAGTGTCTGACGGGCAGTTTGACTGGGGCGGTCGCCTCCTAAAGTGTAACGGAGGCGCCCAAAGGTTCCCTCAGAATGGTTGGAAATCATTCGCAGAGTGTAAAGGCATAAGGGAGCTTGACTGCGAGACCTACAAGTCGAGCAGGGACGAAAGTCGGGCTTAGTGATCCGGTGGTTCCGCATGGAAGGGCCATCGCTCAACGGATAAAAGCTACCCTGGGGATAACAGGCTTATCTCCCCCAAGAGTCCACATCGACGGGGAGGTTTGGCACCTCGATGTCGGCTCATCGCATCCTGGGGCTGTAGTCGGTCCCAAGGGTTGGGCTGTTCGCCCATTAAAGCGGTACGCGAGCTGGGTTCAGAACGTCGTGAGACAGTTCGGTCCCTATCCGTCGCGGGCGTAGGAAATTTGAGAGGAGCTGTCCTTAGTACGAGAGGACCGGGATGGACACACCTCTGGTGTACCAGTTGTTCTGCCAAGGGCATTGCTGGGTAGCTATGTGTGGACGGGATAAACGCTGAAAGCATCTAAGCGTGAAGCCCCCCTCAAGATGAGATTTCCCATCACGTAAGTGAGTAAGACCCCTGAGAGATGATCAGGTAGATAGGTTGGAAGTGGAAGTCTAGCGATAGATGGAGCGGACCAATACTAATCGGTCGAGGACTTAACCAAATTTTTTAAACGGTGTAAGACGGTTTCAGAACGAAAAACAATGATTAACTTATCCAGTTTTGAGAGAACAACGTTCTCTTGATTGAAATTGTGTGGTGATGATGGCAAGAAGGTCACACCTGTTCCCATGCCGAACACAGAAGTTAAGCTTCTTAGCGCCGATGGTAGTGAAGGGTTTCCCTTTGTGAGAGTAGGACGTTGCCACGCAAATATAAAAGACATCATCTTCGGATGGTGTCTTTTTTTTGACGTCTATTCAATTTAAAAAGGCTATTCTTTAAACAGGGTGGATGCTTCAAAAACTTCTTATGGAATAGACGGATTTCCTTGTAAGTGCCTTAGTATCTACACTAAAAAGCATAGAGCCAAATAGGACACACGTTTAACAACACTAAATGAGTTTTAAAAAGAGTGATACCGCAAATAAAAAAACGCTTGCATTAAGAAACTTACCATGTTATATTGATTGTAATAAAGGATTGTTACTGCATCTCAGCAGGCAAAACCTAAATTGATTCGAAACTGTTCTATTCTAATAGATAGAGCATTTGGAATGAGTTTAGGTTTTTTGTTTTCTATTAAGACGAAAGTTGGTGAACAAAACGACAAATGAGAATAGAAAAAGTACTGAATAATAATGTTGTGATTACTTTGACCGAGACAAACGAAGAAATGGTGGTAATGGGAAGAGGAATTGCTTTTCAACATAAAGTCGGCGATACGATTGAAGTTGAAAAAATAGAAAAAACGTTTGTGCCAGAAGGAAAAGAAGGTATTGAAACGTTTTCTAATTTATTTAAAGAAATCAAACCAGAAATTATTGAAATAGCGGCAGATACGATCAAATATGCTCAATCTGTTTTGAAGAATAAATTAAGCAATAATATTTATTTAACGTTAACGGATCATCTGAATTACGCTATAAAGAGGACAGGTGAAGGAATCGAAATAAAAAATCCGTTGACTTGGGAAATTAAGAAATTTTATAAAGTGGAATATGAGATTGGATTAAAAGCATTAGAAAATATTAAACATAAGCTCGGTATAACTATGAACGAAGATGAAGCGACATCTGTTGCTTTGCATATTGTCAATGCTAAACAAGAAGGACAAGAAATAGGAATTACGGTCAAGATGACGGAAGTAGTACAAGATATCTTAACAATTGTACGGTTACAATTTGGTATTATCTTTGATGAAGATTCATTTAATTATTCTCGTTTTGTTACTCACTTACAGTACTTTGCTCGTAGAATGCTTGAACACGATACCAAAAACTCGAATGATGATTTTTTGTTTGAGCAAGTGGAAATAAAATATCCTAAAGCTTTTGAGTGTACGAACAGAATTAATAATTACCTCGAAAGTAAACATCACACGTCACTGTCGAAAGATGAACAAGTTTACTTAGCTATTCATATCCAACGAGTAACGAGTGAAAAAATAAAATAAACACTTCAATGATGGATTGTTACTGCGTAAGCAGGCAAAACCTAAATTGATAGCTGAAATGTATTCTGTAAAGATGCATCTTGCTATTGATTTAGGTTTTTCTTTTTTAAAAAACTAAAATGAGAGAAGGACTTAGGATGAAATATGAAGCATTAGCTAAATCAATAATTGAAAACGTTGGCGGTACAGAAAATATCAATAGTTTGACTCATTGTGTGACAAGATTAAGGTTTAAATTGAAAGATGAAAGTAAAGCAAATACAGATGTTTTAAAGAAAACAGACGGAATTGTAACTGTAATCAAAAGTGGTGGTCAGTATCAAGTGGTTATTGGAAATCATGTGCCGGATGTCTACCAAGAAGTTGTAACTGTTGGAAATTTAAATAATAATGAATCTTCTGAACAAGAAAAGGATAAAAATGTAGGGTTGTTCAATAAATTCGTTGATATGATTTCAGGAATTTTTGCACCAACTTTAGGAACATTAGCTGCTACTGGTATGATTAAAGGATTCAATGCATTATTTGTAGCGTTAGGCTGGCTGACAGTTGAATCTGGTGCATATCAAGTGTTAAATGCTATAGGCGATTCGTTGTTTTACTTCTTCCCTATTTTCTTAGCATTTACAGCAAGTAAAAAATTCAAAGTGAATCAGTTCACGGCTATGGCTATTGGTGCTTCATTAGTTCACCCAACTTTAGCTGGAATCAGAGCAGGAGATCCTCTTTATACACTGTTTTCAGGATCCATTATTGAGTCCCCAGTACACACCACTTTCCTAGGACTCCCGCTTATTCTAATGGACTATTCGTCAACCGTTATTCCGATTATTGTGGCTATTTTCCTAGCATCTAAAGTTGAAAAAGGGTTGAAAAAAATTATTCCAGACGTGGTTAAAACCTTTTTGATTCCTTTCTTTACACTTTTGATTATTGTCCCAGTAACATTCATGATCGTTGGACCAATTGCAACATGGGCAGGTAGCTTAGTAGGAGCTGGTACGTTAGCCGTTTATAACTTAAGTCCAATCTTAGCAGGTGCAATTGTAGGAGGATTCTGGCAAATCTTTGTCATGTTCGGGTTGCACTGGGGTCTTGTACCAGTAGCTCTGAACAACTTAGCTGTTTACGGATATGATCCTATTTTAGCAATGTCATTTGCTGCTTCATTTGCACAAACAGGTGCAATTATTGCAGTTATGGCAAAAACAAAAGAGAAAAAAGTTAAATCTTTAGGTATTCCTTCCGTTATTTCGGGCATGTTTGGAGTAACAGAACCAGCGATTTATGGTATTTCTTTACCCCTTAAAAAACCATTTATCATGAGTTGTATTGCTGCTGGTGTGGGTGGAGCAGCTTTAGGATTAGTCGGAGCCAATGGATATGTTATAGGAGGATTAGGAATATTTGGAATCACTAATTTCTTGAATCCTGCTGTGAGTGGTTTAGGTAATGTGCCTATAGTAATAGCCATTATCATTGGATCCATGATTCTTGGTTTTGTCTTAACTTATATTGCTGGTTTCGGAAAATTGTATGAAGATGATGCAGTTGTTGCAGAAACAACTAATGATGGAATCATTGATTCAGGAAATGAAGTTTATATTGGAAAAGATAGTATAAAAAGTCCGTTAACAGGCTCTATTATTCCGCTTTCTGATGTTCGAGATGAAGCTTTTTCATCTGGAGCTATGGGAAAAGGTTTGGCAATTGAACCAATTGAAGGGAAATTAGTTTCACCAGTCAATGGAGTAATCACTATGCTTTTTCCTACAGCACATGCGGTAGGCATAACGTCAGATGAAGGAACAGAAATCTTGATTCACATTGGGATGGATACTGTTCAAATGGATGGTGAAGGATTTGCTCCCCACGTTAAGCAAGGAGATAAAGTAACAAAAGGTCAGCTTTTAATTGAATTTGATATTGCTAAGATAAAAGCAGCTGGTTACAGCGTGATCACACCTGTAGTTATCACAAATTCAAAAAATTATTTAGATGTAATAACAACAGAAAAAAATGCAGTTGAATCAACAGAACAACTGATGACGATTGTCATCTGAAAAAGTATAAGGGAGAGATAACTGTATGAAAAAAAATGAAGGTTTTCCAAAAGAGTTTTTATGGGGCGGAGCAACAGCTGCAAACCAATTTGAAGGAGCGTATAATGAAGGCGGAAAAGGACTTTCAACTGCCGATATGGTGAGATTTATTCCTAAAGAAGAACGCGGATCAGGCTTTTCATTAGATGTTTCACGTAAAGAAATTGAAGCTATACTAGCTGATGAAGGAGATAAAGTCTTTCCAAAACGGTTCGGAGTAGACTTCTATCATCATTATAAAGAGGATATTGCTTTACTAGCAGAAATGGGTTTTAAAGTTTTTCGGATGTCGATTAACTGGGCACGAATTTTTCCTAATGGCGATGACACAACCCCAAATGAAGAAGGGTTAGAATTCTATGATGCTGTGTTTGATGAATGTTTAAAGTATGGCATAGAACCTTTAGTAACCTTATCTCATTATGAAACACCTTTGAATCTTACGCTGAAATATAACGGTTGGGCTGATCGTAAAGTCATTGATTTCTTTGTTAATTATGCTGAAACAGTCTTTAAACGGTATAAAGATAAAGTGAAGTACTGGCTCACGTTTAATGAAATCAATATCATTGCGTTGAGTCCCTATACTGGTGGTGGGGTGTTAGTAGAAGAAGCGGAAAATCCATTAGAATTGTCTTATCAAGCAGGACATCACCAATTTGTAGCAAGTGCCTTAGCGACAAAAATTGGCCATGAAATCAATTCTGAATTTAAAATAGGTTGTATGTTAGCGCGTATGACTACTTATCCAGAAACAAATAATCCATCTGACATCATCAAAGCACAAGTGAAAAATCAGCAAAACTTGTTCTTTACAGATGTTCAAGCACGTGGAGAGTATCCTACTTATATGGAGCGTTACTTCAATGAGAATAATGTTACTATTCATAAAGAACGTGGAGATGATGAAATTTTAAAAGCTTATCCAGTCGATTTCATTTCATTTAGTTATTATATGTCTATAACGACGAGTTCAGATCCACAAAAAGAACAAGTAGGTGGGAATTTTATCGAAGGTGTGAAAAATAACTATTTGGAAACCTCAGATTGGGGATGGCAAATTGACCCAATCGGATTGAGATGGACACTTAATGACTTTTATGATCGCTACCAATTGCCTTTGTTCATTGTTGAAAATGGTCTAGGAGCTTACGATAAAGTAGAAGAAGATGGAAGCATCCATGATACTTACCGTATCGATTATCTACAAAAACATATTGAACAAATGAAAGAAGCGGTTAAAGATGGTGTTGATTTAATGGGTTACACCAGTTGGGGAGCAATTGATTTGGTTAGTGCATCCACTTCAGAAATGTCTAAACGATATGGGTACGTTTATGTTGATCAAGATGATGAAGGGAATGGAACGTTAGAGCGTTCTAGAAAAGATTCATTCTTTTGGTATAAAAAAGTTATTGAGACGAACGGAATGGATTTAAGTAATTAGAGCAGAACGTTTTTTTTAGAGAATCGCTGCAACTTCTAAAATAAGTGATCGAATAAAAGGAGAAGATGACTTTGACAGTAGAACAATTTCCAAAGAGTTTTTTATGGGGCGGAGCAGTTGCTGCAAACCAATTAGAAGGAGCGTATAATGAAGATGGTAAAGGGTTAACCGTACAAGATGTAACACCAAGTGGCGGATTTGGTCCAATAACGGACGAACCGACAGAAGATAATCTGAAATTAATCGGAATTGATTTTTATCACCGCTATAAAGAAGACGTTAAATTATTTGCAGAAATGGGATTTAAAACATTCCGTACGTCAATCGCGTGGTCTCGTATTTTTCCTAATGGAGATGAAACAGAACCGAATGAAGCGGGTCTACAATTTTACGATGATTTATTTGATGAACTACTTAAATACGGTATTGAGCCCTTAATTACACTTTCTCATTATGAAACTCCGCTTCATTTAGCTAAAGAGTATGATGGCTGGGTCAACCGTAAAATGATTGGGTTTTATGAAAATTATGTACGCACAGTCTTTACACGCTATAAAGGAAAAGTGAAATATTGGTTGACGTTTAACGAAATCAATTCGATTTTACATGCTCCTTTTATGAGCGGTGGGATTTCTACAGCACCTGAAAAATTAACGCAAAAAGATTTGTATCAAGCTGTCCATCATGAATTGGTAGCAAGTGCATTGGCTACAAAGATTGGCCATGAAATTATGCCCGACGCACAAATCGGATGTATGGTCTTAGCTATGCCAACTTACCCTTTAACACCGAATCCAGATGATGTTATTGCTGTAATGGAAGCTGAGCGAAAAAACTATTTCTTCTCAGATGTACATGTTCGAGGAACTTATCCAGGTTATATGAAACGATTCTTCCGTGAAAATGCGATTGAGTTAGATTTTGGCCCAGAAGACGAGGAACTGTTAAAAAATACGGTAGATTTTATTTCATTTAGTTATTATATGAGTTCTACAGAAACAGCTGATGAAAGTAAGCGAGAAGCTGGTAAAGGAAATATTTTAGGAGGTATACCTAACCCTTATTTAGAAGCTTCAGAATGGGGTTGGCAAATTGACCCAAAAGGATTAAGAATCGTATTAAATGATTTCTGGGATCGTTATCAAAAACCATTGTTTATTGTTGAGAATGGTTTAGGGGCTAACGATGAATTAATTACAGATGAAAATGGTAATAAAACGGTGAATGATGATTACCGTATCAATTATTTGAATGACCATTTGGTTCAAGTTGGAGAAGCACTTAAAGATGGCGTAGAAGTAATGGGATATACAACTTGGGGCTGTATCGATTTAGTTAGTGCTTCAACCGCAGAATTAAAGAAACGTTATGGATTTATCTATGTCGATCGTCATGATGATGGTACTGGGACATTAAAACGATATAAAAAGAAAAGTTTCTCCTGGTATAAAAAAGTCATTGAGACAAACGGAACGAGCTTGATTGAAAAATAACAATGAAAAATCTTTGTACGATTAAATCCGTACAGAGATTTTTTATTGCAAAAGAATAACAAGTAGCTAAATTTTTTATACATATATTTTAGAATAAATATGTAATAGACAAAGCACGTTAAAATTACTTTACGATGCGTAATTTTTTTACGATAATGTTCGTTTTTTCATCAGTTTTACCGATGGTGTATTATGGAATTTTATTAAATGTTCATGTTTGTAAAAAAAGTTAATTTTATACTAAAAAATCGTTGACGAATGTTGGCTTCACTGGTATATTAGTAGATGTTGTTGAGGTAATTCATTCAAAACAACGAAAAAATAAATTAAAAAAGTTGTTGACAGACGACATCGAACGTGATATTATTAGTAAGTTGTCAAAACGAAACAATCAACTTTAGACCTTTGAAAACTAAACAAAGTAAGACGAACCAAATGTGAGGGTGACTCAGCAGTGCTGAGTCAACAGTAACAAAATAGTGAATAATTATTCGCTAGCAATTCAATAATGAGCTTCAAGCATCATTTTATATGAGAGTTTGATCCTGGCTCAGGACGAACGCTGGCGGCATGCCTAATACATGCAAGTCGAACGCTTTAACTTCATCGGGTGCTTGCACCCATCGAAGTTAAGGAGTGGCGGACGGGTGAGTAACACGTGGGTAACCTGCCCATAAGAGGGGGATAACATTCGGAAACGGATGCTAATACCGCATATTTCTAATCGTCTCCTGACGAATGGAAGAAAGGTGGCTTCGGCTACCGCTTATGGATGGACCCGCGGCGTATTAGCTAGTTGGTGAGGTAATGGCTCACCAAGGCGATGATACGTAGCCGACCTGAGAGGGTGATCGGCCACACTGGGACTGAGACACGGCCCAGACTCCTACGGGAGGCAGCAGTAGGGAATCTTCCGCAATGGACGAAAGTCTGACGGAGCAATGCCGCGTGAGTGAAGAAGGTTTTCGGATCGTAAAACTCTGTTGTTAGAGAAGAACAAGGATGAGAGTAACTGCTCATCCCCTGACGGTATCTAACCAGAAAGCCACGGCTAACTACGTGCCAGCAGCCGCGGTAATACGTAGGTGGCAAGCGTTGTCCGGATTTATTGGGCGTAAAGCGAGCGCAGGCGGTTCTTTAAGTCTGATGTGAAAGCCCCCGGCTCAACCGGGGAGGGTCATTGGAAACTGGAGAACTTGAGTGCAGAAGAGGAGAGTGGAATTCCACGTGTAGCGGTGAAATGCGTAGATATGTGGAGGAACACCAGTGGCGAAGGCGACTCTCTGGTCTGTAACTGACGCTGAGGCTCGAAAGCGTGGGGAGCAAACAGGATTAGATACCCTGGTAGTCCACGCCGTAAACGATGAGTGCTAAGTGTTGGAGGGTTTCCGCCCTTCAGTGCTGCAGCTAACGCATTAAGCACTCCGCCTGGGGAGTACGACCGCAAGGTTGAAACTCAAAGGAATTGACGGGGACCCGCACAAGCGGTGGAGCATGTGGTTTAATTCGAAGCAACGCGAAGAACCTTACCAGGTCTTGACATCCTTTGACAATCCTAGAGATAGGACTTTCCCTTCGGGGACAAAGTGACAGGTGGTGCATGGTTGTCGTCAGCTCGTGTCGTGAGATGTTGGGTTAAGTCCCGCAACGAGCGCAACCCCTATTATTAGTTGCCAGCATTCAGTTGGGCACTCTAGTGAGACTGCCGGTGATAAACCGGAGGAAGGTGGGGATGACGTCAAATCATCATGCCCCTTATGACCTGGGCTACACACGTGCTACAATGGATGGTACAACGAGTCGCAAGGTCGCGAGGCCAAGCTAATCTCTTAAAGCCATTCTCAGTTCGGATTGCAGGCTGCAACTCGCCTGCATGAAGCCGGAATCGCTAGTAATCGCGGATCAGCACGCCGCGGTGAATACGTTCCCGGGTCTTGTACACACCGCCCGTCACACCACGAGAGTTTGTAACACCCGAAGTCGGTGAGGTAACCCTTTTGGGAGCCAGCCGCCTAAGGTGGGACAGATAATTGGGGTGAAGTCGTAACAAGGTAGCCGTATCGGAAGGTGCGGCTGGATCACCTCCTTTCTAAGGAAACTAACGGAAACCCACACATTCGTACTTACTTTGTTTAGTTTTGAGAGGTCTAATCTTCTCATTAATATAATATCTTATTGAAGTGCCTAATACGTTGGGCCTATAGCTCAGCTGGTTAGAGCGCACGCCTGATAAGCGTGAGGTCGATGGTTCGAGTCCATTTAGGCCCACTTTTCATTTGCACAAATAATATAAGATGTTTGCTCTTGGGGCCTTAGCTCAGCTGGGAGAGCGCCTGCCTTGCACGCAGGAGGTCAGCGGTTCGATCCCGCTAGGCTCCATTGCAACTTTAGTTGCGAAAATTTAAGTTGTTCTTTGAAAACTGGATAAAGTTAAAAATTGTAATTCAAGTAAGAAACCAGAAACACACCGAAAATTTTTAAAAGTAAGTTTTTAAGGTTCTCATCGAAAGATGAGTATTGAAAATTAACGATTAACCATAGGTTAAGTTAATAAGGGCGCACGGTGAATGCCTTGGCACTAGGAGCCGATGAAGGACGGGACTAACGCCGATATGCTTTGGGGAGCTGTAAGTGAGCTTTGATCCAAAGATTTCCGAATGGGGGAACCCAGCATCTTTTATAGGATGTTACTGCTGACTGAATACATAGGTCAGTAGAGGTAGACGCAGAGAACTGAAACATCTAAGTACCTGCAGGAAGAGAAAGAAAAATCGATTCCCTGAGTAGCGGCGAGCGAAACGGGAATAGCCCAAACCAGAAAGCTTGCTTTCTGGGGTTGTAGGACTGAACACATAGAGTCATAAATGATTTTGGTAGGAGAAGCGACCTGGAAAGGTCTGCCGAAGAAGGTAAAAGCCCTGTATCCGAAACCAAATTCACTCTGATCAGTATCCTGAGTACGGCGGAACACGAGAAATTCCGTCGGAATCCGGGAGGACCATCTCCCAAGGCTAAATACTCCCTAGTGACCGATAGTGAACCAGTACCGTGAGGGAAAGGTGAAAAGAACCTCGGAAGAGGAGTGAAATAGCCCCTGAAACCGTGTGCCTACAAATAGTTAAAGCCCGTTAATGGGTGATAGCGTGCCTTTTGTAGAATGAACCGGCGAGTTACGATCCCATGCGAGGTTAAGTTGATGAGACGGAGCCGCAGCGAAAGCGAGTCTGAATAGGGCGAATGAGTATGTGGTCGTAGACCCGAAACCAAGTGATCTACCCATGTCCAGGTTGAAGGTGCGGTAATACGCACTGGAGGACCGAACCCACGTATGTTGAAAAATGCGGGGATGAGGTGTGGGTAGCGGAGAAATTCCAATCGAACTTGGAGATAGCTGGTTCTCTCCGAAATAGCTTTAGGGCTAGCCTCGGAATTAGAATCATGGAGGTAGAGCAACTGTTTGGACTAGGGGCCCTTCTCGGGTTACCGAATTCAGATAAACTCCGAATGCCATTGATTTATATCCGGGAGTCAGACTGCGAGTGATAAGATCCGTAGTCGAAAGGGAAACAGCCCAGACCACCAGCTAAGGTCCCAAAGTTTATGTTAAGTGGAAAAGGATGTGGAGTTGCTTAGACAACTAGGATGTTGGCTCAGAAGCAGCCATCATTTAAAGAGTGCGTAATAGCTCACTAGTCGAGTGACCCTGCGCCGAAAATTTACCGGGGCTAAACATAACACCGAAGCTGTGGATAGAACCATTGGTTCTATGGTAGGAGAGCGTTCTAAGGGCGTTGAAGCTAGATCGTGAGGACTAGTGGAGCGCTTAGAAGTGAGAATGCCGGTATGAGTAGCGAAAGACGGGTGAGAATCCCGTCCACCGAATGACTAAGGTTTCCTGGGGAAGGCTCGTCCTCCCAGGGTTAGTCGGGACCTAAGTCGAGGCCGAATGGCGTAGACGATGGACAACAGGTTGAGATTCCTGTACCAGTTTGTTTTGTTTGAACAATGGAGGGACACAGTAGGCTAAGGAATACGCGCTGTTGGATATGCGCGTCCAAGCAACAAGTTTTGAAGTGAGTCAAATGCTTGCTTCTTTAAGAACAAGTTGTGATGGGGAGGGAAATTAAGTACCGAAGTTCCCGATGTCACACTGTCAAGAAAAGCTTCTAGTTAGAAACAAACTGCCCGTACCGCAAACCGACACAGGTAGTCGAGGAGAGAATCCTAAGGTGTGCGAGAGAACTCTCGTTAAGGAACTCGGCAAAATGACCCCGTAACTTCGGGAGAAGGGGTGCTGACCAATTGGTCAGCCGCAGTGAATAGGCCCAGGCGACTGTTTATCAAAAACACAGGTCTCTGCAAAATCGTAAGATGACGTATAGGGGCTGACGCCTGCCCGGTGCTGGAAGGTTAAGAGGATGGGTTAGCTCTCGGGCGAAGCTCAGAATTGAAGCCCCAGTAAACGGCGGCCGTAACTATAACGGTCCTAAGGTAGCGAAATTCCTTGTCGGGTAAGTTCCGACCCGCACGAAAGGCGTAACGATCTGGGCACTGTCTCAACGAGAGACTCGGTGAAATTATAGTACCTGTGAAGATGCAGGTTACCCGCGACAGGACGGAAAGACCCCATGGAGCTTTACTGCAGTTTGATATTGAGTGTTTGTACAGCTTGTACAGGATAGGTAGGAGCCAATGAAGCCAGGACGCCAGTCTTGGTGGAGGCGTTGGTGGGATACTACCCTTGCTGTATGACCACTCTAACCCACAGCCCTTATCGGGCTGGGAGACAGTGTCTGACGGGCAGTTTGACTGGGGCGGTCGCCTCCTAAAGTGTAACGGAGGCGCCCAAAGGTTCCCTCAGAATGGTTGGAAATCATTCGCAGAGTGTAAAGGCATAAGGGAGCTTGACTGCGAGACCTACAAGTCGAGCAGGGACGAAAGTCGGGCTTAGTGATCCGGTGGTTCCGCATGGAAGGGCCATCGCTCAACGGATAAAAGCTACCCTGGGGATAACAGGCTTATCTCCCCCAAGAGTCCACATCGACGGGGAGGTTTGGCACCTCGATGTCGGCTCATCGCATCCTGGGGCTGTAGTCGGTCCCAAGGGTTGGGCTGTTCGCCCATTAAAGCGGTACGCGAGCTGGGTTCAGAACGTCGTGAGACAGTTCGGTCCCTATCCGTCGCGGGCGTAGGAAATTTGAGAGGAGCTGTCCTTAGTACGAGAGGACCGGGATGGACACACCTCTGGTGTACCAGTTGTTCTGCCAAGGGCATTGCTGGGTAGCTATGTGTGGACGGGATAAACGCTGAAAGCATCTAAGCGTGAAGCCCCCCTCAAGATGAGATTTCCCATCACGTAAGTGAGTAAGACCCCTGAGAGATGATCAGGTAGATAGGTTGGAAGTGGAAGTCTAGCGATAGATGGAGCGGACCAATACTAATCGGTCGAGGACTTAACCAAATTTTTTAAACGGTGTAAGACGGTTTCAGAACGAAAAACAATGATTAACTTATCCAGTTTTGAGAGAACAACGTTCTCTTGATTGAAATTGTGTGGTGATGATGGCAAGAAGGTCACACCTGTTCCCATGCCGAACACAGAAGTTAAGCTTCTTAGCGCCGATGGTAGTGAAGGGTTTCCCTTTGTGAGAGTAGGACGTTGCCACGCAGATTCAATTTTTTTATCATATGGAGGTTTAGCTCAGCTGGGAGAGCATCTGCCTTACAAGCAGAGGGTCGGCGGTTCGATCCCGTCAACCTCCACCATGAGTCATTAGCTCAGTTGGTAGAGCATCTGACTTTTAATCAGAGGGTCGCAGGTTCGAATCCTGCATGACTCATAACTAATCATTCAACCATGTTTAGTTATGCCATGTTTTTTTGCGGGTGTGGCGGAATTGGCAGACGCACTAGATTTAGGATCTAGCGTTGAAAGACGTGGGGGTTCAAGTCCCTTCACCCGCACCATTTTTTATTTGAATGATTAGTGAAGTACCACTTTAGCCGGCTTAGCTCAGTTGGTAGAGCATCTGATTTGTAATCAGAGGGTCGAGGGTTCAACTCCTTTAGCCGGCATTTTTTTTTGCGAAAGTAGTTCAGTGGTAGAACATCACCTTGCCAAGGTGGGGGTCGCGGGTTCGAATCCCGTCTTTCGCTTACTAGGTTGACTAGTAAGCTCATTCGTAAGAATGAAAACTGTTCTAAAGCCGGGGTGGCGGAACAGGTAGACGCACAGGACTTAAAATCCTGCGGTGAGTGATCACCGTGCCGGTTCGATTCCGGCCCTCGGCACCATTTGCACCCATAGCTCAATTGGATAGAGTACTTGACTACGAATCAAGGGGTTAGAGGTTCAAGTCCTCTTGGGTGCATTTTTCTTTTTAAAGAAAGAATGAAAAGTCAGTGAACGGGAAGTAGCTCAGCTTGGTAGAGCACTTGGTTTGGGACCAAGGGGTCGCAGGTTCGAATCCTGTCTTCCCGATAAATAATTCATAAAAGGTAGTTTCTCTAGTCTAAGAGAAATTACCTTTTATTTGTTTTTCAATAATTATGTAGGTTCTTCGTCAAATTGTGCGGATAGAGACTTGGCATCGTCTTAAGCCTAAAGTCTAATAATGGTTAAAAGTTCGAATGGGAATGAATGATTTAGCAGAGGGATTGTGAGCAACTGTAGTGCTAATAAAAGCTGCTGTAATGAACAAACAAAGTATTTAATGGATCGTACTCTTTCAAGGGCGATTAAGGCTGGGTGGTTTTAAATAGGTCATGTATTATAGGTGGAAAAGAAATAATGCTATTACATGAATCTGCTATGAATATGAAGACTACAGTTGTAGGTCAGTTATTGGTTTACAAAAACATTTGGCTCTATAAATGATTGATTTGAAAATTTCTTCTTTGATTATCGTTAAATAGTGGCAGTTTAGAGGCTATTTTAAATGAAAATGAGTAGAGTTGCTTTTCAAATCCGTTTATTTCTCGTATAATGAAAGTCAGGATTAGTCAAGAATGCTTTCTGGTTCTCACTAGAAGTATCCTCCGTTATTAAGTTAGTTTATGTTAGTGATAGGCTAATTAATTAAGTCCAGTGTTGGGATGATAAGAAAAGGAGTGTTACTAAAAAAACACCATTGCAATGTAGAGCAAATAAAGCTATTATCTGTATCATACATTAAAATGTTTTAGTAACAGGTAACCCATGCATAATCAAAACATGTCGGATATCATTGAAGCTTATTTAAAAAAAGTTTTAGGTCAAGATGAACAAGTCGAAATTAGGCGTAGTGAAATGGCAGATCGATTTAAGTGTGTTCCTTCCCAAATAAATTATGTTATAAACACTCGCTTTACTGTACAGCAAGGTTATTTGGTTGAAAGTAAACGTGGTGGTGGCGGGTATATCCGTATTATTAAAGTTAAATTGTTAGATGAAGCTGAAATGTTGGATATGATGATTGATATTATTGGAAATAAGATTACGCAAAAGAATGCTTATTCTATTGTAGAGAGATTATTTGAAACTGAGATGTTGACTAAGCGAGAGGCCAATATCATGTTATCGGTTATGGACAAATCACTTTTAAACGCTAATGGCATAAATGAGAATGAATTAAGAGCTAAATTATTAGTAGCATTTTTAAATAATTTAAAATATGAATAAGAATAAAATCGGAGGCGAAATATAGATGGATGAATTATTTTCTGAAAAAGCAAGAATGGTTTTAATCATGGCGCAAGAAGAAGCAAAAGGATTTCGTCACCATTCTGTAGGAACTGAGCATATACTTCTAGGATTAATTATGGAGCAAGAAGGAATTGCTGGAAAAACGTTACGACAATTTTCTGTGACTGAAATGGATGTTCGAGAAGAAATCGAACATTTTACGGGTTATGGAACAATGAAATATCTTTCAAAAAATGCCATTCTTCCGTATTCGCCAAGAGCTAAACAAGCTATTACATTTGCTACTGATGAAGCAAGACGCATGGGCTCAGTATTTGTGGGTACAGAACATTTGTTGTTAGGATTATTGCGTGAAGAAGATATTTTATCTTCTAAGATTTTAAGTAATTTGGATATCGATTTAAATAAAGCGCGTCAAATCGTATTGAAAAAAATTGGTTTGAGTGATGTAACGAATGGCAAAGGTAGAAAAGCAAAACCAGCTACCAAACCAGTTGCTGGTACACCTACTTTAGATTCTCTAGCACGTGATTTAACTTCTGTTGCCAGACAAAAAAAATTAGATCCAGTAGTTGGCCGTCATAAAGAGATTCAACGCATTATTCAAGTCTTAAGTCGTAGAACAAAAAATAATCCTGTGTTGGTAGGAGAACCTGGTGTTGGTAAAACAGCCATTGCAGAAGGATTAGCACAAAAAATTATTGATGGTGAAGTTCCGGCAGCATTAGCAAATAAACGTTTAATGATGCTCGATATGGGGTCGTTGGTGGCTGGAACAAAATACCGTGGTGAATTTGAAGAACGAATGAAAAAAATTATAGATGAAATTTATCAAGATGGTGAAGTCATCTTATTCATAGATGAACTGCATACTTTAATTGGTGCTGGTGGAGCAGAAGGTGCAATCGATGCATCTAATATCTTAAAACCTGCTTTAGCACGTGGTGAATTGCAAACTATAGGAGCAACAACATTAGATGAATACCAAAAATATATTGAAAAAGATGCAGCATTAGAAAGAAGATTTTCACCAATCCATGTGGATCCTCCTTCAGAAGATGAAACAGAAGAAATATTATTGGGATTGCGTTCTCGATATGAAGAACATCATGGTGTTAAAATTACTGATGAAGCTGTTCATGCTGCAGTGAAGCTTTCATCGCGGTATATTACATCAAGACAGTTGCCAGATAAAGCTATCGATTTAATCGATGAATCTGCTTCTAAAGTACGACTGGATGTTTCAAGCAAACCATCTCCGGTTGCGGCTGCAGTTGCAGAATTAGAAGACTTGATACAAAGTAAAGAAGAAGCTATACAGTCACAAGATTTTGAGAAAGCAGCTAGAATTCGTATAAAAGAAATGAAACAACGCAAAAAAATTGAAAACTTACTACAAAAACAAGAAGGAAAAGCTTCTACAAACTCACTCCAAGTAACGGAAAGAGATATCGCTGAAGTTGTATCTTTATGGACGAGTATTCCAGTTCAACAGATGGAACAAAAAGAATCCGATCGATTAATGAATTTAGAAAAAATATTGCATAAACGAGTAATTGGACAAGAGCAAGCCGTTGGGTCCGTTTCTAGAGCAATCAGACGTTCTAGAAGTGGGTTGAAAGATCCAAATCGACCAATTGGTTCATTCATGTTCTTAGGGCCTACAGGTGTTGGTAAAACAGAGTTAGCCAAAGCACTTGCTGAAGCTATGTTTGGTAATGAAGAAGCATTAGTTCGGGTTGATATGTCTGAATTCATGGAAAAATATAGCACGAGTCGCTTAATTGGTTCACCTCCTGGATATGTAGGATATGATGAAGGTGGTCAACTAACTGAAAAAATTCGTCAAAAACCTTACTCTGTTATTCTTTTTGATGAAGTTGAAAAGGCTCATCCAGATGTATTTAATATTTTATTACAAGTTCTTGACGATGGACATTTAACAGATTCAAAAGGCCGGAAAGTTGATTTCAAAAATACGGTTATGATTATGACATCTAACTTAGGAGCAACAGCTTTGAGAGATGAGAAGTCTGTTGGATTTGGTACAGCAAATAGTAAAAAAGATCATTCAGCAATGGAAAAACGTATTATGGAAGAATTGAAAAAAACATTTAAACCAGAATTTATTAACCGTATTGATGATTCTATCGTATTCCATTCACTGGAAAAACCAGAATTAACACAAATTGTAAAATTGATGGCACAAACGGTTGTTAAACGATTGAAAGACATGGATATTGACGTGAAAATCACGCAATCAGCGATTGATGTAATTGCTAAAGCTGGCTATGATCCTGAATATGGCGCACGTCCAATCCGTCGCGCACTTCAAAAAGAAATTGAAGATCGATTGAGTGAAGAATTGCTAAGCGGTCGGGTCAAGATAGGCGATCAAGTAACAATTGGTGCTACAAAAGGAACCATTCGCATTACTGTAAAAGACTTGAAAAAAGTAGAAAAAAAACCGTTGACTACAACTGAAAATAGTTGATTTCATTGATTAAACATAAAAAGCGTCTAGTATCTTATAAAGAGATGCTAGACGTTTTTATTCGTATTTAAAATTTCTTTCTGCTATGATAATAAGAAAGAAATAGATGAAGGGAAAGTGAATCAATATGAAAAATTCAACTAAAGCTTTATTAATAGGTTTTGGAACGGTCTTTGCATTAGGAGCGATTGTTGTTTCTTCTTCAAATATGGCAGTGGAAAAAATCGAGTCAAAAATTAATCGTAAAAGAGCAAGATATTTTGTAAAAGAAAAATTAAAAGGTAACGAAAATGCAATGAGTGTTGTTGATGATTTATCTGATATAGAAGTAGCTAATCTATTAAGTGTTGTAGATAAAGTTTCAGATTTAAGAGGCAGTGTAAGTTCTTATGGCGAGCACTTCAAAGAAACTACAAATGATTTTAAAGATGCTTTTATGGATAAAAAACATGATTTGAAACACGAACTAAAACATCATAAAAAAGAGATGAAACATAAATTAAGAAAATAAATCTTTTTGCGACCACTAGTAAGCAAATAAAAATGAGCTGCCGTTAAATTTTTAACGGCAGCTCATTTTTTAAAGGGTTAATAAGTAGCAAAGAAGTAAATCATTTCTATTCTTTAATGAAAGACCAGAGTCATCAAAAAAACGGTCCAAGCGATATTGTAAAGTATTTCGGTGAATATAAAGCTGCTTAGCGGCTAAGCTAATGTTTCCTTGATTCAGCCATATTGCGGCAATTAATTCTTTTATTTCCGGGTGAGAAGCTAAATCTTTTTTTAATTGTTGGATAATCGGACTTTTTGTTAGAGCTTCTGAAGCATAATAGTTCAATGCCACATCAGACAAGGAAAAAACTTGTTTGTTTTTTTTCAACTGATTAAAAAAGATTGTTTGTTCCTCTTGAAAAAGTTTTTTGAAATGTAAAGAAATGTCCCAATATTGACCAATGTAACCAGTTGTTTTAGTTGAAAAATCATCGTCTATCGTTTGTAAGAACCCAGTCGTTTCATCTTGTGTTATCGAGTAACCTGAATAACGATGAATTAATAAGCCATAATGGTCGTTAACAAAGAAAGCCTCTTGTACATCTTCAAAAAAACTTTTAAATGAACTAAGCCAAAGGTTCTTATCAAAACGAGTGTCTTTTTTATTGATCTCAAATTGAATAACACGATAGACACCTACTTCAATAGGAGGAGAAGGATTGTTTTCAATTAAAAACTTCTGCCATTTCGATTGGGGTATTTCTGCATTTTGACCAGTGGTATCTTTATTAAAAAGGAGAGTAAGTAATTCTTTTTCTGATGCGGTTAACTGCTTTTTATCAAAATGAATCCATTGATCTTGATAAGGAAAGGTTAAGTAAGCCGGATCATTTTTTATATCATCTGTTAAAAAAGTAGAGGGATAGATAGATTTTAATTGATTGAAATTCATAAAAGCACTCCTTTAAATGGAAACCGTTACATTTAGTGTCTATTGTTATTCTATCATTATTTTCACAATTATGTAGATAAATTATGCTATGATAAAGAAAAGAACAGGCAAAGGATTGGGCAGATGTTAACTATTGAAGAAAAAACATACTTTATGCAAGAAGCAATCAAAGAAGCTCACAAGGCGAAGGAAAAATTAGAAGTTCCTATCGGTGCTGTCGTTGTATTAAATGGGAAAATCATTGGTCGTGGTCACAATATTAGAGAAGAATCAAATGATGCAACAACTCATGCTGAGATGCTAGCTATCCAAGAAGCAAATCGCTATTTAGGAAATTGGCGATTAGAAGAAACGCAGTTATTTGTGACCTTAGAACCTTGTCCTATGTGTAGTGGAGCAATGATTTTATCTCGGATAAATGAATTATATTATGGAGCGAGTGATCCTAAAGGTGGGACGGCGGGAACATTGATGAATTTGCTTGATGATAACCGTTTTAATCACCAAGTACAAATAGAAAAAGGGCTTTTAGAGGAAGAATGTAGTGATTTATTAAGCAATTTTTTTAGAGAGTTACGAAAGCGTAAAAAAGAAGAAAAAGCCCAAAGAAAGGCTATTAAATTAAAAGAAGACAACGACCAAGGATAGCAAAGTATTAAACAAGGGAACTCTTCACAGGGGTTTATCTAAAACTGTTTCCAAGATTATGACGAGTATACGTAAAAACTAGACTAAAAAACCTTCAGTGATTCACTTATTGAAGGTTTTTTAGTCTTATTTGTATTTCAAATAGAGAAGAGAGTACTAGCGCATCATTTCTTGATCTTTATCAATCACTGCTTGTACAGCTTTTGTAACGGAAGAACTAAAACCAGCATCTTCTAGCGCTAGGATTCCTTCAACAGTTGTGCCACCTGGTGAAGAAACTTGATCTATCAAGTTCCATGGGGTTTCTTTACTTTCCAGTACAAGTTTCCCGCTTCCAAGAACAGCTTGAGCAGCAATTCTGGTAGCGACTTCTTTAGACATACCATTTCTAACAGCCGCTCTGGCTAATGAATCAATAAATAAAAAGACAAAAGCAGGAGAACTGCCGGCAATTGCTGTAAATGTACTAAAATCTTTTTCAGGTAATTCAACAACTTCACCAATCGCTTTAAACATAGTAAGAATAAATTCTTTTTGTTGAGAAGTAATATAGCCGTTACCACATATAGCTGTCATTCCTTCTCCAATTTGTGAATTTAGATTAGGCATCACTCGAATAATAGCTGTTTCATTACCGTTTGTTAATAAATCTGATAGTTTTTGAAGAGATGTTCCAGCAGCAATAGAGACAACTAGAGGTTGATGAATAGCAATTTCATCTTTAATTTCTGCTAAAATAGTTGGAAATACATTTGGTTTAGCGGCTAGTACTAAAACGTCAACTTTTCCAACCAATTCTTTATTCGAAGAACAAGCTTGAGTACCCGTTTCTGAAGTGAAAAGAGATAATTTCTCTTTGGTTGTATTGTGAACATAAATATCTTGAGGAGAAGTATGACCGTTTTGAATCATACCTTCTATAATGGCACTAGCCATATTTCCAATTCCAATGAATCCTACTTTCATGATGAACACTCCTAATTTTCTTTTTATCTATTTATTTTACCATAACTTAACAGCCAAAATTAAAAAGCATTAGTTATCGATAAGATTGATTAGAAGAAAACGGAGCTTGATGCAAAACGTAACCACTACGATTTGAATAATGCTTTAATAATTTACCATGCTTAATTTTAGAAGTCAATCAAATAGTACACTTAAATTGGTATTTAAAATAAAGTTTGCATAGATAAATAAAATCCTGTAATATATAAAACGTAACCATTACGATTTGTAACGTATGAATAAAATTAATTGAATACATACGAGTTTATTTAATAGTGCACTATTTTTTTACAGGAGGATTATTGATGATGAAAACAAGTAAATTATTAACGATAGGGTTATCTATAACAGGAGTAGGAGTGTTCATGAGTGGATGTGGAGCAGCAGAGCAAGCTGATCCATCATCAGATAATAGTCATACAGAAGAGACAATAAAAGTAGTGACGACGTTTTATCCCATGTATGATTTTACAAAGAATGTGACCCAAGATTTGGCTGAAGTATCTTTACTTTTACCTGCTGGAACTGAAGTCCATGATTTTGAGCCTAGTGCGAAAGATGTTGCGGAGATTCAAGAAGCAGATGTCTTTATTTATAATAGTGAGGAGATGGAAACATGGGTTCCTTCCTTATTGGATACTATTGATTTAACTGAAGTCCTCGTTATTGATGCTAGTGAAGGTATTGCTCTTATTGAAAATGAAGCCGTTGAAGAGCACCACGATTCAGACCACGAGCACGCAGTTCATGAGCATGATCATGAAGAAGAGCACGGTCATACGATTGATCCGCATATTTGGTTAGATCCGGTCCTTGCTCAAGAAGAAGTGAACACTATAAAAGCAGGTCTAATTGAAGCTGATCCTGAAAACGAGGAAAATTATGAAGTTAATGCTGATACGTATAATCAAAAATTGGAAGCATTAAATCAAGAATATAAAGAAGCTTTTAAAGAGGCAGAGAACCGAACATTTGTCACACAACATGCAGCTTTTGCATATTTAGCTCAACAATATGATTTGAATCAAGTAGCAATAGCAGGTTTGTCATCTGAAGAAGAACCTAGTCCAGCTAAATTAGCTGAATTATCCCAATTAGTCGATCAAGAAGGAATGGAGTATATTTACTTTGAAGACAACAGTTCTTCTAAAATCGCTGAAACGTTGGCAAATGAAGTTGGTGTTGAGTTAGCGTTATTAAGTCCTTTAGAAGGAGTTAGTCAAGCAGATCAAGACGCTGGAGTAGATTATATCAAAGTTATGAAAAATAATTTAGAATCATTAAAGAAAAGCATCCGTTAAAAAAGCCAGAGAAATTATCCTGTAAAATAACAATTTATTAGCTATCTTTTATCGAATAAAGTAAGATGAAGACACGTCTTACACCATTTGTAGAACAAAAGAAATGGTAGCAGGGAGGGACAGCTAAATGTTTGATAAGATAAAAAATCCAATTCTATTTCAAGGAGATTTAACTAAAAATAATTATTTTGAAGGGTGGTACTATAAGCACGTTTCAGTTGATAAAAAGACCAGTATTAGTTTTATTCCTGGCGTGAATTTATTCAAAGGGGACGAGCATAGTTTCATCCAATACATTTATGTCACACTAAATGAGCAAAATGAAAAAACGACAAAAACCGGTTATATTCGTTATCGGTTAGATGAATTTAGTTACCAAGATCATCCGTTCTTAGTTCAAATTGGACAAACTATTTTTACGGAATCGTTTGTTTCTATCTATCTGAAAGATGAGCAATTTACGATTCAAGGGAAAATAGGATTAGGTACTTTTCAACAGATAAAAACGTCTAGTCTGTCTCCATCAATCATGGGAGTGTTTGCATATATTCCTAAAATGGAATGTTACCATGGTGTCATTAGTATGAACCATCGCTTGCAAGGGACTTTAACAATCAATAATAGAGAAGTTGAATTTACGAATGGCAAAGGGTATATTGAAAAAGATTGGGGCACTTCATTTCCGAAAGAATACATTTGGATCCATTCTAATCATTTTAAAAATGAGAATACTAGTCTCTTCTTTTCAATTGCACATATTCCGTTTCATGTGACTACTTTTAAAGGCTTTATTTGCAACCTCATAGTGAACGATAAAGAGTATCGATTTGCAACTTATAATGGCAGTACAGCTAAGATAGTGAGTCAAACGAAAGATACAGCGCTGATCGTACTTAAAAACAAAGAAGTAGAATTGACGATTCAGGGAATGATTACAAGTTCTGGTAAACTAATCGCTCCTAAAAATGGAAGTATGAATAAAGCAATTAAAGAAGGTTTATCTGGAGAAATCGACATTCTTTTGAAAGATAAGAAAAAACAGACAATCTACCAAGATGTAAGCAAATTAGCAGGTATTGAAATAGTAGAAGCTTAGGTTAATGAGGTGAGAAAATGGGGAATCTTGACCAGAACGTAATGTATGGTTCTTTTGACTATGATGTAGGGACACTTTATCTAGCGGCAACAGAGAAGGGGCTTTGTTTTGTAGGCTCTCTAAATGAGTCACTAAGAGAACTTGAAGATGGAGTGGGAAAATTATTTCCAAAAGCAGTTTTAGTAGAAAATAAAGCTGGATTACAGCTTTATCATCAACAATTTTTAGATTATTTTAACAGTTCTAGGACTACTTTTACGCTGCCTATAGATGTTAATGGGACGCTATTTCAACAAAAGGTATGGAAAGCTTTAAACGCTATTCCTTATGGACAAACCAAATCGTATGGCGAAATTGCAGTAGAAATCGGACAGCCTGGTTCTTTTCGGGCAGTAGGAACTGCAATTGGCAAAAATCCTTTATTAATTGTTGTACCTTGCCACCGGGTCATTCATAAAAATGGGAAGTTAGCCGGTTATCGAGGAAAGTTAGCTATGAAAGAAACATTATTACAATTAGAAAAAACCCACAGGAAGTGTGCTAAGAAAAAAGTGAACTAAACTAAATACAAATAGATCATGCTTGAATCGAAGCATGATCTATTTGTATTTAGTTGAATAATAATAAAAGTGATGGACGAAATGTCAGATTGTGTTTATACTATATATAGCTATATAATTTATTTAGCGACTATATATAGTGCTTTAAAGGAATAGATAGGGTGGCGATAGGAAATGAAAATAAACCATGATAGTTTTTGTGAAAGTTCAAACAATCTTAAAATAAAAGTAATGAAAAGAGATGGACGAGAAGTTGAGTTTAAAGAAGAAAAAATCTTTGAAGCTTTATTAAAAGCCCAACGTTCATTAATAAAAGAAACAGATGAAAAAAGTATTCAGGAACTTAAAGAGATTGTCGAAGTAATAAAAAAGGAAATAGCCCAACGATTTGTCAGCAATATTAAAATTTATGAGATTCAAAGTATCGTAGAACATGTTCTAATAGATGCGCATAAACATGAATTAGCAGAAGCCTACTTAGTTTATAGAACCCGCCGCGATTTGGAAAGAAGTCAAGCAACAGATATAAACTATGCTATCCATGGTCTTTTACGTAAAGAACAGACTGTAGTAAATGAAAATGCGAATAAGGATAGCAACGTATTCAATACTCAAAGAGATTTAACTGCCGGAGTAGTTGCAAAATCGATTGGACTTAAAATGCTACCAAAGCATGTTGCTAATGCGCACCAAAAAGGAGATATCCATTATCATGACCTAGACTACCAACCGTATGCTCCAATGACAAATTGTTGTTTGATTGATTTTAAAAGCATGTTTAAAGAAGGTTTTAAAATAGGGAATGCAGAGGTAGAAAGTCCACGATCTATTCAAACAGCGGCTGCTCAAATGGCACAAATTATTGCTAATGTGGCTTCTAGTCAGTATGGAGGATGCAGCGCAGATCGAATTGATGAAGTATTAGCTCCTTATAGTCGTTTGAATTATCAAAAACATTTGCAGACTGCTAGCGAATGGGTCACAGGAGAAGAAAAACAAAAACAATATGCACGTGAAAAAACAAAGAAAGATATTTATGATGCTATGCAGGGCTTAGAATACGAAATCAATACTCTTTATTCCTCCCAAGGACAAACGCCTTTTACCACGTTAGGATTTGGATTAGGAATGGATTGGTTTGAACAAGAAATTCAACGTTCTATACTATTAGTTCGCATCAATGGATTGGGAAAAGAAAAGAGAACAGCCATTTTTCCAAAACTTGTTTTTACTCTTAAACGAGGGGTTAATTTGGATCCTGAAGATCAAAATTATGATATAAAAAAATTAGCCCTTACTTGTTCAACCAAAAGAATGTATCCTGATGTTTTAATGTACGATAAAGTTATTGAGTTAACGGGCAGTTTTAAAGCACCAATGGGGTGTCGTTCTTTTTTACAAGGATGGAAAGATGAACATGGCCAAGAAGTGAACTCTGGAAGAATGAATTTAGGTGTGGTCACACTTAATTTGCCTCGTGTGGCAATTGAATCTAAAGGAAACCAAACCATGTTTTGGGAGCTATTTGAAGAACGATTAAAAGTTTGTCACGATGCTTTAGTTTATCGTGTTCAAAGGACAAAAGACGCATTACCAGAAAATGCTCCTATTTTATATGAGTATGGTGCTTTTGGAAAACGACTAAAAAAAGGAGATAGTGTAGATGATCTCTTTAAAAATAAACGGTCGACGATCTCTTTAGGCTATATTGGACTTTATGAAGCTGCGACAGTCTTTTTTGGACCAGAGTGGGAAAAAAATGAAACTGCCAAGGCATTTACAGTGGATATCTTGAGTAAAATGAAACAACATACAGATCAGTGGGGAGAAAAGTATGGCTATCATTTTAGTGTGTATTCGACTCCTAGCGAAAGTCTAACGGATCGGTTTTGTCGCTTAGACACAAAGAAATTTGGCGTGTTGACAGACATTACGGATAAAGAATATTACACAAATAGTTTTCATTATGATGTGCGAAAAAAACCAACACCGTTTGAAAAAATAGAATTTGAAAAAGCTTATCCAGAGTATACTTCTGGTGGCTTTATCCATTACTGTGAGTATCCAAATATGCAGCAGAATCCTAAAGCTTTAGAAGCTGTGTGGGATTTTGCATATGATCGAATCGGATACTTGGGGACCAATACACCAATCGATCAGTGTTACAAATGTGGATTTGAAGGAGACTTTGATCCGACTGAGCGAGGATTCAAGTGTCCAGAATGTGGAAATACTGATCCAAACAGCTGTGATGTTGTGAAAAGAACGTGCGGATATCTAGGAAATCCTCAAGCTAGACCAATGGTGAATGGAAGACATAAAGAAATATCAGCTCGGGTCAAACATATGTCAGCCAATGGGGAGGAAGTATTATATGAGAAATCCTAAACCAAAAGAATGGCTTGCTGCGGATTATAGTCAAGGCCGAATTGCAGATTACAAACCGTTTAATTTTGTAGATGGAGAAGGGGTAAGATGCAGCCTTTATATGAGCGGATGTTTATTTGCCTGCAAAGGGTGTTACAATAAAATAGCTCAAAATTTTTCATATGGAGTGGAGTATACTATAGAACTAGAAGACACAATTATTGCCGATTTAAGTCATTCTTATGTTCAAGGACTGACACTACTGGGTGGAGAACCTTTTTTGAATACACAAGTTGCAATTCCTTTAGCTAAACGTATTCGCTCGGAATACAATGAGACCAAAGATATTTGGTCTTGGACTGGCTATACGTGGGAAGAATTGATGCAAGAATCGGATGATAAACTGGAATTGCTATCATTAATCGATGTCGTTGTAGATGGGCGATTTGAATTAGCTAAAAAAGATTTAACGCTTCAGTTTAGAGGGAGTTCAAATCAGCGCATTATTGATGTCCAAGCGTCATTGCGACATGGAAAAGTTGTATTGTGGGAAAATCCTTTTCATTAACAAATAAGAATAATTAAGCGAACTGTTTTATCCGCAAGTAGCATGAAGAGAATAAAATATGCTACACTACAAATAAATAAAGGAGCGGATATGATGGATGGAAAGACAAGAGCAAATATTAAAATTGATGCATTAGTAGATATTGTTTTAAAAAAAGATCAACGAACCAATAAACTAACTAGAGGTCATGTGAAACGTATATTGACTAACAGTGGTCAGCATCCACATGGAATCAAAGTCATGTTAAAAGAAGGAGACCAAGTTGGTCGTGTACAAAAGATTTTAACGGATGAAACAAAGTTAAAATAAAATTTTTAAAGTAAAGAGGCTGGAACGAAAGTTCCAGCCTCTTTACTTTGTAATTGTCAAAATGTTCAACCTTAGTTAGACACTCTTTTTACTACATATTGAAGACGGGCACTGATCAAAAAAGCAAAAATAGCTTTAACGATATCACCTGGTATAAATAATAAGAATCCGGTTTTTAAAATAAGACTGTTAGCCAGATTTAAATCAAGGTAACCATTTAAGATGAAAGCCATATATGGCAATCCTAAAAGATAAAAAATGCTAGAACCTATCAAAAGAGCTACTGTGGCAGACTTTATTGAGAAAGGTCTATTTTCTAGAAATCTTGCCATCAGATAAGCCCCCACAATAAAGCCAAGTACAAAGCCAAAACTAGGACTTAAAAATGATTGGAAACCTTTGAAAATTAGGATTAATAACAAGTGCAGACTCTGGGCAAGAAAAGCCGCTCTTTTTTGTAACAAAAGCCCAGTTAACAAAACAAAGAGTGTTTGCAATGTAAAAGGAACGGGCCCAAAAGGCAAACTGATGTAACCGCTGATCAAGGTCAAAGCTGCCATAAGACTAGAAAGTGTTACTTCTCGCGTGGTTAATTTTGACATAATAATCTCCTTTTAAAATGGCTTTTTGATGCTGATTTCGCCATAAGATAGTATTCGTTTCTGACCGTCAGCCATTTGGACCACGAGTCCTCCTTGAGGATCAATATCAATTGGAATGGCTTCAAACTCTTGTTTACGTTCTTTAAAAGTAATTTTTTTCCCAATCACAAAACAGCGTTTCTTATAATCTTCTAAAAAAGAACGTTCTTCAATCGTTTGATAGAGACCATCAAATTGATTTGCAATTTCAGCTATTAAACGATTTCGGTTAATGTTTTCTGTTTCTTTAGAGGATATTAGTGAACCCGCAATAGTGTCTAGTTCAGCTGGAAAACCAGTCAAGGGTTCTTTGACATTCAAGCCTATGCCAACAATTAAGGTTTCTATTTTGCCACTTTCAAAATCAGATACAGCTTCAGTTAAAATTCCACATATTTTCGTCCCATCAAGGTAAATGTCATTTACCCACTTGATTTGCGGCTTTTTAGCGGTTAGTTTTTCAATGGCTAAACAGACTGCTACAGCTGTCGCAGTAGTGACTAATGGAGCATCAGCCATATCTAAATTTGGTTTTAGGAAAAAGCTCATATAAACACCAGTTTGATTAGGAGAATAAAATGTTTTGCCCATTCGTCCGCGTCCTTTTGTTTGTTCTTCAGAGAGAACAAGCCCTTGGTTTATGGAATCTTTTATGGCAATTTTTCTGGCTTCATTATTTGTAGAATCAATTGTTTTAAAGGCATAAATAGGAAAAGACTGCAGTGTTGGTTGTAGGTATAGTCGGATGGTTTCAATCGAAAGAATATCTGATTTTGAAGAAAGTCGGTACCCTTTATTTGTGACAGCTTCAATGATATACCCTTCTTCTTGTAAAGCTTTGATTCCTTTCCAGACAGATGTTCTAGAAAGAGATAAAGCATCTGCTAAAGTCTGTCCTGAAATACTTTTTCCGTTTTGTTGTTCTAATAGAGCTAAGATGCGTAATTTTGTAGACATTCATTCACCTCGTTTTTTTTAGTATAAAAGGAATTGCTTTAATTGTAAACCATTTTTTTATTTTAAGGTAACAATTAGGGAGCATGCTATTCTATTGTTAGTCAAAATGTAAAAAAATAGTGGCTAGCAGATCGGCTGTCAAAAGAGTAGGTTCAAGTATGTGCAATAAAACACTAGGTATAATCATTGTTAAATCAAAAGAAAAGTAGTAACATTAGTCTATTATCCAAAAAACAATGTCAGATAGATTTGAAGGAGCATAAAAATGTCAGTAATGGAATTAAAAAAAGTAAATAAATCGTATAAAATTAGCGGTGGAGAAACATTTCAAGCTTTGAAAGACATTAATTTGTCATTTGAAAAAGGCGAATTAGTATCTATTATTGGAGAATCAGGTAGTGGAAAATCAACACTAATGAATCTTATGGGAGGACTAGATTCAGATTTTCAAGGTGAAATTCTTGTTGATGGAGAGAATATCAGAGATTACTCTGAAAAGAATTTAGTGGAATACCATAAAGAAAAAGTGGGGTTTGTTTTTCAAAGCTTTAACCTGATTTCACATCTATCGGTTTTGGATAATGTGACGTTGGCAATGACCTTATCTAATGTTTCAAAGTCAGATCGAGAAAAAAGAGCAAAAGAAATTTTAGGTGTAGTCGGGCTGCAAGACCAGTTGCATAAGAAACCGGATGCTATTTCAGGAGGTCAAAAGCAACGTGTAGCAATTGCTCGTGCGTTAGTAAATGATCCGGATATTATTATTGCAGATGAACCTACAGGAGCTTTGGATTCAGAAACAACCAATCAAGTCTTAGAAATGATCAAAGAAATCGCAGAGAATGGCAAACTTGTCATCATGGTTACCCATTCAGAAAAGGTAGCAGCTTATTCTAGTCGAGTTGTGACAATCGATGATGGGCGAGTAATCAATGATCAGATGGGCAAGGCTCTTACAGTTACAGATAACAAATACAAAACAGCGAAACCCAATCGTAATAAAAATTTGAGCTTACTGGGATCCGCTAAGCTAGCACTTCTAAATATGAGAGAAAAATTATCGCGCAATATTTTGATTGCTTTAGGTGGAAGTATAGGAATCATGAGTGTCATTTTGATGTTGTCTTTAGGAAGTGGTGTGAATTCCTATTTAACGGATACGATGAACAGTCAAGTAAACCCCTTAGTCAGTGAAGTTCATATGCCAGATGAAGAAACGGGAAATGAAACAGACATAAATGAATTGCAAAACCAGAACCCTCTATTGTCTAGTTCAGCTTCATTTGAAACGGAAAACATTGATGAGTTGGCTGGAATTGAGCATGTGGAATCTGTTGAAGAAGGCTTTACTAATTTTTCAATTGGGACCAATAAAGCTACGTATAATGAAAATTCTGGTCAGTTTATGAGTGTAACGACTATTTCTTCTATGATTACGAGCGCAGATATAGCAGAAGGTGGACTTCCTGAAGAAGGAGAAGTCATGATTACTAAAAACATGGCGGATACTTTAGGCGAAGACCTTGTAGGAAAAGAGATTCAAATCAATACGATTGTTAATGAAAAACCGCTTGATTTGACCATGACTGTTAGTGGAATATATGGTATTGAATCAGGGTTAGACACAATCTACTTGAATTATGAAGATTTGAAAAACGCGTTGGAAGAAGCAGGTGGAGAATTAAATCCTAATATTGCTTACCTTGTTTCCGATGATGCAGCGTCGACAGATGCTATCAAAGCTAAAGTAGAAGACTTAGGGTATAAAGGATCGTCAACGGAAGCTATAGCAGAAACATTTAGTCAAATGTTAGATGTCTTTACGTATGTTTTAGCCGGCGTTGCTGGGATTTCATTAGTGGTTTCAGCTATCATGATATTGACTGTCTTATATATCAGTGTAGTTGAACGAACAAAAGAAATTGGTGTAATCAAAGCTATTGGAGGACGTAAAAAAGACATTCGTCGTATCTTTGTATCCGAATCCTTCTTAATTGGTTTATTTAGTGGAATGTTTGGAGTCGGTATCGCTTGGGGATTATCATTAATTGCTAATGCTGCAAGCACGCACTATTTTGATGTGTCTATCATTGATTTAACGCCAATGTACGCTGTTTCTGGAATAGTTTTAAGTATCATTATTAGTATGATTGCTGGTCTAATGCCTGCATCTAAAGCTGCAAAATTAGATCCAGTAGAGTCGTTAAGAAGAGACTAATCAAGTAAACATATAAGTTCTGCTAATAAATAAAACCTAACGCATAACTGTGCTTAAGCAGTTACGTGTTAGGTTTATTTTTTTTATAAATAGCAGTATGGTCAGGATTGTATTAATTCGGTAGAAGTTATTATTTTATTGTGATTGATGTAAATTCTAGGGACTCTTTTACCAATTAAACAAGCGACTTCATAGTGAATCGTGCCCATTTGATCAGCAACCTCACCAATTGAAATAGCACCATTTAGTGGATCTCCAAAAAGAACGATTTCTTCGTTAAAGTAGACAGGATCAATTTCAGTAAGGTCCACCATAGTTTGATCCATACATACGCGTCCGACAATAGGTGCTTTATGCCCGTTTACTGTTATGTGTCCTCTATTCGATAGTGTCCGTGAAAGTCCATCTGCGTATCCGACGGGAATCGTTGCAATCATCGAATTTTTTGTCGTTGTATACGTTCTTCCATAGCTGATGGTTTGACCAGCCGTAACTTCCTTGATTAAGATCGGTTTTGTTTTGAACGTCATTACTGGTTTCAAGCATATTTTAGTGCGCAAATGTTCTTCGGGGTATAAACCATAAATGCCAATCCCGATACGAACCATATCTAAATGCATCTTAGGAAATGCGATGGTCGCCGCAGTATTGCAACAATGTTTAATGGGAATCGTATGGCCCTTTTTTTGAATGGAAGAAACAATTTTCATAAAATGGTTAAATTGATCATGAACAAATGTAGATTCAATAGCATCTGCATCAGAAAAATGAGTGAAAATACCTTCGAATACCAAATAGTCTGATGTAATTGCAGCAATGATTTGTAAGGCTTCTTCAGCCGTTCGTACGCCAATTCGGTTCATTCCGCTATCAATTTTCAAATGAATACGGCAAACTTTCTTTTTTTGAATAGCTAGTTTTTGAATGCTTTCTACAGCTTCTTTTGAGTAGATGGTTAACGTGATACCATAATCAATCGCCATTTCAATTGTTTCAGTATCTAGGCTAGTATAGCCAAGTACTAGTATAGGCGTAGAGAATCCAGCTTTACGTAAACTGATTGCTTCATCTAAGAACGCAACGGCCAAGTAAGTTGCACCAGCTTCAATTGCTGCTTTTGCTGTTTCTATAGCGCCATGACCATAGCCATCAGCTTTTACAACTGCCATTAAAGCAGTTTCAGGTGAAAGTATTCCTTTAAAAGCCTTTATATTATCTGTTAAGTGATCCAGAGCAATTTCTACCCATGTTTCTCTATAACTTTCAATTTTCATTTCGTCACTTCCTAAATTTATCTATCAGATTTTTAATAATGATACCATTTAATAGTGAGAAATTGTACTTTTAATATGGGAATGATAGGTAGAAATAGTCGAACGCATAAATGAAATCATAAATACATGGTATACTAGTGAAAAGTTATACAGTGTATCTTAGAGAAACTATAGGGTGCTCATTTTTATAAATAGATTAGTGTGTTCTGCTATTATTAAAAGATAGGGTGGGTTACATAGATAATATTCTAGATTTCCGAAAAAATTATTTAGCTATTCTTAAATCAAAGAAATTAAAGCAACACAAAAAAATTGAATTATTAACGAATATTTTGTACCAAATGGATCAAATTTTTAAAATACGGACCGGTGAAATGGAAAAATACGATACAGATAATTATGATGCGGTAACTTTATATTTAGAAATTTTGGCCGTTTTAAAAACGCATCAGGAAAAATGACTAACCAACTAATGGGTAATAACAGGAGGAAACTCGGTTATTGGCCATTAGTTTTTTATTAAAAAAGATTGTTTTTCGAATAATTAGTTAGTTTAACTAAAGATAAGTGTTATGATGTTTAAGTGAAAAAAGCTTTTTTAAAATTTTAAGTGATTTTCTTCACAAAGAAAAGGGGAATATGTATGAGTTTTAATGTTTTGATGTACCATGAGTTTCGCGAACGAGACACATTTGATAGAACCAAACCATCTATTATTTCAGTAGAGCAAAATTACCAAGATGCTTTACCAGCAGTACTTTTCAGTTATTTAGATGATTTTGAAAAGCAAATGAATTATTTGAAAAGTGAAGGCTACCACACTTTAACACTCCAAGAAATAAAAAAATTTTATGAAAATGGAGCAACACTTCCTAAAAAATCCGTTTTAATAACAATTGATGATGCTTTTCAATCTGTACATAAATATGCTTATCCTGTTTTAAAAAGTTTACAATTTCATGCGGTTAGTTTTGTGGTATTAGGGTGGTTATCACAAAAACAAAAAGTTTTTGATCCAACGGTTTCAATGGTTATGAGTAAAAAAGAATTAGAAAAGATGAAAGATGTATTTGAATTTGCTAATCATACGACCAATTTACACATCCGTCATTCGGACGGCACAGCTGCTATGCAACTGGTTTCTATGGAAGACTTGAAAAAAGATTTAATAGCTTGCGGGGAGTATGTGGATTCTCCTGATGTATTTGCTTATCCGTTTGGAATTTATGATGCTAAAGATAGTGAACGGTTAACGAAAGCCGATGTAAATTATGCTTTCACAACGACTCCGGGTACCAATACAATAGATACACCACTATTGGAGTTGCACCGTGATACGGTAACATTAGGATGTTCAATAGAAGAATTTAAAGCTATTATAGAAAGAGGACAAGAAAAATGAAAAAATTAGTTAAGTTAGCAGTAGTCGTTTTCTTTTTATGGATTGTTTTATTCGCACTAGCAGCTTGCTCAAATAGTAATGAGAGCAGCCAATCGGCACAAACCAGTGAATCAGAGCTTTCAAATGAACCTCTGCGATTTGGAACATTGCCAGCAGAATCAGCTATTCCAATTATACTAGCAAAAGAAAATGGTTATTTTGATGAAGAAAATGTTTCTGTAGAAATCACTCCTTTTAACGCACCAAATGATCGTAACGCAGCGGCTCAGTCTGGCGAACTTGATGGAATGATTGGTGATGTAATGACGGCTCTTTCATTTAAAGAAGGTGGAATTGATTTGACCATCACATCGGATATCAATGAAGAATTTAAATTGTTGTCTTCCCCAGATTCTGGTATCACAGATATAAAACAATTGGATGGAAAAGATGTTTCATTAGTACCTAAACTATTACTTGAATACATTATGGATGAAATAGCTGTTAAAAATAATATTACGTATGAAGTTGTCTCTATTCCATCTATCCCTGCAAGATACGAAGCATTATTAGAAAATCAAATTGACTCGGTCATCTTTACTGAACCTCAAGCTACAGCACTAAAAATGAACGGAGCTCATGTACTGGCAAGCTCGACAGAATATGGCATCAAAGGTGGGACGATACTCTTTAGTGATGACACTGTAGCGGAAAGATCTACAGATATTACTGCTTTTTATCGGGCTTACAACAAAGCTGTCGATTACATGAATACCGCAGATCCAGCGGAGTATAGTTCTATTTTAAAGGACTATAATTTTCCCGAAACCATGGGAGATTATTTAACTAATAAAGAAGAGGACTACAATAAAGCGGCTATTGTTACGAAAGAACAATATGATAGTATTGAAAAATGGACAAAGGTCAAAGAAATGATCAGCAAAGAATATACCTATGAAGATTTAACTGACTTTTCTATGTTAGAAGAGTAGTAAAACACCACGATTTAAAAGTTGCCTCTTTTACAAGAAGCGCCTTTTAAATCGTGGTGCTTTTTTTACAGCTACTGATCTTTTTTCCAAGGTACTAGCAACCGTTCTAGAATATCAATTAGTTTAAACAATAGAAATCCAAGTAAGCAAAGTGCCAATATGCCACAAAACATTTCCGAATAATCAATGACTGACCAAGCATTCATGATGTAATAGCCCAACCCATATTTGGTAGCATAGTTTTCAGCAAAAAAAAGTGAGGCTATGGCAATTCCAATACAAACGCGTAAACCACTGATGATTTGGGGAATAATAGCTGGACAAAGTAAATAGATGAACGTTTGCCATTTGCTAGCATGCATCATGCGCATGACCTGATAATACGATCGGTCAATTTGGCTAATACCGTCTCGGACAGATAAAATGAGTTGAAAGACGATAATCCAAACAACTAAACTAATCTTTGAAGCATCACCTAATCCATAAAGAAGCATAAAAACAGGCAAGAAAGCCACTTTTGGAATAGGGTAAATCAAATATACTAGCGGAGATAATAGACGGTCTGCCCATTTACTCGCTCCAATCCAAATCCCTAGAGGAATACCAATCAGGAATGAAATAAGGATAGCCATTAAAATGCGGTATAAGCTGCTGAAGATATGTGGGATGAGTGATGGAAACAAGTGTACAAATAAACGAATGGTTTCGATTGGTTCTGGAATGACAGGATGATTAATAAAAAAATAAAGACCTTCCCAAATTAAAAATAAACCAACTAAGCCAATCAATGTATCAAAAGGCATTTTTGTTTTTTGATTCATCCTCTGGTCCCACTTTCTAAACTTTCCCTTACCGTTAAGCACATATCATAAAAAATAGATTTTTTTCGAATCGCTTTAATGCCAACTAAAGGGTTCTGGATTATTTCATGTATACCGCCTTTTTTCATTACAATGATCTGTTCTCCTAAAAAAACAGCTTCTTCAATAGAATGAGTTACTTGTAAAAGAGTGGTCTTTTTTAGTTGATGAAGAGCTAAAATCATTTCTTGCAATTGTTCTCTGGTCATCGCATCTAGTGCTGAAGTAGCTTCATCCAAAAGAAGAATTTCAGGCTCTAAATTTAAACTACGAGCAATAGCAGTCCGTTGTTTTTGTCCGCCACTGATTTGAGAAGGATAATAGTGAGCGATATCTAAGATACCTAATTCGTTCAAAAGAGCGGTTGTTTTTTCCTTGATTACCGTTCGATTTTGATGACTTATTTTAAGTCCTAGTGCTACATTATCAAACACAGTGCACCATGGAAGCAGAGCATAATCTTGTAAGATAATGCCAGTGCGTTTTGGAAAATCAGTTACGGGTTCGTCGTTCATTCTTAAAACGCCACTGTCAGGTTTAATAAATCCCGCTAAAGTATGTAGTAGTGTCGTTTTACCACAGCCGGATGGCCCAATTATGACACAAGTAGAGTTTGTTGGAACGACAAATGAAAGTGCATCTAACACAATTTTATCTGTGAACGAACAAGTTAGATTATTCACAAATACAGCGTTTTTAATCATTTTTTGTCCCTCTTTTCGTTAGTTAGGTCTATTATAAAATTTTCAGACGCAAGATACAAATACCTTTTAAAAACAAGTCAATCATTAAGTTAAAAGCATAATTCTGAATAATTGTTCGTGTTTTGGTTACTTATTTCCAGTTTCTACATATTGATTCTTGATAAATTGATTAAAAGGCGTATAATTTCAATTGTCAAAGAGATTTAGTTCTAAATTTAAATCCCGTTTTTTTTAATAAAGACAATTATAATATAAACTAGAGGAGTGCACAGAGTGACAAAAAACTATCCAACAAAAGAATTCATTAAAAATTTACCAAAAGCTGAGCTTCATCTCCACTTAGAAGGAACTTTAGAGCCGGAATTAAAATTGAAATTAGCAAAAAGAAACAAAATTGCTATCGGACAAGAAACCATTGAAGAAGTTCAAAAAAGTTATCAATTTGATTCTTTGTCTTCTTTCTTAAATGTGTATTATCCAGCAATGAATGTTTTACAAAAAGAAGAAGACTTCTATGAACTAGCTTGGGAATACTTAAAAAAAGCTAAAGAACACCATATAAAACGCGTAGAACTATTTTTCGACCCTCAAGCACATACTTCAAGAGGTATAAACTTCAAGGATGTCATTAACGGCTACTATCGTGCTATTCAAAATAGTTCTGAGTTAGGGATAAGTGCGGATTTGATTATGTGCTTTTTACGAGATATGTCTGCTGAATCAGCAATGGAAACTTTTGAACAAGCACTTCCGTACAAAGATAAAATTGCTGGGATTGGACTAGATTCTGATGAAAGAGGCAATCCGCCAAGTAAATTTTTTGATGTATTTAAAAAAGCTAAAGAAGCCGGATTTCACCTTACAATGCATTGTGATATTGATCAAGAAAATTCAATAGAACACATCCGCCAAGCTCTTTTCGATGCAAAGGTTGAAAGACTAGATCATGGGACAAATATCATAGAAAACCCAGATTATGTAAAATATGTGAAAGAAAATAATATCGGCCTAACTTGCTGCCCAGTATCGAATGGTTTTGTAGTAGAAGATATGAAAGGAAAAGAAATTATTGAGTTATTGGAACAAGGAGTGAAAGTAACGGTCAATTCAGATGACCCAGCTTATTTCCAGAGTTACATTTCTGACGACTTATATGCGGTAGCTGAAAATTATTTTTTAACAACAGAACAAGTTGTTCAGCTTGTTAAAAATTCTTTTGAGATTGCTTGGATTTCTGATGAAGAAAAAGTAGAATATATCCAATTAGTAGATGCATATGTTGATAGCTTTAATAAAGTTAAGGCGATATAAGGTTTTTTGTCTGACTAGTAAAAATTTAGTCTTTTGACAAATGAACTGCGTTAATTTTGAAAAAACACTGGCTTTTTATTTATTATTCCTTTATAATAAGAAATGCCGCAAGGCCGTACGGCAATGGTGAACTTTCGAATCGTGTCAGATCTGGAAGGAAGCAGCACTAAGGATGTTTCGTCATGTGCCGTACGTACATAGAATAAAAAAAGAAACCGCTGATTTTTAATCAGTGGTTTCTTTTTGTCTATTGGTGTAGTTATCTGGGAGGGTATCTAAGCCAATTCAGCATTAATAAATCTATTTATCTCAGAAGAAACTTTTTTGAAGCATCCACACTTTAAGGTGGGTAGCTGAATAAGTTAAATAGACTAAAAGAGTCTTTGTCAGCTGTTTAAATTTGGACTCAAATGACGTATAATAAAGAGTAATGACGAATGGTTCAAGAAAGGGAGAAATGCATGAGTTATCAAGCACTTTATCGAGTATGGCGTCCCCAACGGTTTCAAGACATTGCGGGTCAAAAAGCTATTACGCAAACGTTGAGAAATGCTTTAGCACAAGAAAAAACAAGTCATGCTTACCTTTTTACTGGGCCTCGTGGAACAGGAAAAACGAGTGCAGCGAAGATATTTGCTAAAGCTATTAATTGCCCCAATTTAAAAGATGGGGAGCCTTGTAATGAGTGTGAAACATGTCACTCTATTACCCAAGGCCAATTAAATGATGTAATTGAAATTGATGCGGCCAGTAATAATGGAGTAGAGGAAATTCGAGATATTCGGGATAAAGCAAAATATGCTCCGACTAGCGCAGATTACAAAGTGTACATCATTGATGAAGTACACATGTTAACAACTGGAGCTTTTAATGCCTTATTGAAAACATTAGAAGAACCCCCTAAAAATGTTGTGTTTATTTTAGCTACAACAGAGCCCCATAAAATCCCATTGACTATTATTTCAAGAACGCAACGATTTGATTTTAAACGTATCAGCGTTCGAGATAGTTGTGAACGGATGGCATATATTTTAAATCAAGAAAAAATAACTTATCAAGAAGAGGCTTTAACCGTCATCGCTAGAGCTGCTGAGGGTGGAATGCGTGATGCATTAAGCATTCTAGATCAAGCTATCTCGTATGGAGATGACTCAGTAACGGCTGAAAATGCCATGAGCGTTACCGGTAGTTTGACACAAGAATTAGTCTTGGATTATTTTGATACCATTATTCAACATAAGACTGAAAAAGGCTTGTCTCTTTTGCAAAGTATCTTAGCAGAAGGAAAAGATGCCAGCCGTTTTGTAGAAGACCTGATTTTGTTCAGTCGAGATTTATTGGTTTACCAACAAGCTCCCCAGATGACCGATTTATTAGAAGGCGCAAATGTTGACGAAGGATTTAAAACGCTCAGTCAGACAATCACAGCTCAACAATTGTATGAAGTCATTGGAATTTTAAATGATACTCAACAAGAGATGCGATTTACAAATCATGCAGAAGTGTATTTGGAAGTTGCTACGGTAAAATTAACTCAGTTAACGGTTGCTAAGGTAGCGGATAGATTAGCAGTTGAAGAATCAGGAACAAATGGGAATTCACAAGTTGGGCAACAAAAGATCACGGATATGGAAAAAGAACTTCTTCAAATGAGAAAGCAGCTGCAAGAATTTGCCAAGAATGGCGGAGCTCCTCAGCCAACTAAAAAAGCTCCCAAAGCAATCTCTAAACCAGGAAATAATCAATTTAAAACAAATACGACAATTATTTACAAAGTGTTAAGTGAAGCAACAAAAGATAACTTAGCTCAGTTGGTTGATATTTGGCCTGATTTATTGAATATGCTTTCGGTAACGCAACGAGCTATCATGAAAGCTTCAACGCCGGTTGCAGCGAGTCCTAATGGCTTGATTGTTTCATTCGAATATGATATTTTGTGTCAAAAGGCTACAAATGATCAAGAATTGCTTGAAGCTGTCAGTGAAGATTTGCGACGTTTAGTGGGATACTCACCGCAAATGATCTGTGTTCCAGCAGAACAATGGCCAGTTATTCGAGAACAGTTTTTGAAGCAAAATAAAGAATTAATAAAGAAACGCCCAGCAGAAAAAGTTACAACTCCTTCTGTTCATAAGAATGAAACCCAAGTTGTTTCTAATTACGAACAAGAAAACCTAGCTAGTTTAGAATCGGTTTTACCGGAACCTGAAGAAGATGAAACGATTGTGACAGAAGCTATGGAATTATTTGGAGAAGCAGTAGTAGAAGTAAGAAATGATTAAAAAATTAATGGATTGAAAGGATGAATAATTAATGCGTGGAATGGGAAATATGCAAGGTATGATGAAACAAATGCAAAAAATGCAAAAAGAAATGGCAAAATCACAAGAGGATTTAAATGCAAAAGAATTTTTTGGAACAACTAATGGGGACTTAGTAAAAGTAACCCTAACAGGTGAAAAGAAAATGAAAGATATCGCTATAAAACCAGAAGCGGTTGATCCAGATGATATTGAAATGCTGCAAGATTTGATCATTTTAGCAACAAATGATGCTTTAGAAAAAGTAGAAGTAGAAACACAAGCAGTTATGGGGAAATACGCTAAAGGAATTCCCGGTCTTTAAGCCACTTAAATCAGATTTAATGAATGAAAATGGGATTCCTTGCGGGTCCCGTTTTTTGAATCCTATAATTCCGCTATAAAGGATTAGAAAGGAAATGACTATGCAGTATCCAGAACCGATATCAAAATTAATGGACAGTTACATGAAATTACCTGGAATTGGGGCGAAAACAGCAGCTCGCTTAGCTTTTTTCACAATTGATATGCATGAAGAAGATGTAACAGATTTTGCTAAGGCTTTGATTAGTGCAAAAAGAGATCTGCATTATTGTTCTATTTGTGGTCAAATTACAGAAGATGACCCTTGTCAAATATGCCAAGATAAATCACGTGATAGAAGTATCGTTTTAGTTGTCGAAGATCCAAAAGATGTTATGGCTTTAGAAAAAATGCGCGAATACCATGGCGTTTACCATGTATTACATGGGGTTCTTTCTCCAATAGAAGGTACTGGTCCTGAAGACATCAATATACCGAGCCTGATCAAACGATTGCAGTCTGACGAGATTAATGAAGTGATTATTGCCACAAATGCGACTGCTGAAGGTGAAGCTACAGCTATGTATTTATCAAGATTGATTAAGCCAGCAGGAATTAAAGTTACGCGTTTAGCTCACGGTCTTTCAGTCGGAAGTGACATTGAATATGCCGATGAAATTACACTATTAAAAGCAGTTGAAGGGCGTAGAGAACTTTAAACAGGATTTAGGAGGGAGGCTGAAAAATGCTATTTAAGAAAAAATATGCATTGCGAAAAGAGTACGATGCAGCCTTGCTAAAATTAATGACCGAGACAAAAGGAAAATGGGAATACGCTAAAAAAATTGAATATTCCGTCATTGAGAAAGATAGTTTATTATTTGCTCAAACAAAATTAGCAGAAGCAAAGTATTTTTATTTATTTAAAGAAGCCAAAAATAGACACATTAAAGGCGATACATCTACTTTAGAATCGGGTAAGTAACCAAAAATAAGGAGGAGCGAGGATGAATAGAAAAAAAGATGATGCAAAACAGCATCGTCGCCCTCTTTCTGATGTATTAAAGCAACATGAAAAAAAAGAAAAGGTCTCTTTTCATGTACCGGGACATAAGAATGGCATGAACTGGGATCCATCATTAACTTCTTTTCACTCCATGCTATCTTTTGATCAGACGGAAGTTTCAGGATTAGATTATTTGCATGAACCTGTTGGTGTTTTAAAAGAAAGCCAAGATCTGCTAGGCGAGTTATACAGCAGTAAAAAGAGTTATTATTTAGTAAATGGCTCAACTGTGGGTAATTTAGCTATGATTATGGGATCGACCAATAAAGGAGATCAAGTGTTTGTTGATCGAAGTTGTCATCAATCGGTTATTCATGCATTAGAATTAGCTGAATTACACCCGGTTTTTTTTACCCCTGAGCTGAATGAATTGGATGCAACGCCTTTAGGAATTTCTTTACCAAGATTGGAAGAGGCTTTTAAGCTTTATCCATCTGTTAAGGCCTTAATCGTAACATATCCTACATACGATGGTATGGTATACCCGCTCAAAGAATTGATTGATTATGCCAGAAAAAGAAAGTGTTTAGTGTTGGTAGATGAAGCACATGGACCACACTTTACATTAGGAGCTCCTTTCCCTGCCTCAGCGTTAGATTTAGGAGCAGATGTAGTTGTACAGTCTGCTCATAAAATGCTGCCTTCACTTACACAAACAGCGTATTTGCATCTTGGAAATCATGTTTCATTTTCTATTGAAAGCCAAATTGAACATTATTTGCATATTCTTCAATCCAGCAGCCCGTCTTATCCGTTGATGTTGTCTTTGGAGTATGCTCGTTACTTTTTAGCCTTTTTTAATGAAAAAGACTTGGAAACCACCTTGGACTATCGTGATAGATGGAAAAAGCAATTTGAGAATGCAGGTTTAGAAATACTTCAAAGTGACGACCCGTTGAAAGTGAGAGTGTCTTGGGCAAAACATAGCGGTGAAGTATTGGCTACTCAACTAGAAGAACAAGGTATCTTTAGCGAAAAGACAGAAGAAGATACCGTTTTGCTGACGTTTCCACTACTAAAACAAGAAGCAGAAGTTAGCGAACCTTTCTCTCTTCAATTGCTGCAACAGGCAGAAAGTGATGGGGTCGATAGAGGAAGAAAGCGATTGTCAATGGCACCTCATATGGAACTAGATTTAAGTTACAACAATCAAAAAAAGCGAAGAGTTAAACGAACGCGTTTGGAAGAAGCCCAAGGGAAAATTGCCGCACAAAATATAACACCTTATCCACCGGGAATCCCGCTTGTATTAAAAGGGGAACGATTAACAAGTGAACAAATCCGACAAGTAGAATATTGCTTAAGTCAGTCAATGAGAGTTGTTGGACTTGAAAATAAAAGGGAACTTTTTATTTTTTCTGAAAATGATTGATTCTATCGCAAGCAATAAAGAAAAGCAATTAGACTGTAGGTCTTAGATACAGTATAATGAAAGTAGCTATAAAGCTAGATTAAGAAGGTAGGGGCTTAGAATAGTGAGAGGAATATTTATTACAATTGAAGGTCCAGATGGCGCAGGGAAAACCAGTGTTATAAAAAAACTTATTCCAATGTTGGTAGAAACTATTCAACAAGAAATTGTTGCAACAAGAGAACCTGGTGGCAGTCGAATCGCCGAAGAAATTCGTGAACTTATTTTAAATCCAGAGAATATTGAAATGGACATACGTACGGAAGCATTATTGTATGCAGCCGGAAGAAGGCAACATTTGGTAGAAAAGATTATTCCAGCCTTGGAAACAGGGAAAGTAGTGATCTGTGATCGGTTTGTGGATAGTTCACTAGCTTATCAAGGCGTAGCTCGTGGTATTGGTATTTCTGAAGTAGCTGAAATCAATCAGTTTGCAACAGATAATCTTTCTCCGGACTTAACACTCTACTTAGATATAGAGGCCCATTTAGGTTTGGAACGGATCAATCAAAATAAAAATAATCGTCAATTTGACCGTTTAGATCAAGAAACACTAGAGTTTCACGAAAAAGTTCGGTCTGCTTATTTAACCATTGCTAAAGAACAGTCGGAGCGAATCGTTCAAATTGATGCAAGTCAAGAATTAGAAAAAGTTGTTGCGGATTGTTACGAGATCATTATAAAAAGAATCAAAGGATAAAAAGAAGAGGGGTCGATTTACGATGAAATTAATATTAGCTATAGTTCAAGATAAAGATGGTGGACGTTTATCGAATGAATTTGTAGATGCGGGTATAAGAGCAACAAAGCTTTCAACAACAGGAGGCTTTTTAAAAGCAGGAAATACAACATTTATTGTAGGAATCGAAGAAGAACGTGTGGACGAAGTATTAGATATCATTCGTAAAAATTGTCAGTCAAGAGAACAATTTATGACTCCTCCTGTCAGCTTAGATGTTTCAATGGAAACAAATATGCCTTATCCAGTAGAAGTTCAAGTTGGTGGGGCTACTGTATTTGTGTTACCTGTTGATCAATTCCAACAATTTTAAAGCGGGTCGTGATGAATATCGAAGAAAAATTAAATTGGCTACAACCTGTACTAGTCAAACAATTCACAAAAACTGTGCAACAAAAACAGTTAGCACACGCGTATCTTTTTGAAGGTATCTCAGGAACGGGTAAAAAAGAGATGAGTTTGTGGTTGGCCGCAAGTTTGCTTTGCCAAGATGGGGAAGCAAACCTCCCTTGCGAAAAATGTCAAAATTGTCGACGTGTTTTTGAACATCAACATCCAGATGTGATTGAGATCATTCCAGATGGCTTATCTATAAAAGTAGAACAAGTTCGTAATTTAAAAGCAGAATTTTCAAAAAGCGGTGTAGAAAGCCATCAAAAGATTTTTATAATTGAAGATGTTGAAAAGATGACAACGGGTGCTGCAAATAGTTTACTTAAATTTTTAGAAGAACCTGAAGGGAGCGCAGTAGCATTTTTATTAACTACAGCTAAGCAACGGATTCTTCCAACTATTTTATCTAGATGCCAACTGGTTCATTTTCAAGCTTTAACTAAAAAAAAGTTAATGGCAGAGCTTGAAACTAAAGGACTTTCTATTAATCAGGCTTCTTTATTGGTACAATTGACCAATAGTGTAGAAGAAGCACTTGAAATGAATGGAGACGAATGGTTTCAAGAGGCAAAGAAAATTACTTGGAAATGGTTTACACTGATTACGAGTAAAGACAGCCAAAGTTTCATTTACGTACAAACGACTATTATGCCTCATTTCAAAGACCGCGATGCACATAGAAGGTTGTTAGATTTAATTTTATTAGCCTACCGAGATGTATTGATGATCCATTATCACACATTAGATGTATTGGCGTATGCACGTTATCAAAAAGAACTGGATCACATTAAAACAGAATATACAGGAAAAGCAATTATCCAAGCTATTGAAGACGTCTTGCTTAGTCGTAAAAAACTAGAAAGCAATGTCAATGCTCAAGGTGTTTTTGAACAGCTTGTTTTACAATTAATGAAATAAAGGTATAAAAGATGATTTAAGCGATGATCATAGTAAAGAGTGGGTGATAAGGGATGGACAAAAAAACTTTATATGATAGTTTTACTCAAATAGAACTTGATACTGATACGACTCTCCATCAAATCTCTAAAATTAAAAAAGAGGTTGAAACATTGGTCGAAGAAAATGCTACTCTTCGTATTGAAAATCAACACTTGAGAGACCGTTTGAGTGATCTTGAAAAGCAGCAACGATCAGATGAAGAAGTTGTAGAACCAGAGATGAGCAAATCACGTTTAAATCTTGAAAAGTTATACGAAGATGGATTTCATGTGTGCAACGTATTTTATGGTTCAAGAAGAGTAAATGATGAACCTTGTGCCTTTTGTTTAGATGTCATTTATGGCGAAAGAAGATAAAACACGAATTTAATAAAAAAACTTGTAACCGTACTGATAAAAAAGGCTACAAGTTTTTTGTTATTTACTGTTATATTAGTTGGAGTGTGAACCATTTGGAAATGTACAACTCAAATGATAAAGTAACAGTAAATGACAATAAGGAGTTGGTATAAGTAATGAAAGTTGTATCAATAAAAAAACCGGGTAATTCTAAAGAATTAGAGATGCAAGAAAGACCGATACCAAAACCTGAAATGGGACAACTATTAGTAAAAGTTAAAGCAAGTGCGATAAATAGGACCGATATCATGACGCGTGAAAATAGACAATTGCCTGAACCGTATCCAATATTAGGCATTGAAGTTGCTGGAGTGGTAGTTGAAAACCAGGATAGTTCCAACAATCAATTGGTTCCAGGAACACGAGTTGCTGGATTAGTGAATCACGGCGGGTATGCAGAATATGTCGTTATGCCAGCAGATCGAGCCATTCGCATACCGGACAATATGAGTTTTGAAGAAGCAGCGGCAATTCCAGAAGTTTTTCTGACTGCGTATCAAACACTTTATTGGTTAGGAGAATTGGAGTCAGAAGAAACAGTCTTGATTCATGCGGGAGCTAGCGGTGTAGGCACAGCAGCTATCCAATTGGCAAAAAAAATGACTAAAGCAAAAGTTATCGTAACTGCAGGCTCGACTGAAAAGTTACAATTTTGTAAAGAACTCGGTGCAGATAAACTGATCAATTATAAAGAAGAAGAATTTGATCAACTCGTTTTAGAGTACACTGAGCAAAAAGGCGTTGATTTGATATTAGATTTTGTCGGCGCTTCATACTGGGAAAAAAATTTGAACAGTCTAAAAACAGATGGACGTTGGGTCGTTATTGGGGTGTTGGGTGGAGCAGTAGTTGAAAATGTTAATTTAGGCATGTTGCTGCAAAAACGAATAACTCTAAAGGGGACTCTGTTAACACCTAGAAGTGATGACTATAAAGCTCAATTAACCAATGAATTTATTGAAAATGTTTTACCATATTTTGAAAAAGGTTTGATTAAACCTATTGTAGATATCGTTTTTCCTTTGGATGAGGTAGCAAAAGCTCACCAGTACATGGAGGAAAATAAAAATAGCGGAAAAATCATTTTGAAGATTGAAGATTAAGCAAATATAGATAGAATTTCACTTACTCATATTAGAGAGAGAACCTTAATAAGTTATAGTGAAAATGACGATAATTGAAGGAAGTGTCAATAGTGAATCAGTGGTTAAAAGGCGATGAACGAATGGATCAGTTGCTCAGTCATAACTTATCTATTATCCAAAGCCCATCAGTCTTTTCATTTTCGTTAGATGCAGTATTATTAGCAGATTTTGCTCAACCAGCTAAACATGATCGCGCAAAAGTTGTTGACTTATGTGCAGGAAATGGAGTCGTCGGCTTATTGCTCAGTCAAAAAACAAATAGTCCGATTATAGGAATTGAAATACAAGAAAGATTAGTTGATATGGCCAATAGAACCATTCAAGTTAATGGGTTAGAAAAGCAAGTTTCTATTGTACATGGAGATTTAAGTGATGCAAGCAAATGGATTAAGAAAGATACGGTGGATACATTAACGTGTAATCCGCCATATTTTGCGGTGGGAGAAAAAAGTATAAAAAATCCTAATTCCCATTTGGCAATTGCCAGACACGAGTTGCATACAAATTTAGATGAAGTTATGAAGGTTTCAAGTGGGCTGTTAAAAATGAATGGAAAAGCTTATTTCGTTCATCGTCCAGATCGATTAATCGAAATCTTAGAAACAATGAAAAAATATCGAATTGCACCTAAAAAAATGCGTTTGGTTTATCCAAAAGTTGGAAAAGAAGCCAATACATTATTAATTGAAGGTATAAAAGATGGAAAAGATACAGGCTTTCGCGTATTGCCACCACTTTTTGTGTACAATGAAGATAACGACTATTTACCAGAAGTGAGTGCGATGCTACATGGAATCCGTTAGTTATTTTTATGTCTTATATTGTCAAGATGGAAGCTTTTATGGCGGATATACCACAGATCTTGAAAGAAGAGAACAAGAACATAACAAGGGTATTGGTGCGAAGTACACAAAACCCAAAACAAGAAGGCCGGTAAAAATGATTTATGCAGAGGGTTATGGAACTAGAAGTGAAGCTACAAAAGCAGAGTATGCTTTTAAGAAACAAATTCGGAAAAGTAAATTAGATTATTTAATAAACCATGGAGTTGTGTTTCCCATTCAATCAACAAATCCTTGTTTATTAAACATGCAACAAATGGAAGTAAAGGAAGGTGAAAAAAATGCAGAGTCAAAAGAGTTTTGAGCAAACTGAAGGCGGAAGTTTGTATCTTATTCCTACTCCTATTGGAAATCTAGAGGATATGACATTTAGAGGAGTAAGATTACTACAGGAAGTTGATTTGATTGCTTCTGAAGATACACGGACTACTCAAAAATTACTAAATCATTATGAAATAAAAACACCTCAAATCAGCTTTCATGAACACAATACACAAGAAAGAATCAGCCAACTAATTAAAAAATTAGAAACAGGTATGACGATTGCCCAAGTAAGTGATGCCGGCATGCCGTCTATCAGTGATCCTGGACACGAACTAGTCGTAGCTTGTATCCAAGCTGGGATTCCAGTCATTCCTTTACCAGGAGCAAATGCTGGGTTAACAGCGTTGATTGCATCTGGAATAAGTCCGCAGCCTTTTTATTTTTTTGGTTTTCTACCACGAAAAAAGAAGGATCAACTAATTGCTTTAGAAGAACTGAATCATCGGCCGGAAACGATTATTTTATATGAATCGCCTCATCGTTTAAAAGAAGTCTTGAAAAATATGTCAACCGTTTTTGGAATGGAACGACGGATTGTTTGTTGCCGTGAATTGACAAAACGATATGAAGAATTTATAAGAGGTACTATTGAAGAAGCAATTGACTGGTCAATGACAAATGAAATTAGAGGCGAATTTTGTTTAATCATTGAAGGCAATAGTTTAGGAACGCTTTTAGCGGAAGAAGACACAAGCTGGGAAATATTGTCGCTAAAAGAACACGTTGATTTAATGATTAATGATAATGAATTTACCAGTAAAGATGCCATTAAAGAAGTGGCGAAATTAAGAGGATTAAAGAAGCAAGAAGTCTATGCAGCTTTTCATGAATTTTAAAAGAATAGAAATAGGTTAACAGAAAAAGCATTTGCCCCTTTTACGGAATACATACTCCGGAAAGAAAGCAAATGCTTTTTTTAGCATTAGTTAAATTGAGTTAAAGATTTCAGTACCTATTTAGTATGATTTATTTTATCTTCTGCTAATAAATCGCGAATTTCTTTAAGATATTGTTCTGCTATAGGAACTTCAATTTCCTCAACAATAACTTCTTCTTCTTTTTTAAATTTATTTGCAGCATTATTAATGAGTTTAATAAAGATAAAGATAACAAGTGCAATCAGAATGAAGTCCACAACTGCTTGTAAGAAAGCACCATACTCTAATTTAGCACCGCCGACTTCTACGGATAAACCTTGAATGTCTGTTCCACCAGTAAGGATACCAACAAGAGGCATAATAATATAACTAACAAGAGCAGTAACGATGGCAGTAAAAGCTGAACCGATAACGACCCCAACGGCTAAATCTAGAACATTTCCTCGAAAAGCGAATTCTTTAAATTCGTCCATAAATTTCTTCATTTTTTTTCACCTCCTAATAAAGATAAAATGATAAATTATTTAGTACTACTTCAACTATAGCACAAGAACATTTTCATTGTCCATTTTCATTCATAGAATGTTCAGATAAATTTCATTTGCTAAAGAGCTCCATTATAAAGATAAAGTTTAAAATAAGAATATGCAAATTAGTGAGGAGTAAGGAGAAAATAAGGTATAATGAAAAAAGAAATAGTTTTATAAGGGGGAAAAGATATGAAGAAAAAGTGGAGTCGTCTATTAATCATTTCTTTAAGTATGGTAGCATTAAGCGCTTGTGGAACAAATGATGAAAATGAAGGTGCATCCTCAGAAGCAACAGTGTCTGAATCGACTGTGTCTGAGTCAATTACTTCGGAATCAACATCTTCGCAAGTAGCAGATTCATCAACACAAGAAGTTTCATTACAAGAAAAGTACAATGAAATTTATGAAGATGGATTAGCTCAATATGATGCTGGGAAATATGATGAAGCAGCCGGTACAATTGGACTACTGCTGCAAAATGATTTGTCAGAGTATAGTGAGCTTGAAACGAAAGCTATTAAGTTAAACGAAGACATTACGCTTGCTCAAGCTGAAGCAGCTAAGGCAGATGAAGCAACTGCGCTGATAGAAAAATCAACTTATAAAACAGAACGGACTTCAGATTTAGCTGCTGCAGAATTTTCAAAAGCAACAGGTAAAGATATCAAAACAGTTTCTGATGACGAAATTGGCAATTGGTTAGCCGATAAAGAAGCTGCTGTAGCAGAGTCTAGTAAAGAAACAACAACTAAAGCAACACCTGAAGAAGAAGTAAATGCAGCACTGGATAAAATAGTTGCGCTAACTGGAATATCTCCAGAGGACAACCAATTTTATGCAACTAAAAAGGATGAACAAACGTATACTGTTGAAATTCGTCATTCACATGAAGTAGATGGAGTAGGAATTTCAAATATGGTGGGCATGTTTGAATACAATTTAGCAACAAAAGAGTTGAAGAAAATGGATCCATTAACTGGTGAATATACTGTATTCAGCGGAACAAACTCTGGAATTTAACTTAACAAAAAAAAGCAGGAGCCAGATAAATGAAACTGTCTGGCTTCTGCTTTTTTTATTGGATTTTTTTAATGTACTGCTCAACAGGGTAATCAGAAAGCGGTAAGTCAGTCGGTTCACCTGAGATGATTTGGCTCAACATACGACCGATTAAAGGTCCTGAAGTTAGTCCCGATGAACCTAGACCACTAGCTGTAAACAGGTTAGGATAATTGGGAACGGCTCCAAAAAAAGGAGCAAAGTCAGAAGTATAAGCTCTTGTTCCGACCCGGATACTTGTAATGGACGCATTTTTCAATCCAGGAGCAAGTTCAATAGCTTCAGCTAACATAAGTTCTAATTTTTCTTTAGTGGGTGTTAGATCATAACCGCCATCGTTTTCATGTGTAGCTCCTACAATAATTTTACCGTTTGAAAAAGGTATAATGTCTTTTTCGCCATCTGGCATAATAACAGGCCATTTTGACATGTCTTCTTGTAAATGAAGCTGAATCAACTGTCCTTTTTGAGGACGGATATCAACCTCTAAACCAAGTGGATTGAGTAATTCAGGTAACCAGGCTCCGACTGCTAAAACAACTGCATCATACGTTTTTGTTTGAGTCGTAGAACGAATAACATACTCAGATGGATGTGAGTGTGAGAGTATAACTTTTTCAGAATAATGACGGGCGCCATTAAATATGGCTTGATCAATCAATTTTTTTGTTAATAAAGAGCCATCAACGCGTGCACCTCCTGAAGCAAATAAAGCTGATTCTTCTAAACCATATAGTGGAAATTTCGCCTTGATTTCTTTGGGTGATAAGAGGGCGATGTCTCCAATTTCTGGAGCCGTTTCTCGGCGCTTAAGAGCGATTTGCTCCAATTTTTTTAGTAAGCTCGGCTTTTTTTTGAAGACAAGCGTTCCAACCTGTTGGTAAATATCTGAATCAGAAAGAGGTTCATTTAAATCATGCATCAGTTGAGGATAAAAAGCAGCGCCTTTAGAAGCAAGTTCATACCATTCTTTATTCCGACGTTGAGATAGCCAAGGGCAAATAATTCCGGCAGCAGCAGAAGTTGCTTGCCCCATACCATCGTCATAGATATCCACATCATCATATTTTTTACTAAGGTAAAATGCAGCGGTAGCTCCTACGATACCGCCACCGATAACTGCAACTCGTTTTGTTTGTGTCATTGATCCTCATCCTTTATATATACAATTAAATAGTTGTATTAGTAATTGAAAATACTCGTTCTTATATGATAGAAATAGATAAAGAAGCAATTTTAAGTTCATTCCTTAAAATTGCTTCTTTCAATGAAAATAGCTTTTTAACGAATTTGTCCTTCACCAAAGATGATATATTTTGATGAAGTTAATTCATTTAACCCCATTGGACCGCGCGCATGCAACTTTTGAGTGCTTATCCCAATCTCTGCTCCGAATCCAAATTCAAATCCATCTGTAAAACGAGTAGAGGCATTAATGTAAACAGCAGCAGAATCTACTTCGCGATGAAATTGTAAACCAGCAGCGTAATCATCCGTTACGATTGCTTCAGAATGACCCGTACTATAACGATCAATGTGTTCAATCGCTTCATCTAAAGAAGAGACTACTTTAACAGCTAAAATGAAATCTAAAAATTCAGTTTCCCAGTCATCTTGAGTAGCTGGAATGGCTTTTTTTAAGTAAGAAAGAGCTTTTTCATCTGCTCTTAATTCGACATTCCAAGGAGCTAAAGCTTTTTCAATCACAGGCAAAAAGGCTTCTGCTACATCTTCATGGATTAATAGTGTCTCGGCGGCATTACATACAGAAGGTCTGGTACATTTGGCGTTAACAATAATGTCGGTTGCCATCGTTAATTGAGCGTCTTTATCGATATACACATGGCAGTTTCCGGTACCTGTTTCGATTACTGGCACAGTAGCTGTTTCTAAAACCGTTTGAATCAGCTTTGCACCGCCGCGAGGAATTAAAACATCCAGGTAGCGATTCAACCGCATCATCTCTTTAGAACTTTCACGTGTGGTATCTTCAACTAATTGAATCACTGAAGAAGGAAATACAGTTGGTTTAAGGGCATCTTGCAAGATGCGGACTAAGGCTTTATTTGAGTGAATCGCTTCTTTCCCACCGCGTAAAATAACCGCATTGCCGGCCTTGAAACACAGAGTACCAGCATCAGTGGTCACATTTGGGCGAGATTCATAAATAATTCCAATAACGCCTAAAGGAACGCGTTGTTTGCCAATCGTTAAACCAGCTTCATTTTTCCACATACCATCGACTTTTCCGATTGGATCTGGTAGATCAGCTATTTCAATGATTCCATTGGCCATCGCTTTAATGCGTTCTTGAGTTAAAATTAAACGATCCATCATATTTTCTGATATTCCATTTTCTTTAGCAGCGGTTAAATCTAATGCATTAGCTGTAAGAATTGTTTCTGTATGATCCACTAAAGATTGGCTCATCAATTTTAAAGCCTCATTCTTTTCAGATGATGAAGCTCTTGCGAGTGCACGAGCGGCTTTTTTTGCTTTTTCACCTAGTTGAATCAAGGTTTCCATAAAATCATCCTTTCAAATTTAATGTGCTGAAAACAATGTGCCGATTTCTTGGCCATGTATAATATCAAAAATAATGGTAGGGTCTTCTCCATTAGCCAATACCATTTGGCTAGATTCTTTCAAGATATGATTGGCAGCTAACAATTTAGTAGACATTCCGCCTGTTCCATACCGAGAACCTTCTCCACCAGCAAGTGCATATAATTCATCCGTGATAGTATGAATCTCATGAAATAAAACAGCATCCGGTTCATCATTTGGGTTTTTATTATAAAAACCATCAATATCCGATAACATGATTAACAAATCGGCACTCGTGATTTCGGAAACAACAGCTGATAAACGATCGTTATCACCGAATTTAGTTAAATGATCCAACTCATCAACGGCAACCGTATCATTTTCATTTACGATAGGGATGATCCCTTTTAAGAGAAGCTGCTCAAATGTATTGATAGCATTTAATCGGCTAGTGGGGAATTCGATTATATCGCGAGTCATTAATACTTGGCCGACAATTTGTCCATAGCCAAAAAAGAATTTGCTGTATAGGTTCATTAATTCAGTTTGTCCTACAGAAGCAACAGCCTGTTGTTCGGGAATTGTTTTTGGCCGTTCAGTCAACTGAAGACGAGAAAGTCCAACGCCCACAGCGCCAGAAGAGACTAAGATAATTTCTTTTCCTTGGTTTTTTAAATCAGATAAGACAAAAGCCAATTTTTCCAAGCGTTGTAAATTGATGGTGCCATTAGGATACATGATTGTACTAGTACCAACTTTTACAACAATTCGTTTGCAAGAAGCTAATAATTTCCGAGAAGTAGTCGTCATTTTTTTCATCCATTCTATGCTTAATAACCTTAAATAAATAAGCCGTTTTAGTCCTTCTAGTTTACCAGTTTCTAGTACAAAAAACTAATCTTTCTTATATAGGAAAGATTAGTTTCAGTTTGAGAAGGAATAGGTTAAGGTGTTTAAAAATAGTATACGTATTGTACAGCTTAGCTTCTCAAGAAAGATAAAAAAATTGGCAAGCAAAAAGATTCATTTGTCTTTTGCTTGCCAATTTTATAGTACTATTTTCTGTATATTTAAGTTCCTCTACATTTATGGGAACTGAGAGTGATTTGGTAGCTTAAAAATGTTTATTCATTTTACTCATAATAAACTTTTGCAGTTCAACCACTACAAGAATCGCTAATGAAAGCCCAACGACCATCAACCAATGAGTTGCACTCAACGCTGCTAAATCAAAAATAGCCGCTAAGAATGGCACAGTAGCCACTAAGGCAATAAGCCCAATAGAAAGCATTGCTAGTAGGAATAAACTAAGATTTGAGGTAATACCTACTTTGAAAATAGATTCTTTAGTACGTGCATTAAAGATATGCAATACAGAAGAGAAACCTAGAATCAAGAAAGCCATCGTTTGGCCGACTTCATGACTTGGAGCAATTGAAGAACCAATATCAATAAACGAGCCTACATAAAATCCAATCAGTGTAGTAACAGTAAACGTTATAGCGGCAATCGCAATATTCCGATAACCGCCGTTAGCGAAGATGCTTTCACCTTTAGCAGTTGGACGATTAGACATGATCGTGGGATCAGCTTTTTCTCTGCTTAAAGCAAATCCAGGGATTCCATCTGCTACAACGTTAACAAATAGCAATTGTATCGCAATAACGGGTAAGCCCCAGCCCATAATAACGGCGATTAACATAATGAGAATTTCTGAAATATTACATGATAATAAGAAATAAACGGTTTTTTTGATGTTTTCATAAACACGTCTGCCTTCTTCAACAGCATGAACGATTGTATCAAACTTGTCATCTGTCAGAATCATGTCAGAAGCACTTTTAGCTACTTCAGTACCAGTGATCCCCATAGCTGTACCAACGTCAGCAGCCTTTAAAGCGGGGGCATCATTGACGCCATCACCAGTCATAGCTACAACATCTCCATGTGATTGCCAAGCTTTAACGATACGAATCTTATCTTCAGGAGAAACTCGCGCATAAACGGAATAATCACGAATGGTTTCTTTTAATTTTTCATCTGAAAGTTTGCTTAATTCAACACCAGTAATAGCTTTATCGCCTTCTTCAAAAATACCGATTTGTTTAGCGATAGCAGAAGCAGTAGCGGCATGGTCACCAGTAATCATAATTGTCTTGATACCGGCTGATTTAGCTTCTTTAACGGCTTGAATACTTTCTTCACGTGGAGGATCAATCATTCCAACGATCCCAGCGAACGTAATGCCATTTTCTAATTCTTCAGGAGTTAAATCTTCTGGAAGTTGATCGTATTTTTTATACCCAACAGCGATAACACGTAATGCGTCATTAGCAAATGAATCATGGATATCTCGGGCATTTTGACCTACTTCATCTGTAATAGAAGAAAACTCGACTGGCAAACGATCAAAAGCTCCCTTAGTAATGGAAATGTAATGACCATCTATCTCATGAACGGTAGTCATCAACTTACGACTAGAATCAAAAGGTATCTCGTGTACACGTGGATAAGATTCATCTAAATCATCTTTTTGTAATCCTTTTTTCTGTAGTAAGCGGATAATCGCTGTTTCAGTAGGATCTCCACTGATAACTTCCTCGCCATCACGATCTTCAATCGTCGCGTTTGAGGCTAGGCTCATCATCTTAAGAACCCATTTTTCATCATCACCAAACTCATTTTTTACATTTATTGGTTCATGAGGAAAAGCCCAAAGCTTTTGAATGGTCATTTGATTTTGAGTTAATGTTCCTGTTTTATCTGAAGCAATAACAGAAGCACTACCTAAAGTTTCAACGGAAGGGATAGTTCGGATGATCGCATTGCGATCTACCATGTTTTTCACACCATTAGCTAATGAAATAGTGACGATAACAGGTAAGGTTTCAGGAACGGCTGCAACAGCAAGTGATACAGCTGTCATTAGGCTAAGGATAAAAGCTTCTCCTTGAAGGAAGCTTAAAGTGAAAATAATAATCCCAGCAATTAAAGCTATCACACTTACTTGTTTTCCTAAACCATCCATTCTAGATTGTAAAGGTGTTTTTCCTTGTTTAGTATTGTTCAACAGATTCGCAACAGAACCCATTTCGGTATCCATACCGGTAGCTACAACAATAGCTGTTGCTCGACCATTTGTAACCAATGTTCCAGAAAAAACAGTATTAAATACATCACCAACAGGACTATTTTCTTCAATTTCAGCATTTTCGTCTTTTTCAACTGGAATGCTTTCACCAGTTAAAGCAGATTCTTCGACTTGTAAATCACTGCTGGAAATTAAACGAGCATCTGCGGGAATTTGATCTCCGGCTTCTAATAGTAAAATATCTCCGGGTACTAAATCAGTGGCATCAATGACGTCTTCTTGGTCATTTCGTAACACTCGTGCTTGTGGTGCAGATAAATTTTGCAATGAAGCTAGAGCTTTTTCAGCTTTTCCTTCTTGTCGGATAGCAATAACAACGTTGATTAAAATAATAGAGAAGATAACAATGGGTTCTGAGAAATCATCGGGGTGTTCAGTGATGGCAATGTACGTTGAGATAATTCCAGCAAGGATCAAGATGATAACTGTGACATCTTTTAATTGATCAAGAACTTTTGAAAATAAAGAAATACTTTCTTCTTCATCAAATTGGTTGGCACCATATTGTTCTCTATGCTGTTCTACTTCTTTTGAGGTTAATCCTTTTTCTGGGTTACTATTGAACTGAGTTACAATAGATTTAATTTTTTTTGTTCTGAAATCCATAACATTCCTCCTGATATAATAGTGTTTGATAAAGCGGTCAGAAACAAGCAACCACTTGTCTGTTTTTTAAGTATACCAAGAAATAATAAATCATGTCAAATTAGGAGATTCAAAAAAAGCCAGCAACGGTAAGATGAAATAAGTTTAAAAGGAATAAACTAAATTTCAAAAAAAAAACCATCCACAATGAAGGGGATGGTAAAGGAGCGATTACTTTCACTTTGGAGGAGAAAGGTACTATCAAGAGATAAAAAGTTGGTTGTTATTGGTATAAGTAAACTATAACGATAAAGTATGAAGAAAATAGGATGAAATCTTTAGGATTTTATTAAGAGAGAGTCGACTAAATAAAAAAAGCTATCTCAATTAAGAGATAGCTAAAGGGGGTAAGTCTCTTTTCAATAGGGGGAGAAAAGAGAATGAAAAATAAATTTAGTTTTATTTAAACAACTGTTACAGTTTATCATAGTCAGTTAAATATCCTATGATAGTAAAGTGAAAAACGTAATGGAATTAAATTAAAGTTTACTTATTTATGATTCATCAGCTAAAGCCTGTACGATTGCCTGATTAAAAGCCGGAAGATCTTCAGGTGTACGGCTAGAAATGATGCCACTTTCGTCTAGTACAACTTCGCTGTCTTCAAATAAAGCACCTGCATTTATCAAGTCTACACCAACTTGTTTAACAGCGGTCATCTTTTTACCTTTGACGACTTCAGCATTAATGAGAAGTTGAGGACCATGACAAATTGAAAAAATAGGTTTTTTTGCATCAGCAAATGCCTTAGTAAACGCTAAAAACCGATCGTCAGATCTTAATTGATCGGGTGAAAAACCACCTGGAATCAATAATGCATCAAAGTCTTCTGGTGAAACGTCGTCAATCCCTTTATCAATGGTGATAGCAACGTCTCCTTTTTTTCCTGTAACCGTGTTGCCTGCTTTGTTCTCAATTGTAATCACTTGATGACCTGCGTTTATTAAAGCTTCTTTCGGCGAAGTGAATTCAACATCTTCAAATAAATTGGTCACTACTGTTGCAATTTTCTTTCCCATGTACAATCCCTCTTTCCTTAAAGTTTAACTAGTATAAGTGTAACGCAGACAAAAACGGTCTTCAAGTGAAAGGGCTTCTAAGGTTACAATACATGGAGTTTTAGCCTTATCTTTTTTTCAAGTAAGTGTTATCATTGAATAAAGATAGGAAAGGAGTTGGTCATAGATGAATATTGCTTTTATTGCGCATGATAAGAAAAAAGATGAAATGGTCAAATTGACTACAGCTTATAAAGAGATTATTAAAGACCACCAAATATTTGCTACAGGAACTACTGGACAACGAATTATTGATGCAACAGGTTTAAACGTGCATCGCTTTAAATCGGGTCCGCTTGGAGGAGATCAACAAATAGGAGCCTATGTTTCTGATAATAAAATAGACCTGGTTATATTTTTAAGAGATCCTTTGACAGCGCAACCACACGAACCAGATATTTCTGCTTTATTAAGATTGTGTGATGTCTATGAAATACCATTAGCAACAAACCTTGGAACGAGTGAAGTGTTATTAAGAGGTTTAGGAAACGGCTTTATTGAATGGCGCAAAACGCAACGAGAAGCTCAGTTAAAAGAACTAGAAGAATACGAATAAAAAAAGAAGCTCGGACCAATCGTCCGAGCCTCTTTTCAATTATAAGCCGCATTTTAACTGAGCATTACAGTTCGTACAAGTGTTGCAACCACCTAAATCTTCTACCGTTCCTTGACGACAGATAGGGCAAGTGTCGCCAATTTCATTTCCATAATTCTTTGCATCGCTAATAGCAGCAACTTGAATCGTTTTTTGTTCTGAAGAAGGACTTTCATCAAGCGTTTCTTCGTCCCAGATTGTTTCTTCAGCCTTTAATGTTAATACTTGTGTGTCACGGCTGCCATCTACGTAAACTGTTCCACCTTTTGCGCCACCTTTATAAAGACGTTCATAGATTTTTTGAACTTGTTCAACCGAATAACCTTTGGGAGCATTGACCGTTTTAGAAATAGAACTATCAATCCAACGTTGGATAGTACATTGAACATCAACATGAGCTTCAGGTGTTAAACTCATGGCCGATATAAATTGTTTTGGCAAGTTTTCTGGGTCTGCTTCTGGATGTTGATCTAGGTATTCTTGAACGATGTCAGCTTTCACTTCGATAAATTTACCTAAGCGTCCGCTTCTGAAATAACTAAAAGAATAGTAGGGTTCAAGACCAGTTGAAACGCCGACCATAGTCCCCGTTGAGCCTGTTGGAGCGACGGTTAACAAATGCGAATTGCGTATGCCATATTTCAAAACACCTTCGTGGAGGTGTTTTGGCATTTGCTTCATATAACCAGATTGAAGGAATCGTTCTCTTAAGTTAGTTGTTTCTGCATCAGTTTCGCCAATTAAAAATGGAAAGCTACCACGTTCTTTTGCTAATTCAATAGAAGCTTCATAAGCTGAAACAGCAATGGTCTCGAATACTTTATCTATTAATTGATTGCCCTCTTGAGACCCATATTCTACGCCGCAGTAAATCAGTAAGTCAGCAAGGCCCATAATGCCTAAACCAACACGACGTTCGCCTAATGCTTGTTTTTCATTGTCGGCTAAGAAGTAAGGTGTCGCATCAATCACATTATCTTGCATGCGGACACCGACCTGAACGGTTTGTTTTAATTTGGCAAAATCGATTGTTCCAGATTCTTTGTCAGCCATTTCAGCTAAATTAACAGCTGCTAAGTTGCAGACAGAGTAGGGAGCAAGTGGTTGTTCACCACAAGGATTAGTAGCAACAACTTTTTGTCCATAAGCCGTGGCATTCGTCATCTTATTCGCATTATCAATGAAGAAAATGCCTGGTTCAGCAGCGTAAGTGGCACAAATAGTAATTAGCTTCCACAATTCACGAGCTTTTATTGTCCGATAAGTGTGAACCGCATGTCCTGAAGCTTCCCATTCGCGGACATCTCCAACTTCCGACCAATGAGCATTGTATTCTTCCATATCTGCTGGGCTGTATGACTCAACGGCAGGAAAACGAAGCTCGTAGTCCGTATCATTTTCAACAGCTTCCATGAAATCCGTTGTCAAACACACCGAAATATTTGCTCCAGATAAGAAATCTGGATTATGAACACTGTAAGTACCGCCTGTTTTTAATTTGTCAGCTGTTTCTTTCATCATTGTCTCATCAAATCCACCATAACCTGGTACATTCTTATAATTTAAAATACTTTGATACATAGCTATTTCACGTTCGGTAAAAGGAGTGAACGTTAGTTTTTCATTAGCTAATTTTTTAACTTGGTCGTCTGCTGTATTTTCAATTAAATAACGTAAAATACGAGGATTTTGCATTTTTGAAATAATAAACTCAAGAATATCTGGATGCCAATCTGCTAACATGATCATTTGAGCTCCACGACGGCTGCCGCCTTGTTCTACTAAGTGAGTTAACTTCGCAATATCGTCCAACCAAGAGACCGCTCCTGATGATTTTCCATTTACACCGCGAGCTAATGTATGACGCGGACGAAGAGTAGAGCCATTCGTTCCCACACCACCACCACGACTCATGATTTCCATCACTTGTTTGCGATGATCTGAAATACCTTCACGAGAGTCTGGTACAAATGGCATAACATAACAATTGAAATAGGTAACGTCAGTTTCTGAACCTGCACCATATAAAACACGTCCTGCAGGAATAAAATTCAAGTTTTTTAATTCCTCATAAAAAGTAGCATAAGCAGCTGCTCTTTTTTCAGGAGTCGATTCTGTGGCAGCTAAGCCAGTCGCGTTTCTTTTGGCGATTTGTTCGTAAAAAATTTCAAGCGGCTTTTCGATTACATCTAAACTACAAGTGATGATGCCAGTTTTTTGCTCGTACTCGTCTTCAATGGCTCCACGGAATTCTTCATCAATTAAAACGGAAGCTGTGTGTTGAGAATGGTTGATGTGTGTAACAAAACCCGTTCCTCTAGTAGGGTATTTTGGATCAGCTTTAACGGTTAAAACAACTAAATCTCCTACAGACAGAGTAGACTTGGACAAATCTTTAAATGAATACCGGTCTAGCATGACTAAGCGAGAAACGCCTTTATAAGTTAAGTTCATATCTTCAGTTATCGGATGAACTTGAGGAAAAGCGGGAATAGTTTCATTTAAATTTTTAATGGTTTGTTTCATTTTTGTAGAGCTATTGGCAATCATGAACACCACTCCTTAATAAAGTATGTATTTTTGTAAATAAATAGTAGAAAATATGTAATCACCTATATCTAGTTAACAATAATTCATTTTACACTACATATAGTGATATTGCACGATTAAAAATTCGTTTTTTTTAAAATAAAATGAAAAAAGAAGCGAAAACAACTCGCTTCAATCTTTTTTAGAAAATATTTTTTTATTATTGTTCATTTAAAAAATCTAGTGCATATCTGACATGTAATTCAGTGGCTATCGCTAACCCACGTTCATCAATATCAAAATTTTCATGATGATGCCCATACCAAGTTTCCGGGTTAGCAGGATCTTTCGTTCCTACGCGAGCATAAACGCCTTGCGCAACAGCTAAAAAGTCGGCAAAATCATCTGCTCCTAAACTTTTTGGATTATCTTGAATAATATTCTCATTTCCTACGATGTCAGCTCCTACACGAGCCGCGCGACTTGCAGCTAGTTGGTTATTGATAAGGGGAGCAGCAGCATCGTAATTTTCAAATTCAACTGTCGTACGATGAGCTGTAGCGACATCTCGTGCCACGCGTTCAACAGCTGCTAAAACAAATTGACGTGTTTCGTGACTAAACGTACGTACGGTTCCTTCAATCGAAGCTTCATTGGCAATAATATTGTAACGAGTTCCTGCGTTTAGAACGCCAACAGCAACCACAACATTATCTAAAGGACTCACTTCACGAGCAACAATGCTTTGTAATTCGACTGTAATAGCTGCAGCAGTTAAAAGAGCATCTCTTCCTAAATCGGGTCTAGCCGCATGACCGCTTTCACCTTTTACTTTGATTTTGAAAATATCACAAGAAGCATTTGTTGGACCAGCTGTAGCAACGATTTTTCCGGTTTCGATAGAAGAGTCGACATGGATACCAAAAACTTGATCCACATCGTTGACGAATCCGCCAGCCACAAATTGTCTTGCGCCAGCGCCGATTTCTTCCGCTTGTTGGAAAGCTAATTTGATTGTGCCAGAAAAATCCGCTTCATGCGTTTTTAAGATTTTTGCAGCCCCTAATAAAGCAGAAGTGTGACCATCATGACCGCATGCATGATGCAAGCCTTTCTTAGTTGATTTATAAGGTTTATCTTTAGCATCTTCTAATTCAAGAGCATCAATATCTGCCCGTAAAAGAATTGTTTTACCAGGTCCTTTTTTACCTATAATAGTCCCGAGAGCTCCTGTTTCACCCACAGATTCGTAAGGAATTGCTAATTTATCTAATTCATTTTTGATGAATTTAATCGTTTCATATTCTTTTAAACTTGGTTCAGGGTGTTGATGAAGATAGCGGCGTAACGCAATAACCTCTGGAGCTCCTTGTTGAACTTCTTCGTGTAATGTAGATTGAGTGATTACTGTTGTCATAATTCATCGTCCTCTCAAATTTGTTTACTGTTATTAGTTGTACTCATTTACCATACTGGAATAGAAGAGCCTTTTGATGTTTCGGCAATCACTTCTTTTGTATCTTCAGCCTGATAAGCTTCTATGATCTTTTTGAAAACTTCATTATCTTTATCTTCTTCTCTTGAAACAATCGCATTGTAATAAGGGTCCGATGATTCAGTAACCGGTTCTAAGAAAACAGCATCTTCAGTTGGAATGAAGCCTGCATCAACAGCCATTCCACTATTGATAACGGAAGCAGTCACATCATCTAAAGCACGAGCAGTTTGAGAAGAATCTAATGTTTCAAAGGTTAAGTTTAAAGGATTAGAGGTAATGTCTTCGACTACAGGGATCTGACCTTTCGAAGGATCAACCTCAATTAAACCAGCTGTTTGAAGTAAGAGCAGAGCACGACCTTCATTTGAAACGTCGTTTGGAATGGCAATCACATCGTTTTCTTTTATCTCGGAAATGTCTTGAATACTTGATGAATAAATACCAAGAGGAGCGATAACCGTATCAGCGATAGCGACTAGATTTTCTCCATGGTCTTCGTTAAAAGAATCCATGAAAATTTTTGTTTGAAAAGAGTTTAAATCTAATTCACCTTCAGCAAGAGCTACGTTTGGTGTAGCATAATCTGAAAATTTAATCAGTTCGATTTCAACACCGTCTGCGGCTAATTTTTCTTTCACAAAATCCCAAACTTCATTTACCTCGCCAACGACACCAATTTTAATCGGTTCAGTTTCTTCTGCTTTCGAAGCATCTGTTCCACAAGCAGTCGTTACAAGAAGTCCTACTGCTAACGTTAACCCTAAAAAGCCTTTTTTAATTTTTTTCATCATAAATTCCTCCAATGTCATCTAGTGACTCGTTTTTTTAACTAAAGTATTTCCTATCAATTGACTAATAAAAACAATGATCAAAATAATAACGGTTGCGACGAATGTTACGTCATTTTGGAAACGATTATACCCTCTAGCTATAGCTAAATTCCCTAATCCGCCGCCACCGATTGCTCCAGCCATAGCGGTTAAACCAATCAAGTTAATGATTGTAACAGAAGAGACACGAATGATGGCTGTCAAACCTTCTTTTAAATAAACACGGAAAATAATTTCTAATGGGCTGGATCCCATTGATTGTGCAGCTTCTATGACGCCGGGATCAACTTCCAATAGAGCGTTTTGAATCTGTCTAGCGAAGAAAGGGACTGTTCCGATAACCAAAGGGACGATAGCAGCTGTTGTACCAATAGATGTATGGGCAATCAAGCGAGTTAAGGGGACAACCAAAGCCATCATAATAATAAAAGGTAAAGAGCGAAAGAGGTTGACGATTTGATCAAGTACATTGTAAAGACGAGGGCTTTCTAAGATGCCCCGACGATCCGTTACCACAAGAATGACCCCTAATATCAAACCAAGTACACCGGCTATCAAAGCTGTTGCAGTTACCATGTAGAGTGTCTGTAAAGTACTTTCAATAATTTCATCTTTTAAAGGGATAACATTTTCAAAATAGGTTGTAAGAAATTCGGTCATTTTCATTCACTCCTTAGATAATAGTGGTTTCTTTTTTTAATGGAATAACTTGGTGTTGCCGGTGTATCAAAGTTACTTTTACGTTTTTTGATTTCAAATAAGCAATAGCTTTGTCACGAAAGCTAGGTTCGCCACTTAACACAACAATAAGATTACCGACAGGTGTTTCTTGCAAAAATTCCACATTTCCAAATAAAATATTGGTTGTAACACCAAATCGAGTCGTTAATGTAGCAATCAATGGGTCACTAGTACTTTCGCCAACATAAGAAATCGTGGCTAAAACATCATTTGGTTGCAAATCAAGTAAAGTAGGGTGTTTCAAAATGGTTTCTAAAGCTTGCTCAACATGGGTTGCGGTATTGATAAACTCTTTTGTGATTCTTTCTTTAGGTTCTGTAAAAATAGTGACAAGATCACCTTCTTCAACGACATGACCGTTTTCCATAACCGCTACTTTATTGCAAATTTCTTTTACAACTTGCATCTCATGAGTAATGATGACAATTGTCAATGCCAATTTTTGATTTAACTCTTTCAATAATTCTAGAATCGAAAGGGTCGTTTTTGGATCCAAAGCACTGGTAGCTTCATCGCACAATAAGACTTCAGGATCATTGGCTAAAGACCTGGCAATAGCTACACGTTGTTTTTGTCCACCAGATAGTTGAGAAGGGTAAGCAGAACTTTTATCGGTTAACCCTACTAATGTTAATAAATCAGCTACTTTTGTTTTAATTTCTGTTTTAGATAATCCTGATTTCCTTAAAGGATAAGCCACATTTTCAGCGATTGTTCGTGACCCCATTAAGTTGAAATGTTGAAAAATCATGCCGATTTTCTTGCGCGCAACTCGTAATTGTTTTGGTTTTAAACTTAATAAATCTTGACCTGAAACGATTACTGATCCTTCTGACGGTCTTTGAAGAAGGTTGATGGTACGAACTAAAGTACTTTTCCCAGCTCCGCTGTAGCCGACAATCCCAAAAACGTCTCCTTTTTCAACAGTTAACTGAACATTTTCTACTGCTCTTACAGTTGTTTCTTTTCCTGCAAATGTGACACTTACATTATTTAATGTAATCATGTATATTCCTCCTTAAAATAGAAAAAAGCGTTCGTCCATTAACCTACTGCTGTAGATTAAAGGACGAACGCTTTACCGCCGTGTTACCACCTTTATTTGAGTTGTTTTCGCAAACAACTCCTTATCAAGTACGAGAAGAAAACTTCTGATACTCTAGCACTGTAATGGGTGCACCCATGATAGCCTTATGTTTAAAAACACTCGGTATCCCGCTCGGAGGCCATTTTCTTTTTACTCCTGCAAACCTGTTCTCAGCATTCAGGCTCTCTGTTAGTGCATTCTGTAAAAATACTTTTCTCTTCATTGCGTTTAGTTATGTAATTGTAAAAATAAAAAAGTCCTTACAAAGAAACGAACGAATCCGTTTCTTTGTAAGGACGAAAGTCAGTTATCTGCTTCGTGTTACCACCTTAATTTATAAGTATATTACTATACCTACCTTATCCAGTACACCAGACTGTTTTGTCTGTTTATACTGTGACACTGTAACGGGTGTTCCCGTAGTAAGCTGACACTTTTACACAAGTGATTCGCTAACTCCACTCAAAGACCATCTTCGGTTCAATTTGACTACCCCATTTTCAGCAACTACTGGGTTCTCTTGTATAGACGAATTTAAACGTACTCTTCTTTTCATAGTGTTTTATCATTTTATTTTCATAATTATTATCTAATTCTTAATATACAGAACTGAAAAATAAATGTCAATGACTAATTTTATTAAATAATAATTTTCCCTAACAAATAAAATTTCGCTACTATACCAAATAGGTAGAATATGCTATAGTGAATTTGCCTAAAAGAGGTAAAACTAATTTAGGTAATCTATCAGAGTAGGAAATGAAGCGTTAAGTGTCGCTGGGATGGGATGTTGCCCGCGAACGAAAGATTGTTTAGACAATTTGCGGTTTTGTTTCTGCATTCGCTGCATAAGCTTTTATGTGTGGAGCTCTTCAAAGGAGATCTTCAAAATGAGTAAGAATAAGTATGACGCACGAAGTGTTTCAATAATAGGATTATTAATGGCGTTAGAGATCGTTTTAACTCAGTTCATTTCGATTGAAACCCCAATCGTTCGAATTGGTTTTGGTTTTTTACCAATTGCTATTATTGCTATGCTTTATGGTCCTTGGATAGCTGGAATGACTTCAGCAATAACAGATGTAATAGGAACGATATTATTTGGTGGGGGAGTGTTCTTTCCAGGATTTACCTTATCAGCATTTATCGGAGGAATGATTTATGGTTTGGTTCTTTACAAGAAACCTAAATCATTAAAGAGAATTATTTTAGCGATACTTTTGGTTACCATTTTTGTGAATTTGGGTTTGAATACAATTTGGTTAACAATCATGCTTGATAAAGCCATCTTTGTAATTTTCCCTACCCGGTTATTACAGAACCTTGTTTTAGCACCCATAAACATCGCATTGTTGTACTTTGTTGTACAGAATAAAACATTACGGAAAACCATAGGAATTGACTAAATTCTAATTAGACTAAACATAAACAACACAACACCCAAACTAAGACAGCTTAAAGTTAAGCTGTCTTTTTTTTGTATTTTTATTATAATACCAATTTTACTTTCATGACAAAATTCATTGATAGAATAATTTTCCAAAAAAATAATTACATAAATATAAAAAAAGCAGGTATCAAAAATTAATTTGGTCTCTGATTTTTTTGTTTTCCTGTAAAAAAAACGAGCAAAAAAACATTGTTTTTTGCCAATCTGACGTCATTTTTTTCACTTAGATTCGTCAGGCACAGCCTGACAAGTCAACTTTTATGAGCATGGCGAAAAAACAGGCGATGTCGGAATCTCTTTTTCCTCTTACCAAGAATTATCTAAATCTCATTTTATTTTCGCTACGATTTTTTTCTGTTTTTTCTTTCAAGAGTTTTAATTAGCAAATCTTTTAGTTGGTGGTAAAATAACTTCAAGGAGTGATAGAGATGACAACTATACAAGTAGAGCTATTAGATCGTGTTCAAGAACGTTTTGAAGAAACTTTGGACAAAATGACGGTAGAAGAGGCCAATAAAATGCCACATCCTTTACTTAAATCAGTAACTTGGCTCTTTTGGCATACTGCTCGTGAACTTGATATGCAGATTTCTGATCTAAAAGGCGAAGAAGCACTGTATACAAGTAAGGGGTGGAATAAACGTTTTGATTTGCCATTCCCAGATTATGCGCCCGAATACAAACATACATCAGAGGAAGCTGAACAAGTCACCGTTTCTGACAAAGATCTCTTGAGTGATTATCTAGATGTCAGTATCAAATTGGCAAAGGATTATCTAGATAATTTAAATGAAGATACTTTAGATAAAATTGTTGATGAAAATTGGTCCCCACCAGTAACTCAGCAAGCTCGACTTGTTTCTATTATTGATGATGCCGTTATGCATTCAGGACAAGCCGTTTATACACGTCGTTTGGTGATTAATGAATAATAGAAAGTACGATTAATTAACTCTCTCGCTTAATTACAGCCTATTCGTTGTGTATTCAGTTATGGTACATTAGAAGGTCTGTTCGTTGTTAATTACAATAAACAATTTGTGAAGATTATGACATCAGCAAATGTCTATGTGCCTATTAATGGCTCTATTTCAATGCTTATTGAAGAAATAAAAGAGAGTCTAGAAACACAATTTTTAATTTCAGCCACTCAACAAGATATTATTGAAAATGCAATTGTTTTCTTAAGTACTCAATCTAAATAAAAAGATAAAAAAATCGGCCACTTAAAAAGTAGCCGATTTTTCTTTGATTAATTGATCTACTTGTTTATCAATTCTTAGAGATATTAAAATCATTAGAATCAACCCCTCTTTTTTTACACATATATTGTAATACAAAAAAGAGAGGTTGCAATTTAGTTTATCTGAAAATGAATTAGCGTACTCAGAAATTGTTTCTAATTATCGGAAAAATCCATAACATATCAAAATTTCAGATACACGATTTTATCCAATTTTATGTATCTAAGTAATTAGGAGTAGTACGTCTCAGCTAATTAAGAATTATATCCAACTATAAATGTCCAAAAGATTACACAAAGCGAAATTAATGTAATCATTATTCCTACAATTATACTAATTAGAGCTGAGATTTTGCTTTGTTTATGTATTTTAATTCCGGTAGTTATTAGCAAAATGCCACCAATCAAAAAAATTACTTCAAACAGTAATATAGGCCATTTAAATTCTATCATATTTTTAAACAAACTCATAAGTCACCTCCCTTTAGCAAGTATAACCAAAAACTAATTGTATTAGATATACTGATAAAGCAAAACAACGACAAAAAAATAACCGTCTATTAATTTAATCAACTTGCTACCGTCTTAAACAGGAATATATCTTAGTAGCATGTACTCAATTATATTCTATCATTATTAAGTCTACAATTATCATTTTCTTTTGCTATATGATAGATTATTTTATCTATTTTTTTCTAAGTGAGGTTAGTCTACTTAATAAAAAAATCTTGTAGTCACCCCAAATAATAGGTTAAAATTAAGTGATCTATTAATAATTCAAGCGAAGAGGAGATATATGCTTTTATACTTATCAAATAAAACAATCTTTAAAAGAGCTAGTAAGTTCTTTTTATTTCTAACAAGTCTATCAATAGTTATAGCTTTAATAACTTACATGTTCAGTTTAAACATTTCAAACATTGATTTTATAAAAATATTTGAGTCAATAGGCGATAATGAACAGCTTATCCAATTAAATGGGATACAAAAAGTAGAGGCTTATATCCTTAATAATGGTTTTAAGGTCCCTCTACAGATGCTGATTTTGTCTACAATTCCAATACAATTTTTATACCTACTAAATATCATTATACCTGCTGCTCTTATAGGTGTTGCCTTTGGAATCATACTACAAGTTGATTTAGTTAAAGGAATACAGGTACTCGTTTCAAGTATGCCATATTATATTGTTGAGGTTTTTGCATTCTGTCTATTCGCAGCTATTTTGTATGAGTTGAACCAGTTTATTCGAATAAAAATTAAAAATATTTTCAAAAAAAATAAAGAGAAAATATCGTTTACAAATAGAGGTCTAGAAGCTGTAAAACTATATGCTCTGTTCATTCTCCCAATGCTGATTTTCGCAGCATTTTTGGAGACGTATTTAGCAGAGATATTATTCGTTTTTTTTCAATAAAAAGTAAGTGATTAAGCTAATAACTACATATTTTTCATTATTAACTTTATGTTCAATTTTTTTAACTTTTATAATGATCGATATGATGCAATATTTGAAATTACCATTTGAGGTAGCTCAGGTTATTGAGACAACTGTTAATGACTTTTTAAAGTATTGAATAATATGGTTGTTTAGTGCTTTATTTTTTAATTTTAATCAAAAAAAATATTGATTTACTAAGGTTCTAGATACGTGACTTTATCTAATTTCATTTATTGTATGGGAGATTATACTGGCAAATTTTTACCAAATATATTTAATAATTATTTTTTTTAAGAGAATGGAGATTAAAAAAATATGAAAGTTGAAGTGAAAGAATATAACGAAAAGTGGCCACAAATGTTCAAAGATGAAGCTGAAAAAATTAAAGCTGTTTTTGTTAATGAATTAATCGATATACACCATATTGGAAGTACCTCTGTACGCGACTTAAAAGCTAAACCAATCATTGATATCATGCCAGTAGTGAAGCATATCGAAAATGTCGATTTATTTAATCTTCAAATGACAGAAATCGGATATGAACCTCTTGGTGAGTTTGGGATAGAAGGAAGACGTTATTTTAGAAAAGGAAGAGATAATAGGACTCATCAGGTACATGTATTTCAGGCGGATAATAAGTATGATATTGACCGTCACTTAGCGGTTAGGGATTATCTCAGAACGTACTATGAAGCAAGAAAAAAATATGAGAATTTAAAGAACGAGCTGGCTGAAAAATTTCCGAATGATATCGAATCCTATGTAAGTGGTAAAGATAGATTTGTTAAAGACTTAGAGAAAAAAGCACTAATTTATTACAAAGAACAGTAGTATCTGATTGTTCAAGTAAGTGGATTTTGCCTAAGAATAAGATTGTTTTCCAATTATTTTCCTGAGTTCGAACTAGAAGTTAACAAAGTTCTATATAAATTATTTTAAGCCATTTTATGTATTAATCTTGAAAACTAATTTTTTTTAATAAGGAGGAGCGAGATGAAAGAATTAGTAACAGAGAGATTACTATTAAGAGAATGGAAACAAAAAGATAGCAAAGACTTATACGAATATGCACGTAATAAATTAGTTGGACCTAGTGTTGGATGGTCACCTCACAAAAATGAAGAAGAAAGCAAAGAAATAATAGAGATGTTTATCAAAGATAAAAATACATATGCGATTGTTTTAGAATCAGAGAATAAAGTTATTGGAAGTATAGGACTTCATGATAGGAAACCAGATCATACTATTACTAATTTAAAACAAAGAGAAATAGGATATGTATTAAATCCTAAATACTGGGGAAGAAATATTGTTCCTGAAGCAGTAAATGAATTAATCAGATATTCATTTGCTGAGTTAGAGTTAGATTTAATCTGGTATGGCCATTTTGATTTTAATGGTAACTCTAAAAGAGTTGTCGAAAAATGTGGATTTAGATATAAATTTACAAAAAACGAAAAGTTGAAATTCCTCGAAAACAAAGAAGTTACTACTCTTTATTATTGTATTTATAAATTTGAATGCTAGGTATCAAATTTGTAAATAATATCGAATTTCATGTATCGAAAATTCTTGTTTTATAAAAAAATAAAATATGTTATCTTTAAGCCAAATATTTAACTACGTAATCATAATATAAGGAGTGCATTTTATATGGCTTTAACTTTAGTATGTTTCTTGTTTATAATCTTTGTTATATCGAAGAATAAGGACAAATATCAAAAATAACCGGAACCTTGTTAAATTAAGATAGACTCATGAAAACGAAGGAGGAAATCATTATTTTATGAATTCATTGAAAAATAAAAATTTAACGTTATGGATATTCTGTTCAGTCGTGTTATTTTTTTTACTTCTTAGCTGTTTGTATGAGCCCTTATTATCAAAAATTTTAACGCTCCGTGTAGAAAGCATTATGATAAATGGAGAAGTAAAGTATCCGCCTTTCACTCCTCTTGAAGTTCTGCCATTTGGTACAGATATCATAGGATTTACTATCTTTGCTAAGATTATTCAAGGCTTTAAATACACTTTTTTTATTGGGTTATTATTAAGTACTGCTCAAATATTCAGTAGTTTAATTATAACTATTCTGACTCTTTATAAATTAGGCTCAAAAGTTTTGCTGCCTCTATTTTCTTATTTTGACAAGCTTTTTACATTAATTCCTAAACCGTTTTTATTGCTGCTATTAATAGGGCCTTATTCTGATGCATTACTCTTTAATACCGATAATGTCCAACCTTCAGCTAATTTAAAATTTGTAATGATTCAATTATTCATTCTATTTCTTGTAGGAATTCCTAATTTGGTTAAACTGTATCATTCTGAATTAAGTGTTCTTTTCAAGCAAGATTTTGCCCTTGCTAGCCAGACATTAGGGAGTTCTAAGTTTAGAATGATTGGATATTCTTTTAAACCACAATTAACAGAACTTACCTTAAATTTGTTTTTCAAAATCCTAACACAAAATTTATCTCTTTTTATTTATTTAGCTTATTTCCAACTCTATCTAGGGGGTTCCTTAGTAACCCAGTTAGATGCAAGCACTACATATACGGCAACTATATCTAACGAATGGAGCGGTCTAATTGGGCAGAATATCAATCGATTAGCCAGTACTCCATGGACGGTGCTCATTCCGTTAGCTTTTTATGGCGGCTTTATTCTCTTGCTCAATGGAATCAAGCGATCTTTAACGGGAGGGATGCAAAATCAATCCATATAAAAAAATTATAAAGCAATCCATTTTGTTTATTACCTTACCGATGGGTACCATTCTACTTGTTTGTTTAAGCTATTCATTACCATTAAGCATGGGAAATACAGAATTACTATTCGAAATTGTAAAAGAATCTATTAGTCAAATTTTTACATATCGGTACTTATCTGAATTATTCATTATTTATCAACAAACCAACGGTGACTATACGTTAAAATTAATCAGTACTAGTTTAACCATAACATTATTTTCACTTCTTATTTACAGTTATTATTTCCCAAAAATGAAGAATAAAAAGGTAATGAGATTGATAAAATATTTAGAAGACATTGAGAGTTTACCTGTACTTGGTATTGTGTTCTTCATCCACTGGTTGAGTGTCGTTATCTACAAAGAAACTTCCATCTATCTATTTAAAACAGTTGGTACACCCAGAGAACCAGCGATAACTGTTCCATTAGTTATATTGAGTATTTTTCCAATTATTTTTCTGATTAAATATATGACTCCGTATATCAAAGATGTTTATCAATCTAATTATTTTATCTTCGCAAAATCACTAGGCTATCCTAAATATAAGCTATTCTTTTCCTATGTTATTCCAAATTTACTCCCATTTTTAGAAAACATTATGAAATTTATTTATCTAGAAATGATCACAGTAATGCTTTTTATTGAAATTCAATTCAATACAGGAGGACTATTAACCGGCTTAAGAAATACGCAGTTTATACCTTCTGATACTACCAGCCCGCAAACAACGGTTATCAGTTATTTGTTTTTGTTGTTGTTTCCGTATGTTCTTATGAGCTTTTTTTTTAAAACAATCCATTTTTTTAAATTACACAAATAAATTAATCCAAATTTAATATAATTATCTATCATTCAATAATATGATCTAAAAAATAAAAATTATGTAACAGAAAAAAATCAAGTTTTCATTAGCGCAATGTATTTTTTGTTTGAAAGGGTTACGGGCACACCTATTTTATGTGTATTTTTCTTTCTTTAGAAAAACAGCTAATTGATAGGATGAAATCAAAAGTAAACCCCAATATACAAAACTTAAAAGAGCTCCTAAACCACTAACAGGTAAGATAGAACCAACGATAGGATTAAAAATCAAATCAAGTGCAAAGAAGTTTAAAATGGTTTGAATAGCTAACTTTACAGACATTTACAAGCCTCCTAACAATTAAATAAAATAAGTTCTGTAGCTTCATTCTCACTACCTATAAAAAATATGTATACCCTAATTGACACTAGTTTATTCAATGGAAATTTTCCTTAAAAAGTATCTTCGTTATGGATCATTAAAAAAATCTTTCGCTTTCCAATAAAGGGAAGGAGAATTTTTATTATTTGAGTTGTAATATTTTATTACTATAATTGCCAAAAAAAGTAGAGTTTGCATAGAGAAGGAATGCTAAAAATAGAATAACCTCTGTTTCTACTTTCGATATAACTAGGATAACAATTATAGAAAGTAATATATCTATGATTCCACTTAAAATAGCTAAAATTTTAAATTTTTCTTGTTTTTCTTTAGGTACATCATTAATTTGATATGAATCAATAGGCGCTAAAGTAAAGTAGCTTACAAAAATAGACTGATATCTCCCTAAAAAAATATTAATTATCCCAATTAGTTTACCTAGTATTAATATCGATAAAAAAGTAGTAGCTATGTAATTTCTCATAAAAAAGCCTCATTTCAAATTCTAGTATGACTTAAACTAATTTTTATTTTAACACGCATTCAACATAATAAATCAAAAATAATGCAGCACTTATATTTACTATTGTATAAGCACCATTCGTTATTTCAAAAACTATAAAATATTAAATTTACAAATTAATATCTGAGAATAAACAAAGCATATCCACAGATCATTCTGTTGTTTATCATAGTTAGAATAACATTAAAAAAATGGTTTACATATCAGTACTTTCTTTTTCCACTTATAATTGTCTAATCTAACTATGACCATATCAGAAAGTCGGGTAATAAAATTGTGTTTTTTGTTTCTTAAATAAAATAGAAAGCAAATACAATATCAATACACAGAGACAAGGAGTTTAACAGATGAATAATGCGATAGTATCGATAACAAAATTTATTTTAACCATTATCTTTCTTTATGTAACTAATGCATTGATTAGTTTATTATTTGGAAACATAATACCTCATCCAGATGAAATGAAAGGTGCAATTTTTATCTACCTGTTTATATTTATAGGAGAAATTATACTAGCTTCACTAGCTACACACCTAGTATTTAAAATTGCAAAAAAGAGCATTAAGTATCAAGGTATAGTGTAGAAACTTTAGTCACTGAATTATAAACAAGCGAAACAATAATTATTCCTAAAAACTAAGTGTTATAAGCTGCTATTCCAAAATGGAGTAAAAGCTGATACGTCAGTTCCACTAGCGTATGCTGTCTTTCCAGGAGGCAACCAATTAAAAGTGGTTTGGAAAGAAGAGTCTAATAGCTATGATACGAAGTTGCTAACATTTAAGTCAGACGATAAGTTTATTGAAATTAGTTACCAAAATAAAGAACCGAAGAAACAAACTCAAATTTTTGAAATGCTCTCTGATTCTCTTTTACGAGACGAAACCGGCCGAGAATACCAATGGTTTGAAGATGAAGTAAAATAATGTAACCAATTTTTTCTTACTGTATTCTTAAAGTCTACCCGAAATAGAGAGTTAGTAGACATTAATCAAGATTATTAAGTATAAAGGAAGTTGTATGAGCTAAAATAATTGTTTATAAGTTTCCCTTTTTATGCAGATTAAGGAGCGAAACCGTAAAAAGTTAAGATGAAAAGGGCATAACCTAAAGCAAATATACTTGTTAATATAACGATAGCTCCAATAATTATCGCATATTTTAAAAAAACTAAATAGATATCGGCGTTCATTATTAATTTCCTAAATAGCAGTATCAAAACTACTTCCAAAGGGATAAATAACAAAAAGTACAATGTAGCTAAACCATTATAGTAAATAGTTATTCCTTGATTAGGTAGAGATGTTTTGAAATATAAAGAAAAGCCTAGTAAGAATACAATAAAGATTAGATTGATTACAACAGAGTAAATACGAAACTGCGTTTTGTACTTACTAGGTAATTTAAGGCCGAAAGAGATTAAACTGTATATCGCAGATATTATAACTGCAACGACAATATTTAATGGAAACGGCATATGAATTCTCCTTGTCATAAATTTATGGGTAGATGAGTCCTCTAAACATGATTTTTTAGATATGTATAGTTAGTAATTTTTGAGAATCTCTCTGTATTTTTAGTATTAAGTTTAAGTTCTGTTTATTGAGCTTCTGATTCGATAACTGTAATTTCTCCGTCTGAAGAGACTGCGCTGACTCCTTTAGTTCTATCGCTTTCGTTTATCCATTCAATATAATACTCATCTTCTTTTTTATCTGTAGAAATAATTTCAGCCGTGCCATTAAAAATACTATATTGATCAATAACTAGTTTTGTTCCGCTTCTTCTAGGGACATAGTTGAGCATCCTGCTAAAAAACAGCTAGTATTCAACCTAAAAACAATAGCCTTCTCATTGGAAATCACCTTTCAAAATAAAAAAACTATTTTTTTTCATTAAAAGATCTGTAGATGGAAACAATGCCTAATACAAATAAACAAAAAGCATAAAAATAAAAAATGCCATTGAATGCAGCAGAAGATGTGTTTTCTAATCCATAAACATATACGTGCATCCACAAACCGCTACTTAGAGCTATTACACCGCTTAAAAATTTCATTTAAAACTCCTCCTTTAAATAACGCTTTCAATAACGTTTATTATACTATTAATTTACCTATTAATATATCTTTCACAGGTGAAGAATTAGGTTTCATGTTTATGGACGTTAATGACTAACTAAAAAGCTTGAATCTGTGGTGTTATCTTTTACTTAAATCTTACTGGTCTTTAGGTTAATGTTACCCGGAAACAGATTAATGTATACCATGATTTTTAGAAATTTTAATCTATGGGTTAAACACAAATAGAGTAGTTAATTAGTTGTAAAATAGTGTATAATGAGGAAAAGTATTTCAAAATGAGGATACGATGAGGAGGGGGAAGCGAAATGACAATGAAAACATTTGGACTAAAGTTGGATAATCAAGTTTATCGTACCCGTATTGGCGTACATGTTGTGATTTTTGACTCAGAAAGTAAAAAAATCTTACTCGTTTCACCTCCAAACGGCTCATATTTATTACCAGGTGGAGAAATCGAGAAAAATGAGACTCATGAAGAAACGGCTCAACGTGAATCAATGGAAGAATTAGGATATGAAATAGAAGTTGGGCAGTTTATCGGTGAAGCAGAAGAGTATTATTACTCCAAACACCGCCACCAGCATTACCACAATCCTGCATATTTTTATATTGCTAAAACATGGAAACCTATTTGTGAGCCACTAGAAGATTTCAATCAATTAGAATGGGTGTCCATTCCTGAAGCCATAGCTAAATTAAAAAGAGGCAGCCATAAATGGGCTGTAGAACAATATGAAAAACATTATCTAAAGATGGGTCAATCTATATAAGAATGAAAATACTAAAAGGGAGTTGAGACGACCGTCTCAACTCCCTAAATCATTGTTTTATTTATCTGCTTCATAAGCAACGGCTGTTACTGTTACATCAATATTTCCACTTGTAGCTTTTGAATAAGGACAAAAAGCATGCGCTTTTTCTGCTAATTCTTTCGTAGTTGCGTCATCTTTGCCTTCAATTCCAACTTCTAGTTTAACTGCAAGTTTAAACCCGTTATCAGTTGGGTCTGAATGCAATTCAACTGTTGCAGTAACTTGGCTTTTACCAGTTACTTTTTCTTCTTTCATCATATGTTCTAAAGCTGAATTGAAACAAGCGCTATAGCCTAGTGCGAATAATTGTTCTGGGTTACTTCCTTGTCCAGGGCCACCCATATCTTTTGGAGTAGAAACACGAACAGAAAATGATTTATCAGGTAAATGGCTTTCACCATTTCGTCCACCAGTATTAATTGCTGTCGTTTGATACATTAATTTTGAATCTGTCATAGTTGTAAATCTCCTCTCTAAATTATCGTACGTATTAAGTATACTAACATTTGGATTAAAACTCTAATCATCTGTTTAAGAGCATTGATCTAAAGAAAAAATTAGTTGAAAAGAAAAAAAATAGGTCTAAAATTAGAAGAGAATATAGAGAAAGGAGAGAGGTATATGCCATTTGTACATGTTGAATTAGTTGAAGGACGGACCGCAGAACAAAAAGCTGGTCTAGTTAAAGATATTACACAAGCCGTAGTGAAAAACACTGGAGCAACAGAAGATAAAGTTCATGTTATTATTGAAGACATGAAAAAAACCAACTACGCTGTGGGTGGGAAATTATTAGGCTAAATAATAAAAAATAAGCTATGAGTTGTAGTATATCCTCATAGCTTGTTTTTTTTCGATTATTTTGAGGAATTATGAATTGGACTGTTCTCAAAAGCAATGGCTTCAATTGCTTTAGCGACACCGTCTTGTTCATTTGTATCAGTAATGTAATCACTTACGTCTTTTACGCTAGCAATAGCATTGCCCATGGCTACACCCATTCCAGCGTATTCAATCATATCGATATCATTTTCATTGTCTCCAATAGCCATGATATTTTCACGAGGAATAGACAAAATTTGTGCTAGATCTTTTAGTGCTTGACCTTTACTGGCAGATTTGTTTAACACTTCTAGATAAAATGGCTCACTTTTTAAAACAGTGTAGTCATCATAAAAACTTTTTGGAAATTTAGCAATGGCCGCATCAAGAACGTCAGGATCATCAATCATCATCATTTTACTGATTTCTATTGTTGGGTCCATTTCTGCTACTGTGCGGAATCGAATCGGCATATTGACTAAAAAGGATTCTCTTACACTGTATGGACTGATGTCTTTGTTAGCAGTGTAAATGTATTTTTCATCAATTGTATGACAATGGCTTCCGACTTGACGACTCATTTCTTCAATTTTCAGAAAATCCTCAAAACTTAATGTGTGATGAGCAATAGCTTTTCCATTATGTGATTGCTGAACTAATGCGCCATTGTAAGTAATGACGTAATCGCCTTCTTCTTCTAAATTTAATTCTGCGAGGATTGAGTTTACACCAGGTAAAGGGCGCCCAGTGCAAATAACAACTTTAATCCCTTTGGTTTTAGCCAATTTAATGGTTTCTTTAACCTTAGTACTTATTTTTCTTTCGGGTGTTAACAATGTGCCGTCTAAATCGATGGCAATTAATTCTATAGTCATTTAGGTGAGTCCTCCACTAATTTATTTGGGTCAATAATGGCCCCGTTCTTAATATAACGATTAAATTCATCGTATAAATGTTCAAATAAAGTTATTTCATTTGATATTCCTGGTTTTAAAAATTCTTTTGGTACATAAAAACGTTCATCGCCACGGACCTTTCCCGTTATAGAAGAAACAATTTCGCTTACTTTAGAAAGTTCAACCAATGTACCATCTTGATGAACTAATTCTATTTGTGTGCGGTTAGTATCTTGATTAGGCCGGTAAAAGTCATAAGGAAGATCGTAACTGTTATTGATAGCTGTATAATAGTCTGTATCGTATCCAGCTTCACGAATAATACTTTTCAGCTCTTCGATCAAAGCCATATCAGTTGTGCTAGAAAATTTAACGGACTTAAAGGGATGGCGATCTAGGAAACGTGTAGCCAAATCGCTTAAAATAGGATCTTTTTCTTCTTTCCATAATGTAAAGTAAGTGGCTAAAACACCATCATCTAATTTTAGATAATCTTTAAGAGTGAAGTTGTTTTCAAAAAAAGGCACAAGTAAGTTTAGTTGATCGGTAAAATGGAACTCTGGATCAACATACATTTTTTTTGCACGGTTTAACAAATGGTCTAATATGACTTCCATACCTCTCGAAACAGGGTGAAAATAGACTTGCATGTACATTTGGTAACGGCTGACGATGTAATCTTCAACTGCATGCATACCGGACACTTGAAAATAGATTCCATCCTTGTAAGGACGAATCACTCTAAGCACACGCGTCAAATCAAATGTACCATAATTGACACCGGTATGATAGGCATCACGCAATAAATAGTCCATCCGGTCGGCATCGATTTGACTAGAAATGAGTTGGACCACTTGCGGGTTAGGATAGGTTTTCTGGATAACACTGGCAACTTTTTCCGGAAAATCTTCACTAACTTTAGCTAAAATTTTATGAACTTCCGTTTCTGGAGAGTTAATAATAGCTACAGTAAACTCTTCGTGATCTGTTTTAAAAATATGTTCAAATGTATGAGAATAGGGTCCATGTCCAATATCATGTAACAATGCTGCACATAAGGCAACTAAACGTTCATTATCATCCCAACCGCCATCACCGGGTGTTTGAGTAGCATAATTTCGCTTGAATTTATCACAGATTCGACGAGCAATTTCATAGACACCCAACGAATGAGTGAAACGCGAATGTTCTGCACCATGAAAAGTTAAAGAAGAGGTGCCTAATTGTTTGATTCTCCGTAATCTCTGAAATTCGCTTGAATTGATCAAATCTAAAATAATCTGATTTTGAACATGAATATAGTCGTGGACTGGATCACGTAATACGTGTTCGATAGGCAATGAAAATTTATCATCATAAAGGTCGCTCATTCGCTTAACTCCTTATCAATTGAATTGCCGAGCATTTGCTGGTTGCGGCGAATCATTTTTTCAAAGCCTTCATTATAATCGGCTATAATTTCTGAAGAATACTCACCGGCTACAATCGTGCAGTTGTTTTGAAGAAGCGTGTGTAAAATCAAATTCTTCATTTCAGCTACAGTCAAAGAAATGCCGAGTAAATCTTCTAATGTAGCCATTGCAGCAGGATCTACTGATGGAAAATGCCATTTGACCGTTTCGCCTTTTAAGCCTGCCTGATAAAAATCACGAATCATTTCAGCTCTCTTCGTTTGGTTGCCGTTTACGCTGATGTAGATCATAATGGCTACACCATTTTTTAAGCGTCTTTGTGAGATGCCGGCAAATTTTTTTCCATCAATACTTAAATCGTAATCTCCAGGACAATAAGAATTTTTAATTTCGTAAGCAAGACTTTTTTTTCCAAATGGTTTGAGGGCATCATTGATCAACTGCATCATATAGTCATATCCAGTATTGATAGGCATTTTTTGCTGAGGATCTTCAGGCAATATAAGTGAAAAATTTAATACACCCTCATCTCCTACAACTGCTAAACCTCCTGAATTACGAACGATATAAGGTTGTCCGTACCCTTCAAGGACCGCCAATGCGTCTTTGAAATATGGTAATTTTGTATCCATCATGCCTAGAATAACTAAATTTATAGTTGGCCAAAAATGCACAATGTTCTTTTGGTACTTTCCAGCATAACGCAATAAACTATCTGTTAATGCAAAGTGAGAAATGGTTTTATTGGGAAAAGGCATAGTGGTAGCTTCGTAAAGTTCATAAGAATGATTGGATAAAAAATCTTTTTTTTCAGTAGTTGTCATTGGTTTTACTTCCTTTAGGTTGATTATAAATAACGATTCTTCCTTATTATAGCAAATTTTATTGCAGTGTTCTTCCTTAACTGTTTCAAAAAAGCATAATATTCGCTTTATCTATGATAAGATAGGTATGCAATAAAATGAAAAAGGCGGCTAGAATTACTAAACCTTTTGTGAACAGTAGATAAGGAATAAAAAATAATGAGGTGAGACAATTGGATTTATCAAAAGGAAGAGCAGCGCAAATACATTTAGAGACAATTATTTCTCAAGGCAATGAAACTGAAAAACACGTATTCGACGAAGCTGGTAAAGTCGTTCAAATGAATTCGTCTTATTATATTCGTTTCCAAGAGACCTATGAAACAGGAGTCGTTCCTGTAACGGTTAAAATTGATCCGACTGGAATCGTTACTCTTACACGTAAAGGTGAAACGACTACACGAATGCGATTCAATAAAGGCGAAAGATTTGAAACCCTCTACCGTACGCCACAAGGTGCAGTCAGTATTGAAACAATGACAAAAAATATGCAGATTAGTTATACAGATGAACCCTTTTCTGGAAGAGTATACATTGAATACGATTTGTTTTTAGGAAAAGAAAAATTAGGAGATTACAAATTACAATTGCTTTTTACTATTTAAATATTGTATGATAAAGAATAGACTGTTGAAAGGACGTGGCTTTCGTGAAATTAACACAATTTGACGGGCAAAACAAAAATGAATTGTCAATGATTGAAGTAGCTCATGCCATCTTAGATCAAAAAGGAGAAATCCTTGATTTCTCAGCTTTACTAAAAGAAGTACAAGAATTCTTAAACATAAACTCAAAAGAACTTGCTGTTGCAACTTCTCAATTTTACACAGACTTAAATATTGACGGTAGTTTTATTTCCTTAGGAGAAAACCGCTGGGGACTACGTTCATGGTACCCAATCGATTTCATCGATGAAGAAGTGACTCAAGGAAATGAAGATGAAGCTCCACGTCGTAAAAAACGCAAAAAAGCTAGTGCATTTGTTACAGGTGAAGATGATATTGATTACAATGATGACGATCCTGAAGACGATGATTCTCCTGAAGAGGAAGAAGATGACGATGCGACTACTTACGGTGGACGTGTTAGTGTTGATGAACATGGCGTAATGATTGATGATGAAGACAAAGAAGATCTTGGAGAATACAAAGCTGATTTGTCTGAATTAGGTACAGATGACGAAGAAGATGAATTACCTGATGGTGTTGAAGGCGATCTTACCATCATCGAAGACGAAGATGAAGACGATACCGAAGACGAGTATTAATAAGGACTCTTCTAAGGCAACTTGTTACTAAAAGGAATATCTTGACGGTTCCTACAGAAATGTGTATTATCTATATTGGGCTCCCTTAAATTCAATTTAAGGGACAGGAACTATAAGTAATCAAAAGCTCCCTATTCTACTAATGGATAGGGAGCTTTTCTGTTTTTATTATACATTGCTACCCAAGAAAAACAGAAAGTGTCCAGTATCATTCTTTTATTTTTACTCTAATACAGTCAGAAGGAGCCGGTAAAATGACAAAATATATTTTTGTAACAGGTGGAGTAGTATCTTCAATAGGCAAAGGAATTGCCGCAGCATCTCTAGGGCGTTTATTAAAGAACCGAGGATTGAAGGTGACCATTCAAAAATTTGATCCTTATATTAATGTTGACCCAGGAACAATGAGTCCTTATCAACATGGAGAAGTTTTCGTAACAGATGATGGGGCTGAAACTGACTTAGACTTGGGTCATTATGAACGATTTATTGATATCAATTTAAATCAATATTCGAATGTAACTACGGGTAAAATATATTCTGAAGTGATACGCAAAGAACGTAAAGGGGAATATTTAGGAGCAACCGTTCAAGTTATTCCACATATTACCAATGAAATCAAAGAAAAAATTATGCGTGCAGGTCAAACAACAGACTCTGACATCGTGATAACCGAGGTTGGCGGTACAGTAGGAGATATCGAATCGCTTCCTTTCTTAGAAGCCTTACGTCAAATGAAAAGTGATGTAGGTGCAGATAATGTTATGTATATCCATACAACATTGATTCCCTATTTAGGTGCAGCTGGTGAAATGAAGACAAAACCAACGCAACATAGTGTGAAAGAATTACGTGGGTTAGGGATTCAGCCGAACTTGCTAGTGATTCGTACAGAAAAACCTGTTCCACAAAGTTTGAAAGATAAATTAGCTTCATTTTGCGATGTGAATCCAGAGGCTGTTATTGAATCACGTGATGTAGACACGTTGTATTCTATTCCATTAAATTTACAAAAACAAAACATGGACCAAATTGTTTGTGATCATTTGAAAATTGATGCACCACCTGCAGATATGTCAGAGTGGATTGCGTTAGAACAAAAAGTATTGCATTTATCTAAGAAAACAAAAATTGCATTAGTTGGAAAATACGTTGAATTACCTGATGCTTATTTATCAGTTATTGAATCTTTAAACCATGCAGGATATGCTGTAGATTCTGAAATTGAAGTAGAATGGATCAATGCTGAGGAAGTTTCACCAGAAAATGTTGAAAGTAAATTAAAAAATGCAGATGGAATTTTAGTTCCCGGTGGATTTGGTGATCGCGGTCTAGAAGGCAAAATCTTAGCAATTCAATACGCACGTGAAAATAAAGTGCCGTTCTTAGGAATCTGTTTAGGTATGCAATTAGCATGTGTAGAATTTGCACGCAATGTTGCAGGTTTAGAAGGTGCGCATTCAGCAGAAACTGACCCAGAAACACCATATAACATTATTGATTTGATGCTAAATCAAAAAGATGTGGTCAATATGGGAGGGACATTGCGCCTAGGGTTGTATCCATGTAAATTAAAACCAGGTTCTGTAACAGCTCAAGCCTATGACAATGTTGACGTTGTTCAAGAACGTCACCGTCACCGTTACGAGTTCAATAATGAATACCGGACGATGCTAGAAGAAAAAGGTTTAGTCTTTTCAGGTGTGTCACCAGATAATCGCTTAGTTGAAATTGTTGAGTTATCTGACCACCCATTTTATGTAGCGTGCCAATTCCATCCAGAATTTGTCTCACGTCCGAATCGCCCACAAAAACTATTTTTAGGTTTTGTAAAAGCAGCATTAAGCAACTGATAGCAAATGGGACATGAAAACTGGTTAAGTTTATAATAAATCTAGATATTTTCATGTTTTATTGTTATAATAGCATCGTTGACTAAGAGTATCTTAGTAAATAAAAAGATTTCCTTAAGGAGGAAAAAATATATGAGTCGTTTAGTTAGTATGACAGATATGTTAAATAAAGCTTTAGAAGGTAAATATGCTGTAGGTCAATTCAACATCAACAACCTTGAATGGACACAAGCTGTATTAGAAGCTGCTGAAGCAGAAAAATCACCAGTTATTTTAGGTGTTTCTGAAGGAGCAGGAAAATACATGGGTGGCTCTAAAGTTGTAGCTGCAATGGTTGAAGCTTTAATGGAAACAATGAACATTACAGTTCCAGTTGCATTACACTTAGATCACGGTTCTTCTTTTGAAAGCTGTAAAGCTGCAATTGATGCTGGTTTTTCATCAGTAATGATTGATAACTCTGCATTTGTAATTGACAAAAACATTGAAGAAACTAAAAAAGTTGTAGAATACGCTCATTCAAAAGGCGCATCAGTAGAAGCAGAAGTTGGAACTGTTGGTGGAACTGAAGATGGCGTTACTGGTGGAGTAAACTACGCAGACGCTCAAGAATGTCTACGTATGGTAACTGAAGCTAAGATCGATGCTTTAGCTGCTGCTTTAGGATCAGTACATGGTGATTATGAAGGCGAACCTGTTCTAGGTTTTGACGAAATGAAAATTATTTCTGACTTAACTAAAGCTCCTCTAGTATTACATGGTGGATCTGGAATCCCAGAATTCCAAATTAAAAAAGCTATTGAAAATGGTCACTCTAAAATTAATGTTAACACTGAATTACAACAAGTTTGGACAAAAGCTGTACGTGAAAAATTAAACACTGACGATAAAGTTTATGACCCACGTAAAGTTATTGCACCAGGTAAAACTGCAATTGTTTCTACAGTTAAAGAAACTATGCAAAGATTTGGATCTTCAAACAAAGCTTAATTAAATAACGAAAAAGTCCTTGCCTTTTAGGCAAGGACTTTTTTGTTTGGTTAAAAGATATAGTAATTGTAAGTTGTTTTGAGTTATAGTAAGATTGAATTAGCCTGTTTAAATAGAGAAAAAAGGCTGGAATTACTAAACTCGTTATCGAAATAGAGTTGATTAAGTTCGATAAAATTAATTCGTTAAATTAGGGCATTTAAGCGGCGATAAAAACTCGGTTGATTGTCCGCTGATTCAAGAAAATTAGCTTTTTAGAAGAAAAAATGGAGGTATAACATGAAGAAATTAATCATTAATGGTGGGAAAAAGTTATCAGGAGAAGTGACTATCAATGGAGCGAAAAATAGTACAGTTGCTTTGATACCAGCTGCGATATTAGCCGATTCACCTGTTGTTTTAGAAGGTGTACCAGATATCCAAGATGTCCATTCATTAATTGATATTCTGAATGTAATGAAAGTAGAAACTACTTTTGATGGCTCAACGCTGACTATCGATCCAACAAATATGGTTTCTATTCCAATGCCAAATGGAAAAATAAAAAGTCTACGTGCTTCTTATTATTTTATGGGGGCTTTACTGACTAAATTTGGACAAGGGGTAGTTGGACTACCAGGAGGCTGTTTCTTAGGACCTCGCCCTATTGATCAACATTTAAAAGGATTTCGTGCTTTAGGAGCCACTGTAGATAATGAAATGGGAGCCATGTATTTAAGAACAGATGAAAAAGGTTTAGTTGGAACAAGACTGTATCTAGATGTGGTATCAATTGGTGCAACAATTAACGTCATGCTAGCCGCAGTGAAAGCAAAAGGGAAGACAATTATTGAAAATGCAGCGCGCGAGCCGGAAATTATTGATGTGGCAACGTTGTTAAACAATATGGGAGCAAAAGTAAGAGGTGCTGGTACAGATATTATTCGGATAGACGGAGTCGATGAGCTTCATGGGTGTAGGCACACAATTATCCCGGATCGTATTGAAGCTGGAACTTACTTATCTATGGCAGCCGCAGCTGGGTCAGATGTTCTTGTGAAAAATGTTATTGTAGAGCATTTGGAAGGACTAGTAGCCAAACTGGAAGAGATGGGCGTGCCAATGGAAATTGGAGAAGACAGCATCCGAGTAAAAGAAGCCACTCATTTAAAAGCGATAAATGTAAAAACACTTCCTTATCCTGGATTTGCGACAGATTTACAACAACCGTTAACTCCTCTGTTATTAAAAGCAACCGGAACTTCTTTAATTACGGATACAATTTACCCTAAACGCGTTAAACATATACCAGAATTGGTACGAATGGGTGCAAAAGCCCGTGTTGAAAGCGATATGATTTTAATTGAAGGACCAATAAAACAGTTGCAAGGCGTGGAAGTAGAAGCAAGTGACTTAAGAGCAGGAGCGTGTCTTGTGACCGCGGGCTTAATGGCAGAAGGAACAACAACGATTACTGGAGTTGAAAATATTTTACGGGGTTACGATCATATCGTAGAAAAATTAACAGCTTTAGGTGCAGATGTCCAAATGATTGAAGACGATAACAAATAGGAGTTAACTAATATGAGTGATTTATTAACATTGACCGAATTAGAAATGAAAACGTTAAAAGAAATTTACAATTATGCAAAAGACCTAAAAATTCCTTATTACAGTCAAATGAACAAAAAGGAATTAGCATTGGCTGTTATCCGAGCACAAGAAGAAAAACAAGGATTCTTTATTGTCGAAGGTGTGTTGGATATTATGGCTCAACAAGATTTTGGCTTTTTGCGCCCAATCAATTACACACCAAGTAAAGAAGATATTTATATTTCTTCTTCTCAAATCAAACGATTTGGTTTAAGAAATGGGGATAAAGTATCCGGTAAAGCAAGACCACCTAAGCCATCAGAGCGTTACTATGGGTTAATGCATGTAAATCTCGTAAATGGAAAAGATCCAGAAGATGCAAAGGAACGACCTCATTTCCCTGCACTAACACCGCTTTATCCTGAAAAACAAATCACTCTTGAAACGTCACAAACAAAAATTTCAAATCGAATGATCGATATTTTAGCTCCTGTAGGTTTTGGTCAGCGTGGATTGATCGTTGCGCCTCCAAAAGCCGGAAAAACAATTCTGTTGAAAGAAATTGCCAATGGAATCGCTGAAAATTATCCTGATGCTGAATTGATCATTTTACTGATTGACGAGCGTCCAGAAGAAGTGACGGACATTGAAAGAAGTGTTAAAGGAGAAGTTGTTTCTTCAACTTTTGATCAGCAACCACAGAATCATGTGCGTGTAACAGAATTAGTGTTAGAAAGAGCTATGCGATTGGTAGAAGATAGACGTGACGTTATTATTTTAATGGATAGTATTACGCGATTAGCGCGTGCCTATAACTTGGTTCTTCCACCAAGCGGTAGAACATTAAGTGGTGGGTTGGATCCGGCAGCGTTGTATCGACCAAAACGCTTTTTCGGAGCAGCGAGAAATATTGAAGAAGGTGGCAGCTTAACAATTTTAGCAACTGCTTTAGTAGATACTGGAAGTCGCATGGATGACATGATTTATGAAGAATTTAAAGGAACTGGGAATTCTGAACTGCATCTATCGAGAGAACTTGCAGAACGCCGTATTTTTCCAGCTATTGATATCAAAAAATCTAGTACACGAAAAGAAGAACTTTTGTTGGAAGATAGCCGATTAGATATGATTTGGAAATTGCGCCATACAATGACAGGAGATGCCTTAGATTTAACAGATCAATTTATAAAAGCCTTACGCAAATCAAAAAACAACGAAGAGTTTTTTGAGAATTTCACGGATAAAACCATCACTAAAACAAGAAATACTAGAAATTCTCAGCGCTAAAAGTGGTTTTTTTTCAGTTGGAAATTTAATAAAAAATGTTGCTTTGAATTGGGAAATATGTTATTATGCTAATGTTGTCTAAAGACAAAAATTAACTCTGATACAGCAAATGCATCAGGGCATAAGGAGAGATTTATATATGAAAAAAGCAATTCACCCAGAATACAGACAAGTTGTATTTATGGATACTACTACAGGATATAAATTTTTATCAGGATCTACTAAAAATTCAAGCGAAACAGTTGAATGGGAAGACGGTTCTACTTACCCAATGATCCGTGTCGAAATTTCATCTGACTCACACCCGTTCTATACAGGACGTCAAAAATTCACACAAGCAGACGGACGTGTGGACCGTTTCAACAAAAAATATGGTATTGCAGATGCAAACAAACAAGAAGAAGAAGCAAAATAATTTTTTCTTTCAAAAAGAGCGCAGGACAATTTGTCCCACGCTCTTTTTTTGTTTACTTAAAAGCTTTTTTCAGATGTATTGAGAAAGGTGTTCATAAATTTTCAATAAAATAAATAATAAAAGTTTGAATTTTTATAACAAACGTAATTGTCATGGTACTGTCTTAATAGAACGGTTACATAGCTTTTTTGTAACCAGAATATTATCTAAATGATACAGATTAGTTGGTGTATAAGTAGTACAATGAAGAAGAGAAAAAGACAAGGGGAGAAATGTATAGTGCCTTCAGAATCTACTTATGTTCATTTAGATACTATTGCAAATGCTGTATTGAGTAAAGGCATCACGATGGATGAATACAAAGATGCCGTTAAGAAACCGCCTAAGAATATTTTATTGCTAAATGCTCCTAAAGGTATTGGGGAATATGACCCTCATACTGGTTTTCGCATGATTCGAGGAATAGCAAAAATTCAAGAATACTTCGAGCAAAGCCAACATACAATCGATACTCCTCCTAAATGGATTGATTTCGAAAGTGTTGAATTAATGAGGCAATTATCCCCCGTTGAGATTTCTGAGTTATTATATATTGCACATGCCCATACACATTTGCACTCACCTTTCTATTATAAATTACAAAATAATTATATCCATTTAACCTTACCTAAAGGAATGACCAAAGTGTATTACCGGAATTTAGATCGGTTTTATAATGTTTTGTCGGTCAATATAACAAACAACCTAGAAAAAAAAGTAAATGAGAAAAAAAATGTGTTTCTTTTCAAAAAAGTGAAAAAAATTACGTGTATTCCAGTTTCTAAAGTTAAGGATATGTTCCCATTGCTCAAAGAAGGCGTTGTTTTTTCCTTTAAAAATCTAACAATAAAACAAGAAGTATATGAGATTCCTGTTTACTTAGCAGAAGATCGTTTAAACTTTGTTGATCGCGATTTTCTAGAGAAAAATTTATTAGGTAACCTGTGTTTTAGTGAAAAAAACCAAAAATGGTTTTTCAAAGAAGTCAAAAACATACAATCGCTATAAGAAAAGTCCTATGAGGTAACTAAACAGACTACGCTGTTGTAACGCTATAACAGAGTAATCGGATAAGTTGCACAAAGGGCTTTTTTTGGAATGTTTAAAAATAATATACACGTTAGATAAGAATAGTTGTTTCTAATAGGTGTGCTATTTTTCTGTAAAAAAATATGTTACAATAATTTTTGAATTATAAAGAATCTGAGGTAAATATACCTAAGTAAATTCGGAGGATAACTAAAATGAAAATCTTTCTAGTATATGGAGGAAAGAGTGCAGAACACGATATTTCAATTCTGACTGCCTTTTCTATTATTAAAGAAGTATATTATGATTACTATGAAGTGCAACCTATATATATTACAAGAAGTGGTCAATGGATAAAAGGTGCAATTGTTAAACAAGCAAGCGATATTGTGGCTTCAGATGCCTTAAAATTAGCTGTTTCGGATAACGTACAATTTGCAGTTGATGACAATCAACAATCGCAAGGTATGATTATCCAACCTTCTGATTTAAAAGAAGAAGATGCTGTTATTTTTCCAGTTTTACATGGACCTAATGGAGAAGATGGAACAGTTCAAGGGTTATTTGAAGTTATCAGTATGCCTTATGTAGGCGCTGGTGTCTTAGCAAGTGCTTGCGGTATGGATAAAATTATTAGTAAGCAACTCTTTCAACAAGCTGGTTTACCACAAGTCCCTTATGTGCCAGTAAGAAAAGCTGAATGGCTAAATGATAAGGAAATTGTTTTCAAACAATGCGAAGGTACTTTATTTTATCCAATGTATATAAAACCGGCAAATCTTGGATCAAGTGTTGGAATCAGCAAAGCCGAAAACCGTGATGAATTAATTGCCGCAATTGAATTAGCTTTGCGTTATGACCGGAGAGTTGTTGTTGAGCAAGGAATTGAAGCTAGAGAAATTGAAGTCGCTGTTTTAGGAAATGACGATATTCATATTTCAGTTCCTGGAGAATTAGTGAAAAGCGTTGACTTTTATGACTATGAATCGAAATACATCAACAATGACGTAGTGCTACAAATACCTGCATTAATTTCTGAGGATGTTAATGCGCGTTTGCGCGAATACGCAGTACGTGCTTTCCAAGCGCTAGATGGAAGTGGCTTGAGTCGGTGTGATTTCTTTTTAACAAGCAATGATGAAGTATTTATCAATGAAGTAAATACTATGCCAGGTTTTACGCAATTTAGTATGTATCCTACTTTATGGAAAAATACTGGATTAAATTACGGTGATTTAGTTGAGGAATTGATTCAATTAGCTTTAAGAAGACATCAAGAACGACTGTCTTTTCAAAATGAAAATCATGAGCAATAAAACTTGTTGCTAGAAATAGAGGCTGGGATACGTTTTCCGGTCTCTATTTCTTTCAAAACAGATAGTGTTCAGTGATTTATTAAACTTAAAAGGAGCGTAATTATGATTTCTTTAACGATAAAAGAAATTGCAGCAGCAGTTGGAGCGTTAAATGATACCAGCATGTGGTCTGATCAAGAAATAATTTCAGTTGATTTTGATACTCGGAAATTAGTAAAAGAATCGTTATTTGTGCCATTAATAGGAAATAATGATGGACATCAGTTTATTTTAAAAGCCATTGAAAATGGAGCTAGAGCTTCTCTATGGAGTAAATCATTAAAAGATTTGCCGTTTGAAGTGGCAGCTGATTTTCCTGTCATTCAAGTGGAAGATACATTAAAAGCTTTACAAGATTTGGCTAAATTTTATTTAACTAAAGTCAATCCAAAAGTTGTTGGAATTACAGGAAGCAACGGAAAAACGACTACAAAAGATATGACGGATGCAGTATTATCTAGTCAATATCGGGTGCATAAAACACAAGGAAACTTTAATAACCACATAGGTCTTCCAATAACGATTCTTGAAATGCCGATAGATACTGAAGTAGTTATTTTAGAAATGGGAATGAATCATGCTGGAGAAATTAAAGTGTTATCAGATCTAGCGGAGCCAGATGTAGCTATTATAACCATGATTGGTGAGTCACATATTGAGTTTTTTGGATCGAGAGCGGGTATCGCGGATGCCAAAATGGAAATTAGTTCAGGCTTGAAAGAGAATGGTGTATTAATTTATCCAGGTGAAGAACCGTTACTGCAAGAAAGAGTCACTTTTTTGACAGATAAACAATTAAAAACATTTGGAACAGCTGCTGAAAATGATTTATACCCATTAAATATAGATGCACAAATGAATCAAACTAGTTTTACGACAAATGAAACCCCTGATATGACGATAAGTTTGCCTGTATTAGGAACGTACAATGTAAACAATGCATTGGCCGCATTGATGGCAGGAATAGTTTTAGGTGTACCTATCCAAAAATCAGCTCCAAAACTTGCCAAATTTCAGTTAACTAAAAATAGAACGGAATGGTTGGTTGGAATAAATGGGAGTCGTATTTTAAATGATGCTTACAATGCGAATCCCACTGCTATGAAAGCTGTGTTAGATAATTTTAGTACTTTTGAAAACGAAGGTAAGAAAATTGTGATTTTAGGTGATATGTTAGAATTGGGAGAGCATTCTTCAGAGTTGCACTTAAGCATTAAGGAGTCTCTAAATCCAAACCAAATCAAAAAGGTTATTCTTTACGGTGAGGAAATGAGTGTACTTTATGAATCTTTACAAGAAACGTTCGCAAACGACAACCTTTTTTACTTTACTGGTGACAAAGAACCGCTGATTCAACTGGCAAAAGAACAAATCGAGCCTGGAGATTACGTGCTCATAAAATCAAGTTTAGGTACAGATTTACTTTCTGTTGTAAGGGCACTACAAGATTAATATAAAAATATGTCTAAAGACTGAGTGACTAATCAGAAAAAATTGCTATACTATTACAAACGAATAAATTAGGAGGTTTAATTAGCATGAATACACCTAGAAGAGAAGTTTCTAATCAAGCAGTAGATACAACAAGTTTGTCTAAATTTTTTGCTTCAATATATATTTATATGACATTAGGTTTATCAATAACAGGTATAACTGCTTTTTATGCATCGCAAAGTTCATTTATCTTGAACTTGGTATTTGGTACTCGATTCGGAATGTTAGCTTTTTTTATTGCTGAGATAGCGTTAGTTATGAAGTTAGCTTCGAATGGGGCTAAGTTAAGATCGGCAAGTGCGTCAATCATTGGTTTTATTGCCTTTGCAGTTATCAATGGAATTACACTATCTTCTATTTTCCTAATGTATGATCTAGGGAGCATTGGGGCTGCATTTATCTCCACAGCTGCATCTTTTGCAGGTATGAGTTTAGTCGGGTTTACAACTAAAAAAGATTTAACAACTTTAGGAGGACAATTAAGAGGTGCGTTAATCGGTTTGATTATTGCTATGTTAGTGAATGGTTTCTTCCTGAAAAGTGGCCCAGCTGATATGGTGTTATCCTTTATTACTGTTGTCATCTTTATCGGCTTTACAGCTTATGATACCCAAAAATTAAAAGATCTTTATACGCGCTATTCAGGCGAACAAAATTTAGGTGCGTTAGCTATTAGTGGAGCATTGAGTTTGTATCTAGACTTTATTAATATCTTTATTGGATTGTTACGTATTTTTGGTGGCGGAAGAGATTAATGATAGACCGCTTCAAGTAGTTAAAAGAAACTAAAAGAGAGGTGAAAAACCTTTTTTTAGTTTCTTTTTTTGTAGAGAGTTCTATCAAAGATTATGTCAATAAGATGAGCAAAAAGATTGTGAAAGCGCAGACTAAAGCAAGTGAACTCATAGAATCGAAAGAAAAAGCTTAAAGGAAACGTGTTCATAAAAACAATAGGCCAAATCAATTGATAAACAAAAATATACATGATAGAATGGTTTAGATTGAAGAATAATCTTTAATAAAAAATGAAGCCATCGAGGGTTTTGTGAAACTAGATAAGCAGATAAACTTGGAAAAAATTCAAGTTTTTTATATGAAATGAAAAACTTGGTGTACATTCGACCGAACGAACATCGAGTTTTTATATGGAGTTACAGCAAACAGGTGCATTGATTAAACTAATGAAGGTGCCTGTATTTCGCAAAAATCTCTCTTTAAGGTTTTAAAATTGGGAGGAAATATATTGAAATTTTCAGAATTAGGATTAGCACCTGAATTATTAAAATCAGTAGAACGTTTAGGATTTGAGGAAGCAACACCAATCCAAGGACAAACGATTCCACTAGCACTTGAAGGAAAAGACGTTATTGGGCAAGCACAAACAGGAACAGGGAAAACGGCAGCATTTGGTTTACCAATGTTACAAAAAATTGATGTAAACAACCGTAATGTACAAGGATTAGTTATTGCACCAACTCGTGAATTAGCTATCCAAACACAAGAAGAATTATTCCGTTTAAGCCGCGATAAAAAAGTCCGTGTTCAAGTAGTTTATGGTGGAGCTGATATCAGTCGCCAAATCCGTGCTTTAAAAGATGCACCACACATTGTTGTTGGTACACCAGGTCGTTTATTAGACCATATCAAACGTAAAACGTTGAAATTAGGACATGTTGAAACACTAGTTTTAGATGAAGCGGATGAAATGTTGAATATGGGATTCATCGATGACATTGAAACAATCATTCATGAAGTTCCAGCTGAACGTCAAACATTGTTATTCTCTGCTACAATGCCACCAGCTATCAAACGCATTGGTGTAAGATTTATGAAAGAACCTGAACATGTTCAAATCAAAGCAACTACAATGTCAGATAGTTTAATTGAACAATTTTTTGTACGTTGTAAAGACTTCGAAAAATTTGATATTATGACTCGTTTATTTGATGTTCAAACACCAGAATTAACAATTATTTTTGGTCGTACAAAACGTCGTGTAGATGAATTAGCTCGTGGATTAGAAGCTCGCGGATACCGCGCAGAAGGAATCCATGGCGACCTTTCTCAACAAAAACGTATGAGCGTTTTAAAAGCTTTTAAAACAGGTAAATTAGATGTTTTAGTAGCAACTGACGTAGCAGCTCGTGGATTAGATATTTCCGGAGTTACACACGTATATAACTATGATATTCCTCAAGATCCAGAAAGCTATGTTCACCGTATTGGACGTACTGGTCGTGCAGGAAAAGAGGGTGTTTCTGTAACATTTATTACACCTAATGAAATGGGATATTTACGTGTTATTGAAGACTTAACTAAAAAAGCAATGACACCATTGCGTCCACCAACAAATGCTGAAGCTTTTGAAGGACAAATTAAAGCGTCAATTGACGAAGTAGGTTCTATTGTTGATGCTAATGGCTTGGATCGTTATGAAAAAGCTGCTGCACAATTATTAGAAACTTATACAGCTGAAGATCTTGCTGCTGCATTCTTGAAGAGTGTAACAAAAGATGCTGATGAAGTTCCAGTTAAAATTACTCCAGAGCGTCCATTACCTGGTCGTAAAGGCGGAAGTCATGGCGGCGGAAGCAATCGTGGCGGAAGTAGCAGTAAAGGTGGATACCGTGGCGGAAGTAGCCGTAGTGGAAAACCTTCTGAACGTCGTGGTGGCGGTAACGCAAGCTCAAGTGCAGGCGGAAAATGGAATAAAGATTCAAAACGTAGCGGAAGCGACAGCCGTCGTAAAGACAGTCGTGGAAAGTCTACTGATAACCGTCGTAATGCAGGCGGAGAACGTAAATTTACTATTCGTGATAAAGACTAAATTAGTTAAAAAAGATCAAGACAATTGTCTTGGTCTTTTTTGTTTTTTCTACTACCTACTATTTGAGACTTAAATACACCGCTGAGCTACAAGCAAACCTATTCCTCTCGAATGGTAAGTATGAACTAAATTCGTCTATTCACACTAAGAATTATAGAGTCTGTAAAAAAATGAGTATTTGATTTAAAATAGATCATTAGCAAGTGGAAATAATTACCTTTTACAAGTGACACAATAAATATTGTTTGATAAGATTAGCTTAATATTATAGAATATAACTTACGTGAGTAAGAAAATTGATAAAGGCATAAAAGAGGTGTGTAACATGATCGTAGGTATCGGGTTAGATATAGCAGAAATCACTCGTATAAAGGAAGCTTATTTAAAAAGAGAAACTTTTTCTAGCCGAGTACTTACTCCAGCAGAAATGGAAATTTTTTCTAGGCTAAAAGGTAATCGTCAAATGGAGTTTTTAGCTGGGAGATATGCAGCGAAAGAAGCTTTTTCAAAGGCGATGGGAACAGGAATTGGGAAGTTGGGTTTTCAAGATATTGAAATAATACCAGATAATTATGGTAAACCTGTAGTTGAAAAATGTCCTTTTCAAGGAAATGTATTTCTTTCCATTACTCACACAGATACAATTGTTGCCGCACAAATTATTTTAGAAAAATAGAAAAGGGGAAACGAGGAAACGAAGCAACCGTTTAATAGGGATTTCGTCATACATATAATTGTTTTAAAGTTTTTAAGTGGAAATTTAATTGGAGTAATTCCAGTTAGAAAACAATGAAATAGGTTAGTTAACGCCTTAAGGTACCTAAAGATAAAATCAGATTTGTCTATAAAGTGAAATTTGATTTTTTATTAAGGTTGCGGTTTCAATGATTATCATTTCATGTTACCATGTTCTTGAAGTGAATCCTTTTTATGGGGTATGAAAAGGTAATCTTTTAGGAGGTATGGGGTAATGGATGAAAATGATAACATAATGAAAGTTAATTTAGCGCCAGGAGTATACAAAGTAGTTAAAGAATATTGCTCTATTGCAAATATTGATGAAAATGAATTTGTTAATTCGGTTATGAATTATTTTTTAGAAGAGAATTTAATAGTCTATGATACCATGCGTAAAGGATATGCAGAGATGTCTCGTATCAATCTTGATATTTGTGATGAATTTGAAGTTTGTGAAAAAGAGGTCGGTGCCCAATTCTAACCAGGTGTTATAAGGAGGAAAATACCTATGGTAAGACGGGGAGAGATTTATTACGCTGATTTATCGCCAGTTGTAGGTTCGGAACAGGGTGGGATGCGACCAGTTTTGATTATTCAAAATAATGTAGGCAACCATTACAGTCCAACCGTTATTATCGCAGCAATAACAGCTAAAATCCAAAAGGCAAAGATGCCTACCCATGTTGAGATATCAGCAGAAGAGTATAATCTTGAAAAAAATTCTGTTGTCTTATTAGAACAAATAAGAACAATTGATAAACAACGATTACGTGAAAAAGTGACTCAATTAGACTTTAAAATGATGAAAAAAATTGATGATGCCTTGGCGATAAGTGTTGGATTATCAGGTCAGGTGTAAAAAAATAAATAATATGTGGCATTCGTGAATGAACGAATGCTTTTTTTTTACTTTTTTCAAACAAATTGAAAAACTAAGTGTTAAGTGGTATGCTATGAAGGTTGTAAAAACGTGGTTCGTTGACCATCCCACGAAAAAAAACTAGGAGGAATAAAATGAAAATTAAAAGTTTAGTAATAAACGCAGTAGTTGCAGCGCTATACGTGGCGATTACTGCGTCATTAGCCTTTACGTCTTTTGGTGCAATTCAATTTCGCGTCGCGGAAATGTTGAATCATTTAGCCGTATTTAATAAAAAATACATTATAGGGATAGTTGGTGGAGTTTTGATATCCAATCTTATTTTTTCACCTATGGTTATTTATGACTTAGTATTTGGTGTTGCGCACACACTGATTTCACTGCTTATCATGAGTGGACTAACGAGAAGGATAACGAACGTTTGGGTAAAAATGAGTGTAAATACAATTGTTTTCACTATTGGCTCAGCGCTAATAGCATGGGAATTATATCTAGCGTTGCAATTGCCGTTTTGGTTTAGCTACTTAACTGTTGCGATTGGAGAACTGGTTGTAATGGGGATTGGTATGCCAGTTATGATCTATATTGATAAAAAAATTCATTTTAATGAAAGAATAGAAAGATAGAAAAAAGCTAAATGCATCAGCATTTAGCTTTTTTTAACGAATAAACGGCTTAACCAATATTCTTTAAATCTTCTATTTCAACAACACGAAAGCCTCGTTTGCTTAGAGAAGCAGATAATTGCTTAACGACATCTTTTGTAACGCCAGACTCTAAAGTGATCATAGTGCGACGAACTAATTCATCTTGTTCAACGTCTAATGTGATACAACTTGAAATAGAACAATAGCGACTAATGATTTTTGTCATATTTGCTAAATCGCCTTTTAGACCAGTTGAAGCAATGGTTAATACATAGCTACCTGTGTTAACATTCCATGATTGTTGCAACATATTTAGTAATGAACTATGGGTTAAAATTCCGTAAAAGCGATTATCATCATCTAGTACAGAAATATAAGGCAATTCTTTAATTGAGAAAAAGACTTTAAAGAAGGATGCGTTTATAGAAATGAATTTTGTAGCATTTTTTAATAAATGCGTCACTGGTAAATTCATATCTCCACCGTTAGCTTTATGACGATAGATATGCATTTTGTAAATATTTCCTCTAAAGATTGTTCCCGTTTCATCTAAGATAGGTACACATCGAAAACCTGAATTTTCAAGTATATCGATAGCTTCTTGAAGGGTTACAGTTTCGTTTACTGTAGTTAGTTTCTTTTTAGGAATGCAAAGTGATTTTATAAGCATGTTTGTATATCCTCCTTTAAGGATTGGTTTATTTAATTTGATAATAACATATAGTAGATAAGGTATCCAATGCTTTTAGAAATGGATGAAGAAATTCTTTAGAGATCTAAAGCAGATAGATAATAGTAAGATTAACTTGTCTGAAAGTAAATGGCATTCTATAATAAAAAAAGAATTCAATAAATAAGTGAAATGAAAAGTGGGGGAAGCGTAATGAGAAATGAAATGATGTATCGACCAGTTGTAGATAAAGAAGTAGTAGAGTTTCTTCGAAAGGAACAAAAACCCCTTAAAGGAAGACTTGGAGAAATTGAGCGTCAAGCGAATGTGGATGGTGTGCCCATTATTCCTCATGAGACAGTAGTATTCTTAAACGTGTTATTAAATCAAATAAAACCAAAACAAATTTTAGAGATTGGAGCAGCAATCGGATTTTCGTCAAGCTTAATGGCGCAACATGTCGGTGATGAAGGCCATGTCACGACGATTGATCGTTATGACGTAATGATTCAAAAAGCAAGAAAAAATTATGAAGATCTGGGCTTAACGGATAAAATTACTTTGTTAGAAGGTCAAGCAGCGGACATACTTTCTACTTTGGAAGGACCTTATGATTTAATTTTTATGGATAGCGCAAAATCAAAGTATTATGACTTCTTTCCGGATTGTATGCGACTGTTAAAAAAAGGTGGTATGTTAATCGTTGATGATGTTTTACAAGGTGGGACTATTTTAGCACCTAAAGAAGAAATTCCGAAAAATAGAAGAACGATTCATCGTAAATTAAATGCGTTTTTAGAAGTAGTAATGCAACATCCGTCTTTAGATTCAAGTATTGTACCTTTAGGAGACGGTTTGTTAATGGTAGTAAAACAAGACGAGACTGACTTTTCGTATATGATAGAGGATAAAGTATAAAAAAAGAGGGCATTTCAATAAAAAAATAGTTTAATAGCTGCTTTTTAATTGAAATGCCTGTATATTTTAAAAAAGCAAGTATTTAGTATTGACGAAAAAGAAAATTCTTGGTATATTAGAACACGTTGTTACAGAATGTAGCAATGATAAAAAAGAAATTCGAAAAAATGTTGACAAGTGTAATAAAGAAATGTTATTATACTGAAGTCATCAGAAATACATTGTAGCGGTTACATGAATAATTATACATTACAACAAATAATTATTTAAAAACTGTTGACAACTTATTTTGAAGGTGATATACTTCAGTAGTTGTCAGATGAACAGATTGACCTTTGAAAACTAAACAAAGTAAGACGAACCAAATGTGAGGGTGACTCAGCAGTGCTGAGTCAACAGTAACAAAATAGTGAATAATTATTCGCTAGCAATTCAATAATGAGCTTCAAGCATCATTTTATATGAGAGTTTGATCCTGGCTCAGGACGAACGCTGGCGGCATGCCTAATACATGCAAGTCGAACGCTTTAATTTCACCGGGTGCTTGCACCCATCGAAGTTAAGGAGTGGCGGACGGGTGAGTAACACGTGGGTAACCTGCCCATAAGAGGGGGATAACATTCGGAAACGGATGCTAATACCGCATATTTCTAATCGTCTCCTGACGAATGGAAGAAAGGTGGCTTCGGCTACCGCTTATGGATGGACCCGCGGCGTATTAGCTAGTTGGTGAGGTAATGGCTCACCAAGGCGATGATACGTAGCCGACCTGAGAGGGTGATCGGCCACACTGGGACTGAGACACGGCCCAGACTCCTACGGGAGGCAGCAGTAGGGAATCTTCCGCAATGGACGAAAGTCTGACGGAGCAATGCCGCGTGAGTGAAGAAGGTTTTCGGATCGTAAAACTCTGTTGTTAGAGAAGAACAAGGATGAGAGTAACTGCTCATCCCCTGACGGTATCTAACCAGAAAGCCACGGCTAACTACGTGCCAGCAGCCGCGGTAATACGTAGGTGGCAAGCGTTGTCCGGATTTATTGGGCGTAAAGCGAGCGCAGGCGGTTCTTTAAGTCTGATGTGAAAGCCCCCGCTCAACCGGGGAGGGTCATTGGAAACTGGAGAACTTGAGTGCAGAAGAGGAGAGTGGAATTCCACGTGTAGCGGTGAAATGCGTAGATATGTGGAGGAACACCAGTGGCGAAGGCGACTCTCTGGTCTGTAACTGACGCTGAGGCTCGAAAGCGTGGGGAGCAAACAGGATTAGATACCCTGGTAGTCCACGCCGTAAACGATGAGTGCTAAGTGTTGGAGGGTTTCCGCCCTTCAGTGCTGCAGCTAACGCATTAAGCACTCCGCCTGGGGAGTACGACCGCAAGGTTGAAACTCAAAGGAATTGACGGGGACCCGCACAAGCGGTGGAGCATGTGGTTTAATTCGAAGCAACGCGAAGAACCTTACCAGGTCTTGACATCCTTTGACAATCCTAGAGATAGGACTTTCCCTTCGGGGACAAAGTGACAGGTGGTGCATGGTTGTCGTCAGCTCGTGTCGTGAGATGTTGGGTTAAGTCCCGCAACGAGCGCAACCCCTATTATTAGTTGCCAGCATTCAGTTGGGCACTCTAGTGAGACTGCCGGTGATAAACCGGAGGAAGGTGGGGATGACGTCAAATCATCATGCCCCTTATGACCTGGGCTACACACGTGCTACAATGGATGGTACAACGAGTCGCAAGGTCGCGAGGCCAAGCTAATCTCTTAAAGCCATTCTCAGTTCGGATTGCAGGCTGCAACTCGCCTGCATGAAGCCGGAATCGCTAGTAATCGCGGATCAGCACGCCGCGGTGAATACGTTCCCGGGTCTTGTACACACCGCCCGTCACACCACGAGAGTTTGTAACACCCGAAGTCGGTGAGGTAACCCTTTTGGGAGCCAGCCGCCTAAGGTGGGACAGATAATTGGGGTGAAGTCGTAACAAGGTAGCCGTATCGGA
>NZ_JQNF01000011.1 GCF_000745125.1 Carnobacterium jeotgali MS3
TGGTCTTTTTGTTTTTTCTACTACCTACTATTTGAGACTTAAATACACCGCTGAGCTACAAGCAAACCTATTCCTCTCGAATGGTAAGTATGAACTAAATTCGTCTATTCACACTAAGAATTATAGAGTCTGTAAAAAAATGAGTATTTGATTTAAAATAGATCATTAGCAAGTGGAAATAATTACCTTTTACAAGTGACACAATAAATATTGTTTGATAAGATTAGCTTAATATTATAGAATATAACTTACGTGAGTAAGAAAATTGATAAAGGCATAAAAGAGGTGTGTAACATTGATCGTAGGTATCGGGTTAGATATAGCAGAAATCACTCGTATAAAGGAAGCTTATTTAAAAAGAGAAACTTTTTCTAGCCGAGTACTTACTCCAGCAGAAATGGAAATTTTTTCTAGGCTAAAAGGTAATCGTCAAATGGAGTTTTTAGCTGGGAGATATGCAGCGAAAGAAGCTTTTTCAAAGGCGATGGGAACAGGAATTGGGAAGTTGGGTTTTCAAGATATTGAAATAATACCAGATAATTATGGTAAACCTGTAGTTGAAAAATGTCCTTTTCAAGGAAATGTATTTCTTTCCATTACTCACACAGATACAATTGTTGCCGCACAAATTATTTTAGAAAAATAGAAAAGGGGAAACGAGGAAACGAAGCAACCGTTTAATAGGGATTTCGTCATACATATAATTGTTTTAAAGTTTTTAAGTGGAAATTTAATTGGAGTAATTCCAGTTAGAAAACAATGAAATAGGTTAGTTAACGCCTTAAGGTACCTAAAGATAAAATCAGATTTGTCTATAAAGTGAAATTTGATTTTTTATTAAGGTTGCGGTTTCAATGATTATCATTTCATGTTACCATGTTCTTGAAGTGAATCCTTTTTATGGGGTATGAAAAGGTAATCTTTTAGGAGGTATGGGGTAATGGATGAAAATGATAACATAATGAAAGTTAATTTAGCGCCAGGAGTATACAAAGTAGTTAAAGAATATTGCTCTATTGCAAATATTGATGAAAATGAATTTGTTAATTCGGTTATGAATTATTTTTTAGAAGAGAATTTAATAGTCTATGATACCATGGCGTAAAGGATATGCAGAGATGTCTCGTATCAATCTTGATATTTGTGATGAATTTGAAGTTTGTGAAAAAGAGGTCGGTGCCCATTCTAACCAGGTGTTATAAGGAGGAAAATACCTATGGTAAGACGGGGAGAGATTTATTACGCTGATTTATCGCCAGTTGTAGGTTCGGAACAGGGTGGGATGCGACCAGTTTTGATTATTCAAAATAATGTAGGCAACCATTACAGTCCAACCGTTATTATCGCAGCAATAACAGCTAAAATCCAAAAGGCAAAGATGCCTACCCATGTTGAGATATCAGCAGAAGAGTATAATCTTGAAAAAAATTCTGTTGTCTTATTAGAACAAATAAGAACAATTGATAAACAACGATTACGTGAAAAAGTGACTCAATTAGACTTTAAAATGATGAAAAAAATTGATGATGCCTTGGCGATAAGTGTTGGATTATCAGGTCAGGTGTAAAAAAATAAATAATATGTGGCATTCGTGAATGAACGAATGCTTTTTTTTTACTTTTTTCAAACAAATTGAAAAACTAAGTGTTAAGTGGTATGCTATGAAGGTTGTAAAACGTGGTTCGTTGACCATCCCACGAAAAAAACTAGGAGGAATAAAATGAAAATTAAAAGTTTAGTAATAAACGCAGTAGTTGCAGCGCTATACGTGGCGATTACTGCGTCATTAGCCTTTACGTCTTTTGGTGCAATTCAATTTCGCGTCGCGGAAATGTTGAATCATTTAGCCGTATTTAATAAAAAATACATTATAGGGATAGTTGGTGGAGTTTTGATATCCAATCTTATTTTTTCACCTATGGTTATTTATGACTTAGTATTTGGTGTTGCGCACACACTGATTTCACTGCTTATCATGAGTGGACTAACGAGAAGGATAACGAACGTTTGGGTAAAAATGAGTGTAAATACAATTGTTTTCACTATTGGCTCAGCGCTAATAGCATGGGAATTATATCTAGCGTTGCAATTGCCGTTTTGGTTTAGCTACTTAACTGTTGCGATTGGAGAACTGGTTGTAATGGGGATTGGTATGCCAGTTATGATCTATATTGATAAAAAAATTCATTTTAATGAAAGAATAGAAAGATAGAAAAAAGCTAAATGCATCAGCATTTAGCTTTTTTTAACGAATAAACGGCTTAACCAATATTCTTTAAATCTTCTATTTCAACAACACGAAAGCCTCGTTTGCTTAGAGAAGCAGATAATTGCTTAACGACATCTTTTGTAACGCCAGACTCTAAAGTGATCATAGTGCGACGAACTAATTCATCTTGTTCAACGTCTAATGTGATACAACTTGAAATAGAACAATAGCGACTAATGATTTTTGTCATATTTGCTAAATCGCCTTTTAGACCAGTTGAAGCAATGGTTAATACATAGCTACCTGTGTTAACATTCCATGATTGTTGCAACATATTTAGTAATGAACTATGGGTTAAAATTCCGTAAAAGCGATTATCATCATCTAGTACAGAAATATAAGGCAATTCTTTAATTGAGAAAAAGACTTTAAAGAAGGATGCGTTTATAGAAATGAATTTTGTAGCATTTTTTAATAAATGCGTCACTGGTAAATTCATATCTCCACCGTTAGCTTTATGACGATAGATATGCATTTTGTAAATATTTCCTCTAAAGATTGTTCCCGTTTCATCTAAGATAGGTACACATCGAAAACCTGAATTTTCAAGTATATCGATAGCTTCTTGAAGGGTTACAGTTTCGTTTACTGTAGTTAGTTTCTTTTTAGGAATGCAAAGTGATTTTATAAGCATGTTTGTATATCCTCCTTTAAGGATTGGTTTATTTAATTTGATAATAACATATAGTAGATAAGGTATCCAATGCTTTTAGAAATGGATGAAGAAATTCTTTAGAGATCTAAAGCAGATAGATAATAGTAAGATTAACTTGTCTGAAAGTAAATGGCATTCTATAATAAAAAAAGAATTCAATAAATAAGTGAAATGAAAAGTGGGGGAAGCGTAATGAGAAATGAAATGATGTATCGACCAGTTGTAGATAAAGAAGTAGTAGAGTTTCTTCGAAAGGAACAAAAACCCCTTAAAGGAAGACTTGGAGAAATTGAGCGTCAAGCGAATGTGGATGGTGTGCCCATTATTCCTCATGAGACAGTAGTATTCTTAAACGTGTTATTAAATCAAATAAAACCAAAACAAATTTTAGAGATTGGAGCAGCAATCGGATTTTCGTCAAGCTTAATGGCGCAACATGTCGGTGATGAAGGCCATGTCACGACGATTGATCGTTATGACGTAATGATTCAAAAAGCAAGAAAAAATTATGAAGATCTGGGCTTAACGGATAAAATTACTTTGTTAGAAGGTCAAGCAGCGGACATACTTTCTACTTTGGAAGGACCTTATGATTTAATTTTTATGGATAGCGCAAAATCAAAGTATTATGACTTCTTTCCGGATTGTATGCGACTGTTAAAAAAAGGTGGTATGTTAATCGTTGATGATGTTTTACAAGGTGGGACTATTTTAGCACCTAAAGAAGAAATTCCGAAAAATAGAAGAACGATTCATCGTAAATTAAATGCGTTTTTAGAAGTAGTAATGCAACATCCGTCTTTAGATTCAAGTATTGTACCTTTAGGAGACGGTTTGTTAATGGTAGTAAAACAAGACGAGACTGACTTTTCGTATATGATAGAGGATAAAGTATAAAAAAAGAGGGCATTTCAATAAAAAAATAGTTTAATAGCTGCTTTTTAATTGAAATGCCTGTATATTTTAAAAAAGCAAGTATTTAGTATTGACGAAAAAGAAAATTCTTGGTATATTAGAACACGTTGTTACAGAATGTAGCAATGATAAAAAAGAAATTCGAAAAAATGTTGACAAGTGTAATAAAGAAATGTTATTATACTGAAGTCATCAGAAATACATTGTAGCGGTTACATGAATAATTATACATTACAACAAATAATTATTTAAAAACTGTTGACAACTTATTTTGAAGGTGATATACTTCAGTAGTTGTCAGATGAACAGATTGACCTTTGAAAACTAAACAAAGTAAGACGAACCAAATGTGAGGGTGACTCAGCAGTGCTGAGTCAACAGTAACAAAATAGTGAATAATTATTCGCTAGCAATTCAATAATGAGCTTCAAGCATCATTTTATATGAGAGTTTGATCCTGGCTCAGGACGAACGCTGGCGGCATGCCTAATACATGCAAGTCGAACGCTTTAATTTCACCGGGTGCTTGCACCCATCGAAGTTAAGGAGTGGCGGACGGGTGAGTAACACGTGGGTAACCTGCCCATAAGAGGGGGATAACATTCGGAAACGGATGCTAATACCGCATATTTCTAATCGTCTCCTGACGAATGGAAGAAAGGTGGCTTCGGCTACCGCTTATGGATGGACCCGCGGCGTATTAGCTAGTTGGTGAGGTAATGGCTCACCAAGGCGATGATACGTAGCCGACCTGAGAGGGTGATCGGCCACACTGGGACTGAGACACGGCCCAGACTCCTACGGGAGGCAGCAGTAGGGAATCTTCCGCAATGGACGAAAGTCTGACGGAGCAATGCCGCGTGAGTGAAGAAGGTTTTCGGATCGTAAAACTCTGTTGTTAGAGAAGAACAAGGATGAGAGTAACTGCTCATCCCCTGACGGTATCTAACCAGAAAGCCACGGCTAACTACGTGCCAGCAGCCGCGGTAATACGTAGGTGGCAAGCGTTGTCCGGATTTATTGGGCGTAAAGCGAGCGCAGGCGGTTCTTTAAGTCTGATGTGAAAGCCCCCGGCTCAACCGGGGAGGGTCATTGGAAACTGGAGAACTTGAGTGCAGAAGAGGAGAGTGGAATTCCACGTGTAGCGGTGAAATGCGTAGATATGTGGAGGAACACCAGTGGCGAAGGCGACTCTCTGGTCTGTAACTGACGCTGAGGCTCGAAAGCGTGGGGAGCAAACAGGATTAGATACCCTGGTAGTCCACGCCGTAAACGATGAGTGCTAAGTGTTGGAGGGTTTCCGCCCTTCAGTGCTGCAGCTAACGCATTAAGCACTCCGCCTGGGGAGTACGACCGCAAGGTTGAAACTCAAAGGAATTGACGGGGACCCGCACAAGCGGTGGAGCATGTGGTTTAATTCGAAGCAACGCGAAGAACCTTACCAGGTCTTGACATCCTTTGACAATCCTAGAGATAGGACTTTCCCTTCGGGGACAAAGTGACAGGTGGTGCATGGTTGTCGTCAGCTCGTGTCGTGAGATGTTGGGTTAAGTCCCGCAACGAGCGCAACCCCTATTATTAGTTGCCAGCATTCAGTTGGGCACTCTAGTGAGACTGCCGGTGATAAACCGGAGGAAGGTGGGGATGACGTCAAATCATCATGCCCCTTATGACCTGGGCTACACACGTGCTACAATGGATGGTACAACGAGTCGCAAGGTCGCGAGGCCAAGCTAATCTCTTAAAGCCATTCTCAGTTCGGATTGCAGGCTGCAACTCGCCTGCATGAAGCCGGAATCGCTAGTAATCGCGGATCAGCACGCCGCGGTGAATACGTTCCCGGGTCTTGTACACACCGCCCGTCACACCACGAGAGTTTGTAACACCCGAAGTCGGTGAGGTAACCCTTTTGGGAGCCAGCCGCCTAAGGTGGGACAGATAATTGGGGTGAAGTCGTAACAAGGTAGCCGTATCGGAAGGTGCGGCTGGATCACCTCCTTTCTAAGGAAACTAACGGAAACCCACACATTCGTACTTACTTTGTTTAGTTTTGAGAGGTCAATGATCTTTCTTCTATAATAATAATAAAATAAATGCTCTTGGGGCCTTAGCTCAGCTGGGAGAGCGCCTGCCTTGCACGCAGGAGGTCAGCGGTTCGATCCCGCTAGGCTCCATTGCAACTTTAGTTGCGAAAATTTAAGTTGTTCTTTGAAAACTGGATAAAGTTAAAAATTGTAATTCAAGTAAGAAACCAGAAACACACCGAAAATTTTTAAAAGTAAGTTTTTAAGGTTCTCATCGAAAGATGAGTATTGAAAATTAACGATTAACCATAGGTTAAGTTAATAAGGGCGCACGGTGAATGCCTTGGCACTAGGAGCCGATGAAGGACGGGACTAACGCCGATATGCTTTGGGGAGCTGTAAGTGAGCTTTGATCCAAAGATTTCCGAATGGGGGAACCCAGCATCTTTTATAGGATGTTACTGCTGACTGAATACATAGGTCAGTAGAGGTAGACGCAGAGAACTGAAACATCTAAGTACCTGCAGGAAGAGAAAGAAAAATCGATTCCCTGAGTAGCGGCGAGCGAAACGGGAATAGCCCAAACCAGAAAGCTTGCTTTCTGGGGTTGTAGGACTGAACACATAGAGTCATAAATGATTTTGGTAGGAGAAGCGACCTGGAAAGGTCTGCCGAAGAAGGTAAAAGCCATGTATCCGAAACCAAATTCACTCTGATCAGTATCCTGAGTACGGCGGAACACGAGAAATTCCGTCGGAATCCGGGAGGACCATCTCCCAAGGCTAAATACTCCCTAGTGACCGATAGTGAACCAGTACCGTGAGGGAAAGGTGAAAAGAACCTCGGAAGAGGAGTGAAATAGCCCCTGAAACCGTGTGCCTACAAATAGTTAAAGCCCGTTAATGGGTGATAGCGTGCCTTTTGTAGAATGAACCGGCGAGTTACGATCCCATGCGAGGTTAAGTTGATGAGACGGAGCCGCAGCGAAAGCGAGTCTGAATAGGGCGAATGAGTATGTGGTCGTAGACCCGAAACCAAGTGATCTACCCATGTCCAGGTTGAAGGTGCGGTAATACGCACTGGAGGACCGAACCCACGTATGTTGAAAAATGCGGGGATGAGGTGTGGGTAGCGGAGAAATTCCAATCGAACTTGGAGATAGCTGGTTCTCTCCGAAATAGCTTTAGGGCTAGCCTCGGAATTAGAATCATGGAGGTAGAGCAACTGTTTGGACTAGGGGCCCTTCTCGGGTTACCGAATTCAGATAAACTCCGAATGCCATTGATTTATATCCGGGAGTCAGACTGCGAGTGATAAGATCCGTAGTCGAAAGGGAAACAGCCCAGACCACCAGCTAAGGTCCCAAAGTTTATGTTAAGTGGAAAAGGATGTGGAGTTGCTTAGACAACTAGGATGTTGGCTCAGAAGCAGCCATCATTTAAAGAGTGCGTAATAGCTCACTAGTCGAGTGACCCTGCGCCGAAAATTTACCGGGGCTAAACATAACACCGAAGCTGTGGATAGAACCATTGGTTCTATGGTAGGAGAGCGTTCTAAGGGCGTTGAAGCTAGATCGTGAGGACTAGTGGAGCGCTTAGAAGTGAGAATGCCGGTATGAGTAGCGAAAGACGGGTGAGAATCCCGTCCACCGAATGACTAAGGTTTCCTGGGGAAGGCTCGTCCTCCCAGGGTTAGTCGGGACCTAAGTCGAGGCCGAATGGCGTAGACGATGGACAACAGGTTGAGATTCCTGTACCAGTTTGTTTTGTTTGAACAATGGAGGGACACAGTAGGCTAAGGAATACGCGCTGTTGGATATGCGCGTCCAAGCAACAAGTTTTGAAGTGAGTCAAATGCTTGCTTCTTTAAGAACAAGTTGTGATGGGGAGGGAAATTAAGTACCGAAGTTCCCGATGTCACACTGTCAAGAAAAGCTTCTAGTTAGAAACAAACTGCCCGTACCGCAAACCGACACAGGTAGTCGAGGAGAGAATCCTAAGGTGTGCGAGAGAACTCTCGTTAAGGAACTCGGCAAAATGACCCCGTAACTTCGGGAGAAGGGGTGCTGACCAATTGGTCAGCCGCAGTGAATAGGCCCAGGCGACTGTTTATCAAAAACACAGGTCTCTGCAAAATCGTAAGATGACGTATAGGGGCTGACGCCTGCCCGGTGCTGGAAGGTTAAGAGGATGGGTTAGCTCTCGGGCGAAGCTCAGAATTGAAGCCCCAGTAAACGGCGGCCGTAACTATAACGGTCCTAAGGTAGCGAAATTCCTTGTCGGGTAAGTTCCGACCCGCACGAAAGGCGTAACGATCTGGGCACTGTCTCAACGAGAGACTCGGTGAAATTATAGTACCTGTGAAGATGCAGGTTACCCGCGACAGGACGGAAAGACCCCATGGAGCTTTACTGCAGTTTGATATTGAGTGTTTGTACAGCTTGTACAGGATAGGTAGGAGCCAATGAAGCCAGGACGCCAGTCTTGGTGGAGGCGTTGGTGGGATACTACCCTTGCTGTATGACCACTCTAACCCACAGCCCTTATCGGGCTGGGAGACAGTGTCTGACGGGCAGTTTGACTGGGGCGGTCGCCTCCTAAAGTGTAACGGAGGCGCCCAAAGGTTCCCTCAGAATGGTTGGAAATCATTCGCAGAGTGTAAAGGCATAAGGGAGCTTGACTGCGAGACCTACAAGTCGAGCAGGGACGAAAGTCGGGCTTAGTGATCCGGTGGTTCCGCATGGAAGGGCCATCGCTCAACGGATAAAAGCTACCCTGGGGATAACAGGCTTATCTCCCCCAAGAGTCCACATCGACGGGGAGGTTTGGCACCTCGATGTCGGCTCATCGCATCCTGGGGCTGTAGTCGGTCCCAAGGGTTGGGCTGTTCGCCCATTAAAGCGGTACGCGAGCTGGGTTCAGAACGTCGTGAGACAGTTCGGTCCCTATCCGTCGCGGGCGTAGGAAATTTGAGAGGAGCTGTCCTTAGTACGAGAGGACCGGGATGGACACACCTCTGGTGTACCAGTTGTTCTGCCAAGGGCATTGCTGGGTAGCTATGTGTGGACGGGATAAACGCTGAAAGCATCTAAGCGTGAAGCCCCCCTCAAGATGAGATTTCCCATCACGTAAGTGAGTAAGACCCCTGAGAGATGATCAGGTAGATAGGTTGGAAGTGGAAGTCTAGCGATAGATGGAGCGGACCAATACTAATCGGTCGAGGACTTAACCAAATTTTTTAAACGGTGTAAGACGGTTTCAGAACGAAAAACGATTTTTAACTTATCCAGTTTTGAGAGAACAACGTTCTCTTGATTGAAATTGTGTGGTGATGATGGCAAGAAGGTCACACCTGTTCCCATGCCGAACACAGAAGTTAAGCTTCTTAGCGCCGATGGTAGTGAAGGGTTTCCCTTTGTGAGAGTAGGACGTTGCCACGCAAATACAAAAGACATCATCTTTGGATGGTGTCTTTTTTTGATATATGTTAATTTTAAAGGTCTTCGTTAACTAGTGAGTGTAGAAGCTGCTAAAAAGAGTCTTATGGAATAGACGGATATTGAACCTAAAGTCTTATGATTTTTTCAGACCTCGTACAATCCTATTGCTCCAGTAGTTATGTTGTGCATCAACTAAATTCATCTATCTAGACTAGATAGTACTCAAAAAAATAGAGCCTGTTAATGAATAGAAGTTCATTAACAGGCTCTATTTTAGTTATTTAAGCGTGACGGTTGTCTAACAAAACAGTATTTTTAATATCTTCGACTGTTTTTGTACCAGCAAGTTGCATAACAAGTTCAAGTTCATGTTTAAAATGATCAAAAACAGATTTTACACCTTGTGATCCGCCTAAAGCTAAACCATAAATAGCTGGACGGCCAATAGCTACTAAGTCAGCACCGCTGGCAAGAGCCTTAAAGACATGTTGACCACGACGAACACCACTATCGAAGACAATCGGAACTTTTCTATCAACGGCTTCGGCAACTGTTTGCAATGAATCAAATGCAGCAGGGCCACCATCTAATTGGCGGCCACCATGGTTAGTTACCCAAATTCCACCAGCACCTGATGCTAATGAGATTAAAGCGTCTTCTGCAGTTTGAACACCTTTAACAAAAACAGGTAAACCAGAGTAGGAAGCAATAAATTCGACATCTTTAGGACTAAGGGTTTGTTTTGAAGATCCATAAACAGCATCCATTGATTGTCCAACACCAGATTGGTAGGCTTGAACAATGGGCATACCTAATGGGAATACAAAACCATTGCGCTTGTCGGCTTCACGATTTCCTCCAACAGTTGCATCGGCCGTTAATACAATTGCTTTTACTCCGTTGGCTTTTGCTTCATCTAAAATGTCTCTGTTGATTCCATCATCTTTACTCATATAGAACTGGAACCATTGTGGAGCACCAGCACCTGCTTGCGAAATTTCTTTAAAAGGTTTATTAGCATATGAACTGATAGTCATGATAGAACCAGATTCAGCAACAGCTTTTGCTGTGGCTGGTTCAGCAGCTACGTTAGCAAGTCCATGTGAAGCTACAGGAGCCATGATGATTGGTGTAGATAACTCAGCTCCAAAAATAGAAGTGCTTTGATCTGGGTGTTCGATATTTTTTAATACGCGTGGAACAATTAATTTGTGATTAAAGGATTCAATATTTTGTTTAATTGTCCATAAGTCTCCAGCTCCACTAGAAATATAGCCATATCCACCTTCTGGAATAACTTTTTTAGCTTCTAATTCAAGATCGAAAACATTGATTATATTTAAAGGTTTCTCCGCAGTACTTGCTTGATAAGGAATTTTATTAGCTTTAGTTGATTCTTCTTGTATGTTATCTAAGGAATGAGTTATTTTTACGTCTTTTTCAGTTTCTGTCATGGTGTTCCCTCCAAAAAATAATAGTTTATGATAGTTTCTAGTTTACCACTCTCATTAAAAATTTCAATTTTAATGAGAGAAATGCAGTAAAAAAGACTTAAGTGTGCTTATTTTTTTAAAATTGACAAAAATTTGTCTATGAAAGAGCAATAATTGAAAAAAAGGTTGACAAACCTAAATAGATTACTTACTATTTATAACCAATGATGCTATAATGATAACAAAGAGGTGAAGAAAAAGCTGTCTTTTGCGAAACTAGGCAAAAGGAAATTTGCCCTAAATTTGAACACACATTTGCTATTTTGGGTAAAAAATGGATGGGACTTATCATTGACGTGTTATTAGAAGGTCCTCAACGCTTTAAAAATATTGCTGCTACTATTCCAAATGTAAGTGATCGCGTACTTGTAGAACGATTAAAAGAACTTGAACAAGAAGGTCTTGTATCTCGTACAGTAGATCCAGATGCAGCGATGAGAGTTGCTTACAGCTTAACTGAAAAAGGGCAAGCCTTAAAAGTAGTGATGGATGATGTTCAAAAGTGGGCCGATGAATGGATATGTGTGTCAGAAGATTAAATTCATTGAAAAGTACTTGACCTTTAAGTCAAGATTACGTTAAACTAAATATATATGTAAATTGAATAGCAATAAATACAATGATGGAAAAAAGTAATTTGAAGAATCTAAATTAGAGAGCAAGTGTCGTAGGCTGAAAACACTTGATTAGAGACCAAATGAACGTTCACTTCCTGAGTTGACTTTGGGAATTACACTAAGCTAGTTAAAAGTAATGAATAAAGTTCCGGTCTACGCGTTATGTAAATGAAGTGTGAATTTAGCGCAAGTTCAATTCAAACAAGGGTGGTACCGCGAATGTAGCCTCGTCCCCTTTTAGGGATGGGGCTTTTTGTGTGCTTAAAAATAGTCTGAAATAAGGTCTCGGTTGAGCGTAATTTATAAATTTATTTAAAGGAGAATCAGAATGGATTTAAAAGATAATTTACACCTGTTAAGTAAGGAAGCTGTAGAAAAAATTGAAGCTGCTTCAGATTTAAAAGAACTAGATCAAGTACGTGTAGCCTACCTAGGGAAAAAAGGTCCAATTACGGAAATTTCAAAAGGAATGAAAACTGTCTCTGCTGAAGAACGTCCTATCCTCGGTGCACTTGTGAATGAAGTGAGAAATGAAATTACATCACAGTTAGAAGCGAAAAAAGCACGGTTAGAAATGGGAAAAAATCAACCGTGATTTAGAAAATGAAGCGATTGATGTTACGTTACCAGGTAACTCAGTAGCTGTAGGGCAATCACATGTATTAACGCAGATAATGGAAGAGATTGAAGATTTGTTTATTGGTATGGGGTATCAAATCATTGAAGGACCCGAAGTTGAAGAAGACAGCTACAACTTTGAACGAATGAATTTGCCTAAAGACCACCCAGCTCGGTGATATGCAAGATACTTTTTATATTACAAATGAAATTCTATTGCGTACACACACTTCACCTGTTCAAGCTCGTACAATGGATAAACATGATTTTACAAAAGGGCCATTAAAAATGATCAGTCCCGGAAAAGTATATCGTCGTGACAGCGATGATGCGACTCACTCACATCAATTCCATCAAATGGAAGGGTTAGTTGTAGCGAAAGATATTACAATGGGAGATTTTAAAAGGAACGTTAGAAGTTTTTGCTAGAAATTATTTGGTTCAGAACGTGAAATCCGTTTA
>NZ_JQNF01000012.1 GCF_000745125.1 Carnobacterium jeotgali MS3
AAAAACAACTAACTGAGGTATAAACAATACAAAATAGGAAGTAGTCACAAATCTGGAAAAATGTTCATATGTTTGAAATCCTACATTTTGGGTAGTCATTAAAAAGATAGATTCTCTGAACCAGATAAACAAAAATGATAACTGAAGAATACATGCCAATATAGTAAGACTATAATTAATATACTTTTTTTCTTTTCTAACTAATAAATAAATACTTCCAACATAAAAAATCCCTAATAAAACCGCGTAAAATGGTTGATATAAAAACAATGATACCGCCTCTTTTCTTTATCTAGACACTATTAATGTTAACCCATTATAGTTAACACACATATTCTTAAAAGTTTGTCTGTTTTTTTATCCATAATCAGTTTGTCTCCTATCTGTAATTTAAATTAAAATATATTATCCCACTGATATTCGGACACGTATCTCTTTAATCAAGCCGTCCTCTAATGGGTATTTCTAATTATTTACTGAATTGACATATTAGAAAAGAACGGATTAGTTTACATAGCAGCAACCATTGGTTGCTATTATTTAAACTAATGCGGAAAATTAGAATATTTAAAAAAAAACACCATTTACAACACATGAAATTGCTTATAATAGTGTATACAGAACCTTTAAAAAATGGGCTTTTGTGTTTTTATTTTATGTAAATTATATTGATATAGAATATAAAGAGAAATGGTATAATATTTGATAACATATAATTGTTTTAAATTTGTTAAGGAGGTTATTTTTATGAATGGGAATGGTGTTTCATGTACTAAAACAAAATGTTCTGTCAATTGGGGGCAGGCTTTGACTGAAGGAACTAAACGTTGGGGAGATAATCTTTTTGGAAGTGTGAGTGGTTAAATATGAGTGATTCAGAAAAAAGTAAAGAGCTTATTCATGATTTATATAATAAACTATCAAAACGCACTAATTCCAGTCCTGAATTACTAGATATCATTGACGTTTTATACCAAGTGTATCTAAAAATCGATACTGTAAGTAACCCAGAAGCGCTTGTTCAACGTTTGGTTAATTATATATATAGCACTGGTCTTAAAGGGAAACTTTATTTTCCTAAGGATGAAAATAATTTAATTGCTGATCTTGGGGTTATTGGTCAAAGAGCTGGTTTGAATGGTTTATATAAAGCTAACTACGGTGATAAATCTCAGTTTTATAGTTACTTCGATGATAATAAAATGCCTAAAAATTAAATAATAAATGAAAAAGGACTGATTTCTAGTCCTTTTTTTGTTTGCTTATTATCGGAGTTTTATTTGTTGTCATTTCGTTAATTATGTTATTGCCAGGTAGTTCAGATATAATCGCTCAACTATTACAAATAAATTAATAAATAAAGAAAATAATACATGAGATTAGATAGAATCATGTATCTATAGCCTTTTCAAACTAGTTTTTATTTATCCCTTTAATTTCTTTTGTTATTTCTTTTTTGAACAATATGAAAATAATAGCTGTCCACACAATTTGAGAGAATATATTTGTTTCAAAAGAAAGAAATAGCTTAGGTATTAAAATAATACCTACAATTAATATTAATAGACCTAGTTTTATGTAATGGTTATTAGTATCAACAGCTTGGCTATAAGAAAAAACTATGAAAATCACTATAAAAATAAATAGAATTAAATCTAGTAATGGAGTTAATGATTTATAGAAAATCAAATAACTTATGCTTAATAGTGTAGATAGCCCAAAAGATAGGGTGTTTTTCACTTAATGACCTCCAATTTAATTATTTTAGTACTACTTTTCTAAGCATAAAACAAATGATCTGTTTTGTAAAAAGAGTATATTTTTCCATTATAAACTTTGATTATGATTATTAATTTGAGACATATAAACCATTTTAGTTAATTTAAAAATCAATACATGAAATTGGATAAATTAATGTATCTAGAGTCTTATTAAATCAATAGTTTAAAAATTAAATTATTTTTTAAATACAAAACCATCATAATATTTATCTATAATATTTTCTACAGTTGTCCCGATTTTTTCGATAAATGTTCTACTAAAAACTTCTGTAAAGTCATTTGCTCCAATTGAGTCTATAATTTCAAAATAATCTACGGTCAAAACAATACTACTTCGAATTGTTTCTCCATAACTATTATCATATTCTAGTGGTGGTATTTTTTCATTAAAGTATTTAATTAAATATTCTTGAGAATTATTTTCAAAAAATTCTTCTTCTGTTTCGAGTAATATTATACTTTCCTCAAATATTTTTGTATTATCCATATTTTTTTGTTCAAGGAGAGTAGACTCTTTCAGTAAAACTACAGAAAATAAACGATCTTTATTTATCATTTTTTACTCCTTTATTTGAGTTTTACTCAATTCTTATTGTGACAAACTCACCTTCATTTCAGGATACACTATTTTACATATAATCGTGTATCGAAAAGGAAAGGGTCACAAAACTCACATAAAACATATGTGAGTTTTATGACCCTTTTTATTGTGTTTATCTACTACTAGTCTTATTTAATTACATATCAGATTAAACTTTTTGTAGGTGTTATTTTAGGAATCGTGACAAAGTTAAACGACTACTTCCATTTTTAGTTTTCCGCCTACAGATTCCACGATGTCACTTAATGTTTGTACACTAATGTTTTGTGACCCTTTTTCTACTCGAGAAATATAAGATTGTTTTTTTCCAGTTAGAGTAGCTAATTCAGATTGAGTTAGATGTTTTTCTTCTCTAATTCTTAAAAGAATGTTTGCAGCTTGATAGCTAGCTTCAGTTTCTTTCCACGCTTCAGCAAACTCTGGTGTTTCCATTTGGGTGTCGAAGTAACTTTTTAGTTTATTTTCCATCATTTTCACCCTTTCTTTCTAGATAGTCTTTACGATACTCTTTGGATTTAGTAATTTCTCTTGAAGGAGTTTTTTGTGTTTTTTTCGTGAAACCATGTGTGATAATATATTTATTATGACTAAAATGAAAATATAAACACCTAAAAATGTTGCTTGAGAATTTTACTCGAAGTTCGTAAATGCCATCATCTAAGTGATCGATATATCCTGGTGGAGAATGGACTCCAAAATCTTCCACAATAGTTATTGCTCTTAATACTTTAGCTCTAGATTTTACATCTAAACTATCTAAATACTCCAAAAAGGGAGCTTCACCGTTTTCTTTTTCATAGACATCGAAATTATATTTTTTCATACTTTTATTATAACTTATAAGTGATAATGTGTAAACAATCTTATTTAGGAAATCGAATACTAGGTACTATTGATTTTATGAGAATACATAAAATTGTTTAAAAACGTGTATTGACCTGAATAATTCATAGCTTTAATTCTTTGGTACATTTTATTGAAATATGTATCACTAATATCCCTATCAACTGATTTTGACTAAAAAGTTACTTCAAACATTCACTGTTCAAAAATATTGAGGAATAAATTTTGGGTGTAAGGCATTTTGAGCATACTTCTCCCTGGATAACTTCCCAGTAAAAAAATCGTTAGATTGTTGGATTAGATCCATTGACTGGCTCGCCTCAGGCGAGCAAAGACCCTGTAGAATTCATTCTGATACACATGATAACTAGATAATTTGAGATAGACTCGTCTACCCGTTTGGACTAATTTCCCAGCAACTTTCAGAAACTTCAATCGAATAGAATGAATGGTCATTCCCTTTTGGACTTCTTCAAAGCCAATCGTTCTTAAGAAGTTGACTAAGTTGTAAGCTATCAAGCTGAGCATCATTCGGACATGATTCTCCAAAAAGCGAGGACTGTCTGTCTTGTCAAAGTAAAAGCCAGCTTTCGCTTCTTTAATGAAGTTCTCCATTGTGCCACGTTTGGCATAGAGAGAAAAGATGGTATCAGGAGAAACATTTTCTGATAGATTCGTCACGATAAACTCATGTCGAAAGAGTAGTTCGCCCGCTTCACGTGTTGAGCGTATACACACGCGACGACTTTGTGACCAGGTTTGTGCTTGATAAGTGGTGGAGAAGTACTGAACTTCTCGTTCTTCCCACTTTTGATTATCGCCATAAAGTACTGATTTCTCAGCTATTTGACCTAGTCTACGATTATTCTTCAGTCGAATAACATAATGACTCTTTTTTGATTCACACGAATCATACACACCAGGTGTAGCGAACCCGCTGTCTCCACGAACCAAGATGTCAGTGTTTGGTAGAGAGTGATTATAGTGCTCTAATAAAGGTGTGAGAAACTCCTTTACGCCTTTTGATGTATATTGATTTCCTGAACGTAGTTCAGCTTTTAAGAAGTCACCAGTCAATCCGTCAAAAGCTACCAATGGATGATAACCATAGGTTTGGTAGTGGGTATTATAATCCGTTTGTTCTTGGTGACCAAATGTATCTGAATGGGTCGAATCTAAATCAATGATTAATTCCGTATCATTACGGATGAGGCGTGCTTTATCAATAAGTTCTTGGTTCAAAGCTTGAAGTTCATGGATATTCTCCTCAGATAGTCGATCTAAAAATCGAGAAAGTGAAGATTGAGAAGCGAGTTCTTTCCTATCTAAAACAGCTTTAAACACAGGATCTTGTCTCAGGAGATTAGCTGCAGAATCAGCTGAGTAACCAGCAATTAATTGCATAATGAACTGCTCAAGTATGGATAAGTTGTCATGAGTAAAATATGCTCGTTCGTCTTCAATGTGAATGTGTTGCTTAGCCAGTTCAGAAAAACCGAAGGTGTTCATCAGCTCTTTCACTAGGACGAGACCCGAATCACTCGATAATTGACCACCTGTATGAGAAATAGTGATATTTGAATTGAATTTTACTTGGTTTTTGTGTAAGCTAGTCATTAGAAGAACTCCTTTCTTTTGGTTGGTTTAGTCACTTTAACCATAGCAGAAAGGGGTTCTTTTTTCATCACTTAACGGGTGAAGATGAAAAAGTAATTGTAAGCTGCCGTGAGGCAGTTTCACATGGTTTTAATTAAAAGTATGAATTATTCAGGATTGATAAAACTACAGTTTCATTTAAAAATTTATAACTGAAGTACTTTTTTATTTGATTTTTAGTGTATGTAAACCAATAGTTGCTAATTGTAAACGAATAGGTGCGTTACTTTTTAAGCGGAAATTGAGAGAATATAGTTATTAAGTTAAGGAGGATAGTAATGATTTAAACTTGTGTTTAAGAGTTAGACATCCAATTTCATGTTATGAATACATGAGATTCTATAAAATAATATATTGAAGAAAATAGGTAGCTGCTAAAAACAAGCGAGCGACTCTCTTAAAATTAGATCTGTAAAAGATTTTTTATTTCAATTTCAGAGATACTTTTTTTAGCGGTTAAAAATACTTTTTTTCTTCTCTTTTACCAATGGTAACAATCTCAATAATTTCTATCTGATTATCTGTTGGTGGTTTAAAGATGAGACAAATGCCTAATTTTTGGTTCTTTAACAAAAAATTAGGACTTAAAATATCAATCTGCAATCGCTTAAAGTGATTGCTATTCGAAGATAATAGCTGTACTCTCAATTGTGGAATTTAAAAATACTAGACTTTTAATAGTGCTTAATTAAAATCTATTTTTCACTAATCAAAATAAAAATACATAAATTCGAAAATGTCGCTAGTTTAAAAGTCTTTAAAAAATTTTAACTAGAAGAACTAATCAATAAAAAGGAACCCAAAAAGAGGAGAATTGATATGTGCGGATTTGTTGGGTATATTTCCAATGTGGAAAATGCAATACAAAAAACAATAGAGAACAATATTAATGAGATGAATAAAATGATTGTACATAGAGGACCAGATGAAGAGGGGTATTATAAAGATAATACGATTGCTTTAGGTTTTAGAAGATTAAGTATTATCGATATTGAAAAAGGGCACCAACCATTATCTTATGAAAATGAACGGTATTGGATTATTTTTAATGGGGAAATTTATAATTATATAGAGTTAAGAAAAAAACTAAGTGGTCAAGGGTATTTATTTAAAACGGATAGTGATACCGAAGTTATCATTGCAGCTTATTCAGCCTATAAAGAAGAAGTAGTGGATAAATTAAGAGGAATGTTTGCATTTGTGATTTGGGACAAAGTAGAAAAAACATTCTTTGGAGCTCGTGATCATTTTGGGATTAAACCTTTTTATTATGCAGTAGAAGAACAAGGCCTATATGTGGCTTCTGAAAAGAAAGCTATTCTAAAAGTGGTTCAAGACCGACAATTAGATCAAATTGCTTTACAAAATTATTTAACTTTTCAATATGTTCCAGGATCAGAAACGATGCACCAATCAATTAAGGAACTACTTCCTGGTCATTTTATGACAAAGAAATTAAATGAGACAGTAAAAATTACGAGATATTGGCAGGCTGATTTTTCACCCATTAACAAATCAGAAGATTTTTTTACAAAAGAAATTCGAACAAGCTTATGGGATTCCGTTGAAAAACATATGAGGTCAGACGTTACAGTTGGTTCCTTCTTATCAGGAGGAATTGATTCGTCAATCATTGTAGCAATGGCACGCGAGTTTAATCCTAAGCTTAAGACATTATCCGTTGGATTTGAAAGAGACGGATACAATGAAATTAATTTAGCTGAAGAGACGGCAGAAGAGTTAAAAGTAGAAAACTTTAGTCATACGATTACTGTAGAAGAATTCATGGCTGAATTTCCACGTTTTGTTTGGCATATGGACGATCCTTTAGCTGACCCTGCAGCAATGCCGCAATTCTTTTTGTCAGCATTAGCTCGAAAGCATGTAAAAGTTGCGTTATCTGGTGAAGGAGCTGATGAATTATTTGGAGGGTATGGTATTTATAATGAACCACATGCGTTGAGAATGTTTAATCTTACTGGTAAGTATACCAACCAAGCTATCCATCAGTTAGCTCAGCTGATGCCTGATGGAGTAAAAGGGAAGAGTTTTCTTCTTAGAGGAACCGTTCCTTTAGAACATCGGTACGTTGGAAATGCAAAGATTTTTGAAGAGCTTGAAAAGAAAAAATTGTTAACCAATTATAATGCTAACTACCCGTTCAAAAATGTGACTGATTCATTTTATCAGCAAACAGTAGGGCGTAATCCAGTGGATCGCATGCAATTAATTGATATTAATACTTGGCTAAATGGAGATCTACTTTTAAATGCAGATAGAACTACAATGGCTCATTCTTTAGAGTTGAGAACACCATTTTTAGATAAAGAAGTATTTAATATTGCTAAAGAAATACCAGCACATTTAAGGCTAGCTCATGGAACGACTAAATATATTTTAAGAAAAGCCGTAGAAGGCATTGTTCCAGAAAATGTTATTTACCGTAAAAAATTAGGTTTTCCAGTTCCAATCCGTCATTGGTTAAAAGATGAAATGTATGATTGGGCATTGACGATTATACGGGAATCTCAAACAGAGCATTTATTAAATAAAGGTTATATTGAAGACCTCTTAATTAATCATCGCATAGGTAAGATAGATTATTCGCGTAAAATATGGACAGCTTTAACTTTTATGGTTTGGCACCGTATTTATGTCGAAGAATCACAAGAATTTTTAACAGAACCGCTACAATCTTCTGTACAGCAATAATTAATATATGAAATTAGATAAAAATTTGTATTGATAAATATAGACCATAAGTACACAAGTATCCTGTGTACTTATGGTCTAAAATACATTATTTTACATAGAAATATGTATCTAGAACCTTGTTAATACAGGGTTACTTTTTTACAATCATTATTTTTCTTATAGAAAGAAATAATAACTAAAATAGCAGTAGCAACCACTGGTTGCTACTATGGAAACCAATAAGTTCTATTAAATTAGGACTATTTGGTAGATAATAAGGTGTCGATTAGAAGGGGGTTAGAAAGGTTATTCTTGAATGGTACACATAATAGATAACTTATTTTCTTCGAAATAATATTTTATACCTACTATTATTTCAATCTAAACAGATAGGTAAAAACAAGTAGCGAGAGGAATGGTTTTTTGGAAAGATATAAGAGTCGAAAAGAATTAAAAGCGGAGGTGAAAGAGGTATTACGTGGCAGATGGAAAGAAGCCATTTTATTAAGTGCTATACCAATAATTTTAACAATAATAGGGGTAGCGATTACTTTATTATCCTATTCCTTTATTCAGCAAATAATCGGTTTATTTTCTGATATAGGGACTAATATTAACAGGTATGAGTCATCATATACTGAAGACTTTTGGTCTACCATCTTTGGAGCCTTATCTACGTTTATTGCTGTTGGTATTTCATATACTTTTTTAGATTGGTTAAGAAACCCAACTATGCGTATTGAACCAGTTAAACAAGCTTTTCAAATATTCACTAAAAAATACTTTTTAGGTACGTTTTTAATTTATATTTTCACCGGATTTTTTACCTTATTATGGGCATTTCTTTTTATCGTACCAGGAATTATAAAAACAATATCTTATTCTCAAGCCTATTTCATTTATAAAGATCAAAAAATACTAACTGAAAATGGAAAAGTATCTGCTCTCGATTGCATAACAGAAAGTAGAAAAATGATGGATGGCCATAAGTGGGAATACTTTGTATTACAGTTAAGCTTTATTGGCTGGGGCATTTTAAGCATTCTATCTCTAGGAATCGGATTTCTATGGTTAAAACCATATGTATATTGTACATATGCAGCATTTTATAATAATCTGACTGAAAATAGTCATTTTGACGAGTCATTAGATGACTTTTAATCTACTTAAGTTATGTATAAATAGCTAGACTAAAAAAAAGAGTAGTTCTAAATTGTTTATTATCAATAAATAAGTTTATTGAAGGGACAATTAATACAGAACTATAATAGAGTATGCTTACCATTTAAGGTGTCGACAATTGCGCTATATTAGCAAAAATAGTTTAACTTCAATAGACTATAAAGAAAGTACAATAGCAACTAAACTCACGTGTGACTATAATTAAGGAGCGATATTTTATGGGCAAAACAAAATGGTATTCCGGAGGAAATGAACGAGCAAAACAAGCAGCAAATATTATTACTGATCTATTAGATGATTTAAAAACAAACTTAGAAAACGAGTCGCTACAAAATGTATTAGAGAATTATTTTGAAGAATTAGAACAAAAGGGCGCTTCTATTCCTATGATTTTAAGTCGTATGAACTTAGATATTTCTAAAGCAATCAGAAATGATGGAGTTACTCTATCAGACTATCAATCTAAAAAACTAAAAGAATTGACTTCCATATCCAATATTAGATATGGATATTAACAGTGTACAAAAATAGATAAATTCAATTATTCCTAATTAAATTAATTTATAAGGTCACAGTAGTTATAGTGACCTTATTTTGTTTAGTCAATATGGAAAGATCAATTAAATTATATAGCCAATCGTTCCTTTAAGTTATCTAATGCTTTTTATAAATATTAAATACATGAAATTGGATAAAATCGTGTGTTGAAGGACGAACTAAAAAAAGAACCCTATTGGAATAGGATTCCGGATACACGATTTTATCCAATTTCATGTATTTAATATTTATAAAAAGCATTAGATAACTTAAAGGAACGATTGGCTATATAATTTAATTGATCTTTCCATATTGACTAAACAAAATAAGGTCACTATAACTACTGTGACCTTATAAATTAATTTAATTAGGAATAATTGAATTTATCTATTTTTGTACACTGTTAATATCCATATCTAATATTGGATATGGAAGTCAATTCTTTTAGTTTTTTAGATTGATAGTCTGATAGAGTAACTCCATCATTTCTGATTGCTTTAGAAATATCTAAGTTCATACGACTTAAAATCATAGGAATAGAAGCGCCCTTTTGTTCTAATTCTTCAAAATAATTCTCTAATACATTTTGTAGCGACTCGTTTTCTAAGTTTGTTTTTAAATCATCTAATAGATCAGTAATAATATTTGCTGCTTGTTTTGCTCGTTCATTTCCTCCGGAATACCATTTTGTTTTGCCCATAAAATATCGCTCCTTAATTATAGTCACACGTGAGTTTAGTTGCTATTGTACTTTCTTTATAGTCTATTGAAGTTAAACTATTTTTGCTAATATAGCGCAATTGTCGACACCTTAAATGGTAAGCATACTCTATTATAGTTCTGTATTAATTGTCCCTTCAATAAACTTATTTATTGATAATAAACAATTTAGAACTACTCTTTTTTTTAGTCTAGCTATTTATACATAACTTAAGTAGATTAAAAGTCATCTAATGACTCGTCAAAATGACTATTTTCAGTCAGATTATTATAAAATGCTGCATATGTACAATATACATATGGTTTTAACCATAGAAATCCGATTCCTAGAGATAGAATGCTTAAAATGCCCCAGCCAATAAAGCTTAACTGTAATACAAAGTATTCCCACTTATGGCCATCCATCATTTTTCTACTTTCTGTTATGCAATCGAGAGCAGATACTTTTCCATTTTCAGTTAGTATTTTTTGATCTTTATAAATGAAATAGGCTTGAGAATAAGATATTGTTTTTATAATTCCTGGTACGATAAAAAGAAATGCCCATAATAAGGTAAAAAATCCGGTGAAAATATAAATTAAAAACGTACCTAAAAAGTATTTTTTAGTGAATATTTGAAAAGCTTGTTTAACTGGTTCAATACGCATAGTTGGGTTTCTTAACCAATCTAAAAAAGTATATGAAATACCAACAGCAATAAACGTAGATAAGGCTCCAAAGATGGTAGACCAAAAGTCTTCAGTATATGATGACTCATACCTGTTAATATTAGTCCCTATATCAGAAAATAAACCGATTATTTGCTGAATAAAGGAATAGGATAATAAAGTAATCGCTACCCCTATTATTGTTAAAATTATTGGTATAGCACTTAATAAAATGGCTTCTTTCCATCTGCCACGTAATACCTCTTTCACCTCCGCTTTTAATTCTTTTCGACTCTTATATCTTTCCAAAAAACCATTCCTCTCGCTACTTGTTTTTACCTATCTGTTTAGATTGAAATAATAGTAGGTATAAAATATTATTTCGAAGAAAATAAGTTATCTATTATGTGTACCATTCAAGAATAACCTTTCTAACCCCCTTCTAATCGACACCTTATTATCTACCAAATAGTCCTAATTTAATAGAACTTATTGGTTTCCATAGTAGCAACCAGTGGTTGCTACTGCTATTTTAGTTATTATTTCTTTCTATAAGAAAAATAATGATTGTAAAAAAGTAACCCTGTATTAACAAGGTTCTAGATACATATTTCTATGTAAAATAATGTATTTTAGACCATAAGTACACAGGATACTTGTGTACTTATGGTCTATATTTATCAATACAAATTTTTATCTAATTTCATATATTAATTATTGCTGTACAGAAGATTGTAGCGGTTCTGTTAAAAATTCTTGTGATTCTTCGACATAAATACGGTGCCAAACCATAAAAGTTAAAGCTGTCCATATTTTACGCGAATAATCTATCTTACCTATGCGATGATTAATTAAGAGGTCTTCAATATAACCTTTATTTAATAAATGCTCTGTTTGAGATTCCCGTATAATCGTCAATGCCCAATCATACATTTCATCTTTTAACCAATGACGGATTGGAACTGGAAAACCTAATTTTTTACGGTAAATAACATTTTCTGGAACAATGCCTTCTACGGCTTTTCTTAAAATATATTTAGTCGTTCCATGAGCTAGCCTTAAATGTGCTGGTATTTCTTTAGCAATATTAAATACTTCTTTATCTAAAAATGGTGTTCTCAACTCTAAAGAATGAGCCATTGTAGTTCTATCTGCATTTAAAAGTAGATCTCCATTTAGCCAAGTATTAATATCAATTAATTGCATGCGATCCACTGGATTACGCCCTACTGTTTGCTGATAAAATGAATCAGTCACATTTTTGAACGGGTAGTTAGCATTATAATTGGTTAACAATTTTTTCTTTTCAAGCTCTTCAAAAATCTTTGCATTTCCAACGTACCGATGTTCTAAAGGAACGGTTCCTCTAAGAAGAAAACTCTTCCCTTTTACTCCATCAGGCATCAGCTGAGCTAACTGATGGATAGCTTGGTTGGTATACTTACCAGTAAGATTAAACATTCTCAACGCATGTGGTTCATTATAAATACCATACCCTCCAAATAATTCATCAGCTCCTTCACCAGATAACGCAACTTTTACATGCTTTCGAGCTAATGCTGACAAAAAGAATTGCGGCATTGCTGCAGGGTCAGCTAAAGGATCGTCCATATGCCAAACAAAACGTGGAAATTCAGCCATGAATTCTTCTACAGTAATCGTATGACTAAAGTTTTCTACTTTTAACTCTTCTGCCGTCTCTTCAGCTAAATTAATTTCATTGTATCCGTCTCTTTCAAATCCAACGGATAATGTCTTAAGCTTAGGATTAAACTCGCGTGCCATTGCTACAATGATTGACGAATCAATTCCTCCTGATAAGAAGGAACCAACTGTAACGTCTGACCTCATATGTTTTTCAACGGAATCCCATAAGCTTGTTCGAATTTCTTTTGTAAAAAAATCTTCTGATTTGTTAATGGGTGAAAAATCAGCCTGCCAATATCTCGTAATTTTTACTGTCTCATTTAATTTCTTTGTCATAAAATGACCAGGAAGTAGTTCCTTAATTGATTGGTGCATCGTTTCTGATCCTGGAACATATTGAAAAGTTAAATAATTTTGTAAAGCAATTTGATCTAATTGTCGGTCTTGAACCACTTTTAGAATAGCTTTCTTTTCAGAAGCCACATATAGGCCTTGTTCTTCTACTGCATAATAAAAAGGTTTAATCCCAAAATGATCACGAGCTCCAAAGAATGTTTTTTCTACTTTGTCCCAAATCACAAATGCAAACATTCCTCTTAATTTATCCACTACTTCTTCTTTATAGGCTGAATAAGCTGCAATGATAACTTCGGTATCACTATCCGTTTTAAATAAATACCCTTGACCACTTAGTTTTTTTCTTAACTCTATATAATTATAAATTTCCCCATTAAAAATAATCCAATACCGTTCATTTTCATAAGATAATGGT